>NZ_CP080764.1:0-12500 GCF_019603355.1 Aneurinibacillus thermoaerophilus
AGGAGTGAGATGTCAAGCTGTCATTCTTTATCCACATTTTTTATTTCCCAATCCCCTGTGAGTAAATTATTTCCCGAAATCAAATTACCCACACATTTCTCCAAAAGATATTCACAAAATCTAGTGTTGTGAATATCTTTTATACACAAGGTATAGAATTTGTGGATAACTATCAAAAAAACGTTGCGGTGATTAGCTTTATCTGCTATCATGATTTTGTTTTAATCGGTGGATAACTTGACGTTACCAATGTATTTATCCACAATATGTGGATAAAATTGTGGACATTTTTAAACATAGTGTGGAAAATACCATCCACATGTATGGGGATTTTGTCAAAAGACAGTAAGAAGCCTTTGCGGTGCTCGCTCAAAATATAAACGAATTATCCACAATGTCTTTTGCTATCGCCGCCTATTAAGCATTACATGCTTCTTCTTAAAAAAACACGGTTCAGCAAAGCTGTTATATGGGAAGGGGAAGGAGAAGGAAGGAGACACATGGTTACCAATGCTAAAGAACTTTGGGATACTATCTTATCACATATACAAACCCGCATTAGCAAACCCAGTTTTGAAACATGGCTAAAATCAACAAAAGCCACGTCGCTCGACGACAATACGCTCTTAATTACTGCTCCTAACGAATTTACGCGGGACTGGCTCGAATCAAGATATTCCGAATTAATTCTAGAAACATTGTATGAGGTAACCGGCAAAGTTATTACAATCAAATTTGTTGTCCCTACCTCAAACTCCCAACAAAACGAACCGGAAATGGGTACGGTTCCCGCTTCAAAAGAAAAACGTAGCTCGACGCAAGACGACTCCCCCCAAACGATGCTAAACCCGAAGTATACATTTGATACATTTGTCATTGGAGCGGGGAATCGCTTTGCGCATGCGGCTTCTCTTGCAGTCGCTGAAGCGCCTGCAAAGGCTTACAACCCACTTTTTATCTACGGAGGCGTTGGGCTGGGAAAAACGCATCTAATGCACGGAATCGGTCATTATGTACTTGAGCAAAACCCAAACGCCCGAGTCGTTTATCTGTCGTCCGAGAAATTTACAAATGAATTTATTAATTCGATCCGTGATAATCAAACAGTCAATTTCCGCAACAAATACCGGAACGTAGACATTTTGCTTATTGACGATATTCAATTCCTAGCCGGAAAAGAACAGACGCAGGAAGAATTCTTCCATACATTCAACACCTTGCATGAAGAAAGCAAGCAAATCGTAATTTCAAGCGATCGGCCCCCCAAAGAAATTCCGACGCTAGAAGACAGGTTACGCTCCCGTTTCGAATGGGGGCTAATTACCGATATTCAACCTCCGGATTTGGAAACAAGAATCGCCATTTTACGCAAGAAAGCAAAAGCGGAAAACCTAGAAATTCCAAACGAGGTTATGGTGTATATTGCCAACCAAATCGATACGAATATCCGTGAGTTGGAAGGAGCGCTTATTCGTGTCGTTGCCTATTCCTCTCTTATTAATCGGGACATCGACACAGAACTGGCAATAGAGGCACTAAAAGATATTATTCCTTCCAACAAGCCACGTATCATCAACATCGCAACCATTCAGCAAGCTGTAGGTGAATACTTCAATCTAAAATTGGAGGATTTTAAAGCGAAGAAACGAACAAAGTCCGTCGCGTTCCCACGGCAAATTGCCATGTATCTATCCAGAGAGCTAACCGATTATTCCCTGCCAAAAATCGGGGAAGAATTTGGTGGACGCGATCATACCACCGTCATTCACGCACATGAAAAAATTACGAAGGCTTTACAAAACGATCGCCAGTTACAAGGAACCATTCAGGAATTAATCGATAAGATTAAAAACGGCCGATAAATTTCGATTAGCCTGCCTGTGCACAAATGTGAATAACCAACATAGCCTGTACACAAAGTTATCCACATGTGTATAGGCTTTATTTCTTTTTTACACCAAACTTATTCACATATCCACCTCCTCTATTACTATTACTGGATATAAAAAAAGAATAAAATAAAAGTATATGATAAAATGACCAAGAAGATTCCTAAAAGGGGGATACAATGAAGTTTACAATTCAAAGAGAGCAACTGACGAATGCGATTAATATAGTGAGCAAAGCTGTATCGTCCAGAACAACGATTCCGATTCTTACAGGAATTAAGATTGTAGCTCATGAGGATGGAATTACATTGACAGCAAGCGACTCGGATATTTCAATTGAACAATACGTCCCGATGGAATCGGGAGAACATCAGTGGATTGAAGACATTACGCCAGGCAGTGTTGTTCTGCCCTCTAAATTTTTAGGGGAAATTGTACGGAAGTTGCCGGGCGAACAAGTAACTATTTCCGTGAATGAACGGTTTATTACTACCATTTCTTCTGGACGTTCAGAATTTAACCTGAATGGTATGAATGCTGAAGATTATCCGTGTCTGCCGCAAATTGAAGAGGATAAGATACTTAGTTTACCTTCTGATTTGTTAAAAACAATGATTCGTCAAACGGTCTTTGCGGTTGCTACTACAGAAACCCGACCGATTCTGACAGGCGTTATGTGGGAACTGAGAGACGGACAACTTTCGTTAGTGGCCACAGACAGTCATCGTCTAACTACAAGAAAAGCCTCCGTTGAATCAGCGGCAAGTTTAAGTTTCGATAATGTAGTTATTCCAGGAAAAAGTTTGATTGAGCTTAGTAAAGTTCTCCCAGACGATGACCAACTAGTGGATCTTGTTATTACAGATAATCAAATTTTGGTAAAGATTAACTATATTCTTTTTTACTCTCGTATTTTGGACGGAACATACCCGGATACAAGCCGTATTATTCCGCAAAATACGAAAACGGAGATAATTTTATCGACAAAAGAGTTTTTAGGGGCAATAGAACGGGCAAGCTTATTAGCAAGAGAAGGGAAAAATAACATTGTTCGCCTGTTTACGCGTCCGGATGGAATGGTCGAGATTTCTTCCAATACGCCGGAAGTAGGGAAAGTAACCGAAGAGGTTGCACCTTCCTCCGTAGATGGTGAAGACGTAAAAATCTCATTTAATGCGAAATACATGATTGATGCACTTCGGGCCGTAGATAGCGAAAATATCCGCATCGGTTTTACTGGTGCGATGAGTCCATTTATCATTCGTCCAACGGAGCATGATTGGATCTTACACCTTATTTTGCCTGTGAGAACGAATCAATAGGGAGCGGTTACATCATAATGGAGAAAAAAAAGGTTACTATTACGACGGAATATATCCCCCTCGGCCAATTTTTGAAATTGGCCGAGATTATTGATACAGGCGGACAGGCAAAAATATTTCTTGCCCAAACACATGTTGAGGTAAATGAAGAGCCAGAGAATCGACGCGGCAAAAAGTTGTATAATGGAGATACGGTTTACGTAGAAGGGTTCGGCACATATGAAGTGTTACGTCAAACCGTGAAGTAGCCAGCGGCATGCTTTATCCATAGAAAAGCGTGCGAGCCGGGAGGGAAGACGGTTTGATATTGAGAGAATTGGAATTGACACATTACAGGAATTTTGAGCATGTCCACGTACATTTTGACGCTCCTATTGTTTTATTTGTCGGTTCAAACGCGCAGGGAAAGACAAACATGCTGGAATCAATTTACGTTCTGGCGATGGCGAAATCACACCGCACAAACAAAGACAAAGAATTAATCGGGTGGGACGCTTCGTTTTCCCGCCTGTCTTGCCGGGTAGATCGTCGGGGTGGCCCGGTAACGTTGGATATTCAGCTTACCGCAAAAGGGAAAAAAGCCAAAGTCAATCAATTAGAACAGCGCCGTTTGAGCGATTATATCGGCGCTATGAACGTCGTGATGTTCGCGCCCGAAGATTTAAGCATCGTAAAAGGAAGCCCGAATGTCCGTCGCCGTTTTCTCGATATGGAAATCGGGCAGGTATCCAAGTCTTACTTGTATAATATGCTGCAGTACCAAAAACTTGTGCAACAGCGCAATCAAGCGATGAAAGAACTACAGACGGGCAAGGCGTTTCGCGATATGCTTGACGTTTACAATATCCAGATGGCAAATCTCGCTGTGAAAGTGCTGCAAAAACGTTTCGTTTTCATGGATAAACTGGAAAAATGGGGGCGGGAAATCCATGCCCAAATCACTCAGGGAAAAGAAAAATTGACGCTTTCGTATGAAAGTACGTTCCCGGTTACAAAAGATATGTCGGAAAACGAAGCAGAAGAAGTTGTCTACAAATACCTTACCTCTATTCAGGAGCGGGAAATCGTCCGGGGCACCAGTCTGGCTGGACCGCACCGTGATGATATCCATTTTTTTATTAACGGAACGAGCGTTCATCGATATGGTTCACAAGGACAGCAACGTACAACCGCGCTTTCATTAAAGCTGGCAGAGATTGAATTAATTCGTCAGGAGGTGGGAGAGTACCCGCTTCTTCTTCTTGATGACGTGCTGTCCGAGTTGGATGCTAATCGACAGACCCACCTTTTGCAAAATATTAAAGACCGCGTGCAAACGTTTGTGACTACGACAGGCGTAGAGGGCTTATATCATCAGACATTGCAGCAGGCTGCGCTTTACCGGGTAAAACAAGGAACTATTACGCGGGAATAATGAAGGAGGAACCGTATGTTTATTCATTTGGGTGGCGATATGGTAGTACGTGCCAAAGATGTAATCGCGATTCTTGATTACCACATGAAGCAATCCTCTAAGATTACCCGGCAATTTTTGCAGAAGGCAGAGGAGTCTGGCCGCGTTGTCGCGCTTGGGGATGAACAAGCGAAATCGTATGTTGTGACGAAAGATAAAATTTATTGTTCTCCGATTTCATCTCTAACGTTGAAGCGTCGCGCTCATTTTTTAGAAAGCAGGTGAGACTTATATGACAGATAATGCGCAGAACAATTATGGAGCAAGTCAGATTCAGGTTCTTGAAGGTCTGGAAGCGGTTCGGAAACGTCCCGGCATGTATATTGGATCGACGAGTACTCGGGGATTGCATCATCTCGTTTGGGAGGTTGTAGACAACAGCATTGACGAAGCGCTTGCCGGGTATTGTGATGATATCCACGTGTATGTTCATCCGGATAACAGTATAACGGTTACAGACAACGGACGAGGCATTCCGACGGAAATTCACGAAAAAACCGGCAGATCCACAGTTGAGACCGTTTTAACCGTATTGCATGCCGGCGGTAAATTCGGCGGTGAAGGATATAAAGTATCCGGCGGTTTGCACGGGGTGGGCGTGTCTGTCGTAAACGCGCTGTCTAAATCACTGACTGTAGAAGTGAAACGGAATGGCAAGCGTTATAAGCAAAGTTATTCGTACGGAGAACCGCTTGATGAACTGAAGGTGGTCGGGGAAGCGGAAGACACGGGAACGGAGGTAACTTTCTTGCCTGATCCGGAGATTTTTACAGAAACAACCGTGTTTGACTACGAAATTTTGCAGAAGCGTTTGCGCGAGCTGGCGTTTTTAAACCGCGGCATACGTATTACCTTGCATGATGAGCGGGAGAACAAGACAGAGACTTTCCATTATGACGGTGGCATTAGCTCTTTTGTAGAATATCTGAATAAAAACCGGGAAAAACTCCATGAGCCTCCGATTTATATCGACGGCGAAAAAGACGGTCTCATGGTTGAGATTGCTCTTCAATATAACGATTCGTTTGCCAGCAATATTTATTCTTATGCTAACAACATTCACACGCATGAAGGCGGAACGCACGAGTCCGGCTTTAAGAGCGCACTAACGCGGGTGATTAATGATTACGCACGCAAGCATAACTTGCTGAAAGACAAAGACGGAAATCTGACAGGCGATGATGTGCGTGAAGGATTGACGGCGATTATTAGTGTAAAAATTCCAAACCCGCAGTTTGAAGGCCAGACGAAAACAAAGCTTGGAAATAGTGAAGCGCGTGGTATAACGGAATCGTTGTTTGCTGAGCATTTTTTCACTTTCCTTGAGGAGCATCCGCAAGAAGCAAAGAAAATTGTGGAAAAGTCGATGATGGCGGCACGTGCTCGGGAAGCGGCCCGGAAAGCGAGGGAACTTACCCGGCGGAAGAACGCGCTGGAATTTAGCTCATTACCGGGAAAACTGGCCGATTGTTCTAGTCGGGACGCTTCCATCAGCGAGTTGTACATTGTCGAGGGAGATTCAGCCGGAGGTTCAGCAAAGCAGGGGCGCGACCGTCAATTCCAAGCGATTTTACCGCTGAAAGGTAAGATTTTGAACGTGGAGAAAGCGCGCTTGGATAAGATTCTTTCCAACATGGAAATACGAGCGATTATTACCGCCTTAGGAACGGGAATCGGGGAAGATTTCGATCTTTCTAAAGCCCGTTATCATCGGATTATTATTATGACGGATGCTGACGTAGACGGGGCGCATATTCGTACCCTTCTCCTCACATTCTTCTTCCGCTATATGCGACCGTTGATAGAGAATGGTTACGTTTATATTGCACAGCCGCCTTTATACAAATTCCAGCAGGGAAAAGTCATTCGCTATGCTTATAATGATGCTCAGCTCGCGAAGATTAGAGCGGAAGCGTCACCACGTCCGGAACCAAATATTCAACGGTATAAGGGTCTTGGTGAGATGAATCCAGAACAGCTATGGGAAACTACCATGGACCCTGAAAGCCGTACGCTATTACGCGTTACGTTGGAAGACGCGATGCAGGCGGATGAAATTTTTGAGATGTTGATGGGGGATAAAGTCGAACCGCGGCGTGATTTTATCCAGGAAAACGCAAGAAAAGTTCGCAACCTCGATATTTAACAAAAAATAAGCCTTCTTCTTTAATTAAGAGGGCTTATTTTTGTGCGTAAACGGAGATAAATGATATAATAAAACTTATGGGAAAAATGATTGCGACCTGCTGTGAGTGGGCCAAATAAACGTTGAACGACGGAGGTAGTTTAATGGCCGAACAACAATCTAACGTTATTGATATTAATATAAACCAGGAGATGCGCGAATCATTCCTTGAATATGCGATGAGCGTTATTGTGAGTCGCGCTCTTCCGGATGTTCGCGATGGTCTGAAGCCTGTTCACCGCCGGATTTTATATGCGATGAACGAGATGGGAGTTACCCCTGATAAACCATACAAAAAGTCGGCACGTATTGTTGGGGACGTTATTGGTAAATACCATCCGCACGGAGATTCGGCTGTATATGAAACAATGGTGCGGATGGCGCAGGATTTTTCCTACCGTTATCCGTTGGTTGACGGACATGGGAACTTTGGCTCCATTGATGGGGATTCCGCAGCTGCCATGCGTTATACGGAAGCGCGGATGTCGAAAATCGCCACGGAGCTTATGAGAGATATTAACAAGGATACGATTGATTTTGGCCCTAATTACGATGGCAATGAACAGGAGCCGCTTGTAATGCCGGCCCGTTTTCCACATCTTCTTGTAAATGGGACATCTGGGATTGCGGTAGGGATGGCAACAAATATTCCTCCGCATAATTTGCGGGAAGTGATTGACGGAATTTTGTTGCTTATTGAGAATCCCGATTGTACAAGCCGCGACTTGATGGAGCATATCATCGGCCCTGATTTTCCAACAGGAGCATATATTATGGGACGAGGCGGAATCCGTCGCGCGTATGAAACGGGACGAGGTTCCATTGTTATCCGGGCAAAAGCGGAAATTGAAGATCAGGGAAATAAGCCAAAGATTATTGTGACGGAAATACCGTATCAGGTAAATAAGGCACGTTTGATTGAAAAAATCGCAGAACTGGTTCGTGAAAAGAAACTGGACGGTATCACTGATTTGCGTGATGAGTCGGATCGAAATGGCATGCGGATCGTCATTGAACTCAGACGTGACGTAAACCCGCAGGTTGTATTAAATAATTTGTATAAGCACACAGCCATGCAGACGAGTTTTGGAATTAATATGTTAGCGCTCGTAAATAATGAGCCACGCATTTTGAATTTGAAGCAGATGCTTTATTATTATCTGGAACATCAGAAAGAAGTCATTCGCCGTCGTACCGAATATGATTTACGGAAAGCGGAGGCAAGACTCCACATTGTTGAGGGTTTGCTGAAAGCAATCGACATTGTGGACGATTTAGTGGATCGTGAGGGGCCGATCCGCTCTGCTTCTGACCGTGAAGAAGCGCGTGGTTATTTGATGGCCGAGACCTTCTCGATGAAGGGACGGGAAGTTCCACTCGGTTTTACGCTGGAGCAGGCGAACGCAATTCTGGATATGCGTTTGCAAGCGTTGACTGGTCTTTCGATTGAACGTCTGACAGAAGAATACAATGAATTGTCTGCATTAATTGCCGAGTTACGTGCGATCCTTGGTGATGAAAGTAAAATTTTAGAAATTATTAGTGAGGAATTAACCGAAATTAAGGAAAAATACGGGGATGATCGTCGGACCGAAATTACGGTAGATATGAACAATATTGAGGATGAGGATTTAATTCCGCAAGAAGAAGTTGTTATCTCTCTTACGCACCGCGGTTATATTAAACGGTTACCTGTGGATACGTATCGGGCGCAGAAACGCGGTGGTCGCGGTGTGCAGGGGATGAGTACGCGTGAAGATGATTTTGCGCAACACTTGATTACAACGAATTCGCATAACTATCTTTTGTTTTTTACAAACAAAGGAAAGGTATATCGTTTAAAAGCATACGAGATTCCCGAATTGAGCCGTACCGCAAAGGGCATTCCAATTATTAATTTGCTGCAGATTGAACAGGGTGAGCACATCCAAACCATTATCCCGATTAAGGAGTTTACTGATAACCATTACTTGTTCTTTGCCACGAAGCAAGGGATCGTGAAGCGGTCAGATTTGGCTTCTTTTAGTAATATTCGTCGTATCGGTTTGTTTGCTATTAATTTGCGGGAAGATGACGAACTTGTGGGTGTTCGGTTAACTGACGGAGCTCAGAACATCATTATGGGAACCAAAAAGGGGATGTCCATTCTGTTCTCGGAAAAGGACGTACGAATGATGGGGCGTTCTGCGACCGGCGTAAAAGGTATTCATTTAAGTGAAGAAGATTGCGTAATTGACATGGACATTGCTGAAGAAAACGCTGATGTGCTTATCGTTACTTCGCGCGGTTACGGCAAGCGTACCCCACTGTCTTCTTACCGTTTTCAATCCCGCGGAGGTAAAGGAATTAAGACATTGCATTTGACAGAACGTAACGGGGTAGTCGTGGGGTTAAAAGTTGTGAATGAGAAGAATGACTTAATGCTGGTGACATCTACCGGTATTATCATTCGGCTTAGTGTAAAAGACATTTCTTCCATGGGTCGCAATACGCAAGGAGTTAAATTAATTCGTCTTGATGAGCAGGAAGAAGTAGCGACTGTGGCCAAAGTAGAAGTAACAGAAGAGACGGCGGAAGTGCAGGAAATAACGAGTGAGGTTGTCGAACCTTCATAGTAAGTTTGATTATGAAGAAAAGCCGAAAAGTTTTACAGGAGGGCAGCGTGCATAAGCGCTGCTTTTCCTTTTTAAATAAGTGCAAGACGATTGACTAATACGGTCGGTTTTGTTTTTTTAGCGAAGTTTGAAAAGCTGAGAGAAGCATTAGGTTTTCTTCTCTTCTGGGATAAAGATTTTTATTTAAACCAAAAACGTGGTACATTATCCAATACTGCTGTTTAAAAACAAAGCATTCAACAATAAATGGTAAGTGAGTTTAAATTTTTTATAAAAAAGTGCTTGCTATTTATTTTAGAATGTAATAAGATAAAGAAGTCGCCGCTGAAACGCGGTGAAAATGAAAAAGAAGTTCCTTGAAAACTGAACAGTGACACTCGTTTGTGTGCGAGGTAAATATCCCATGAAAGTGAAGGTCAGCTTCAAAGTTGATCTCAAGCACTTTTATGGGGCCCGAAAAACATTCTTTACTTTATGAGCTAGCTTACGAGCTTGCGTATCAATCTTCAACTTTTTTGGAGAGTTTGATCCTGGCTCAGGACGAACGCTGGCGGCGTGCCTAATACATGCAAGTCGAGCGAACCGATGGAGTGCTTGCATTCCTGAGGTTAGCGGCGGACGGGTGAGTAACACGTAGGCAACCTGCCTGTACGACCGGGATAACTCCGGGAAACCGGAGCTAATACCGGATAGGATGCCGAACCGCATGGTTCGGCATGGAAAGGCCTTTGAGCCGCGTACAGATGGGCCTGCGGCGCATTAGCTAGTTGGTGGGGTAACGGCCTACCAAGGCGACGATGCGTAGCCGACCTGAGAGGGTGAACGGCCACACTGGGACTGAGACACGGCCCAGACTCCTACGGGAGGCAGCAGTAGGGAATCTTCCGCAATGGACGAAAGTCTGACGGAGCAACGCCGCGTGAGTGAGGAAGGTCTTCGGATCGTAAAACTCTGTTGTCAGGGAAGAACCGCCGGGATGACCTCCCGGTCTGACGGTACCTGACGAGAAAGCCCCGGCTAACTACGTGCCAGCAGCCGCGGTAATACGTAGGGGGCAAGCGTTGTCCGGAATTATTGGGCGTAAAGCGCGCGCAGGCGGCTTCTTAAGTCAGGTGTGAAAGCCCACGGCTCAACCGTGGAGGGCCATCTGAAACTGGGGAGCTTGAGTGCAGGAGAGGAGAGCGGAATTCCACGTGTAGCGGTGAAATGCGTAGAGATGTGGAGGAACACCAGTGGCGAAGGCGGCTCTCTGGCCTGTAACTGACGCTGAGGCGCGAAAGCGTGGGGAGCAAACAGGATTAGATACCCTGGTAGTCCACGCCGTAAACGATGAGTGCTAGGTGTTGGGGAGTCCACCTCCTCAGTGCCGCAGCTAACGCAATAAGCACTCCGCCTGGGGAGTACGGCCGCAAGGCTGAAACTCAAAGGAATTGACGGGGACCCGCACAAGCGGTGGAGCATGTGGTTTAATTCGAAGCAACGCGAAGAACCTTACCAGGGCTTGACATCCCGCTGACCCCTCCAGAGATGGAGGTTTCCTTCGGGACAGCGGTGACAGGTGGTGCATGGTTGTCGTCAGCTCGTGTCGTGAGATGTTGGGTTAAGTCCCGCAACGAGCGCAACCCTTGTCCTTTGTTGCCAGCATTCAGTTGGGCACTCTAAGGAGACTGCCGTCGACAAGACGGAGGAAGGTGGGGATGACGTCAAATCATCATGCCCCTTATGTCCTGGGCTACACACGTGCTACAATGGACGGTACAACGGGCGTGCCAACCCGCGAGGGTGAGCCAATCCCTAAAAACCGTTCTCAGTTCGGATTGCAGGCTGCAACTCGCCTGCATGAAGCCGGAATCGCTAGTAATCGCGGATCAGCATGCCGCGGTGAATACGTTCCCGGGTCTTGTACACACCGCCCGTCACACCACGAGAGTTTGCAACACCCGAAGTCGGTGAGGTAACCTTCTGGAGCCAGCCGCCGAAGGTGGGGCAGATGATTGGGGTGAAGTCGTAACAAGGTATCCGTACCGGAAGGTGCGGATGGATCACCTCCTTTCTACGGAGTCTCGGCACGCACGAGTATTCACTGTTCAGTTTTGAAGGAACTTCGTTCCTTATAAAACAAGATAAGATATAAATACCTTGTCTGGTGACGATAGCGAAGGGGTCACACCTGTTCCCATCCCGAACACAGAAGTTAAGCCCTTCAGCGCCGATGGTACTTGGGCGTATGCCCTGGGAGAGTAGGACGTTGCCAGGCTGGAATGAACGTATCCTTTTTGTTTGTGGGTTTTGCCTGTAAACAAAAAGTACGTACTCATTCTAAACCCATCATAGAAGTTGTACCTTGAAAACTGGATACAGAAGAAACACGCGCAAAACAAGGATTCCATAAAAGAAACCCTTCAATGTGGTTAAGCTACGAAGGGCGCACGGTGGATGCCTTGGCGCCAGGAGCCGATGAAGGACGTGGCAAACGACGAAACGCTTCGGGGAGCTGTAAGCAAGCGTTGATCCGGAGATGTCCGAATGGGGAAACCCACTTCCCGTAATGGGGAAGGACTCCTGCCTGAATCCATAGGGCAGCGAGAGGCACACCAGGGGAACTGAAACATCTAAGTACCCTGAGGAAGAGAAAGCAAATGCGATTCCCTTAGTAGTGGCGAGCGAACGGGGAACAGCCCAAACCGGAAGGTTCGCCTTCCGGGGTTGTAGGACACTCTATACGGAGTTACAAAAGGATGAGGTAGAAGAATCGATCTGGAAAGGTCAGCCATAGAAGGTAACAGCCCTGTACTCGAAACTTCATCCTCTCCTGAGTGGATCCTGAGTAGGACGGGACACGGGAAACCCCGTCTGAATCCGGGAGGACCATCTCCCAAGGCTAAATACTCCCTGGCGACCGATAGTGAACCAGTACCGTGAGGGAAAGGTGAAAAGCACCCCGGAAGGGGAGTGAAACAGAACCTGAAACCGTGTGCCTACAACTAGTCGGAGCACTGTCTATGTGTGACGGCGTGCCTTTTGTAGAATGAACCG
>NZ_CP080764.1:15000-77500 GCF_019603355.1 Aneurinibacillus thermoaerophilus
ACTAGATTCGGAAATTTTCTCGCTGATAATGTTAAAAACTCCTGAATCATGTACATATCCTCTGACATGAATGAAAATACGATTTCACCCCAGCGTTCGGTCTCATATCGGCATAGCATCCCCAAAACGTACATGATCATGTAATGGTTTACGATTTCAGAAATATTGTAGTCTGTTTCCATTTTTATTTTGTAGAAAAAATTTCCTTTATAATCGTGTAAAAATAGTTTGTTTGCAAAACCGTCTCCGCTTTCGGTCACATGAATTTGATTGGGATGATGCCATTCCAAGCGGATAATCCCCTTCGGCACTTCTAACGAGGACGGTAAAAACACGCCCTGGCCTTCGTTGTAACGGTTTAAATAATGAATAAATCCGTTATACGTTAAATGAACTTTATCGAGCACAGATTCAGGGAGATAAAAAATCGTGCAGAGTTTTTCGTAATTCCGGTGAGAAGAGAGCGAAACTGGAATCAGAGAGGTTTGTTTGTATAATTTTTGGTAGGCGGGCTGTAATTCTGGTATTACCGCTAATAAACTTTGGATTCGGTACTTTTCCTTTAGGTTTTCTTTGCTTAGAAATGAATGAAGATAAGGAAGCAGACCTTCTTTTTGTACTTTTACTTCATCTTCAGCAAGCGAGTAGTAATTTTTTTTGATTTTGCGGCTAGTAACGCCGTGTTGAAGTACGCGTGTATTAGAAGGATAATCGGGGTCACGTGTCAGAATATAAGCTTTTAGTAGGCTTACCATCCCATAATATAGCAAAAGTGGTTGTACCAACAGATCACTATTGACTGCAGAAACGTAATATTGACGCGCTTGTTTGATATAATAAATAAACTTGGAAGCATTTTGAAAGGCGTATACATTCGCTTTGGGAATGTTTAGTTTTTCGTACGTTTGCTGTAGAAACGCTTTAGTTGTGGGCTCGCTTTCAAAATAAAGATAACTGTCCCACATTTTTTTTGTGGGATTTTCACACATTATAGTATGGACAACTTGGTACATTCCTTTCACCTTTTCTGTCTAATTATTCGTAAAAATGGAATATTAAGTGCTTAAAATTGCTATTTCTCATTTATTATTAACGGAAAAGCCGAACAATATTACAGAATTCTTGACATCAAAATAAGCTGTTTGTTACACTTTCGATAATATATAGAACACGACAAACAAACTGAGGAAAAGGAAGGTATTACTTGTGTGGGAAAATAAATTTGGTAAAGAAGGATTAACATTTGACGATGTTTTGCTTATCCCGGGAAAATCGGAAATTTTGCCGCGTGACGTTGATGTTTCCACACAGTTGAGCGAAAACGTAAAGCTTAATATTCCGCTTATCAGTGCAGGAATGGATACGGTAACGGAATCGGCTTTAGCGATTGCAATTGCCCGTCAGGGTGGTATGGGAATTATTCATAAAAATATGTCTATCGAACAGCAAGCGGAAGAAGTCGATCGCGTGAAACGTTCAGAGAGCGGCGTTATTACCAATCCTTTTTCACTTCAGCCACATCATTCGGTAGTGGAAGCGGAAAAGCTAATGGCAAAGTACCGCATCTCTGGTGTGCCGATTGTCGATGAAAGCAATAAACTGGTCGGCATTATCACTAACCGCGACCTACGCTTTGTACATGACTATTCAGTGAAAATTAGCGAAGTCATGACCAAAGAAGAACTCGTGACCGCTCCGGTTGGCACGACGCTGAAAGAGGCGGAAGAAATCTTGCAGCGCCACAAAATCGAGAAACTGCCACTTGTTGACGAGAACAATGAATTAAAAGGTCTTATTACGATTAAAGATATCGAAAAAGCGATTCAATTCCCACACGCCGCCAAGGATAGACAGGGACGATTGCTTTGTGGTGCCGCTGTCGGTGTATCCAAAGACACATTTGACCGCGCAGAAGCGCTTGTTAAAGCCGGTGTAGATTGTTTAGTTATTGATACAGCTCATGGTCATTCCAAGGGTGTGATTGACACTGTAAAAGAAATGCGGGCCAAGTATCCTGACTTAACAATTGTTGCAGGGAATGTGGCAACAGGTGAAGCAACGCGAGAGCTTATCGAGGCGGGTGCTTCCGCGGTTAAAGTTGGTATCGGACCAGGTTCCATTTGTACGACACGTGTCGTTGCAGGTATTGGGGTACCGCAGATTACAGCCATTTATGATTGCGCAACGGTGGCCAGAGAATATAATATCCCGATTATTGCAGATGGCGGTATCAAATATTCCGGCGACATTACGAAAGCGATTGGCGCCGGCGCGTCTGTTGTCATGATCGGAAGCCTGTTTGCTGGTTGTGAAGAAAGCCCGGGCGAATCTGAAATCTATCAAGGCCGCCGCTTTAAAGTGTACCGCGGTATGGGCTCTCTCGGTGCGATGAAGGACGGAAGTAAAGACCGTTACTTCCAAGAAAAAGAAGATGATAAAAAGCTTGTGCCGGAAGGGATTGAAGGCCGTGTCCCGTACAAAGGACCGCTGGCGGATACAGTGTATCAACTGGTTGGGGGCTTGCGGGCAGGCATGGGCTACTGCGGCACAAGAACGATCGAAGAACTGAAGAACAACTCGCGCTTTATTCGTATTACTAATGCTGGGTTGAGAGAAAGCCATCCGCATGATGTGCAAATTACGAAAGAGGCGCCGAACTATTCGCTGTAAAGGTTGTTGTTAAAAAATAGTTAGCAAGACAGGGCATAAACTCCCTGTCTTTTTTTATGTTGTATGGTAGAATCATATTGTTGTTTAAATAAAGTGGAGGTGCGAAAGTTGTCAATGTATATGAAACAGATAAAGAAACCGCTGGCTTTAGCATTGGCGTTGCTGATGTTCTTTTTGCCTATTTTTATGATAAATCCCGGACAGGCTCAGGCGGTTTCTCCAGCGTTGAATCTGGATGTCAAATCCGCCATTATGGTTGAGGCCACTACAGGGAAAATTCTTTATAAATACAATGAGAACCAAGCGCTTCCTCCGGCCAGTATGACTAAGATGATGACCGAATATTTAGTGTTGGATGCGATTAAAAAGAAAAAAATTACTTGGGACCAGAAAGTAACGGTTGACGATTACGGCGCGTTCTTAGGTAAATCGGGTAGTTCGGGTGTGTATCTTGCCAAGGGAGACGTACATACTGTAAAAGAGCTGTATGAAGCGATGGCGATTTACTCCGCCAATGATGCTACCGTTATGCTGGCCGAAACGGTGGCCGGTTCGGAAAACGAGTTTGTAAAGCTGATGAACCAAAAAGCGAAAGAATTTGGCATGACGCAGACATACTTCGCGAATTCAACCGGATTACCGCTTGCGGATTTGAAGGCATTCGCACCAGAATCCGCTGACAGGGATACTGTAATGTCCGCTCGTGACGCTGCTATTTTGGCAAAAGAGCTTATTACCCAGCATCCAGAAGTGTTGGAGACGACAAAAATTCCGCGGAAAATATTTCGTGAAGGTACGCCACAGGCTTTGAAAATGGATAACTGGAACTGGATGCTTCCGGGACTTGTAAAACAATACAAAGGTGTAGACGGTTTGAAAACGGGTCATACGAATGCGGCCGGTTTCTGCTTTACAGGTACGGCGGAACGGAACGGAGTGCGCCTGATTACAGTTGTTATGGGTACCAAATCATTTGTAAGTCGTTTTACAGAAACGAGCAAGCTGTTGGATTATGGGTTTAGTAACTATAAAATGCAGCCGTTGCTTGCCCAGGGCGCTCAAATTTCAGGTGGAGAGAATGCAAAAGTCAACAAAGGAACGGCAAAAGAAGTGGCCGCTGTGACCAGTAAGCAGGTGTTGTATCCGGTCAAAAAGGGAGAAGAAGGGGCTTATAAACCGAAGGCTGTATTGCAGGAAGTAACGGCGCCGGTAAAACAAGGACAAGCTGTAGGTTACGTAAAAGTTGTTGGGCCGAACGGCAAGTCGGATGAATTCCTGCGTCCGATCGACGAACAAAAGGCTGGCGGCACGTTGGTTGCCAAAGAAGAAGTGGAAGAAGCAGGCTGGCTTCGTCTTGCATTCCGTGCATTTTTCGGTTTCATTGGCGACATTTTTTCAAGCCTTGGGAACATGATTAAAGGCTGGTTCTCCTGATCATTGAACGTTTTTTCTTGATATTTATTTGCGAGATACATTTTGCATCTTGTTTCCGGATATAGTAGAGTATAGTTATATAGTTTTTTTCTAAACAAATAAGGAAAGGCTATGACGGGAACAAGTAAGCGGAAGCTGTGCGTCCAGAGAGTCGGTGGAAGGTGCGAACCGAACGGACAGGCCGCTGAAATCCATCTCTGAGCTAGCGGTGAAGAGCCGGATCATATTACATCCGTTATCATGTGTAAGAGGGCATACAGGCGCCATGCGAGCGCTGTATGCTGAATTAGGGTGGCAACACGGATCATCCCGTCCCTGAGTAGGGAGGGGATTTTTTATTTTCCAAGTAAGGATTCAGGAGGAGATATGCATGTTAGATGTTAAACGCCTTCGCAATGATTTTGCCGCTATTAAAAAAGCGCTGGAAACACGCGGCGAGAAATTGAATGAAATCGATAAATTCGAGGATCTGGATGTAAAGCGTCGCAGGCTGCTGGCGGAGAGCGAACAGTTGAAAAATAAACGTAATGTTGTATCGGATGAAATCGCGCGTTTGAAAAAAGAAAAGCAAAATGCGGATGATTTAATCGTGGAGATGAAAGAAGTATCCGCAAAAATCAAAGAATATGATGAACAGATCCGTGTGCTGGAAGAAGAAATTTCTCAGATTATGCTTGGGATTCCGAACGTGCCGCATGAAAGTGTGCCGGTCGGTTTGACGGAAGATGACAATGTGCCGGTGCGCCATTGGGGCGAGCTTCCGAAATTTACATTCGAGCCGAAGCCGCATTGGGATATTGCAGCTAGCCTTGGCATTCTTGATTTTGAAGCGGCGGCCAAAGTTACCGGAAGCCGTTTCGTGTTCTACAAAGGGCTTGGCGCGCGACTGGAGCGTGCATTGATTAACTTTATGCTCGATTTGCATACAACTGAACACGGCTATGAAGAGATTATGCCACCTTACATTGTGAATCGTGACAGTATGATTGGCACCGGTCAATTGCCAAAATTTGAAGAAGATGCCTTCAAAGTAGCGGATACTGATTATTTCCTCATACCGACAGCGGAAGTTCCGGTGACAAATTATCATCGTGAAGAAATTATTCCAGGAGATACGCTCCCGATCCGCTATGTGGCATACAGTGCTTGTTTCCGTTCTGAGGCTGGGTCTGCGGGGCGCGATACGCGTGGTCTTATTCGTCAACACCAATTCAATAAGGTCGAACTTGTCAAGTTCGTTAAACCAGAAACATCGTATGATGAGCTGGAAAGCCTCGTAAATAATGCGGAGAAGGTGCTACAGATTCTTGGGCTTCCGTATCGTGTAATGAGCATGTGCACAGGTGATTTGGGCTTTACAGCGGCGAAGAAATACGATATCGAGGTATGGTTGCCGAGCTATGATACGTATCGCGAGATTTCGAGCTGCAGTAACTTTGAAGACTTCCAGGCTCGCCGTGCGGGAATCCGTTTCCGGCGTGAAGCTAAATCGAAACCGGAATTCGTGCATACATTGAATGGTTCAGGCCTAGCAATTGGCCGTACGATGGCTGCGATCTTAGAGAATTATCAGCAGGAAGACGGTAGCGTTCTGATTCCAGAACCGCTTCGTCCGTATATGGGCGGTCTGGAAAAGCTTGTACCGAAAGCAAAGTAAGCATAGAGCAGAAAAGACGTACACAATAAGAACTGTGGTACGTCTTTTTGCTTTATATAACTTTTGAAGCACTGGCTAATTGTGAACAATTTGTAGAAAAAATGGTATTATTGTAGATATTTGTTCGTTTAATATTATAATTTAGGATAGATTAATTTCATTGATAGGAGAGAGAGAATGGGAAAGCTCAATAACAAAATTGCGGTTGTTACAGGAGCAGCAATGGGAAATGGGGAAGGTATTGCCAGAACTTTTGCAAAATACGGTGCTCATGTTGTACTGCTTGATATGTCTGAACGGGTATTTGAGGTTAAGCAACAACTCGAATCGCAAGGATATGCGGCTACAGCTTATCAGGTTGATGTGACAAACTTTACAGAAATTAAGCAATGCATCGATCAAGCCATTCAGGATTTTGGGAAAATTGATGTTCTTGTGAACAATGCAGGCGTTATTAGGCTTGCAAGCTTTTTGGATATGAGTGATGATACAAGAGATTTTCAATTTGATGTAAACATTAAGGGTGTATGGAACGTAACAAAAGCTGTTCTGCCAAACATGGTGGAAAATAAATACGGAAAGATTGTAAATATGTCCTCTGTGACCGGAACGATGGTAGCTGATGAAGGGGAAACGGCTTATGCGACGACAAAAGCGGCTATTTTAGGCTTTACTAAGGCATTAGCACGGGAAGTCGCGCGTTATAATATAACAGTGAATGCGATTTGTCCTGGATACATTCTGACACCGATGGCAGAGCAAATTGCGAAGGAATCGAATGCAACGAATCCTAATGCCGTCGTTGATGGAATTGCAAGCGGAGTACCGTTAGGAAGACTGGGACGCATTGAGGAAGTCGGAGAGCTGGCGGCTTTTTTGGCTTCTGATGAGTCAAGCTACATTACTGGAACGCATGTGGTGATTGATGGTGGAAGCACATTGCCGGAAACTGTTTCTGTAGGCGTGACATCGTAAGCAAAGGGGAGTAAGAGAGGGGCTTTTCATAAGAAAGTCCCTTTTTCTTTTTTGCGAAAAATGGTCGTTTAGTTTTGTTGTTTTGGAAGTGTTACCGGGCAATTTCCGGGAAAATCGGCGATATAATGGCGAGTGTGCAGTTGTGATTTGTATTAGATAGTAAGGTGAGAGTTTGAAAAAAGAAAGGCATATGTGTATAATAAATTAGGTATCGATTTTTACAAGGCTCCGTAGCTCAGCTGGATAGAGCGTCGGTTTCCTAAACCGTGCGTCGGAGGTTCGAGTCCTCTCGGGGCCGCCATACATAAAGTCAGGAATGACGCGGGTTTGCGCGATTTTGTGCATCCGCGTCTTTTTGTTTTTTTGGGTAAATTGCAACCCAATTGCAACCCTTTTGTTCGCTAAAGCGATTTTTCGACCTCTTTTTTGCCCCGGAAAAGGGTGTCAGCGAACTGTTTAGCAGCTGCCTCTTGCAGCCCTGGGAGGACGTGCGAATACGTATCCAACGTGATGTTGATATTTGAGTGACCTAACCGTTCGCTTACGATTTTTGGATGCACTCCTTGCTTCAACATAAGAGTAGCGTGTGTATGACGTAAATCTGGAAGCGAATCTTTGGAAGCCCCGATTTTTTCAGCAGGGAGTACCAGGCGCGGTCGAGATTTCGAGCAAGCAGCGGAGTGCCAATCGTGCTGCATACAACAAGGCCGTGGTCTTGGTAAAGTTCACCGGCACGCAGCGCCTCTATAGTTTCATCGGTAAGTGAAACCATGCGGAAGCCACTGCGGGACTTCGGCTCTTGAAGGGAGTAGCCTGTCTCTGCCTAATGCCTGCCGGATAGACAACCGCCCCATGTCTAAATCAATGTCTTCCCAACGTAGTCCAAGGATTCCTCCCTTCCACATACCGGTTGTGAGTACAAGCATAAACACGATGTAGTACCGGGTTTTTTTAGCCAGCTCTAGGAACTTTACTGCGCTTTCTGCATCCTATACTTTGATTTCTGCTTTTGTCGGCTGTGGTGGGTCTACCATATCCGCTACGTTTCGCTGTACCAATCCCCATTTCAAAGCCCTGTCCAAGGCTTCTTTAATGACAAGGTGAGCTTTAAGGACGGAGCGGGAGGATAGCGGTTTGTTCTCTGTTTGCAGGGACATATACATTTTCTATAGCTGTTGTGGCTTTAGATTTGTAATAGGAACATGGCCTAGGTACGGGAGAATGCGGCGGACAAGCCAGCGGTATGATTTCCATGTACTAGGCCGGACCTGTGTTTTTTTATCCTCTAGCCAATTCTCCAGGTAGATACCAAATGTTTCGTTAGACGGTTCTACGAACATACCGGTATTTAGTTCGTTAAAAAACTAAAGGAAGCATAAATTTGCCAAAACGGCAATTTATGCTTCCTTTCACATACGGGTTTTTCGGTTATTTCGGATTTGCCAATTTTACTGGTACGGCATTGCTGATTTGCCTTCCTATGGACATAGTGTTTCCGTAATAAATATAAGCATAAGGAAATGTCTGAACATACAGTAGAACCGTCCCTCTGTGTCCGGCATGGTCGTGACAAATAAGGACCGTCTTTATGCGTATGCGTACTGTTTTTTAACCGCTAAGCCAAGCGTCTGCGCTGTTGAAGTATGAATTTCTTGGAAAAGCTCTGGGTTTTCCGCTAGTGACACGCCATAAGAAGGAATCATTTCTTTTATTTTCGGTTCCCACTCTTTCATATGTTGTGGGAAGCATTTTTCTAATACCTCAAGCATAACGTGAACGGCAGTAGAAGCACCCGGAGAAGCGCCGAGCAATGCAGCTATCGAGCCATCAGCGGCACTAACAACTTCCGTACCAAATTGAAGTGTTCCTTTACCGCCGGCCTCAGTATCTTTGATAACTTGCACACGTTGGCCCGCTACCACTATATCCCAATCCTCGCTTTTGGCGTTCGGAATAAACTCGCGTAATTCTTCCATGCGTTTTTCTTTCGATAACATAACTTGCTGGATCAGGTATTTTGTCAATGGAATGTTTTTTGCGCCTGCTGCCAACATAGTTAAGACATTATTCGGTTTTATGGAACCTAACAAATCAAACATTGAACCGTTTTTTAAAAACTTTGGTGAGAAGCCGGCAAACGGTCCAAAGAGCAACAATTTTTTATTGTCGATAAATCTTGTGTCAAGATGCGGAACAGACATTGGAGGAGCACCAACCTTAGCTTTACCGTATACTTTTGCATGATGCTGCGCTACAACATCTGGATTATTACACACCATAAATAGTCCGCTTACCGGGAATCCTCCAATACGTTTTCCTTCAGGAATACCGGATTTTTGCAGTAAAGGCAGGCTTCCTCCACCGGCGCCGATAAAGACGAATTTTGCAGTATGGCGTTCGACGGTACCGCTATCGACATTCCGCACTTTCAATTCCCACGAGCCGTCGCTAGTACGTTTAATATCATCAACATTATGTTTGAATTTTATATCAACGTTTTTACTCTTTAAGTGGTCAAATAACATGCGTGTTAAAGCGCCAAAGTTGACATCAGTTCCAGAGTCGATTTTTGTTGCCGCTATAGGTTCATTCGATTTACGGTCTTTCATAATAAGCGGAATCCATTCCATCAGTTTTCGAGGATCATCGGAAAATTCCATCCCTTGAAACAGGGGATTTTTAGACAGCGCTTCAAAACGTTTTTTTAAAAACGTTACATTTTTTTCCCCTTGTACTAAACTTAAATGAGGCAATGGCATGATAAAGTCCTTCGGATTACGTATCAGATTGCTGTTTACAAGATAAGACCAAAACTGTCTTGAAAGCTGAAACTGTTCATTAATTTTTATAGCTTTGCTAATATCTATGGATCCGTCCGGTTTTTCGACGGTGTAGTTAAGCTCGCATAGTGCCGAATGCCCCGTTCCCGCATTATTCCATTCGTTAGAACTTTCCTCTCCTGCGTTTGCGAGCCTCTCAAACACTGTAATTTTCCAGTCCGGCACTAATTCTTTCAGCAGTGTTCCCAAAGTCGCACTCATAATTCCGGCACCAATTAAGATAACGTCTGTTCTAGTTTGTCTGTTACTCATTTTTACCGTCCCTTATACCCTAAGATTTGCAGAAAGGATGTAGGCGCTCCTGCTTAGGCGCTATAGCAAGCCAGGCGCGACCTAGTCACACACCTTTTCTGGATCAATTATAATCCTATCCTATCATAGTGTATCACTATTATTTATAGATTAAAAATATTTTTTACTATTATATCATAGAGGGCGTTGCAAACACACTCTATGAATAATTGGCAATAAAAAAACCACCTGTTTGGGAAGAATGGTGAGTACCACACAAACCATTAACCAACGAGATGGATACTCTTATGATGCCCAAATTTTTAACAGATAATGCAAGGACCCTGTTTTACAACATGTTCTGACGTTTATAGACTGCTAGATATTCCTTAAACGAAATATGTAACAGGAAGACTTGGCATTTCAAGAAAAGTTATGTTGACCCTTTAAATAAAAGAAAATGTGGGAGGAGAAAAGATGCATTTGCCCGTGTTATGCTTACTTTCCTAAAGACGACCTTTGGTCGTGCTTTATTCCAGCGTCGTTCAGAAATTGAACGTGTCTTCTCCTTTTTGAAAAATAAACAGGGAATGGAGCAACCACGCTGGCACGGTAAAAATCGCTATCACTTTCATTGTCAGCCGTGTGTTTTTATTCATAATATTGGATTTTTATGCTGGTTTTGCAACATCATCTGTAATAAATATAGAAATTATAGAATGAGAGGTAAATTCTATATTTGCATTATAGATGTTTATTTCGGAGGCGATCCTTTTTTTATGAAATGGAACAAAAAGGAAGTGTACAAATGAACAAACGTTGCCTCTCCCGCATAGACAAAACAGGGGCTATCCTCTTACCCGAAGACCTTCAGAAGCTTGTCCATGCAGGCAAACGGGAAGTCCATACAGAAAACGGCTAGCTTGTCCTAAAGAACTCTAAACCTGATTACGCATTTACATGGATGCCAGAACAAAAATAGCTCGGTGCAAAGTCCGAGATTTTTTATTATGGAAACTGCAAACCAAATTGCAAACGAACTGTTTACAAAAGGGTAAAATCAAATAAAATGCAACGGGATAACAATCCAGAAGAATTGTTTTGTGCATCCGCGTCCTTTTATGTTTTTGGGTAAATTGCAGCCCAATTGCAACCCTTTTTTTCGCTAAAGCGATTTTTTGGCATCTTTTTTGCCCCGGAAAAGGGTGTCAGCGAACTGTTTAGGGCTGCCTCTTGCAGTCTTGGGAGGACGTGCGAATACGTATCCAACGTGATGTTGATATTTGAGCGACCTAACCGTTCGCTTACGATTTTTGGATGCACTCCTTGCTTCAACATAAGAGTAGCATGTGTATAGCGTAGGTAGGTCATGGAATCAAATACGAGGTACATTGGCCTTTTTCATAAGTCGAAACCAAGTGCGATCTAAGTTGCGCGAGAGTACTGTTGTTCCTATAAATGTTGCCACAATCCTGATATAAGCTCCCGGCTTTTAATTTTTCCTTGAGGAAGGAAATATAAAGTACCAATGCGAGAGTTGCAAAAAATAGCAAACGAGTTAACACACCGTTACTAGGGAAAGTAGCTTTTCTTATACTTTCATTCTATACAGTTTTGGCGAACCGAGACTTTCCAAAGTAAAAAAGCATCCCTAAGGATGCCTAGCAAGTCTTGCGTTTCCAAAAGATATATACTGCACCAACGATATTGAGGGAAACGTAGAAAAATAGAAGCAAATTCAGCATCTGCTCTGACGTGAAAACATTCTTGCTAGAAAGAAAGAACGAGATGACAACGGCCCAAGACAGAAACGAATACAAGAAAGACGAGGTTTTGACTTGGATATATTTACCACGCTCGTCATTTCCTTCAGGACTGACCTGAAACTTCATAATAAAGAGTTGGGCTACGATCGCTGTAATTATAAACAAAATGCCAAGAATCTTCATAATTCATTTTCCTCCTGGTAACCAAATATTTCAGTCAAGGATTTTTCAAAAGACAAAGCAATCTTAAATGCAAGAATCAACGAGGGGTTATACTTGTTCTTTTCAATCGACGCAATCGTTTGTCGACTCACGCCTACGCGCTTAGCAAGTTCTTGTTGTGTCCATCCCTTTTCAGCACGGCATACTGCGATGCGATTCCACAGCAATAATGTCACCTCCTGTTTTTATTGTAAAATATATAAGACAAAATGTAAATAATATACGACAAAATGTTAAAAATTAACTTTCGTTTTAGCTACTTACAGTTAACATTACTTGTGAGAAGGAGCGAACGGGATGCAGAAGATAACAATTGTTTTCAGCAGTAGCGCAATTCAAGAATTTGTGGTTGAAAGCTTATCGCTTATCAGGAACGGATTTGGGCATTAGATAACGTGGACGGCATTTTCACAGAAGAACTGCCGAAAGAGCAAGTTTAACACAATATTTTGGAAGTAAAAAACAAAAGTCCCCTCCCGGCCACCAACCGGAGAGGGGTTCCCTGCTCTTACTCGACAAGAATATTTTACCATGAGCAGGGGGAGTCGAAAATGGTTGCTGAGCAATTATCCTCTTTATCAGCAGTTAATTGAGAAAGAAGTACGCAAGGTTGTTGTTAAAGAACTGAAAAAGTACAAGGCTCTCCGGGTAGCTGTGCAGAACCGGAAAGAGCAAGAAGAACAAGGTGTGAGAGGGCTGTTTCCTGCGTTGTACGAATCAGATAAGCAGAAAGAAATGAAAGTGCGTCAGATTGAACGCGCCTTACAATACACATTGGACGAAATAGAACGTCGTATCATCGAAGAAAAGTACTTGGGGACGACGCGAGTAAAGGATATTACGCTTTATCTGGATATGGGACTGACAAAGGAGCAGTACTATATGAAAAAGAAGGAGGCGATCTTCCAAATCGCCACGGCGCTCGGAATCATATGAGCGCTTTTTATTTTATTCTTAACGAGTTGGTAATTAGCTCTCTTTCAGCCTTTTTCAACCCTTTAAAAACTAACTGATAGGAACGGTCAATCATACCGAAAATCTCCTCGATTGGAATACTGCCGTCGGCTTCGATAGTGTTCCAGTGTCGTTTATTTAGATGATAACCAGGCTTAATTGCAGGGTACTGTTCGCGTAAAATCTCACAGATTTCTGGTTCACATTTTAGACTGATGTGTAGGCTCCCATTTCGATTCGAAAGAAGAGCAAACATTTTTCCGCATATCTTGAACACATGTATATCCTTACCAAACGGAAAATCTTCGATGGCTCCTTTTTTCTCCAAGCAATAGGTACGAACAGTATGTAAATCCATAATTCGATTCCTGCCTCTCTCATTAGTTTATTATCCTGATATTTACTATTGAGCATTTCAGATTTCATTGCAACTATATTTTGTCGACAAAACACCGAGCATAAAAGACCGCATCAAGGCTGCTGAACAGCTTGGTAAGCGCTATGGAATGAGGAAAAATATTATTACAACAAATGACGGATTCAAACACCATCGTATTACATTTTAGGGAGGTGACAACAATCCTTGTTGTGGCTGGCAGCAAGGTTGGTGAGCGCATCGCACGGGATGCGAAAAGTAAAGTGATTTATGTACCGTCTGACATGACGTATGAGCAATGGAGAAAAGTAATATCTATAACAAAAATTATAAATAAGTCTAAATACATGTATAATTAGTCCTGGTTAATAACGATATATCAGTAAGAATGTTATAAATGTTTATAATTGAATTATTGACTAGGAGGAAAGTTCTGTGAGCAAGGCGAAAAACATCAAGCTTCTTTCTGCTGGTTTCTTAGCAGGAACAATTTTCTGCTCAGGAGTAGTCTATGCTGCTAGTTCTATCAAGGTAGACTTTTTACCATTAAAGTATTATTTCGATGGAGAACAAAAAACAACATCTAAACCTGGTTTTATTTATAACGGAACCGTATATGTACCTTTACGATTTTTCTCTGAATCACTTAGTAAAGAAGTCGAATGGGATCAAAAGACGCTATCTATTTATGTGGGAAAAAAACCTGCTTTAACCAAAAAAGTGGATGAAGATGGGGATGGACTTAATAGCCAAGATGAGATAGAAAAATATCATACTGATCCTACACTAAAAGATACAGATGGCGATGGGATAGATGATGGTATAGAAATAGAAATGAATTTAAATCCCAACAACAAAGACAGTGATAATAATGGTATAGAGGATGGCGAAGAAATAGGTGTTCATGAGTTAAAATTGAGTAACTCCTCTAATGTTAAAGGGAGTTTTTATATTAAAAATAAATATATAAATCATTCAGTAGTGTTAAGGGAAGATATGCAGTACTTAAATGATGTCAAATCTTTAGGTGCGATATCTAATCCTATAACCGTAGAAATCAGAGGACCTTATGAAAAATTTCAACTAGAATTTAAAGGATATTCAGATGCAAAAGTATATCAATTCGATACGATAAATAAAACGAAAGAATTAGTTCCTAACCAACAATATGATAGTAATGGGGATAAAATCGTGTTTGAGATAGAGAATCCATCGGATAAATATACTTTCTTTCTTGTTAAATAATGAAAAGCCAGCCTTTTTTGGTAAAGGTCCAAAACTGTAGACAATAAGAAAAAACTAGCTGCATTTTAAGGTAGCCTTTTTATTGCCCCATACCATACGGCATAAAACCGGGCGAATATGACTTGTAGGCTCGTACTGCAAGGCAAGGAGGAATGAACAATGAACCTTGAAAAAATCAAAAAGTTTTTAGAAGAAAACAAAGAAAATGCAGATGTACAAGCGTTTCTAAAGGGACTTGTGACGGCTGATGCCAGGTTACTGTCGAGTATCAAGGTTCAATTTCTCAGTTTGTAGCTTACCTATGAGGGATAGAAACAATCGTATAAATTGGCTTGACAAATCATCGCTGCAACCATCTCACTAAAAAAGCTGAAGTTTTGTAACCAGAATTCAAAAAAATGGTAAAAGATACCCCGCTATCCGGTCGTCCGGATGGCGGGGTGTTTTTATTTGTTGCGAACCATGCTGACCAAATCAAAGTCGATATTCCTTTGTGCCAGCGGCTGCTTCTTCATACGTCTTTAAAATATTCTGGAGATATTAAAGGCTGTCAACGCGTACTTGCTGGTTCTGTAAGACTTTGACCGTAATATCGAGCACCATCTTCTCTACAATGTTTCTGAACGTTCCTTCTTCGAATGGACCATTTTTTAACGGCTTGCGATCGGTTGCTTCATCCCATTGCGTAATATCAGCGCGAACCAGTTCGCAGAAGACCTGTTCGTTGAAAAATTCAACGCTTTGTTGATGAAACTGGGATAAATCTGTGGACATGAGGCGGTCTTTGGACGGGAAGCCAACGGGTAGCGGCTGCTCTACCAGAAAATCAAATTCTTCGCGCACATTGAAGAACGGGCCAACCGGCTGCGTGAGGAATTCGGTGATTTCCGCCACACAATCGAACGGGACATCAACCGTTAGCGAATGAATCACAGAGCGTACCTCATTCTCATCACTATGGCATGTAGGTGTTGCATACTGAATATTTTTGCGCACAAAACCGCTCAGGAACAGTTTGGCGCGCGGTTCCTCGCCCGACAGGATACGCGGTTGGAGCAAACGGCATTGCGTTAATTTTACGCGCTTTTTAATTTTCTTGATTTCAAGCACATCTTCTGGAAAAGTAATACGCGCTCTTAGCGGCAGCTGCACCGACACTTCCTGAAGTAGTACTGGAATTTTGATAATAGGGTTGCCTCCTGTTAGGGTAGGTTGGACCGCGCGCGCATCACATTCATTTACATTAGCTGTTTCATCAAAATTAATTGACATTTACAAATTTCCTCCTTCCAAATTTGACATACTACATACTATGAAGGAAAACGGATTGTGTATGGATGTATCACATAGGACAAATGTACATTGTTTGTATTTAAAAATGAAAAGCTGACTTGTGAGCCGTTTTTCAACACTATTTTGGTTGCCCAAAAACATTCCCCATATCTTCTTTTTGTTGTGATATAGAACAAAAAGGAAGTGTGCAAATGAACAAACGCTATTTCTCCCGTGTAGACAAAACAGGGGCTATCCTGTTACTTGAAGACCTTCAGAAGCTTGTCCACGCAGGCAAACGGGAAGTACATACAGAAAACGGCCAGCTTGCACTAAAGAACCCGAAACCTGACTACGCATTTACAGGATGTCAGAACAAAAATAACTCGGCACAAGGCCGGGGTTTTTAATGGTCATAGGTGGTCACCAAAATGGTCACGAAATTATGATAATAAACCACGATAAAGTCAGTAATTACGCGGGTTTGCGCGATTTTATGCACCCGCGTCTTTTTGTGTTTTGAGGCTATTTGCAAACATTTTGCAAACTTTTATTTTGCTAAAGTGCATTTTTACCTTTTTTTTGGCTCCGAAAAGCGATTTTCCAAACTCTTTTGCAGCCGCTTCTTGCAGTCCTGGGAAGACATGCGAATACGTATCTAACGTGATGTTGATATTTGAGTGACCTAACCGTTCGCTTACGATTTTTGGATGTACTCCTTGTTTCAACATAAGAGTAGCGTGTCTATGACGTAAATCGTGGAAGCGAATCTTTGGAAGACCCGATTTTTTCAGCAGGGAGTACTAGGCGCGGTCGAAATTCCGAGCAAGCAGCGGAGTGCCAATCGTGCTGCATACAACAAGGCCGTTCCATCTGGGTTTTTAATTCAATAATCTAGAATTGATTCTAGGGGCAATTCTGTGCCTTTGGTAATGTTTTGGTAGCGGGTAAATGCTAGAAAAGGGAACAAGGAAAGAAGACGATGTCTTTTTCACTGTGATTAGTTGGTAAAGGGAATCTAGTACATTGACATAGGTTAATGACCTTCTAGGAGTAGTTACATATTGATACTATTTTCAATAAGAACCATAGATATCTGAGAGGAGCTATGGTTCATGATTACGAGAGGGGAATTTTTTATGATTAAGGAGTTATACCGGAAAGGAATGTCTATCTTTGACATTGCCCGGCAGTTTGGGATTGATCGAAAAACAGTTCGTAAGTATCTTTGGGAAAACTCCCTGCCTTTGAAAAAGAAACGAACGAGCCGAGGAAGTAAACCAGACCGCTATAAAGACTATTTGCATAAACGTATGATAGAAGCAGGAGCTAACTCAACTCTCAGTTACGAAAAGCAGACCAAGAAGGAAAGTTGGAGAAAAAGCTTCGTACATTCGTAAAGCCAAGTTTACTTATTTAACAAGTCATTTGGTGAATGGGGAAAAGTATTGGGAGAGCCAGTTCTTGCGACAGCGATGTTGGATCGACTTCTGCATCATTCTCGTATCTTTAATATGAAAGATTAAAGTTACAGATTATAGGAAAAGAAGGTTGCATTTCAGCTTGTAGACCTGCCTGGAAGTTAGACTTTGTCTACAAGCTGAAAGATTAGCGTAAATTAGCTAATCTTTTTTGTTAGTAATAAAATATCCCAGTTTAGATAATAAATAAAAAGTAAAAATAAATATTAAGGTTCTGGATATTACATAACCATCAATGGCTAATTCATATCCGTTAGGTATTAAGGCTTTGGGGTTAATTAAAAAATAAATTGATATTGCGAGAGGTAAAAGAATTAGAGTATAAGCTAAAATAGATTTATTTTGCATAAGAATTTCACCTTATATTGTTTATGTAACAAATAGTATCACTTTTTCGGAAAGAAAAAAATAAAATCATCGTAATTAAAAATAGCGAAAGAATTTATATCCATTCCCCAAGTTTTTAAAATTTATTTCACAGAATTTCTAATATAAAGAACTGGTTGACTGAAGCGCAATCAGTTCTTTGTTGATTTAGAAAGAGGGGTACAACCAATATTTCGGAAAAATTGTACGCTAAATCTAAAAATATTGGTATATAAGGATAGTTATGGAAATGAACAGTTAAAATCCATCGTCTACCGCAAGGATTCTCATTATGTATGTTTTCATGTAAAATGAGTTTGTAGCTTACCTATGAGGGATAGAAACAACCTTATAGCTGGCTTGCAAAATCATATTTGCAACTATCTCACTAAAAAAGCTGAAATTTTGCAATAAAAATTTAATGAAATGGTAAAAGATACCCCGTTATCCATATGGATGGCGGGGATTTTTTGCTGTTACTTTAATCTAAGTCAGCCTACTTAATGAACGTTATCAGACGTAAAATCTCAAGAAAGATATTTCTAGTAGGTACATGCCGCTTCAAGGACAACTTTCAGAAAATAGAATAATAAATACCTATACACAACGAATGAGAGATGAAAATAATGAGCAATTTTCACAGATGCATACAGGGTAATGCTGTGATTTCATGTCCCACTGGAGCAACGGGAACCAATACCGTAGGAAGAAAAATACAACGCAGATTAAATGCAAATGATAGACTATCCATTAGGCTCGAATTCACAACTGGAATTAATCCAATTGGAAATAATCTGACATCCTATACACTTCCTTCACTTATGGGAACAAAAATTGCACCATAAAAACGTGATGGAGAATAGTAAGTAAGTTACATTTGTTTGCTTACGTCCGATAATCTCTTTATGCATAACAGATTATGCATAACAGAGCTTATCGGACGTTGAGCATCAAGCTGTAGATTTACAATTCTTTTGTACATTAACGATTTAAGAACCCTAAATGAGGATTTTTCCTATATTAGGTTTTTTAAGGTCTTGGATTGATTAAAATCCACCTTCATAAGGAGTAAAAGGTATTTGCAGCCTATTCTCAACTACACGTAGACGTTGATTTAACCGATTTAGCCTTCTTGTATGACGTTCCACCGTATTTTGCAGCTGATTTACTTGCAAGGTTAGTTCATTTACACGCCTTTCAAGTTGATTAACTCTCCCAAATAGTTGTGGTTGTCTCTCAAGGTCAGGATAAACGTAGTAATCATATTGTTGTATGTCCGGACTATACTGCTGCACATAATTTGGATCATGATACCAGTACATCGAGTATACCTCCTTTATATTTCGAGTGTTAGCGCTCATCATAAATTATGTTTATATATAGGTTTATGACATAGACAAAAACCTATATTCAATGTGAATTCGTCACCTACGCTTCGCTTGGAGATGGGGGCTTCTAAGGTAATCATACCTAACAGTACGAAATTTACTTAGCTATCGAGCCTGTTCCATGCTCTATTTATAGTTATGTTAACAGTCGCAATCCTTCATTTTTGACATTGGTAGCAGCATTCTAGTCCCTGTTTGCCACAAAACCACATTCACAGCGAAAGGTGAGCTCAGACAGAGATAGAGATTCCTTTACTTGGCCGCAACAGGAAACGGCAATATCCCCTTACCCGAAGACCTTCAGAAGCTTATCGATACAGGCAAACGGGAAGTACATACAGAAAACGGTCAGCTTGTCCTAAAGAATTCGAAACCTGACTACGTATTCACATGGATGCCAGAACAAAAATAACTCGGTGTAGACGGGTCTTATTTTTAATCATATGGTCTGTATTTCTTCCTTAACTCTTCAAGCTCTTACTTTTTTTTCTCTACATCGATTTTTAGGAACAGACTATCCCGTTGCAGTTTTTTGATGGGGATAAGTTTGCCGTTCTTAATTAACTGGCTTAGACGTGCACGACTAATCCCTAGGTATTCAATAGCTTCAGCCGAGCTCAAGACTTCCTTTGCGATAAACTGTTTTAACTCTTTTGTACTGTTAAAGGTATAGTTCATTTTTCAATCCTTTCTTTATATAAGTGTAATACGAAATTCCAGATGACAAGAGCTGATAAGATACATGCCAAAGTAATGGATATCTTATCAAGTGTAGAAGGATTTTTGTAATTAATGGTACTTAGCACATAGACCACTAAAGCAATTATCCATACTTGTGATTTCGAAAATTTCTTAAGCATATTTTTAACTTAGATAGGGAAGGGTCAGTTCCCTTTCTTCGTTTGAAAAATTTCAGGTGTTATTTACGTGAGCGGCGCCTTTTTCTAAGGCGTCTCAGACTAGTGACAAATGCCCAGTACTTCTGCAGCTTTTACCGTAGAAAAACCTTCAAGAATCAGTCGAACGGCCGTCACACGCTGCCGGAAAAAAGCATCAGAAATCGCACGCTCTTCCTTTCGTAATGCTTCATTCGTAAGTTTGTAATCAGTGATTTTTTCATAACATAATCCGCTCCTTATCATTGTGATGATAAGAGCCAGTATTGCCAAATAACCGTTTGTTAACCCCTTAATCGGTAGCTATATATTTGCCAAATGAGACGGCTTCGACCATGGAAATTTGAAAAAGAATTCCCTGCTTTAGAATCAAATAATGTGCAAAATTACCAATGTTGTGTTTGCAAAAAGATAAAATCAAATAAGTTCCATGTTCCGCTTCTTCTTGTTTCTACGATTGATTAAATAACGGATGAATATTTCCGTCTCGTATTAGGAAAAAATGGAATTGGTAAATCGACCCTTTTTCTCATCACAATACGAACGTTGAAAGAGCAAAAAAGATGGATATAGGAGGAATGGAGATGGCTATGTATGATAGGAAGCAACCCTATGTAATACAAGAGAAACCCGGAAAAAAAGCTTATTGTGCTTGTGGTTTGACTGGGAACCCTCCGTATTGTGATGGCTCTCACAAAGGGACAGGAAAACAGCCGTTCATTGTGAATATTGAAGAACCGAAAACAGTCGCGATTTGCGGGTGCGGAAAATCCGGGAATTTACCGTAATGTGATGGTACCCATACCAAACTTTAATCGCCTTAAATAGTTGAATTTCGCCCCTGTCTGCCAAAAGGCAGGGTTTCTTATTTCTTTTGATTCGATCTACATGAAAGTAATAGTAAGCCTGAGTCTTATAAATTAGGTTGGCGCTGTTACTAGTATTCTGATTTCTTTCCTGTACTAAAGTCTATAATTTTTCAAAAAATAAGTGTTTACCAGTAGAATTATTTTCAAATTCATGTTATCATGGGCTCACTTACAACTGTATATGTAAACTTTACGGTGTTCAAAGTTCCACCAGATGCTGGAATGGAGAACTTAAAAGGGAAGTTCGGTGCAAATCCGACGCGGTCCCGCCACTGTGAAGGGAAGAACACTGCTGATATTAAACCCACTATTTCTGCCTGTGAAATGGGAAGGGGGCGGTTGTTCGTCAGACCCGAAGCCAGGAGACCTGCCGTGAAGAGAAACACTGCAAAACCACGAGGATGGTGAGGTGTTCAAAGGGGCATATAACACAGGCACGTAGATTGATTTTGCGCTTTTGTTTACCGAAGCATCTTTTCTGTGGGAAAAGATGCTTTTTTATTTTCATTATTAAAGGATGAGAGCGCAACTTGCTAGATTTTCTTATTGCTGATAGAAATTGCATGTATGAAAGGGAGGAAGAAGTGAATGAAAAGAAAACGTATGCTCTCGTTTGCTGCAGTTGTTGCGGGGTTCGCGCTTTATTTTTCGCTTAACGAACCTAACACTGCTTATGCGATGCACATTATGGAAGGCTTTTTGCCAGTAGGTTGGGCCGTTTTTTGGTGGGTGCTGTTTTTACCTTTTTTCCTGATGGGACTTCGTTCTCTTAAGCGATTAACAAAAGAGCAACCGGAGACGAAATTGCTTCTCGGGTTGGCGGGCGCATTTGCATTCGTTTTGTCAGCGCTGAAAATTCCATCCGTGACAGGAAGCAGTTCTCATCCGACCGGGACGGGATTGGGGGCGGTATTGTTTGGCCCGCTGGCGATGACAGTGTTAGGAAGCTTTGTGCTTTTGTTTCAGGCCGTACTCTTGGCACATGGTGGACTAACCACATTGGGTGCAAATGCGTTTTCCATGGCCGTGGTTGGGCCGTTCGTAGCATATAGTGTGTACCGATTGACTGTTCGTTCAACGGGAAAGCAACGTTTGGCCGTTTTTCTGGCGGCGGCATTAGCCGATATGGCGACTTATGTTGTTACTTCTTTACAGTTGGCGCTGGCATTTCCGGCGGCAAGTGGCGGAGTGCTGGCTTCTTTCGCAAAGTTTGCTGGAATTTTCGCGGTTACTCAGATTCCGCTCGCGATTAGCGAAGGGTTGCTGACGGTGCTGGTATGGAACTGGCTTATGGTGTATAACAGACAAGAATTAAACACGCTGCAATCTATTAAACGGGGAGCGTAATTCTTTATGAAAAATTCGGTTTGGAAAATGAATGTGTTGATTATTTTGGTAGTAGCTGCGTTGATGGTGATTCCGCTTGTCATGATTAAAGATTCGGATTTTGGCGGAGCGGACGGCGCGGCTGAACAGGCGGTGACAGAAATGGCACCAGAATACAAACCGTGGTTCAAGCCGCTTTTTGAACCGCCGGGAAGTGAGACGGAAAGCCTTCTATTCGCGCTTCAGGCGGCCTTTGGCGCCGGTATTATAGGGTATGGCATCGGTTATTATAAGGGTCGGGCTACAAAGCGGGAATGTTCGGATGAAGATTCAGCTTGATACGCTTGCTTATACGAATCGCCTGCGCCATGTATCTCCGATTCAGAAACTGGTAATTGGCATTACTATGCTTTGTTTTGTTATGGTGGCGCACGCGCCTACTCACATAGCAGTTTTTGTATGGATGAGTGTCTGGATTGTGGGCTATGCCGGCATTCCTTGGCGTATTTATTTGCGGCTATTGGGGGCAATTTCTTTATTTCTTGCGCTTAGCTTGCCGCCAATTATGCTGGAAATTACGGCGCGGTCAATAGCGGAGATAACAGAGCAGACGGTATTTATTTATTCTTTCGGAGTTTTTCATGTATATATTGGCGTGGCCGGTATGAAGAAAGCGAGCGCGTTATTGCTTCGTTCGCTTTCTTCCGTTTCTTGTTTGTATTTTATTTTGTTGACGGTTCCATTTACGGAAATTTTAGCCGTGCTGCGGCGGATTGGTGTCCCTTGTATGGTGACAGATTTGTTGCTTGTTATGTATCGGTTTGTTTTCGTGTTTTTAGAAACGGTGGAACAGCTTTGGATTGCCTATAAAGCAAGGGGAGCCCGACATGGATTCTCGCGCAAGATGCGGGATGCCGGCGGATTGGTTGCGCGATTATTTGCCCGGACAGTACAGCGTTATCAGCAGCTTTCGATTGGACTTGCGGCGCGCGGATTTGATGGAGACTTGAGGGTAGTAGCTTCTTCACATGCTTTTGTTTCGAGAAGATACGCGGCCGAGGCGGCAGCAGTTTTTTTGCTGTTGGTTGCGCTTGAATGGTGGACGGGAAGGTGAGAAGAATGGACTGGCTTTTGGAAATCGAGGATGTGTGCTACACATACCCGGGAAGTGAAACTCCTGCTTTGAATGGTCTAACAATGCGGGTGCCCAGAGGCAAGCGCTGCGTACTACTCGGACATAACGGCTGCGGAAAATCGACATTGTTTTTGCATATGAACGGAATTTATGCACCAGAACGCGGGGTCGTGAAGTGGAAAGGGGAAGCATTCTCTTATCGGCGTACGTTTCTCAGCCAAATCAGGCAGAAAGTCGGACTGGTCTTTCAAGATCCGGAACAGCAACTTATCGCCAGCACAGTGGCTGAAGATATTTCATACGGCTTATGCAGCGCAGGTCTTTCGGATGATGAAGCGAAGCGGAAGGTGGAACAGGCGCTCGTTCGTTTCGGCCTGGAACATTTCCGCGAGCGTCCGGTGCATCACTTAAGCCTTGGCCAGAAGAAAAGAGTAGCACTGGCCGGAGTAATGGTACTGGAACCGGAGCTTTTACTTCTAGATGAACCAACAGCATATCTCGATCGCCTGCATACGCGTCTTTTGATGAAAGAGTTAGAAAGAATTCACAGAGAAGAAGGGACAACCATTGTGATGGCGACGCACGATATCGATCTAGCTTATGAGTGGGCGGATTGGGTGTTTGTTATCGAAGATGGACGGCTTGCATTGGAAGGTGCACCGAATGAGGTGTTTGCGCGGCGCGATGTGCTGGAAGGGCTACAGTTGGGTGTTCCTCTTTTGTTTGATGTATGGGAAGCACTCGTACCTTCGTTTTTCCCTGAGACAGAAGCGAGGCCACGTAATGTTGCGGATTTGAAAGAACGGTTAGCGAGATGTTTGGTTGATTAATAAAACGGTAACGGGGTGAGATATATGGATGGAAAACGCGGAAAATTACTAATTATCGGATTTGGACCTGGAAGCTTTGAGCACATTACGCAGCGAGCCCGCGAAGCAATTGAAGAATGCGAAGTGATTCTTGGCTATACCACGTATGTGGAACTTGTTCGCGGGTTGTTGCGGGAAGACCAGATCGTGGTTCAGACCGGTATGACGGAGGAAGTAGGACGCGCTCAGGAGGCAGTGCGTCAGGCGGAACAAGGCAAAGTAGTCGGCGTTATTTCGAGTGGTGATGCTGGTGTATATGGCATGGCCGGATTGGTATATGAAGTGCTTATGGAAAAGGGATGGACGGAGAAAGAAGGGTTTGCGGTCGAAGTTATACCTGGAATTTCAGCCATTAATTCGTGTGCTTCCTTGCTTGGTGCTCCGATTATGCACGATGCCTGCACCATTAGCCTGAGCGATCATTTGACTCCGTGGGAACTGATTGCAAAGCGGCTGGAGGCGGCCGGACAGGCTGATTTTGTTATTGCTTTATACAATCCGAAAAGCGGGCGCCGGACGCGCCAAATCGAAGAGGCTCAGCGTATATTGTTGAAATACCGTTCGCCGGACACGCCGGTTGGACTTGTCAAGAGCGCGTATCGGGAGCGACAGTCAATCGTCATTACGGATTTGGCCCATATGCTGGACCATGAAATCGGCATGTTGACCACTGTTATTATTGGAAACAATTCGACTCGGCTTTATGATGGAAAAATGATTACGCCGCGCGGTTATCAGCGCAAATATACGTTAAATGCGGACAAGCAGGCGCTGGCTCCACATCAGCGTTTACGTCCAGAAAACGAACCGTGGGCGCTTCACAGTGTGTTTGCGGGTGAGCAGGAACAACAGGCCGAAAAATCATACACCCGTGCGCTTGCAGAAGAAGCGCTTGGCAAGTTGTATGGTACGGCGCCTGAATCAAATCCCCTGGAGACAGCCGGATTTGTGCAGGAGTCTATCTTTGAATTTGCTGTATCTCCGGGTGTTGCTAACAAAAAAATTACGGCTCAGCAAATGCTGGTGCTGGCGGAGATTGTTGGCGAAAAAGGAACGATGGAATATACGCCACATCACCAGATTCGGGTCAGTGTTCCAACGGTAAAGCCAGAGGAGATTACCGCTAAATTGCGGGCGGCTGGTCTGCTTGTGCAGCCGGTCGGTGATGTAGTGACGCTGAAGGCGTGCGATTTCTGCGACGGGGAGAAAAGGGACGCAATTCCATATGCCGAGCAAATCGATGAATTGTTCGGCGGCATGCAGGTACCGAAGGAGCTTAAGATTGGCTTTAACGGCTGTGGAATGGCCTGCTATGGTGCGGTAACGGAAGATATTGGGCTTGTTTTCAGAAAAGGAAAGTTCGACTTATTCCTTGGTGCAAAGACGACGGGTCGTAACGCTCATGTGGGCCAGCCGGTAGCGGAAGGAATTGAACCGGAAGAGGTTGTCGGCCTGATTGAACGGATTTTGCGCAAGTACAAGGAAGAAGGACATCCAAATGAACGGTTCCACAAGTTCTTTAAGCGCGTAAAAGAGATCGAGGGCTTTAAACATGAAGACGCTCCAGTGCGGGTGCTGGTAGAAGCGGTCTGTGGGGATTAAACGGGGAAAGGAGGAATACCATGCAAGCGGTGTTATTTGTGGGACACGGGAGCCGAGATCCGCAGGGGAATGAAGAAATTCTACGGTTCGTCGATGGGATAAAACAGGAGATTCCCGTTCCAGTAGTGGAGACTTGTTTTCTTGAATTTGCTGAGCCGGATGTTATGCAGGGACTTGATGCGTGCGTGGTGCGGGGAGCGACCTATGTCGCTGTTGTTCCGATGATGTTATTTCCGGCAGGACATTCGAAAATTCATATTCCTGCTGCGCTGGATATAGCGCGTGAAAAATATCCGCATGTCCGGTTTATTTATGGGCGTCCAATTGGTATTCATAACGAAGTGCTGAACGTTTTGCAGTCGCGTCTTACAGAGGCGGGATTTGACGTGGAAGAAGAAGCGGAAGATACGGCAATTTTGATTATTGGGCGCGGCAGCAGCGATCCTGACGCCAATAGCGATGTATTTAAACTTTCGCGGCTTTTATGGGAACGTCTGCATGTGCGTTGGGTAGAAACATGTTTTATCGGCGTTACCCGCCCTTCGGTTGAAGAAGGAATTGACCGCTGTCTTAAACTCGGCGCGAAAAAAGTGGTACTCATTCCATACCTTTTATTTACCGGCATTCTCATGAAGCGGATGGAAGACAAACTGGAGCACTTCCGGTCTCAATATTCTGACCGTGAATTTTTAATGACGGAATACATTGGCTTTCATCCGGGCTTACGCTATATTTTCTGTGAGCGGGCTGAGGAAGCGTTGCAAGATGAGGTTAAGATGAACTGCGATACGTGCCAGTATCGCTTGTTTGCGTTAGAGCATATGGATTTGCATCATGACCACGATCATGATCATGGTAACCATCATCACCACCATCATCATGGGCATGCTCACCATGCTCATCATCATGAAGCTCACGAAAAGGAAAAGGAGAAGGCTTAATATGATTCTTATGCTTGCAGGAACGAGCGACGCGAGGGAGCTGGCGTTTCGCATTCAGGGAGAAGGGTATCCACTGTTGACAACGGTTGTCACGGAGAACGCTGCCAAAAGCATGACAGAAGCCGGACTCCCTGTGCGTGTTGGTAGAATGAACGCGGATGAAATTTGTGAGTTGATTCGTGCAGAAGGAGTTTTCGCGGTCGTTGACGCAAGCCATCCGTTTGCGGAAGAAGCTTCGCGCAACGCGCTTGAAGGCGCGAAACGGGCGGATGTGCCGTATATTCGCTACGAACGCGCATCCATTGAAAGGAAGTCGCACCCTTTGATTACAGTGGTGCGCGATTACGTAGAGGCAGCTGAACTGGCCGCACGTCACAAAGGCGTGATTATGCTGACTACCGGAAGCAAAACATTGCACATTTTCGCGGAAAAGCTGGTGGGGTTGCCTGATGTTACACTGGTGGCCCGCATGTTGCCGCGCAAAGACAACATGGAAAAGTGCGAACAGCTTGGCATTGAACAGAAAAATATTGTAGCTATGCAAGGCCCGTTTTCCAAAGAGCTAAATGCTGCACTTTATAAGCAGTACGATGTGACGCTTATGATTACGAAAGAGAGTGGAAAAGTCGGCTCTGTGGACGAAAAGCTGGAAGCGGCGCTGGAGATGGGGATTCCGACAATTATGATCGCTCGTCCGAAAATCGAGTATGGAACTGTGTTTTCTGAGTTTGATGAAGTGATTAAGACACTGAAAGAAAAATTGAAGGAGGCAGCAAACGATGGATTTTCATACCGAGTTTAAACCGTTAACCGTACAGCCGCAGGAGATTGAAGGGAAAAGTTTTGAAATCATTACAGAAGAGTTGGGAGAGCATCCATTTACTGAGGAGCAATATCCAATTGTGCAACGTGTGATTCACGCGTCGGCCGATTTTGAACTTGGAAGGAGTATGGTGTTTCACCCGGACGCTGTTGAAGCAGGGATTCGCGCAATCCGTGAAGGACGGAAGATTGTTGCTGATGTTCAGATGGTACAGGTAGGCATCAGCAAACCTCGCATTGAGAAGTTCGGGGGAAGTGTTCATGTATACATCTCTGATCCGGATGTGATTGAGGAAGCGAAACGCCTGAATACAACGCGGGCTATCGTGGCAACCCGGAAAGCGGTGAAGGAAGCAGACGGCGGTATTTTTGCTATCGGAAATGCGCCAACTGCGCTCTTAGAACTGATTCGACTCGTGAAGGAGGGCGTAGCCCGTCCGGGACTTATTATCGGCATGCCGGTCGGATTCGTGTCTGCAGCCGAATCGAAAGAGGAGTTAGCGAAGCTGGATATTCCTTTTATTACAAACGTCGGACGCAAAGGCGGAAGTACAATTGTGGTTGCAGCAGTCAACGCGTTATCCATCATGGCTGAAAAGCGGGGATAAAGATGGCGGACGAAGAAAAAACATTGCGTCATGGCTATACGACGGGATCAAATGCGACGGCGGCCACAAAAGCCGCCCTTTTGTCCCTTATCCGGCAGGAAGCTGTGACGGAAGCCGAAATTCTTCTTCCGATTGGCGAGCGGGTGACTTTTCATATGCAAAATGTAGAATTTGGGGAGGAAAACGCGACGGCAGGGGTTATTAAAGACGCTGGCGATGACCCTGACGCAACGCATAAGGCTCTTATTGTATCAACTGTAAGCTGGAAGGAAAATCCAGGTATTACATTGGACGGTGGCGTCGGCGTCGGAAGAGTGACCAAACCGGGCCTTCCTGTACCTGTAGGGGAAGCTGCGATTAATCCGGTACCACGCCGCATGATTATGGAGACGGCGCAGGAAGTATTGGATCAATATGGTATGGAACGGGGGGTACATATTGTCATTTCCGTTCCGGATGGAGAGGAAATTGCGAAGAAGACGTTGAATGCCCGTCTGGGGATCATTGGTGGCATCTCCATCCTTGGAACGAGAGGGACAGTTGTTCCGTTTTCGACCGCCGCGTTTAAAGCAAGTATTGCCCAGGCCATTCAGGTTGCTGTGGAATGCGGGTGCGAACATGTAATTGCCACTACCGGGGGACGCAGCGAAAAATTCGCCATGCAGCTGTATGAAGACTATCCAGAAGAGGCGTTTATCGAAATGGGCGATTTCGTCGGTTTTACGCTAAAGATGTGCAAGAAGTACGGCGTGAAGCGCGTGACGCTTGTCGGCATGATGGGCAAGTTCTCCAAAGTTGCCCAAGGGGTTATGATGGTGCATTCCAAAAGCGCACCGGTCGATTTCGGCTTTCTGGCCCGGGTTGCGGAAGAAGCGGGCGTGCCGGAACCGCTTGTGAAGCAGATCCGGGAAGCGAATACTGCTTCCCAGGTAGGCGATCTGATGCGGGAGCAAGGCTGTGATGAATTTTTCCGGCTTTTGTGCCGCTATGTATGTGAATCTGGCTTGAAAGAAATGGACGGTGACGCAGAAATAGAAACGGTGATTATTACTATGAAAAACGAGATATTGGGAAGGGAGAGAGTCGATTGCAGAGCCCGGTCAAAGTGATAGGCATCGGAGATAACGGAGCGGAAAGCCTGCTGCCCGTATACCGGCAGTGGATTGAAGAAAGCGAACTTTTGGTTGGTGGCGAACGGCATTTGGGTTTTTTCCCGGAATACCATGGGGAGAAACTTACGGTAAAAGGCGGTCTTTCGGCTATCGTGTCCAAAATTGCGGAATCGGGCAAGAAGACGGTTGTACTTGCCTCTGGCGACCCGCTGTTTTATGGCATTGGTTCGTATTTGGCTAAGAAGCTACCGGTGGAAATTTACCCCGGCATAAGCTCCATTCAGCAGGCGTTTGCGAAAATGCAGGAAAGCTGGCAGGATTGTGAATTTTTGAGCGTACATGGTCGCAGCATGAAAGGGCTTGTCCAGAAAATTGACGGCTTGGACAAAGTATGTTTGCTGACTGATGAAGCGAATAATCCGGCCGCGATTGCACGTTATTTGCTTTCGTTCGGCGTCAACGAGTACCGGGCGTTTGTGGCTGAAAATCTTGGTGGAGTAGAGGAAAGAACGCGCTGGATGACCATGGAGGAAATGGCGGAGGCGGAATGTGCGCCATTGAATCTTGTAGTTTTGAAACGCGAGGCTCCGGCCCCGCATTGGCCGCTAGGGATCGCGGATGAAGAGTTTGCACAGCGTAAGCCGGATAAAGGACTGATTACGAAGCGGGAGGTTCGTGTGCTCAGTCTGGCCGCCCTGGAATTGAAACCGAACAGCATCGTCTGGGATATCGGCACATGCACAGGTTCGATGGCGATTGAAGCGGCCCGCATCTGTCGCAAGGGAGAAGTATTCGCTATTGAAAAGAATGAGGCCGATTTGGAAAACTGCAGGGAGAACATGCGGAAGTTCCGCACCGATTTTACCGTTGTACATGGGCGTGCTCCCGCAGGATTGGAAGAGTTTGCAGATCCGGATGCGGTATTTATTGGCGGTACGGGCGGTGAGATGAAGGAGTTGCTGCATGTTTGCTGTTCGCGTTTAAAACCGGGCGGACGCATTGTATTGAATGCGGCTACGATTGAAACATTGTACGAAGCAATGCAGGCGTTTGCAGCGGAAGGCTTCGAGACTTCGGTGACGCTTGCTCAAATTTCACGCAGCAAACCGATTTTACATATGAACCGATTCGAAGGACTGAATCCGATCTATATCGTCACGGCGAAACGAAAGGAGGAGAAATGATGGCGAAAGGAACATTATATGGAGTAGGCGTAGGTCCGGGAGATCCGGAGCTTTTGACTGTGAAAGCCTACCGGGTTATGAAAGAATCGCCAGTTATTGCCTATCCGCGCAAACGAAAAGGCAGCAAAAGTTACGCGTACGCGATTGCCGAGCAGTATATCGACCAGAGAGAGAAGGAAATGCTGGGCCTTGTGTTTCCTATGACGAAAGATAAGGACATTCTGGAGCGGGAATGGAACAACACAGTGGATGAGGTGTATGAGCGGCTATCTCAGGGGAAAGATGTGGCGTTTATTACGGAAGGGGACCCGATGTTGTATAGCACGTTCATCCATATGATGCGGTTGATGCAGGAGAAGTATCCGGAGGTTAAAGTTGTCTCAATACCAGGCATTTCTTCTATTAATGGGGTTGCTTCCCGGCTTGGTTTGCCGTTGGCGGATGGGGATGAACACGTGGCGGTAGTGCCTGCGACGGAAGATCGCGAAAAAATGAAACAGGCGCTGTTAACCCACGATTGCGTCGTGTTTTTGAAAGTGGCCAAGGTTATCGATATGATGGTTGATTTGTTAGCGGAATTGGATTTGCTCTCCAAAGCTTCTGTTGTCACGAAAGTAACCTCAGGTGAAGAAGTTATTTGGCCGAACGTGGCGGAGCTGAAAGGGTTGGAGCTTGAATATTTAACGCTGATGGTGGTGAGAAAGTGAAAGTTTACATTATCGGAGCAGGCCCGGGCGATCCGGATTTGATTACAGTTAAAGGTCTCAAGTTGCTGCAGCAGGCCGATGTTGTACTATGGACTGATTCGCTTGTGAATGAAGATCTTATCGCGCGGGCGAAACCGGAAGCGGAAGTGATAAAGACAGCGGGAATGACGCTTGAGGAGATGGTCAATATTATGGTGGACCGCGCGCGGCAGGGCAAACAGGTGGTTCGCGTTCACACGGGCGATCCGGCTGTATACGGTGCGATTCTTGAACAGATGGTGCTTTTGAAAAAGAACGGGATAGCGTACGAAATTGTGCCGGGTGTTAGCTCCGTCTTTGCCTCCGCCGCGGCGGTTGGCGCTGAACTGACGGTTCCAGATTTAACGCAAACGGTGATTTTGACGCGCGCTGAAGGACGGACGCCGGTTCCGGAGCGGGAGAAGTTGCGCGATCTGGCTTCTCACCACTGCACGGTCGCGCTGTTTTTAAGCGCTACTCTTGTAAAAAAAGTAGTCGAAGAGTTTTTGGCGGCGGGCTGGGCCAAAGAAACGCCGGTTGCTGTAGTGTACCGCGCAAGCTGGCCAGATCAAATCATTGTCCACTCTACGCTGGAGAATTTGGCTGAGGATATGCGTGCCAAGGGGATTCGCTCACATGCGATGATATTAGCCGGCTGGGCTCTTGATCCGGATATTACGAACCATGAAGAATTTCGTTCCAAACTATACGATAAAGAATTTACGCACCGTTACCGTAAGGGGGTTCCGTCATGAGCCGCACAGAAACGGCCATTATTGAACTTATGGAAGGTGTTGTGCCGAAAATTAAACAAACGGGAAAATACGCGATGGTCGCGATTACGAAGCACGGGGTTGAGATGGCGCGTTCGCTTAAGAAAAAGTTTCCCGAAGCTGACTTATACTACATGAGCAAATTTGCGCACGGCGATGAGGAAGCGGCGGGTATTCAGCTATTCAACGGCTCTGTGCGGCTGCTGTTTCCGGCGCTTTTCCCGGCATATGAAGGCCTTATTTTGTTTATTTCACTCGGTGCGGTTGTGCGGATGATTGCGCCGGTGCTGAAAGATAAAAAGACAGATCCTGGTGTCGTAGTGGTTGATGATAGAGGACAGCACGCTATCAGCGTATTGTCCGGGCATTTAGGTGGAGCAAACGAATTGACGCGGGAGGTGGCGGCTTTACTTGGCGCACAGCCGGTTATTACCACCGCTTCTGATGTGCAAAAGACGATTCCGGTCGACTTATTCGGGCGCCGTTTTGGCTGGCGTTGGGACCCGGATTCTGAGAAGAAGCTAACACCGGTTAGCGCTTCCGTAGTTAATGAGGAACATGTAGCGATTATTCAGGAGTCAGGCGAGACAGATTGGTGGATGCATGATACGCCGATGCCTCCGTCTCTTAAAATCTATGATTCGATTGAGGCGGCGATAGAGGCAAGTCCAGATGCGGCACTTGTGATTACACACCGCATACTTCGTCCGGAGGAGATGCCGATTCTGGAAAATGGTGTTCTGTATCGTCCGAAAGTAATCGCACTTGGCATCGGATGTAACCGCGGGACTGCGGCGGAAGAAATAGAGAGCGTCATCAAAGATACGTTGAATGAACTTAGATTCTCCATTTGGAGTGTAAAAGCGATCTGCACTATTGATCTGAAAAAGGATGAGGCAGGATTGCTTTCCGTTTGTGATAAATACGGCTGGGAGTTTGTCTATTATACGCCGCAGGAATTGAATGAGATGAACATTGAAGAGCCCTCTGAGACAGTGTTTAAATTCACGGGCGCATACGGCGTAAGCGAGCCGGCTTGCAAGCGGTATAGCGGAAACGAAAAACTTGTGTTAACTAAGAAGAAATCCGGGAATGTAACGATTTCGGTCGGTATACTTGCGTAGCAGAGAGGAGGGAGAGTATGGGGAACAGGCGTATAATTATTGCCGGGACCGGAAGTGGGGCCGGAAAAACAACGGTTACGCTTGGCTTAATGGCTGCACTGAAACAGAGAGGTTTAACCGTACAGGGATTTAAGTGCGGACCGGATTATATCGATCCGGCATATCATACCGCTATTACAGGCCGTCCGTCACGCAATCTGGATAGCTGGATGCTCAAAGAGGACGTTATGCGCGGCGTGCTTGCCCGTGCCAGCAGAGACGCTGATATCTCTATCATTGAAGGTGTTATGGGTCTTTATGATGGGAAGAGTCCAACGGAAGATATCGGAAGCACGGCGGAGATCAGCATTCTTACACAAACCCCGGTTGTGCTTGTATTGAACGTTCAAAGCATGGCGCGTAGTGCGGCGGCGGTTGTCAAAGGATTTCAGATGCTTAACCCTAAGGTTTCCATTGTTGGCGTGATTGCCAACCACGCCGGAAGCGAAGGGCACGGTAAACTGATCCGGGAGGCGGTGGAAAAAGAATGCGGCATCCCATTGCTTGGAACACTTACGCGTACGCCAGAAGTGCGCATTCCGGAACGCCACCTTGGCCTGCTTCCGGCGGTAGAGCGCGGAGAACTGGAGCCGTTGTTTGTCCGCCTTGGGGAAATGATTGCGCAACATATCGATGTAGACCGTCTGCTTCAATTGGCTGATATTCCACCGCTTCCGCAGGCTAATGCTGAAGCTGATAGCATTGTTTTGGACAAAGCACCTATCGTGCGTATTGCTGTTGCAAAAGATGCGGCATTTAACTTTTACTATCAGGAAAACATCGAAATGTTGGAAGCTGCGGGAGCGGAGTGTGTATTTTTCAGTCCTCTGGCCGGAGAGACGGTGCCTGAAGATGTGAACGGCTTATATATCGGAGGAGGGTTTCCTGAAGAATTTGCACCAGAATTGGCCCGCGAAGCGAGCGTACGCACTTCAATACGGCGCGCCATCGAGAGAGGAGTGCCTACGTTCGCTGAGTGTGGTGGCTTTATGTATCTGACCGAGGAAATTGTGACAACTGATGGTGAAAGCTATCATATGGTCGGAGTGATTCCGGGCCGGACGAGAATGCATACAAAGCGTGCCGCGCTTGGGTACCGGGAAGTGACCGGGATGAAAGGAAATTTCCTGCTTTCTGAAGGGGAAATAGCGCGCGGACATGAGTTCCACTATTCGACGTTTGAACCAGGAGCGGATTTTCAGCCGGCGTATGAAACACGCAGCCGATTCGGCAGTAAGCGGGAAGGCGTCATTCTGAAAAATCTTGTGGCGGGATATACCCACCTTCATTTTGCTTCTCAGCCTTCTCTTGTCAAACGGTGGATTTCCGCCTGTTTGAAATATAAGGAGAACTGTTCGCAACAGGCCTTTGATAGGGAGATGAAGCCATGAGAACCGGGAAAGTTTATCTGGTGGGGGCAGGCCCCGGAGACGAAAAATTGATTACTGTCCGCGGACTTGAATGCCTTAAAAATGCTGATGTCATTGTGTATGACCGTTTGGCCAATCCGCGTTTTTTACGTTTTGCGAGGCCGGACGCGGAATTTATCTACTGCGGCAAGTTCCCGAAGCATCATACATTGCGCCAGGAAGCGATTAATGAGCTCCTTGTCCAAAAAGCGCAGGAAGGCAAACGAGTTGTACGCTTAAAAGGTGGCGACCCTTCCGTATTCGGCCGGGTAGGGGAAGAAGCGGAAGAGTTGGCCAAGCACGGTGTGGAATACGAGATTGTACCAGGAATTACTGCGGGGATTGCGGCACCTGCGTATGCAGGTATTCCCGTGACGCACCGGGACTACGGCACAAGCTTTGCCATTGTGACCGGGCATGCGAAAACGGCGGACGGAAAGCCGGTGGTCGATTGGGCATCGCTTTCTGGAATCCATACGATTGCTTTTTATATGGGTGTAAAGAACTTGCCACATATTTGTAAGAATTTGATGAAGCACGGGCGCAAGCCTCAAACGCCGGTCGTGCTTATTAGCTGGGGAACGCTGGGGCGGCAGAAAACTGTACAGGGCACGCTGGAAACGATTGTGCGCGAAGTTAACGCAGCCGATTTAAAAAACCCTGCTATTACGCTAGTGGGAGACATTGTAAGCATACGTGACAAGATTCAATGGTTCGAGCGCAAACCGCTGTTCGGAAGACGGATTCTTGTAGCGCGTACCGGCGGAGAAAAAGGAAACCTAGCGGAAGCGTTGACGGAACAGGGAGCCGATGTTATAGAATACCCCTATTTTGCTGTCTGTGAACGGGATGATGAGACGGTGCAGCAAACAATCGAGCGAAGCGGGGAATATGAACACATTTTGTTTACTTCCCCGGAGAGCGTTGATTTCTTTTTTGCGGCATATCGTCGTAGCAACCGGGATATCCGTTTGCTGAAAGCACGGTTTTATACGCTTTCTCAGCGCACAGAGCGCAAGCTTCGTGAAATGGGTTTACATTCTGAGCGACCGTCTTCACTGGCAGATAGGGAAAAAGTGCTTGTCGTAGGCGATGTTTCGGTGGTGGAGCGAACGGAAAGCTACGAAGCGGAATGGGGCGAATGTGACGTACTGGCTGTATATGAAAAAAAAGAGTGCATGGAATATAATGTGAATATGGTGCGTTTGTTGAAAGATGCAGGAGTGGATGCGATTGTATTTCCGAGTGCAGCTTCCGTGCCTATACTTATCGATGCACTGGAACGCAGGGAGATCGACCCGCTCCCTTTCCTCTCTTCCAAAATGCTTGTCTGTATGGGAGAAAAAACAGCAGATGCTGTCCGCTCGGTTGGTTGTGGCACGGTTCATGTTGCCGCCGCTCCTTCGATTGAGGACTTGATGGCTTGTCTTATGCAAGAAACGATCGTTAACTAAATACGATAAAGAAACCCGGCATAAAACGCAGGCCTTGTCTTGTTTGTATGCCGGGTTTTCTTTATTTGTAGGCTTTTCCTTTCGTTAAAATGCAGGGTACTCCATAGCCGATGGCACCTGGCTGCGACATTTTTTCAATATATGTCAGACCACGTTCGCATTGTTGTTTACAGACGATGCATTTGTCTGAGGTGACAATTTTCATCGTAAATTTATAACGTTCTTCTGGCGGGATTTGTCCGTACTTATGTTTAGTGGCCGACTTTTTTCCTGCTTTCACCATATCATTTCCCCCCTTTTCTACAAGATTTTTTGATTTTATGGCAGTGTATGAAGAAAGAGCTTATCCTGACATTGCAAAGCAATCATTCGCTATCTTTGAATTCGAAAATATTATTGTCATTCTGCTTATTGGCAAGTATGATGATAGAAGAGCAGGAGAATGATATTGTCAGAGAATTGGAAGATTTGGGTATCAAGTATGCTAAAAACAGCAAAAAAATTGGCTTTATCTTCTAAATCATGTTTAAAATTGCTTGTATTTTGAAAGAATGAGTATATAATAAAAGATTCCATCAAAACTTTTATTATAAAGGAGGATATGTATGAACAAGACAGAGCTGATTGAGAAAGTGGCAGAATCTACAGAGATGACGAAAAAACAAGCATCTCAGGCGGTTGATGCGATCCTGACATCTATTGCGGAAGCACTGAAAGCTGGCGAAAAGGTGCAATTAATTGGTTTTGGAAACTTTGAAAGCCGCCATCGCGCAGCTCGTAAAGGCCGCAATCCGCAAACAGGGGAAGAGATCGAAATCCCGGCGACAAAAGTACCGGCATTCTCTCCTGGTAAAGCATTAAAAGACGCGGTTAACGGACGATAAAAATAAAGACTGCCACAGGGACATTCCCTCGGCAGTCTTTATATTGCATCTTCTTTCCATCCTATTAAACCCGATTATGCTTTACTTTGAAGAAGTTTGTTCAATTCTTCTTCCACTTTGGCGTTGAGGATAGCTTGGCGTTCCTGCTCTTCGAGCGAGAGGTGGGCAGCGCGTATGTGTTGTCCGGCTTCCGCTTCCACCTCCATCATCATGACACGCTCTTCGATTCTTTCAAATCCTTTGGTCACGTTTTCTGTGTCAATAGAGTAAAGGGCGGCGTTCATTCGCTTGGTTGTTCGCGCAGCGTTAGCTCGTGCAATAAGCGCAGCTTTCTTGTTGCGCATTTCATAGAATTTATCTTTCAATTCCTGTAGTTGTCCGCGCAGAACATTGGTTTGCCCACGGACGGTTTCGTATTGCTTGCGGTACTCTTCTGCTTTGCTTTCGCAGATTAATTTGTCTTCCAGCGCACGGCGGGCAATGGCTTCGTCTCCGGCTTCTACTGCCAGTTTAGCCTGACGACTGCGTTTTTCGATGCGTGCTTCCGTTTCATCGAGCATCATTTTCCATTTTTTCTCAATAGCTACTTGGCGGGCGATCGCGAGTTCTGCTTGCGAGATTTCACTTTCCATATCCCGTATGTATTGATTTAGCATCGCCACTGGATCTTCTACATGATCCAATACTTGATTCATAGTTGCCATTGTAATATTACGCATACGTTTTAAAATACTCATGAATTTGTTCCTCCTTGGTTTATTTTTTGTTCCCATAAATCTAATTCATCGACCTGTTTGGTTTCATAGGGATGGCGTGGCATCATATCGTATAACGGATTGGTTGTAGTAACCGCTGCTTTTCCCCGGGCTTTTTTGATAAGATTCCAGCCGGTATAGATGAAAAATCCGGCGATGAATAGTGGAATTAGAAACCCGAGATTGAGGATGCCAAGTAGCATAATGGCACCAAATCCCATTAATCCCATCCCGAAAAGATAGGAGCCTTTCTTTTTCATTCCCTTTCCTCCTTCATTTTTTGTTTCATGTTCCGTTTCTTGAGTTTATCTTAACCTGACAAGCACTTTTACTATAACAGGCGTCCGTTTGATTTTTTCTACGTCCTGGGACGGAGGAGCGAGTCAGCCTTAAGCCGAAAATGGAAGAATGTGCTAGATCATTTTTTTACCTTATAAGCAATAGGATAGTGTGATATAATAATTATCGAACCACAAAATGTTGTTAAGGCATGACATGTAATGTATATGAGTGTGATTGGAGTTAGACATAAATCTGACTCCAATTAGGGGAGTAGCTACCGGATACAATCCGGTCGGCATATCGTCAATACAGCGATGCAATCGCTCGGTATGCCGAGCCCTTTTTGAACCATTGGGTATGCAAGACCTTCACACATTGCCCGGGCGTTTCTTGGCGGTGTGCGGAGGTCTTTTTTGTTACAGAAATACAAACAACAGCGAAGGAAAGGTTGTTGCGTATGATGTGGGAACCGATCGTTCCGTTGATCGAGCAAATTAAAATTGTCCCGGTTGATGGGAATGAACTTGTGCATATTGCGTATGTGCCGAAAGAGATGGAGTGCGTGGGACGCGGGACGGATGCGGCTGTGTTTGTGTACTGGAAACACAGAAGATATGCATTTAAAGTGTACGCGGCGGGCCGGGAAGAAAAATTGGCGAATGAGATAGAAGCGTACCGCCGCTTGGGAGAAACCTCATATTTTCCTCGCTTTTACGGCAGAGGCGATAACTTTATTGTGATAAGCTACGAACAAGGTTTCAATTTGTATGACTGTCTCTTAAGAGGAATTTATATTGCCCCTTGGGTTATTGAAGAAGTGGACGCAGCGATACGCTATGCGCGCAGTGTAGGGTTAAATCCACGGGACATTCATCTAAAAAATATTATTTTGCAGAAGTCGGGTGTGAAATTAATTGACGTTTCCGAGTATGTAAAAGAGGACAGCGACCAACGCTGGGAGCATTTGAAAGAAGGATATCGTTTATTTTACCGTTTTATTGCCCGGCAGAGAATTCCAAAGTCGGTCATCGAGTTTGTAAAAAAAAGATATGAAAGTCAGAAAGACACAGATTTTTCAGTCAAATCGTTTGGAGCTTCGTTGTTCCGCCTGTTTTTTTATGATAAAGAAAAAACGCTCCGTTTTAAGAACGGAGAGGAAACGATAGGGTGAAGGATATGGAAGGAATAAGAAATAAGGTGGCCTCTTTTGGAGAGAACCACCTTATTTTGTATAATGTAAGCAAGGAAAGTTAAATGTATGAAATGCCAAGACAAATAAGAACATATACTGAAACAATAAGTGACATGGTCATGAATAGTGTAAGCGCCGACTTTAATCGTTCCATCTGAATTCCCTGCCTTATTTAATCATTACACTATATCTCATTATAATTTAATCAAACAAGATGTCCATAAGGAACTTTCAAGAAATTCATAGTTTTTTTATTTGGAATTTTCATTATTTGTTACTTTCTCCCTGTATGTGTATATAAATAATGATCATCTTCATCTACCAGCGTACAAATGCTGAAAAATTCAAGATGATATATCATAGAAAAAAAGGGGGGATGAGGACAGTGAAGCTGGAGAATCATCTGCTTTCCATACTTGAGTCAATGCATGACGCAGTACTAGTTATCAGTAAAGATAGCACCATCGTATACGTTAATACCGCTTATTCGGTACAGTTCGGTGTACCTGTGCACAAAATTATCGGCAAAAAACTTAGCAAAGTCGAACCGAAAGCGCGGATTCTGGAAGTTCTTAAAACGGGACAGCCGTTGATTAATGATTATAGCTATCTGGATTCGCTTAATATTCATATTTTTGCTAATATGACTCCGCTAATTGAAAAAGGGGAGTTGATCGGAGCGGTCGCGATCATGAAGGATATTAGCGAATTCTACGCTTTGCAGGAGGAATTGCAGCGGTATAAAACATATTCTACACAGCTTGAGAAACAGCTAAACCAAAAAATTTTTTCGTTGCTAGAAAGTCATGCGCCCGGCATGCGGCAGGCAGTTGAAATGGCGAAAAAGGTGGCTGATTCGGAAGCGACAGTACTGTTGTTCGGGGAAACCGGTGTAGGGAAAGAAGTGTTTGCCCGTGCGATTCATGAGGCGAGCCCGCGCGGTGATAAACCGTTTGTCGCAATTAATATGGCCTCGCTTCCGGAATCATTATTTGAAAGCGAACTGTTCGGATTTGAGGAGGGCGCGTTTACTGGGTCCCGCAAAGGTGGAAAGCGCGGGTTATTTGAGCTGGCGAACGGCGGAACTTTGTTTCTTGACGAAATCGGCGAGCTTTCGCTTTTTCTTCAGGCCAAGCTCCTTCGAGTATTGCAAGAAAGAGCGTTTATCAAAGTAGGTGGCACGACGATATATCCGCTTGACATACGCATCATTGCAGCCACGAACCGCGATTTGCAGAAATTAATGCGGGAAGGGAAATTCCGTCAAGATTTGTATTATAGATTGAATATTGTGCCGATCCATATTCCCCCGGTACGGGAGAGAAAACAGGATTTGCCTATTTTGATGAATAATATTTTAAGTGAATTAAAATCGAAGTATCGCAAGCAAGTTACCGTAACCCAAGAAGTATACGAAATTTTTGAACGATATGATTGGCCGGGAAATGTCCGTGAGCTAAGTAACGTGCTGGAGCGTATGATTGCTGTATGCTCCAAGTCTTACTTTGTGCCGGAAGATGTCCCGCCATTTGTGCGGGAAGGAAGCGTATTGAGCGAATCTCCCATAGAGCCATCGAGACAGTATGCGTCCGGCACCAATGCTTTAAATCTTCCAGCTCTGATTGAAAAAACAGAGAAAGAAATGCTGGAAGAAGTGCTTAGGACAAGCCGGACTCGCACGGAGGCAATTCGAAGGCTAGGTATTAGTCGCAAAACTTTCTATCAAAGGTTAAAAAAGTACAACATACAATAAGCAATGGCTTTAAATCTGTATCTTTAAGGAATTGATAATCCAAAAAGGAAACAAATTCGTTTCTTAATGAAACAAATTTTTTGTTTCCTTTTTATATAAATTACTATTTTTCTAGGGGCGATAAATTTTTAAAATTGGCACCATTATTGCTTTTGAATCATAAATGCTGAACCAAGATAAGTAATAGACGTTATGGAGGTGCGGAAAATTGAAAGTAACTTGGGAAGTAGATAACCGGCTTGGTCTAATTACGATTGATGCTCCCCCGGTAAACGCATTAAACAAAGCCTTTTTCAAACAGATGGACGAAATTTTACATACTATCGGCGATAGCTGCGATGTGGTGGTGATTTGTGGTGCGGGCGACAAAGCATTTGTAGCCGGTGCGGATATTAAAGAGTTTCCGGAATTGAAGAAGGAAGATGGCATCGAACTTTGCCGGCGAGGACAGCGAATTTTTCAGCGCATTGCGGAATTGAAGCAGCCGGTAATTGCAGCGATTGATGGTTTTGCGCTGGGCGGTGGTCTTGAACTGGCGCTGGCCTGCGACTTTCGCGTGGCGAGCCGCAAGTCCCAGCTTGGTCTTCCTGAAGTAAAGCTTGGCATCATTCCCGGCTATGGCGGAACGCAGCGTCTTGCACGCTTAGTTGGGCCAGGCAAAGCAAAACAGTTGATTTTCTCCGGTGAATTTATCTCTGCTGAAGAAGCGTATCGTATAGGTCTAGTAGAGATCCTAGTGGAAGAAAACGCGCTTGAAGAAGCGAAGCGCTGGGCGGGTATCATTATGAAGCGCGGACCGCTTGCCGTTCGTGCGGCAAAGCGGGTGATTGATGACGGACTGAGAGCATCGTTAAGTGAAGGATTGGAGATGGAAGCGCAGGCATTCGGTGAGATTTGTCTAACGGAAGACAAGAACGAAGGGGTCGCTGCTTTCTTTGAACGCAGGGAGCCTAGGTTCCAGAATAAATAATAAAAACAGGGGGAGAAACAATATGGCAAAAAAAATCGGGATTATCGGTTTCGGCACAATGGGCTCAGGTATTGCGCAGGCGGCAGTGGAAGCCGGCTTTACGGTAGTGGCTGTAGAACAGAAAGAAGAGTTTTTTGACCGTGGACTATCGGGCATTCAGAAAAACTGGAACCGTAGCATTGAAAAGGGACGCCTCACGGAAGAGCGGAAAAAAGAACTGGAAAGCGTGTTGACAACGACAGTAGATTGGAACAGCCTTAAAGACGCTGATTTCATTATTGAAGCTGTCAGCGAAAATATGGAATTGAAAAAAGAAGTGTTCAAGAAATTGGATGAGATTGTACGCGAAGATGTTATTCTCGCGACGAACACTTCAGGTTTGAGCGTAACGGAAATCGCCAGCGTAACGAATCGGCCGGAAAAAGTCATCGGCGTTCATTTCTTCAATCCGGTGCCAGTCATGAAGCTGGTAGAGCTTATTCGTGGCCAGAGCACAACAGAGCAGACATACCAGGAAGCTAAGGCTCTTGTGGAAGAGATGGGCAAAGAAACAATCGATGTTAAAGAAGCGCCGCTGTTTGCGGTAAATCGTATTCTCGTTCCAATGATTAACGAAGCGATTTTCGTGTTGATGGAAGGGACGGCAAGCGCCGAGGACATCGACAAGGGCATGAAGCTTGGCGCGAACCATCCGATCGGGCCGCTGGCGCTGGCTGATCTTATCGGTCTCGATACGCTGCTGTATGTGCAAGACTCTCTGTATGAAGAAACACAAGACTCGAAGTATCGCAGCGCGCCACTGCTGCGCAAACTGGTACGCGCGGGTCACCTTGGACGCAAGACCGGAAAAGGATTCTATGATTACACGAGGGGAACGAAGTAAGATGATGAATTTCGCATTAACGGAAGAGCAGAAGGAAATTCAGCGGGAAATTCATAAGCTGGCACAAGAAAAAATCAAGCCGCGTGCGGCGGAAATCGACGAGCAAGGCGAATATCCGTTTGATATTAAGGATTTGCTGAGCGAGTATGGATACATCGGTGCTAATCTGCCGGAAGAATATGGCGGAGCCGGGCTTGATTTGTTGAGTTATTGCTTGATTGTCGAGGAAGTGGCGCGTGTGTGCGCCTCTTCTTCCCAGATCATCACTGTGCAGGAACTGGGTTCCCTTCCAGTATTGCTGAGCGGAAACGAGGAACAGAAGCGGAGGGTTCTTCCTGATTTGGCGACCGGGAAGAAGCTTGCCTGCTTCGGACTGACCGAGCCGAGCGCTGGTTCTGACGTAAAAAGTATGAAAACGAGGGCAGAAAAAGACGGGAAATACTACCGGCTAAACGGTCAAAAATGCTTTATCACAAACGGCAACATCGCCGATATATATACGGTTTTTGCGAAGACGGATAAAGGTATTACTGCTTTTTTGATCGAAAAAGGAACACCTGGATTAAGCATAGGAAAGATCGAAAAGAAGATGGGAATTAAAGGATCGCCGACAGCGGAATTATTCTTCGAAGATTGTCGTGTACCGGAGGAAAATGTTATTGGAGAGGAAGGCCAGGGATTTCTTGTGGCGATGAAAACGCTGGATAAGACCCGGCCAGGTATCGGTGCGCAAGCGCTCGGCATCGCACAGGGGGCGCTGGACGTCTGCCTTGAATATGTCAAAGAGCGCGAACAATTTGGACGCCCGATCGGCTCATTCCAGGGGATTCAGTTTATGTTGGCGGACATGGCGACACAGATAGAAGCGGCGCGGGGGCTTGTCTACCGGGCAGCCAGCGCGCTTGATAATCTCGAAAGCACGGGGAAAGAACCGGCGTTGATGCGCCTGGCTTCTATGGCGAAAGTATTTGCTTCCGATGTCGCGATGAAGGTTACGACAGATGCGGTGCAAATTCTGGGCGGATACGGCTATATTCAGGATTTTCCGGTAGAGCGCATGATGCGTGACGCGAAGATTACCCAGATTTACGAAGGCACGAACCAGATTCAGCGCGTAGTTATTTCAAAATCATTGTTATAGGGGGAAAACATGAGCCAATCCGGAAAGCTTCCTTTTGTATTGATTCACGGTGCGGGCGGAACGAAAGCAAAATTTCGCGGACTCGTAGAAAGAATGGACGGAGTTTCCTGCATTGCGCTTGATTTGCCCGGTCATGGTGAAAATACGAACATGCGCTGCAAAAGCATTGAAGAGTACGCCGATTGGGTAAGCGGGCAGATTGGCGGACAGGATGTGATTGTAGTCGGCCATTCGATGGGTGGTATGATCGGAATTGAAATGGCATCCCGCAATCCAAATGTGAAAGGGCTTGTGCTTGACGCAAGTCATTATGAGATGCCGGTTCATCCGAAAATCCTTGAAGAACTTGTGGCCGGTAGTTTCCCAGAATTTTTATTTAAAGCTTCTTATGGAAAAGAGACGCCCATTGAATTGTGGGAAGAAGAGCGAGAGCAGCTCAGCTGGGTAGAAACCTCTATTGTGCATGATGATTTTTTTGCTTGCAATCAATACAAAGGGGAAGACACGTTTAAACAACTGAACATTCCGATTTTAGCGGTATATGGATCTGAAGATAAATTGCTGCCGAAAGGCGCGTTGGAAAAAGCGGTCGCAGCAAATACGAATGTACAGACTAGAGTCATTGAAGGAGCAGGGCATTATATCATGCTGGAGAAGATAGAGCCATTCGCACAGGCACTACTTGAGTTTCGTCGGTTTGTATTGGCGGGCATATGAAGGCGAACAGGAAACATACAAGGAAGCGGAGAAAAACGAGACATCCCAATAAGCTTGGGGTCTCGTTTTTTTATTGTATACTTTCTCTCCATCAATTATCTCCCTTCTTGAGGTACACAGATGTTTCGCTGGTTCGACCAATAGGGTGAATGGCTGAAATAAGTTCAACATGGTAAAATAATTGTAATTCTCGTAATAAGAAAACAGGATATAATATACGATGAATATTTTTGAGGAAAAATTTCCGAAGTGAGGAGTGCGGTCGTTGTCTACGCAACAGGAAACAATCCCTTCCTTTATTTTCACCATTTTTGGTGCTACAGGAGACCTGGCAAAGCGTAAATTGTTTCCAGCTTTATATAGCTTATACCGTGAGAAACAACTGCGGTGCAATTTTGCGGTAATTGGTGTTGGACGTAAAAATATAGATAGCTTTGAATTCCGTACTTGGGTAAAGAATTCGATTGCAGAATTCAGCAGACTTTCATTGTGTGCAGGCGAAGAATGGGAACAGTTTGCCGCTCGATTTTCTTACATATCGTTCGATGTCAAAGATACTGCAAAATATGCTGCTTTACGATCGTTGGTAGAAGCGAAAGAGCAAGAGAACAAATTGTCGGGCAATCGCATGTTTTATCTGGCGATCGCGCCACAGCTATTTGGTACGGTGGCAACTAATTTGAAAGAAAGTGGTCTGACGAACACAAAAGGCTGGAAGCGTTTGATCATTGAGAAACCGTTCGGTCACGACTATACGTCCGCCGAAGCATTAAATGAAGAAATTAAACGATCGTTTGCGGAAGAAGAAATATACCGCATTGATCATTATTTAGGGAAAGAAATGGTGCAAAACATTCAGGTTATCCGTTTTGCCAATTCCATGTTTGAACCGCTCTGGAATAACCGTCACATTGATAATATTCAAATTACGGCCAGCGAAACGGTGGGAGTAGAAGATCGCGCATCATACTACGATCGTGCGGGTGCGCTCCGCGATATGGTGCAGAATCATATGCTGCAAATGGTCATGATGGTTTGCATGGAACCGCCGAGCCGCTTGAAAACAGAGGCGATCCGGGATGAGAAAGTAAAGGTTATGCGTGCGCTGCGTAGATTTTCGGAGGAAGAGGTAGACAGGCACATTGTACGGGGACAGTATATTGCCGGAACAATAGGTGGAAAGTCATTTTTGGGTTACAGGGAAGAGCCGGATGTGAATCCGGCCTCCACAACCGAAACGTTCGTAGCGGCTAAACTTTATATTGATAATTTCAGGTGGGCGGATGTTCCGATTTATATCCGCACAGGCAAACGAATGCCGGAGAAATTAACGGAAATTGTGATTCAGTTTAAAGAGTTGCCGAAACGGTTGTACTTTAATAAAAATAACGATTTAATGCCGAATCTGCTTATTTTTCGTATTCAACCGAACGAAGGGATTACTTTGTTGTTAAATGCGAAAAAGCAGGGCACAGACAGTCAAATTATTCCGATTGGGATGGAGTATTGTAACGATTGCGAAGCCGCTTCACCAGAAGCTTATGAAAGTCTTCTTCATGATGCGATTTTGGGAGATTCTACATTTTTCACGCGCTGGGACGAAGTAGCGCTCGCCTGGAAGTTTATCGATCCGATCCGTTGCGCCTGGGATAAAGACCCGTGTTCGCTTGCGGAATACGAAGTGGGTACATGGGGACCAGTGGAAGCACATGAGTTGTTGCAGAAAGACGGGAAACGCTGGTGGACAGGAAGCGATCATCGCGAACGTAAAACAATCAGAGCGGTGGAACGACCGAAATATCAAAGAGAAGAGGAATAATGGCGATGTACAAAATATATGACATATCAATGCCGATTTATCATGGTATGCCAGTGTATAAGAATAAAGAAGAAAAGCAGCCCCATATCCGGGTAGTTCAGGATTTTAATAGGTCTTCTGCCCGGGAATCACGGATTGACATGGACATGCATACAGGAACGCATGTCGATTCTCCGCTGCATATGTTGCCTGATGGCGGTACGATGGCGGATATTCCGGTAGAGCGTCTGTCGGGTTTTTGCCGCGTGCTTGACGTGACGGAAGTAAATGGCGGCATTACGCGCGCAGATCTTGAGAAATTTCAATTGCAAAAAGACGAGTTTGTTTTGTTGAAAACATACAACTCATTAACAGATAATTTTACGGTCGATTTTGTTTATCTCGCGGAAGATGGAGCCCGTTACCTGGCGGATTTTGGGGTGCGTGGCGTAGGAATTGACGCGCTTGGTATCGAGCGCGATCAGCCAGGCCATCCCACACATAAAACATTGTTCGAAGCCGGTGTTATTATTCTTGAAGGATTGCGTCTTGGCGAGGTGCCGGAGGGAGAATATTTTATGGTAGCGGCACCGCTGAAAGTGCTTGAGACGGAAGCAGCTCCGGCGCGTGTTTTACTTTTTGCAGGATTGACAATCAAAAAATAGTGATATGCGCTAGGCCTCTCATTTAGTTGGGAGGTCGTTTTTCGTGGTAGGGGTAAATCCCCTTATGTTGCTTTAAAGCTTAATAGCAGTATAAAAATTGACAGGAGACTAGAGAAATTGCGAAAATAAAGCGGAATGAAAAGAAAATACGATGGTGAGATAGATGAGTGACGAATACTATATGGGTCTCGCGATTGAAGAGGCGAAAAAAGCGGAAGCGCTTGGCGAGGTACCGATTGGTGCCGTCATTGTGCGAGACGGTAAAGTGGTGGGCCGGGGATACAATCTGCGGGAAACTGCAAAAGACCCGATTGCGCACGCCGAACTTATCGCCATAAAGGAAGCGAGCGAAACGCTAGGCGGCTGGCGTTTGCTTGGAACAACGCTGTATGTCACATTGGAGCCATGTCCAATGTGTGCGGGTGCGATTGTGCAGGCGCGTATCCCCCGCGTTGTGTACGGTGCGATGGACCCGAAAGCAGGTTGCGCCGGCAGTTTGATGAATTTGCTTCAGGAAGAACGTTTTAATCACCAGGTAGAAGTGGTGCAGGGAATTTGTGAAGCGGAGTGTAGCGCATTGCTGAAAGATTTTTTTCGCGCTTTGCGGGAAAAACGAAAAAAGAAAACAGAATAAGCTGATCAAAAAAGCGCGAAAGCCTTATTGCTGGCCTTTCGCGCTTTTCAGTATTAGGCAACGTCTTTACCGTAATCAAGCAGGGAAAAAGGGCTGGCGCACTTCTTCTTGCTTTTCAGCTTGATTTTCCGCCTTCACAAAAAGCGGAGTAATCACGAAAGCGATAAAGTACGTAACGGCCCCCATAAGTCCGAGCGTCACGCAATCCCGCCATATCGCTTCGAAACCATGTCCTTTGATAAATATTTCGCGTACCCCATCCAGAAAATATGTGAGCGGAAGCAGGTGCCCCAATACGTTCAAGGAGTGCGGCATTGCTTCAAACGGCCATGTAAAGCCGGATAAAAGGAAGGATGGTACCGCGATAAGCATCGTAATCTGGGTCGATCCTACTTGATTCCCGGAGAAGAGGCTCGCCAAATATCCGATGCCGAGCAGAGCGAACACAAAGCTGATTGCTAATGCAAATGCAGGCAGGAATAAACCCCGGAAAGGCAGGTGGAACACGTACAGCGCAAGTGCAAATGCACTGACGTTGTTCACAAGTCCGATAAGGAAGTACGGAGCGGTCTTCGCGTACGCGATTCTCCAGGGTAAGCCGCGCCATACTGCGAAACGGTTCCAGATGCCTTTTTCTTTATCCCGTGTCACAGTCAGTGCTACGCCAAGCAGAAGCACCTGCTGAAGGATAGCACCAATAAGGCCGTATACAAGAAACTCGTTATAATTAAACAGCGGGTTATACAGAACGCGGGAACGGAACGGAATCTGCGCGAAAGTCGCCGCAATTTGTTCGTCCTGCAATCCTTGTTGTTTAAGTTTAACAGAAGACACCCCGTAGCTGAACGTCGTAACTACCTGGTTGGCCGCACGGGTAGCGGAGTTGGAGAAGAGCATATTGCTGCCGTCCACCAAGGTTAATACCGGTACGTTTTCTCCGTGCTTTAAGCGCGTGGAGAAATCATTTGGAATGATAATTCCAACGCGTGCTTGCCCGCTTTCTATCGTTTGTTGCACTTCGTTTTCCGATAACGTGTGCTTGATAATATGAAATGCCTCGGTTTGCTCGAAAGCTTGAACGATTTGCCGGCTCAACTGACTATTGTCGCCATCGAAGACGACCGTTGGAATGTCAACGAGACGCTGGGTGCTGTACAAGTAGCCGAATAGCGCTGTATAAAGCAGTGGTACCAGAAATAGAATGGCAAAGAGACGGCGGTCGCGAAGAATGTTGAGCCACTCTTCGCGGATAATGTCTCCCACTTTGAGCGGAGATTGCATTGTTACTTCGCCCCTTTACCTTGCCATTGCAGCGTCATACCCGTGGCTACGGTATCCGGCAAATTGATTAACGTAACTTTTACGCCGAACGAGCGTATATCCGTATCCCCCATTTTTTGGCTTGGTTTTTGAATCGCAAAATCGGCGGCTGGTTCGATGACGGTAACTTTCCCTTTAACCATTTTTCCAGTTGAAATCAGTTTCATATTCACAATATCGCCGACTTTAAGGGTGCTGAGCTCGGTTTCTGGGAAGTAGAATTTGGCCCAGCGATCTTGTGTTGTTTCGATTGTAAATACCGGGAAACCGGCTCCTACCAGTTCACCGATTTGTGCTGATTGAGAGGTAATGATCCCATCACTCGGCGCACGGAGTTCCGTATAGCTAAGGTATGTTTTCGCTTCCGCCAGCGCCGCTCGTGCCTGTTCAACGCTGGCATTTGCCTCGTTCACAGTCGCTTGCGCCTTGGTAACGTTGGCTTGAGCTGAAGAAACGGAAGACGACGCCTGAGAAATACCTGCTTCTGCCGCTTGCACATCACTTTCGCGTAGTTTAACTTCTCCTTTGCTTGCTTCCGCCAGTGCCGCTGCGGCTTTCGCCTGTTCAAGCTGCGCTTCAGCGGCTTTGATTTCTTCTGGACGCGGACCGTTTTGTACCATTTCCAATTGCTTTTGCGCTGCTTCGTATTCCGCTTTTGCTTTCTCATAGTTCAATTTTGCTTCATCCACTTTCGCTTGCGGTACGGCGCCTTGTTGAAATAGAGTTTTCATACGGTTATAGTTATCTTCTGCGATACGGAACGCTTCTTTCGCAGCACTAGCTTTAATTTTTGCCTGTTCGCGTTCTTCTTTACGGGCCCCATTTTTTAGTGCGTCCAGTTGCGCTTGCGCAGCTTTTACGGCCGCCTGTGCTTGCGCGACTTTGCGTTCGGCTGTCTGGGCGGTTACGTTAACCGCGTTTTGGCCCTGCGTCTTTTTCGCCTCAGCTGCCGATACACCTGCTTGCGCTTGTTTAACGCCGGCGTTTGCTGCCTCTAGAGCGGCTTGTGCCTGTTCAACGCCGGCGTTTGCCTTGTTTAGAGTCGCTTGCGCCTGCGCCGCCTTATCCTGTAGCTCTTTGCTTTCTAGACGGGCCAGAAGCTGCCCTTTTTTTACGTGGTCGCCCTCTTTAACATAAATTTCGCTGATGCGTCCGCTCATCTTAAAGCTTACATTCATGTTGGTCGCTTCCACATATGAGATTGGCTGGCTGACAGAAGCCGCTTTGATGCGGCCTGTTTCCCCGTAAGAAGACAGAGCATACGCACCGCTTCCGATCAGCAGTACCATGATGCTGAACATAATGATACGGATAGCTTTCATTTCTCTCCCACCTCTGTTTATTTATCTTTACAATTAATCTTCTTCGAAAATGCCCAACATATGGAGGGCCAAGTTTTGTAGGCTATAGCGCAGTCCCGGATTGTCGAGCGTTCCTTCGTGAATGATGGTGCGCATAGCCGTAAAACCAATCATGCCGAAGAAACTGCTGGCGACGGCGTTCACTTCAATATTTGACGGCAACTTACCTTTTTCTTTCGCAGTTTGCAGTTCTTGTTCCAGAAGCACGAAGTATTCCTGCAGCACGTAGCGGATGGTATGGTGGCGTTCCTGTGTGCCCCAACTTCGGCTGAGCAGCAAACGACAGAAGTCCTGTTCGTTCTGAAAAAAGTCCAAATGAGCCTCGATTAACCGAATGACACGTTGTCGGAAGTCGTTTTTGTTCACTACGTCCACATAATCATGAATCATGCCTATAAAATTCTGGACGCCGGATTCCATAACGAATATATACAGGTCTTCTTTCGTCTTAAAGTTGTAGTAGAGCGTGCCTTTGGCCACGCCGCAAATTTCGGCGATTTGTTCCATTGTCGTTTCGTTAAAGCCTTTTTCTGCGAACGCTTTAAGCGCTCCTTGGAAAATTAGCTCTTTCGTTTTTGCGCGCATTATTTTTTTGTCCACCTCATTTTATACTGACTAGTCAGTTCAAATTCATTTTTTATTATAAAAGGGAAGAAGAGGAAAATCAATACTTATAGATTTAGGTATAAAAAGTACTTTCTTTATGCAAGAGGGCATAAATTTATATTTTTTATACTTCTTTGGAAGTTTGGAACGGGATCACTATTGCTGGATGAATATGATAGCCAGTACGCCGAAAGCCAAACAGGTCGGTCTGTAATCTCTGAATAATTAAGGTAATCGTTCGTATCAGACTTGGAAATGTCGTTGTTTATTGTAACGACAATGTTACAAATTATGTATATGTATCGTTATTTTGTGGCAAAGGAAAGTGGAGGGTTGATTCTTCCGAAGAGATTATGCTAGCATAATTTCTAGACTCCATGTTTTAGTTTTTGCGGAGATGTACCCAAGTCCGGCTGAAGGGGACTGACTCGAAATCAGTTAGGCGTCGCAAGGCGCGCGGGGGTTCAAATCCCTCCATCTCCGCCATACATATCATATGCAAAGCTTGATAAATCAACATTTTTGAACGCTAGTGTATTCAGGAAGCGATACGTTGATATAGTTGAAATCGAGGCGACTGATTCATCCGAAAATTAGCAAGGTGAATGAGCGAGAACTATTTTTCTACAGTTACATATATGTTATGAATATGCCTCCTAACATGGATAAACATGGAAGGAGGTTTTTTGTTGAAAAAATGAATGTACGTGACAACCGTATTGGGCGTAAGAAGCATACGTGGTTTGTTAGTTGAACCAATATGTTATTTTTGACTTCTACGGATTGGAAGGGACGAGAATGATTCTTACTATTGACAAAAGTCCTGTCCTTTAGTAGTATGAAACTGAGAATCAATATCAACAAAAGCGCTTACGAGTAATAGAGGGGGACAGCAATGGGGTATCAAGTAAAAGGTTTGATGGATATCCACACTGTTTTGTCTAATGAGAGAAAACTGGGCGGAGTTATTGAGGTAGAATACCTTCGCTTGCGCAGTGGAGAACAATTCCCGAATGCCGTGATCACGAGTATTGAAATGGCTGGTAACGCCATTTATTCTGTAGGTTTTATTACAGAGCAAGGAAAGCAATTTATTGCTCATGTCGATGAAATCAGCATTATTTTAGAACCGGTTCATAAGCGCATTTGTGAAATGTCAAATGAATCTTATAGACAGATCAAAACGGTTGAAAAGCTAAAATACTTAAAAAAGTTACTTCAAGCAAATGCAGGAAGCTGTACCCCAACGTTCAGAAAAGAAGTGGAACAATTGGTAGATGATATTGGAGTGAATGTAGCTGCCAATGAGGTTGATCTCTCCTTTATGGAACCAAGGAGAGAAGACAAAAAAAGGGGAAATCGGATAAGAATAGCATAAAAAAAGATAAGAGGCACCTGTGAAGGTGCCTCTTTTGATTTTGTTTTAACTGTCAGAATCCTCCAGAGTGCAAATTGCACTGGGGCGTTTGATACGGAGAACAATTGCTTCGTGTACCCGGAACAAATGATTCATATTCTCGGTATCAAGGTAAGCGGTGTGAAAGTCTTCGGCAATGGCCAGATCTAAATTATGTTGGCCCGTATTTACAATCACGCCAGCCTTTCCTTTAATTTCTGGTGATTGGAATACACCGTCCGTTACGAGTTCGCGCATGTGTTCAATTTCTAAGACATTGGTTCCAGGGTGAACGCGGTGAAGAAGGGAGTAGAGTTTAGGAGATAAGACCATAGCATAAGGGCCGGTGTATCCCATTTGCTGTAGTTTGCTAATCGCTTCAACCACATCTTCGAAAGCCTGTCCTGACTTCATCCACTCACCACGGATGTGGGTAAGACGACCCGGGACGTTCATGAGTCCAGAAAGTTCAAATTGAGGAGAACCGTTAAAAATAAGATTATCCTCCAAACGGGCGCATTGGACGGCGGCGTTCGCAGCAGGGCTCATATCAATAGGGATTCCTAACGTTTTTGCTTGTTCTAGGTCACGCCAGTAAAGAATAAAGTCTTTATATAACATAGGGATAGACAAATTGACCCGACGAGTAGGCTGGGACAGCTCTAAAGATTCTCCGCGTAGGCTGATTCCTCCATCTTGAGGCTCCTCAAAGATATCGTTATTTACAGTTTGAATTCCCTCTCCCAATGGCCCGTAAATATCAATGAAACGGCGACCAATAAGCTGTCTTCTGGCTGCCTCTATTACGATTTCTTCCATTATATTCCAATTATGTTCGGTCAGAGGAGAATCAGGGAACTTTCTTAGTTTGTCCATAATGTTGAAACCTCCTGGTTTGATGTTAACGTAACGTTTTAAGACTTCCTACGGTTAATCCTTTCTTGTGGCGTACAGAAAGGCTTGGTTTAGGAAATGCTGAATTTACCGCAGGGACTGAAAGATGAGCCTCTTTTTTTTCTTTCGCTTCATGTTCATGATCATGGGCTGCTGTTAATACATTATGCTTTTCTGATTCCTTGACGGATACGGAATTATTAGAAGGAAAATTCCCGTTCATGAGAGAAAGAATTTTTTTTACCCATAAATAATCCGCTTTTGTTTGCTCTAACATGGAATGTAGCATTTGGTTATGTTCCTCGTCTTTAAAGTGGTACATCGCTAAATCCAGATGCTCCAAAAAGTTGTGCAGACCGAATTTTTCCAGGTTTATATCTTGGAGAAGATGAATGAACTCTTGATTTGTGATGCGAATCGTCTGCTCGTTATTTAAAAAGCGGGACAATTTAGGCATAAGTTCATCAAGCCGTTCTAGCCGTTGTTCTTCTTCTTCGTAAATGTGATGAAAATAAAGGCGCTCATGTTCGTCTTGAGCTTGAGCAATCACGGGAGAGAGCATGTCCATAAAGATACGGATTCTATCCCGATTGCGATTGAATACATGGGAAAGTTCTAATAAATGTTCAATCATGATCACATTTCGCCTCTTTACAGGGTTTTATAAAATACAATTGATGATAACTACAATTCCATTAGGTAGGATTTCCAATTGCTAAAACATTATAGCTAGGAAAAGTAATGTAAACATGACGTCCTTTTAAGTTTCACTGAGGAAGGAATTCCATATAAATTTCAGTATATCAACGACTTTATTCAGTTTATGGATCAAAGGCAATATGCTGACATATGAACAAATCTGCCGAAAAATTTGTTGGATCGGCTTAGCGGAAGGCATGGCTTATTAGAAGACATACAGAATGGTTAGGAGAGCCTCCAAGAAATTTGCCTCGTCGGGAACTTTATTGACTTATTAAAGAGAAAAAATTTCTGGACTAAAATGCGGAAACATGTAAGAATTTCTTTAGAGGAAGAATGGCTTTTCCTTTTTGAGAAAGGCGAAAGAGGAGAATCTACATGAGAAAGAGAAGCATTGTTTTATCCTTGATTGTTGCAACATCCGTTATTAGTGTCGGAATTTTTATCGTGTCGTCTATTATGCAGAATGTGCAGGCGGACGATGAAAACATTACAGATATTGGCTCTATAAACGAGCCGCCTTATCAAGTCAACATCGACGAGAATGCTACACCTTCCGAATTTGAAGCAGAAATGCGCAAAAGCCTTGTGTATCAAAAAGTGGAAAAGCCCAAAATTCCGGTTTCGGATCCTCGTTTGGAAAAAATACAAGATACCTTTTCCATTATCGAACAGCCTTTTGAAAAACCTGCGGAACAGCCGCGCAAAGGACGCCCTGATAAAATGTCCATTGATCCATTTACCGGAGATGCGAAATATACGAACGGAATTGTAATTAACCGTGAAGGGCGTGCTACCAAAATACCTGAGGGCGCCTCTCCTTTTCGTGGGCAAATTGCTCCTATTGTGCGTGTCATGACCGAAGAAATTGCGGAGATGACAAAACGGCCGTATTCAACAGAATTGGCGTTTGATATTATGAAACGGACAACTGAACTGCAAAAATATATGGATATGCTCGAACTTCCGGAAGTCACCGGGCTGCTTATCGAGATAAATACATATATTACGAATGGGAAAGGGTCATTTGATAAAGCTGCGGCGATGATTCAGGAAATTAATAAATTGGTTAACTTCGACAAACTTGAACAAGAAAAGTAAACAAGACAAGATATTTTTGCTGTGCCATAACTTACAGGAGCAAGTCGCTTGGGTATGGCTTGCGCGGTCTTTTCTTTTTTGATAAGATAATTAGGCAGCGATGCTGCAACTAAACATTGTGTATAAGTTTGCCGTACTAGACGGGGAGGTAGCGGTGCCCTGCACCCGCAATCCGCTATAGCGGGGTTGAATTCCTGCCCGAGGTGCGTTTCATGTGGGGTCAGGTCTGTGAAAGTGGTGTTGAGAACCGGGTCCTGCGCAACGGAAACCCATGAACCTGGTCAGGTCCGGAAGGAAGCAGCCATAAGTGGATCATTTCGTGTGCCGTAGGGGAGCCTGGTTTGAGCTAACTACATGGATTCGCCCGGATGAGCGTATCGACGGCAGGTGTGCGGCTTTAGTTTTATAAAAACTCCTAGCGTATAAAAGCGCTAGGAGTTTTTCTCATAAATAAAGCCAAGCCCCAAAAAAGGAGTTTGTAGAAATAAACAGAATATATGAATATGGTAAATATCTCCGGAGATGGGGTGAGAGATAAGATGCCGGGAAACATTTTGCAGTTAAGAATGGGTATGGATGAGTTAATGTGTCACTTACATAGTATTCCTTACGCCGCCTTTTTTTTCGACAAGGAGGGGCGGGTGATAGAAGCGAATTCGATATTGCTTCAGGCAACTGGTCATACGTATAAACAAATAAAGAAGAAGACCCACTATGATTTGTTTGTGACGAAAGATTCTTTTGGTGCATGGCTTGAGCATTTTCGGATTATGAGCGAAAAGTCAAACCGTGTGCCGCGCGGCTTATTGAAGTTACGCTCCGGGAAAACGTGTGCATGTGATATACTGATTTACAGCTATAGTTTCAGAGGAGAAGAGGCGCATTATATTACTCTACCCACTATCCAGGAGAACACCAATCATTCGCTGTTATCTTGTTTTTACCAGCAAATTATCAAAAACATTAATCTGGGAATTATTATATTAGATGAGGATGCTTGTATCGCCGAAATTAGTGAGGAAGCCTGCAAGATACTTGGCGTAGAGAAGTGTCATGTAATTAACCGCACCATTGAGGATGCGTTTCCAGGAATGAAGGAAGAGCAGGGGGTTATTTCTTCAGCTTTGCTAAAAGGAGTTACCGTTTCCGATAAAGCCTATTCCTGGTTTAATGGCAATCAACGCTTCGAATTGATTGTGGACTCTAATGTGTTAAGAGATGCAGCAGGGGAGATTACGGGCGGATATTATATTTTTAAAAATGTGACAAATATGAGCTCTCTAGAAGATAAAATCGAGCGGAGCGATAGGTTGGCCATGATTGGTCAGATTGCTGCTGGAACGGCCCACGAAATACGCAATCCGTTAACTTCCATCAACGGATTTCTGCAAATGATCCGCAAATCGCTTGTAGAAGCAGGAATGGAAAGAGAGAAGGGTTATACAGACATTATGTTGACTGAAATCAAGCGTATCAATGAATTGGTAAGCGAATTTTTGCTTTTAAGCAAGCAGAAAGAAATTCAGTACAAGCTGGTTGATGTAGAGCAGGTATTTATGGAAATTCTTCCTATTGTTGAGAATGAGGCTCTTTTGCACGGAGTGGAAGTATTGGTGGAAAAAGAAAGTCCACTTCCGCTTGTTATGGGCGATAGCGAGATGCTGAAGCAAGTTTTTTTGAATATTGCGAAGAACGGAATCGAAGCGATGGGAGGACAGGGGACGCTTACCATCCGGCTTTTCCATACGGATAGTTATGTAGAGATCACCATCCATGACACTGGGCCTGGTATTCCTCCATATTTAGCTGATAAAATTTTCGAGCCTTTTTTTACAACGAAGGAAGAAGGAACAGGTCTTGGCTTGCCTGTATGTCAGAAGATTGTTCATGACATGGGTGGTAGCATTCGAGTGTCGAACAAAGGCTACGGAACCATTTTTCATGTTCTCCTTCCTTCTTGCTAGCCGCTTTCTCTTTCCCTTTTCCGACGAGTAAAGAAAGTGGTATAATGAAAGTCGCATAAAATTTTAATTGGCTGTGCATTTTTTTGCATTTGTATAGAGTAATGGAAGTTTGCAGACTGTAATAGATGCACACAGGAAAGATGGAGATGCAAAATGGCTTACCAAGCATTGTATCGAATTTGGCGTCCGCAGACGTTTGCGGACATTGTAGGCCAGGAGCATGTAACGCGGACTTTGCAGAATGCGCTTAAAGAACAGCGTTTTTCCCATGCTTATCTATTCAATGGACCAAGGGGAACAGGGAAAACGAGCGCGGCCAAAGTGATGGCCAAGGCGGTGAATTGCGAGAAAGGACCCGCACCTGAGCCGTGTAACGAATGCGCTGCCTGCCGTGGGATTACGGAAGGCTCAGTTGTTGATGTCATGGAAATAGACGCCGCTTCCAACCGCCGTATTGAAGAGATTCGCGATATCCGCGACAAAGTGAAGTATGCGCCAACGCAAGTTCGGTATAAAGTATATATTGTTGATGAAGTTCATATGCTGACGCCGGAAGCGTTTAACGCGTTATTAAAAACGTTAGAAGAGCCACCGGCTCATGTTATTTTTATTTTGGCTACAACCGACCCACATAAACTTCCAGCCACGATTATTTCGCGTTGCCAGCGCTTTGATTTTCGGCGTATTAGCAGCGCGTTAATTGTGAAACGGATGAAGCAGGCGATTTCCGGGGAGAATGTGCAGGTTTCTGACCAGGCGCTTACGTTTATCGCGCGTATGGCGGAGGGCGGTATGCGTGATGCACTCAGTCTTCTTGATCAGACGCTTTCATTCGGCGGCGAGAGAATTGAACTTGAAGATGTGATGGCGATTACCGGCGCTGCCCCGCATACGATGCTGGCGGAGGCAGCCAAAAGTATTGAGGAAGGTTCCGCTTCCGACGTGCTGGATATTGTACAGCGCCTTGTTCAGAACGGTAAGAGTCCGGATCAGTTCTTGGATGATTTATTGTTTTATTTTCGTGATCTTCTACTTTATAAGACGGCGCCTCAATTGGAAGAGATTCAGGATCGTATGATACTTGATCCCGAATTTAAGGGGCTTGGGGATACGTTTGATCGTTCCCGCTTGTTTTTTATCATTGAAAGGCTGAATCAAGCGAAACATGACATGAAACGGGCGAGTCAGCCTCGAATCATGCTGGAACTCATTCTGATTCAGCTTTGTCAGAGCAAAGGTGAAAGCCAGGTTTCCGCTGCTGAGACGGAAGGTTTATCTGAAGATGTAGAGCAACTAAAGCGGCGTATTCATATGTTAGAGAAACAGGTTAAACAGTTGGAACAAGGAGGCGCTACAGGACAGGCAAGCTTTTTGGCTTCTACGTCTCGCAGGGAAACAAGACGTTCTAGCATGCAGCCGACTGTGAAAATTCCGACCGCGCGAATCCGGGAAGTAGCAGCCAATTCCATTGAACCTCAACTTAAACGGCTATGCGCCATTTGGCCGGATATTCTCCAGCAGGTGAAAGCGAGAAGTTTTCGTCTACATGCATGGCTTCTGGACGGCCGTCCTGTAGCGTTATCTCAGACGGGATTGGTCGTTTGTTTTAAAAGCGTGATTCATTGCGAAACAACGGCCCGTGAACTGAATAAGCAGCTCATTGAAGAAGTTGTAAAAGGATTTATCAACCGTCCCATTGAATTGTTTACGTTAATGGAGAATCAATGGAAAGAAATCAGTGAATCTTTGGCTGTTTCTACCGAAGGGGGAGCGAAGCAAGATACAGAAGCGGAATCGCAACCTGATCCTATCGTGGAGGAAGCGGTAAGGTTGTTTGGTGAAGACTTGGTAGATATAAAAGATTAGGAGGAAACAATATGTTTGGTGGCGGAAATATGCAAAACATGATGAAACAAATGAAAAAAATGCAGCAGCAAATGCAAAAAGCGCAAGAAGAGTTGAAGGAACAGACGGTGGAAGGCACATCCGGCGGCGGTATGGTGACCGTGACGGTCAATGGTCATAAAGAAGTACTGGGGGTAAAAATTAAGCCGGAAGCTGTAGATCCCGATGATGTAGAAATGTTGGAAGATTTGGTGCTGGCTGCGGTTACAGAAGCGATGAACAAGGCTGATGAACTGGTGGCAAAAAGTATGGGTAAATTTACCGGAGGCATGAAGCTACCAGGATTATTCTAATCTGAGATATAGGGGAGACCTACGTGTATTATCCCGAACCGATAGCGAAACTGATTGACGGATTTATGAAATTGCCAGGCATTGGGCCAAAGACGGCAGCACGTCTGGCTTTTTTTGTGTTGGGTATGAAAGAAGATGATGTCTTAGAGATCGCGAAGGCATTGGTAAATGTTAAGCGAAATTTGGTGTACTGCTCTGTGTGCCAGAATATTACCGACGTGGATCCTTGTCGGATTTGTTCCGATACATCTCGCGATCAGTCCGTAATTTGTGTTGTACAAGAACCGAAAGATTTGGTTGCGATGGAGAGAACGCGGGAATATAATGGATATTATCATGTATTGCACGGCGCGATTTCCCCTATGGAGGGGATAGGGCCGGAAGATATCCGAATTCCAGAGTTGTTACGCCGCCTAGAAAATGAGGAAGTAAAAGAACTGATTTTGGCTACCAACCCCAATATCGAGGGAGAAGCGACGGCTATGTATATTTCACGATTGGTGAAACCGTTTGGCATTCGTGTCACTCGAATTGCTCATGGCCTCCCGGTTGGCGGAGATTTGGAGTATGCAGATGAAGTGACCATTTCGAAAGCGCTGGAAGGAAGACGAGAGCTATAGAAGTGCTATCCTTTTCAAAAGAAAGCGGTATGTTCAACATTGTGGTCATCCTCTTTGAGGATCAGGGACCAGTATTTGTTGAAACGCCGCTTTTTATTTTATGTTTGTTCTTTTTGTTGGACAAAGTGAATAAATATGCTGATACAGGGTATAGAGAGGTGAGTATGTGAACAGAAATGAACGGTGGGAAAAAATAGCGTTTTTTTCTGCTTTGCTATTGCTGGCGGGTTATGCGTCCAGCATAGGGCTTGAGTTTTCATTTTTGCAGTGGGTGCCCACCGAGCAAGGGAAATGGCGTGTAGAATCGTCTGAAGAAGTAACCTTATTTAGTTTTTTTCTTTTTGTCAGTACTTTATTTTTAAGTATTATTCCTGCTTTCTTTTTTATTCCCGCCCTGTTAAAAATGAGGAAAAATGAATTTCTTGGTTGGGAAACAGGAGTTTCCGGAAGATATGCTATGTATTATTTCGCTTTATATCAGATCTTTCACGGAATTATCTCCCTTCTTTATCTGTTTTTTCAATACCCTTGGTTCTCCGAACATTCTATCTGGGGATTTTTTGAAGCATTTTTGTCGCAGTTCATAATGCTGTTGTTGGCGCTTTTACTTTTTAAGGACAGAATGCGTGACTTAGGATTTGTTCGCCCTGCTAAAGGTAAACAATTACTTTGGGTCATCATTATTTTTTATTTATTTTCTACGTTTTTGCTTGATTTGGTGGTTACAGTACCGATAGCTGATTATTTTAATTTTGAATTGGATTCTTGGCGGGAAGAACAAATTTCCGGTGAGGTATTGCAGGCCAAAAATGTTAGCTGGTTTGCAAGTATGATTGAAATTATTCTTGTTGGTTTGTTTGTGCCGGTGGCCGAAGAGACGATGTTTCGCGGTGTGTTGCAAACGGCGTTGGTAGAGCGATTTGGTGCTTTGGCTGGTATATTGGGTTCCAGTTTATTATTTAGCGTGATTCATGTAGATCCTGTTTTGTTTCCACCGCTATTTACAATGGGACTGATTTTAGGTTTTTTACGCCATTATTACCAAAGCATTTGGGTTCCCATTATGTTTCATGCGCTAAATAATACGATTACTGTGCTCATTTATTTTTTTCAATAAAATGTAAGTAGATCTTCAGTCCATGGTCATGATCCCCATAGAATTAAAGAAAGGAGCGGAAGAATGGATAATTTAACAATTGGACTTGTCGTGGCGGTGGCTGTGTTGGTTTTTCTTTTAATGAACCAGTCAGCATGGGGGTGGGTAAAATGGATTGGATGGGGATTAGGGAACGTTGTGATTGGAAGTATCATTCTTTTTCTTTTTAACCTTGTTGCCGAGTCTTTTTCTTTTGAAATCCCTGTAAACCCTGTTACTGTTACGATTACGGGTTTTTTAGGCTTTCCGGGACTGGTCGCACTTGTTATTATAAAGCAATTTATTCTATAAAATTTGTTGCCGATGGATTGTTAACTATGATAAATTATCAAAAGTCCGCCGTTACGGGCTTTTATTTTTGTTAATGTAAACTTTGTTCAAGAAAATGAACAAAAGATATTGACACCTAAAATTGTTTATGATAATTTTATAAAGTCGCCACTAAAAAGAGGCGAAATAAAAGAAGTTCCTTGAAAACTGAACAGTGATACTCGTTTGTGTGCGAGGTAAATATCCCATGAAAGTGAAGGTCAGCTTCAAAGTTGATTTCAGGCACTTTTATGGGGCCCGAAAAACATTCTTGCTTTAATTAGCTAGCTTATGAGCTTGCGTATCAATCTTCAACTTTTTTGGAGAGTTTGATCCTGGCTCAGGACGAACGCTGGCGGCGTGCCTAATACATGCAAGTCGAGCGAACCGATGGAGTGCTTGCATTCCTGAGGTTAGCGGCGGACGGGTGAGTAACACGTAGGCAACCTGCCTGTACGACCGGGATAACTCCGGGAAACCGGAGCTAATACCGGATAGGATGCCGAACCGCATGGTTCGGCATGGAAAGGCCTTTGAGCCGCGTACAGATGGGCCTGCGGCGCATTAGCTAGTTGGTGGGGTAACGGCCTACCAAGGCGACGATGCGTAGCCGACCTGAGAGGGTGAACGGCCACACTGGGACTGAGACACGGCCCAGACTCCTACGGGAGGCAGCAGTAGGGAATCTTCCGCAATGGACGAAAGTCTGACGGAGCAACGCCGCGTGAGTGAGGAAGGTCTTCGGATCGTAAAACTCTGTTGTCAGGGAAGAACCGCCGGGATGACCTCCCGGTCTGACGGTACCTGACGAGAAAGCCCCGGCTAACTACGTGCCAGCAGCCGCGGTAATACGTAGGGGGCAAGCGTTGTCCGGAATTATTGGGCGTAAAGCGCGCGCAGGCGGCTTCTTAAGTCAGGTGTGAAAGCCCACGGCTCAACCGTGGAGGGCCATCTGAAACTGGGGAGCTTGAGTGCAGGAGAGGAGAGCGGAATTCCACGTGTAGCGGTGAAATGCGTAGAGATGTGGAGGAACACCAGTGGCGAAGGCGGCTCTCTGGCCTGTAACTGACGCTGAGGCGCGAAAGCGTGGGGAGCAAACAGGATTAGATACCCTGGTAGTCCACGCCGTAAACGATGAGTGCTAGGTGTTGGGGAGTCCACCTCCTCAGTGCCGCAGCTAACGCAATAAGCACTCCGCCTGGGGAGTACGGCCGCAAGGCTGAAACTCAAAGGAATTGACGGGGACCCGCACAAGCGGTGGAGCATGTGGTTTAATTCGAAGCAACGCGAAGAACCTTACCAGGGCTTGACATCCCGCTGACCCCTCCAGAGATGGAGGCTTCCTTCGGGACAGCGGTGACAGGTGGTGCATGGTTGTCGTCAGCTCGTGTCGTGAGATGTTGGGTTAAGTCCCGCAACGAGCGCAACCCTTGTCCT
>NZ_CP080764.1:82500-140000 GCF_019603355.1 Aneurinibacillus thermoaerophilus
TTTAACAAAAAAAGTGTTGGAAACGTTTCGTTAGGTGTCTGGGGAAATGCGGAGACTCCATTCGTGTATGAAGCGGTTACATCCTTACACTTCTTAGGGGCTGATATTCATTTATTTTCTATGCATGATGAAGATAAAGACGACATGAAATTTCCCTGTATTTTGTATCAGGACAAATGGAGGGCGCTTCAAGGAGTCGATGCGCTTATCATTTTAGAAAAACAGCAAGCTTTCGTTTCGATACCTGTTAAAGAATGGTATATAAGAAGAAGTTTGATGAAACAAAACATTGTAATTGATGTTTGTAATTTATATGAGCCGGAGGAAATGGAGCAAATAGGGTATCAATATATTAGTTTTGGCCGTTTTTATGTATAAAAATAAAAAGAATAGGGAAAAATAGCTGAAAAAAGATGAAGGTGATAATTGATGACGGAGCAGGAAGACCATAGCTGCATTGTATGTGGTCATGAGGAAGAACGAGGAATCTTTATTTTTCGATCATTTGTCTGCCATCGGTGTGAACAGGAGATCATAAAAACAGATGCTTCCGAAGATAGATATCATTTTTTTATTCGTCAAATGCGAAGAATATGGTTGAAACAAAACGCGTAAGCCCTTCTTGAAATCAAGGAGGGTTTCTTTTATGGTGAGAATTGGGACAGACGAAGGGGGAAATCATGATGAACCATACAATTGCGCCGCTATACGCAGCGCTTTGCGCATACGAGAGAAACAGGCATATATCACTGCACGTACCCGGACATAAAGATGGGAACGTATTTGATAAGGAAGCGGACAATCATTTCTACTCCATTTTAAAAATAGACGCAACAGAAGTGAGCGGGCTTGATGATCTTCACCATCCTGCCGAAGTTATTGCCGAGGCACAGGAGATGGCTGCGGATGCTTTCGGTGCCGCTGAAACATTTTTTCTTATCGGAGGCTCCACGGCGGGCAATCTTGCCGCTGCTCTTACGCTATGTGCTCCTGGAGATACGATCCTTGTCCAGCGCAATGCTCATAAATCGATCTTTAATGGTTTGTTGCTGGCTGGCGCGCGCCCGGTGTTTATTACGCCTTATACTGAACCGGATACACAGGTAGCGACAGGAATCAGTGCAACACATGTAAAAGTAGCCCTTAAGAAATATCCGAGTGCCAAAGCGGTCTGGATTACCAATCCTAATTATTACGGTATGGGACAAAATGTGGCAGAAATTGCGGAAGCTTGCCATCAAGCGGGAATCCCGCTCATTGTAGATGAAGCGCATGGTGCCCACTTTAGTCAGGCATTGAATGTTCCAGATTCTGCTTTAAAAGCAGGAGCTGATTTGGTCGTTCAATCAACGCATAAAATGCTTCCTGCCATGACTATGGCGTCCATGCTGCACATACAGGGAACCCGCATTCCACGAGAAAAATTGAAACGGGTACTTTCAATGATACAGTCAAGTAGCCCTTCGTATCCGTTGATGGCTTCGCTGGATGTGGCACGCCGCTATCTTGTGACAAAAGGAAGGAAACAATTAGTCGCTACAGTAGAAAAGCTTGAACAAGCTCGGCTCGATCTTACTAGGAAACTTGAGTATCTTTTTATCTGGTCCGAAATAGATGGGAAAACGGTATATACTCGTGACCCGTTAAAATGGGTGCTGACAAGCCGCCATTTTAACGTTACCGGGTACCAGTTACTTGAATGGCTGGAGGAAATGGGGATTGTAGCTGAGATGGCAGATCTGCGTAATGTTGTCCTTGTTTTTCCCATTCATAATGAGGTGACTCAAATAGAAAAGGTCATAAACGCCGTTTTGCAACTTGAAAAGAAGCTGGCTAACATGCCGGGAGAAAGACGGACACGGAACCGTACCAACGCTTTTTTTACGAGACCTGGGCGATTGGTTAAGCCATCGATCTCTTTGCAGGAAGCCTTCCATTTCCATAAAAAACGCGTGCCGCTTGAACAAGCCATTGGATGGTGCAGCGCGGAAATGGTCATTCCTTACCCGCCTGGTGTTCCGCTGCTTGTACCCGGGGAAAAAATTACCGAAGAACATGTTAATATCATACAGGAGATAAAATGGGCAGGAGGGTATTTTCAGGGGACGTCCGATGAAACAGTAGAGGGAATCTTTGTACTGGTCAGCCTGTAGTTTTTTGTATATGATAACATCATACGAAATAAGGGAGGAGTGCGCCGTTGAAGGGTTGCTTTGTCACATTTGAAGGGGCTGACGGAGCGGGCAAGACTACACAAATTAAGCTATTGTACGAGTTTCTCCGTGAACAGGGCCACAATGTTCTACTGACCCGGGAGCCTGGGGGCACAGGCATTAGCGACAGCATCCGGGCGCTGCTCTTAGATCCGAAAAACAGCGAGATGAGGCACCAAACTGAAGTGTTGTTATATGCTGCGTCGCGGGCTCAGCATGTCCGTGAAAAAATTATTCCGGCGCTGGAAGAAGGAAAAATTGTATTATGTGATCGATTCGTTGATGCCAGTCTAGCGTATCAAGGCTACGGCCTTGGGCTGCCGCTGGAAGAAATTATAAATATTAACCAGTTTGCTACTGGTGGATTGACACCGGATATAACGTATTTTTTGGATCTACCAGCAGAGATTAGCCGCGAGCGTTTAAAGCAGCGTTTTGCAGCTTATAAGGGACCGGATCGTATTGAAAGTAAACCGGCTGAATATCATCAAAAAGTAAGACAAGGGTTTGCGGAAATCTGTCGTAAATACGCGGATAGAATTGTAAAAATCAACGCGGCGCGCAGCATTGAGACAATACAGAAAGAAGTGCGCGATCATTTTCTGCATTATCTGACAAATAGACAGTAACGCTTTCCCTTTTCACAATAGGCCAGCGGAAAAAGCTGATTTAGTAGTAACAAATAAAGTAAAGAAAAGGGTGGATTTCATGCGAATTGGGGAAAATATGCCGCTCGACAAAATACAGGGGGTTGAACCGAAGCAGAAGGTGTTGCCTCAGTATTACGTCGAATTTGACGAGGTTATGCAGTTCCAAAGCGGACAATTGGACATAGAGAAATTCAACAGACTCATCGAAAAAATTGACAGGCAGGGAGAACGGTTAGCCCGTTCCCGCACGATTAAAGATTTGAAAGAATATAAAGCGCTTGTCAAAAGCTTTATGGAAGAGGTGGTCAAACACGGGGTCGCGTTGGAAGAACGCCACGGTTTTAACCGTCGCGGCCGCAGCAAGGTATATAAAATGATTACCGAGGTTGATAAAAAGCTTACGGAAGTAACGGATGCCGTATTGAAAAAAGAGAAGAAGAGTATCAGCATTTTAGATACAATAGGCGAAATTCGGGGCCTGCTTATTAATATGTACATGTAAGCAAACCAAACGAAAGAAGTGTGGATTGGTACCATGTGGAGCGAGTTTCCAGCGCAAAAACAGGTCGCTGAACTATTATATCGCAGCCTAAAACATAATCGTTTATCGCACGCATATTTGTTCTCTGGCCCTAAAGGGGCGGGCAAAAAGAAAGTGGCTAAACATTTCGCCAAGGCTATTTTTTGTCTGAAGCAGAATGGAGATAGTTGCGGCATATGCAAAAATTGCCGTTTGATTGAAGAAAGAAATCATTTTGAAGTCCATTGGATTGAACCGGAGAGAAACATCATTCGAATTAAGCAAGTTGAGGACTTGCAGAAAAAATTCTCCTACAGAGCGGCAGAGTCCAGCCATAAAGTATATATTATGGATGAAGCCGACAAAATGAACCAGGAAGCCACCAACAGAATGCTGAAATTTCTCGAAGAACCTCCGCAGGGGGTTGTTGCCATTCTATTAACCAGTCGAATACAGGATATTCTTCCTACTATTCTTTCCCGCTGTCAGATTATTACATTTGCAGCTCCCTCGCCTGAAATCATTGCCAAAGAACTCGAGCAAGCGGGCGTAAAGCCTGGTCTGGCTCGCGCTGCAGCGCAGATCGCCAACGATGTTGAAGAGGCACGTAGACTTTGTGAAACAGAATCGTTTGCGCAGTTGAGAAGCCTAGTGATACAATTAAGTGAGGACATCCTTGAAAGGGGCACATATGCCCTTGTCACCATTCATGATAAGTTTCTCAAACAAGAGAAGGCGACTGACAAAATCGACCTGTTTCTTGATTTGTTTTTGCTCTGGTTTCGTGATTTGTTGTTTTTTTCACTGGGAAAAGAATCCCAGATTACGAATAAAGATCAGATGGAGCCCATTCAGAAACAGGCACTGCGTATGAGTCAGCGTAGACTTGTGGATGGAATGGGGACAATCCTGGTAACAAAAAACAGGCTTACGCATTATGCGAACCTGCAGTTATCCTTGGAAGATATGGTGCTTCGTCTGCAGGAGGGATAACATTTTGTTTGATGTTGTAGGTGTCCGCTTTAAAAAAGCGGGGAAGATATATTATTTTGATCCTGGTGATTTCTCGATTGAAATCAACGATTTTGTGATTGTGGAGACCGCGCGAGGCGTGGAGTATGGGCAGGTGGTTATCGGGCGTAAGCAGGTGGACGAAAATGATGTTGTCCTACCACTGAAAAAAGTATTGCGCATTGCTGATGAGCAGGACCGTTTTCAGGTGGAAGAAAACAAGCGGCTGGCAAAGGAAGCGTTTGGCATCTGTCAGGAGAAGATTGCTGCGCACAACCTAGAAATGAAGCTGGTCGATGTGGAATATACGTTTGACAAGAACAAAATCATCTTCTACTTTACGGCAGAAGGACGTGTCGATTTTCGTGAACTCGTCAAAGATTTAGCCGCTATTTTCCGCACGCGTATTGAGCTCCGCCAGATTGGTGTTCGTGATGAAGCGAAGATGCTTGGCGGAATAGGGCCTTGTGGTCGCATTCTCTGCTGCTCCACGTTTCTCGGCGATTTCGAACCGGTGTCCATCAAGATGGCGAAAGACCAGAATTTGTCGCTGAATCCTGCGAAGATTTCCGGTTTGTGTGGACGGCTTATGTGCTGTCTCAAATATGAAAGCGATAACTATGAGAGCGCGAAAGAAGAGCTTCCGGACATAGGAAAAGAAGTGGTGACAGCGATGGGGTATGGTCGTGTTGTCGGTCTTAACATCTTGGAGAAAAAAGTTCAGGTGGATCTATATGAAGCGGAGCGAATTATGGAACTGCCTTTTGAAGAGATTAGCGTAGTGGAGAAGGTGCAGTAGAGAACAACTGAGGTGGGGATTGTGAACAAACAAAGCATGTTTCACCAGCTCGCTTTGATTGAGGAAAAGGTCGGAGGGCTATACGAGGAGATCGGCCACTTGAAGAACGCGATGCTGGAGCTTATGGAAGAAAATAAAAATCTCTTGCTCGAGAATCAACACCTTAGGGAGCGGTTGCAGCAGCGGGAAATCGAACTGGAAAAGAAGGAAAAGCTCCAGAGCAGTGTCATAAAGACGCGAAAGGATAAAAAGAAAAGGTTGGTTGTCGGTGAAGGATATGATAACCTGGCACGTTTGTACCAGGAAGGTTTCCATATCTGCAACGTGCATTACGGAAGTGTACGCACGGATGGAGATTGCTTGTTTTGCCTAGCTTTTTTAAATAAACAAGGATAACGGAAACGACCCGAGTTGTACGCGGGTCGTTTTTTAAACACTTTTCATTTTTGGCGAGCATAAGCCTCCGAATTTTTCTCATTCATAGAAAGGAACTCTTATGGTAGAAAATGTAAGGTTGTATTCGGATGAACGAATTGATGATTTGCTAACCAAAGATATGAAAATTATTCAGAGTAAACAAGTATTCTGCTTTTCGCTTGATGCCGTGCTGCTGGCCCGCTTTGCTTCTCTTCCGATAAAAAGGGGTCGGATTATTGATTTATGTACCGGCAACGGCGTCATTCCTCTGTTGTTAAGCGTGCGTACAGAATGTCCGATTGATGCCGTAGAGATACAAGAGAGGCTTTACGATATGGCGAAGCGCAACGTGGCGCTGAATGGGTTAGAAGACAGAATTACAATTTATCATGGGGATGTAAAAGAGGCACTCACATTTCTGCGGAATGGGAGTTATGACGCCCTGACATGTAATCCACCGTATATGCCGGTTGTTGGTGGGGAGAAAAATAAAAGCAGCCATGTAGCAATCGCACGCCATGAAATCTTACTGACGCTTGAAGAAGTGATTCGCATAAGCAGCAAGCTAGTTCGCCCAGGCGGCAAAGTAGCATATGTACACCGTGCCGGACGTTTGGGAGATTTAATGACGTTGATGCGTAAATACCGTATCGAACCGAAACGGATTCGGCTCGTCTATCCAAAACCAGGGATGGAAGCCAACATGGTATTAATTGAAGGAATTCGGGACGGAAAACCTGATGTAAAAGTACTTCCACCATTGATCGTTTATAAAGAGAACGGGGAATACTGTGACGAAATTCATTCGATTTATTATGGCGACAGGAAGGAGGAGTAGGTATGTTTGTACAGAAAAGCTTTGCTTCCGGCGATCATGACGGAAAGGGCAAGCTATATCTTGTAGCAACTCCTATAGGCAATATGGATGATATGACCATTCGTGCCATTCGCGTGCTTCAGGAAGTGGATATTATCGCAGCGGAGGACACCCGGCAGACACGCAAGTTGCTTAACCATTTTGAAATTGGGACGCGACTTATTAGTTATCATGAACATAATAAAGCAGCTAGTGGGCCGGAAATTATTCGCTTATTAAAAATAGGAAAATCGATAGCGCTTGTAAGCGACGCTGGGCTTCCGGCGATCTCAGATCCGGGGCAAGAGTTGGTTCGAGATGCGGTTGACGAATCCATTCCTGTAATCCCCGTACCGGGAGCAAACGCCGGGCTGTCCGCGTTGATTGCCTCCGGACTGTCGACAGATCGTTTTTTGTTCCGTGGTTTTCTTCCGCGTGATAACAAGGAGCGCCGGAAGGAACTAGAGCGACTTCGTTCATATCCAGAAACGCTTATTTTCTATGAAGCGCCGCACCGTATCATTAAAACTTTGGCTGAAATAAGGGAAGTGCTTGGTGAACGCAAAGTGGCGCTAGGGAGAGAATTAACGAAGCGCTATGAAGAATTTGTGCGGGGAGAGATAATGGAAGTGCTTGATTTTCTGAACGAGCAGGAGGAAATCCGCGGCGAATTTACCGTTATCGTAGAAGGAAATGAAGGAGAACAGGGAGCAGGCCAGTTAGAGCAATGGTGGCAAGGACTCGACATTGTATCCCATGTAGATGTTTATATTGAAAAAGGGTTGACGAAGAAGGAGGCGCTGAAGCAAACAGCAGAAGAACGTGGACTTCCTAAGCGGGAAGTGTACAACGCTTATCATCAGAAAGAAAAATAAGCTTCCCGATTGTTAGGAAGCTTATTTTTCTTCATTTATGTTATGCTTTTTGCGTGGGTATTTCAGATATGCAGGAACCACAGATGATTTTTCCTTTGTACGTTATCGTATTTTCTGTGCTTCCACAGAAGATGCAGGCTGGCTCGTATTTTTTTAACATGATGCGTTCGCCGTCAACATAAATTTCAAGAGCGTCTTTTTCTCCAATACCCAATGTACGACGGAGTTCGATTGGAATTACGACACGACCTAATTCATCTACTTTTCTTACAATACCAGTTGATTTCATGTTTACTATATCTCCTCTCGTAATTACCCGAATTTATTCATTATTTTTATCGTCAAAATTCGACATACTTTCTTTATCACTATCCTAACAGCATTTTTCGATGAGGTCAACCATTTACTGGGATTATACCATAAAAAAATCTCAATATATGTAAAAAAAATACTAATCAAGGAAATATAGTGTTTAAAATGTAATATATGTATAAAATATATAACAGCATATAAGACTGAATTTATTTTAAATTTATACCTTATTTTAAAATAATACAAAAATATTCTGTGAAATAGATAAATCTTGATGCAGATTTTTCGACAAAAACACAAACATTCGTAGTTATTAATTCGACAAAAAAGGAAATAAAAGGATAATATAGTGAGGGATTAACATAAGACTTGACGAAGACTGACAGGTAAGGTATAGAATAAAAGGAAAAGGAAATCATATATTATGGATAATATATGCAAAACGATGATGGGAAGAGTAATCGCGTGTACTTTTTACAGAGAGCCGGGATGGGTGGAAACCGGTAAAAGGAGCGGGATGAAGATGGCCCCGGAGTTTTTGCTTTCGAGCGCATGATGCGTTAGGGGGCAACGTTTCCCGCGTTACGGGATTGAGCCTGTCTTCTTTTGACTGGAAAGCTAGGAAGACAGGGAATTTGGGTGGTACCACGAGAGCTTCTCGTCCCATATGGGGATGGGGAGCCTTTTTTCATAGAAAGCGAGCGGGCAGTGCTCGCAAGTTTTCTTCCTCATTTTTTTGGTGAAAGGATGAGTAAGATGAGTAAACCAACGTATTACATTACATCACCGATTTATTACCCGAGCAATACGCTTCATATCGGAAATGCTTATACGACAATCGCCTGCGACGCGCTGGCCCGTTATAAGCGTTTACGTGGATACGACGTGTTTTATCTCACAGGCACGGACGAGCATGGACAGAAGCTGCAGCAACGCGCCGCGCAGGAAGACAAGCAACCGTTGGAATTTATTGATCCGATTGTTGATTGGATTAAGGACTTATGGGAACGCCTTGATATTTCCTATGACGATTTCATTCGTACTACCCAGAAGCGTCATAAAGATGCCGTGCAGAAGATCTTCCAAAAGCTTGTTGATAAAGGCGATATCTACCTAGGCGAATACGAAGGTTACTACTGTGTGCCTTGTGAAGCGTTTTGGACGGAGCATCAGTCGAAAAAGGATGGAGAACATATTTGTCCAGATTGTGGACGCCCAATTTCGCTTGTGAAAGAAAAAAGTTATTTCTTTCGTATGTCGAAATACCAAGATCGGCTTTTGAAATACATCGAAGAGCATCCGGAGTTTATTCAGCCAGAGTCCCGCCGCAATGAGATGGTAAATAACTTCCTTAAGCCGGGTCTGGAAGACTTGAGCGTATCCCGCACATCATTCGACTGGGGCATTAAGTTGCCGAACGACCCTGAGCACGTTATCTATGTCTGGATTGATGCGCTGACGAACTATATTACCGCGCTAGGATATATGAGCGAAGATGACACGAAATTTAACAAATATTGGCCGGCTGATGTCCATATGATCGGTAAGGACATTCTTCGCTTTCACACGATTTATTGGCCAATTATTCTAATGGCGCTTGACTTGCCATTACCGAAGAAGGTATTTGGTCATGGTTGGCTGCTTATGCCAGATGGAAAAATGTCGAAATCGAAAGGCAATGTTATCGATCCAAAATTTTTGATCGAACGTTACGGTTCCGACTCGATTCGCTACTTCCTGTTGCGTGAAATTCCGTTCGGTCAAGATGGCGTATTCACGCCGGAAGCATTTATCCAGCGTTTGAACTTTGATCTAGCGAATGACCTTGGCAATTTGGTGAGCCGGACGGTAGCGATGATTGAGAAATATTTTGAAGGCGTGCTTCCGGCTCCGACCGCGCCGGAAATGGTGGATGAAAACCTGCGCAATGTGGCGCGTCAAGCAGTTACTGGTCTCGAAGAGCACATGGACGAAATGCGGTTTGGCGGTGCGTTGAACAGCCTATGGGATCTGGTGAGCCGCACAAATAAATATATTGATGAAACAACGCCATGGGTGCTGGCAAAAGATGAAGCCAATAAAGAACGCCTTGGTACAGTTATGTACAATCTGGCGGAAAGCATTCGCATTATTTCTATTGCTTTGCAACCGTTTATGACACATGCACCGCGCAAAATTTGGGCGCAGCTGGGTATTACGGGAAATGAAGATATTACAAGCTGGGAGTCGGCAAAAGAGTGGGGAGCGCTTCCGGCCGGCATAAAAGTAAACAAGGGTGATGCGTTATTCCCACGCCTTGATCTGGAAAAAGAAATTACCGTTATTGATGAGACAACGGCAGCAGCGCGTAAACAGGCGGAAGAAAATAAGAAAAAGAAGGAACAGGCGCAAGCTAAAACAGAAGAGAAGCCAGCCGTACCCGAAATCAATATCGATGACTTTATGAAAGTGGAATTACGCGTGGCGCAGGTTATCGAAGCGGAAAAAATTCCGAAAGCAGATAAATTGTTGAAGCTGCAACTGGATCTCGGCTATGAAAAACGCCAGGTCGTATCCGGTATTGCCAAGCATTACAGTCCGGAAGACCTTATCGGCAAGAAAGTGATCTGCGTCACTAACCTTAAACCGGTAAAGCTGCGTGGTGAAATGTCGAATGGAATGATTTTGGCCGCATCTGAAGGAGACAAACTCACTCTTGCGACCGTTCCTGACAGCATGCCGAACGGGGCGATTGTAAAATAGGTGTCTGGACCCAAAAGGAGGCTGTTATAGTGCTGTTTGATACACACGCCCATTTGAATGATGAGAAATTCAATGAAGATAGGGATGCCACAATTACCCGTGCACGGGAAAGCGGTGTTTCTTACATTTGCAATATCGGGTACAACCGGGAGACGATTCGTACGTCTCTCGAGTTGGCCCATAAATATGACTTTATCTACACTGCCATTGGCTGGCACCCTCAGGATGCCAAAACGTTGACAGATGAAGATCTTGAATGGATTGAGAACTTGGCACGCGAAGAGGAAAAAGTGGTAGCTATCGGCGAAATTGGGCTGGACTATTATTGGGATACATCACCGAAAGATGTGCAGCAGGAAGTATTCCGCAAGCAGATTCGCCTTGCCAAAAAATTGCAGCTTCCAATCATTATTCATGATCGGGAAGCGCATCAGGATATTGTTCATATTTTGCGTGAGGAAAAAGCGGAAGAAGTAGGCGGGATTATGCACTGCTTTTCTGGTAGCTCAGAAATGGCCCGGCAATGCATAGATATGAATTTCTACATTTCGCTTGGTGGACCGGTTACGTTCAAAAATGCTAAGAAGCCAAAAGAAGTGGCGGAATGGGTGCCGCTTGACCGGCTATTGATTGAAACGGACTGTCCGTATTTAACGCCGGAACCATACCGCGGCAAGCGCAATGAGAGTGGATATGTACGGTATGTCGCCGAAAAAATCGCAGAGATCAAAAATATTTCTTTCGAAGAATTAGCTCAAATTACGACAGAAAATGCTAAAAAATTATTCCATATTCAGGAATAGTCGAAGCATTTCTAAGATTTTCTGCCTCAAGTATATCAACGGTTGAGAGATTTTTTTGGGTCTTTTATCCCATTGAAATTCTGCAAGATTTGTAGAACCTCATGTAAAAAACTGGTTTGACAAATTTTCAGAGGATCGTCTACAATGACTCTCAACCGTTTAAGGAGGCAGATAGACTTTGGAACAAAATCATATTCAGTTGGATTTTTGGAAGAATCGTATGTGGATTCTTCTGGCCGCTGTTGCGATGATTGTTATCGTAAGTCTTGTGTTTTTGTTTAATTCATGGAAAACAAAGAAGATTACTTTCATAAATGATGGCAAAGTAATGACCGTAAAAACCAAATCTAAAACGTTGGGAGATTTTCTGGCTGAGAAAGGGATAACGCCGGGGAAGTTCGATGAATTGAATTTCGGAATGGAGACGGTGTTGACGGATGGTATGGAGGTAAAATACATACCGGCAAGAAAAGTAACAATTAACGTAGCGGGTCAGAAGAAGCAAGTGATGACGGTAAAACGCCAGGTCAAAGATATTCTGGCGGAACAAAAAATCAGGCTTGGGCCGCTGGACAGAGTAGAACCGGCGTCTGGTCAGGCTGTAAAAGAGAACCAAACAGTGACGGTCACAAGAATCACCAAGAAGATCGTGAACAATGAGAAAACGGTAGCCTTCAGTACAAAAGAGCGTAAGGATAACACAATGCCGCAGGGAGAGCGAAAAGTTATCCAACAAGGCCAGCAGGGAAAAATTTTGGAACGGTATGAGGTTGTTTATGTCAATGGCAAGCTGGCTTCTAAGAAGCTTGTCGATTCCGAGGTGCTGCGCGACTGGAAAGACCATATCGTAGCCGTTGGAACGATGCGGATGATAGCTGCGTCACGTAGTGGCTCTAGACTGGAGGGAGGAGACTTTACTCCACGCAGAACGCTGCGCGTTAGAATGACTGCATATTCGCCGCATGCATCTTCAACCGGCAAGAATCCGGGCGATGCGGGATACGCGATTACCGCCACGGGAGCGACCGCGGAAGAGGGAAGAACCATTGCAGTAGACCCGGATGTCGTACCTCTTGGCTGGTGGGTTTATATTGAAGGGTACGGTTTTCGTAAAGCTGAAGACACTGGAGGCGCTATCAAAGGCAACCGTATGGATTTGTTTTTTGAATCCGAACAGGAAGCCCAAGACTTTGGCGTCCAGTACAAAACGGTGCATGTTATCGGTCCTAAAAAACCAAATTAATTGTATGATACAAGCAGGGGAAAACGGGTTTTTCCCTGTCTTTTTTGTGAAAAGAGGAAATAGATGTGATGATTAAAGAAGTCATTGTAGTTGAAGGCAAATCTGATACTGTTGCGATTAAACGAGCGGTTGAGGCGGATACAATCGAAACGGGCGGTTCGGCTATTCCTGAGCGGGTAATTGACCGAATTCGCAGAGCGCAAAAGACAAGGGGCGTCATTATTTTCACTGACCCCGACTATCAGGGGGAGCGGATTCGCAAAATTATTAGTCAGGCCGTTCCCGGCTGCAAGCATGCGTTTATTAGAAAGGCCGACAGCCAGGGCAAACGGAATTTGGGTGTAGAGTACGCGTCACCGGAAGCGATCCGCAAAGCGCTGGCGGAGGTACGTACAGAAGCGGAGGCGCCTAAAGAACAAATCACAATAGAGGATATGATTGATGCTGGCTTGATCGGTGGTGCACAGGCAAAGGAACGTCGCATACTGTTAGGAGAAAAACTGGGGATTGGCTACGCCAATGCCAAACAGCTTCACAAGAGGCTTTTAATGCTGCAAATTACGCGGGAAGAATTTGCGGAAGCGCTGGCTTGGGTGGAGGCACAGGAGGAACGGAAATGACCATACGCGATATTGCAACACCAACAAGAACCAAAGAAATTCTGAAAAAGTACGGGTTTTCTTTCAAGAAAAGCTTAGGACAAAATTTCTTAATCGATTTAAATATTCTGAGTAAAATTGTGGCTGCGGCCGAGCTTACGAAAGAAAAAGGCGTACTCGAAATCGGCCCCGGTATTGGTGCATTGACCGAACAGCTTTCCCGGCAAGCGGGACAAGTGGTGGCGATCGAAATTGATCAGCGCCTGCTACCGATTCTGAAGGACACGTTGTCTTCATATCCACATACGGAAGTCATTCACGGTGACGTACTCAAAATGGATGTAAAGTTGTTAATCAAAGAAAAATTTAAAGAGCAAAAAAAGGTTAGCGTTGTGGCGAATTTGCCGTACTATGTCACTAGTGCGATTTTGATGAAGTTACTGGAAGAGAGGCTGCCGCTTGAAAATATTGTCGTAATGGTTCAAAAGGAAGTGGCAGAAAGAATTTCCGCGTCTCCTGGTAGCAAAGCGTATGGTGCGTTGACCGTGCTGGCACAGTTCTACGCAGAAGCGGAAATAATTACCGTTGTGCCACATAGCGTCTTTATTCCGCAGCCAAATGTCGATTCTGCGGTATTGCGCCTTCGCATTCGGGAACGGCCAGCTGTTGAGGTGGTAAGCGAAGCAATATTTTACCGCGTAGTGAAAGCAAGCTTTGCGCAACGTCGCAAAACTCTTTCGAACAACCTTATGAACAATTTATTTGGCAAAGATAAGAAAGAGAAAATGCTGCAGGTGCTTAAGGAAGCGGGAATTGATCCGGCAAGACGCGGGGAAACGCTGTCGATTGAGGAATTTGCCCGGCTAAGCAACATCATAGCCCATGCGTTTGAGGGGCAATAAAAGGCGAACCCTTTTTCCCGGCAAGCATACGATGTGAGGAAAAGGGGGTTTTTTATGTTTCCCAGTCAGAAATTGCGTGTCGGGGATATTGTGGCTCGGAAGTCGCACGGATGTGATTTATTGTTTCAAATTGTTGATATTAATCAGGAAAAAGGCACATGCTCGCTCATTGGTTTGGATTACCGTCTGATGGCAGATGCACCGCTCAGCGATCTTGTAAAGGTAACAGAAGAGGAAATCGCAAAAATACGGAGCAAATCTGAGCAGAAACATATTGAAGCAATGCGAATGATTGAGCAAGAACGACGCTCTGCACGTGAGAGGAATATGTGGCGCCAGGTAAATTATATAAAGGAAATGGGTGGTTCATTTGATTGGCCGGGCAAAGTGCTTCATGTTGATGGAGACAAAAATTATTTGAAGAAATGTTTAACTGTATATGAGCAATTAAAAGTACCTGCTGTCGGCTATCATATTCCAGAAAAAGATTTCCCTCAACAAATTATTTCTATGCTGGAAAAGCACCAGCCGGATATTTTGGTGCTAACCGGACATGATGCTTTACAGAGCAAGCGCGGGCCGGCGGATGATTTGAATAGCTACCGTAATTCCAAATATTTTGTCCAGGCGGTAGAAAAAGCTCGGATGTTTCAGCAGGGCAAAGACAGCCTTATCATCTTCGCGGGAGCTTGCCAGTCCTATTTTGAAGCTATTTTAAACGCGGGCGCCAATTTTGCCAGTTCACCCAAGCGTATTAACATCCATACTCTCGATCCTGTATACATAGCCGAAAAGGTGGCGTATACATCGATTCAGCAATCCGTAAACATATTTGAGATGGTCAAGAATACGATTACCGGAATCGAGGGTGTAGGAGGTATCGAAACAAAAGGTTGCTTTCGTTTCGGGATTCCGAAGCCGCATTAACACTCCATACGCCTGAAATTATAGGATTATTGGGTCGTTAGCGTTCATCTTTCATCCCACGATGAAAACCGTGGGATGAAAGAAAGCGTTGCTTTATAAAGTACAACCTTTTTCTTATTTTTTTGATTTTTAAGATTTATAAGCGCTTTCTCGATAAAAATTTGTTGACAGCTTTTCTGTAGTCTTGCTATAATTATCAATTTATTTGACATACTATAATGGTGGTGATATACTTACATATAGTGAGGTGGTCTGAATGGCGAGAAATACGTTACACGATATAAAACGTAGTTTAGATAATCACATTGGAGAACGGATTTTACTCCGTGCCAATGGCGGACGTCGTAAGACCGTGGAAAGAACGGGTGTACTGGAAGAAACATACCCGTCAGTGTTTATTGTGAAGTTGGATGAGGACAAACATGCTTTTGAGCGTGTGTCATACAGTTATGCGGATGTGCTTACAGAGACGGTGGAACTTACCATTTGCCGTAACAATGAACATATTCGCATTTCGCTTGAACAGTAATATACAGTAGGATTTTATATCCTGCTGTTTTTTATTTTGCTTTCTTACGTATACTATGCGTACGGGAAATAAAGGGGGCTGTATGTATATGGCACGCAGACGAGGGATTATGTCGGACAGACTCAAGTATGAGTTGGCTAAAGGAGAGTACGCGCTGCCGTACGCCAGGTAGCGGCTGAGACAGACTCAAGTATGAGTTGGCTAAAGACCTTGGATTTTATGAAACGGTTCAGCGGGAGGGCTGGGGCGGCATCACGACCCGCGACGCGGGGAATATGGTGAAGCGGGCCATCCAGCTGGCCGAAGAAGCGCTTGCAAAACAGAATCCCGGCAAATAACATTTTTCCCGACCAAGGCCAGGCAATGTATGCCTGGCCTCTTCATATTATGCGTATTATATTGCTTCCACGTGGAAAAGGGAAGCGATTAATGCTAAAATAAGCAAAGCATAAAGTGGAAGGGAAGAAAGAATTGGTGAACGATGTTTACCTTATGATAAAAGCTCCGGCAAAAATTAATTTAACGCTGGATGTATTGGCAAAGCGTCCGGACGGCTACCATGAGATTGAAATGGTAATGACGACAATCGACTTAGCCGATCGATTGACCATTTACCCGCGGGAGGAAGACAAAATTACGCTTGATTGTAACGTAAGCTACTTGCCTCTTGATGAGAGAAATCATGTATACCAGGCAGCCCGGCTGGTAAAAGAACGTTTTGGCATTAAGCGTGGGGTTCATATTTATATTGACAAGCAGATTCCGATTGCAGCTGGCCTTGCGGGCGGAAGCAGCGATGCGGCAGCTACTATCAAAGGATTGAATCGCTTGTGGAATCTGAATATGAGCATGGCGGAGATGGCCGAGCTAGGCTCGCATATTGGTTCTGATGTTTCTTTTTGCGTGTATGGAGGAACTGCATTGGCACGTGGGCGAGGCGAGAAAATTGAACCGTTGCCGTGTCTGCCCCCTTGCTGGGTCATTTTAGCAAAGCCGCCTATTGGTGTATCAACCGCAGAAGTGTACGGAGCATTACGGGTGGAGGAACTGAAAGAAAGGCGAAAGTCCAGTGAAATGATTGCGGCGATTCGTCAGGGGGATTTTGTCGGTGTATGTCGCGCGTTGAACAATCATTTAGAAGCAGTGACGCTGAAAATGCATCCTCAGGTACGTCAGATTAAAGAAAGAATGTATCGTTTTGGTGCAGATGGTGTTTTAATGTCGGGAAGCGGTCCAACGGTGTTTGCGCTGACGGAGCATGAATCGCGCATGAACCGGGTTTATAATGGACTGCGTGGTTTTTGTAAGGAGGTATATGCCGTGCGTATTTTAGGAGAAAATAACGGGTAGCACTTGCGTAAATCCGTACATAAGTGGTATATTCACTTCATAATATTCGGTTTTTAATACGGAGGAGCGTACGTAGATGAAAAAGTTAAGGAGAAGTGCACGGCTGGTAGATATGACGCAGCACTTGCTGGCTCGTCCCCATAAATTAATTCCGCTAACTTTTTTCGCGGATCAATACGGAGCTGCAAAATCATCAATTAGCGAGGATTTGTCAATCATTAAAGAATTGTTTGAGTTAGAAGGAGTCGGACTGCTAAAGACAGTTGCAGGAGCAGCGGGCGGAGTGAAGTACATTCCGATGATGAACGCTACGGAAGCACGAACTGTTGTAGAGGATTTGTGCGAAATGCTGAAAAGTCCGGGCCGTTTGCTGCCAGGTGGCTATCTTTACATGGCTGATTTGCTAGGGGAGCCGGAAGCATTGTCCAAAATTGGTAAAGTATTTGCTTCCGTTTTCGCGGAAGCGGAGGCCAATTATGTGATGACAGTGGAAACAAAAGGAATTCCACTGGCATATGCCACAGCACATTACTTAAACATTCCGGTTGTGATTGTACGCCGTTATAGCAAGGTGACTGACGGCTCCGTAGTAAGTATTAACTATGTATCCGGTTCAAGCAAACGCATTCAGACGATGTCTCTTGCCCGCCGTGGATTGCCTGAGCATTCTAAAGTTCTCATTATTGACGACTTCATGAAGGCTGGTGGCACCATTCGGGGAATGATGGATTTGTTGGAAGAATTTAAGGCTGAAGTAGTAGGTGTTGGCATTTTTATGGAGACGGCTAATGTAAAAGAGCGTTTGGTGGATGATTATATTTCGCTGCTGCGGATGACGGAAGTAGATGTGCGCGATAAAGAAATTCGTCTTGAATTAGGAAATTATTTTAAAAAAGAAATATGAATGAATGTTGGAGGGATCTTCATGGAACAAATTTCTACTAATCAAGCTCCAGCGGCCATTGGCCCTTATTCTCAAGCCGTGAAGGTAGGAAACTTTATTTATACGTCAGGCCAAATTCCGTTAACACCCGAAGGCGAATTAGTAACAGGTGACATTGTAGCCCAAACGCATCAAGTATTCGCTAATCTGAAGGCTGTGCTGGCGGCAGCTGGCGCTACGTTGAATAATGTAGTAAAGGTAACCGTTTTTGTGAAAGACATGAACGACTTTGCCACTATTAACGAAATTTATGCAGAATACTTCGGCGAGCATCGTCCAGCTCGTTCTCTCGTTCAAATAGCACGGTTGCCAAAGGATGTTTCCCTAGAAATTGAAATGGTAGCAGCAGTATAAGATAAATAACATGTCAATAGGGTAAAATGCTGAAATTGTAAAAAACTTAAAAAATTTTTGTGGATATAGAAGGATTTTTTTCCACCTTTGTTGAATTACAGTTATCAAGCTTCTGATAATTGGTAAAAGGTGGTGAGCAGACATGGAAGTGACGGACGTAAGACTTCGTCGCGTAAACACGGATGGCCGCATGAAAGCGATTTGCTCAATTACGATTGACAATGAGTTTGTTGTGCATGACATTCGTGTTATCGACGGAAACAACGGTATGTTTGTGGCCATGCCGAGCAAACGTACTCCAGAAGGAGAATTTCGCGACATCGCGCATCCTATCTCTTCGTCTACTCGCGAGAAAATTCAAGCTGCCGTATTGGCTGAATATGAGCGTGTAGGGAATAATAATACAGAAGAACTCGTGGAAGAAGGAGCTTAATTTTATGGTTTCAAAGGGGCCTTGCAGAGAGGGGCCCTTTTTCTTGTGGTATAGGAAAGTATATGTTTGGAAACTGGTAATCCCCCAGGAAAACAAATAGGTTGCAGAGGCAAGATAGGTACGACTACTCGCCTATTCCTTGAAAGGAAAAGGACGGGCTTGTTTTTGTCCCTCTTTTTCTCTGTATCTTGAAATAGGAAAGCAATTAAGATATAGTCATTGTGGAACTTATCAAAATGGGAGGATACCATGTCGGATAAATTTGCGGTTGTATTAGCTGCTGGTCAAGGAACACGAATGAAGTCGAAGCTGTACAAGGTACTGCATCCCGTTTGCGGTAAGCCAATGGTTCAGCATGTAGTTGACAGCCTTAAAGAGCTGGACATGGCTCGTATCGTTGTCGTGGTGGGGCATGGAGCTGACAAAGTAAAGGAACAGCTGGGAAATGCAGTTGAGTATGCAATGCAGGAAGAACAGCTGGGAACCGCTCACGCCGTGATGCAGGTAGCTCCAATTTTAAAAGGAAAAAAAGGAACGACGCTTGTTCTGTCCGGTGACGAGCCGCTAATCAGCTCTGAAACACTTTCTGCTCTGGTAGCTCATCATGAGGCAAAACAGGCTGCCGGAACAATTTTAACCAGAATTATGGACAACCCTACGGGCTATGGCCGCATTATTCGCGGTGAGGACGGGGCTGTGGAACGAATTGTCGAGCAAAAGGACGCGAATGAAGAGGAACAGCGCGTGAGAGAGATCAATACGGGCACGTATTGTTTTGATAATGAAAAGCTGTTTTCCGCTCTTGAGAAAGTTGATAATAATAATACGCAAGGCGAGTACTACCTAACCGATGTAATCGAGATCCTTAAAAAACAAGGCGAGCGTATTGAAGCATCTGTAACGGAAGAAATAACCATTGGTGTTAATGATCGGGTAGCGCTCGCAAAGGCGGAAGCGCTTATGCGAGAGCGCATTCTTACTAAACACATGAGAGAAGGCGTTACCATCATCGATCCATCCAGCACATATATTGAAACGGATGTGGTGATTGGGCGCGATTCTGTGATTTACCCGGGTACGTTGATTGGCGCTGGCACCGTTATCGGTGAGGAATGTATAATTGGTCCGCATAGTCAATTGAAGAACTGCCAGGTGGGCGACCGCGTGGAAATTAAGCACTCTGTGCTGATGGATAGTCGCGTGGACAGCGATGCCACGGTGGGTCCGTTTGCATATATTCGCCCGCATTCCCATATTGGTGAAGGGGCGAAAGTGGGTGATTTTGTCGAAATTAAGAATACGTCTCTGGGCAAAGGAAGTAAAGTTTCCCATCTTACGTACTTAGGTGACGCCGAAATCGGAGAGAATGTAAATGTTGGTTGCGGTACCGTTACAGTAAACTACGATGGTGTAAACAAGTACAAAACGATTGTTAAAGATCGTTCGTTCATTGGATGCAACGTAAATCTTGTAGCGCCGGTAACGGTAGGCGAAGGCGCGTATATAGCGGCGGGCTCCACAGTTACGACAGACGTTCCGGATGGGGCGCTGGCAATTGCCCGCGAACGCCAGATTAATAAAGAAGATTACGCAAAGAAAATTATAAAGAAATAAGTTATGAAAGGTATGGAGGTTTAACAGGAGTATGGCGAATTATCGCGACCCAAAGTTAAAGGTATTTACTTGTAATTCTAATCCGGCTTTGGCGAAAGAAATCGTAGATCATATTGGTCTTCCAATGGGAAATGCGCAAGTTGTTCATTTTAGCGACGGTGAAGTACAGATTAAACTGAATGAGAGTGTACGTGGTGCTGACGTATTTGTCATTCAATCCACCTGCGCGCCCGTAAACGAACATGTGATGGAACTTCTTGTTATGGTGGACGCGCTGAAGCGTGCTTCAGCAAAGAGTATCAACGTGGTCATGCCTTATTATGGATATGCCCGTCAAGATCGCAAAGCGCGGGCGCGTGACCCGATTACGGCAAAATTAGTGGCGAATTTGATTGAAACGGCCGGAGCGCACCGCGTGATTACAATGGACCTCCATGCCACGCAGATTCAGGGATTTTTTGATATTCCAGTGGATCATCTGCTTGGGGTGCCGATCCTTGCTAAGCATTTTATTGAGAAAAAACTGGAAGATATCGTTGTTGTATCTCCAGACCATGGTGGTGTGACGCGTGCGAGAAAACTTGCTGAGCGTCTAGAGGCACCAATCGCCATCATTGACAAACGCCGCCCGGAACCGAACGTAGCGGAAGTAATGAATATTGTCGGTAATATTGAAGGTCGTACAGCAATTATTATCGATGACATCATTGATACAGCAGGAACCATTACGCTGGCGGCGAACGCTTTGATGGAAGCGGGAGCCAAAGCGGTATATGCTTGCTGTACGCATCCGGTATTATCTGGCCCGGCCATTGAGCGCATTCAAAATTCCAGCATTAAAGAACTGATTGTAACGAACACAATCCCGCTTGGATCTGAAAAGCAAATCGATAAAATTAAAGTACTATCTGTAGCACCGATTATCGGAGAAGCGATCATTCGCGTACACGAAGAATTATCGGTAAGCAAGCTGTTCGATTAATTTTTTCCTTGTTTTGTGATTGATCCCTTCTTTTATTGGGTAAGGTAGATAATGATATTGCTATGAACCTTACAATAGGAGGGGATAATAATATGGCAATGGAATTGAAAGCTCAAAAAAGGAAATTGGGATCGCGCTCGATTCTAACAGAGTTACGCGGCAAAGGCCAAATTCCTGCCGTCTTATACGGAGATGGTAAGGAGAGTGAGCCGATTGCGGTTGAAGAACGTGAATTTATCCAGATTGCTAATCGTCAGGGATTACATCACGTCATCAAGCTAAATGTAGATGGAATTTCTTACAATGTCATGGTTAAAGACGTACAGAGCGACCCAATTAAAAATAAAGTGCTCCATTTGGATTTCAACAAGATAAATATGAACGAAAAAATTGACACCACCGTGGTGGTTGTCCTCGAAGGAGAGGCCGAAGGCGCAAAGAACGGCGGCGTCTTACAGCATATGTTGCGTGAGCTAACGATCAGTTGCTTGCCTAGCGAAATTCCGGATAAAATTACCTTTAATGTTGAACATTTGCAAATTGGCGATTCGGTGACGGTAAGCGATCTTACTGTCCCAGATGGTATCGAAGTGAAGCATGAAGGTGATGAAGTGGTGCTGAGTATTGTGCCGTCGCAGGCTCAGCCAACAGACATAGCCGCTGAAGAAGCCGAAGCGGACGCAGGAGCGGCGGATAGAACCGATGCAGAGAATAGCTCCGGCGACACGGCGTCGGATAGAGGATAAACGTTGCGAAAAAGCGTAACCGGTCGGTTGCGCTTTTTCAATGTTATAAAATAAGGGGAGAATGGTATGAAAATAATCGTGGGGTTGGGAAATCCGGGCCAGCAGTATGAAATGACCAGACATAATGTTGGCTTTTGGGCCGTTGATCTTCTTGCGGAAGCGTGGGATATTCCGTTAAGAGAAGGAAAGTTCAAAGGATTGATTGGCGAAGGCAGGGTCGGAGGCGAGAAAGTGCTTCTTGTCAAGCCCTTAACATATATGAACTTGTCCGGCGAATGTGTTGGTTCGCTTATAAGTTTTTACAAGGTTGATCCAAAGGAAAGTTTGTTGGTGATTTATGATGATCTCGACTTACCATGCGGGAGAATTCGTCTGCGTACCAAAGGAAGTTCAGGCGGACATAACGGGATGAAATCGTTGATTGCTCATCTGGGCACAGAAGAGTTCAAGCGTATTAAAATTGGTATCGGACGCCCTGCCCCAGGAAGAAAAGTCGCAGACTATGTGCTTTCCACATTTCCACCAGAGGAACTGGCCGAAGTGCAGGAAGCGGTTAAGAAATCAGCGGAAGCGGCGAAAACATGGATGGGTATGTCATTTTTGCGCGTGATGAATCAATTCAATTAATGAATCTATAAATGCACTGTATGTCACACTTACCTTCTGGAAAGAATAAGAATGAGCATATCGTATTTCCGGGAGGCATAAATATGAAGATACGATACATTTGTCCGCATTGCGGTATGTTGTATGCGGCCATCGACCATCCCGAAGCGACAGAAGAGCGCCTGGGGTTTCATTCCTTGACCCCCGATGAGAGGAAACATATAATTAGCTATGAAGCAAACGGGGATATTGTGGTAAGCATAACATGTGAATATTGTAGTGAAGCCATCCACCGTTATCCTGAGCTTACGTATCCTTTGCAATAAAGCAGACAGGGCCTTGGCTTTTGCGCTAAGGCTTATTTTTGCATTGATTTTATTTGTAATTTCTTATAAGGAGAGGAGGAAGGGTGATTGCAGGGTCTGGTAGAAAGATTTAAGCGTGACAGCGAATTCGAGGCGATTGTGGAAAGCTTCGAAAAAGGGTTGCGCGAACAGTTAGCATCCGGGTTAAGTAACTCGGCCCGTCAGATATTTTATGCCGCACTTTATCAGAAAATGGAGCAACCTCTGGTAATTGTGACGCACAATATGTTCCAGGCTCAGAAAGTATATGATGATATGAGCCAGTTGATTTCCCCTGATGAGCTATGGCTGTATCCGGCTAATGAAATGGTTATCTCAGAAGTATCCATTTCTAGCCCGGAGACGCTTAGCCAGCGAATTGAAGTATTGAACGCTCTTTCCGCAGGAAAAAAAGGCGTGCTTATTATTCCATATGCCGGAGTGCGCCGTTCGGTCGTGCCTGTAGATGAGTGGAGGCAAGCCCAGTGTTCCATTAAAGTTGGAAGCGAAATTGAATTGGATAGTTTTCTAGCAAAGATGGTAGCGCTTGGATATGAGCGGGTAGAAATGGTAGAAGCGCGTGGCGAGATTAGCGTTCGTGGGGGAATTATCGATATTTTCCCCGTATACACGGCAAATCCGGTTCGGATCGAATTGTTTGATGCGGAGGTTGACTCTATCCGGACATTTGATATTTCCACCCAGCGTTCCATTGAAAATTTATCCGAAGTGGTTATCGGCCCAACCCGGGAGGTCTTTGGCGATAAAGCGGTGTTTAACCGAGCGGCGGAAAGGCTTGAAGAGCATATGAGCCGTGCATTGCCCAAGGTAAAAGACATTCAGGCGAGAGAGAAAATTTTGGAAAAAGTCGGATGGGAGATTGAACAGCTTCGTCAGGGTCATTCATTTACGGGAATCTATAAATATATTTCTTTTCTTTATCGGACAAATGAAACACTGATAGATTATATGTCATGTTCTCCGCTTGTCGTGATTGATGAGCCTTCCCGTATTGTAGAGGCGGCCGCTCAATTGGAAAAAGATGAAGCAGAATGGAAGACGACATTAATACAGCAAGGGGAATTTCTTCCTGATATTGAATTATCTCATTCACTGGAAGACATTATTGCGCCGAAAAAATGGAAGATTCTTCATGCCTCACTTTTTTTGCGTCAGGTGCCGAAAACGAATCCACAGAACGTTGTGAACTTTAACTGTAAAGCGATGCAGAATTTCCACGGTCAGATGAATGTGCTTAAAACGGAAATGGAACGTTGGAAGAAAGCCAAGGCCACCGTAGTATTCTGCGCGGCAGATGAAGAACGGGCGCGCCGTTTGGAGCGCGTATTTCATGACTATGATATTGAAGCGGATATTATCCTTTCACCGGAAAAAGCGCTGGAAAGTGGAAGACCGGTTATTACCCTTGGCAATCTGCAAAGCGGATTTGAACTTCCGATGCTGCACCTCGTAGTGATTACAGAAACCGAAGTGTTTACCCAGAAGCAGCGCAAAGCAGCAAAGACGCGGAAAAATTTGAGCAATGCTGAGCGCATTAAAAGCTACACAGAGCTTCGGGTTGGAGATTATGTTGTGCACGTAAATCATGGTATCGGAAAATATTTGGGGATTGAAACGCTTAAAATTAATGGTATTCATAAAGATTATCTTCATATTAAATATGCTGGCAATGATAAGCTATATGTTCCGATTGAACAAATCGATCAGGTACAAAAGTACATCGGCAGTGAAGAAAAAGAGCCGAAAGTATACAAATTGGGCGGAAGTGATTGGAAAAAAGTTAAGAGTAAAGTCCGCGCTTCTGTGCAGGATATTGCCCAGGACTTGATTCGTTTGTATGCGGAGCGTCAGCAGGCAAGAGGATACGCCTTTAGCAAAGATGGAGAAGAGATGCGTGAATTCGAAGCGATGTTCCCTTATGAGGAGACGGAGGATCAGCTTAGGGCGATTCGTGAAATTAAAGAAGATATGGAGAAGCCGCGTCCCATGGATCGTTTGCTTTGCGGTGATGTTGGCTATGGGAAAACAGAAGTGGCTATTCGCGCCGCATTTAAGGCCGTCATGGATGGAAAACAGGTAGCTGTGCTTGTTCCAACGACGATCCTCGCTCAGCAACATTATGAGACGTTCCGGGAAAGATTTGCCGATTACCCGGTTAACATCGCAGTTATTAGTCGGTTCCGTACCCGGAAAGAGCAGAACCAGACGATCAAGGGATTAAAAGACGGAACGGTTGATATTATCATCGGTACGCATCGTTTGTTGTCTAAAGACGTGGCATTCAAAGATTTAGGCCTGCTTATTGTCGATGAAGAACAGCGTTTTGGTGTTACACACAAGGAAAAGTTGAAGAAGTTAAAGACAAATGTGGATGTTTTGACATTGACAGCGACTCCGATTCCGCGTACACTGCACATGTCGATGCTTGGCGTGAGGGATCTGTCGATCATTGAGACGCCGCCGGAAAACCGTTTCCCGGTACAGACATACGTTATGGAATACAGCGGTGCGCTTGTACGGGAAGCCATTGAACGCGAATTAGCGCGTGAAGGACAGGTTTATTTCCTTTATAACCAAGTTCAGGGTATTGAACAGATGGCAGACCAAATTCGCATGCTTGTTCCGGAAGCGCGAGTGGTGGTTGCCCATGGTCAGATGAGTGAAACGGAACTTGAATCTGTCATGTTGAGTTTTTTGGAGGGCGAGGCCGATGTCCTTGTCAGCACAACCATTATTGAGACAGGTGTGGACATTCCAAATGTAAATACGCTTATTGTAACAAATGCTGACCGTATGGGACTGTCACAACTGTATCAGTTGCGCGGGCGTGTGGGTCGCTCCAATCGGATTGCGTATGCATACTTCACATACCAGCGTGATAAGGTGTTGAATGAGGTTGCAGAAAAGCGTTTGCAAGCGATTAAAGAGTTTACGGAACTAGGCTCTGGGTTTAAAATCGCGATGCGTGACCTGTCTATTCGTGGCGCGGGGAACTTGCTTGGAGCGGAGCAACACGGCTTCATTGCATCCGTTGGTTTTGATTTGTACAGTCAGATGCTGAAGGATGCGATTGAGGAACTGAAAGGTGAGCCGAAGAAAGAGGAAGAAGTGCATCCGGAGATTAATTTGACGATCGATGCATTTATTCCGTCCGACTATATTCAGGACGGAAAGCAGAAAATCGAGATGTACAAGAAGTTCGCGGCCGTTTCTTCTTTTGAAGAAATTGATGAATTAACAGAAGAACTGGAGGATCGCTTTGGTGATATTCCGCAAAGCGTTCGGAATTTGTTGCTGGTGTCCAAACTGCGCGTGCATGCGAGAAAACATCGTATTGTGGAGATCAGCCAAAAGGGAGATACGATTCAACTTGTCTTCCACGAAGATCAGAGTACTAAAGTGGATTGGGGTGACCTCTACGAAATTAAGGGGCCTCTTCTGCGGAGAATTACGCCCTCGCGTCAAGGGCAACAGGTTGTGGTCGGCATAAAGGTCAAAGGGCTAAATCATGAAGAAAGTATTGAGCTTGTGGAGAATTTCCTCATGCAATTCGATGAATTAAAAAAGAAACAAGAAGGCGAGGCAGTAGCTGATGTGGCCAACTAAAACGTACGGGAGGTTGATTGCGGTAGGCGTTCTGACACTAACTGTACTTGCAGGATGCGGAAAGAACGACCCCGTTGTCGCCAAATATGACAACAACAAAGAAATTACGGAATCGGCATATAAGAATTACGTAGAAGTGATCAAAGCCATTGATCCGGGTATGGCGGGGGTGATTGACGCGGGAGATAAAGAAGCGTTGACATCAGTGCTTCATTACCAGATCATGAGCAGGCATATTGCTGATCAGGTGAAAGAGACTGATGAAATGAAAAAAGAAGCGAACCAGAATTTTTCTCAATTTGAGGAATTTGCTAAGCAGCAACTTGCACAATCGGAGAAAATGGATCAGTTCTACGCCAATCACAAAGTAACGGAAGAAGAGTTGAAGGATTTTTTCCTTGATCAGGTAAAAATGATTTCTTATTTTTCCAAAGATATTAAGGAAGAAGACAAGAAAAAGGAATATGAACAGGCAAAAAAATTGGGATACCTAACCCAGGTAGATGTACGCCATATTCTGATTGGCACGGACAAACGCTCTAAAGCGGAAGCGAAGAAAAAAGCGGAAGAGCTTGTGAAGCAGCTGCGAAATGGTGCGAATTTTGCCAAACTGGCGAAGGAAAATACGGACGATCCGGGCAGTAAAGAGACAGGCGGTCTATATCAATATCCGATGCCTGATGGGACTACCTTAGAGCAGACGGCAGAGCCGTACAAAAGGGCGGCCATGACGCTACCACTCAACAAAATCAGCGATCCGATTGAAACGAAATTCGGATATCATATCATGCGTGTTGAAAAGCGAAAAGTGCGGACATATGATGAAGTGAAAAAAGATATTACCTACATGCTAGCGCAGAAAAAAGAGGGTGAATTCTTAACGACAAAAGTAAAAAGTATCATCAAGGAAGAAAAAATTCCGGCATCCATGATTAAAGAGCAGCCGAAACAGTCTGCCCCAAGTGCACCGGGACAGCCAGGTCAGCCTGTGCCGAGCACGCCTGCACCGAATGAACAACCGGCTCCGGTGCAACCGAATGGCGACCAGACATCCCAGAATAAATAATTCTTTACACTCAGGCCTTGCGAATTCGCAAGGCTTTTTCTTATTGTATAAGAAGTATATTCTGCTTTACAGTGATAAAGCGACATGTGCTTTCTTTCCATGTGGAAAAAGGACTAGGCATAATCCCGCGAGTTTTTCTTGAGGAATACAGGTATGCGGATTGAACAAGAGATGGTGAATATTCTCCCGTCAGGAGATAAATACTACAAGCAAGCTAATCATATGTTGCAGTCATTTAACCACTTTAAGAAAGCGAGGCATCAAGAATTATGAAGGCAACTGGTATTGTGCGCCGAATCGATGATCTAGGGCGTGTGGTAATCCCGAAAGAAATTCGCCGTACGCTCCGCATTCGCGAAGGTGATCCGCTGGAGATTTTCGTCGACCGTGATGGAGAAGTGATTCTGAAAAAGTATTCGCCGATTGGAGAACTCGGTGACTTCGCCAAAGAATACGCTGATTCGTTGTATGAAAGTACGAGTCATATTACGCTAATCAGTGACCGCGACACCGTTATAGCTGTATCTGGCGCTTCCAAGAAAGAATACTTGGACAAGCCGATTGGTGAAATTGTGGAAACCTGCATGGAAGAACGGCGCTTACATCTGCAAACGAACGCAGGCGAATATGAGATCATTCGTGACCATGAAGAACAGTATTCTTCGTATGTCATCGCTCCGATTATTGCCGGCGGTGATCCGATTGGCTCCGTCATTCTTCTGACGAAAAGTGATCAGGCCAAGATGGGCGACCTAGAAGTGAAGCTGGTTGAAACCGCAGCCGGTTTTCTGGCAAAGCAAATGGAGCAATAGGAGAAGTATTAGGAATGTGGAAAGCTCCCTGGCAAAATATTTTGCCAGGGAGCTTTTTTATTGTAAGGAAAGTTCGCCCTCTATCCGGCATAAGCTATTTCAGGAGGGCAAGCTTGACAGGCCCCGCTCTGACGTTTTTTTGTGATATAATATCCGAGAATTTACTGGGAAAAGAGAGGGAAATCTATGTCTAAGACTCAGGGAGCCTCTTTTTTGAAAGGAGCTGCCATACTGGGAGCGGGAGCGCTATTATCAAAGATGCTTGGCGTTGTGTATCGCATTCCGTACCAGAACATTACAGGCGACCTTGGTTATTACGTGTATACTCAGGTATATCCGTTATATAGCGCGCTCCTTATCCTTGCAACGGCTGGATTCCCGATTGCCATTTCAAAATTTGTGGCTGAAAAGCTTGCGGTTGGCGATGTGTACGGAGCGCGCAAAATTTTTCGTGTATCTGCGGGTGTATTGACGCTAACTGGTTTTTTGTTTTTCCTTCTGCTTTGGTTTGGGGCACCGGCGCTGGCACAGTTCATGAAAGATGAAAAGTTAGTCATGCCGATTCGAAGCGTATCGTTTGCTCTGCTTATTGTACCGGTAATGGCGGCAATGCGAGGATATTTTCAAGGCCATCATAACATGGTGCCGACCGCCGTTTCACAGATTGGCGAACAGTTCGTGCGGGTGGCTACCATTATTGTCTTATCTTACTGGTTTATGAAGACGACCGGAGATGTGTACCTTGCCGGTGCAGGTGCCGTATTTGGTGCGGTAACAGGAGCATTTTTCGCGTTTATTCTTATGCTGGTTTTCTGGCAACGTAACCAGAGCGTGCAGCGGCAGGTTTGGGAAAGCGCAGGGAAGCATTCATACAGGAAGGAAACGGTTGGAGAAATCGTACGTAAATTATTTTATTACGCAATTCCGATATGCCTTGGTTCCCTTGTGCTTCCGCTGATGCAGCTTTCTGATTCATTTACTGTTGTCAGCATGTTGATGCGGGGAGGAAATACGGCGGAAGCGGCGTATCAGTTAAAAGGAGTTTTTGATCGCGGCCAGCCGCTTGTGCAGTTTGCCGCCTTCTTTGCCACAGCACTTTCCCTGTCGCTTGTCCCGGCAATTGCCGAAGCGCAGGCGCTTAGGCAACACCATTTGATCGCTGCGCGTACGGAGCTGGCGCTTCGCTTGACTTTTTTATTTGGCTTGCCAGCTTCCCTCGGTTTGGCTATTGTTGCCGGTCCAGTAAATGTAATGCTGTATGAGAATGGAAATGGAACATTGACATTAATGGTACTTTCGTTTACAACCATTTTCTCAACGCTCGGCATTACATCAGCTGGAATCCTACAGGGGATGGGTGAGGTAACCCTTCCGGTGCGCAATTTGTTTATTGGCGTGGTCATCAAACTTCTATTAAATATTTTGCTGATTCCACTTTTCGGGATTACCGGTGCGGCGCTTGCCACCGTATTTTCTCATATTGTTGCTACGATTCTTAATTTATGCGCGGTATCTCGTTTTACAGGCGCAAGATTCGGGCTTCGTTCCTTCTTTGCTAAACCATTTTTGGCGGTCACGGTGATGGGGCTTGCTGTATTTGTTGCCCGGCAGGCAGCGGAACGCGGACTGGCAGGCGTGTTTGATTCTGAACGACTGTATTTTACCGTAGTAAGTCTGATCGCCGTTAGTGCGGGTGTTATTATGTATGCTATCGCCCTGCTCTTATCGGGAACGGTACGACGCGCCGATTTAGCAAGCACGGAAGCGGGCAGAAAAATCATTCCGCTGTTGTTAAAATTGCGGCTTCTGCATGATTAATTAACGAAAGGGGACGAAACCATTGAACAAAATTACAGTTATCGGACTCGGCGCGGGAAATCTGGAAGGACTTCCTCTTGGGATTTACCGCATGTTAAAGCAGGCGCAACATCTGTATATCCGTACAGAAAAACATCCTGTAGTCGCCGAACTTGCCGTGGAAGGCATTCTATACGAAAGTTTTGATGAAGTATACGAAGCGCATGACCAATTTTCGGACGTGTACGAAGAAATCAGCAAACGCTTGCTTGAGCTTGCGACGAAAAAAGGAAACATTACATACGCCGTACCCGGTCATCCGTTGGTGGCGGAGCGTACAGTGCAACTTTTGTTGGCGAAAGGGAAAGAACGTGGGATCGAGATTGAAATTAAAGGCGGGCAAAGTTTTCTTGAACCGGTATTTTCTGCGCTTAAGGTGGATCCGGTAGAAGGCTTTTCCTTGTTGGACGCGACCGATTTGCGCGACTACCATATCCAGCCTAAGATGCATCATTTGATTTGTCAGGTATATGACGCGTTTGTCGCTTCTGATGTAAAATTAACGTTAATGGAAGTATATCCGGACGATTTTCCGGTTACCGTCGTGACCGCCGCAGGTGTTGCCGGGCAAGAGAAAATTACGACCGTCCCATTGTATGAATTGGATCGCCTGAACGAGTACAGCAATTTGACAATCGTTTATGTTCCACCGACGGAAGAGGATCAGACGTTAAACCGCCAGTTCTGGCGGTTACGGGAAATCGTTGCTATTCTGCGCAGCCCGGAAGGATGTCCGTGGGATCGGGAGCAGACTCACCAATCCATTCGGAAAAACTTAATTGAAGAAACGTATGAAGTGCTTGAGACGATCGACGATAATGACCCGGAAGCGCTGTGCGAGGAAATGGGCGACTTGCTGCTGCAAATTATGCTTCACTCACAGATGGCAGAAGAAGACGGGTATTTTACGGTTCGAGACGTTATTGAAGATTTAAATAAAAAGTTGATCCGCCGTCATCCGCATGTATTTGGAAACTCTGAAGCGGAGAATGCGGAAGAAGCGCTGCAAAATTGGAAGGATATCAAAGAAAAAGAAAAAAGAGAAAAAGGGAAAGAAGTAGCATCTCTGCTTGATGGGGTGCCGCGTGATTTGCCTGCCCTTTATAAGGCGTATAAGTACCAGAAGAAAGCGGCAGAGGTTGGATTTGATTGGGACAAGCTTTCCGATGTTCTGGATAAGGTAAAAGAAGAGTTAGAGGAATTGAATGAGGCACAGACGCTGGAACACCGTCGGGAAGAGCTGGGCGATTTGTTGTTTGTCATTGTGAACGTAGCTCGCTTTATGAAGATTGACCCGGAAGAAGCGCTTGCGTTGACAAACAAGAAGTTTTACTCTCGTTTCTCGTATATTGAGGAAAAACTACGGGAAGCAGGCAAAACGTTCGCCGATACCACGCTAGAAGAAATGGAAAGCTGGTGGCAGGAAGCGAAAACAAAGAAGAAAGAGGAGATATAGATGCGGTTGGATAAATTCTTAAAAGTTTCTCGGTTAGTCAAACGTCGCACGCTGGCGAAAGAAGTGTGTGATCAAGGCCGGGTCACTTTGAACGGTCAAGTGGCCAAATCAAGCTCTGCTGTCAAAGTGGGGGATGAGTTAACCATTCGTTACGGCAACAAGCTCATCACTGTCAAAATCGAAAAAATCCTCGATACAACTAAAAAAGACGAGGCAGCCACAATGTATACATTAATTAATGAAGAATATCTTCCCCGCGATAACCGGGAAGAAACCGATATTTCTATTTGGTGACTTCATTGATGATCTGTAATTGGCGAAAAGGATAGCGAGGGAGCATGAGCTGGGTTTCTTTTTCCTGCCCAGCGTCCATGCTTCCTCGCTTTCTTTGTTCTAATTATGGCTTGCCCTCCATAGGATGGTATAAAAAGGAGGGTGGGTCGAGATGATGGAAACGAATCCGAAGAAGACAATTCGTCACGAACTTGTGATGGTTAATCGCAAAAAACTCGATATAACAGGCGTGCTCAAGGTAGAAAGTTTCGATCATGAAGAATTCCTGCTCCAGACAGAGGCGGGGTTTCTTACGATAAAAGGGAAAAATTTGCATATGAAGAATTTAAGCCTTGAGACGGGACAGGTATCGATTGAAGGACTGGTCTTTGCGATGGAGTATATCGATGAATCTTATCAGGGAGAAAAAGCCAGAGGACTATTTGGCCGGATTTTTAAGTGACGCTTACCGGACAGGCAGCGACGATGATGTCAATGGTGTTGTGCGGACTGGCCATGGGCATACTATATGATACATACCGGACAATGGAGCGGAAGTGCCGTCTTGCCCGTTGGCTGGTATGGCTTTGCGACTTTTTATTCTGGATAAGTTGTATATTTCTTGTATTCGGTACACTCTTGCGCGTCAATGAAGGGATTGTAAGAATTTATATTTTCCTTGGTCTTGCCGTAGGTGTGGTATTATATTTTCTTCTATTTCAGCGTACGTATCTATACATTTTGAACAAGCTTATCTTTTTTTCTTTATGGCTTTACCGGGTCACACTTCGCACCGGATATTATCTGCTGGTCGCTCCGGTTCTTTTTTTGTATCGTATCCTGCTATCGACGGCACTTTTGCTGTTCTCTGTTATTTTCAGAATAGGAAAATGGATTTTGCTGCCATTTAGATTTTTAGGGCATAAGCTGTGGGGGTGGATGTGGCACTTTCTACAAAAACCGCTAGGAAGAGTAAGAGAAAAGGCAAGAAAAAGGTGGCAAGCCTTGACGAGTTGGATAAAAGGTAAGAAAATGTAAAATAATCAATCAAGAAAGGTGAACGATATGCAGAAACCGCAATCTTTGCCACCAAACTACGGACGGAAGCGCCGCATGCGTCTTTTGCAGATTATTGTCATTTTGTTTTTGTCATGGGCTGGATATACGTATTATTCACAAAGCCAACAATTGAATGCAAAACAACGTGAGCTTGTGGATTTACAGCGTCAGGTGGCTGAAGTACAGCAAGAGCAGAAACAGCTCGAATTACAGGTAAAAAGAATGTATGATAAGGATTATATTAGTGAACTGGCGAGGAAAAATTTCTTTTTTTCCAAAGAGGGAGAGATTATTTTCATAACCCCGGATGAGAAAAAGAAAAACCAGTAGTGGCGCGGACGAAGGAGCTTTTCGCTCCTTTTTTACGCGCTTTTTTTCTTTTCACCACGTTCGCAAGAAAATCGACACTTGTGTGAAAATTCGGCGTTAGTTGTCGGAATTTTTTTAAATCATATCTTCCAATTTTGACAAAATTTAATTTCAGAATGTGCTTATAATGGGAATCACAAAAATTAGATTAGGTGGTGCTTATGTATGATGCAGAACAAATCGATGGCGATAGCGGGGGGGATGACCGCTCCGGTTGGGAAGGCGGGAAAAAAAGGTGGAAAATGGTTATACGCAGTATCGTACCAGTGGAGCCTGCTCCATTTGCTGATGGGTTTTTTATTGGGAAGAGCGGTCATTTTTCAGGAACTTTCTCCGTTTGCTATTCCTTTTTTCGCGGTGATGTACTTTTTAAAGAAAAATCGGCTGCTTCTTGTTATGTTTTCGGTTATGGCTGGAAGCGCAATGCAGTCGATAAGTATCGCTTCAGCAAATTTTTTGGGGATGGCCATGGTGCTCGTCATACTGAGCCTATTGGAGAAAGGCAGAAGGATAGAGTTGAACTATGCTCCGTTGGTTTCATTTCTCGCGGTCCTCCTCAGCAATATGGCGGTTGACTATATCATGAACCAATTGACTTGGCACACGTTATTTATGAACGGTGTAGCGGCGGTACTCGGCTTGATTTTAACTCTTATTTTCGTGCAGGCGATCCCGATTGTGACTACGAAGCGTAGTCAGCAGCATTTGCAGACAGAGGAAATCATTTGTCTAATTATTCTTTTGGCATCCGTGATGACGGGAACGGTTGGCTGGATTGTGCAGGATGTATCAGTCGATAATGTGCTTGCGCGCTATCTTGTTCTATTATTCGCCGCCGTGGGTGGAGGAACGGTGGGTGCCGCTGTTGGTGTAGTAACCGGGCTTGTACTTAGCCTGGCTAACATAGATGCAGTCTATCAAATCAGCTTACTAGCATTTTCTGGCTTGCTGGCTGGTTTGCTTCGTGAAGGTAGAAAAGTAATGGTGGCGCTTGGCCTTCTTATCGGTTCTGCGATTTTGACCATATATGTAGGCGAACAGCGGGAAATTTTGCAATCTTCGCTGGAAACATTCGCAGCTGTGCTGTTTTTTTTGATTACACCGCGCTTTGTGCTCGATAAAATCGCAACGTTTATTCCAGGCACGGAAGAAAATGCGTTTTCACAGCAGCAATACTTAAGAAAGGTGCGTGATGTAACAGCTGGTAAAATGGAGCAGTTTGCACAGCTTTTCACTAAGCTGTCCGAGACCTTTGCTGGTCCCGATTTGGCGAAGCCAGATGAAGCGTTACAGAAAGATTATTTTTTAAGCGAGGTGACGAAAACGACGTGCCAGCGCTGCTGGAAAAAAGATCAGTGCTGGAGCCGGGATTTCGATAATACGTATGAAGCATTAACTCAGATGGTACACGCTATGAAACAGGAAGGTGGAGTAAACCTGAATGAAATGCCGAAAGAATGGTTGCGCAAATGCGTGAAGCAGGATCGTGTTTTGAGTAGTATGGAGCAGGAGTACATGCGCTGGCAAACGCAGCTGCATTTAAAGCAGCAAATTGCTGAAAGCCGACGGCTTGTGGCCGAGCAGCTGGCGGGAGTATCGCGTGTGATGCAAAATTTTGCTCAAGAAATCCAAAAAGAAGGCATCCACCTTCATGTGCAGGAACAGCAGATTTTAAGCGCATTAGAAGGAGTAGGGTTGTCCATACGAAACGTCGATATTGTGAATCTGGAAGAAGGGAAGGTAGATATTGAAATTACGCAGCCGTCATGCCAGGGCAGAGATGAATGCTCAAAGATTATCGCGCCGCTGTTAACCGATATTCTGGGAGAAAAAATTACGGTAAAAAATAAAAACTGTCAAGCGTTTGAAGATGGCCTGTGCCACATGTGCCTAGGTTCGGCACAAGATTTTGAAATCGATACCGGCGTGGCTGGCGCCGCAAAAGGAGGACAACTGCTATCCGGCGATTGCTTTAAAATTATGGAGTTTGGCAGCGGCAAAATGGCATTGGCGATAAGCGATGGTATGGGCAATGGAGAAAGGGCATATGTAGAAAGTTCTTCTACGCTGGAACTGTTGCAACAATTGCTCGAATCCGGCATGGAAGAAACATTAAGCATTAAATCCGTGAATACGGTTCTTTCGCTTCGATCTCCTGACGAAATATTCGCCACGGTAGATCTTGCCTTGATTGACCAGCATACTGGACAGGCAAAATTTATCAAAACCGGCTCCACTCCAAGCTTTATTAAGCGCGGCAAAGAAGTGATTTCGATTTCGGCTAATAATTTACCGATTGGCATTATTGATGACATTGACGTCGACGTCGTGAGTTGTCAATTAAAACCGGGGGATTTGCTCATTATGATGACAGACGGTATCTACGAAGCGCCGCGTGTCGAAAATAAAAACTTGTGGATGAAACGGAAAATTTCTGAACTGAAAACCAATGACCCGCAAGAGGTCGCGGATTGCCTGCTCGAATTGGTTATCCGACACCATTATGGCGAGATTCATGACGATATGACAGTAATGGTGGCTAAGATTGACCATTATATGCTCCCGTGGGCAACGATTCCTGTACCAAACGCCCCGAAAATTGATCGCCCACGTTATGTCAGCTAAGAAAAAATGGCGCCTGCCCTGTCCGGACATAGTCGGATTGTTGGGACAGGGCTGTTTTTTTTGTTATAGTGAGCGTTTTGCAAAATAGCAATTTTCACCGAAAGTGAAAAAGCGAATACGATACTAAAGTTGATTTTACTTTATTTTTTAAAGTTGCTTCCTGATTTAAAAGCTGTTCAAGGACATACGGGCAGAATTTTTTGTTCTACTTTTTATGCACAACGTTGGCGTACAGACGCTTTAGACATAGCCAAGGCTGAAGCAAGTAAAATACAGAGGTTCAGAAAAACTTGCGTTTTTACTTTTTGAATACCACGGATATGAAGTTGATTTACCGTTAGATTTTCTTTGAGTCTGGCAAAAACGCGTTCTACGCTTGTTCTCTTGTTATAAAGTTCTTTCCAACGTTTCGTATCCCGATGAGGAATGCTAAAACGACGCAAGTCGTCATTTGGATTCACTTTAACAACCATTCCGTAATCAGAAGGAGAGCACCAGGCAGAACCATGTGGGCAGTCAACTTTCCCAACGGTATGAGGACAGCGAAACTTTAAGTACCGTTTGTCTGCTCCCCAATATACCATATCAAAACCCATGGAGCAGCGTGGTGTTCCGTTAGAGGAAAATCCTGTCGGTGGCTCTTTTTCATTTCGTAAATTAAGCGGAATAATGGCTTGTGCGTTCAGTTCATGGGCAGCTTCATAATTCTTTAGCTGGTCATAGCCAGCATCCATCATGATAAATTCGAGGTCGATATCTGAAACTTTAGCCGCTTTATTCATCAATGCGGGTTCCATGTCGCCGTCATTTACATGAGCAGGTGTGACTTCTACAGCAATGGGAAGCTCACTTTCCGTATCCACAGCAAGATGAATTTTGTAGCCAAACCAGGTGATTTTGTTGCCATACGTATCAAACTTGGCACCCCACGTGGCATTTCCTGTGGTTTCAGACTCCTTCTTCGGCTGTTTTCGTTCATACGCTTCAATCGCTGTACTATCAATAGCAAGTGCTGTGTGATCATCAGACCTTCGGTCTGACAGGAAGAAACCAAGTCGTGGAATAACTGCTCAGCTATCTGCTTTTCCACCATATCCGCGAATACACGACTAAATGTAGAGACAGATGGAGCATCCTGATCTAGACGAAAACCACATTGATAACGAAAGCGTAAGTCTGTTTGTAAGCGGCGATGCAGCATGGTAAATGTCGTAATGCCTTCCATAGGTGCAGCCAGAAAAGCGCGTAGAATGGCTTCGCGGCAATATCCTGGTGCTCCTTGTGGGGTATGACTTTTTAATTGTTTGGCATATGGACGTAAGTCCAAAGAAGAGAAAAAAGTTCTAATCGCTCTTTTGATTCAAGTTTTAGCCATTCTTCAAAGGAAAATAGCGTTTCTTGTAGAATATACACAGTGGACTTCCTCCTCTTTAGTGGAATGGGTTTGGTCACCTGTATTCTTCTACAAGTTGGGGTGAAGTCCTTTTTTGTGACTAAAAAAGCCTTGCGGCTCTAAGAGCGAAAATTATGCAAAACGCTCATAGTAAAAAACAAAATAAATTTTTGCAACCAAAATGCTATATTTTACGTACAAGTAAATAAGCCGGACTGCTGGCTAATGAAGTGAAGGTGGAAATTTTGCTTGGGCAAATACAAAGAACGATACAAACGTATAGTTTGTTAGAAATAGGGGATAAGATTGTTGTTGCTATCTCAGGCGGTCCTGATTCGGCTGCGCTCCTACACGCACTGGCCCAAATGCGGAATCAATATAACTGGAGAGTTGTCGCGGCTCACTTGAACCATCAATTCCGTGGCGAGGAAGCCGAAGAAGATAGCAGATATGTACAACGCTTATGTGAGCAATTATCAGTTCCTTGTTTTGTTGAAGCGGCAGACGTACCTGGAATGATTGCTGAAACCGGTTTGAATCCACAGGAGGCAGCCCGACAGGTGCGCTATCGTTTCTTAAGGAAAGTGGCTGAACGGATGGGAGGGGCTAAGCTGGCCACTGCTCACCATGCCGATGATCAATTGGAAACAATACTTATGCGCTTTGTAAGAGGAACGGGAGCCGAAGGGCTGGCGGGAATTCCATTGCGCCGGGTTGAACAGGGGATTGAGATTATTCGACCTTTGCTTGAGGTGACACGGGAGCAAATTGAGCGTTATTGTGTGGAACACAGTCTTATGCCGCGCCAGGATCGAAGCAATCTTAGTGATAAATACTTTCGAAATCGGGTTCGCAGGCACTGGATTCCGCTTATGAAGAAGGAAAACCCCCATCTGACTACCGCTGCCGCTCATTTGGCAGAGGTGTTACGGGAAGAGAATGACTATCTTCAGCGTGAAAGTGAGGGAAAACTAGCCTCCATCATAGAAGAGCAAAACGTGAATACAATAGTTATAAGACAAAAAGATTTTCTTAGGCATCACCTTGCTTTACAAAGAAGGATGATTAAACTAATATTAAGTTATCTGCTGAAAAGCGACGTAAAGGAAATAGGGTATGCGCATATTGAAAATATACGGCAAATTATCAAAGAGGCTCATCCTTCAGCCAGCCTTTATTTGCCTGGAAGCTTGCAGGTGCGAAGAGAGTATCAGAGGGTAATTTTCTCAACGAGCGAAGAAGCACCTTCCATTCCCCCCTACATATATTCTTTGGACATTCCCGGACAGGTTTACATTCCAGAAGTAGATCGGATCATTCGCTGTTTTTACGGAAACAGGGAAGCGGAGAAACGCCTGGCGGAAGGGACGTACGCGGTGTTTGATCCGGCGGGTGTTAAGGGAAGGCTATATGTAAGGCAAAGACGTGCGGGAGACCGTATGACGCCTCAGGGTATGAGCGGAAGCAAGAAGGTAAAGGATATTCTTATTGATATGAAGATTCCTCGTCTTGCGCGAGAGCGTATTCCTCTGCTGACGGATGGTGAGCACATTCTTTGGATTCCCGGCGTTAAACGTTCGAATAAATATTTGCCTCCAAAGGAAATGGATATTGTACTATATGTAGTACTCGAATAGTCGCTTTTTCATATACTGTTCTTTTATGATGCTGCGGAGAAAATCGGCAGTGGCTGGCAATTTGTTGGCGTGTTGAATAGCAGGAGGTTTGTCATGGACAAAGACATTGAAAAAGTGCTTTTTACAGAAGAAGAAATTGCGGAAAAAGTTCGCGAGTTGGGACGTATTCTTTCTAAGGAATACGAAGGAAAGAACCCGCTCGTTATTTGTGTTTTACGGGGCGGAGCTCCGTTTATGACAGATTTGGTACGCCGCATGGATATTCCGCTGGAGATGGATTTTATGGCTGTATCCAGCTATGGAGCTTCCACGCAGTCTTCAGGAGTTGTCCGTATTATGAAAGACTTGGATACGTCTGTTGAAGGCCGCCATGTTATTATTGTCGAGGATATCATTGACAGCGGTCTTACGCTAAGCTATCTGATCGATATTATTCGACGCCGCAATGCGGCTTCAGTGAAAGTGGTGACGCTTCTTGACAAGCCAGCGCGTCGTACGGTGGACTTGAAGCCTGACTATTGCGGGTTTGAGATTCCGGATGCTTTTGTAGTTGGATATGGGCTAGACTATGCGGAAAAATACCGGAATCTGCCTTATATCGGTATTCTGAAGCCTGAGGTGTACAGCTGAGCCCTTAAGTTGTGAACGCCGGGTTTCATGTGGTAAAATAATGTAGGTGTTTGAGCGCGAGAGGAGGTAAGGAATGAATCGGTTCTTCCGCAATACAGGATTTTATCTGCTAATTATTTTAGTAACGGTTGGAATCGTTAATTTTATTACCAACCAAGGTACGGATACATCAAAAATCCCGTATAACGAGTTCCGACAGTACCTGAATCAGGGCAAAGTGGCTGAGTTGCGGATACGTCCTGAACGGGGTACGTATTATATCGAGGGTAAGTTGAAGGACCAGACTATCTTCTATACAAACGGGCCTCTTTATGATAATGAGAAGTTGCTCCAGCAGATAGAAGAAGCAAATCTGGCTAAAGAAGAGTATCTTGAACAAAAGGGTGACTCTGTTTGGTTAACTTTTCTTACATCGATTATCCCTTTTGTTATTATTTTTATCCTGTTCTTCTTCCTGCTGAATCAGGCGCAGGGCGGCGGCAGCAGGGTTATGAACTTTGGCAAAAGCAAAGCCAAGTTATATAATGACGATAAGAAGAAGGTGACGTTTAACGACGTAGCCGGTGCGGATGAAGAAAAAGCCGAATTGGTCGAAGTTGTGGAATTCCTGAAAGATCCGCGCAAATTTGCGGCACTTGGAGCCCGTATTCCAAAAGGTGTGCTACTCGTCGGTCCTCCGGGTACCGGTAAAACATTGCTGGCTCGTGCGGTCGCAGGTGAAGCAGGTGTGCCGTTCTTTAGCATTAGCGGTTCGGACTTTGTGGAAATGTTCGTCGGTGTTGGCGCGTCCCGCGTACGTGACCTGTTTGAAAATGCGAAGAAAAACGCTCCATGTATTATTTTTATTGACGAGATTGATGCCGTTGGTCGTCAGCGCGGCGCAGGTCTCGGTGGTGGGCACGATGAGCGTGAACAGACGCTCAACCAGCTGCTTGTTGAGATGGATGGGTTTGGCGCGAATGAAGGAATTATTATCATCGCTGCGACGAACCGTCCTGATATTCTTGATCCAGCGCTGCTTCGCCCAGGGCGTTTTGACCGCCAGATTACGGTGGATCGTCCAGATGTGAAGGGACGAGAAGAAGTATTGAAAGTCCATGCACGTAACAAGCCGTTAGCGGAAGGCGTCGATTTGGATGTTATCGCTCGTCGCACACCTGGCTTTACGGGCGCGGATCTTGAAAACTTACTCAATGAGGCGGCGTTGCTTGCAGCGCGGCGCAATAAGCGGAAAATCGAGATGACTGAAATCGACGAAGCTATTGACCGTGTTATTGCGGGTCCGGCGAAGAAATCCCGCGTGATTAGCGAAGATGAAAAAAGGCTTGTGGCTTACCATGAAGCTGGTCATACAATTTGTGGTTACTTTTTGAAACATGCCGATATGGTTCACAAGGTAACCATTATTCCGCGTGGTAGCGCGGGCGGGTATACTGTTATGCTTCCTAAGGAAGACCGGTACTTTGCTACGAAAACGGAATTGCTTGATAAAATTGTTGGTTTGCTTGGCGGTCGTGTAGCGGAAGAACTAGTGCTGAAAGAAATTAGCACTGGTGCACACAACGATTTTGAACGTGCAACAAACATCGCACGTCGTATGGTTATGGAGTTCGGCATGAGCGCGAACCTTGGTCCGATGCAGTTCGGCCAGAGTCAAGGCCAAGTGTTTCTGGGTCGCGACTTTGGTCATGAACAGAATTACAGCGACGAAACAGCGCGTCAAATCGACCAGGAAATTCAAAACATTATCCGTGATTGCCATCAACGTTGCACTGATTTGCTAACGGAGCATATGGATAAGCTGGAAGCGGTCGCGCAGGCATTGCTTAAACACGAAACGCTAGATGCAGAGCAAATCAAGAGCATCATTGAAACTGGCTCCATCGATGGTGATGTTGGCGAGGTAAAAGAAACGACGACTGGTGATGTAAAGGTGCAAATCACCGGAAAATCGGAAAATATGGCCCAGGCACCGGGAATTGACACAGAAAGAAGAGACGAAACTGATACGTAGGAATAGAGAAGCCTTCTCAATAAGTGGGAAGGCTTTTTGTTTTTATCGATTTGTCTTATTAAAATCAGGTGCAAACCTGTGAAATCATTGCCATACATTTCTTTTTTACGGGCGCTTTTGATTTTTGGATTTCTTTTGGGTGTGTACAATTTTTCAGTTTAACGGTATCATACAGGTATTCAGTTGCCCGGAAGGCACATATCATTTAAGGATTCTCATGGAGGTTGCTCAAATTGATGGAAGCGTTAGCTTTAGCGAAGAAAGAACAGCGTAACCAAGAGCTGCGGGAAAAGATTATGCGTCTGAAAAAGGAACGAAACGCCATTATTCTGGCCCACTACTATCAGCGCCCGGAAATTCAGGAAATTGCGGATTTTCTGGGAGATTCTTTCGGGCTTGCGCAGAAAGCGGCAACAACGGATGCAGATGTGATTGTATTTTGCGGTGTTCATTTCATGGGTGAAAGCGCTAAAATCCTTAATATGGAAAAAGTTGTCCTGATTCCTGATGAGCGCGCAGGCTGTCCGATGGCTGACATGGTAAACGTAAACGGACTGAGAAAATTGAAAGCCCAGCACCCAAATGCAAAGGTTGTGGCTTATATTAATACTTCGGCCGATGTCAAAGCGGAAACAGACATTTGTTGTACATCTTCGAACGCGAGGAATGTTATCCAATCGATCGATGCAGAGGAAATTATTTGGGTGCCGGATAAAAATCTTGGACATTGGGTTTCCCAGTTCACCGATAAGAAAATGATTATCTGGGAAGGATACTGCAATACACATGACCAGTTGACAGTAGAAGACGTTTTAAAGCTAAAAGAAGAGCATCCGGACGCCCAATTCGTTGTTCATCCGGAATGCCGTCCGGAAGTTGTGGCGCTTGGGGATTTTGTTGGCAGCACAACGGGTATTCTTAAATATTGTCGTGAAACAAATCACAAGAAGTTTATTGTGGGTACAGAAGATGGAGTAGGTTATAAATTGCGTCTGGATAGCCCGGATAAAGAGTTTATCTTTGCTTCAAAATATCTTGTTTGCCCGAACATGAAGGTCAACAACCTAAAGAAAATTGCGGATTGTCTTGAAACTATGCAGCCGCAGATTCATGTGCCCGAAGAAATCGCAGAGAAAGCACGCTTGTCTTTGGAGCGAATGCTGGCTGTTGAAGCCGTGCAATAAGCGGCTTAGCCAGGAAAGAAGGATTGAAGCGAGATGGTGCCACGCTATGTCATTGATTTTAAGCTAACCGAACTTGAAACGTATAAAACGGATGTTTTAGTGATAGGCTCGGGTATTGCCGGGCTTTATACTGCTTTGAAAGTCAGCGAACAATGTGATGTAATTTTGCTCAGTAAAACGGATTTAATGCAGAGCAACACTCGTTATGCGCAGGGCGGTATCGCGGCGGTTACGGCAGAGACGGATTCGCCGGAACTGCACCGGCAGGACACGCTAATCGCCGGGGCCGGCATTTGTTCGAACGAGGCCGTCGAAGTCCTGGTTCATGAAGGTCCTTCCTGCATTGAGGATTTAATTGAATATGGGACAAAGTTCGATAAGGAAGATGGCGCCCTCGCTCTGACGAAAGAGGGCGCCCACAGTCGACGACGCATCCTTCACGCACAGGGCGACGCCACAGGCGCGGAAATTGTGCGAGCGCTTTCGGAACGTGCGCGGGAAAACAAACGGATTACTATCTGGGAAAATCATTTCACGTATGATTTAGTAACCCATCAGGGCGAATGTACTGGAGCACTTGTGCGTAAACCGGATGGAAGCACTATATATGTACGAGCGAACGCAACGGTACTTGCAACTGGAGGAGCCGGGCAGCTTTATCGCTATACCACCAACCCGGAAATTGCCACGGGTGACGGACTGGCCATAGCATATCGGGCTGGAGCCTATATTAAAGATGTGGAATTTATCCAGTTTCATCCGACTGCTTTATGCTATCCAGGCGCTCCTCGTTTTCTTATCTCCGAAGCGGTGCGAGGTGAGGGAGCAGTCCTGCGCAATATGAAAGGGGAGCGCTTTATGGAAAAATATCATTCTCTTAAGGAGTTGGCGCCCCGGGACATTGTCGCGCGCGCAATAGTGTCTGAAATGGAATCAACCGGTTCAACGTTTGTTTACTTGGATATTACCCATGAATCGGAAGAGCGAATCAAGCATCGTTTTCCTAACATTTACAAAGTTTGCTTGCGCTATGGCCTTGATATGGTTACAGATTGGATTCCGGTTGCACCTGCCGCCCATTATATTATGGGGGGAATTAAAACCGATTTGTATGGTGAAACCGCGACAAAGAGGCTTTTCGCCTGCGGGGAGGTGTCCTGTACCGGGGTGCATGGCGCGAATCGTCTGGCGAGCAATTCTCTAGCGGAAGCGCTTGTGTTTGGAAGGCGTATTGCTGAGCGGATAAAAACGATGCCGGATATTGGAAATGAGGTTCCTGCCATTTCTTTTTCACTAATGCGCCAGCAGACAATGAGCAGCGATACGATAATGGAGCGTAAGCTTCGTTTGCAAAAACTCATGCTAACGCATGTCGGCCTAAAACGAAATGAAAAAGGATTAACGAAGGCAGTGCGTGAGCTTGAACGTTATGTAAAGGCGTTTCGTATGAAGATAGACAGACCGGAAGAAGCAGAATATTTGAATCTGTTGACATGCGCCTGTTTGGTCGCAAACGCAGCGTTGCTCAGAGAAGAGAGTCGGGGAGGACATTATCGGGAAGACTTCCCGAAGCGGGATGATCTCGTATGGCGCAAACATATTGTACAGTCGATTGAAGATGGGGTTTTAGAGGAGCGAAACACGAATGAAAATGAATGAGCGATTGCTGGACAGGCAAATTGAATTGTGGCTTGAAGAAGATATCGGGTTTGGAGATGTGACCAGCCTTTCGACCGTGCCGGATGAACTGGAGGGAGTCGGCATTCTGTATGCAAAACAGGAAGGAGTGATCGCCGGCCTTGAAGTGGCGGCCCGTGTATTTGCTTGTGTAGATTCCTCGCTTGTATTTTCGCCAAAAGTAGCGGAAGGCTCTTTTGTTGGGAAAGGAGCGGTGATTGCGCAAGTGGAAGGGCGCGTCCAAAGCATTCTGAGCGGAGAACGTCTTGCGCTGAATCTGTTGCAGCGCCTCTCGGGTATTGCTACTGTTACCCGGAAGTATGTGGAAGTGGCGCGGACTGCAAGTGAAAAAGTTCGTATTGTTGACACACGTAAAACGACGCCAGGTCTGCGTATGCTGGAGAAATATGCGGTTGCAGTCGGCGGTGGACATAACCACCGTCTCGGCTTGTTCGACGCAGTCATGATTAAAGATAATCATATTAAGGCAGCGGGTGGCATTGGCCCAGCAGTTGAGCGCGCACGGGCGGCGGTTTCCCATACCATGCGTATTGAGGTGGAAGTGGAAACGTTGGAGCAGCTGGAAGAGGCGATTAAGGCGAAGCCCGATATTATCATGCTGGATAATATGGAGCCGGAGATGATGAAAGAAGCTGTGCGCCGCATTAATGGACGAATAATTGTTGAAGCTTCCGGAGGTGTCAATTTAGACACGGTGGCTGAGATTGCAGCAACCGGCGTCGATGTCATTTCGGTGGGAAGCCTGACACATTCCGTTTCGGCGCTTGATATTAGTCTTGACTTAAACGAAAGAAAACGATAGGCAGGGATACGATGTTATTTGTTATTGATGTAGGAAATACGAACATTGTGCTTGGCGTTTATGAAGGTGACGAATTAAAGCATAATTGGCGCATCGGCACTGACCGGAGTAAGACAGACGACGAATTCGGCATACTAATTAAAAGCTTGTTCGCTGACAAGGGTCTTACGTTTGGTGATATTGAAGGCATTATTATTTCATCGGTAGTTCCGCCGCTCATGTTCCCGCTGGAGAAAATGTGCCAGAAATATTTTAACATCAAGCCGATGGTCATTGGCCCTGGTTTGAAAACAGGTTTGAACATTAAAACCGATAATCCTCGGGAAGTGGGAGCAGATCGAATCGTGAATGCGGTAGCGGCTATTCATTACTACGGCACTCCTTTAATAGTCGTTGATTTCGGTACAGCTACTACATTTTGCTTTATCGACGAAGAGGGTGGATATCATGGTGGAGCGATTGCTCCCGGTATCGGCATTTCCACGGAGGCGCTATACAGCCGTGCCTCCAAGCTGCCGCGTATCGAACTTGTTAAGCCGCCGAGCGTTATTGGACGCAATACGATTCATGCAATGCAGTCTGGGATTATCTATGGATTTGTTGGCCAGGTGGACGAGCTTGTGCGTCGAATGAAGCAGGAGTCTGTGAAGACGCCAAAAGTAATTGCGACAGGTGGGTTGGCTGAACTTATTGGCAGCGAATCGAACGAGATCGATGTTGTTGACCCATGGCTAACGATCAAAGGTTTGCAGCTTATTTATAATCGCAATAAAAAATAGGAGAAAGGCGGGCTTGTGCCGCCTTTCTCGTTTTTGCGGCCTGTGGGTATTGTGGTAAACTAGTTTTTGTAAGTACGGGCATAACCCGTTATTTTAAGGAAGAAAGAGGCTAGAAGATGAAAGATTATTTAATCCGAGGAATGGCATATGATGGTCATGTCCGTGCGTTTGCAGTACGCACTACAGATACAATGAGAGAAATCCAAAAACGCCTGGATACGTGGCCGATTGTCAGTGCAGCGCTTGGGCGCACGGTGTCGGCGGCCGCGATGATGGGAGCGATGCTGAAAGGCGACGAGCGCTTGACGGTTATCGTACGTGGGAATGGCCCGGTCGGCCAAATTGTAGCGGATGCCAACGCCAGAGGTGAAGTGCGTGGCTACGTTCACAACCCGCATGTGCACTACGATGAGAAAAATGCACAGGGCAAGTTGGATGTGCGTCGCGTGGTCGGAACGGAAGGCAGTATTATTGTGACGAAGGATTTAGGTTTAAAAGAGCCATATCAGGGTACGAGTCCTATTGTATCCGGAGAAATCGGCGAAGATATTACGTATTACCTGACTGTCTCTGAGCAGGTACCATCTGCGGTTGGTGTAGGCGTCCTAGTAAATCCGAATAACACCATTAAAGCATCCGGTGGTTTTATTATTCAGCTTATGCCTAATACACCAGAATCTATTATTGAAAAGCTGGAGCAGAAGCTCGCTGTTGTCCGCCCCGTTTCTACTATGATTGATGAAGGGATGGCGCCGGAAGAAATTTTGAAAGAAGTACTGGGCGCAGATTTTATGGTATTGAATAAGATTGATATCGTATTTAGCTGTCATTGTTCGCTTGAGCGAGTACAGAGAGCACTTATTAGTCTAGGCAAGGAAGAGCTGGACGCGATGATTAATGAACAGGGTGAAGCGGAGATTACATGTCATTTTTGCAATGAAAAATACCATTTAAACAAAGAAGATTTAGAAAATCTTCGTGCAAACCTGTAGAGGACAATTGACGCTTTCATAGTTCGATTGGTATAATATAAATAAAACCTATTTACTTGGTAGGAATTCGGTGAGGAGGATTTCCGATGCGGGTAGCTCAATCTATTACTGACTTAATCGGATATACACCTTTGGTAAAGCTAAATCGAGTGACGGAAGCGGATGAGGCGAATATTTATTTAAAATTAGAGTTTTTCAATCCTGGAAGCAGCGTGAAGGATCGAATTGCTTTAGCGATGATTGAAGCCGCAGAAAGAGAAGGCGTGTTAAAAGAAGGTATGACGATTGTTGAACCTACGAGCGGTAACACGGGAATCGGCCTAGCGATGGTGGCGGCAGCAAAAGGGTATCGTGCATTGCTTGTTATGCCGGATACGATGAGCATGGAGCGGCGCAATCTGCTCCGTGCGTATGGTGCGGAGTTGGTATTGACGCCTGGAGCGGAAGGAATGGGCGGCGCTATCCGTAAAGCGGAAGAACTTGTCCGTGAAAACGATGATTACTTTATGCCTCAGCAGTTCAAAAACCCGGCCAATCCACAAATCCATCGGGAGACGACGGGAAAAGAACTGTTGGAACAGGCTGAGCAAATCGGTGGCGTACACGCGTTTATTTCTGGCGTAGGCACAGGCGGAACAATTACCGGAGCCGGTCAGGTGCTAAGAGAAAAGTACCCTGACGTTCATATCGTAGCCGTGGAACCGGCAGCATCACCTGTATTATCCGGTGGCAAGCCGGGACCGCATAAAATCCAGGGGATCGGGGCCGGTTTCATTCCAGATACATTGGATACGGATATTTATGATGAAATTATTAAAGTAGAAAACGAAGAAGCATTTGCCATGGCCCGTCTTGTGGCGAGAAAAGAAGGCATTCTTGGCGGTATCTCTTCCGGCGCGGCGATTCATGCAGCCAAGAAAGTCGCCAAAAAATTGGGGCCGGGCAAGAATGTGATCGCCATTATCCCGAGCAACGGTGAAAGATATTTAAGTACCCCTCTTTATCAATTTGATGAGTAATGAGTATAATAAAAAGCGTAAGCTCTTGTCCTCTTGGCGGCAAGGGCTTGTTTTGTGCAAGGGAAAATAGACGGAGGGACGCGAGTGAAGCGAGCAGAAGATTGGGTCAACGAATGGCTGGAACGATACGAGCGAGTGCCGTTCTGGCGGAAAGTAAAATGGGAAAATGAAAGTCCTTGGATGTTGTATAAACAATTGCGTGCGAACAGCGAATATGCATTTATTTTGGAGAGTGGCCGAAATGGTCGTTACACGTATGTAGGAGCGAATCCGACTGCGGTCCTGGCGTATAAAAACGGGCAGGTAAGCGAGAACGGTACCTCTTTTGCGCCGGTTGTGTCTGATCCGATGACGTTTGTGCGGCGCTGGATGGGTCATGAGTTTTCTCCGGCCGCAGAGGAAACGGCACAGGTGGGACTGCCGGAGTGGATAGGAGGAGCGGTAGGTTATATCAGCTACGATACGGGCCGCTATTATGAAAACTTGCCTTGCATAGCAAAAGATGATTTGCGGCTTCCTGATGTGTATCTTATGATGATGGAGGAAGTATATGCATTTGATCATGAAGCGCGGGAAATCACCGTTATAGTTTACATTGGATCGAAAGCGAAACTTCACGGTTTGGATGAGGGAGCGGAGCGCCTGAAAAGCATGCTGGATGTTCTTGCGGACTTGCCCGTCGGCCCGGGAGAGAATGCGCTTCTGGAAGGTTTGGAAGGAGCGCCACTCGGTAACCTTTCTACTTCGTTTGATCAGGCCGGGTTTGAAGAAGCAGTCAGACGGGTGCAGGAGTATATTGCGGCTGGAGACGTTTTTCAGGTCAATCTCTCCGTTCGGCAAACAGGGACGACGGAATGTGGAGCGGAAGAGATTTACGAAGTGTTGCGCGCCATCAATCCTTCGCCGTACATGGGTTTGCTTCGGTTTCCGGAGTTTCAGCTTGTGTCCGCTTCGCCGGAGCTTTTACTTCGCATTAAGGATAAGACGTTGAGCACACGTCCAATCGCCGGCACGCGCCGCCGCGGCCGGAATGCAGAAGAGGACGCCGCGCTTGTCCGCGAATTGCTGGATAACGAAAAAGAAGTTGCTGAGCATATTATGCTTGTTGACTTGGAGCGGAATGACCTAGGGCGTGTAAGTCGGTTTGGTTCGGTGCATGTGGACGAACTAATGGTAGTGGAGAAATATTCGCATGTCATGCATATTGTTTCTAATGTCAAAAGCGAATTGGACGAGAATAAGGATATGTATGACGCGGTTATTGCTGCGTTTCCGGGTGGGACGATTACTGGCGCGCCAAAAGTGCGGACGATGGAAATCATTGAGGAGCTTGAACCCGTTACGCGTGGGCCGTATACCGGTTCAATATGTGCGTTCGGCTTCGACGGCAATGCGGTTTGCAATATCATCATTCGTACGATGATTTTGAAAGATGGGCAGGCGCACGTGCAGGCGGGCGCAGGAATAGTGATTGACTCCGTGCCAAAAGCAGAGTATTATGAATCATTAAAGAAGGCGGAAGCATTGTGGAAGGCGCTTTCTTTGGCAGAAGCGAAAAGAAGAGTCGAGAAGAGGAAAAGAGAGGAGAGTCGAGCATGATTTTAATGATTGACAACTATGATTCGTTTACGTACAACCTGGTTCAGTATCTAGGAGAACTGGGAGAGGAATTGCAGGTCGTACGCAATGATCGCATTACTTGCGAGGAGATTGCGGAATTGTCTCCTTCCTACCTGATGATTTCACCTGGGCCATGCACGCCGAACGAAGCGGGTATTAGCTTGGAAGCAATTAAGCGCTTTGCAGGAAGCATCCCGATTTTTGGCGTATGCCTAGGCCATCAGTCCATCGCCCAAGTTTTTGGAGGGCGTGTCATTCGTGCGGAGCGTCTTATGCACGGGAAAACATCGGACGTATACCATAATGGGGAAGGAATTTTTGCCGGATTACCTTCACCGTTCAAAGCGACTCGCTACCATTCGCTGATTGTGGAGCGGGAGACGTTGCCGAATTGTCTAGAAGTTACGGCTGAAACGGCGGAAGGAGAGATTATGGCGCTTCGTCACCGTAGGTTGCCAGTAGAGGGAGTACAGTTTCATCCGGAGTCGATTATGACCGAGCACGGAAAGCAGCTGTTGCGCAATTTTTTGACGCGCTACGCTTCCTCGCGAGATATAGAAAATAAAAAGGAGCGGACCGACTGTGAAAGTTTTTCTTGACGGGCGCATTGTAGACGCTGAAAAAGCTGTGATCTCGCCGTTTGATCACGGCTTTCTTTATGGTCTTGGTTTATTTGAGACAATGCGGGTATACGGAGGGCATATTGCACTTTTAGAAAAACATTACGAACGTTTGCGAAAGGCAGCAGAAGAGCTGGGAATTGTGGTCACAATGACGCGCGAAGAGTTGCGCTTCGCCATTTTGCAGACGTTAAGTGCCAATGGTTTGGAAAATGCGTATGTTCGGGTAGATTTGACGGCCGGGGACAAGGGGCTTGGTGCGTATGCCGGGATTTACGATGAGCCGCGCTGGCTTATTTTCGCCAAGCCGCTGCCGGATTTTCCGTCGTCTTTGTATGAAAAGGGGAAAAGGTTGCAAATTCTGACGCGTCCGCGCAATTCTCCTGAAGGGGAATGGCGGTTTAAATCGCATCATTACATGAATAATCGTTTCGGTAAAATGGAAATTGGGAATGATCCGAACGTAGAAGGACTGTTTTTGACAGAAAGCGGCTGTATCGCTGAAGGTATTGTGTCTAATGTATTTTTCGTTTCGGAAGATACCCTTTATACACCGGACGTAAAAACCGGGATTCTGCCTGGAACAAGACGTGAGTTTGTGATGGAGTTGGCCGAAGAATGTGGGATTGCTGTTCGGGAAGGATGGTATTATATTGAGCATTTAATGGTTGCTGATGAAGTTTTTATTACGAACGCGATTCAAGAGATTGTTCCGATTCATGCTGTAAATGAGAAAACGATCGGAGAGGGAACAATAGGGGCGGTAACCAGGCAATTGCTCGAATTGTACCGCCAGCGTATTATTTAGTTTGCTAAATCAACAAGAAAAACTGTGACGGGATATTTTGAAAAAGAAGAGAGGGGAAAAAGATGCGGCGATTGCAACCGATACAGGCTGGACGCTATGAACTGCCTGTTCACCAGCGTACGCTGGTCATGGGAATTCTTAACGTAACACCGGATTCTTTTTCGGATGGTGGTCATTATCAAACGGTTGAAAAGGCGCTGGCCCATGCTAGGAAAATGGTGGAAGACGGCGCAGATATTATTGATGTAGGGGGGGAATCAACACGTCCTGGGCACGATCCAGTCAGTGCCGAGGAAGAACTGGAACGGGTGATTCCGGTTATTGAAAGGTTATCGCGTGAACTTGATGTTCCGTTGTCGATCGATACATACAAAGCCCAGGTGGCACGTCAGGCGATAGAAGCCGGAGCTCACATTATCAACGATGTTTGGGGAGGCAAGGCGGATCCGCGCATGCCCGAAGTAATGGCTGAAATGGACGTGCCTGTGATTTTGATGCATAACCGTGATAATACAGATTATGTTGCGTTTATTGATGACGTATTGCGGGATATGGAAGAATGCATTGACTTAGTTAAAGCAGCTGGGGTAAAGGATAACAAAATTATTCTTGATCCTGGCATTGGGTTTGCTAAGAATTACGAACAAAATTTGGAAATGATGTATCATCTGGACAAATTAACCGCGCTGAATTATCCTGTGTTGCTTGGGACTTCGCGCAAGTCATTTATTGGCCGTGCGCTTGGCGATTTGCCGGTATTGGAGCGCATGGAAGGAACCGCGGCAACAGTGGCGCTTGGTATTGAGCGCGGTTGTTGTATGGTCCGCGTCCATGACGTAAAACCAATCGCACGTGTATGCCGGATGATGGATGCAATGCTTTTTGGCTGGCAGCAGGGGAAGGAGTAAAGAGCTATGGATAAAATTTTGTTTAATAGAATGGAGTTTTGGGGCTACCACGGTGCCTTTAAGGAAGAGAACAAACTTGGACAGCGCTTCTTTGTCGATTTGGAATTGTATCTTGATCTGTCAAAAGCGGGACACAGTGATAAACTGGAAGATACCATAAATTACTCTGACATTTATCAAACAACGCAGCAGGTTGTTGAGAAAGAAAAGTATGAGCTGGTGGAGGCTGTTGCTGAACGTTTAGCAGCCAAAATTCTTGACAGCTATCCTCTGATTGAAGAAATTCTTGTTCGCGTAACGAAGCCGAACCCACCGATTCCCGGACATTATGAGTCTGTGGCGATAGAAATTAAACGCAGACAGGCGAAAAATAATGAGTAGACAGTCAACACAGGTTTTTCTGGGGCTTGGTTCCAACATTGGCGACAGAGAAAAGTTATTGATTTGTGCTATTCGTATGCTTGATGCTGTACCAGGTATAAAGGTTACGTGCGTGTCTTCCTTATATGAGACTGACCCGGTCGGGTATACGGAACAAGACACGTTTTTAAACCTTGTCGTAGAGATCGAAACAACATTATCTCCGGCTGTACTCCTGGCAAACACGCAGCAGATTGAAGCGGAATTGGGCCGTGTTCGCACGATTCGCTGGGGGCCGCGAACGCTTGACATCGATATTCTTTTGTATGGAAAGCAGTGGATAAGGGATAAAGGATTGGAAATCCCTCACCCGCGCATGTTGGAACGAGCATTCGTTATTGTTCCGCTTGCCGAAATTGCGCCTGAAATTGAAATTCCTTATAAGCAGGATGAGTGTATTCGGTTTTTTCAAGTAAAAGAAGTTGAACCTTATACGCAGGGTAGGGAGGGCGTTCGGAAGTTGAAAAGGCTCGGTTGGAAAAAGATATAAATTAACTGGAAAGATGAAAACAGTTGAAATCAAATGAGCCTATGATAAAATAGTGGAATAATTAACGGCGTTTTTTCCTATGTAGGAGAACGGGTTATGTTTTTATACAAAGTATATGTGGAAGGTGGAAGTATGGCTAACCTTAGAATTGGTAATGTCGAACTCAAGAACAACGTAGTGCTTGCCCCCATGGCCGGCGTATGCAATCCGGCATTTCGCCTGATTGCCAAAGAGTTCGGTGCGGGACTTGTATGTGCTGAGATGGTTAGCGATAAAGGGATTGTTCATGGCAATAAGAAGACGATGGAGATGTTGTACGTAGATGAGAGGGAAAAGCCGTTAAGCCTGCAAATTTTTGGCGGGGACAAAGACACGCTAGTAGAAGCGGCCAAGTATGTCGATAAACATACGAACGCCGATATTATTGATATAAACATGGGATGCCCAGTTCCTAAAATCGTAAACTGTGATGCGGGAGCACGTTGGCTGCTAAATCCGAATAAGATAGAAGAGATGGTTTCCGCCGTCGTGGAAAGCGTTTCGAAGCCGGTAACGGTTAAAATGCGCATCGGCTGGGACGAAGATCATATTTATGTGGTAGAAAATGCGAAAGCGGTAGAGCGCGGTGGAGGTAAAGCCATTACCATACATGGTAGAACGCGCGTGCAGATGTATCAGGGCAAGGCAAACTGGGATTATATCCGTCAGGCCAAGGAAGCGGTCAGCATTCCGGTGATCGGAAACGGAGATGTTATGACTCCGGAGGACGCGAAGCGGATGATTGACGAAACAGGCTGTGACGGTGTTATGATTGGTCGTGCGGCGCTGGGGAATCCGTGGATGCTTTACCGGACGGTGGAATACTTGACCAAAGGCGAGCTGCCGCCTGAGCCGACACCGCGCGAGAAAATTAATATTGCGCTTCTGCACCTTGATCGTCTCATTAAGGTTAAAGGTGAAAAAGTTGGTGTGCTGGAGATGCGTAAACATGCAGCTTGGTATTTAAAAGGCTTGCCAGCATCGGCGCAGGTTCGCGATGAAGTCAACGTGCAGGAAACACGTGAAGGAATGGCGAATGTCTTATTATCCTATCTGGAACGAATTGAGGCGAGAGTCGCCGAACGTGCGGCGAAACAGCAGGAAGAGAAGGTAGAAGCAGTTCACTAAATGTAATTTGACATTCGCAGGGGACTACCATATAATACCTTCATATCTGCATACCGGACTGCCAGTGTTTCACTGGCAGTTTCATAATATATCAACCATTTGCATAAAAAATACAGTTTTATCATACACTCTACGATACATTAGCTATAGGAAAAGAATAGAAGTATGGGGGAATGCCAAGATGTCGGAAAAAGAAGTAATCCTAACAGCTGCGGGTTTGCAAAAGCTTGAAGAGGAATTGGAACAATTGAAAACGGTAAAACGACGTGAAGTTGCGCAACGCATCAAGGAGGCAATCAGCTATGGGGATCTCTCTGAGAACTCCGAGTATGAGGAAGCGAAAAATGAACAGGCTTTTATTGAAGGGCGTATCATTACGCTTGAAAAAATGCTTCGCAATGCCCGCGTAATCTCCGGCGATGAATTGGATACCGGTATTGTTAATGTCGGTTCTACCGTAAAAGTAAGAGATCTTGAATTTGATGAAATTATGGAGTTTAAAATTGTTGGTTCCGCGGAATCCGATCCGACGCAGAACAAAATTTCTAATGAATCTCCCGTGGGGCTGGCGCTGTTGGGTAAATCCAAAGGCTCCATTGTTGACGTAAATGTTCCCGCAGGCGTTGTACGCTATGAGATTCTTGATATTAAAGTCGATTAATGTTGTGTTTGCCAAGCTCCTTCGATTTCGTGGGAGCTTTTAGCTGGTTTTAGGCTATAGATGAAAGTAAAAGGTTTCGAGGAGTTGAACGCAGGAATGTCCCGACACGAAGAATTAAGCGAACTAGAGCAAATTCGGCGAGAGAAGTTGCATACATTGCGCGAAAACGGAATTGATCCGTTTGGCAAGAAGTATGAGCGTTCTCATTCTGCTAAACAAATTCTTGATCAATATGGTAATTTGGAAAAAGAAGTCCTGGACGAGAAAGCAATTGAAGTGTCGATTGCAGGGCGGATGATGGCGAAACGTGGTCAGGGAAAAGCAGGTTTCGCACATTTGCAGGATCAAAGCGGCCGCATCCAGATTTATGTACGTCAGGATCAGGTTGGAGAGAAAATGTATGATATGTTTAAGCTTTGCGATATTGGTGATATTCTGGGTGTGAAAGGCGTTATTTTCAAAACGAAAACTGGCGAGACGAGCGTGAAAGCGAAGGAAGTTACGCTTTTGAGCAAATCCCTGCGCCCTTTACCAGAGAAGTTCCACGGTTTGAAAGATGTAGAAACTCGCTACCGCAAACGTTACTTGGATTTGATCATGAATCCAAACGTAAAAGATACATTTATCGCCCGCAGCTTGATTTTGCAGTCCATGCGCCGGTATCTTGACGAACGTGGATATCTGGAAGTGGAAACGCCAACGATGCATAGCATTCCAGGCGGTGCAGCTGCGCGTCCTTTTATTACTTATCATAACGCGCTTGATATGCGCCTTTATATGCGTATCGCTACTGAGCTGCATCTGAAGCGTTTAATTGTAGGCGGTTTGGAGAAAGTATACGAAATCGGACGTATTTTTCGTAACGAGGGAATTTCTACCCGTCACAACCCGGAATTTACTTCGATCGAGTTATATGAAGCGTACGTTGATTATAAAGATATTATGTGCTTAACGGAAGATTTAATTGCTCATATCGCGAAAGATGTATTCGGCACGACGGTATTCCATTATCAGGGACATGAAGTGGACTTGCAGCCGCAATGGAAGAGGATCCATATGGTTGATGCTATCAAGGAGATAACCGGTGTTGATTTCTGGCCGCAGATGAGCGATGAAGAGGCGATTGAATTGGCGAAGAAGCATAATGTTCCTGTGCCTCCGGGAGCTAAGTATGGTCATATCGTCAACGAATTCTTTGAGCAGTTTGTCGAAGAGACGTTAATCCAGCCAACATTCGTGTACGGACATCCGGTTGAAATTTCTCCGCTTGCGAAGAAAAACGAAGAAGATCCACGGTTTACGGATCGCTTCGAACTGTTTATCGTGGGTCGTGAGCATGCGAACGCGTTTACCGAGTTGAACGATCCGATTGACCAGCGGCAACGCTTTGAAGCTCAGCTTCGTGAACGGGAAGCAGGAAATGATGAAGCACATATGATGGATGAAGACTTCTTAGAGGCTCTTGAGTATGGCATGCCGCCAACAGGTGGTCTTGGAATCGGAATTGACCGGCTTGTAATGCTGCTGACAGATTCTCCATCGATCCGCGATGTATTGCTTTTCCCGCTGATGCGTGAGCGTTCAACTGGAGAACAAAACACAGATGAGGAAACGATGGGCGAGGAAATGGGAGAAGAAGTATAAGAGCATGCTACGGATTAGGACAGGCTTTTGCCTGTCCTGCTTTTGTTTTTTTTGAGGAAGACCATTACAGATTTTTTGCTGTAAAATAATTTATGTGTATAAAATTTCTATTGCTAAAAAAATAATGTCGTGATATATTTAAAAGGTTCGTTTCTGTAGAGAAAATTGCTTGATGAATGAATAGGCAAAACATAACAAATTAATTAAAAAAGTTGTTGACAAGGAATCTTAGTTGTAATAAAATAAAAAAGTCGCCGCTGAAATGCGGTGAAAATGAAAAAGAAGTTCCTTGAAAACTGAACAGTGACACTCGTTTGTGTGCGAGGTAAATATCCCATGAAAGTGAAGGTCAGCTTCAAAGTTGATTTCAGGCACTTTTGTGGGGCCCGAAAAACATTCTTTACTTTATTAGCTAGCTTACGAGCTTGCGTATCAATCTTCAACTTTTTTGGAGAGTTTGATCCTGGCTCAGGACGAACGCTGGCGGCGTGCCTAATACATGCAAGTCGAGCGAACCGATGGAGTGCTTGCATTCCTGAGGTTAGCGGCGGACGGGTGAGTAACACGTAGGCAACCTGCCTGTACGACCGGGATAACTCCGGGAAACCGGAGCTAATACCGGATAGGATGCCGAACCGCATGGTTCGGCATGGAAAGGCCTTTGAGCCGCGTACAGATGGGCCTGCGGCGCATTAGCTAGTTGGTGGGGTAACGGCCTACCAAGGCGACGATGCGTAGCCGACCTGAGAGGGTGAACGGCCACACTGGGACTGAGACACGGCCCAGACTCCTACGGGAGGCAGCAGTAGGGAATCTTCCGCAATGGACGAAAGTCTGACGGAGCAACGCCGCGTGAGTGAGGAAGGTCTTCGGATCGTAAAACTCTGTTGTCAGGGAAGAACCGCCGGGATGACCTCCCGGTCTGACGGTACCTGACGAGAAAGCCCCGGCTAACTACGTGCCAGCAGCCGCGGTAATACGTAGGGGGCAAGCGTTGTCCGGAATTATTGGGCGTAAAGCGCGCGCAGGCGGCTTCTTAAGTCAGGTGTGAAAGCCCACGGCTCAACCGTGGAGGGCCATCTGAAACTGGGGAGCTTGAG
>NZ_CP080764.1:145000-195000 GCF_019603355.1 Aneurinibacillus thermoaerophilus
AATTGGGTGGTTCTGGCGCTCTCTTTTCGGCGCTATGCAAAGGAAACATTGCGGTTAGCCCGTTTTGCCAAAGAAAAAGAGGCCTGTATTATTGGAATTACAGATAGCCCTGTAGCTCCTATAAGCCGTTATAGTAACTTTGTTCTTCCTGTAGCTGTAACCGAGTCTACACTCGATTCTATACCGGCGCTTTTTTCTTTATTAAACGCATTGGTTACTGCAATATCGATTGAGAAAAACATAGAAATTACCGAGAAGCTCACGCGGTACGAAGAAACGTACGAACGTGTATATCTGGAAAAGGGGGAGAATCGTGAGTGATTTGAAAACGGAAGCCCAGGCTTTGTATCCGGAAATTATGCAGACTTTTGCTCACCTTCACGCAAATCCGGAAGTTAGCTGGAAGGAAGTTAAAACTACAGAATTTTTAGTAAAGAAACTTCATTCTCTTGGCCTCAAGACCATTACTTTTTCCGATTGCACAGGGGTTGTCGGGATATGGGAAAACCTATCTTCTGGAAGTACGGATGGAAAATCATTAACCGTGGCGTTGCGAGCCGATATTGATGCGTTGTGGCAAGCTGTCGATGGAAAGTGGAGGGCAAACCATTCTTGTGGGCACGACGCTCATATGACGGTTGTGCTTTCGGCAGTTCAACTTCTGAAAATAAGCGGATTCATCCCAGATGGCACAATAAAAGTTATTTTCCAGCCGGCTGAAGAAATGGGGGCCGGCGCTTTAAAAATGGTCGAGAAAGGCGTTGCAGATGATGTCGATTATTTGTACGGCGTGCATCTGCGCCCGATACAGGAACTTCCAGACGGGAAGGCGTCACCAGCAATATACAACGGAGCTACCCTTCTTGTACGCGGCGAAATTCACGGCACGACAGCGCACGGTGCGCGTCCGCATTTGGGGGTAAATGCGATCGAAGTAGCATCGGCTTTGCTGCGGGCGATTCAAGACATTCACATTAATCCGATGATTCCCTCCACGGTGAAGATGACAAGCTTGCATGCTGGAGATGAAGGAAGTAGTAATATTATCCCTGATTACGCAAAGTTTACGCTTGATGTCCGAACACAGTCCAATGCAGTGCTGGATGAATTATATGAAAAAATACAGACAGTTGCTTGTCATACGGCGGCGATGTTTGGCGCTCGAATTACACTTTGGCCGGAAGGCAGAACCGCGGCGGCCGAAGTTGCTGAAGAGGCGAAAGTGTTTATGAAACAGGCGATCGAAGATGTGCTTGGAGCAGAAAATACGGCGCCAGATGTTATTACGCCTGGCGGGGAGGATTTCCATTTTTATACGCTTGAGCGTCCCCGCATTAAAGCCACAATGCTGGGTTTAGGGTGCGGGCTTAAACCAGGACTGCATCATCCGCACATGACGTTTAATCGGGAAGCGCTGATTTCTGGTGCGCGAATTATGGCGCGTGCCGTTGTTCATACCTTTGAAAAAGGGGGGGTAAAATGAAGGATCAGCTTACGATTCTTGCGATGAATACCGTTGAGGAAATCGAACGAATTACGGAACTGGAAAAGCAAATTTGGCAAACCGATACACCCATGCCGGTAGACCAAATGCTAACGGCAGCCAAGCATGGTGGAATCGTTCTGGGGGCTTTTGTGGGAGAGAGGCTCGTGGGTTTTCAATATAGTTTTGCAGGTTATAATGGTCAAAAGGCATATGTTTGTTCGCATATGTTAGGTACACATCCAGATTTTCGCCATATGAAAATCGGTGAAAAGCTGAAATGGGCCCAGCGTGAGGAGGCGCTTAAGCTCGGATATGACCTTGTTACATGGACATATGACCCGCTTGAATTGGTGAATGGATATCTTAACATCCATAAGCTGGGTGCGGTTTGTTCCACATATATAGAAAATTGTTACGGAAATATGCAGGACTCATTGAACAGTGGGATCGCATCCGATCGTTTTCAAGTAGAATGGCATATCCGAAGTGAACGAGTGGCACGAAGAGCGAAAGGCGAATTGACACCAAAAGCTGAAATCCCCAAAAAATTCCTTATGGATTGGAGAACAGATATACACAATGATCCTGTTCCAGGAAAGGCAGACTGGAGACAACTGCAAGAGAATCATGTTCTCTATGTTCCGGTTCCTGCCTACTTTCAGCAAATCAAGCGGCGAAATAAGCCACTCGCCATTGCTTGGCGGGAGGCGGCGCGGGAAGTATTCGCCCGTTTGTTTTGTGAGGGCTGGGCGGTAACAGATGTTATCCGGAACGATAAAGAAGCGCCGGTTCATTTTTATGTACTATATAAAAAAGGGGAGTGTATGGTATGAGAATCAAACAAATCATTTTGCGTCACATGAAAATGCGGATGCTGCGACCATTTACCACCAGCTTGGGCACCGAATATGATAAGGAGTTTATTGTAGTAGAAGCAAAAAGCGAAGATGGATTATCGGGATGGGGAGAGTCTGTTGCGGCGATTGAACCTTTCTATAAAGAAGAAACCGTCAAAACAAATTGGCACATTCTTGAAGACTTCTTAATTCCGCTTGTACTTGAAAAACCGATTGCTCATCCGGATGAATTGAATGAAGAACGCTTTAAGCCTATTCGGGGCAATTACATGGCCAAAGCGGCGATTGAGGGCGCCATTTGGGATTTATATGCTAGACAACAAGGGATTCCGCTTGCGAAAGCGCTAGGTGGAGAAAAGAAAAAAATCGAGGTCGGTATCAGCCTTGGAATCGAGGAATCGGTGAATGAATTGTTATCGCTTGTCGAAAAATATGTACAAGAAGGGTATAAGAGAATTAAAGTGAAAATTAAGCCTGGCTGGGATGTAGAAGTGGTACGCGCCGTTCGTGAACGTTTTCCAGACATTCAGCTTATGGCTGACGCGAACTCTGCCTATACACTGGCAGATGCAGAGCGACTCAAAGCTCTTGACGAGTTCAATCTTACAATGATTGAACAGCCGCTTGCACATGATGACATTGTTGATCATGCCGAATTACAGGCGCAACTAAAAACTCCGATCTGTCTTGATGAGAGCATTCATTCTGTTGAAGACGTACGCAAAGCTATCAAACTGGGAAGCTGCGGCGTTATTAACATCAAGATTGGTCGCGTAGGAGGATTGACGGAAGCGAGGAAAATACATGACCTGTGCAAAGAGCGCAATATTCCGGTTTGGTGCGGCGGTATGCTGGAAGCAGGAATCGGTCGTGCGCACAATGTGGCCATTACTACATTGTCTAACTTCATTCTCCCCGGCGACACAGCTGCTTCTTCCCGCTATTGGGAAAAAGACATTATTACACCGGAAGTCACGGTGGAAGACGGATGGATTACTGTACCAGAGAAACCGGGAATCGGCTATGAGCCAGATCATGACTGTATGGATAATTTTACCCTATATAGCAAATCTTATTTTGCATAATCAGGAAAAAATACGGAGTGCTTGTATGACGCAAGCACTCTTTTTTGTTTACATATTTCTTAACATTAAATTTACAATTCGTTCTCAGGTTCACAAAAGCAAAGAGAAACAAGTAGTTTCCAAGGTGGGATGATGCTAGTAAAGCCTGTATTTTTAACGGTGTAAACACTTTGTAAAGATAGGTTAAAGATCGTGTAAAACACCTTGTTGTGCCTGTATTCCTCGATTATTATGAACAACGTAATTATTCAACACAAAAGAAAAAGTAAAACCATTTTACCAAAAATCTTAAGGGGGATTCTCGCAGTGAAGTTGAAGAAGCTCGGCGTACTACTTTTTGCGCTCGTGATGATGTTTTCTCTCGCGGCGTGTGGCTCTTCTGGCCAAAGCTTAAAACCGGAAGGAAACAAAGAAGCTGCAGCAGGAGGAGAACAATCTTCCGGCGATGGGAATGCAGGTTTGTTAAATGGCGCGGGTTCCAGCTTTGTAAATCCGTTATTCTCCAAAATGTTCAGCGAATATTCCAAAGAACACTCTGATGTAAAAGTGAACTATCAGGCGATCGGTTCCGGTGGCGGCATTAAGCAATTGACAGCCAAAACGGTTGATTTCGCTGCTTCTGACGCTCCGATGAAAGAAGATGAAATTAAAGCTGCCGGCGGTAACGTGCTGCATATTCCAGTAACGCTTGGTGGCGTAGCGATTGCATACAATCTTGAAGGTGTAAAAGACCTGAAATTGACTCCAGAAAACCTTGCCGACATTTATAACGGCAAAATCAAAAAGTGGAACGATCCAAAAATCATGGAGAATAACAAAGGTGTAAAACTTCCTAATGCGGATATTTTCCCAGTACACCGCTCCGATGGTTCGGGTACGACTCATATCTTTACAACATATCTGAATAAAGCAGTTCCGGATATGTGGTCAAAAGAACAGACAGGCAAATCCATCAAATGGGCGAATGTTGGTACCGGCGCAAAAGGTAACGAAGGTGTAGCAGGACAGATACAAAACACTCCGGGTTCTATTGGATATATCGAGCTGGCATATGTTATCCAGAACAATATGACCGCCGCGCAAATTAAAAACAAAGAAGGCCAATTCGTGGCTCCGTCTCTCGAATCTGTAACAGCTGCCGCAAAAGGCGCGCTGACGAATATTCCGGAAGATTTGAAAGTGGAACTGAACAATCAGCCTGGCAAAGACAGCTATCCGATTGTCGGTACAACTTGGGCGCTTGTTCCGGAAGATCTGAAAATGGATAAAGCAAAAGCAGAAAAAATGCTGACCATGCTTAAGTGGGTTGTAACGGACGGGCAGAAGTTTGCGTCTGATTTGCAGTATGCGCCGCTGCCGAAAGAATTGCAAGATAAGTGCGTGGAGCAGTTGAAAAAAGTAAAAGTAGATGGGCAACCGGTTCTTAAATAATGAAGAAGCACAAGGAAAAGCGTGCAAAAAACTCCGCGGAGTTTTTTGCCGCTTTTTTCAAGAGAATGGGGAGTGTAATCCTTGAAGAAAAGATATGGAGATCAATTGTTTAAAGGCATCGCGTATATTTTTGGTTTTTCCATTATTGCCTTGCTTGGCATTATGGTATGGGAAATGTTTCGCGGGTCAAGCTTTGCCATTGAAAAGTACGGTCTCGACTTCTTGTTTAGTTCGAATTGGGATCCGGTAGCTGAACAGTTTGGTGCATGGCCCTTCATTTATGGAACCATTGTTTCTTCACTTCTTGCATTGGTTATCGCAACACCCATTAGCGTGGGGATTGCTATCTTCCTTGTTGAGATTGCCCCGAAATGGTTTCGGGATATCGTAGGTTTCTTAATCGAGCTTTTGGCGGCTATTCCTTCTATCGTATACGGCTTATGGGGCATTTTTGTGCTTGCTCCGATTATTCGCGAGTATATCGCCCCTTTATTTATTAACACGTTAGGAAAGTTTATTCCATTTTTTGCGGGTCCGTCCTTCGGGGTGGGGATTTTTACCGCGGGTGTGATTTTAGCTATTATGATTATCCCGACTATCGCTTCCATTTCTCGCGAAGTATTGATGGTTGTTCCTAACGCGCAACGTGAAGCTGCTTTGGCTTTAGGCGCGACGAAATGGGAAATGATTCGTACAGCTGTATTAACATATTCGCGTTCAGGCATTCTCGGCGCGATGATTATCGGCCTTGGCCGCGCCATCGGCGAGACGATGTCTGTCACTATGGTTATCGGAAATCGACCGGAAGTTCCGGATTCAATATTTGACCCCGCCTACACGATGGCGAGCGTCATTGCTAATGAATTTAATGAAGCCTCCTCTGACATTTATATATCTACATTAATTGAGATTGGCTTCTTGCTGTTTGGTGTTACTTTGTTGGTCAATATTTTTGCACGCTTCCTCGTGTGGTCAACGTCTAAAGGCGTACAGGAGGCGAAATGATGGAAACGGTATTAGAAAATATGAAAAAACAAAAAGTAAATAAGTTAAGCGCCAATCTGGGGCGCCGCCGCATGTTCAGCGGATTCATGATTACGCTGACTGTTATCAGTATGATCTTGGCACTGACCCCTTTGTTCAGCATTTTAGGATATGTTATCGTTAAAGGTTTTTCGGCTTTAAATCTTGCGTTCTTCACTGAATTGCCCGCTCCTCCCGGAGAAGCCGGCGGTGGTATGGCGAACGGTATTATAGGTACGTTCACGCTTATTAGTTTAGCATCTGCCATCGGTATTCCAGTAGGACTAATGGCTGGTATTTTTCTTTCGGAATATGGTCGCAACCGTTTTGGTAAGCTAGTTTCTTTTTTGACTGATATTATGCTGGGTATTCCTTCCATTGTCATCGGCATCGTGGTTTATGCGCTCGTCGTGCTTGCGATGGGTGGGTTCTCCGCGTATGCGGGTGGCATAGCGCTGGCATTTATTATGATTCCAGCAGTAACGCGCACGACGGAAGAAATGTTGAAGCTAGTACCGAACCATATCCGCGAGGCGGGGCTTGCACTTGGAATTCCAAAGTGGCGTGTTATTATGCTTATTATTTTACCAACCGCGTTGCGCGGCATTATTACTGGCATTATGCTCGCCATCGCCCGCGTATCGGGTGAGACGGCGCCGCTGTTGTTCACGGCGTTCGGGAATATGTATTGGAGTCAGTCGCTGAATGAACCGATTGCTTCGATGCCAGTGCTTGTATTTAACTACGCGATTTCCCCATACGCGGAATGGCAGGCGCAGGCATGGGCCGGCGCGCTGACGTTAATTTTGATTGTTGTAGTTCTGAATGTATCAGCGCGTCTGATTACAAGAAAGCGATAGAAGATACGAGGTGGAGACCAATGATTGAAGCAAGAAACCTAAATTTATGGTATGGGGATTTTCACGCCATAAAAAATATCAACATGACCATTGAAAAAAATAAAGTAACCGCGTTTATTGGCCCTTCAGGCTGCGGTAAATCGACATTTCTGCGTGCGATTAACCGGATGCACGAAGTGATCGAAGGCGCAAGAGTAGAAGGCGAAATCTTGCTGGAGGGAGAAAATATTTACGGTCCGGATCGCGACCCGGTAACGGTACGTCAGCAGGTAGGTATGGTATTCCAGAAGCCGAATCCATTTCCGACGATGTCGATTTATGACAATGTGGCGGCCGGTCTGCGTATTAACGGTTTTAAAGATAAGAAGAAGCTGGATGAGATCGTAGAGCGTTGTTTGACACAAGCAGGATTATGGAACGAAGTAAAAGATCGTTTACACAAAAATGCGATGGGACTTTCCGGCGGTCAACAGCAGCGCCTATGCATCGCCCGGACGCTGGCGGTGGAGCCGGAAGTCGTGCTTATGGATGAACCGACTTCCGCCTTGGACCCGATTTCCACGCAGAGAGTAGAGGAATTGCTGTTTGAGTTGAAAAAGAAATATACTATTATCATTGTAACGCATAACATGCAACAAGCAGCGCGCGTATCCGATTACACAGCATTCTTCCTCCTCGGAGAAATGATTGAATTTGACCAGACAGAAACGATCTTTACTAATCCTCAGGATAAAAGAACGGAAGATTATATCACCGGTCGTTTTGGATAAAATATCGGCAGCCCTCTCCTTCTTTGAGTTTGGGTTGCCTTCTTTGTATAGACAATATGCCTCTTCTTCTATGACATTTTGCTGCTGATCGAAACGTTCACGGAGAACCTGAAGTAAGTTTGCTTCAGGTTTTTTTATAGGGATAAAAAAGGTTATATAAGAATAGGAACAAGAAAATAGGTCAACAATAAAAGTACAATCCCTTGCATTTTTTTTAAAATGTCATTATAATTAAAGTCAAAGAAAGTCAAAGTCAAATCGAAGAAAAAGCGAACCGGTGAAGGAGGTGTGTACATGAGGAACATATCGGACATCATTGAGCAGCATTTGAAAAAAATATTGCAGCAAAGCAATGGTGCGATTGAAATTCAACGCAGCGAATTAGCTGATAAGTTCCAATGTGTGCCTTCCCAGATTAATTACGTAATCAGCACCCGGTTTACAGTAGAGAAAGGATATATTGTGGAAAGTAAGCGGGGTGGTGGCGGCTATATCCGCATCCGGAAAGTTGAATTTATTGATAATCAGCGCTTTTACAATGTGCTAATGGAAACGATCGGAGAGAGTATAACCGCTACTGCCTGCGAAAATATTATTGAACGGTTACGGGAAGAACGTATCATTTTACCAAAAGAAATGCAGATGATGAAAGCGGCGACCGGAAAAGTCCTGTCGGCTGTCCCGGTTCCGCTCCGGGATCGTCTTCGCGCGGAGATTCTCCGGGCGATGCTGACCACGATTTTTATTTATTAGCTTATAGAAATATGTGTACTCGGGAGGGAAGCGGATATGATTTGCCAGGAATGTCAACAGCGTCCGGCAACGCTGCATTTCACCAAAATTGTTAACGGAGAAAAGACAGAATTTCATATTTGCGAAGTATGCGCGCAAGAAAAAGGGGATATGTTCCCTGGTGGTATAAACAACTTTTCGATTCATCATCTGTTATCCGGATTATTAAACAACGCCGAACCTGGTGTTAATGCGTTTAAGGTACAACAGGAAGCGCCACTACGTTGTGAGAAGTGCGGGTTAACATATGCTCAATTCAGCAAAAGCGGAAGATTCGGTTGTAGCAATTGTTATAAAGCGTTCGAAGAAAAGCTTGACCCGCTTTTCCGCCGCGTGCACGGCAATACACATCATAGCGGCAAGGTACCTGAACGCTCGGGAGGAGCGATCAAATTAAAGAAAGAAGTGGACCGACTTAAGGAAGAGCTACGGAAGCGTATTGAGCGCGAGGAGTTTGAGGAAGCGGCAAAGCTGAGGGATCGGATTCGTGAACTAGAGCAACAAATCGCAGGTTTGTAGGAGGGAAAACATATGTCTTTCCAGAAGTTTATAACCAATGCGGTAAGTGAATGGATGAATGGCGACGGCCAGGATGCCGATATTGTCATCAGCAGCCGGGTACGATTGGCCCGGAATTTACAAGACCAGCCATTTCCTATGCTGGCCACAGATTCGCAGCTGGAGCAGGTTCTGGGAAGAGTGGAGCAGGCCATGCAGGATGAGGCGTTTAAACAACAAGAAAACTTTGAAATGATACGGATGGACACTTTGACTCCGTTACAGAAGCGCGTGCTGATGGAGAAGCATCTTATTAGTCCAAACTTGCTTTCCGAATCGCGCAAAGGCGCTGTTATTCTTAGTGAAAACGAAGCCATTAGCATTATGGTCAATGAAGAAGACCATTTGCGTATCCAGTGCCTGTTTTCTGGACTTCAGTTAAGAGAAGCATGGAAAGTGGCGGATAGGGTGGATGATATTTTTGAAAAGTATCTGGACTTTGCTTTTGACGAACGGCGGGGTTTTCTCACCAGTTGTCCGACCAATGTCGGAACCGGCATTCGCGCTTCAGTCATGATGCATTTGCCGGCCCTTGTGCTAACCCAGCAAATTAACCGCATTTTGTCCGCAATTACACAGGTAGGGTTAGTAGTAAGAGGGCTATATGGCGAAGGCAGCGAAGCTGTAGGAAATCTATTCCAGATTTCCAATCAAATTACGCTTGGGCAATCTGAGGAGGAAATCATCGAGAATCTTATCAGTGTCGCGCGGCAGATTATCGATCAGGAACGCGCAGCGCGCGAATATTTAATGCAGAATCGCAGACTGCAACTAGAGGATCGCTTGTGCCGTTCATATGGCATTCTGACCAATGCGCGCACTATTGAGTCAAAGGAAGCCGCAGAACGGCTTTCCGACGTAAGACTCGGCATTGATTTGGACATTATTAGAAATGTGCCGCTAAGCGTCATGAATGAATTGATGGTTATGACACAACCGGGATTTTTGCAGCAATATGCAGGCCAGCAGTTGACGCCTGATTCCCGTGATGAGCGCCGGGCGCGTCTAATCCGGGAGCGGTTAAAGTCAGCGATGGAATAAGCAGTAAAGAATAATTATACTTCATTCGGAGGTGTTTGTTTTATGATGTTTGGTCGTTTTACGGAAAGAGCGCAGAAAGTTTTGGCGCTTGCCCAGGAAGAAGCGGTTCGTCTAGGTCATAAAAATATCGGAACTGAACATATTCTTCTTGGCCTAATCCGTGAAGGGGACGGTATTGCGGCGAAAGCCCTGCAAGCGTTGGGGCTTGGCCTTGATAAAATCCAGGGTGAAGTTGAAGCTCTTATCGGTCGCGGCGGCGAACAGCCGACCAATATCAATTATACGCCGCGCGCCAAAAAAGTTATTGAGCTTTCAATGGATGAAGCAAGAAAATTAGGTCATACGTACGTTGGTACGGAGCATATCCTGCTCGGCTTAATCCGTGAAGGCGAAGGTGTGGCAGCGCGCGTGCTTAACAATTTAGGCGTAAGCTTGAACAAAGCGCGCCAGCAAGTGCTTCAATTGCTGGGTAGCAGTGAAGCGATGTCTTCGCACCAGCAAAACTCAAGCAGTGCGGCAGTCAATACGCCTACGCTCGATAGTTTGGCACGCGACCTAACGGCGGTGGCGCGCGAAGGCGGCCTGGATCCTGTTATCGGACGCTCTAAGGAAATTGAGCGTGTCATTCAAGTGCTTAGTCGCCGTACGAAGAACAACCCGGTTCTTATCGGGGAGCCGGGCGTTGGTAAAACTGCAGTTGTGGAAGGATTGGCCCAGCGTATCGTGAACAACGAGATTCCGGAGACCCTTCGCAATAAGCGTGTGATGACGCTTGATATGGGGACGGTTGTTGCTGGCACGAAATATAGGGGTGAATTCGAAGACCGTCTAAAGAAAATTATGGATGAGATTCGTCAGGCAGGCAATATTATTTTATTTATTGATGAGCTACACACCCTTATTGGTGCAGGCGGCGCGGAAGGCGCAATTGATGCTTCCAATATTCTGAAACCGTCTTTGGCTCGCGGTGAGTTGCAGTGCATCGGTGCGACAACATTGGATGAGTACCGCAAGTATATTGAAAAAGACGCGGCTTTGGAACGTCGTTTCCAGCCGATTCAGGTAGACGAGCCAACACCAGAAGAAGCGGTGCAAATTCTGTTTGGTCTGCGTGACCGTTACGAAGCGCATCACCGTGTTAAGATTACAGATGAAGCGATTCGCCAGGCTGTATATTTATCTGACCGCTACATTTCCGACCGCTTCCTGCCGGATAAAGCGATTGACTTGATTGATGAAGCGGCATCGAAAGTACGTTTGCAATCATACACAATTCCACCGAACTTGAAGGAGCTTGAGCAGAAGCTTGAGGAAGTTCGCAAAGAGAAAGACGCGGCTGTGCAAAGTCAGGAGTTCGAAAAAGCGGCTTCCATGCGTGACAAAGAGCAGAAGCTACGTGAAGAGCTTGAGAGAACGAAGAACGAATGGCAGGAAAAACAAGGTCAAACTGACTCTGAAGTGACTCCGGAAGATATTGCAGCTGTTGTAGCAAGCTGGACCGGCATTCCGGTTGTGAAATTGAAAGAAGAAGAAACCGAACGCTTGTTGAAAATGGAAGAAATTTTGCATAAGCGTGTAATTGGTCAGGAGGAAGCGGTAAAATCCATTTCCCGGGCTGTACGCCGAGCACGTGCCGGATTGAAAGATCCGAAACGCCCAATTGGTTCCTTCATTTTCCTGGGACCAACAGGTGTCGGCAAAACTGAGTTGGCTCGTGCTCTTGCAGAAGCGTTGTTCGGTGACGAAGATGCGATGATTCGCATCGACATGTCCGAATATATGGAGAAACATTCTACTTCTCGTCTGGTTGGAGCGCCTCCGGGATATGTCGGATTTGACGAAGGGGGGCAGCTAACCGAAAAAGTGCGCCGTAAACCGTACTCTGTGGTGCTGTTGGACGAGATTGAAAAAGCACATCCTGAAGTATTCAATATTCTACTACAAGTGCTTGAAGATGGTCGTTTAACTGACTCCAAAGGGCGAACAGTAGACTTCCGCAATACGGTTATTATCATGACTTCCAATGTTGGGGCCGATTTGATTAAGAAAAACACAACGCTTGGCTTTACAACGCCGGACAGCACAAAACATTATGAAAACATGAAAGACCGGGTACTTGCGGAATTGAAACGCAATTTCCGTCCGGAATTCCTAAATCGGATTGACGAATTGATTGTATTCCATTCTTTGGAAGAAACGCATATTGCGGAAATTGTTCTACTTATGACGGAACAGCTGCGTAAACGCCTGAACGAACAGGATATTGACTTTGTCCTCACTGAGGAAGCGAAGAAATTCCTAGCAAAAGAAGGATACGATCCGGCGTTTGGTGCTCGTCCGCTGCGCCGCGCGATTCAGCGTCACATCGAAGACCGCCTGTCGGAAGAGTTGCTAACTGGAAATATTAAGAAAGGCGACACTGTAAAAATTGATGTGGTAAATGGCGAATTGATGGTGGAAAAAGCGAGCGAGTCTGTCTCTAAGTAAAGAGACGACGCGTAAAACGCGAACGATAAAATACAGAAGAGGCTCTCCTTGAGAAAGTATGCTTTGCTCAGGAGAGTCTTTTTATGTGAATAGGAAAGTGTATGGCTAAGCTTGTTAGCTTGCGTTAAGGCTTGGCACTAGCTGAGTTTTCTTTATAGAATAATGGTTAGGAAATGCTCAACAAAGCAGGAGTTTGACATATATAGCAAGAAAATATTGAAGAAAGAAGAGAAGAGAAGTATGGCAAAATACAAAACGAAATATGTATGTCAAGAGTGTGGTTATGAATCCCTGAAATGGATGGGCAAATGCCCAGGTTGCGGGAAATGGAATACAATGGTAGAAGAATTGGAAGAAAAAACGAAACCTGGCGAACCAGCACGCCGTGGTGTATCAATAGGAACAAGTCGACTTGTGCCCATTACAACCATTGTAGGAGAAGATGAACCGCGCCTGGCAACGAATATTAGTGAGTTAAACCGTGTGCTGGGCGGGGGCGTGGTACCGGGTTCGCTCGTGCTTGTGGGTGGCGATCCTGGAATTGGAAAATCAACGCTTTTGCTTCAGGCTTCACAGGAATTGGCAAACAACAACCATAAAGTATTGTATATTTCTGGTGAAGAATCGGCGAAACAGATTAAGCTGCGCGCCGAACGACTGGGCGCGGACAGTCCGAATTTATATGTTCTCGCCGAGACGGATTTGTTTTTACTGGAGCAGCAAATTTCTCAACTTATGCCTGCTGTCGTCATTTTGGATTCAATCCAGACCATTTTCCATCCGGATATTACGTCGGCTCCTGGAAGCGTTGCCCAGGTAAGGGAGTGCACAGCTCATTTGATGAGGCTGGCGAAGACGAAAGATATTGCAATTTTGATTGTCGGACACGTTACGAAGCAGGGAGCGATCGCTGGTCCCCGTTTGCTTGAACATATGGTGGATTCTGTACTTTATTTTGAAGGGGAACGGCATAATACGTACCGAATCCTCCGTGCGGTTAAGAACCGCTTTGGTTCTACGAATGAGATTGGGATTTTTGAAATGGGAGAGAATGGATTAAAAGAAGTGATAAATCCTTCTGAGATGTTTCTATCTGAGCGATCGCTAGGTGTGGCCGGGTCTACAGTTGTCGCCAGTATGGAAGGAACCCGTCCCGTATTGGTGGAACTACAGGCACTTGTTACGCCGACCGGTTTCGCTACGCCGCGAAGGATGGCCACCGGAGTCGACCATAATCGAATTGCTATGATTATGGCGGTGCTGGAGAAACGTGTCGGATTGCTTTTGCAGAATCAGGACGCATACGTGAATGTGGCGGGAGGCGTCCGTCTGGATGAACCGGCGATTGATCTTGCAGTAGCGGTAAGTATCGCTTCCAGTTTTCGTGATAGACAAACCCAACCTTATGATGTAGTAATCGGAGAGGTGGGACTAACCGGGGAAGTTCGTGGAGTTTCCCGTATTGAGCAGCGCGTCAGGGAGGCGCAAAAATTAGGATTTAAGCGTGTAATTATTCCCGCTAAGAATGTCATGGGCTGGGAGCATCCGAGCGGAATTGAAATTATTGGGGTGCAGACCGTGGCCGAAGCGTTGCGGGAGGCGTTGGGAGGATAATAATGGCAACAGACAACAAGCGTGAACAATTTATTAGTGATGTACTTTGCTTTGTATCGCCGGGCACGCCCCTTCGTGAAGGACTAGAAAATGTTCTCCGAGCCAAAACAGGCGCGTTGATTGTTATTGGAAATACCCCGGCGGTACAGACAATCGTTGACGGAGGATTTTCTATCAACTGTGATTTAACTCCAGCTAATCTGTATGAACTTGCCAAGATGGATGGGGCTATTATTTTAAGCGAGGACGCGAAAAGAATTTTATATGCTAATACGCAGTTAATTCCTGACTCTTCGATTCCATCTATGGAAACAGGAATCCGGCATCGGACGGCGGAGCGGGTGGCGCGGCAAACCGGACAGCTTGTAATTTCTATTTCACAACGACGTAACGTGATCACGTTGTACCGCGGGCCGTATCGTTATTCGCTCAAAGATATTGGAGTCATTTTGACCAAGGCGAACCAGGCTATTCAAACGCTGGAAAAATATAAATCTGTGCTCGATCAGGCATTGACCAACTTGGGTGCCCTCGAATTCGAAGAACTTGTAACACTCCATGAAGTGGCGCTTGTTGTACAGAGAATCGAGATGGTACTGCGCATTAAATCGGAGATTATTAAATATATTAATGAACTGGGGACTGAGGGACGCCTTATCAGTATGCAAATGGAAGAGCTTGTATCTAACATCGAGGATGATGCCTATTTGTTAATTAAAGACTATTGCCGTCTTGGAGATGATGTTGATCCAGAAGATGTACTGATGCAATTGCACAAGCTATCCGGTGATGAATTGCTTGAACCGGTAAACATTCTCAAGATTCTCGGATACACCCCGAGTGCGAATTTGAGTGATGAGCCAGTTTTTCCGCGCGGCTATCGGATTTTAAGCAAAATTCCTCGCCTGCCGGCTTCTATTGTAAATAATTTGATTGAGGAGTTTTCTAGTTTGCCGCGGGTTATGATGGCAACGATTGAGGAATTAGACGATGTGGAAGGAATCGGTGAAGTGCGCGCCCGTGCAATTAAAGAAGGATTAAAACGGATACAGGAACAAGTGTTTATTGACAGACATATTTGATTCGGAATAAAATAAAATAATTGTTTGAGGCCTGTCTTTGAATTTTCCAGATACAGACAGGTTTCAAATAAGAGGCGACTGTTTCAAGAGATAGAAACAGTACCAGGGAGGTAAAAAGTCTAGAATGATAGCGAGGACGATACCGAATCTGTTTACAGTAGGCAACTTGTTTCTGGGAATTATTGCAATGCTGCTAGCTTTCCGTGGGGAACCGACTGATTTGAGCTACGCGGCTATCATGGTTATTATCGGTATGGTATTTGATGGTTTGGATGGTCGTCTTGCTCGTATGCTAAACGCGCAGAGCGATTTTGGCAAAGAGTTAGATTCTCTTTCCGATATCGTGACATTTGGAGTGGCACCGGCTTTAATTATGTATGTCGTTGTGCTTGGTGATATGGGATGGACTGGGATTTTGCTGACTGGACTGTTTCCAATTTGTGGAGCTCTTCGTCTAGCGCGTTTTAATTCCTCTACGAGCGGCAATACGGGATATTTTGTAGGATTACCCATTACGGCGGCAGGTGGCGTATTGGCAACGTTGGCTTTGTATCACAACGCTTTTCCGCCGATTTATCTTGTACTAAGTATGTTAGGACTTTCTTATCTTATGATAAGCAACATTAAGTATCCCAACTTTAAAAAGGTAGGGATTCCGCGTTCGGCCTACTGGGTCACCCCTCTTGTTGTCCTGATTGCTGCGATCATGGCCGTGCGTTTTCCAGCACAGTTTCCGATGGTTGTATTTATCCCGCTTGTATTTTATGCGCTTTATGGTGTGAAGAAAAACGTTAAACGTATGCGAAGAAAACGCAGGCGTGAGAATACGGAAGAAGAAATTATTAATTTGTAGAAAGACCGGATGCTTGTCCGGTCTTTTTTTGGTTGCAAATTTTTAATATAAAATTAATTTGACATATTTATTGACATGATTATATTATATATGATATGATTATAAATTTTAAAATGTTGACAAAAAATGGGCGTTATGATATATTAGAAATGGATACTCTGTTGGGGGTGGGGTTGTTGTTTCGAATCGGAGATAAGATTGTTTACCCTATGCATGGCGCAGGTATTATTGAGGCCATTGAGGAGAAGGAAATCCTTGGTGAGAAACAGCAGTACTATATTATGAAGATGCCCGTCGGCAATATGCAGATCATGATCCCGATGGAGAAAGTGAAGAACCTTGGTATTCGCGAAGTCGTGGATGTTCAGGCTCTTGAGCGTGTCATGGAAATTTTGCGACACGGCGAGCTTGACACGTCCATGAGTTGGAATCGCAGATACCGTAAGAATATGGAAAAAATGCGTACAGGTGATATTTATGAGGTAGCGGATGTTGTCCGTGAACTGATGCGCAGGGAGAAAGAAAAAGGGCTGTCGACGGGAGAGCGAAAAATGCTGGACAATGCCCGACAGATATTGTTAAGCGAGCTTGTGCTTGTTAAAAATATTAATGAAGAGCAGGCAACAGATCTGCTTGAGCGTGTTGTCAATAGTTAGAGGGGAAAGCTTCTCTACGAGAAGCTTTTCCTTTTTTTCCTGTAACTTTTGTCGTTATTTCCTCGTAAGAAAGAGTAAAAGAAAAAAATAAAATCCATATTTATACAGTTTTTGTTTTTTCATCGTTTTTTATTCGGTAGATATGACTATAATGGAATATGAATCATTTTGAGGAGGTGAAGGTATGGTTAGACGAATCATTCAACTGTTTTTTCTCTTGGTCGGTGCGGGATTGGGCTATCAATTCGGTTCTGATTTGTTCGGGCTTTTGAGTTCGCTCATCCATATTGGTACAATCCCCGGCGTGGAGTATATCAGTGCGGTACTCGGGGCTATGCTCTTCTTCTTGATTACTTCTTGGCCGACAGAGTACATTGTAAAGATTATCAAACGCAGTGAAGAAACACTGATTAAGCTACCGATTACGGATGTTTTGTTTGGAGCCATGGGGCTTATCATTGGACTTATTGTGGCTTTTTTACTTTTTCTTCCCATTAATAGCATTCCTATCCCAATTGTGGCGAGATTGCTTCCGTTGCTTATTTCTGTACTATGCGGATACATTGGTTTTCAGGTAGGGTTGCGAAAACGTGATGAAATTATGTCCGTATTTTCGATTGGTCGTTTTAAAGGTGAGAAAAAGAAGGAAGAAAAACAAGAGCCGAACCAGACCGAATATAAAATTTTGGATACAAGCGTAATTATTGACGGACGGATTGCAGATATTTGTAAAACAGGATTTCTTGAAGGGGCGCTTGTGATTCCTGAATTCGTGCTAGAAGAGCTACAGCATATTGCAGACTCATCTGACACGCTTAAGCGCAACAGAGGGCGACGTGGTCTTGACATCTTGAACAAAATTCAAAAAGAATTAAAAGTAAAGGTTATTATCACAGATCAAGATTTCGAGGAAATTAGCGAAGTTGACAGCAAGCTGGTTAAGCTTGCTAAAGTGATGAAAGGAAAGGTCGTGACAAACGACTTTAATCTAAATAAGGTATGTGAGCTTCAGGGTGTATCTGTGTTGAATATTAACGATTTGGCCAATGCGGTAAAACCGGTAGTGTTGCCGGGTGAGGAACTGCATGTGCAGGTTATTAAGGACGGAAAAGAGAATGGCCAAGGTGTCGCGTACTTGGATGATGGAACGATGATCGTTGTCGAAGGTGGGCGGGATTATATCGGTTCGTTTGTTGACGTGATTGTAACTAGCGTTTTGCAGACGTCGGCTGGCCGCATGATTTTCGCGAAGCCGAAATTAATGGAAAAAGCGCTGTAAGAAATGAGTGGATGAAAGTGAATATAGGTGTGGTTATCGCAGCCGCTGGACAGGGTAAGCGAATGGGCGGATCGGTGAAAAAACAATTTATCGAACTGGGCGGAAAACCGGTCCTGCTTCATACGCTCTCTCTGTTTATCGGGCTTGAACATGTGAAGGAAATTATCGTTGTAACGGCTGAAGAAGATATGGAATGCACGCAGGAGTTGCTTCGTGGCTATCGAGGGGTTCGTGTCATTCCAGGCGGAGCGGAGCGCCAGGACAGCGTGTATCTTGGTCTTAAAGCTCTCCGTTCTGTCGAATATGTCATGATTCACGATAGTGCGCGGCCTTTTCTTACCCGTCCGACGCTGCTGAAACTGATAGAAGCGCTCCGTGCTAAGCGAGCAGCCATCCTCGCCGTTCCTGTCAAAGACACGATTAAACGGACGGATGCAGAAGGAATCGTGGTGGACACACCGCCAAGAAAAAGCTTGTGGGCTGTGCAAACGCCACAAGCTTTTGCTCTGTCTGATATTATCCGTGCGCATGAGCGGGCGCGCGAGGAAGGCTTTATTGGTACGGATGATGCCTCGTTGCTGGAGCGCATGGGACAGACTGTGCATATTGTTGAAGGAGAGTATACGAATATTAAGCTTACGACTCCAGAAGATTTGGTGTTCGGAGAAGCGATTTTGGAGCGGAGAAAGGAGACGGGCGATGATACGAGTAGGACAAGGATTTGATGTTCATCAGCTGGCGGCAGGCCGCAGGCTTATCGTTGGGGGTGTGGAAATTCCTCACGAAAAAGGGCTTCTGGGCCATTCGGATGCGGATGTTTTGCTGCATGCGATTACGGATGCGATTTTGGGTGCTTTGGGATTAGGGGATATTGGCAAGCGCTTTCCAGATACCGATCAGACGTTCAAAGATGCGGATAGCCGCGTGTTGCTTCAGGATGTCTGGAAGCTGGTAAAAGAAAAAGGATATATCATGGGGAATGTGGATGCGACCATTATTGCTCAGCAGCCGAAAATGGCTCCATATATAGAACGAATGCGCGAAGTTATCGCTACTTGTGTGGAAACGGATAAAGAAAGGGTAAACGTGAAGGCGACCACGACAGAACAGCTTGGTTTTACGGGCCGTGGCGAAGGAGTGGCCGCAATGGCTGTTGTATTGTTGCAAAAAGAAGGATTATAATAGATGGAGCTAAATTTTTGAAGGATGGTGGCCATTCATGTCGAAACAAGTCCGCGTTCGGTTTGCACCGAGTCCAACCGGACATTTACATATCGGGGGTGCCCGTTCGGCGCTGTTTAACTATTTGTTCGCTCGTCATCACGGTGGCGACTTCATTGTCCGCATCGAAGATACGGACCGGAAGCGGAATGTGGAAGAGGCAGAAGCGAAATTAATCGAAAGCCTTCGCTGGTTTGGAACGGAGTGGGACGAAAGCATCGATAAAGACGGCGGTGTAGGCCCATATCGTTCCATGGATCGGCTGGATATTTATAAGGAGTATATTGACAAGCTGGTAGAAGAAGGGAAAGCCTATCATTGCTATTGTACGGAAGAAGAGCTGAATGCAGAGCGTGAGGCGATGAAAGCAAGAGGTGAAACGCCGCGCTATTCGGGAAAATGCCGTCATCTGGCCCCGGAACAAATTGAGGCGTACAAAGCGGAAGGGCGGACTTCTTCTATTCGTTTTCGCGTACCAGAAAACCGGGAATACATTGTACATGATCATATTCGTGGTGAAGTAAAATTTGAATCAAATGGTATTGGAGATTTCGTCATTGCCCGTCCGGACGGGATTCCGACATATAATTTTGCCGTGGTTATTGATGACTATCTTATGAAAATTACACACGTTATCCGTGGCGAAGAACATCTTTCAAACACGCCGCGCCAGCTGATGATTTATGAAGCGTTCGGCTTTGAGGCGCCGGAATTTGCACATGTGGCGTTGATTCTAAATCCGGACGGGAAGAAGATGAGCAAACGGGACGAGTCCCTTATTCAATTTGTCGAGCAATACCGCGACCTCGGCTATCTGCCAGAGGCACTGATGAACTTTCTGGCGCTGCTCGGATGGTCGCCTGAAGAAGAACGGGAAATTTTCACCCGCGAAGAGCTTATTGATAAATTTTCACTAAGTCGTGTATCCAAGTCACCGGCTATCTTTGACATTCATAAGTTAAATTGGATGAATAACCATTATATTAAGCAAGCTCCTGTAGAGCGTATTGCTGAGCTTTGTATTCCGCATATGCAAAAAGCCGGGCAGCTGCCGCAGAAGCTGAATGAAGATCAGTATGAATGGGCAAAGCAAGTGGTTGCCCTGTATCAGGAGCAATTACAGTATGCGGCCGAGATTACAGGGCTTGCCTCTCTATTCTTTGAAAACGAAGTGCAATACGATGAAGAAGCGAAAGCAGTGCTCTCAGACGAGCAGGTTCCAGATGTTATGAAGGCGTTCCATGAAGAGTTGGTGACGCTTAAAGAATATACGCCTGATACAATTAAAGAAGCACTGAAGGCTGTGCAAAAGGTAACCGGCCAGAAAGGTAAGAAGTTGTTCATGCCCGTTCGTGTTGCTACTACCGGCCTTACACATGGGCGAGACCTAAATCAGACACTATTCCTTCTCGGCCGTGACAAAGTGGTTTCACGTGTGCAAAATGTGATAAACAACTACGAGAAAATTGCAAAATAAAGATAATGGCAAGGAACGGAAGAAGTACGAAAAGGAAGAAAGGCACCAGAGAAAGCCGCCGGTATGATAAAATGTACCGTGCTGGAAGCGGCTCTGCTTTTCGTTTTCGGAAATGCATCCGTGAGCCGGGTCTCTGAACCATTTTATAGTAGGAGACTCCGTGTCCCGCGTTACGGGTTTGAGCGCGCTTTGCTTTTTTAAGCAGAGCGAAACAGAGTGGAACCGCGGAAAATTACCGCCTCTGTAGCCATTATTTGGCTATGGAGGCTTTTTTATTGGTAATATTAGGAATGGAAGGGGTGGAAGTATGCTTAAAACGTTGCGGGAAGATATTCGTGCGGTAATGGAGCGGGACCCCGCAGCGCGTAGCGCGCTGGAAGTACTCCTTACGTACTCAGGATTGCATGCTATTTGGTTTTACCGCTTAAGCCATCGTTTATGGAAAAGGAAGTTCTACACACTGGCGCGGGTGATTTCGCAGTTTGCCCGCTTCTTAACCGGTATAGAGATTCACCCTGGGGCGAAAATCGGGAAAGGGCTGTTTATTGACCATGGTATGGGCGTCGTTATCGGAGAAACTTGCGAAATTGGCGACAATGTAACGCTTTATCAGGGAGTGACTCTCGGCGGTACAGGTAAAGAAAAGGGCAAGCGTCATCCTACGATTGGCAATAATGTGCTGATCGCTTCCGGGGCGAAAGTGCTCGGCTCGATGAAAATCGGCGACAATTCAAAAATCGGAGCTGGTTCGGTTGTGTTGCAGGAAGTGCCGCCGAATTCTACAGTTGTCGGTATTCCTGGTCGCATCGTTATTCAGAATGGTGTAAGGGTAAACCATGACTTTGATCATACTAATTTGCCGGACCCAATCGGCGAAGTGTTGCGCTCGATGCAGCGAGAAATTGATACCTTGAGACAAGAAGTAAAACAACTAAAGGAGAGTCGACAAGCCCATGAGCAGCATTAAAATATACAATACGCTGACCCGTAAAAAAGAAGAGTTTGTTCCGCTTGAGGCGGGCAAAGTGAAAATGTACGTTTGCGGGCCGACGGTGTATAACTTTATTCATATCGGAAATGCCCGTCCACCCATTGTGTTTGATGTAGTGCGTCGTTATTTCTCATACCGTGGCTATGAAGTAACGTACGTTCAAAACTTTACCGATGTAGATGATAAAATTATTAAAAAGGCCGAGGAAAGCGGCATGGGCGTGGAAGAAGTTGCAAACATGTTTATTGCAGCGTTTGAAGAAGATGTGCGGGCGCTCGGTGTAAAGAAGGCAGACGTCCACCCAAAAGTGACGGAGCACATCCCGGAAATTATCGCCTTCATTGAAGACTTAATCGCAAAAGGGCATGCGTATGTAGCAAGCGGAGATGTTTATTTCCGTACAGCTTCCTTTGCGGAATACGGCAAGCTCTCGTACCAAAACATTGAAGAATTGCAGGCGGGTGCCCGCATTGAAGTGAGCGATAAGAAAGAGAATCCGCTTGATTTTGTGCTTTGGAAAGGTGCGAAACCGGGGGAAATTTGTTGGGAAAGCCCATGGGGCAAAGGTCGGCCGGGCTGGCATATTGAATGTTCAGCGATGTCAATGAAATATCTCGGCGAAACTTTCGATATCCATGGTGGAGGTCACGATCTTATATTTCCGCATCATGAAAACGAAATCGCGCAAACGGAGAGCCTGACAGGCCATCCAATGGCAAAGTACTGGATGCATAATGGATATATTAATATTGAGAACGAAAAAATGTCCAAATCGCTTGGAAATGTGATTCTGGTAAAAAAACTGCGTGAGAATTATCCAGCGCGCGTTATTCGCTTCTTTATGCTAGGGGCGCACTACCGCAACCCGATTAACTTTAGCGATGCGCTTTTGCGGCAGGCGGCAAACGCTCTGGAGCGTATTGATACAGCTGTGCGCAATCTGAAGCATCATCTGGATTCAGCGGTGGACGAGGCCGCCACGGAAGAAGAAAAGCAACGGGTAGACAGTTTTCGCCAGCGTTTTATCGAAGAAATGGATAACGACTTTAATACGGCTGACGCTATCACGGTGTTGTTTGATATGGTGCGTGAAGTGAATCAGATGATGGCAGCGAATGTGTTAAGAAAAGAAATCGGCACAGCTTATCTTGCTTTATTTGCAGAATTGGGAGACGTGCTTGGCATTACCTTTGGGGAAGCGGAACAGAATATGTCGGGCCCATCCGATGAAGAAATTAATACGTTAATTGAGGAGCGGGCACAGGCACGTAAAGTGAGAAACTTTGCTCGGGCGGACGAAATTCGGAACCGATTACAAGAGATGGGAATTATTATCGAGGATACGCCGCAAGGCACGCGCTGGCATCGCAAATAAACGCAAGGATAGAGGCGCAGTATGAAACAAGATAAACTGACGAGAGATCCAAGACAAATCAATGCCCTTGCCCTTGCGTACATGGGAGATGCAGTATTGGAGGTTCGCGTCCGCCAGCATTTGATTGCGGCGGGTGAGGTAAAGCCGAATTTGCTGCAACGTGCCGCCGTGCGCTATGTTTCAGCCAAAGCGCAGGCCAGCATCGTAGAAGGTATTTGGGAACGGTTGACCGAAGAAGAGAAGGCTGTGCTAAAGAGGGGACGTAACGCTAAGTCGGCAACCGTTCCGAAAAATGCTAATATTGCTGAATACAGACTCAGCACTGGTTTTGAAGCGTTGCTTGGTTTTTTATATTTAACTAGGCAGGAAAAGCGTTTAGACGAAATTTTGTCTTATGCGCTTGAGTGGGTAGATAGCGGCTTGGCCGCTCCAACCAAAGAATAAGAAGGGGTTTGCCATGAGTGAATATATCGTCGGAAAAAATCCCGTCCTGGAAGCGTTGCGTTCGGGGCGTTCCATCAATAAAATATGGATTGCGGAAAATTCGCAAAAAGGAGCCGCCAATCAGGTAATAGCACTGGCCAAAAAAGCGGGTGTCACCGTACAAATTGTTCCTCGCAAAAAGCTTGATCAAGCGGCGGAAGGAGAAAGTCATCAGGGCGTACTGGCGTACGTAGCCGCTTACGATTACGTAGAATTGGACGAGATTTTACATAGAGCGGAAACGTCTGGAGAACCGCCCTTTCTCGTACTGTTGGATGAAATTGAAGATCCGCACAACCTTGGCTCCATTTTACGTACGGCTGATGCGACCGGCGTTCACGGCATAATTATTCCAAAGCGGCGTTCTGCCGGATTAACTTCCACCGTGGCTAAAACATCAGCTGGAGCAATTGAGTATGTACCGGTTGCCCGCGTCACCAATCTTGCTCGCACGATTGATGAGCTCAAAAAGCACAATATTTGGGTAATAGGTACGGATGCTTCGGGAGAAAAAGAATTCCGTGAAGCGCGTTTTGATATGGGAGTTGCTTTGGTAATTGGCAGTGAAGGAAAAGGCATGAGCCGTCTTGTCAAGGAAAAATGCGACTTTACGGTAAAGTTGCCGATGGTAGGCCGCGTCACTTCTTTGAACGCGTCTGTTGCGAGTGCCTTATTGATGTATGAAGTATACCGCCAGCGTCATCCATTAGCTAAATAAGGATGATCGGTGATGGAAGAAATACTAATTGTTGATGGCTACAACGTGATCGGGGATTGGAAGCGGCTGAAGGAAAAGAAGAAAATTAGCCTCGAAGAGGCGAGGGACGATTTGCTTGGCTGGCTGGCCGATTATCAAGGATTTACCGGAGTGCGCGTTATCGTTGTGTTTGATGCCCATAACGTAAAAGGCATGGGCAAGAAACTGCGGGAGTATCGCCTCGATATTCGCTATACAAAAGAAAAGGAAACAGCGGATGAGTGTATCGAACGTTTAGTATTCGAATTATCTGGTCGTCGTCGTCAAATTTATGTCGCCACGTCAGATTATACAGAACAGAGGGTGACATTCGGTTATGGCGCTTTACGTAAATCAGCGCGCGAGCTGTGGCGGGAAATGCAGCAAATTCATCGCGATATTAGAGAGAAAGTGCGCGAAACAAAACAGCAGCCAAAGGGAAGAGGAATTATCCTTAGTGATGAAATTAAAAAAAAATTCGAAAAGTGGCGCCGTGGAGATGGTTAACTTCATTGACGGTAAAGGTTACATAATATATAATTGCTTTATCTGATGCATAACGGCAGGTCGGAGGGATGATGTTTGGCTGCAGACCATACCCGCTATGATGCTTTGCACGATGAGGAAATTGTGGATCTTGTAAGGTCAGGTGACAGTGATGCGCTTGAGTACTTGATTAACAAGTACAAGAATTTTGTGCGTGCGAAAGCTCGTTCCTATTTTTTGATTGGCGCCGACCGTGAGGATATTGTGCAGGAAGGTATGATTGGGCTTTATAAGTCAATTCGGGACTTTAAAGGGGATAAACTTGCTTCCTTTAAAGCGTTTGCTGAATTGTGTATTACGCGCCAGATAATTACTGCGATAAAAACAGCCACTCGACAGAAACATATTCCTCTTAATTCCTACGTCTCGTTGGACAAGCCTATTTATGATGAAGACTCAGATCGTACTTTGCTGGATATTATCTGCGGCACGAAAGTGACGGATCCAGAAGAGTTGATCATTAATCAGGAAGAATATGACGACATTGAGGATAAAATCAGCGAAATTTTGAGTGATTTGGAACAACAAGTTTTGCTTTTGTATTTGGATGGGCGCTCATACCAGGAGATTGCTGTTGATTTAAGCCGTCATGTCAAATCGATTGATAACGCTCTCCAACGCGTAAAAAGAAAGTTGGAGAAGTACTTGGAAGTTCGCGCAGTATCGCAAGTATAGCTATAAAGCATCGTGAATATGGATAAGAATATAGAAAAAACAGGGCTATTGCCCTGTTTTTTTATTTCGAAAGTCATCTATAAATATTTGGAAAAGTTTTTCAAAATATAGTGTGTAAGGCGTTTATAATGGTATAATAGTACTAACTAATTTTTAGAAAAGAGAGGAGGATAAGTAATGAAAGCTAGAAGTTTGAAAATAAAGTTATTGATAGTTATTATTCCGTTAATTGTGATAGCGCTTTCTTTTGTGGCATGGATAAACCACAACAAGGCTAAGGAGTTTTTAGAAAATAATTTTAGGGAAAAGGCGTTTATCCAACTGGAGCTTTTGAATATGAAAGTCACTAGCTGGCTGGAGAAGCAAAAAGAGCTAGTCACTAATATGGCTTCTGCGCTGGATATTCGGAGTATGGACAAAGAACTACAACTCCAGTATTTAAAATCCCAACTGAAAGAACATCGTGACTATGAAATGTTTTTTATTGTGGATATGAAAGGAGAAGCTTTCACGACAGCAGGACAGAAAACAAATGTGGCCAATCGAGATTACTTTAAAAAAGTAATAAACGGTGAGCCGTATGCAATTTCGGATCCGCTTATTTCACGCGTAAGCGGGCAGATGGTTATTGTTATTGCAAGTCCGATTTATAACCGGGAGAACCAGCTAAGCGGTATTGTGGCAGCTACGGTGCCGGTTACTACCATGAACAATTTAGTAGCTGGCGAAAAAATTGGACAGACCGGCTATGCATATATGGCACAGCGCGACGGACTCGTTATCAGTTATCCAAAAAAAGAAGAAATTTTAAAGTTAAACCTATATAAGTTAAATATACCGCATTTGACAGAAGGTATTGACGAAGCATTTGCTGGCAAGACTGTATACAAAAGGTATACATATAAAGGCGTGGATAAATATGCTTTTTTCTCGCAGATTCCTACTACCGGGTGGCTGGTCGCCATTACTGCCCCAGTAAAAGAAGCATCCAGCCAGCTTGATTATCTAGCTAAACTTTCATTTGTCACAGCGATTGTTATTCTTACTTTTGCTATTGTTATTTTAATCGTGTTTTCTTCACGTTTTGTTCGTCCGATTCAGCATTTGAGCGAGCTGACCAGCATGATCGCCAAAGGGGACTTAACCGTAAAAACGCCAAATAGAAGCAGCGATGAAGTAGGTGTGCTTAGTCAAAATTTTAATCAGATGGTAGAGAACATTCATATGTTGCTTCTCGAAATTAAGGAAGCTTCAGGTAAAATGAGGCGTTCTTCCGAAGTTTTAACGCTCACCAGCCAGGAGACGACGCAGTCTGCTGAACAGGTAGCGACAACGATTAACGATCTGGCTGAAGGAGCGGGAGATATCGCTAATTCTATTCAATCGGTTCATATGGAAGTATCTCTTGTCAATAACGGTCTACAGCAGATTTCCGCTTATGCTGACGAGATGAACCGTACGTTCACAGCTACTATACAACTAACGGGAGAAGGCGAAAAAGCGGTACGAGCCGCCGTATATAAAATGGAAGAAATTCAGCGGATGGTAGATGATGCGTCGGCTGTTGTACAGAAGCTGGGGGACCGCTCGGAAGAAATCGGACAAATTGTCAATCTGATTACTGGAATTGCTTCTCAGACGAACCTGCTTGCGTTGAATGCAAGCATTGAAGCTGCGCGTGCCGGCGAAGCAGGGCGCGGTTTTGCGGTTGTGGCCGATGAAGTACGGAAGCTTGCAGAAGCAACGGACCGAGCGGCAGGCAATATTTCTCGTATTGTCGAAGAGAACAAACGGGAGACGCATGAAGCGATCGATTCGATTGTGCGCGGCCATGATATGATCGCACAGGGGCGGGAAATGGTGCGGCATACCGGGGATTCTTTCGGAGAAATTTACAAGCATATTACGCTTGTAGGTGAGAAAAGTTCGCATATCACTTCGTTCATTAAAATGGCGGAAGAGAACGCGCGCAAAGTTTCCCAGGAGATGGAACGTATCTCGGCTATTACGGAAGAAGCTTCCGCCGGTTCTCAAGAAGTTGCTGCGGTGAGTGAGCAGCAAGCCGCAGCTGCACAGCAACTGGCGAATGATGCAGCTACTATGGCACAGTTGTCTGAACAGTTAGAAAGTCTGGTAGCAAGATTTAAGGTGGAGCAATAAAGATAAGTTGTTGATGAACTCTCTTCTTTTGGTTGCTGCTTGTCTTTCTTACACAAAGTATAGTTTCTGTTCTATTTCTAGTTTAAGTCAATTTTTGTTTGACACTGAAATTCCCTTGTGATAAAGTATTTGAGGTAGCCGTGTGTCTGCGCGGTTTTACTTGATGCAAAATTCATTATGAAAGGCTAGTACATAGCCAGTAATGTGGGAGGTGTAACATCATGCGGGTAACTGTAACGTTAGCGTGCACCGAGTGCAAACAACGCAACTATACCACAACCAAAAACAAACGTAAGCAAACGGAACGCATTGAGATGAAGAAATACTGCAAATTCTGCAACGATCATACGCTTCATCGTGAGACTCGCTAGTATAGTTTGAGAGTTTGAAGTTATTGGGGGTGCGTTATGGGTTTTGTAGATAAACTCAAACGCGGACCGGCCTTTGTAAAGGAAGCTTGGGCCGAACTGAAGAAAGTTACTTGGCCAACCCGTAAAGAACTTGTTTCTTATACGACCGTTGTACTGGTAACAGTAACGCTTATTGCAATCTTCTTCGCTGTAATTGATTTAGGTATTTCCCAACTCCTTGAGTTAATCTTGAAGGCAGGGAAATAATCATTAGGGGGGTTAAGGACACCTGTTTGTCCTCGAATCATGGAAAAACACTGGTATGTTGTTCACACTTATTCAGGTTATGAGAATAAGGTTAAAACAAACCTGGAAAAGCGCGTAGAATCAATGGGAATGGAAGACAAAATCTTCCGTGTGCTCATTCCGACAGAAGATGAAACCGAAGAGCGTGACGGCAAGAAAAAGGTCGTAACGAAGAAGGTTTTTCCGGGTTACGTGCTCGTCGAAATGATTATGACGGACGATTCCTGGTATGTTGTACGGAATACACCGGGTGTAACTGGATTCGTTGGTTCTGCAGGTGCAGGTTCAAAACCGACTCCTCTACTTCCTGAAGAAGTGGCAGCTATTATGAAGCAGATGGGCATGGAGGAATCCGTGAAGCGTGTTGACTTTGTGCTGAAAGAAATGGTTCGGGTGAAAGAGGGACCGTTTGCCAATATGGTTGGCTCCGTTGAAGAGATTCAATTGGACAAGCGCAAAGTCAAAGTGTTGGTTGATATGTTTGGACGCGAGACGCCTGTTGAGTTGGATTTTACTCAAGTGGCTAAGTTATAGAGTCATTGTTTTTAGGAGGTGTACCACATGGCTAAAAAAGTTATCAAAGTTGTTAAGCTTCAGATCCCTGCGGGCAAAGCGAATCCGGCACCGCCTGTTGGTCCGGCGCTTGGTCAAGCAGGCGTAAATATCATGGGGTTCTGTAAAGAATTCAACGCTCGCACACAAGATCAAGCAGGTCTGATTATCCCTGTTGAGATCACCGTGTTTGAAGACCGTTCTTTCACATTCATTACAAAAACCCCGCCGGCTGCTGTTCTACTGAAAAAAGCGGCTGGAATTGAATCCGGCTCTGCTGTTCCGAATAAGAACAAAGTTGCAACGATTAAGCGCGATAAGGTTCGCGAAATTGCAGAGACTAAAATGCCTGACTTGAATGCTGCAAGCGTGGAAGCCGCTATGCGCATGGTTGAGGGTACTGCGCGCAGCATGGGCATCACAATCGTTGACTAATTTGCTGGTTAACCATACATGTTTCTACCGAGGGGTTGTGTAATGTGCGGGGAAATCCGCCTACGCGCAACCCTGTTTCGTGGGAGGCACAACCGTTACAACCACAATTAAGGAGGAAATGAAAGTGGCTAAAAGAGGTAAAAACTACTTAGAAGCTGCAAAGCTCATCGACCGCAATGTTGCATATGAAATCGAAGAAGCTCTTGAACTCGTGAAAAAGGCTTCTAAAGCTAAGTTCGACGAAACTGTGGAAGTAGCAGTTCGTCTGGGCGTTGATCCGCGCAAAAACGATCAACAAATTCGCGGTGCTGTTGTACTTCCGCACGGTACTGGTAAAACTCAGCGTGTACTTGTTTTTGCCAAAGGTGAAAAAGCGAAAGAAGCGGAAGCTGCAGGCGCAGATTATGTAGGCGACGAAGAATACGTAAACAAAATCCAAGAAGGTTGGTTCGATTTTGATGTAGTCGTTGCTACACCGGATATGATGGGGACTGTAGGTAAGCTTGGTCGTGTACTTGGACCAAAAGGTTTAATGCCTAACCCGAAAACCGGTACCGTAACATTTGAAGTTGAAAAAGCAGTTAAAGACATCAAAGCTGGTAAAATTGAATACCGCACAGATAAAGCAGGAAATATCCATGCTCCGATTGGTAAAGTATCTTTCGAAGTAAGCCAGCTTGCTGACAATCTGCGCACGCTGCTTGATGCGTTGTTGAAAGCAAAGCCGGCCGCTGCAAAGGGAACATACATGAAAAATATTACTGTAAGCTCCACAATGGGGCCTGGGGTAAAAGTAAACACTTTAAAAATTACAGCTTCGGCAAAATAATTGCTTGACATCAATTTTTAAAGTTGATAAGATAGCATTCGTTGATAAATGAATATGCCGTTACCGTAGACAGAAGGTGCCTGTTCAGGCAGGCTTAATATCCTTCCGAGGTGCTGATGAAGATATAGATTTGATATCTGAAGCCTTCGCATGTCTGCGTGGGCTTTTTTCATTTTGATAAAAGTCTCATGCTACAGGAGGTGCAAACATGTCCGTACGTGAAGAAAAAGTTCAAATTGTTAACGAAATCGTTGAAAAGCTTCGTAACAGCAAAAGCACTGTAGTAACTGACTATCGTGGATTGAACGTGGCTCAAGTTACTGAACTGCGCAAAAAGTGTCGCGAAGCGGGCGTTGAGTTCAAAGTGTACAAAAACACGTTGACTCGCCGCGCGACTGCTGAAGTTGGCTTGACTGATCTGGACGAAGTATTAACTGGTCCGACTGCTATTGCATTCAGCCTCGAAGATGAAATCACGGCTGCGAAGGTTTTGGCTGATTTTGCAAAAGAAAATGAGGCTCTTGAAATCAAGGGCGGCGTAATGGAAGGCAAAGTTCTTTCTGTTGATGAAGTCAAGGCAATTGCAAGCCTGCCGAATCGCGAAGGTCTGCTTTCTATGCTGCTTAGCGTGCTTCAAGCACCTATCCGCAACTTCGCGCTTGCTGTTAAAGCAGTTAGTGAACAAAAAGAAGGCCAAGGAGCTTAATCTAATAACTTGTTAGGAGGAATCATAATGAGCAAAGAACAAATTATTGAAGCGATTAAAGGCATGTCTGTTCTTGAATTGAACGATCTGGTTAAAGCTATCGAAGAAGAATTCGGCGTAACTGCAGCTGCTCCTGTAGCAGTTATGGGTGGTGCCGCTGGCGGTGCCGCTGAAGCTGAACAAACTGAATTCACAGTTGTTTTGGCGAACGCTGGCGCTTCCAAAATCAACGTTATCAAAGTTGTTCGCGAACTTACAGGTCTCGGCCTGAAGGAAGCGAAAGCAATGGTTGATGGCGCTCCTGCTACAGTTAAGGAAGGCGTATCTAAAGAAGAAGCTGAACAAATGAAAGCTAAGCTTGAAGAAGCTGGCGCAACTGTTGAACTTAAGTAGTTGTATAACTGCTCACGATAAAGCCCGGCGTATCTGATACGCCGGGCTTTATCTCCTTAGAAATAAACTGTGAAACACTTGCGAAGCGTGCTCGTCTTGCTTTTTGACATCACGTTTAGCAACTCGTCCTTTTTGTATATAATAATTGAAGAATTGTAAGAAGCGGGGTGGCACGGATGGAGCACTACTATACGAATCAACCTGGAGCCGACAGCAAAGAACAGAGCTTTACGTTCACCTTGCGGGGCAGAGAGTTTCGTTTTGTTACTGATCGCAGCGTCTTTTCAAAGAATCGCATTGATTTCGGAAGTGTACTTCTGATTGAAACAATGGAAATAAAAGATGGAATGGACGTTCTCGATGTGGGCTGCGGGTATGGTCCGATTGGCATTTCCGCCGCGACGTTGACGCCTTCCGGCAACGTGTTGATGCTGGATGTGAATGAGCGGGCAGTGTCGCTTGCAAACCGTAATTTGCAATTGAACGAAATCTCAAACGCGGAGGCAATTGTAAGCGACCGCTTTTCTGCTGTTCCTGTAGGCAAAAAATTTCATGTGATTTTAACGAATCCCCCGATTCGTGCCGGTAAACAGATTGTGCATGGGATTTTTGAAGAAGCTTTGGCTTATCTTGTGCCGGGCGGGAGCCTCTGGGTTGTCATTCAGAAAAAGCAGGGTGCTCCTTCCGCTCTTGCGAAACTACAGGAATTGTACTCTGAAGTTCGAGAGGTCGCCAAAAAGAAAGGATACTTCGTGTTTCAGGCAATAAGATCTTAAGTTGACATTATTTTTCGATTATGGTATCGTTATTTAATGCCACTGATTATGTGAACGAATAAGTGGAAGTTGCACAAAATGTCAACCTTTTTTTTATTAATAGTAAAGAAAGAGCAATCGGATGAAGTATGACAATATTATCTCTAGGGAATACTGAGGTAATATCAACATCCGGTTCTTCAAATGCATAAAGTCTTCTCTACATATTAGGAAGGCTTTGTTCTTTTTTGTGCAAAAACTCCGTTTGAGAGGTGAATAAGTTGGCAGGTCATCTAATTCAGTGTGGACGTTATCGCCAGCGTCGCAGCTACGCAAGAATTAAAGAGGTAATGGAATTACCTAACCTGATCGAAATCCAGCAGAAATCATACCAATGGTTCTTGGATGAGGGACTTCGCGAAATGTTCCATGAGATTTCTCCGATTCAGGATTTCACAGGTAATCTTGTTCTTGAGTTCATCGATTATAGTTTAGGCGAACCGAAGTATTCTGTCGATGAAGCAAAAGAACGAGATGTAACGTATGCTGCTCCGCTGCGTGTGAAAGTTCGTCTCATCAACAAAGAAACGGGAGAAGTCAAAGAACAAGAAGTATTCATGGGCGATTTCCCGCTTATGACGGAGACGGGGACTTTCATTATCAATGGAGCTGAGAGGGTTATTGTCAGTCAGCTTGTTCGTTCTCCTAGCGTTTATTTCAGCACAAAAGTAGATAAGAATGGCAAGCAAGCGTATGCGGCGACGGTGATTCCGAACCGGGGCGCATGGCTTGAACTTGAAACTGACGCCAAGGATATTATCTATGTTCGTATCGACCGTACAAGGAAGATCCCGGTTACGGTTCTTTTGCGTGCTCTGGGCTTCGGTACGGACGTGGAAATCCTCAATTTGCTCGGGGAAGACGAGTATATCAAAAATACGCTGGAAAAGGATAACACAGATTCAACGGAAAAAGCGCTCATTGAAATCTATGAAAGATTGCGTCCAGGTGAACCGCCAACTGTAGAAAACGCAAAGAGCCTGCTTATTTCCCGGTTCTTCGACCCGAAGCGATACGATTTGGCGAATGTTGGTCGTTACAAAATTAATAAAAAGCTTCATATTAAAAATAGATTATATAATCAGCGCCTAGCTGAAACACTAATTGATACGTCTACTGGTGAAATTATCGCAGAAGCCGGTCAAATCATAGACCGTCGTTTGTTGGATCGCATTTTGCCGTATTTGGAAGACAGCGTTGGCTTCACAACCATAAAGCCTCGCGGTGGCGTGCTGGAAGAAGACATTCGTCTGCAGGCAATTAACATTTTCTCGCCGATTGAAGACGGAAAAGTGATTAAAGTTATTTCCAATGGCATGATTGATAAAAAGGTCAAACATATTACGCCAGCCGACATTATTGCTTCCATTAATTACTTTATTAATCTGCTGCATGGCGTTGGTTCTACTGACGATATTGACCATTTAGGTAATCGTCGCTTACGTTCTGTAGGAGAGCTTTTGCAGAACCAGTTCCGTATCGGCTTGTCTCGTATGGAGCGAGTTGTTCGCGAACGTATGTCTATTCAGGATGCAAACGCGATTACACCACAGGCGCTCATTAATATTCGCCCTGTGATCGCGGCGATTAAAGAGTTCTTTGGAAGTTCGCAGCTCTCACAATTTATGGATCAGACCAATCCGCTCGCGGAACTTACGCATAAGCGTCGTTTGTCCGCGCTTGGTCCTGGCGGCTTAACGCGCGAACGCGCAGGCTTCGAAGTGCGTGACGTTCACCATTCGCACTATGGCCGCATGTGTCCGATTGAGACTCCGGAAGGTCCGAACATTGGTTTGATTAACTCGTTGTCTACGTATGCGCGAATCAATGAGTATGGCTTTATTGAAACACCACGGCGAAGAGTCGATCCAGAAACAGGCCGCGTAACTGATGAGATCGTATATTTGACGGCGGATGAAGAAGATGTATACAATGTCGCGCAGGCGAACGTGCCGTTGACAGAAGACGGATATTTTGCTAGTGAGACGGTGATTTGTCGCCGTAAGGGTGAAATTATTACTGTGCCGCGGGATAAAGTTGATTTTATGGACGTTTCTCCGAAGCAGGTCGTATCTGTAGCGACGGCAATGATTCCGTTCTTGGAAAATGACGACGCCAACCGCGCTCTTATGGGTGCAAACATGCAGCGTCAGGCTGTTCCTTTGCTTGTACCGGAAGCGCCATTTATCGGTACAGGTATGGAATACAAAGCGGCGAAAGACTCCGGGGTTGCTACGATTGCTCGCCATTCTGGCGTTGTTGAGCGTGTAACCGCGCGGGAAATTTGGATTCGCCGTCAGGGAGAAGTAGACGGTCGCACAGTGATGGGTGACATTGATAAGTATAAACTGCATAAATTTGAGCGCTCTAATCAAGGAACATGTATTAATCAGCGTCCTATCGTGAAGAAGGGCGAGTTTGTGAATGCGGGAGACATTATTGCGGATGGCCCTTCCACGGAGAAAGGTGAGCTGGCATTGGGCCGCAACGTTGTAGTTGCATTCATGACATGGGAAGGTTACAACTATGAGGACGCCATTCTGTTGAGCGAAAAGCTTGTAAAAGAGGATGTATATACTTCCATTCATATCGAAGAATATGAAGCGGAAGCGCGTGATACGAAGCTCGGACCGGAAGAAATTACGCGCGATATTCCGAACGTTGGGGAAGATGCGTTGCGCAATTTGGATGAGCGTGGTATTGTTCGCATCGGTGCTGAAATTAAAGACGGTGACATTCTCGTAGGCAAAGTTACTCCGAAAGGTGTAACCGAGCTTACCGCTGAAGAGCGCCTATTGCACGCTATCTTTGGTGAAAAAGCGCGCGAAGTGCGCGATACGTCCCTTCGCGTACCGCATGGTGGTTCCGGTATTGTCGTTGATGTTAAAGTGTTTACCCGTGAGAACGGAGACGAATTGCCGCCGGGTGTAAATCAACTTGTGCGTGTGTATATCGCACAAAAGCGTAAGATTTCTGTAGGTGACAAGATGGCGGGACGTCACGGTAATAAAGGGGTTATCGCTCGTATTCTTCCGGAAGAAGATATGCCGTTTCTACCGGATGGTACGCCCGTAGAGGTTGTATTGAATCCGTTAGGTGTACCATCGCGGATGAACATTGGTCAGGCCTTGGAAGTGCATCTGGGTATGGCCGCTAAAGCACTCGGTATCCATATGGCTACCCCGGTATTCGACGGTGCAACGGAAGAAGATGTATTCGACACGCTGGAAGAAGCGGGTTTAAGCCGCACAGGCAAAACCATTCTGTATGACGGGCGTACAGGTGAGCCGTTTGACCGTGAAGTAACGGTAGGAGTTATGTACATGATTAAATTGGCTCACATGGTTGACGACAAAATTCATGCCCGTTCTACAGGACCATACTCTCTCGTTACCCAGCAGCCGCTTGGCGGTAAGGCACAATTCGGTGGCCAACGTTTTGGGGAAATGGAGGTATGGGCGCTCGAAGCGTACGGTGCTGCTTATACACTCCAGGAGATCCTCACCGTCAAGTCGGACGATGTAGTAGGCCGCGTGAAAACGTACGAAGCTATTGTTAAAGGAGAAAATGTACCGGAACCTGGTGTACCGGAGTCCTTTAAAGTATTGATCAAAGAGCTGCAAAGTTTAGGTATGGATGTGAAAATCCTCGCTGAAGACGAACAGGAAATTGAAATGCGGGATACGGATGAAGACGAGGAAACATCTGGAGATAAACTTCACCTGAACATTAGCGGTGCCGAAGAGTAAAGGATGAAACCGGGAAGTAATGGGAGGTATGCGCCTTGTTAGATGTCAATAATTTTGAATATATGAAGATCGGCCTTGCATCACCCGATAAGATTCGTTCCTGGTCTTACGGAGAGGTCAAAAAACCGGAAACCATTAACTACCGGACCTTAAAACCGGAAAAAGAAGGCTTGTTCTGCGAGAAAATTTTCGGGCCGACAAAAGACTGGGAATGTCATTGCGGAAAGTACAAACGTGTTCGTTATAAAGGCGTAGTTTGCGATCGTTGCGGCGTTGAAGTAACCCGTGCGAAAGTGCGCCGGGAGCGCATGGGGCACATTGAATTGGCTGCCCCTGTCTCCCATATCTGGTATTTTAAAGGGATTCCGAGCCGTATGGGTCTTGTGCTTGACATGTCCCCACGCTCTCTAGAAGAGGTTATCTATTTCGCATCTTATGTTGTTATCGATCCAGGCGAAACGCCGCTTGAGAAAAAGCAATTGCTTTCTGAGAAAGAGTACCGCAACTATCGCGAGAAGTACGGTTCTTCTTTTACCGCTATGATGGGCGCAGAAGCGATTAAGCGTCTGCTTGCGGAAATCGACCTTGATAAAGAAGTGGACTGCTTAAAAGAGGAGCTGAAATCAGCGCAAGGCCAGCGCCGGAACCGTGTGATCAAGCGGTTGGAAGTATTGGAGGCATTTCGTAATTCTGGAAACCGTCCAGAATGGATGGTGTTGGATGTGTTGCCGGTTATTCCGCCAGAACTTCGTCCGATGGTGCAACTGGACGGCGGCCGCTTTGCAACCTCCGATTTGAACGATTTGTATCGCCGGGTTATTAACCGGAATAACCGCTTAAAGCGTTTGCTTGATCTTGGTGCGCCGGATATCATTGTACAGAATGAGAAACGTATGTTACAGGAAGCGGTAGACGCTCTGATAGACAATGGCCGTCGCGGCCGTCCTGTAACCGGGCCGGGCAATCGTCCGCTGAAGTCTCTCAGCCATATGCTGAAAGGTAAACAGGGGCGTTTTCGGCAAAACCTGCTTGGTAAGCGTGTGGACTACTCTGGGCGTTCCGTTATTGTCGTAGGCCCGCAGTTGAAAATGTACCAGTGCGGTTTGCCAAAAGAAATGGCGCTAGAATTGTTCAAGCCTTTTGTCATGAAAGAGCTTGTCGCAAAAGGTCTTGCGCACAATATTAAATCTGCGAAGCGTAAAGTGGAACGCGTGCATCCGGAAGTCTGGGATGTTCTCGAGGATGTAATCAAAGAACACCCGGTTCTTTTAAATCGTGCTCCCACATTGCATAGACTCGGCATTCAGGCTTTTGAACCCACGCTTGTTGAGGGGCGTGCGATTCGGTTGCATCCGCTCGTATGTACGGCATATAATGCCGACTTTGACGGTGACCAGATGGCTGTACACGTTCCATTGTCTGCGGAAGCGCAGGCGGAAGCGCGTCTGCTGATGCTTGCGGCGCAGAACATCCTTAACCCGAAAGACGGCAAGCCGGTTGTTACGCCGTCGCAGGACATGGTACTTGGCACGTACTATCTGACGATGGAAGATAAGACTTCTAAAGGAGAAGGCAAAGTTTTCTCCAATCCGAATCAGGCGATCGCGGCTTATGCGAATGGACATATTACACTTCATGCGCGTATCGCTCTGCCGCCGAAGAGTCTGAACAAAACTTCCTTCACACCGGAACAATTTGCGGCTCCGTTGATGGTAACAACGGTCGGAAAATTAATTTTCAATGAAATTTTCCCGCCTGAGCTACCATATATTAATGAGCCGACGAAAGAAAATCTTCAGAAGAAAGTGCCGGATAAGTTCTTTATTTTTGAAAAAGGTACGAACGTGCGCGAATTCCTAGAGAAGTTGCCTGAGCAAGACGCGGTCAAAAAAGGGTATCTAGGAACGATTATCGCTGAATGCTTCCGTCGCTTCGGCACGACGCAGACATCGATCATACTCGACAAAATTAAGGAGAATGGTTTTAAATATTCCACGCAGGCTGGTATTACTGTTGCTGTTGCCGACATCAAAACTCCGCCAGAGAAGCAACAAATTCTCGAAGAAGCGGAGAAAAAAGTTCAATCGGTTATGCAGCAATATCGTCGCGGTTTAATTACAGAAAACGAGCGTTACGACCGCGTTATCAGCATCTGGAGCAAAGCAAAGGACGATGTTACGAAAGTGCTTATGGCGTCGCTTGATAAGTTTAACGCCATTAATATGATGGCGACATCCGGCGCCCGTGGTAACGTGTCACAGATTACACAGCTTGCCGGCATGCGCGGTCTTATGGCAAACCCGTCCGGCCGTATCATCGAACTTCCGATCAAGTCCAACTTCCGCGAAGGCTTAACTGTATTGGAGTACTTTATTTCCACACATGGTGCGCGGAAAGGTTTGGCAGACACAGCGTTGCGTACAGCTGACTCAGGTTACTTAACCCGTCGCCTCGTCGACGTTGCACAGGATGTGATTGTCCGTGAAGAGGATTGTGGTACGGATAAAGGCGTTGTGGCAACTGCGCTTCGTGACGGGAATGAAATCATTGAGGAATTGCAGGATCGAATTGTTGGGCGTTATTCGTTCCAAACAGTGCGCCATCCAGAAACAGGGGAAATTATTGTCGGTCGAAATCAGCTCATTGATGAAAAAATTGCGGAAGAAATTGTGGCCGCAGGTATTACGGAGGTCAATATCCGTTCCGTTATCGGTTGCCGTACGCAGCATGGTGTATGCCGGAAATGCTACGGTCGTAATCTGGCGACGGGCAATGTAGTGGATATCGGTGAATCTGTTGGTATTATCGCGGCTCAATCTATCGGTGAGCCAGGTACGCAGTTAACGATGCGTACATTCCACACCGGTGGTGTTGCCGGCGATGACATTACGCAAGGTCTTCCGCGTATCCAGGAGTTGTTTGAGGCCCGGAATCCGAAAGGCCAGGCTGTTATTACCGAAATTGAAGGTGAAGTTATCGACATTCGCGAAGGCAAAGATCGGCGCGAAGTCGAAATTCGCGGGGAAACCGAGAATAAAGTATATCAAATTCCTTACGGTTCCCGTTTGAAAGTGTTCGTTGGTTCCAAAGTGGATCTTGGTGAAGAATTAACCGAAGGCTCCATTGACCCGAAAGAAATGCTTAAGATCCGCGGTATGCGTGGCGTTCAATACTATATTTTGCAGGAAGTACAGAAAGTATATCGTATGCAGGGTGTAGAAATTAACGACAAGCATATTGAGGTTATGATTCGCCAGATGCTGCGCAAAGTGCGTATCATTGACAGCGGGGATACTGAACTCTTGCCAGGTTCTTATGTGGAAATCCATGAGTTCGAAGAGGCGAATAAGAAAGCGCTCTGGGATGGAAAACAGCCTGCAGTGGCACGTCCGGTGCTGCTCGGTATCACAAAAGCGTCGCTTGAGACCGATTCATTCCTGTCTGCAGCATCGTTCCAGGAAACAACGCGTGTCCTTACTGATGCTGCCATTAAAGGAAAAGTTGACCGCTTGTTAGGTCTGAAGGAAAATGTTATTATAGGTAAGCTGTTGCCTGCGGGCACAGGTATGACTCGCTATCGCAACATTGCTTTGAAGCATGAACTCATGCCGGCTGAAGAAGTTGCGGAAGAGGCACTTGATGAAAGTCAGTTGAAAGATGTTATACTGGAAAAATAGTATGTAAAATTGTTGACACGCTCTATTGCAGGTGATATGATATTTGAGTGTGCCTAATACCTACTTTGGAGGATATGCAAATGTCTTATGAAAAAGTGGAGCAGGCCAAATCACTTGTAATCGGAACAAAGCAGACCACAAGGGCCATTGAGGCCGGAACGGTAGCGGAAGTTATCGTTGCTAGGGATGCTGATACCAGATTAACCGGAAAGGTTATTTCCCTTTGCCAAGATAAAGGTCTACCGGTTCATTACGTCGATTCGATGCGCCGTCTCGGCAAGGCATGCGGGATCGATGTAGGAGCCGCGGTGGTTGGTTTAAAATAATAATATGTAAGTTTAACTTTGTTTTTGCTTATTCTCGGGCATTAAAACGTAAGGTTTGATGCCCGAGAGCAAAAACTTTTCGTTTGCTTATGGATGAACCACCAGGACCTGTGGTCTTAAATTTTATTTGCAACATTGGAAGGAGGTGCGACGCATGCCTACAATTAACCAGCTCGTGCGTAAAGGTCGCGAAAAGAAAGTGTACAAATCCAAATCTCCAGCTCTTGGAAAAGGCTATAACAGCATGAAGAAGGAGATGACTGACACGAACTCCCCGCAAAAACGTGGTGTGTGTACTCGTGTTGGTACCATGACACCGAAAAAACCAAACTCTGCGTTGCGTAAATATGCTCGTGTACGTTTGTCAAACGGAATCGAGGTTACTGCATATATTCCAGGGATTGGTCACAATCTGCAAGAACACAGCGTTGTTCTTATCCGTGGCGGCCGTGTAAAGGATCTGCCGGGTGTACGTTACAAAATCATACGTGGTGCACTTGATACAGCAGGCGTACAAAATCGTCTTCAAGCTCGTTCTAAATACGGTGCGAAACGTCCGAAAGCGCCGAAAGCGTAATTTGCTTGAAGCAATATGAGAGATAACGTGAAAATTGACGGAAAAGGAGGGGAAAAAGAATGCCACGTAAAGGTCCAGTACCTCGTCGTGATGTATTACCTGACCCGATTTACAACAGCAAACTGGTAACTCGCCTTATCAACCGCATGATGATTGACGGTAAGCGCGGTGTTGCTCAACGTATTCTATACAATGCTTTTGATATGGTGAAGGAGCGCACTGGCCGCGATCCGATGGAAGTGTTTGAAGAAGCGCTGAAAAACATCATGCCGGTTCTTGAAGTACGCGCTCGTCGTGTAGGTGGTGCAAACTATCAAGTTCCGGTAGAAGTTCGTCCGGAGCGCCGCACTACGCTTGGACTCCGCTGGTTGGTAGAGTACTCCCGCAAACGCGGCGAGAAAACAATGGAAGAGCGCCTGGCAGCAGAAATCATCGATGCTGCGAATAACACTGGCGCCGCTGTGAAAAAGCGTGAAGACACGCATAAAATGGCGGAAGCGAACAAAGCGTTTGCTCACTACCGCTGGTAGAATGCAAAGCGGACGTTGGTCCGCTTTCCTTTGCCAAATCTCTAAGATGAGAAAGGGGCTAGTACTTACATGGGACGCGAATTCCCCTTAGTCAAAACTCGTAATATTGGTATCATGGCTCACATTGATGCCGGTAAAACCACAACAACAGAACGTATTCTGTTCTACACAGGCCGTGTTCATAAAATCGGTGAAACTCACGAAGGCGCTTCACAAATGGACTGGATGGAGCAGGAGCAAGAGCGTGGTATTACGATTACTTCTGCTGCTACGACAGCACAATGGAAGGGCCACCGCATCAATATTATTGACACGCCAGGCCACGTAGACTTCACAGTTGAAGTAGAACGTTCGCTTCGCGTCCTTGATGGTGCGGTTGCTGTTCTCGATGCGCAGTCGGGTGTAGAACCGCAAACGGAAACAGTATGGCGTCAGGCTACGACATATGGTGTACCACGCATTGTATTTGTCAACAAGATGGACAAAATTGGTGCGGATTTCCTCTACTCTGTGCGCACACTGCATGAACGCCTGCAAGCGAATGCGCATCCGATCCAAATGCCGATTGGTGTAGAGGATGCATTCCGTGGAATCATCGATCTTGTTGAGAAGAAGACATACATCTATACAAACGATCTTGGTACAGATATTGAGATCACTGAAGGTTTTCCGGCTGAATTCGCAGATCAAGCAGAAGAGCTTCGCAATCAGTTAATTGAAGCAGTTGCTGAATTTGATGAAGAACTAATGATGAAATATTTAGAAGGTGAAGAGATCACGGTTGAAGAGCTTAAAGCGGTGATCCGCAAAGCTACGATTAGCGTTCAGTTCTTCCCAGTAACTTGTGGTTCAGCCTTTAAAAACAAAGGTGTTCAACCGATGCTTGATGCTGTGATCGATTACCTCCCGTCACCGATCGATATTCCGGCAATTAAAGGTGTGGTTCCGGATAGCAATGAGGAGGTAACACGCGAATCGACTGACGACGGTCCGTTCTCAGCGCTTGCGTTTAAAATCATGACTGACCCTTATGTAGGTAAACTGACGTTCTTCCGCGTATATTCTGGTACGCTTGATTCCGGCTCATACGTGTTGAACTCTACTAAAGGTAAGCGTGAACGTATCGGTCGTATCCTACAAATGCACGCAAACCATCGCGAAGAAATCAAGAAGGCTTATGCTGGTGACATTGCGGCGGCTGTAGGTTTGAAGGATACAACAACTGGGGATACTCTCTGTGATGAGAAGCACCCTGTAATTCTTGAATCTATGGAATTCCCTGAGCCAGTTATCGAGATTGCAATTGAGCCGAAGACAAAAGCTGACCAAGATAAGATGGGTATGGCTCTTGCAAAGCTGGCAGAGGAAGACCCAACATTCAAGACATGGACCGATGAAGAAACAGGCCAGACGATCATCGCCGGTATGGGTGAGCTGCACCTTGACATCATTGTTGACCGCCTGAAACGTGAATTTAAAGTCGAAGCGAATGTTGGCGCGCCGCAGGTTGCGTACAAAGAAACTTTCCGTTCTGCTGCGAAGGTTGAAGGTAAGTTTGTTCGTCAGTCCGGCGGTCGTGGTCAATACGGTCACGTTATCGTGGAATTCGAACCGGTTGAAGCTGGTACAGGCTTCGTATTCGAAAACAAAATCGTCGGTGGTGCGATTCCAAAAGAATACATCCCGGCTGTTCAAGCAGGTATCGAAGAAGCTATGCAAAATGGTGTTCTTGCAGGTTACCCTGTGCTTGACTTGAAGGCGACTCTCGTAGATGGTAGTTACCACGATGTAGACTCATCCGAGATGGCGTTCAAAATTGCAGGTTCTCTCGCTCTAAAAGAAGCGGCTAAGAAATGTAATCCGGTATTGCTTGAGCCAATGATGAAAGTTGAAGTTGTTGTACCGGAAGAATACATGGGCGACATCATGGGTGACATTAACTCTCGTCGCGGACGTATCGAAGGTATGGAAGCCCGCGGTAACGCGCAAGTGGTTCGTGGCTTTGTACCGCTTTCCGAAATGTTTGGTTACGCAACAACATTGCGTTCCCGTACGCAAGGTCGCGGTACTTACACTATGCACTTCGATCACTATGAAGAAATGCCGAAGAATATCGCTGAGGAGATTGTTAAGAAATCCAAAGGCGAGTAATTTTTCGTAAAACCCCTTTATCGTAACTGAAGAAAGGTTTAAAATGTGTAGGTGGGTGCATACCCTTTGCGCATTTGGACCTTTCTTTACAAATACTTAACTTCTTAAAAAACCAACCTTAAATTAAGGAGGCTTTTTACCAAATGGCTAAAGAAAAATTTGAGCGGACCAAACCGCACGTAAACATTGGTACTATTGGTCACGTTGACCACGGTAAAACCACTCTGACAGCAGCTATCACAACTGTGCTTGCTCAACAAGGTAAAGCTAAAGCTATGGCGTACGATTCTATCGACGCTGCTCCGGAAGAGCGCGAGCGCGGTATCACAATCTCTACTGCACACGTTGAGTACGAGACTGAAAATCGCCACTATGCGCACGTTGACTGCCCGGGTCACGCTGACTACGTTAAGAACATGATTACTGGTGCTGCTCAAATGGACGGAGCTATCCTGGTAGTATCCGCTGCTGACGGTCCGATGCCGCAAACTCGTGAGCACATCCTGCTTTCTCGCCAAGTAGGCGTTCCTTACATCGTTGTATTCATGAACAAGTGCGACATGGTTGACGATGAAGAGCTGCTTGAACTGGTTGAAATGGAAATCCGTGACCTGCTCTCTGAATACGAGTTCCCGGGAGACGAAATTCCGGTTATCAAAGGTTCTGCTAAAGAAGCTCTTGACAATCCAAGTGGCGAATGGGCTCAAAAAATCCTTGAGCTGATGGAAGCTGTTGACAACTACATCCCGACTCCGGAACGTGCTGTTGATCAACCGTTCTTGATGCCGGTAGAGGACGTGTTCTCTATCACTGGTCGTGGTACTGTTGCTACTGGCCGTGTAGAGCGCGGTGTAGTTAAAGTTGGTGACCAAGTAGAAATCATTGGTCTGACTGACGAGCCGAAGTCTACAACTGTAACAGGTGTAGAAATGTTCCGCAAACTGCTCGATCAAGCAGAAGCTGGTGACAACATCGGTGCTCTGCTTCGTGGTATCGATCGTAAAGAAATCGAGCGCGGACAAGTTCTGGCTAAACCAGGCTCTGTAAAACCGCATACTGAATTCACAGCTCAAGTTTACGTTCTGTCTAAAGAAGAAGGTGGACGTCATACTCCGTTCTTCTCTAACTACCGTCCGCAATTCTACTTCCGTACAACAGACGTAACTGGTATCATTAAGCTGCCGGAAGGCACAGAAATGGTTATGCCTGGTGACAACGTTGAGATCACTGTTGAGCTCATCAGCCCGATTGCTATGGAAGAAGGTACTCGTTTCGCTATCCGCGAAGGTGGCCGCACAGTTGGCGCGGGTACTGTTGCTAAAGTCATCAAGTAATTTCTGTACAACGTATATAAAAAACCTGGTCATTAGACCAGGTTTTTTATGTGCCTTTTATTACTAGCAGGTATGTTTTTTATGCGTTTCAATTAACTCATGCACGACCAGATTAATATTTGTGGCATCAATCGGGATGAACTTACCCTCGTACTCCTATTTTTTGTAGTGATAAAGGGGATCGTAATATGCTTTTAGAATAGTGCGGATATGAAGCAGGTGTTGTTGAATCGAAGCGTATAGGCCGTGTTTTCGATGCGCATTCAGGCATGCTTCATGTGCGCTAGTATGCGTTTTTCGCAGATAGAAAGAACTCGCGTGCTGCGCTTGTCCTTTTGTCGCTTATGTAGCAAAAATCACTTCACTACGTTGTTTCACGATCGTATAAAAAAGAACCGTCTCTAAAAACAGACGGTTCTTTTGGCTTATGCTTTTCTTCGTTGGCTTATAACGGTAAGCGTTGGTTGTTTTGCTTGCTTTTCTTCTCCTATTAGCTTTTGTAGACGCTGCTTATAAACTTCGCGTGAAATACTAAGCACAATGCCGATGCTAATCAGGCAAACCAATAATGATGAACCACCATAGCTGATAAAAGGAAGCGGCACTCCCGTAATTGGAATCAGACCCGTGACGCCCCCGACGTTAATAAAGGCCTGTATAAAAATCATGCTTACTACGCCAACGCCGACCAATGTCGCAAAAGTGTCTTTGACTCGCAGCGCAATGACAAGGATCCTCCATAAGAAAAAAAGATATACAAGCAAAAAGATACAAGCCCCGATAAATCCAAGTTCTTCCGCCATAATAGAAAAAATAAAATCGGTTTGTGCTTCAGGAAGGTATAAGTACTTTTCAATACTTTTTCCAAATCCGGCGCCAGTAATTCCGCCGTGCGCAAGGGCAAAATAAGAGTGTGCAAGCTGGTATCCGTGCCCTAAACCGCTTAATCCATCCGCCCAGGGGTCCCCGAAGTGTAACAGCCGGTTTCTCCGGTATTCAGAAAGAATAATGAATAAAAAGCCAACGATTCCAACAGGGATTCCAAACATGAACAAATGCTTGAGATTTGCTCCTCCGGCAACAATAACAGTTACAGCGGTCATCATAAGGATGGCAGCTGAGCCAAAGTCCGGCTGGATGGCGATCATCATGCAGAAGATGCTGACAATAACCAGTACAGGTAGAAGTCCTGTTTTTAAGTCTCGGATTTTGCCCCCCTTCTTAGCAATAAGTGCGGATAAATAGATAATGATCGCAAGTTTTGCGAACTCAGCCGGCTGAAGCAAACCGACCCCAAGATTAATCCAACTGCGTGCCCCATTGCGCAAAACACCAATACCAGGGATGAGGACGGCAAGAAGCAGCAGAAAGATAATCAGAGCGATAGTAAGAAAATGTTTTTTATAGAAAGTGTAGGGGACGTTCATAGTAAACAGCATTGCTACCAAACCAATAACAGCCCACATCACTTGCTTTTTTACAAAGTAGGTATCTGTTCCGTAGTTGTAAAGGGAAAAAACAGAACTGGCGCTGTATACGATGACAATTCCAAACCCTACGAGAAAAAGTGTTAGAAGAAGGATGGGAAAATCAGGTCTTCCTCTTGTTTTCATATTCTTCCTCCATATAATAAGGTTTGTTAGTCTATCCAAAACTTAAGCATATTAGTAGTTTACTATACTCAAGCTGGTGAAACAGGGGTATTTTTTCCCTATCTTTGCGATAAATGCCGAGTTCTCAATTTCATCTTATATTAACAAAAATTTAATTGTAATTTAATAATTTACTTTTACTATTATGAAGATGCCGTATTTTCTCGTTTTCTTGATTGTGGGGGAATACCAGGCGATATTTTATGGAAAGTTATGCCTACTTTCTTGAAGAAAGGTGGAGTGTGCCTGGATGCAAGAAGGACAGTTAGAACAGTTAAAAAACGAAATAACGCAGATGGCCCTAATTGCCCAAGCAGGATTTTTTCAGGCGTGGAGTGCTTTTCAGGAAGTGGATCTGAAGTTAGCCAAAGATGTCATTGTGCGTGACGAGAAATTGAATGTACTCGCGGAAAAAATTTTTAAGATGAGTTTAAGCTTGATTGCGCTTCAAGCCCCTGTAGCGACAGATTTACGGACAATTGGCTCATACTTGAAGATCGCCACTGATTTGGAACGAATTGGCGATCATGCAGTTAAAATCGCCAAGGTAGTTGTTCGTCTCAATGGAAAAAAATCCTCTCTTTCCCCGAAAGAAATTCCTATAATGGGAGAAAAAGTGGCAGAAATGCTTGAAGTATGCGTTCAAGCGATTCAATCCGGCGATGCTCGCCACCTTCGTCTTCTTGATAATATGGACGATGGCGTCGATGAATATTACAAGAAATGCTTTGACTATATAGAATGGAGCATGGAGAAGCGGCCAGATTTGGTAAAGGAAGGTGTGCAGCTTATTAAGGTGATTCAGTCGCTGGAACGGATCGGCGATCATGCCACGAACATAGGGGAGTGGACGCTGTATATGTGTACCGGAAGCATTGCAGACTTAAATACATGATGAAAAGTACAAAGAAAGCGGCTGTAGGCAGATACTACGGCCGCTTTCTTTGATGTGCCCGGCATGGGCATTATCTTGTTATGCTTCCGACAGAAGCTTATCCAGTTCTGCTGGTTCAAAGCCTTTGATGGCTTTTCCGTTTATGACGGTAACAGGAATTCCCATAACGCCTAATGCTTCAACTTCCTGTTGATATTTTCGATTAGATAATACATCTCGTACTTCAAATGTATGACCTTTTTCTTTTAAGTAATTTTTTACCATTTCGCATGTGCTACATCCGGGGGCGGAGTACACGATAATTGACATATAGAACCCTCCTCACATATATAAGCAGAAACATTCGCGATATGTACTCTTCTTTTGCTTGTTAAAACAAGAAGCGGCCTGGTTTGCAAAAGGTAGGCGAGCACATTCGCGAGTTTTTCTTGCTTACAATTATATAGAAGTTTAACATGACACGCGAGAAGGTTCCTTATTGTGACCGGACGCAAAATCCGAAGCATTCACCGCCTGCGTAACAAGAAGCTCGCAGAGCTTCAGCGCAAAATGAACAAGTGCCAGAAATGCAGCATACATCGCAAACCTGTCCGATTTGCGGGACGAAAAAGAAAGTGACCAGAAGAGGGGTGTCAACAATCTAAAAAGGTATTGACGTACCTTCTTATCATGTGATAATCTAAATCTTGTCGTCACAAAAGTGACTGGAAGAGCTTAAAAAAAGATTTTTAAAAAAAGTTCTTGTAAAAAACTTTTTGATGTTATAAAATAAAAAAGTCGCCGCTAAAAAGAGGCGGAATAAAAGAAGTTCCTTGAAAACTGAACAGTGACACTCGTTTGTGTGCGAGGTAAATATCCCATGAAAGTGAAGGTCAGCTTCAAAGTTGATTTCAGGCACTTTTATGGGGCCCGAAAAACATTCTTTCTTTATTAGCTAGCTTACGAGCTTGCGTATCAATCTTCAACTTTTTTGGAGAGTTTGATCCTGGCTCAGGACGAACGCTGGCGGCGTGCCTAATACATGCAAGTCGAGCGAACCGATGGAGTGCTTGCATTCCTGAGGTTAGCGGCGGACGGGTGAGTAACACGTAGGCAACCTGCCTGTACGACCGGGATAACTCCGGGAAACCGGAGCTAATACCGGATAGGATGCCGAACCGCATGGTTCGGCATGGAAAGGCCTTTGAGCCGCGTACAGATGGGCCTGCGGCGCATTAGCTAGTTGGTGGGGTAACGGCCTACCAAGGCGACGATGCGTAGCCGACCTGAGAGGGTGAACGGCCACACTGGGACTGAGACACGGCCCAGACTCCTACGGGAGGCAGCAGTAGGGAATCTTCCGCAATGGACGAAAGTCTGACGGAGCAACGCCGCGTGAGTGAGGAAGGTCTTCGGATCGTAAAACTCTGTTGTCAGGGAAGAACCGCCGGGATGACCTCCCGGTCTGACGGTACCTGACGAGAAAGCCCCGGCTAACTACGTGCCAGCAGCCGCGGTAATACGTAGGGGGCAAGCGTTGTCCGGAATTATTGGGCGTAAAGCGCGCGCAGGCGGCTTCTTAAGTCAGGTGTGAAAGCCCACGGCTCAACCGTGGAGGGCCATCTGAAACTGGGGAGCTTGAGTGCAGGAGAGGAGAGCGGAATTCCACGTGTAGCGGTGAAATGCGTAGAGATGTGGAGGAACACCAGTGGCGAAGGCGGCTCTCTGGCCTGTAACTGACGCTGAGGCGCGAAAGCGTGGGGAGCAAACAGGATTAGATACCCTGGTAGTCCACGCCGTAAACGATGAGTGCTAGGTGTTGGGGAGTTCACCTCCTCAGTGCCGCAGCTAACGCAATAAGCACTCCGCCTGGGGAGTACGGCCGCAAGGCTGAAACTCAAAGGAATTGACGGGGACCCGCACAAGCGGTGGAGCATGTGGTTTAATTCGAAGCAACGCGAAGAACCTTACCAGGGCTTGACATCCCGCTGACCCCTCCAGAGATGGAGGTTTCCTTCGGGACAGCGGTGACAGGTGGTGCATGGTTGTCGTCAGCTCGTGTCGTGAGATGTTGGGTTAAGTCCCGCAACGAGCGCAACCCTTGTCCTTTGTTGCCAGCATTCAGTTGGGCACTCTAAGGAGACTGCCGTCGACAAGACGGAGGAAGGTGGGGATGACGTCAAATCATCATGCCCCTTATGTCCTGGGCTACACACGTGCTACAATGGACGGTACAACGGGCGTGCCAACCCGCGAGGGTGAGCCAATCCCTAAAAACCGTTCTCAGTTCGGATTGCAGGCTGCAACTCGCCTGCATGAAGCCGGAATCGCTAGTAATCGCGGATCAGCATGCCGCGGTGAATACGTTCCCGGGTCTTGTACACACCGCCCGTCACACCACGAGAGTTTGCAACACCCGAAGTCGGTGAGGTAACCTTCTGGAGCCAGCCGCCGAAGGTGGGGCAGATGATTGGGGTGAAGTCGTAACAAGGTATCCGTACCGGAAGGTGCGGATGGATCACCTCCTTTCTACGGAGTCTCGGCACGCACGAGCATTCACTGTTCAGTTTTGAAGGAACTTCGTTCCTTATAAAACAAGATAAGATATAAATACCTTGTCTGGTGACGATAGCGAAGGGGTCACACCTGTTCCCATCCCGAACACAGAAGTTAAGCCCTTCAGCGCCGATGGTACTTGGGCGTATGCCCTGGGAGAGTAGGACGTTGCCAGGCTGGAATGAACGTATCTTTTTTGTTTGTGGGTTTTGCCTGTAAACAAAAAGTACGTACTCATTCTAAACCCATCATAGAAGTTGTACCTTGAAAACTGGATACAGAAGAAACACGCGCAAAACAAGGATTCCATAAAAGAAACCCTTCAATGTGGTTAAGCTACGAAGGGCGCACGGTGGATGCCTTGGCGCCAGGAGCCGATGAAGGACGTGGCAAACGACGAAACGCTTCGGGGAGCTGTAAGCAAGCGTTGATCCGGAGATGTCCGAATGGGGAAACCCACTTCCCGTAATGGGGAAGGACTCCTGCCTGAATCCATAGGGCAGCGAGAGGCACACCAGGGGAACTGAAACATCTAAGTACCCTGAGGAAGAGAAAGCAAATGCGATTCCCTTAGTAGTGGCGAGCGAACGGGGAACAGCCCAAACCGGAAGGTTCGCCTTCCGGGGTTGTAGGACACTCTATACGGAGTT
>NZ_CP080764.1:197500-252500 GCF_019603355.1 Aneurinibacillus thermoaerophilus
ATTTCCCACAGCGTAAGCTGGTAAGACCCCTTATAGATGATGAGGTGGATAGGTTCGAGGTGGAAGCGTGGCAACACGTGGAGCTGACGAATACTAATCGGTCGAGGGCTTAACCAAAGATAGACTGGATATCCTGTGCGTCATGTTTCTTCTGATTCAGTTTTCAAGGTAAGACTTGGTTTTTCTTGCCTTGTGATATATAACGAAAAAAATTATATAGTTTAGGTTTCTCCTATAATTTTTTATAGGAGGGCCCTTAGCTCAGTTGGTAGAGCGGTCGGCTCATAACCGATTGGTCGTAGGTTCGAGTCCTGCAGGGCCCACCATTTACATAAAAGAAAAAGATAGGCTAAAGAAATAAAATATATCTTGTCTCTTACTTAAGATGGCCCGTTGGAGAAGTGGCTTAACTCACCAGCCTTTCACGCTGGCATTCAGGGGTTCGAATCCCCTACGGGTCACCATCTGGAGGGTTAGCTCAGCTGGGAGAGCATCTGCCTTACAAGCAGAGGGTCGGCGGTTCGATCCCGTCACCCTCCACCATCTATTCATTTCTTATCCGTATTCTATTTTTCATTTTTTTGAATTTTCATCCAAAATTTAGTATCGTAACTCAAATCATTATTAAATACTTATTTCCGGGAAGTGGCTCAGCTTGGTAGAGCGCCTCGTTCGGGACGAGGAGGTCGCAGGTTCAAATCCTGTCTTCCCGACCATATAGATAATGGGCCTATAGCTCAGTTGGTTAGAGCGCACGCCTGATAAGCGTGAGGTCGGCTGTTCAAGTCAGCCTAGGCCCACTCTACTCATCCCAACAACATATAAATGCATTCCCTAAAAGCAAAAACACTCTCTTCATTGAAGAAGAGTGTTTTTTTGTGTGTGCCCGGCATGGGCGTCATCTCTAGGGTTCAAGTCCTGAGTGGCGAAGGCAGTAGTAGCCATTAGCTTGTGGCAAGGGTGTCGACCGTGAGGTCGAATCTGAAGGAAGCCGGCGGCAAACCTCCGGCCTGAGGAACACGAATCTCATATAAGGCCAGCGTTCGTTGGATGAGCCTGCACAACAAGGCGAAGTTCATACTGCCGAAGGCGAGCGAAGGTAAATGAGGCAGGTAGATGGAGGGGAAGATGGCGCTCTTACCCGGGGAGGTCTGTCTGATAAGCCGAGTATCCTCGGTAACCTCATTCGCGACAGAGGTCATAGTACATGCCATGTGACGACATGACATGGAAGGGCCGAACATTATGGAGAACGAAAGACCAGGCGTTCGAAGACACGCGATGAAGGCAGACAATCCGTATGGACTTATCCGAAGGAGGATGTGGTGAATTCCACGGGGGACTTCGGAAGGGCAGAGTGTGCCTTCGGCACAAAAGGAACCTTTCGCTCACGCAAGGATCCGTCGTTTCCTCCAATCTGGCATTATGGTGAACGGGTGAAACAGTCTGTCACTGCCTTTATCAAAGGGAAGCTAAAATTGAAGGTCAATCAAGAAAAGAGTGCTGTTGACCGACCATGGAAACGCAAGTTTCTCGGTTTCAGCTTTACTTCTCTCCTTGAACCAAAGATTCGCATTGCAAAACAGTCACTACAGCGGGTGAAGCAGAAAATCCGTCAGATTACATCTCGACGCAGACCTATTCCTATACAATGGAGAATCGAGGAACTTAATGAATATCTGATGGGATGGATAGGATACTTTGCGCTGGCAGATACGCCAAATGTATTTCAAAATCTCGACGCATGGGTGCGCAGGCGACTGCGTATGTGTTTGTGGAAAGAGTGGAAACTTCCCCGAACAAAAGTGAAAAGGCTTCTCGCTTTAGGCGTGCCTAGAGGAAAAGCCTATGAGTGGGGAAATTCCCGTAAGGGATACTGGCGTATCGCCAAAAGCCCTGTTTTACATCGGACTCTTGATAAACGATTCTTCGAATCGTATCAACTTAAGAGTCTAAAAGAACGATATCACGCCTTGCGGCGTACATAATGAACCGCCGTATACCGAACGGTACGTACGGTGGTGTGAGAGGACGGGGGCTAGTCACCCCCTCCTACTCGATTTTATGCATCAATTTTTAATATAACTATAATAATTACCATATTTAACTTTAACATAGCACAGTGCACACGCGTTAGTGTAATCGTTTGCAACATTTCAAAAAACAATGTATCATTTCAATAGTCCAATAACTCATAAAAAAATAAATATTTATACTAAAATAATCAGTTATATGTAGGAGGGACTCTGATGGCTAAAGAACTGTTTGAAGTAAAAAAAGTAGAGAAAAAAGAGCTTTTTCCGGTTCAGGACATTCATCATGTAGAGATTTATGCGGGTAACGCCAAGCAGGCAGCTTATTATTATTGTCGCGCCTTCGGTTTTAAAGTAAAGGCTTACCGTGGGTTGGAAACAGGCTGTCGTGACCGTGTATCTTATATGCTGGAGCAAGGGAACATCCGCCTAGTAGTTACCGGGGCGTTGGATGATCAAACGGATGTTGCAGAGTTCGTAAAACTACACGGAGAAGGGGCGAAAGATATCGCCCTCAAAGTAGAAAACGTGGAAGAAGCGTATAGAGGAGCGTTGGAAAGGGGAGCGATCGCTGTCCGCGAACCGTGGACGGAAAGCGATGAAAACGGTATCGTAAAAAAAGCCGTTATTGGTACATACGGCGATACCGTACACACATTGATTGAAAAAGCAGACTACAATGGTATTTTCTTGCCAGGCTATGAACCGAATGATTTTGAAATTCCATCTGTTTCTACAGGACTTGTAGGTATTGATCATATCGTTGGAAACGTAGAACGTATGGATGAATGGACTGAATATTATGAAAAAGTGTTCGGATTCACTGTATTCAAGCATTTCGACGACGAGGATATCTCCACTGAATATTCGGCGTTAATGTCTAAAGTTATGACGAATGGAACAGGCCGAATTAAGTTCCCGATTAACGAACCGGCGGATGGAAAGCGCAAATCGCAAATTCAAGAATATCTGGATTTCTACAAAGGTCCTGGTGTCCAGCACTTAGCGTTTCTGACCAATGATATTGTCGCAACTGTGAGCGCGCTAAAAGCAAATGGAGTGGAGTTCCTTTATACACCGGACACATACTACGAGAATTTGACAAATCGTGTGGGTGAAATTGACGAAGATCTGAAGAAACTGCAAGAGCTGAACATTCTTGTAGACCGCGATGACGAAGGATACCTGTTGCAAATCTTTACAAAACCTGTTGTGGATCGTCCAACGCTCTTTATCGAAATCATTCAGCGTAAAGGTGCGCTCGGATTTGGCGACGGAAACTTTAAAGCACTGTTCGAATCAATTGAGCGCGAACAAGAACGTCGAGGAAATATCTAAATGAAGCTTATCAGTTATTATCTTAGGGACAACAAAACGGTGAGAGCAGGCTGGATTCACAACGGAAAAGTATACGACATGGAAGAAACATACCGCTATCTGGCAGAAACGAGAGGGGAAGCTATTTCCCCTCCCGTTTCTCTGCTTGACTATCTGAATCTTCCGCAAGATAAAAAAAAATGGCTTTATGTGCTGACAAGGGAAAAGGAAGCTAAGATACCTGAGGTATGTGAGGAAAAGGGGGTAAAGCTGGCCGCACCTATCCCACGTCCGCCGAGCTTTCGTGACTTTTACGCGTTTGAGGAACATGTCAAAACTGCGCGGAGAAAACGCGGACTTGATATGGTACCAGAATGGTATAAATTTCCTGTTTTTTATTTCTCGAATGCAAGCGCCATCAAAGGATCGGGAGAGCCGGTAGAAAAGCCGAGCTATACCGAATGGCTGGACTACGAGTTGGAAGTGGCCTGCGTTATTGGGAAGGAAGGCCGAAATATTAAGCGCGAACAGGCGCTGGATTATATTGAAGGCTTTATGATTCTTAACGATTGGAGTGCACGTGATGTCCAACGTGAAGAGGTAAAAGTTGGGCTCGGACCGGCGAAAGGAAAAGACTTTGCTACTTCGATGGGACCGTACCTTTTGACGAAGGACGAATTGGAGGATCGTCGCAACGGCGAACATTATGACCTGGAGATGAAAGCATTTGTTAACGGAAAATTGTTGTCCCAGGGAAATATGAAGACACTTTATTTCTCTTTCGCACAAATGATTGAACGTGCCTCACAGGATTGCACGCTGTATCCTGGCGATGTTATTGGCTCCGGAACGGTCGGAACCGGTTGTATCCTTGAGTTGGGTGCCGAAGTGCATCGTTGGCTGGAAAAAGGGGATACAATTGAACTTTCTATCGAAAGATTGGGCGTGCTTCGTAACGAAATCATTTAGAAGTAGAGTGGAGGAAGCGATATGACAGTGGCAGGACACCCAAAAATTACGGCAAAAAAGCAGCTGGAAGGACTTGGTGTCTATAAGCCGGGTAAACCGATTGAAGAGGTAAAGCGGGAACTAGGTTTAACCCAGATTATTAAATTGGCATCTAACGAAAATCCGCTAGGCTATTCGGAACGCGCTAAAGAAGCGATGATTCGCGAAATGGATAATATTACATTATATCCGGAAGGAACGGCACCAATGCTTGCGCAGAAGTTGGCTGAGCGGCTTCAGGTAAAACCGGAACAAATCATTGTAGGTAACGGTTCGGATGAAATTTTGCATTTGCTAACCCGTAGCTACATTCGCCAAGGAGACGAAGCAATCATGGCGGATGTCACCTTTCCCCGCTATGAAACAAATGTCAGAATCGAAGGTGGCGTTCCGATACATGTTCCTTTGGTAAACGGCGTACACGACCTTGATGGAATGCTGGCGGCCATTACTGAGAAAACTCGAATGATATTTGTATGTAATCCGAACAACCCAACTGGCACCATTGTTGGAAAGGCGGAAATGCAGTCGTTTATCGAAAAGGTTCCGGATCATATTCTGTTAGTTATTGACGAGGCATATTTCGAATATGTCACGGACGAAAATTACCTAGACTCCGTTTCACTTATTGGCTCACATCAGAACTTGGTTGTATTGCGTACTTTCTCCAAAATCTATGGACTGGCTGCGCTTCGTGTTGGGTATGGCGTCATGAATGAGGCATTCGTTCAGGAATTGATGAAGGTAAAAGAGCCTTTCAACACTAACCGGCTAGCGCAGGCTGCTGCACTTGCTTCGCTTGACGACGAACAGTTTTTGCAAAATTGTAAAAAGAAAAACGAGACAGGCCGACGTTACATAGAAAACGAGGTTGAAAAGCTCGGGTTAGGTTATTTCTCTTCTCAGGGAAACTTTGTAATGGTGAAACTTCCTTGCTCTGGCGATGACGTGTTTAAAGCGCTTCTGAAAAAAGGCATCATCGTCCGTTCTGGAACCGTGCTTGGCTATCCGGAAACCATTCGGGTTTCCGTAGGAACGGATGAAGAAAATCGGGCGTTTATCGCAGCTTTGCGTGAAATTATTGGATAAAAGGGGGAATATGAATGCCACATTACGTAAAAATGGGAAACATTCCGCACAAGCGTCATACGCAATTCCGCAAGCCGGATGGCGGACTGTATTATGAACAGCTTATGGGAACAAAAGGTTTTTCAGGAATCCAATCACTTATTTATCATATTAATCCACCAACCCAAGTACGAGAAGCAAAAAAGATTAAAGATATTCGATTTGAATTCGAGGAACAGAACACGCTTAGGCACCGTCATTTTCGTACGTGGAACGTAGAGGCGGGTGGCGATTTCTATGAAGCGAGAAAAATATTACTTGCCAATGATGACTTGGCAATCGGTATTGCCCGTCCGACAGAGCAGATGTCTTATTTCTATCGGAACGGGGAAGGTGATGAGCTTCTGTATGTTCATGAAGGAAAAGGGAAGATTGAAAGCCTTTTCGGTGAGCTTTCCTTTTATCCGGGAGATTATATCGTGATTCCAATTGGTACTACCTATCGTGTTCATCTGGAGACGGAGGAAGCACGTTTCCTTGTTGTGGAATCCAACTCAGCAATTGTGCCACCGAAGCGCTACCGCAACGAGCATGGGCAACTGCTGGAGCATTCCCCTTATTGTGAGCGTGATTTTCGAACGCCGGAGAAGCTGGAGCCCAAAGATGAGAAAGGCGAGTTTGAAGTGCGTGTGCGTGCGCATAGCATGCTGACGTCCTATTTGTTCGATTTCCATCCACTTGATGCGGTTGGCTGGGACGGTTATCTGTATCCGTACGCTTTCAGCATCCATGATTTTGAGCCGATTACGGGACGTATTCATCAGCCACCGCCTGTACACCAGACGTTTGAAGGGCACAATTATGTTGTTTGCTCGTTTGTACCGCGTCTGTATGATTATCATCCAGAAGCGATTCCGGCTCCGTATATTCACAGTAATGTGGAGAGCGATGAAGTGCTATATTACGCGGATGGGGATTTTATGAGCCGGCGCGGCATTGAAGAAGGGTCTATTACGTTGCATCCGAGCGGACTGCCGCACGGGCCGCATCCAGGCAAAATCGAAGAAAGCATTGGCAAGAAAGAAACAAAAGAACTGGCGGTTATGATCGATACATTCCGCCCGCTTTATGTCGTAAAGCAGGCGCATGTTTACGAAGACGAAGGATACATGTATAGCTGGCTACCGCAAGAATAAAGGAGGGCTCTATCATGAATATCGAACCGAGTACATTACGCTGGGATGAAGCATACAAATTGATGACCGGTTCCATTCTTCCACGCCCGATCGCGTTTGTATCAACGGTAAATGAAACCGGACAGGCCAATTTGGCTCCGTTTAGTTTTTTCACGGCGATCTGTGCTGATCCGATGATGATCTGCTTCGCTCCGATGCGCAGAGGAACAGACGGCGCGCGCAAAGATACATTGAACAATATCGAAGCTACGCGCGAGTTTGTTGTTAATATTGTTGGTGAGAAAATCGTCAAGCAGATGAACGATTGTGCAGTTGAATATTCGCCTGATGTAGACGAATTTGAAGAGGTCGGCTTGACGAAAGCATCGAGCCGTATCGTAAAACCGCCGCGCGTAGCAGAAAGCGACGTACAACTTGAATGCGTGCTTCATGATATACTGCACTTTGGAGACAAGCCGGGCGGCGGAAGTCTCGTAATCGGTCAGGTAGTTACTATTCATATTAAGGATGAATTATATTTTGACGGGAAAATTAACACAGAAAAGTTAAACCCAGTTGGCCGTCTGGCCGGTCCTGTATATACTCGGGCTGTTTCTGATACATTTGTGTTAGAGCGCAAAAAACAACCGGCTAAATAATTAATCCGCTTAAGGAGAGGACACTATGGATTTTTTTCGCAAAAAAAGTCTTTCTCAACAATTCACCAGAAAAAAAGATAGCGATTTAAAGAAGGCATTAGGTGCTTGGGACTTAACGATGTTAGGGCTTGGTTGCATTATTGGAACGGGAATTTTCGTAGTGACGGGGGTAGCGGCGGCGGAGCATGCGGGCCCTGCCCTCGTTCTCTCCTTTGTTCTTTCTGGACTTGCTTGTGTGTTTGCAGCTCTTTGTTATTCGGAATTTGCTTCTTCTATGCCTGTAACTGGGAGCGCTTACACTTACAGCTATGCAATATTTGGAGAAGTAATCGCCTGGATTATCGGCTGGGCGATGGTATTGGAATACGGGCTTGCCGCTTCGGCTGTAGCTAGCGGATGGTCCGGATATTTTCAGGGATTAATAAAAGGGTTTGGTGTCGAACTTCCAACTGCTATCACCAGTGCCTATAATCCAGAAAAAGGAACATATATTGACATCCCGGCAATTGCGATCGTGTTATTAATTACTTTTTTATTGACCCGTGGTATTCGTGAATCCGTGCGAGTAAACAATATTATGGTCATCGTAAAGGTAGCTGTCATTTTTTTGTTTATTGGAGTAGGTGTATGGTATGTCAAACCAGAAAACTGGACACCGTTTATGCCGTTCGGCTTCTCCGGTGTAGCTGCGGGTGCAGCGAGCGTATTTTTTGCGTACCTTGGCTTTGATGCAGTCGCTTCCGCCGCCGAAGAAGTAAGAAATCCACAGCGTAATATGCCCATTGGTATCATTGCTTCATTAACTATTTGTACGTTGCTGTATATCGTTGTTTCTATGGTTTTGACAGGGATTGTGCCTTTTACCCAACTAAACGTAAAGGAGCCGGTTGCTTTTGCGCTGAGATATATTCATCAAGACTGGGTGGCCGGGTTTATTTCTGTCGGTGCAATTGCAGGAATTACGACAGTATTGCTTGTTCTTTTGTACGCACAAACTCGTTTATTCTTTGCCATAAGTCGTGATGGTTTGCTGCCGAAAGTGATGTCAAGGATTCATCCTTTCACACAAACACCTATCGCGAACACATGGATTACCGGCATAATTATAGCTGTATTTGGAGGGCTTGTCCCGCTGCATCGATTAGCTGAACTTGTTAATATTGGAACACTTTTTGCTTATATTGTTGTGTCTATTGGTGTTCTTGTGCTGCGTAGAGCACAGCCCGACTTGCCGCGTGCATTCAAGGTACCGTTTGTGCCGGTCATTCCGATTTTAGCGGTTTTGCTCTGCGGTTATTTGATTTTTAACCTCCCATCTCTTACATGGATAGGATTTGGTGTATGGTTAGTACTTGGCCTTATCATATATTTTGCATATGGATATCGAAATAGTGTACTAGCTAAGCAGAGCGTGTTATCGTCAGAAGAAGCTTTGGACGAGCCATATGAAGCAAAGAAAGGAGCACTGTAAATGAATGGATTCGGGCGGCGAATTGGCCCGAAAAATCAATAGGCTGTACGATAAATTTAAAGGACAAAAAAGGCCGCAGCGCTAAAGAGTAAGCGCTGCGGCATATTTATTTTAGCCATTGTGTAAGAATATTCCGTTGCTCTTCCGGGATGATAAAGTGAAACCCAAGATGGGCTAGCACAGCAGAAATTATTGTCCAAATGCTTAGACTAATTCCCATCCAGGCCAGAATACGCTGGCGGGAAGCGCCGAAAGAAATTCCCATCAGAGCGGTGAGATGGCTGCCAACCAGAATGGGTCCAAGCAGAGAAAGGCCGGGAATACCGTAGCGGTTCCATAGTTTTTTGGCGCGTAGTTTACGTTTGGAGTCTTTTTCTTCCCCTTCTGTTCCCCCTCTCTTTTTTTTTCCACCAGAGCTTCAAACGTTCGATAAATACGATTAGCAAAAATACTGTGAGAGCGTTGCCCAGAAAGGCAACAATACTGACGGGAAAAGAAGGCAATCCAGCGAGGATTCCCAGCGGAACAACAGTAAAGACTTCGAACATTGGGGTGGCCGCCAGCACAAACACCAAAAGATAGATCCATAAATTGCTCAAAATTATTTCCTCCTCATAATAGTATATTTAAGCCTATTGAAATTATGAATTTCCGGTTGGATTTGAGACTAAGCAAAGAGGATATCATCGCTTTAATCATTTACAAATAAATACAAAAGTGATATCATTATGATATCAATATGATATCTAAAAATCAAGTAAAGGAGGAAGATAATATGACGGAAAAAAGGGCATGGGCAATTGATGGTTTTTTAGGATTGTTACTGCTTGTCGCATTATTTTTAGGCGGCGTATATTGTATTGGTAAAGCGGAGAATCCACTGCTGGGTATTCTGCTGATTTTGCTTGCGGCCATTGGAGCGAGCGGTATATTTATCGTACAGCCGAATCAGGCGGTGGTACTTATTTTCTTTGGCCATTATCTAGGTTCCGTACGGAAGAGTGGGCTGTGGCTTGGAATTCCGCTTACCGTACGTCGCAAAGTATCGCTAAAAGTGCGCAACTTTAACAGCAAGCGCCTAAAAGTGAATGATGTTCAGGGAAATCCGATTGAAATTGCGGCTGTGGTTGTATTTAAAGTGGTAGAATCAGCGAAAGCGATGTTTGATGTAGATAACTACGAACAGTTCGTGGAGATTCAAAGCGAGACAGCGCTTCGCTATGTAGCTAGCCGTTATCCATACGACAACTTTGATGAGGAAGGCTATTCTCTGCGTGGTAATCCAGAAGAAATTGCAGGTGAACTGGCGCGGGAGTTACAGGCCCGTCTTGAAGTGGCGGGAGTAGAGGTGTTGGAAGCACGTTTGACGCATTTGGCGTATGCTACGGAAATCGCAAACGCCATGCTTCAGCGCCAGCAGGCTTCCGCCATTGTGTCTGCAAGACAGCGCATTGTGGAAGGGGCTGTTGGTATGGTACAGATGGCAATTGAAGAGTTGCAGCGTGAAGGGTTTGAACTTGATGAAGAACGGAAGGCTGCCATGATTAATAATTTAATGGTGGCGATTGTGTCCGAACGCTCAGCCCAGCCGGTCATTAACTCGGGGTCTATTTATTAATCTTAATCTATGTCGCAGAAGAAGAAGTTTCTCTTGCGCATCGATCCGAAGCTGTATGAAGCGCTGGAAGGCTGGGCGGCGGATGAGTTTCGGAGCGTAAACACGCATATTGAATTTCTGCTCCGGGAAGCGGTGCGGAAAGCGGGGCGCCTGCCTTCAAAAACGGGGGCGAAAAAGGAGAATCAAAATTCGGAAAAAGAGGAGGAATAGTGGATGTGGAGAATGGAGCGGACAATATTGTACCGCTCCATTTCTGTATCAGAAGCATTACTCAGCAAAGTATTCTTTTTGTAATTCTTTCAATTGTACAAGAGAGCGTTGTGCCCATTCGGACGTATCTTCTCTTAGTTTAGATATTTGTTCTTCAAGAGCTTTTTTTAACGAGGCTTTATATTCGGGAACTTCACCGTCATAAGGACGTACGGAAGCAAGTGGTGCTGACGCTTTCTCCCCATAGGCTAACGCGCGGCGTTGATGGAACAGCGGAACATTAGCTGCAAATGGATGGTGCAAATCCCCCTGTGTTGGATGGACCAATACGGCTAGTATTTTGACGACAGCTACGCGAGGTGGATACAGTTCTACTAACTCACCAACATACTCTCCCGATTTATAAGCAGCGGTTACCAAATCTCCAGACTTTAGCTGAAACTCGCTCATCGCAATCCCCTTTTCCATCAGATTTGGAAAAACGCGCGGAGTTGCGCCACGCCTTCGCTTCTACTGTATGAAGCGGGCGCAGTACGCGGGTTTTTCTTAATTCAGCATAGCATATCTCTAGGCTGTTTATGCAACGACATTAGCGTATATACATCTTTTTTTGATATTTATTCATTTGCCTGCTAACACGTCAAATGAATAAAAACACTAGCGGATCTACTTTGCTCCGCTGTTCCCTTCTATTTGTTCTATAAACTCGAAAAATCCAGGAGTAGCCTCCAGATCATAATTATATATAGCCTCTATGATTTTTAAAGTTAACTCTTGTGCTAAATCTTCACGCTCACCTATAGATGTTTGGTAAAGGGAGGACTTTAACTTTGGCTTAAATGTTTGGATGAAAAGTAACATAGCATCTAAGTTTTTATTTTGTGCTTCTTTAAGCAAAGAAGGTAAATCTCCTATTTTAAACGACATCTCTTTCCTCCATGTAGCTTCGAATTTTAGCAATAGCTCTTTTACGTGTTTTACTTACGGCTTGATGTGATATACATAATTTTTTGGCGATTGTACGATCTGACATAGCATGAACATAAGCAAGTTCTATTATTAATTTTTCTTTGGGTGTTAATCTTTTTATAGCTTTACTTAGGAGAGGATCACTTATGATTTCCTCTAAAACGTTATTTTTCTCGATAATTTGTCCATCAAAAGGTTGTTCATTAGAAGGAATCAAATCAACAATTGTGATTTCGTCGTCCTGTGATGCATTTTGAACCGGTTTATCCAGTATCAAAAGATACCTTTGATTATGTTTGCGAATCTTTTTATCGTAATCAATCGCACTGTAATAAAGGAGTTTAGACATAAAGTTAACTAATCGAATTTTCAGATAATAGTTTTTAAATGATTTGTCCAATTTCTTTTTACTTTCTTTTGTAGAAGAACTTACCGCTTGAATAAAAAGGAGCAGATTTTTCTTTTCCTTAAGGAAATTTTTAAGGATGGGATTTGAAAGTAAAATTGGATGATCGTTGATAAATTGAACGACATCTTTTTTGAAATGAGAATCTTGTCTCAAAAATTTTGTGATAGACACTTCTCTTACCCCCTCTTTATGTATAAAGAGGAATTAAAATCCAAATTGGCAACCCTAAAATTAGTTTCAATATCATGTTTTATAAATAAAACGACTAAAGAGGGAGCGTTTTTATTGCCTATTATTATTTATTGAAGATAGTTGTGGTGGGTATGTTTCATTTTTTTTATTTGTCACACAAAAGAAGCTTGACACTCTTTACACGTCATACGAATGGCAGGAAGATGAAGAAATACGATATGCCCAAATGTTGAAAGGTGACGGATCTTTCATGTGTAGGTAACGTCGCATCATATTAAAAACAGAGTTTGGTGTGGAGCCGAAATTTTTATAAAGAAATTTTTCAATTCTGGTTGCCAAAAATAATCTGTCTTTCTCTTTATCATCATAGAACGAAACAGGGAAACAAGGTTAGGGGGAAATCTTGGGACTCTGTCCTCCTTTCGTTCTATAAAAGATATCTAAAGGAGAGAGTAGAAAATGGCAACCAAAACGTATAATGTGGATTTGAAAACGCAAAGCTGGAAACAAGGTGATTCTCAATGGGGATCTTTAAAAACGAGTTGTGGCGGTACGATGAGTGCAGAAGGGTGCATTATTACTTCCGTTGCTATGATTTTTAAAAGTTTTGGTGACAATGTTACTCCTAAAACCATGCTGGAAAAACTAAAGAAAAGTAAGGCTGACTGCCCCTTTAACTGGTTGTCCGCTGCTAAAGAATATAAGCATACGTATAAAGATAAAACTTTTGGAAGCTTTGATAAGCTAAAAAATAGTATCTTTAACCTTATCGTCAATAGTAAAATTCCGATTATGGTTCGTGTTCCGGGGCATACTGTAGTTGCAAGAGGCTTTAACGGAACGCTTCCTGTTGATGCAAAAGGAAATCCTGATTTATCCAAAATTACTTCTAACATGATCCTCGTTAATGACCCAGGTAGTTCTAAAAATAAAACATTGGCTGACGTGATTAATCAAAAAGGTGCCGTAGAGTATATCAATTACTACACGAAGTAAACATATAAAATCCCCCTGATTTTTTAGGGGGATTTGTTTAGTCTGTAATAGTATGATCGGAGATCTTTACTTTCTTGGGTAATAAATTTATTCCTTTGATTTGTTTCTTATCTACAAGTAGAATTTCTAATTTATCCGATTTAGTTAATGGCGTAACAGACTTTACCTTTGAACCGCGTATATCCAAGTTAGATTTTTTAATGCTTTACAGGGGGATATGTCTTTAATTTGATGATTACTTAGGACTAGGGTATCAAGTTTAGTTAAAAGTTTAAGGAAGTCAAGGGTGGAAATGTCATCTTTCATAAAATCATCTTTTCGAATTGCATTCGCTGGTTTATTAAGGGTCTGCCTCATGTCTTCCAAATTATCACTTCATTTATACACATTTTGGTAAGGATAAATTTTCCATATATATTTTGTAATGTTACTCCGAAAAATGAAGAAAATCAAATAGTATATTCTCGTTTTTATAAATTCAATGAAAAATTGGCTCATACAAAAAAACCGAACAACGGGCTGTTTTAAAGTGTCCATTATTCGGGTTATGGTTCAGGTTCTGTCCGGTAGTATTATTCTTCATGATTTAATGCATCTTGATGCCGGCGATCATTTGTATCTTGTTGGATTTGTGTGGCGTGGAAACTATTGACTTTAACTTGTTCAAGATCCTTGACCACATTCTGAAGATTTTTATCTGTTTTTAATCTTCCTTTATTTTTCATGTATAACCCCTCTTTCTTAGTTGCGAATTGGCTAGAGGATGAAGAGTTTGGGCGCATTCGTGAGTATTGCGCATATAATCTTTTGAGAGATCGTGGATATCCGGCGTCTGTTCAACCGAAAGTCCTTGCCGTTTAATGCTTAGTAATGTACATTCGACTTTGTCGGTCTTGTCAAAGGTGGAAGGTAAGGTTCGATTCCAGGCTTTCAGCAATTCGTCTTGGTTAACAAATATATGGGTTTGTTTGTTCGCTGTTAACATCTCCGCTTATCTTAGCGTGCGAAGAAGAGGATGCTTTTATACTGCATATTTTGACGAATCGAACGGGTGAATATAGGTACAGAGGGATAATATTTGAAATAATGAATGTTTATGCTAAAATGTGTGCAACATAGTTTGCGGAATGAGGTGTGAAAGGTCGTGAGCTTCTGCAACCAGAAGGTATTACCTGCTATTCGCCAGATGAAGGATTTTGAATTGCTGTTGCAAAGCCCCTTTGAATATATGGTATTGCTGGACAGTCACATTGGTCAGCTCAAAAGTATCGTGGAAACGGCCAGAAGGCATAACAAAAAGATGCTGGTGCATGTCGATTTAATCCAAGGACTGCGAAACGATGAATATGCCACGGAATTTTTGTGCCGGGAAATCAAACCGGCTGGCGTCATTTCCACGCGTAAAAGTGCCGTACTGACTGCAAAGAAAAATAAAGTGCTTGCTGTTCAGCGTTTCTTTCTCCTAGATACTACCGCGTTGGAAACAAGTTACCGATTGGTAGAACAGACGCAGCCCGATTATATTGAAGTATTGCCTGGCGTGATGCCTCATATTATTTCTGAAATTTATGAGAGGGTAAAAATTCCCGTACTAGCCGGAGGTCTAATCCGTACGATCCGAGATGCGGAATTGGCTTTAAGCGGAGGAGCTATTGCGGTCACTACATCGCGCAAAGAAATTTGGAATCACTTCCTAGCCAATCCACTTTAAAAGAATACAAAATTTGAAGAAAACGCATTCACAATTTTTTGTTGATATGATATATTGGACCTACAGACATAAAATCATTGCTAGAAGTTAATAGGCGAATTTGGTTGGAGATTTTGAGAAATAAACCATAAAAAACATGAAGGTATTTCTTCCTTCTTATGTTTTTTATGGTTTTTTTTATTTTGTGATGCCGAAGACTATACCTTTGGCAATGAAAAGGAGGGATTCCCAAGAGATTTGCTTATTTTATTCATACTTTATTTGCAGATTATAAAAACTATAACAAGAGAAAGGAAGGGACAAGAATATGTGGCAGAAAATTGTTAACCTTTATCGTCCTGCTCCTCATATTGAGCGATTGCCAGCCGATAAAATTGATGCGACGTATCGTCGGCTTCGGCTGCAAGTATTTTTGGGAATTTTTATCGGGTATGCTGGTTATTATCTGGTAAGAAAAAACTTTTCATTGGCTATTCCGTACTTTACAGAACAGGGATTTTCCAAGGGTGAGCTTGGGCTTGTACTTTCGGCCGTATCTATTGCTTATGGTATCAGCAAATTTGTGATGGGAATTGTGTCTGACCGATGCAATCCGCGTTATTTTCTTGCAACGGGCCTTATTTTGTCCGGGGTGCTGAATATTTTGTTCGGTACAGTACCTTTTTTAACGTCAAGCATTGCTATTATGTTTGTTTTAATGTTTATTAATGGCTGGTTTCAGGGAATGGGATGGCCTCCAAGCGGACGAACGATGGTACACTGGTTCTCGATTAGCGAGCGGGGAACGAAGATGTCGATTTGGAATGTTGCCCACAATGTAGGGGGCGGTATTACAGGGCCGCTTGTCGGATTGGGCATTTTATTGTTTGCTACATGGAAAAGTATTTTCTTTTTCCCTGGCATTATTGCCGTTTTAATCGGTATATACGTTATTATGACGTTACGTGATACCCCGCAATCGGTTGGGTTGCCCCCGATTGAGGAATATAAAAATGAGTATCCTGATGATAAGGATAAAGTTCAGGATAGAGAAAAAGAGCTTACCGCTAAAGAAATTTTATTTAAGTATGTATTAAATAATAAATTTTTATGGTTTATTGCGCTGGCTAATGTGTTTGTGTACTTTGTTCGCTATGGGGTAGTGGACTGGGCTCCTACTTATCTCACTGAGGCTAAAGGATTCAGTCACGATAATTCTCGCTGGTCTTATTTTCTTTATGAGTATGCGGGCATACCCGGAACGCTGTTATGTGGCTGGATGAGTGACCGTCTGTTTAAAGGGCGCCGGGCGCCGGCAGGCATTTTGTTTATGGTGGGCGTATTGCTTGCGGTAATTGTTTATTGGGTAAACCCGCCGGGCAATCCGCTTATTGATAATATTGCTCTTATTAGTATAGGTTTTCTCATTTATGGTCCCGTGATGTTAATCGGACTCCATGCCCTTGACTTGGCTCCTAAAAAAGCGGCAGGTACCGCTGCAGGACTTACTGGGCTTTTCGGCTACTTGATAGGTGCCACTTTTGCAAATGCTGTAATGGGATATACCGTGGATTTGTTTGGCTGGGACGGAGGATTTATCATGCTTATCGCCGCATGCTTGCTTTCTATCTTCTTCTTGGCATTAACATGGAATACCGGAAAAGTAAAACACTAACGGAATAGAAAGACAAGCAAATCATCCGTTTTTCCACATGCAAGAAAAGCGGATGATTTATATTATGTGCATATTGACAGCGTTTTCTTTTTCTGTTTTAATAAAAACACAGGTTAATTATCGTGATGGAGAACAGGAGATCCACAGTAATTCCCTATAGCTTTATAGGGTTATTTACTGTGGATTTTTGTTTTCTGCCGTGAATTAAAGGAGGGAGAATAGAGGATGTCGCCTTTTTTAGGAGAAGTAATAGGTACCATGATTTTGATCATTTTAGGCAACGGTGTTGTAGGCGGAGTAGTGCTTAACAAATCAAAAGCGCACAACTCCGGCTGGATTGTTATTACATTGGGATGGGGATTGGCTGTCGCTATCGCCGCTTATGCGGTTGGTGGGATTAGCGGAGCGCATTTGAATCCAGCGCTGACTATTGCTTTGGCTATCATTGGGCAGTTTTCATGGTCAGATGTGCCGATGTACATTGCGGCTCAACTCATTGGCGCATTTTTGGGAGCGGTAGTAGTATGGCTGCATTATTTTCCGCACTGGAAAGCGACCGAAGACCCGGCGGCGAAACTGGGTGTTTTTGCGACGGACCCGGCCATTCCGCATCGGCTGTCGAATTTAATCAGTGAAATTATCGGAACATTCATACTTGTGCTGGGCATTTTAGCAATTGGTGCCAACAAGTTTGCTGATGGCCTGAATCCGCTTATCGTAGGATTTCTCATTGTTAGCATTGGTCTTTCACTTGGTGGAACAACAGGATACGCGATTAATCCAGCACGTGATTTTGGCCCGCGCTTGGCGCATTTCCTTTTGCCTATTGCTGGCAAAGGTAGCTCGAATTGGGGATATGCCTGGATTCCGGTTATAGGGCCTATTATTGGTGGGGGGCTCGGTGCATTGTTTTACAAGGTATTTTTTCTAACTTAGAATACAAAAAAACATTGGCATAATAGAAAAAGGAGCGATTGTTCATGAAAAAAAAATATGTATTAGCGCTAGATCAAGGAACAACTAGCTCGCGAGCGATTGTATTTAATAAACAGGGGAAAATTGTAACGGTTGCCCAACGAGAATTTTCACAGTATTTTCCGAAGCCGGGCTGGGTTGAGCATGATGCGTACGAAATTTGGGGCTCAATTTTGGCGGTGATTGCGGAAGCGCTTTCTACGGCGAATATCAGCGCGAAAGAAATCGCCGCAATTGGAATTACCAACCAGCGGGAGACGACGGTTGTGTGGGATAAGCATACGGGCAATCCGGTGTATAACGCTATCGTATGGCAATCACGCCAGACGGCCGATATTTGTGAGGAACTTAAAGCAAAAGGATATTCCGATATGGTGCGTGATAAGACGGGTTTATTAATTGACGCTTATTTTTCCGGAACAAAAGTAAAATGGATTCTCGACAATGTTGAAGGTGCACGTGAAAAAGCGGAAAAAGGCGATTTGCTGTTCGGGACTATCGACACTTGGCTTATTTGGCGTTTGTCCGGGGGAGAAGCTCATGTAACCGATTACTCTAATGCATCGCGCACGCTTATGTACAATATTTATGAGCAGAAATGGGACGAAGAATTGTTGGAAATGCTGAATATACCGAAAAGCATGCTGCCGGAAGTACGTCCGTCTTCTGAAATATACGCTCATACGGCAGAACAGCATTTCTTTGGCGAAAATGTTCCGCTTGCTGGAGCAGCTGGCGACCAGCAAGCAGCGTTGTTTGGTCAGGCCTGCTATGAAATGGGCATGGCGAAAAATACGTACGGTACAGGTTGCTTTATGCTTATGAATACAGGAGAGAAAGCTGTAAAGTCCAAACATGGTTTACTAACCACGCTGGCCTGGGGAATTGACGGCAAAGTTGAATATGCGCTAGAAGGTAGCATTTTTGTCGCTGGTTCAGCGATTCAGTGGCTTCGTGATGGTCTGCGTATGCTAAAGACGGCAGCTGATAGCGAACAGTACGCCGCCCGGGTCGAGTCAACGAACGGTGTCTATATGGTACCCGCTTTCGTCGGGCTAGGTACGCCATATTGGGATAGCGAGGTACGTGGTGCGATCTTCGGGTTGACCCGTGGAACAGAAAAAGAACATTTTGTCCGTGCGACGTTAGAATCGTTAGCTTATCAAACGAAAGATGTATTATCTGCAATGGAAGCCGATTCCGGCATTAAATTGAAAACGTTACGTGTGGACGGCGGCGCGGTGAAAAATAATTTCTTGATGCAATTCCAGAGCGATATTCTCGGAGTAGAGGTTGAACGGCCGACGATTAATGAGACGACAGCTTTAGGTGCAGCTTACCTCGCTGGTCTTGCGGTCGGCTTCTGGGAAAGTCGGGAAGAAATTGCGGCTAAGTGGCAGATGGAAAAGTGTTTCAAACCTAAGATGCTGGAAGAAGAGAGAATACATTTGTATACCGGATGGAAAAAAGCCGTTGAAGCTGCGATGGGCTTTAAGTTCAAGTGATCCTTTTACCTTTGGTTGCTGGAGAAGAAAAAGCGTGTTATACTAAATAATGTAGAGTTAACGTGGAAGTTAATATTGGTCGGAGAATAGGAGAAGACCACAGCAGATCCTTTGTTGAAAAAGGATCATGTTGTGGTTTTTTGTTTTATGGAAGAGATAAGCAAGTTGTTTTGCGTCCATACTATATACAGGAGAGTGAAACAAACATGAGCTATACGTTTTCGAGCATGAACCGTCAGGAAATTTTGCGCGATATGGAGGGACAGTCATTCGATGTGCTTGTCATCGGTGGCGGCATTACAGGAGCCGGCATTGCGCTGGATGCGCAAGCGCGCGGTATGAAAACAGCGCTTTTGGAAATGCAAGATTTCGCAGCTGGAACGTCCAGCCGTTCCACCAAGCTGGTACACGGGGGTCTGCGTTATTTGAAACAGCTGGAATTTAAGCTGGTGGCTGAAGTTGGTAAAGAGAGAGCCATCGTGTATGAGAATGCTCCGCATGTTACTACACCGGAGTGGATGCTTCTTCCGATGATTGAAGGAGGCACGTACGGTAAGTTTGCTACTTCCATTGGATTGCGTGTTTATGATACGTTAGCCGGTGTCAAAAAGAGCGAACGCCGCGTAATGCTGAGTAAAGAAGAAACATTGAAGAAAGAGCCGTTGCTCCGCACAGACAAACTCAAAGGCGGCGGGTACTATGTGGAGTATCGTACCGATGATGCACGCCTGACGATTGAAGTGATGAAAGAAGCGGTGCGTCGCGGTGCACAGGCTGTAAATTATGTTAAGGTACAGGATTTGTTATATGAAAATGGTAAGGTGGTAGGTGTTGTCGCTGTAGATCAAATAACCGGCACAAAGCACGATATTCGTGCGAAAAAAGTGGTGAATGCTGCCGGTCCGTGGGTGGACAAAGTTCGCGAAATTGATGGTTCGAAAAAAGGGAAACGTCTGCACCTTACGAAAGGTGTTCACCTTGTTATCGATGGCAAGCGGTTCCCACTGCGCCAGGCGGTATACTTTGATACACCGGATGGGCGCATGGTATTTGCGATTCCGCGCGATGGAAAAACGTATGTAGGGACGACGGATACAGATTACCATGGCGATATTGCCAACCCGAAAATGACGACGGAAGATCGCGATTACATTTTGCGGGCCGCAAATTTTATGTTCCCAACGTTGAAGCTAACTAAGGAAGACGTGGAATCAAGCTGGGCTGGTTTGCGTCCGCTTATTCATGAAGAGGGCAAGTCCCCTTCTGAGCTTTCACGTAAAGATGAAATTTTTATTTCTGAATCTGGTCTTCTGTCCATTGCCGGCGGGAAGCTAACCGGATACCGTAAAATGGCGGAGCGCATTGTTGATTTGGTTGCGTCTCAGCTTAAAGAAGAAGGGTACGGCTCATATCCGGGGTGTACCACCGACAAAATTCGTCTGTCAGGAGGCGATGTGGGCGGCTCGGATAATTTTGGAGCGTTCGTACGTCAGAAAACCGGAGAAGGAGTTCAAGTGGGCTTATCGACGAAAGAAGCGGATAAGCTGACGCGTCGTTACGGTTCAAATATAGACTGTATTTATGAGATTATCCGTGAGCGTCAAGCAGAAGCGGAAGCTTCCGGTTTGCCAAAAGACGTTTTTGGTTCACTTGTGTATGCTATCGAAGCTGAAATGGCCACAACACCAGAAGATTACTTCGTTCGTCGTACCGGAGCGCTATACTTTGATATTCGTTGGGTAGAAAGGTGGAAAGAGCCGGTTATCGCTTACATGGCCCGGAAACTGGGCTGGACGGAAGAAGAGACGGCTCGTCACCGCGCACGTTTGGAACAACTTATGCATGATGCGGTAGTACCGCAGGAGAATGAAGCTTAGATTTCCACATAATAGCATAGTTATGACTAGTACGAAAGCCAAAGCGTGTTGTTGCTTTGGCTTTTTTTAGCCATTTTTTCATGTAAAAATATGATATAATGAAATGTAAAATACAATTATGTAATATATTGGATTTTACAGCTTTTGTTACCTAATTTTTTGTTTTTTCATGATATAATATAAAAAAGTGAGGTGAGCAGTATGGAGGGAATGCTTAAGGAAATCATATCTAAGCTAGAGTCGATTGAGAAAGGACAACAGCGGTTTGATCAAGAAGTAAAAGAAATTAAGCATGTTCAACAGCAGTTGAGCCAAGAAGTAAAAGAAATCAAGCATGTTCAACAGCAGTTAAGCCAAGAAGTAAAAGAAATCAAGCATGCTCAACAGCAGTTGAGCCAAGAAGTAAAAGAGATTAGACAAGAAGTAAAAGAAATTAGAAATGAACAACAACAGCTAGAACAAGAAATAAAAGAAATTAAGCATACTCAACGACAACATACTGATATGATTGTACAACTGATTAACAGTGTAGGCGTATTGAATGGGAATGTGGAAGAACTTAAAGAAGAAGTGATCTTAAGCAAAGAATATGCTACCTCAGCTTTTGAAGAAACGCTTCGCTTAAAGCCGAAAGTAAGAAAATTAGAAGAATCGTCAAATAAACAATAGTCCAGCCTAATGACCCCGGTCTAATGGCTGGTTTTTTGTTATACATTGATCATTATTATATATAATCTACTCCCATTTCTTAACATCAAAAATTTGGAAACTTTATCTCAGGAGATGTAGAACATTTCTAGTAATATGGAAGAGATGGAAGGATAACCCACTGGAATTGTTCGCGAAATTAAGCGGAGGATCAATCAGGTATGAAGTTGTAAAGAAAAACAGTCCTTGAACCATAAACAAGGACTGCTTTTTATATTTATATTTTCTTCTTTTCGTCAGCTATATCTGTGGACTCTTCGAGAATCCCTTTAGCTGAATGACGGAACTCGCGCAGCGCATCTCCGACTCCGCGGCCGATTTGCGGCAGTTTCTGCGGTCCGAAAACGATAAGCGCAATAATAAGGATAAGGATTAAACCGGGAATCCCGATGTTGTTGATCATACGACTGGCCCGCCTTTTTTGCTATATTTGAGGATCCCTTCTGCCGCGCGGTAGGACAGAGCCCCAACGGTTCCGGTAGGATTATAGCCGCTATTATGAGGGAATGCGGAAGCGCCTACTACGAATACGTTCTCGGCATCCCACATTTGCAGATAACTATTTACGGCGGAAGAATCTGGGCTGTCCCCCATGATGACTCCACCCGTATTGTGCGTAGACTGATAAGGCACAATATCATATGGCCCTAATTCCTTATTGGCATCGACGCGGTCTGCGCCCATTTGTTTCAAGATTTCTTCGCACTTTGTAGCGAGGAAGAGAGCCAATTGACGGTCCTGCTCTTCAAAGTCGAAGGTAATGCGAATTAGCGGATCATCGAATACGTCTTTGTATGTAGGATCAAGATCAAGAAAGTGATGCCTGAAAGGCATTGAAGCTCCCTGAGCGGCGACAGTTAAGGAACGATTGGCATACTTAATGGATTGCCTTTTAAATTCCTTCCCCCAGCTTGGTGTACCTTTAGGAACTGGATTGTTAGCGATAGGTCTTAACCCTGTTTGTGTTAAGCTTATACTTGCGCCATGAATAAACTTTAAGTCGGAATGGTCGAAGTTGTCTCCATTATAATCATCCAGCGTTACTCCAAGAGCGCCCGCTCCAGCAAACGTATTGAACTCTTTGTTTTCGAAAAATCCGATAGCATTTCCTCTCATTACTTGATAAGCGTAATTTTTGCCGATGACACCTCTGCCTGTTGCCGGGTCGTACGGACGCCCGAGTTTGGAATTCAACAATAAACGGACATTATTGAACACATAGCTCGCAATCACAACAATATCCGCTGGTTGTTCGATTTCTTCACCTGTCGTGACATCGGTATACATAACTCCTATTGCCTTGTTTCCTTTATGCAGAATACGCCTGACATAAGAGTGGGTACGGATTTCGAAATTTCCGGTTTTTTTGGCTACAGGAATGACGGTTACTACCGGATCGGCTTTTGCTCCGTATTCGCAGCCGAACCGTTCGCAAAATCCGCAATACTGGCAGGCAGAACGTGCTACTCCATCGGGGTTTGTATATGCCTGCGACAAATTTGCCGATGGCAGGATATAAGGATGAAGCTTCATCTTTTTAGCCGTTTCCATAAACATCTTCATAGCCGGAGATGATTTCATGGGAGGAGTTGGGTATTTGCTGGAACGTTTTCCGGCCAACGGGTTTTCCTCTCCCGAAATTCCGGCCATTTTTTCAAATTTGTCATAATACGGTTCCAGTTGGTCGTATGTAATACCCCAGTTTTGAATCGTCATGCCGTTGGGGATTTTGTTTTTACCGTAGCGCTCGATCGTTTTGCTTTTAATCTCGAAATCATAAGGAAGAAAACGGTATGTTTGTCCGTTCCAGTGAACGCCTGCGCCGCCGATACCGTTTCCAATTAAAAAAGAGCCGTACTGTCGCATTGGTAGCGCCCGGATTTTTTCATTGCTGCGAAAGGTAATCGTTTCTTTTGAAAGATCTTGCATTAATTCATACCGGTAGGCATAACGCAATTCGTCATGCACCATGAAATAGTCTTCTGTTTTCCGCTCTTTTCCTCGTTCCAGACCAACTACTTTCAGTCCATTTTTTGCCAGTTCCGAAGCGATAATCCCCCCAGCCCAGCCTACTCCAACGATGACTACGTCAACTTTAGGCAATTTTCTCATTCCTTTTATTCACCTTTCTTTCTTTAAGTATGGAGGTGATCTTTCAAGCTTTTTGGCGGCATTTTAACAAATTCATCTTTTTCGATAATGTTGGTGTATGCCATCTGATTGCCGGGATAATTCTTCAATTTCCAGCCGCCCATATTTTTATTTCCACCGTATAGCGGATCGGCGTATACTCCTTCGATTGTGGCATTTCGCAATATGCGGAAAAATCCGCTTGGAGAAATGGTTGTTAGCTTTATTTCATCTTTTTCGAAAGCGCGCAATACCTCGTCCTGTTGTTCTTCTGTCAGATCGGCAAAATTTTTTTGATATTTTCTCTGGCTGTAGTTCTGCATTTCCTGAAGCGCGATATCAAAAATTTCTCTTCGGTTTAGCCTTCCTTGATAACCTTGAACTGTTTCACCTTTGAAGAAAGGACTTCGCATGTAATCGCGGGCATTGAATCCCCAATCCCCGGCCAATTGGTGATCGATAAAATAAGCGACACCCAAATCTTTGGCGCCAGGGCCATTCTCGTCAGCGGGGAAAATCCGCTCTGTAGCCGCTTCAACCATTCGGAATTGGTCGGGCCTAAAGTACATCAAAGCCTGGTTATAGTCGGTCGTTGATTGTGTTTGCGGCGCAGGAGATGGTGCCGCTTGTCTTTGGCCGACCGTCAGCAAGCTTCCGACAACACCGCCAACCAGCAAGCCTCCTAGTGCATATCCGGATTTTTTTAGAAAGTTCCGGCGGGATACATTTTCGTTCCCTTTTGTATCGTCCTGAGGAGACATACATTCACCTCCTGATAAGTTGTTTATTATTCTTTCTATACAAAAGAGGGCATCGTTAAACTGTGTATTCTAAAAATTTTGTCATAATGTTTTTTTGATTTATTTGTGTATTGTTCAGGAAAATAAAGGGAAGGATAAGAATGCGATTTATGAAGAATTCGTTCTAAAGCAATATGGAGGGAATCGAGTTGAGAAGAATAAAGATAAGTGTCGTGCTGTCGCTTGCTTTACTAGCTACTGCGTGCGGCAATCAGGCGGCACCGAAAGACAATGCCGCTCCACCCAGTGCCCAGCATGCAGAGCATGCACAGGAAATTCAAGGAACGATCAAAATACCTGGATATAATAATGAAACAGGGAAAATGGAAGGTTCAACCGTTAAAGCTACAAGTTATGAAGGAAAGGAAGCGCAGAACACAGGAATGTCTGTTTATAGTTTGATTGGCAGTTCCAGTCTTCATGAAGGAGGGATTTCCGCTCACTTGCAATCGAGATTGGCCAGTGGGGGAGTGGAAGGTGTCAAAGTATTGGTACTTGATGACACAGTGATTTTGGGAAGAACAGATAAAAAGATTGTATCGACGAGCTATGATCCGATGCAGAACAAACTGCTGAACGGGACTTCGGGAAATTCGGCCACAGGTATAGCCAATATAAGCCGCCCTCCAGAAAAACTTCCAGATAATAAAGCGGGCGGGGAAAAAGTCAATGGTACAGCAGGAACATCAGGGACGCCCAATGTAGCTTCCTCCGATAATATGGAAGAAGCCCGCCGTCAGATTGCTTCCATGTTTGACGGAAATGTTCGGATTTTGAAAGTAGAGCAGCGTGAAGCAGTAGCGGCGATGGATCGGATTAAAAAGGAAATGCAGGCCTCTTCTCCATCAGCGAAAAAGCTAGTAAAAGATATTTCTTTGATTATTAGAAATGCTTCGGAATAAAGAAAGAGGAAAGGCACATCCTGTTGTGAGGAAGTGCCTTCTCTTCATTATCGGCTATCCCGCATGCCGGTATCACGGTGATTTACGTCATCATGCTCAATCTCACTGCCGATATCCATATCTTCAGCAAGGTTGGAAGCCACCGTAGTTCGTTCCAATTCATTTACCATTGTTTTCATGTCTTCGTAGTCCTGCTTTTTCTTATTTTTATGTGCCATCATATTCATCCCCTATACGTCTGTTTTGGACTTTGCCATTTATCTGGTTGCATCTTTTTTTAACCTGTAGCATTTTGGCTAGATTTATACATGCTCATTCAAATTGTTGAAGAAAGTAACAAGGTAAGGCTATACTTTACTTTCCGGAAGAACATCGTCTGAAAATGGAACAGGTGGTTGCTGATTTACGTGAAGGAGGGCTTGTGCCGCCCAACTGGAACGAATGAATGCAGCGTTATGGTATTTCGGACGGATTGGCTGGTGATTTGAAAGCATACTTGCTTGATATCAGGCAGATGCTTGAACTTGCAGATAACCTCTATAATATAGGATGAAATGGAAAGAAAGCGTCGAAAAGCTGCGTCGGGAAACAGTAGTGGAGGAAATATTGACGCCGGGCGCCGCCAAGGAAGTACTGGGATTATCGCGCAAATGTTTGATGCCTTTTCTTGAATCGCTTGATTGACATAAAATCACTCGCGGTACGGAGAAAGGGCGTATTTGGCTCAAAAAAATAAACATCGTGTCTTGCTTTTTAAATAGGGATACGATAGAATATTCAAGGTCTGGGTCATTACATAAATAATGATGCAGAGAGAGAAAAACCTTGCATTCAACCTATGCTTTTAATATAATGTTGAATGTTGGTTTGATGAATGCGATGATGCGGGAGGTTGCTGACACACCAGGCTCCGATGCCATGGCCTGGGATCAGGTTTTTCCGCTGAGAATTGTCTGTTTTTCAAAATAGGCGACAAAGGAGGGACTAAAATGGCAGCAAAACAAAAAATTCGTATTCGCTTGAAAGCATACGATCACAGAATTCTTGATCAGTCCGCAGAGAAGATTGTTGATACTGCGAAGCGTTCCGGTGCGGAGGTTTCCGGTCCGATTCCGCTTCCGACAGAGCGCAATGTCTTCACAATCCTGCGTGCGGTTCATAAGTACAAAGACTCTCGTGAACAATTCGAAATGCGTACGCACAAGCGTCTGATTGATATCGTAAATCCGACGCCGCAAACGGTTGATTCGCTCATGCGTCTTGATCTGCCGTCAGGTGTTGATATCGAAATTAAACTGTAAGCAAACACAAACCAACGAAACGAAAATAATTGAACGATAAATACATGGATTTTTGATTACACAATAGGAGGTGGCTACCATGACCAAAGGAATCTTAGGTAGAAAAATTGGGATGACCCAAATTTTCAATGCTGATGGCGTAGTGGTTCCGGTAACTGTTGTTGAAGCGGGTCCTTGCGTTGTTTTGCAGAAGAAGGATCAAGCGACTGATGGATATGAAGCGATCCAGTTGGGCTTCGCTGACAAGAAAGAAGTTCGTGCTAACAAGCCGGAAAAAGGCCATGCAGCAAAAGCTAATACAACGCCTAAGCGCTTCGTTCGTGAACTTCGTAATGTTGATTTGTCCCAATACGAAGTTGGTCAGGAAATTAAAGCTGATATTTTTGCAGAGGGAGACATCGTTGATGTAACCGGTACTTCCAAAGGGAAAGGGTTTGCCGGTTCTATCAAGCGTCATGGTCAAGCTCGCGGACCGATGGCTCACGGTTCCCGTTACCATCGTGGTCCTGGTTCGATGGGTCCGATCGCTCCGAACCGTGTAGTAAAAGGTAAACCGCTGCCGGGTCGTATGGGTGGAGAAAAAGTTACGATCCAAAATCTTGAAGTTGTATCTGTTGACGCAGAACGCAACCTACTATTGATCAAAGGTGCCATTCCGGGCGCTAAAAATAGTTTCGTAGTTGTAAAATCTGCCGTGAAAGGCAGCAAATAATCAGGAAAGGAGGACTCGCAATGCCTAAAGTAACTCTTTTTAATCAAGCTGGCAAACAAGTAGGTGAAATCGAGCTTTCCGATGCTGTATTCGGAATCGAACCGAACGAAGCGGTGCTTGCTGACTATGTTATTATGCAACAAGCTTCCCGTCGCGCCGGCACTCACGCTACAAAAAATCGTTCCGCGGTAAGCGGTGGTGGCCGCAAGCCGTGGAGACAAAAAGGGACAGGACGCGCTCGCCAAGGTAGCATCCGCGCGCCACAATGGGTAGGCGGTGGTACTGTATTCGGACCGACGCCACGCAGCTATGCTTACAAACTTCCTAAGAAGGTTCGTCGTCTGGCAATGAAATCCGCACTGTCTTCCAAGGTGAAAAACGATGAAATCGTAGTATTGGATTCTCTGAGCTTTGAAGCACCGAAAACAAAAGAAATGGTGAAAGTGCTCGGAAATCTGAAAGTAGATAACAAAGTTCTTGTTGTTACTGGCGAATACAATGACAACGTCGCGCTGTCCGCTCGTAACATCCCTGGAGTAAAATTTGTTTCTGCCAGCGGAATCAACGTTCTTGATGTTTTGCATCATGACAAGTTGCTGATTACGCAGGATGCAGTCGCAAAAGTTGAGGAGGTGCTTGCATAATGAAAGATCCTCGCGATATTATCAAGCGCCCGGTTATTACCGAACGTACTGCTGACATGATGGCCAGCAACAAATACGTATTCGAAGTTGATTTACGTGCAAACAAAACAGAAATCAAAGATGCAATCCAACGCATCTTCGACGTAAAAGTTGTGAGCGTAAATACAATGCGTGTTAAAGGTAAGCCGAAGCGCGTAGGTAGATATTTTGGAAAACGTTCTGACTGGAAAAAAGCGATTGTCCAACTGAGCGAAGACAGTAAATCGCTTGATTTTTTTGAAGGTGTATAATTCTAGCGACGTAAGCGAAGGAGGGAAAATAAATGGCAATCAAAAAGTATAAACCGACTTCTCCTGGTCGCCGTCAAATGACTGTGTCTACTTTTGAAGAGATTACAACTTCCAAACCGGAAAAATCTCTACTTGCGCCGAAACATAAAAAAGCCGGTCGCAACAACCAAGGTAAAATCACAGTTCGTCATCATGGTGGCGGTCATAAGCAGAAGTATCGTATTATTGACTTCAAACGCAATAAAGATGGTATTCCGGGCCGCGTTGCTACAATCGAGTACGACCCGAACCGTTCTGCAAATATCGCGCTGATCAACTACGCTGATGGTGAAAAGCGTTATATCCTGGCACCGCATGGTTTGCAAGTAGGCATGATCATCGAATCTGGTCCGGATGCTGATATCAAAATCGGTAACGCGTTGCCTTTGGAAAAAATCCCGGTAGGTACGGTTATCCACAATATTGAATTGAAAGCAGGCAAGGGCGGTCAGCTTGTTCGTTCTGCTGGTGCTGAAGCGCAGTTGCTGGGCCGTGACGGTGATTATGCAATCGTGCGCCTGACTTCCGGTGAAACCCGCATGATTCGCAAAGAATGCCGTGCGACAATTGGTCAGGTTGGTAACCTTGATCATGAGCTTATCAATATCGGTAAAGCTGGCCGTTCCCGCTGGTTAGGCAAGCGCCCAACGGTTCGCGGTTCTGTAATGAACCCGGTTGACCATCCGCACGGTGGTGGTGAAGGTCGTGCTCCGATCGGCCGTAGCGGTCCGCTTACTCCTTGGGGCAAACCGACTCTTGGTGCGAAAACTCGTAAGAAAAACAAGCACTCTAATAAATATATTATTCGTAGCCGTAAAAAATAATGCTGTTTGCAAGGTGCGGTCGCAGGTCACCGCACTTCTATCACGAAGGGAGGTTCGTTCATGGGACGCAGCTTAAAAAAGGGACCTTTTGTTGATGATCATCTTATGAAAAAGGTCATTGAGCAAAATGAAAAAGGCGAGAAGAAAGTAATCAAAACTTGGTCTCGTCGCTCCACAATCTTCCCGGAATTCGTTGGTCATACATTTGCAGTGTACGATGGACGTAAACATGTGCCTGTATATGTAACCGAGGATATGGTCGGACATAAGCTTGGAGAATTTGCTCCAACACGTACCTTCAAAGGTCACGTAGATACTGACAAAAAGACAAAGCGGTAATAACTTATAGGTTGAAGGAAGAGAGGAGGTTACTCACATGGAAGCGAAAGCGGTAGCTCGTTATGTTCGCATTGCTCCTCGTAAAATGCGTCTGGTAGTTGACTTAATTCGCGGTAAAGAAGTAGGTGAAGCGATTGCTATCTTGAAGCATACGCCGAAAGCTGCTTCTCCGGTTATCGAAAAAGTGTTAATGTCAGCTGTTGCCAATGCGGAGCACAACCTGAACATGGACTCTAACAATCTGGTTATTAGCAAAATTTTCGTAGACGAAGGCCCGACACTGAAACGTTTCCGTCCTCGTGCAATGGGTCGTGCGAGCCGGATTAACAAGCGCACAAGTCACGTAACGGTCATTCTGTCTGAAAAGAAGTAATAAGGAGGGATAGCGAGTGGGTCAAAAAGTTAGCCCGGTAGGACTTCGGGTTGGCATTATCCGTGACTGGGAGTCTAAATGGTTCGCGGAGAAAGATTATGCTGATCTGTTACATGAAGACCTGAAGGTCCGTCAATATATTAAAGACCAGTTGAAAGACGCTTCTGTTTCTACAATTGAAATTGAGCGTGCTGCCAACCGTTTGAATGTTACTATCCACACTGCGAAGCCAGGTATGGTTATTGGGAAAGGCGGAAGTGAAGTAGAAAAGCTTCGCAAAGCTTTGTCTAACCTGACTGGCAAGAAAGTTCATATCAACATCAACGAAATCAAAAATCCTGATATGGATGCAACGCTTGTTGCACAAAGCATTGCACGTCAGTTGGAAAACCGTATTTCTTTCCGTCGTGCGCAAAAACAAGCGCTGCAACGCACAATGCGCGCAGGTGCTCAAGGAATCAAAACGATGGTAAGCGGCCGTTTGGGCGGCGCAGACATCGCTCGTTCCGAAGGATACAGCGAAGGTACGGTTCCGCTGCACACACTGCGTGCTGACATCGACTATGGTACTGCTGAAGCTGATACTACGTACGGAAAAATCGGCGTAAAAGTATGGATTTATCGTGGAGAAGTTCTTCCTCAAGCGAAGAAGAGAACTGAAGAGGAAGGAGGCCAATAATTATGTTAATTCCTAAGCGCGTAAAACACCGCAAACAGCACCGTCCGAACCTGAGAGGGCAAGCAAAAGGCGGTACAACTGTTACTTTCGGTGAATACGGTCTGCAAGCTTTGGAAGCTTCTTGGGTTACAAACCGTCAGATCGAGGCCGCTCGTCGTGCGATGACTCGTTATATTAAACGTGGCGGTAAAGTATGGATTAAAATCTTCCCAGATAAGCCGATCACGGCGAAGCCGTTGGAAGTACGGATGGGTTCTGGTAAAGGTTCTGTAGAACACTGGGTAGCGGTTGTAAAACCAGGAAAAGTAATGTTTGAGCTGGCTGGTGTGTCCGAAGAGGTAGCTCGTGAAGCAATGCGTCTGGCCATGCACAAACTTCCGATTAAATGCAAGTTTGTAAAACGGGAAGAAACGGGTGGTGACGCAAATGAAAGCTAATGAAATTCGTAATTTGACCACTGCCGAAATTGAACAAAAGTTAACTTCCCTGAAGGAAGAACTTTTCAACCTCCGTTTTCAATTAGCGACTGGTCAGCTGGATAACACTGCACGTATTCGTCAGGTACGCAAAGACATCGCGAGAGCAAAAACTATCCTTCGCGAACGTGAATTAGGCATTAGCTAATAAGAGAGGAGGTCGCAAACATGGCAGAAACACGCAATGGGCGTAAAGTTGTTCTTGGAAAAGTTGTTTCCGACAAGATGGATAAAACGATCGTGGTTCTTGTCGAAACATACAAAAAGCATCCGCTTTACGGAAAGCGCGTGAAATACTCCAAGAAATTCAAAGCTCATGATGAGCAAAATACTGCAAAAATCGGCGATCTAGTAAAAATCATGGAAACCCGTCCGCTGTCTAAAGACAAGCGTTGGAGACTGGTTGAAGTGGTTGAGAAAGCCGTTATTATCTAATCATTTGGACGTTTCAGTAACATCTGAAGGGAGGGACTCTCCGTGATTCAAACTCAAACTCGTTTACGTGTAGCCGATAACTCCGGAGCGAAAGAATTAATGTGCATTAAAGTTCTGGGCGGTTCTGGTCGTAAGTTCGCTAACATTGGTGATGTGATCGTTTGCTCAGTAAAACAAGCAACACCAGGTGGCGTTGTTAAGAAAGGCGATGTAGTAAAAGCCGTAATCGTGCGTTCTAAGAGCGGCGTTCGCCGTAACGACGGTTCTTACATCCGTTTTGATGAGAACGCGGCAGTTATCGTGCGTGAAGATAAGAGCCCGCGTGGAACACGTATCTTCGGACCAGTTGCCCGCGAACTTCGTGACAAAGACTTCATGAAAATCGTTTCACTGGCTCCTGAAGTACTGTAAAACCTGAACGAGGCATGCTAAGTAAACATAAGGAGGTGCCGTCATGTCCGGGAAAGTAAAAATGCACGTAAAAACCGGTGATAACGTAATGGTTATTAGCGGTAAAGATAAAGGCAAAAAAGGACGTATTCTTGCAGCTTACCCGAAAACGGGCCGTGTGCTTGTAGAGGGCGTAAACATGGTGAAAAAGCACACGCGTGCAAATGCTAGCAATCCTCAGGGCGGTATCGTTACACAGGAAGCTCCGATTCATGCTTCCAACGTAATGATTATTGACCCGAAAACTGGCGAGCCGACTCGTATCGGTCATAAAATTGTAGACGGAAAGAAAGTACGCGTTGCAAAAAAATCTGGCGAAGTATTGGATTAAGTAGTCAGGTCGGAAAGGAGGTCTTTTAAATGGCTGCTAGATTATTAGAAGCTTACAAGGAAAAAATCACACCGGCCCTGATGCAGAAGTTCGGATATAAGTCTGTCATGCAGGTGCCGAAAGTTGAAAAAGTTGTTATCAACATGGGTCTGGGTGAAGCTGTTTCCAACCCGAAAATTCTGGACGGAGCGGTTCGCGACCTCGAGACGATCGCGGGTCAAAAACCGGTTATCACTCGTGCAAAAAAATCCATCGCAGGCTTCCGCCTTCGCGAAGGTATGCCGATCGGATGCAAAGTGACATTGCGCGGTGAGCGTATGTATCACTTCTTGGATAAATTGTTCAACATTGCTCTTCCGCGCGTGCGTGATTTTCGAGGCATTTCCACAAAAGCGTTCGATGGACGCGGAAACTACACACTCGGTTTAAAAGAGCAATTGATTTTCCCTGAGATCGAGTACGATAAAGTGGATGCAATCCGCGGAATGGATATCGTAATCGTAACGACAGCGAAAACGGACGAAGAAAGCCGCGAACTGTTGACACAATTGGGCGCTCCTTTCGCCAAGTAGTTTCGGATTTTTATACGATAAGGAGGAAAGCACGTGGCTAAAAAATCAATGATCGCGAAGCAAAAGCGCAAGCCGAAGTTTAAAGTACGTGCCTACACACGTTGCGAACGCTGCGGTCGTCCGCATTCCGTGTATCGTAAATTTAAACTGTGCCGGATTTGTATTCGCGAATTAGCATACCAAGGCCAATTGCCTGGAGTGAAGAAAGCAAGCTGGTAATCCCTTAAGATGGGAAGGAGGTTAAACATATGGTAATGACAGATCCAATTGCAGATATGCTTACTCGCATTCGCAATGCCAATATGGTGCGTCACGAGAAGTTAGAAGTGCCTGCTTCCAAAATTAAGCTGGCAATCGCTAACCTTCTGAAAGAAGAAGGATTTATCCGTGATGTTGAATATGTAGAAGATAACAAACAAGGCATTCTTCGTATTTTCCTGAAATACGGCGCGAATAACGAACGTGTAATTAATGGTCTGAAGCGCATCAGCAAGCCTGGCTTGCGTGTATACGCGAAGAAAGGCGAGATTCCGCGCGTTCTAGGAGGACTTGGAATCGCGATTCTTTCTACTTCTAAAGGCGTTATGACTGATAAACAAGCTCGTCAACAGCAAGTGGGCGGCGAAGTATTAGCATACATTTGGTAATACATTCGATAGCGAATGGAGGTGTAACGAATGTCCCGTATTGGTAAAAAACCGGTCGCTATTCCTGCGGGGGTAGATGTGAAACTTGATGGTACGACATTGACTGTTAAAGGCCCAAAGGGTACGCTGACCCGTACGCTTCATGATGATATCACAGTAAAGGTAGAAGGCAACGAAATTATCGTTGAGCGTCCTTCTGATAATAAAATGCACCGCGCACTGCATGGTACGACTCGTAGCGTTATCGCCAACATGGTGGAAGGTGTAACGAACGGATTTTCTAAAACACTGGAACTGGTTGGTGTAGGTTACCGTGCTTCCAAGAGCGGCAAAAACCTGACATTGAATGTTGGATACTCTCATCCAGTGGAAATCACTCCGGAAGAAGGCATTGAATTCGAAGTGCCGGCGCAAACGCAAATCATCGTAAAAGGTATCGATAAAGAGCGCGTAGGCCAGGTTGCTGCCGAAATTCGTGCCGTGCGCAAACCTGAACCTTACAAAGGCAAAGGTATTCGTTATCAGGGTGAACACGTACGTCGTAAAGAAGGTAAGACTGGTAAGAAGTAATCGCTAAGGCGTATGTAAGAAAGGAGTGAAATTGACGTGATTTCGAAACAAGACAAAAATAAAGCACGGAAGAAAAGACATCTGCGTGTGCGTAAGAAAGTTTCTGGTACGGCACAAGCTCCTCGCTTGAATGTATACCGTTCTTCCAAGCACATGTATGCTCAATTGATTGACGACGTAGCAGGCGTAACGTTGGCTTCCGCTTCTACGCTTGATCCTGAGCTGAAAGATAAAATTACTCATGGCGGCAACCAGGAAGCCGCTGCAAAAGTCGGCGAACTGATTGCAAAGCGCGGTCTTGAAAAAGGTATCAAAGAAGTTGTATTTGACCGTGGCGGATATTTGTATCATGGGCGTGTAAAAACTCTTGCAGACGCTGCGCGCGAAGCCGGCCTGCAATTCTAATTGAACGAAAATCCTTACACAAGGAGGGAACTTCATGCGTATTGACGCTTCTAACCTGGAGCTGGAAGAGAAAGTTGTCGCCATTAACCGCGTTGCGAAAGTTGTAAAAGGCGGACGTCGTTTCAGCTTCAGCGCTTTAGTAGTCGTTGGCGATAAGAACGGACATGTAGGCGCTGGAATGGGTAAAGCTCAAGAGGTGCCGGACGCGATCCGCAAAGCCATCGAAGATGCAAAGAAAAATTTGATCAAAGTTCCGCTTGTAGGAACTACACTTCCTCATGAAGTAAATGGACGTTTTGGCGCAGGCCGCGTATTCATGAAGCCTGCTGCGGAAGGTACTGGAGTTATCGCCGGCGGTCCGGTTCGTGCGGTACTCGAACTTGCCGGTGTAGGTGACGTATTGAGCAAATCTTTGGGTTCTAACAACCCGATTAACATGGTACATGCAACATTGGAAGGTTTAAGCCGTCTGAAAACTGTTGAGCAGGTTGCAAAGCTCCGCGGAAAAACTCCGGAAGAGCTTTTAGGTTAGGAGGGACTTAAACATGGCAAAACTGCAAATTACCCTCAAAAGAAGTCTGATTGGTCGTACGCAAAATCAAAAAGCTACGGTTGCGGCTCTTGGACTTCGTAAAATCCACCAAACAGTAATCAAACCGGATAACGCAGCGATGCGCGGCATGGTGGAAAAAGTAAAGCACATGGTTGAAGTTAAGGAAATCGCTGAGTAATAAAAAATTTGACACAAGGAGGAGGTGCGACAATGAAATTACATGAGATCAAACCTGCTGAAGGTTCCCGTCACACTCGTAAGCGTGTAGGTCGTGGTATCGGTTCTGGCAACGGAAAAACAGCTGGTCGCGGACATAAGGGACAAAACGCTCGTTCGGGCGGCGGCGTACGTCCTGGCTTCGAGGGTGGTCAAAATCCGCTGTATCGTCGTCTGCCAAAACGCGGTTTCACAAATCCGAACCGCAAAGTGTACGCTGTAATTAACCTCGAAAAACTGAACAAGTTTGAAGAAGGTACAGTTGTAACACCGGAACTGCTTCTCGAAACAGGGATTATCAAACATACACGCGATGGCGTTAAGATTTTAGGGGATGGAGAACTTAACGTTAAGCTGACGGTTCAAGCTCAGAAATTTTCTCAATCTGCGGTTGAGAAAATTGAGGCTCTCGGCGGAAAAGCCGAGGTGATCTAATGTTCTCCATGATCACCAACATTTTTAAGATTGCCGACTTGCGTCGAAAGGTGATGTTTACCCTTTTGATGCTTGTCGTCTTTCGGATTGGCAGCTTTGTTCCAGTGCCGAACATTAATGTTTCGGTACTAGAACAGCTGTCAAATCAAAGCAGCGTCTTCGGATTCTTTAACACATTCACGGGTGGTGCCTTACAGAACTTCTCCATTTTTGCGATGGGGATTATGCCGTATATTACCGCCTCGATTATCATGCAGCTGTTGTCGATGGATGTTGTTCCGACATTCACTCAGTGGTCAAAAGAAGGAGATATCGGGCGGCGCAAGATTGCCCAGGTTACCCGCTATTTGACGATCATTCTCGGGTTGATTCAAGCGGTTGGGCTTTCTATCGGATTTAACCGGATGATACCGGGCCTCGTGATAGACCCTTCTTTTACGACATATGCGCTAATTGCGCTCGTACTGACTGCCGGTACAGCCTTTCTTATGTGGCTAGGTGAACAAATCACCGAGAAGGGCATCGGAAACGGCATTTCCATTATTATTTTTGCGGGTATCGTAGCTGGAATTCCGAACGGTGTAAAACAAATCTATGCCTCAGAGTTTATTGGCGCTGAGGATCAAATGTTTTTAAATGTTGTTAAAGTGTTATTAATTCTGCTGGCTGTTATTCTCGTTATCGTGGGAATAGTTTTCATCCAGCAGGGAGCGCGCAAAGTTCCCGTGCAGTATGCAAAACGCGTAGTCGGCAGAAAAATGTACGGTGGTCAATCCACCCACATCCCGTTAAAAGTAAACAGTGCTGGAGTAATTCCTGTAATCTTTGCTCTGTCATTGATTATCTTTCCGCCTACGATTGCTCAATTCTGGCCAGGGCATCCTGTTTCCAACTGGGTGATTCAAACGTTTAACATCCAGACGTTTAGCTCGCAGAATTGGATCGGCATGGTGCTGTATGTACTGCTGATCATCGGGTTCACGTATTTCTACGTGTTTGTGCAGGTTAATCCAACGCAGATGGCTGACAACATGAAAAAGAACGGCGGATACATCCCAGGCATACGTCCAGGAAATGAGACAGCCCAATATATTACGAGAACGCTAAACCGAATTACTTTGGCAGGAGCAATCTTTTTGGCAGCCGTATCCATTCTGCCCATCTTCTTTACGAAGCTGAGCGGGTTGCCGGCTTCGGTTCAGATCGGCGGCACAGCGCTGTTGATTGTTATCGGGGTCGCGCTGGATACGATGAAGCAAATTGAAAGCCAGCTTGTGAAACGCCATTACAAAGGGTTTATTAAGTAAAAGTAATATAGGTGACGAAGTATTTGGCTGTGAATTCACTGACGTATGGAGGGGTAAAGATGAATATTATCTTAATGGGATTACCTGGTGCGGGAAAAGGAACACAAGGCGAAAAAATTGTTGCCGAGTTTGGCATCCCGCATATTTCCACCGGCGACATGTTTCGTGCAGCCATCAAAGAAGAAACCGAGATGGGGAAACAAGCAAAGTCTTATATGGATCAGGGGCTCTTGGTACCGGATGAAGTTGTCATCGGTATTGTTAAAGAGCGTTTAGGTAAACCTGATTGTGAGACAGGGTTTATGTTGGACGGCTTTCCGCGTACGATGGCACAGGCGGAAGCTTTGGACAGGACGCTTGAAGAAATGGAACGTACAATCGATCATGTCATCAATATTGATGTGGATCGCAGCATTTTGTTGGAACGACTGACCGGTCGCCGAATCTGCAAAAATTGCGGTGCTACGTATCATGTAATATTCAACCCTCCTTCCCGGGAAGGAATTTGTGATAAATGCGGCGGAGAATTGTATCAGCGGGACGACGACAATGCGGCGACTGTCGCGACTCGCCTCGATGTAAACATCGAACAATCCGCTCCGCTCTTGAGCTATTACAAAGCAAAAGGATTGCTTCGTAACATTAACGGGCAACAAGATATAGACAAGGTGTTTGAGGATATTGCAAACGTGTTGAGAGGTCAGGCTCAATGATTATATGCAAATCCAAAACAGAGATCGACATCATGAGGGAGGCGGGACGCATCGTCGCCCTCACACACAAAGAACTGAAAAAAGCTATTCGTCCTGGTATCACTACTGGTGATCTGGATGAGATTGCTGAAGCGTTCATTCGCAAACATGGAGCGAAACCTTCTTTCAAAGGCTATGGAGGCTTTGCAGGCAGTATTTGTACTTCAGTGAACGAAGAACTTGTTCATGGCATCCCGGGCAAGCGCAAACTGAAGGAAGGAGATATCATCAGTTTGGATATTGGCGCCGAAGTGGACGGCTATCATGGTGATTCTGCTTGGACCTATGCGGTAGGCAAGATTTCTCCGGAGAACCAGCGCTTGTTGGACGTTACCGAGAAATCTCTTTATGAAGGATTAGCACAAGCGAAGCCGGATGCGCGCCTGACAGATATCTCTCATGCCATTCAAGTTTACGTGGAGGCAGCCGGATATTCCATTGTCCGTGAATACGTGGGGCATGGCATCGGACGGAGTTTGCATGAAGATCCGCAAATTCCTAACTTTGGACCTCCGGGCCGCGGACCAAGGCTGAAGCCGGGAATGGTACTTGCGATTGAGCCGATGGTAAATGCGGGCAAACGTTATGTGCGCACCCTTGCTGATAATTGGACAGTTGTTACCGTGGACGGTTCAATGTGCGCTCACTTTGAGCATACAATTGCGATTACTGAAGATGGTTATGAAATCTTAACGAAAGAATAAAACTGGAATTGCCATTTCCCTTCGAGATAGACAATGTGATATGATTGCCGATGGGGATATTGTAGGTTTAATCGGCTTGCGTTAAGAGGGCTAAGCAAAAGCAGCCATGCTGAAGAAAGGAGAGTGGCTTTATGGCGAAAGAAGATGTAATTGAAGTAGAAGGTACCGTGATTGAGCCTCTGCCAAACGCTATGTTTCGCGTAGAGCTAGAGAACGGGCATAAAGTGCTCGCTCACGTATCCGGTAAAATCCGCATGCATTTCATTCGTATATTGCCGGGTGACAAAGTTACCGTCGAATTATCGCCGTATGATTTAACCCGTGGACGGATCACATATCGTTACAAATAGAGCAGGAAACGACAGGAGTTAGAGGTTTATCTAACCTCCAACCTCTAATAGTTCCACTCTAGAAATGATGGGAGGTTATCCGAATGAAAGTAAGACCATCTGTAAAGCCGATTTGCGAGAAATGCAAAATTATTCGCCGTAAAGGCAAAGTCATGGTAATTTGTGAAAATCCGAAGCATAAGCAAAGACAAGGTTAATTTATAAGGAGGTGCACGATACATGGCACGTATTGCTGGGGTTGACTTACCTCGTGATAAACGCGTTGTTATTGCGTTAACTTACATCTTTGGCATTGGCCGTTCTACTGCTAGCAAAATTTTGAGCGAAACCGGTATCGATGAAAATACTCGCGTTCGTGATCTGACTGAAGATGAAGCAACAAAGCTTCGTGACTATATTGACAAGAATATCAAAGTTGAAGGGGATCTTCGTCGTGAGGTTTCTCTCAACATCAAGCGTTTGATTGAAATTGGCTGCTATCGTGGTGTTCGTCATCGTCGTGGCTTGCCGGTTCGTGGTCAACGTACGAAAACCAATGCACGTACTCGCAAAGGTCCGCGCCGTACCGTTGCGAACAAGAAGAAGTAAAGGGGGTAAATGAAGTTGGCAAAAAGAAAAGTAGCTGCGACTCGCACTCGTCGTCGCGATCGCAAAAACGTTGAAGCTGGTGTCGCGCATATTCGTTCTACATTCAACAACACGATCGTTACTATTACTGACCCGCATGGAAATGCAATTTCTTGGGCAAGTGCGGGTGGCCTTGGTTTCAAAGGTTCTCGTAAAAGCACTCCGTTCGCGGCGCAAATGGCTGCTGAGCAGGCTGCTAAAGCTGCGATGGAACACGGTATGAAAACTGTTGAAGTTATGGTTAAAGGACCAGGTTCCGGACGTGAAGCTGCAATTCGTTCCCTGCAGGCTACAGGACTTGAAGTCAGCATGATTAAAGACGTTACACCTATTCCTCACAATGGTTGCCGTCCACCAAAACGTCGCCGTGTATAATTTGGCAGCAAGTCGCATAAACTAGCAGTTTAAAAAGTTATACACCTGTGCATACTATCTTAATATGGAACGAACAGGTCTGTGCTTTGGTTGCGATTTACTGGTAACCGCCAAAGGGGAATTCCGGTCGTGGACCTTATGACCCGTCCGGAATTTTCGACGTTTTGAAGGAGGGTTTGTTTGATGATCGAAATCGAAAAGCCAAAGATCGAAGTGGTAGAAGTAAGCGAAGACTCTACCTATGGCAAGTTTGTGGTAGAGCCTCTTGAACGAGGATACGGCACAACGCTTGGAAACTCCTTACGTCGTATTTTGCTGTCTTCCCTGCCGGGTGCCGCCATTATCAGTGTTGAAATCGATGGGGTTCTCCACGAGTTCTCCACGATCGAAGGCGTCGTAGAAGACACTACCCAGATCATCTTGAATTTAAAAACACTTTCTTTGAAAATTCATTCGGATGAAGAGAAAGTGCTTGAAATTGATGCGGAAGGCGCCGGTGTCGTAACAGCTGCCGACATTCGCGCAGACAGCGATGTAGAAATTTTGAATCCGGACCTGGTTATTGCAACGATGGAAGAGGGGGCTCGTCTCCACATTCGTATGGTTGCCAACCGCGGACGCGGCTATGTGCCTGCCGATCAGAACAAACGCCCGGATATGCCAATTGGCGTGATTCCAATTGATTCAATCTACACACCAATTACCCGTGTGAACTATCAAGTGGAAAACACACGTGTAGGCCAAGTGACTAACTATGATAAGCTCACGCTTGAAGTATGGACGGATGGCAGTATCCGCCCGGAGGAAGCGGTAAGTTTAGGCGCAAAGATCATGACGGAACATCTGAATCTGTTTGTAGGGCTAACTGATGAGGCGAAAGAAGCCGAAATCATGGTGGAAAAAGAAGAAGATAAGAAAGAAAAAGTACTTGAGATGACAATCGAGGAACTTGATCTTTCTGTCCGTTCCTACAACTGCTTGAAGCGTGCAGGTATCAATACTGTGCAAGAGCTGACGCAGAAAACAGAAGAAGATATGATGAAAGTCCGCAATCTTGGCCGCAAATCTCTGGAAGAAGTTCAAGAAAAGCTCGAAGAACTCGGACTTGGACTTCGCAAAGATGATTAAGATTGACCAACTGTTCGTTTTAAGGAGGGAAAAAATATGGCATATGCTAAATTAGGCCGTAATAGCGCCGCTCGTAAAGCTTTATTCCGCGATCTGGTAACGGACCTGATTATCAACGAGCGCATCGAAACAACGGAAAGCAAAGCGAAAGAAGTACGTTCTATCGCTGAAAAAATGATCACATTAGCTAAACGCGGTGACCTGCACGCTCGTCGTCAAGTAGCCGCTTTTGTGCGTAAAGAAACAGCTAACAATGAAACCAACCAGGATGCAATTCAAAAGTTGTTTGATACGATTGCACCTCGCTTTTCTGAGCGTCAAGGTGGTTACACTCGCATCTTGAAAATTGGTCCTCGCCGCGGCGACGGCGCACCAATGGTATACCTTGAGTTAGTTGAATAGTTAGCACTGGCGCAAGAAAGGGTGAGGATGAAATCACCCTTTTTTTGCATAGGAAAAACAATGTCTATTCTTTTCTTTACAGAAGTTTTTTATACCTATTCCCTTGTTTCGAAGAAAGCCCGCTAACAAAACATTTGTTTTTATTTCTTTTTTTCTTAAGTAAGGGGAACGGAAGAAAGCGGTGTGGTGGATTTGACTGAAACAATCATACGCCTCAACCATGTTTCTTTTGCGTATGAAGGCGCTGAAGAGAAGGCAGTGAAGGGCGTTTCGTGTGAAGTGAGGAAAGGGGAGTTCCTTTCGATTATCGGTCATAACGGTTCCGGTAAATCCACGCTGGCAAAATTGCTGAATGGTCTGCTTTTGCCAACTGAAGGGAGCGTGGAAGTTGCCGGTGTTGTTACATCGGATGAAGAGCAGATTTGGCAAGTGCGTCAAACGGTAGGCATGGTTTTTCAAAATCCGGACAATCAATTTGTGGCGCCGACAGTAGAGGATGACATCGCCTTTGGCATGGAGAACATCGGCATCCCTCCTTCAGAGATGGAAGCGCGTATCATAGATGCGCTGCAAAAAGTGAATATGTCGGAATTTCGGACGGCTGAGCCAAATCGACTTTCTGGAGGACAGAAACAGCGTGTGGCTATCGCCGGCGCTCTGGCCGTCCGTCCGGCTGTGCTTGTGCTGGACGAAGCGACAGCGATGCTTGATCCCCGGGGACGAAAAGAAGTCTTGGAAGTTGTGCGGCGGATGAACCTTGAACAAGGTATGACGGTCATCCAGATTACTCATTACCTTGAAGAGACGCTGGAAAGCGACCGTATTCTTGTGATGGACGGAGGCGCTCTTGTAGGCGAAGGAACACCGGAAACAATCTATCAAAAAGTGGATTGGCTGCGCAAGCTTGGCCTTGACGTGCCGTTTGCCTGCGATTTGCAGTACCGGTTACGAAAGAAAGGCTTTCGTTTTCCTGTGCTGAATATAACCGGTGAAGGAGTGCTCGATAGCTTATGGATATCCGATTAGAAAACGTGAGTTATACGTATTCGCCGGGCACCCCGTTTGCTTATCAGGCGCTTAGAGACGTGTCGCTTTATATTCCGCATGGTCGTTATGTCGCCATTATTGGCCATACAGGCTCGGGCAAGTCTACGTTCATTCAGTTGTTGAACGGCTTACTGCAGCCTACGGAAGGTACGATGCAGATCGGCGAATTTACATTGCCTGCCAAGAAGAAAAAAGGTCTTGAGAAGCTACGACAGCAGGTAGGGCTAGCGTTTCAATATCCGGAATATCAGCTGTTTGAGGAAACGGTACGCAAAGATGTTGCGTTCGGTCTTGTCAATATGGGCGTCCCGCCTGAGATGATTGTAGCGCGTGTGGATGCTGCTTTGCGCCTTGTGGGCCTTGATCCGGAGAAGTATGGAGAGAAATCTCCTTTCGCCTTGAGCGGGGGCCAGATGAGACGAGCAGCACTTGCCGGCGTGCTTGTTATGAATCCAAAAGTACTGATACTGGATGAACCGACCGCAGGATTGGATCCTGCCGGGCATCGTGCGATTCTGGAGATGATTGCCCGTGTTCATCGTGAAGAGAAACGGACGACGATTCTCGTTACGCATAGCATGGAGGACGCTGCGCTATATGCTGATTATCTTTATGTGATGAATCAAGGACGCGTATGGATGGAAGGAACACCACAGCAGGTGTTCCAGGAGCCGGAGAAGATTCAGCAAGCGGGCCTGGATTTACCGGAAATTACTCGTTTTATCGTGCAGTTTAACGAGCGCGTGCGTACGGCTGGGAGCTCGGTGCCGCCTCTTCCGCTTGATATTTTCGATTCAGAACAGCTGGCTGACGAGCTGGCCCGTCGCTTTTCGCGTAGAGGAGGGAAGCGACGATGAGTTTTTTGAATTCCATTCCGATTGGCCAGTTTGTGCCGCGTCAGTCGTTTCTTCACCAGTGCGACCCACGCAGCAAACTTTTATTCGTACTTTTTTTTATCATTTTTATTTTTATGGCGAACACGCTGGCCGCTTTCTTGTTTGTGGCAGCGGTCACGCTTCTGGGAATCGCGGTTTCGCGCATTCCGGTTATCTACGTTCTGCGTGGATTAAAGCCCGCTCTCTGGATTATCGTATTAACGGTGATTTTACAAGTTTTCACGAATAAGGAAGGCGCACTTTTATTTTCATGGAAGTTCATTGAAATTCACGAAAAAGGGCTGCAGGACGCGGCCTTTGTGTCAGCACGCATTATTCTGCTGATGCTATCGGCTTCTTTATTAACACTGACAACTTCTCCGATTCAGCTAACGGATGGGCTGGAGAGTTTGTTTTCCCCTTTCCGGAAATTTGGTTTTCCAGCACATGAGCTGGCACTGATGATGTCGATTTCGCTACGCTTTATTCCGACACTGCTTGAGGAGACGGATAAAATCGCCAAAGCGCAAATGTCACGCGGGGCTTCTTTTTCCAGCGGTTCGATTATAAAACGGATTAACGGCATCCTTCCTTTAATTGTTCCGTTGTTCGTACAATCGTTTCGTCGGGCGGAAGAGCTGGCGTTTGCGATGGAAGCGAGAGGATACCGCGGTGGAGAAGGACGGACAAAGTACCGGCAGTTGCGCTTCGGCAAGCGGGATGCGATGCTTCTTCTCATTACAATAGGGATAGCGGTCACTGTCTGGCTGCTGCGGGCGTAAGCGGCGGCTTTGGCATTGACTGGTTTTGTCCGGCAATGAAAGGATGAATACAACACAGATGGAAGAGCGTAAGATTAAGCTTACGTTTGGCTATCAGGGAACGGCTTATTATGGCTTTCAGCGGCAGAACAACGGTCCCAGCATACAGGCCGAAATTGAAAAAGTGCTGAAACATATTCTCCGACATGAGACAAAAATCGTGGCATCCGGGCGCACGGATTCGGGTGTTCATGCGAGGGAACAGGTCGCCCATTTTGTTACGACTAGCCGTATACCTGCAGATAGGCTGGTGCCAGCGATGAATACGTTTTTGCCGGACGATATTGTTGTACTGCATGCTGTAGATGTGCCAATGGATTTTCATGCTCGGTATGATGTCACGGAGAAAACCTATAAATACCGGATTCTTAATCAAGATACTCCTGATCCTTTTATTCGCGACTGGGCTTATCATGTAAAAGCGCCGCTTGATATTGAGAAGATGCGTGCGGCCGCCGCTTATTTTTTGGGAACGCATGACTTTACCTCGTTTTGTTCGATGCGCACGCAGGTGGAAGACAAGGTGCGGACGATATATGAAGTAACGATCGAGGTTACGCAGCGTGACAAATTCGTGCCCGGGCAGGGGCTTGACATTTGGCTTACGTTTCGTGGCAACGGATTTTTGTATAACATGGTTCGTATGATGACAGGAGCGCTTGTAGAAGTCGGCAAGGGCCGCTGGGAAGTCGATTACGTGAAATGGATGCTTGAAGCGAAGAATGGTACGATCGCTAAGGCCAACGTCCCCCCGCAGGGCCTGTATTTATGGAAAGTAGAGTATAGGAAGTCAACGCCACCTGGTGTATAATTTTTTCTTGACTTTAATACCAAAATTGTAGTAATATCAAATTCGGTATTTTAAAACCCACTAACGCCCCGAAAATGTGTTGGTTTTTAAAATATAAAGGTTAACGGAACTTTTTGAAATGCAAGTTACAGGAGGGAAAACAATGCGCACCACATACATGGCCAAGCCACTCGAAGTAGAGCGTAAATGGTATGTTGTTGATGCTGAAGGACAGACGCTCGGACGTCTGGCCAGCGAAGTAGCGGCTATTCTTCGCGGAAAATTCAAACCTGAATTCACACCGCACGTTGACACTGGCGATTTCGTTATCGTTATCAATGCTGATAAAATCAAACTGACTGGTAAGAAAATGACGGATAAGCTGTATTATCGTCACTCCGGTTATCCGGGCGGCTTGAAAATCACTACGGCTGGCCAAATGTTGGCTACCAAGCCTGAGCGCATGATCGAGCTTGCTGTTAAAGGCATGCTGCCGAAGAACCGCCTTGGTCGTCGATTGGTTACAAAACTGCATGTATATGCTGGTTCTGAGCATCCACATCAAGCGCAAAAACCAGAAAAATGGGAACTGCGCGGATAGTAAAAGGAGGGTAATTTCGTGGCACAAGTTCAATACTACGGAACAGGTCGTCGCAAGCATTCCGTTGCACGCGTTCGCTTAGTACCTGGCGATGGTCAAATCATCATCAACAAGCGTCCAATGGATGAATATTTTGGTCTTGAAACTTTGAAACTTATCGTAAAGCAACCGCTCGTTCTTACTGAAACGGAAGGCAAGTACGATGTGCTTGTAAATGTGAATGGCGGCGGTACAACCGGTCAAGCGGGTGCGATCCGCCATGGCATCTCCCGCGCGTTGCTGCAAGCTGACCCGGATCTTCGTGGCGCTTTGAAAGCAGCTGGATTCTTGACTCGCGATCCACGGATGAAAGAACGTAAGAAATACGGTCTTAAAGCTGCTCGTCGCGCACCTCAATTCTCCAAACGCTAATTTGGACGATATTTATATTCAGAAAAAGCCCAATCCTTTTGGATTGGGCTTTTTGTTACACGTTTTGCTGACTGCTTTCGTTTAAGATAATCAGATTTTCAAACAAGGTATGAAACAATAAACGAAAAGGCCATCCTAAGAGTAACATTCATACGATAAAACAGGGTGATCGCATGGACAGCAATATAGTATCGTTTGAAGAACGTGCTAGGATACGGAACGAAAATATGCGTAAGAAAATTAAGGATGGCATCGACATCCAAGAGGTGCGCCGCTACTACTATAACACTGTCGAAGTTTCCATTCGTCATCTCCCTTTGCTGCAACGCTACCTTGTCGAAGAATATCTGGCCGAAATTATTTACGAATTCTTTTTCCAAGGCGTTGCAGCTAGTAAGTTATATAAAGCGGGGCGTACGGCGGAAGAAATTGAACGCAGCTACTCCCAGCAACATCTTCTGAGTATTTACACATTAGCTAATGATTTTAACCTTATGAGTCGCCTTGGCGAATGGGACTTTTATTCAGTATCCATTATAGCGGAAGATTTGGCGGCAAAGTGGTTTCGCCACGGCCTTGTCTATGGAAAAAAACAGCGAAAACTTAGATTGCTTTGAAGCGATTTAGAGCGGGCTTATGACAAAAGCTCGCTTTTTTATTTGAACGAAACCAGGGGATATATGTTCCGCGAATAAACAGGAAGGTTGTACATATGTTTTATATATAAGAGCTAGAGATGTACTTTGCTCTATTAAACAATGTCAATCGATCAAGTCAAATGTATATAGTAATTAGAATAGGGGGGGGAGTATACTTTGCGAAAAAAAAGAAACGTAATACTGTGGTTAGGAGCACTGATGTTCCTTATAACACTTTTGACATATAATATGCCGATGGATGATGAGTCATGGTCCGTTTGGTCGCTGCCGCTTTCCGGAAAAATTATTGTCGTGGATGCTGGGCATGGCGGACCAGACGGCGGAGCCAAAAGCAAAGGTGGAATAATTGAGAAAGACATCACTTTGCCTATTAGTATGTATTTACGCGATTTTCTACAGGAGGCGGGCGCTTTGGTTATTATGACACGCGAAACGGATACAGATTTGGCCGCTCCTGGCACAAAAGGGTTGAGTAAACGTAAAACCGAAGATTTACTGCGGCGCGTCCGGTTAATTAAAGATAATCAGGCTGATTTGCTGATAAGCATTCATCTGAATGCCATTCCATCTCCGCGCTGGTCAGGGGCACAAACATTCTATTCGCCTGCGTTAAAGCAATCCGGCCAGATGGCTCATCTTATTCAGGATGAAATTAAACGTGTCATAAGCAATACAGACAGAGTGGCAAAAAAAACAGATGATATTTTCATCCTTCGCACAGCGGAATGTCCATCCGTACTGGTGGAAGTCGGGTTTCTATCCAACGAGCAAGAGGCTAAACTTATGGCGACTTCCCGTTATCAAAAACAAATGGCCAATGCGATTTACCAGGGGATTTTACGTTATTATTCAGGGGAAACTGTTGAAGAAGTGCAATAAGCTTTGTAGGAAAAAATAACAGAGTGGTATAATGAAAAAAGTACGCCATTTTGAGAGGTGAAAGACAAGTGATTACAGAAGAGAAAGTGTTAGAGGCGCTGAAAGGGGTTCAAGATCCGGAGATCCACCGCAGTGTAGTGGAACTGGGCATGGTACGTAATATCAAGATTGATGACGATAGAGTAGAATTGGATGTTATTCTTACCATTCAGGGCTGTCCGTTAAAGGTGAAGATTCAGGAAGATGTGGAAAATGCGATTAAAGCGCTTGGTGCGAAAGAAGTTGTTGTTCACTTTGGAGCGATGACAGATGAGGAAAGAGCGCGTGTCGCTGCGATAATTCGTGGCGGTAGTGCAGATGGTTCGCCTTCCGCGCCAAACAATGGCGCGGTACAGGGACACGGCGCGGGCTTAAGCCAAATCTCCCCTCTTCTTGCACCGGATTCGAAAACGCAATTTATTGCAGTAGCAAGCGGAAAAGGCGGCGTCGGAAAATCCACGGTAACAGTTAACCTAGCGGTTGCGTTGGCACGTATGGGCAAGAAAGTCGGTGTCATTGATGCGGATATTTACGGTTTTAGCGTACCGGACATGATGGGCATTACGCAACGGCCGGTTGTAATTGACAATATGGTTATGCCCGTGCAACGTTTCGGCGTAAAAGTGATCTCCATGGGATTCTTCGTAGAGGACAATTCGCCGATTATTTGGCGCGGGCCGATGCTGGGAAAAATGTTGCGTAACTTCTTTAGTGAAATTCATTGGGGTGAACTAGATTACATGATTCTCGATCTGCCGCCAGGAACGGGTGATGTAGCGCTTGATGTGCACCAGATGATTCCGCAGAGCAAGGAAATTATCGTAACGACTCCGCATCCCACAGCGGCGTTCGTAGCAGCGCGTGCCGGTGCGATGGCCCTCCGCACAAACCACGAAATTCTTGGGGTAGTAGAAAACATGTCTTACTATATAAACAAGAACGGCGAAAAAGACCCGATCTTCGGAAGCGGCGGAGGTCAGAAGCTCGCGGAGGAGCTGAAGACAGAATTGCTGGCGCAAATTCCGCTAGGACAGCCGGAGCCGATGCGCGACGAAGATCGTTACGCACCTTCTGTATATCAAGAACATGAAGAAATCGGCAAAATCTATGCGGAACTAGCGCGGAAAGTTGATGAGAAAGCTGGTATTTCCGTATAAGCAAAATACGGCGAAAACGGAAGATGAGGAACTCCTCACTTCCGTTTTTTTTCGTATTAAGAAAGTATATGTTGCTTTATAGTGATAAAGCAATATACACTTTCTTTCCATAAGTAAATGAAGAAAAACTCGTGAGGTGTGTGCCAAACGTTTTCTTTTTCCATGTGGCATGTGGAGCGTGTGGCACGGAGGGAGAGAAAGACTGGCAAATGTCTCCCTCCTCGAGGGCTCCAGATGTTTTGTCAGTCCGGCCGACGTACCACAAGGTGGCCGGTTTTCTTCTATGTGGAAAAAGGACCAGGCATAAGCCAGCGAGTTTTTCTTGTACAAGCGGTTTTAGCTTTGGAAGGAAGGAGAATTACTTTTTACCTCCACCGCCCTCTTGTTTTCCTCCGCCTTCTTTTCCTTTTTCTTTACCTTTGCCTTGCTCAGGCTTTATCATTTGTTCCTGAGCTTTCTGGGCAAGCTGAATCATTTCCAGACGGAACATTGGACTTTGTAGCGCATCTTTCATTACACTCATTGTCTGTTGGCGGTACGCGGGACTTTTCATTGTTTCTAGCACCAGCTTTTGATATTCAGGGTCTTTCATAATATCGAGCATCATTTTCTGGTACTCAGGTTCTTTCATGAGATCTTTTAGTAATTTTTTGTTTTGCTCCTGCATCGCTTTAGCCATAGAAACTGCAAATTTCGGGTCTTGCATCATTTCATGGGCTTGAATTTTCATCTCTTCGCCGCCCCCTTGCCCTGCTCTCTGGACGCTTTGTGTAGATGAGCGTTCGTTCATGGCTTCATGAATTGCTTTTTGCCCCTCTTTTGTTTTTAAAATGTCGACAACCATTTGCTTTGTTTCTTTATAGTCGGAAGAGGCGGATTTTTCTTTTTGTTGACCTCCGCTACAACCCGTGACCAGAACAGCAGCGAGTAGAATGGAAGAAAGCACATATTTTATGGAAATGGTAAAATGGTTCATCACTTTGCTTCCCTCATTTCTCAATTTGTATAGCTATGATTTAGCATGTCAAACGATGATGCTGTTTATCCTTATTGACCGGGCCTTGCGCGTGGTGAATTATGGAGGAAATGGAGGATGTGACGAATGGGCGAAATTACTGGTTTTTTACTGGGGCTGTTGGTACAATCAAGAAAGGGAAACGAGGAAGCATGGGGGTATGTTGGTGACATTACGAAAGTGGTCTTTTTTGTTTTATACGACGCTTCTTATGGGAGCCTTGGGAGCGGTAATTACTGGTGCTTTTATTGGCATGGAATCGCTTGGCGGCGGATTCGGGAATTTTGGCATGGGTATTTTTGGAAGATTAATTATGGGTCTTATGTTTAGTATAATTAGCCAGATGGGTTTTTTCGCCTATTTAATGTTGAATTATTTAGCGCTTAGCGTACTCAGAAGAAAAAGTCTTTGGCTGGGAATACAGGTGCTCTTGATTCTGTTTGTATTTGTTGATTTGGTCGTTTTACGACATGATCTGTTCGCAAAAGAAGAACCGATTCTCGGATATGTATGGCTGCCGTTTAGCCTGCTCGTTTATGCGGTGGTGGTTGCTTATTTTAAAGTCAAGGCGACGAATGCTTCTGCTTGGATTCCGACCGTTTTTTTTATGTTTGTTGTTACGGTTCTTGAGTGGCTTCCGGCGCTCAAAGAAAACAATCCGAAAGCAATGATTATGATGATTGTGCCGTTGTTATTATGCAATACGTGGCAAATTATGCAGTTGCATCGTGTTCTGCAAAAAAACGAAAGCCTGGCGAAGTAACCGCCCGGCTTTTTCTCATTTATTGAACCTCGTTTGTATTTATTTTTGCGTTAGCGATAAGTTCAGAAACGGTGACAAATTCGTAACCTTTGGAGCGCAATTGTTCGATGATGGCCGGAAGGGCCAGATGGGTCTGCTTGCATGAATCGCTTGCGTGCATCAAAATAATATCACCGGGATGTGCACTGTCCACGACATTTTTAATGATTTGCTCTGTTCCAGGATTCAGCCAGTCTTTCGAATCCGTATCCCATTGGACGACTGTATACCCCATTTTGTCGGCGATTTTAAGTACGCGTTTATCGAAATCGCCATTCGGAGTACGGATAAGATTAGGTGGAGTTCCAGTTAATTCCTTTAAAATTTCGTGGGCTTTTGTGATTTCCGCTTGAATTTCTTCGTCGTTTAGGCTGCTGTAGTTAGTGTATTTATGTCCATGAGAACCGATTTCAAATCCCATGTCTTTAATGCGTTTTACGATGTCAGGGTGGCTTTTGCTCCAGGGCGAGGAAAGGAAGAACGTTGCTTTTTTCACACCTTTTTGCTCAAGAATGTCAAGAATTGGGCCTACACGTTCTTCGCCCCAGCTAATATCAAAGGTGAGAGCGAGCTTTTTTTCCCGCGTGTCCACTTTGTAAATAGCGTTCGGCCCATTTTTTCCTGACGTGAAGATTGAAATATTATCCCTTTCGGCCCAGGCGATGCCAATGGCGAATAAAGCGGCAGTAAGAATGATAAGATACTGTTTAAGACGTCTGGCGTTTACAATCCAAAACAAAAATCACACCTCCTTATTAGTTTAACCCTTGTCCATTACATATGTATGCCTGTGAGTCAAGGATATGCCTTTTTGAAAATAAGGAATACGGAAGAAAGAATCGCGGTATTATCAAGAAGAGGAAAGTACAGGAAAGGGGAGCAGATATGCAATGGTAAAAAGACTGGCAAGCATTGTCTGTGAGAATAAACGATACATATGGCTCGGTGTTGCGCTGATGTTGATAGGTGTGTTCTTCGGATATACGAATGCGGAAGAAATTAAACAATTTGCCAAGCAGATGATAGACAACATTCAACGAATTGGAAGTGATATTAGAGAAGCCAATAACCCGTTATATACATTTGGGGTTATTTTTAAAAATAATGTAATGGTCGCGTTTAGCATGGTGGGGCTTGGCATCTTTTTCTTTGGGCTGTATCCCGCCCTGGGGCTAGTGACAAACGGTATTTTGCTCGGTTTCTTGTTAAAAGTATATGCAAGCGGAGGCATAAGTCCGCTAAAGATTTTGCTCGCTGGAATTTTGCCGCATGGGATTATCGAACTGAGTGCCATCATTTTCGCAGCAGCCATCGGTATTAAGTTGGGTGTATTGACGTATGACTGGGTTGTTAGTCTGTTTGTAAGAGAGAAACGGACAACTGTGAGGAAAAAGTTCAGTGATATGCTGAGAGATCTCCCTTTGGCTGTTGGCACTATTGTAGTTATGCTATTTGTGGCAGCTGTTGTTGAGACTACCATCACTCCCCTGTTGATTCAGAGCTTCGTGGAACAGGAAATAGATATTATGAAGCAAATGCTTAAATTAAAGGGCTGAAAGGGCTTTGTTTCCCCTGAGACTCTTTATTTTTGATGTGGTATAATTCGCAGTGAAAACTGGAAACATAATTCCAAAATAAAAAATACAAATATAAAGATATAATAAATGTGTTGACAATAGTGATTAGTATATGATACATTTTCAATTGTCGCTGTTAAAACAGTGATAAATCCTTGAGATAAAACAGGGTTATTTTTAAAAAAGATATTGCAATTTAGTCTAAGATTTGATAAAATATAAAAGTCGTCAACAGAATGCGACAGAGAAAAAGAAGTCCCTTGAAAACTGAACAGTGAAACTCGTTTGTGTGCGAGATAAATATCCCATGAAAGTGAAGGTCAGCTTCAAAGTTGATTTCAGGCACTTTTATGGGGCCCGAAAAACATTCTTTACTTTATGAGCTAGCTTACGAGCTTGCGTATCAATCTTCAACTTTTTTGGAGAGTTTGATCCTGGCTCAGGACGAACGCTGGCGGCGTGCCTAATACATGCAAGTCGAGCGAACCGATGGAGTGCTTGCATTCCTGAGGTTAGCGGCGGACGGGTGAGTAACACGTAGGCAACCTGCCTGTACGACCGGGATAACTCCGGGAAACCGGAGCTAATACCGGATAGGATGCCGAACCGCATGGTTCGGCATGGAAAGGCCTTTGAGCCGCGTACAGATGGGCCTGCGGCGCATTAGCTAGTTGGTGGGGTAACGGCCTACCAAGGCGACGATGCGTAGCCGACCTGAGAGGGTGAACGGCCACACTGGGACTGAGACACGGCCCAGACTCCTACGGGAGGCAGCAGTAGGGAATCTTCCGCAATGGACGAAAGTCTGACGGAGCAACGCCGCGTGAGTGAGGAAGGTCTTCGGATCGTAAAACTCTGTTGTCAGGGAAGAACCGCCGGGATGACCTCCCGGTCTGACGGTACCTGACGAGAAAGCCCCGGCTAACTACGTGCCAGCAGCCGCGGTAATACGTAGGGGGCAAGCGTTGTCCGGAATTATTGGGCGTAAAGCGCGCGCAGGCGGCTTCTTAAGTCAGGTGTGAAAGCCCACGGCTCAACCGTGGAGAGCCATCTGAAACTGGGGAGCTTGAGTGCAGGAGAGGAGAGCGGAATTCCACGTGTAGCGGTGAAATGCGTAGAGATGTGGAGGAACACCAGTGGCGAAGGCGGCTCTCTGGCCTGTAACTGACGCTGAGGCGCGAAAGCGTGGGGAGCAAACAGGATTAGATACCCTGGTAGTCCACGCCGTAAACGATGAGTGCTAGGTGTTGGGGAGTCCACCTCCTCAGTGCCGCAGCTAACGCAATAAGCACTCCGCCTGGGGAGTACGGCCGCAAGGCTGAAACTCAAAGGAATTGACGGGGACCCGCACAAGCGGTGGAGCATGTGGTTTAATTCGAAGCAACGCGAAGAACCTTACCAGGGCTTGACATCCCGCTGACCCCTCCAGAGATGGAGGCTTCCTTCGGGACAGCGGTGACAGGTGGTGCATGGTTGTCGTCAGCTCGTGTCGTGAGATGTTGGGTTAAGTCCCGCAACGAGCGCAACCCTTGTCCTTTGTTGCCAGCATTCAGTTGGGCACTCTAAGGAGACTGCCGTCGACAAGACGGAGGAAGGTGGGGATGACGTCAAATCATCATGCCCCTTATGTCCTGGGCTACACACGTGCTACAATGGACGGTACAACGGGCGTGCCAACCCGCGAGGGTGAGCCAATCCCTAAAAACCGTTCTCAGTTCGGATTGCAGGCTGCAACTCGCCTGCATGAAGCCGGAATCGCTAGTAATCGCGGATCAGCATGCCGCGGTGAATACGTTCCCGGGTCTTGTACACACCGCCCGTCACACCACGAGAGTTTGCAACACCCGAAGTCGGTGAGGTAACCTTCTGGAGCCAGCCGCCGAAGGTGGGGCAGATGATTGGGGTGAAGTCGTAACAAGGTATCCGTACCGGAAGGTGCGGATGGATCACCTCCTTTCTACGGAGTCTCGGCACGCACGAGCTTTCACTGTTCAGTTTTCCAGGGACGAGTGCCTTGGGGCATTTATTATGTCTGCGTGGTTGCAGGCAAGCGGGCCTATAGCTCAGTTGGTTAGAGCGCACGCCTGATAAGCGTGAGGTCGGCTGTTCGAGTCAGCCTAGGCCCACCATGAATTGGATTGTTTACATAGATGGATTTTGTGATACTAGCACATCCATGTGGGGGCATAGCTCAGCTGGGAGAGCGCCTGCCTTGCAAGCAGGAGGTCAGCGGTTCGATCCCGCTTGCCTCCACCATACGATGTCTGGTGACGATAGCGAAGGGGTCACACCTGTTCCCATCCCGAACACAGAAGTTAAGCCCTTCAGCGCCGATGGTACTTGGGCGTATGCCCTGGGAGAGTAGGACGTTGCCAGGCTGGAATGAACGTATCCTTTTTGTTTGTGGGTTTTGCCTGTAAACAAAAAGTACGTACTCATTCTAAACCCATCATAGAAGTTGTACCTTGAAAACTGGATACAGAAGAAACACGCGCAAAACAAGGATTCCATAAAAGAAACCCTTCAATGTGGTTAAGCTACGAAGGGCGCACGGTGGATGCCTTGGCGCCAGGAGCCGATGAAGGACGTGGCAAACGACGAAACGCTTCGGGGAGCTGTAAGCAAGCGTTGATCCGGAGATGTCCGAATGGGGAAACCCACTTCCCGTAATGGGGAAGGACTCCTGCCTGAATCCATAGGGCAGCGAGAGGCACACCAGGGGAACTGAAACATCTAAGTACCCTGAGGAAGAGAAAGCAAATGCGATTCCCTTAGTAGTGGCGAGCGAACGGGGAACAGCCCAAACCGGAAGGTTCGCCTTCCGGGGTTGTAGGACACTCTATACGGAGTTACAAAAGGATGAGGTAGAAGAATCGATCTGGAAAGGTCAGCCATAGAAGGTAACAGCCCTGTACTCGAAACTTCATCCTCTCCTGAGTGGATCCTGAGTAGGACGGGACACGGGAAACCCCGTCTGAATCCGGGAGGACCATCTCCCAAGGCT
>NZ_CP080764.1:255000-285000 GCF_019603355.1 Aneurinibacillus thermoaerophilus
TTCAGTTTTCAAGGTGTGACCAAGCACTTTGACAAAAAAGCTTTCTTTACTTATTGTTCCGCAGTAGCTCAGTCGGTAGAGCAATCGGCTGTTAACCGATCGGTCGCTGGTTCGAGTCCGGCCTGCGGAGCCATTTATAAAGCTCCTGTAGCTCAGTTGGCAGAGCGCATCCATGGTAAGGATGAGGTCGCAGGTTCGATCCCTGTCGGGAGCATTGGTGTCTGGCCCGTTGGAGAAGTGGCTTAACTCACCAGCCTTTCACGCTGGCATTCAGGGGTTCGAATCCCCTACGGGTCACCATCTGGAGGGTTAGCTCAGCTGGGAGAGCATCTGCCTTACAAGCAGAGGGTCGGCGGTTCGATCCCGTCACCCTCCACCACTAAAGTATTGTCGCGGGGTGGAGCAGTTGGTAGCTCGTCGGGCTCATAACCCGAAGGTCGCAGGTTCAAGTCCTGCCCCCGCAACCAACAAATAAAAGCATTTATGCAAACATAATATTCATTCCTGTTATGCGGAGCCGTGGTGAAGTTGGAGTTCACGCTGGACTGTCACTCCGGAGGTCGCGGGTTCGAGTCCCGTCGGCTCCGCCATAAATATTGGGGTATCGCCAAGCGGTAAGGCAACGGACTTTGACTCCGTCATTCCCTGGTTCGAATCCAGGTACCCCAGCCATTGATGAGCCATTAGCTCAGTTGGTAGAGCACCTGACTTTTAATCAGGGTGTCACTGGTTCGAGTCCAGTATGGCTCACCACTTTCATGCGGGTGTGGCGGAATTGGCAGACGCACTAGACTTAGGATCTAGCGCTTCGGCGTGGGGGTTCAAGTCCCTCCACCCGCACCAATTTAATCAAAATGCGGACATAGCTCAGTTGGTAGAGCACAACCTTGCCAAGGTTGGGGTCGCGAGTTCGAGTCTCGTTGTCCGCTCCATCTGTATTTATTTTTACTTGGTTGTATTTTCAGGCTTCTTTATTTTAGTAATGTGCCCGTAGCTCAACCGGATAGAGTGTCTGACTACGAATCAGAAGGTTGGGAGTTCGAGTCTCTCCGGGCACGCCATTTATTTCGGGAAGTGGCTCAGCTTGGTAGAGCACCTGGTTTGGGACCAGGGGGTCGCAGGTTCAAATCCTGTCTTCCCGACCACGTTTCTCTATGAAAAGCGATTGAATTGTTTTTTGCGGGTGTAGTTCAATGGTAGAACATCAGCCTTCCAAGCTGAATACGTGGGTTCGATTCCCATCACCCGCTCCATACATTGAAAGCATAAGACTCTAGAGAAGGGTCTTTTTTTATTTATGATCGTTATTTGTATGTCAAAACGCGCTGTTTTCTTAAACATTTTCCAAGAAAACAGCGCGTTTTCTGTAATGGTATTACTTTATTATTGTACTTGTCTGAGCATAAAAGTCAGAAAAATGGAACTCTAATTATATTATAAAACTAAGTGGGTTAATCATTGGTGGAATTCAAACATAGAAAATAGGAATCATCTATATTTTCCGTCTTTAATATGTATAACCATTCAAAATCTTGTCGAGTTGAGTCATCTTTCTTTTACAGTGTACAATAAGTGCAGACACATGGAAAGGAAGGGCTTACATCTATGAATCCTACGATGAATTCTAATATTTCGATTATTGGCGTTCCTATGGATTTGGGGGCCGATCGCCGCGGTGTAGATATGGGACCGAGTGCCATTCGCTATGCCGGGGTGGTGGAACGCCTTGAAAAAATCGGCTACACGGTGCATGATGAAGGGGATATTGTAGTGCGCCGTCCAAAGCAAAATACAACTGCGGGTACAAACCTGAAATATCTTGATGAAATTGCGCGTGTTAACCGGGAATTGTGCGATGCGGTTTCAGGTGAAATGAAAAAAGGCCATTTTCCGCTTGTTATCGGCGGTGACCACAGCATTGCTATCGGTACGATTGCTGGTGTATTGCAGCACCGTCCGAAAACCGGTGTAATTTGGTATGATGCGCACGGTGATATGAATACAGCGGAAACTTCGCCTTCCGGTAATATTCATGGCATGTCGCTTGCGGTTAGCCTAGGTTACGGACATGAATCTTTGACATCTATCGGCGGAGCGGACGCGAATCTTGATCCGGAAAAAACAGTACTTATTGGTGCGCGCGCGCTTGATCCAGGCGAGAAAGAATTTATCCAGAAGCTTGGTGTTAAAGTATTTACCATGCATGAAATCGACAGGATGGGTATGGCTCGTGTAATGGAAGAAGCGCTAAAAATTGTGACAAACGGCACGGACGGCGTTCACTTGAGCCTAGATTTGGACGGACTGGATCCGCACGATTGCCCAGGTGTCGGAACCCCAGTTATCGGGGGCATCAGCTACCGTGAAAGCCATTTGGCAATGGAAATTCTGGCGGAAGCGAATGTGCTGACTAGCGCCGAATTCGTAGAAGTAAATCCTATTCTTGACCAAATGAACCAAACGGCGCGGGTAGCTGTAGCACTAATGGGTTCCGTATTTGGAGAAAAATTATTATAATATAAGCATAGAGATGTGTAACAAAAAGCGAGAATGCGGCTATCCGCGTTCTCGTCTTTTTTATCGGATAAGAAAGTGACACAAAGCGACCTGGCTTTTTTGAGGAAAAAGAGTGGACGGCAATGCACGTGAGATTTTCTTATTTTTTGAAACCTGTGGCGCAGGAAGACGTATATAGATTACGGGAAACTGATTTTAGGATGTGGAGAAAATTGGACATTACTGAGCAACGGATTATCCAGCGTGCCAAAAATGGAGATCGGGATGCTTTCGCGGAACTGGTCGATTTATATAAAGATAAAATATACCACGTATCCTATCGTATGCTTGGGAATCGACAGGAGGCGGAAGACGTCGCCCAAGAAACGTTTTTGCGTGTATATGCCAATCTTGATAGCTACGATCCTAAATACAAATTTTCAACCTGGATATACCGTATCGCTTCAAACTTAAGCATTGACGTCATCAGAAAACGTAAAAAAAATCTCTCCATTGATGCAGAAATTACAGGAGCAGACGGAGTGGATTGGCACGATCGGCTTGCCGATACCAGCAAAGGGCCGGAAGAAGAGGTGCTGACCGACGAACTACAGGAGGAAGTGCAGGGAGCTATTATGGGCCTTAGTCCTAAATACCGTGTGGTAATGTTGCTACGCTATATAGAAAATTTAAGTCTGCAAGAAATTAGCGAAGTGGTTCAACTCCCTGTCTCCACCATCAAAACAAGAATCCATCGGGGCAGGGAAGCGCTGCGTAAAAAACTTCGGTTCATGTAACAAAAAGGAAGGAGAGATTGTTTATGCATTGTAACGAAATCGTACGTCTCATGCATTGCTACCTCGATGAGGAGACGACGAAAGAAGAAGAAATGCAGCTTCGCGTTCATCTTTCCGAATGCCAGAACTGTAAGAGACACTTTCATGAACTGGAACGTACCATTGCCTTTGTGCAGGGGTTGTCTCATATGAAAGCTCCGGAAGGGTTTACCGAGCGAGTGATGGCTGCGCTACCTAAAGAGAAACGCAAAACCAGCTGGTTTGAGCACATTAAGCGGCATCCGTTGCTTGTGGCTGCGTCGCTGTTTATCATGCTGATGGCGGGAAGCATGATGTCGCTCTGGACGGAAGGGCAGGAGCGGTTTGAATTTTCGGCCCCACAATTCCAAAACATTAAGGTTGATGAAGAAAAGCATATGGTCATTGTTCCGGCTGGCAAAGTGGTAGAAGGGGATATTGTTGTCCGTAATGGAAACATAAAGGTTGACGGAGATGTAAAAGGCAATGTAGTCGCCATAGACGGAGAAGTGTATATGGCATCAACCTCCCATATTACCGGCGAGGTACAGGAAATCCATCAAGCGGTTGAATGGGTTTGGTACAATATAAAAAAGGTTTTCAATTTGTTGATGAAAAGTTAAAATAGAGACGGAAGAAGGGCACGGCAAAACCGTGTCTTTTTTGCATGGGTAAAAGAAACAATATATACTAGGAAAAGAAGAGTGCCGGGAAAGTAGTACCTCCCGCTTGAAGGAGGAAAGTGAATGGCCGATTTTACCGAAAATTTTCTTGGCTACATTATTAATGCCGTTGATATCTTAATCGTCACGTACATTATTTATAAATTGATTTTGCTGCTGCGCGGTACACGTGCTCTCCAACTATTTAAGGGAATTATGGTAATCGTCATTGCTATGGTCGCCAGTTCTTTTTTGCAACTTCGTACGTTGCAATGGCTAATGGATAAGGCTTTATCCTATGGCGTATTTGCGATTCTGGTCATTTTTCAGCCCGAGCTTAGGCGCGCACTTGAGCAAATTGGGCGGGGGCGGCTGTTTGCTCGAAGTTCAGCACCAGATGAGAAGATTGTGCTTGATGTCGTGGAGGCCGTGGTCAAAGCTGTATTTTATATGGCAAAGCGCAGGATTGGAGCTTTGATTGTTATCGAACGCGAAACAGGCTTGTCCGATTATGTCGAAACAGGTATTGGACTTACGGCCAGATGCAGTTCTGAGCTTTTAATTAACATTTTTATTCCGAATACGCCGCTACATGACGGCGCGGTAATTATGCGGAAGGATATGGTCATGGCAGCAGGATGCTATTTACCGCTGTCCGAGAACCCCACCATTTCGAAAGAATTAGGGACGCGACACAGAGCGGCTATCGGGTTGAGCGAAGTGTCGGACGCAATTGCGATCGTTGTCTCCGAAGAAACAGGCCAAGTCTCAATTGCGATAAATGGTGAAATTACACGCAATTATACGGAAGAAATGCTAGCCAAACTCCTTCGGGAAAAACTGATGCCGCAGTCGCGAGCTGCTTCGCCGCTTTGGCAACGGAAGGTGAAAAATGATGGATAGATGGCTAAGTAACAACACTGTTGTGAAAGTCATATCTTTTCTGGTGGCGATTATGCTTTGGGCTGTGGTCAATAACGAACCTGCTTCGTATAGCACAGGTGTGGGACAGGCACAAGCGTCTACACAACTGAATAAAGAGTTAAAGATTCGATATGACGAAAAAAAATTTCTTGTGGACGCTCCGTCTACCGTACATGTGGAGATAAGAGGAAGCAAAGACTTACTGGCCATGTCTTCCTTGCTTTCGCCTGACAATTTCGAAGTCTTTATTGATTTGCGGGGATACGAAAGTGGCCGTTACGAAGTGCCCGTTCAGTATGAGGGGTTGCCTCACGGATTGGATATTACCATCCAGCCGAGTCAAGTATCTGTAAACATTGAAGAGATTAAGAAAATCCAGAAGAATGTTCAGGTGCACCTGATGGGCAAAGCCAGAGGATACACAAAGGCGGGCGAGCCGGTCATCAAGCCGCAAACAGTAATCGTGGCTGTGCCGGAAAGCAGGGTGAAAGATGTAGCGTTTGTCCAGGCGGTTGTCAGTGTTGAAGAAGCGGAAGGCCCGATAGATACCAAAGTGCCCTTGCGTGTACTGGATAGAAAAGGGCAACCGCTTGATGTAGCCAGAGTGTCTCCTTCGTCCGCGGAAGTGTACGTGCCGCTCGTTGCGTTGCCTTCCAAAATGGTACCTTTGCGGGTTCAGACCAAAGGAGTTCCGGCGAACGGCTACAAAATTGATTCTGTGACGGTTACTCCGCCGCAAATTACTATCTATGGTTCACAAAGCGTGCTTGACACTATGTCTTCTTACACGCTTCCTGAAGTAGACGTGAGCGGATGGACCGCAACAAAGAAAATACAGGTAAACGTTCCGTTGCTTGATAAAATTGAAAAGACAGATATTAAAACAGCAGAAGTGACTGTAAATATCTCGAAGGCGGAAGAGGAGGTCATAGGGTCGAAGGAGCCCGATTCTCCGGTTGGACAGCCGGAGCAACCTATCAATGTCCATGAATCCGTAGAACTCCCGATTCGTGTCCAAGGTCTTGCTTCCGATAAGACATTCGAATTTGTAAAGCCTTCATCCGGCCGCATTCGATTGGAACTACAGGGAACAAAAGAGTCGATGGAGAAATTTGACAGAAGCAAATTGACCGCTTCCGTTGACATTAGCGATAATACACCGGGGGAGCACACGATGACGGTGCGCATTGCTAATCTTCCGCCTGATGTCAAAGTAACGAACCCCGGAAGCTTGCAAGTAACGATTTTAATAAAGGAACAGGCTGGAGATCAGCATGTTAACTCATGAGAGGAGAGGTAAAAAGCATGGGTAAATACTTTGGAACTGACGGAGTGAGAGGAGTAGCCAACACGGAACTAACGCCAGAATTAGCGTATAAGCTAGGGCGCTGCGGTGGGTATGTAGTAATTCGTGACAGCAAAAATGTGAAACCAAAAGTGGTTGTCGGACGTGATACGCGCATTTCTGGTCCGATGCTAGAGCGCGCCCTTATCGCCGGTCTGCAATCGATCGGCGCAGAAGTTATTCGGCTTGGTGTTATTTCCACACCAGGTGTGGCATATCTGACCAGAGCGTTGGAAGCGGACGCAGGCATTATGATTTCTGCTTCCCACAATCCGGTAGAGGATAACGGTATTAAGTTTTTTGGCGGTGACGGCTTTAAACTGCTGGACGAAAAAGAAGCGGAGATTGAAAAGCTGCTGGATGCGGAAAAAGATGAGCTACCACGTCCGATTGGCGGAGATATTGGTACGGTGCTGAATTATAAAGAAGGTGCCCAAAAATATCTGCAATACTTGAAAACGACGGTGCAGAACCGTTTTGGCGGGCTGAAAATTGTCGTGGATTGCGCGAATGGAGCTGCCTCCGCCCTAGCTGCGCAGTTGTTTGCGGATATGGAAGCAGATGTAGTCACGCTCGCATGCAATCCTGACGGGCTTAACATTAATGACAACTGCGGCTCGACGCATCCGGAAGCGCTGCAAAAAGCGGTGGTTGAGCACGGTGCGGCACTCGGCCTTGCGTTTGATGGGGATGCGGATCGCTTGATTGCCGTAGATGAAAAGGGCAGTATTGTAGACGGTGACTTTATTATGGCAATCTGCGGTATTGCGTGGAAGCGCCGTGGCAAGCTCAAGAATAATACGGTTGTCTCCACCGTTATGAGCAATATTGGTTTCTACAAAGCGCTGGAGGCGGCTGGCATCCAAACGCGTCAGACAGCGGTAGGTGACCGCTACGTCATGGAGGAGATGCTGAAAGGCGGTTACAATATTGGCGGAGAGCAATCCGGTCATATTATCTTTCTAGATTACAATACGACCGGAGATGGACTTTTGACCGCACTACAGCTGCTTGACGTGGTAGTGGAAGCGCAAAAACCGTTGTCTGAACTTGCGGCAGAAACAATGACACAATATCCGCAAATTCTTGTAAATGTCCGCGTAGCCGATAAGACGAAGCTAAACGGCAACGCTGTCATCAAAGCTGTGATTGAGGAGGTGGAAGCGGAGCTTGGCTCTAACGGCCGCGTGCTTGTCCGTCCATCCGGTACAGAACCGATCATACGCGTCATGGCGGAAGGGCCGGATGAAGATGAACTGAAAGAGTACGTTCAGAAAATCGCCGATGTAATTGAGAAAGAACTAGTATAAACTTTTGGAAAAAGGATGCGGTGGTCACCCGCCGCATCTTTTCCTTTTACTTAAATACAAGAATGGTCAGGGGGAAAAATCCCTATTGTGAAAAAATATTTTTTTGTGGTAATGTATCAATAGTATTGTGAGGGGAGGAGTGGAAAGAGCAGGAAACCTTAAAGACGGATTATGAATATAATAATGTCGTAAAAGCGCCAGGACCATTCCGTGAACGGGTGAAAAGGAATGGTTGACGAGGTGGAGGTTTATCGAGTTTTCGGCGGATGCCTCCCGGCAGCGGGCCGCTGCCGTAGGGCTGTCCGACAAAACGTCTGGGAAACCTGACGCACAATAGGACAGCACGGTCTCTTACCCGTCTTCATTTACGTTTTGGTTCAAATTATATGGAATACGGGTATGTGTGTAGGGGGATTTTTAAAATAATACAAAAGACAATGGCAGACGGGGGCACGCCCTGTCTGAAAGCAAGGAATAAGGATAGCGTGTTGCCCCTGTCTTGAAAGGGGAACGTAAATAAGTTATGTGTGGAATTGTAGGATATATCGGAACACAGGATACGAAAGAAATCTTGCTTCAGGGTTTGGAGAAACTCGAATATAGAGGATATGATTCCGCGGGAATTGCCGTAGTAAACGGAGAAGGGGTACGCATCTTTAAGGAAAAGGGACGCATCGCCGCGCTGCGCGATATTGTCGATTATAATACGCATGGAACAGTTGGTATTGGACACACTCGCTGGGCGACGCATGGCGTGCCAAATCGTGTAAATGCGCACCCGCACCAAAGTAGTTCTTCCCGCTTTACGCTTGTGCACAACGGTGTAATTGAGAACTATGAACACCTTAAGCGTGATTTCTTATCCAGTCATTCATTCATCAGCGACACGGACACGGAAGTTATCGTGCAGTTGGTGGAGAAATTCGTGGAGGAAGGTTTGTCCGTTGAGGAAGCTTTCCGCAAAACATTGAAAAACTTGAAAGGTTCGTATGCCATTGCTCTGTTGGATGAAGAGAATCCGGATGTTATTTATGTGGCGAAAAACAAAAGCCCGCTGCTCGTTGGCCTTGGGGACGGCTGCAATGTGGTGGCCAGCGATGCAATGGCAATGCTACAGGTAACAGACACATTCGTTGAATTGATGGACGAAGAAATTGTTGTCGTAATGAAAGATAGCTTAACGATCAAGGATCTGGACGGCAATGTAGTTTCCCGTGAGCCATTCGTGGTGGAAATCGATGTCAGCGATATTGAGAAAGGTACGTATCCGCACTACATGCTGAAAGAAATTGATGAGCAGCCGTTTGTTATTCGCAATATTATCCAGCAATATCAGGATGAAAACGGAAACTTGAAGCTGGATGCATCCATTCGTCAGGCAATGCAGGATGCTGACCGCATTTATATTATAGCCTGCGGCACGAGCTATCATGCAGGATTGGTGGGCAAACAATTCATTGAGAAGCTGGCTGGCATTCCGGTTGAAGTGCATATTGCCAGTGAATTTTCATATAATATGCCACTTTTGAGCCAGAAGCCGTTGTTTATTTTCATTTCCCAAAGCGGTGAGACGGCGGATAGTCGCGCCGTGCTAGTGCAAGTGAAAAAGCTAGGACATAAGGCGCTGACAATTACGAACGTGCCGGGTTCCACGCTGTCACGTGAAGCAGACTATACGTTGCCGCTGTATGCGGGACCGGAAATCGCGGTAGCCTCGACGAAAGCATATACCGCGCAACTGGCTGTACTTGCGATTCTTGCGGTGGATACAGCCATTGCCAAAGGGTTAAGGCCCGATTTCGATTTGCTGAAAGAGCTGGGTATTGTGGCGAATGCGATGGAGACACTGTGTGATAGTAAGGAAGAGATGAAAAGAGTAGCGGATGAGTTCTTGAGCATACATCGCAACGCATTCTTTATCGGGCGTGGTTTAGACTTCTACGTATGTCTGGAAGGTGCGTTGAAGCTGAAAGAGATTTCTTATATTCAAGCGGAAGGCTTTGCTGCTGGCGAACTGAAGCACGGCCCGATTGCGCTGATTGAGAATGATACACCGGTAATTGCACTATCAACGCAGAAGCGCCTGGATTTGAATATCCGTGGTAACGTGAAAGAAGTTGTGGCACGCGGCGCAAATCCGTGCATCATCAGCATGCAGGGGATGGAAGAGGTGGGCGACCGCTTCGTCATTCCAGCCGTACATGAGCTTTTGACACCGCTTGTGTCGGTGATTCCGCTGCAGTTGATCTCGTACTATGCGGCACTGCACCGCGGCTGCGACGTGGATAAACCACGTAATCTGGCCAAGTCGGTTACGGTGGAATAATAGCTTGAAAAGTATATACGAATTGTTGTAGAGTGAAAAAATAGTTGTTTAAAAATCGCACGTCACAGGAGTATAATGGAAAAAACTCCTGGCGTGCGGTTTTTTATTTTCAAGCTAAATTTGGAATGGGGATTACTATGGAACAATCAACAATTCGCTTTCCCTCTTTCCCTCGTACGGAACCACCCAAAGATTTTGTTTTTAGTGTTGTAAAAGTCTTTAGAAAATATGAAGAGAAAATCATATAAATCTGAGTTGATGTCTTAACTATTGTATTTCATAAAAATCAATCGGAGATTGAACAAGCAGTACAAAAGTTTTTTCTATTTATGCACTCTTATCCTGAACGTGTTTTAAAGCGTATCGGCTGTATATGGTAAGAGATCAGACAAGATGTATATAATATCAAAATTATATTTATAGACCACCAAATAGGTATGATAAGATATTTGAATTTCTAATTATAAACATGATGAATAACGTCGATGTAAAAATTCGCAACCTTTGTTTTTGATTTGTTGGCAATATAATAAACAGAATGACAGAAAACAGAATTTCAAATCCATGAGTTATTGCAAACGTATAAAAAAACGGATAGCCTGTTGAAACAAGTAAACCAATAGGCATTGCGGCACAAAACGCTGCAATCCATCCGTTTCCTCTGCTAAACCATACGATATAGGCTGCTATTGGTGATGCTAACGCAATTACACCCCAATGGATAAAGTAATAGGTAGGGAAAAAACCAAATAACCACATTGAATATATATAATACATTAACAACATTCCGACAAAAAATGCAAAAACTTTTATGGCACCAATTCTTGGATTATTGCTCCATACAGCAATAATTGTAGCCAGGAGAACCCATATACCTAATCTGGTGGTTATGTCACTTATAATACCAAGAATATATCCTAATAACCCATTTGAAGGGATTGTATCACTATATTTTGATATAAAACCAAGAAGCACTCCGAAAGAAAAGGATAACAGTACTTGTAAAGTTTTTTGTTGCATTGTTATTGAAGCCGTTTGTTCTCCCCTTATTTTGCTCAAAAGTTCTATTATCGACAAATTCACTGACCTCCTACTCCTCGATAATATAAACAATCCTTATTGAAAATCATAAAGAATTCTTTCGAATGTTTTTTATCTGGAATATATGGTTTGTGTTAATCGAATATAAACATTGATAATTAACAATAGCCTAATTAAAAAATATTTTTCCTTTTCTTGGGAGGATAATCATAGATACTCCTCATTATATCACGCCAATAATTTGAGCAATACTTGCTAAGCAGGAACTTGTTCACTATAATAAAGTTATTTTTACAAGCAAGCACATAAGCCAATAAAGAGTGCTTTTTTTCATATGGATGAGGTTTTGATTTATAAAAAAAGCGAAACATTGCCCATATGAAATAGTACTTTTTTTGTGTGGCCGTCAAGTACGTTTGAACACTTTTTGCTAAATAACTTTGAACACTTAGTTGTTACCAAATATGGTTGGCCGATGTTTAATACGATAACTTTCTCCATGTAAATGAATGACTTCGCCTTTATGGACGAGTCGGTCTAAAATAACGGTGGCGATGGCTGGATCGTAAAGTAGCTCTCCCCAGTCCTTCGGTCCTTTATTGGACGTAACGATCAAAGAGGTTTGCTCTTCTAACGTAAAGGACTCTAGTTTTGTATTAACAGGCAAACCTTTGAGAAAAGCTGTATGAAGAAAAAAAACTTCGGTTCTCCACCAGGTGGCTGCACGTGAAAACGTTGAAAGATGAGGAACATAGGGAAGTCCAACTATCCAGCACCAATAGGGATAACTACTAAGGAACCTAACAAGCTTCTGTAAGGAAGCAATCCCGAAATCCGTCTTGATAATGAAACATTTCAACATGGATGTTCTTGGGACGGCAGGTCTTCCTGTTACATACGTGGTCTCAGGAATATTAGGACAATCTAAAAACGTTAACGCATGTTGTAAAACAGGGTCTTTGATTGCAAACATTGCATGCTCCATAGAAAAATTGGGCATCATGGGAGTATCTACCTCTTTGGTTCATGGGTTTTTGAGTACTTACCATTCTTTCCAAACAGGTAGGTTTTTTATTGCCCATTATTTAGAGATTATACGTTTTGCAACACCCTCAATTTAATAAAATAAGAAATAGGTGAAAATATGGAAGATATTCGAGTACTCATAGCTGATGATGACAAAGAAATTAGAGATTTATTGAAAATATATCTAGAAAGAGAATGGTATGAAGTAGATGTGGCAGCAAATGGAAAGGAGGCCCTTTCTTTATTTGAGACGAATACATACAATTTAATCATCTTAGATCTAATGATGCCGAAAGTTGATGGTATAGAGGTATGCAGAAGACTTAGAAATAAAACGAATGTGCCTATACTTATGCTCACTGCAAAGGATCACGAGGTAGATAAAATTTTAGGTTTAAGTATAGGAGCAGATGATTATATCACTAAGCCTTTTAGCATCAATGAAGTGGTTGCGAGAATCAAGGCTCTTATGAGAAGGTTTTTGGTATTAGGCAGTAATGACAGTTCTCATGAAGAATCTCTTTTAAGATTTAAAGGCTTAACGATTGATCTGAAAAAATGCACCGTTACGGTAGACGGTGAAGAAATATCATTAACGGCTAAGGAATTTGAACTCCTGAAGTTTTTTGCTTCCCATCCTGAACAAGTATTTACAAAAACACAACTGTTTCGCCATGTTTGGAATAGCAATTATATAGAAGATGACAATACAGTCATGGTACACATTAGAAAACTTAGAAAGAAAATAGAAAAAGATCCCTCTAATCCTCAATTTATTCAAACGATTTGGGGTATAGGGTATAAGTTTATGGGTGAAAAAGATGAATCATGACAAATATATTTTCCTTATTATCCTTCAATTCATAGTGATTACCGGGCTTTTCTTGATAGATATTAAGGAAAGTTTGGTAGGCCTGTTAAATGGGGCTTTATTTATTTTCTTATTTTCTGTGACGTTCATTCTTTTAATAAAGATACTTCATTCTCGTAAAAGGTTAAAGCACATCGTTGAGGAGTTAAGACGAGCCATGAACGGGAACTTAAAGACAAGATTACTAGCTAAGGACGATCATCTATTGAATGAAGTCATTTTTTTAATTAATGAATTACTTGAACAATTAGAAAAAAATCAGATTGAAGCAATTAAATTCCATACAGCCAGAAGACGTCTTCTTTCAAGTATATCCCATGATATTCGAACCCCCCTTGCATCTATTATTGGATACATTGATGCCCTTCGAGATAATATAGCGGCTTCAGAGGATGAAAAACGTGAATATCTTGAAATTCTCTCTAAGAAATCCAATAATTTAAAGCAATTGATAGATGAAATTTTTGTCATGGCAAAGCTTGATGCTGATGAGATCCCATTGAAAGTAGAATCCCTGGATCTATCAGAATTTGTCAGAGAAACATTAATTGAGTTTTTGCCTAAATTGAAGAATGATCATGTACAGCTACATTTAAATATCCCTGAAAAAAAATGTTTTGTCATGGCGGATCGTTTGAGTCTTATCCGCATCATTCGGAATTTAATCAAGAACGCATTGGAATATGGGAGAGATGGAAACATCTTAGGGGTAGAGCTTATAGAAAAAACGGACGAATATCATTTGCTTATTTGGGATCAGGGACCTGGTATTCCAAAAAAGGATCTTGAATTCGTGTTTGAAAGAATGTATCGAGGTGATCAAGCCAGAAGTTCTTTTCATGGGGGGAGTGGCCTAGGCCTTTCTATTGCAAAAGCGCTTGTAGAGAAAAACGGTGGAACAATATGGGTAGAGAGTAGTCCGTGGGAAAAAACTACGTTTGGTTTTTCAGTACCAAAACATAAGCACTCGAACGGATTTTAAGAAATAGTTAAGAAACAGATAAGAAGCAATTAAAAAAGCCTTCTTATAATGTAACTAAGTTTACTGAAAGAGGGTGCATCATATTGAGTGTAATCATAAAAACGGCCAATCTAACAAAGAAGTATGACAACCAAGTATCAGTCGATCATGTTAATATGACTGTAAACCAAGGAGAGATTTACGGTTTTCTTGGCCGAAATGGTGCGGGGAAAACGACTACGATCAGAATGTTATTAGGGTTGATTAAACCTACCTCTGGAAAAATTGAAATATTTGGAGAAGATTTGTTTAAAAATCAGAAGGAGATTTTAAGGAGAATCGGGTCAATGGTTGAAGTGCCTGGTTTTTATGGAAATCTTACGGCAAAAGAAAATTTACTCATTAATGCTAAAATTATGGGCGTTCACAAGAGAAATGCTATTGAAGAAGTGCTGGAAATTGTAGGACTTCAAAATGAGACGAAAAAGCTCGTGGATAAATATTCTTTAGGAATGAAGCAAAGATTAGGGATTGCCAGGGCTCTTCTCCATTATCCCGAACTATTAATATTAGATGAACCTACTAATGGATTGGATCCGATTGGCATTAAGGAAATACGGCACCTTATTAAATCATTGGCTGAAGAAAGAAAGATTACCATATTAATTTCGAGCCATATTTTATCAGAAATAGAACAGTTGGCAGATACAATGGGGATCATTCATGAAGGAAAGCTCCTAGAAGAGATAACAGCTGATGAACTAAGGAAAAGAAATTGTAGATACATAGAGTTTCAAGTATCTAACGACAATAAAGCAGTGATGCTCCTAGAGAAGAATTTTCATATTTTTGATTATGAAGTTCATGAAGAAGGAAATATCCGCGTCTATTCGCATCTCGGACAACAGGGAAAAATCAATAAATTATTTGTGCAAAATGATATTGAAGTATACAAGATTACAATGAGCGAAGACAAATTAGAAGACTACTTTACCAAATTAGTTGGGGGTGGTACAATTGATTAATTTATTATATACGGAACTATTAAAGTTAAAACGCTCTAAGATGTTCCTCATTAGCGTTCTCGGAGCAGCGGTAGCCCCCTTTATGGTGGTAGTTGCATCCTATATTTATATGAAGACTGAGGATTCACATCAGATCATTACATTTCCTGAGCTTTTTTCCGAAACGAATTTGTATACGGTTTTATTAATCGGTGTTCCTTTATATGGAGTCGTTTCAGCCTATCTTTTTAACCGTGAATATTTAGAAGATACTTTGAAAAACCTTTTAACCATCCCCGTGTCACGAATAAGCCTTATTATGAGCAAATTAATCATCCTATTCATGTGGATCATGTTCCTAACTTTCGTTGCCTGGGGATTAACTTTATTTTTAGGGGTATTAGGACAGTTTCAAGGTTTAAGTCCCTTATTAATCGTTAAGTCTTTGGGGAATTTTATGACAGGCGGGCTCCTTCTTTTTATATTATCAACTCCAATTGTACTTGTAGCAGTTGTCATGAAGAATTATGTACCAACCATTATTTTTACAATCGTGATCACCTTGATAAACGTTATGAGTGGAAATTCGGAACATAGGGGATTGTTTCCGTGGGCAGCAGCAGGAGATATTGCAAATGATACCCTTCAACCGACTTACCCTGCGGAAGTTTCTTATATTGCTATTTTTGCTACATCTATCATTGGATTGATTGCAACCATCGTCTACTTTAAAAAGGTGGATATTCATTGAAGAATCATAACTACATGAATGTATCCAGGAGAGAAATGATGAATGATAAACGATCTATTAATTGCCTTTATATTAGGAATTGTTGAAGGTTTAGCTGAGTTTTTACCGATTTCTTCTACAGGTCATCTAATATTAGTTGGCCATTTATTGGGTTTTGAAGATGAAAGATCAAAAACGTTCGAAATTGTTATACAGTTAGGGGCAATACTGGCTATTTCCATCTTATATCGCAAGCGTCTCGTTTCTTTATTTAATATTAAGCCCATTTTAAAGAAAGAAAAGAAATTCAATGCAATACACATTATACTAGGTGTTTTCCCTGCGGTAATCGCTGGTTTATTGTTGCATGATGTCATAAAAAACTATTTATTTCGTCCAAACACTGTGGTGATCGGACTCGTAGCAGGGGCTATTCTTATGATTATTGCAGAAAAGAAGAAACTTAAACCTGCCTCCTATTCCTTAGATGACTTAACTTATCGACAGGCATTAACAATTGGCTTATTTCAATGTCTATCAGTATATCCTGGTTTTTCAAGGGCAGGGGCAACGATCTCTGGTGGATTATTGGCAAGAGCTAGTTATAAAACAGCATCAGAATTTTCATTTTTAATTGCTATTCCTATTATGATTGGAGCAACAGGCTTGGACTTACTAAAAAGTTGGAATTACTTAAGTACAAGTGATATACCAATGTTTGCAGTAGGTTTCGTTACTTCCTTTGTTGTGGCAATGCTGGCAGTTGTAACGTTCTTAAGGATACTTGAAAAATTGGGGTTAACACCTTTTGCATATTATCGTATGGTGTTAGCTATTGTGTTTACGATATTTGTATTGCTTTAAAAGTACATTTTGATATTAAAAATTGGATGCTGTTTTAAAAACACTGTGTTATCCTACTAATCAGAGTGCTTTTGTTTTAGAACGGGAACAAAATGATTAAACCTTGCTCCAAAGCTACAAATGTTATCGAGCAATAAAAAAGTCGTTTAAAAAAACACACGTTATGGAGTAAAATGGAAACAACTCCGAACGTGTGTTTTTTTGTAAGGTGATTTTGTTGGCGAATGTGAAAAATTGATAAAAATTATTCCTTCTGGATTAAGTACAATTTCATCCATTATACAGTTTATCCTATTATTTGTTATATTTATTGTTTCGATTTTAATTACACATGTTTTAAGTAAACGAATAAAATAGTTTTAATATTTTATTTTTAACTCTTTATACAAAAGAGAAAATTCGTGATGTTATATCATCATATTTTGTATATAAATTTATAAAAAGGGGAGTATTTCTAAAATTACGGCTGGGACAATGTTACTTTCACCTATTTGTGTATTTGCAAAGGAAAACACACAAGATATAAATTTGAAAAATACACAATCTTGTCCAGAACGAGTACTACGTCGTATTGGCTGTTAAACTGTCAATTGGAATGTATATAGTAAAAAGAGATATTTGAATAAGGGTAAAATCTAAAATAAACGGTAACAGGGGGAAGATAGAATGAATGTACCAACCTTTAAAATCAAAGAAGTAACCGAAGAAATGTTGCCAGAATTAAAAAAATTAATGTTAAAGTACATAGTGGATTTTTATAAGTGTCCCCAACCCACAGATGAAAATTTAACAAATCACGTATTATATCTTCTTGAAAATCCCCAGATGGGAAAACAATTTATGATCCAGGTGGACAATAAATCTGCTGGCTTTGCGACTTTGTATTATACATTTAGCACGACTAAGGTTGCTAAAATAGCTATACTTAACGACTTGTATATTGATAGCGACTACAGGAAACAAGAATTTGGAGAAGAACTTTTTAAATTTTGCTTAAGTTATACAAGGGAAAATAACTTTAGCACCATGTCCTGGAAGACAGCAGTTGATAATTATGTAGCACAATCTCTTTATGATAAGATGGGCGGTATGAATACTAACCAAAAGTGGATTAATTATGAAATTATACTATAACCGAGTTGTGTAAATGAATTTTGAAACTCGTACTCCTATAACCGATCGCTTGTTAATCTTTCAAGAAAAAGAGGTCACAAATTTACATGCATTACCATTATATAGAGGGAATTTTATTAAAAATTCTCTCCTATTTTTTACAATGTAAATAGGGAGTTGATTCTACTCTCCATATTTTTGTTTAAATTTGTCTTGCAATGCCATATAAGCCGAGGCGAATCCCTTTAGCTTGCGGGTAGACCAACGTTCCTGTAAGTCTTGCAGCGCAAGGAAACCGATTTTCTCTGCTGCTTTTGCTTCAGAAGCAGAAAATAATCATGCAATGTTCGCAATCAAAGACCCTGTTTTACAACATGTGTTAACGTTTTTAGATTGTCCTAATATTCCTGAGACCACGTATGTAACAGGAAGACCTGCCGTCCCAAGAACATTCTTTTCTGTTGTTTAAAGAACAAACTTGCTCTTGAGCAGCCTCGCTGGTACGGAAAAAATCGTTATCATTTTCACTGCCAGTTGTGTACTATTATTCATAATATTTTATTTTTATATTATTTTTGTAATATAATCAAAATTATAGAAATCAATGTATACTAAAAGGAGAAATATGTGGACTTTATTAGAGCTAATACGTGTTGTTTTAGTTTTGGTTATTGGAAACGCCATACTATGGATTTTAGAAAGAAGTGTATATGTCGCACTTGGTGTAAATGTAGAAAGTAATCTTTACCTAGTATTAACCAGTATTGCAAACCTGCTTATTATTTTTATTCTGTATAGAAATAAATTACAGTTTTTAGGCTGGTATAAAGGGAATAAAAATCGCCTCCCTAAAGCAACAACAATCTTCTTTTTACTATCAGCTGCGTGTTGCCTATTTATAATTCCTTTTCTAACTTGAAATCTCCCGGAAAATCCGGGAGATATAATACTCTTTCTTGTGTAATATATGTATTATTATTTCCTTTATTTGAAAAATCTTCATTAGGAGGAAAAATGAAAAGTAAATTTATTGTAATTGTTTTTGTATTATTAATTCTTATCGGAGGAGGATTATTTTTAAAATTTCAATACGACCATTCCCTTCAAGAAATACAACAAAAAACAATGGAGTATTTAGTGAAAGATAAAAACTACAAAGAGAGTGATATAAAAAAAGTAGAAAGCGTACATACAAAAGGAGGGGACATGGGAGTCTTAGTTAAAGTTACGTTTGTTGACGAACCAGAAACTGAGTATTCTTACCAGTCTTATAACGGGAAAATAATTCAAATTGAAGTGAACGGAGAAAGAAAGGCTTATCCTAAAAGTAAACATGTAGAAACTAACAATAGCATGATAAAACAAATGAAGTAATGATGCGGGAATCAGTCATAAATCTCTTGGATTTTCGAGGGGGGGTATTTTTGTCCAAAAACACTCCCCTATATCTTTCGAGGCAGAGGATTCCCGTCGGCATTTCCTAAGGGTATAACAATAAAACCTGGTGATATGATCGCAACTGGAACACCTGAAGGTGTTGGTATGGGATTTGAACCTCCCCGTTTTTTGAAGTCAGGTGATGTCGTTGAAGTTGAAATTGAGAAGTTACGGGTTTTGAGAAATACAATTGCTTAAAACTGGATTTTGTAGTTCCATCGCAGGCCTTGAGGGAATGATATTTTCTTCAAGGTCTTTCTTTTTGTATTAATCACTTTTTCTGCGCACGTTGCCTATTCCTGCTGGATTGGATCTGTTGCTGTGGTATGTGCGGGAAGTGATAAGGATAGAACAGAGTATAAATAAGGAATACAGAATGCATTGAGCTGTGGTTTTTTATTTGTTCAGATAAAACCCTATATAAATTGAATATAATTTTTATTAGAAAACATTATTGACTTGTTTTATATTTCTATTTATAATTATTTCATATAAGAAATGAAAACTTAAATGGAGGTATTAATAATGGCAGATCGTCTTGTAGGTAAGAAAGCTCCAACTTTTACAATGGAAACAGTTTTAGGAAACGGTGAAGATTTTGGAAAGGTATCTTTAGAAGACTATCGCGGCAAGTGGTTGGTTCTGTTCTTTTACCCGATGGATTTCACGTTTGTATGTCCGACAGAAATTACCGCACTCAGCGATGCATATGAGCAGTTTGCCGAACTTGATGCAGATATTCTTGGTGTATCGACAGACTCCGTATATACGCACCGTGCATGGATTAACACGCCAAGGGAGCAAAACGGTCTTGGCAAGCTTAATTTCCCGCTCGCAGCCGACCTGACTCATAAAGTCTCCCATGATTATGGGGTTCTGGTTGAAGAACAGGGAGTTGCTCAGCGCGGATTGTTTATCATCGATCCGGAAGGCGAATTGAAATACCAAGTAGTTACGGACGACAATGTAGGGCGTTCTGTAGACGAGACGCTGCGCGTACTTCAAGCATTACAAGCAGGCGGTCTTTGCCCGGCCAACTGGAAGCCTGGAATGAAAACTTTATAAAGTGGAAGAGCCGTTACTATAACGGCCCTTGAGCGTGTAGACAAAGTACGGAAGGTACAAGGTTTACACGCTTTTTTGTTGAAATAAATATCATATCGAGATTTTATGCAGAATTTTTGCTTTCCAAGGTAAAAATTTTCTTCGTAGCTGACGAGTGGACAAGGGCCGTTGGTTTTTAAACGTTTGTTTAATTTTTTTGAAAGCGGGAAATTGCCGGGAATGGCCGCGTCATTCAGACGTATTGGCGGAATTATAGCGCCGCTCCTTGTTGAGCAAGCATTGCATGTTTTTTGCCGTTATTTTATTGCGATTGGTGTGCTGGCAGTAGTTATGCTAGGATCGGAGACGCGTCATCAGGAATTGATTAGAAAAAGCGAAAGAAACAATGTTGGGACAAATGCAGGCTTACAGCATAGAGAAGCCTACGCATGTTTTTGCTTAGTTTGTAATCGGTTCGATCGTGGGAGCGAGGTAGATATTATTTGTAGACTCCTTTGGAAATGAGCGATCTATTCCTGTTATTTGTTTGGAAATTTTTTTATTGCAACCTGACATATACTTTTTCGTATAGGAAGGTAATCTGCTAACAAAGGAGATACGATTATTATGTCGCTTTTTAAAGACTTATTAAAAACGCTGATGGGTCGGAAAAAGTATGGTTATCATCGTTACAGTAGTAGTGATCACTATCACCGTTCCCACCATCATCCGTCCCATTATGATCACTCTCATTACGGCCATTCTCATTACAAAAGGAAACATAAGAGGCGCAGTTTCTTTTCCAGTGGTGGATTTTTTAGCAGCTAACTAGATAGAGTACGGGGCTTTGAAGCATCGCTGTTAATAATTGCATTTGCAACACTGGTCATAGCGGGGAACCTATTTCTATTCATTCCAGTATGAGCCGCCTTGTGGGACGTCTGTTGTGCATGACCGTCTTGGTGTTACCAGCACTAAGCGGTCTCTTTTTTATTTTATTGCTTTTCACTAACAACTATGGTGTCTTAATAATTTTATTTTAAAAAAGGCAGGAATGTATGTTCGTATTAAAGTCGGCAATTACGAGCGAAGAAACTGGTCGAAAGAAAATGGTACTCTCTATAGCGTGAGCGTTTCTAAAAAGTATACAGAAGGAAAGAACTGTGAATATCGTGGGCTATACATTGAAGTAAAGTATTTAACGCTGATTGTGTAGGGGTTTACAATATCTTACGCAAGTATCTGTGTCGGATCAGGGAACCGTATCCAGCAGTAGTGGCGTTGGACACGCCGGTGATTGATGTACCGATGGAATCAACATACATTCATTGGGAATCCGAAGCTCGCCAATTCATTGGCGATGTAGTTCACCGTGAACGTGTACAGTAAAAGGGGGACAAATGATGAAGGAGCCTGATAAGTGCATCGAACAAGAGCAAGTGCTCTCGTCCCATACAAAAGAACGCTGGTGGCGAAGAAGACGTGAAGTAGAAGAGTGGGAACAAAGAGAAAAGGGCATAAAAAAGGAAAAGCTGACCCTTCCTTTTTTAAATGACGAAGTGGATGTTGAATTGTTTCCCGCGCTTTCTTTGCTTAACAGTATGGGAATTGTGACGGAATATTCATGTGCGGGTGTTAGCGAATTGGATGATCCAGTAAGCCATTCGCTTTACGCGTATGTAACATTGCGCGAATCCGAAGCAGCTCAGGTATTTCTTGCTTATTTGCGCGGGAAAATGCGCCACCGCCTGCTTGTTGTATATGAGCCGGCTCGCAGACGATATGATATTTCTTCTTTTTATATTCGGCATAACCGTTCCTTTTGCTTTTTGTTATACCACTATGCGCTACAGTGGAAAAACACTTGTCCGATGGTGGAATGAAATCGTATACGTTATAATGAAATGAAAGCACTTATTTGAGTGGAGTAGGGGGAAACGTAATGTCTGTATTAGCAGAAATTATGGAGTATAATCGTAATTTTGTGGAAAATAAAAAATATGAAGAATTCCGAACGACAAAATATCCCGATAAAGGCATTGTTATTTTGACATGTATGGATACACGACTTATCGAGCTTTTGCCGCGCGCTATGAACTTGCGAAATGGTGATGCGAAGATTATTAAAAATGCAGGTGCAATGGTAACGCATCCTTTTGGAAGTATTATGAGAAGCATTTTGGTAGCGGTATATGAACTACAGGCGAAAGAAGTGTTTGTCGTTGGTCATCATGATTGCGGAATGACAAGTTTGAAGCCCGGCTCTGTGCTTGAAAAAATGAAGCAAAGCGGTATCTCGGAGGACAGAATAGAAACGCTCCAGCATGCTGGTATCGAATTGGATAAGTGGCTGACCGGTTTTAATAGTGTAGCAGAGAGTGTTAAGCAGACGGTGTATAATATTAAGAAACATCCGCTATTTCCACCACATAGTGCGGTACATGGCCTGGTTATCCATCCGGAAACCGGGAAGCTGGATCTTGTAGTGAAGGGATAAGGGCAGAAGTTGACAGGCGCCTTTTTTGTAATGTTCCGTTCCATGCTATGGGTACTTGAGATACTGTGTAAGGCTAGTGTGGATTTTGGGATAAGAACGTGGGTAGGTAAATTCTAAATAAGGAAATGATTGCTGAACTCGAGGAACAATCGGTGTGAAACAGGATGAAAAGAGAGGCCTAACAGCCTCTCTTTTCATCTGGTTAAGCGTCTGCTTGTTTCGGTATGGAATCAGGAGATGTGTGTTTTACGTATTTACTGTAGTGTCGGGATTCAGCCACAACCACACCCGACAGGGCGAGCAGGCCGATTAAGTTTGGCAAAGCCATGAGACCGTTTAAAATATCGGCGATGGACCATACGAGTCCAAGCTTGGCCACCGCTCCAAGGAAAACGGTAAACGTATATATAAGCCGGTAGCCGAAAATCGCTTTCGTGCCGAAAAGATACCCAAAACATTTTTCTCCGTAATACGACCATCCAAGAATAGTAGAGTAGGCAAAGAAGATCAGACCGATAGTAACGATCCATCCGCCCGGCCCCGGCAGCATTTGATTGAATGCTTCCGTGGTTAAGGCGGCGCCTTCCAAACCTTTATTTGTATACAGGCCGCTCATAACCAGAGCAATACCAGTGATCGAACATACAACAATGGTGTCAAGAAACGTTCCGGTCATTGAGACAAGTGCCTGACGCCCTGGATGGTCAGTTTTGGCCGCTGCTGCCGCGATTGGTGCGGAGCCCATACCTGCTTCGTTGGAAAATACGCCGCGCGCTACACCGTAACGAATGACGGTGCCGATAGCGCCTCCTGCCATGGCTTGGCCGGTAAATGCATCGGTAAAAATAAGTCCAATTGCACCTGGTAATTTATCAACGTTAGTAAGAATAACAATAAGTCCACCAAGAACATAGACAATTGCCATAAAAGGGACGATAATACTTGCTGCACGTCCGATACTTTTAATTCCGCCAAGAATGACGAGCGCAGTAAGAACGGTGAGGACGGGACCTGTAATCCAAGGACTGATGCCAAAGCTGGCTTTTACGGATTCGGCAACTGAGTTGGATTGCACGGAGCTTCCGATACCGAACGCGGCGAACGAACCAAGCAGCGCGAAGCAGACAGCAAGCCATTTCCAGCCTAATCCACGTTCAATGTAGTACATTGGACCGCCAGACATTTCGCCGTTTTTGCCGTTGATACGGTATTTAACGGCAAGAATAGCTTCTGAATACTTGGTAGCCATGCCGAAAATGGCCGTAATCCACATCCAGAATACGGCGCCCGGCCCCCCGGCTACGACAGCAGTTGCGACCCCGGCGATATTACCCGTACCAATCGTCGCCGATAAAGCGGTCATTAGAGACTGAAAATGAGAAATATCGCCCTCCGATTTTTGATCTTGATTTTTGGAGAAAGCGAGCTTTAAAGCGTGAGGAAGTTCGGTAAATTGCAAGAATGATAGGCGGAACGTTAGATAAATTCCTGTTCCTACAAGCAGAATGAGCAAGGGCGGGCCCCATACGATAGTACTTACTTCCGATAGAAACTTTTCGAAGACTTCCATAGCAACCTCCCTACAATTTTTTCTAAAAATTTTCATTATTTATAAATTACATATAGACAATTCATTTGTCTAGTCTTACAGTTTGAATAAATAAGAATTATAATGAATTTAGATATTTAAGGAAGTGTCTTGTTTAAAAGTTATTCACAGCTGAATACAAGCAAATAATGAGGTGATCATTTGAAGTTAGAAATTAGTCGCTTTGAAGATGGAGCAAAAATTGTTTGGCAGGAGACGGCAGGATTAGCGATCGTAACCATTAAACGGCCGCAATCCAAGAACGCTATGACACCCGAGATGTGGAAGGTGCTCGCAGATATTGGGAAGAAAATAGAAAAAAACAAAAAAATCAAAACGGCAATTTTGCGGGGGGAAGGACCGCAGTTTACAGTTGGTTCCGACATTAAAGCGTTTCATAAAATGACGATTGAGGAAGCGAATGAAGCATTTGTTTTAATGGAAGATGCCATTTCTTCGTTCGAGTATTTACGTATTCCGACAATTGCATTTATCAATGGCCCGGCGATGGGAGCAGGTCTGGAGCTGGCGCTTTCCTGCGATTTACGTGTGGGAACGCCTAATGCGTTGTTGGGGATACCAATTGGAAAATTGGGAATTACGATTAGCCAGCGTTTCTCCCAGCGTCTAGTTAATTTAATCGGGCCGAGCCGGACGAAGGATTTGATTTTTACAGGGCGTTCATTTACAGGTGAGGAGGCGTACAGACTTGGCTTGTTAAATTATCTTGTTGAGGAGGAGAACGCAGAAAGCTTTGTATTGGAATTAGCACAGAAAATCGCTCGTGCTTCTATGAATTCGCTTCAAGCAGCAAAAGAAGCGGTAGCACGTTGTGTGCCGTTCACGGAAGTAGCATTTGGACACCGCGGATATCCACAGTACATTGACCCGATCGACTTTCCTGAAGGTGTAGCAGCCTTTGTGGAAAAGCGGGAACCACGTTTTAGAGGTTAAACAAAAAATTCGCATAAAATTTACGAAATTTTATAACTTTTTCCACTGGAATTGTTTCGTATTAGTGGTACAATAAATATAATTAAAAAACAAAGGAAAGGGGATGGCGGCATGCTCGGTGAAGATATGAAATGTAAGGAAATGGTCATCTTTATGCCGTGCTGTATCCGCCGTATGTTTACCGCGTTCCTTTCCGTGAAAAACACGTATAAAAACGCTGAAGCGACGATAAGGTAATAACAGGACTATCTCATACATGTGAGATGGTCTTTTTATTTTCTTGAAATAAAGCAACAATAAATGTAAGGAACGGAAGATAGGAGGGATACAATGGAAACGAAACGGGCTTATAAGCAAGGTGTGTTTTATAACATGAGTGAAAGATTTTTTAGTTTTGACGAAGTTTTTGAGCGTATCCTGCATTTTATTGCATATGATCCGCTGGCACGGTATTCCATGGCTATCGGTACAGACTCGCACGCGTATCAGACATATACAAAATTTACGTCCGCTGTGTTAATTCACCGCATTGGAAAAGGAGCTTGGGGCTGTCTGCGCGACTGTATCGTACCAAGGCGTATTGAGAGCCTACGGGAGAAAATATCACTGGAGACTTCGCTGAGTCAAGAGATTGCTTATTATATAACGCCGGAGATGATTGCCAAGATTTCGGACGTATTATTGCCATATGTGGAAAAAGGTGCGGATTTTACCATGTCGATTCACTTAGATATAGGAAAACAGGGATCGACAAAAGAATTAATTAAAGAGATGGTGGGAAGGATTCAGGCCATGGGAATTGAAGCAAAAATTAAACCCGATTCTTACGTAGCTTCCAGCTATGCGAACCGGTATACCAAACGTAGTTCAGTAGTAAAATTGAGCGTTACTTAATTTATCTGCAAATTTTTATTTATAAATTACTCATTCGTTTTAAAAAAGTACTTGCTATCTTGGTTTGTACATGATATATTAAAAAACGTCACTGCTAATACTTCTTAAGGATGAAGGAGCAGTTGGATTGTTTCATAATTTGTTATTCATTCCGCAGTAGCTCAGTCGGTAGAGCAATCGGCTGTTAACCGATCGGTCGCTGGTTCGAGTCCGGCCTGCGGAGCCATTGTGGCCCGTTGGAGAAGTGGCTTAACTCACCAGCCTTTCACGCTGGCATTCAGGGGTTCGAATCCCCTACGGGTCACCATCTGGAGGGTTAGCTCAGCTGGGAGAGCATCTGCCTTACAAGCAGAGGGTCGGCGGTTCGATCCCGTCACCCTCCACCATCTATCCATTCCTTGAAAAAGAAAGCAAATAATGCGCCGGTGTAGCTCAACTGGCAGAGCACCTGACTTGTAATCAGGGGGTTGAGGGTTCGATTCCTTTCGCCGGCACCATTTTTGATGCGGAGCCGTGGTGAAGTTGGAGTTCACGCCGGACTGTCACTCCGGAGGTCGCGGGTTCGAGTCCCGTCGGCTCCGCCATTTTATTTTTTTTTAATATATGGTAATTTGGCTCGGTAGCTCAGTTGGTAGAGCAGAGGACTGAAAATCCTCGTGTCGGCGGTTCGATTCCGTCCCGAGCCACCATTTTTTGACCATAGATAGTTGGACAAGCTATTAATTATAATCAGATGGGGAATATGGAGGGGTAGCGAAGTGGCTAAACGCGGCGGACTGTAAATCCGCTCCCTCTGGGTTCGGCGGTTCGAATCCGTCCCCCTCCACCATTGAAGTTGGGGTATCGCCAAGCGGTAAGGCAACGGACTTTGACTCCGTCATTCCCTGGTTCGAATCCAGGTACCCCAGCCATTTTTATCGTAAATAACCGCGAAATTCTGTGGCGTTTGCGATATCAGGTCATCTTTGTTGTTTGTTGGAGCCATTAGCTCAGTTGGTAGAGCACCTGACTTTTAATCAGGGTGTCACTGGTTCGAGTCCAGTATGGCTCACCATTTTCATGCGGACATAGCTCAGTTGGTAGAGCACAACCTTGCCAAGGTTGGGGTCGCGAGTTCGAGTCTCGTTGTCCGCTCCATCTATAATATAAGAGCAAAGGCTCTTTTTTTATGCCGGGGTGGCGGAACTGGCAGACGCACAGGACTTAAAATCCTGCGGTAGGCGACTACCGTACCGGTTCGATTCCGGTCCTCGGCACCATTGATATAAGTGCAAAGGTATTTCGTGCCCGTAGCTCAACCGGATAGAGTGTCTGACTACGAATCAGAAGGTTGGGAGTTCGAGTCTCTCCGGGCACGCCATTTATTTCGGGAAGTGGCTCAGCTTGGTAGAGCACCTGGTTTGGGACCAGGGGGTCGCAGGTTCAAATCCTGTCTTCCCGACCACGTTTTTCTATGAAAAGCGATTGAATTGTTTTTTGTAAGTATTGTTCAATAGTAGAACATCAGCCTTTCAAGCTGAATACGTGAGTTCGATTCCTATCCTCCATACATAGATTTTGGGCCTATAGCTCAGTTGGTTAGAGCGCACGCCTGATAAGCGTGAGGTCGGCTGTTCGAGTCAGCCTAGGCCCATTAGATATTACAAAAAACTTTTAAAAAAAAGTGCTTGCAATTTATTTTTAGATATAATAGAATAAAAAAGTCGCCGCTAAAAAGAGGCGGAATAAAAGAAGTCCCTTGAAAACTGAACAGTGACACTCGTTTGTGTGCGAGGTAAATATCCCATGAAAGTGAAGGTCAGCTTCAAAGTTGATTTCAGGCACTTTTATGGGGCCCGAAAAACATTCTTTACTTTATGAGCTAGCTTACGAGCTTGCGTATCAATCTTCATCTTTTTTGGAGAGTTTGATCCTGGCTCAGGACGAACGCTGGCGGCGTGCCTAATACATGCAAGTCGAGCGAACCGATGGAGTGCTTGCATTCCTGAGGTTAGCGGCGGACGGGTGAGTAACACGTAGGCAACCTGCCTGTACGACCGGGATAACTCCGGGAAACCGGAGCTAATACCGGATAGGATGCCGAACCGCATGGTTCGGCATGGAAAGGCCTTTGAGCCGCGTACAGATGGGCCTGCGGCGCATTAGCTAGTTGGTGGGGTAACGGCCTACCAAGGCGACGATGCGTAGCCGACCTGAGAGGGTGAACGGCCACACTGGGACTGAGACACGGCCCAGACTCCTACGGGAGGCAGCAGTAGGGAATCTTCCGCAATGGACGAAAGTCTGACGGAGCAACGCCGCGTGAGTGAGGAAGGTCTTCGGATCGTAAAACTCTGTTGTCAGGGAAGAACCGCCGGGATGACCTCCCGGTCTGACGGTACCTGACGAGAAAGCCCCGGCTAACTACGTGCCAGCAGCCGCGGTAATACGTAGGGGGCAAGCGTTGTCCGGAATTATTGGGCGTAAAGCGCGCGCAGGCGGCTTCTTAAGTCAGGTGTGAAAGCCCACGGCTCAACCGTGGAGAGCCATCTGAAACTGGGGAGCTTGAGTGCAGGAGAGGAGAGCGGAATTCCACGTGTAGCGGTGAAATGCGTAGAGATGTGGAGGAACACCAGTGGCGAAGGCGGCTCTCTGGCCTGTAACTGACGCTGAGGCGCGAAAGCGTGGGGAGCAAACAGGATTAGATACCCTGGTAGTCCACGCCGTAAACGATGAGTGCTAGGTGTTGGGGAGTTCACCTCCTCAGTGCCGCAGCTAACGCAATAAGCACTCCGCCTGGGGAGTACGGCCGCAAGGCTGAAACTCAAAGGAATTGACGGGGACCCGCACAAGCGGTGGAGCATGTGGTTTAATTCGAAGCAACGCGAAGAACCTTACCAGGGCTTGACATCCCGCTGACCCCTCCAGAGATGGAGGCTTCCTTCGGGACAGCGGTGACAGGTGGTGCATGGTTGTCGTCAGCTCGTGTCGTGAGATGTTGGGTTAAGTCCCGCAACGAGCGCAACCCTTGTCCTTTGTTGCCAGCATTCAGTTGGGCACTCTAAGGAGACTGCCGTCGACAAGACGGAGGAAGGTGGGGATGACGTCAAATCATCATGCCCCTTATGTCCTGGGCTACACACGTGCTACAATGGACGGTACAACGGGCGTGCCAACCCGCGAGGGTGAGCCAATCCCTAAAAACCGTTCTCAGTTCGGATTGCAGGCTGCAACTCGCCTGCATGAAGCCGGAATCGCTAGTAATCGCGGATCAGCATGCCGCGGTGAATACGTTCCCGGGTCTTGTACACACCGCCCGTCACACCACGAGAGTTTGCAACACCCGAAGTCGGTGAGGTAACCTTCTGGAGCCAGCCGCCGAAGGTGGGGCAGATGATTGGGGTGAAGTCGTAACAAGGTATCCGTACCGGAAGGTGCGGATGGATCACCTCCTTTCTACGGAGTCTCGGCACGCACGAGCTTTCACTGTTCAGTTTTCCAGGGACGAGTGCCTTGGGGCATTTATTATGTCTGCGTGGTTGCAGGCAAGCGGGCCTATAGCTCAGTTGGTTAGAGCGCACGCCTGATAAGCGTGAGGTCGGCTGTTCGAGTCAGCCTAGGCCCACCATGAATTGGATTGTTTACATAGATGGATTTTGTGATACTAGCACATCCATGTGGGGGCATAGCTCAGCTGGGAGAGCGCCTGCCTTGCAAGCAGGAGGTCAGCGGTTCGATCCCGCTTGCCTCCACCATACGATGTCTGGTGACGATAGCGAAGGGGTCACACCTGTTCCCATCCCGAACACAGAAGTTAAGCCCTTCAGCGCCGATGGTACTTGGGCGTATGCCCTGGGAGAGTAGGACGTTGCCAGGCTGGAATGAACGTATCTTTTTTGTTTGTGGGTTTTGCCTGTAAACAAAAAGTACGTACTCATTCTAAACCCATCATAGAAGTTGTACCTTGAAAACTGGATACAGAAGAAACACGCGCAAAACAAGGATTCCATAAAAGAAACCCTTCAATGTGGTTAAGCTACGAAGGGCGCACGGTGGATGCCTTGGCGCCAGGAGCCGATGAAGGACGTGGCAAACGACGAAACGCTTCGGGGAGCTGTA
>NZ_CP080764.1:287500-410000 GCF_019603355.1 Aneurinibacillus thermoaerophilus
TTCGCCCATTAAAGCGGTACGCGAGCTGGGTTCAGAACGTCGTGAGACAGTTCGGTCCCTATCTGTCGTGGGCGCAGGAAATTTGAGAGGAGCTGTCCTTAGTACGAGAGGACCGGGATGGACGCACCGCTGGTGCACCAGTTGTTCCGCCAGGAGCACAGCTGGGTAGCCATGTGCGGACGGGATAAGCGCTGAAAGCATCTAAGCGTGAAGCCCCCCTCAAGATGAGATTTCCCACAGCGTAAGCTGGTAAGACCCCTTATAGATGATGAGGTGGATAGGTTCGAGGTGGAAGCGTGGCAACACGTGGAGCTGACGAATACTAATCGGTCGAGGGCTTAACCAAAGATAGACTGGATGTCCTGTGCGTCATGTTTCTTCTGATTCAGTTTTCAAGGTATAACGAAAGAGAACAGCCTTTTGTCTGAAACGTGTTTTTTTAGATAAAGGGCTGTTTTCTTTTTGTATAAATTCGGCCTAAGAACAAAAAATAAAGACCAAGGAGTGATAAACAATGGAAGTAAGACGCGCAAAAGAAATTTTGAATTCACATGATAAAATCGATGTTGGTTTCGAGGGGGTGCAGGTTTGGATTGATTCGATCGATGAACGGAGCAAAACAGCTAGAATACATACCTTGGACAATCCTGCGGATCGCAAAACAGTCGCGCTATCCGAACTGAAAGAATTGGAACATCATTAAAAAGTAGAGGCTGTCACTTAACGTGGCAGCTTTTTTTATCGACAATGACCGCAGGCATTTGTTACTTCACAAGCAAAAATTTTTCTAGGGAATTTTCAGGCTGGCAGGACACAATATGCCCAGGGGGTGAACCGCTTGGAGTGGTTGATTCTAATCGGAGCTATCCTGGCATTTGTAACTGTTCAAAGGAAATGGTTTTATGATCCGACGCACCCGGAAAGCCCGAAGAAAACCCGAGCAAGCACATGGTTCAGAAGCAAAAAGTAAGCCTTTGAAGAGGAGAGCTTCTTCTCTCCTCCCTCTATACCGGGAGTTAGACAGCAAGGAAATGCCTCTACAGATTCTTTCAGGCTACCGCTGGTAAAAACAGAAGCCAGGCGTAATAACCTGACTTTTTCCTTCGTCCCTTATTTTTTTGTTTCCGGGAACAAAAAGTCAATGAAATGCTGGGCGGTAGGCTGCGGTTCATGATTGGCGAGCCCAGGCCGTTCGTTGGCTTCAATAATCACGTATTCTTCGCCTGTGAAATCAGGCACCAGCAAATCCAACCCTACAACCGGAATGTTTAGCGCGCGGCTTGCTTCTTCTGCAATTTTACGCAGGAAAGGAGAGACAAACGCAGTGGTGTCGGTGATGGTGCCGCCTGTATGGTAATTGGCGGTTTTGCAAACTTGAAGCTCCATGCCGTCCGGCAATACGTCATCCAAGCTCAGATTTTGCCGCTGAATTACCCGTTCCGTTTCCCGATTCAACGGAATTTGCGATTCGTCTTTTGTTTTCTCTGCCAATCGGCGATTTTTATTTTCAATTAACTGTCGGATGGTCTCTTTTCCGTTTCCGATGACAAAAGCGGGTTTTCTCTCGGCGGCGGCCACAAATGTATAGTCGATGACAATCATTCGCAAATCCTTTCCTTCTACGAATTCTTCTAGCAGAACATGGTTACTGTACCTTAGAGCGTTTTCGACGGCTTGCTGAAGTTCTTTTTTTGTGCGAACGTCTACTGTAATACCACGTCCTTGCTCACCGCTGACCGGTTTAACTACTATGCTGTTCCATTCTTTCATGTAAGTGACCGCTTGCTCCATGTCTTGATACAATGTATGACGCGGTACGCGCAGGTTTTTGTTTTTTAACATCCGGTGTGTAAGGGACTTATTGTCACAAATCGTTATTGCCATAGCGCATGTTTTTTCTGTTAGCGATTCGCGGCACAAGATAGATTTTCCATTGTAATGCAACCGATACAAGTTTGCCTCTTCATCTATAATTTCTACGTCAATGCCACGGCTTTTCGCCTCATCGATCAATATTTGGGCATAAATGTTCAAGGTTGCGGGCCTCCAGTATAATAAGCTTCGTTAATATCGTTCTTTCGTTTAATCACATAGACTGGAATCTGTTTAAACCCGAGCGCTTTATAGAGCGCGATGGCTTTTTTGTTGTTGTGCATCACGGATAAATCCAGATAATTTCTTCCTTTGGCCAGATAATATTCAGCCACGGCGCGAATAAGGGCGCGGCCGATCCCTTTCGCCCGTCTGTTCGGATCGACGGCAAGCGCCCAAAAGCTTGCACCGTTGTCCGGATCGTTAAACGCCGCTTTATGATCGATGCCGGTAATCGTTCCGATAATTTCTCCATCCTCCGGGTCTTCCGCGACAAAATAGTTAAAAACATGGCTATACTGATTTTTCATCATTAAAACTGGGTCCGCCTCCACCATATTGCTTTTCCTATAAATCTCATTCACGCGCTCTGCATCACGTTCATCTGTCATGAAGCGGATATGGAATCCTTCGGGCTTCTTTTTTGACATGCGATAGTTATGAAGCCAAAGACGGAATGTAATGGACGGGTCAACGAACAGGAGGTTAGGTGCTTTGGAAAGCAGAACATGGTGGTTGTGCACGTAAATTGCCAAGTCGCGCCGCCCTGTCTCTTCCTCTAGAAAAAGCTCGATAAGCTTGCGATCGTCATCAAAGGTTTGCCCGAAAATGAGGTGACCCCAACCGCAGTCTATAGCAATATCGGACTGCATATCTTTTTTCTTTATTTCAGGAATGTTCTCTCCCCAGCTATGCAAGGAAGGGGTCATAAAACATTCTAGCCGGAATCGTTTTCTCTCTTCTCGATAAGGCATGATTAACACCCCATCTTTTGCAGCCATAATTCCAGCACGGTCAACTGCCAGAGCTTGCTTCCGCCCAATACGGTTATGTGCTCTTCCGGCGCACCCAGCAACTTTTCCACATAAGCCGGGTTAAATAGATTGCGTTTTTTCGCTTTTTCTGTCGTCAAAATGTCGCGTGCAAAATCAAGATATTCATTACGCAAGTATTTCAGGGCAGGCACAGGAAAATAACCTTTCTTTCGATAGATCACTTCATGCGGAATCAATCGTTCCGCCGCTTTTTTCAGAATATGTTTTCCGCTGCTAGCCACTTTCAATTCTGGCGGAATCGAAGCCGCCAGCTCTACAAGTTCATGGTCGAGAAAAGGCACGCGCGCTTCAAGACCCCATGCCATGGTCATATTATCTACGCGCTTTACCGGATCATCGATCAGCATAACCCGCGTATCCAGTCGCAACGCTTTATCCACCGGTATTGTGGCGCCCGGTGCGGCAAAGTGCGTAGATACGAACTTTCCAGACACATCGGAGCCATGGTATTTCGGCTGTAGGGCGTCTATTATTTCTTCGTGCGTGCGATCGAAGAAAGCTTTTTTATATTCTGTTACGGCATCGCGCGTACCGTTCATCATCTTCGGATACCAATGGTAGCCGGCAAACACTTCATCGGCACCTTGACCGCTCAGTACCACTTTCGTTTGCTTGCTGACCTCCTCCGACAGAAGGTAAAAAGCGACCGCATCGTGGCTAACCATCGGTTCCGCCATGGCGGTAACGGATTTTTCGATATTGGGAAGGAGGCGGCGGGAATCAATGAAAATCTTTTGATGTTTGGTTCTGAATTCTTTCGCGATCAGATCACTGTAATAGAATTCATTTCCTTCTTCATTTCCAACGTCTTCGAATCCAATGGAATAGGTGTGGAGAGAGCAGGGATTGCATTCAGCCATAAGCGCAACAATCAGGCTGGAATCGAGACCGCCGCTAAGCAAGGCACCTACAGGCACGTCGCTGACCATGCGTCGCTTTACGCTTTTCCTTAATCCATTCAGCACGCGCTCAATCCACTCTGCTTCCGATAGTGTTTCCCTCCGTTCAAACGTTACGTCCCAGTAGGAGAATATCTTTTTTTCTCCGTTTGCGTCGATGCTCATCACAGTCCCGGGTTGCAGCTTTTTTACGTTTTTAAAAATGGTATGCGGAGCCGGTACTACCGCGTGAAAGCTCAAGTAATAGTGAAGTGCTTCGGGAGAGAGCTCCGGACGAATGACTCCGACGCTTTTTAGCGCTTGCGTGTTGGAGGCAAAATAAAATGCTCTTCCTTCCTCAACGTAATATAAAGGTTTAATACCAAGTCGATCTCGGCCTAACAGAAAGCGTCCACGCGTCTCATCATGAATGCAGAAGGCAAACATTCCGTTTAACCGTTTGACGAATTCATCACCCCAGGCGTGATAAGCTTTCAGCAGAACTTCCGTATCGCTGGTTGAGCGGAACGAGTATCCTTTTTTTCGTAATTCATCACGTAGTTCCTGGAAATTGTAGATTTCGCCATTATAAACGATCGCTAGTTTTAACTCTTTGTCGATCATTGGTTGGTGGCCGTTTTCTGATAGGTCGATAATGCTCAGGCGCTTATGTCCGAAGCTTACTCCGTCTTTTGTATAGATTCCTTCATCATCCGGCCCGCGTGTTTCAAGAGCCGGAAGCATTTTTTCTATAAGAGTTTCATCCGTATGGTCTTTATCATAACGAATCACTCCACAAATGCCGCACATTGTTCTTTACACCATCTCCCATTTAAAAATTTATAAGAATAACATTTTTATCCTTTTTTCTCTATTCCACAATCTTTAGTCAACAAAATGGACTGAATTATAATAAATATAAAATTTTTCTTTATTCAACATAACATAACGCGCGTTTTATGATAACGTATTTTATGGCTTTATGCAAACGATGGAGGAAATTTGCTTGTTTTTTCCTAAATAGGATTCTTTGTTCTTTCGAATTGAAAATAAAAAGACCTGCGACTTATTTCCTGTAAGGAAATAAGCCGAGCAGGTCTTTTTTTCAGAGCTTAGGCCGCTTCAGATTACTTGGAGTGGACTTTTCTCATAAATTCGTTTACATTAGCGGGTACTTTGCGATCAAGTTTTGATACAATAGATAAAATAAGAAAAAGGTGAGGGACATTGTTTTCCTGCTTTTTTCTTAATTTTTTCGTTATGGCTTTTTGATTCGTTCAGGATGCGTGTACACATTCAAAGAAGAATCACGAATAAAACCAACAGCGGTAATGCTCAGGTCTTCGGCTAGCTGGAGAGCCAGTTCGGTTGGAGCCGATTTGGACAGTACGATTTCACAGCCGATTTTCGCCACTTTCAACAGAACTTCAGAAGAAATACGACCGCTGAAAGCGATGATTTTATCATGCACAGGGATTGCGTTTTTCAGACAGAAACCGTAAATTTTATCCAGCGCGTTGTGGCGTCCGATATCTGTACGGGCAAGAACGATCCCGTTCCGGTCGCATAGTGCGGCGTTATGCGCGCCGCCTGTGCTTTGAAACAGGGCGGAAGCTTCCTGCATGAGGCGGATTAAACGAAAACACTCTTCAATAGTAAGTGTTACATTCTTTTCAGTCATTACTTTGGCCGTACGGGCATCGTTATAGAAATAGAAGTTTTGTCGGCTTTTACCACAGCAGGAGGAAATATAGCGTTTAGAATAGAATTGTTGGCTGATTTTATGAGCTTTATGCAATTCTACATAAGCGAATCCTTCCTGCTCCTGAATGATCAAGTTTTTGATGTCTTGATAGGAACGGATAACGCCTTCGGAAGCCAGAAAACCGATGACAAGATCATCAACGTATTCAGGTGTGCATACCACGGTAGCGAATTCTTCTTCGTCAAGAAAAATGGTCAATGGAAACTCGTTTACCACTTCGTCCTGGCATTCATACAGTTCGTTATTCTTATAGCGTAAGATTTGGCGCGTGCGGACTACAGGATAGGGCATGATAATCACTTCCGTCTTTTTTTATTCCTTAATTTTATTCTTCCGTTTTCAAAAGTCAAACTACGACTCTTACATTCGCTCTGGAAACGTGTTAACCCTGAAGAAGGGAGGAAGGAGAAGAAATGGATAAATATGGATATAGCGGTGACGGATCGCCCGTTCAATGCGGTGATTACTATAATAATGAAAAGCAGAAAGGCAATAGATTAGCTGATTTATGAGTTAGTAAAAAATGGTTGTCAAAAAATTAGTTCAATGATATAGTAAAATTAACTCCAAATGAAACCGTATACATGTCATAAGTTTCAACAAATTTCCGTTTGATTGTCGCTTATGACGTCTGTATCTTTATTGGGGGACATCGATTGTGTATTATGACAAAGATACAATTTATTTAATCGGGGATGCCAAAGCTCCACAAAATAATCCAATAACCGAGCAGTATAAGTCCTATTTCCTAGCACTAGTTGTCGATCGATCTACTGGTAAGATCGTTGATGCGGAATGTTCTGCAACGATTCAACTTACGGCGAAATTTGTTCAGTCATTATTTGTTGGACGGCGGATACAAGATGAAGGTCTTGTTGATGAAATTGCGAACCGTTATTTTGGTTCTTCGCAAAAAGCTCTAATTGTCGCATTAAAGGATGCTCGAAAGAAGTATAATCAAATTTTCACCGCTGCTTTGTCTAAATAAACCTAGACAAAATCCAGTCTAACCGTCAATATGGTAGACTGGATTTTTTATCTTGAAAAATACATATTATTACAAATATTATAAATATTTACTGTGTTACTGTAATGGTTATGGAACTTTTTTTACTACAAGGAGGGCCAGATGATGATTAAAGATGGATTTATGTATTTAAGTGTACTTGTTGCACTTGCGGCAGTAATGGTTGCGTTAGAAAAGCGTTTCCGCACTAAAGGATTATTTAAGTTTATTCCGGGAATTGTTCTTATTTATATTGGAGCTGCATTGATGAATACATTTGGTCTATTTTCTGAAAGTGATTCAATTAGTTCAACAAATAGGACAATTCGAAGTGCTTTATTACCTGGTATGCTAGCTTTAATGTTATTGAAATGTGATATTCGTGAAGTGTTTAAGCTCGGCCCCAGAATGTTAGGTGCCTTTTTTTCAGCAGTGTTTAGTATTTTAATAGGGTTTACTGTCACATATGTAATATTTAAAGGGTTTTATGTTCAAGATACGTGGAAGGCTTTTGGAGCATTGGCGGGAAGCTGGACGGGTGGTTCAGCAAACATGGTAGCGTTGCAGGGGATTTTCCATGTCCCAGAAAACATATTTGGTTATGCTTTAATGATGGATACGATTAACTATGCAGTTTGGGTTATGTTTATGTTCTGGCTTGTTCCATTTGCAGGAAAATTCAATCGTTGGACAAAAGCTGATGTCGGCTTTTTAAATCATTCAATAGAAGTTTCAGCGGCAAAAGAAGAAAATGAAAAAGAAGGCCCATCCTTTCAGCATATATTATATTTGTTAGGAATTGGGTTACTTATTTCTTCACTTTCCACTTTCGCAGGAAATCATTTGCCTGTCATCGGTGATGTTATCAATGCAACAACATGGACCATCATGATTGCTTCGGTTGTTGGACTTATACTTGCTGTAACGCCGGTTGCGAAAATACCAGGTTCAATGGATATATCCAATGTTATGTTATATATCGTAATTGCACTCATTGCATCACAATCGGACTTTTCTAATATTACACAAGCTCCGATTTATCTGTTGTCAGGCTTCTTAATTCTGCTCATTCATTTAATCGTTATGATTTTACTTGGAAAATTGTTCAAATACGACTTGTTTACATTAGGTGTTGCAAGTCTTGCCAATATCGGTGGAATGGCATCCGCACCAATGCTTGCTGCTTCTTATAATCGTTCGCTCATTCCGATTGGTGTCATAATGGCTCTGCTAGGTTCATTTACAGGAACGTATTTTGGAATGTTAGTCGGTAAAATTTTGTCAAGTTTGTAGAAAGGATGAATTTTATGATTATTCGAGAGTTGTATGTAAAACAACGCCATTTACCACTGCGTGCACCTTTTAAAACAGCTCTTCGTACAGCTGTCGATATTGAAAGTTTAGAAGTTATGATTGAATTGGAGAATGGATTAACCGGAATTGGAGCGGCAGTGCCAACTTGGGTGATTACGGGTGATTCCAGTGAGAGTATTAAGGCGGCATTGCTAGGCCCTATTCGTTCAGCTATTATCGATGAGGATATAACCAATTTTAAGAAGGTGTTAAAAAAAGTACAAAAATGCTGTATTGGCAATACGAGTGCAAAAGCTGCGGCAGATATTGCTCTTCACGATCTTTATGCTCGACTACTGCAACTCCCGCTCTATGCTTTACTAGGTGGGAAAGGAACGATTGAAACAGATATGACAGTCGGGGTTGACGATCCAGACGTAATGGCTGCGAATGCAGAAAAATCGGTGAAGGACGGGTTTAAAGTTTTAAAAATAAAAGTGGGGAATGACCCAACGCTAGATATCGCGCGGATACAAGCTATAAGAGAACGAATCCCTGCAACTATCAAAATTCGTTTAGATGCTAATCAAGGATGGACACCAAAAGAAGCTGTTCGTCTTATTCGTGAAATGGAAAACTTAGAGCTCGGAATTGAATTAGTTGAACAACCCGTCCATGCAAGAGATCTTGAAGGTTTAAAGTTTGTAACGGATCGGGTAAACACACCGATTATGGCAGATGAAAGTTTATTTTCTGCAAGTGATGCCTTAATGCTTGTCTCCGGACGATATGTAGATCTACTAAACATTAAGCTTATGAAATGCGGAGGAATCGATGAAGCTATTAAACTAGCAAGCATTGCTGAAGCCAATGGAATAGCATGTATGATTGGGAGTATGATGGAGTCATCATTGTCAGTAGCTGCGGCTGCACATTTCGCCGCAGGACATCCAAATATTAAGTTTTATGATTTAGATGCTCCGCTTTGGCTTGTTGAGGAGCCAGAGGGGATGCTCTATAACGGAGGAAATATACAGTTAGTTGATGTACCTGGTCTTGGAATTACAAGGGAAAAAGAGTGGTAGGGGAAGATATTTTTTAATGGATTCTTGCCAAATATGGCGTGGAATGATTCGTTACAATTTCACTGGACAGTTAGCGGAACCATTGGTATAATATATGAAAATAATAACAAAAGATGTTGAATAAAGAAATATATATAGGGTTAAGTTGAAGATAGATTGTTGAAGCGCATTCTATTGACTTTTTCCCTTTTGTTTTTGGATATGGCGGACTGGTTTTAGATACACTTCGTGGCCGAAGGCTATTCCATCATGAAACGGTTGTTATAGAGGTTAGTTTCTCTATAAAGCTGTTTTGTGATGGGATTTTTTGTTTATTTACTTATGGGTGCGAGAAATCGCACAAATGAAGAGGTAGGAACCTCGGAGCGGTTCGTCGAATTCGATCGAATATCGGATAAGGAGGAGAAAGATGAGTTCTACAGTAAAAGTGTCTATTCGTATTGATGGGCAGGAGGTAAAGGCGATCGAAGAACAGAATGTCATTGATGCGATTAAGGCGAGCGGCATTGATATTCCACACATCTGTTATCACCCGAACCTGGGCACGATTCAAACGTGTGATACTTGTATGGTGGAAATCAACGGTAAGCTGGCGCGTGCTTGCGCGATGAAAGTAGAGGACGGCATGAATGTAGAGACAAAATCACCGATGGCGAGGGCGGCGCAAGTGGAAGCGATGGATCGCATTCTGGAAAACCATCAGCTTTATTGCACTGTTTGTGACAACAACAACGGAAACTGCCGCATTCATAATACGGTCGAGATGATGCAAATCGAGCATCAAAAATATCCATATAAGCCAAAGCCGTACAAAGTGGATATGTCCCATCCGTTCTACCGCTATGATCCGGATCAATGCATTCTTTGTGGTCAATGCGTGGAGGCTTGTCAGAATGTTCAGGTAAATGAAACGCTGTCCATCGATTGGGAACGCGAGCATCCGCGGGTTATATGGGACGATGACGTTCCGATTAACGAATCATCCTGTGTATCTTGCGGCCATTGTGTAAACGTATGTCCATGTAATGCGCTGATGGAAAAATCAATGCTTGGCGAGGCTGGCATTATGACAGGCATGAAGCAGGAGTTGCTTGGCCCGATGATTGACTTTGTAAAAGAAGTGGAGCCGGGGTATAGCGGCATTTTTGCCGTATCTGAATTGGAAGCAACACTGCGCGCAACCCGCATAAAAAGGACGAAAACGGTTTGTACGTTTTGTGGTGTCGGCTGTACGTTTGAAGTATGGACCAAAGGACGCAAAATTCTCAAAATCCAGCCGACTCCGGATGCGCCGGTTAACGGTATTTCCACTTGTGTGAAAGGAAAATTCGGCTGGGATTTCATTAACAGTGAAGAGCGGCTGACGAAGCCACTTATCCGTAAAGGCGATGAGTTTTATGAAGCGACATGGGAAGAAGCATTGGAGCTGATTGCAAACAAATTCCAAGAAATCAGAGAACGCGACGGTGCGGACGCGTTTGGTTTTATTTCATCTTCTAAATGCACGAATGAAGAAAACTATTTAATGCAAAAGTTCGCGCGCGCGGTTATCGGAACGAACAATGTCGATAATTGCTCCCGCTATTGCCAATCCCCGGCGACAACGGGATTGTTCCGTACGGTCGGATATGGTGGTGATGCGGGCACGATTTATGACATGGCAGGAGCCGGCCTAGCCATTATCGTTGGCGCTAACCCGGCAGAAGCACATCCGGTTATCGCTACGCGTCTGAAGCGCGCTCATAAATTAAATGGACAGAAGCTTATCGTTGCCGATCTGCGCAAAAACGAGATGGCAGAACGCTCGGATTTATTCCTGCGTCCGGCGCCGGGGACGGATCATGTCTGGCTGTCCGCCGTCACAAAATACATCATTGACCAGGGATGGCATGACAGGGAGTTTCTCACCAAGCGCGTAAACGGTTTTGATGAGTACGTGAAATCGCTAGAAAAATATACGCTGGAGTATGCGGAAGAAGTCACTCGTATTCCGAAAGAACAGCTAATCCAGACAGCGAATATGATTTATGAAGCTGATGGAACAGCTATTTTCTGGGCGATGGGCGTTACTCAGCACTGTGGTGGCAGCGAAACGAGTACGGCGATCAGCAATCTGTTGCTTGTGACGGGAAACTTTGGCCGTCCGAATGCCGGCGCATTCCCGCTGCGCGGACATAACAACGTACAGGGGGCGTGCGACTTCGGGGCGCTTCCGAACTTCTTTCCGGGTTATGAACTTGTAACGGACGATGCGGTGCGTGAGCGTTATGAAAAAGCCTGGAACGTAAAATTGCCGCGAGAAAAAGGGCTTGATAATCCCGGTATGGTTGAAGCCATTCATAAAGGCAAGCTGAAAGCTATGTATCTAATGGGGGAAGATATGGCATGGGTTGACTCCAATGCGAACCATATTCATGCCGCACTGGAAAAGCTGGAGTTCTTCGTCGTTCAGGACGTGTTTTTCACAAAAACGGCTCAGTTCGCCGATGTTATACTTCCAGCTAGCCCGAGCCTTGAGAAAGAAGGCACATTTACGAACACGGAGCGCCGTATTCAGCGTCTGTATCAGGCACTGGAACCGCTAGGTGAATCCCTTCCAGATTGGAAAATCATTACCGCCTTGGCGAATCACCTTGGCGCGCATTGGTGTTATGAGCATCCAGGAGAAATTATGGCAGAAGCGGCAAGCCTTACGCCGCTGTTTGCTGGTGTAACGTATGAGCGCCTGGAAGGATGGAATAGCTTGCTCTGGCCGGTAAATGCGGACGGAACAGATACACCGCTGTTGTATACAGAGCGCTTCCCATTCCCGGATGGAAAAGCGCAGCTTATGCCGACTGACTGGGTTCCACCTGTGAAAACAGGGGACGAATATGACCTGGTGTTAAATAACGGTCGTTTGCTTGAGCACTTCCATGAAGGAAATATGACCAATAAGTCCAGGGGGCTTTTATACAAAGTGCCGGATACGTTTGTGGAGGTCTCGCCGGAACTTGCGAAAGAGCGCGGGATCAAAGACGGGTCCCTTGTCCGGCTCGAATCTGAATACGGTGCTGTAAAACTGCGTGTCATAGTTACTGACCGCGTGCGAGGGAACGAAGTGTATGTGCCGATGAATTCGACCAATGAAGATTCGGCGGTTAACCTTTTGACGAACAGCTTCTATGATTTGGTGACACATACGCCTGCTTATAAAGAAACAAGGGTAAAAATGCAAGTGCTCCAGGTGGAAGGTGAAAGTCCGCTTCCCCGCTATAACTCTCGTTTTGGCAAACGCAATCCGCAGCGCGGGGTAGAAGTGGAGCGGAAATGGAAGCGTGCGGATTATAGGGCATTGGAAACCGCTGGACAGGGGGAGAAGTAAATGGCAAAACCTACAACTACGATCAAGAAGCACGAACCGACCGAAGCCGAACTTCAGGCGCAGGCGCTCGAGGAATTGACTGGTCTTATCGCCAAAAACGGTGAAGCGCTGCAGGAATTACTGAAAGTGATTCGCCTTTTGTATGAAAGCGGAGCCTTAGAGATCATTGGGGGGCTAATCCAGGCGCGAGAGAAAGTTGTAGAAATCGGTATTTCCCAGCTTTCCAAACCTACGATGACCCGTGGTATTAATAGTGTTATGAGTGTGGTCGGAATGTTGGGGGAAATGGAGCCTGAAACAATTAAAAAAGTAGTGGAAGGCATTGTTAATGGCATGCGTTGTTCCGTCGAAAAAGCGAGAGCGGACGAAAAAATGAGCTTGTTTGATTTAATAAAAGCTTATAAAGATCCGGATGTAAATCGTGCTATAACGATTATGTTGAGCTTTCTGAAAGGGATGGGGCAAAAGTTGTAACTTCATCCAAATACAAAGAAAGAAACTGTCTCAAACGGTTATCTGATTATAAATAGAATACAATGTGTAGATTATTTATTGTTTTGTATATGCATATATAGCAACACAAAAAGGGGGCCCTATCACTTTGGGCCCCCTCTTTTTTTATATGCATAGAATTATGCGTATATGCATATGTGCGGAAAGTTAAAAGGCATTCTTCCTAATTTTTTAATTACTTTGACTTATATTGAAATTGGCATAATAATTGCTTTGTATATCTATTGTAAAAAGAGATGAAATGATTTTTTATGTTCATTCTCTTATTTCATGGAGTAGGAGTTGATGTTATGCAAAACAAACTATTTCTAATCGCTGTTCTACTTTCCATGATTTTACCTGCGTAAATGTAATTAACGGAGCCGGTTCTCAAGAATGCATTTGATGTTTTGTTTTATATAAATATGGACAACAAAGATAAATGGAGGGACCGAGATCATGCAATATCCGCTTTCACCGGATGTACAACCGGAATTTTGTACAACCGGTTCTTTTATGAGATTGCCTTCTAAACGTGAAAACGCAAAGGTTGCTATTCTTGGCATGCCTTTTGATACAGCTGCTTCCTTTAGGGTAGGCGCCAGATTTGCGCCGCAGGCAATTCGTCAGGCGTCAATGACATTATTCCCTTACCATCCAGTGAATGATGTGTATCCTTTTGAAGATACAAATGCCATTGACATAGGGGACGTACCTGTTATTCCACACAATATTCACCGTAGTTATGAGCTTATCGAAGAGACTGTATTGAATCTAATGAATGAGGAAATTGTGCCGATTGGATTGGGCGGAGACCATTCTGTCACATTGGCAAGCTTACGCGCGGCGGCCAAAGTATACGGTCCTGTTGCTTTGATTCATTTTGATTCTCATACAGATACGTGGGATACGTACTATGATGAAAAATATTGGCATGGTTCTACCTTTATCCGTGCATATGAAGAAAAATTATTGCAGTCAGATAAAGTGTTCCAAATCGGAATTCGGGGCACGCTCAATCATCCTGGAGATGTGCAGGCGAGTGTAGATTTGGGCTACAATGTGATCACGACTCAAGAGCTGCGTAAACGTGGGGTAGAGGATGTTGTCCAACAAGTAAAAGAGACAATTGGTAACACCCCTTGCTTTTTAAGCTTTGATATCGATTTTGTTGATCCTTCCTGCGCACCTGGAACCGGCACATTGGAAGTGGGCGGCTTTAACAGTCTTGAAACGCTTGAAATGATTCGTTCTTTCACCGGTTTTAACTATGTCGGTTTTGATTTGGTAGAAGTTTTGCCTCCTTATGATCCGACGCAAATCACCTCTCTTCTGGCTGCAACATTAGTGCATGACTTTGCCAGTCTGGTAGCGTTGAATAGAAAGAAAAAATAGAAGGTGTAATAAATAAGACAAACAGGCTTTCCGTAAGCAAATGTTAAGGAAATGTCTATACGTACATGAGCGTAGGTGCTACAACATCTACGCTCATGCTGTTGACAAAGTACAGGTCAACAGCATGAGCAAAAAATTCATACCCAAAATTGCATAAGTTATTCTATTATTCATAATTGTTATTACATAATTATTTGTAAAATTTAAATGTATTCTTTTTTGTTTTACGCATAAATCGCGCAAAATACTGCGATATATTTTCCTCTCAATAATTAGAACAATTTTAATATTCTTACATGGCATGGTGTTTGCTTTATCAATATGTTGTTCGAAAAATTTCGATTTATGTAGTAGTTACAAGGAGGAAGATATATGGAGAAAGTAACTTTAAAGCGTTCTTTGAAGTTGTGGCACATTGTTTTAATGGGCATTGGATATATGACGCCGATGGTTGTGTTTGACACGTTTGGAATTGCTTCTGAGACGACCGGGGGGCATGTACCCACAGCTTATATTCTTGCATTGGTAGCAATGTTATTTACAGCTGCTAGTTACGGTAAGATGATACAGGTATTTCCAAATGCTGGTTCTGCATATACGTATACACAAAGAACTATCAGTCCGCATATTGGGTTTCTTGTCGGTTGGGCCGCGTTAATGGATTATTTATTTTTGCCAATGGTAAATGCTTTGATTGCTCAAATTTATCTTTCTGCTACTTTTCCTGGGCTTCCTGCGTGGATATGGGTTATTGGATTTGTCGCTATTGTAACGTTAGTTAATATTTTTAGTGTAAACTTTACAGCTAATTTCAATACAATGCTTGTTGTTTTTCAAACACTAATCATGGTTGTTTTCATCGGGGTAGCCATAAAGAGGCTGCTGAATGGGGATGGTACAGGAATGCTGTTCTCCATAGAACCATTCTATAAAGAAGGAATTAATACTTCGGCGCTTATCGCTGGCGCGACCTTGATGTGTTTTTCTTATTTAGGATTTGATGCGGTGACAACACTTTCAGAGGAAACACCCAATCCAAAGAAAACGATTCCACGCGCGATTTTTCTTGTAGCATTGATTGGCGGTGCTATGTTTATTATAACGTCTTACTTTATTCAATCAGTATTTCCGACCGCGGCCCATTTTAAAGACCCGGAAGCCTCTTCTCCTGAGATTGCTGCGTATATGGGCGGCCTGGCATTTCAGGTATTTTTCCTTGCAGGAGGACTTGCAGGAACGCTTGCTTCCGGGGTGGCATCGCACGCCAGTGTTTCGCGTTTGCTGTATGTAATGGGACGGGACAGTGTGCTTCCGAATAAACTGTTCGGGTATATTCATCCGCGCTGGAGAACTCCGGTTGCAAATATTGTGCTCGTTGGCTTGATTTCTGTGACCGCGGTTTTTTTCGATTTGGCTACGGCCGCCTCTTTTATTAATTTTGGTGCATTGATTGCGTTTACATTTGTGAATCTTTCTGTTATTTCGTACTATGTTGTTCGTAAGAAAATGCATAAAACATTCAAGGGATTTTTCTCTTATCTGGTTATGCCGCTTTTGGGCGCTGGTGCTGTAGCTATTCTTTGGGCAAATTTAGAAAAAAGTTCTTTAATGCTCGGAATTGGGTGGGCTATTGTCGGTTTTATCTATTTATTGTATATTACGAAGTTATTTAAAGTTAAGCCGGCGAGCATTCACTTTGAAGAGATGGAGGAAATGCATCCTTCTAGTTACATCGATGAAGAAGAGAAATCATTTGCGGTTGAGGAAACAGGAGAGATTAATCAGGCTAAAAACGCATAGCTTTTATATTTAAAAAGCGTTGGATTCGTTAAGAATCCAGCCATTTTTTCTGTTATTTGGTAGTTCAACTTTCTCACCTTGAACCACGTTATGAAGCATTGTATAAAGGGCATAATTAAGCAATGGCACAATATTGGCGCCATCGAAAATCGCTGTGTAATGATCGTACGTTCTAAATCTAATACATTTTGCAGAGAAGATAAATGTCCTTAGTGAATAAAGTGCATGAGGAGACCAACCTTTCTCATTGAGTTGTCTGGACAACTACTCTATTCGAGATTTGGGAAGGTACTCTTTTTTTTATGCCAATTGAGCCTTACGGTTCAAGGAATTTTAGTTATGAAATTCATTCATTTGACTTTGAGTATTCTTTAGTGCGGCTCATCCGAATTTATCATTGGCAAAAATGGCCGATCGACTAGGGGTTAGCCGAATCGTACCCTTTCGTTATTCTCTGTAATGGTATTTTATGAAATGACTTGTTTGGGGCTCTGGGTACAATCCGATGCGGTTCACCTGTGTGTCAATAATTCCATCGGCTAACGCGAGCTGCTGTCGGATATTTTCCGCCTGTTCGGGTGTATTAAAGTAAGCGAGGATATATCGTTCCTTCATTAAACATGTCACAAAACATGTCGCATCCTTTCCGTAACATTCAGACTTATGCTTTTATTGTTCACGGTTTTATTCGTATTTATGCGCGAGTTGGAAAAACGTTTCGCATAAAAACCCAACAGAGCATAAGCAGTAAATTTAACCCGATCAGATACAGTACGAGCGCTTTGGTAGCTGTGGTCGCCATGACGAGCAATACGAATAATAGCGTGCTGAGCAGACGCCCCAGGCTGAAAGCAAACTCGCGAATAACGATATATTCTACCCTTAATTTTGCTTTCTCCATGCTTTCCCCGATCACATCAAATGATGTGGAAACAAGGGGCACGGCAAAAAAAGGGTAAAACAGAGCGGTACCGATACCAAGCAAAAGCAGTGTGCTGAAGCGGATTTGCGAGAGCAGTGGCAAAACGGCCACTATGAGCATGAAAGCTCCGATAAAAAGTGAATATTCCCGTTTGTGAGGACGAATCCATTTTCCCACAATATAGTAAGACACAAGTGACAGAGTAGACGTAAGAAATGCGTATATTCCTACTGTCAATTCGCTTGAAGAGGCGATAAACACCAGTAAACCGACGAGAAAGACAACTACGCCTTCTCGCATACCCCAGAAAAAATAGGAAAACACGACGTAATGCCAACGTGAAACGTTGCGGGTATCATTCCATACACTGCGCAATGAAAAGTGTCCTTCGCATTTTCTTTTGGTGATAAAGAAGCTGACCACTACCGCCAAAGTGAAAATGATGAGCGAAATAGAAAAAATAAGCCGGTATCCATTTGCTTGGTGTGAGACGAGCCATCCAGCAAGCAACGGGGCACCTCCGGCGGCCATCGACATAAGCAGTCCGTTCACCCCGTTAAAAACATCTCGGTTTTCTGGCCCGGTAATTTCAAAATACATAACGTAATATCCAAGCCAATAGAAGCCGGCTCCTATGCCAAGCAAAAGGCCAAGCAGAGCGACATAGTTTGTGGCTGACGGACCGAGCATGAGGACAGTTAGATAAAATATGGCCAGAATGAAAACGCCGAGGCGAATGCTTATGACACGATCCCATCTTTTTATAAGGTGACCGCCGATCCAAAATGTAGCTAGAATAGAAAAGAAGGTAAAAAAGTTAAACCATCCGATCATGGCATAGTCTTTTTTTACTTTCCACAGGTAGATATTGACGAAAGTGTTGGAGAGGCCGACGGAGATAAGGTATAGCGTATTCATTAGCAGAAGAAGCCAGGACTGTCTGTCCAGTTTTCCTGTTTGTTTCATATGAAAGCTCCTTTTTATCTTATTGAGACGGTCGTTTTTAGCGTACCCTGCCGTACTTCTCTTTTTGCAAACAGAAATTTCCACAGATGGTTTTTAGTTTATAGTGGATTGACAACATAAAAAATTTTTATAATATACCATAAGGGGTATATAGGGTATTTACTATTTGGACATATGCTATACGGGATTGAAAATTTACTGGGGAAATGGGCAAAAGAATAATGCAAGGGTATTTGGTGAGAAAATAAATGCATCCGCTGTGAAGCAGAAAGAAGGTGAAGATATGCTTCGCGTAACTCCGGAAGCGATTGCGAAGCTGAAGGAGACAATGGAATATCCGAAGCAAGATATTCTCCGCATTTTTATTGCTGGAGCTGGTTGAGGAGGCCCCAACTATGAGATGGCTCTGGAGGAATCCATCGAAGATACGGATAAAGAAGTTATGGTTGACGGCATTCGTTTATGTTTAAAAAGATGACCGGAATATTAGTTTCACGAAAAAAACAATACGATATCTCTTTGTACTTATTTAAGCGTACTGTTTTACTACTTATATGTGGCAAAAGAGAGGAGAGGGGCTTTGCTTGATGCAAGAAAAAATGAGCAAATGTTATATAAAAAAGCCCCGACATTTTCATGGCCGACTTCTAAAAGATTAATTTTGCAGTTTATCGCGGAGCAGGGCGATATCCGCTTCTAGCTCGTCCACTTTCATTGCCATTCGATTCTGGCGCAGCTCCATTCGTTCCAGGCGATACATACCTCGTTCTACGTCTTCAATTCGGGAAAGTAATTTCTGTTGTCCAGTTTCTAAAGATTGAAGAATCAATTCATCGGCTTTGATACTTTCAATGTGTTTGCAGTTAATAGAATCTTTTAGTTCGTCAAAGCGCTGGTTCATCCCTTTTTCAAAAGTATCAATACGTTGGTTTAGGTTTTGAACCTCACTTTGGACTCCTTGTAAAGCTGACAAAATCAAATCAAACCTATCGTTCATTTTTCATCACCTCCTGTTTATATTTTTAAAATTGTCCTTTCTAAGCCAAGCGCAAGAGGTATTTAACTAGTTCGTTAGTCGCAACGTTTCCTGCTCTCTTATTTTTCTCGTTATGTTATGGATGCTGAATGACTAAGATTGATACTCCACACGGCTAAAGCCGTGGGATTCTTGGGGCATTAGCGCCCGCCGTTCGCTTTGGACAACGCACAAGTTCAGGGTGGGGTGTCATCCCATCCCATACTACACCGCATGTACCCACATGGGCAGCGTACCACCAGTACGCTATTCGTGCGTTCACTCCCATGGTTTTACTTCGCTATCAGAACCTTATACCATGACGTCCACAGGAACATGTGACCTACTACCAGTAGGATAAGTGTCGCTCATATATTTAATTATACAGGAAATGGTTGCTCTAAGCATACCCATGGATGGGATACAGAGCAACGCCGCCTTTTATCCCATGATGAAAACCGTGGGTTTTCAGACGGTTGCAAACAAATACTTGTGAAACACCGCCTGTATACTTTGTGCAGACGAATTTCTTCGCTTAGAAAAAAGCGAGAGTGAAACAGAAGAGGCGAGAGTTTTCTTTCGATTTTGCGCCTTTCATCATGAAGTTCCGCTTCGGTTTGGAAGTGTGGTGATTTGCGTAAATCGAACAACAGGCAAGCTCGATCAATATCTGGGGCTTGATGTGTTTCCTGAGGAATTTGAGGCGATTTCCCCTGTGCCATCTGTTTCAAATGAACAAGCAGTAGCATGTTTTTGTTCCAAATTGGATTTTGAGTTGCAGTGGAGAAAAGAGTATACGGAGGATAACAAAGAGTACTACGAGCTAGCATATGTGCCTATATTTCCTTCGATACCGGGTGAGTTGCGTTTTATCGAGGCGCATACGGGAGAAATAATAGTAGGGAAAAAGTGACGAGACAAGACTGTTCCGAAAGCGGGCGGTCTTTTTTGTGTTTGCATAATCTTTACATGTACTTAAATCAAAATTAAAAGTTCTATAAAAAACGGCTTATAAAATAAAGGTGAATGTACATAAATATCATTTGATATTTCGATATTCTTGCGTGGTTGGAAGGAAGAAAGGGACACGAATTTAACAAATCAGGAGTGATATCTTTCATGAAGATGAACCGGAGGGAATTTCTTACATACTTAGGCGCCGGAACGGCTGCTTTGGCTTCTCTTGCAACAGGAATTCCGGCCTTTGCCGCTGAAAAAACATTATCCGAGAGAACGGCGAACCATCTTTTTGGTTTAAGTGAGGATAAGCGTAAGCCAACGAAAGTAAAGTTTAAACCAATCCAGGCAACAGATAAAGATGATCTTGTGCTTCCGCAAGGATACAAATATGACATTGTCGCTTTGTATGGAGATAAAATTAATGCAAAAGGTGATACATTTGGGTTCAACGCAGACTTTACCTGTTTTCTGCCGATAAACGGTAGCAGTGAACATGGTCTACTCTGGGTGAACCATGAATACCTTGGCGAGCTTGAATACTATGTGACTGGGTACGATGCTCTAAATGCTGATCCGAAAAATAATAAACGCACGGCCGAGCAAATCGAAAAGTACCTGTACTCGCTGGGGGGCTCTGTCATTGAAGTTAAGAAAGAAAACGGGCAGTGGCGCTTGATTTCTGATTCGAAATACGGACGGCGTGTTAGTGGTCTGACCAAGCATACATTAACAGGACCGGCCGCTGGTTCTCCAGCGGTAGGCGGCACACGCGAAGTGATTGGCACATTCGCCAACTGTTCCGGCGGGGTTACGCTCTGGAACACCATTCTTTCTTGTGAAGAGAACTTTGACAGCGTTGTTGAAGACACGAAACGAAAAGATGCAACACATTACGGCTGGGTGGTAGAAGTTGATCCGTTTGATCCGAATTCCACGCCGAAGAAGCATACGGCACTTGGCCGTTTCTCTCATGAAAATACGGCAATGACCATCGCGCCGGGAGGACAGTTAGTTGTCTACATGGGAGATGACGCAAATGACCAGTACGTATACAAATATGTTTCTAAAGGAACATATAAGCAGGATGCAGGGAAAGCAAACACGAAACTGCTTGAAGAAGGAACGTTATATGTGGCTAATTTCGGCAAAGGGAAATGGATTGCCCTGGACTATGAGAAGAATGAAGCGCTGCAAAAAGCCTTTAAATCACAGGCTGATGTGTTGGTTAATTGTCGGGAGGCCGCGAAGGTAGTAGGTGCAACGCCGATGGATCGGCCGGAGGATTTGGAAGTACATCCAATTGACGGCACGGTATTTATCTCTCTGACTAATAACTCCAAGCATGGCAATTTCTACGGTCAAGTTATCAGATTATTCGAAGAAGATAACAATCACGCTGCTGAAGAGTTTACGTTTGAAATTTTTGCGGCAGGCGGTCCGCAGAGCGGATTCGCTGCGCCGGATAACCTTGCTTTTGATAGTGCAGGCAACCTCTGGGTTGTAACCGATATTTCTTCCAGTTCGATGAATAGCGGAATCTATAAAACGTTTGGCAATAACGGTCTGTTCTTCATCCCGACGTCAGGCCCGGATAAAGGGATCGCTTCACAGTTCGCGTCTGCCCCAGTCGGTGCTGAAATGACCGGCCCGTGGTTTACGCCGGATGAAAAAACACTATTCCTGTCTGTACAGCATCCAGGTGAGAACCTGGAATCATACGCGGCACCGACTAGCCACTGGCCGCGTGGCGGCGCTTCCATCGCGCTCCCGGGTGTTGTAGCGATTACTGGATTTTAATTAAATAGAGGAGGCAATAGCATTATGCTATCAAATATCGGAATTCCGGGACTGATTCTCATTCTTGTGATTGCGCTCATCGTATTTGGGCCGAACAAATTGCCGGAAATCGGCCGTGCGTTTGGTCGTACGCTAACAGAGTTTAAGTCGGCGGCGAAAAATTTAACGCAGGATGATGACGAAGAGAAGAAAAGCACGCCAGCGCTTGTCAATTCTGAAGAGAAAGTTAAGAAGCTTTCGTAATCGTTACGAAAAGAACGGTATCTGTGGGTACCGTTCTTTTTTTATGCATAGAAAAAAGAACGGTTGATTATTCGATGCTTACTAGATATTTTGTGGATACTGCTTTTGGATTGAGGATGCGGACAGACAAACTTTGTTCGTTGAAAGTGAACACAGACGCAGAAAGAGGAAGCATATTTTGGTGTTATGCAAATAAGCATAACTTTAAAAAGAACGATGCTAATCTTGCTAGATTGTGTTATTTTGATTACCGCTCAAGGAAAAATACAAAATGGCCGTATGGTTGCTTTGTTTGGTTCTGGCACGTTTTTTGTTTCTATAAAAAATAAGGATGATATGTGTCATGTTGAGACATCAAAAGAAAATACGGAGGTGGTATTGATTCATTCGGCGCCGTTACCCATCTTTTTAGCCATACAATTTCCAACCAGGAACTGCCAGAGAAAGAGTGTGATGTGTTAAACATCACAAATTTTATAACTGCGTTACCAGCATTCGCTCCGGCTGTTTCCCAATACTAATATCATGATTATGCTTATATGAATATAATTATTCAAAAACGCATAAAAATGTCTGAATTAATAAAAAATGAAAGGGTTACGAGGCTATGAAAAAGTGTTGATATGATGCTATTCGTAAAAAGATAAGCGTTCGCTTTTAAATTTGGCACAGGTTTTGCGAGAAATTAAAAAGCGAATCGCAAAATTTAAACATGGAAAAGAGCGAGGAGGACTGCACATGGCAGAAGTGGCAAAGACACAAGGGTCGCAAAGCGTACAGGGAGCGGGCGCTTTTGAAGTATTAAAAATGTTTATTGACGGACAATGGGTCGAATCTTCAACAGGCGATACGCGCGAGGTTGTGAATCCAGCCAATGGTGAAGTAATCGCAGTAACGACTGAAGGAAATGAAGAAGATGTGCGCAAAGCTGTGGCAGCAGCAAAACGTGCTTTTTATGAAGATGGCTGGTGGGACACTCCGGCGAGCGAACGAGCGCGTCTGTTGTTCGAAGTTGCGAACAAGCTGGAGCAAAGAGCGGACGAATTTGCCAGACTGGAAACACAAGATAATGGTAAACCATTGCGTGAGACTCGGATCGACGTGGCGGACGCGGTCGCTTGCTTTCGTTATTATGCGGGGCTTGCCACGAAACCGCACGGTCAAACATACGAAGTTGCGGACCCGATACAAGCAATGGTTGTCCGTGAACCAATCGGAGTTTGCGGCCAGATTATCCCGTGGAACTATCCGCTGCTGATGGCTGCTTGGAAACTCGCTCCGGCTCTGGCTGCGGGCAACACGGTTGTATTTAAGCCTTCCGAAGTAACGCCGCTGACTGCCATCAAGCTGTTCGGCATTTTCGAAGAAGTCGGATTCCCGGCTGGCGTAGTTAACTTGGTGCTTGGCGCAGGTCAGACGGTGGGGCATGAGATTGCGGTTAACTATGACATCGACAAAGTAGCGTTTACGGGCGGCACGAAAACTGGTCGAAGCATTATGCAGGCTGCAACTGGGAACCTGAAGAAAATTTCGCTGGAGTTGGGCGGTAAGTCCCCGAATATTGTATTTGCGGACGCAGACTTTGAAACAGCGGTAGATTATGCACTATTTGGTATTTTTGTTAACCAAGGGCAGGTATGCTCCGCAGGTTCTCGTCTCTTGCTGGAAGAGAGCATTTACGACAAGTTCATCGAGCGTCTTGTAGAACGCGCAAAAAAAATCGAGGTAGGGCCAGGCTTGGCAGAAGAGACGGAGATGGGGCCGCTGGTTTCCGAAGCGCACATGGAGAAAGTGTTGAATTATATTAAGATCGGCCAGGAAGAAGGCGCGAAGCTTGTTTGCGGTGGATATCGCATTACGAAAGGCGAGCTGGCCAAAGGGTACTTCGTGGCACCAACGATCTTTGTCGACACAACACCGGATATGCGTATTGTACAGGAAGAAATTTTTGGACCGGTACTGGTTGTACAGAAGTTTAGGGATGAAGCAGAAGCGATTAAACTGGCAAACGATACGGTTTACGGCTTAGCTGGCGCGGTGTTTACACAGGATGGTGCAAAAGCACAGCGCGTGATTCGTAAGCTTCGCGCGGGGATCACTTGGATCAACTGCTATCATCCGACCTACAACGAAGCGCCGTGGGGTGGATATAAGCAGAGCGGTATTGGTCGCGAACTCGGCACATTCGGTTACGAAGAATACACGGAAGTAAAACAAATTAATATCAATCTACAGGTAGAATCGACTGGCTGGTTCAAAAACTAATACTGGTATTTTTCTTCTATCTCTATATATCGTATCAAGCCATAAAGCAAAAAAAACGGTAAGATTGCAGGCCGGATGCGGAAAGAAATGCATTCTGGCTAAATAAATTCAATGAAAGTGGAGGCATCAAAGCATGGAAACAACTATGAACAAATACAAAGAGGTATACGAATATACAGCCAAAGTTTTGGACATTATCGAGAAGACTGATGTAACGAAAGAGGAAGCACAATGGATTACGAGTGAAACCGTGAACGGGTTCCGCGAAAACGTAAACTCTGGATTTCTTGAGTACCGCAAATCGGTTACGAAAGGTGGACAATACGCTTCCGTAGAATGGAAAGACTCGGGTCCGAATTGCTTTATTGATGTAAACGGCAAAGAATACATTGACTGTCTGGGTGGTTTCGGTATTTATAATGTGGGACATCGCCATCCAAAGGTGGTAAAAGCGGTAAAGGATCAGCTTGATAAGCAGGCATTGCATAGCCAGGATCTTTTGGATCCGCTGCGCGCGATGCTGGCGAAAGCGTTGGCTATGCTCACACCGGGCGACTTAAAATATTCCTTCTTTGGCAACAGTGGTACCGAAGCGGTGGAAGCAGCACTGAAATTAGCGAAAATCTATCACCATAAAGAAGGGCGTAGCACTTTTATCGCGACGACACGGGCGTTCCACGGCAAGAGTCTTGGTTCCTTGTCCGGTACGGCAAAAGGCGTTTTCCGTAAGCCGTTTATACCGCTGGTAAGCGGATTTCGTCATGTTGCGTTTGGTGATATTGATATGATGAAGAAAACGATGCATGCCTGCCATATGGTTGGTGAGGATGTAGCGGCGGTTATCGTTGAACCGATTCAGGGCGAAGGTGGAGTTATCATTCCTCCGGACGATTATCTGCCGAAGTTGCGTGAACTGTGTGACGAGTATGGCGCATTGCTGATTTTCGATGAAGTGCAAACAGGTATGGGCCGTACGGGTAAAATGTTCTGTGCAGAACACTATGGAGTGACACCGGACATTATGACTTTGGCAAAAGCGTTCGGCGGCGGCGTTATGCCAGCAAGCGCAACCATTGCTACGGAAGAAGTATTCTCTCATCTATTCGATAACCCGTTCCTGCATACAACAACATTCGGCGGTAACCCGCTGGCATGCGCGGCGGCTCTTGCTACTATTAACGTGTTAATTGAAGAAAAACTGCCGGAACGCGCTGCGGAAATGGGAGAATATATGTTGAACGGGCTGCGTGAAGCGGCTAAAGGACATGAAAATAAAGTGCTTGAAGTACGTGGTAAAGGTCTTTTGATCGGTATCGAATTCGTTAGTGACGAAATTGGATACGAAGTGGCAAAAGGCTTCTTCGATAATGGAGTTTTGACAGCGGGAACACTCATCAATGCGAAAACAATCCGCATCGAACCACCGTTAACGATTGAAAAAGAACAGTGCGATAAAGTATGTGAAACATTTGCGAAGGTGCTAAAAGAGGTAGACAAAGCAGTTCTCGTATAGGCTGCGTGAGGTAGATGGTCATTCAGTATCCGGTGCTTAGTCCTTATTATGGAAAAGTAGAAAAGATTATACATCCGTCTGCCTCATACTTTTACGAATGGGAGACATTGTTCTTGATTCGTACGAGTGACGGAATGATCGAAGAAATCGTAGCCGATACTGCTGGCTATGTATATTCCTATGAAGTAGCGAATGGGGATCGGATAATTCCAGGGATGGTACTCGCATATATTAGGGAAGAAGGCGAGGGATTCTGCCTAGGTAGTATAAAGCTTCCAGCATATGGTACTCGCATATATTAGGGAAGAAGCCCCGCAAGCCGGAAATGATGAAAATGACAAAATGAGCGATTTATGCGCGGATGAATAAAAACAAGCAGGAAGTGTGGAACAAGTTTTAACGCTTTCCTGCTTGTTCTCATATGTATGCAGTAGTGTATAATAAAATTAGTTTATGCATAATTTCTTGAACGGAAGGAGGAAGGAAAGTGCTGGTATTTACCGAAGAGAATGTACGAAAAATTCATACCATATCTACAGACATGTCATTTTCTGAAGTTGAACGTTATTTAGAAGAGCAAAAAGAACCGGTTTTGTTTGTCAAGAAAAAAGAGGAAGTCATTGGCTATGTTCGTGTCCAGGATTTATCGTCCGATAAGGAAGCGGAAAACAATGAAATTCCTTTCTGGCAGGCACATTTGATACCGCTGCATTTTGCTTACCATATTTATTGCGATATATCTGTATCTGATGTATTTAAGCTGCTCGGGGAAGAGATTGTTATTGTAAAGAATAAGCAGGATGAAGTATGCGGATATTTGCGTAGGGAAGACATTTTGATAGAACTTCTGCGGCAAGACAACCACAATATTGATCTGTTCCGAACGATTCTTTCATCGATTCCAAAGGGGATTTTTGTGGTGGATAAACAGGGGAGTATCATCAATTATAACGATGAAGGATTGCGCATGATCCGCTGTGAGAAAGAGAAAATTCATAATCGACCAGCGCGTGAAATTTTCGGCGCGGAACAAATTGAACGTGTATTCGCCACAGGCGAGACGATTCTTAACCAACTTCATATTCGTCCTGAAATGGGAATTTTAGCTGATTATAGTCCAATTCTTAGTCCGGAACATGAGGTTAAAGGCGTTGTGATTGTGGTACAGGATTTGCCGATGCTAGAAGAGATGGCGATGGAACTTGATTATGTAAAAGATTTGAATAAAGATTTAAAAGCGATTCTTTCTACCATTTATGACGAGATTCTGGTTGTCAATCATAAAGGGGAATTGTTGCGTTTTAGCGACAATAACACGTTGAATTTTCGCCAGGATGATTTAGAAAATCTCGTAGGCAAAAATTTGCTGGAACTGGAAGATCAAGGGCTGTTTAAACCATCCGTTACACGCCTTGTGCTTGAGCGAAAACGAAAAGTTTCAGTTATTCAGGATATGAGTAACGGAAGAAAAGTGCTGGCAGTTGGAAATCCAGTGTTTGATGAAGAAGGCAACATTGAACGGATTGTCATTGCATCCCGCGATATTACAGAAACGACAAAGCTAAAAAGCGAATTAAAAGAAATGAAAAAGCTGTCCCAGCAGTATAAAGAAGAATTGGAAAGTTTGAAAAGCAGGCATACGTTAAACCGAAGCGTTGTATATTGCAGTCCCAAAATTGACCGTATTATGCGCGAAATTGAAAAGATTGCTCGATTTTCTTCCACCGTGTTGTTGACCGGTGAATCCGGCGTTGGTAAAGAGGTGTTTGCCAAGGCGATTCATCAATTGGGCGCACGCGTGAACCAGCCGTTTTTAAAAATCAACTGCGGCGCGATCCCGGAAAATTTGTTGGAGAGCGAATTATTTGGATATGAAAAAGGGGCGTTTACAGGCGCCGATCCGAGAGGGAAGGAAGGGTATTTTCAAAAGGCGAACGGTGGCGTACTCTTTTTGGATGAGATTGGCGAAATGCCGCTGTCACTACAGGTAAAGCTGTTGCGCGTGCTGCAGGAGCGGGAAGTGATTCCGGTAGGCAGCACACAGACGATTCCGGTCGATGTGCAGATTATCGCTGCAACCAACAAAAACCTAGAACAAAAAGTAGAGGAAGGAAGCTTCCGTGAAGACTTATTTTATAGATTGAATGTAATTCCGATTCATATTCCGCCGCTTCGAGAGCGCCCGGAAGACATTCCGGTATTAGCTTATTATTTCTTGCAGAAGCTGAACGAGAAGTATCACCGCGATATTCAATTGAGTCCGGACGCACTTAATTTGCTTGAAGTGTATTCTTGGCCGGGGAATGTCCGCGAGTTGCAGAATATCATTGAACGGGCGGTCGTGACGACCGAAGAAGAAATGATTCACGCCGATCATCTGAATCGGTTCCTGCAATGGAAAAAAGCTTCAACGAAAGTAAGACCGATTATCACGAATTTGATTCCATTGCAGGAAGCGCTCGAAGATGTGGAGGAGCAGTTAATTTTGCTGGCGATGGAGCGTTACAAAACGACCACCATGGCGGCGAAGGTGCTTGGCATTAGCCAGTCTTCCGTCAGTCGCAAATACCAAAAAATTGTGCAAAAGCAGGCGAGTATGCATGCATAAAATTGTTTGGCCCGCTGGTTCGCAAGTCTGAGAGGGGTGCGAATGGGCGGGTTTTTTAGGTGAAAAGGTCAAAAATAGGAGGATATATCTTGTTATTTATCATATTTGGCCTATATAATATTCGTTGTATGGCTATTTTTTATATTTAACTCATGGAAATGTTTTTATTTTTGATTATGGGGGAGAAAATGTCAAATTTATCTTGCAAATTTGACGGCAGAGAGTTTGCCAGTCTTGAAAAAATGGTAGAGATACTATTGCATGAAGCAAGTGAGCAAATGGCGCTTATTGATGGAGGAAAAAAGAAAAATAGCCATCAGGAAAGGGCATATGCGAAATGGCGTCTGGTTCATTTGCAACATTGCTTCGGAGAATATGTACCTGAACAATACAGAAGTACATATAACTCCCTGTGGAGTCAGCTCTATCGCTTGGAGCACCAGAGTAATTATCGGCATCCGTACATCGTATATCTGCTGGAAAAAGCGTTGGCTCAAGAGCATTCGCACATCGAATAAACGTGCTGTCCTATTAGAGGACGGCTTTTTTGTTATGCGAAATTTAAGCCAGGCTTAAGGAAAGAGGATTTTGGAATGTGTTATAATGACGGAAAATCCATGCCGCATACGATAGGTTGAGGTGACGGGAATGCTTGCGATGCCGGATATGTCCGCCAAAAAAATTTTGCTGATCGATGATGAGATAGATATTTTGCATTTGCTGGAAACCGTGTTAAAGAAAGAAGGATTCTCTCATATTTATAAGGCATCAAACGGATGGGATGGAATTGATATGTGCTGTGCACATCAGCCGGATATTATCGTGCTTGACATTATGCTGCCTGATATGGACGGCTTTGAAGTATGCCGGCGCCTGCGTGACATTACGGTGGCACCGATTCTTTTTTTATCGGCGAAAAACGAGGATACGGACAAAATCCTTGGTCTTGGGCTCGGTGGTGATGATTATATTACGAAACCGTTCAGCCCAAAGGAAGTAGCGTATCGGATAAAAGCTCATTTTCGCCGCCATTATTATTTAAGCAGAAAAGAAGAGACAGTATACACATTTGGTGATGTGGAAATTGATGCCAAGCGTGGAGAAGTGCGGAAGGCAGGGAAACTGGTAGCGTTAACTGCGAAGGAATATCAGTTGCTATTGTTTCTTGCGCGCCATCCGAACCAAATTTTCAGCAAAAGCAAACTGTATGAAGCAGTCTGGGAAGAAGAGTATTTCGGTTATGATAACACCATTATGGTGCATATGCGACATCTGCGTGAAAAATTGGAAGACAACCCGTCTGCTCCTGTGTATTTGCTGACGGTACGGGGGCTTGGATATAAATTGCAGAATGAGGGGAAAGTGCAAGCATGAAGTGGAAGATGACCAGTTTGTTCCTTGTCCCGCTCATTTTGATGACGGTCGCATTTACGTTTATTAATTTAGCGGCCGTTATTTATTTTTCATCGGCAGAACCGGAGAAAAACGCATTCATCTCCTTTTTTCCTTATGAGGAATATACACGGAAGTTTGGCCGTTTTATCGTATTTGTGGATGATAAGCCGCAAGTTTCGCCTGAAGGAAAGAAAGAACTAAGCAAGAAGCGAGCCTGGATTCAGATACTTAATGCGAATGGTACTGAAGTATACAATCTGAATAAGCCGGAAGCTGCCCCAAAGCATTATACGCCGGGAGAGCTTGTGCATTATTACAGATATACCGCTTCGATTCAAGACTCGACGTTGTTTGTTAGCTGGGTTACTCATGAGGACACGAAATGGACGTACATTCTTGGGTTTCATTATCATACGATTTCCCGATATGTGATGTCGTTTAGCCCGTTCAAAATGATAAATTTTTGGAAAGAAGTCATTTTGGCAGTGTTTGTGTTAACATTCTTAATGGTGATTACGATCGGGTATTTTTTTGGCCGCAAGTTGACACGGCCCTTGGTCGAGATTATCGGAAGTATACAGGCACTGGCACAAGGGCATTATTCCATAAAATACAACATACGTGGTTTGTATAAAGATGTATATAAAAGTTTGAATCAGCTGGCTGATGCCCTAAAGGCCAGCGAGGTGCAACGGATGCGGCTAGAGAAAATGCGTGATGAATGGGTTACAAATCTTTCGCATGACTTAAAAACGCCGCTTGCTTCCATTAAAGGGTTTGGGGAAGTGCTGGCCGATTCAGACTATGAAATTTCACCGGACGAAAGGCGAAAATATGCCGACATTATTGTTGGTAAAACGAGCTATATGGAAAAATTATTGGAAGATTTACGGTTGACATACCAGTTAAAAAATAATCTGCTTCCGTTGCAAAAAAAGGAAGAAAATGTGGTTGAGCTTGTCCGGGAAATTATTATTGATTTGTTGAACGATCCGCAATACGGAGATAGAGCGATCGAATTTGTTACAAACAAAGAGCATGTACCGCTTTTGCTGGACCGGGCTTATTTCACTCGTGCTTTTACCAATCTTATATACAATGCGGTTATTCATAATCTGCCCGATACCCGTGTCTGTGTAACCGTGACAGAAGAAGCGGAAATGGTGACAGTACTTATTCGGGACAGTGGGAAAGGGATTGCGGAAGAAGAGATAGATAAGCTGTTCACCCGCTATTACCGCGGGACGAGCACGAATGAGCGGCATCAGGGCTCCGGTCTGGGCATGGCGATTGCCAAACAAATTATTGACGCGCATGGCGGTGAAATTTGTGTCACAAGCAAACTTGGGGAAGGAACAGCGATTCGTGTTGTTTTTTTGCGGCAGAAAGACAAGAAATTATAAATATGTGTTCATGGTTTGATATTTGTTTGGAAGGGAAAGTAAGAGAGGAAGGAAGAAGGGCTTTGCATAAAGACAAGGGGCTCCGGCTTGCTTTTTCTTCTCCCCATTTTCCCTTTTTACCCCTCTTACCATCATATAAATTTCGAAACATTAATTTTATATCATTTAAGTTTTATTGGCCAGATTATAAAATGCTTCAGAAAACTTGAAGATAGCTTCTTCAATCGTATCCTCATAAGCTCGACCAAAAGTAAATCGAACATATCCTTTTTTTGTCCCTAAAGCACTTCCGGGTACAAAAATCACTCCATAATTCAGCGCAGTTTCGAGTAACTTTTCTTCATGTATAGGAGTTTTCATCTTACACCACATATGGATTCCGCCTTTGGGAATAAAAAATTCGACGTGATCGTGAAGATAATTCTTTATTGAAGAAACCATAGCATCCCGCCTCTTTTTTAATTCCAATACAAGTTGATTTATATGTTCATGAAAATAGGGAGACGTCAAAAATTCATTCGCTATCCACTGTGAAAAAATGCTATGTCCGAAATCAATCTGCTGTTTAGCATCGGACAGGCGGTTAATGACCCGTTGCGGCCCGGTAATCCATCCTATTCTCAAGCCGGAAGAAACGATCTTGGACAAAGAGCTAATATAAAGAACAATTCCATAAGGGTCCATAGATTTTAGCGTAGGAAACGGTTCCTGTTCAAAAGCGGTTAACGTATACGGATCGTCTTCGATAATAGGGATTCCGTATTTTGCCGCGATATCGAGAATTTTCTTGCGACGTTCGGGATGCAGACTGACTCCTGTTGGATTTTGAAAAGTTGGATTTAGAAAAATCATGCGAAGCCGATGTTTTTTATGAAGAGTCAGGAGATCATCAGGGTTTACTCCATTCTGGTCAACCGGCAACAAATGCACTTTTAAACCTACTGACTTAAAGATAGGCAGTGAATAGCAATACGAAGGATCTTCGATAGCGATCGAATCTCCCGGTTTGAGCAGGCATTGCACAATGAGATGCAACGCTTGTTGCGCGCCGGAAGTAATGAGAATGGAGGATGCGGTTGCATCAATGTTTTTGTATTTTTTTACATGGTTAGCAATCGTTTCACGCAACTGGAAATTTCCTTGCGGATTTTCATATCCTAAATGAAAATTGAAGTTTCCTGTTTTTATTATTTGTTGAAATTGTGCTTGCGGAAATAGATCAGGAGATAATTCTCCTGTGGCTAAATCGATAAGATCTTTATTGAGCGCTTCTTTTAGGATGCGGCGGATTAATGGTATGTTGGGTAAAAGAGAGCCTCCGACCACATATCGATTCCAATTCGGCACCCGTTCTTTAGAATTCTCCGCAAGAAATGGGCTCACGCGTGTCCCGCTTCCTTGTTTGCTAATAATAAGCCCTGATGCGCGCAGTTCCTCATAGGCCGTGACCACTGTGCTTCGATTCACGTTCAATTCTTTGGCAAGAATGCGTTCGGAAGGCAATAAGCTTCCGGGAGGATATTCTCCGTTGAAAATCCGGTATTCGATATATTCGACAATTTGTTTATAAATAGGTTTATCATGCAAACGATCAGGTTTCCATTCCATATTCATATTCCTCTTTCTTATGAATCCGGGTTGAATAAAAACTATTATAAACAAGTGGATGGTAAATAAAAAGTTGAATTGGATGGTCCATTTTTTTCATGTTTAATTATTCTAAAGGTATAAATGGCTGATTTGATGTAGAAGAGGGAGGAAAAATGAAAAAAGTTAAAATATATGAAGGTAAATATTGTTAAGGAATGCGGTGGGAATATGAGCGATAATATGTTTCTTTGGATAGTCCATATTTGTCTTGTCGTTTTCGGTGGAGCCATTTGGATTTTTTATAAAAATAATAAAGATTTTCTATGACATAAGTAAAGCCGGTTATTTCTTGATGGAGAAATAATCGGCTTTTTGTCATTTAAGAGGCACACTTGTTGATTAGCCATATGGTGGAGGAAGAAATTCAGCTATTTATTAATGTACGGAGCAAGGAATTCTTTCACTCTTTCTTGCACTTGTGGCGAGAGACGGGAGAACATCTCCAGCATCTCCGGTGTTATCGTAAAGTCTTTGTTCGTTTCCAGAAATGTTTTTGCGTTTTGCGCCATTGCTTCAAACAGCGTCAGCTGCTCTTTTTCCGGCAACTGAAGCGCATTTTCGAACATTTGCTTAAACATTGTCATTTGTTCTTCCGTCATTTTGTTCCCTCTTTTCCTGATGTAATTTTTTCAACGTTTATTATACATTAGCGATGGTATACGGAGAATGGGGAATAAGCGGAAAGTTCCTCATCTATTAGCGCAATAGAAAAGAAAATGTATCTTTTGCAAAGAAAAATGAACGATGGAAATGGATTGAACCAATATCAAATGTAGAATCAAAAAGGGGGGTGAGATGCGATGGAGCAGGAAAACGAAGAATTGTTGGAGAACATTAGGCGGTCGATTGCTGGTGACAGGGAAGCGTTTGCTAGAATTTATGATTGTACGGTGCGCGATGTGACGGGAACTGTGCGCTTTTTGCTTGAAGATAGAGCGAGTGCTGAAGATGTCATTCAAGAGATTTACATTGAAATATATAAATCGCTGCCGAAGTTTAATCCGGCTCGATCTTTTCGCTCTTGGGTTATCGGAATTGCCATTCGGCAAGTGAACAATTATCGGCGACGAAGATGGCGTTTATTTCGCCTATTGGCGAAAAACCAACAATATACTTCTCAGGAAACCGAGCCGGATTTTTCAGGGGAGGTGGCGGACAGGCTGGATAGTCTTGAGGTGATTCGCCTGGTTGACAATTTGCCTTATAAGTACAAACAGGTAATTGTACTGCGGTATTTGTACGAGTATTCACAGGAGGAAATCGCGCGTATTCTGGATATTCCGGTTGGCACGGTAAAATCACGGCTCCATTTCGCTCTCGAAAAGCTTCGTAACATATCGTATACGAACGCTTATTCTCTGGGAAAGGCGGGGGAAAGTCATGGACATTGAGAATCGGTTGCGTCAGATTTTGAAAGCAGAGGCGGAACGAATGAAAGGAACACCTGAGATGAGAAACCGAATTTTAAGCAGTATTTCATATAAGGGGGAACAGAAGAGAATGAAAAAACGTTTGATAGCGGGAGTTGCGGCAGCGGCAATTATGATTCCGACGGCAGGATTCGCAGGTTATTCATATTTGTCGGACGGTATTTTCGGCTCTCAGGAGAACTTCGTTGCCCAGGGAGGCACGAAAGCAGAATATCAGCATGTTGAAGAAAAGCTGGCACAGGCCAAAAGGGTATTGAACAGCAAAGAATACAAGGAAATGGAAGCTTTGTTGAAAGAAGCTGCGGGCTATCATGCGAAAATGGCGGGGCCGGACGGAACGCTTGATGCAAGCCGTTTGAGCGAAGAGGAAAAACAACGTTACAACCAACTGGAAAAAGAGCTTGCCCCTTATTCGGCGAAAATAATGGCGGCCGAAGAAAGCCCCGTTGACACTTTGACCTTGGAAGAGTCGCAAAAGCTGTTGACATTTCCGGTGCGAAAGCCGACGTATGTACCGGAAGGTTATGTGCTGCGCACCGAAGTAGGAGCAGTAAGCAAGGATACAAAGGAACGGAAGCCGGTCATTAATATCTATTATGAGAAAGGAGAAGAAGGGCTCGGCATTTTGCAGCAGGAGCTTGAAGACCCGGATGACGTTCATCTCTTCGGTACGTATTCCAATATAAAAGAGTATACGCTTGAAGGTTTTCAGGCGTTATATGGTGAAAAAGACAAGCGCAACGCAAATGGACTCTCTCTCATCGTTCCCGCAAAAGGAAAGCAAAGCGCGTACCATATTCATGTGTCCGGTCCGCTTCCGAAAGCCGAACTGGAGAAGGTGGCGCTTTCTATCGTACAGCAATAGAGTAGCTATAGTTGTAAAGTAGAGCATGTTATGTACATGATTCTTCCCTTAAACCATACAAGGATGTCGATATATCAAATGTGATTTATATAGAGTCTTCCGGAGAAGGAAGGCTCTTTTTGCGAGAGCGTAATTAAGAAAGAATTAAGGAACGCTAAAAGGGAGATTAAGATACGGACAGTACAATGAAGTCAAATTAAATCGAGAGGATAGGGGGAATAGCCATGACTTCATTTGTAATCGAAACAGAGCAACTAACCAAGAGATTTAAAAAATTTACACCGGTTCACAACCTTTCCTTACAAGTGCGAAAAGGGGAAGTGTATGGATTTCTCGGTCCGAACGGTGCGGGAAAAACGACAACCATTCGGATGTTGCTTGGGCTGATTAAGCCGACGTCAGGAGACATTCGCATTTTCGGTAAACCATTGGCAAGCCATAGACTGGACATCGCCCGGAAAGTCGGCTCTCTTGTAGAATCGCCTTCCTATTATGGACATTTGACCGGCTATGAAAACTTGGAAGTGACGCGCAGGCTGCTTGGCGCGGATAAAAAAGATATTGATCGTGTGCTTGACATTGTCCGGCTGACTGAATGGAAGAACAAAAAGACCAAAACGTATTCGCTGGGCATGAAGCAACGGCTCGGCATCGCGCAGGCGCTATTGGGAAATCCGGAATTGCTCATTCTCGATGAACCGACGAATGGTCTTGACCCGGCGGGCATTCACGAAATTCGTGATTTAATTGTCAGTTTACCTGAACACATGAATATTACGGTGCTTGTATCAAGCCATATTTTACGTGAGGTTGAGCTGATTGCTGATCGGGTGGGGATCATCAACCGAGGGCAATTGCTGTTTCAGGGCAAGCTTTCGGAATTGCAGGCCCGCAGTAAGCCGAAGCTGCGTGTAGAAACAGATAAGATGAACGAAGCGGCGAGACTGTTGTTTAATGCCGGGTATCGCGTAGAGAAAAGCGAGGATATTCTTTACATTAATACGGATAAAAGCGAAGCGGCTAACGTTAACCGTCATCTTGTATTAAGCGGTCATAAAGTATGGCATTTGAGCGAAGAGAGAAAATCGCTGGAAGATATTTTCCTTGAACTAACGAAGGAGGCGCAGAGCGTATGAGTCGCCTGGCTGTTTTTATGACTGAGATGTATAAGCAGAAGAACGGTGTGATGTGGTGGCTCGTTATCGGTGGCCCGCTGCTGATTGCGGCTCTCGTATGGATTGATGTAGGTGTCCGTTACGATTACTTAATTACAAAGAAGAGCAATGCGGGACTTGGTTCCTGGGGAATTATACTGGGTGAGTTAATGTTTTTGTGGGCGTTTTTTTGTCCGATTGGAGTTACGTTAATTGCTGCGATTGTGCATTACCGGGAGTTCAGCGAAAACGCGTGGAAACATTTGTTGAGTTTGCCGGTGACAAGAAGAAATGTCTATTTTTCAAAGTGGTTTTTAATATTATTGCTTACATATCTTGCTATTTTTGTTTTGTTTATCGGATTGTTTGTAGTCGGTAAAATACTTGAATTTTCCGAACCATTTGCCTGGGAGCTGTACGGTCGCTATGCCTTATATCAGGCATTGGGTGTGCTTGGCATCGTTAGCATCCAGCATTGGCTAAGCTCCCGTTTTAAAAATGTAATTGTACCGATTGCGATTGGGATTACCTTGAGCGTATGCGCCCTTTTTTTTGCTCAATCCGAAATGCTTAGTTTCTTTCCGCATGTGACGATTCTTTATGCGACACCATTAGAAGACATTGCAAACAACCGTCCCGTATGGAGCGGGCTGATTGCTGGACCGCTATTACTGGTGCTGGGAATGCACGAATTTAAGAACCGGGACATTGTATAGGAGGAAGGGAAGAGGATGAAACAATTGCTTGCGGCCGAATGGCTAAAACTGCGCCGTTCAGGCATGATATGGATCGCCGTACTTGTGCCGCTGTTTTTGGTGGTGCAGGGCGTAGGGAATTTTCTTCGTTATCGGGATACGGTTTTTGCCGGAAGCACGCGCACAGAATGGGAAATACTGTATGAACAATGCATGTTTATGTATCCTACTATGCTGATGCCGCTTGTCATTACGGTGCTGATCGCTTTGCTTGCGCGCGTTGAAAATGTTCACGGCGGATGGAAACAATTATTGACGTTTCCGGTGACGCGCGGTCAGGTTTATGTTGCGAAATTAGTGATAGCCTGCATGCTTGTTTTGCTTAATATGGCGGTATTGAGCGGCGGTACGTTGGCAGGGGGATGGATCACCGGAGCGGAAGGACAGGCACCTTATGGTTTGTTGCTGGGCAGAGGAGCACTGGCGTTTGTGGCCGCGTTGCCTATTATCGCGATTCAATTTGTGCTAAGTTTTCGTTTTTCCCACATCGGGATTCCGTTGACCCTTGGCGTCGGATTTGCGGCGCCGGCAATTTTCGCTGCGAACTCGGAAAAACTGTGGATTTTTTATCCGTGGACGTATCCGATTACTACATTTTTCGCACCTTCGATGGAACGGTTTGATAAAGGACTCTTAATGTATGGCATTGCCGTTACGCTGTTTGTTATCATCATGACGTTTGGCTTGCGCGAGTTTAAAAACAGGGATATGACATGAAAATGGAGAGGATAGCACAAAAAGGATGGATAGGAAATACAGTAAATAATGTAACGGAAAGAAAAACTACTTGCATTTTTTGCCCATATGCAAAATAATTTATATGAGGAAAATAATATCCTTTTCTTTTTTTAGACAAAAAGTTGAGCTTGGTAAAATATTTAGCGCTTGGCTAATTGTCAAGTTGTTTCGAGGTGATTGGATGGTTGGCAGCAAGCAAGGAATTATCCCTTTAGCGGAGCTCTTACCTGGTGATAAAGCGAAAGTAGTAGCGCTGTCTGGCGAGGGTTTAGTGCGCAGGCGGCTTCTGGATCTAGGAATTGTGCCACAGACCGTAGTAGAAGCCGTACGGCGCAGCCCGATCGGCGACCCGGTGGCGTACCGGGTGCGTGGAACGCTTATCGGATTACGAAAGGAAGACGCGATGAAGATCATGGTTGAACCGTTGCGAAATAAGGAGGAAGACAAATGAAAGGGTTACAAGCGGAGAGGAGAAAAGAGCTTTTACACAGTAAATTTGGAATCGAGATGACAACATCTGAGCAGATTGTCATTGCGCTTGCTGGAAATCCGAATACAGGGAAGAGTACAGTATTCAACGCGTTGACGGGCTTGAATCAACACACCGGAAATTGGCCTGGAAAAACGGTGGGGAATGCGCAGGGAACATTTACACATCGGGGTGAGTCGTTTCTTATGGTTGATTTGCCAGGCACATACTCTCTTTTGCCGAATTCCGCGGATGAACAGGTAGCGCGTGATTTTATCTGCTTTGGTCGTCCTGATGTGACGCTTGTTGTAGTAGATGCGACGGCGCTGGAACGGAACTTGAATCTTGCACTGCAAGTGATGGAAATTACTGATAAGATTGTGCTATGCGTAAACTTGATGGATGAAGCGAAACGAAAAGGAATTACGGTAGATACAGAGCGTCTTTCGCAAAAGTTGGGCGTGCCGGTCATTGCCACAGCTGCCCGTCAAAAGCAAGGACTGAAGGAATTGCAGGATGCGCTGTTCGATGTGGCAACCGGTCGTGTGGTTCCGAAGCCACTGATTCTCCGATATAGTGAACAGATAGAACGGGCGGTAGAGCAATTGGAAGCGGAGATCGCACCGCTGTTGCGAGGGGTGCTTAATCCGCGCTGGGTGGCGCTGCGCTTGCTGGATGGGGATCATACGTTGCTGGAAGATATGGAGAAATATTTGACGGATGACGTGCTGCCACTACATTCTGTAAGTCAGGGGGTATCGCCATCATGGCCGCAGGCATAGGGAAGAACGACTTGAACCATTTGTATGCGATTGCACGTCGAATTGAAATGGGGAACAAAGAGCCGATAAGAGATGTACTGGTAGAACAAATTTTTCAGTATTCTCAGAAAATTGCTGAAGAAGTCACCAAGACGAATGAAAATAAACGAATGGATTGGGATAACAAGCTGGATGACATTTTGACATCTCGTTACCTTGGATTTCCAATTATGTTGGCCATGCTGGGGGTAGTGTTCTGGATTACGATTGCGGGGGCCAACGTACCGTCGGATTTGCTGGCAAGCGGTTTTGGTTGGCTAGAAGGAAAATTGACGGCTTTGTTTATGTGGGCTGGCGCTCCAGCCTGGCTGCACGGCATTCTAGTGCTTGGTTTATTTAGAGGTGTTAGCTGGGTCGTTTCGGTTATGTTGCCGCCGATGGCCATTTTCTTTCCATTGTTTGCATTGCTTGAAGATTTTGGTTATTTGCCGCGAGTTGCGTTCAATCTTGACCGATTGTTTAAAAGAGCGGGCGGACACGGTAAGCAATCGCTAACCATGGCGATGGGGTTCGGATGTAATGCAGCGGGGATTGTTTCTTGTCGGATTATCGAGTCGCCTCGCGAGCGCATGATTGCGATTTTGACGAACAATTTTGTGCCATGCAACGGAAGATGGCCGACGTTGATTTTGATGTCGTCGCTATTTATGACCGCAGCGGTCGGCACAGGTGAAAGCATAACGGTTGCTGCACTAATTGTGGTTGGCATGGTATTGTTCGGTATTATGATGACGCTGTTTGTATCGTGGGCGCTCTCTAAAACATTGCTGCGTGGTGTGCCGTCCCACTTCACGCTGGAACTTCCACCGTACCGTAAACCACAGGTGGTGCGCACGTTTGTTCGTTCGGTATTTGACAAAACGTTATTCGTATTAAAGCGTGCTGTGATTACCGCTGCCCCGGCTGGCGTCATTACGTGGTTGCTGGCCAACATTACGGTTGGGGAGCAAAGCATGCTGGCGCATGCGGTAAATTGGCTTCAGCCGTTCGGACACGCGATTGGGCTGGACGGATATATTTTGATGGCGTTTATACTTGGACTGCCGGCCAATGAAATTGTTGTGCCGATTCTTATCATGGCGTATATGGCTTCCGGCGCAATGTTAGAGTTGGAAGATTTAAGTGCGCTTAAAGCATTGTTTTTGGAGCACGGTTGGACGTGGCTAACAGCGCTTAATGTGATGTTGTTTTCGCTTTTGCATTATCCGTGCGGTACGACGCTATATACGATCGCGAAAGAGACGAAAAGTGCAAAATGGACGGTGCTTGCGGCTCTTATTCCGCTTTCCATTGCGATTGTGGTTTGCTTTGTGGTTACTCAGATTGTCCGCTATTTCGGTTGGGTGGCATGATATAGATCATGATATAGATAATAAAGTTAGGAAGGCAGCTACCTGTGGTAAGGGGCTGCTTTCGCTCTATTTTCAGCTTTTCCTTTTTGAACGTGAAACGGAAAAGCGAACGGCTCGATCAGAAAAGGATTTGAATAAAGTCCAGAAGTCTGAGGAATTATCGCTTGTGCCTTTAGCTCATGAGTCGCTTCATAATTTTTTAGCTGGTCATATCCAGCATTCATCATGATAAATTCAATGTCGGTATTCGAAACTTCTTGGTAGTTAATGTCTCATTTTTTTGTTTACAAATCGTAATCATTACGTTATACTGTTTTTTGGAAATCGGAAGAAATCTTATTTACAGAGTGAGGGATGACAAAAGTGAAAGGTTATTGGAAACTTTTCTATAGTTTATTCGTACTAAGCCTTGTGCTGGCTGTTTTTTTGATAGGCTGTGGACAAAAAGGTGAAGGGGCTGCTTCTGCCGGGAAAGCAAATGGAGAAAAAATACAAGTATATACAAGTATATTTCCTTTATATGATTTTACACGGACTATTGGCGGTGAGCATGTACAGGTGACAAATTTGTTGCCGCCTGGAGCGGAAGGTCATGACTACGAACCGTCAGCAAAAGATATGGCCAAATTAAATGAAGCGAAGTTATTCATCTACAATGGGGCAGGTTATGAGACATGGATTGAGAACGTCACGAAAAATCTTGATCCGCAAAAAACGAAAGCACTGGATGCAAGTCAGGGATTGCAGCTTATAGAAACAGAAATGCATGAACATGAGGGAGAGCACGCTCATGAAGGGGAACATAGTCATAAAGGAGAATCGGTGCATGAAGAGGATCACAGTGAGCATGCTCATGGAAAATACGATCCGCACGTTTGGCTAAATCCGATGTTAGCCAAACAGCAAGCAGAGAAAGTGAAAAATGCGCTAGCAGAGGTTGATCCGGCTCATAAGGATGCATATGAAGCGAATTACAAGAAGCTTGCCGCGGATTTAGATGCGCTCGACAAAGAATATAAAGACGTGATCGGTAAAGCGAAGAAAAAAGAATTGGTTGTATCTCACAAGGCGTTTGCATATTTAACGAGACAATATGGTTTAATCCAGTTGTCTGTATCTGGTCTTTCTCCTTCAGAAGAGCCGTCTCAGCAGCAATTAAAAAGTTTGATTGATACGGTAAAAGCGCATAATATTAAATATGTGGCATTTGAAGGACTTGTTGAGAATAAAGTAGCAAAAACGGTACAGCGGGAATCCGGTGCGGAAGCTGTGACACTTTATACGATTGAGAATGTAACGAAAGAGCAATTTGACGCCGGTAAGACTTATATTGATTTAATGAAAGAAAATCTAAATACGTTGAAGAAGGTGCTGGAAGTACAGTGAGTGACATTGTTTTAGACGTGCAGCATGTTTCGCACCGTTATGGGAGCAAACGCGTACTCGAAGATGTTTCCTTACAGCTGCATCGGGGTGAAATGATGGGACTTGTCGGACCTAACGGGTCTGGCAAGTCTACTTTGCTTAAAGTTATTCTTGGCGCATTGCCCTTGCAGGAAGGAAATGTTACGTGGTTCGGTAAGCCGCTACGCAAGTTTGACGAATGGTCGCGTATTGGGTATGTTTCGCAGAAAGCGAATAGTTTTAATACCGGATTTCCGGCCACGGTATTCGAAGTCGTTATGATGGGATTGACTGCGAAGATGGGATTGTTTCGCAGGCCTGGCAAGAAGGAGAAAGAACGGGTCAGGGAGGCAATTGCGACAGTTGGTATGGGTGGATTTGAAGGGCGGAATATCGGTCGCCTGTCCGGGGGACAGCAGCAGCGTGTGTTTATTGCACGGGCGCTGGTCAGCGATCCGGATGTGCTCATTTTAGATGAACCGACCGTCGGCGTGGACGCACAATCAGAAGCGCATTTTTATGACTTGCTGAAGCGTTTGAACGAAGAAAATCGCATCTCTATTATTCTTGTTTCTCACGATTTAGGGGCTATTAGTACGAAAATGCATTCCATTTCCTGTCTAAACCGCAAGTTGCATTTTCACGGACGAGCCGAAGAATTCGAACGGATACGCCCCGAAATTTTGTTGAAGTCATACGGTTACGATGTACATGTGCTGCATCATAACCATTAGAAGGGAATCAGAAAGCGATGATTGAAGCGATACTAAGTTACAAATTCATGCAGCATGCGCTGCTATCCGGGTTAATTATCGGTTTTGTGGCCCCGCTAATCGGCGTGTTTCTTGTAGTACGCCGGATGTCGCTGATTGCGGATGCTCTGTCTCATATCACGCTATCGGGCGTAGCGGCGGGGTTGCTGCTTTCACAGTATATCCCGTCCTTTCAGAGCATCAGCCCGGTTTATACAGGAATGTTTTTCGCGGTAGGCGGCGCCTTTATGATAGATAAGCTGCGTCAAGCGTACAGGTTCTATCAGGAGCTTGCCATCCCGATTATTTTGTCCACCGGTATCGGACTTGGTGTAGTGCTTATTAGCCTGGCGAACGGCTTTAATGTCGATTTGTTCGGATATTTATTCGGCAGCTTGTTGTCTGTTACGGAAGAAGACTTGGTGCGGGTTGTGATCGCCAGCTTGGTTGTAATTGCAATTGTTTGGTTATTTTACAAAGAATTGCTATATCTTTCATTTGACGAAGAAGGAGCGCGCATTTCGGGCGTTCCACGCAATTTGATTAACGTTGTATTCAGTGTTTTGGTCGCGCTTGTCATTAGCATCTCCATGCAGGTGGTGGGCATTTTGCTTGTTTCGGCGCTAATTACGTTACCGGTGGCGGCCGCGTTGCAGTTGGCCAGCAGTTTCCGGCAGACATTTATCTATGCAATTGTCTTCGGAGAAGTATCCGTTTTGAGCGGACTGTTAATTGCCTATACGTTTGATTTGGCTTCGGGCGGCACGATTGTACTTGTTGCCGTCTTGCTGCTTGTGTGCGTACTTGTCGGCAAGCGGCTACGCAACTCTTGAAGTGAAGTAAAAGGCGGTGGAAATAATGACCGTGGAACAGGCTTTGCAGATTTTAAAGAAAAGTGGATATAAATATACGGGCAAGCGGGAAGAGATGATCCGCATTTTCGCCGAAGAAAAGCGGTATTTGTCGGCTCGCGATATGCTTGAGTATATGCAGGAGCATTATCCTGCGCTGAGTTTCGATACTGTATACCGGAATTTAACATTGTTCGCGGAGTTGAATATTTTGGAGGTAACCGAACTAGGCGGAGAGCGGAAGTACCGTTTCCGCTGTTCAACGGAAGACCATCACCATCATTTGATTTGCTTGTCCTGCGGAAAGACGCGCCATATTAGATTGTGTCCGCTGGATGGGGGATTTGGCGAGCCAGAAGGATTTACGATTACAGGGCATAAATTTGAAATTTATGGTTATTGCTCGGAATGTAGATAGTAGCAAGCGTGAAACCCCCTGATTTTTCAAGGGTTTTCTTTTAGCATCACGTGCCATTCTTTTACTAGCGGCATTAAGCGAGCGGAGTGCACCTTTCCAACCCATTATTTATCACCTCAAATATATTACATCTATGTAATAATTTTCTTTAACGCTTACAAAAACACCCTGCTTGTCCAATGGTCAGGCAGGGTTATTTTTTCTTAAGCTTCTTAACAAGCTCGATGGCTTGTTTTGCTTCCTCATACATATGTTCACGAAAGGCTTTTTGTTCTTCAGGTGTGAGATCGTCGTATCCTTCAAGTCCATCGTAGAAGAAGAGGTTCATTTTCTTATCTTCTTTTGGTGACGGATCGTCAGTACGGCCTAAAAGATAGTCGACAGATACCTCAAAAAAGTCAGCTATTTTTTGTAAGGTATCATAGTCTGGTTGACGCTTATCTGATTCATAACTAGAAAGTGTATTGTTTCGCACACCAATTTTTTCTGCGACAAATTTTTGTGCATATCCATTTTTTTCACGAAGATATTTAATTCGTTCTCCAAGCGTCATTTTGGCCAACACTATCACCTCTTATTTCACCTCCTAATTTATCACAAATTCTCTAAAAGAGAAAAAAATATCTCGAATCGAGAATTTTAATATTGACTTTCACGAATTGAGAATTTATACTTGTCTCAAGAATTCACAAAATGAGAATTTAAAAGCGAGAATAAAGGCGGTGAACAAGTTGAGTAAGATCATCGGAAAGAGAATCAGAAAGATCCGCTTAGAAAAAGGTATGACTCAGGTTCATCTTTCCAAGAGACTCGGGTATAAATCACCTTCGATACTTAGCGAAATTGAATCGGGTAAAAAAGGTTTTGATGCCGATAAGGTTCCTTTGGTCGCTGAAATCTTAGGCGTTGAAGTAAATGCGCTTTTTTTTTGATGAAGAAATTCTCGATTCGAGAATTAACTCGGCCTAACATCTAATTTTTTCCCCACTTCAATTACCAAAACCAACCTCAGTTGGAAGGGGAAAGCTACCAAATAGGCGGTGGCTACTTGATACGCTTAAGTTCAGCTTCTTGCTGAATAGAACGAGCAGAGAGTAATTCGATAATACGTTGCTGACTATCCTGAATTTCTTCCAAACGCTTAACGGAGTCGGATGTATCAAGAAAAGCACGTTTGATAAGCGGAATATCGGAGACTGATTCCTTTATATCTTTGAGTTCTGCTTTTACATCTTTAAGTTCATTAAGGATTTGTTCAAGTAACTTTTCACTCATTCTGATTCATCCTTTCTAACATGGTTTGGAGCATATCAGTGACTTTTTTCCGCTCTTCCGGCGTGAGTTTCTTGGCAGTTTCGATGAGTTGCAGGAGGTCGGGAGGGAGTTGGTCGGAGTCGTCAGAGAGAAACTGAATAACTGTAATTCCGAGTGCGGAACAAAGTCTTTCAATTATATCCAATGTCGGTTGGCGCTGCCCGGCTTCGATATAGCTGATAAACGATTGTGACACTCCGGACATCTTAGCTAATTGGTTTTTGCTTAATCCAAGTGATTCTCGAATCTCAGTTAGTCTTTTGGAAACATCCATTAATCATCATTCCATTCGTTTTATCTCAACAGTGATTTTATCACAAAAAATTTTCGTCAAAATTATCATTATAGTTTTTACTAATCATAATATTAGTGATAGTGTATAAACACGGAAGTGATAAGGGTGAATAGGATTAAGAAACTTCGACTTGAAAAAGAATGGTCGCAATTAGAGCTTTTCAAACGTTCCGGCGTTTCTCAGTCGCACATCCACTACTTAGAATCTGGCAACAAACAACCGACGATTACGATACTTCGCAAATTAGCCGACGCCCTCGGCGTAACGGTCGCCGAACTGCTGGATGAAGAAGAACAAACAGCCTAAAAATTTTACCGCTTCAGTTACCAAAACATTAGGAGGCAAAACATCATGGCGGCCAATCCTATCGAGGAAATGTTCCGCGAAATCGTTCGTGAAGAAGTTGGCAAGGCAATTGCTGAAATCAAGAAAATGCTTGCTGGAACTTCCCTTGAAAAAGAAAAACTTATCGGTGCTGAAGAAATCAGCGAATTTCTCGGCATCTCCAAACGTCGTGCCTGCGAATTATTACCGGGGAGGGTGTTGCGATGAGCTGGAATATGCGTATGCAGGAAGTGCTAGAACGGACGGCTGACTACGATATGAGCTTGATGGATGCCGAACAAAACGAAGCCTATCAACATCGTCTGGAACTGAATCGAATCAAACTAGAAATGCAAGAAGCCAAGAAAGAAGCTGATGAGTTCTTGAAGTTGGCTGAGGCATATAAAGCAGCAGGGGAAGAGAAAGGATATCTAGCAGCATGGTCATATCACAAATTGAATCTGCGGCGCTATCATGATTTGTCACTTTATTACACGAAAAAAGCTGCCGAGTGCGGGAACACTCAAACAGCTTAGCAGAAATGGTCACAAAAATCATAACACACGTTCGCGTGTACGGCAAGCTTTTCGGGCTTGCTGTAGGGGCCGGGAATTCCACCTCTTAACCACATCTTTTCTCTCTGCCTGGCTCCTACAGCACTTCCGAGCCAGGTGCTAAAAAATGAAAAGGAGGAAATCGCCCTTCAAGTAATTTTGAAGAGATGGCAAAGAAGACAGTCATTCGTCATATGTGGAAGTACCTGCCGATCAGCATTGAGATTCAGCAAATGGCTGTCCAGGATGAGACGGTGAAGAAAGTACATTACCAGTGGGCCGCGCAGTGTCTATGCAGACGCAATAGAGGCTGAAGGAGTAACGGCCGAGGATATCATGAACCTGCGTCGGAAGCTACAGAACAGCCACAGGAGCAGGCGGAGAAGCAAAAAGATTGGCAGCAGGATGAACAATTACAGCAGGCAATGGAAATGAAATTTGAATAGAAGAGTGGGCGCTCTCTGCGCCCGACTCTCTATCAAAAATTTGAGGGACAAGCTTCTTTTCTATCATTTGCTTGAACAAGCGGATTGGAATACAGGGGAAGTAAAAGTAAACGTTTCTGAGTTGGAACGGGAAACGGGATGGACGCGCTGGGAGATAAAAGGATCGCTTGATCAAAAGGCGAAAAAAATCCACAAGAGAAACCACATCTTTTATTTAATAACAGCATTATAAACAGCAATAAGAACAGCAATATAAACAATAAACCTAATACGTCGCTCGCTTCGGAAAAAGACATCGAAACCTTTGTCGATGAGAACATCCACATCTTGCCTTTAGGTGTAAACCGAAAACTCTTAATTCGTTATTGTGACATGCTGCGGCTAACGAGAAGTACATGCAAGATTTCCAAAAACGTTTTGCTCCAGGTTTTTGCGAAGATGAAAAAATACTCTGCGAATCAGATTAACTTCGCTGTATGGCATCACTTTGAAAAACACGACGATAAACGCGAGCAGTACACGCTAGGGATTCTTAGAAACACAAGGGATGATGAGGCTTATAGAAAACTAATGCGGATGTTGAACCGTCAAAGCAAGAATAGGTTCGAAATCAGAGAATCAAAAGGAGGCATACGCAGTGCAGCCAGCAGAGAACTTGATCCAGCGTTCCGTGATGAAATTAATTCCCTCTCTTTCTAAAGACGCTGAGGGAGATCGCTATTGTCCGATTTGTGGCCGGTTTGTGCCGAAGACACAGATTGAGTTGTTCGGCAAAGTGCGTATCGTACAAAGTCGTTGCCAGTGCGAAATTGACAAGTTCGTTTATGGCCAAAAGCAAGCTGAGACGCTGATTCAGCGAAAGATGATTGAGCGGAAGTTTGATATCTCAGAGCTGGGCAAGCGCTTTGAAGAGTGTTGGTTTCATACGTTTCAATCACGTCCGGGTACTGAAAAGGCGTATCAAATAGCACGAGATTATGCCCAAAACTTCGAGCACCACCAGGAAGAAATCGGGGTATTACTTTGGGGAACACCCGGGAACGGCAAGACACATCTTGCTGCGGCAGTGGCACACGAAATCAAAGATAAAGGGTTCACGGTTGTTTTTCAGACAATGGCTGAACTGCTAGAGCGTATTCGAAATACGTTTAACAAGAAAGAAAAAGAGACAGAAAGCGAGATTATGGACGCGCTTCGGGACTGTGATTTACTCGTTTTGGATGATATCGGCGCTGAGAAAGTCACAGACTGGGTACTGGATGTGATGTTCCGGATTATTGATGGCCGTTATCGAAAAAAGAGACCGATTCTGTATACGTCCAATTTTTCGCCGGCTGATTTGCTGATTCGATTCATGCCACAACAGCCGACAGAAGAGGACAAAATCAAAGCGCAACGGATTCATGACCGGATAATCGGTACAAGCATCATTGTGGAGAACAAAGCCAGCAGTTACCGACGTGAACGTGCGGCACAACGCTTTCGGGAGATGAACGGAGCATGATAGCAGCAACGAACATTGAGCGTCGGCATCTGACAGAGCAGCGCCGAAATATTTACATCGCTTGCGAAGACTTGAATTTCTTCTGGGATGATCAAGTGTCAGAAGTCATTGCAATGTGGAACATGGGCATCCCAGTTGAATATATCGCAAGTAATTTCGGCAGGGAAGTGGATGAGACAGCCATTCTGATTTTTGATTTGGCGCGGAAAGGAAAAATCAAGCTATGCCGCGGTGGTATTTGGGGGTGAATCGCATGAAAGAGAAGAAAAAACACAGAGGCCCAGTTCCGGTGGTGATTCCGAGCAAGCTTTCAAGATGGATACAAGATAGTTGCTCGGTCGGCCGAGTCAACTCAAACAAAATGGGTAGTGGCCGTCCGGCATGGAACGGGAGGAAGTAGGAGACCAGGAAGGAAAAGCGTGTGTTGCGCTTACAAATTGGTCGGATGCTGGGTAATTGCACGGAATGCGAAAGAAAAAAACAAGCATTGTCGGGGGTTGATAGGAGAAATCACAGCTTGGAATCTCATCGTTTCCAGCAGTATTGATGGAATGAATGTCAGGTAGGGAAACGAATGCGCGAACTTGGAGACCGATTGCTAGGCGATGAAAAAGTTGAGAAAACAAAGCCGAGGTCGAATGGCGTCACTATCACTGTTGAACAGTACATCGAACTGAAAAGAGAGGATTTGACGGACAAGGCTATTGTGGAGAAATACAAGATGTCATACAACAGTCTGTACAAGCGAAAGCGACGCTGGCGTAGCCGTTATCAACAAGCGGCCGACACCGATTAAAGTTTTATACGGAATTGTTGGCCACTTCAAAAGTCCAAGCACAGTGGATTACGAGGGGGCATACGCCGGACGCTCGATTGTGTTTGAAGCAAAGAGCACGAAAGAATTGAGGCGCTTTCCTCTTAGGAATATCGCCGAGCACCAAGTGGAGTACCTTGCAAAGTATCATCGGTGCGGCGCCATTAGCTTTCTACTTGTCGAATTTGCCAAGCATCAGACGGTCTACCTGCTGCCATATGAAGTGCTGGCGCAGTATTGGCAGCACACAGAGACAGGTGGCCAGGGAACCAAAAGAATGAAGGGGAGGTTTAAAATGTCAGACGAACATTTTGAAGAACAAAAGCGACCATTATGGGCATATATAACGGTTGCCATTACCACCTTATTTCTTCTTGCACAAGGGCCGAAGGTTTTCTTACTTCCGTTCTTTCCTTTTATGATGAGTGGATTTTTAAACCGTCCTTTTAATCCTAGTGTAATCCAAATTTTTTTCTTACTCGTTGGATTAACAATATTGGCAGTTGCTGTATGGCTCATTGTAAAAGCCATTCGTGCTATTATTAAAGACCAGAAAAGAAATCCATTCCGAAAAAATAAGGGAGAATTTAAGAGAAAAGGGCCTCTTTGGGCATGGATTGTAATAGCAATTTTCGGATTAGGTATTATTTGGATTGGACCTGGGATTTTAATGTTACCCATTTTGCCTTTAATAATGGCCGGATTTTCGGCCGATAGTCCAAACACTCCAGAATATGTTCCGCTTATGGTTATGGGCATTGGTTATGCATTGCTCATTGGATGTATTGTGCTTTTTATTTCAGCTATAAGAGCGATTAAGAAGTAGGAAGAAAAAAGGCCTCCCGCTCACTAACCGGAGAGGGGCTTCCTGCTTTTACTCTGCAAAAATATTTTACCATAGAGCAGGGGGATGCGAGAATGTCAGCAGAAATTAATGTAAAAGAATTGACTGTGAATATAGAAAAACAAACGGTAGAAATTCCAATAGTAGGACGGAATGCGAAAATTATCATAATAGAAAACGGTCGCGCTGGTGAAATCGAACTCCCTGAATATGGAGAATTTACATTTAAGATTCATCAAGGAAGAATTGCAGACATCGCCAGAGAAGCACGAAAACGGGGATTATGGACTACGTAATGGATATTGTAGTGACCATCCCGAAAAGCGAATATAAAAACGACGATACTGAAACAAAGCATATGGAAATAGATTCGGATTTTGAAGCGTTCTGGAACTCTTACGGGTGCCTAGGTGCCTCAATCCGGGCGACAGAATATATTTTGTCCGTGGTGGACGTGTGGAAAGCTCTATGTGCTGTCTACAGATAGAAGGGAATTCGATTACCAGATGTGAAACGACAGGACGTACATGGAGCGGTGGTTTTCAGATATTTATGGATGACTTACGAGCGGAGAATGGGCCAGCTACATGAGGATTTCAGGGGTTTCACTATCGCTGGTGGGAAATAGGCGCACATAAATAGTTATTCTTCAAAAAAGTAAATAATAGAAACTTAATTTTGGTTTGGTCGTAATTTAAATGTGAAATAAAGGAAGCATAATTAAATGACAGTTAAAAATTCTAATTATCTTAGCGACTAAGGAGGGAAATGAATGACGAACAATACAATATTTTTTCTGTTTAGCGCCTTTCTTTTACTGCTACTCATCCCGATTCTTATCATTAGGGATTTAAAAAAAGAGAAGAAATTAACTGATATCTTCATTTCGAATATAATGTTTTTAATAGTATTTTTGGTATCTGTTGGAGAAGTTTTGAAAGCTTTTCTTGAAACTGATACTATGAACAGTTTTAATCAAATCTTATTTCTTTTCGTAATCATATTTGTAGTAGCACCTTTACTGTTTATTGTTTTATTTCACATTAAAGATGATATTAAGAAATGGAGCAATCCAAAAGAATACAAATATTATTGGATGTATAGGATTAGATACATAGGATTGATTTCTTTAACTTTTATATTTTTTGGTGCAATTTATAAATTTTATTTAATTTTTAAAATAGTATTTCCGTAAGTGATATGAGCGGTTATTGCTCCTGAAGTGTTAGTGATGGGACCTAAAAACCTACATTCTGAGCCTACAATAGGCAAGAATGTAGGTTGGCGCAAAAGTTAAACCATCCTTTAAAACTTAATATGTTCTGCCGAACGAAATCGGAGGACACTATTCAGCAAAGTAAGGAACAAGTATATATCCCTTCTGGCTGTTGGTGTCCTTTTTTATTACCTAAAAGGGGGGATACATGAAAATTAGGAATTTTCATAAAAAATGCGTCATCCAACATGGCGACGTATAAGCGGGGCAATTAAACAAACCAGACGGTAATTATAAAACGATTCATTTAGGAGGATTTCGCTCATGGAACAAAAAATCAATCCAAACTATAATTTCATTGAGTCTGTATGCAGTAAATGCCCAGGAACACACTGGGGAAAAAGTTCAAAATGTCGGATTCACGACATGCACATCGGAAAGGTGCAGAGTTGCCTCCAATGGGATGAGTACCAGGCGGCACAGTGGAAGGAGCATGACGGGCAGCCAGCTTTTCTCGACTTAGAACCAGCACTTGAGGCTGTACAACGTGTGGAGCAGGACTTACGTAACTATCGCTGGATGGCAGAGAAGATTCAAACGTTACAAAAATGTGATGAGTATGAGAAGCAGTATCCGCGAGAGGTATGGGAGAATATTATTCATGCTGGTACGGCGCAATATGGTATTGAATCAATCCTTCCGAAAGCCCAAGGGGTTAATTCAGACGTGACGTATAGGGAAGCACAGAAGCTTTTACGGAACTGGGAACGCATGAAGCGATATGAGCGAAAAGTGAAGAAGTTAGAAGCTGCTGTGGCATCGTTACAGGACGAAAGAGAGCGTGCAGTGGCAGAAGGGATGATGGACGGTGAGAAGATGTATGAAATTGCGCAACAGTTAGATGTGAGCAGGCAGACAGTGGATAAAATTAGACGTTCAATGATTCGAAATCTAGCGTGGATTATGTATGAAGACGAGATGCGAGGAAGCCTGTCGGCGTAGGACAGGCTTTTTGCTTTACATTTTAGACATTAGTTTACAAACTAGACTTTAGTTTACACTCTTGACGTTTTTGGCAGATGAAAAGCGTGGTGTGGTATGCTGGACGCAGGAAAGATAAGCGAAGGCCGTTCCGGGAGAGCGGCCTTTTTGTTTGTCTTTTTTTCTTAAATTAACAAGTGAAGCTTACTAAAAACAAGTAAGGTTTATGTAACAACTGAATTGATTCAGAAATTACGCCGAATTTTCGGCGTTTTTTTATGCCCTTTTATCTTGGGCAACTCAAATAAACGTAAAAAAGGAGCTGTTTTATCATGCAAAAGGAAAGAAAAAATCAATATCCAATCGTTCTAGTTCATGGGTTTGCATGTTGGGGAAGAGATGAAATGCTGGGTGTAAAGTACTGGGGTGGAATGCATGACATTCAAGAGGATTTGAAACAGTATGGTTACGAAACACACACTGCGGTAGTAGGACCGTTTTCAAGTAACTGGGATCGTGCATGCGAATTATATGCTCAACTTGTTGGTGGAACAGTGGATTATGGTGCTGCACACGCTGAAAAATATGGACATGACCGGTTTGGTCGAACCTATCCTGGGCTTTTGAAGAATTGGGATGGAGAACACAAAATCCATTTAATCGGACATAGCATGGGTGGACAGACGGTTCGTGTGTTAACGCAATTGTTAAAAGAGGGAAGCCAGGAAGAACGAGAGTATGCGAAAAAGCATGGGGTGCAATTGTCTCCGCTATTTGAAGGTGGGAAGTCGTGGGTTCACAGTGTAACAACGATTGCAACGCCGAACGATGGTACAACGTTGGCTGATGTAGTGACACAACTCATTCCAGCAGCACAACAAATTATGGGACTGGCTGCTGCGGTGTCAGGCAATACAAATGTACCGGTTTATGACTTCAAACTCGATCAGTGGGGATTGAAAAGAAAAGCAGGTGAATCCTTTGTGCACTATGCGGATCGCGTATGGAATAGTGGAATTTGGACAAATACAAAAGATATTAGTGCATGGGACCTCAAACCAGAAGGAGCCAAAGAGCTGAATAACTGGGTAAAAGCGCAGCCGGATGTCTATTATTTCTCATACAGTGGAGAAGCTACATTCAGAAGTCTGATCACGGGACATCATCTCCCAGATCTAACAATGAATAAATTGATTACTCCATTTGGTATTTTCTTAGGCTGCTACGGCAGTGATGAAAAGTGGTGGCAGAATGATGGGATTGTAAACACAATTTCGATGAATGGGCCGAAGCTTGGCTCAACAGATGAGATTGTCCCATATGATGGAACACCTAAAATCGGAAAATGGAATGACATGGGGATTCAGGAAAACTGGGATCATGCTGATTATATTGGGCTCAGTCTTTCATATGTTTTGGGAATAGAAAAAATTGAAGATTTCTACCGTGGCGTTGCAGATATGCTTGGTTCATTATCTGTGAGATAAGAATAAAGCATGGGGTGTCTTGTAATTAACAGGGGAGGGGCCTCCCCTTTTTTATGAAAAAAAGAAGATGCTACAAAGAGCATCGAGTGATGAGGGAGCTTTGAAGACTCGCTGGTGTCAGCAGCGGGTAAAGAAGGGTAAGATATTATCAACTATAATTTTACTGTTTGTAAAATGATATAGGAATAAAATTCGTTCGTCATTTTTTGTGGTTTGTCTCCAATAAACGACAGTACCAATAGAAAATTTGACGACAAATATTAGTTATAACGTCCTCTAATTTGATGCATAATATATATGGAAAATTATAGGAGTGTATAAATGTGGTAGTAAAAGTAGTTATGCCAAATCCGAAAAGTAATTGGGAGTCGTGTGTGCAGAGGTACTGGCAAAAGGAAAAAGAGAAGTGGGAACAAAGAAAACGACAGCAGAAATAAGCATCGGTTAATCCGGTGCTTTTTATTTTTGCCCCGAAAGGGGGTAAGGAGGAAAGTAGATGAGACAGGAAACAGATACATTTTATACTTTTGTAGTTGGGGGCGGCGCAGCGAGCGCTGCCTTTTTACTTGGAGGATTTGACCGTTTAGTGGTTGCCCTTGCTATTTGTATGGCAGCAGACTATCTATCTGGCGTTTTAGTCGGGTTTTTTAGAGAAAAAAAGATAAGCTCAGAACGAGCATTTCACGGACTGCTTAAAAAAGGGGCCATGATTCTACTGGTCATTGTTTCCCATCAGTTGGATGTAGTAGCTGGCAGTACAGATTCGCAATTCATGCGAAATGCAATGATTATGTTTTTAATCGCAGTGGAGGGGATTTCACTTGTGGAAAACATGGGGAGGCTTGGGGTTCCAGTCCCCGCGTTTTTGCGTCAACGTTTTGAACAAATGAAAAACGACAACGACAAGGAAGCAAAATTTTGAAGAGAAACGGAGGCAACAAACGGGCATCTATGCCTTTTCATGATCTAAAGCAGGAGGGATGGACATGGCCATTACATGGGACTGGCTGAAACAAAAGAACTTTCGGTTGAACGACCCGAATTTACATCCAGTCGTTGCCCAGCGTGGCTGGGAAGTTGTATTTGAAGCCTGGCAACGCGGTATCTATGTGCTGATTACGCAGGGGTATCGTTCAATCGCTGAACAGAATGAATTATACGCACAAGGTCGAACAAAACCGGGAAAAATCGTGACGAATGCTAAAGGCGGTACCAGCTACCATAACTACGGTTTGGCGCTGGACTTCGCTTTATATACACCGGATGGCAAACAAGTCGTTTGGGATATGAACACAGATTTTAATAAGAATCACAAAAAAGACTGGATGGAAGTCGTACAAATGTTTAAAGCCAGAGGATTTGAATGGGGCGGTGATTGGAGAAGTTTCAAGGACTACCCACACGTTCAAATGACCTTTGGTTTTTCTATTGCACAATTAAAAGCAGGAAAACGCCCATCACGTCCAGCTATGGTGGTACAGGTTCCAGAGCTGACGAAAGTTGTTGCATCGGTTACTGACAAAAAGGAGGAAGAATACATGATTCCCGTTTCAAAAGCGGACAAAATCATCGCACTCATCCAAGCAGAGTGGAAAGAGAAGGACGAACAAATTAAGCAGTATCAGAAAATGTGGCAGGAGGAAAACGCGAAGCCGGACAAGTGTCAGCAGAAGCTGGACGAGTACCATCGAGCAGCCGAAGCGTTGCGTAAGGATAAGAAAGAGCTTGGTGAGCTGGCTGACGAGGTGAGGAAGGCGTCAGGTAGACGAGTGGTGAATGGTTGACCATATTGAGTTGTTTACGAAAACACCCCGCCACCCATATGGATGGCGGGGCTTTTTTTGTTCGTACACCCTGTTTATAGACGAACGGCATACTCGATAACAACGATTATGTCGTACAAACCAAAAGAGGATAGATGCGATTTATTTGTGCAACCGGCAAATAGATAGGCGTCTATTCAAAAAAACAGGGAGGTAGTTAATATGTTGGTGTTATCTTTCTTGGCTGGAATTGCAAAATTTCTTTTTGGTGGAATCGCTATTTGGGCCGTATTTCGCCTTCGAAGTTTAAGAAGGTCGATAGGATGCGGAACCGAAAAGTTAGGAGCGGGATTTGCCCTAGTAGTTTCGCTTGTAATCTTGATGCTCCTTGAATCTAAGTTCTAGTAAGCCGAACGCTCCGTTGCCCTTATGGATGACGGGGCATTTCTATTACATACCCCTTGTCAAAATCAACATAAATTATTCCAAATTTTATTCTTTAAAAACCACTTGACGAATCATCCCTGCAACCATCTCACTAAAAAAGCTGAAATTTTGCAACCAAAATTCAAGAAAACGGTAAAACGATCCCCCGCTGTCCGTATGGATGGCGGTTTTTTTATTTATATAAATACTTGAAAGGATAAATATACAAAATTATATTGACGTGAGTAAATATAATTGGTATAATAAAGTCAAGGAGGTGAAATAAGGATGGATTTGAAAGACTGGGCGATTACAATCGCATCAGTGCTAGGATGCATCAAACTCGGATTTGAAATAGCCGAGAAATTCGAAGAAAGGTGGAAAAAATGGAAGAAGGAAAGAGAGAAAAAGAAAAAGCGCTCCACTAAAAAGCGGAAGCGCTAAGCCCAAAAAAATCTAAACGGAAAGGGGTGTTGCCCCACCTCTTTCCTTACTAAATAAGTATACCACATCCATCCTTAAATTATGAAGAAGCTCTCAACTGCTCTTGATGTTGTCCTGTTGATTGTATTCCTGTCTTGGTTATCTGATTTAGATTTCAGTAAGATGACACCTTTAAAATGGGTTGGCGTAATATCTATAGCTCTATGGTTCGTTTTAAATATCTGGAAGGTGATACTGTGGCGGAAGAAATAACATTCAAATCACGCGATGAATTAACAGCATACATCGTTAACGAAGTAGTAAACACAACTGAAGCACTTGAGATACTTGGCTGTTCACGACAAAATCTGAACGACCTGGTTAAACGTGGTGTACTAACACCAATTAAGGAACTTCCAAGGGATCGGCTATTTTACAAAGCTGATGTTTTAAAAAGAAAAGAACAAGCAGAGCAAAGAAAAAAACAATGATTTTATTAAAGCCCTGGAAGGGGCTTTTTGTTTTGTTCAGATAAAATTACGAAACGTCTTGTACAAATGGCAGAGCAACAATTGAGTGGTAGAAGCCCACAATAAACTATACACCCTGCATATTATGTTTAATATGAAGGGACGTGGAGAATCGGTTAGAGACCTTCCGGGAATCCGGAAGGTTCTTAATTTGTCCAAAGGGAACCATGCCTGATGGAGTTGTAAATGGAATTATTGCAGCTCACCAAACATGGAAACAGACAACAGAACGTAAATAAATAATTGCCCTACTACCCTTTATTGGGTGGTAGGGTTTTTTATAATTTATATGGTTCATATTATGATTTTTCTCAATCACTGAAAAGTATTTACGCATAAAACTTCCATGGTTTTTCAACCACAACCCTGACATAAAAATCGGGGTTCACAAAAAAATAGCAAGTTACAATAATCCCTATTTTAATGATAATATAGAATCAATTATTACTTTTATCATTTATTAGGGGGATGTAATTATGAAATTTGAAGTATATGACCTTATAGGTCCTACAAGTGAATTTCTTGCTACCAATAAAGAAAAATTACTGCAACACATAAAAGATTCAAGAACATTTACTGACGATAAAGGATTAAAATATTGTTTGAATAACATTGATTATGAAGATAATATTATTGGCGGGACTATAAGCCAAGAATATTTCGGTGATTTAAAAACAGTGGAAAATAAGGTGGAAAAGCCCATAAAAAGCAACCCTTGGGAAAAAACTTATTTTTTTATTGATATCGCAACATCAAAATTATTACTACAAAGGAGACGTTATTCTCCTAAAAATCTAAACCATTCAAAGACGGAACAAAGAATAATAGAAATTATACACCATGATGTTTTCTTAAAACATTTCGGCAGTTCCTTTAATATGATTAAAACTTCAGTTGGATTTAATAATGATTTTTTTAAAGAAATTATTAAAAAAGAAAAAATCCAACAATTAGATGTAACTAATCTAAGAGGAAAAAAAGTAGTTGTCGGAACACCATTACATAATCCCAGAGAGGATTGGGATAAGGTTCTGGCGGAAAGTTGGAATACTTATGATTCTAATTATGTCGATGAAATAGTTCTTCGATCGGAAAATGAAGATGGTCTATCTAAGTCTGTTTTTCAAAAATTAGTCCTAGCTGCAGGCGGAGATGTAAAAGCTGTTCGGTATTATGATGAAGAAGAAGAAAAAGTTATAACCGTTTCTCATAAATCTGTAGGTTCGTTGGATGTCGATGTTAAAAAAGACGAGGAAACTGTTACAGTTCTACAAAAGGCTTTTAATAAAATCAAAAGTTCGAGAGATGCACTAAGGAGATTCCGTAGAAAGTAAAACTAAGAGGGTGTATAGTGTGTCCGATATTGAAAGACAACTTCAATTTTATTTAAGAAACAAAAAGAAAAAAGTTATCCCCATGACATACAAAGAATTTGATAAAAATATTGACACCATTATAAGTATATTGGGCGATAATAAAGCTTTAGCGATTTTTAGTGATAAAGAAGTAACTCTTTATTTCGCTAAAGCTTCTAATGTGGGTTTTGTAATCAAGTCGCGAAAATTCTTAGAAAAGGAAAACTTTCCGAAACTTGATTTAACAGTAAAAGGGGCAAAACAACCTATTACTTTCTTTAGTTTTATACTCGAAGAAATAAAAATCCACTGGATCGCCCTTTTATTAATCCTGTTTCTTATAGGGCCATTCATGTTAATTCAAGATAATAAAGATTTTATTAAGGAGCTTAACGCAGCTCTTATTAGCGCATCGGCTATCCTTATAGGTGTCTTTCTTGTTTTTATAACGTTCTTTTATTTAGGTCGTGAACATGATGTGAAATATTTCAGTGAAGGGAGATTTTATATTCATTTTAAAAATGATAAATTCATCATCTCTTCTTCTTTTACATCAATATTGTTATCTATACTAGCTATCGGCATATCTTTTTATCACTATACTCCTACAGCTGCAATTTCACCCATTATAAAAAATTCAATTATCAAAGCTTATGGGATAATTTTATCTTGGCCATACCAAAATGTCGCAGCCGGATTAGCAACTTTGTTAAGTATAATTTTTTTCTGGATATCTTTTCAGGCGATGGTAGGTTACTATTTCCAACGAATAAAAAATGGAATTAATGTAGGAACTGTAGAGAAGATACACAAAGAGTTTTTTAGTGATAAAAATAACAATCAAGAGTAAATTCTTAAAGCTTATAGCACTATAAATAAAAGCCTCTCTGACAAGCGGGAGGCTTTTTCATTTCATAAAATTACCAACCTATCCTATGTATAAATTACTTCCTATGCGGAACTGTAAGAGTATCAAGTACCAACATCATCCACATAGGAGGAATGAATGTTATGCCACAACAAAGACAACAAAGCAGAAATACAAATGAATTGGTTGCACCACAAGCACGCGCAGCCCTGGATCAAATGAAATATGAAATCGCTTCTGAATTTGGTGTTGTATTAGGACCAGACACAACATCACGTCAGAATGGTTCTGTAGGTGGCGAGATCACCAAGCGCCTTGTACAAATGGCAGAACAACAACTTTCTGGTCGTGCTGGCAACATTCAATAATTCCCTCACAAAAACAAGTCCTATCCCCTTATTCGTGCATACCATATAAGGCAGGGAACAGTCAGAAACCTCTCGGAAATCCGGGAGGTTTTTAATTTTATGTACTAAACTAGGTAGTAAAGAAGAGCAATTCTAAGAAAAATGAAGACTATACGTTCAAAAAACAACGTGTTATTTCGTTATTTCCCAAAAGCTAAAAACGCCGATTTTGGCCAAATTTGAACCAAAACGGCGTTTTTAATGGTTATTTATTTATCATAAGTGATGTTTCTTTAACCGTAATTTCTATTCAATACTTAAATATCTAATTATAACCAAAAAGTAGGGTACTCACGATTACTACGTAAGTTATTTACCAATAAAGCTATTAAAACAATAGCTATGGAGCCAATTAATACAGGAGTAATTAAGTAATTCCATGTGTACGCCCCTAATATAACCACTATCGGATCTGCCCCAGCAGGTGGATGCGTCGTTTTCGTAATCATCATGCATGCTATAGCTACTCCCACTCCTAAAGCCAACGTCCAGGTATCATTGCCTAAAAAGTGGTAGACAATCAATCCCACTAATGTAGAAATAAAATGTCCACCAATTATATTTCTCGGTTGAGATAGAGGAGCATTCCAAACACCAAATGCTAATACACAACTTGCTCCAAAAGGAGCCATTAACCAAGATGTAGATGTGACTTGTGTCAGGTAAGCAAGGACAAAGATAGTTATGAATCCTCCAATAAGTCCTGTCATAGCATCTTTAACATTTACGCTTAGAGTGCTTTTTCCTTTGCCTTTCATTTTAGAAAAATAAATGCGACGGGATATACCTACCACTTTCTCTTGGTCAATAACGGTTTGATTTTTAGATATCATTTAATTCAACCTCCTTATCATTTTGATTCCATAATAACCCATCTTTAATAACTGGTCAAAAGATAATTTTATGGTTAGTTTAAAGAATAATTAGATAATTAACATAATAAAAAAACTTAAACCCAATGGATTTAAGCTTTTTGAGTATAACCACTCTTTTTATCATTTTTCTTTAGAGTTTTCTTTTCTTTTTCGCTGTTGATGGCGTGCAACTTTCTTTCTGTTACCGCATATTTCCATGGCACACCATTTTCGTCTTCCACTTTCATCTATAAACAATAATACGCAATCAGGATTTGTACACCGTTTAAGGTAATGTAATCTCTTCCTATCAAGTAAGTTTAATACATCATATGCAATAAGTGAAACGAACGCATCCTCAGGTTGTCCTATTGGAGATGGAAGAAGTTTATTCGGGGTCAATTTATACGAAAACGGTGCTTTTCTAATCATTCTTTCCAAAGAAGATACCCATTCATCTGAAATTTGATATCCATCTGCGATCCGTTCAAAATCACTTCTTAAAAAGGAACGTAATTCACGAAGTGAATGTAATATCTTATCCAGTCTATCTTCTGATTTAGATATAAGCTCATCATCAATTATGGAATTTGTTTCTTTCATTATCTTTATCCAATCAGCTAAATCTTTTTCGGATATCAATAAGTCATAACGCTGCCCACGTCTTATAACTTCAGTGTTTACTAAATCAAGAGAAAGGTGTCCGGATATAAGTGGAAATTTTTTTGTCTCTGCCATGATGTACCTCTTTTCTTCTCACAAAACACTAACATATATAAAAAACTAACCTAACCTTATTATATATGATTTTTTATTAACTTAAAGTTAATAAAAAAGAAACAATATAAATAATAATTTAATGGTTACCTTATGCCCAAGAAGTATAATTTAAACTAACTGTTTTTTATAACTTGACAGGTTAGTAATTAAATATTAAGATAATTAAGAACTAACCGTTTTTTATAAAAATATAGGTTAATATTTAAATCTAAAAATAAAACGCAAATTAAGAAGTAATACCCACAAATTACCAAACAGGACCGACATTTATTTCTCAATATTATGTTGTTCTTGGTTGGTAATTTTTTGTAAATTTAAGTAAAAAATGTTGAATTATACCATATAATACTTTATTATTATTTACGTAGCAAAAATACCCAAAAAGGAGTGTTTATTAATGTCCCAATTAACAGAGCAAAAGTATCAGACCGTTACTCAAGAAGAACTAGAAAGAGTGCGTCAACAACATTCATGGGTTGCAGATCCGATTATACGCGCTTCTGAAAGAGTTCTTGAAGAACCATTTTTCGAGTGGTTGCAAACAGTAAGATCTGTTCAAGAGTTAAAGCCTGTTGTTACTCAACTTTGGTATCATTCTGCTACTTTTCCAAAAGTAATGGGTATCATGTTAGGGTTAACTTCTCTCAAGGAAAATCACATGATGCCTTTCTATGCCATGCACATTTATGGCGAAGCTGATCATCATGAAATGCTAATGCAATGGATGTTGAAACACGGTATCTTACAAGACCGAAAAGAAATCGAGAAATTTATTCCAACAATTGCAACTAACGCTTGCGTCAACTTGGTCTACCAAATGGCTATTGAACAAGATCGTTCCAAGTGGTTAGCATGCTTAAACTCTGGAATTGAACGTTGTTCTAATCACTTTTTCATCAAAATGTCTGAAAAGTTAGATGAATTAGACGTCAATGATCCATACTTTACTGTTCATGTCGAAGCAGATCAGCATCATTCCATCCTTGGATTAGATTATTTAGAAGCTGCAAATGACTCATTCCGCCGTGAAGTTATTATAAACAAAGCATTAGAAGGTATTTCTTTGTGGGCATTCATGTTAAATTCTTGGATTGGTATAAATAGAATGCCTGAATTTGATTTGGAGGGTAATCTGTTAAACAAACAAGCAACTGGTATTAACAATTAAGAGGATCGACAATAAAAAGAGTGCATGTCTGCTATGCACTCTTTTATTGGAGGAAAAAAATGATAACAGTTTGCCAAGAACACATGAAAGATGGATTAAATTTATTAAATGTACCTCATGTAGAAGAAATAACACAACAGTACCTGGAACATAGATGCATTTTCTGTAACAAATTAGCTAAGTTCGAATTATTTTACGTTAAACCTATGAAAATTTCTCTTTCAAGGTAATCCCAAAACAAAAAGCGGGGGACATTCAAGTTCCCTCGCTTTTTGTTTTCATAACCGACATTATCGGATGCGCATTAATGTACAAAAACATTTTCCTTTATATTCCTTTTGTTATAACATGGAACAAAAAGGAAGGTGATAAAATGGATAAATCAAAGAAATTCTATATCACCCAGGTTAATCAAAATGGAGAACTCGCTATTCCTCCTGAGCTGACAAAAAACATTTATAGCGGCTTAATTGATATCGAAATAGAAGGTGGTCGAATTGTTATTAAACCATCTGAGCCCGATTACACTTTAACCTGGACTCCGAATAAAAATAAATAACCCGGCACATTAGGCCGGGATTTTTTATTACAAAAACAAGCGTGCCTGTACCCCCTTTACTTGGCTTTGCGCCCCTATTTTTTTGAACTGTATAACCTTTCTTTTCTTATTTTTTCGATCGCACTTTGATTTCTTCAGCAATATCAAGTGTTTTGTCAAATTTAGCAATGTATATTTTGATTGATATTTTTGAGCATATTATTTGGTATTAAGTGCATATCAGGGTGCATCAGGAGTTTGAAAGTAAAATAATAACCAAGATATGTACTCGAATATATAGTTAGTAACAATTGTGGTATGCACTCAGATATATAATCGCGACTATTATTCGATAAATTAAAACATGCTCCATTGATGCACTATTTGAAACCTCAATTTTTAAACCTTTTCACATTTAAATTCAAAAGCATTTACATTTTGTAACATTAAACAGACATATTTTCAAATAGTGTGTCATACGCTGTATAGCGTGTAGCGCGAAGCGACAGCAAGCCGAAGCGCATACAGCTCACCTAGAATAACTATGCCCTCCTATCAAAACGGTAGAAGGGCTTTATTTTTGGGTATAGATGATATGATATATCATGATAAATAACATTAAATACTCCAACGGAACCATGTAGGCAAACACAATATTAATGGTCATGGTTACTGCCATTATCATCGATACAGCGAACATCTAGATACTCTACTCGTTTGTTAATAGCATTCCCACCTACTTCCCCGTTTTCATCGGGTTCATTAGGGTACCGGGAAGAGCTTCTTTCCGGGAAAGATGGTATCCAATCACATGACAAATTCGGATGCTTTCTCTTAGCAAATCTCTTCTGCCGGGAACCAAGGCGGAATACAGCCGGGAAATCAGTGCTCGGTCTACAACAAACCATAAGGTTTTCCGTACCGTTGAAAGGAGATTGGACGGAACAAATACCGGGTAAAGTGGTTTTTCGTGTGCCATTCAGCAGATCAGATAATTACGACAACGAATACCCTAGACATATCACCGGTTATAAGGCGAACTAGACTAGTGAGTTTTCCTGGTTAGCTCCCCCCCTTTTTTCCCGTATGACAATACAAAGGGATTCCATACACCTCCAGGAAAAATGACAAGCCATTAATGCGATACGACTACTGGCCGGAAAAACATGCTCGGCCTTTATTGCCGATATGGTTCCCCCTCCCCCGGAAGTTAAGGATAGAAGTGAAGTATGGCAACGGTGTGCGGAACGGTATGGACGGCATTGGAAAGAAGTGCGTGACTCTATTCAAAACAAACGTTCTCTTTATCAACAAAAAGATTTTGAATGGATAACCAAACGATGGAAGCTGCACAAGCAGAAAAAGAAGCAAGAAAATCAGCGAAGGATAAAATAAACAAGTAATCATAGATACCTACCCTACTCCATAAAAATGTAAAAGAACAAAAGAACGGAAGGACAGGTGATGTTATATAGCTACCGATTAAGGGTTTAACAAACGGTTATTTGGCAATACTGGCTCCTATCATCACAATGATAAGGAGCGGATTATGTTATGAAAAAATCACTGATTACAAACACTCACGGATTTACGAGTGAAGCGTTACGAAAGGAAGAGCGTGCGATTTCTGATGCTTTTTTTCGGCAGCGTGTGACGGCTGTTCGGCTGATTCTTGAAGGTTTTTCTACGGTAAAAGCTGCAGAAGTACTGGGCATTTGTCGCCAGTCTGTCTCTACGTATGTCAAGATGTTTAATCGAGGTGGGATAGCTGAACTTCTTCAGCGTAATTTCCCTCCGGGAAAACAACCGTATCTTTCACCAGAAGAACAAATGGAGGTGAAAAAAGTGATATTGGAAAGCACACCGGAACAGGAAGGGATTGAACCGTCTCAATCGTGGGATACCCGCCTGCTTCAAAAATGGATCGAAGAACGGTTTTCTGTTACGATGTCACGTTCAGGTATCGCGGATATGCTTCATCGCTTAGGATTGCGTTGGAAGCGTACAACGTATGTATTGGCAAAAGCAAACAAAGAGAAACAGCAGGCGTTTGTACACCAGGTAGAGATGATAAAAAAAACGTAATGGACGAAAATACGGTACTGCTTGCACAAGACGAGACCCATGTTCACTCGTATCAAGCCCTTCGGGCTACATGGTCTCCGAAAGGAGAACAGAAGCAGATTCCAACATACGGTCATCACGCTCAGGTGACTTTATTCGGAACCGTAGATACGCAAACCGGCGACATATTCTGTACAACGGCAGATTCCTGTAATGCCGCTTCTTTTCTGGAATTCTTGAAGAAAGTGATGAAGCGCTATGCCAACAAGAAGGTCATTATGATCATCGATAATGCCCGTATTCATCATGCCAAACTCCTTCGTCCTTTTCTAAAAGAGCATCATCAGAGACTCTACTTATTGTTTTTGCCGCCGTATTCACCCAATCTAAATCCAATTGAAAAGCTTTGGCGCTGGCTTAAAGATAGTGTCATTTCAAACGTGTTTCACAAAAATCAATCGGAGATTGAACAGGCGGTTCAGCGATTTTTAGACTTTACACAATCTTGTCCAGAACAAGTACTACGTCGTATTGGCTATTAAACTGTCAATTGGAATGTATATAGTATATCTACACCAAACAGTCCACCCGCACCATAGTTTTTCAGAAACCATTTATAGCTTTGCGGAAACTCAACCTTTAGTTCACTTTCGATTTTTTCGATGTCCTCATCGGGGATTCCACCAGTAAAATCCGTATCGTCAGAGTGTTCTTGAATAAAAGCAATCAATTCGTCACGTTCCAATTTTTACCCCTCCTGAAAATACAAATTATCTTATTCTTTCCCTTCGAGTTGTTTGGCTCTCCATCTCCAGTACTTTGACCTGAAATTATCGCTTGGGTACGGGAAATCTGGATTTCGTCCACAAAAGCTACGAGTTTGACAGATTCGTCTTTAAAGATCATCTCTAGGCTATTCATGATTCCTTCTCTCCTTTTCCTTTACACACAAAGGAAATTTTTATGTAGGGGATACGGGATGTTACTGAAGCTATCTTTTCCAGACGCTTCCTAACGCTCATTTCCATAGTTTTTCTTATTTTTAGCTTCTGAACGATAGGTGGAGAGAGGGAAACTACCGCTTTCGTCCTCTTAGCGGGGGAATGGGGTGGTAGGGTAGGGGGGCATTCGTACTTTTTCGTATCCGAGAGAAGTCGGTATGTAGGAATTAAAATAACACGGACTGTTGCAGATATTACCACATATTATTTTTACCTCGGTTCTAAAATGGTTATGGGCGATTTAAACGGGGTAAATTTACATTCCCTCCTCAAACCATACGAATCTAAAACTAGTTAAACGAAATATCCCCTACAACGGTTTCTGGAAGTTTAACGCCCGATTTTCGCCGATAGGGGCTTTAAAATTATAAGGTAGTTCAAAGAGTTTTAAATTAAAGCATAGTACAATAGACTCCAGTGTAGGATGTACTTTCCCCGTCTTTTAAATGTCGAACGTTTTAAAACTATTCAAAGTCACCTTAAAGCTAATTAGGCCGCTTACGTCAAATAAAGGCTCTATTCGGCACTGGGTAGCCCCCACCAATAAGAAAAGCTATAGTAGGCAATTGTGCTCAACTATAGCTTCGCTTAAAATGTACTATCTTTTTAAAAACTCTACACTAATTCGGTCAACTTGCAACTCCACATACTTTCCAATTAAACCTAGATAATCAGCAAAATACTCATCTTCATCTAGGATCGTTATTCCTGCGTCTATTGAGTCCCTATTTAAAATACCTCGAATATAGTATTTGTAACCCGAGCCAATACGCTCCAATTCTTTCTTCTCATCGTATATTACTCTAATCTCTAACTCATCTAAAATTGTAAAACCGATTGAGACAGGATAACTTTTTCCTACTTCAATTTCATACGGACATACAGAAGTGAAACCTGTAAATTCAATTCCTTCCACCTCTAAGGTGACTTCTTCTTCTATATGCGGGTCTAATCTTTTAACTAATGCCAAATACTCCATCTCTAGCCCCCTCTTCTTACTCAACAGGATTGATTACCGGAATGTTTTTGCCGTTTATAGTTTTCCAAAACTTCTTGCCGCTTTGAGTATGATAAGTGGTAATTTCACCATTATTGTTCGTACCTACAAACTCAAATTTAGCTTTACCATCTCTGTTGTTACCCATAAATTTCACGTATCCTGTTCTAGTTTCTCCTTTATATTCATATTGTACCTTAATTCCGTTTTTGATTACGTCCTGTGCACCTTTTAAATACTCATCTGCATTCTTATATGTTCCACCAAATTCATTTCCGTGTTTTTTATAATGTGCCTCAAGTTTAGCACGGTCGGCAAACTGAGATGGAACTTTACCCGTCCCCTATGTTGTAAAGCTAGACTATTGAAAAGTAACGGTGGCTGCTAGATGTACCAGCAATACCACCAGTCAGCTTGCTTGTTTTTCTGCTTTTTCAGGAAGACGGAACGCTGTTTTGTTCTTCATCATGCCATAGATGATATTGACTAACCGCCGCATCACACATACCAATGCTTGGGTTGGCGTTTTGCCTTCTTCCTTCTTCCGGTTGAAGTATTCGTAAAAGAGCGGATTGCGCGGCTTTTTGCTCCCTTTTGAAACTTGTACTTGCTGGACAGCTAGGTTGTAAAACAAGCCATGCAATACCCTATTGCCCTGTCTGCTTTTTTGGTTCGTACCCTTACCGCCAGAACTGAAATTAACAGGTGCGATTCCTGCAAAACGTGCCAGTTTGTCTGCGCTGGCAAAGCGGTTAATGTCGCCTATTTCTGCAACTAGAGAAGATGCCGTTACCAAATCAATTCCTGGCATGGTTTCCAGTTGGAAATCTAGTACCTTCATCATTCTACCTAGTTCTTCCTCCACATACGCAATTTCCTTCTTTTTGAACTGTATATCTCTTACGTGGCTCTGGATAAGAAAGTTGCGCTGTTCTTGGTACTTTCTTGTTGTATCGCCATCTGCCTGAACCAATGCCAATATTTCCTCCGCCTTCCTTGTAGAGCAGGCGTTATTGCTCGACTTCCGCAAAAATGCCGACAATGTTTCTGCCGATACACCTTCCAGCAAATGCGGGGCGGGGTACTTCTCCCAAAACGCCAGCGCACATTTTCCGTCTATATCGCTAAAAAACTTCTTGTAACTGGGGTAATGGTAACTGAGTTGGGTGTGCAATTGGTTTTTAAGGGAGATCAATGCCTTCACCAAGCCATTCCTTCTCGTCACCAGTTGACCAATCGTCCAGTATACGTCTTGCGGGTTTGCGTCGGGTAACATGTCCAGCTTGTTTAGCAGGATTTTTGCTACACACTCCGCATCCCAGCTATCGCTTTTCTGTGTGGTCGGGTAACTTTTGCGCTCGGCGTAGGAAAGAGCGGAGTTTACTTCCTTCACCTTCTGTTTGTTTTCCAGCAGGTACACCGCTAATGCCCTGCCGTACCCGCCTACATCTTCCAACCCATACACAGGGGTCATGCCTCGCTTCTTGAACTGCTTGACATACGTGGTCAGTTCATCAAAAGCGGCGGGCTTGTTCTCAAACGTAATTTCCCCCAGCTTCTCGTTCCAGCAATTGATCACCACAGCCGTATGGGTCTTCTTGTGCAGGTCAACCCCGATGTAAATATGCTTCTGTTTGTAGTGCATGCAAGGCATCACCCCTGTCTATGAAATGCGTTGAAATGTAAAAAATGTCGGCAACCTCAGCTCAAGCGTTAGTCAACAGGTGACCCGCAACGGGACGCCAGCCAGTCCATTTTCTCGTCGTTCAACGTCTGACATATATCAATATCCTGTTGTTTTTTAAGCGCCGAGCAAAATTATTTTTGTTTTTTCTCCACTTGCTTCATTTTGCTGGATAATAGCGCTTGGGCAAAGTAACGGTTATACGTTGATGCGTAGTATACGATTTCTTCCAAAATCTGCACAACCCCGATTTTTTTAGTCGTTTTCCTAGGTGGAAAGATCGTAAACTAGTAGTAACCGTTACTACTTGGCAGAAAGGAGAATACCCGTCTATTGTCCGGCTGCGTCTAGGTGACATTTTGCAAGAAAAACAGATAACTCGTCAGCAACTTGCCAATCAAGCAGGCTTGCGTCCCAGTACCGTAAGTGATCTATGCAATCGTCCCGTTCAGCGTATCTATCTCAGCACGATTGCTACCCTTTGCGAGACGCTAGACGTATCTGTCAGTGATCTGTTTGTTATTGAACCTGCCGATTAACCCTCATTGCGGTTCAGAGGGTTCAATCTGATAAGTTGGAAGGTATGCAAACAAGCTTTTCTGCTTTATCCAGGGAGGTATTTTATCCATACCTCCCATGTTTTCAGCGGCTTTGTTCAATTTCCGCTTATTCCTAGCCTTTTCTCGGTCTAAATGTGTTAGCAGAAACACGAATTGTCCCATTGTCATATGTTTTGCTAAAAAGTACATCCGTTTCGAGCGAATATACCGAATCATGTCTTCGCACACTGCGATTCTCTCCTGTGCTTGCATCGCCTTTTTCGCGTAATTGGTTCTTCTCATGGGTTTGTCCTCCTCGTATTTGTTTCATACCCTGTAAATGATCGCCTCTGCATAACCGCTTGCTGCCCCTTCAAATAGTCAGCAGGTGGTTTTCTTTGGATTCGCTTCTGAAATGAGGAAATAGAGGCGTAGCTGTTCCTTCACTATGTCCGCTTCTTCCGTCCATCTTCGTTCGTCTTCTCTGACCGGTGCAAATCCATCCGGTATCATTCCCTGTGTTTTCCCCAGTAGAATATCTGTACCTCGCCATGAGCATCCTGCTTTCCGTAAATCTCGTAGATGTTCATAGAAGGTGGTAGGCTTGTAGGTTTTCTTGACAAATTCTTCGCCCAACGTCGCCATCATGTGCCATGTGCTAAACAAGCGACCTGCTCGTCTCTCCCCATACAGTTCCGCCAATCGTTGCTGAACAGCATGTATGGTACACACCAGGCTCATGCCGTTCCTTCCTCGTCTTACTACTTTCGCCATTTCTTTGTCATATACGCCTTTTAGATACTCATCTGTCACTTCTGAAACCAAGGGCTGATGCCCATAGTCGTCCCGCAGCTTTTTGGTGCGTATCTCCACCTCCGCCCGCAAAATTTGGTCAGCCAGCTTCTGCAATCGTTCTGCCTCTGCTTCCCCGAACACCTTTATCACCCGTTGCCTGTCGTGCTTACAAAACTCTGAACCTTTGTGATAATATTTCACACAGGTCGATTCCCCTTTGAGAAACACACCTTGCTTCCCATACGTCTGTACGTCCTTTCTTGCACATTTTTCGCCCAGTTGAAGCCCGCCGATCCACGCTTTCACTGCCTGTTCCGATGGCAATACAAACACTTCTGCCCAATCTACCCGCAGCACTTCCCACAACAAGGCAGAAGGTAATGGTACACCTAACCATTCTCCTACCTTCTCTACCAACCATACCATCGTCGTCTGAAAATGCTCGGGGCCGCCATACACGTTATGACCCATGAGCTGTTTATGTACGCTACATTCTAGCGTCACATACGGTTCACACTTGATGTTCCTACCCCCAAATCCACGCTTTGACCTTTCCACTTTCACAGAAATTCGCGCATCAAATGACCCTTCCAGACTTTTGGTCGTAAAGGAGTGCAAAACTTCCCCTGTTTGTTGGTCTACTTTTTGCCGCAATATGCTCTGCTGTTCAATCTTCTTCGCCAATTCTTCACTAATGAATGGTGAACGTAGGGTAACTGTGTCAATCGCCATTTTCTTTACTTCCTTTCCCGAATGTTGTTCTTGTAAGCGCCCGCGCCAAACGGCTGTTTTGTATTGTTTTTAACGGTTAAGCGTAGTTTTGTTGCGTGATATACTATTGGACAAACGTGTTCATCATGTTCCGTGTCCTGTCCATGAAAACTTTCATAGAGACATATAATAAACCCAAAGCAAAAGTTAAATTCTGAGAAATAAATTATCTATCTCTCCGGTCCGTCTTGAAAAATAAACAGCAAAAAAGCACTTGAAATCACTAATAAAAGTGTTTTTCAAGTGCTTTAAGTGTGTGCTTTCTAAGTTTCCAAAGTTTGGTTAAGTTAGTGATATCGACTGAAACGCAATGGGATACTGTATCGAGATTATGACATATGCTTTGCTTGGAGTCAATCATAACGTATAACCCTGTGAGCAGGTGCACTCTCGTTTATTTTCCTACGGCTCGGTGTTCTTTATGGTACGCCTACAAGAAAACTTCTTCTCGCCCGGTTCTCGTTGGTCTGCTGTTTTTCTTTCCGTATCCTAGTCGATTACTCCTAGCAGGCGGCGCATTTCGACCTCTAGTTCACGAAGCCGTTTTTGTCGCTTGACCAGTTCTTCAAACCATTCCTTGTCCTTCATGGCTAATGCCATGTCTATCAGTTCGTTGTAATCCTCTGAACACATCATCATCTGTTCTTTGAATTCGCTCATTTCTCCATCCTCCCATCGTTTATCGACGATTAGCTGACCTGCCTTGCCTTGTTCCACAACTGGCGGCTAATGATACGGGGAAATACGTCTTTCTGCCGGATGCCGTTCCGTTCTTTTTGTCCGTTGTACGTGTTGAAACCTGTATACGTCTCATTGTTCAAAATGTTTTGCACCTGCACCACTGTCCATTGCTTACCGTTCTTCGTTGTTATGCCTGCTCGGTTCAACTTGCAAGCGATTTTGTATGGGTTATTCCCTTCCACATAGAGTTGAAAGATGCTCTTTACCGTCTGCGCTTGTTGCTCGTCCAACAAGATCGTCCCATTCACTACCTGATAGCCGTATGGCACACCGCCACCTGCGTATTTATTCTCTCTAGCGGTGGCAATCCGTCCACTTTTCGTCCGTTCGTTGATAATCTTCCGTTCAAACTCTGCAAAAGAACCGATCATTTGCAGGAACAGCATCCCTTGCGGAGTGGAAGTATCAAAGTTTTCCGACACGCTAATGAAGGCGATGCCCTTCGGTTCCAGTTCGTCCTCTATCAGTTCCAGCAGATTTTTCAGCCGTCTATGGATGCGGTCTGCCTTTAGGACAACGATACCGCTGATCTCGTTTTCCGTTTGCTCTATGTATTGCATCATATCTCGGTAGCCGCCACGTTCTTTCGTGCTTCCACTTTCCCCTTCGTCAATGAACATCTTTGCCAGTTCCCAGCCTTGGCTGATACAGTATGCTTCTATCTTCCTTACCTGCTCCGCTATGGATGTATTTCCAATCTGGCTATCTGAAGATATGCGGGCATACCCGACCACCTTCTTGATTGTCTCTTGAACCATTTCCAGTTCCTCCTATTTTTTGTTACAGTATACGACCTGGGTGATGCGAATCACAATTCCTTTTATCCTTCCTGCCAGTCGCCAACCGTGATCGTGGTAAGCCAGCACCATTTTGATTTTTGCCTATCCCCACAGCGGCAATAAAAAAGAGCGAACAAAGCCCTGTAGCCTTGTTTGCCCCTCTGCTAGTTGAAATATTTCTTTCTCGCCTGATCGAGTATTTCAGCTAATTTGTCTAATGATCCATCGCTTTTATTGCCTTGCATTTCTAACAGCCTACTGCTCTCCCTTATCAGGTTTACCATGTTCATTTCAACCCTCGTGATTGCTTCCTCAATGGCACGTATGGCGGCAGGATTCGGCTTTTCCTTTTGTTGCTCTTGCTTAATGCGTTCCATCATGCGCCGTATGCGGATTTCAGATAACTTGAACCGATTTCTCACTTGCGCTGTCGGGTCAGTTGATACGAGGACATACAATTCCCGTTCTTCCTCAGTTAGTGTATCTAGCCAGATCGCTTCATACTGACCATGCTTCAATGCGTTTTTATTCCCTTTTAACTTTGAGCGGTCTTTCGGTCCAGTGGACTTTCCACCATGTAACCTACAGCGTCCATTCGCCAAAGCGGCTTTTCTACAAGGCTCGCTGTTTCTTGTCTTTGCCCCGCACAGTTTTTTCTCCATCCTTTCACCCCTAACCTCATTTCATGGGGTTCGTTTCCCCAATCGGGGGAGGACTACACGCCCCCAGCTTATCTGCTTATTTTCAATCAGTGCTTCAACTCCAAATCCTTACACCTATTTTCAAAATCTATAAACGCTTCTGTTAATCCGTTCGCTTGTATGAAGGCTCTGTATAGATCGAGTTTATCTGCCAGTATCTCCATTCTGTCTAAAAGCCTGTGATTCGTTTGTAGCTGATTCCATAATTGCTGTTCCAACTGTTGTTTATTCATCTGCTTTTTCCTCCTGTGACCGTTGTATTTGGTTTGTATCGTGGTTTCGTTCCTTGTCAGGTAAAATGCCCTTGCCTTGATTGTTGATACGGTTTGCGCTACAAGAGCGTGGGGCTGTGTGGGTTATTCTTTATACTGCCTTGCCTTGCGTTCCCAATATCGCCGCTCGTACTCTCTTTGCTTCTCTTTATTTTCTGGTTTTTGCCGCCATTTCCGTCTGTACTCTCTTTCGTACTGACGGCGTGCTTCTAAAGCTTCTTTGCTTAATTGTGCCATTCGTCTATCCCTCCAATTCTTCCAGTTTCGCCATTTGGAAAACTAATAGTTGTTCCGTTTCCCGTATTCGTTCCTCTGCCCGCCGAATCATCGCCGCCGCTTCTTCCTTTACCTCGTCCAAATCCTGTTTCTGACGGGCTAGCACACTTTTGTTATGCTGTACAGTCTCCCTTAATCCAGAGGCTTCACGTTGTAATTCTTCCAGACGGCGAATGGCTTCCAGCCTTGGGTGTCCGTCCTTTTTGTCGGCCAATTGGTCAAAGAATTCAGCCTGTTCGAGTAGCTGTTTTACTTCCTTCGCTACTTGCGGGTCGATACTGCCAGAGCGTCTTAACTCGTCCGCCTGTTTCCTCAGTTCCTGTGCTTTCTGGCAGAATCCCCTTACTTCCTCTACGATTGCCTCGTACTCTGCTTGTGCCTGAGCAATTAAGCCAACCTTTTCTTCTACTGCTTGTACACGTTTTGCCATCGTTTTTCTTCCCCTTTCGTTTTTTAGAATGAAAAAAGGCTCACTCCCCCTCACATTGCAAGTTGGAATAAGCCTTCTAAGTTTATTAGGCGTGTTTGTCAAGTGTGTAAGTGTATGGTTTGTTGGTTGTATTGTACGACCCTGCTTCAATGAAGTAAACCTGATAATATGTATTTTCTTCTACACGAAATCAACCATTACTTTGTCCTTTCCATTATCGTTCTAGCCATCCTGTACTTGCATGGAGTTTGCGTATGAAAAAAGCCTCGGGGTAAAAATGCCCCCAAGGCTAATAAAGTATTCTCCCTTTCTCCAGTTAGGACCTACCAAGTCCTCGTTCAATCTCATAGCTCATTTGTAAAGTCCGTTTACCCATATATTTCTTTGCTTTTTCCAACAGTGTCTTATCGTCACCGATATATTCTAACACTGTACATCCTAAAACCTCTTGAACCATGATATCTTCACAAGCAGCCATTCTTTCGAAGAAGTCAAATATTTTGACTAACAGCTCTTCTTCTCCCTGTTTACTTAATAAAGATCTGACAAAAGGATTTAAGACATCTCCAAAAATATTATGTGGACCAGGTTGTTCTTCTCCCCACCACTCCATTTCTTTTTCATAATCAGGCTTTATCTCAGGAACCGCCTTTAATAGTTCGTCGATTAAACAATCATAGTTCAAGATTTATCACATCCATTTATTTTATTTGCAGAGCGTCTTTGAGATCATCTAATAACTTCTGTGCTGTTGCTAGGTCGTTAGGGTTCAAATTCTCTTTCTTAATTATATTTTCTAGATTTCGAACTCGCTCAATACCTTTTTGAATATGAGACTTTCCACCTACAAGTTGACCTGTTGAGAGTTCATGTCGAATTGCATCCGCTAATCCACCATCCCCAATGGTTGCTCCTGGACGATACATTTGATCAATAGCATTTTTTAATTTTTGATTTGAAACCGCGTTTAACAGGGTATCGCGTGTTGAAAGTTTTCCCGTCCCCTTAGTTGCATTCCCAGTGGATTGTTTCGGCTTCGGCGGTTGTAATGGCTGTTTCGCTTTATCCAATCTTTTTGTAATTTTAACCGTTTTATTGATGTTTTTGACAACCTTAAGTCTTCCTAAAAACAAATTTTCTAATGCTCCGCCTGCGGCTTTCACATCATCCATCGTCCATTTATTGTCTGTTAATGCGTCAAAATTCTCTTTTCCAACTAATTCCCTGGTTAAGGGTTTATAATTTGAAAGCGTAGCAAGCTCTTTGGCTCCGTGAGAAAAAGCAGGTTTGAACTCTCTTCCAAACTTCTTTAATCCAACTACCAGATCATCCATCATACTACGCTTTGGTGGAGGTGATGGGGAGACTGATTTTGGTTTTTGAATGGATTTTGGCTTCTGCAACTTTTTAATAGCGGAATTTTGTTTCTTTATCACCTCAGCCTTCATGATCTTCTTTAATTTGTAAATCTGTTCAATGGGCAATAGGTTGGTTGCGAGTTTTCTAGCGGAAGTGCATACCTTACCTAAGGTCTGAAAGGACTGAGTGAACCCTTTCCACAATTGTTTTGTAGCTTTTTCATAAGCTTTTATTTCTTTTAATTGCCTTCTTCCAGCCTTTGTTCTTTTTAATTTTTCCTCCTGCTTTTTCCTTCTCTTTTGATATTCTTTTTCCGCTCTGTTGAGTGATTTTTGAAAACTTTTTGAGTTCACAACACTTTTTCCGAGCCTATACATATCATATATATTTTTTAACGATCCAAACACTTCGTCTTCACTCTTTCTTTTTTTGAGTCGGACGTAAAGGAAATAAGTTACATATAATGCATGCATCGCCCAATATATACATATATTAACAATTTAAAATATTTTCCACCTAATTCATAGACCTATTTTTACAAATTATAGGATTATGCATAATTGATTATATTTACCCTTTACCATTCAGCGATTATAAGTTTTGCAACACCATCTAAGTTTTTAAAGCATGAATTTTTAGGGACGAGTTAAGAGTCTATATAACCATGGAAAGTGGTATAAGTATGGGATTTAAAATAGCATCAAAAGTATTGAGTTTTGTTTTATGTTTTAGTTTATTGTTAGGAACAGTTTCGCCTGCTATGGCTATGAAATCAGGATGAGTCTATAACTGTTACTAACAAGGAGATTAAGTCATTTGAAGAAGAATTTACATTTCTGGTTGAGGACCCAGTTTTTCAGCAATTAGAGAGAGAATTAGAAGATAAACAAAAAGATAACAATGAGGTTCGAGCCGCAGTTGCTCCAGTAGTAGCAAACGCTTTAAGAGTATTATTAGAAAAAGTAGGTAAATAAGCGGCTGAACAAGCATAGAACGTTGCTAAGCCCTATGTTCAAAAAGCTTTAGATGCTGCTAATGAATATACTATAGATGGTCCAGGAGGTGGTGGGAGGATTATACAGGTAAGAGTTAAAAAAACCGGTCAACCAATATTTAGACTAGATTATTATCCAATAAAGGCCGGGGGACCTTATGTTTTACATTATCATGTAGCACCAGATATGAAGGAACATCATGTGATATTTTAGGAGAGGCGAGTGGTAATATTGTCTGATCAATATGACCATAATATCCATTTACATATTGGATATCAAGATGAAAATTATGACATAGAAGTTATAGCTTTTAAAAAGAAAGATGCAGATATTTGGGATGTTTATATAAATTTTGAAGAAAATAGTATATTGGTGAATAAAAGTTTAACTAATTCTCCTAAAATTGATCCTTTTGGTTACTATGCTTTTTCTATCATTCAAAAGGATATAAGCTACGAAGAGGGGAGTATAAAATTAAAAGAGTGGCTGTTAAAAAACCAAATTATTTGAATTTTGTAGATATGTATCCTTGTAAATAGGGGTCCCGGCAGAAAAATACAGGAAATATATGACAATGCAATTTGTGGAATTAAAAAATTGATTTTTCCTACATTAAGGAATCATCGGTTTTTTATTGGAGAATAATTTTACACTTTTGGTTCCATCTGATACGTTTCTAAAAGAAGAAGGAACAATTAGAATTCCCCTTTACATGTTACTATAGCAGTAAGCTGATCAGCCTACTGCTTTTTATTTTTAAAAATAAATTTGTTTCATTTTTACTTTTAACATAACACGCGATTCATCCCCCACCTACGCCGGAGGCGTGAAGGAAGGGGACTTCTTGCGTGTTATGTTAAATAGCTTTAAAATCAAGGATTTTCGCAGGCTCATAAACTACGTTTCACCCGCATTTCATCTGTTCTCTAAATTTGAAATTTACGGGTATTGCTTGGAATGCAGATAGTAGCAAACGTCAAACTCCTTGATTTTTCAAGGGCTTTCTTTTTTTTATAGTTGACCAAACGTTTAGAAAATAGTGTTTTGCCCCCCCTTTTTTTAAAATTTTATTTTATTAATAAAACAATATGAATAATTAGATATAATTTATGTTATTACAGTATTGAAGTAATGGAACTTTATGACTATAATATAAGAGATATAAGTGCTAATTAACTGCAAAACTTAATTTAACGATAAAGGCAAACTTATCGAAAGATAAGGACGCAAAGCCACGGGTCTAAGGTTCAATGTGAATGATGACAGCCGGGTTACCGAAATCTTTTTAAAAAGTTTGATGAATTTAAAAAAAGGCTATTCCGCATTCGGTAATCTTAGGGAGCGGTATGGCCTTTTCTGTTTTTTACATAAGTAGCGATAAGCCTAGCTTTCGTATCGTATTTATGTAGTTTGTTTATCAATATAGAGTCATAATGAAAGGGAGTGAGATTTAGCATTCAGTACATAGTAATTAGTGAAGGAATAGACAGATATACGTTCAGTTTGGTAGCTAGGAAACATCAATTAAATAGTAAGACAATATATCGCTCGATACGCAAATATAAGGAAGGTAAAACAGTCTTTATAAAAGGAGGATATTACTATGATAAAAAGGAAAATTATTTTTAGTATAAGATGGAAATTAATAATAGCAGTAACCATTTCAATCATGATTTCAAGCTCTCTGGTAGGTGTTGTTACTTATTACTCTGCAAAAAGCGAACTTGAGAAAGCAGGTATTGAGCATTTACATCAAATTGTTGATGGTGCAATCACGATAATTCAGGTAATGGATGAAGAAGTTAAAAATGGCCATCTTACATTGGAAGAAGCCCAAAACAGAGCAAAGGATTATATCAACGGTCCGTTGTTAGAAGATAAGAAAAAGCGGGATTTAAGTAAATCGCATTTTATCTATAAAAAAGAAGGCTATATGTGGGCTTATGATGACAATTACATTGCAGTTATGCACCCGCTAGGATATGAAGGACAAAATCAAAAGGATTTCAAGCTTGAAGATGGTTCTTATTTGATACAAGATCTTGTGAAAGCTGGTAAAAATAGCGATCCTAACGAACGGTTATTAACCTATACGTGGAAAAATCAAGACGAGGCTAAAGAACGACCACAAATGAGTTATGTAGAGTATTACAAACCTTGGGGATGGACACTTGGTATTGCTGTATATCCAGAAGAATTTTATGGCTCTCTTCCTCTTATAAAAGGGGTTATAGCCGGAGGTATTGCTTTATTTTCACTAATTTGTATGGGTGTATTTATATGGTTATTTAATAAAAAAATCAAACTTATTTTGTATGTTAGTAGTATAGCGAAAAAGATAAGTGAAGGAGACTTAACGGTAAAGACGATTGATACAAAGTCTCAAGACGAGATAGGAGAACTTGCTAATGCGATTAATGAAATGGTAACAGGCCTAAAAGGCATTATCAAAAAAGTAAATGACGCCAGTATGCATGTTATTGCTTTATCGGAACAACTAATAAAAAATATGGAACAAACAGATGAAGCCAGCAAGCAAATTGCTATCACTGTTGAGGGGCTGAACCAAGGAGCAGAAGCCTCTTCTCAAACAGCGGAAGAGGTGGCAAGTACGATGGAGGAAACAGCCATAGGAATTGAACGTATTGCTGATTCATCCTCTAGAGTGGCGGAAACATCTGAAAGCTCGGTGAAAGAAGTGGAAAATGGAAATGAAGCGCTATCCAAGGCAATTCAACAGATGCAATCTATTAGCAAATCAGTTGATGATACGACTTCGTTGGTTAAAAAACTAGAGGACCATTCTAAGGAAATTGAGAGAATTACAGATGTAATTACGGAGATTACAGAACAAACAAATTTATTATCCTTAAATGCGGCTATTGAGGCAGCGCGTGCTGGAGAACATGGAAAAGGTTTTGCGGTTGTAGCAGATGAAGTAAGGAAACTTGCTGAACAATCGAAAAAATCGGCAGAGGGGATTACTGGGTTTATTAAGCAAATGCAGGAGCATACTCGTAAAGTTATATCTGGTATGCAGAAAGAAGCGGAGGAAGTTGAGTCTGGAATGGCGGTTATCAATGAGGCGGGCAAATCTTTAGAGAGTATTAGAATAGCCTTCCAACATGTGAACAATCAAATCCAGGAAGTGTCAGCAGCTTCCCAGCAATTATCTGCAGGAGCAGAACAGGTAACGGCTTCTATACAGGAAATGGCTGGGGTAGCCAAAGAAGTAGCCGTTGGTTCAGAAAATATCGCATCAGCTATTGAAAAACAATCCTCTCTAATAGATGAATTGTCAAGTTTCACTATTACTCTTAGAAATCTTGCGCAGGAATTGCAATTGTCTGTAGATAAATTCAAATTATAATTGAATTTTACAGTTTCTTTTAGAATTCAAGCAAGCTGCCAAACGAAATGTCAGAATGAAGAGAAAACAGGTAAGTAAATGGCTCAGATGATCCCATACCAGCATCCCCGCCAAATTATTAAATGTTTGGCGGGGATTTTTGGATCGTTCAATAATTATTCACAAAAGCATTATTAATACTATGTTAATATGAAAATGATTATCTAGTATAAGGAGAATGTGAACATGGGATATATAGTTTTACTTGCTGTTTGTCTTGTTTCTGGAGTGGCGGTTTTATTTGGAGCGTCTAAGTCACTAAAAAATGAATAGCAAACACAAACCATGAAACCCGGCGTGCTCGGACTTTTTGTTTGCTATCACTAACCGTGAACCTCAACATATTTCAATAATTATTCATAAAAGTCTCATAAAGATATCGAAATTTTGAATTAAAATAAATAGGAGATTGATTTGATTAAGGAGGAACGATCCATGAATACGGAAACTTTCGATGGCATATTCTTGATAGTTTTTACTGTTTTGATGGTGGCTACATTTGTTATAACATGGTTAGGATATAAAATGATAAAAAGTAAAGAGTAGAAATGGAGCATACTCTTTTTTTTTGGCTGTAGTTGATATTTCGATGTCGATTTTATGGTGAGAGGATAGATAAATGATATTATGTTTCTTCTTACCATCCTATACCGGGATTTTGAGCCAAGCGATTTTTATCCCCTCAATGAATGAAGGGGCGTTTAGTCACATGAATTCGTAAATATGAAAGGGGTTGGCCCATTATTTTTAGGACAGCCCCTTTTTTAATGGTTAGTAACTTTTCAACCTTCGAATAACAAAATTAGAAATGATAAGAGGAGTGGATTAGCGCTTGAATCCTTCGCCCAATACTTCTATAGAATTGGATATAATAACGAACGCAGAAGGATCGGCGTTTTTAACTAGCTGCTTTAATTTTGACAGTTCGCTTTGTTCAAGTACGCATAGTAAAACCGGACGTTTTTCATTCGTGTAGCCGCCTATGCCGGTTATTTTCGTAACCCCTCTATCGATTTCATTTAAAATTACGTGACGAATTTCTTCATCTTTATCCGAGATAATGATGGCCATTTTTGTATAGCTTAAGCCTAATTGTACAATATCAATGATCTTTCCGGTTAAATAGATGCTGATTAAAGCGTAAAGCGCCTGCTCAAAGCTAAACACGAAAGCAGATGTAACAACAATCAGACCATCAATAATCACCATGCAAATTCCCAGTGATAGATTGGTGAATTTGTGAATAATATGGCCGACAAGCGCCGTTCCGCCAGTGGAGCCTTTTCCGCGAAATACGATGCCAAGCCCTAAGCCCACACCCAATCCGCCAAACAGCGCTCCTAAAAGCGGATCGGTGGTCGCTGGTTTTATTCCTTCCGTCAAATAAACGACAAAAGGTAAAAACGTTGTTCCCACAAGGGTTTTTAAACTGAATTCTTTTCCGAGCAAAAGGGTTCCTAAGAAGAATAAGGGAAGATTGAATGCCCATTGAACATAAGATGGCTTCCAGCCAAATAATCCGTAAAAAATGGTGCTAAGGCCGCTAATTCCGCCGGCGGCAATTTCATTTGGCAATAAAAACAGAGTAAAAGCTAAAGCAACAATCGTTGAACCAATGAGTATTTCTACGTATTCCAATCCCAAAATTACTTTAGGATTCAAGGACATGATTCTACGATAGAGTGTTGTAGCCATGGTTGTTTCCACGCTCCTAACCCCTATTGATGCAGGAAAATACGTTTGAAAGTATAACACTATTCTCAAGAAAATGTAAACAGCAGCCAGGTGCTGCTTCACCTTATTAAAATTATGCTGGACTCGCAGGAAATGATGTATGCAGATTTTTGATCGATAAAGTTTCCTGCTCCACATAAATACAAATATGTTTTAATGTGGAGCCAATGAATCATCAAATGCATAAAAAATAATGGAGGGGGAAAATATATTTTTGTATAAAAATAAGCGATAGGAGGCAACGAGCATGGCCCTAATTCCTTACGAGCCATTTCGTCACCTTGAAAATTTAAGAAGAGAGCTCGATCAGTTCTTTGCAACCGGTTTTCCGGCTGATAAGGATTTTGGCGTCCCTCGGATCGACATACATGAGACTGAGAACGAAATTGTAGCATCTTGTGATATTCCCGGATTAGAGAGAAAAGAAGACATTAATATTGATGTCGAAAATAATGTACTTTCGATCAGCGGAAGTGTTAACAGAGTTCATGAAACGAAAGAAGAGCAAATGCACAGGCAAGAACGGTTTATTGGACGTTTTCATCGTTTGGTGACGTTGCCTGCTCGTGTTTCGGCTGAAGGGGTAAAAGCGACGTACAGAAACGGGGTGCTTGAGATACGGATGCCGAAAGTAAAGCAGCACAATAACAAGAGAATTGACGTAGAATTCCATTAAAGATAAGCGAAACACGAAAGCGCTCTAAGCGTTTCATATGCAGACGCAATGCTTCTCATACAGATAATAATGAATCCCCGCTTGTTAGCAGGGATTTTTTTGTCCTAAGCTCCGATTTAGCGACAATATACGTCTATATGTATCGGGATCAAGGTTCATCTTGCACATGTTCTTCCTTTCGCTTTCCTATATATTCCAAATTTTGATTGCGTTCTGGTGTACTGGGTGCCTGCTTCTGCTTTTTGTGCTTTTCCTCCAGCTCTCTGAGCGTTGTCGGAGTTCCTATCTTTTCCTGATCCATACTAATCTCCTCCTGTAATTCTTGCACCTATAGAAATAGTATGTGAGAAGAAATTCTGTTTTACTCCGTCGCACTGCTGGCTTTCAAAATTAGGTTTTTATATTTTGGCTTGATTAAGCCGGAACGAAAAACGGGCTATAATAGAAGTGTTATGATTTTATTATGTCAATCAGAAAAAATGAAAGGAAGAAGGAGGCGCACACATCTATGGATATGAACCGTTTCACCCAGAAATCGCTGGAAGCGATTCAACAGGCGGAAACGAAGGCGCTTCGGTACGGGAATCCTGAAGTGGAAACGGAACACTTGCTGCTTGCTTTGTTGACGCAGCATGAAGGACTGTTGCCGCGCTTGCTGAACAGAATGAATATCCCTTGCGAAACGATAACGCGAGAAGTGGAAAAAAGAATCTCACAAAAGCCTCGCGTATCTGGTCCAGGGCGAGAAGCGGGCAAAATTTATATAAGTCCTGCGGTCAACAGTATTTTATTGAAAGCGGAAGATGAAGCGAAAGCGATGCATGATGAATATGTGTCGGTTGAGCATTTGTTTCTTGGCATTTTGGAGGAAGCGAAGAAAACAACGTTGCACAATATTTTTGCTGCTCATGCTGTTACTCGTGAAGCATTTCTTGCCGTTTTGCATGAAGTAAGAGGGGGACAGCGCGTCACAAGTGCGACACCGGAAACCACATATGAAGCGCTTGAGAAGTATGGATATGATTTGGTAGAAGCGGCCCGCCGCAATAAGTTGGATCCGGTCATTGGCCGCGATGCGGAAATTCGTCATGTTATCCGGATACTGTCCCGTAAGACGAAAAACAATCCCGTTCTTATCGGGGAGCCGGGAGTAGGGAAAACGGCTATCGTTGAGGGGCTGGCCCACAGAATTGTGCGCGGGGACGTGCCGGAAGGATTGCGCGATAAACGAATTTTTGCGCTTGATATGGGCGCGCTCATCGCCGGTGCCAAATACAGGGGTGAATTTGAAGAACGGCTGAAAGCCGTGTTGCAAGAAATTAAGCGGAGCGAAGGCAAAATCCTGCTCTTCATCGACGAGATTCATACGATTGTTGGTGCGGGTCGGACGGAAGGTGCGATGGATGCGGGCAATCTGCTGAAGCCGATGCTAGCCCGCGGCGAACTGCACTGTATTGGTGCCACAACGCTTGATGAATACCGTAAATATATTGAGAAAGATGCGGCGCTCGAACGTCGTTTTCAGACAGTGATAGCGGATGAACCGACGGTAGAGGATACGATTTCGATTTTGCGCGGTCTTAAAGAGCGATTTGAAGTGTTTCATGGTGTCAAAATTCACGACAATGCGTTGGTTACGGCGGCCGTGTTATCGCATCGCTATATTATGGATCGGTTCTTGCCGGATAAAGCGATCGATCTTGTGGACGAAGCGTGCGCCATGATTCGCACCGAAATTGATTCCATGCCGGCCGAGCTTGATGAAGTGGCGCGACGCGTGATGCAGTTGGAAATTGAAGAAGCTGCGTTGAAAAAAGAAACAGATCCGGCGAGTCAGGAGCGGCTGGAACAATTGCGGAAAGAACTGACCGAGCGCCGTGAACGGCTGGCGGCGATGAAAGCACAGTGGGAAAGCGAAAAGCAGGCGCTGGGGAACATTCGGAAGCTGCGTGAAGAAATCGAACAAATTCATCAGGCGATCGCGCGGGCGGAACGTGAATACGATTTGAATAAAGCCGCTGAACTTAAGTACGGCAAGCTTCCGGAAGCAGAAAAGAGGTTGAAAGTGGAAGAAGAAAAGCAGGCGTCCCGCAAGATGGAAGGCTCTTTGCTGCGGGAAGAGGTGACGGAAGACGAGATCACCCGCATTATTTCTCGCTGGACAGGCATTCCACTTTCCAAGCTGGTGGAAGGCGAGCGGGAGAAGCTGCTTAAGCTTGATAAAATTTTGCACCGGCGTGTTATCGGTCAGGATGAAGCGGTAGATCGCGTAGCGGATGCCATTATTCGTGCCCGAGCAGGCATTAAAGATCCGCGCCGTCCGATTGGCTCCTTTATCTTCCTTGGACCGACCGGCGTCGGGAAAACAGAGTTAGCCAAAACGCTCGCTGAGACGCTGTTCGATACGGAAGACAATATAGTGCGCATTGATATGAGCGAATATATGGAGAAGCATAGCGTATCCCGCCTGATTGGCGCACCGCCCGGCTATGTCGGATTTGAAGAGGGCGGACAGCTGACGGAGGCGGTGCGCCGCAAACCGTATTCCGTTGTTTTGTTTGATGAAATCGAAAAAGCGCACCATGATGTATTTAATGTATTGTTGCAAGTGCTGGATGATGGAAGAATTACTGATTCGCAGGGACGTACGGTCGATTTTAAAAATACCGTCATTATCATGACATCTAACATTGGCTCCGCTTATTTGCTGGAGGGAATTACGGAAGACGGAGATATTAAGGATGAAGCGCGCGAACAAGTAATGGCAGAGTTGCGGATGCATTTTAGACCTGAATTTTTGAACCGGGTCGATGAAATTGTGTTGTTTAAGCCGTTGACTACAGAAGAAATCAACCGGATTGTTGATTTGCTTGTAGATGATTTAAGAAAACGGCTCGCAGAGCGTGGAATCGAGCTGAAATTGGCGGAAACGGCCAAAGCTTATATTGCCAAAGAAGGTTATGATCCGGTATATGGGGCGCGTCCGTTGCGCCGGTTCTTACAGCGTCACCTTGAAACGTTGATCGCCCGCTCGCTTATTGGCGGAAAAATTATGGAAGGCGCATTGCTGACAGTGGATTATGAAAATGAAAAGCTTACGCTTAATTGGAAAAATCGCCCTGAAGACTAATAGAGATAATAGAGAAAAAGACATCCCGCTTTCCAAATGGAGGGTGGGATGTTGTTATTTGAGATAAGGGGTTAATTGTTCAACTGCGTTTTGCAATTTTGCGGCCGCTTTGTTGTACAGTTTCTTTGATTCGCTTGACTTTGTCTCAAGTGCGAACAATTCAAATTCAGCCTGGCATTTTTTTAATGTGGCTAATAGTAATTGATTTTCAGACGGCTCCGGTATTTGAAGCTGGTCATTATACAAGTCTAGGTACAATTGTCCCTGAGCATCAACCTGTCCGATGAATACATTATCAAGTGTAACACCTGCTTTTTCTAATTCCGTATTCAGCCATTGTATGTTGTGGCCGCTTGCTTTTAGCGCGTCCAGTATAATATTTCCGTCCATAATGACAGTTTCAGGTTCGTGTTCTGCATCAACAACAGAGTTTAAATCTTTAAGGGTTACGGATTGCGCTTCTTTCTTTGGCATGACGCTCAATTCTCCGCTTGTTTCTAGCATGGCGAATTCCACATCGGCAATTTTAAAATTACCTTTCAGGCGCAATTGTTCAAGCAATTCATCTGTGCTGATGCGTTCTTTTTTCATGTTTTCTTCCAGCACTTTTCCGTTTTTGATGAGAACAGTGCCTTTTCCCTCGAATAAGTCGCGCACGAACTTGCTCTTCAGTGAAAGATAATCCACCAGGAAAGGAATCAGGGCAAAAACCAGCAAACTGGTATAGCCATGAACGAGATTGTTTTCAAGATCCGTGGCGACGTAGGCGGCCATGTCCCCGATGCTAATGCCTAACACATACTCGAAAAATGTTAGTTGGGCTAACTGTTTTTTTCCATTTAAACGCGTAACAATAAATAAAGTAATAAGAGCAAAAAAGGCACGCAGTGCAATGTGGATAACGTCATTCATGCCATTCACCTCATAATGGCAGGGAAGACGGAGTCGGTGACCCGTCTTCCTATGTTTTTTCCCGGGTTTAGAACCCTTTGTACTGTGGTTCTTCTTGTTCTAGTTGTTTTACGCGCGTTTCTAATGAATTGATAATCGCTTGGGCTTGCTGCGCGTTTTGCGTGAACAGTTGCTTAGCCTGTTGGTTTTGTGTATTCAGTGCAAATGTTTCCAGACTTGCCTGAGCACTCTTCAGGCTTGCAAGCGCTTGTTTTACTTGTGCAGATACTGTCATGAATTTCACCTCCACAGCAGATAGTATGTGCTTATCCTTTTGGATTAAACACAAGTGCGCACAAAAAACCGAAAATAATAGCCGCAGAAATACCGGCGCTCGTTACTTCAAAAATTCCCGTAATAATGCCGATGACACCATCTGTTTGCATTTCCTGTATCGCTCCATGAACAAGCGCATTTCCAAAGCTTGTAATCGGAACAGTTGCTCCTGCTCCGGCAAATTTGATCAGCGGCTCATACAGGCCGAGCCCATCCAGAATGGCGCCGGCCACGACAAGTGTGGACATCGTGTGTGCGGGTGTCAATTTTGCCACATCCATTAGCAATTGACCGATTACGCAAATGATTCCACCTACGATAAAAGCCCAGAAAAAAATCATGCATTGTGTGCCTCCTTGCTGTTTATTGTTCGATAGCTACGGCATGCGCGATACATGGAATCGTTTCGTTTTGCTGAAAGCTGAGCGGAGAAAGCAGAGCACCGGTCGCTACGACCAAAATGCGTTTCCATTCGCCCTGACGCAGCCGTCTGATCAAGTGTCCGTATGTCACGGTGGCGCAGCAGGCGCAGCCGCTTCCCCCGGCGATTACTTGTTGATCTTCGTTGTAAATAAGCAAGCCGCAATCGGTTAGACGTTCATCCGAGATCGGAATTTCGTGTTTGGCAAATAAATCCTTGGCGATCGAATGACCAATTTGGCCAAGGTCACCCGTAGCAATTAGATCATAGTGATCGAACGGGAGTTGCAAATCCCGGAAATGGGCTGTGATCGTATCAACGGCCGCCGGAGCCATGGCGGCTCCCATATTAAAAGGGTCTGTGATCCCCATGTCTACTACCCGTCCAACGGTGGCGGCGGTGACTCGTGGCCCGGCTCCGGACGCGGCGACGATGGCGACGCCAGCTCCGGTTACTGTCCACTGGGCCGTTGGCGGTTTTTGTGAACCGTATTCCGTAGGATAACGAAATTGTTTTTCCGCTGTCGCGTTATGGCTGCAAGTTCCGGCCATAGCGTACTTGGCGGCACCGCTGTCGACAAGCTGAGCGGCAAGAGCCAGACCTTCCATCGATGTAGAGCAGGCGCCGAAAATTCCGAGGTAAGGGACGCCAACAGTACGGGCCGAAAAGCTGCTGGAAATAATTTGATTCATCAAATCGCCCGCGATAAAAAAGTTAATGTCTCCCTTTTGGATTCCGGCTTTTTTAATAGCGGTATCGCAGGCATCTTCCATCATTTTTTTCTCCGCTTTTTCGAAGCTATCTTGTTGTAGCCAGATGTCCCCATACAAAAGATCGAAATCTTCAGCGATTTTTCCCTGTGCTTCGAACGGCCCACCGACTGTCGCCGAAGCAAGGATGACCGGACGATTCGTGAACACCCAGGATTGATGTCCTTGTAGCATTACGACATCCCTCCCAACGCCGTCCACGCCCATTTCAGCAACCCGATGACAAAAGCGGCAAAAACTCCGAAAACAATGACACAGCCTGCCATTTTAAACATATTTCCGCCTACTCCGAGCACGAATCCTTCACTTTTGTGTTCAAGTGCAGCAGAAGCGATAGAATTGGCAAATCCTGTTACAGGAACAGCTGTTCCTGCTCCAGCGTACTGGGAAAATTTGTCGTACACGCCCAATCCGGTAAGTAAAGCAGAAATGAAGATAAGTACAGCTACCGTTGGATTTCCCGCAGTTTTTTCTGTGAAGTTAAAATAGGTTATAAAAAATTTTTGAATGAATTGACCAAGCAGGCAAATAGCTCCTCCAACAAAAAAAGCACGTAGGCAGTTTTTGATGACGGAACGGGGGGGTTCGTGCGCCTTAGCAAAAGTTTGGTATTCGATTTGGGTCGGGGTTAATTTTTTGTTTTTTGCTTTGTTTCCCATATGCATTCTCCTCACATAATAAAGTGACTATGTATTATTTTGGAGAAAAAAGAAGTTTTCATTCACTGTGAAAGGGAGAGAAAGGTGAAATGAAAAATAAAAGCACGAGGAGACAAATGCTTCCTCGTGCTTTGGAACAGCGATTTATTTACATTTTTGTCGAGCGTATGAACGCTTGCGGCTTATGATGCTTGTTTGGAGTGCTCGATTTTTCTTGTTAATATTGATTACGATTTCGCTTTGAACAGATTGATGCGCGGGGCTGCAAGCAACTGTTCATACGTAAACTTCGTTCCCAAAAGGGAAATGTCGTTTAGATAAAGTGCGTCTTCAATTTTTTGCGAGATGTCTTCCGGTACGAACTTGTCGTAGCAATTTGGGCAATCGACGGAAGGAATGTTCAGGATTTGCACCGTTTTTTTACCATCAGGTGTTACCCAGTAACAATCCTGTACGCCTTCTTTTGCTTCTTCGGTTCCACACCATATACAATTCATTGATGTTCCCCCACGTTGTTTATTTGTTTTCTTTTGCTTTTGCCATTTTTGCCTTCATTTCGTCGCGTTTTGCCCGGCGGTCTTTTAGGGAAGCATGGTCTTCGGACTGCTCGTATTGCTCACGTTTTTCCATGCGTTGCAGACCTTCTGGAACGAGGTTGAACTTTTCATCACGCATGATGGCGGTGATGCCTACCGATTGTTTTTCTTCCGTAATGCCATAGTACTCGTTGAAGTATGCGTCTGCACGTCCCGGTACGTAGTTCTTCGGCTCTGGATAGGAAGTGATAACACCTTCGAAGTTGCGGAGTACAACTTTGTCCGGGCTTTGCGAAATGAGATAGTTCGGTTGTAGCGCAATCTTTCCGCCGCCACCCGGTGCATCTACTACGAATGTCGGAACCGCGTAACCGGACGTATGGCCGCGTAGGCCTTCGATAATTTCCAATCCTTTGGATACCGGGGTGCGGAAATGGCCGATACCTTCGGACAGGTCACATTGATAGATATAGTACGGACGAACGCGGATTTTTACGAGTTCGTGCATAAGTTTCTTCATGATCGGTACGCTATCGTTAATACCAGCAAGGATAACGGCCTGGTTGCCGACCGGAACACCCGCGTTGGCTAGCATTTCGCACGCACGCTTGGATTCTGGAGTAATTTCCAGCGGCGTGTTAAAGTGCGTGTTGAGCCAAACCGGATGGTATTTTTTCAGAATATTGCACAAGTTTTCTGTAATCCGCTGCGGGAATACGACCGGGGCGCGGGTACCGATACGAATAATCTCCACATGCGGGATCGCGCGCAGATTTTTGAGAATGTATTCGAGCACCGTATCGTTAATCAATAAGCCGTCGCCGCCGGAAATCAGAACATCTCGTACTTCCGGTGTATTCCGGATATATTCAATAGCTGCATCCAATTGCTTTTTCGGTACTCCCATGCCGATTTGACCGGAGAAACGGCGCCGCGTACAGTAGCGACAGTACATGGAGCACTGATTAGTTACGAGAAACAGTACGCGGTCAGGATAACGGTGTGTCAGACCAGGAACCGGAGAGTCCTCGTCTTCATGCAGCGGGTCTTCCAGGTCGTATTTCGTTTTCATGATTTCAGCCGAAATAGGAACCGATTGCATGCGCACCGGACACCGCGGATCATCCGGATTCATTAACGATGCATAATACGGCGTGATGTTTAACGGAATGGTTTGCGTAGAAATGCGTACACCTTCTTCTTCTTCCGGTGTTAGATTGATTACTTTTTTCAAGTCATCGACCGTTTTGATTGTATGAGTAAGCTGCCAGAGCCAATCATTCCACTGTTCTTCTGTTACATCTTTCCAAAGCTCGATTTCGCGGTAATCGCGACATTTAGCGGGAGTCGGGTGCCACCCTTCGCCTGGTGCCGGAGTGTGTTGTTGTCCTTTATTTAAATCTTTTTCAAGCAAGCTCATCTGCTGTACCCTCCTCAGAAATTTTCTAGTCGCTATTTAAATACAGCAAGATGTGTGCCAAAAGTAATAAATTTTCTAAAAATATTGATTTGGCGGTGTTTACGTGAAAAAAGGAGGGATATGCTCCCTCCGGAATTTTTAAATGGAGTGCCAAAAAACTGGCACTTCCAGAATTTTTTGCTGCAAAAATTTTGTCTATAAATTGAATTTTTTAAGTTTGTATTGCAATGCTTGGCGTTTAATACCGAGCGCTTCGGCTGTTTTGCTTACGTTACCTTTATAGCGGCGCAGTGCATCATCGATGATATTGCGTTCGATCGTTTCCATATAGCTAGGCAAATGCATCGGGTGGGAAGGCAGGAAAGCGTCCGCTCGTTCGATGGTTGCAGCCGGCTCAAGGTCAAGCGGTTTCTCCGTAAATTGTGGCGGAAGATGATGCAGCCTGATTGTTTCTTCGTTTTCCTCTAGCATATTAAATGCCGATTCAATAGCGTGACGCAGTTCACGAATATTACCCGGCCAGGAGTAGTGCAGGAACGTTTCCATTACTTCGTTGCTTACGCCTGTAACTTTCATGGCAAACGTTTGATTAAATTTTTCTATAAAATGATGGATAAGCAACTCGATATCTTCTTTACGCTTGGTCAGCGGCGGCAGTTCAATGTTGACAACATTGAGTCGGAAGAACAAATCTGAGCGAAGAATGTTATTTGCCAGCGCTTCCTGTGGCCCGATGTTCATAGCCGCGACAATGCGTACGTTTACCTCCTGCTCGGTAGAGCCTCCGACTCGCCGGACACGTCCGTCCTGAAGTACGCGCAGTAATTTGGCCTGTAGCATAATATCCAAGCTGTTGATTTCATCAAGAAAGAGCGTGCCACCGTCCGCCTGTTCAAAAATTCCGGGTCGGTCGATAGCTCCAGTAAAGGCGCCTTTGGTCGTGCCGAACAGCAGTCCTTCCATCAGTTCACGCGGTACCGCAGCACAGTTCTGTGCGATGAACGGTTTGTCGCGTCGGATGCTGGCGTTATGGATACTCTGGGCAATCAGCTCTTTTCCCGTCCCCGTCGGGCCACAGATAAGCACAGGGGATTGGGTTCTGGCCGCTCGCTTGGCGCGCGTAAGCGCTTGCTGGAAAAGAGGGCTTTGGCCAATAATATCGCTGAAATGATATTGCGTATCGTTCCGCGAATTTTTTTTATGTGTTGTTTTCTTATATAGTTGCTGGCGCAAATCGAGCACTTGATCGTTGAGTTGAACGATGCGTGTAATATCTTCCGCGAGTTCGACGGCACCGATGATTTCTCCGTCTCTAAACAATGGATACGTACTGTTAATCGAAGTGATTTGTTTGCCCTTCATGTTCATATAGGTTTGTACTTTATCGACCGTTTCTTTTCCGGTACGCAGGGCACGGATAAGGGTGCTGCTTTCGTTCGTAAGGGACGGGAAAAGATCGAACACGCTCTTTCCGATAACATCCTCCCGATCCAGACCGTCAATTTCCGCCATTGTTTCATTAAAAAATACAGTTGTTCCTTTTTTATCAACCATATGGACGCCTACATTGATAATGCTAAGGAGCCATTCGAATTCATTTGACCAGATTGCTGCAAGTTCAGACACATAGATCACCCTTTTCTTGAAAAATTTAGGGAAACGTGTTGGCGGTATATACTTTTTAACAAAAGGTATCGTTTGAAAAATCCGCAAGTTTTTCCTGTTCTTATGGCATATTTTTTGCAATATTATTTGCAATATTAAAACTATAAAAATACCAAGAGAACGGAGGATTTATTTATGACGACAAAAAACGATATTTATTATCATGCATGCACGGAAAAAGATGAGCGCTTCATTATGGATGTTTGCCTTGATCCGTTTAATGCCCGCTTGCGTGTTGACGATTATCGTGGTGACGTTCGCGCCATGCATTCGCGGATTCTTGAATTGGTAGAGCAACATTCATTCACAAAAGTATTCATCAAATCCCGTCAAGAAGACTGGCAGACGTTTTTAAGTCTTGGCTATATGCTTGAAGGTGTGTATAAAAAGTATTTCAATGGCAATGACGCGTACAGCATGGCCATGTATTTTACGGATGAACGTCGCACGAGCGATTACTGGATGGAAGAGGATACAATCCTTCGACAGGTGCTCGCGCTTCCACGTAAACTATCCGATGAATCGTTGGCTTTAGGATATTCGCTGCGCCTTGCGGTGACGGAAGACGCGGAACAATTAGCTAATTTGTACGGTGCGGTGTTCCAGACATACCCGACCCCAATGAATGACGTTTCCTATATCAAAAAAGTCATGCTAGAAGGCACTATTTTCTATATAGTAGAAAAAGAAGGTAAAATTGTTAGTGCCGCTTCCGCCGAAATCAACGCAACTTACAATAACGCGGAAATGACAGACTGCGCTACTTATCCCGAACACCGTAAACACGGATTGATGCGTCATTTGATTTCCGCGCTTGAGAAGGAACTGCGCCGCCGTCACATGTACTGCGCATATTCGCTGGCTCGCTCGCTGTCCTTTGGCATGAACGCTGTATTTCATCAGCTTGGTTATGAGTATACGGGCCGCATGACCAAAAATTGCAACATCTTTGATAAATTTGAAGATATGAATCTTTGGGTAAAAAATCTTTCAGCAAAATAGTGCATTTACAGTACGGAAAGCGCCGCATGGTCAAGACGGTAGGCCATGAGCGCAAGATGCAGCTGGGTGAGAACGTGCGCGTTTTGCAGCTCCTTGCCCGTTTTTTCTGCGATTTGCTCTAGACGGTATTTCAGCGTGTGGCGATGGATGAACAATGCCGCCGCTGTGTTTTTGATATTCGAATTGTTTTGCAGATAACATTCAAGCGTATCGATTAGACTTGAACCATGTTTTTGATCGTATTCAATCAGCGGATCAAGCAGCGGTCGATATAATTGTTCCAGCGAAATTCCCGCTTCCTGCATTTGCAGAAGCGGGGCATAGGCCCCGATTTTGTCGTAGGAAAGCAGCGGTTCGCCGGCAGCGATAGCGACCTGCAACGCTAAGCGCGCTAAGCGCGCTTGGTCTGCGATTTGGCTTAAACCATGGAACGGTTCGCTTAGGCCGATATAGAGAGCGCCGGGCGGGAGAAACGATAGCGTTTCCTGCTGTAGGGATTGCGCGGCCCTTATTATTTCTTTTTCTTGTTGAATGGTCATAAGCAGGGTAATGGTCTTCTGCTTTTCTCTCATCAATACGGGTTTGTTTTGCTTTTGTACCCATCGCTGAATGAAAGGCCGTATACTCTCGGTAGACGGGGAGGCAAGCTGCATAACCGCCATTGTTCCTTCCAGCCTGTAACCGAGGCGCTGGGCCAGTTTTTGCAGTTTCGTTTCATCCTGCTCCCTGCTTTCCAGCAGTTCGTCCAACACGTTTTCTTGCAGGCGGAGCAGAGCTTCGTCGACCGCTTTTTGTTTTAAAAATTCAATGGCGCATACCATGGAGGCTTGTTCCACGATGAGACGGTCCATTTCCGTAAGCGGAGCTCGTTTTTTTATATAGAGAAATCCGTAATGCTCACGATCGGTAGCAATCGGATGAAGCCATTCATTTTCTGCAAGCAGAATGGAGCTGCTTGTTTTTTTGGGTCCGAGAGCTTCGACAAGCTCAGCGGGAGAGATTGCTTCTGTCGTTTGCCCGCTTCCTTCCAGCCACTTGCCATTCGCATCGTATACTTCTACATCGGCTTGCAGATGAGCGGCAAGCGTATGGGCAAGGGGCGCCAGGCCTTTATTATTGAGCGCGAGCAGTGTTAGTTCCCGATGGATTTGCTGTGTATCCTGCATGAGTTGAAGCTGACGGTTTACAATATGGCCGAGCAGTGCCTTGGTTACTTCGGAAAAGTTCATATGGCGTGGAATCTCGAACAACGGTAAATCATACGCGTTCGCTGCAGCAATAAACTCAGGCGGAATCTGTTTCATATAGAACCCGGTATGAATAGCGACTGCTGATAAGTTTTGCCGCGCGAGCCGAGCGATAAAGTCTTTTCGGTTCGCCTCTGTGTCCAGACCATATCCGGTCGTAATCAGAAATTCCCCTTCCTGCAGTCGTGTCACATCCTCAATGATTTCCACAATTGTTACCCATTTGATAATTCTGTGCAGGCCGCCGTGCCCTCCTACGAGCTTGATTTGTTGGATATCAGGTAATTGTAACGCTTCTTTTAGTGTAATGGACATACTTCGTTCCTCTCTTTATACATGGTGTATAAAAAATATACTACAAATTTATGTAATAGTGAGAATATTTTTTTTCCAACTAGCTTGATATGATAAAGGCAGCGAAGCAATGAAAAGAGGGAGATGCGCGTGAAAATAAAAAGTCATGTCATTAAGCCGTTGCTAGACAAAGAATATCCCACTGTTTCCCATGGACGCGGAGTTTATTTATATGATACCGAAGGGAAAGCATACATTGATGGATGTTCAGGCGCGATTACCGCTAACATTGGACACGGTGTACAATCGGTCATTGATGCAATGAAAGAGCAGGCCCAAAAAGTGTCATTCACGTATCGCTCACAGTTTACAAGCGACGCGGCGGAAGAACTTGCAACCAAGCTTGCCAGTTGGGCACCGGGTGATTTAGATTATGTGTTTTTTGTTAATAGCGGATCAGAAGCGACGGAGACAGCGATGAAAATCGCTATTCAATATTGGCAGGAACAGGGCCGTACGGGGAAAAATAAAATTTTGTCCCGCTGGATGAGCTATCACGGTATTACGCTTGGTGCTCTATCTATGTCCGGGCATATCCTGAGAAGAAAGCGCTTTATTCCTTTGCTGGAGGAGTTTCCATCAGTAGAGCCGCCTTATTGCTATCGTTGTCCGTTTGGCAGCACGTATCCGAGCTGCGATTTGCTTTGCGCAAATCAGTTGGAGCAGGCCATTCATCGCATTGGGGCGGACAATATTGCGGCATTTATCGCAGAGCCGATCATCGGTGCCTCTGCTGGTGCAGTGACTCCGCCGCCATACTATTATCAACGAATTAAAGAAATTTGTGAGCGCTACGAGATTTTATTTATTGCTGATGAAGTGATGACCGGAAATGGTAGAACCGGTAAACCGTTCGGCATTGACCATTGGGGAGTGGTTCCCGATTTGATGGCGCTTGGAAAAGGAATGAGCGCGGGCTATACACCGATGGCAGCCACCATCGCGAGCAAGCGGATCATTGATGTTATCGCCGCTGGTTCAAAATCGATTATGTCCGGTCATACGTTTAGTGCCAATCCACAATCGGCCGCTGTTTCGCTTGCGGTCATGAAATACATTGAAGATCATCGGTTAATTGGAAAAGTAGAAGAGCGCGGTCAGCAATTAATCGCAGGCTTGCAAGCGCTTATGCAAAAATACGAGATTATCGGCGATGTCCGCGGCAAGGGATTGCTTTGCGGTATGGAGTTTGTAAAAGATCGCACGACGAAAGAGCCGTTCCCGTTCCATCTTCGCGTGACAGAGCGGTTAATTGAAAAAGCGATGAATAACGGTTTGCTCATATACAGCGCGTCCGGCGGCATTGACGGGCAAGCGGGAGATGCAATTCTGGTTGCGCCACCATTCGTTATCACGGAAGAAGAGATCAATGAGTTGCTTTTTATTCTTGATCGGTCGCTTGGTGAGCTTGCGCTGGAGCTTGAACAAGAAGGGCAGCTCGCTTCCAAAGAAAGCGTATAGAAAGGGGAGAGGGGAAGTGCGGCAGACATTATCGAAAGTTGTTTCCCTAGAAGAAGCGCTGACACATATAACAGATGGCATTACGCTTATGTATGGGGGATTTGGTGGTATAGGCAGTCCGCCAACCCTCATTGATGGCATCTTAAAAAAAGGTGTGAGCAACCTAGATTTGATCGGCAATGATACGGGATTTCCTGATGTAGGGATCGGCCGTCTGGTTACGGCTGGTCGCGTCCGCAGCTTGATTACTTCGCATATCGGTTCCAACCCGAACGCCGGGCGCCTGATGACAGAAGGAAAGATGAAAGTGACTTTCTATCCGCAGGGGACGCTGGCGGAAAAAATTCGTGCAGGCGGCATGGGGCTCGGCGGTATTCTGGTTGATGTCGGTCTTGGTACGATCGTAGAAGACGGCAAACAAAAAATTAAAGTGGAAGGCAAAACGTATATGGTCGAGCCGGCGCTTACGGCAAAGGTGGGAATCGTATATGCGCTGAAAGCCGACGAGTACGGCAATCTTGTATACGACAAGAGCGCACGCAACTTTAACCCGCTGGTGGCAATGGCGGCAGACATTACTATCGCAGAGGTTGAAGAAATTGTGCCGCTCGGCGAGCTTGACCCAGAATGCATTGTTACGCCTGGGGTGTATGTTGACTACATTGTAAAAAGCGAAGGGGTGAACTGGAAATGGGCGTGGGAGTAGAACAGCGACATCTTATCGCGCGCCGCGCAGCGAAGGAAATCCGACCGGGGATGCTGGTGAATTTGGGCATAGGCATTCCAACGCTGGTTGCGGACTATATCCCACCGGAGTGGCAAGTCATGTTTCACGCGGAAAACGGGATTCTGGGTACGGGCCCTTCGCCAGCCGAAGGAGAAGAAGATGAAAATTTGTGCAATGCCGGTGGATTTCCGATTACAATCGTGCCAGGCGCTTCATATTTTGACAGTACGGTCGCCTTTGGCATGATTCGTCGCGGCTATCTGGATATTACAATTCTCGGCGCACTTGAAGTAAGCGAAAAAGGCGATTTGGCCAACTGGATTGTTCCTGGTAAGCGGGTACCCGGCATGGGTGGTGCCATTGAATTGGCACAAAAATCGAAAAAAGTGATTGTGCTGATGAATCACACTAACAAAGCGGGTGAACCGAAAATTCTCCGGCAGTGTACGTTGCCTTTGACCGCTCCGGAATGCGTGGATATGATCATTACGGAGCGCGCGGTAATTGAAGTGGTAAATGGGGAACTGCATTTGAAGGAAGTGCTGTATCCGTACACGGTGGAGCAAGTAGTCGAAAGTACAGGCGCGCCGCTTCACTTCAAGGAAAGCAGCCAGATTCCAGTCTTTAAATAATATGGGAGGGGGCCAAGTCATGATTCAGGAGAAAATTAAGCGTTGGATGCAGGAACACCGGCAGGAAGCGATTGATTTTTTGGCGCAGGTTGTGCAGGCGCCGAGTGTACAGGGCAGAGAAGCCGAGGCGCAGAAGCTTATCGCCGATAAGCTGGCATCGTTAGGACTTGAAGTGGACGTCTGGGAACCGGCCGGCGAGGAATTGGTGAAGCATCCATATTTTTGTTCGCCGCGGACTTCATTTGAAGGAAGCCCGAATGTAGTGGGGATCTGGCGGGGCGAAGGCGGTGGCAAATCCCTTATTCTGAACGGCCATATTGATGTTGTGCCGGCCGGTGACTTGGATCAGTGGGAGGATGATCCCTTCAGCGGTAAAGTTAAAGACGGTAAAATGTACGGGCGCGGCGTTACGGATATGAAAGGTGGCAATATTGCCATGCTGTTTGCCATTGAATGTTTAAAAGAGCTAGGTATTAAACTAAAAGGCGATATTATTTTCCAAAGTGTGATTGAAGAAGAAAGCGGGGGCTCCGGCACACTATCTACCGTATTGCGTGGCTATACGGCAGACGCCGCGCTCATTCCAGAGCCGACCCAAATGAAGATTTTCCCGAAACAGCAAGGCTCCATGTGGTTCAAAATTAAAGTGAAAGGCCGTTCTGCACATGGCGGTACACGTTACGAAGGAGTAAGTGCAATCGAAAAAGCGATGATTGTCGTAGATGCCGTCCGCAAGCTAGAGAAAGAACGCAACGAAAAAATTACTGACCCGTTGTATAAAAACATTCCCATTCCGATTCCAATTAATATCGGAACGATCCAAGGTGGCGAGTGGCCTTCCTCCGTTCCTGATCTGGTGGAGTTACAAGGGCGTATGGGTGTTGCCCCGGATGAGGAAATGGAAGATGCGAAGCGTGCAATGGTAGAAGCGTTGGCGGCGATTGACGACGAGTGGCTTAAGCAGCATCCGCCACAGCTGGAATGGTTTGGCGCACAGTGGGTACCGGGCAAGATTGACATAGACCATGAACTGATGAATCACTTAATCCATTCGTACCGTACTGTGCTAGGAGAAGAACCGATTATTGAAGCATCCCCGTGGGGAACGGACGGCGGGTTGCTGACGAAAGTAGGCGAGACGCCGGCTATCGTCTTCGGGCCTGGAGTAACCAGCATGGCCCACTACCCAAATGAGTACATCGAATTGGATCGGGTTATCGAATGTGCGGAAATTATGGCGCATACTATTATGCACTGGTGCGGGGTAGCGAGCACGTGAAAAAACAAACCCTTTACCCCTCCCTTCTACAAGTGGAGGGAGATTTTTATTTGGTAAAAAATGCAATGCTCTCTCCGCTTTAGTGGAGAGAGTTCCTAAATCAATGAAGCAAGTATACAGGTGCTGTATTAGAATGAATTTCGCTTATGTTGTTTTCCGATTTGTTTTTTCAATAAGGTCACTAATAAGACATCTAGCTCCTGGCTTATTTTTAGAACATCTGGATGCAATAAATTTAAGTTGTTATAAGCTGCTACCGAAATCATCTTATTCCTTTTTATCTCTATTTTATGAGAAATCTCTGCTTGTTTCTTGTCGTTGGTACCCATGATTAAAGTTCCTTTCTGGACAACTTCATTCTATTTTGGGGCTGTTTTAGACTTTGGATGTTGAAAGTCCGACGCCATCGTCCAGTACGCTTTCGTTTTTGCCGCCAAAGAGATGTATCAATTATATCCAGATAACTACTCAATTGGAAATTTTTCGTCTCTCTACAGTGTAAGCTACTACTTTCCTACTTGTCTATCCCCTTCTGGTTTACGCAAAATATCGTGAACAATGGTTCATTATGAATGAATTACTATTGATATTTTTTGGAAAATATGTTTATATTATCGCTTTTGAATTATAAATACGTATTCATAATGTGTGAATTCCTATTCATAATGAAAAGATAGAGACATTAGTCTTATTCTTCTGTTTTGTTATATTAATTGTCTTTGAGGTTTCGACTGTGGATGGTGGAAAGAGAATGGGAAAAGGAATAAAGCGTTTGCAAATTGTCACTTTCTATTTATTTCATACGTTTGCTATACTAGTATAGAAAGGGGGGGAGCCGGAGTTACTGCACCTAACTTCATGACAGCGTATGATCGTGCAATTAGTTATAGGTATCCTTTTTTCTATCATTGAAGAAGCTACAACTCTTATTTTCTTTTTGTGCCTTTTTCGTTATGAGGTTAAAGAAAAAATAAAAGAAGTTATATTGGTCAGTGTATTGGTAGCGATTTTTTCGCGCATCATTCGAATGTATCTTGACCTCTCGTATGCTGTTCTGCTCACTATGGTAGTTTTTTATGCTCTTTTTATTTTAATTTTTCGTTCCCGGTTATTAAACGGGATCATTATTATTTCTATGGCATATATCGCTAACATGGTCATAACGACTATTGATTATTTTATTGTAACTTTAATGACGGATCACCTGTTTAGTGAAGTTGTAAGCCAAATTCTTTATCAAATTTCCATTATATTGGCCAATGCATTATTGATGCTTGGGGCGGCTTGGCTCGTTCATAAAAAACAGTGGGGAGTTAGCCTGGTTCAGGATAGTTTTTCTAAAGTTGGCCGCCAGATTAACATATTAATTGCCTGCTATTCGTTAGTTGGTATGATTATTGTCGTACAGACGGTTACGACACTCGAGGTATCGTATGACAATTTATACTATAATATTTGGATAATTCTTAGCATGTTCAGTTTATTTTTATTGATGTTTTTGCTGGTGCGCAACATTCAAGTCATGCAAAAACAGATGAAAATGGAAGAAGAAAGGTTATATTTAGAAAATTTACATAGTTATACGGAGGAAATTAAGCAAATCAACCGGGATTTCTATTCACAAACTCAAACGTTACGCCATATGGCTAGCTGTCAGAATGTTCACATGCTGGTACAGTATCTCGATCACCTGCTGCAAGAACGAAATTTCATGCAGGCATCGATCGAGATTCATGAACCGATGCTGGCCGCTTTTTTAGGGAAGGAGCGGCACGTTTGTCAATCGTATGGCGTAAGTTTAACAGTAGAGTGCATCGGCCATTATTTCACTCCTGAATCGATTTCTGGCTATCAGTTGAACCGGATTTTGAACATGATTTTCGATGAGATCATTGCTGTGCTGAAAGACAAGCCCAGCGCTGATAAATTCATTCACTTTCAAATACATAGCGTCATCGGTGGAACGACAACATTTACGTTGAAAACGAAGCATGTACAGGCGATGCCAGTCGACATCGTCAAACAACTGAAGATGAATGCGGGTACATTGGCGCTTCAGTATGATCCGGATACCTCCAAGTCTACCATCATCGTTACGTTTCAGGGGGATGCATTATGAGAAAGCTTGCCCATAGACTCGCTGTATATCTTAAAGACAAGAGCGGCCATCCGGCTTCTGTGGCTGTGCTGCAATTTGGCATCGAAGGGTTCCTCCATACATTGGTGACTATGCTGGTGCTGGCTGGCGTCGCGATAGTGACAGGACAAAGCAGAGACGTTTTGTTTCTCGTTTTGGGGTTTAGCGGTCTTAGACTTTTGACCGGAGGCGCGCATGTAGAAAGCGGCCTCGGTTGTACGCTTGTCTCGGTTACGATTTTAGTTGGCAGCAGTTATATTCCGGTGTCATTATGGACAGGCTTGCTGCTTTGTGTGCTGTCTTTATGGCTCATTGAAGTGTATTCTTATTACCTTGAGCCATACCAGTCGACCCGTCCCCTGAAGCATAAAGACAAATTTAAGGTGCTGGCCAGAATCTGGCTTGGACTTGGGTTTATTTTTTCCTTTTTTGAAAGCAGCCGTCCGTTCGCCATCGGTTTAATGTTACAAGCATTATCCGTAACTCCGTACGGTGTGCGTTTGGTGCATAGTTTGAATCGGTTGTTTGGGAAAGGGGGTGAGTCGCGATGATGCGAAAAGCTCTGTATTCGGTAGCTGCCTTTTTTACGGGACTTGCAACCTTAATGGTAACCTCGATGTGTATGTTAATGGTTTATGCTCCGGAAGCACCGGAGGAACTGCGCTAAAGGAATGGACTCATACAAGGATAAGGTGGTGATATCATGAATATTTTAGTATGTGAAGACAACAAATTTCAGGCGCAAACGCTTGTCGATCATTTAAAAACACTGGAATATATTGACCACGTAGACGTAGTAAACACAGGGGAAGCGATGATTTCTGCTGTGCTGGAAAAAAATGATATCACCGCCATTTTTCTTGATATTGACTTACCGGATATGAACGGACTGGAAGCATATGGGATTTTGAAAATGCGTGGCAAACACATTCCCGCCGTGTTGATCACAGGCATGAAACCGCTGGCCAGCGATACATATCATTTGGATATTATCGACGTAATCGAGAAACCATATTTGCCGCCGCGTGTTGAGGAAGCGTTGCGCAAAATCCGATTGCATATCGAGTATCAACGCTTCATCAGAGTGGGGGGCATATATGTGCCGATTATCAATGATAAGATTATCCAGGTTGTTCCGGATGACATTTTGTTTTTCGAGTCTTGTTCCAGAGGTGTCAAGGTTCATATTGTCCATGATACGATTGAAGCAAAATATATTCCTTTGAAGGTGTATGAAGAATATTTGCGCAATCACGGTTTTGTTTTTAGTCACCGCGCCTTTTTGGTAAACACCAATAAAATTGCGGCGGTGAATGACGAAGGGATCTTTTTTAAAGGAGAAAAAGAAAGAAAAGCGTTGGTGGCGGAGGAGCGCTCGGGGCTTATTAGGAAACTTTTGCGAAGGCTTGATATTTTGCCTACATAGGGACGAGTTGCCTTTGCGATGACGAGTGTGCGACAATGCTTAGTGAGGTGATCGTATGGAGCAATCCATATCGGTATCATTTGCGTGGTTTGCGGGCTTGATTTCATTTTTTTCGCCATGCGTATTTCCATTGATTCCGGCTTATGTGACACACTTGACCGGAGGGATGGTGCAGGACGATCGGTTGGTGATTCGGCGCAGTACATTGTTTATTCGCTCTTTTGCATTTGTTATCGGATTTTCGATCATTTTTGTTTTATTTGGGGCAACAGCCAGCTACCTCGGTCAGTTTCTTCGTTCAAATCGTGAATTGCTTGAGCAGTTGAGTGGCATTTTGATTGTTATTTTTGGGTTTCAGACGATCGGATGGTTGAAATTACGGTTTTTGGCGCGTGAAAAGCGATTTGATATGTCGCGCATTCAGGCTGGCAAATGGTTTTCTTCCCTGCTTCTCGGCATGGCGTTTGCTGCTGGCTGGACACCGTGTGTTGGTCTGGCGCTTTCTTCAATTTTGCTTCTGGCTAGCAATACGGAAACTGTAAACACAGGCATTTTTTTGCTTAGCATCTACTCCTTGGGACTTGCCATTCCATTCTTTATTATTTCTTTTATTATGTTGTACTCTGTTAGAGCGATTCGTCGGCTTAATCGATGGATGCCGGTGATTAAGAACGTGAGCGGTTGGGCGCTCATTGCTATGGGCGTACTTATCTATACTGGGCAGATGCAGCGTTTAAGCGCGTGGCTGTCCTCGTTTCTTATATTTCCGGGAATATAATATACTCCCGTAATAAAAAAACAAAAGGTATAATATGTAAGAGAAGGTTGAAAGAGAAAGTTGAAATACCTTCTTTTTTTTATATGTTGCCTTCTCCGGCTTGGAACGGACAAGGCATTATTTTATGGGCATTTTATTGCTTGCTGGAATAGAAGGTGGTGCTGAATATTGAAAGGTTTTTGTCCAATTGCAGGAAAATTTCATCGACACCATATACAGGTTTTATGTTTTTGGGTATAATTATAATCTATGTGGGAGAGGCGAAATCTCCTGGATTGCCAAGAAAAAGGACGTGTTCGGAAATGGAACTATCGCTTGTCATTCCGGCATACAATGAAGAAAAAAGAATCAAACATACGCTTGAGGCGGTCATGCCTTTTATGGACAATCACTTTGCAAGCTATGAGGTGCTTGTTGTAGACGACGGCAGCACTGACGGAACAGTAGCCGTTGTAGAAGCATTGGGTCACCCTTGTCTTCAGGTTGTATCGCTGAAGAAAAATATGGGCAAGGGAATGGCTTTGAAGCACGGTATGCTGCTTGCAAAGGGGAAGTATATATTCTTTATGGACGCTGACTTGCCGTATCCGTTGGAAAGCATTACAAAAGCGCTTCATGTATTTTATGCTAAAAAAGCGGATCTTGTTATCGGTGGACGTGACTTGTACCAGGAACAGTCAGACGTTCCATATCCGTTGTCGCGAAAAATTGCTTCCGCCGTATTTTCACGGTTTATTAACGCGGTATTACATTTGGACATCCCGGATACCCAGTGCGGATTCAAAGGATTTACCAAGGCGGCGACACGCGTAATTTTTCCGCAGTTGACTATTCAGGGCTTCGGCTTTGATTTTGAGATGTTATTTTTAGCTCGCAAGTATGGGTATCATATCGAGAGGATTCCTGTAAATCTGCGTCATTCCGTTGATTCGAAAGTACACATTATCAGAGATTCATGGAAGATGTTTCGGGATGCCTTGCAGGTGCGAACAAATGATTGGAATGGCGTTTACAATAAGCTAAAGGAAGTGCGACATGAGGGGTAAGTACATACAGCTTGCTGTTGGTATTGCCATTACGTGTCTGTTTCTGTTTTTAGCCTATCGCAATCTTGGAAATGTAAATATTGCTCGCTTGCTGCGTTACCCGGTTGATTATTTCTATGTGTTGCTTGCGGTATTCGCTTTTGCAGCGAGCCAGTGGTTTCGCGCATTATCCTGGACAAGAGGGTTTGCGCCGGACATCCCTGTCAGGAAAATGTTTGCGTCAGTATGCATGGGCAACGGTTCGAACATGCTGCTCCCATTTCGGATGGGGGAAGCGATCCGCGTTATGACAATCGGACAGATGAGAAGGGATTACGCATCAGTGGGCGTAAACCTTGTGCTAGAACGTTTGTTGGACGTATTTATTTTGATTGTGCTTGCGGTCAGCGTCGCATTTTTTGTCCCGTTTGAGCCTGTGGTAGAAGCGAAACTACAGCTTATTCGCAACCTGATGCTTGCAGCGATGGTAGCAGGGGGGCTGCTGCTATTGCTTGCGTTGCGTTTGCGTCCGCGTGTGCTGGCATCAGAAAAAACGCCAGCGGTAGCACGCAGATTGTTTCATTTTCTCGATAGCCTTGCGGTTTTTAAATCACCGCTTGTGATTGTGCGTGCGTTGTGTTATCTTGTCTGTTCTTGGGGATGCGTATACTTATCGACCGTATTCGGATTAATGGCGGTTGGGATTTACGGCAGCAAAGCCTGGGTAGCGAGCCTGGTCGTCATTGTGCTGACGAACTTGATTATGCTGATCCCGTCCGCGCCGGGAGGTATCGGGGTATTTCAGTATGCTTGCATCTATTCGTTATCTTTGTTTGATGTGCACGCGTTCCAAAGGGCAATTTTGTCCGTGCTGCTTCACTTGGTTCAGTATGCGGCTTTGCTCCCGCTTAGCATTTATTACTTTATGCGGGGCGAGTTTACGGTTAGGGAGATTTACCGCAATGTGGCAAAACGGCAACGTGCCCGGCTATCAGAACGATAGAGAAAAGGAAGACAGGCGGAGACCTGTCTTCTTTTTTTCGAGATAGGAACAGGACTAACGAAGGAAGGAGTAAAATCATTGGGCGAGAAGAAAAAACTACAGCTTTTGCCATGGTTTTGGTTTTTGTTTGGTGCAGCTATGGCATTAAAATACGGATATGAAAAGTTTCGCTATTATCCCGTGCTAGATGACTGGATTCAATATGGGGCGTTTCAGCTTTATGACGACCCGTTTCGGCAAATTTTTCTAAATTACAGCTATCATACACGACCGCTCGCTTCATTGTTTGATTTGTTCGTATGGGGTAAGTTCTGGCCGAATCTTGCCGGGGCGCTTGTGATTATTACGGCTTTACATACGGCCAGTTGCTACTTACTTTATCGCATTTTCGACAGGCTAGGTTTGCCGTTGGGAACGGCGGTAGCCATTATCTTCGGCCTTCTTCCTTTGGGCAGCGAAGCGACATACTGGCTGTCCGCTTCATCACGGTTGGTCGTGGGGCTTTTCTTGATGCTTCTTTCGCTTTATTTGCTTGTGCTGAGCTTTGAACAGAAGAAAAAAATAGGATATGTTGCAGGTTTTGTAATTGTTCAGCTTTTGTCTTTTGGTTTTTATGAGCAAATTATTGCGCTTGGCGCGGCTTGTTCTTTTCTGATTATGCTCTGGAAACAAAGATGGCGTTTGCTTTGGCTACCTATTTTAAATGTCGGATTTATTGGAATTTATTATGTGGTATTTAAAGAAGGGGGCAATACCGCCGAACGGGGACAGCTTGTTCCATGGGAAAGGTTGCTTGTTCATACGGGTGGTGTGTTTCATGAATTTTATGATATTGTCGTATTGTTGCACACTAAATTTTACAGTATCGGTTTTGGACGTGGCCTGTCTCTTTTGTTGAAGAATCATTCCTATTTTTACTTATTCTTGATTACAATCGTGGCGCTGACTATCGGCTGGCTGGCCTTCCGGATGGCAGACAAGGAAAGCAGGTTGCGCCGACCGGGCGTGGAGATTCTGCTCGGAATTATCATAGCAGTTGTACCGCTTTCCCCGTTCTTTATTCTTGATAAAAGCGGACTGGCGTTGCGCAATGTATTTCCGTCTTTCATAGGGCTTGCGCTTCTTGTGGACGGTTTGCTGTTGCTGATAGTTAGAAAGAGAGTGGGACGGGCTGTATACGGTATGCTGATCGCCAGCCTGACATTTATTTTCACCGTTGTGAATGTAGCGGAGATTGTTGATTATAAAAATGTAAGTCAGGCGGATCGCTATATTGCGGAGCAAATTATCGCGCTGGGAAAGAAAGAACATAAAATAAATGGAAAGTATCCCGTTTATTTGTTTGGGGCTGAGCCGCAAATGGTTCAAGTAGGCGTTTCATTTTTAAACCATGTGCGCAATGCGACCAGCAGTGATTGGGCAATGGCAGGAGTTATGCGGGCGGTTGGTCAAAATCGTTATTATCCGTCAGTTACACCGGTTTCTGTCAAGAAGGATATTATTATCGCAAGCCGAGATATGGAGCGGGGACTGATTCTTGGGCTGGAGCCCGATTTGACGGTTGTGCCGCTGCGGCCGCAGAAAAAGCGCAACGGGGATTATCATCTGGTAAGGCCGGACGGTACAAGATTCGGCATCTATTTCACAAGCAAGCAGTATTTCCGTAAATGGTAGTTGTTATGATAAAAAGAATAAGCGAATACTATCTGGTGTAATGGCATGAAATTAAACATAGTGATAAAACATCCTGATGCGCTATAATAAAGAATGGTGTTTTGCTCACTGTAAAGAAAGGATGTTTTGTTAATTCCATGAGAACGTTAAAAACCATTCTAAGAATGACGTTTGTTTTTTTGTTATTATTCGGAATCGGGTTAGGTGCGTATTACGCCTATTCTTTTTATTCTTTCACGACGAAAATTCAGAAACCGGGCACCGCGACATCGCTTCCGGAATGGACGGGAAAAGAACGTGTCAATATTTTATTGTTGGGTGTGGACAAGCGTGATTATGAGGAGTCTACGCGTTCAGATTCAATTATGGTAGTAAGCATCGACCCGGTAACTCAAAAAGCGCATCTATTTTCTATTTTGCGCGATTCATGGGTAGAAATTCCGGGTCATAGAAAAAACCGGATTAATGCTGCATATGAACTTGGCGGCCCGGAATTGATGGCTGAGACGGTGGAGAATTTAACCGGGCTTCCGATTCAATATTATGTAGTGACCGATTTTAAAGGGTTTGAAAAAGTAGTGGATGCGCTTGGCGGCGTTGATTTGTATGTTGAAAAAGACATGGAATACTATTTGTATGAAAATAATGGGTACTATGATATTCTGCTGAAAAAAGGCTATCAGCACCTGGATGGTCGTAAAGCGCTGCAATATGTGCGTTTCCGCCACGACAAAATGGGCGACTTCAGCCGGACAGAGCGGCAGCGTAAATTCTTGAAAGCTTTGGCTGAAAAGGCGAAAAGTGGAACGAGTATCTGGAAAGTGCCGCGTGTGCTGGAGGCTATTTCTCCTTATGTAACGACTAATATGGGTTCCACCGATATGTTGCGTCTGGCAAACCTGGCCTATAAAATCGATCTGGAGAATCTACAGACGGAACAAATTCCGCCTTCTACGATTTTGCGGGAAAAAACGATTGGTGGGGCACAGGTAATCGATCCACGTGCAGAGCGGACAAAAGAATACATTCGTGAACTTCTGGAAAATCCGGTGGATGGCCAAGCTGAGGTAAACAAAGAGGTCAAGGGTTCTATAAACTGATTTTGTGTATAGGATAGTTGATAAAGGGGGACGGACTTATGGGAAAAATGCTTGAAACGATTGGATCCTGGATTACCGCCATTATCGACTATCTGGGGTATATGGGTGTGTTTCTCGGCATGCTTCTAGAAAGCGCCTGTATTCCGATTCCGAGCGAGCTAATTATGCCGTTCGCCGGTTTTTTGGCTTCTCAAGGCAAGATGGACCTGGTTTTTGCGATTGCGGCGGGAAGCTTTGGAGGCACGATCGGTTGCGTTGTCGCATATATCATCGGGCATCGTTATGGACATTTGTTGGAGGGGCCGCTTAGGTTCATCTTCCCGCTGCATGAAGTACGACGTGCGCAGCGCTGGTTGGCCCGGCATGGAGATAGTGTTGGGTTCTTTACTCGCTTGCTTCCGGCTATCCGTACGTTTATCTCCTTGCCTATGGGAATGGCACGTGCGCCATTTTTGCGTTTTATTGTCTATAGTTTTCTTGGCACGACGATGTGGTGTACGGCCCTTGCCTATGTAGGCTGGATTCTAGGTGAGAATTGGGCGGAGATTAAAACGTATTTACATTACGGGGACGCGTTTGTTTTGGCCGCGTGCGCGGTGCTTGTCATTTATTACTTGTGGAAAAGAAAAAAGCGAAGTCGTTTTGTATGAAGGAAGGCTCCTGGTTTTTGCCGGGAGCCGCTTTAAGTTAAGGAATGTTCTGCTTTCTTCTGAAATGCCCAAAAGGTTCCTTTATTAACCACAATATATTATGTTATAATCTCCTTATAAAACTAAATATAGGTAAGCTTTATGGTGTGTTTGCATGATTTTTTATCTTACTAAGAGATCAGGTAAACACTTAAAAGGGAAGACCGGTGAAAGTCCGGCGCGGTCCCGCCACTGTGAACGGGGAGCAACTCTTGGATTCACCACTGTTTCATAAGACTGAAATGGGAAGGTATAGAGAAGCGATGATCCGTAAGCCAGGAGACCTGCCATAAAGAAAGCACCGTTGGAACCACGAGGATGGGGAGGTGTAATCAGTCATGAGGGCGTTTGCCCTTTCTTAGGCGCGTTAAGCTTAGGCACAGGTATGCCTTTTTTCATTGCCTATTACAAGCATCCTTATACCCAACGGGAGAGGATGCTTTTTTTATTACCGCAAAGGAGATGGAAGAATTGCAAACATTTGTTTTTGATATGGATAAACAGGTTCCTTCACTCATCAGCGATATCTTGAGTGATTTTCCCCAATTAGATGCGGATGCGCTTATTCGGGGTACGTTCGCGAAAGGGAAACACAAAGAACTAACGGAACAAGAACTGGCGAAAATCGTTTCCATGTCAGCCGCGGAGCTGATCTCTAAAGAGGAGCCGGAATGGACCTATGTTGCAGCTAGAGCATATATCATTGCGCTGTATCACGAAGTGGCCCGAAGCCGTGCATACCCATTCAGACTTTCTCGTCCCTATGGTTCTTTTCTCGACCTGTTGGAGCAGTTAGTGGAAAAGGGCATTTATCAAAAGGAGATGCTAACGGCCTACCGCTTACAAGACATTATGGAACTGGAACAAGAGATCGATCCCGAAAAGGACAAGCTATTTACTTATTTGGGGATTGTTACTCTTGCCGAGCGGTATTTGGCCAGGGATTACACCGGCAACCTGTTTGAACTGCCCCAGGAGCGATTTATGATCATTGCTATGCACCTCATGATGCAAGAACCCAGAGAAAAAAGATTGGCGCTGGTGAAAGAAGCCTACTGGGCACTGAGTCATCAGTATATGACGGTGGCAACGCCGACTATGGCGAATGCGGGAAAAGCAAGGGGGGGCCAGCTTTCCAGCTGCTTTGTGGACACGGTTGATGACTCGTTGCAAGGCATCTACGATTCCAACACCGATATTGCCCGGCTGTCCAAAATGGGAGGCGGCATCGGCGTATATATGGGAAAAGTGCGGGCTCGTGGCTCTTCCATTCGCGGCTATGAAAACAAATCGAGCGGGGTTATTCCTTGGATTCGCCAACTGAACAACACGGCGGTAAGCGTCGACCAGCTTGGAACAAGAAACGGCAGCGTTGCTGTTTATCTCGATGTATGGCACAAAGATATCCTGGCTTTTTTAGATTTGAAAATGAACAACGGTGATGAGCGCTTGCGGGCGCATGACATCTTCACGGGTGTGTGTATCCCTGATCTTTTCATGGAAGCGGTAGAAAACAGAGAGGAATTTTATTTATTTGATCCGCATGAAGTTCGCAATGTAATGGGCTTTTCTCTGGAGGATTTCTATGATGAGGAGCCGGGGCAAGGCAGCTTTCGCGAACGTTACGAAGCGTGCGTCCGTAATGCCAGCTTGAGCCGTGTGACGGTACCGGCTATAGAAATCATGAAGCGGATCATGATCTCGCAGTTGGAAACGGGAACTCCGTTTATGTTCTACCGGGATACTGTTAACCGCGCGAACCCGAATAAACATGCGGGAATGATTTACTCCAGCAATTTGTGTACGGAAATTCTAGAGAACATGTCTCCTACAACGGTGTGCGAAGAAGTGTTACAGGACGGAGAGATTGTGATTCGGAAAATACCGGGCGATTTTGTTGTCTGCAATCTTTCCAGCATTAATCTGGGGCGTGCGGTACCCGCAAACGTATTGGAACGATTAATTCCCATTCAGGTGCGCATGCTGGACAACGTGATTGACGTAAATCAGATTGATGTTCTACAGGCCCACTATACTAACAAAAAGTATCGAGGCATTGGGCTTGGAGCTTTTGGATTACATCATCTGCTCGCCGTCAATAAAATCAGATGGGAAAGTGAAGAGGCGGTTAGATTCAACGATCGGTTGTTTGAACGAATCAATTATTTAGTCATTCGCGCTTCACTGGAATTAGCGAAAGAAAAAGGAGCCTATCCGCTCTTTTCAGGCAGCGAGTGGGAAAATGGAGAATATTTTGTCCGCAGACGTTATGATTCTCCCGAGTGGAAAGAACTCGCGAAAGAAGTAGCCGTATGCGGCATTCGAAACGGATATCTGATGGCCATTGCACCAACCGGCTCAACGTCGCTGATTGCTGGCTCCACCGCTTCTGTTGATCCAGTGTTCGAGCCGGTCGCTTATGAAGAGAAGACCACATACAAAATTGCCAATCCAGCTCCCGATTTGTCTTCTCGCACACTGTGGTACTACAAGGGAGCGTATCATCTGGATCAGCACTGGTCGATCAAACAGGCTGCCGCCCGCCAGCGTCATCTCGATCAGGGACAAAGTATCAATTTATATGTCCGTCCTGACATCCATGCCAGGGATTTACTACGGTTGCATATGGAGGCCTGGAAACAGGGATTGAAGACAACCTACTACATCCGCAGCCGTGCGATTGAGATTCATCAGTGCGAAGCCTGCACATAATAGCAGAAAGGGGAACGGAAATGCTGCAGCAACAGAAAGTTTTTGAGACAAACGCTCCAAACAAGTCAAACAAAATCATTAATGGCAAGTGTTCTGGGGTATTAAACTGGGACGATATCCGACACCCGGCCATGTATAAGCTGTACAAGGTGTTAATTTCCAACCACTGGATTCCGTCCGAGATTCCGATGAACAAGGACAAGCAGCAGTTTTCGGAATTGACACCGATCGAGCAGGACGCTTTTAAGAAAATTATCGGGCTTCTTGCTGTTTTGGATAGCATGCAGACCAATTTTGTGACCGATGTTGGGCAATACTTTACAGATTCCTCTCTGGTGGCAATTGCCGCTATTATTAACCAGCAGGAAGTGATTCACAATCAATCGTATTCTTATGTGCTCTCCAGCCTGGTTGATTACCAGACTCAAAAAGACGTATTTGAATACTGGAAACATGACGAGGTGTTGCTGGAGCGAAATCTTTTCATTGCAGACATGTACCAGCGTTTTCGGGATCAAAAAAGTCCTCAGACTTTCTTCGAGGGGCTTGTCGCTGACATGATTCTGGAAGGAGTTTTCTTCTACAGCGGGTTTGCTTTTTTCTACAATCTGGCTCGTCACCAGAAGATGCTGGGAACCAGTCAGATGATTAGCTACATTCAGCGGGACGAGGCTCAGCATACGTTCTTTTTCGGAGAAGTGTTTCAGCTTCTATTGAACGATTATCCTGAGTTAAATACAGAGAAAAACCGCGCCTTTGTGTATCACAAAATGCACCAAGCGGTTGAATTGGAAATGAAATGGGCTCGTCATGTTCTGACAGGAGTCGAAGGCATTGATTTTGAAGAATTTGACCGTTATATCCGGTTTATTGTAAATAAGCGATTGTCCATGATGGGGCTTGAGAAAGCGTATGAGGGAGTGGATAATTGCATGCCGTGGATCCGGCCGTTCTCAGATGAAGCCCTGAACCAAACAAAAACGGATTTTTTCGAGGGAAAATCCCGCACTTATGCCAAGGTAACGAAAGAGAACGGTTTTGATGAGTTGTAAAGATGGTTAAATCCCTGAGTTTTAGAACCAATCTCCTTTATTTTTGAAGTTTTATTGCTCCTTTGCTTTTCTTTGATTAGTAGGAAGGGAAAGTCTGGTGTCACGGAAAGTACTTGACCCTAGACTTTTCCCTATCAAGTCGCAGAAAAACTTGTTCTGCAAACAATTTTGACCAAATAATAGAGCAGCATTAGTAAACAGAAAATTGAAAATGTTAAGGATGAAAAGGGGACAGGGAGGGAAAGATTATGCATTTACAATTTAGTGAAGGAATGCGAGTAGAACGGTTTGACGGGATGCAAGGACAGGTGCTTGCGGTTTACGAACTTTTTCTCATTGTGTTGTGGGAGGATCAGCAAATCGGTGAATATCATCTTGTGGATGATTTGCCGCCGTATTACTTGTATCCCATTGATAATTATAAAGATGAAAGTTGGGAATAAGTATGCGTAACGATTATGAGGGGATTACATTTATTTCAGTATTTTCAGCACAGCAACTGATTTATCCGTTTCATTCAGGTTTGGCTTGTTTCCGTGAGCCGGGTGAGCAATGTTCATATTTGCGGAGAGTGCTGGAAGAGACAGCTATGCAAATTTCCGCAGCTGTCCATCATAACCAGATTGTTGGATATGCCACACTTTTGCCCCCTGATTCGGAGGAGCGCTGGAAAGCGCTCCCTTATATTAGAATGATGGGGGCTTTAGAGGTGGCTCCCTCGTACCGCCGTCAAAAAATTGCTCGTCGTATTTTACAGCGTTTATTTGCTGATGCCAGAGATATTGAAAATCAGATTGTACTTGCTCTTGAATATTATTGGCATTGGGATTTAAAAAATAGCGGTGTTGATGTGTATGAATATAAAAGAATGCTAAAACGCTTGCTTGCGTCAGCGGGCATGGAAGAAGTCTATACGGACGATCCTGATATTCAAGCGCATGCTGCTAATTTTGCTATGGCGCGTATTGGACGTAATATTTTAGCTGAACAAATGCAGGAATTTTTTTATCTCGCGAATCCTCGCGTATGGTAGAAGTATCGCTGTCAAAACCCCGGATATCGATAGGTAAAAAATCTCTTTTTTACTTTAGTCCTATCTTGCTCAAATAGTCTTGATTTTGTCTCATTTGTGCCGATACATATATAAGAACATTGTAATGAAAAGAGAACTATCGAGAGAAATAGGGGATGTCAAATGGATTTAGCCTCAATTATCGGAATTCTTGTAGCTTTAGCCGCTGCGGCGTTCGGTTTTTTCTATGATGGAGGAAATCTGAATCTCCTCTGGAGCGCGTCTTCATTTGTACTGGTTCTTGGTGGAACCATGGGAGCGGTCATTCTTTCGCTGCCTACGAGCGAATTGAAAAAAGTGCCCAAGCTCTTTAAGAAACTGTTTACTGAACAGAAATTGGATTATATGGGCCTGATTAACCAAATGGAGCAATTGGCAGGGAAGGCACGTCGTGAAGGATTGCTTTCGCTTGAGCAGGAGATAGAAAAGATCGATAATCCTTTTATTGTAAGAGGATTACGTAGTGCGGTTGACGGGGTCGATCAATCGATCATAGGAGAAATGCTGGAGTATGATATTTCTGCTATGGAAACTCGCCATCAGCACGGCGCCAAAATTTTTGAGAACGCGGGCGGTTATTGCCCCACCATCGGGATTTTGGGAACCGTTATGCATATGGTAGTGATTATGACACATTTGAATGAACCAGAGTCATTGGGGCCATCCATTAGCGCTGCTTTTCTTGCCACGCTTTATGGGGTGGCGTTTGCAAACTTATTCTTCTTTCCCTTTGCCGAGAAGTTGAAGGCAAAGTCAAAAGATGAAGTGCTTTATTTGACAATCGCCCTTGAAGGTATCATTGGTGTGCAGCAAGGAATGAACCCGGTTGCGTTACGTGAGAAGCTGCTTGTCTTCCTTTCTGAAGCGCATCGGAATACAAAGGCGGGCGGTGAAGAAGCACATGTTCAGAAAGAGGCAGAAGCATGATAGTCATGTTAATTTAGAGCGTTGGCTGATATCCTATGCTGACTTTATCACTTTATTGTTTATTGTTTTTCTTATTCTTTTTTCTATGAGCGCGGTTGACGCGAAGAAATTCCAGGCTTTGCGGGAATCATTTAGCCAGATAACAGGATCGGGTGCTTCACTTGTAATGCCGGCGCCCGGCTCAGCTGCGCTTTCTTCGGCAAACATAAATACAGGGAAGGAAAAGAAAAAGAACGAAGTTCCATCCGAACAAGAACGGTTTGAACAAATTAAAGAAAAAATGGAGCAATATACGCAGGCCAAAGGCTTGGATAAAAACGTGAAAATTAACATAGACCAGAACGGGATTAACGTAACGATTACTGGAACCGTTTTGTTCGCGATTGGCGATGCTACGCTGCAACCGGAAGCGAAGAAGGTTATTAAGGATATGTTTAATTTTATTAATTCTATCGACAATCCGTTGCGGATTGAGGGGCATACGGATAATGTTCCGATTCATAACGCACGATATCCTTCTAACTGGGAGCTTTCTGCCGCTCGCGCTATGAATCTAGTTCGTTATCTTGCGGAGGAATATAAGATTAAACCAGAGCGTCTTTCAGGCGCAGGTTACGGTGAATATCACCCGGTAGCTCCGAATGATACGCCGGAAAACCGAGCTAAAAACCGCCGAGTGGAAATTATGATTTTAAGTTCAAAAGCGGCGGCCGCGGACGCGCAAAAACCACAAAGCAAGCCATAAAGCAGGTGTTTTCTTGGGACGCCTGCTTTTTTTCTGCCCTGACTGATGCCATTTGGTGGCATAATATATCAAGAACTGCCGTTTTTACCACGCTTAAAGTGATGTTCCTGCTATAATTGTGATTGGAGAATAGATGGTATAAAAAAAGGTGGTAAGGTTTTCCATTGCTCGAGAAAAGTATGATACGGCTAAAGTTCAAAAAGCGAGGCACTAGAATAGGGGGGGAGAAACGGTATGTCGTATGAAGCCATTGGGATTTCAGTACTGTGGACGTTTTTATACGGATATTTAATTGTTGCCTCCATTGATTTTGGTGCCGGCTTCTTCTTTTTTTACGGAAAGTGGAAAAAGAAAGATCATATTATAAATGGTATTATTGCCCGTTATCTTTCCCCTGTCTGGGGGATAGCGAATGTTTTTCTTGTTTTCTTTTTTGCCGGACTCATCGGTTTCTTCCCAGATGCTGCAACCTATTATGGCGCAGTATTTTTGGTACCAGGGAGCGTTGCGCTTATGTTATTGGTTGTACGCGGATTTTTCTATGCGCTTGCCCATTTTGGTGCGCGGGAAAATCTAAGTTATTTATTCATTTACGGAATTACAGGCCTGTTAATTCCCGCATCTTTATCTACCGTTTTTACGATTTCAGAAGGGGGATTCATTACGGAGCAACCAGAAGGATATATGGCATTTACGCCGGGCTTGCTGTTTACCAGTCCTTATTCATGGGCGGTAGTTCTTCTGGCAATTGTTAGTGTGTTGTTTATTAGCACTAGTTTTCTTACGTATTACGCTAATAAGGTCGGGAACACTGAAGCAATGGAATTGTTGCGTCGTTTCGCACTCTTTTGGAGCGGTCCGACCCTTCTGGCAAGCGTAATTGTATTTATAACACTACGTGCTCACAATGCTTGGCATTTTGGTCAAATGATTGACGTCAGCTGGATGTTTATTGCTTCTTTGCTTTTTTTTGTAATTGCTGTCTATTTTATCGCCCAGCGTCAGGCGCTGGGGACAGCGTTTATTATGGTTATGTTGCAGTTTGGATTCGCATTTTTTGGTTATGGAGTATCCCATATGCCTTATCTGCTGTACCCATATTTGATGATTCGTGCCAGCGTTACCAGCTCACAGTTGGGACTTTTGCTTGTGGTTGCGTTCATCATAAGTCTTTGTCTTTTAATTCCAGTCTTATACTTTTTAATGCGCTTTTTTCTCTTTAATGGAAATCATCCAAAAAGGAAATTGAAGTAAGTTTTATCTTAGAAACATGCGGCCTTTTTGTATGGGAAAATTGTTCAATCTTAGAGAAAGAAGTAGTACAATGAGAGAAAATGCTTCCAATAAATATGTTTATTTGTCGAAACGAGAGTAGAAGTGTAAAACTATGGAGAAAGAGAGGATATGGATGAAAAAAGCGTGGCGGAGGATAGGGATATTTCTTTTTCTTTTGCTAGGCGTATGGTCTGCTACCGTTCAGGCTGCTTCTAATGCCTCGATTCAATTGTGGATGAATGGCAAACGGATAAAACCGGATGTTCCTCCCCAATTGATAAACGGCCGTATGCTTGTACCGATTTATATTGTGCAGGAAGGCATGGGAATGAAAGTTGAATGGGACGCGAAAACACGCCGGGTGACCGTATCAAATGGCAACAAAAAAGTGGAGTTAACGATTCATTCCAAAACGGCACGTGTGAATAGTTCAAATAAAAAACTTGATGTAGCTCCGGTTATTATTAGCAATCGGACGTTTCTTCCTTTCCGGGCTGTAGGAGAATTGTTGGGGATGGAAGTCGGCTGGGAAGAAAAGACGAAAAGCGTTATTTTGAACAATCCTGTACAGCTTCGCATAAATGGACAAGCTGTCGCTGCCGATATATACAATCATAACGGTACATATTTTGTCGATGCGCAAAAAATTGCTGCATCTACCGGATATACTATAAAGTCGCAAAAAGATAAGGTTGTGTTTATAAAAGACGGGGAAGCAAAAACAGTGTCTGCGGGTTTATACAAAAAAATTGATAACAAAATTACAGTGCCGTTATCCTTTCTTGCAGAACTTGTTCATGGCACGGGCAGCTGGAACGCGAGTAAGACTATCTATACTCTAACGTCTCAGGCGGAGCGCCCGGCATCGGAGGAGCAGCCCAAGAAGCCGGAAGCAAAGCCGGAAGCACCAGCTAAAATAAAGGTAACGGGGATTAGCCAATCTGGAAATGTATTAGAAATTAAAACAATTGGAAAGCCCCGAGCAAAAGATCAAGTCATGAAAGCACCGTTTCGTATTGTAATCGATGTGCAGAACGCGCAGTTAGCGATTGCGTCACCGCTTCCGCTTAACGGAGAGGCGAATTCCGCAATAAAAGAAGTACGGTATAGTCAGTTTTCTCCAGATACAGTTCGCGTAGTGATGGAATTGGTCGGTTCGGCGAAGTATGACTTGGTTTCGAATCAGGATGGCATTCAAGTAAGGTTGAAAGATGTACAGTATCCGCAGCCTCCGGTACCTGTCCCCCCAGCAACGCAATCACCGGATGTTCCGGCTGTTATTGAACCATCTAATGGTGGCGAAGGTTCTGTGACAAGTCCGTCCGAAGACAATGTTAATACACCGACTTCTGTACCACCAGTGGCTCGGTTGTCCTCTAAAGAAAAGGTGAAGATTGTTGTTGATGCGGGCCATGGCGGTACCGACTCGGGAGCGGGAGGTAACGGCCTAAAGGAGAAAGATTTGACGCTAGGAATAGCGCAACGTTTGGCTAACAAATTGCGGGCAGATTCCAAGTTTCAGGTTATTATGACGCGCGAGGGAGATACGTATCCCACCTTGGCAGAACGTGTAGAATTGGCAAACAAGGAAAATGCTGATCTGTTCATTTCTGTTCATATCAATTCGGCCACTTCGGCGAGCGCCAAAGGAACCGAAACGTATTATTACACCGAGAAGAGCAAAGAATACGCCCAAACAATACACAAGTACTTTGTAGAAGCTACCGGGTTTTATGATCGAAAAGTAAAAACAGCAAAGTTCTATGTTATCAAAAATACAAAAATGCCAGCTGTTTTAGTTGAAGTCGGATTTATTACCAACCCGACGGAAGCGAAGGAAATGGCAAAAGACGAATTTCAACAACGCGTGGCGGATGCATTGTACACCGCTCTCCGCGAATATGTAGAACAACATTAGTTTTTACAAGCAGCCAGTCCAGTGAAGGACTGGCTGCAATTTTTTTAATGTGCAAGAAACAGAGATATTGATGATCAATAATACGCCTTTGCTTCCTTTACGTCTTTTGCCTTTCTGCCCGTCACCGAAGCGTAAAAAAGCGAAGCAGTGGTTGTGGCTTCAGTTATGAGCATGGCGTAGATGATGTGTTCTTGCTGGCAATCACTTATAATGATAAAAAACGAGGGGAAGGAAGAACGCATGATTATCGGTATGGGCATTGATATTGTAGAACTTGACCGCATTAGAAAAATTCTTGCAAGGCAAGAAAAAAGCTTTCTGAATCGGATTTTCACGGAACGGGAGATTGGGTATATACCGGAAGCGAAAGCAAGAAGAGCTGAATTTGTGGCAGGGCGCTATGCGGCAAAAGAAGCGATTGCCAAAGCACTGGGCACGGGCATTGGTAAACGTTTTTCGTTTCGAGATGCAGAAATTATCCCCGAAAATGGGGGAAGACCGATTGTTGTAATAAGAAGTAGTTTCCTTCATGACATTACTGGATACAGCGAATGCTGTTGCCATTTATCGATTTCGCATAGTGAGCAATACGCGGTTGCCCAGTGCATTTTAGAGAAGCGGTAGACTTGTCTGCATATCGGCGGATGGCCGGACATACATATATAACGCGGGTTAGGAGGGAATGATATGTACGTGGTGAGCGCACAGCAGATGCGTGAGATTGACCGGTTCACCATTGAGCAAATCGGTATTCCAAGCCTCGTTCTCATGGAAAACGCAGGGGTTGCAGTCGTCAGGGAAGTGGAAAAACGGTGGCCTTACGGCAACATCGTTATTCTTGCAGGGCCCGGAAATAACGGTGGGGATGGATTGGTTGTTGCACGTCATTTGATGAACCGAGGGCGCGATGTTTCGGTTTGGTTATTCGGAGAAGAGAACAAGCGAAGCGAAGATTGCAGACGTCAAGTGGACATGTTGCTGAACTGTGGTTATACCATACGCGAATGGCGGGAAGGACAAAATGAAGCACTAAAGGCAGATATGCGTGAAGCGCGCGTCATTATTGATGCCTTGTTAGGAACAGGCACACGAGGAGAGTTACGTCCTCCTTATCCTCTTGTAATTGAACAACTTCAGCAATGTGAGAGTAAAGTAGTGGCGGTTGATATTCCAACAGGGGTAGACAGCGATACAGGGAAAACGTTGCAACATGCGGTTCAAGCCGATCTCACGGTAACATTCGCTTTTCCGAAGTGGGGACATTTTTTGTATCCGGGCGCAGCTTATGTTGGTGAATTGGTAGTAGCTGATATCTCTATACCTTCACGGGCGACGAGTGAATTTGTGTTGAAAGATCAACTGCTTACGGCTGAAGGAATGCAGAAGAAATTGCCCCAGCGTCCGCGCTTTTCACACAAAGGAACGTATGGTCATGCGTTGATAATTGCAGGTTCAAAAGAGATGACAGGAGCACCTGTACTTTCTGCGGCTGCCGGGCTTAGGACGGGCTGCGGTTTATTAACGTTGGCGATCCCGGAACCGGCGTTGCCAATCGTGGCCGGTAAAATTAACGAGCCTGTCTTCTGGGAATGGCCGGCTGAATCAGGACACTTTGCGTGCGGGAGTTATGCTTTTTTAAAGCAGCGTGTTTCTTCATTTGACGTTGTGGCTATCGGTCCAGGTCTAGGTAAATGGACAGGAGGGAATCAGTGGCTTAGCGAAATTATTCGCATGGTTGATGTGCCGCTTATTTTGGATGCTGACGCTTTGAATTTACTTTCCGAAGACCTTTCCATCCTTCGCGCTAAGAAAAGTCCGGTTATTTTGACGCCTCATCCGGGAGAAATGGGCAGATTATGCGGATGCAAAACGGCAGATGTTGAAAAAGACAGGGTCGGTTATGCGCGTGAATTTGCCCAAAAGTACCAGGTTTACGTGGTACTAAAAGGAACATACACTTTAATCGCCACTCCTGATGGTAGGATTTTTGTAAACCCGACGGGAAGCGCTGCACTTGCCAAAGGCGGTAGCGGAGATGTTTTGACAGGAATGCTGGCGGGAATGCTGGCACAAACCGAAGATATAGAATCGGGCATTCAGTTGGCTGTGTTTATCCATGGACTGGCTGGCGAAATTTGTGGTGCAAAGTCGATGTACGCCACATTGGCGGGCGATATTATCGACGCGATCGGGCCGGCGCTTCAAAAACTGTCGTTTGCAGGCGACTCATTTCGTACAGATTTCCCAGGAAATTGACATGGGATCCCTCCTTTGTCGAAAAAAAGGCGAAGGAGTTGAAAACTTGAAACGCGTTTTTTCATTGTTTGTTTTATTATCGCTGTTATGTCTGGCTCTGGTCGGTTGCGGTTCGAAGTCATCCGAAGATGTAGCAGGGGATTTAGCGAAACAAGTGGAAAAGATGTCAGGGTATAAATCTAGAGCATCTCTTTTACTGCAAACCGGCAAGACTCCTCAGGAATATGAAGTGGAAGTATGGTATAAAAAGCCAAACTTTTATCGGATTGCTTTAACGTCGAAGCAGCGGAACATTACGCAGATTATTTTGCGGAATGAGGAAGGAGTCTTTGTTTTAACTCCACATTTGAACAAAAGTTTTCGTTTTCAAAGCGAGTGGCCTGAAAAGCATGGACAGGTTTATTTGTATGAGTCGTTGGCAAAAAGCATTGTAAATGACACAGCAAGAAAGTTTCAAGGTGAAGGAGAAAACTACACTTTTGAAGTAAAAGCCGATTACCAAAATCGTTCGCTTACAACCCAAAAAATTGTTTTAAATAAATCTTTGGAGCCTGTACGCGTTGACGTAATGGACAGCAATATGAACTCAATGATAACAGTACAATATAGTTCTTTTGAGTTAAATCCGAAATTTGATAAAGATGCTTTTGACAAAGAACGTAACATGCAGGCGGCAATTTTGGATTCAGTGCCGGTTGTAGCAGATGCTACTGCCAGAAAGCATGAGAGTAGCTTTGGGCTTATTGAGCCGATGTATCTTCCTAAGGGCGTATCGTTAAAAGGAATAACAAGAGTAAAAGATGAAGATGGCTACCAAATTGTTTTAAGGTATCAAGGAACGTATTCTTTCAATATTATGGAAAATAAATCTCAGGCAACGACTGCAAGCTTTGTGACAGGAGATCCTATAGACCTGGGCTACACCATCGGGATAATGACTGGTGATGCTAAGAAAACGTTACGCTGGGATCATGATGGAGTAGAATATACATTGTCTGGAGAAATGCCGCAAGAAGAAATGATTGAGGTTGCAAAATCCATGTTTAATCAGGTTGGGAAATAAGGGTGGTAAGCCGCCCTTTTTCTTTTAAAAAAGTAAAAAATAATAAAAGGTGTTGACATACAGAAAGACCCTGTGATAGATTATTTCTTGTCGCTGTAACGAGGCAAAAAACTTGCTTTCAAAGTTTGCTTTGTTATAATGAACCTTTTCATAACAACACAACAAGAAATCAACATAAAAGCAGCAAAAAAAGTTGTTGACAAAAATCTTAGGTTATAATAAGATAAAAAAGTCGCCGCTAAAAAGAGGCGAAATAAAAGAAGTTCCTTGAAAACTGAACAGTGACACTCGTTTGTGTGCGAGGTAAATATCCCGTGAAAGTGAAGGTCAGCTTCAAAGTTGATTTCAGGCACTTTTATGGGGCCCGAAAAACATTCTTTCTTTATGAGCTAGCTTACGAGCTTGCGTATCAACCTTCAACTTTTTTGGAGAGTTTGATCCTGGCTCAGGACGAACGCTGGCGGCGTGCCTAATACATGCAAGTCGAGCGAACCGATGGAGTGCTTGCATTCCTGAGGTTAGCGGCGGACGGGTGAGTAACACGTAGGCAACCTGCCTGTACGACCGGGATAACTCCGGGAAACCGGAGCTAATACCGGATAGGATGCCGAACCGCATGGTTCGGCATGGAAAGGCTTTTGAGCCGCGTACAGATGGGCCTGCGGCGCATTAGCTAGTTGGTGGGGTAACGGCCTACCAAGGCGACGATGCGTAGCCGACCTGAGAGGGTGAACGGCCACACTGGGACTGAGACACGGCCCAGACTCCTACGGGAGGCAGCAGTAGGGAATCTTCCGCAATGGACGAAAGTCTGACGGAGCAACGCCGCGTGAGTGAGGAAGGTCTTCGGATCGTAAAACTCTGTTGTCAGGGAAGAACCGCCGGGATGACCTCCCGGTCTGACGGTACCTGACGAGAAAGCCCCGGCTAACTACGTGCCAGCAGCCGCGGTAATACGTAGGGGGCAAGCGTTGTCCGGAATTATTGGGCGTAAAGCGCGCGCAGGCGGCTTCTTAAGTCAGGTGTGAAAGCCCACGGCTCAACCGTGGAGGGCCATCTGAAACTGGGGAGCTTGAGTGCAGGAGAGGAGAGCGGAATTCCACGTGTAGCGGTGAAATGCGTAGAGATGTGGAGGAACACCAGTGGCGAAGGCGGCTCTCTGGCCTGTAACTGACGCTGAGGCGCGAAAGCGTGGGGAGCAAACAGGATTAGATACCCTGGTAGTCCACGCCGTAAACGATGAGTGCTAGGTG
>NZ_CP080764.1:415000-667500 GCF_019603355.1 Aneurinibacillus thermoaerophilus
GGGGTATCGCCAAGCGGTAAGGCAACGGACTTTGACTCCGTCATTCCCTGGTTCGAATCCAGGTACCCCAGCCATTGATGAGCCATTAGCTCAGTTGGTAGAGCACCTGACTTTTAATCAGGGTGTCACTGGTTCGAGTCCAGTATGGCTCACCACTTTCATGCGGGTGTGGCGGAATTGGCAGACGCACTAGACTTAGGATCTAGCGCTTCGGCGTGGGGGTTCAAGTCCCTCCACCCGCACCAATTTAATTAAAATGCGGACATAGCTCAGTTGGTAGAGCACAACCTTGCCAAGGTTGGGGTCGCGAGTTCGAGTCTCGTTGTCCGCTCCATCTGTATTCATTTTTACTTAGTTGTATTTTCAGGCTTCTTCATTTTAATAATGTGCCCGTAGCTCAACCGGATAGAGTGTCTGACTACGAATCAGAAGGTTGGGAGTTCGAGTCTCTCCGGGCACGCCATTTATGCCGATGTGGCGGAATTGGCAGACGCGCACGACTCAAAATCGTGTGGGGTACCCCCCGTGTGGGTTCGACTCCCACCATCGGCATCAAAAAGGAGACTTTGGGTTTGTGGAAAGCCTACTAATAAAAGTTTTATGACATACTATTTTTACTGCATACAATCTTCGTACTGTGTATTACTTATTAAAAGCTAAATCACCTAATTCATCAATGTTAATACTCCAAATATCATCGCCATTATATATAGCGACCTCATTAGCTTCTCTATTGAAGTAAAGTGAATATTTTTCTTTTTCTTTAATCAATTCCATGTCCTTCAAATATTGTTCCATATCTTGCATTTTCATTCCCCTTCCTTATTTAGTAGTTTGTGTTATTGTGAAACAATTGTTATTTTAAAAGCATTTCAAATGTCTATATTTCACTACTTAATCCGAAAAGCCTAAATTTTTAAATGAAGTTTCAATGGATATGTATGCAACGAATCCGTTCGACATTTACTTGTCATTCAAAACACAAGAGATAAACGCTTTTAAGATGCCTTCAAGAGAATACAATACAGATGTTCCTTTAAGAAGTGTTTTACAAGAATTAAAAGGATTGACGAATTGATTAGATAGTTTGCACACTGTAGCCTTGTAAAAAATTGTTTAATAATGATTGATTAAAAGTAGACGTTAAATCATAAAATGTCTACTTTTACAATGGTAATATGCACCAATGTAGTGTGTAGAAAAGGGTTGAGTAGATTAACCAATGGTTTTAGACGGCTTATGCTATATAAAAAAGTGAATCGAAATATATTGGGATTCATGCGTTCGATAGAATCTACATGTTTTGTTTTGTATTTCGAGGACTTATTTTAAAACTATTTGGTTTTTTTATCACTTTCTGTATTTTTTTACAAAAAAACTATTGACATCCATTTTTTTGATATTTTATATTATGAGTTGTAAGAAGAAAATTAAAAGGTGAAATTTTATGAAAACTAAAACTATTAGTAGGATGGTAAAAGGAGTCTTAGCAACATCGCTTGCTACAGCCGTTGCGTTTGGGGTAAGGCAAGAGTCATTGGCGGCTTCGCCTCAAAACCAAGAGAATGTTGTTAAACCACAGGCAGGTGTCATTACTCCTCAGTCTATTGTTTCAAAAACGAAGTCAGTAACTTTTAAGGCTGGAGGAACTTATCAAACGTTAAGCATTACAGGAACTTTTGAGACACAATATAGTGATATTTATGAGAGACAAATGTTTGCGGGAATTAAATCTATAACTTCGAAAGTAACAACTGGTGGAAGCTGGAAACAAACAGGGTATGAAGTACGGCTAATTGATGGTGGTCGTACATATGTTATTATTGTATCAGGATATTTTACAATAGCTGGAGTAACTTATACAGTTACAGAAAGCGTAGAATTTTATTGTAATGCTGATGGTTCCATTAGCTGATGAGAAAACTTCATTTTAACGAATGCCGAAATTTGAAATACAGGTGAAATTTAACATGAATAGCGATTCATCCCCCACCTACGTCGGAGGCGTGGAGGAAGGGGACTTCTCGCGTGTTATGTTAAAAAGCACTTTTCCTCTTCAGTAAAGAGGAAAAGTGCTTTTTTCTTTATTAAAACATATTTTTCAGCATGGACTGTACCATTGGATTTTGTAAAAGTTTGGTGATTTCGGCAAAATCAATTCCGCTTAGCGTATCAGAAAGGCCTTCTTTTCTATTTGGCTTTTTGTTGTTTGTTTTTCCTAGCTTTGTCACTACACCGCTGTTGAGGCCCTTTTTTATTAATGTTTGTACCGCAGGGTTTTGCAGTATTTCTATTAGTGCGGCGGCATCTAACCCTTTGCTATCGTTTCTTTTTGTACGGGTTCTTCCGCTTTCTGAAGTTTGGTTCTTACGACGGAGAAACGGAAAGAGGTTAATACGGCGGCGTTGTCGTGGCTTGCTTCTCGTTGGTCGCGTTCTCCGGGCTACCGACTTTGTTTGATTTAATGCTTTTTCGATTTTACTTGCAGATTCTTTTGTCTCATTCACCTGGCTTTCTATTTCATACAGTGACTGTTTGAATCCTGTAAGCCGTTTGCTTACTGCGGTTGCCGGCTTTTTCTTCTTTCTTTTTTTTGTCAAACCGGTCACCTCCTTAGTTATATAAATTTGTGCACTCTATATAAACAGTGTATGTGTCATTCCTATCGTGAGAAATAAGGTATGTACTCAGAGTGGAATTACGGGCGGGAATCCTTAGCCTTTTCCTTTCACCAGACTTCACTTTGTTTAAAAGTGGGAGTCTTCTCAGTTGCTATGATAAAATAAAAATAAAATGTACTTTTTTACAGAAGATGCTGTCTGAAAGCTCACTGGCTTTAACTGTGGGATGAAAGACGGCGTTGCTCGGTATCCTATTCGTGGAGATGCTTAGAGCAACAATTTTTATGTTTGCAAATGACGTTGCAGAATTTAGTGTGGAGTGGAGGACTGCTATGAAGAAATATCGTCAGGGAAACGTATTGCGACATGAAGAGGCAAGCGCTAAAGATATTTATTTAAGGCGCCCATTCAAGTACAAGTTCATTGAAACCATTCTTTATGTTTTTGTGATGTTTGGCATATTGAGTTTGCTGCCGAAAAGCAGCGTAGCTGTGTTTATTGTCGCTATGGTAGCTGCTATTGTTATCGTTGGTTTTGCCCCGTTTATTTATAAAGTATTGCTCCATCCAGCATATAAGCTTTCCCGCACCCATTTACTAATTCGTATAGGTAAGACTGAAGAAAGTGTGCCGCTGCATGAACTACAGCGCACAAGCACATGGAATTCGACGTACCGGGCCAACGGGAAGAAATATCACATTATGGCTTCGAAAGAGTTTCTTGAAGAGTTGGACAATCAAATCGCACGTGTACAGAAAAGAGGGAAATAGACGATGGAAGCATTCTATCGGGATGTCTGGGCTGAAATCGACCTAGACGCCATTGGAAGAAATATTAAAACATTTCGTAAGCACATTCCTTCAGAAACAAAAATTATGGCGGTTGTTAAGGCGGATGGTTATGGTCATGGTGCTTTTCAAATAGCGAGGCGGGCGCTTAAGGAAGGCGCTGATTGGCTGGGGGTCGCGTTGTTGGATGAAGCGTTGGAACTTCGTCACCAAGGAATTGAAGCGCCAATTCTTGTTCTCAGTTCATTTCCTACCCGGGGAATCAGGCTGGCCATCGAACATGACATCACTATGACAGTATATCAATTGGAGATGTTGCGGAAAATTTCTCAGGAAGCTGAAAAGCAAAAAAAGCGGACAAAAATTCACATAAAAGTGGATACAGGCATGGGACGTATCGGTATGCGGAGCGAGGAAGAATTAGGAGCATTCATGGAAACGGTGCGCGATTGTCCGTGGGTAGAGGTCGAAGGGATGTTTACTCACTTTGCAACAGCTGATGAGGAGGACGGCACCTACACAAAAGAGCAGTTTCAGATGTTCCAACGCTTTGTGGATAGTCTGGAGGAAAGAGGAATGAAGGTTCCACTCCTGTATACAAATAACAGCGCAGCGGCCATGTTCTACCCGGAGCAAAGCCGTCATATGATCCGTTTGGGTATTAGTTTGTATGGCCAGTATCCTTCTAGGTACTCGAAAACGACAGGTATCCCGCTAGCGCCTGCGTTTCAATGGAAGGCGCGGATTAGTCATGTTAAACAAGTGCCGGCCGGGGCAAAAATCGGCTATGGTGCGACTTATGAAGCGAAACGAGATGCGGTTATTGCCACCGTTCCGGCAGGGTATGCGGATGGATACAATCGTTTGCTGTCGAATAAGGGGTATGTGCTTGTTAAAGGTTATCGAGCGCCGATCGCTGGACGTGTCTGCATGGATCAGTTCATGATTGATGTTACGCACATTCCGAATGTAGCTGCGGGAGAGGAAGTAGTTTTGATCGGGCGACAGGGCAACGAAGAGATTTCGGTAGATGAGATGGCGGAATGGCTGACGACGATTAACTATGAGGTTACATGCATGGTTAGCAAACGGGTTCCACGCGTATATTACGAAAATGGCCGCATTGTTGCTGTAAACAATCACATATTACCAGACTTCTGTAAGGAGTAGGGAGTTCATGCGTCGATTCCTACTGTTGTGACGCAGGAAGAATCATGATACAATCAGTAAGAATCAAAATCTCTTCTAAAAATGGCGAAGAGATGCAGGAATTTGCTATTATAACTCGAATACTAAGAAGGGAAGTCGAATCTTCCCGCTAAAAAACCGTGCAAAGTATAATTCTGTACCCATTACGACATACTGGTAATGAGACGTACGCGCGGTCTTTCATCTTAGAAAAAAGTTGTACAGTGTTGGTGTTGGAGGTGCGATGGTCTTGTCTAAAATGGACACGAAGCGAATTATGATTAGCTTGCCGGGGCATCTATTGCAGGAAGTCGATGGATTGGTGGAGAAAGAAAAATCTAATCGCAGCGAGTTTATCCGTCAGGCAATGAGATTATATTTGAAAGAGCGGAAGAAGCGGCATATTCGTGAAATGATGCAGCGTGGATATATGGAAATGGCCAATATTAATCTAGACATCGCGAGCGAGGCTTTTCAGGCTGAGGAAGAAGCGGATTTGACATTGGGTCGTTTAGTGAGCGGGGTGTAGTGTGTGATCGTGAAGCGTGGCGACGTATATTTTGCGGATTTATCCCCTGTTGTCGGATCGGAGCAGGGCGGAGTCCGGCCTGTGCTGGTTATACAGAATGATATAGGAAACCGCTTCAGTCCGACAGTAATCGTCGCAGCCATTACGGCCCAAATCCAAAAAGCTAAGTTGCCTACCCATGTAGAAATTGATGCAAAGACATACGCATTTGACCGTGATTCTGTTATCCTGCTTGAGCAGATACGGACGATTGATAAACAGAGATTAACGGATAAGATCACACACCTTGATGAAGAGATGATGGAGCGAGTAAATGAAGCTCTTCAGATTAGTTTGGGACTTATTGACTTTTAAACAAGATTCGTTTTTTATAATTTCTCGAAAGGCTGCTGTGAAATACGGTAGCTTTTTTTCATTATAAAAAAGTCGCGGAAGGATTGTTACTATGGAAATAAAACAGATGGCTTCGGTTATTGCGGATGAGTTACAAATTACTTCCGGACAGGTGGAGCGGACCATTGCGTTGCTTGATGAAGGTAGTACGGTTCCGTTTATCGCCCGTTACAGGAAAGAAGCTACAGGAATGCTGGATGAAAATCAAATTCGTTTCATTCAGGAACAGGTTCAGTACTTGCGTCAACTTGCGGAAAGAAAAGGGGAAGTCATTCGCCTGATTGCTGAACAGGACAAGTTGACAGAAGAACTGGAAAAACAAATTCGGGACGCGACAAAATTACAACAAGTAGAAGACTTATACCGTCCCTTTAGACAAAAGCGGCGGACGCGGGCGACGGTGGCGAAAGAGAAGGGGCTTGTGCCGCTCGCAAATTTCATGTTAATGGCTTGTACAGGTGACTTGCAGGAAGAAGCAGCAAAATATATTAGCCAGGAAAAAGGGGTTGCTTCAGCGGAAGAAGCGATACAGGGCGCATCTGATATCATTGCGGAGCAGGTAGCCGACGACCCGGATGTGCGCAGTTGGGTACGGGAGTATACGATGAAGCATGCGACGCTTATCACATCCAAGAAGGAAGATGAACCATCCGGAAAAAAAGTGTATGAAATGTACTACGAGTATAGCGAGCCGGTCAGCCGGATGGCACCCCATCGAGTTCTTGCTGTAAACCGGGCGGAACGGGAAGGGATTCTGCGCGTAAAGCTTGCGCTTGATTCTGCTCCGATATTGCAACATTTGGAACGAAATTGGATTCGCAAAAATAGTATTGCAGCCGAGCAACTAAAATCCGCGCTAGAAGATGGCTACAAGCGGCTGATTGCGCCTGCGGTTGAGCGGGAAGTGCGTGGCCTATTGACAGAGAAAGCTGAAGAACAGGCGATTCATATCTTTGCGGAAAATCTCCGTCAGCTATTGTTGCAGGCGCCGTTAAAAAATCGTGTTGTATTGGCACTTGATCCAGCTTACCGTACCGGATGCAAGACGGCGGTTCTGGATGAGACGGGCAAATTGCTGGAAGTAGCTGTTGTCTATCCGACGCCGCCACAGAACAAAACCGATGAAGCGAAGCGTGTGCTTACAGAACTCATCGAAAAGTATGGGGTGCAGGTCATCGCTATCGGTAATGGTACCGCTTCTCGAGAAACGGAGCAATTCGTCGCTAACATGCTAAAAGAAATTGATCGTGATATTTCTTATATTATCGTGAACGAAGCAGGCGCGAGTGTTTATTCCGCGTCCAAATTAGCAGGGGAAGAGTTCCCGGATCTAGATGTGGCGGAGCGAAGCGCTGTATCTATCGGTCGTCGTTTGCAGGACCCTCTTGCAGAACTCGTAAAAATTGACCCGAAATCCATCGGCGTCGGCCAGTATCAGCATGATGTGTCACAAAGCAGGCTGGCAGATAGCCTGCAATTTGTTGTGGAATCAGCGGTGAATTATGTGGGCGTGGACGTCAACACCGCTTCACCTTCGCTTCTGCAATACGTGTCGGGCATTACCAAACAGGTGGCCAAAAATATTGTGTCTCGCCGCGAACAACTAGGGAAATATGTATCGCGTGCCCAGCTAAAAGAGGTGCCCCGCCTTGGTGCCAAAACATACGAGCAATGCATAGGGTTTCTGCGCATTCCGGATGGCGAAAATCCGCTTGATAATACTCCTATTCATCCCGAATCTTATCCGGCTGTAGCTGTTCTCTTGCAAGAGCTCGGAATTCGGACGGACGAGATTGCGAGCGAGGCGGCAAAAGCAAAGCTAAAGGAAGTCAATGTAAAGGATATGGCGCAGAAGCTGAGCATTGGCGAACCGACGCTCACCGATATTATCGAAAGTCTTCTGCGGCCAGGACGAGATCCGCGAGAAGAATTGCATGCACCGCTTTTGAAAAAAGATGTATTAGATATTACAGATTTGTCGAAGGGGATGGAACTGCAAGGTACAGTACGCAACGTAGTCGATTTTGGCGTATTTGTGGATATCGGTTTGAAAAATGATGGACTTGTCCATATTTCTCAATTGAGCCGTCGCTTTGTTAGACATCCGCTGGACGTCGTATCCGTTGGCGAAATTGTTACCGTCTGGGTAAAGGACATTGATGTGGAAAAGGGACGGGTCGGCCTCACGATGCTAGGACCGGAAGCCGTGCAATAGTCGAGGTTAACAGGGAGGCCGTAAAAGCTTCAGTTGCGGCCCCCCTGTTTGTCATTGTATAAGAACCAGCAATCGTTCAGCAGTAGAATTTGCTTCCGGTTTTTTGTTTGAAAAGCTTTCATCAGTTGACGTTTTAACCATTGAGGCATCCTTATTCCTCCTGTTGACATATAGTAAGGCCAAAAAGCGGAATACGGTACGCGCGTCTTTTACTACTATATGTCACTGGAGCTTGGATGTTACTCGTATTCATTTTCTTCTGCCAGATATTCGAGTTGCGCGTGGAGGGCACGAATTTCAGTCAGCAGCGAGATGAGAGGATAATGTTCCTCCTTTAGTGAGGCGAATTGCTTTTCTAGGTTGGTTAGGTAATCGATGCCCTGGATAATGCGGGCATTTGTATCATGCAATTCGATATCACTGCATTCGGCAATAATGTGCGGCAGAACGGGGCGTTCTGCGACCGTTAGTTTGTCGATTTCTTTATGCAATCGGCGTAAAAGGGCAATAAGCTGATACATATAGCCGGAAGGCATGGCGACAAATTGGAGTTTATTTTCCACTGATAAAATACAATAGCGCATAACACGGCTCCCCCTTGCTTTGTATATGTCGTATGTACGTTCACAGTGTAGCGTATGTTTCGTCCCGGCGCAAGAATGGGAGGAGAAGAAATGGAAAAACTGACGGATGGACAATTGCAGAAATTGGTGGAGCGAATCTCTACGAAATTTTTTCGGCGCCCGTTTGCGCACAGGGCGTACTTTAACCCGCGTTTGAGAACAACAGGGGGGCGCTATGTACTTGGGACGCACAACATTGAGCTAAACCCCAAGCATTATGAAATGTTCGGAATGAATGAGCTTATCGGTATTATTAAACATGAACTCTGCCATTATCATTTGCATCTGACTGGCCGGGGATACAAGCACAAAGACGCGGATTTTCGACGGTTGTTGAAAGAGGTTGGTGGAAGTCGATACTGCCGTTCGGTAGCGCCTGAGCGGAAGCGGGAGACGTACCGCTATGAATTGATATGCAGGGATTGCGGAACACGCTATTTGCGCAGGCGGAGAATGAATACCTGCAGGTACGTTTGTGGAAAGTGCAGGGGACGCCTGCTGTTGCGTGAATGGAGGGAATACAATGACGGAAAAACGCCGTGATGAATTCGGGTTAATTTCGTATTTAACTGGCGGGCAAACCATACCGCAGGCGCTCAAAGGGCGGATTGCCGTCGGAAATGGGGATGACGCCGCCGTCGTCGCCGGAAGAAGTGGATATGATTGGGTTGTTTGCTGTGATTCAATGATCGAGGATGTGCATTTCAAACGGCAGACGATGCTGCCGTCTGACATTGGCCATAAAGCGCTGGCGTCAAACATTAGCGATATTGCGGCGATGGGTGGAATGCCGCTGTTTTATCTTGTTTCTCTTGGATTGCCGCGCACATGGACGGAAGAAGAGGTTGCAGAAATATACAAAGGAATGACGGAATTAGCCATGCGTTACGATATGGCGCTTATTGGCGGAGACACAGTGGCCATGCCGGGCCCCCTGACTATCACAGTTATGGTGCTTGGAGAAATGGAACAGGGGAGAGCGCTCCGCCGTTCTGGTGCCCAGCCGGGTGATCTCGTATTTGTCACCGGAACAGTGGGAAATTCAGGAGCCGGGTTGGATGTACTTTTGCAAGAGAGGTGGGGAGTGCATAACATTCCAAATGAGTGGGAATTTCTTGCTTCTTGTCACCGCCGCCCGGAACCAAGAGTAGACGCCGGACGAATGCTTGCGCAAAGCGAAATACGCATTGCGTTAAACGATATCAGCGACGGGCTGGCGAGCGAAGCGTGGGAAATCGCTGAAGCAAGCGATGTGGTGTTAGTGCTGGACGAAGCAAACATCCCGCTCGGTGATTGTATTCAGCGCTACGCTAAAGTTAGCAGAAAGGATCCTTTACAATGGGCCTTTTACGGGGGCGAAGATTATCAGCTGATCGGATGTGCGCCTGCGGCGGCCAAAGAAAAGCTTTCTGAAATGTTCGAGAAGGCTGCCCTTCCGCTTTACTGGATCGGCGAAGTACAGGAAGGAAAGGCACAGGTATGGTTGCGGAAATGGAATGGAAAGCTAACGCAGCTTGAGAAAAAAGGATATAATCATTTTACATGAACGGTAAGTTTGTATAGGAAGTGATAAAAATGGAAAAAAGGCAAACGTATACATTTTACACCCGTTCCGTAGAAGAAACGCAGGCGCTGGCTGAGAAGCTGGGAAAACGGGTAGAACCAGGAGATGTATTTACTTTGTCCGGAGACTTGGGAGCCGGAAAAACGAGTTTTACGCAAGGATTGGCCCGCGGCATGGGAATAGAGGGCGTCGTGAATAGCCCGACGTTTACGATTATTAAAGAATATATAGGACGTTTGCCTCTTTATCATATGGATGTATACCGTATAGAAGATGAGGCGGAAGATCTTGGGCTTGATGAATATTTCTACGGCGATGGCGTTACGGTTATAGAATGGCCGCAAATGATTGCTGAGCAGCTTCCTGAAGAACGCTGTGAAATCGTAATCAAGCGCGGCGCTGAGGATGAGAGGACACTTATTTTTACCCCGATAGGGAGCCGATACCAAATATTATGTGAGGCGATAAAACATGATGATTCTGGCGATTGATACATCCAACTTTAGCCTGGGCGTCGCTATTTGTTCCAAGGAAAAAGTTCTTGGGGAATGCACGACAAATTTAAAGAAAAACCATAGTGTTCGCTTGATGCCAATGATAGACCAGCTGTTGAAGGAAGTGGAAGTCGATCCGGCGGAACTTTCCGCAATTGCTGTTGCACGCGGGCCGGGCTCTTATACAGGGGTTCGCATTGGGGTGGCTACCGCCAAAAGTATGGCCTGGTCGCTTAATATTCCGCTTATCGGTATATCAAGCCTCGAGGTGCTGGCCTGGAATGGTGCATATTTTCCAGGCATGATTGTGCCGTTGTTTGACGCGCGCAGAGGACAAGTGTATACAGGCGTCTATCGTTCTGTTCCCGAGGGAGGCGTACAGCTTGCGGAACCAGAGAGAATTGTGTTGTTCCGCCAAGCTTTAGAAGAATGGAAGACGATCGCAACGGAAGAGCCTGTCCTCTTTTTAGGTGATGACGTGGCGCTTCATAAAGAGACCATCCAGGAAATACTTGGTACGAGGGCTGTATTTGCGCCGCTGTCGTATCAAATACCGCGTGCCGCTCATCTTGGCGCGGCGGGATGGAAAGCGCTGCGTGAAGGGCGAGTGGAGAATACGCAAACCTTTGCTCCGGTCTATCTTCAATTGGCGGAAGCGGAAGCGAAGTGGCTCGCCAGTCAGAAGAAGTAGGGGGACGGACGGTACGATGGAACAAGAATTTATGATTCGCCGTATGGAGATGAAAGACCTTGACGATATTGAAGAAGTAGAACAACTTTCGTTTCCTACCCCGTGGTCGCGCGAGTCTTTCATCAATGAGCTGAAAAATAACGTATTCGCCCGTTACTTCGTAATTGAAAAAGACAAGCGAGTTATCGGGTATGGCGGAATGTGGCTTGTACTGGACGAAGCTCATATTACGAATATTGCCATTCATCCCGATTATCGCGGTTTGCGTCTCGGGGAACGTCTGATGCGACGATTAATGGGCTTGGCCATCCGTTCCGGCGCCGCTAGCATGACGCTGGAAGTGCGCAAAAGCAATGAAGTGGCGCAGCGGTTGTACAGGAAGCTTGGATTTGTCGAAGAAGGGGTGCGTCCCGGTTATTACACGGACAATGGAGAAGACGCGATTATTATGTGGGCAACATTAAAAGAGAATGTTTGCGAGACAGAAACCTTTGATTTATAAGGGTTTCTTTTTTTGTCTTTAATGATAAGAATGAGGTTATCGGTTTTTATGTTACCACTAATAGTTTCTTGAAAGATATTGAGCTTTTGCAATAATATAACCATTATGTTGTGTATAATTGTATACAAGCACGTTTATTCCAAGGTATTCGAAAATGCAGGTGAAATAAAAAATGAACAATTGGAAACACAAAGTTTACAAGCGCCGTGAAGAAGCGCTGGCATCCGGGAAGCCGATCCGTATTCTTGGCATTGAGACGAGCTGCGATGAAACGTCGGCCGCCGTTATCGAGAACGGGAATACGATTCGTTCTAATGTGATTTCTTCCCAGATCGAAAGCCATAAACGTTTCGGCGGTGTAGTACCGGAAGTTGCTTCGCGGCACCATGTTGAAAATATTACGTTAATTATTGATCAAGCGCTGCGGGAAGCGAACCTTACGTTGGATGATATTGATGCGATTGCGGTTACATACGGTCCGGGACTTGTAGGGGCGCTTTTGGTCGGTGTGGCAGCAGCTAAAGCGATTTCGTTTGCACGCGGGATTCCGCTTGTAGGCGTGCATCATATCGCAGGCCACATTTACGCCAATCGTTTTGTCAAGGAATTGGAATTTCCATTGCTTGCGCTGGTTGTTTCCGGCGGGCATACGGAACTGGTTTATATGAAAGAGCATGGTGCTTATGAAATTATTGGACAAACGCGTGATGACGCGGTAGGCGAAGCATACGATAAAGTGGCCCGCTCGCTTGGCCTTCCGTATCCGGGTGGCCCGCATATTGATCAGCTGGCGCATGAGGGCGAACCGTCCATTCCGTTGCCGCGCGCCTGGTTGGAAGGAACGTATGACTTTAGTTTTAGTGGCTTAAAATCGGCGGTTTTGAATACTTTACACAATGCGGCGCAACGGGGAGAGTCCATCGAACCGAAGAATCTGGCCGCCAGTTTTCAGGAGTCAGTCATTGAAGTGCTTGTAGATAAAACATTTAGGCTAATTAATGAGCGCCCGGTAAAACAGCTTTTGCTGGCCGGCGGTGTGGCCGCTAACAAAGGTTTGCGCCGCGCGTTGTCCGAGCGGGCGGCGCGGGAAGGCGTGGAACTTATCATTCCGCCACTTTCGCTTTGCACCGACAATGCAGCGATGATTGCTGGAGCTGGCTATATTGAATATAAAAAGGGAAACCTAGCTAGTATGACGTTGAACGGTGTTCCCGGTTTACCTCTCGCTTGAAAAGGCAATCCTATGTACAGGGTTGCCTTTTTTCTACGTGTAGCTTTTTGTCAAAACTTGTGGACATATGCTGAATAACATTATCCATAGATTTGTGGATAATGTGGATAAATTAGTGGATAACCTATTTTACCAACCTTTATTTGTGTTAAGAGGTGTGGATAAAGCTGTGTGTATGTGGAAAAGGAGAGAAGCGGGTTGGGAAAAAAGACGATTCTTGTTGTTGGGTTTTGTAGTTTTTTTCTCGCTTCTTGTTTATGTTTTGCCACAAATGTTCTTTCCCAAAACCGATCTTCCGTTATGTTGTTTCTCGTGCCGGAGCTTACCCGGGAAGATGTTCGCGAGGCATATGATTCGCAGCGTTTTCCTTTCTTAAAACAGGCGGCGCTGGGGGAGTTAAATATAAGAAGTGCCCTATCTCTTAAAGATATTCACAATGTATTGACGATAAGCGCGGGAACGCGCGCGGCAGGCTCAGAATGGGGAAGGCACGCATACGGAATTCACGGACGCAATGGAGAAGGAATTGCCTTATACCGTCAATATACGGGAGAAATACCTCCCACGTTGCGGAACGGCTCAGTTCTGTTTCCTTATATGGCCGTTTTGCGGAGAAGCAATGAACAAAAAAATACAGGGGCGGTGCCGGGGTTAGTAGGAGAAACACTGGAAAGGCATGGAATTTCCAGAGCCGTTATTGGTAACAGCGATACAAATAGCCAAATCAGCCGCTTGGCAGCATTGATTACGATGAATCAAAAGGGGATCACCCCTGAAGGATGGGTTGGGGAGGAAACGCTGATCCGCCATGCTTTTTTTCCAGGAGAAAGAAAAACAGATTACTCTTTCATGTACTATCATATGGCGCGATGGAAAGCCAGAGGTGTTGGCCTAATTGTAGCGGAACTGGGCGATTTGCGGCGATTAGGGAAATATGAAAGCGTGCTGGATACCGAGCGATATGCTCTCCTGCGCAAACAGATCGTGCATGAGATGATAGGGTTTGTGGGAAAACTGGTTGCGGAAGCCGAACCCCGGCAGCGCCTACTGCTTGTTTCTGCCTCGCTTCCTGACAGCGAAATCGTCGCCAAAAAAAGAATGGCGTCTGTACTTTTGTGGGAAGCCGGAAGGTACGGTGGGGTGATCACGTCTGGTACGACAAGGCAACCGGGAATTGCGGCCAACATTGACATCGCCCCGTCCGTTCTGTCCTGGCTTGGAATACAGCTCCCTCCCGAAATGAAAGGACTGCCGCTTAGAGTTGATCGTTCGCGTTCGGTATCCCATGATTCATTTTGGCGTACAGCGGAACTGGTGGATGCTATTTACGCTACAAGACCGTTTGTTTTATATCCGTATATAGTTTTTTCTATCATTGTGATTTTAGTTGTACCCGCTTCTTTATTTTTGCGCGGGAAAGCAGAAGAAATAAAAAGAAAAGCCACACCGGCGCTCCAATGTTGTTTGTTATTCGTTTTGCTGATGCCTTGTCTGCTTCTGTTTCTTTCTGCCTTGCCGTATTTGCCATCACCTTTACTCACAGTGCTTTTGCTGGGCGGCGTGGGAAGTTGTCTGGCATATATACTACGAAAAACGTCGTTTGGTCTTTGTTTTTTATGCGTTGGCCTTGCAGGGTGGCTTCCTGTTCTGGCGGACGGTTTGTTGGGAGGCGAGCTGATCCGGCGTTCTTATCTGGGATATGACCCGGTTATTGGCGCTCGTTATTATGGAATTGGTAATGAATATATGGGCGTTATGCTGGGCAGTGTTGTACTAAGTTTGGCAATGTGGGGAGAACTGCGGGGGAAACAGAGAAGAGGGTTTCTCATTGCGACTATGCTTGTTTTATTCGCCATACTCATTTTGTATATGGCTTGGCCAGCAGGGGGAAGCAAAGCAGGGGGAATTCTCGTTTTTCTGGCTGCTCTTGTATATGGCGTGTTCGCTTTTTCCGGGTGCTCCATGCGAATATGGCGTGTGGTACTGGTTGTAACTATCGGCTTAGCAGCGGCCTGTTTGGTGTTCTGGCTGAATTATCAATTCGCCGCGCAAGAACAGTCACACATTGGTCGGGCGGTCGGAGAACTGCTGGGTGGAAACTGGGCGGAAATCGGGAGAATTATAGAGCGAAAGGTAACGATGAACTGGCGCTTAATTCTGACTTCCATATGGAGTAAATTGTTTATTGCTGGTTTGACCGTCAGCCTGCTGCTTTTGTATTGGAAGAGGGAAAAAGTAAAACAATTAGCTTCACCTTCTTCTTTTTTTATCGCCGGAGTAAAGACGATCGCGTTTGGTTCGTTTGTTGCCTTGTTCACCAATGATTCGGGTATTATTGCTGCCGCGTTGGCCATGCTGTACGCGCTCGTCCCCATTTTGTACGTTTTGTTGCGGAATGAAAATACGGTTGACTAGCGCTATCATAACAAAAGCAGAGGCTAAACTTTGTGTTTCATCTTTTTGCCGTTTACATACGAAAAAACGGCCGCAATTTTTTTCCCGCGGTGAATAAGCCGGGAGGTTTTGCGGCCGCTGTAGTTATTCCTGTAATTCCGCCCACTCTTCCAGACAGGTATCCAGTTCCACTTTTTTTGCTTCCATTTGCTCATGAAGTTCCCGCGCTTTTTCGTGATCCTGAAATACTTCTGGTTTGCATAATGCTTCTTCCAGCGAGGCGATCGTTTCTTCCAGCTGTCCGATCGTACTTTCCAGTTCTTCGATGCGGCGCTGACGTTGACGTTCCGCCCGTTTTGCTTCTTTGTTTTGCAGGAACTTTTCTTTATTGGAGGAGGGAGCAGGATGCTGTTCTTGTTTCTGAACCGCTTTCGCTGGAGCAAGGGCAGCTGACTGTAATTCCTCCAGTTCTTGCTTTTTCTCCATATAATAATCGTAGTTCCCGAGGTAAGAAATAACGCCGTTCGGAGTCAGTTCAAGCACCCGGGTCGCGATTTTGTTAAGGAAATACCGGTCGTGTGATACGAAAAAGATGGTACCAGGATAATCTTCTAGCGCTTCTTCGAGAATTTCTTTACTGAATAGATCAAGATGGTTTGTTGGCTCGTCCAGAATCAGGAAATTCGCCTTTTGCAGCATTAATTTGGCCAGCGAGACACGGGCCCGCTCTCCGCCGCTCAATTCACTAATTTTCTTAAGCACGTCATCGCCGCTGAACAGGAAGTTGCCCAGCACGGTGCGAACGTCTTTTTCCTGCATGGTCGGGTATTCGTCCCACAGTTCGTGCAACACTTGCTTCGCATGATTTAAATCTTCCTGTTCCTGATCATAAAAGCCAAGCATGACATTGCTTCCGTACTGAATTGATCCGGCGAGCGGCGGCATTCGTTTAACGATTGTTTTCAGCAAGGTGGATTTGCCAAGGCCGTTTGGGCCGAGCAGTGCTACACGTTCCCCGCGTTTGATGTCAAACGACAGGTTCTGAGCGAGCAGCGTATTTCCGTATCCGATCGCAACATCTTGTACAGTCAGCACTTGGTTACCGCTTACTTTCTCGATATCGAAGGAGAAATGTGCTTTTTTCAATTCGCTGATTGGTTTTTCGATCGGTTCCATCCGTTCCAGCATTTTGCGCCGGCTTTGCGCGCGTTTGGTCGTAGAAGCGCGGGCGATATTGCGCTGTATAAATTCCTCAATGCGCGAAATTTCTGCCTGTTGTTTTTCGTACTGCTTCATTTGTTGCTGTACCCGCTCGCCTTTCTGGATAAGATAATCAGTGTAATTGCCGACATAGCGCGTAACCTGGGTTCGTTCCAGTTCGTAAATAATATTGACAAGCGAATCGAGGAAGAAGCGATCGTGCGATACGACCAGCAGGGCGCCCGGATAGTTTGACAGGTATTTTTCAAGCCAGCCGAGCGTTCCAATGTCGAGATAGTTAGTTGGTTCGTCCAGAACTAGGACATCTGGTTCCATCAGGAGTAGTTTGGCCAGCGCGAGGCGCGTCTTTTGCCCGCCGCTTAATTGATGAATCGGCGTATCATAATCTTCCGGAAAAAAGCGCATGCCGTGCAGAACAGAACGGGTTTTTGCTTCGTATTGATAGCCGCCTTTCGATTTAAACTCCTCGGCTAATTGGGAGTAAGCGTTCAACAGCCGTTCGTGCTGGGATGCATCGGCAATAATGTTGGGATCAGCAATTTTCTGTTCAAGGCGGCGTAATTCTGTTTCCTGTTCCTTAAAATGTTCAAATACGGTCATCATCTCTTTCCAGATAGTATGTTCCGTATCTAGACCGCTATCCTGGGCCAGGTAACCGAGCGTCGTATCTTTTGCCTTCTGGATCTCTCCCTCGTCCGGCAGGATTTGGCCCGTAATAATTTTAAGCAGCGTCGATTTTCCAGCGCCGTTCACGCCGACCAGTCCAATCCGTTCGCCTGTCTGCAGTACCATATTAATATTGGAAAGCACCGGAGTGGCGCCGAATGATTTGCTTATGTTCAATGTTTGCAATAAGATCATTACTTAATTCACCTCTATTTTTGTCCATTGTTAGTTTATCGTAAAATACGGGCAAGGGAAAACCGGGGAAGGGAGAAAAGTGATGAATAAGAAAGAAAAAAAAGATATCAAGCGTCTTGTGCGCCGTGAGATGTTAAAGCGGAGGGCGGCGCTATCCGCGGAAGAGCATATCTGTAAATCAGAGGCGGTGGTGAAGCGGTTGTTTGCCGTCCCGGAAGTTCGTGCAGCCCAGAGGTTGTTTACTTTTCTTCCTTTTAGAGATGAAGTCAGGATTGACGCGTTTCTGGAAGCGTGCCGCGATGAAGCCAAGAATATATACATACCGAAAACGATTGTTGCTGATAAACAAATGCTCCCTTATCTTTTTGTAGGATGGGATTCGCTTGTGGAAGGCCCGTATGGCATTCGTGAGCCGGATACGGACAGAAGCGAGCTGTGGAGCGGTGAAGCATTTGATATTATTATTGTCCCCGGAGTAGCTTTCACCGAGCGGGGAGAACGTCTTGGATATGGCGGAGGCTTCTATGATCGTTTCTTTGCTCAGCTAAAGGGGCCCCCTCCTTTGCTTATCGCTCCTTGTTTTGAAGTGCAGATCACGACTTTTCTTCCGGTGGAGTCTCACGATAAAAAAGTGGATATAATTGTAACAGAGTGCCGCACTATCGTTTGTTCATGATTTTGCCACTGTATATATGCGCAAAAATCGACACAACTTGGACAGGTTGTAGTACAATATAATTGAATTTTTATGTATAATAACGGAGGGTTACCTGAATGTGGAAAATTGGGGTTGTCACATCTAGCAACTCGGTGTATCGCGGGGAACGGGAGAATGATTGTTTTCTGAGACTGGAAATGTTGCTGAAAAGCAATTTTGACGTTGATGTTACCCACCATCGCGTGTCGCCTGACAATATAGAGATGCTTAAAGAAAATATGATTGAACTTGTCGACCGGGAAAGAGTCGATTTATTGATTACAATTGGCGGCACAGGACTGAGCCCGGAAGATGTGACTCCAGAAGCGACGGAACTTGTTATTGATCGCCATGTTCCGGGGTTGGCTGAAGAAATGCGCCGCTCTGCTATGCAAAATTCGCGCAAGGCATTGTTGACGCGCGCCGCCGTAGGTACGCGTGGAAATGCGCTGGTAATTAATCTTCCAGGAAGCCTCCCGGCAATGGAATGGTGTTTTCTGGCGATCGCAGACCAAATTTCGTCAGCGCTGGCTATTATTCAAGGAAAAAATGAAAACGTAAATATTTAAAGGTGCAAACAACACTATATTTTGCAAGCTGTTTGTTAAGAGAGGGTTTGAACAGCATATGAGCAATGAAGACCGAGATATGCGGGTGGTGGAACACTTAAGCGAGTTGCGGAGACGTGTAATCTGGGTGTTGATTATTTTCATGGTGGCGTTTATCGGCGCGTTTGTCTACGCTGATCCGGTTGTCCGCTATTTTCAGAAAAACGCCGATATTCAGTGGAATGTTTTCGCTCTTGGCGACGGATTACGCGTGTACATGCAATTTTCATTTGTTATCGCGCTGGTGGTTACCCTTCCCTTTATGTTGTATCACATCTGGCGATTTGTTTCTCCGGGGCTTCGCCCGCATGAACGAAAAGCGGCTGGCGCTTTTATCGTTCCAGCATTCTTGCTTTTTATAACAGGGCTGGCTGTAGGATATTATTTAGTATTTCCGATGCTCGTAAGCTTCATGAAGAAGTTTTCCGAGAAACTCGGTACCGTAGAAACGTTTGGAATCTCTCAGTATTTTGGTTTCATGTTCAATATTGTGATCCCGCTGGCCTTGTTGTTTGAATTGCCGATCATTGTTATGTTTTTAACACGGTTACGCGTGTTGAACCCAATGCGGATGAAGAAGATGCGAGGTTATTCATATTTAGTTTTGGTCATTATAGCCTCGCTCATTTCACCACCAGATTTTATTAGCCATTTAAGCGTTTTTGTCCCACTGGTCATTTTATATGAAGTAAGTGTTGTGCTATCACGTATTGTGTACCGGAAACAACTGAAAGAAGAAGCCGAATGGGAACGCGAGTTTTATGGAGAGAGACAGGAAAAAGACGCTGTGCTAACGGTTGATAGAGAATAATAAGTATAATAGGGATAAGAGAGCCGAACCTTCCGGCTCTTTTTTTATCGTTTAAGAAACGTGGTTATTTGATGAATCAATACTTACCACAAGGAAAAGAGGAGTGAAGAATACGCGTATTTTCTACTCTAAATTCTGGAAAATAAACAGCCGTATTTTAGAATAAAGCTTATACGAAACGTACAAAATGAGAAAGAAAAATTTTTGTAACGCGGGGCTTGCAAAATGGAAATAAAGTATATATTATAATAATTGTGTTAGCACTCGTTTGTAACGAGTGCTAACAACTATACTTAACAGGGAGGTTGTTTTCAGTGTTAAAGCCATTGGGTGACCGTGTGATTGTAGAACCTATCGCAAAAGAAGAAACAACTGCTAGCGGAATCGTGCTTCCGGAAACAGCGAAAGAGAAGCCGCAAGAAGGCAAAATTATTGCTGTAGGAAACGGCCGTTATGAGAACGGTGAGCGCGTAGCTTTGGAAGTAAAAGAAGGCGATCGTGTTATCTACTCCAAATATGCTGGCACTGAAGTAAAATATGGCGATAAAGAATTGTTAATCATGCGTGAAAGCGACATTCTCGCGATTGTTGAGTAATCACTGAGAACGGCACTTTCATAAGTATCTGAGTTTTTCACCGTGCAGGTATCTATATAAAGACTACATAAATTAGGAGGGCGAACAGAATGGCGAAAGAAATTCGTTTTAGCGAAGAAGCGCGCCGCGCGATGCTTCGCGGTGTTGATACGCTTGCTGACGCAGTAAAAGTAACTCTCGGACCGAAAGGCCGCAACGTGGTACTTGAAAAGAAATTCGGTTCTCCGCTTATCACAAACGACGGTGTGAGCATCGCGAAAGAAATCGAGCTTGAAGATCCGTTCGAAAACATGGGTGCACAGCTTGTTAAAGAAGTTGCGACCAAAACAAACGATGTAGCGGGTGACGGTACGACTACTGCTACCGTTCTGGCTCAGGCGATGATTCGCGAAGGTCTGAAAAACGTAACAGCGGGCGCAAACCCAATGGATGTTCGCCGCGGTATTGACAAAGCGGTTCGCAAAGCGGTTGAAGAACTGCATGCTATTTCCAAGCCGATCGAAGGCAAGGAGTCTATCGCACAAGTTGCTGCAATCTCTGCTGCTGACGAAGAGATCGGCCAGCTGATTGCAGAAGCTATGGAAAAAGTAGGTAAAGACGGCGTTATCACAGTTGAGGAATCTAAAGGTTTCACAACTGAACTTGATGTTGTAGAGGGTATGCAATTTGACCGTGGATATGCATCTCCGTACATGATTACGGATACTGACAAGATGGAAGCGGTGCTTGAAAATCCGTTTATCCTGATTACTGACAAGAAAATCTCCAGCATCCAAGATATCTTGCCGATCCTTGAGAAAGTTGTACAACAAGGCAAGCCGCTTCTGATCATCGCTGAAGATGTAGAAGGCGAAGCGCTGGCAACGCTTGTTGTCAACAAATTGCGTGGCACATTTACTGCGGTAGCAGTTAAAGCCCCTGGATTCGGTGATCGCCGCAAAGCGATGCTCGAAGATATCGCGGTATTGACTGGCGGTCAAGTAATCACTGAAGACCTCGGTCTTGACCTGAAGACAGCTTCTCTGCAACAACTTGGTCAAGCCGGCAAAGTTGTTGTAACGAAAGAAAATACAACAATTGTAGAAGGCGCTGGTGACAAAGCGAACATTAACGCTCGCGTGAACCAAATCCGCGCTTCTATCGAAACAACAACTTCTGACTTTGACCGTGAAAAACTGCAAGAACGTCTGGCTAAATTGGCTGGCGGCGTAGCAGTTATCAAAGTTGGTGCGGCTACTGAAACTGAATTGAAAGAGAAAAAACTGCGCATCGAAGACGCGCTGAATGCTACTCGCGCTGCTGTTGAGGAAGGTATTGTAGCTGGCGGTGGTACTGCGTTTGTAGCTGTTTACAATAAAGTAGCAGAAGTTGAAGCGGAAGGCGATGAAGCTACTGGCGTACGCATCGTTCTGCGCGCTCTTGAAGAGCCGGTACGTCAAATTGCTGCCAACGCTGGCCTTGAAGGTTCTGTTATCGTTGAGCGCCTGAAACAAGAAGAAGTAGGCATCGGCTTTAATGCGGCAACTGAGCAATGGGTGAACATGATCGATGCTGGTATTGTTGACCCGGCGAAAGTTACTCGTTCTGCGTTGCAAAATGCTGCATCGGTTGCGGCTATGTTCTTGACAACAGAAGCGGTTGTAGCCGACAAGCCAGAAAAAGAAAAAGCAGCTCCTGGCATGGACGGAATGGGCGGCATGGGCGGTATGATGTAATCGCCTCTGGGAGAAACCCCTTCGAAGAAGTTCGAAGGGGTTTTTGCATGCATTTCGCCGGATTGAGAGAAGAAGCAACATCATCTACAGTTCTGATTTTTTTTAATAAATTTATGGTATGACGAATGAAAAAGCAAAAGAAAAAGAATTTATATGAGGAAAATCCGAACAATTAGATAGAAAAGAGGGTTAAATTTTCATATTTTAGTGCTTGACTTTTCGAATACCTCTGGTAAACTAAATTCGTTAAAGCCTCATATAATCTCAGGGATACGGCCTGAAAGTTTCTACCGAACGACCGTAAATCGTTCGACTATGAGGACAGATAGCTGTGCACCAGGTTTCTGTCTCTATACTTTTTTATAGAAAGCCTGGTTTTTGTTTTTTTATAGGAAAAAATAAAAATGCTAAAATGTTTGTTATGCTTATAGATGCAGCGATTTATACAGAGGAGGATTTTACAAAGATGGACAAGCCGAAAGAGTTAGTTGTAGTTCTCGATTTCGGAGGACAGTATAATCAGTTGATTGCACGTCGTGTTCGTGATCTTGGTGTATTTAGTGAACTTATACCTTATAACACTCCGGTTGAAGAATTGGAAAAGCTGAATCCAAAAGGGATTATCTTCTCCGGCGGTCCAGCGAGCGTATATGCCGAAGGAGCGCCACAGTGCGACACCCGCATTTATGACATGGGAGTGCCGATTCTGGGTATTTGCTATGGTATGCAGTTAATGTCTCACAATCTGAAAGGGAAAGTGGAACGCGCGGGCGTGCGTGAATACGGGCGTTCCGATATTTCCATTCATAATGATTCCCTGTTCTTTAAAGGGCTCGACAAAACGGAAACAGTATGGATGAGCCACTCAGACAAAGTAATCGAGGTGCCTGAAGGTTTCCAGATTGACGCTAGCAATGAAGCGTGTCCGGTAGCAGCTATCAGCCATCCGGTGAAGAAGTTCTACGGTGTCCAATTTCACCCGGAAGTTCGTCATTCCGTACGCGGCAGCGAGATGCTGAAGAACTTCCTGTTCGAAATCTGCAAATGCGAAGGCAATTGGTCGATGGAAAACTACATCGATATGATGGTAGAAGAGATTCGCCAAAAAGTCGGCAACAAAAAAGTGCTCTGCGCACTGAGCGGTGGCGTGGACTCTTCCGTAGTGGCCGTGCTTATTCATAAAGCGATTGGTGATCAGTTAACATGCATGTTTGTCGACCATGGTTTGTTGCGTAAGGGTGAAGCGGAAAGCGTAATGGAGACGTTCGCTGAGAAATTCCAGATGAACGTGATTAAAATCAATGCCCGCGAACGCTTCTTGAATAAGCTGAAAGGCGTATCTGATCCTGAGAAAAAACGTAAGATTATCGGTAACGAATTTATTTATGTGTTTGAAGAGGAAGCCAGCAAGCTGAAAGACATGGACTTCCTTGCCCAGGGTACGCTGTACACAGATATCATCGAGAGCGGTACGGCAACGGCACAGACAATTAAGTCACACCACAATGTAGGTGGCTTGCCGGAAGATATGAAGTTTGAGCTTATCGAACCATTAAACAAATTGTTTAAAGACGAAGTGCGCAAGGTGGGCGAAGAGCTTGGTCTGCCACGCGAAATCGTATGGCGCCAGCCATTCCCAGGCCCAGGTCTTGGAATTCGCGTGCTGGGTGAAGTTACGGAAGAGAAGTTAGAGATTGTACGCGAATCTGACTATATTTTGCGTGATGAAATCAAAAAAGCAGGTCTGGAGCAAGACATCTGGCAATACTTCACCGTGCTTCCGGATATTCGTAGCGTAGGTGTTATGGGAGATGGACGTACGTACGATTATACGGTTGGCATTCGTGCCGTTACATCAATTGACGGGATGACAGCTGACTGGGCGCGTATTCCGTATGAAGTGCTGGAGAAGATTTCAGTGCGCATTGTAAATGAAGTTCCGCATGTAAATCGTGTCGTTTATGACATTACGTCGAAACCGCCGGCAACGATTGAGTGGGAGTAAGTATAATTCGCGAGAGAAAAGGAAGAAAAGAGAAGATGGATAAGCTGTTCAGGTTGAAAGAGAATAACACGAATGTGCGTACGGAGCTTATCGCTGGTATTACCACGTTCATCACAATGGCATATATTCTAATCGTCAATCCGCTCACACTAACGGCCGGAGGGGCCACAGGCATGGATTTCAATGCTGTGTTTGTGGCTACCGCGCTTGGCGCGGGTCTTGTCACGATTATGATGGGATTGTTCGTGAACTATCCCATCGCGCTGGCACCTGGCATGGGTTTAAACGCATATTTCGCTACTGTCGTCATAAGTTCGGGGGGAGCCATTACCTGGCAAATCGCGCTCGCTTCTGTGTTTATTTCCGGTATTATCTTTTTTATTCTGACGATTACAAAAGTCCGGCAATTATTGCTGGACGCGGTTCCGGAATCTATCCGTGCGGCGATTACGGTAGGTATCGGTTTGTTTATTACGATTATCGGATTCAAGACAAGCGGCCTACTGACCGGTTTTTATATTGGAAAAGAGGGAGCAAAACCATTTACGGAGATGTCGCCGAATGACTGGCTTCTCCAACTTGGCAACTTTGTTGGACATAAAGAGATTTTGCTGACGATTATTGGTTTGCTGCTTACAAGCATTTTGATGGTCATGCGTGTACAGGCCGCGATTTTGTTAGGAATTGTTGTGACGACGATCATCGGTATTCCGATGGGGGTAACCAATCTATCCTCTTTGACAACCGCTCAGTGGGTGCCTGATTTCAGTAATCTGGCCATTGGACAGATGGATTTGGCAGGTGCGCTGAATGCAGGATTGTTAACGATTGTATTTACGTTTACGTTTGTCGAATTGTTCGATACATTCGGTACGTTGACGGGTACGGCCGCCAAAGCGGGCTTGCTGGATAAACCGGATGCAAAAAAACGCATCGGGCGTGCAATGCTGGTGGATGCTGGCGGGGTAAGCCTTGGCGCGTTACTTGGCACAAGTACCATTACGGCATATGTAGAAAGTGCAGCAGGTGTAGGCCAGGGTGGACGTACGGGTCTTACTTCAGTTACAACGGGCATCTTGTTTTTGCTTGCTTTATTCCTCGCTCCGCTTGCGTTGGTTGTTCCGGCTCAGGCGACGGCTCCGGCGCTTATCATTGTAGGTGTGCTTATGATGGGCGCAGTACGCGGCGTTGAATGGGATAACATGGTATACGCTATCCCGTCGTTTTTTACCATTGTGATGATGCCGCTGACATCTTCCATTGCTAACGGAATTTCGTTCGGTATCGTGTTCTACGTTATTCTCGCTACTGCGAACAATCTTGCTGGAGGCAGGAATAAGATTCATTGGCTTATGTGGATTCTTGCGCTGCTTATCATTGCGAGGTTTTTATTCATTGACATTAACGCATAACTCTATTGAAGTAAAAAAGCATCGGTTTTCACTTGAAGCCGATGCTTTTTTCACTTCGGAAAGATACAAGCTCGAGTTTTGTCGAATTTTTTTCTTAAATTATTAGAAAAGTTAGATCAATCTGTTGTACAATTTTAACATAAGTAGCGAGAAGTCTTCTTTCTCTTATAGATGGGAGATGAATCATTTTTTCTTTTGTATTTATTTCTGCAACTGGAGGGAGGTTCATTAGGAATATTTAGTTCGACAGCGAAGCTTGTAAAGAATTGCGCTTTGCCGTTTGCTTGAAAGGAGCCTTAAAGTAGGCGTATATAAACCGGGAGGAGATGGGGAGGCGATGGGCTTTTTCCCTTTTGCGACCGATAATATAAAAGAAAAAATGTGGATTGAAACATTTAGCGTGCTAATTGTTGATGACGAAGAATGCCATTTAGATATTATCGAGCAATTTTTATCCGAAAGAAACTATCGTGTGTTTTCCGCTTGCACGGGCACGGAGGCGCTGTGCATTCTTGAGAATGAAGATATCGATTTGGTTCTGCTTGACATTGCGATGTCTAGCATGGACGGATACAGAGTGCTTCGTGAAATCAGAGCGATGAAAGAGCGGTATATTCCTGTCATTATGCTTACTTCGTTTGATAGTAAAGAAGATAAAATCAAAGCGCTGGAGGAAGGTAGCGACGATTTTTTGAACAAGCCTATTGATAAGTATGAGATGTATGCAAGGGTGCAAACGTTGCTACGCATGCGCCACTATTCTAAACAAATGGCTGTCGCCAAACAGCGCTTGGAAAACGAAGTGGCGCGTCAGACGGCCGAGTTGCAGCAAGCGCTTAACGAGCTGCAATTGTTGAATAGCAAATTGGCGGACAGTCATCGAGAGATCGTAGAACGTTTGTCGGCAGCTGCCGAGTTTAAAGATCCAGAAACAGCAGCCCACATTCAGCGCATTAGCCATTACTGTGGGGTAGTGGCCCGGGCAATGGGCATGGGTGAAGAAGAGGTTAATCTGATGATTCAAGCCAGTCCCATGCACGATATCGGGAAAATTGGCGTACCCGATCGTATTCTTCTTAAGCCGGGAAAGTTGACGAAAGAAGAATTTGAGAAGATGAAACAACATACCGTAATCGGACATAAAATTTTAAGTGGTTCCGATTCGCAGTTGCTTAAACTGGCGAGTGAAATCGCATTATCACACCATGAGAAATATGACGGAACCGGGTATCCACGTGGTTTGTCTGGCGCCGATATTCCGCTGAGCGGAAGAATTGTGGCCGTTGTAGATGTGTTTGACGCTTTGACAAGCCGCAGGCCGTATAAAGCGCCATATCCAAATGAGAAAGCGTATGAAATCATTCGCCAGGGAAGCGGAACACATTTTGATCCCTTGATTGTGCGGCTATTTTTTGAAAATCTTTCTGAAATTTTACGTATTCAACAGCAATATCAAGATGAACGGTAAGAGCCAGAGCCTAGAATAGGCTCTTTTTTTTGGATAAAAATGGGCGGACGTCCAAACAGTCTGCCTGTTCAGGACATAGTATGTAACATGCCAAGTGATTCAAGGGCCTTGCTGAAGGGAGGGTATCGACACAACGTGAGTTGCTGAAATGGAGATAAAGTTGGGGTGATTTTAATCCTCTTTATTCTGCTGGTGGTAATCGCTTGCTCGTGTAATAGCTAAATTCCTAATAAGAAGGAAGGGTGAGGCAAATGAGTTGTTCTGGAGGATTTGGAGAAGAGATTGGCGTAATTCTGGTGTTGTTCATCTTGCTTGTAATTATTGCTTGCGCCTGTGACCGATGAAGAAAAAATAGGTATCCGCCGATTTTTCTGCCAGATAACAACGGGGTAGGCGGGTGTCCAAACCCTTACCGGTCAGGTGGCATACGTTGTAATATGGGTGATTGAACCCCCTGATGCTTTAGACAGCACGCTAGAAAGGGGTGAAATGAATGAGCTTTTTCAATGGAGATGACGTAATCGGTGTGATTCTGGTGTTGTTTATCCTGCTTGTTATTATCGCTTGCGCTTGCGATAGTTAATGCATAACATAACATGCAGGAAGACCGCCTTTCGGGCGGTCTTTTTTGGTGGCTAAAAAAGAGTTAGAATAGGGCTTGGTATGCGTCATGTTTTCTTTACTAGAATTTTGTAATAGCGAATAATATTATTTAAAAAAACGTTAAATGTTCGGTAATTTCCTTGACGAGCCTTGATTTGCTTGTTAAACTAAAAGTGAATTAAGCGGAAAGTGAATCTAGGGTTCCGCAGCCGAAGGCAGAGCTGTAGGTCCGAGCGATTCAGGCGTGCGATAGCACGCTACACCGTAGGGATAAAAGCCCAGGCGGTAGGTTTCCCGTTATTTAAGGGGAAATCTACCGCCTGGGCTTTTTTTGTCGTATAAGAAGGTATATGTTGCTTTATAGTGATAAAGAAACATATACTTTCTTTCCATAAGTAAATGAGGAAAAACATGCGAGGCGTGTGGTACGGAAGGAGAGAAAGACCGGCAACGTCCGCGAGCTTTTCTTGTGAAAATCATGAAGTAAGAAGAAAAAGCTAGCAGTCTCTGAGGTTTTTCTGACAAAGGAAACATACTAAGGGAAATAAGGGGGATTGCATATAGATGAATCAGCCGCTTGTAGGTGTGATTATGGGGAGCACGTCAGATTGGGATACGATGCAAGAAGCATGTGCCATTCTGGAAAAATTGAAAATACCTTACGAAAAAAAGGTGGTATCCGCTCATCGGACACCGGATTTGATGTTTGAATACGCCGAGAAAGCAGAGGAACGCGGATTGGAAGTTATCATTGCGGGAGCTGGCGGCGCGGCGCACTTGCCGGGCATGGTCGCTTCCAAAACGGCGCTTCCGGTTATCGGCGTACCCGTGAAATCTTCAACGTTGAATGGCCTTGACTCACTGCTTTCGATCGTGCAGATGCCAGGCGGTGTTCCGGTCGCCACAGTCGCGATTGGAAAGGCCGGAGCGATCAATGCAGGGTTGCTTGCCGCACAAATCCTAGGAAACAAATATCCGGAAATTCGTGATTGTTTTATGGCGCATCGGGAGGCCGTTAAACAAAAAGTGCTGGAGGCGGAATTGCCATTATGAGTAAGAAAAAAATCATTACGCCTGGCGCCACGATTGGCGTACTCGGGGGAGGTCAACTGGGACGAATGATGGCGCTTGCTGGTCGCGCGCTCGGCTATCGTTTCGCTACGCTTGATCCGACAGAAGATTGCCCGTGTGCCCAGGTATCGGATAAGCACGTTGCGACCCGTTACGATGACGTCGAAGGAGCGATGGAACTGGCGCAGGCCAGCGATGTGATTACGTATGAATTTGAAAATGTGGATGCGGATGTAGCGGCGATTTTAGAGGAAAAATCATACGTGCCGCAAGGAAGCAGTCTTTTGCGTGTGACCCAGCACCGGATTCGGGAAAAATCAACGCTGGCTTCGTTCGGAATTCCGGTGGCTCCTTTCCGTGTCATAGAGAATGAGCAAGATGCGGATCATGCGATTCGCGAATTGGGAGTGCCGGCGGTTATGAAAACGGCGACCGGCGGTTACGATGGAAAAGGTCAATACGTTATTCGCCAGGCGGAAGAAGCCGTATCCGCCTACCGCGAGCTTTCCAAAGCCGGTACGGAAATTATTATCGAACAATTCGTGCCTTTTACGAAAGAAATCTCGGTTATTGCGGCACGCAGTGTTTCGGGTGAAATTAGGACGTTTCCAGTGGCCGAGAACATTCACCGAGAAAATATTTTGCATCTGTCCATTGTTCCGGCGCGTATTACGGAAAATGTGACGGCACGCGCGGAGGAATTGGCTAAAACAATTGCAGAGAAGCTAGGAGTGGTCGGGCTAATCGCGGTGGAGATGTTCGTCACGGCGAACGATAAAGTGCTGGTTAATGAACTGGCGCCGCGCCCGCATAATTCAGGGCATTATACGATGGATGCTTGCGTGACTTCGCAGTTTGAGCAGCATATCCGCGCGATTTGTGATCTGCCGCTTGGAGATCCGAAGCTTTTAACCCCGGTTGTCATGGTCAATATTCTCGGCGAGCATCTTGAACATGTTCTTGATAAAATAGAGACGCTTCCTCGCTCCGCAAAACTGCACCTATATGGCAAAAAAGACAGCAAGCCGAAGCGGAAGATGGGACATATGAATGTCTTGGCGGAGTCGGTTGAGGTTGCGTTACAGCAAATAGAAGAATTACAAATCTGGGAGTAAATCAAGGGAGGATACGTAACATGATTCCACGCTATACCCGCCCGGAGATGGCGGCGATTTGGACGGAAGAAAACAAATTCAACGCATGGCTGAAAGTCGAAATTTTGGCCTGCGAAGCCTGGGCTGAACTGGGCGTTATTCCGAAAGAAGATGTTGAGAAGCTGTGGAAAAACGCCCGCTTTGATATCCACCGCATTTATGAGATTGAACAGGAAACGCGCCATGATGTGGTGGCATTCACCCGGGCGGTATCGGAAACGATCGAAGGCGATGAGAAAAAATGGATTCATTACGGCTTGACGTCTACCGATGTAGTGGACACCGCGCTTTCATACTTGCTTTTGCAGGCGAATGAAATTATCGAACGAGATCTTGTCCGCTTTATTGAAATTTTGAAGGAAAAAGCGCAAGAACACAAATATACCGTAATGATGGGACGTACGCACGGCGTACACGCAGAGCCGACTACGTTCGGTTTGAAAATGGCGCTCTGGTATGAGGAAATGAAGCGCAATCTTGAGCGGTTCCGCCGCGCGAAAGAAAACATTGCGGTTGGCAAAATTTCCGGCGCGGTCGGCACGTATGCCAACATCGACCCTTTTGTGGAAGCGTACGTGTGCAAAAAGCTCGGCTTGAAACCGGCACCGATTTCTACGCAAACGCTGCAGCGCGACCGTCACGCCGAATACATGGCAGCGCTGGCGCTTATTGCGACATCGCTTGACAAGTTCGCAGTAGAAATTCGCGGTTTGCAGAAGAGCGAGACGCGGGAAGTGGAAGAAGCGTTCGCCAAGGGACAAAAAGGCTCTTCCGCGATGCCGCACAAGCGCAACCCGATTGGCAGCGAAAACATTTCCGGTCTGGCGCGTGTGATTCGCGGACATATGCTGTCAGCTTACGAAAACGTTCCGCTCTGGCATGAGCGCGACATTTCCCATTCTTCTGTAGAACGCGTGATTTTACCGGACGCGACGCAGTTGATCAACTACATGCTGAATCGCTTCGGCAACATCGTGAAAAACCTGACAGTATTCCCGGAAAATATGAAACGCAACATGGATCGTACCTTTGGCCTCATTTATTCGCAACGTGTTTTGCTCAAGTTGATTGATAAGGGCTTAAGCCGTGAGGAAGCGTACGATACGGTACAACCGCGCGCAATGCAAGCGTGGGAAGAACAACGTCCGTTTCGCGAGCTGATTGAAGCTGATGAGAAAGTAAAATCGTTGTTATCGAAAGAAGAAATCGACGATTGTTTTGATTATAGCTGGCATCTGAAGCATGTAGACACGATTTTTGAGCGTCTCGGGTTATAAAGTAAGGCTGACTGACATCTCTTCCTTTTCTTGGCCGGGTTTTTTTAGCGTGCCTAAGCGAATGTATGCGCTCCGTTCTTCTTCAAGCGATCCCGCAAAATATGCAGGTATCTCGAATAGGAGAACAATTGCAATATCGTTTCATTTTGTGAAACACAGGGCTGAAGCTCGTCAGAAAAAAGTCTGTGAAAAGGAAGAATGTCAGTCCTTTCAAATTTATAAAAGTTAATAAATGAATTATATTTTCAATATTGGCAATAGATTGTAAAAACAAAGGGAATGATCGGGCCAGAAGCCTAGAAGGAGAAAAACGATGGAAAAACTCGAAATGCTGTATGAAGGAAAAGCGAAACGGATTTATCGCACAGATAAGCCAGGAGTTTTCTGGGTGCAATACAAGGACGATGCCACCGCTTTTAACGGAGAAAAGCGGGCTCAGATTATGGGAAAAGGCGAACTGAACAACCGTATAACTTCAATTTTTTTCCGTATGTTAAAAAAGAAAGGCATTGATAATCACTTCATTGAAGAGCTATCGTCGACCGAACAACTGGTAAAGCAAGTAGACATTATCCCGTTGGAAGTTGTCGTACGAAATATTGCAGCGGGTTCTCTCGCCAAGCGTCTTGGTATGGAGGAAGGGACAGAACTTTCTCAACCGGTCGTTGAATTTTATTACAAGGATGACGAGCTTGGCGATCCGCTCGTTAATGATTCACATATTGATGTGCTCGGCATTGCAACGGAGGAAGAACGCCGATATTTGCGCGAGATGGGGCTCAGAATCAATGAAATACTCACCGCATATATGAGGGAGCGCAACATTATTTTGGTTGATTTCAAGTTGGAATTCGGTCGTACTGAAGATGGAAACATTCTGTTAGCGGATGAAATTTCGCCGGATACGTGCCGTTTCTGGGATGTAGATACGAAAGAAAAGCTGGACAAGGATCGTTTTCGCCGCGATCTGGGCAACGTGGAAGACGCTTATAAGGAAATTTTAAAACGTATTGGAGGAGAAGCACATGTTTAAAGCCGTTGTATATGTAACATTGAAAGAGTCCGTACTTGATCCGCAGGGAAATGCCGTAAAAGGCTCCTTGCATTCCTTGGGATTCGATGAAGTAAACGATGTTCGTATCGGTAAATACATGGAAGTTGAACTGAATGTAAACGATCGCGTAGCAGCGGAAGAACGCCTGAAAGAAATGTGCGAAAAACTGCTCGCGAACACGGTAATTGAAGACTATCGTTTCGAATTGGTGGAGGCGTAAGCGATGAAGAGTGCAGTCCTCGTATTTCCCGGTTCGAACTGTGATATTGACATGTACAAGGCTGTGGAAGATTGTCTTGGGGAGCCGGTTGAATATGTATGGTATACCCGGAACAATCTCGATGAATTCGATTGCATTCTCCTCCCAGGCGGATTTTCTTATGGGGATTACTTACGCCCCGGAGCGATGGCCGGCATGGCACCTGTGTTGAACGCGGTACGCGAAGCGGCGGAGAAAGGCAAACTGATCATGGGCGTATGCAATGGGTTCCAGATACTGACGGAAGCACGCCTGCTACCAGGTGCGTTACGTCGCAATAAAAGTCTGAAATTCCGCTGCGAGATTGTGAACTTGCGCGTAGAGAACAACAAAACACCATTTACTTCACAGTATGAAGAGGGTGAGATTATCCGTATTCCGATCGCGCATGGTGACGGTAATTATTACTGCGATGAAGAGACATTGCGAGAAATGAAAGCGAATCATCAAGTCGTATTCCGTTATAACGGCGGCAATCCGAACGGTTCCATTGAGAACATTGCCGGGGTTATCAATAAAGCGGGCAATGTGCTGGGCATGATGCCGCATCCGGAGCGGGCTGTGCACGAATGGCTCGGTTCAGCGGACGGAAAGCGCATGTTTACTTCGATTTTACAGAGCTGGAGGGAGAAGAACGGTGTCACATATAGAGCCTAATCCGCAACAGATCGCCGATAGAAAAATTTACCGTGAAATGGGTTTGACTGACGAAGAGTATGCTAAAGTCGTTGAAATTCTTGGCCGAAAACCGAATTACACGGAGACAGGCTTGTTCAGCGTCATGTGGTCCGAGCATTGCAGCTACAAGAATTCCAAACCGGTGCTCCGCCGCTTTCCGACATCCGGTTCGCGCGTATTGCAGGGACCGGGCGAAGGTGCAGGCATTGTTGACATCGGCGACGGTCAGGCGGTTGTATTTAAAGTGGAAAGTCATAACCATCCGTCTGCGATTGAACCGTATCAAGGAGCTGCGACCGGCGTGGGCGGTATTATTCGCGATGTGTTCTCAATGGGAGCACGTCCGGTTGCCCTGTTGAATTCCCTTCGATTCGGTGAACTGAATAAGCCGCGCACGAAATATCTGTTTGAAAACGTGGTGGCAGGAATCGCGGGTTACGGCAATTGCATGGGCATTCCGACAGTAGGTGGCGAAGTTGCTTTTGACCCGTGCTATGAAGGAAATCCGCTCGTAAATGCGATGTGCGTAGGTCTCATTGACCACGATAAAATCCAAAAAGGCGTGGCGGAAGGAATTGGCAACCCAGTTGTGTATGTAGGTGCTGCAACCGGACGCGACGGCATTCACGGCGCGACATTCGCTTCGGAGGAATTAAATGAAGAATCAGAAGCGAAACGGCCGGCGGTGCAGGTTGGTGACCCGTTCATGGAAAAGTTGTTGCTTGAGGCCTGCCTCGAACTGCTGGAGACGGATGCGGTTGTCGGCATTCAGGATATGGGAGCCGCAGGTCTGACATGCTCAAGCGCAGAGATGGCTAGCAAAGCCGGAAACGGCATGGAACTAAACCTTGATCTGGTACCGCAGCGCGAAAAAGGCATGACACCGTACGAAATGATGCTATCCGAATCACAGGAGCGCATGCTTCTTGTCGTGAAAAAAGGCCGTGAATCCGAAGTGGAGAAAATCTTCAAGAAATGGGGATTAAACTCTGCGGTTGTGGGCCGGGTGACGGACGATGGCATGCTGCGGCTTACGCACAAAGGGGAAGTCGTTGCTGAAGTTCCGGTGAAAAGTCTTGCTGATGACGCTCCGGTATACTGCAAGCCTTCACAGGAGCCGGTTTACTATAACGAATATCGGAACGTGGACACATTAAACTTGCCGGAGCCTGCCGATTATACGGAAGCGTTGAAAAAAGTGCTGTCCGCGCCAACGGTGGCAAGCAAAGAATGGGTGTATAATCAGTACGATTATATGGTGCGCACCAGCACTGCTGTTGTACCAGGATCTGATGCGGCCGTCATTACCATCCGCGGCACGCGCAAAGCGCTGGCGATGAGCATTGATTGTAACGGGCGTTACGTATACCTTGATCCGGAAACAGGCGGCGCGATTGCGGTCGCAGAAGCGGCGCGCAATGTTGTCTGCTCCGGTGCAGAGCCGATTGGCCTGACCGATTGTCTGAACTTCGGCAATCCAGAAAAACCGGAGATTTTCTGGCAATTTGAAAAAGCGGTCGACGGTATGAGTGAAGCGTGTCGCGTACTTGAAACTCCGGTTATCGGGGGTAACGTGAGCTTGTACAATGAAACGAACGGTGAAGCCGTCTATCCAACACCGGTTGTTGGTATGGTTGGTTTGATTCACGACGTGGATCATATCACGACACAGGCGTTTAAAAATGAAGGGGACGTCCTGCTTTTGCTCGGCGAGACAAAAGCGGAAATCGGTGGTACAGAATATCAGAAACAGATGAATGGTTCGATTATTGGACGGCCGCCGTCCATTGATCTGGAAACGGAGAAAAGATTGCAAAAAACCATTCTTATGGCGATTCAGCAGGGACTGATCGCTTCCGCCCATGATCTAGCAGAAGGCGGGCTTGCTATTGCTTTGGTGGAATCGGCGCAGCCTGGTCTCGGGGCGAGCGTTGATTGGAATATTGACCTTCGCCCGGATTTTGCGTTGTTTAGCGAATCACAATCCCGCGTACTGCTGAGCGTGAAACCGGAACACGTGGAAAAAGTGTGGGAATTGGCGGCGGCAAACGGCATACTGTGTACGCGGATCGGTACGGTAGGCACGGATGCAATTAAAGTAACGGTAAACGGACGCGAATTGATCAACACGCCGCTGGAAGAACTGAAAGCGGCTTGGAAGGGTGCGATTGCATGTCTGATGCATTCATGATGGAACATGATGAATTGTGGGATAAATTGAACGAAGAATGTGGCGTATTCGGGGTGTTTAACCACCCCGATGCGCCGCAATTGACATATTACGGACTTCATGCACTGCAGCACCGGGGTCAGGAAAGCGCCGGGATTTGCGCGTCCGATGGGGAGAAATTTACTTCTCACCGCGGCATGGGCCTGGTAACAGAGGCGTTCAGCGGCGGGGAGTTAGGCAGAATCCGCGGACGGATGGCAATTGGGCACGTGCGTTATACAACGGCGGGCGAAAGTAAGCTTGAAAACGCCCAGCCGCTTGTCTTCAAATACACAGGGGGCAATCTGGCGCTCGCGCACAACGGCAATCTGGTAAACGCCACGCAGGTGCGCCATCAGTTGGAACGTCAGGGCTCCATCTTCCAGACAACAAGCGACACGGAAGTGATTGCCCATCTGATCGCGCGTTCCGGTTATGAGATTGAACAGGCGGTAAAAGAATCGTTGCGCATGATTAAAGGCGCGTACGCCCTGCTTGTTATGACGGAAAACAAAATGATTGTTGCGCTTGATCCGAACGGTCTGCGCCCGCTTGCGCTCGGAAAAATTGATGACGCATACGTTGTCGCTTCTGAGACCTGTGCGTTTGAAACGGTAGGAGCCGAGTATATTCGCGACGTAGAGCCGGGAGAGATGATCATTATGGACGAAGAGGGCCTTCGTTCCGAACGGTTTGCCGGCCAGTCCCAACGCGCGATTTGTTCATTCGAATACATTTATTTTGCACGCCCGGACAGCGATATCGGCGGTATTAACGTACATCTGGCCCGTAAAGAGCTGGGACGCCAGCTGTACAAAGAAGCCCCGGTGGAAGCTGACGTTGTCACCGGGGTACCGGATTCCAGCATTTCCGCGGCGATCGGATACGCGGAAGCGGCAGGCATTTCGTACGAGCTTGGCCTGATTAAAAACCGTTATGTTGGGCGGACGTTTATCCAGCCGACACAGGAAATGCGAGCTCGCGGCGTGCGGATGAAGCTGAGCGCGGTGCGTAAAGTCGTGGAAGGCAAGCGCGTCGTCATGATTGACGATTCCATTGTGCGCGGCACGACAAGCAGCCGAATTGTAAGAATGCTGCGCGAAGCGGGAGCAAAAGAAGTGCATGTACGTATCAGCTCCCCGCCGGTTACCAATCCGTGTTTTTATGGAATTGATACCTCCAGCCGGGAAGAGCTCATTGCAGCGAAGAAATCAATTGAAGAAATCCGGGAGTTTATCGGAGCTGACTCGCTGTATTTTTTGTCTGAAGAGGGTATGGTAAAAGCGATTGGGCGCAACGATACGGCTCCGAACCGCGGGCATTGTCTGGCCTGCTTCACAGGTTATTACCCGACAGAAATTTACGAAGAAACGAAAAATTGCGTGGAAAAATAGGGGGAGAAAGCATGAGTGAAGCTTACAAGCAGGCGGGAGTGGACATTGACGCCGGCAACGAAGCGGTTGAACGGATGAAAAAACATGTCAAGCGCACATTCCGCCCGGAGGTTTTGACTGACTTGGGTGGTTTTGGCGCGCTTTTCGGCCTTGATACAAGCAAATATAAAAAGCCGGTGCTCGTATCGGGCACGGATGGGGTAGGAACGAAATTGAAAATCGCATTTGCGATGGATAAGCATGATACGATTGGAATTGACGCGGTCGCCATGTGTGTCAACGACATTGTGGTACAGGGCGCTGAGCCGCTGTTTTTCCTTGATTACCTTGCCTGCGGCAAAGTTGTCCCGGAACGCATCGAAGCGATTGTCAAAGGAATTGCCGACGGATGCGAGCAATCCCGGTGCGCGCTTATCGGCGGCGAAACCGCGGAAATGCCAGGGATGTATGACGAATCGGAGTATGATATTGCGGGCTTTAGCGTAGGTGTAGTGGATGCTGATGAGATCATCGACGGCAAAAACATCAAGCCTGGCGATGTGATCATCGGTATGGCTTCCAGCGGGGTTCATAGCAACGGATTTTCGCTTGTGCGCAAGGTTCTGCTGGACAACGTTGGAATGTCACTGACGGATAACGTGGCGGAACTTGGCGGTACGCTGGGGGAGACGCTCTTGACGCCGACGCGCATTTACGTGAAATCGTGCCTTGCTTTGCTGGAAAAAGTGCGGGTGAACGGCTTTGTGCACATTACCGGCGGTGGATTTTACGACAATATTCCGCGCATCTTGCCGGAAGGAACAGCGGCTCAAATTGAGTACGGCTCCTGGGATATTCCGCCGGTGTTTATGCTTGTGGAAGAGAAAGGGCGTATATCGAAAAAAGACATGTTTCGTACGTTTAATATGGGGATTGGCATGATTGCCATCGTTCGGGAAAATGAGGCGGCCGAAGCGCTCCGCGTATTGCAGGAAGCGGGAGAGAAGGCGCAGATAATTGGCCGGATTGTACAGGGAGAGCAAGATGTACGCTTTGGCGGGGGGAATTGGTAATGAAAATCGCCGTCTTTGCTTCTGGAAGCGGCTCAAATTTCGCTGCTATTATGGAAGCTATTAGGAACAGGACGCTAACCGATGTGGAAGTAGCACTGCTTGTCTGTGACAGGCCTGGCGCATATGTGCTTACGAGGGCGGATTCTTACCAAGTGCCGACGTTTGTGTTCTCCGCCAGAGATTATCCGGACAAGCCAAGCTTTGAAAGGGAAATTCTCAAACAGCTTGAAGAGTTTGGTATAGAGCTTATCGTACTTGCGGGTTACATGCGCTTGATCGGTGACACGCTTTTAAAAGTGTACGGTGGGCACATTATCAATTTGCATCCGTCTCTCCTGCCTTCTTTTCCTGGAAAAGATGCTATTGGTCAGGCTTTACGCTATGGTGTGAAAGTTACAGGAATTACTGTCCATTTTGTGGATGAAGGCATGGATACGGGGCCGATTATCGCGCAGCGTTCTATTCCAGTGTACGGCAGCGATACGGAAGAAACGCTGGCGGCGCGCATTCATCGGGAAGAGCACCATTTGCTTCCTCAGGTGATTCAGCTTCTGGTAGACGGCAAGGTTCATCTTGATGGACGACATGTACGTGTTGATGCGGAAAATTTTGAATACGGTAGAGGAGTGGAAAAACTGTGAGTGCAGTACAGGTAAAACGCGCATTGATTAGCGTATCGGATAAAACAGGCATCATAGAGTTCGCCAAAGAACTGGAGAAACTGGGTGTAGAAATTATCTCCACTGGCGGTACAGCTGCTCTGCTACAAAAAGAAGGAGTAAAGGTGATCGGCATTTCTGACGTAACCGGCTTTCCTGAAATTCTTGATGGGCGCTTAAAAACGTTGGATCCACATATTCATGGCGGATTGCTTGCTGTACGTGACAATGAAAAACATGTTCAGCAAATCGCCGAGCATAACATTACGCCGATTGATCTTGTGGTTGTTAACCTGTATCCGTTCAAACAAACGATCAGCAAGCCAAACGTAGCATTCGCCGAAGCGATTGAAAACATTGATATCGGTGGGCCGACGATGCTCCGTTCCGCGGCGAAAAACCATAAATATGTAACGGTGATTGTAGATGCGGACGATTATAGCAAAGTGCTTGAAGAAATCCAGACGAACGGAAGCGTATCGGATGAAACGAAGCGTAAATTAGCGGCCAAAGTATTCCGCCATACAGCCGCTTATGACGCACTTATTTCTCAATACTTAACTGAACAGGTTGGGGAGCAACTGCCGGAAAGCTATACGGTAACATATGAGAAAGTGCAGGATCTTCGTTACGGTGAGAATCCGCATCAGACCGCAGCCTTTTATCGTGAACCGCTCGCAGGACAAGGCAATATTGCTACCGCCAAGCAATTGCACGGCAAAGAACTGTCTTACAATAATATCAATGACGGCAACGCCGCACTTGCGATCGTCAAGGAATTTAGCGAACCGGCTATTGTCGCAGTGAAACATACGAATCCCTGCGGTGTGGGCATAGGAGCAACGATTCTGGAAGCGTACCAGAAGGCGTACGAATCTGATCCGGTTTCAATTTTTGGAGGGATCATCGCAGCGAACCGTCCGATCGATAAAGAAACGGCCTTGCAAATGAAGGAAATCTTTCTTGAAATCATCATGGCACCTTCCTTTACCGAAGAAGCGCTCGAAATTTTGCAGGAGAAGAAAAATCTACGCTTGCTGGAACTAGGAGATCTGACGGCAAAAGACAAAGCTGCGTGGAAATTGACCAGCGTCGAAGGTGGCGCGCTGGTGCAGAGCGAAGATGCGAAACAAATTACAGAAGCTGACCTTGAAGTCGTGACGGATCGCAAGCCGACGAAGAAGGAAATCGAACAATTGCTGTTTGCGTGGAAAGTCGTAAAACACGTGAAATCGAATGCCATCGTTCTCGCCAAAGATAATATGACAATCGGCGTGGGCGCGGGACAAATGAACCGTGTGGGTGCAGCGCGTATCGCGATCGAGCAGGCGGGCGATAAAGCGTTTCGCAGCGTACTGGCGTCTGATGCGTTCTTCCCGATGCCGGATACGGTAGAAGAAGCCGCGAAAGCGGGTATTACCGCAGTGATTCAGCCGGGTGGTTCCATTCGCGATGAAGACTCCATCAAAGTGGCGAATGAGCACGGCATTGCGATGGTATTTACGAAGATCCGCCATTTCAAACACTAAAGTAAAGAGAGGGAGTAAATTCAATGAAAGTACTCGTTGTCGGCGGTGGCGGTCGCGAACACGCCCTTGTATGGAAGCTGGCGCAAAGCCCGAAGGTATCTCGCGTTTACTGCGCGCCGGGGAACGCTGGTATCGCGCAGGTGGCCGAGTGCGTGCCGATTGGTGTCAATGACTTTGCGGCTCTTGCGGAGTTTGCGAAAAAAGAAAGCATCGAGCTGACGGTAGTCGGTCCGGAAGACCCGCTGCTCGGCGGCATTGTGGATTATTTTGAGGAACAGGGGCTAAAAATTTTTGGACCCAAAAAAGAGGCGGCGCTGATTGAAGGCAGTAAAGCGTTCGCTAAAGAGCTAATGAAGAAGTATAACATTCCGACCGGCGCGTACTGTGCTTTTACTGATTATGAAGCGGCCCTTGCTTACGTACGTGAGCAGGGCGCGCCGATCGTTATTAAAGCGGATGGTTTGGCAGCAGGTAAAGGCGTAACCGTGGCGTTTACGCTTGAGGAGGCGGAAGAAGCGTTGCGGACGATGATGGTGGATGATGTGTTCTCAGGCGCTGGCGCCCGCGTTGTCATTGAAGAATATCTGGCCGGTGAGGAAATGACGCTGCTGTCGTTTGTAGATGGCGAAACGGTTATTCCGATGGTGCCGTCGCAGGATCACAAGCCGGTGTTTAACGATGACAGAGGCCCGAACACAGGTGGTATGGGAACGTATTCTCCGGTACCGCATATGGACGAGTTGGTTGTTCGTCGGGCCATTGATGAAATCGTCATTCCGACGGCTAAAGCGATGGTGGCTGAAGGGCGTCCGTTCCGTGGCATTTTGTATGCAGGATTGATGATTACGGACAAAGGACCAAAAGTCATTGAATTTAATGCGCGTTTTGGTGATCCGGAAACACAGGTTGTACTCCCGCGTCTCGCGAGCGATTTGGCCGATATTTTTGTCGCGACAGTGAATGGAAGGTTAGATGAGTGCCGTGTAGAATGGAAAAAAGACGCAACAGTTTGCGTCATTATGGCGTCTGAAGGTTATCCTGGTTCTTATTTGAAAGGCCGCGAAATTACCGGACTGCCGGAAAATACGGATGACGTGATCGTGTTTCACGCCGGAACGGCTGAGAAGGACGGTCGCATTGTGACAAGCGGCGGTCGCGTGCTTGGCGTGACCGCGATCGGAGAAGATTTGTCTGAAGCCCAGCGTAAAGCGTATGAAACAGTAAAGCGAATTTCGTTTGTAGGTGCGCATTACCGCACCGATATCGGGGCGAAAGCGTTGCGCCGAGCGGAAGAAAAAACAAAATAATCGGCAAAGGCGAAGCCACGCGGTTGCTATGATTTATAGCGACCGCGCGACTTCCCATTTTTAGCCCACATTATAGCTACGACAATAACAGAAGCGACAATGGTTAGAATGACGTATAAATTGTCGCTTACGACCTCCCACATAAGTCGATCCATATGTGCTTCCTCCTTTGTGCGTGTTTATTCGCTTATCGCCGGCAGCGTGGATAACTGCGGATGCGATATGGACGTTTATTTTCGCCGTTTATTGTGCTGATGTCAAGCAGCGCGAGCAGCGGGCAGAAGCGGGTAATACCTTCAGCTACTTTCAGGGCGCTGAGCATAATCAACACACATGTAGAAGTCCGGTAAGGATAGCGGGCAAGACGGGCTATGCCGTAAGAAAGGCCCATGAGTCCGAACGTAATCCGGATGAGTGCGTCACATATACCTACATTTTGTTTCATTTTGCAGTCCCCCTATATCTGAAAACTGTACATTCTTTTCTTAGCATGTGGAAAGAAAAAGGGAATATGCATAGGCTGTATGGCTTTTCCTTGGAAAAAGCGTAAGATTTTAATAGTACTATTAGAAGTATAGTAACAATAAAAAAATATTTATGCGAAAAGTTATACTTTTTTTAGATACAAAATACTATATTACTAGACGAAGACACAATAATGATGTACAATATTTTCAGAATAATAGGTTTTTTATTAATAAAAATAAATTTTATTTTCTGATTCAAAAATACAATATAGAGGGAGGGGATTTGTTTAGAAATAAGATATTTTTGCTTTTTTGAAAAAGGAGATTTTATTTGAAAAATAGGGGGCACATGATGAAGAAAAGAAAAGTCACAGGTATTCTTTTATCTCTCATGCTATCTGCCGGAATAGCAGTTGGTTGCAGCGGCGGGACGAAAGATGCGAATACATCCGCTTCAGGCGGACAGGGCGCAGCTGGGGATACGATTAAAATCGGAGCGAACCTTGAGCTTTCTGGGGGAACTGCATCGTATGGCCAATCTTCTGGTCAGGGGATCGAACTGGCTGTGGAGGAAATTAACAAGAATGGCGGGATCAACGGCAAAAAGCTGGAAGTGGTAAAAGTTGACAATAAGTCCGACCCGGCTGAGTCGACCAATGCCGCAATTAAGCTGATCAGTCAGGAGAAAGTAGCGGCGATTATCGGGCCGGCTACAAGCGGGGCTGTTTTGGCTGAGGTTGAGGTGGCTACCAAGAATAAAACGCCAGTGATTACAACTGCCGGTACAAGCACAAAAATTACGGTAAATGATGACGGGTCAGTGAATGATTTTATGTTCCGCACCTGCTTTATTGATCCGTTTCAGGGAAAAGTGGCAGCAAATTTTGCAACGAAAGAGTTGAAAGTGAAGACAGCCGCTATTTTTTCCGATAGCTCCAGTGATTATGCGAAAGGTTTAGCGGACGCATTTGAGAAAAAGTTTACAGAAAATGGCGGGAAAGTGGTAGCGAAAGAAGCGTATGTGGCAAAGGATACTGACTTTCGTGCTACGCTCACGCGCATTAAATCCGCAAACCCTGAGTTCATCTTTATTCCTGGATACTACGAAGAAGTAGGTCTAATTGTGAAACAGGCGCGTGAACTGGGAATTAAAGCAGTATTGATGGGTGGAGATGGTTGGGATTCTCCGACGTTGGTTGAACTGGCTGGAAAAGATGCGCTGAACAATGCGTACACGATCGTCCACTACTCATCCGATGATCCGGATCCGAAAATTCAAAACTTCGTCAAAGCTTTTAAGGAAAAGTACAACGGAAAATCTCCTAATGGATTTAACGCTTTAGGGTATGATTCCGTTTATTTTCTAGCTGACGCGCTTAAGCGGGCTGGTGATTTAGACCCGATTAAGATTAAAGACGCTCTGGCGCAAACAAAAGATTTGCAGCTTGTATCAGGAAAATTCAGCGTGGATGAGCAGCATAACCCGATTAAGTCAGCTACAATCTTAGAGTACAAAGATGGGAAGCAAGTATTTAAAACAAAAATTAATCCGTAAGTATACGAATGGGGGGCTTGCCCCCCATTCGAAATGTAAGGGGCACATTGTCGCGTTGTCGCGCGAAAGCATTGCCTGGAAGGAGTGGGAACATGGAACTGGTACAGCAGCTTATAAACGGTATTTCACTAGGAAGTATTTATGCTTTAATTGCACTTGGTTATACGATGGTTTATGGAATTATTAAGCTCATTAATTTTGCACATGGCGATGTTTTCATGGTGGGTGCTTTTGTTGGATTTTATGCGGTTACCGTCATGGGGCTGAGTTTTTTTCCTGCACTGTTGTTCGCGATGGTCGTCTGCGCGATTTTCGGCGTGTTGATTGAGCGGATCGCATATAAGCCGCTGCGCAATGCGACAAGAATCGCCGCTCTGATTACAGCTATTGGCGTCTCGTTGTTCATTGAATATAGCACGGTTTATATAAGGGGAGCACAACCGGAAGCGTATCCGGCTGATGTGATTCCGAATAAAAGCTTTGAAATTTTTGGAGTGACCGTTAATAGTCAGTCGTTATTCATTCTCGGCGTTTCGCTTGCGTTGATGGTTATTCTGCAATTTATTGTGCACAAAACAAAAATAGGAAAAGCAATGAGAGCGGTTTCATACGATGCAGAAGCTGCTCGTTTGATGGGAATTAATGTCGACAATACCATCTCGGCAACGTTTGCGATCGGATCGGCGTTGGCCGGCGCGGCTGGCGTTATTTTCGGAATTTATTATGTCAAAATTGACCCGCTAATGGGGATTATTCCAGGCCTTAAAGCGTTTGTTGCAGCGGTGCTGGGCGGTATCGGAATTATTCCAGGCGCGATGGTGGGCGGCTTGGTCCTTGGCGTGGTGGAATCTTTGGTCAGCGCTGTCGGATATTCGCTGTGGAGAGATGGGGTTGCTTTTGTCGTTTTGATTCTAATTCTGATTTTTAAGCCGTACGGATTGTTTGGCAAAAACGTCAGGGAGAAAGTGTAGAGGGGGGGAGAAAAATGCAACGGAAGAGAGCGAAAGGTTTCTGGTTATCCATTCTCCTTGCCATTGCTTTTTATGCAGTTATTCAATATCTTATATCTTTTTCTATGCTTAATACGTTTTATGAGAATACGCTGTACTTTATATGTATCAATATTATCCTCGCTGTTAGTCTTCACTTGGTTATCGGTATCACGGGCCAGTTCTCCATCGGGCATGCTGGCTTTTTGGCTGTTGGTGCTTATATTTCGGCCATTTGTACAATGAAATTAGAGCTGCCATTTAGCGTAGCGTTAATTGCCGGGGGGATTGTAGCGGCTATAGCCGGATTGGTTGTCGGCATCCCCAGCTTACGGCTTAAAGGGGATTATTTGGCAATTGCAACATTAGGCTTTGGTGAAATTATTCGAATTACTTTTTTGAACATTGATTATGTAGGCGGAGCCAGTGGGATGCAAGTATCCCATATGACAGATTGGACCACGCTATTCGTTTGCCTGTTGATTACGATTATCGTAATTATCAACTTTACGAATTCTACGCATGGGAGGGCGTGCATTTCGGTTAGAGAGGATGAAATTGCGGCCGATGCTATGGGAGTGAATACGACATACTACAAGGTCATTGCCTTCGTCCTGGGTTCTTTCTTTGCGGGAATTGCCGGTGGATTGTATGCACATAACTTCTATATCATTCAGCCCACAAACTTTGGCTTTTTAAAATCGTTTGATATTTTGATTTTTGTTGTGTTAGGTGGCTTGGGAAGCATGTCGGGCGCGGTGATTTCCGCTATTTTATTAACGATTGTGTCTACCTTCTTGCAGGATTACCCAGAAACGCGGATGATTATTTACAGTTTGGTTTTAATTATTGTGATGATTTATCGCCCGCAGGGATTGATGGGTACGAAGGAAATTACGGAACTCTTTAAGAAGAAACGCACAGGCATCGAAGGAGGAGAACCAGGTGGCAAACACACCGCTGCTTAAAGTAGACAGCGTCGGCATTCAATTTGGCGGGCTAAAGGCCGTCTCTGGTGTAAATGTGGAACTGTATCACGGGGAGCTTGTTGGACTTATCGGTCCGAATGGAGCTGGAAAAACAACATTTTTTAACCTTTTAACAGGCGTATATGTACCGACGGAAGGGCACATTTTTCTAAATGACGAAAAGTTGAACGGACTTGTACCATATCAAATCACCCGTAAGGGAATTAGCCGGACATTTCAGAATATTCGTCTGTTTGGTGATCTGTCGGTGCTTGACAACGTCAAGGTCGCTTACCACTCGCTTGCGAAACATTCGATTGTCAGTTCGATTCTCCGTTTGCCTTCCCATTTTTCCGGGGAGCGGGAGATGGAGAAGAAAGCGATTGAGTTTCTCAAAATTTTTAAGCTTGATAAACTGAAAGACGAGATGGCGAAAAATTTGCCGTACGGACAGCAACGTCGTCTGGAAATTGCCCGCGCGCTTGCGGCTCATCCGAAACTGCTTTTGCTTGATGAACCGGCGGCGGGGATGAATCCACAAGAAACGAAAGAGCTGATGGAGCTGATTGCGTTTATTCGCAAAGAGTTTAATCTTACCATCTTGTTGATTGAACACGACATGCCGCTTGTGATGGGCGTGTGCGAACGGATTTATGTTCTCGATCATGGACAATTAATTGCGCATGGCTCGCCGGAGGAGATCCGAAATAACCCGAAGGTGATTGAAGCGTATCTCGGCGAGGAGGTTTTGTAATGTTAAAGGTAGACAATATTGACGTATATTATGGAAATATTCAAGCATTGAAAAGTGTGTCATTGGAAGTGAATCAGGGGGAAATTGTGACGCTTATCGGGGCGAACGGAGCGGGAAAAAGTACGTTGCTTAAAACGATTTCCGGACTTCTAAAGCCAAGGCAGGGCAATATTGTATATCTTGACCAATTCATTGCGGGCAAACAGGCGCAGGCGATTGTAAAGCAAGGAATATCCCACGTACCGGAAGGGCGCCGTGTGTTTGCCAATATGACAGTGGAAGAAAACTTGGAACTGGGCGCGTTTTTGCGCCGCGACAAAGATGGTATGCGCAAGGATTTTGAGAAAGTATACGATTTGTTTCCGCGTCTGCTGGAACGCCGCAAACAATTGGCGGGCACGCTTTCCGGCGGAGAACAGCAAATGTTGGCGATGGGCAGGGCGCTGATGGCGCGTCCGAAGCTGCTCTTGCTTGATGAGCCATCTATGGGACTTGCGCCTCTGCTTGTAAAAACCATTTTTCGTATTATTCAGGAAATTAATGAAGCAGGCACAACCATTCTTCTGGTAGAGCAGAATGCACATATGGCCCTTTCCGTAGCCAATCGGGCATACGTTCTCGAAACGGGCCGTGTTGTTCTTTCAGGCACAGCAGCCGAACTGAATGCCAGCGATGAGGTGAAGATGGCGTATTTAGGCGGACATTAATACAACATGCGGATTCTTCCTTTATGATGAAAGTTGCACGAATTTTTAAATAGAGGAAGAAATCCGCATATTTTCTTTCTATATATTTTTGTAATTCTACGTACTTGGGCATAAATTTTAGAGGAAAGCTATACTAAAGAAGTATGGTAAGATATAGGAAAATGATAAAAAGAAGAGGGATTATTATGAGAAAAAAAGTATGGGCGGCATCGTTGCTTGCTTTGAGCCTGTCTTTTACCAGCGCTTGCGGACTGCTTGATAAGCTGGAAAACAAGAGGCAGCAAAATATGCCGAACATCGAAACGGCTACCGGAGCGGTTCCTGAATCGGTGTCCAAGTACGTAGCTCCCTTAACCGGTCTTCCCGTCGAGAGTGAAAACAAGGATCGCGTTGTGATGGTCATGGTGAATAACCATTCCAAGGCGCGGCCGCAGTCCGGATTAGATCAGGCTGATATGGTGTATGAGATGTTGGAAGAAGGGCTTATCACCCGGTTTATGGCGTTTTACCAAAGCAAGTCACCGAAAGTAGTTGGGCCTGTGCGCAGTATCCGTCCGTATAATATTGAAATCGGACAAGGGTTTGACGCCATTATGTCGCATGCCGGAGGCAGCGTCGCCGCACTCAGCATGCTTCGCAGTGGCGATTATGCTGATATGGATGAAATTTACACATATCCAAAAGCTTACTGGCGCGATAAATCACGCAAAGCGCCGCACAATTTATATACAAACATTGAAAAGCTGCGTAAAGGAGCAGAAGAAAAAGGCTACAACCTCGGGGGAGATATTCCAGTTTTCTTATTTAAAAAGGAAGATGAATCGGTAGAGGGAGAGCCAGGAACGAAAATCAGCATTCGCTATTCCAAAAGGAATACAGCGGGGTACGAATACGATCCGGCCACAAAACAGTACAAGCGGTTTACCGCAGGCAAACCTCATCTGGATAAAGAGACAGGCAAGCAATTGCTTGTGACCAATGTGCTGGTCATTGCGGCGCACCATCGTGTATTGGACGGCGAAGGTCGCCTGGAAATTGATACGGAAGGGCCAGGAGAAGGTTATCTGTTTCAGCGCGGCAAGGCGCTAAAAATTACCTGGGAGCGGAAAGATGGGGCGATTCGCGCCTATCAAAATGGTGTAGAAGTACCGCTGTATCCCGGTACGACCTGGGTCAATGTTGTACCAACAACCCCGTCCTTCTCTGAACATATGACATTTGAATAAGAAAGTGAATAGATCCACCTGTTTGGTTAACGTGGTGGATCTATTCATGACCAGAGGATTTCTATTGTTTACTTTTTCGTTATGATAAATTTGCTCATCTCTTTCTCCAGTGTTTCAGACATATGAGCTAACGAAGAAGAATTTGCCGCCACTTCTTCAACCGTCGCCGACTGCTCTTCCGCTGAAGAAGCTACTTCTTGAGCGGCTGCTGCTGACGCTTGAGCAATGGTGGCGATTTCTTGCAACGATTGCAAAATCTCTTGTGTATTGCTTTCTAATCTGTGAAAGATCTGCTCGATTTTTTTAATATTGTTTTCTGTCGCTCCAACTTTGGAGACAATGATGTCCAATGATTTTCCACCATATTTGATGATATCAACTTGCTTTTCTATAGCACTGAAATTACTTTCCATTGTACGAATGGTAATGGCTGTTTCCGCCTGAATATCGCGAATCATTTCGGTTATTTTTTTGGCAGCTATATTTGATTCCTCGGCAAGTTTATGTACTTCATCCGCTACTACCGCGAATCCTTTGCCATGTTCACCTGCCCGTGCTGCTTCAACCGCCGCATTTAACGCCAAAAGATTGGTTTGGCTGGAGATGTCGGTAATCGTTGTAATAATTCCTCCGATTTCTTCCGAACGACGTTCTAACTTTTGAATGGATTCAGTCGCTGAAGAAATCGTATCGCATACAACGTTAAGATGATGAATCGCTTCATGAATAGAACGGTTTCCTTCGTGGGCGGCGTTTGTTGCTTCTAAGGCATGTTCCATCGTCTTTTTCACTTGCTCATGTCCTTCTTTTGTTTCCTCCATTGCCTGTTCCATTTTCTCAAGAATGATGGAAGTCGCGTCGGCTTGACGGTTTGTTCCATCCGCCACTTCGTTAATGATAGTGGCAATCCGTTGGGAAGCTTCACCGCTTTGATTTGCGGAAGCTGATAATTCATGGCTGCTTGCGTTTAAATCAGATGATAGGGTTTGCATATCCTTGACGAGTGCCAACAGCTTTAGCCTCATTTGTTCAAAAGCGGCTCCAAGTTGCCCGATTTCATCTTTAGTATGCACAATGACTTTATCGGTCAGGTTTCCGTGTGCAATTTGCTGTGTTCCCGTCAAAAGCTGGGATAGAGGCAAAGTAATGGCACGGCTTATTTTCAAAGCGATTACGATGGAAAGAAGGAGCACGATTGATGAAGAGATAAGCAAGACCGTTTTCAAAAATGAAATCTCATCATCCAGTTGTTTAACGACAGCGCGAATGTTTTGCAGGGCTTCCGCACGAAACTTGTCTACCTTTTCGTTAATGCTTTCGGCATATGCGTCAAACTCGCCCATTGTTTCGTTTCCTTTTGCTGTGCCACCTTGAATGTAGTCATGCGCCATTTTTTTTCCCATATTGTAATATTCGTTGAACGACATCTGAATTTCTTGTAATCTTTGCTCCTGTTCCGGATAAAAGGAGCGCATTTCTCCGAGCGTTTTTTCAAATTGTTTAGCATATTCTTCGGCTTTATCGAAACCGTCATCCAAACCTTTTGCGGCTTTCGTAACGCTAATATCGGTGAGCCATTGCTGAACTTGCACAACGGATAATTTCATGTCATCGGCTTTTAAAGCTATCGGCAATGTTTTGGTTTCCATGTGCTGAATATTTTTCGTATTTTGGCTGATTTGCAGCAGAACAAAGGCTAAAACGGCTGCAAATAACAAAAAAATCATCGTAAAAGAAAGTAGCAATTTTCCTTTAATACTTTTCAAACATATCTCTCCTCTTTCAATAATGAACCTCTCCCACTTACCATAGGTTGAAGTGGGGGTTTCTGAACGATCCACCTCGGCAGAACAGGCGATCAACGGGTTGTCGCTGATCTCACAGACACGTGCCGTCTGCGAGGGGAATCATTCAGCAACACACCCTTACGGGCGTGGGTCGGAACAAACCATCTACTACTTCTCGCTTAGGCGATCCGTAGATACGTGGGTTTCTGAATTTCAAACGGCAAGGACTGAATCCGGTTTTCATACAACACTTTGGACAGTAGATTCGCCGCACCGTGAATGTCCCGATGTTGGGTATAGCCGCACGAACAGCGATACATACGCCCACGCACGTTCTTTTTCGCCCCGCAAACCGGACAGGTTTGCGATGTATAGCGTTCCTTGCGCTTATGGAGCATGATGCCTTCCGCCTTCAGTTTGTACGTTAGGTACTTCTTTACTTTCCCAACCTGCCACTGGCTCATTCGCTGATTGTGGCAGCGAGAACGTTTCTTTTTCTTCTTTCGCTGGACGCCTTCGACGTCTCCAAGGTAGACTTCGTTCACTTGCTGGGCGACCACCCATTCGACAAACTGTTTCGTCGTTTTGTGCAAGGCATCCTGTAACTGGCGTTTACTTTTAGAAAGAAGATATTGTTTCGCTCGGTTGTACCGCTTCCACTGACGGCTGTATTTCTGGCACTTGCTCATTTTTCGCTGAAGCTCTGCAAGCTTCTTGTTACGCAGGCGGTGAATACTTCGGATTTTGCGTCCGGTCACAATGAGACTGTCTCCAGTTGTTGCGACGGCCGCAAGCATATGAATTTCACCCGGGTCAATGGCGCATATATGCGAACCCGGCGGGTTCGGTGCTTGACGCTTGCCTTCCCAGATGCCGCGACGCAACGAAATGCGTCCGTTAGGATGAATGGTAAAACCGTCCGCCGCCCACTTTGTGTTGAAATACTTCTTTTGCTTATATGGATAGCGGACGTTCGTGTGCCCTTCCTTTCGGGCCTGATGTGCGCTATCTCGCGCCCAAAGATATTTGTGGCACACAGCTTGTATGCTCTGGCTGTGCATCGGGAAACGACGCTTCAAGCGTTTTTGTAGTTCGGTTTTACCGATCCACTGCCCGGTTTGCTGGTGGTAGACTTTCGCTTCAGCCAAGCACGTATTCCACACTTCTGCCGAGAAGCGATGTAAGGCAAACAGGGCATCTATGGTAGAGCGGGATGCGGTAAAAGCGACTTTTGCGGTTCGAATCATTCGAATCACCTTCTTTTTCACTACGAACATACATTCCTAGTACGCAACGAATGGAAGAGAAAAAGAAGCGCGATTCATCCCCCACCTACGCCGGAGGCGTGGAGGAAGAGGACTTCTCGCGTGTTATGTTAAATTGAATGTCGAAATGGTAAAAGTGCTATATATTTAATATATCGTCATATTTTGGTAGGTAAAGATAGGAAGAATTTTTGAAATTTTTAAGGCTGTGCTATATATTTGAATGTGACCGTTTTTTCTTGTCAAAGCGTAGAGAATTACATATTATAAAAATAGCGTTTGCTTTACTTCTTGAAAAAAGTAAAGTGGTACTTATGTAAAGAGTACATGTGCCGGAAACGGAGGGAAAGTCGGTGCAGTTAGATAAAATCAAGGGAAAAGAGCTTGAACAATTATTTGAAGCAATTCTCTCGCTGGAGACGATGGAAGATTGCTTTTTGTTTTTCGATGATTTGTGTACGGTAAACGAAATGAAATCGATGGCGCAGCGCCTTGAAGTGGCACGAATGTTGCGCGAAAAACAAACATACAGCCAGATTGAAGAAGAGACAGGCGCAAGCACGGCGACCATTTCCCGTGTAAAACGTTGCCTGAATTATGGTAATGGCGGATATATGGCCGTGCTGGATCGATTAAGCAAAAAGAAGAACAAAAAAGAGAAATAAGCCTTCTGAATTTTAGTTCAGGAGGCTTTTCTTTTTTCTTTCGTCTTATTTGAATTATAATAACAAGCATGAAAGCATGGAGGAGGATACATATCTTGAATATCCAAACATGGAAACACGTGTTTAAACTTGATCCCGATAAACTTATTGGTGATGAAGAATTAGAGATGGTCTGCGAATCAGGAACAGACGCGATTATTGTTGGTGGAACAACCAATGTGACGTTCGATAATACGATTGACTTGCTTAGCCGTATTCGGCGGTACGCAGTACCCTGCGCGCTTGAAGTATCGAATGTAGAAGCGATTGTCCCGGGGTTTGACGCGTACTTTGTGCCGCTTGTATTAAACGCGCAGAACCCGGAGTGGATTTTTAACGCTTATATTGAGGGACTGAAAGAGCATGGGCCGTTTATTAAATGGGATGAAGTGTTTGTCGAGGGGTATATTGTTTGTAATCCGGATTCAGCGGTCGCACGGCTGACAGAAAGTCGGACGAATATTGCTCAAGAAGAGATGAAAGCGTATGCGCGTCTTGCGGATCAGATGCTAAAGCTCCCGATTTTTTATATTGAATACAGCGGAATATATGGTGACGTGGAGCAAGTGCGAGCGGCGCAGAAGGTAGTACAGAACAGCCGCATTTTTTACGGCGGCGGTATCCGAAGCGCGGAACAAGCAGCGGAAATGGCACAGTGGGCGGATACGATTATTGTCGGCAATATTATTTACGAGAATCTTGAACAGGCGCTTCTGACCGTACAGGCGGTGAAGAAGCAGAAGTAGGCGAGCGCAGCATATTTGAGCACAAAGCCGTTCTTCAAGCAGAATAGACCAAACTCTGAACCGTTCCATGATGGAGAGAGTCCATTGCTTGTTTCCGCTTTTTGAACGGCTTTGCTGAAGGTAAAATGGGCCGGGAAGAAGGTGAGAGTTTTCTTATACAGGTATGATTGTTTTCACCCTGTATGCTACTTAATCCGTCCATACGGCGTGATCAATCTTGTTAAGAACATGTTTTGGATGCTGGGCATGAACAGTAAATGATGTTGCTTAGTTTCAACCGTGCCATGTATAATCTGGATTTAATGATTTCTTCTTTTATGTTTAATAGCGAAGCAATCTCTTGGGCACTTAACTCTTGGTAGTAGAACAGCATGATTATGATTCGCAGCTCCGTGTCCAGGGACATAACCGAATACAGGAACTGTTGCTTTGATTCTCCTTGAGGCAGTGTATCAATTGGCAAAATGCCGTCAGCACTGATTGTAGACGGAGCGACATGCTCACACCTTTTCCATTCCGCTTGTTGTTGCGAAATACCCAGTATACAACGGGCGAGTACATGATGAAACCACCCTTTAAAGTTGTCGATCCTTTCTTCATTCCTAATGCGTGTATATGTCTCGATCAGCGCATTTCGCACGACTTCTTCTGCCAGCTGTTGTCTGCCTAAAATAACGAGTGATGTTGTATATGCTCGCTGTAAGTAAGGCCCGACCAGTAAGCGAAATCTCTCTTTATCACCGCTACGACATTGTTTTAGTAACATTCTCTCATAGCCCATTTTTAGCACCTTACTTTTTTAGTAGTCAATAAATATAACGTTTTCTCTCCTTCTTTTCAATGAACATAATGAATTCATCATCGTTTACTTAATTTGAACCCTCCGGAAGAAAAATACAGCCAGTGCAAGCATGATGATCGTAATGAGACCGTAATACAAAATAAACCACCAGTAAGGGTCGCTCATTTGCGAGGCTCCGTTGCCAAAGATTGATTTCTCATTCATAAAGACCATCACCACAATATTCACCGGATTGATGCAGCTTAGTGCATGTAGCCAGCTGTACAACGGATGAGAGTTAAGAGGCGGAAATGAGTCATCAGGAATCATCTTTTCAGCTAAATCTATGTTGATGATGTCATAAAGCATCGCATTGATAAAAAACAGCAAAGCGGTATATGCGAACACGATGGCGTATGTTGTCACAGATGCAGCGCCGGTGCGTTTTACGAGTGTGGATACGCATACGCCCACAGAACCGATAGCCAATATCGTGATCATGTATACACCGAATATTTTCAGCCATTGTTGTGGATCAATTCCCCCGAACAAAAACACAATACTGTATAACGGAAGCGAAGCGAAAATAAGTAAAAGGATAAAGCTAAGCGCCGAAAGCCATTTGCCAATAATGATTTGCAAAGGCGATAAATTAGTTGTCAGTAGAAGCGACAATGTTTGGCGCTCACGTTCTCCACTGATCACACCCGCCGTTAATCCGGGTGTAACGAAAATAATCAGCCCGTATTGTAATATGGATAAGCACATAAAAATTTCGAAGTAATTAGTAGAAGAGTAAGCTTCTTTTTCTTTAAAATACATAATACTGAACACGACAAGCGCAAGCGCCGCCAAATAAAGGCTGATGATCCATGGTGTTTTGCCAGAACGCATACGTATGCGGAACTCTTTACTTAGCACGGGATTAGCGAAGAGTTGTAGAAAGTTCATGAGCCCACTCCTTTCGTGATTTCCAGGAATATATCTTCTAAATTTCCTTCTATTTCGCTGAATGCAGTAATTGGATATTTTTCTATAAGCAAGGTTTGCAACAGGGCTGCTTGCTCGGAATCAGAGCCGTTAAAGCTTATAATAATATGGTCATCTTCCCGCACCGCATTAGAGACTTCAGGGGCGGAGCGCAAACGGGCCAAGAGCGGTTCCCATTTATCCAGCACCCGAATTTTTAATAATCTTTGTGCTCGCATTTTCCGATAAATTTCTTCCACCTTACCTGTAGCAACCAGTTTGCCGGATTCGATAATGCCGATGGTGTCACACATCTCCGCCAGTTCGGGCAGAATATGCGAACTAATTAAAATCGTTTTTCCGGTTTCCCGCAGCACTTTTAAAATTTCCCGCATTTCAATCCGGGAGCGTGGATCAAGCCCGGAAGCAGGCTCGTCAAGAATGATGACTTCCGGATCATGGATCAGGCATCTGGCGAGTCCCAGACGTTGTTTCATCCCGCGAGACAACATATCGACATATTCATCCGTTTTATGTGTTAGTTGCACAAGCTCCAGCATTTGCGGAATTGCCCGTTGTCTTTCTTTGGGCGATAAACCGTAACTCGCCCCGTAAAAGTCCAGATACTCATAAGCCGTTAAATTGTCGTATACACCGAAAAAGTCAGGCATATAGCCGATGAGACGGCGAACTTCCCGCGGATGTTTTACGCAATCGTAGCCGCCGACTTTTGCCGTACCGCTCGTCGGGGTAAGCAGCGTGGCCAGAATGGACATGACCGTTGTTTTTCCGGCTCCGTTCGGCCCTACAAAGCCGTAAATTTGTCCTTTTTTAATCTCAAGGGTGATTCCCTGTAAAGCAACGGTACGGCCGAATTTTTTGTATAAATCTTTTACTTCGATCATTTTACGCCTCCCGTTTCTTTTAGCTCTCCTATTTTCGCTTTTACAACCGATAATTGCGAAAGCTGATAAGATTCATTGATGACTTCGTTTTTTAATGGATGCTGGTCGGTCCAGCCGATGAGATAAATCCCTTGTTCTCCAATATCATGATAAATGGATTCGATCAGGCGTGCTTCCGGTGAACGTGTATAATTTCTCTTCTCTACATCGAGAGAAGCAGGTAGCAGCGCTTTGGCAAAATCTGATTTGAGAAAGCTTCTTGGCGTATCAACGCTGCGAATCGGGACATTGACCTGAATGGAATCGCCGGGCGCAAGCGCAGGGATTGTCTGCACGCCATCTTTATAAACGATGCAGACATTGCGTAATGCGTAGTTTGTATGATTGCGAATCGTACCGGTAATCCGGTTATTTTGCGTTGTTAGCGCTGCTGCGAATGTTCCGATCCCTTCTTGATGTTGTTCGGAAAATGCTTGGCGCAGCGACCAAAATGCCGTATTTGTGAATTGTGCTTCCGTATGGTCTGTTTGCAGGAGAATGCGGGTGTTGCTTCTTGGATTTCCTCTTTCCCTATCTTTTAATGGAAACACGGTTATACCTTTTGGGAAGCGCAGGCTGTAGTCCCCGCTATGCGGTGCAAAAAATGCGCTGCCACTCCTAATATCGGCGCTTCCGTCGTTGTTTACTTCAATCAAACTGACATTTTGCAGGTGTACTTTGTTGCCGTATTGCCACTTGCCGTATCCATAGGTTGCCAATGCCGCAATGATTGAAAGCGCCGGAATGAAGAGCCAATTCCATTCCCGGGCGTTTCGTCTTTTCATGATATAAAATAGGACAGGACCAATGATGATGATGTAGGCAGCGAACAGTAAAGCGGCAAGCGAAACGTCCGGCAATTTAAATTCGGGCATGTAGGTTGCGGCATCGCTCAGTTGGGAGGCCATGTATGTGCCATTCCATGAACTTGTATCGTTTTCCGCTTTTTTGCCGATTGTTTCCCAAAGTCCTTTCCCGCTTGTTTGATCAACAGTAAACAATTGTCCACCTTGTGCTGCCCAATCTTTTACGGTTTTCTTTTGCTGTTCATTTAGACGCGCCATTTCTTCTTTGTCGATCAGCAGGGCATTCAGGCCGCTGTTCCGCAGCGTATCTGCTGGAATGTCCTCCAGAGTAAGCGGCTGTACATGAATGGATGGTGCATTTGCTTTTTCCGGTGGTTGGGTACGAAGCAGATGCGTGGTCACCGCTTCATTCGCCAGTATACCGACAAAAATACTATCATTTGGGATGTTGTTCGGGGCCATCGGGTGTTTGACAAGTGTTTTGCCGTTTTGTACCCATTTAACATATGACGGGTTATTTTTAAAATAGCTGAATTGTGCATGTACCCGAAACGTCACATGTTTGCTTTCCCCTTTTTTCAAGGATAAAGGCTTTGAGTATGTACCCACAAATGTATGATTGGTACGCATATCTAATTCAATATTTCCATTGATAGGGGCATCGGTCTGGTTGGTGACGGTAACCCGGACAGGCACGATGGTATCCCATTTATACGTATTGTTAAAACCAACATTCACTTTTATGCTGACTACCGGTGCGGCAGTCGAGTCGGCGCGTACTGAAACGGGGAACAGACCGCTGCTAAAAAAGCAGATAATAATGACGGTGAAAAGAAGCCACGTGGCCCACCCTCGTTTTCGTTTTTTCATAAGTCTAACACCTTCTCTCCCATAATTACTCTTTGCTTGTTGTGCTTTCTAATTCATAGAATTTTGTTTTCGCTTCGTCTAGATTCATACTGTAATAATGCAGTACATCTGCGCGATCGATAATACGAAGATGTCCGGTTAAGATGTGAGATTGAAGCAAATACGTTTCTCCAACTTTTTCATCTTTCCACCAGACACGTTTCCCCATCGTCTTATAACGGGCTTTTGTCTTGGCACGTTGAATCCACTCTAGCTTGGCATCCGACGGTTCTTGTTCGATGCCTTGAAAAGCAACGAGTTCTATAATCTCGACCACAGATTCACCGAACATTGCCTGAACGATTTCGCTATTGCGAAATAAAATGCCGACGAGCGAAGCGGCGGTGAAGCCTAATGTTTTTCGCTCTTTTTCCACCTGTACAAGCGTTTTTTTGGAAAGGCCGATAATATCGGCCATTTGTTCTTGCGTGAGGCGGGCTTCCGTGCGAATGAGACGCAGCTTCTCGGAAATCATTCTGTCAAACGTTTCGCGAGAAAAATGAGGGGGATGTTGCTCATTCATAGAAAACTCCTTTCAAAATGAGATGAAAAATAATCCTTATAGTGTAAATTTACACTTTTTAAGCAAAAAGTCAACATTTTTGGCTAATCTTTTTGTTTTCTTTTCTATCCTCTCACCATAAAACAAAAGGTAAAATATTAAGATAGTAAAGAGCATCTGTATAGGTGATTGCATGGAGGACTGTTTGTTATAATGACAGGGAAACGTTTGCTTGGGAAAGGAGTCATTCGCCTTGTTTATAAATCGTGAAGATGTGTTGCAGGGGTTAAACCCGCAGCAGAAAGAAGCGGTGCTGGCGACGGAAGGCCCGCTTTTGCTTTTGGCTGGCGCAGGCAGCGGCAAGACGCGCGTACTGACTCAGCGCATTGCGTATTTGTTAAAGGAAAAAAACGTAGCACCTTGGAGTATCTTGGCGATTACATTTACGAATAAAGCGGCACGTGAAATGAAAGAGCGGATTTCGGCGATTGCCGGATCGGATGCGGAAGATATTTGGATTTCAACATTTCACTCGATGTGTGTACGAATGCTGCGCCGTGATATTGACCGGATCGGTTACAACCGTAATTTTACGATTCTGGATACCAGTGATCAGGTATCGGTTGTTAAGCAGTGTCAGAAAGAGCTTAATATTGATCCGAAAAAGTACGATCCGCGCGCGGTGCTTGGTTTTATCAGCAATGCGAAAAATGAACTGAAAACACCCGAGCAGTATGCCGGGATGGTCATGGGACCTGTTGAACAGGTGGCCCAGCAAGTATATAGCCTGTATCAAAAAAAGTTGAAAAGCAATAATTCGCTTGATTTTGACGATCTGATCATGAAAACCATTCAGCTTTTTGAAGAAGTGCCGGAAGTACTTGCGTTTTACCAGAAAAAATTCAGATATATCCATGTAGATGAGTATCAAGATACGAACCGGGCGCAGTATATTCTGGTGAAAATGCTGGCGGAGGGATACAAGAATATTTGCGTTGTTGGCGATTCCGACCAATCAATTTACCGCTGGCGCGGTGCCGATATTACCAACATCCTGAATTTTGAAAAAGACTACCCGAACGCGCGTACCATCCTGTTGGAGCAAAATTATCGTTCTACCAAGAAAATTCTAGAGGCCGCCAACAAAGTCATCAGTAACAATATAGGACGGAAACCGAAAAACCTGTGGACCGAGAATCCGGAAGGCGCTCCCATCCGCTACTATACGGCAGATAGCGAGCATTCGGAAGCTTATTATATTGTTGAAGAAATCCAAAAAGCAGTCCGCCGCGGCCGTCAGTACCGTAATATCGCAATTTTATATCGAACGAATGCCCAGTCCCGCGTGATTGAGGAAGTGTTCGTAAAGTCAGGCATTCCGTACAATATTGTCGGCGGCACAAAGTTCTATGATCGCAAAGAAATCAAGGATATGCTTGCTTACTTGCGCGTTATTTCCAATCCGGATGATGATTTAAGCCTTACTCGTATTATCAATGTACCTAAACGTGGCATTGGTGCGGGAACGGTTGAGAAAATCGCGGCATATGCGGCGCAACAGGGAATTTCGATGTACAGGGCGATTCAGGAAGTGGAACAAGTCGGATTAAGTGCGCGTTTGGCTGACGCAGTGACGAAATTCTCCCGTCTGATTGCGGAATTGGAAAGCATGCAGGAGTTTTTAAGCGTAACCGAGCTTGTGGAAGAAGTGCTCAAACGTACGGAGTATCGCGAAGAGCTTATCCGGGAAGGTACGCTTGAAGCGCGCAGCCGGCTCGAAAACATTGACGAATTCTTGTCTGTTACCATGGAATTCGAGCGGACAAACGACGATAAATCACTTGTCGCATTTCTGACCGATTTGGCTCTGGTAGCGGATATTGACAGGCTGGACGAAACGGAAGAAGACCGCGGCAATGCCGTTGTCATGATGACATTACATAGCGCGAAAGGATTGGAATTTCCAATTGTGTTCCTCGTTGGCATGGAAGAAGGGATTTTTCCGCATTCGCGTGCGCTGTTGGAAGAAGCAGAAATGGAAGAAGAACGTCGTCTCGCGTACGTAGGTATTACGCGTGCGGAGGAAGAATTGTTTTTGACGCGGGCGCTTATGCGTACATTATATGGTCAAACGAAAATGAATGCGCCCTCCCGTTTTATTGAAGAAATTCCGGAACATTTGTTGCAGATGGAGGGCATGGTGCAGGAACGGATAGCTTCCCGCTATGGCCGGACGGATCATCGGTCGGCACAGCCGCAGCGGCATGGCGTTGTCCCGATGCGTGTGCAGTCACAGAACGGAACAGTGCAAGCGGAGCGCAGCGTCAATGTGACGCTTGACTGGAAAGCTGGAGATAAAGTCCAACACAGCAAATGGGGGATCGGCACAGTGGTATCTACGAAAGGAAGCGGCCAGGATCTGGAATTGACCATCGCGTTTCCAAATCCGATCGGTTTGAAAAAGTTGCTGGCTAAGTTTGCGCCGATTGAGAAGGTGTGAGGAAAATTTATTATTTTTAAGAGAGGGAAAGTGTATGGATCGAAATGAAGCGATTCAACGAGTAAAAGAGCTGCGCAAAATCATCGAACAGCATAATTATTATTATTATGTGAAAGATAACCCGCAAATCTCTGACTATGAGTACGATCAGTTGATGCAGGAGTTAATTCATATTGAAACAGAATTTCCCGAGCTTTTAACACCTGACTCTCCAACACAGCGGGTGGGCGGTGCTCCGCTCGAATCCTTCGAAAAAGTGGAACATAGCATTCCTATGCTTAGTCTCAGCAATGCGTTTGATGAACAGGACTTGCGCGATTTTGATCGCCGTGTCCGCCAAGGGCTGGGCGTAGAGGGGCCGATTGGCTATATATGTGAGTTGAAAATCGACGGGTTGGCCGTGTCGCTCCGCTATGAAAACGGACGTTTCGTGCGCGGCGCAACGCGCGGCGACGGGCGGACAGGCGAAGACATTACACAGAATCTGCGCACCATTCGCTCGCTGCCGCTTGTGTTAAAAAAGCCGCTTACTATCGAAGTTCGCGGTGAGGCGTTCATGCCGCGTCGCGCATTTGAACGTTTGAACAAAGAACGCGCCATGCGTGAAGAGCTATTGTTCGCCAACCCGCGCAACGCGGCAGCCGGTTCTTTGCGCCAGTTGGATCCGAAGATTGCTGCATCCCGTTCGCTCGATATTTTCCTCTACTCGGTGGTAGGAGAAGACACGTTGCCGGTAGATACTCACAGCGGCTCGCTTTCCATGCTGGAGGAACTTGGATTTAAAGTGAATCCTGAGCGCCGTGTTTGTGAAGGGATTGAGGAGGTCATTTCTTTTATCGAAGGCTGGACTGAGAAGCGAGGCGAACTTCCATATGACATTGATGGAATGGTTGTTAAAGTGGATCGCCTCGCCTATCAAGAGGAGCTGGGCTATACGGCGAAAAGTCCGCGCTGGGCGATCGCGTACAAGTTTCCGGCAGAAGAAGCGATTACGATTCTGCGTGACATCGAAGTCACTGTCGGGCGTACGGGTGCGATAACGCCGACGGCCATTCTTGATCCGGTGCAGCTTGCTGGAACAACAGTACAGCGAGCTTCCCTTCATAATGAAGATATTATTCGCGAGAAAGGCATTATGATTGGCGATCATGTTGTCGTAAAAAAAGCGGGCGATATTATTCCTGAAATTGTGGAGGTTAAAGTCGATAAGCGGACTGGAGATGAGCAGCCGTACCATATGCCGACGCATTGCCCGGCATGTGATAGCGAACTGGTGCGCCTTGATGAAGAAGTGGCACTTCGCTGTATTAACCCGCAGTGTCCGGCGCAAATCCGCGAGGGGATTATCCATTTTGTATCTCGTAATGCGATGAATATTGACGGTGTCGGTGAGAAAGTCGTGACCCAGCTTTATGAAAAAGGATTGGTGCGAAGCGTGGCCGATCTTTATTATCTGGATCGTGAAGAGTTGCTGAAGCTAGAGCGGATGGGTGAAAAATCGGTCGATAATATGTTAAATGCTATCGAAGCGAGCAAAAATAATTCTTTGGAGCGTTTGTTATTTGGCTTAGGTATTCGTTTCGTCGGTGAAAAAGCCGCCCGCTTGCTGGCACAGCACTTTGGCACAATGGAAGCGTTGCAGAATGCGACCGAAGAAGAGATTGTCACCGTTCATGAAATCGGGACAAAAATGGCGGAAAGCATTGTAAAGTATTTTGCCAAGCCGGAAGTGGTAGAGACAATTGAACGCCTGCGTGAGGCGGGAGTGAATATGGAATATAAGGGCCTGCGTCCGGAAGAAGTGGACGCTGATTCGCCGTTTGCGGGCAAAACGGTCGTGCTGACGGGCACGCTTGCCAGCGTGACACGTAAAGAGGCACAGCATATGATCGAGGCGCGCGGTGGAAAAGTATCCGGCAGTGTCAGCAAGAGGACGGACCTTGTTGTCGCCGGGGAGGCGGCCGGTTCCAAACTGGGGAAAGCGAATGAGCTAGGGATTCAAGTGATTGATGAAAAGACATTCCTTGAGTGGATAAAATAGAGGAAATGATGAAAGGGCTCTGTTCCTTTAGGAAATAGGGCCCTTTTGTATTTGCTTCATTTACTTTGGCTTGTTTTAATTCATTTTTGAATAAAAATGATTGATAGTAATTCATGATTAAATCAATTCGTCGGAATGTGTAAATATAATATAATAAAGGCACAATGTTTTATGAGTGTTTTGAGGAAGTGATGGATAGATGCGAGAGAACAAAGAGAAGCTGGATGATGTTTTGATGGAACTAAAAGCCATTATCGAGACATCGACAGATAATATTGTCATTGCGGACGGAGAAGGAAATATATTACGAGTTAGCGATAATTGTCGTGAAATATACGGCATTGCACCGGAAGAGTTGTATGGAAAGAGCACAGAACAATTGGAGAAGGTAGGAATTTTCAGTCCTTCTGTTACCCGGCGTGTACTGGAAACAAAACAAAAACAGCAGCTTATTCAGCATACGAAAACAGGTAAAGTTGTTATGGCTACTGGTTATCCGGTGTTTGATAAACAAAAACAGCTTGTGCGTGTTGTCAGCTATTCTCACGATATGACTGAAATTATGGCGCTAAAGGAAAGCTTTGAGAAGTTGACGGAGCAAGTTAAGCGTTATGAAAGCGAACTTGAAGAATTGCGCGAAAAGGAAACACGCATCCCCGGCGTCATTGCTGAAAGTCCACAGATGAAACGCGTCATTACACTTGTGCAACGTGTTGCTAAGGTGGATACGACTGTATTGCTGCTTGGGGAATCTGGAGTTGGCAAAAACGTGATTGCTAAAGCGATTCACAGAAAAAGCGAGCGTAAAGCACAGCCTTTTATCGAAATAAATTGTGGTGCGATTCCAGAAGGGCTTTTGGAATCAGAATTGTTCGGTTATGCTTCCGGCTCATTTACCGGCGCCAGCAAGAGCGGAAAGCCTGGTATTATTGAATTGGCTGACAAAGGCACGTTGTTTCTGGATGAAATAGGAGAGATGCCGCTCGCGTTGCAGGCGAAGTTGCTCAAGGTCATCCAGGAGAAAAAAATTACACCTGTAGGCGACACGCGCTCAAAGCAAGTTGACTTTCGTCTGATTGCTGCCACGAATCGGGACTTAGCGGAGATGGTACGCGAAGGGAAATTCCGGCAAGATTTGTACTTTCGGCTGAATGTTATACCGATTGAAATTGCGCCACTGCGTCAACGGCCGGAAGACATTCTCCCGCTTATTCGTATTTTTCTTGCGAAGTTTTCTAAAAAATACGGATTGGAAAAAAGGGTGGATGAATCGGCTGTTCAAGCGTTGCTGAATTATGGCTGGCCCGGCAATGTACGCGAAGTGGAAAACGTGATAGAACGGTTGGTGGTGACAACAGAGGAGCCCGTGATTTCAATTGAGCATCTTCCGGAGGCATTGCGCAAGGAAGCGGAGGCGGCAGAAATCCCAGTATCTTTTCCTGCTCGTAAGCTGAAAGATATTCTCGAAGAAGTGGAAGAGAAGATAATTATGCAGGCGTACAAAGAATGTCGGACTACGCATGAAATGGCGAAGCGGTTGGGAATCAGTCAGCCATCCGTCGTACGTCGGTTGCAGAAGTATAGAAAAATAAGGGATAAGGGCACGTCTATTCAAAAATGAATCAAACGCAAGGAAGATTGGGAGAGGAATTTGACGTATCCCCGGTTTTTACAAGGAAATATATAGTTGGTATGAGATTTGCTTATGAGAATAAAGCGAAGATGTGAACATATGCATAAGAAAGCTGGAGGGGATACGTCATGACAAAAAAATATGAACCGGCAAATTCATTCGAATCTCCACGTTTTTGCGGCGTGCGTACGTTTATGCGTCTGCCTTATGTTCAAACGACAGAAGACGTGGATTTCGTTGTGCTTGGCGCGCCGTTTGACACGGGTGCTTCATTCCGGGCTGGAGCACGTTTTGGCCCTGGGGCTGTGCGTGACTTTTCTATTTTATTACGTCCATATAATCCAGTGAGGAAAATCAATGTATTCGATTATTTATCTGGCGTCGACTATGGAGATCTGCCGGTCGTACCAGGATACATCGAGGAATCTTATAAAAAGATTGAAGAAGGCTTGTTGCCGATTCTTGAAAAAGGCGTCGTGCCGATTACAATTGGCGGGGATCATTCTATTACGCTTGCTGAATTGCGCGCGGTTGCTAAAGCGTATGGACCTGTCGGCCTGGTGCATTTTGATGCGCATAGCGACACATGGGATTCTTATTTCGGAAAGAAATACAATCATGGCACACCATTCCGGCGCGCATATGAGGAAGGTTTGCTTGATATGAATCGCTGTATTCAGGTCGGTATGCGTGGTGGACTTTATGCGCCGGAAGATTTGGACGATGCGCGCAACATGGGCTTCGATGTTGTAGAAATGCATGAAGTGCAAGAGATGGGCATTCCAGCAGTCATCGAACGCATCCGCAAACGTGCGGGACACGGCCCGCTTTTCTTATCGTTTGACATTGATTTCATTGACCCGGCATACGCGCCGGGAACAGGAACGCCGGAAGTAGCCGGAGCAACAACGACGGAGGCGCTTCAATTGGTACGGGGGTTGGAAGGATTGAATTTTGTCGCGTTTGATCTGGTAGAAGTGCTTCCATCGTTTGATCATGGACAGATTACGGCCAACGCGGCTTCGAATGTCATCTTTGAATTTATTACGCATCTTGCGCTGCAGAAAAAAGTGGAACAAGAGGCGGTTGCACATGGTGAAAGTACGCAAAATCGTTGATTTATCTCGAGGGATTGAAGAAAAGAAAAGGGCAGGGAAAAAATCCCTGCCTGCTTTATTATACCTTGAATTTGCTCATTAAATCATGCAGTTCCTCTGCCATTTTCGTAAGCGTATGGGAGGCTGAAGCGATCTCTTCCATGGAAGCATTTTGCTCTTCCGCGGCCGCCGCCACGCTTTGGGTAAGCTCGGCTGTTTGTTCAGAAATGAGAGCAATTTTGCTTACTGCCTCCGTCATGTTCTCTTTTTCGGTATTGATTTGTTCTACGATCGTATTTACTTCCTTTGCATGTGCAAATACGTCTTCAGCAGCCTTCAGGATATCTTCAAATGACTGCGAAGCGCTGTCCACCATTACCATTCCCTGTTCAACTTCCGCGTTTGCTTCGTTCATCATTTCAATCGCCTGGTGGGTTTCATGCTGGATTTCGGCAATCAAATGTCCGATTTGGCCGGCTGATTGAGCGGATTGTTCAGCAAGCTTGCGCACTTCGTCCGCTACGATAGAGAATCCTCTTCCGTGCTCTCCAGCCCGCGCTGCTTCGATCGCCGCGTTTAAAGCCAGAAGATTCGTTTGCTCGGAAATAGAGGTAATCAAGGATACGATATGAGTAATTTCCTTAGATTTCTCTCCGAGCTCGCGTATGGCCTGTGCCAGTTTTTCTACACGCTGATGAATGTTATTGATTTGTTCCGTAATTTCTTTTGCGTTGTGATTGCCGTTCTCTGCTTTTTCCGCCGCTATCCTTGCACGCTCGTTTACCTGTTGAATTTCGCGCATGATACTGGTCATACTTTCTGAGATTTCAGATACTACTTTTTTTGCATCTTCTACTATCGATACTTGCTGGTCAGTGCCGCTGGCTACTTCCATCATGGACTCCGTAATTTGTTCTGTCGCTTTGCTTGTCTGTTCGGAGCCGGCCGTCAATTGTTCAGAAGTAGAGGCCACTTGATGAGTATGGGAAGCAATTTGTCCCATCATGTCTTTGAGCGTCCGCGTCATAATGTTGAAATTGCGGAACATTTGCCCGAATTCGTCCTCTGTTTTGACCTCGATGTTCTGCGTAAAATCGCCGTCGGACATCGCTGCGGACAATTGATTGACCCGCTCAATATTGTTGGTAATATAGCGACTGTATAAAAGGATAATCGCGATGGTGATAGCGATCGCAATAACAGTTGTCAAGATCAGCGCATTTACAAGAGAATGGACAGGGGCAAGTAGCTCTTCTTCTGGGATAATCAGAGCAAGTACCCAATTGTTCTCCGGAATCCTCTTGTAGTAGATTCGGTTAACACCTTGTTTATCGTTATATGTAACCATTCCGTCGTTCCCGCTTAATAAATGAGATGACGTCTGAGCAAGTGAGGAGTTCGGATCGTTTTTAATGTTGACTTTCATCATTTTATTTTTGTCGGCATCCGCCAGATACGTTCCTTTGCTGTCAAGCAGAAACGCGCGTCCTGTATCCCCGACTTTGGTTGAGTTTATCATTTTCTGCAAGCTGGCTAAGTCGATGTCGCATGTGATAATACCCAAAAACTCACGTTGTTGGCTGTAAAAGGGTACACTGACGGTTACCATGGAAGTATTGGTTACAGTATCAAAATATGGATCGGTATAGACCGCTGGTTGCTTGCTGTTTTTTCCAGTCTGATACCAATCAGTGTTTGGATAATCATATTCTGGATTGTTAAATTCCTCCGTAATCTCGATGTTATCGCCTTTACGGTGAGCATATAAAGAAAAGTATTTAACGTCAGGTTTGTATTTATAAGGTTCAAAGAAGATTCCCATTCCAAGGGTCTCCTTGTTAGTGCCTAGCGCATTTTTTAACATGGCGCTGTATTGTTCCTTCGTATAGGATAAAGCGGAAAATTCAGCGGTACGGGCTACTAATTCAGGCATTTTTTTGTGCGTGATTAAGTCTTTCTCGATTTTGTTTGTAATGCTTTGTAACTGCTGATGCATATTGGTTTCGATTTGCCCATTGATTAATGATTTGCTATAAAAATAGGTAAATAATGTGATGAATAACAATACGATGATAAAAGTGGGAAGAAGTGAAACCAGTATTCGTGTTTTGATGCTCCGAAACCTCATTTTTTGCGCCTACTCCTTTCTTAAGAAGTGTTTTTACAGTATATTTATCGGATTATTTATTACAATCTAACTATATTTTTTCTTGTGAAAGAATGATTTTCATAAATAGGATTGAAACTGGAAATATGAGGGGTTCAACGGTTTTGTAAAGCGCTCATGTGGACGGTTGGTTGCGGCTCTATAGTTTCTCTGGTATGATTTTATCTAGGTTTGCCTACCTTAGATGAGCACATAAGGCGGGAGAGAGCCAGCAGAATTAGGAGGTGGAAACATGAGCGCGATTTCGCGGAACGAAGTGGAATATGTAGCGAAACTGGCCCGCTTAAATCTTACGGAAGAGGAAGCGGTGAAATATACAGAACAATTAAACAGTATTCTTGAATTTGCAGGTAAACTGAACGAACTAGATACGACAAACGTGCCTCCGACAAGCCATGTACTTGATGTCTATAATGTGATGCGCGACGATGAAGTACGCCCGTCCCTTGAGCGCGAGGAAGCTTTGCGCAATGCGCCGGACGAAGAAGATGGACAGTTCAAAGTGCCGGCTGTTATTGAATAAGAAAGGAGGACATCCACGTGTCTTTATTTGATAAAAAGCTAACAGAAATACATAGTGAAATAGATAAAGGGGAGCTTACAGTTTCAGATTTGGTGAATGCATCATTTGAGCGCATTGGCCAGACGGAAGATAAAGTGAGAGCTTTTATCTTACTTGATGAAGAAAATGCGCGTGCCCGCGCCAAGGAGTTGGACGAGCAGCAATCCCGCGGCGAGGAGAAGGGATTGCTTTTTGGTCTGCCTGCGGGGATTAAAGACAATATTGTAACGAAGAACGTAACAACAACATGCGCCAGTAAGCTTTTGGCTAACTATAGCCCGATTTACAATGCCAGTGTGATGGATCGTTTGCATGCGGCGCAGTCTGTGATGATCGGAAAGTTGAACATGGATGAGTTTGCGATGGGTGGTTCTACGGAAAACTCTGGTTTTCACAACACATATAATCCGTGGAATCTGGAATATGTACCGGGTGGCTCCAGCGGTGGTTCAGCAGCTTCTGTTGCGGCTGGACAGGTATACTTCTCGCTGGGGTCCGACACGGGAGGATCGATTCGCCAGCCTGCGGCTTACTGTGGCGTAGTAGGATTGAAGCCGACATATGGTCTCGTATCCCGTTTCGGTCTCGTGGCATTTGCGTCTTCGCTTGATCAAATCGGACCGATCACAAAAAATGTTGAAGACGCTGCGTATGTTTTGCAGGCGATTGCAGCGCACGATCCGTTTGATTCTACGTCCGCTGATGTGGAAATTCCGGACTATATTTCGGCGTTGACAGGTGAAATTCAAGGCTTGCGCGTTGGCGTGCCGAAAGAATTGATGGGGGAAGGAATTGATCCAGAAGTAAAACAAAAAGTTACGGAAGCGTTGAAAGTGCTGGAACGACTCGGCGCCATTGTCGAAGAAGTTATGCTACCGCATACTGAGTATGCTGTACCGACATATTATATTATTGCGCCTTCCGAAGCATCCTCCAACCTTGCTCGTTATGATGGTGTACGTTACGGCGTGCGTGCGGACAATGCGGAGAATCTGATTGAGATGTATCGTGAAACGCGCAGTCGGGGATTAGGGCCGGAAGTAAAGCGTCGGATTATGCTCGGCACCTATGCGCTCAGCTCCGGTTACTATGATGCATATTACAAAAAGGCGCAACAGGTGCGCACGCTTATTAAGCAGGATTTCGACAGTGTATTTGAAAAATATGATGTGATCATCGGGCCAACTGCGCCGACAACCGCGTTCAAAATCGGCGAGAAAGTGGGCGACCCACTCACAATGTACCTGGAGGATATTTGTACCATTCCTGTAAATCTGGCCGGAATCCCGGCAATTAGTGTGCCCTGCGGTTTTGCGAGCAACGGCCTGCCTGTTGGGTTGCAGATTATCGGCAAAGCGTTCGATGAGGCGACGATTTTACGCGTCGCGCATGCCTACGAGCAAAATACGGAACATCATAAGGCTCGTCCTGAGCTGTAAAGGGGGTACATAAGGAATGGCGAAAGAATTTGAAACGGTCATCGGGCTTGAAGTTCATGTTGAGTTATCAACCAAGTCGAAAATTTTCTGCGGCTGTTCCACTGAATTTGGAGCGCCGCCGAACACGCATACATGTCCGATTTGTCTCGGTCATCCGGGTGTTCTCCCGGTTCTGAACAAAAAAGCGGTAGAATTCGCGATGAAAGCGGCGCTTGCGCTGAACTGTGAAATCTCCGAAGAAAGCAAATTCGATCGTAAAAACTACTTCTATCCGGATTTGCCGAAAGCGTATCAAATTTCACAATATGACCAGCCGATCGGCAAGAATGGCTGGATTGATATTGAAGTAAACGGACAAACGAAACGTATTGGTATTACTCGTCTGCATTTGGAAGAGGACGCGGGCAAACTTGTACACGCAGAAAGCGGCTATGCCTCTCTCGTGGATTATAATCGTGTGGGTACGCCGCTTGTCGAGATCGTATCCGAGCCGGACTTGCGTTCACCGGAAGAAGCGCGTGCATACTTGGAGAAATTGAAGGCGATCATGCAGTATTGCGAGGTTTCCGACGTAAAAATGGAAGAAGGCTCGCTGCGCTGTGATGCCAATATCAGCCTTCGTCCGGTTGGACAAAAAGAGTTTGGCACCCGCACTGAACTAAAGAATGTTAACTCATTCCGCAATGTGCAGCGCGGCTTGGAATATGAAGAAATGCGTCAGGCCGAAATTTTGCGCGATGGCGGCGAAGTTGTACAAGAGACGCGCCGCTGGGACGAGGCAAAAGGCCGTACCGTTTCCATGCGCGGTAAGGAAGAAGCGCACGACTATCGTTATTTTCCGGATCCGGATTTAATTAAATTAAAAATTAGCCGCGAATGGGTAGAACAAATTCGCGCTACCATTCCGGAATTGCCGGATGCGCGCAAAGCCCGTTATATTTCCGAATATAGCTTGCCGGAATACGATGCTGGCGTTATTACAATGTCTAAAGACATTTCCGATTTCTTTGACGCTGCCGTGAAAACGGGGGTAGACGCCAAAGCTGTATCCAACTGGATAATGGGCGAAGTCATCGGTTATTTGAATGCCAATGAAGCCGAAATGAAAGACATTAAAATGACTCCAGAGCAACTGGGGCAAATGATTAAGCTGATTGACAAAGGCACGATTAGCACGAAAATCGCGAAGAAAGTGTTCAGAGAAATGATGGAAACCGGTAAAGATCCGGAGAAAATCGTCGAAGAACAAGGTCTTGTGCAAATTAGTGACGAAGGCGCGATTAAGCAGATGGTGGATGAAGTGATCGCCAACAACCCACAGGCGGTGGCAGACTTCAAAGCCGGCAAAGAAAAAGCTATCGGTGCGCTGGTTGGTCAGGTAATGAAGGCATCGAAAGGCAAAGCGAACCCTGGACTTGTCAACCAGTTGCTGCGCGATGCGCTGGCAAAAATGTAATCGAGTAGAAAAACACGGCCAAGCTTATTGAGAGCTTGGCCGTGTTTTTTCTTAGAATGTTAGGGAAGTCCATCATTTTTATCATAAGAGAATGTTATAAAATGGAAGGTTTATCTAATAAATATCCCTGGACTATTGGTACATGCAGTACCTTAGCGATGGCCAAGTCCTCCGCTTTTTCGATCCCTTCTAATATTAAGACGATTTCCTCGTTACAGTAATCAATTAAAGATTTAATAAGGTTTTGTTTCTTTTCACAATTCGACAGGTTATGGGAGAAGTATTTGTCTAATTTAATAAAATCCGGTTCTAGTTCTATAAGGTGCCGCAGAGAATAAAATCCTTTTCCTACATCGTCAAGAGCGATTTGAAAGCCCTGTTCTTTTAACGAACAAATCGCTTTTTTTATAAGGCTAAAATCCGTTATTTCTTCTTGTTCATTAATTTCAAATACGATATTTTTTGTTTTAAATGTGAAAATGGACGTTACTTCGTTTAGAAATCTGGTGAATTCAGGATGGATTATGGTTGATGGAAATATATTTATAAATAACTTTGACTCAAATCCTTTGCGTTTTCTCCAATATGTTGCTATTGCATGGAAAATAGATAATATATCTAGTTCATATAATTTTTGATATTTTTTAGCCAAAAGAAAAAAAAGTTCAGGGTTATTTACTTGTTCAGTCCGAAAAAAAGCTTCATAACCGTATATTTTCCAATTGGAAAGATTATAAAGAGGTTGGTATAGATGATAAAACATTTTTTTTGAAAGAATCGTATCTAAATCTTTTTCTGAAAATTTGATATTATCCATAAGTTCCCCGCTTCTTTTTTACTAAAAATAGTATTTGATTCGTAGCAAAATATAAAACAAATTAGTCTTTTTGTTAGATTTTATATTCTTTAAAATGAGATAAGCTAAATGATTGATTTTAAAGGGTTTGTTCGTTTTTTAGATAATAAAAGCCAAAAGAACAATTTAACATATTGAATAAAAAATTAAATTAAATCTTACATTCTGGAGTGATTTTTATGGCAGTAAAAAAAGGAGCAAATACAGTAGAACCGATCCGTGATATTGAAAAAATCAAGGAGATAAAAGAGTATCTTTTACATCGCTCATACAGGAATTATCTACTATTCACTTTTGGGATTAATTCAGGCTTAAGAATTAGTGATATCCTACCTCTTAGGGTTATGGATGTTAAATATACCAACTATTTAATTATCAAAGAGAAGAAAACAAAAAACATAAGAAAAACGATTATAAATGAGACGTTGAGAAGGGAGATTGATAGATATACGCGAAAAATGGCAGATTCAGAGTATCTTTTTCCTTCGCAAAAAGGGGAGCGCCCTATTAGCAGGATTCAAGCGTGGCAAATTATACATACTGCAGCAAAAGCTTGCGGAGTAGAAGGGCCCATCGGAACTCATACATTAAGAAAAACATTTGGCTACCACTTTTACCAAAAAACGAAAGATGTTGCAATGTTACAATATATTTTTGGTCATTCCAGCCCTTCGATTACGTTGCGATACATTGGAATTAATGATGAAATGGTAAGTAAAGCCTTGGAAGAATTCTCTTTGTAACCATTAATTTCATTTTTTTTTAATAAGGTATGGATTTTATAAAATAACATTTTATAATAAAAGGTAATAGATAATTTTGTCAAAAAATCTAACAAAAAGACTATTTTGTTTTAAACTTGATTCATTCATCAACTTAATATTCTTTCAATTAAATAATAAAGTGTGTAAATTAAACAGTTCATTTATGAACAGCTCCAAAAGTCCTGTTGCGCCAACTGTTTTCTAAAGTTGGCGTTTTTTATAGAATGACTCAGTCCTATAAAAATCAGATGACTACCATGCAAACGTCGAAATATCAAGTCAGATGTATATAAAAGCAGAATGATAAAGGAGGAATTTTGATTTGAAGCAATATACTGGAAGATTACTTTTGTCTTTTTTATTTTTGGCTCATTCACTTATATGGATCTATTACCTTTATATAGGTAATCATAGTAAAAAGATGGATATATTTGTGATGTTTGTCACTTATTTTTCACTTGTTATTTTTTGGTATATGGGTAAAAAGTATGATGAGTACAAATTTTTTTCTGAAAAGGATTATCTAACAAACTCGTACAATAGAAGATTTCTTTATAAAATCTTTCCTAAAATGGTAAAGAAGTCAAGGCGGAGTCAGGAGAAGATAAACCTGTTTCTTTTAGACGTTGATAATTTTAAAGATATTAATGATACAAAAGGACATAAATATGGTGATTTAACTTTAAAAAGTATTTGTGCTTCATTAGTTAGCAAAAAAGGGAAAGGAGAAGTCGTAGTTAGGTGGGGAGGCGATGAGTTTGTTCTTCTCATCCCCTGTACAGAAAAAATCGAATCCCACAAGGTGATAAAGCGAATTAGTAATCATATTCATCCGCTTTCTAAAAAATGGGGGATTGATCTTTCTGTTTCTGTCGGTTCCGCAGTTTATCCTGATGACGGGAAAAGTCTTGATGAATTAATTCAAAAGGCGGATCAGAATATGTATCATTATAAATTTCAACTCAAATACGGCAAAAGTCCCCTGCCTCTATAGGCGGGGGAGAAATGCCGCTTCTCTGACTCTGGAGGCTAATCGGCAAGCCTTGAACGATGTCACTCAGGTGGCTTTTGAGAAGAGGAGAGAAGAAATTTGAATAAAGAGAGCACCCTGCGCGTTTCATCTTGAAAATTTTATAATATCGTAGTAATATACCCATTAAACCAATTAATTAAATCGGAGTTTGATGAAAAATGAAGCAGGGTGTACTTGTGATTAGCCATGGTTCCCGTAATAGAACATGGGTGGCAAAAGTAGAAGAATTGCTACAACAGGTTCATGCTGCGTGTCCATTGGAGGCTGCGTTCCTCGACATGGTAGAAGGTCGCACCATTGGAGAAGGAATGAAAAGGCTAGAAGCGCAGGGAGTAGAAGAAATTATCGTGGTTCCGTTGTTTGTTTCAAGCGGCAGTACACATTTGCAGGAAATTCGCTATGCACTGGGCTTCACTTCTCATCTGGATATTAAGACATGGCGACATCCCCTGTCAATCGGAGCACGAGTGATTTGGACAGAGCCAATGAATGACCACCCAAAAATCCGGGAGTTGCTCCATGATCGTGTCCGCGAGTTTTCCGTCCGTCCATCCGAGGAAATGCTTATGCTGGTTGCGCACGGTAGCGATGTGCCTGGTTTTAAAGAACGCTGGCAAGAGATGCTCGAAGGCCTCGGTTCCACCTTGTGTTGCGAACTTGGTTTGAAGGGAGCTGTATATGCGACCATTCATCCCGATACGATCGCAAGCCGTGCCAGGACAGCATCCGGTGAAGGCCGTCTTATCGTGGTGCCTGTGTTTCTCAGTCCTGGCTATTATACAGAAAAAGCGATTCCAAAAAGGCTGGCCGGAATCCCGCACCGCTACAGCGGCAGAGCATACCTTCCGGATCAACGCGTCGTGCTCTGGCTTGAAGAAACAATTGCCGCCCATCTTAGAAGATAGGCGGCTCTTTTTTGGCTACAGCAAGCCTGCTTCTAGCGCTTTTTCGACGCGGGCCAAATGTTTTTCAGTCATACGGCGCGCTTTTTTGGGGTCTCGGCTGCGTATGGCTTCAAAGATTTCCGAATGCTCCTGGTACAGTCGGGTGGAAGAACCGTCTTTGCTGTAAAGCCAAAGGTTCCGGTAGTCACGGATGGTCTGGTTCATCGCTTCTGAGATGCTTTCCATTATATTTCTGAGAAACGGATTTTTGGTGGCGTGTGCGATCGCCATATGGAATTGGATATCGTAAATGCGGCCCATTTCTTCGTTGTCTCTTGAAATCATCATATTATCCAGAATTTCACGTAACGTTTTTTCATCATGTTCGTCATGGTGTAGTGCCGCGAGTTCGGCGCAGCCGGATTCAATAATTTTACGGACTTGGAGAAGATGTGTAAGCTCTTCCCGGTTACTGATGAGAAGCGCGGGGAGCGCTTTAAGCGCGTCAGTCGCGTCCTGCTTCACGAATGTTCCTTCTCCTTGCCGCGATTCGATCAACCCGCGCGCTTTTAACTGGCTGAGCGCTTCGCGGATGGTTGATTTTCCGACTCCATATTGTTCGGCCAATTTATCAATTGTTTTAAGACGGGCGCCTGGTTGCAGAATTCCTTCTTCGATCATTTTCTGCAAATCGTCCGCCACAACCTGATAGCTTTTTTTGATTAAACTCATGCCTTTTCGTTTCTCCTTAGAAAAAATTCTTGTCACTAAAAGTATGTACCTTCTTTTATACTCTACAAAACTTTTAAAAAGTATGGTAGACTAAACATCAAATTCATCTGATGACCTGCTGATTAGAGAGGGGAAACAATATGGATCAACAGATAAAAAGCGAGTTGCGAAGTATCGTCGGTCAGAATTATTTTTTGGATTCACCAAATGAACTATACGTGTACTCGTATGATGCTACGCCGCTCTACCAGGCGATGCCGGATGTGGTGTTGATTCCAGCCTGTGTGGAAGAAGTATCAGCGATTATGAAAGTGGCGAACAAGCACCGGATTCCGATCGTATCGCGCGGATCGGGCACGAACCTGTGTGGCGGTACGGTTCCTGTTGAAGGTGGCATCGTATTGAATATGAACCGTTTAAACGAATTTAAAGAAATCGATCAAGAAAATCTTACCGCCACATTTGGGCCAGGCGTGATCACGGCCGATGTCCACAAAGCGGTGGAAGCGGTTGGACTTTTCTATCCGCCAGATCCAGGCAGTATGCGCATTTCCACTATGGGCGGGAATGTAGCTGAGTGCGCGGGCGGTATGCGCGGTTTGAAATACGGAGTAACGAAAGACTATGTGATGGGGCTTGAAGCGGTATTGCCGAGCGGAGACGTGTTACGTGTCGGCGGAAAGAACGCAAAAGACGTGGCCGGATACGATGTAACGAAGCTGCTCGTTGGCTCGGAAGGAACGCTGGCTGTCATTACGGAAATCACCGTAAAATTATTGCCACTTCCGGCCGCAAAACAAACGATGGTGGCCTATTACAACGACCTGGCGGCGGCTGCGCGAACCGTGCAGCGCATTATTGCCTCCAAAATTATTCCGGCGACCATGGAATTTCTGGATCAGGCGACCATGACGGTGGTCGAGGATTTTGCGAGAATTGGTCTACCGCTTGACATGAAAGCGATGCTTATCATCGAGCAGGACGGTTCCGAGTGGCAAGTTGAACACGATATGAAGCGAATCGCGGACATTTGCCGGGCTGAAGGCGCCACAGAAGTCCGTACCGCTCAGACGGTGGAGGAAGGAGCGAGTTTAATGGCGGCCCGCCGCTCGGCGTTATCCGCGTTGGCGCGCGTGAAGCCGACCACCATTCTGGAAGACGCGACCGTACCACGCGCGAATCTGGCGGCCATGGTCGAGCAGATAGAAAATATCGCACAGAAATACGGCGTACAGATTTGTACATTTGGTCATGCGGGAGATGGCAATTTGCACCCGACATGTCTTACGGATGAGCGGGATAAAGAGGAGATTCACCGCGTTGAGCAGGCGTTTGAAGAAATTTTTCATACCGCCATTCAGCTGGGCGGAACGATCACGGGTGAGCACGGCGTAGGCATGGCGAAAGCCGGTTACCTTGATTTGAAATTCGGTCCGGTTGGTATGGAAGTGATGAAACGGATTAAAGAAGCGTTTGACCCGAACGGCATTATGAACCCAGGAAAAATCTTTGCAAAAAGCACGAGAAGAAGGGTGGTTGTAAAAGGCGATGGCTGCGGATACAAACAATGCGAGCACACTCATAGCTGATACATTAAGCACAGCGCCAGCTTGTGAAAAACAGGATATGTCCCTGTTAAGCAAGTTTAACATGGATGAGATTATGAACTGTATGCAGTGCGGTTTTTGCCTGCCATCCTGTCCAACATACCGTCAGACAGGCAAAGAAGTGGCGAGCCCGCGCGGTCGCATTGCGCTTATGAAAGGTGTGGCGCAGAAGGCGCTTGCCGTGGATGAAGAGTTTGAGCACAATATGTATCTTTGCCTTGGTTGTCGCGCGTGTGAGACAGCTTGCCCTGCAGGTGTTCCGTACGGCAGTTTGGTGGAAACGGCGCGGGAAGTCGTAGAAACACGTAAGAAAGAAGAAAAGACACTCCCATTTATCCGCAATTTGGTGTTCAATCAATTGTTCCCGTATCCGGAGCGTATAGAAAAGCTGGGAACCGCGCTCTGGGCAGCCCAGGCGGCCGGACTGCATACGCTGGCCCGGAAAACCGGATTGATTAACGTTCTGCCACGCCCGCTGGCAGAAATGCAGCAGTCCGTCCACAAAGTTGCTTCTCCGACCGAGAGAAAAAAGCGTCAGAAAGTGATGAAACCGGAAGGCAAGCCAGCTCAATTAAGGGTCGGTATGTTTAAGGGCTGCATCATGGATGTCATGTTCTACGAAACAAACCAGGCGACTGCCCGCGTGCTGACCAAGGCGGGCTGTGAAGTTGTATTCGTTGATGATCAGGCCTGTTGCGGTGCGCTACACGCTCACGCTGGAGAAAAAGACGGTGCCATTGCGCTTGCGAAACGGAATATCGAAGCATTTGAAAAAGCGGGTGTCGATCTTATTGTGAACAATGCTGGCGGTTGTGGGGCAGCTTTAAAGGAGTATCATCACTGGTTCCATGGCGATCCGGATTGGAAAGAGCGCGCCATGAATTTTGTGTCCAAAATGCGTGATGCGAACGAGTTACTTGCGGAATTGCCAGAACTGGAATTCAAAAAGGAGCTTAACCTGCGCGTCACCTATCAGGATTCTTGCCATCTTGCGCACGGTCAGGGGATCCGTAACCAGCCGCGCCATCTTCTCCGTAGCATTCCTGGTGTTGAATACATTGAAATGATCAACGCGGACAGCTGCTGCGGCTCAGCTGGTATTTACAATATCACTAACTTTGACATGTCCATGCGGATTCTGGACGACAAGATGGAGAATGTGAAGATGACAAAAGCGCACGTTATTGTTACATCCAATCCTGGCTGCCTGCTGCAGATGAAACAGGGGATTATCCGCGCGGGCATGCAGGACAAAATGGAAGCGATTCATATTATGGATTTGCTCGATCGTGCACTTTAGCTTTTCGTTTTGATTATATATAAGGGAAAACTCGCGGAGTACCTGCGAGTTTTTTTATTTTTGAGAATTTACGTTTTTCATCCCATAGCTAAAGCCAGCGGGCTTTCAAATGTCATTTTTTATAAAGGAAAGCGGCGGGAGACTTCCGCCTGCTTTGTATTTTATGTCACTGTTTGTTATCCTGTTTTAATTTTTTTAGCATTTTAATTGTATTGCGGACTTGTTCTTTCACGATTTCCTGCTCTTGCGGGGAAAGTTCTTCATATCCTTCATAGGAGGAAATATCGATAGAAGGATCACGGAGAATGTACGGGGGAGAAACAGGATCATCAATACGTCCGAGAAGATAGTCTGTTGAAACGTTGAAAAAATCGGCGAATTTCTGAAGCGTAGCAAAATCGGGCTGGCGTTTGTTTATCTCATAATGCGCGTAAGTGCCGCGGGAAATGTTTAAGTGTTTTGCGATTTCCTCTTGGGTCAAATTTTTTTGTTGGCGAAGTTTTTTTAACCTATCACCAAGCATAACAATCCCACCTTTTTGCTTTCCCGATACATTATACTGTAGCCGTTGGTACCGCTAAAATGATTGTAGCGATAAGTTGCAAAGCGATTGAAAATAACTAATTTTTAAAGTAAAATCAAGGGATGGAGTAGCGTATAGCTACACGGTTAGTTTTTGAAGACAAGGCATAAAAATAACGGGAAATAAATGGAGAAGGATGAATATGCAAGCTTTGATAAGCTGGCTTAAGAACTTTTCATTGCCTCTGAGTGAAACGCAGGTGGTAGGAGTGTTCATACAATAATTATGGTAAGGAGAATGCAGATGGATAAGGCTGTGTGTCCGAACGAGGAGGAAAGGGCGAATTATTCCCTCATCGGCGATATAGCTGTTAAAATGGCTCATGAAGTACGGAATCCTTTGATGACGGTGCGCGGGTATTTGCAATATCTTTCGCGAAGTGTCGGGGAAGAGAATGCGGTGATATTTTTAGATCTTTTAATCCCCGAACTCGATCAAATAAATAAAACGATCGAAGATTTTTTGCTATTATCCCAGCCGGTTGTTCCGAAGAAACGACAGGTTTGTATCAACACGCTCATAAAACAATTCAGCTATTTGGTTTCAAAAGACACGGCGAATCAGGACATCAACTTTCAAATTCATCTTGCCCGGGAACTGGACGCTTATCCGCTTTTTATTGACCCTGATCAAATGCTGCAAGTTTTTTTCTCTCTTTTTTCTAATTCCATCGAAGCAAAAGACAAGCCGACGATGTCTATCTGCATCAAGACAAAGCTGCATAAAAACAAGGCATGTGTATATTTTGCGGACAACGGAAGAGGAATGGATAAGGAAACACGACGACAAATTTTTAATCCATTTTTCTCCACGAAGAAGGTCGGTATGGGCCTGGGGCTACCGATCGTGAAAAAAATCGTTACAGCAAACGGTGGTAGGATTAAGGTAAAGAGTTGTGGCAAAACAGGAACAATTGTCACACTGTTTTTTGCCATGCCTATGAATGTTTAACAGATTTTCAGCGGAGCACAGGAGCGAATACCGCTCTATCTTTTAAAACGAAAGAAAAGAAGGTATGATAAACTATAGAAAATTTATGGATGGGATGGATACGGATTGAAACGAGCTCGGCTTATTTATAATCCGTCTGCTGGCCGGGAAGAGGTGCGCAAACGGATTCCTGATATATTAAATACGCTGGAAGAAGCAGGCTACGAGACATCGTGCCATGCGACTAAAGGGGAAGGGGACGCGACGCTGGCGGCCCGCAGAGCGGTGGAGAATCGGTTTGATTTGGTTATCGCTGCGGGAGGAGACGGAACCGTCTATGAGGTGATTAATGGAATCGCGGAACAGCGCTACCGTCCTGCGCTTGGCATTATTCCCGCGGGCACGACAAACGATTTTGCCCGCGCTATCGGACTTCCTCGTTCGATTCCTAAAGCGGTTGGTGTTATCGCTAAAGGAAAGCCTTCTCCCATTGACATCGGTAAAATTAATGACAAATACTTCATTAACATCGCCGGTGGCGGTTCGCTCACCACGCTTACATACGAAGTGCCAAGCAAAGTTAAGACGATGCTTGGTCAGCTCGCTTATTATATTAAAGGGATCGAGAAGCTTCCGTTTCTTTCGCCGATGCGTGTACGAATTGAGGCAGACAATAATATCGTAATCGATGAAGAAATCATGCTTTTCCTTATCGCCAATAGTAACTCCGTGGGTGGATTTGAAAAGCTTATGCCAAAGGCAAAATTGGATGATGGCTTGTTTGATTGTATTGTGTTGAAGAAAACATCGCTGCCGGAGTTTATTCGCATCGCTACGATGGCGTTAAAAGGCGAACATTTCAAACATCCAAACGTGATTCATTTTCAGACGAAACAATTAAAAGCGACTGCAAACAAACGAGTTGACCTGAACCTGGACGGTGAGCTGGGAAGCTCTCTGCCATGTAAGTTTACGGCGCTGCCGCGCCATATTCAGTTGATTCGTTGAAATTTATAGAAATGCCGTCTGAACGTCCATGGTTTCAATCGTGGGATGAAAGATGGCATTGTTTGGTATCCTCTTTAAGAGAATGCCTAAAACAACAATTTTTTATTAATTATTCTTTGGTTTTTTGTCCTAGATATGGTCGAAAGGTATTAGTAAACAAAGTGGAAGAACGATTTAAAGAAACGGTGTTTTGGCATGATTCGTAAATATACAAGCCAAACCTATAGGCGTGTGGAATGTCAAATTTTACGAAAAATCAGGTGAAGCAGATTGGGAAATACATCACGCAAGAAAAAACAGGCTGCCACGGCTATTGCTGGACTTCCGCTGAAAAAAAACCAGACGGTAGAGCTTGTCATTGAAGATCTTTCGCATGAAGGCAATGGTGTGGGGCGTTATCAGGGATATACACTGTTTGTGCCGGGCGCATTGCCTGGTGAAACAATTATAGCAAAGGCAACTAAGTTGAAGAAGCAATTCGGCTACGCGCGCCTGATGGAAATCCGCGAGCCAGCTGCAAGCCGCGCGGAACCGCCATGCCCGATATACAAGCGTTGCGGCGGTTGTATGTTGCAGCATATGGATTATGATGCACAGCTCGCATTTAAGCGCAAGCTGGTGGAAGAGAATCTGCGCCGCATTGGCAAGATTGAAGGTGCTCTTATTCATCCGACGATCGGCATGGAAGATCCGTGGCGCTATCGGAACAAGGCCCAGGTGCCAATCGGAGAAGAAGAAGGCGGCTTGATTGGGGGCTTTTATGCCCAGCGTTCGCATGAGATTATCGATATGAAGGAGTGCCTGATTCAGCACGAGAAAAGCGATGAAGTCGTCGCCTGTGTGAAAGAAATTGCCGGAAAATACGGCATTCGTGCGTATGATGAGGAGGCGCACAGCGGTTTGTTGCGGCACGTGGTGACGAAAGTAGGCTTTGCGACAGGCGAAGTGATGATTGTGCTCGTAACGAACGGCGAGAGGATTCCGCATGCGGAAGCGCTTGTGCAGGAGCTTGTGGAAGCGATACCGGGTGTGAAAAGTATCGTGCAGAATATCAATACGAAGCGGACAAACGTCATTTTCGGCGATGTGACGCGGGTGCTGTGGGGCGAAGAGTATATTTATGATACGATTGGCGACGTGAAGTTTGCGATTTCGGCCCGTTCGTTCTATCAGGTGAATCCGGTTCAGACGGAGCGGTTGTATAAGAAAGCGCTGGAGTACGCGGCGTTGACGGGCGAGGAGAATGTGATCGACGCATACTGCGGGATCGGAACGATTTCACTGTTTTTGGCACAGAAGGCGAAGCACGTGTTTGGCGTAGAGATTGTGCCGGAGGCCATTGAGGACGCGAAGCGCAATGCTCGCCTGAACGAAATGGATAATGTGACGTTCGCGGTGGGGGAAGCGGAGACGGTGATTCCGCGCTGGTATGAGGAAGGGAATGTTGCCGATGTGATTGTGGTGGACCCGCCGCGCAAAGGTTGCGATGAAAAGCTGCTCCAGACGATTATCGCCATGAAGCCGAAGCGCGTTGTGTATGTGTCATGCAATCCGGCCACGCTGGCCCGCGATCTCCGCATCCTCGAAGACGGCGGCTATAAGATGGCGGAAGTACAGCCGGTGGATATGTTTCCACATACGGCGCATGTGGAGTGTTGCGCGTTGCTCATAAAAAAATAACTATTTGGAAAAGCGCGTTTCTGAATATCAATGAAACGGGCTTTTCCAATATCCTTTATTCATATGAACCTCCCCCACTTACCATAGGTTGAAGTGAGGGTTTCTGAACTGTCCACCTCGATAGAACAGGCGATCAGCGGGTTGTCGCTGATCTCACAGACACGTGCCGTCTGCGATGAAGGAAGGGGACTTCTCGCGTGTTATGTTAAAATTTCCCGCAATTGATATGCCAACGGTACGTTACGAGCAAGCCGGGATAATTCTTTTGCTAAAATTAGATTAAATTTACCTTAATTTTGTTTTTAAATCATTGGATGAAGAACAAAATAGTTTTCAGGAAATTAAGTGTCTGATAAAACCATTTGATCAGACACTTTTTATTTTGTCTTGAAAAAAAATTATGTTTTTAAAGTATATATAAAAAATAATGTAAAGGCATGGACACGTACTAAATAATGCATACCCAATACAATACGTTTTTAAATCCCGTCAATTCTCTAATGAAAAATCGTGATTATTATAAAAACTTTATATTGAAAAGTTAGTATGAAATTGTGGATGAATGATGAATCAAAAAATGCATTAATTTCTTCAATGTATTTGTTATATCCAACGGAGATTAAGGATAATCGCTTAACTGTATAAAGTCCCGGTACTGCGCCGTTTATGTAGCCACTTGCGGATACGATGGAATGTAAAGGAACAAAACATAAAATCTTTAAAGCTTTTTAACTTTGAAAGGAGAATAGAAATGGAAGAGTATTTTTTGGAAACCAATAATTTAAGCAAATCTTTTGGTAAACAGCTTGCGGTTGACAATGTTTCTTTAAGAGTGAAGGAAAACACGATTTATGGATTGCTTGGACCGAATGGTGCCGGAAAATCAACCATCTTAAAATTGTTAACAGGGCTTTTGCGTCCTACAAACGGAGAAATTATCTTTAATGGTCATTCATGGAGCAGAAAAGACCTTAAAGATATCGGCGCGCTTATCGAATCACCGGCTCTTTATGGAAATTTAACGGCGTATGAGAATTTACTCGTTCATGCAAAATTATTAAATTTGCCGAATTCAAGAATAAAAGAGGTACTGGAAATTGTCGGTTTGGAGAATACAGGCAAAAAGAAAGTATCGCAGTTTTCCTTTGGTATGAAGCAAAGATTGGGTATTGCTAAAGCACTTTTAAATGATCCAAAACTTCTTATTCTCGATGAACCGACAAACGGACTTGATCCGCTGGGTATACAAGAGTTGCGGAAACTTATAAGATCTTTCCCGAAGCAAGGAATGACTGTCATCTTATCAAGCCACATTTTACCAGAGGTAAAACAATTGGCGGATTATATTGGCATTATTCAAAACGGAAAACTCAAATATCAAGGTGAAATAGAGCAAAACAAAGATTTAGAAAAATTCTTTATAGATGTAGTCAGCGGATAATGAAGGAGGATGTGAATAATGCTGAATATGATACAATCAGAACGTTTAAAATATAAGCGGACATTTGCAAAAAAACTTGTATATATTGCCCCTTTTTTCTTTGTACTATATGCCATGATTACCATGCCTACTATTAATTCAAAATATAATTATTTCGAATACACGGTATTTAATTGGTGGCCATTAATATTTATTCCGTTAGGGACAGCATTGATCGCGTCACTTTCCGCAATGAGAGAAAAAAAGTCGGGAAACTACAGAGCTTTACGATGCCATGATATCAGCATTACACGTATGTGGTTCAGTAAAATCATTGTAATTGCCTATTATACGTTGTTCTCATCAATTGAACTTATCATTTTGCTGTTAATATTAAAATTATTACTGCCCAACAGCATTACATCAGCTGTTGTAGTCATACTGGCCAGTCTTACAATTTGGATCACATCTTTGGCATACATCCCTATAGGTTTGTTTTTGGCAGAGCGATTTGGAACGGTGATTTCTGTTATTGTCAGCGTGATAGGGATCATAATAGGAGTAGTAATGGCTCCGGAATCTTACTGGATGTATATTCCGTGGAGCTGGGGAATGAGACTGATGTCTCCTATTGTAGGAGTTCATCCAAAAGGAGTTCCATTGGAGAAAGGAAGTCCTTTGTTGGATCCTTCCGTTATTCCAATAGGAATTGCTGTCTCCATTGTATTTTTTGTTTTATTGTCATTTGTAACAGCGTTCTGGTTTTCAAAAAAAGAGGTGAACTGAAATGTATCTTCTGAAAATTCTGTCTTCGGAATGGATAAAGACAAAACGTACAACAATCAGGCTTATCGTGTTTGTAACACCGATCATTTATCCAATCTTTATGTTATGGTATTTTTCCAGGTACAATGATCCTTCATCATGGCAAATTAAGATATATGGGGGTTTTTTTGAGGTACTGACCGTCTCTTTACCTATTATTATTTCTTTATTTACTGGTCTTATTTCATATCAGGAAGAAAAATCAGGAAATTTTATTAACTTGTTGGCCGGTCCCGTTTCAAGAGCAAAATTTTACTTTGGCAAACTTTTTCTGCTGATTTTATCAGCAATTGTGGATATATTCTTAGCAACTTTCCTTATGCTGTTGGGAATGAGATATATATTGCACGTAGATAATATTCATTATGATCTATTTTTGCAAGGAGTACTGTTGTCTGTGATTGGCTCACTTATACTTTTTTCCATGCATATGCTCATCAGCTTTGCATTAGGGATGGGAGCATCTATAGCGATCGGAGGCGGAGGCTTCCTTATTTCAGCTATAATTGGGGCAACTGTCGTAGGAGATAACATATGGCAGTTTATTCCTTGGGCTTGGACTGTTCGCCTTTCACAAGTTCCCATGTTATTAATGCCTGAGGCAAAACATGCCTTTGGAATGCAGTTGTCGAATCTTTATTTCCAAGAACTACTTAAAGGTATTGTACCTGCAATTATATGTTTTATATTAGTAACAATAATCGGCTTAATCTGGTTTAATCGCTGGGAAGGAGATAAGTCATATGAATAATAAAAGTAAAAAGCATGGAAAGGAGGAGAATATAGTGGAAATGAAAAATTCCATACTATTGCTTTTATTAATTGGTGCAATCCTCTTGGGAGGCTGTTCGCTTTTAAGTGACTTAAAACAAACAGCATCCCAAAATATGGCTATTGATAAAAAATTGCCGAAATATAAATTGAACAAAGAAAATTTCAAGGAAATAAGCTATGAGGGCAAAACTTATGTTATCCAAGAATCAGAAGTAGATCCCGACGAGTTAAATGAACCTATCGGAAAAGTTTCGGAAAATATTACGATTAATGAAAAGAATGAGATATTAAGCAAAAAAGAGCTTAGAAAAGTTGAAATTGTTCCAAATGAAGAAGACGAAAAAAGAATTCATTTAAATTTTGGTTGGGTATACAGCATAAAAGATGTAAGTCCGGACAAAGAAGTTGCGGTAGTAATTAATAATAAATATCATCTCGCAAAAATAAAATAATTATGAGTCCATGTCTTCAGGCATAAACTTAACTGAATTTTGGGAGCATGAAAAACAGATTGCGAATCTATATCAGATGCAAGTTATGTAATGGAAGAAGCAATACTTGGAATCTTAAATAGACATTTTGCAAAAGAGTACTTTCCTGTTGGTGAAAGTACTTTTTTTATTCCTTCAAAATTACAATGTAATTGGCGAGAACAACATGGGAAAATAGAATGGTAATGACTTTTCAATTAAAAATAACCAAAAAATAATAATATTCCATTTGATAAAAATTTTATAGTTGCATTCGCGAGCTTCAGGAAAGAATCGGGAGGTTTTTTGGCTGTTATCCCAAATGAATTCTAGAGATGCCGGGAAAGGGACACCGGTTTGAATTTTTAATAGAAAATCTGAAGATAAATCTTTTAAAAAGAAGTTAATATTTTTTTAAAAAATATACAAAAATATAAAAAAATATAAAAAATGTATACAAAAACATTAGAAAAATATTAGAATTTCTATTTATGTTATGTATCGTAAAGAAGTTTTTTAGTTTTGGAATTAACTACGTGGTGAGAAAGGATTGAAGAATTTATTGGATTGGCAATCCTTTCAACATCAGTAGTTAATGATAAATATTAAAAAACGAAAGGAGGAGTAAAGAATGGCTAAGTTTGATGATTTTGATTTGGACATCGTGGTGAAAAAACAGGACAACACTGTACAACCTAATGTTACTAGTAAATCTCTTTGCACTCCGGGTTGTATCACAGGTGTTTTGATGTGCTTAACACAAAACTCTTGTGTATCATGTAATTCTTGCATCAAATGCTAATCTCTTGTATTCATATGCTGATATATCAAGATTTGATCGCCAGCTTTTATGCTGGCGGTGGTTTTAAAAGATAGCAAAAAATTTATAAATTTTTTGCTATCTTTTTTTCAATCAAAATCAAAATAACCGTAGATCATATTTTCCTTTATGTTAAGTGAAAAAGTATTATTTATTATATACATATGTTTAGCCATTAAAATTATGCATTAATTAGTACAAATTTATCCGTTTTTAAGCTTGTGTTTGCCTTGAAAGTCCTGTGGTTTGTTCCTTTGCAATTAATTCATCGTGTTTGTTCTTCATGTCAAGCGGGACAGTTAAGCGAGTACCCTTAAAATCGCCAAAGAATTAAGGATGAATACACGATTTTTCTTGAAACAAGCATTATGCTGTAACCATGTCTCGCAAAGGGATCTGGAAATTAGAAGCAAATCGCAAAAATCGAATAATTTTTCTTGGAGTACGTTGTTTTATTATCAGAAGAAGGTACTCCATATGCAAATGTATACAACTTAAGGGAGATCGTGAAGTATTGATTGGGAGGCTGTGTTTTATGAAAGATCTTATATTCAAAGACATCGATACGTTTATGATTAGAACGCCGGTACTATCAGTGAATAATTACTTGAAATTTTTTGATAAGAAACTTACCGATAAAGAAATTAAAGATCATCTATTGGAGATTTGTAATAATCCTGTATTCAGAGAAAGTATATTAGTCGCAAGTAAAAGTTTATATAATAAATTGATTGATTTTTGTAACGGAAAGGAAATAAAAAAGTATGATTATTTTCTTAAAGCAATTTATAAGTATCTAATAAGAATGAGTACGAGACCTACGCCATTCGGTCTGTTTGCAGGAATAGATTTTGGTGAATATACAGAAGAAAATACCTCTATAAAATATGGCGCAAATAATTTTAAGAAATTTGCCAGACCGGATTTAGAATGGTTAATGAAGATCGTGAAGAATTTAGAAAAAGAACAATATGATAAATTATGGTTTAAGATTAACGACAGTATATTTTTTAAAGGAGAACGCGCATTTTTATTACATTCGACTTTAAAAGACAGCGACAAAAAAGTCAATGAAATTAGTGTCAGAGTAACCTCGCCTTTTGAAATCACGTATAAATTGGCCGTTAATTTGATACCTTACCAAAAATTAAAAAAAGAATTAATGAAAAAATTTCAAAATACAGCTGAAGATAGAATTGATAATTTTTTAAAACAATTAATAGAAAATGAGTTTTTAATTTCTAACCTTCAACCGCCATTAACTGTGATGGATCAACTTGATTATCTTATAAAGGAATTGAAAAAAAGTAATATAGAAGAATTGGTCAATGAGTTAATTGATATTCAAGATTACATTCACAGATATACCATGACGCCTTTAGGTGAAGGTGAAAAAATATATAAAGATTTGCACAGGAAAATGGCTAAATTGGCAAAGACAAAATATGTATTGCAAGTTGATACGAAATTAAATTTAAAAGAAAAGAAGCTTAACAAACAAGTTATAAAAGATTTAAATCAATTGATGCGTATACTTTTGCCTTTTTCGATGACCTATCAACAAACAGATTCTCCGTTTTCAAGATATAAGCAAGAATTTATCGAAAAATATGGTGTGGACAGAGAGGTACCTTTACTGGAAATGCTTGATAATGATTTTGGTATAGGTGCTCCTTTGGATTATGAAAATCCCAAAAACTCAAAACTAGAAGTTGGAGTTATAAATCATTTGACCGATGAGAAATTAAAAGAATATTTTTTTAATAAATATGTACAGGCGGTTAAAGATAATAAAAGTATAACGATAATTGATGAAGAGATAAAAGAATTAGGGTTGGATGATTATGATTACAACAGTATCCCTGACTCATTAGACATAAACGTAATAATGAAATGTGATTCTAAGGAAGATTTTGATAACAATAATTTTAAATATTATCTTGGTCCTAATTTAGGATCTACACATGCAGGGAAAAGTTTTGGAAGATTTTCTTATATGATGGAAGGCGAGCAGAAACTATTCGAGACATTAAACGAGGAAATTCTGGAACTGAATAATGATTTTGATGATTATGTAACTTGTGAAATCGTTTATTTGCCAAATGAAACAAGAAATGCAAATGTAACCAGAAATATTCACAACAGTGAATATGAACTCGCTTTATTTACAAACAGCAGCAGAGATGAATCTCATAGGTTAAGTTTAAATGATATTCTGATCGGTATAGAAAATGATATTTTTTATGCAAAAAGCAAATCGCTAGATAAAAAATTAATTATTACTATGAATAATATGCTGAATACGCGAACAGCCCCTAATGCTATTCGATTCCTGTATGATGTAAGTTTAGACGGCAAAAAGATTTGGTATAATTTTCCTTGGGATATGATCTTTTCTGACTATCCTTACATCCCCAAAATTGAATATAAGAATTTCATTATATCACCGAAAAAATGGGTGATAAATAAGATTATCAATACAAAGAACAAAATAGATTTTGCGGAATTTAAAGAATTTTTCGAGAAGTTTTGTTTAGATTATAATGTACCGAAATATGTTTATTTAACTTTTGCAGATAATCGGGTTCTTTTAAATACTGAGGACGAAAATTGTTTGAGAATTCTTCATCACCAATTTAATAACAGATTTGGAAATATCATATTAAGTTCTTATGAAGATGCTGGTTATAATCTTGTTAAAGATCATGCTGAGGAAGAATATATTTGTGAATTGGTTATTCCGTTAGTTAAAGTTAAACAAAAAAATAACGATATGTATTCAAAACCCAAAAAATCAAATAATATCTCCAGTTTATCAAATATAAGAGTAAAATTACCTTTTGAAGATTGGATTTATCTAAAATTGTATGGAGTCAATTCCAGCGCGGATGATTTAATTGCCTTTCATATTTCGGAATACTGTCGCGATAAGTTGGCTAAAGGCGAAATTGAAAAATACTTTTTTATGCGATATGCCGACCCGGAACAACATATAAGATTAAGGTTCAATGCAAGTGAAGAGAAATTGTTAAGCATGTATCCCGACATCAAACAATGGCTCCGAACTTTAATCGAAAAAGGGTTGCTAAATCGTTTTTCCATTGATTCTTATGAAAAAGAAATTGAACGTTATGGCGGAACTGAATTGATAAATTTTGCAGAAACCTTATTTTGTTTTGATAGCATAGTAGTAGAAGACATGTTAAGACTAAAACGTTTAAAAAATATTAATTTTAGCGATGAAGTTATCGGAATGATTTCTATTATTCATTATATGGAACAGTTCGGTTTAGATTATGAAAGTCAATTGGATTTCTTACAACAGCAAATAAATAAACAGGACTATCGGGAAGATTTCAAACGCAATCGCTCTTTTTATATGAAAGTATGTAATACCGACAATAATTGGAAGTGGTTAAGAGAAAGTGAAGAGGGGATGTTATTATTAAATATTTTGAATCAGAGAAACAGAAGCATAAAAGAGTATGCAAGCAAGCTCAAGGAAGGTCTGGAAGCTTCATCGGAATTATCCATCTTAGACAGCGTGATTCATTTACACTGTAACAGGTTATTCGGGATCGATCGGGAATTTGAAAAGAAAATCCGAACATTGGTTGCGCATACTTTATACGCATTAAAATACATTAAACTAAATGAAGTGGTATTGGAAAAATAAAGATTGCGGAAAAATTAAAAATGCAGGTTTGACCCTTCATTTGTGCAAGCTCTTGGAGTTTGCACAAATGAAGGTTTCACATGTTAAAGCTTTTTTAAAAACGAAATCCAGCGGCAAAAGTTCGGCAAGTTATCTCCTGTTAACTCAGGTTACACTTCTGAAAGCGAAAAAGCCTTTATGGCTGGAATAAGGTTTAATTCTAGCATGTGAGGATTGAAAATACTATGAATATAAAAGAGTATGATGATCACGTTACCGTAAAAGATATAATTAATTCAATAAAGATGGTTCCCAAGACGCTTGTTCTCATAAAGAAAGTAGACAGCAAAAGTTTTTTTATCATTATTTTCCTGAGTTTATTAATGGGGATCGCGCCTATTATTACATTATTCGGTTCGCAAAATTTACTTAATGCAATCGGGTTCCAAAATATTCGCATTATCGTATCCGCATTAATTTTTTATATTTTTGCCAACTTATTCAGTGAGATTATCAGCAGTTTTACGGAATATTACCAAAATAAATTTCAAACTTTACTCAATTACAAACTTAATTTAAAAGTAATGGACAAGTGTACAAAACTGCCCTTAAGACATTTTGAGGATGCTGAAGTTTATGACAAGTTGCAAAGAGTTCAAAATGAAACACCGTACAAACCATTTGAAGTGTTTTTGTCAATATTAAGTACAATATCTGCTATTGTAACACTTTTCTCATCAGTAATGATCCTAATAAATTGGAAACCTTGGGTATTGATTATATTAATCATAATACCGGTAATTTTTTCTTTTTATTTTTTTAAAATCGGTCAAAGAGAGTTTAATGTCAGTTGGCTGCGTGCTCCGGAAAAAAGAAAATCATGGTATTTATCCTACTTAATGACAAGAGATAACACTTTCAAGGAAGTAAAATTATATAACCTTGCTGGATATATATTAAAACAATTTAAAGAAATTAATAAAAAGTTTGTTAAACAGGATATTAAGCTTTTTAAAAGAAGAACAGTTTTTACATTTATATTTGAGGTCGTAGAACAAATATGTATAAATACAGTATTGGTTATTATCATCATCTCAGCGTTGGCAGGTGAAATACTTGTTGGTAATGTCGTTGGGCTTATTCAGGCGTTAAACTTAATTTCAAATAATTCCAGAAAGATACTAAATACTATTCATTCTTTGTATAAAAATAATTTATATATTAATCAGCTATTCGAATTTTTGGATTTAGAAGAGGAAGTATTGAATAAAGATGATAGATTAGCATTAGGAATAGACAAAATCGAAAATATAAAGATAAAAAATTTAACGTTTAGTTATCCAACCAATCCTAAAGTTGTATTAAAAAATATTAACCTTGAGATCAATAAAGGTGAAAGAATAGCAATCGTCGGTGCTAATGGTTCGGGGAAAAGTACTCTTATAAAACTTTTATTGAAACTATACGATCATGACGAAGACAGTATTTATTATAACGATGTATCTATAAATGATTTGGATACAGCACAATTAAGAAAATGCATCGCGGTGTTATTCCAAGATTTTGTCAAGTATGAATTGAAATTAAGGGAAAATGTGGGGTTCGGCGATATCACACGAATTGATAATGATAAGGAAATAAAACAAGCCATGGAAAGAGCGCAGGTAGATTTTATCGAGGATTTGAATACTCAGATGGGTTTATGGTTTGTAGACGGCGTGCAGCTTTCGGGAGGACAGTGGCAAAAGGTGGCTATTGCCAGAGCGTTCTTTAGGGATGCGTCTGTATATATATTAGATGAACCAAGCTCAGCGCTGGATCCCATTTCAGAAAAAGAAGTCATTGATATGTTTATCAATATGACAAAAGATAGAATCGGTATATTTATATCACATCGACTATCTACGGCAAAGCTTGCTGATAAAATTGTGGTAATGAACGATGGTGAAATAATCGGGATAGGTACTCATCATGAACTTTTAAATAATAATGATTTATACAGAAGAATGTATGAATTAGAAACTTTGCAAAACGAGGTGGAATATGAACGTCTCAGTGAAAGAGCTAGTTTGTAATATCGCAAAAAAATTATCGGATTATGAGAATATGAAGTGTATTGTTAATCATCCAAATAATTATATTAAAATAGGAAATAGGAGTATAAATCCATTTAATGAATTGAGTTTAAGCCATGGTTTACCGGCTTTATGCGCGCTATACGGTGAATTGAGCGAGCAATATCCCGATGAAGATTGGGATGTATTAGGGCATCAATATATGAAAAGGATTGGTGAACAAATAAATCAAAATGGTTTCTCCTCTTTATCCATGTTTAGCGGATTGGCCGGTATCGGTCTGGCTGCAGTATGCTTATCTAAAGAAGGGAAAAGATATCAAAACTTTATCTCTAATATTAACCAGATAATAGATGAAAGAATAGAATCGATCATAGATTATTTAAAACAGAAACAGTATCCGAATATGGATGATTATGATGCAATTTCTGGAGTCGCGGGTATAGCAAGTTACTGTATGTTATTCCCGCAAGAAATGGAAAAAAGTATATCTTTAATCTTAAAATATATTGTAGACTTATGCCAAGACAAACAGATTGAAGATATAAAAGCTCCGGGATGGTATATTCCTCCTGAAAATTATTTTTCGGAAAGGGATAAAAGAAATTGGCCCGGCGGTTTCTTTAACATTGGTTTGTCTCATGGCATACCTGCTTTATTAATCGTTTTATGCAATGCAAAAAAACTTAATATTTATGTAGATGGACAAGATGAATGTATAAAAAAAATAGCCGACTTTCTTATCAAATTTCGTATTAAGGAAGAAAATGAGGCTTATTGGGGCACACACGTTTCTCTGGAAGAATACAAAAAAGGATCTATCCTAAACAAAAATACAAGAGATGCATGGTGCTACGGAACTCCCGGTGTTGCTTATTCATTACTTATAGCGGGAAAAACGCTAAATAATCAATCATATATTGACTGCGCCGTCAGTGGAATGGAAATAGCAAGCAAACGACTTTACGATATTTATTCTCCTTCGTTTTGTCATGGTTTATCAGGTGTTGCGTATATCTGCAATAGATTTTATGAAGAAACGAATTTAAGCTATTTTAGAGAAACAGCCCTCAAATTAGCGAATGATATAATGGAATTTTATAATGATGAATTTCCTTTTGGTTTTAAAAATATTGAGGGGAGCGAAGAAAACAGGGTTTATTATGATTACGTTGGATTAATAGATGGAACAGCAGGAATTTTATTGACGATATTAGCTATACAAAACGGTAAAAAAACGCCTTGGGACTGTGCATTTCTATTATCTGAAGTTTAAAATTAAATCATACAGTACTGTTATTGTTTAATCAGACTAAGAAAAAGGCAGGGTATTCTCTGATTACGTTAAGAGGGTACCCTATCTGCATAGATATTGAACACGTTAAAAAATGTGTTCTAATTCCAATGATCTGTAAGGTGGGATATGGAAGAATGAATAAAAAGAAAATTTTAGTCGTTGATGATAATGAAGATATTTGTCTCACGATAAAACAATATTTGGAACTTTATAATTACATTGTTGAAATTGTACATAGCGGCACCGAGGCATTACAAATCATCAATAATAATTTTGATTTGATTATTTTGGACATTATGATGGAAGGCATTGACGGTATGGAATTGTGTGGCATTATCCGTGACAGAGTGGATTGTCCTATCATATTTGTTAGCGCAAAAACGCTGGAGGAAGATAAGGTTCAAGCCCTTTCTATAGGCGGAGACGATTACATGACTAAACCCTTTAGTTTAAAGGAGTTAAAGGCAAGAATAGATTCCCATTTAAGACGAGAAGAGCGGATCAGATCGAATGATAGGCATCTTCTAAGTTCTAAAAATATTACGATAGATCTTTTAGCTAACGAAGTCTTTTGTAAAGGTGTTAAATTACAGTTAACAAAAAAAGAGTATGAAATCATTAAATTGTTAATGTTGAATAAAAATATGGTTTTCTCTAAAGAAAGAATATTTGAACGTGTATGGGGATTGGATTCGGAAAGTCAGTTAGAAACGGTTACAGAGAGCATTAAAAATATCAGGAAGAAAATAAGATCTTTAGATAAAGAAACTTCCTATATTAAAACATTATATGGATTAGGCTATAAATGGGATGTTACATATGAAAAAGGATAAAACAATAAAAAGGGATTTTTATTTATTAGTTGTTAAGGTCTTCTTGTCAACCATTATATCCTCACTTATTACTTATTTATGTTTATTATTATTCATATTTATGTTTACAAATAATAATACGATCAAACCGACGGATTATTTTGTTAAATATCTGGATTTAATTGAAGAAAAGATTGAAGAAAACTCAGCATCCATTTTAATGGGGCGATTAATTGATATAAAGTCCTATAGCGAGAAAATTCAGGGGGAAGTTTTGGACATCAACGGTAATCATATGTATGGCGATAAGGGAGTTGCTGGGGACAAAATAGATATCGGTGAAGTTATAAATCATGAGATTGTAAAAGGAAGTTATGTTTACAAATTTATACCTATTAAACATGATAACTCTATTCAAGCGGTGTATGTGCTGAAAGCTCCTTTCGGGTTCATAATTAATAATAAGGATCGCCTCGGAGTGGTATTCATTTATATTGTGCTGCTGATTTCTCCGTTAATATTTTTTATTATTTATTTAATTTTATTTACATCTAAGCTGTATAAATCGTTGTTTAATAATATTAAAGTATTGCTTCAGGCCGCAGATAAAATTTCGAACGGTGATTTTGACTTTAAGGTCCATGGACTTAAAAGGCAAGAGTTTATAAGGATACAAGATTCTTTTAATACAATGATTAGCGCCCTTAAAGATATGATTGAAAGTTTATCAAAGATTGATGATGAACGTAAAATAATGGTGTCATCGATTGCCCACGATATAAGAACTCCTTTAACCGTAATCCAAGGACAAATGGATTTAATTGCTGATCTGAAAAACCTTGATAATTTTGATATTACTCCCCATTTAGATATTATCCGCAAGAATTGCAATAAAATGAGCATGCTTACAGACAATTTGTCGTTACTATATAAAGTAGAAAAAGCAGACTTCTTGTTGAATATTAAAAGAATTGATTTAAACAAAATGCTTGAAGAGAAAAAGCAAGAGATATCAACAATGGCCTATAATAAAAAATCCGTAAAAATTAATTTTGATGTCAATTTAAGCAAACAATTTTATTTTCTTGACGAAGCAATGTTAATGAGGGTCTTAGATAATATTTTATATAATAGCCTAAGATTTACAACAAGTGGAGAAATTAAACTTGAGGTCCATGATGAAGCTGATGGACATAGTAATAAAATTTATTTTAAATGCATGGACACGGGAATCGGATTTAAGCAAAAAGATACATCCGTTTTGTTCAAGGCTTTTTATCAAGATGATCAATATAAAAATCATGTTGGTTTAGGTCTTTATATTTCTAAAAAAATTGTAAACAATTATGATGGAGAGATTTGGGCATACAACAACGAAAAAGGCGGAGCGACAGTTGAGTTTTATATAAAGGTGCTTTCAAATTATTTATTATAAATTGGGACAAATTTTGGGGGTAGACCAAAATTGTTGTGCGAATTTGCTTAACTTTAAAAAGTTCTTCCTAATTGAGTCCTTTATTTTAAAAATATGTTCTGCCGCAACTGGCCTTGTGCTTCGGATGCATCATGTTAAAACAAAAGAAGGATTTAGTCGCAAAAAAGGCGTATAAGAAGGCCCCCTCCTCTCTGTTAAAAAACTTTGATTTTCTGTTATACCCCCCTTTTTTGAAAAAAGTAACATAAGGTATATCTTTTTATGTAAGCAGATGCAATTTTTATGATAATAAGATCTAAGAAGGGGAAAATAGATGAAAAAGAAAAAATTGTAAAATGGCTATTTTTAGCTTTATTTGTTATCATTTTAGGATTTTTAGCCTATTTATTTTATCAAAAAACTGTTATTGTTGGACAATTGGAGGAAAGAGAACAGTTATTAACTGCTGTATCAATGGAATTGTAAGAAAATAGATATAAATATAGTGATTTTCAAGATATAGGTGTAGTATATAATTATTTTAAAGGTGGAGAGTTCCCTTACCAAGTATATGTTGTATGTAAGGAAGATCCATCTCGTAAATATTATTTTGGATGGAAAGACCATAAAAAAATGAAGTTACGCTTGAAGAAGAAAGTGCCAATTAAATATCAAATTTAAAGGGACAGTTCAGTTTGGAGATGCCCCTTTTTGAAAGAGCATCGCCAGCAACTCTACTTATTTTTTGCCTCCGTATTTACCTAATCTGCATCTCTTTTTTATAGTGATAAGGGAAAGATGGCTATTGAATGGATAGTTATTAATAAATGCTAAAGGCTCTTTTCACAAAGATTGTTGTTTGTAACGTAAAATTTTTACTGAGCTAACGGGCACAATTGGATTGCTTTTTTGGCGCAGTCAATAATTAAAGAAACTTTGTATTGTATTATGAAAAAAAGAATAAGAAGTTGCGGTGTATTATATGGAGGAAGATTGTGTAATACATTGCTGATTTTTTGTTGATATGCTAACCTATACGTACGAGGCATGCAACATTCTCCTTTGCGTAAAAATCGTTGGTTGTACATTTATTTTTACACAGGATGAATGTTGAGGCCTCTTTTTGTTTGCTGGAAATAGCAAGGGGGTAGTTGCATGATTACAGGAGAATTAAAGAACAAAGTCGATAAAATATGGGAAACATTTTGGACAGGCGGGATCACAAATCCGCTGACGGTCATTGAGCAGTTTACATATCTTTTATTTATTAAAGGGCTTGACGAAGTGGAAGCAAAAAATGAACAGGAAGCCGGTCTGTTAGGTATTGATTTTGAACCAATCTTTCCTGAAGATAAACAACACTTGCGTTGGAGCAAGTTTAAAAACTTAGAAGCTACGCAAATGTACGAAATCGTATCAAAAGAAGTATTCTCGTTTATTAAAAATCTGCATGGTAATAAAGATTCTGCGTACGCCAAATACATGAACGATGCGATTTTTATGATTCCTACACCGCAAATGCTTTCAAAAATTGTGGATGGTATCGACAATATCCCGATGAAAGATCGCGATACACAAGGAGATTTATACGAATATTTGTTGTCAAAAATTGCGACAGCGGGAACGAACGGTCAATTCCGTACACCGCGTCATATTATCAAAATGATAGTAGAGTTAGTAAAACCAACACCGGAAGATATTATTGTTGACCCGGCGGCTGGTTCTGCGGGCTTCCTAGTAGCGGCAGGTGAATATCTGCGAGATAAGCGAAGTGACTTATTTTTAGTCCAAAGTTTAAAAGAACATTTTAATAACCATATGTTTCACGGCTTTGATATGGATCGTACGATGCTGCGCATCGGTGCGATGAACATGATGCTTCACGGTATTGAAAATCCGAATATCGAATATCGTGATTCATTATCTGAGCAAAACAAAGATAAAGACAAATATACGCTTGTTCTTGCCAATCCGCCTTTTAAAGGTTCGTTAGATTATGATGCGGTTTCAAGTGATTTATTAAAGATTTCCAAGACAAAGAAAACCGAGCTTTTATTCTTGGCCTTATTCTTGCGCATTTTAAAAACGGGCGGACGTTGTGCGTGCATCGTGCCGGACGGAGTGTTATTTGGAAGCTCGAAAGCGCATAAAGATATTCGCAAAGAAATCGTGGAAAATCATAAATTAGAAGCGATTATTTCGATGCCAAGCGGCGTATTTAAACCATATGCGGGCGTTTCGACGGCGATTATGATTTTCACGAAGACAGGTGCTGGCGGCACGGATCAAGTATGGTTTTACGACATGAAAGCCGATGGCTATTCGTTAGACGATAAACGCAACCCGATTGAAAAAAACGACATTCCGGATATTATTGAGAGATTCAATAATCTTGAAGCGGAAAAAGAGCGGAAACGCACGGAACAGTCGTTTTTTGTGCCGATTGATGAAATACGAGAAAATAAATATGACCTCTCTATTAATAGATATAAAGAAATAGTATACGAGGAAGTGAAGTATGAAGAACCTAAAGTCATAATTGAAAAAGTAAAGAAATTAGAAGAAGAAATTGTACAAGGGATAAAAGAGTTGGGGGAAATGTTAAGTGAGTAGATTTAAAGTAATTGATCTGCTTGAAAATGTTGTTAGTGGAGAATGGGGACAGGAACCAACTGGCTCTGATGATGTAAAAGTTATTAGAACTATAAATTTTTTAAATGATGGGAGATTAGATCTTAATAAAGAAATAGCATTTAGGAATATTGAAATACAGAAAGTAATTGAAAAAAAATTAAATTATGGTGATATCATTATAGAAAAATCTGGAGGTTCCCCTGAACAACCAGTTGGAAGAGTTGTTTATTTTGATATTAAAAACGATATTTATTTATGTAATAACTTTACTAGTATTCTAAGACCAGATAGTAATAAGATTGTAAACAAGTACCTTTTTTATTACTTATTTTATAGGTACAGGACTAAAGCTGTACTAAAATATCAGAATAAAACGACTGGGATAATTAACTTGAAATTGGATGATTATTTAAAAAATTTGAGTATAGACTTACCTTCAAAGGAAGCTCAATTAAAATTTGTTTCTACTCTAGATAAAACCCAAGAACTTATCGACAAACGAAAAGCCCAAATTGAAGCGTTAGATCAGTTAACGCAAAGTGTGTTTTTGGAGATGTTTGGAGATCCAGTGCAAAATTCTTTAGAGTTTAAAACAGAACCACTTCATGAATTATGTGTTCACATTTTTGGAGGGGGTACACCATCAAAAAGTAATCCTGAATACTATATAGGAAATATACCTTGGGTAACCCCAAAGGATATGAAGGATATTGTTATAAATGATAGTATTGATCATATTAATGAGGATGCAATAGCAAATAGTTCAGCTAAGTTAATCCCACCTAATTCACTTTTGATGGTTATCAGAAGTGGGATTCTAAAGAAAAAGCTTCCTATAGCGATAAATACTAGAGAAGTGACAGTAAATCAAGATATGAAGGCTTTTGTAGTGGATAAAAATAAGATAACTGTTGAATATTTACTTTATTTCTTTGAATTTTACCAGAAAGTTTTATTAAACCGAGTTAGATCAGTTACAGCTGATAATCTCGATTTTCAACAAATTAAAGAAATATTAGTACCAGTTCCCGCAATAAATAAGCAAAAGGAGTTTAGCAACATCTTTTATAAAGTTCTAGCAGAGAAAAATAAATGCTTACAACAATTAAATGAATTAGAGAATAACTTCAACTCCCTTATGCAACGTGCATTTAAGGGAGAATTGTTTAGTGATTAACAAATATAGAGAGAAATGGTTTCGATTACGGGAGGGGTGTTTGTTGCTATCCAATTTTCATTTTTTAGTAGAGAAGCCACATTATGAGAGCTTTACGAATGCCTGTCTAGAAGCCGAAAAAGCTTTGATTGTCAGCCCGGCGACGTGTGCGATTTTGACGCGCCGCGCGCTGGAACTTGCGGTAAAGTGGGTATACAGCTTTGACAGCGCCTTGAAAGCTCCTTATCAGGACAACCTTTCAAGCTTGATTCATCATCATGGATTTTTGTCGATCATTGACGAAGATTTATTACCGTTATTGCGTTACATTGTCAAACTTGGAAATGTCGCAGTTCACACGAACTCGATGATTACGAGAGAAGAAGCAATTCTTTCCCTTCACAATCTTCATCAGTTCGTCTCTTGGATTGATTATTGTTATTCCGATGAATATACTGCTGCTGACTTTGATGAATCATTGCTGCAAATCGGCGAGGAAAAGCGTGAGCGTCCGGAAGAATTAAAGGATTTATACGAACGGCTAAGCTCGAAAGACAAGCGTCTTGAAGAGATGATGAAAGAAAACGAACAGCTGCGCGCTCTTCTCACAGCCAAACGGGAAGCGAACACGAAAGAGTACGATTTCCAAGTCGATGAATCAAGCGAATTTGAAACAAGAAAGAAATATATTGACTTGGACTTGAAGCTTGCAGGCTGGGAATTTAAAAAGGATGTTGTCATTGAATACCCTGTTGTTGGCATGCCGAATCAGGAAGGAATCGGCTATGTCGATTACGTCCTTTTTGGCGACAACGGCAAACCGCTTGCGGTCATCGAAGCGAAACGAACAACCGCTGACCCGAACAAAGGAAAGCAACAGGCGAAACTATATGCCGACTGCATCGAAAAAATGTACGGCCAACGCCCGATTATTTTCTATACAAACGGTTTTGAAACGAACATTTGGGATGATCTGAACTATCCGGCGCGGAAAATTTCCGGTTTTTATAATAAAGAAGAGTTACGCTTACTGATCGATCGCCGCACAATGAATTTGCCGTTAAAAAATGTAAAAATCAATGACAATATTACAAACCGCTATTACCAAAAAGAAGCGGTTTTAGCCGTATGTGACACCCTTGAGAAAAAACGGCGCAAAGCATTGCTTGTCATGGCGACAGGGAGCGGCAAAACACGGACGGCGATTTCGATTGTTGATGTGCTCACCCGCCACAATTGGGTGAAAAATATTTTGTTTTTAGCTGACCGCAAAACGCTTGTAACGCAAGCAAAAAATAATTTTAGTCATTTGCTGCCGAATTTAACGCTTTGTAATTTACTTGATAATAAAGATAATCCGGAAGAAAGCCGGATGGTGTTTTCGACTTATCCGACGATGATGAACGCGATTGACGAAGCGAAACGAAAAGACGGAAAACGTCTCTTTACGGTTGGGCATTTTGATTTAATTATCGTCGATGAATCTCATCGAAGCATTTATAAAAAATATCGGGCGATTTTTCACTATTTTGATGCGATGTTACTCGGGCTTACCGCAACACCGAAGGACGAAATTGACCGCAATACATATGAAGTGTTCGATTTAGAAAACGGTGTACCGACCTATGCCTATGAATTAGATCAAGCGGTTCAAGATGGATATTTAGTTGATTATCGTACGATTGAGACAAAACTAAAGTTTCTTGAAGAAGGTATTCATTATGATGACTTATCTGAGGAAGAAAAAGAACGATACGAAGAAACGTTTGATGATGAAGTAGGCGAGGATATTGACAGCGCGGCATTAAATGAATGGCTGTTTAATGACGATACGATCGATACCGTGCTTAAAAATTTGATGGAAAAAGGAATTCGCGTTGAAGGTGGAGACAAACTTGGCAAAACGATTATTTTTGCGAAAAACCATCGTCACGCGGAAAGAATTGTACAGCGCTTTGATCAATTGTTTCCTGAGTACAAAGGTGGCTTCGCACGAGTTATTGATTACAGTGTGAACTATTACCAAACGTTAATCGATGATTTTTCTGACCGCAACAAACTGCTGCAAATTGCCGTATCGGTCGATATGCTTGATACTGGAGTGGATATTCCAGAAGTTGTGAACCTTGTGTTCTTCAAGAAAGTACGCTCCAAATCAAAGTTTTGGCAAATGATTGGGCGCGGAACCCGCTTATGTAAAGACTTATTAGGAATCGATCAAGATAAAACCCACTTCCTCATTTTCGACTATTGCGGCAACTTCGAGTTTTTCCGAGAAAACCCAAAAGGGATCGAAGGAAAAGCGGTGGAAAGCTTAACGGAGCGTTTGTTTAACTCTAAAGTTGAAATCATTAAAGAACTGCAACATTTACAATATCAAGAAGAAGAGTATATTGCCCATCGCAATGAATTCATTGATGAGGTACTAGCCGAAATCAATAAGCTAAACGAAGAAAACTTCCGTGTACGCCAACATATTCAATATGTGCACAAGTTTAAAAATAGAGCCAAGTGGGACTCTTTAGCAGCGATGGATGTAAATGAGATCAAAAAATACATCTCGCCGCTCATTGTTCCGCTGAACGATGACGAATTTGCGAAACGTTTTGATTTACTTATGTACACGATTGAGTTGGCAAAACTGCAAACAAAAAATGCGACAAAGCCGATTAAAAGCGTCATCCGAACCGCCGAAGCGTTATCCAGGCTTGGTTCAATTCCTCAAGTGGTAGAACAAAAATATATCATTGAAAAAGTACAAACAGAAGAGTTTTGGAGCGAAGCTGATATTTTTGAATTAGAAACTGTTCGCGAAGCGTTACGTGATTTAGTCAAATTCCTTGAAAAAGAGACGCAAAAAATTTATTACACGAACTTTAAAGACGAAATCTTAGAAGTGAAAGAAAACGGCCCGATGTTTGATGTCAATGACCTGCAAAGCTATCGAAAAAAAGTTCACCATTACCTTCATGAACACCGTGACCAAATCGCAATTTACAAATTAAGAAACAACAAAAAGTTAACAGCCCAAGATTTAAAAGCATTAGAAGAGATTCTATGGAACGAGCTTGGCACAAAGGAAGATTATCAAAAAGAGTTTGGGGAAACACCAGTGACGAAACTTGTTCGTCAAATTGTTGGTCTTGACCCGCAAGCGGCTAATGAGGCCTTTTCCGAGTTTTTATCTAGTGAACGACTTAACATCAACCAAAGCCGCTTCGTCAAACTGATTATTGATTACTTCGTTAGAAACGGAGTCATGGATAAAAAAGTATTGCAGGAAGAACCATTTAAAACCGCAGGCGGCATTGTCGAACTTTTTAAAGATAACATGGACGATGCGCGGAAAATTATTCGCATTATCGACGAGATTAACAAGAATTCGGAAGATATTGTCGGGGCTTAGCAAAAGCGTGCTTGTAGTATCTAATATTAAGTCGGTTGGGTTTTACTAACACCTAAAAAGGCAAAATACATTTGACAATTAACAATAAATACGATTATTCCCTCAGTACAGGAGCTTACAAATTTTCTTAAAGCGCTTAAAAGTGAATCACCTTATGTATTATTGTCCGAAACACACATTGGAAATTTACAAGGTTTCACGAAAAAATGTCACGAGATGAATATATTTCTACGAATGAAATGATAACAGAATTGTTTGATTGTGGAATAAAAAGGGTTACAACGAGTCATCCTGCTCTTTGGAAAACAAAATAGCTTATACGGGTTATGTGAATAAGCGAAACCCTACAGAGCTCTAGTCGTTGTTAAGCTAGGTTTTTGTAGGGTTTTTTGTTTTTTTAGGAGGTGAGTGTTATTTATGTAGTCGTTTAATTACGAATGTTTACGACAAATAAGGAGGAGGGGCTCAAATGACAATAATCGAATCGTTAATACAATTAGGACCTTCTGTGATGATGCCGATCATTTTCTTTATTCTTGAATTGTTTTTCAAGTAAAGATTGGTCAAGCTTTTAAAGCAGCGATGTTAATTGAGATTGGGTTTGTAGGAATTAATTTAGTCATTGGCTTATTACTAGATATTCTTGATCTTGCCGCAGAATCAATGGTTAACCGTTTTGAGCTAAAGTTAACCGTTGCTGATCCCGGATGGCCAGTCGGTGCTACGATCGGTTGGGGAACTCCGATTGTTCCGTTTGTTGTTTTTGGAGCGATTATTTTAAATGTAATTCTATTATTGTTAAAGCTTACGAAAACTGTAAACATTGATATTTTTAATTATTGGCATTTCATGCTGACAGGCGGCGTTGTGCACACTGTGACAAATAGCATCACGATATCTGTAATCGCTTCTTTGCTTCCCTTCTATATTGGACTGGACACCACCTGACTAGTTGGAAATCCAGCTGTATTAGCAACAGGATTACTACTGATTCCAGGAGCGCTTGTTTTAGCTGTGTTTCTCCCAGGAAACAAAGTCCTTCCATTTGTCGACTTAGCGTCGCTTATCTTTCTCGTACCAATGGCGGTTCCTTATTTAAAGAAAAAATTAATTCGTTTGTTTTTATCCGGTATAGTGATTATATTATATGCAGGAAGTTCAATTGCCCCTTTTTATACAAAAACAGCTGAAATGGTGAACGTAACTTTGCCAGAAAATCTTCAATCTGCAACTGATACTGATCATATCCCTTTTTTGAAAATGATGGATAATTATTACATATCCCCTGATCTTATATTATAATACATATGATAGTTTTTGCGATATAGAAAGGAATGATAAAACAATGATAGAAAATCTAAAGAAAATAATAGATGATTTGCCAGAAAAAGAAGCGAAAACATTGTTGTACCATATATTCTTGAGAATGAATCTGGTGGAAGAAACGCAATACAGCCAAGAACAATTTTTTACTGATATGAGCAAGACATATAAGCAAATTCTGAATTACAAAGTCAATCAGATGCATAACGAAGAAAACAAGCCATACAAAAAAGTACATATTATTTTTGGTGTTTCTGCTTCTGGATCTCTACGAATGGTACTTAAGGAGTCAGGGGTAAGTGGAGAAGAGAAAGTGATTACGTTTTCTGACCTGTTTTCTATTGGTCCTGTATGGCAATTGCACACTGAAGAAGGCAGGGAGGCGAGAAAAGAGTGGTTTACAGAGCATTTTCGCTACAACGAAGGAGACAGCACGCATTATATGCAGCACTTTCAAACCGCCCTCAATGAAATTTACTCGATTCCTTCGGATGTGCCCGTCACAATTTGGACAGGAGAAAACGCCCATGAGCAAACTGGACTCCGATTCGTTTTGTATCTGTTAAGAGAGAAAATAAATACGATTACTATTATTAATACTGCAGAAGCCTATAAACAGCATTTCAATCGACAGGATACTAGGTCTTTATATACAGGGGAAATTAGCACGGAACGATTGCAGACTATATATGATGAAATAGATAGGCTCATTCAGCCACTAACAATTCAGAACCGGGACAGGCTTGTTGAAGAATGGCTTCGTCTTGCTGATACGCGGGAAGTATTGCGTATTTGGAAAAATGGATGCGTGGAGAGTGTTACAGAAGAGTGGTGTGACTCATATATTATCCAGGCGGCTCAGAAGTTTCATAACAAGCAGAAGCAAAAAAATTTCATGAAAGCAGCGAGAGTGATTGGAGAAGCTTTAGGGAGCCTGGAACAATATGTCGGTGATGAATTTCTGGAATATCGACTTAGAATGCTGATAAGTCAAAATGTTTTTGAAGTAATAGGCAGTTTGGAAGCTATGAGGTATTATAGCGTCCGACTGCAATAAAGAGGAAATTGGAAAATATATAAGAATTCCTTTGCTTGTAATTGTAGAGGGATTCTTTCCAAAACACCATTTATCACCAAAAAAGAGCTATGAGTATTTCACAGCTCTTTTTGTGTACATGAGGGTTCTATTTCCGTTTTCACTTAATTGATTTCTTATTCTAAAATTCTGTGATAATTTTTCAGCTACGTTTATGCAGAAACCCTACCAAAAGACCAGAATCCAGCCATGTTTTCCAAGCTTCTTACCTTCACCACAAATGGATGGCGATTTTTCAAGTAAGACTTATATAAAACATTTTTTTAAGATGAAACAGTTTAAATATTACCAAAATTACCATTATAATTATAATAAAAAGTATAGAAAACTTCCCATATAGCACTAGTGGATACCTACTACATTTTACGGAGGATTATAGCTATGGATCATCTAATTGCTTTAGATGCGTGTGCTAGTCCTAAATTAGAACGAGCAAAGCTTGAATATGAATGGGAACAATTTATTTCTGGAAACAATACAAGCCCATCCATTCGTCCCCTAATATACTATTCATGGAAACGATGTCTGGAACAAAACGTAAATCCTTTTCAAAGCAAAACATTCATCAGACTTAGTAAGGAGCAGATCGAGGAATATTTATCAACCAATCTACTATATCGTATTCTAAAACCTCTTTAGCCCCCTAGAGAAGTTGGACACTAAGGGTGTATTTTGATTACACTTATAGTGACAGAGGGGGAAGACATCAATGACAAGAAGAAAGTATTCCATTGATTTCAAAAAACAAGTGGTGAAAGAAGCGAAAGAGACCGGTAATTTAGCAGCCGTTGCCCGCCGTTATGAGTTATCCGCTAACATGGTGGGGCGCTGGAAGCGAGAGTTCGAGAGCGGAAAACATGGAGAAATTGATTTCTCTATGGTTCCGGTCCTTGATGCCGAAGAAGTTGTGAAAGAAAACGAACAACTTAAACGGTTACTTGGCGAACAGGCATTAGAACTTGCGATTTTACGTGATTTGATAATACTACCATCGAAAACGAAAAGGGCAGAACGTGGAACCAGTGAAAAGTGAGGGACGAGCCATACCGGGCTATTCCCTAAAGCAGGACGGCACAAAAGTGTCCGATGAACAGATCAAAGAATGGTTGATGGAAGGCATGGAAGGCGAAGCCTATGCCTATGGGTACCGTAAACTGACCGTCTTTTTACGTCGGACATACGGGCTTTGTATCAACAAGAAAAAAGTGTACCGATTATGCAAGGAGATGGATATTCTACGGCCACAGCGCCAAAAACGGGATTCGTACCCGAAAAAGCTGGCACGAAACCGCATTATTACCGGCTCGAATCAATTGTTTGAAACGGACATTAAATACGGGTATATCGCTGGAGAAGACCGCTTCTTTTTCATCCAGTCCGTTCTGGACGTATATGACCGTTCGGTCATTGCGTATCATATGGGTCTGTCCTGTGAGGCAAAGGATGCGAGTCGTACGATACAACAGGCATTATTTAAACGGCAATTATTTGGAATAGATACGCTTCCCGTTCTTCGTTCCGATAATGGCCCGCAATTTACGTCTCATCATTTTACACAAGCATGTGAAACGTTTGGAATTGTTCATGAGCGTATTCCACCACGAACACCGAATATGAATGGGCACATCGAAGCGTTTCATCGCATCCTGGAAGATGAATGTCTGGCACGTTATGAGTTTATGTCCTATGCAGAGTCGTATCAAGTTGTAACAGATATCCGCTTTTATAACGAGAGACGAATCCATTCGAGCATTTGCGATTTAGCTCCACAAGAGTTTTATGCGCTTCAAACAGAACGTAAGTTCGTAATTAGAGAAGTGCGAGTATAAGCGAGGAATTTTACGAAAAAGGATGAATAAGGTTGTTTGTGTCCAAGTAATGGGGGTTAATCCGAAACCAATACTTGTGAATTTAATTTAGAAGAGAATGGGTAGTTTGCAGTGAAGATAGTTTTTGGTAGAATAAGCACAAAGCCTTGTGTGATAAGGTTTTCGTGCTTTTTTTTATAGAGTATGAAAATAGAATTGCCGGTTTACTGCAAAAAATGATTTTTGGTTGATTTGTTGGAACGTGAAAGGTTTGAGAAATAAAGGATTTTGGCTGCTTGGTTTTTAGGGTTTTATCTGAACGTAGTGGGATATAAAGAATTTATCAAGTAATACCGTTCCGTCATCGAAGTAAACGTTTTATCTGAACGTAGTGGGATATAAAGTCACTTCTTATCTCATTTTGTTGTTCTTGTAGTTGAGTTTTATCTGAACGTAGTGGGATATAAAGCAACCAAAACCGTCACAACAAGGGTCGAAGCAAGGCCAGTTTTATCTGAACGTAGTGGGATATAAAGTTATACTTTCCCAAACGGACTGAATCACCATCTTAATGTTTTATCTGAACGTAGTGGGATATAAAGTTTCGTTAAAATTTCGTTAAACTTATGTTTTAATCTGTTTTATCTGAACGTAGTGGGATATAAAGGAAGAGTACGCCAAAAATCCAGATTTACGAGCGTTCCGTTTTATCTGAACGTAGTGGGATATAAAGTTTCGTTTTTCGTACGATTTTTCTAGTTTGGATTCGTATGTTTTATCTGAACGTAGTGGGATATAAAGGGCGAAAACAAGCTAATATACATCGACCAGGACAGCGTTTTATCTGAACGTAGTGGGATATAAAGGTTCTTGCCTACAAGAATATTTTACCACAGAGCAGGGGGTTTTATCTGAACGTAGTGGGATATAAAGTTGTAACTACACCTTGCACCGCGCTAATCGAACTAGGTTTTATCTGAACGTAGTGGGATATAAAGACGTTCTTCGTGGCCAATCATATAAACACGGGTTTTTGGTTTTATCTGAACGTAGTGGGATATAAAGTTTTCAGTTGCGGCGACAGCCATTGGTGGTGCGCTTGGTTTTATCTGAACGTAGTGGGATATAAAGCTACAAGCCCAAACCCTTTGCCTGCCATACCGCCCAAGTTTTATCTGAACGTAGTGGGATATAAAGGAACCAGTTCCCGAACCAGAGCCGGTTCCGACTCCAGAGTTTTATCTGAACGTAGTGGGATATAAAGTCTTTTTCGCCTCCTCTTCGTGTGAGGGAGTATGAGTTTTATCTGAACGTAGTGGGATATAAAGCGTATTCGTCCTCTTCCGAAAAGTCATGCGGCACGAAGTTTTATCTGAACGTAGTGGGATATAAAGTCGACTTCAAAACCGTTATCACGATGTACGAAAAGGAAGTTTTATCTGAACGTAGTGGGATATAAAGCATAATATGCGTATAGCTGTCTCTAACATGCTTAAAGTTTTATCTGAACGTAGTGGGATATAAAGTTTCCCCGAGTCCGAACGTTCAGCCTGCTCCGATACCGGTTTTATCTGAACGTAGTGGGATATAAAGTCCTCTTTTATCTATACAATACACCATCCCCCTTTACTAGTTTTATCTGAACGTAGTGGGATATAAAGGTTTCTTTGGCCACTCTTAGCTCGGTGTTGGTAGGGTTTTATCTGAACGTAGTGGGATATAAAGCGAGAAAACGGGACTATCGAAAGACGCAATGAACCGAGGTTTTATCTGAACGTAGTGGGATATAAAGGTTGCAGCGGTTACGTGCAGAGGAAGATGCCCGGAAGGTTTTATCTGAACGTAGTGGGATATAAAGCATCGAATTTCCGCGCCATCTGACCGAATTGCTGTAGGTTTTATCTGAACGTAGTGGGATATAAAGTATTGTAGTTATACACGTACGAGCCGTCTTCGTTGAACCGTTTTATCTGAACGTAGTGGGATATAAAGATAGGAATCGCAGTAACTGCTATAACGGCTCTTAGCGTTTTATCTGAACGTAGTGGGATATAAAGTGGCGCGTAGCATTCGCGCTGCAGGCTGATGGCTGGTGTTTTATCTGAACGTAGTGGGATATAAAGTTGCCTGCGTCAGTGTCTTTTTCAGCTCCGCCCACTGTTTTATCTGAACGTAGTGGGATATAAAGGAATTTGCAATAACCTTTTCAATCATTTTGACTAGGTTTTATCTGAACGTAGTGGGATATAAAGCTCGTTACACCTGTCAGTGTATTTCCGGACTTCCCAGTTTTATCTGAACGTAGTGGGATATAAAGTTAAGGGATGCCATCCATTACGACAAGACGTTTTCCAAGTTTTATCTGAACGTAGTGGGATATAAAGTTGATAGATTTACCGAGAAGTGGAACATTGTAGATTCAGTTTTATCTGAACGTAGTGGGATATAAAGTCATAAAACCCCCGGTAAATATCAACGCCTCTATTTCGTTTTATCTGAACGTAGTGGGATATAAAGTAAAGGAAGAGTGAAAGCGAAGGTCGATGAGATTGCGTTTTATCTGAACGTAGTGGGATATAAAGTAGTGTAATGCGAGGGGAGTATTCCCCTTGCTCATAGTTTTATCTGAACGTAGTGGGATATAAAGGTCGGTGAAGTCATGAGTTGGGTGAACTATTTTTTGCCGTTTTATCTGAACGTAGTGGGATATAAAGATGTTAATTTAATCTTAAAACTTTCTCCTAATTTTTGTTTTATCTGAACGTAGTGGGATATAAAGTCGAATATGTATTTGTATTTTCAGCGGCGCTCGTGGGTTTTATCTGAACGTAGTGGGATATAAAGAATTCGCCCTTTCAGACTTCTGAGTTTCGAAATGCTGTGTTTTATCTGAACGTAGTGGGATATAAAGAAGCATTGAGTGGCGATTACATTTCGCTCAAGGAAAGAGTTTTATCTGAACGTAGTGGGATATAAAGGGAGGCTTCTTGAAGAAATGAATCAGAAACCGACTCCGTTTTATCTGAACGTAGTGGGATATAAAGTCAAAAGCTGAAAGAACATATTGAGATTTCCCACGAAGAGTTTTATCTGAACGTAGTGGGATATAAAGGGAGAAGAAAGGACTTATCCGGCGTGATCCGACGAAGTTTTATCTGAACGTAGTGGGATATAAAGCTGTGAACCCGGACACTTCGCGCAGACATTCTCCAAGTTTTATCTGAACGTAGTGGGATATAAAGAGGCAAACTGAACGGAAACTTCGTAGTGAAAAGCGTCTGTTTTATCTGAACGTAGTGGGATATAAAGTTGAGAGGATTTTTTAAACATAAAATCACAACGTAGTTTTATCTGAACGTAGTGGGATATAAAGGCTACTTCGTCCGACTCTACTCCTAGCGATTCGTATGGTTTTATCTGAACGTAGTGGGATATAAAACAACTGTGAGCAAATACGGCAATTCACGAAATACCTGTTTTATCTGAACGTAGTGGGATCTAAATCAAACTACTAAGATATCTAATCTGATGTTAGACTAAAAAGTGGACACACATTATGTATACATGAGTTGTTCGTATGAGAAGACAATATGATGAAGAATTCAAACGCCAAACCGCTCGCTATATTATATGAAGAGGGGAAGGGTGTCATTCAAGTAGCGGGAGAGTTGCAAATTAGTAAAAATACATGAATAACTGGGTGAAGAAGTATAAACAAGAACCTGAGATAGCAAGCAGAAATTCCGAAGCGAAAATCACCAGCTCTCCGAGCTTCAAAAGCGAATTCGTGACCTAGAAGAAGAAAATGCTATTTTTAAAAAAGGCCATGCACATCTTCGCCAAAGACCAGCGATAATTTTTGCCTTTATTCATCAACATCGCCACACGTTTCGGGTGGAGAAGATGTGCCGGGTGTTTCAAGTTTCCCGAAGCGGATATTACGTACATTCCTACTCGCGAAGGCTGGCTTTATTTAGCCAGTGTGATGGATTTATATTCCCGTAATCGTAGGATGGCACGTAGATAGCCAGATGACGAAAGAGCTTGTCCTTCAGGCACTGGATTGAGCTTATATCCGTCAAAAACCGAAGGGTACTGTTCTCCATCATTCCGAGCGAAGCAGTCAGTATGTTTCAAAAGAATATCAGGCACGCCTTATACGATACGGCATGCGTTGCAGTATGAGTTGAAAGGGAAACTGTTACGATAACGCTTGTATTGAGTCCTTTCATGGCATTCTCAAACGAGAGTTCATCTACCAGCAGACATATATATAGAACAAGAGAAAAAGCCAAGAAAAGCTTATTTGAGTATACTAACTAAAATTTTTTACAATAATAAACTGATTCATTCGGCAACAGAGTACTTTTCGCCTTCTGAATACGAACGTATGTACTTCAAGAAAACAGCCTAGTCTAAAAGTTTTTGTGTCTACTTTATTGACCTAATATCAGCCATCTTTGTTCAGACCAAGTAGACAGAGTCTACCTCTCAACATCGGAGAAACTGTGTAAAGTGTTAGACATCGATATTCAGGAGTTAATTGAGGTGGGGTAATCCTCTCACTATAGAAATCGGTGGTAGTGAAGAAAAAGTTACGAAAAAAATTTTTAAGCCGTGTTTGGTAAATCCTCAACGGTCGCTTGTAAATAAAAGTTTACTTTACACCTTTCATATAGCCTTCAATTTTTGGCGATAGCGCGAAGAGGAGAATGCCAAAGAGAATGGCTGCTCCGCCAATGACGCCAAAGTAAATCATTTCGGTCTTAGGTGTATAAAATTTGACAATTTGCGCATTAATCGCTTGCGCGGCGGCATTGGATAAAAACCATAAGCTCATCGTTTGCGCCGAGAAGGCGGCAGGTGCTAATTTTGTAGTAGCCGATAGCCCTACAGGTGACAAGCATAATTCTCCAAATACAACAATTAAATAGCTAAGAACGAGCCATAACGGGTTCACTAATGAATCGTCGCCGCCAAAGTAAGCTGGCAAAAGAATGACAATGTATGATAAGCCTGCGAACAACAAGCCTAAAGAGAACTTTTTAGGTATCGATGGCTGACGGCTTCCGAGCTTCACCCATAACCAGGCAAACACAGGGGCGAACAGGATAATAAATAACGGGTTTAATGATTGAAACCAAGCAGGTGAAATATGAATTCCCACAAAGTCTAATTGTGTGCGTTTATCCGCGTAATTGGCAAGGATGGTCGATCCTTGCTCTTGAATAGCCCAGAACATAACAGAAGTGACAAATAACGGAATATAAGCAATAACACGTGAACGCTCTATTGCTGTTGTTTTAGGGCTACGGTACATAACAATGAAATAAATCGCTGGAATTACGATGCCGAGAATTCCCACAAGAGCAATAAAGGTATCAAATGTCAGCAGATTCATTGAAATTGCGATAACGATCAAGACAGCAATAAGAGCGGCCCCAACGCCAATCAAGGTGAAAACTTTTTTCTTTTCGGCCGGTGACAGAGGATTTGCCACAAATGTACCGGCAAGGCCAAGATTTTTTTTCTTGGTGAAAATAAAAGCTAACAATCCTAAAAACATGCCGACAGCGGCGATACTGAAACCTAAGTGGAAGTTGTATTTCATTCCTACCGTTCCCACAATTAATGGAGCAAGGAATCCGCCAAGGTTGATTCCCATGTAGAAAATGCTGAATCCCGCATCGCGACGATTGTCTTCTTCGCTGTAAATATCCCCTACAATGCTGGAAACGTTAGGCTTCAGCAACCCTGTGCCAAGCACGATCAAGACCATGGAAACGAAGAACATCGTTATGTTTCCAGGTATCGCCAAAGCAATATGACCAAACATAATTAATATTCCACCGTAAAACACGGCTTTAGAAGTACCAAATATTCTGTCAGCCAGCCAGCCGCCGATGATACTCGACATATACACTAGCGATCCGTAAATCGACATAATAGCAAGAACAGTGGTTTCATCAAGCCCCAATCCGCCTTTTGATACTTCATAATACATATAGAAAACGAGGATTGCCCTCATTCCGTAATACGAGAAGCGTTCCCAAAATTCGGTAAAGGAAAGGGTGAACAGCCCCTTAGGATGGCCAAAAAAGCCTTGTTGAGGAACGCTTGAAACAATTTTCTGCTTGTTTGAATTTGACATAAAACAACCTCCTTTATTCAACTATAATAATTTTTCTTTTCTATATTGACAAAATATTTTTAAATGAATGATATGGAAATATATGTAATAATTAATTAATTTTAAAGTAAATAATTAAGTAAAGTCAATAATATTTTTTTAGAATAATAAGTTAATTATGGTGGAATAGATATTATTTCCTTTAGGAGTTTAAAAAGGACTTATGATTTCATCTTATTGGCGAAATGCCGGCATCGGTGCGATAGTCGTTCTACAATCGTGATGATAAAAACAAGCATTTATAAAAATTGTGAAGAAGAAGGGAGAAGCGTTGTATCCATTTACGAAAGAGCTAGCGCAAGAAATCGTCGAACGGACGATGGAAATTTTAGGGGGAAATATTAACGTGATGAACCGAGAAGGGTCATTATTGGCTTTGGCGATAAAGAGAGAATCGGCGATGTTCATGAGGGAGCATTGTTAGTACCAAAGGAGAATAAGACCGTTGAAATTGACGAACGGGCCGTAACATTTTTTGGGCGTACAAGAAAAATCTAATAATTATCAAATAGGAGTTTCGTAGGTCATATGTACATGGATTATTAATAAAGTTTTATTCGTCACTCTATCTAACATATCTAACATAAAAAAATGAGGGTGACTCCATGGCTATCAAGTTAAGGTTCAAAAGCTTTTAGTTTTTGAACCTTTTATCTATTCTTTATCTATAATCACTATTTTTCTCCATGCCAAAGAGCCCCCTATCTGTTATCCACCAACCTATCGCGAATCAACTTGGCAACGCTTCTGAAATCTTAAGAGGACTTTTCTTATTATATCTCTTTGATTTTTTACCATTTTTCCTCATGAGATCATACAGATCATCGAAAAAGGCCGTGATTTTTTCATATGTTTCAAACATGTGGAGATAAATACTGGGTAACGCTTCTTTCACATTCATTTACATGTTCAGAAGAAAAAATTTGTTTAAACGTATGTAAAAAAGGTATCCAATCTATTTCTTGAGACGATAATGCAGGGAAAGGCAAAGTAAAGACTACTTTTATTTTCAGATTCACAATGAATAAGGATGGTCATTTTTTGTCTTTTTATATCATGTTTTTAACTTGATGGCTAGCTTGTAGACCTGTCTGGAAGTTAGACTTTGTCTACAAGCTGTAATCAGCACAAAGAACCTCTTGTGCTGATTTTTTTATGATAAAATTAGGTAAAATATACTTGATTTGTTAGTCCTGTGAGAGTATATTAAAGTTAATAAGAATTCAAATATAAAAAATACAACTTTTAAAAGAAAGGGAGGGGAATATGCGGATCGTTTTTTCTCTAAAAACAAAAGTCATACCTATTTCCTATCGGATGATTATTGTCTCTCTTGTCAAAGAATGCCTCCAGCAAGCGAATGAAAAGTACTATCGAAAGCTATATGAAACAAATCAGGCTGTTTTAAAGCCGTTTACATTTGCGCCGTACTTAAAAAACTTTCGCTTTGCGGAAGATGAGATCTATCTTGATGAATTGGTTCTTACTTTTAGCTCTCCGGATTTTGAATTTATGCTCCATTTTTATAACGGCCTGCGGAAAGTGTCCTGGTTCCGATATAAACAATATGAGTTTATTCGGGGACGTGTTCGGATGCTACCAGAACAAACGATTCGTAATCGATCAATTATTGTAAAGACGCAGTCACCGCTTCTCATTGAAGATGAAAATCGGAAGCCGGTTTCGCCTGAACGACCGGAATTCGCCAAACATTTTGCGTACATGGCAGATACCATTTTACGTGAATATAGAGGAAAAGGACTGCGGGAGTCTTTGATTGTTACGCCATTGGCAATGCAAAAAAAGGTTATTAAAGAATCCAATCATGTATTTACGGAAACACATGGTCCGAATCGCTATCTTTATTTCACAACATATCAGGGACAATTAAGACTGGAAGGACATCCGGAAGATTTGCAGTTGTTGTATCAGTTGGGCATGGGGAAGAGAAGAGGGCAAGGGTTTGGACTTGTAGATGTAATAAGGGGATGAGAAATGTATGGTACTTCGCTTGTATGCAAGTGATTGGCTGATGTCGATGGCGTTGGTCGGATTGCAGCGATTGTACATATATGGTGAAAAACACAACATAATTCCTGACGAACACAGGGGGACTGTTCGTGAAACAGACAGTGGACTGGAAATAGAGCCTGTTGCGTTAGGATATCTTCCGCAAATCTTTTTTTCATACCTCATTGATGAATATAGCGTTGCTGAACGAGACTACGAACGATTGAAGAACAATCTAAAATACGGAAAAAATAAAGAGCGTTTCTCAGATGCTTTGGCATCTATTAAGAAAACAATCGCTGACTCCACTAAGAAAATTCTCAAATATTTCACAGACACTCCGGCAGAAGCTGCTTTGCAGGACATCCAGAACCGCCTCAAAGAAATAAAACACCACGATCAACTAGAAGAATTACAAGTATGCATCCATGATTATTATAACGTAGTAAAACAGAAAGAAATTAACGACAAGCTGACGTTGAATTATTTCAAGAGCGTTATCTTATCTCCGTTCTTTGGACAGCCCTCTTTTCTTAATGTAGCCAAAAATAGCCTCGATTTATCAGGGCATATTGATTTGTTTTATAAAGACTATGTGTTACCTGTACAAAATGATATTCAGCTATTAGAAGTTATTAACAAGACGGAAACAGGGGAGGATGTGCTGGCATTTCTTGATGAACATGCGGATTACTCGCCGTTTCGTACATTGAAAAAGGCATGGAAGAAAAAAGACATTATATTTATACGCAATTATATGAAAGAAGAAGTGCCGGAATGTACATTAGCCGCGGGACAGCCTGCTTTTCAAAATTTTGAAGAGATGATGTTTTCGCCGCTGGGGGTATCTAGTAAGAATGCAGCTAACTTCTTCTGGGATTTAGAGAAGAACCGTGCTTTGCCTATTTCTTCGCTGGCAAAATTGGTGCTTTTTTGTGTGCCGCTAGGGGCAACGATGTATTACCGAAAAGACGGGTTTGATGATCAGGGCGAGGTGCGATTGTATGCGGGATTTGTGCATACAGATGAAAAGTTTAAAGAAATTTTTCAGAAAAATGAACATTTTAAACAGTTGAAAAAACAGTCACAGTCATTTGAAAAGATTGTGAGCCGCCTAGTTCGAGGTATTAGAAAAGAAAGTGAATATATTATGCAACATCTGTTTTTTCTTGAAATGTCGGCTAATTATCAAAGTAAACGAACGTTGCTTGATTACTATCATATTCCACACTATTTGGCGAAATATTTTCAAGAGTACGGGGAGAAATTGGAGCATATTTCGCCATACGAATATCGGGAACATTTTATCCGAAATGCTTTGCAGGGAATGGATACGAAGCATGTTATCTTTAAGTACTTGCGGCATGTTATCAAAAAAGGTGGTTCCGGGCTTGGGGTATATATTGCGGTAAGAGAACGGCATAGAATTGAATGCTATAAGAGAGGAGAGAAGGATATGAAAAAGCAGGATAATCGGGTTGCGGCATTTTTTAATAGTGGACGTGACATTCGCAAAGCATTTGAGCAAGCGGGAAAAGCCCGAGAAAGCGAAGATACATACAGTGCCAGTGCAGGAAAGAAAGTGGCCGGAATTGCGTATCGTCTGTTGAATGCAACGAAAGCGAACAATAAAGATAGTTTTATGGACACGCTGTTGCGTGTGTATATGTCAGTAGATAAGCCGGTGCCGACTGTATTCTTACATGCGATACATGAACGAGAAATGGATTTTACGACAGCGGCTAACGCATTTATTGCCGGAATGTTGTCAAGTGAAAATGAAAAACAAAAAGATAGGGAGGAAGCAAGCGTATGACACAGGCTTTAACGATGACCATTGTGTTTGAGGGGAATTCATTGAATTACGGAGAAGGAATTGCTAACATTTCCGAATTGAAAAAGCTTCATCGTTCCAATGGGGAGGTATATTCGTTCGCTTCGCGCCAGAGTCTTCGCTATGATATAGTACGACTTGGTAACCAGTGGTATGGCTGGAATCTTGATACGGTAGCGAAAGAAAAAGGCGGTGTTGTTCAGTTTCGCAAAGATGTTACAATTAACGATTCAGTTGAAATGGATTTATTTGGTTACTTGAAAACATCACAAAAGTCAGAAAAGCGTCCGGCAGTCGTGCGCTTGAGTCACGCAATCTCGCTTGAACCGTACAGAGGGGATTTAGAGTTCCTGAATAATATGGGACTTGCGAGCCGAATTGATCAAATGCCGAATCTGGCTAATATTGAGCAGCATGCTAGTCTATATACATATACGGTAACAGTCGATTTAAGCCGTGTCGGGGTTGATGGTGAAGTAGAATTACCTAATGAACAAAAAGCAGAGAGGATGCGGCAATTTTTGGAAATATTAAAATTCTTAAATCGTGATATTCGTGGTCGTCAGGAAAGCCTCTCTCCTTTGTTTGTTATTGGCGGCGTATATAAGGCGGCGAATCCATTTTTTCTTGGCAAAGTGCAGTTGAAACAGAGCAGTGAAAAGTGGGAGATTGACACGAGGCCACTGGAATCAACAATGGAGCAAACATTTGCCGGAGAACCAGTTGGCGAGCGGACACGTATTGGTATGGTATCTGGCATATTTGGTAATGAAGAGGAATACCATACAACATTTGGGGATCGAGTCGTGTCCATTGAGGCGTTCTTTCAGCATATTCAAAAAGAAGTTGCAGCGTTTTATGGGGGATAACCAATGAAGGCGTTGCGGTTGAAACTATATCAAGAAACGGCATGTTATAAAAAGCCGCTGGCGTTTAAAGTAGGAGAAACATATCCTTTGCCGCCATATGCAACAGTAAAGGGTATGTTGCATGCAATGTTGGGAGCAAATGAGTTTATCCCGATGCGTCTCAGCATCCAGGGAACATACGAAGCAAAGATGGTCGACTATCAAGCACACTATTTTTTTAAGAAAACAGATGTAGCCGAGTTTCCGCTTGTACTGGATGGATTAGCGTCGAAACCGTATGAATATGAGCACATGACCAAAATGCCACTCTATATGCATCTTCTGTATGGTGTGCAGTTATTAATTCATGTGGAAGCAGTACCGGAAGTATTGGAGGCTATTGTTGCGGCTATCGAAAACGGAAATACTCACTGGAGTCTGGGACGCTGGGAAGACCTAGTACGGATTGATGAGTATGAACTAGTGGAAGTAAAGGAAATAGAGGAACGTATTCGTTTAAAATATAATGCCTATATTTTGCGGGATGTGCTCAACTCATTGGAGACGGAACTAAATGCTGTACCGTATCAACTGAACTGGAAGTATGAGATCAAAAACGGGATTCGCCGCTGGGAGAAAATTGATGTTGGTTATGTATTAGCGGTTTCAGGTCTTGAATTTGATGCCGATGATGATGTGTTACAGGATCAGGATGGCAACCTCGTTTTCTATAATTTGTAAGTAAGGGTGATGGGCATTGTTTTATGCCAAAACCAAGCCTGTCCAGACAATCCGTGAACATACGGATTGTCTGGTAGCTGAATTAGAACGGTTGAAAAGTACGTATGGTTCTCGTTTTGTCCACATGGATGAACGCATGTGGAAATTGTTACGTTTGGCAGTAGAGTATCATGATGTAGGAAAAGCATGGCCCGGTTTTCAAAATCGGTTGCGTAAACAGCTAGGGGAGAAGAAACTTCCAAATACTATTACATATTCTGTGCCGCATAACTATTTGTCGGTTGGTATGATTCCTATTAAGAAATATAAGTTAACCAAAGAAGAAAGTCGCTTGTTAATTCATGCTGTAGGGTACCATCATGAGCGAAGTGAACTACCAGATAAAGAGAAAATTGAAGAAATTCTAGAGAATGAGATGCGCCCATATCTACCACAATTAATTGATCATATGAAATTGGACATTCCAGAAACGTTTTCATATAAGTCTATTGCCCGATTGTCCAAGCGATACAGTCAGTTCGACGATGATTTTTATAAATATGTGCTGCTTAAAGGGCTTGTGCATCGCATAGATCATGCGGCTTCAGCGGGTGTTGATATCGAGTTACATGCGGATAAGCATATCGGAGCACAGGTAACCGCGTATATGGAGCACAAAGGATATGCGAAAAACGAGTTGCAGCAATTTGCAGAAGCAAATACAGATAAAAGTATTATTGTTATTGCACAGACCGGAATGGGGAAAACAGAAGCTGCATTGTTGTGGATTAATGAAGATAAAGGGTTTTTTACCCTTCCGTTGCGCGTTAGCATTAATGCGATTTATGATCGTATCCTCAGCCCCCAAGAAATTAACTATCACCCAGAAGCGCTGGGCCTGCTTCACTCCACTAGCAATGATTACCTTCAAGAGAAAGAAGAGCTGGATGAGAAGTGGGAGGACATTTATCGCCATTCACGTCATTTATCGTCCAAGCTATTGTTGACGACAATAGATCAGATTTTGAAGTTTCCATTTGGTTATCGCGGATTTGAAAAAGAACTGGCCGCCATGGCAAATGCCAAAGTGGTAATTGACGAAATTCAAGCGTATGAGCCTAAAATTGCCGCGATGCTTATTAAAGCATTGGAAATGATTCATAAAATTGGTGGCAAATTTATGGTGATGACCGCAACGTTGCCTACTATTTATCTGGACGAACTTAAAAAACGTAATATTATTACGGAGAGTGATGTAGGAAAGTTCATTAATCAGGATATTACCCGGCATCGAATTTGTCTGCGTCAGGAGGGAATTACAGAGGTAGGGGAAGAAATCATCGAACAGGCAAAAGATACACAAGTGCTGGTCATTGTGAATACGGTGCGCCGAGCGGTAAAGATGTATGAACAACTGAGGAAAGTCGATCCGGAAGCTAACGTATATTTGTTGCATTCACAATTTACACAGGAAGACAGAAAACTTCTGGAGGAAGAAATTAAATCGTTCAACAAGCCCAAACCGGGTGAACCACGGAGAAGTGGGGTTTGGGTTACGACGCAGTTGGTAGAAGCAAGTCTTGATATTGACTTTGATTATTTATACACAGAAATTTCAACATTGGACAGCTTTTTCCAACGGTTAGGGCGGTGCTATCGGAATGGTAAGCGCAGTCCGGTTCAACCAAATGTATATGTGTTTACAGAAGATGTGGCAGGGCTTGGATACATATATGATGCCGATCTTGTAAAAAAGGGCCTCGCCTTACTTCAGCCATATCAGGGCCGCATCCTTGATGAACAGGCGAAAGTTGAGATGGTACAGCGTTTGTACAGTCGAGAGAGTCTGGCGAATACAGCGTTTTTGCGAGAGTTTGAAGAGGCGCTTCATGAATTTGATTTTTTAGATTTTTATGAGGTAACAGGACAGGAAGCACAGAAGAAGTTACGGGATATTCAAACGGTTCAGGTAATTCCAGAGTGTTTTTTTGATGAGATATTTGATTTAGTGAAAGAGTATGAGAAATGTCAAGTTGATTGGAAGCGGCGTCAGGAGATTCGTAGAAAAATTGAAGCAAAGTCAATAGGAGTTTATCGTTTTCAGGCGGAAGATAAGCTTTCTACTTTGTCGGGATTAGACAATATTTTTATTTTGCATTGTGGATATGAATTTGACAGAGAAAGTAGGCAGGGGCGAGGTATTGTCAGTGACATAGAAATAACCATGTTCTCTTGATGGAGGGAGACCGATGGTGGAAGCAGATATCAAAGGACTTCAGGTGCACTATTATAGCGTATGTCAGCGAAAGCTATGGCTCTTTTCTAAAGGGATCACAATGGAACAGACTAACGATCGTGTTATGGAAGGGAAAATGCTGCATGAGCGTGCCTATCCACAACTCGAACAGAAAGAAATTCTTATTGATGATACGTTTAAAATTGATGCGTTTGATGGGGAATATGTTCGTGAAGTAAAAATCTCCAGCAAAATGGGCGAAGCAGATCGAATGCAGATGCTGTATTACCTGTATCAGTTAAAGCAGCGTGGTGTCGAAAAGAAAGGTCTTATTAGCTATACGAAAGAGCGAGATACGGAAGTTGTTGAACTTACAGAAGCCGAGGAAGCAAAAGTGATTGAAGCATTGGCTGGTATCAAGCGTATTTTGCAGCGGCCCAGGCCGCCCGGTTTGAAAAAGCTGCGATATTGTTCGAAATGTGCATACTATGAATTTTGTTTTGCAATGGAGCGGGATGAAGAATGTTAAAAGATCATTATATTTTTTCAACCGGGAGATTGCAGCGTAAGGATAATACATTATATTTCGTTGACGCAGAAGGAAAGAAAAAATCATTGCCCATTGAACAAATTGAAAACTTGCATATTTTTGGGCAGGTAGACGTAAATTCAGCGCTGCTCAACTTGCTGGCACAGTATGGAGTTTGTTTGCACTTTTATAATTATCATGATTACTATGTTGGGACATTTTATCCACGCGAGAAAAATGTGTCGGGTTATACAGTGGTTCAGCAGAGTGTTCATTATTTAAATAGGGAGAAGCGGCTGTATCTTGCTAGAAGTTTTTTGTATGGAGGAATTCATCATATGCTGCGCAATTTGCGGCGGCATAAGGAAAAAACAGAAGAAATTATACGAGCAATTGAAAAAGAAGCTGCCAAACTGGAGGATACAGCGAAAATTCCGGAATTAATGGGGATTGAGGGGCGTATTCGGCAAGAGTATTATCAGGCATTTAATGTGATGTTGAAGCCGGAGTTTGCATTTGAAAAGCGGACGAAGCGTCCACCGACTGATCCGTTGAATGCGTTAATTTCGTTCGGGAATAGTCGAATGTATACTGAGATTTTGTCGGAAATGTATAAGACGATGTTGGATCCTACCATTAGTTTTCTTCATGAGCCCTCCAGCAAGCGTTTCTCGTTAAGTCTAGATTTAGCTGAAATTTTTAAGCCGTTATTGGTAGACACATTGATTGCTTCGTTGGTTAATAATAGAGTAATTACGCTTAAGCACTTTGATGAGATGGAAGGCATCGTGTTCCTGAATGAAGAAGGACGGAAGAAGTTTTTGGCTGAATGGGAAAAGAAGTTAGAAACAACTGTGCAGCATCGAACATTGAAAAGGAAAGTGTCATATCGCTATTTCATCCGACTGGAGTGTTATAAACTGATTAAGCATTTTATCGGAGATACTTTGTATAAACCGCTAAAGGCATGGTGGTAGAAGATGTTTGTAATTGTGACATACGATGTGGGTGAGAAGCGGGTACATAAAGTATGCAAGAAGTTGAAACAATATTTGATGTGGACGCAGAATTCGGTGTTTGAAGGCGAAATTACAAAGGGAAAGTTAGTGAAGTGTCTGACGGAATTGGAGAAGATAATGGATAAGCGGGAAGATTCGATTTATGTATATGAGGTGCAAAATCCGAGAAATATCGTGAAGCGGGTGTATGGACAGGAGAAAAGTTTTGAGGAGATGTTTTTATAGTATGTAAGGGAAGTTTTAGAAGGGTTTGCAGTAAACCGGGTTTTTAGATAGAGTGAGTATGAAAACGTATATCGCAATGGTTTTGGCCTTTTTTTCTGTGAGGTTAAAAATAGAATTGCTGGCTTACTGCAAAAAAGCTGATTTTTGATTGTTTTTTAGGTGATAAAGACCCCGGCAAATTAATGATTTTCGCTGTTTTATTTTTAGGGTTTTATATGAACGTAGTGGGATATAAACGAAAAATACCGGCAGTGCGGTGCTCAACGGATTCACGCTCGTTTTATATGAACGTAGTGGGATATAAACTTTTAAGTGGACTATATGGGAGGACAGGTTCTCTTGTTTTATATGAACGTAGTGGGATATAAACCCACAAATTTCTTCCGGGCATCTTCCTCTGCACGTGTTTTATATGAACGTAGTGGGATATAAACGGGGCGTTTCTAGGATTTTCAAGATGATGTGAAAGGAGTTTTATATGAACGTAGTGGGATATAAACGGGGATACTTCTCAGGGAGAACGGAAGGCGTAGGAGTTTTATATGAACGTAGTGGGATATAAACTCTTCTTCTATTCAGATTCGTATGTACGAAAAAGATGTTTTATATGAACGTAGTGGGATATAAACTCCGTAGAAACGTACCAGGTAAAAAAAGCGGGAGTAGTTTTATATGAACGTAGTGGGATATAAACTAGGGCTAGAGCAATTGAGCAGGCGGAGATTGCGACGTTTTATATGAACGTAGTGGGATATAAACTGGGACGCATATTTCTTGCTCTCTATTATTGCATCTGAGTTTTATATGAACGTAGTGGGATATAAACTGTGATCATCGACGAAGCTGGGATTTTGTTCAATAGGTGTTTTATATGAACGTAGTGGGATATAAACACGTCACGCAAGAAATGGATTCAGTTCCTTGCACAGTCGGTTTTATATGAACGTAGTGGGATATAAACTGGGATGCGTATTTTCTTCTTTCTATCATTGCTTCTGAGTTTTATATGAACGTAGTGGGATATAAACGAGTTTGTGGTTTGGGTGAAGAGGAACGGGAGGAAGCGTTTTATATGAACGTAGTGGGATATAAACTTCATTTTTTCCTGGGGCATTTCTAGGATTTTCAGGAGTTTTATATGAACGTAGTGGGATATAAACATAATCTCCATTTCACTTCGTTACACATGCGTGTTTCAGTTTTATATGAACGTAGTGGGATATAAACTGGGACGCATATTTCTTGCTCTCTATTATTGCATCTGGTTTTATATGAACGTAGTGGGATATAAACCATAATATGCGTATAGCTGTCTCTAACATGCTTAAAGTTTTATATGAACGTAGTGGGATATAAACCCGTTTGCATCAGTACGGCCAGGATGAGCAGAAGCGTTTTATATGAACGTAGTGGGATATAAACTTTGTCCCGGCTTCCTATTCACGCCATGGCTGGCGTTTTATATGAACGTAGTGGGATATAAACTGTAATGTTGTAACTGACAAATATAAGCAGCAGGTAGTTTTATATGAACGTAGTGGGATATAAACTTTTGCTTTTTAGATAACTTTCTTTGTAGTTTTGCGTTTTATATGAACGTAGTGGGATATAAACAGAATCCGGGTCTGCCAGCATAACGAACGTCTTTCGTTTTATATGAACGTAGTGGGATATAAACTCGTTGCGGCTTCCAGCCTCGCCCGAATTTCTTTCAGTTTTATATGAACGTAGTGGGATATAAACAGTAACAGCCATGCTACCCTCCTTCTTCGACTGTTTGTGTTTTATATGAACGTAGTGGGATATAAACAGAAAATACGTTCGAATGAAGAGGCTCCACGGCGCGTTTTATATGAACGTAGTGGGATATAAACTTTCGTTTTTCGTACGATTTTTCTAGTTTGGATTCGTAGTTTTATATGAACGTAGTGGGATATAAACACTCTTCTTTCTTCTAAAGGTTGTGCACTATCTAATAGGTTTTATATGAACGTAGTGGGATATAAACTAGTTGGAAGGGAGACGAAAACCATGAATCAACCAAAGTTTTATATGAACGTAGTGGGATATAAACATGGGAGAACAGTCCGGAGGTGAGAAACTTTCCGATCGGTTTTATATGAACGTAGTGGGATATAAACGGTTAAACAAATTTATCCGGCGCAAATTGATGGTTCGTTTTATATGAACGTAGTGGGATATAAACTTTTCAATAACCGCGATATCTGTAGTCAATCCCCCGGTTTTATATGAACGTAGTGGGATATAAACGGCATCGGAGAGTATGATACTGCTGGCCAGTTTGAGTTTTATATGAACGTAGTGGGATATAAACTTTCGTCCCATCGTTCAAGCGTTCCGTCCGCTTTCTTAGTTTTATATGAACGTAGTGGGATATAAACAAGGCAGGAACGGACTGGGGAACTATTACGCACATAGGGTTTTATATGAACGTAGTGGGATATAAACTCGTGCTTTTGGCTTCGAATACGATAGACCGACCTGCATGTTTTATATGAACGTAGTGGGATATAAACAGCGTATATGGAAGGACAGGCAACGTCTGACACAGGTGTTTTATATGAACGTAGTGGGATATAAACAGCGCTTATCCAGCAGGTCACCCCACTTTCCGATATACGTTTTATATGAACGTAGTGGGATATAAACTATTTATGACATCATACGCTATCCGATCAACGCGCTAGTTTTATATGAACGTAGTGGGATATAAACCTGTCTTGTAGACTCCTTCTGTAAGTGTTGCTATATTGTTTTATATGAACGTAGTGGGATATAAACGTATCGAAGTGAAGGTTCAAGCATTGGAAGAGCAAGTGTTTTATATGAACGTAGTGGGATATAAATTTAGTTTCTCTTAATCTTTTTAAACGTTCACCAATCACGTTTTATATGAACGTAGTGGGATATAAATACCGTTCGCAACAACTATTGCCGGGTCAGGAAAATGGTTTTATATGAACGTAGTGGGATATAAATTATCATAGCACCGTCTCGGTTCCACCAAACAAGGATAGTTTTATATGAACGTAGTGGGATATAAATGAGCTTTTGATTGCGAAATCTTTTGAAAATGATTGGTTTTATATGAACGTAGTGGGATATAAATCGGATAGCATCGCTGATATCGAGCATGCAAACTGTGTTTTATATGAACGTAGTGGGATATAAATCATCCTCCCTAGCTTCATATTTCCGGCAACTATTTTCCGTTTTATATGAACGTAGTGGGATATAAATTTTAAATGTGTCTAAAAAAGATCCAATACTAATTGCTCGTTTTATATGAACGTAGTGGGATATAAATGAATCTAAACCAACAAACAAAAAAGAAAATGATAAAAAGTTTTATATGAACGTAGTGGGATATAAATTGATATGTAACAATTGAACGCAAAGGGTCATATGGGAGTTTTATATGAACGTAGTGGGATATAAATTATGTATCAAGGGTTTGTGGCACTTGGTATATATTAGTTTTATATGAACGTAGTGGGATATAAATTTGCTTCATCCTTAGCTGCATCCAGTTGTTCAAGCAGTTGTTTTATATGAACGTAGTGGGATATAAATGGGACGCATATTTTCTTTTATCTATCGTTGCTTCTGAGTTTTATATGAACGTAGTGGGATATAAATACTTCCCCATTTCAGACAGATGATTTCAAGCAAGCCGTTTTATATGAACGTAGTGGGATATAAATTTTTGCTCTTTTCATTGCCGAGCCATACATAAGCTAATGTTTTATATGAACGTAGTGGGATATAAATTCGCTTTGTTCCCGATTTTATAAACGATTGCCTCCGTTTTATATGAACGTAGTGGGATATAAATTCAAATTCTGGAGCTTCCAAGAATACTTCATCCTCGTTTTATATGAACGTAGTGGGATATAAATCTATCTTTGCTCTCTGATGATTTTTCTTCCCCTCCACCAGTTTTATATGAACGTAGTGGGATATAAATCGGGGGGGTTCCCTACCGCGTGCGCTCCGTTCCAGGGTTTTATATGAACGTAGTGGGATATAAATTATTAAAATACGGGTTTCTCCGGTATCCTTCATAAAAGTTTTATATGAACGTAGTGGGATATAAATTAGCCCGGCGCATAACGCCAAGGTGGGCGGTTCAAAAACGGTTTTATATGAACGTAGTGGGATATAAATTGATTTCTGCATCTGTTATCGTGCGGAATGTTAAGTTAGTTTTATATGAACGTAGTGGGATATAAATTCATACATTCGCACGAAACTACATCTTGAATGGCGGTTTTATATGAACGTAGTGTTAGGTAACGAAGTGCGGATGATGAAAAGAGCATGGATTCGCGGTTTTATATGAACGTAGTGTTAGGTAACGAATATGTTTCGCGCGCTTCATTTAAGTTTTATATGAACGTAGTGGGATATAAATTTGCATAGCGTGGGATTACCGCATCCGGATGCAGACGCGTTTTATATGAACGTAGTGGGATATAAATTGCTCTTCCGGCGTCTGTGCTTTCTTTTCTGACGTGTTTTATATGAACGTAGTGGGATATAAATCTATATAAGGCACGCATACGCGGCCAGTTTTAGGTAAGTTTTATATGAACGTAGTGGGATATAAAGAAGCGATGTGGAGGACTCTGTAGATTTAAAAGCAATCGTATGCTGTGTACCGGCGGAAACTCCGCAGGATGTGGTGTGGGCATTAAAGGAAAAGAAAAAAACAGCCAAAATTTTTCGGCTGAGATTATGCGGTTACTCACTGTAGCAATCCGTACAGAATCAGACCCTTATACTGTGACATTTCCAATGCCGCAAGAAATACCAGATGATGTATTGCAATGGGTAAAAGAAGATGAAAACAAGAAAATGTTAGGCCGATTCATATACGCGGCACTCACCGGGTTACAGGGACAAATGCCGGGAACATTTCAACAAACAAAGCCAGAAAAGAGTAAAGAAAAGATGGAGGCGGACGAAGCGGCCCGGAAAGCAGCGGCCATGTTTTTAAATGACGATGAATAGAAAAAATCTTACCCGGTAGAAATCTAAAAATCTACTATTCTACCGGGTTATTTCTTGTTTTACCCGGTGAATGTATGGCCGTATCTTCTATGGCGTACCAATCTTCTTTACCTTTTTGGTGGTAAGAAAAATTAAAAAGAAACAGCCTGTTTGGTTCGCGGCTGTTTCTTTTTAATTTAAGAGAATTAAATCGGGCTAACAAATATAGCACCCTCAACACTTTCAGTTGGACTTAATACAACAAAGTTCCGATCAGGTGAAAAGATATTATGCTCAGTAAAGTGAAAACGGTTATAAATATCCCATGTTATGATATCAGCTTTGTTTTTGGCTGGAACATCCGGAATCATGAATTCATGTGAATATTCTACCTTTTTATCCAATTTAACACCTGTAGTTGCCTTGAAATAGTCCGCAAATCCTGCCTCTAATGTAATGAATGTTTCCGTTGAGAATGTTCTATCTACTGTCTTTTTTAGGATTGCGGACGGGAATCCTCTGCCTCTTTAGAGAAGAGATGAGAGTCCGCTTTGCCCGAATCCCCCTTGCGGGGATTACAAGGGCAAATTTTTTGTTATTTTCACTGACTATATGTAATTGAAAACGCTCAATATAATACATGTTAAACAGCTTTTTGTGCTATACTATATGTATGAAAAAATCTACCATAAAACATGCTCGAACCTGTGTCTACAATGTTAATTATCACATCGTTTGGTCTGTAAAATACCGAAGAAAAGTACTCACTTCCGAGATAGAAGGCTACTTGAAAGACCTTTTTCAAGAAATCGCACAGGAAAAAGAGTTTGAAGTCGTCATGATGGAAGTCGGCGAACAAGACCACATTCACGTTTTTGCTTCTGCTCATCCAAAGATCCCCCCCTCGTATATTGTGAAAATGCTGAAAGGAATTTCTGCCCGTAAACTGTTTTTGAAATTTCCACAACTGAAAAAAAGATTATGGGGCGGTCATCTTTGGAACAGTAGCTTTTACATCGAAACCATTGGTTCGATCTCAGAAGATGTAATTCGCAATTATATCGAAAATCAGAAAAAAGGAGATTCGTAATGCTACGAACGTATAAGTTTCGTATTGAGCCAACCAAAGAACAGCGAGAAAGAATAAACGAAACGCTCATGTATTGCCGATGGCTCTATAACGCCTTGCTTGAACAGCGAATTACGGCGTATAAAAAGTGTGGTGTATCCCTGACGTTCTATTCCCAAAAGAAAGAGTTACCTGCGCTGAAAAAGGTGTGTGAAGAGTATAAGGATGTTCATTCGCAAGTCTTACAAAACGTAGTCGAACGTCTGGATAAAGCGTATCAAGCCTTTTTCAGACGGTTGAAGCGTGGCGAAAAAGCAGGAGTTCCTCGCTTCAAAGGGATGAATCGCTATCACAGTTTCACGTATCCGCAATCAGGATTTTCACTCGAAGGAAAGTACATCACGCTGTCCAAAGTTGGAACCGTTCGAATCAAACTACATCGTCAAGTGCAAGGTATAATCAAAACGTGCACAGTCATCGCTAAAAATGGACGATATTATGTTTGTTTGTCCTGTGAAATGGAAACAAAAACGCAATCAACAGGGAAAAAGATCGGTGTAGATTTGGGCTTACAGCATCTGGCGATCACATCGGATGGTGATTTTTATCATGTCCCCAAGTATTTGCGTAAAAGCGAGCGACAACTCAAAAAGTTACAGCGTATCGTATCAAGGCGAAAGAAAGGGTCAAACCGCCGTAAAAAGGCTGTGGCACTCCTCGCCAAGAAGCATGAGTACATTGCGAATCAGCGCAGAAATAATGCTCATCAGATTTCGCGTCAATTGGTCAATCGCTATGATTTGATCGCCTTTGAAGACTTGAAAATCACAAACATGGTGAAAAATCATCATCTTGCAAAGAGTATTGCAGACGCAGGGTGGAATCAACTTGTACAGTTCACCACTTACAAGGCTGAAAGTGCTGGTAAGCGTGTTGTTCTGGTTGATCCACGAAACACAAGTCAACAATGCTCAAGCTGTGATGAAATCGTAAAGAAAACATTGGCTGTACGGACACATCATTGCCCTTCTTGTGGATTTGAATGTGACCGTGATGTAAATGCCGCCAAAAACATTCTCAAACGGGCAGTACAACAACTACAAAACGTGTCGTAAGACACGCTAGGCTAGGAACTAGCCTTCGTGGAGAGTGCGACAATAGTCGGCTCGATGAAGCGAGAAGCTCTCCAATTTATTGGAGAGAGGTTCACTGTCACTCTCTTGTCGCTATAATTATATACCGTAGTTGTTGCATGCCCATAATTATATCGGTCTACCCCCCTGTATGTATAGCCGCTTTTTGTGCCATAGGTAGGTGTTACTACTTCTGATGAATTGGGAGCCGAGTTTAGAGCTTGCTGTTGGACCTGATTCATCAATTCTTGCTTATATGACTCAGCGCCCTCTTTACTATTGAAATAAAAAACAGGAATTTCATTTCCGTTTATGATTGCTCTTTCCACTTTGTATGGCTTATTGGTGTTTGAAATATTTTCAGTAGACTGTATTTGTGATGTACTGGAACTCGGTTGAAAGCTTTCATCAGCAAAAACCATGCTGCTTCCTAAAAGACTTATCGCAGCAACCAAAGGTATGATTTTCGATTTTTTTGCCATAAAAACATCCCCTTTTTATTGTAATATTTATATAATTAAATGGCACCATAAAAATACAATATTTAACATTATTTGGTTTAATTTGTAAAATTAAGTTATTTGATGGAATCATAGGAGGTTTATATGAGAATATTAACACTGATGCTTGTTATTTCTCTATTTCTTACGTCTTGCACTGAAGTGAGAGACAAAGAAAAAGAACAGAAGAAAAACCAAATAAAAGAGGAAGTATGGTTGAAAGGGAAGGGGGAAAACTGGAAAATAGAAAATTGTTCAGCGAGAATTTTTGGTAATTCTATAGAGTTTGAAGGAGGCAAGATTCAATATATTGGCTCTGACCTATTTAAGAACGAAAAAAATTTAAAAGATTTTTCGCTAGAGTTTTATCTAAAGGATAATACCCCTTTATACCGACATAAATTAATATATACTGATGTCAATATTCTAATAAAAAATGAAAAAATTGGTTTAATAAAAACTGATCTTCCTGAAAATAAGATATATGATACCAAAAAATACTTTGAAGAGATGTATTGTCTCATTACATGGAATCAAGAAGGAAAGGAAAAAATAGAAAAAATAAAACTAAACATTGTCGAAAGTGAAAAAAATCCTTGAAGAATCAAAAAACAACCCATACTTTTAGTTGAAAAAGACGGAGTAATACAATTTTGTATTTGCTCGGTTAGTTATTTACCCGGTAAAATCAAAATAGACAATCTGCTATGCTTGAACCAATTACAAATTGTACGGAAATACAAAAAAGCCACCGGGACTGATGGGGCTCCTACCTCCCACCAGTTCTGGAACGCCGAACAGGCCTCGGTGACCAGGCGAAACGCTCCGGCGACTTTTTATTACGTTTTATCTGAACGTAGTGGGATATAAAAATCTCCTTAATCTTGCGTCATTCATACACCATGATGTTATTCAACCATCGTTTCATTCGTCTAATATTTTACAAAACTCTTTTTCCAGAATAGAAAAAGAGCATGGGTCAATCCATTTATTTCGCTAAAAAAAGTTCTTCTTTAAAAAATAGCTCCCCTTGTCATACCAATACATTCCATTGATGTTGCTGAACGCGTGTTATTTGAGTTACACATTCCGACTACTTTATGTGCATTCAACTTTTCAAAAGCGAACTTGTAGTAAAAGCTTTGCCGCTTCGCTTCCGTAACCTCGACCCCAATATTCAGGAAGGATTGAAAATCCGATTTCCCGGCTTTTTCTATAATTGACATAGCTCCAAATTTGTGCTAAACCAATCGGCGTTTTACTTCTATCCGCTGCTAAAGTTACAACAAAATTATAATGGTTCGTTTCTTCGTTTTCTTCAATTTTACGTAACAATTCTCTCGAACAACCTTTTCATCTAACGCTACATATTCTTCAAAATACCATAAATCTTTATTATATTCTAAAATCCAAATCATTGACTGATATCTTTGACAGCAATACTTTTTGTCCCGAAATGTCCATTAAACATTCCTACCTTTTTCTATCTTGTTTTATCGTACGGAAGAAGTGTATGTTAAGGTTATTGTAAAATATTTCTTTATCTATTAGATTTTTTGGATATATTAATGTGTAACACTCTCATTTGCTTTAATTTGATTCGGCCGATGAGCTGATGAAGATGCGAACTTCCAGCGTGAAAACAAACGGGGCTGTCTCATAAATAAGTGAGACAGCCTCCCTTTTTTTCTTGGGTCAACTATTTGCGGGTCGTGTTAGCGCAGCGCCGCCAGATCCACTTTCGGCACAAGTCCTTCTTCTGCAGCCCGACTAAGTAGGGCGGTCACGGCTGCGTACCCATCTTCACCCAGATTCGCGGTGAACTTGTTTACGTACAGGTCAATATGAGCCTGTGCTACTTCAGGGGCCAGCTCCTGAGCGTGGCATAGCACGTACTCACGGGATGACTCCGGGTTCGCCCACGCGTATTCGACCGATGCGCGAATCCAGCCTGCGATCGCTTCCAGATCCAATGATCGACGGGCGATGATTGCTCCTAGCGGAATGGGTAGATGGGTGTCGGCTTCCCACCAGCTTCCTAAATCAACCAAGAGATTTAAACCATACGAAGGATATGTAAAGCGCGCCTCGTGGATTACCAGCCCGGCATCGACCAAACCATCGCGCACCGCCGGCATGATTTCATGAAACGGCATAACAATAATTTCACCCACGCCTCCTGGCACGTGCTGGGCTGCCCATAGCCGGAACAGTAGGTAGGCGGTTGATCGCTCACTAGGCACTGCGACCCGTCGGCCAGAGAGCATCGCTGGTTCCTTAGTTTTGGACGTACTGCTTTTCGTTAGCACCAATGGCCCGCAGCCTCGACCCAATGCCCCTCCGCATGGAAGTAATGCGTACTCGGACAGCACCCATGGCAGAGCTGCATACGAAATCTTGAGCACGTCCGGCCCGTTGGGGCTCGCTGCCAGACTGTTGGTGATGTCGATGTCCGCGTATAAAACGTCAAGCCGGGGTGCACCGGGCACAAGTCCGTGTACCCAGGCGTGGAAAACAAACGTGTCGTTGGGGCAGGGAGAAAAAGCGATTCTCATAGTAACACCTCCAGTAATACTGAGCTTGCTGATTCTAGTATGTTTAGAGCTTCTTCGATACGCCATGCAGCTCGGTCACGTGGCCCGACGAGGTTCGATATAGCGCGAATTTCCAGGATTGGAATGCCATGATTATGGGCTGCGGTGGCTACGCCATAACCCTCCATTGCCTCGGCGGTCGCCCCTGGTACCCGCGAGGCTCGTTCGAAGGAGGTTGCAGCGGTACCCGTCACGGTTGATACAGTAAGCACCGGGCCAGTAGTGACCGGTAGTCCAGCGGCATGTAAAGCCTCTGTGACCTGGGTCACCAGGCTAGCATCGACTGGGATGCGGGTGGAGCCAAAGCCCAGCTCGTCCAAGCTACAGAAGCCTTCTGGAGTTTCTGCTCCCAGGTCGGCGGCGACGATCTCGTTTGCCACCACTAGAGAGCCTACTTCAGCCCGATTGGCAAATCCACCGCCAATTCCGGCGTTCACTACCAGGCCGTACTTGGCAGTTGCTAACGCCGTTGCCGTGCTGGCTGCGGCAGCCGCCGGGCCGACGCCTGCCACTAGGACGTTGAACCTGCTGTTGCCGTGAAGCCCACGCAATACCGCGTCTTTCTCGGCTGGGACAGAGGTTATCACGAGTACGCGCATTTCCGTTTCCTGTTGTTTGGGGTGTGAAACAGCAGGCGTTTTTGCGCTCAAATCAAAATTCATAATTATGCTCTCCTTTATTTTCTATCTACAATGACTTTGTTCCAAGCATGATCACGCTTTACTATTTTTAAAAAATCTATATTTTATCTGCTCTGTCCTCTCTATAAAACGCAGCAAGAATTTTTACATCCACTAAAATGATATTCTTATTCAAAGTTATCTTTATCTTAACGCCGTGTAAAGAGGGGAAGTTTATTGAAAAATTTTTATGGGAATGTTTGGAGACGAACATAGATTTTCATATTCGACATAATAATAAAGAAATTCTAGTTTTTTTAAAATTCTGTTCATTTCGAGAAATATGATTCAATACGTCATTGAATCAGGGTAAGGGGCGTTTATTTTTTACTTTTGATTTCTTAATGCTTGAGAAATTTTTTGGGTAAAAAGCTTAAAAACAATGCTTTGCATTTGGTATAATAACTGTTCATACATTTTTTATATTAAGTCTATTTTGAATATATTGTATAATTTTCATTGTCTTAATAGAAAAGGAGGCACATGGAAGGGAAACGACACGATAAGTGAAAAAGGGATGCGAAGCTGTTACGATAGAGCGTTGATTGTTTCGAATTCGAAGATAGGAATATTAATTTAAGGCGGACGACTGTTTGAGTTTACATCTTGCAGTTTTAGGTGTTGGCGGTGTAGGTTAAGTATGTGCTGCGGAAGTTGTGAAAAAAGGGTATGTAAAAAAGTTAATTCTCGCAGATATCTTCACCGAAGGAGCAGAGAAATTCGTGAAAAAGTTACGTGAACAAACATCTGCAGAAATTGTTGTTCGTCAGGCAGATGCAAGCAGTACGGAAAGTGTTGTGGCGATTTTAACGGATGTTGATGTCTTGCTTTATGCGAGAATACCGGAGTATAATTTTAAAGTTATGCAAGCATGCTTAGATACAAAAACACATGATATCGACATGGCTTCCGACGGCCCAGACTCGCTGTTACAGCAGTTAGATTGGGATGGTAAATTTAAACAAGCGGGTATTGTAGGAATTATGGGATTGGGTTGTGATCTTAGATTCTCCAATGTTGCTGCTCGTTATGCCGCTGATTAAATGGACACTGTAAAAACAATTACTATTCTCGATGGGGATAACTCTGAAGTTGATTACGACGGCTTTTGTGCTTACTTTAGCCCGCAGACTGCAATTTTAGAGAGACTACGGGCGCGAGGAATGGAATGGTATGTTATTAAGAAAACAAGTCCGATTATAAAAACGGCTTAATAAATAAAGGGTTTTTGTAAGTAAAATGGAGTAGCTTCCATTACTGGAGGCTATCCTGCTATATTCACTAAAACCAAAAAAATAGAGACTCTTATGTAGAAGAAACGTCGATTGAGACCGTTTTGCCAAAAGAAGGGGGGTATTTTCATTGAAAGAACAGACTAACCTGAAGCGAATACTTACATTAGCACCTGTTGTCATGATCGGACTTGCTTATATGGACCCGCTCGTCGTATTCGACTCATTCGGTGTGGTGGCACAGCTGACGAAAGGGCATACAGCTACTTCCTATATCGTAATCGTTGTAGCTCTGTTGTTTACTGCTTATAGCTATGGAAAAATGGTACAAGCCTATCCGTTTGCCGGTTCTACGTATACATATACGCAGAGAAGCTTCAGTCCTTACGTCGGTTTTCTTGTTGGTTGGGCGGTTATGCTGGATTATTTATTTCTTCCGATGGTCAACTATGCTATTGGTGGGGTTTATCTTTCCTCTGCTTTTCCAGCGATTCCATACCCAATATGGGTCATCATTTTGGCGACCATTCTGACTACTGTCACTTTACTAGGTGTTAAATTAACGGCAAATGTTAATACTTTGTTTGTCTCCTTTCAATTACTTGTAACAATTACATTTGTTGGATTTATGGTGAAAGGGATTACAAATGGGATAGGCGCTGGAGTTTTAATATCCTCAGAACCTTTTTATTCAACAAACATTGATTTGGGGCTTATTATGTCAGGTGCCGCCATTCTTTGTTTTTCCTTTTTAGGATTTGATGCCGTTACAACACTATCGGAAGAAACGCTTGAACCGAAAAAGACAATTCCAAGAGCGATTTTTCTAGTTGCATTGATAGGCGGAGTATTGTTTACGACAACTTCATATTTTCTGCAGCTTGTGCATCCAGATTTTGCGGCGTATCAAGATGCCGATGCAGCTTCAATGGAAATTGCTGAGCTTATCGGAGGTGCATTCTTACAAACTTTCTTCCTGAGTGGCTCCATGGTGGCTGTTTGTTCGTCTTCTCTGGCATCGCAAACAAGCGCTTCACGTCTTCTGTTTGCGATGGGGAGGGAAGATTCCCTGCCAAAACGATTTTTTGGTTATATTCATCCGAAGCTTGGCACTCCGGTATTCAATATTTTATTCATCGGTGTTATTTCTCTTACCGCAATAATGGGTGAACTTGAGGTGATTTTTTCATTCATCAGCTTTGGCGCACTCATTGGATTCACATTCGTGAACTTATCTGTCATTGCTCATTATTTTGTGCGAAATAAGCAGCGTGGTGGAGTGGATACGATTCGCTATCTTGTAATACCGGCTATTGGTGCAGTGGTTAGTATGTGGTTGTTTACAAGCCTTCATATATCTGCTCTCATCCTTGGTGTGAGCTGGATTATAGTCGGGGTTGTCTATTCCTTCTTTATAAGAAAGAAAAAACTAAGATTAGATCTCGCAATTGAAGAAGCTTAGATCTTTGAAGACCATTTCATCAGCTTGATGAGGTGGTTTTTTATTCCCGATATACCCTTAATTTATTTTTATCTAAACCGTAACGTCTACATTCACTCCTGAATATTTATTCTTTTCGATAGCGAAAAAAGTGGAAGCAGGATGCCCGGTTGTTCCATAAATAATAAAGAAAATTAATCCCGATTTGACTTATATGTATTATTGTATTATAAAATAGATAAGACAAAGCAAGAAACAATCCAGAAAGATTATAAATAAGAACAAGGTGGGGTTAAATTGACAACATTTTTGGTGATTGTGAACGTTGCCTTTATGCTTTTATTTATTACAGGCTTATATATAATGCAAAAAAAGCATATCTCTTTTTCAAAGCGTGTCTTTACGGCATTAGGAGTAGGAGTAGTATTTGGGCTTGTAATGCAATTTTTTTATGGTACAAAATCTGAAGTTGTTAAAACATCTATTGATTGGTTCAACATTGTAGGAACAGGTTATGTAAAATTACTTCAAATGATTGTAATGCCACTGGTATTTATTTCAATTTTGTCCGCTTTTACAAAATTAAAATTGTCTAATAATATTGGAAAGATTAGTGGAATTATTATCGGTATATTAGTAGGTACAACTGCGATTGCTGCTGGGATTGGCATTGCAACATCGTTAACTTTTAATTTGGAAGCTGTTCAAATAGAGCAAGGAGATGCTGAAATTACTCGTGCAACACAACTTGAGCAAAAGCTGGGCGATATTCAAAACATAACATTGCCGCAAAAAATGGTAGAGTTACTGCCAGAGAATCCGTTCATGGATTTAACCGGTGCACGTCCAACTTCCACGATTGCAGTGGTTATTTTTGCTGCGATAATCGGTTTGGCTTTTCTCGGAGTCAAGCGAAAAAATCCTGAACAAGCTGATATATTCGCTAAGATTGTTGAGACTTTCTATACCATCATTATAAGGGTTGTAACTCTTGTTTTACGTCTTACACCATACGGTATTCTGGCATTGATGACCAAAGTTACGGCTACTAGCGATTATAATGCAATTTGGAAATTAGGAAAATTTGTAGTTGCTTCATATGTTGCATTAATCATTATGCTTATCATTCATTTGCTTTTGTTAGCTTTTGCGGGATTGAACCCTATGACATATGTAAAAAAGGCGCTTCCAGTTCTGATCTTTGCCTTTACATCACGTACCAGTGCAGGGGCATTACCGCTTAATGTAAAAACCCAAACCAATGAATTGGGTGTTCCTGAAGGAATTGCAAACTTTGCAGGTTCGTTCGGACTTTCCATTGGACAGAACGGATGTGCAGGGATTTATCCGGCGATGCTTGCTGTCATGATTGCGCCCACCGCGGGCATTGATCCATTTACTCCTTCTTTTATTCTAACGTTAATCTTGGTCGTAGCCATCAGTTCTTTTGGTGTAGCTGGAGTAGGTGGAGGGGCAACATTTGCGGCATTGTTAGTATTATCAACGATGAACTTACCTGTTGCTTTAGCAGGGTTGCTTATTTCGGTAGAACCGTTGATTGATATGGGGCGTACCGCTTTAAATGTTAGCGGAAGTATGACGGCAGGATTGCTTACAAGTAAAATAACGAAAGAATTGGATGCAAATGTTTTTGCTGAGACGAAGCAGCAAAAAGCAGAAGCGCTATGAAGCAGAGAATGGGGTACGATACCTTATTGCTTTGAGAAATTTTATAAAGCAAGATTAGAAGAGCAGGGTGTTCCAAAAGCGGTCGCTTTTGGAACACCCTCTAGTTTATTTTATCAGAGATTAAATACATTTCCTCAGAACTTTGGCAACGCCTCCACAGCATCAGCCAAATCACTATAACTGTCTTTTAAGTATATTACTATGACCGGCAAGCCTCCGTACTTTCTCAATATCATTGTTCGTCGCCTTGAACATCCACTTACAAAACGTATGCCGGAACATGTGTGGTGTGAGCTTTTTATTTGGCAGACTGTAGCTTTCAATCATTCGCTGAACGCCCCGTACCGAAAATTTCGATGAGCAAAAGACGTATGGCGATGCGGCCACATGCGGTTTCTTTTTTGCCATTTCTGCGCGAAATTGCAACCAGTCCCCCAGTTTCGCCAGTAACCAGTAAGATATTGGAGATCGGCACCGTCAGGACTTTCATCCTCTTCCCCATCATCCGAATTCGTTTTACATCCAAATCCAGGTCCGTTAATTTAAGATTGGACAGTTCTTCCACACGCAGTTCCGCATAGGTAAGCAGGTAAACAAACGCATAGTCCCTCTTATATTTCTCCTCGGGCTCGACTCCTCGGCTTTGAACCGGTTTTTTCCGCATACGATGCAATAAGTCCGCAAATCAACTTCAAATTTGTGTATAAAATAGAAAAATATTCTTTTTTATATGGAAAATTTTTCTGTTTAATAGTATAATTCTTATTAGAAAGTTTTAAAACAATAAATTAGAAAGGTGGTAGGTAAAATGAAGAGACTGATTTTATCAGCAGGTTTATCCACAGTAATCCTAATGGGTAGTATGGGGTCAGCTTTTGCCGCAGAGCCACCAACTAATTCTCTGGATGGTGGACTTGGTAGTATTCTCGGAGCTGTAAATCAATTAGTTGGTAGTTCTAAAGTAAATGTCCAGAGTGGCGTCAGTTTGAATGTAGATGATGTAACTGTGACAGCAAAAGCGGTGAACTCGACTGAACAATCTGGATTAACTGGATTAATTAGCGGTGGAATTTTAGGTGGAACTAGCGGAACCTCTGCTTCCGCATCCTATGCAGGGTATTCAGCTAGTACCTCGGCAAACGGTAGCTGGGGCCTCGCATCTTCGGTTCAATCTATTGGTGGGTTATTGAACAATCTGGGTCAAGCATTAAAATAACATGCTAGAAAAGGAAGGGAAGTTATAATGAATAAGTGGATCAAAACAGTTGGACTTTCAGCAATGTTAGTGGCTGGTAGTTTAATAGCTGGTAATGCGATTCCAGCCTCTGCAGCAGGTCTTGGCGATATACTGGGATCGGTTAATAGTTTAGTAGGAAGTACAAATGTATCTAGTGGTAGTTTAGTTAATGCTAGCGGCCCTAATTTTAACATTCAAGCTGGTTCCACTTATACAGTTAATCAAGATGGCGTTACGGGTCTGTTAGGAGGAGTTCTTGGTGGCACATACAACACCAGTGCGAACCTAAGTGGTCCGAATGGACTGTCTGCATCAGCTTCCACTAACGGTGGCTATGGTCTGGCTTCTTCAGTTCAGTCTCTGGTTAATGGATTAGGTGGTCTACTTGGTGGACTTTTGAAATAACTTTTTCATAAGGTCAGAGATTGATCTCTGGCCTTTTTTACAATGATCATTCTAGTATTTAGAATATTATGTATATTTATCATGGAGGCATATTGATGAAAGGATCGCTTTTGATATTACCACTTTTATCTCCTTTATTCGGATATACTGGTCATATTGCAACACCAGTAACACAAGGTCAGGTATCTGTATCCATTTCGAGCCCCACTGAATCGTATTACCAAAGCAGTATCATTCAACAACTTACTCCTCAAACTTTTGGAGCATCTGTTGAAAAGTCCGTCACGCTGCCATCAGGATTAAATATTTCTGCTAGCTCTTCTTCTACAGTCATAGTACCAGAGTTTATAAAATAATGAGGAGCAGGGAGTTAGCTAAGGGACTCGGATTGTCAGTAGGCTGGGATGGAAAAACGAGGACAGTTAACCTATCTTAAGTTTGCTAATGTAGATAATTTTCTTTTTTTAGGTTTAAAGATTAGGTTATTATTACTCGAGTTCGACAAATCACTAGGCAAATAAAACACCCATAAACCTAGGCCAGATCAGGGATTATGGGTGTTTTTTTGTGTCGTTTATGTGTGTATCCAGAGTTTAGGAAGGATTTTTAGAAACTTTAGAGGCGGCTCCACCCCTACAGCCGCAAAGATTTGACGCTGTTAAACCGTCAGTTCCGTGCATTGGTGGACACGTCATCATTAATACATTTGGAATCAATGTTGCGGGTGTTCCACTACCATATTGGATGAGTCATTTCTGAGCATCATGAGAGGCTACTGACTGTAATGTTCAACTTCACATCAAATACGCTTCCATTCCTTAAAATAATCGTTCCTCAAAATCACCTGCATATTTTTAATGTCCTTATTTTTACACAATTATACAGGCTCAACTACATACAGTATACAAAGTAGGTTCATTACCTTTCTTTTTCATTATTTTATTATATTTACTTTAAAAACATAAGTTATGTGTTGTATATTACTAATATAAAATTAGTTTTATACTTTTAATAAGTAATAGGAGGTACTCATATTATGATGGATCTTGGTTTGTTACTTATTCGTTTGGTAGTGGGTTTGACATTTGCGGGACATGGGGCACAGAAGCTCTTCGGTTGGTTTGGTGGATATGGCCTCAAAGGAACGGCGGGATGGCTGGAATCCATCGGCGTGCGTCCGGGTATACTGATGGCTCTGCTCGCTGGTCTGGGAGAATTGGTGGGAGGTTTGCTGTTTGCTGCCGGCGTATTTACTTGGCTTGGTGCGGCCTTGATTGTCATTACCATGCTTGTTGCCATCGTTACTGTTCATGGTAAAAACGGATACTGGATTACGCAAAATGGTTTCGAATACAATCTTATGCTAATCGTGGTAGCTATCGGGATTGCTCTCATTGGGCCTGGTGCATACGTACTTCTGTAAGAAATATTGCTTCTTTTTTTCTTTATGCATAGGACTCATTGCTTTTATTCTGTTATAAATTGAAGGAACAAATAAAAAAGCCGTTTCTGTTCTGAGGCTGTTAAATTGAGTAATAGCAGGGTGACGCTGTTGCTCAGTTAAACAGCTTACTGAATCGGAACGGCTTTTTTTATTCGCGTAACAAGCTAAGCACAACTAAATCGGGCTCAAACGAAAACCAGCTTTTCTTGGATAATAAAATGGCGTAGTAAAAATTAGAGACTTTTTTCTTACCTCTTTTTTAGATTATAAGCAAATTTTCTACCTTCAAAGCACCATAGATTTTTGAAATACCAAGGAAAATCATAGTTTTCAAACAATTATTCTCCCATTCAAGCGTCTTCTGTATCTAAAGAACTATTAAGTAGAAAAAAAGAAATATTTAACAAGGAATTTTTTAGCATCAGAAATATGAAGGAGTAAAAAAGAACCAAAAATTGGTTAATTAAATATATTTTCAACATATTTTCAGTAAAAAAAAAAGTTACAACTTCTGGCTTGTTTACACTTTTTTAGGGAAGGAGGTATGATGAGCATGTACAGAGTTACCTGTACACAAAGAACGTGAAGGAGGAATAAAAATTGGAAAAACCAACCATTCAAGCGGCAGGAAACCCGTGCGCAATTTGTGGAGGATGCGCGGCATGCTTAGCAGATGGTCCGATCCCGGACTTTGAAGGATTTGGTGTCAGCATTGTTGCCGGTATCTTCTAAAGAAAAAGCGAGATATAAACATCCCGCTCAAACTGCTTCTCTCTATTGAGAAAAGCGGAAAATATTCTTCACTGTTAATTGTAGCACATGTAGCAAAGAATGGATAGGGGGCTTAAGGCCCCTTATCTATTTATCACTATGGGCTTACTGAAAAAGAAAAATAAAATCCGGAAGATGAAAATCGTAAGCACGATGGAGGAATAAAATGAATTTCAATGAGCATTATTTTTCTTTGCATGACAACGTACAATTACATTTAAATCCGGTACAAAGCTCATTGCTCCGACCTTCCAGCGACCGAACTGAAATTACTGACAATCGTGTGTCCGCCATCAACAAAACCGCCGCAGAGCTGTTAATGCGGTGTGATGGTACGAAAACAGGATTGGAAATTTTAGAGGAAGTATGCAAGCAATACAAGGAAGCTCCTTCTACTCATTATGTGTGGGTACGCGATTTTTTCATTCAACTCAAAGGAATGGACATTTTGCAGGAGATGGAACAGCCATCCCATAAAAAAGTAAAAGTGTCCGGAAATTTTGATTATCCTACCCCCGTTCATGCTACCGTTGAACTGCTTGCCCGATGCAATCTTCGCTGCGCTCACTGTTATCGGGAAAGCAATCCGGAAGTTGAAGACACGATGACTTATGAAGACGTAATGCGCCTGTTTTCTATTCTAAAAGATAACGGAATCTATACGTTGGAACTAACCGGTGGAGAAATTACGATTCATCCTCACTTTTTGCCTGTACTTGAAGAAGCGCTTAACAAATTTGAATTGGTTGGATTGTTAACAAATGGAACAAGAATTACAGATGAAATGATTCATATTTTGCTTCCTTACAAAGAAAAAGTATTTTTCAGCATTTCTTTGGACGGGCCGAACGCTGAAGTACATGAAGACCTTCGCCGTGTCAAAGGAGCGTTCCGGCGGACATGCGAAGGCATAAAAAAATTAGCGGATGCTGGCATTCGCGTCCGCGCCGCGATGAGCGTCTATCCAAAAAATATGTGGCTTATTGAAGAAACTTTGCTGCTTGCGAAAGAACTAGGAGCTATATCGTTCAGCTATTCCAAAGTTGATCCCTTTGGTCGGGGAACGAACATCTTGTTCGAAAAAAAGAAGGGAAAAGAGTTTACGGAGTATTTTGAATACGAATCATCCCTGATTCAAAAACATAAAGACTTTATTGCTCTGCTTACAGACGATCAAATGCGGCTTTCAAAAGCACGGACGAACTGCGGAGCCGGCTGGCGCTCCATTACCATTAACCCGTTTGGAGATGTCCGCCCTTGCGTACTGTTTCCGCAGGGGGTGATGGATCTGGGCAATGTATTTCATCAGCCGTTTGAAGACATCTTCCGTTCGGAGAGAGCGCTACAGCTTTTTCGAATGACGGCTCCTGTAAAAAGTGAAACGTGCAACCCAAATTGTAAAAACAAAAATTATTGTAACGGGTGTGTGCTTCGTGCCATTGAGGCGAACTCGCATTACAAGAAGCCATGCGGATGGATTGAAGAAAATGGGCTCGCTTCCTACACTAAGCACCCAGTGTTTGTATAACGAACACCGGACAGGGATATCCGCCTGAGAAAAGGATATCCCCATTCTTTTCATGATATCCACGGAGAAAGGATTTATGAAATGAAAACCGAGCAACAACATAGCCATAAGGCTTCACAAATCTTATGGCGCTTATTGAAAGAAAACCGGAAATTTGTCAGTTGGTGGTTCGTCTTACTGGTTTTTACTTTGGTTACGACTTTGCTTATTTCTTCTATCCCATTGGTTGTAAAAGAAATTATCGATCAGGCCCTGCTGAAAAACAATACAGCTTTGCTCTTTCAATTACTTTGCCTTCTTTTTTCTATTTATCTTGTCCATATCCTTTTGGAAGGTGTGAAAACATATATTCAAACGCTGGTTGGACAGCGAGCTGTGGCGATTTTTCGGCTGCGACTGTTTCGGAAAATACTGTCTCTTCCGGCCGCTTTCTACGACCGTCATCCTACGGGAGATATTCTCAATCGAATGGAAGGTGACATTAATGTTGTTGATTTCCTTACATCCAGGCTTCTCTTTCTCAGCTTTTCACAAATCATGATGATGATGTATAGTCTCGGCATGATGGCGTATTTAGATTGGAGACTTTTTCTAGTAAGCGCCGTCTTGTTTCCGACTGTTTATGCGGTTCAAATGTATTTTGGAAAAAAGATTAAACAAAAAACCCTACAGTTACGCACCTTTGCCTCAGGCATTTTCACAGCTACGCAAGAGAGCATAATCGGCATTCGATTCATTCAGGAAATGGGAAGGAGATTATTTGTTGGAACCCGTTATATTAAAAGCCTGCGCAGCGTGATTCGTCAACAATTGCACCTTGCACGCTTCTCAGTCTTTGCATCTGCAGCAATGAGCGGAAATGTGATCTTTATGCTACTAATTTCTTATGGTTTAGGGGGATATTTTGTTACTCAAGATTTGCTTACTCTAGGTACGCTTATTGCATTTAATACATACATCGAAAAATTATATTCTTCGCTGACGGTTGCTTCAACCTACTGGATTGAAATGCAGCGGGCAGCAGCAAGTGTGGAGCGTTTATATTGGTTGCTTGACCAGCCTTCCTTATCACGAGATGGACAACGGCTTGAGCGTTTGCAGGGACATATTGTGTTTCGTGATGTGTCTTTTCATTATGAAGGGAAGCAACAGACGTTGGAAGACATTACGTTTGACATTCAACCTGCGACCACCACAGCTATTGTAGGTGCGAGCGGCTCCGGAAAAAGTACGCTCCTTTCCTTGATTATGGGGCATTATCCGGTGGCGAAGGGAAACATTTTCATTGATGGGATTCCGCTTTCATCGCTGTCGCTTACCAGCCTGAGGAAAAAGATCGGGGTTGTATCGCAACAGCCTTTCTTCTTTTTGGCGACTATACGCGAAAATTTACAACTGGTAAAAAGGGAAGCAACTGATGAAGAATTATATGAGGTTTTGGAAGAAGTAGGGTTGGGAGGATGGGTGAAAGAGCTTCCCAATGGTTTGGATACTATGGTAGGAGAGCGCGGTCTTCAGTTATCAGGTGGACAAAGGCAAAAACTTGCACTTTCCCGTGTTATCTTGCAGAATCCTGATATAATTATTTTAGACGAAGCTACTGCTTTCTTGGATAATTTGTCGGAGGAGCAAATCAAGCGTTTGCTTCGCTCCCGATTTTTTGGAAAAACCATTGTAATGGTAGCTCATCGCCTATCTATGGTACGTGAAGCGGATCAGGTCATTATGATTGAAAATGGGCGCATATGTGCGCAAGGAACACACGAATATTTGTTTGCTACTTCTCTTTCCTATCAAGCTTTGTGGAAAGATGAGGTTTCTGCCTTTACATAACCATACAAGGAGGAGATAACATCATGAATCAGCTTATCTTTCGGCTCGTCATTCTGGCTTTATTTATCTTTGTGGCCATCAAAAACGGGAACAAAGGCGGATGGGTCACCTATGCGATTTGGGCTGCGGCTGCCATTTGGGCCATTGATACTATAAGAAGGGTTCGGAAACGATGAAGACGGCTTTCGTACTTACTGTAAAAAATCTAAGCAAAACATACGGGGAATACAAGGCGGTTCACCCTTTGACTTTTTGTATACGACCCGGAGAAATTCACGGTTTATTAGGTCCAAATGGCGCTGGAAAAACCACTACAATTAAAATGATTATTGGTGTCTTAGAGAAAACGTCTGGAGATATTGAAATCAATGGCATTTCTTTGCAGGAGGAGCCAGTCCGAGCGAAGAGGAATGTATTTTATGTACCCGATCATCCTGTGCTTTTTGAAAAAATGACTGGAAAAGATTTTTTATCTTTTATGGCTGATCTGTATGGTGTTGATTACTGTTCGTCTCTTGTTGAAATTGAATCGGTGATAAATCGGTTTCAGCTGACTCCACATCTAGCAAAAAGCATTGGTGAGATGTCGCTTGGAACCCGGCAAAAACTGTTGCTTACCGCCGGTCTTATGGTGCGGGCTCCACTGCTTATTCTGGATGAACCGATCGTAGGTCTCGATCCTGAATCGATCCTGTATTTTAAGGAATGCTTGCGCGAGTATGCCCAGCAGGGAGGAGCCGTCCTGTTTTCCACACACCTGTTATTCATGGCTCAGGAACTATGTACTCATCTGGTCGTTATGAAACAAGGAACGATGATCGCTGCCGGGCCTGCCAGCGAACTCATATCAAAACAAAACCAAAATCTGGAGCAGGTATTTATGGAGATGATAGCACATGGGGAGTAAAGCGACCTGGCTGCTTGCGCGAACGATCTTGCGAGACTATTTTACTTTTACCAAGAAAAAGACGATTTTATTTATCGTGACGATAATATTGTTGTGGAACGTTCTTTATGAAAATGCAGGGCTTTTTTTTCACAGTGTTTCCTTCCTCTTGCCTTCAAATCTTGTGATGCTTTCGCTGATCGGAACGCAAATTATTTTTTTATATGTGACATTTAACTGGTTGATGTCAGCGCTTTATTACGGCAAGAATACAGAAACGCTGCTGGCCCTGCCCTTTACTAAAAGCCGGATCGTATGGACTTATTTTGCGGTGACCTTGTTGCGGTTTTATGCCTTCAAATTGTTATTTTTCTTGCCGCTTGTATACGCGGCGATGAGAGCAGGCGACTCTTCCTGGACGGAGTGGGGCCTTATCATGGCCAGCCTCTTTCTGTTTCCGGTTTTCACGCAAGAGCTTTCTTTGCTGCTTTTGTTAGTTCTCTTTTCATTTTCTGTAAGAAAAGGGGGGCAGCACATCGCAATAATCCTAGCGGCAGTGCTGTTCATTCTCACTGCTGCGCTCTGGCTTCGAAGTCATCCAGCGTATCTTAACGCGATAGCGGAAACGGTACATCATCCAGCATTTTGGTTCGGGCTGAGCGGGAGTATTGGGGCGTTAGCCGTTCTTCTTCAATTTTTCATTGAAAAAAGCTGGCTAAAAGGGCGTGAGCAGGCGAAGCAAACGAGCGTTGCGGCCGATTTTCTTCCCGGGATGAACAATCAATTGCTGAAAAGGGAAATCAAAAACTTTTTTCTTACGCCTACGTTTATTATTAACTATATTGCCATGGCCATGCTGGGAACAGTGTTTGTATTCTTTTTCATTAATAACTTATCGGCGCAGCTGTTTCCTTCCGTTTTTTCCGCAGATGACATATTCATGCGAGGAAGCGCTATTTTTGCGGCGATTTATTTGTTAGCCATGATGATGTCAAGTTCTACCGTAGCATTTTCGCGGGATGGAACGGAATGGACATATCTGCGTTGCCTTCCGCTTTCTTTTTCGGCACTTTTTCATATCAAGCTTTGGTTTTGTTATGCTGTAGATATATTGGCTGTCTTTCCGGCTGCAATCTTTTTATTCTGGTGGCTTCCGCTCGGCTCGGTTGTTATGATACCCGTGCTTGGGGTTGCGATCGCTGGAAGCATTTTGACGCAAACCCTTGTCAAAATGGCTGTGGATGCTATATGCCCCCAGTTTGCGTGGAACAGTCCGGCGCAAGCGCTGCGCCATCCGAAACGCTATATTGCCTATTTGGTGAATCTTATCGTTATGGGTTTATACGGAGGAATTGGCTGGGGTTCCTATCACTACGGAGTGTTTTCCTTTTTTGAAACAATTTTTCTTATTATATTAATGGAAGCTATAGTAGCCGCGTTTCTTTATTTATTTTTACGCATTGAAGGAAAAAAAGCGGATCGTCTTTCCAGCTGTATATTGAAGGTATAACAGGTTTTAGCATCATTCATTCATGCAGAGGCCGTTCTGGATGTTCAGGCGGCTTCTGCATGAAGGGTACCATAGGCTATTTTTGTTGCAAATAAGGAGTCACCTGCTCGATAACTTGTTGTAACGCTTTGGCATTCATTTCGTATTCCTGCTTGACTTTTTGATCTGTCGTTTCAAGTGCGAAACTTTCTAAATCGGCTTGGCATTTTTTCAAGGTCGCCAATACTAACGGAAGTTCCTGGGGAGTTGGCACCGTAATGTTATCGTTATACAAATCGACATATAGCTGGCCATAGCTATCCACCTGGCCCAAATATACATTATCCAAGGATACTCCTATTTTATCCAAGGCGGTGTGCAACCATCTTACAGATAAACCAGCCGCCTTAAGAGGTTCCAGCATAATCTTGCCGTCCAGAATGACGGTTTGCGCTTCTTTTACCGGGGCTGGTTTCATCTGCAAGTCGCTTGGGGTAAGCGGCTGTTTGTCTTTTTTCAACAGCACGCTAACCTCCCCGTTTTGTTCAAGGACAGCAAATTCCACATCAGCCACAGAAAACACATTTTTTAAACGCAGCTGTTCCAATAATTCCTCTCCAGCATATCTTTCCTTTTTTAGATTTTCCTCCATGATCTTTCCATCTTTTATCAGAACAGTCGCATTCCCCTCCACAATGTCATTAAACTTTTTATTTTTGAGCGCTAAATAACCGAAAAGAATAGGAATAAGCGCCCAGATAAATAAACTGGTAAAGCCATGCAGCCAATTCGCTTCAAGGTCGGATGAAATAAAGGCCGCGAGCGAACCTATGGTAATTCCTACCACATAATCAAAAAAAGTTATTTGGGAAAGTTGGCGTTTTCCCATCAATCTTGTTAAAAAGAGCAATACAACAATGGATATAATGGAACGAATAATCACTTCTAAAAAATTAGGCAATAGACTCCCTCCTTTGACAACAAAGATGCAAATTTTTTTCGTTTATAGTTTGCTTTGCAGGCGTAAATGATAAACATGGAATTTTGAAATTTGTTGCTTTAGACCTTACGTTTTCAATACGTAATCAGGTATTTCGTCAGGCCGGACATTTCGTCTAATTTAAAAATAAATCAATCAATTCAAAAATGAATAATTACTTATGTATCAAAAGTTTTTTAAATATATCAGAAATAGTAAAAATGGTTTTTATTCAAAAATGAATCAATCGGAAGTTGAGCCGATGAGAAGTCTACGTGAAGAAACATGGAACGGGTGAAAAGCGAGTTGAATGTTCTCCGGAATAAGTACCAGCTTGCGTATGGTATGATTATCAAGAGCGAGAAAATGATACAGAACGACGACGGAAATAGCAAAAGCCATCGGTATTAGTCAACCTTTCGTTTCTCGTAAAATTAAAAAATACAGAATAAAATAAAAATGGTATAGAATTTGCAAATTCTAAAGAAACGAAATTACGTGCCAGAGGAGAGAATTTGCATGACAGAGAATAGCTGGATGAAATTGTTCAAAAAGATGCCGGATTTGCTTGCGCCGACGATGGCGAAAGATCACCCGAATTTGCCGGTTGTGAAGGAAGAAGGATGTTATTACTACGGATTGGACGGCAAGAAGTATCTAGATTTCACATCAGGCATTGCGGTAGCGAACACCGGACATCGACATCCAAGAGTAGTGCAGGCGATTAAAGACGCTGCCGATCGGCTTATGCACGGACCGTCCGGGGTTATTATGTATGAATCGCTGCTTCGTTTGGCAGATGAATTGACACGCATCATGCCGAAAGGACTGGATTGTTTCTTCTTTGCGAATAGTGGCACGGAAGCGATTGAAGGAGCTATCAAGTTGGCCAAGCATGTTACCAGAAGACCGTATGTAGTTTCATTTACAGGGTGCTTCCATGGGCGTTCTCTGGGAGCATTAAGCGTCACTACTTCAAAGAGCAAGTACCGAAAATATTTGCAACCGAACGGATTGACGTATCAACTGCCGTATGCGAATCCGAAAGATTGTCCGCCAGAGGAAAATCCGGACACGTACTTCGCAAGCAAGCTGGAAAAAGACGCGGCTTCTCTGTTTGCGCATCAGGTCACTCCCGAAGAGGTGGCGTGCATGATTCTGGAGCCGGTGCTCGGAGAAGGAGGATATATCGTGCCGCCGCAAGGCTGGTTGCGCAAAGTACGGGAGATTTGTGATCGGTATGGAATTTTGCTGATCTTCGACGAGGTACAGACTGGATTTGGCCGCACGGGCGAATGGTTTGCCGCGCAAACGTTTGGTGTTACTCCTGATATTATGGCGATAGCCAAAGGGATCGCTTCCGGACTTCCGCTAAGCGCGACGGTCGCCTCCAAGGAGCTAATGAAACAATGGCCGCTGGGCAGCCATGGTACAACATTCGGCGGCAACCCGATTGCGTGTGCGGCGGCGCTCGCAACGCTGGAAGTATTTAAAGAAGAAAGGTTATTGGAAAATTGCCGGGAAGTTGGGACTTATGCCCGTGAAAAGCTGGAAGAGTTGAAAGCCATGCATTCGGTGATCGGTGACGTGCGTTCAGTCGGACTGATGATTGGTATTGAGGTTATTAATCCGCGTACCGGTGAACCGAACGGCGACGGGGTCATGCATATTTTGAACCGTTGCCTGGAGAAAGGGGTTCTTTTCTATCTGTGCGGAAATAAGGGTGAGGTTATTCGTATGATTCCTCCGTTGACCGTAACGAAAGAACAGATTTATGATGGGCTGCGAATACTGGATGAAGCACTTACTGAATATGAAGCGGACATGGGAGTAAGTTCGGTGATGTCCGGCGCTGGATGTTAAATAAGAGAGGGAACGGCCCTTCTTTAGTCCATTTTTGCAGGTAAAAATGAGAGGACGGAGGAAAATAGATGAGCGTACTTGATACAACTGTTGTTCTTCTTTATTTTATTATTTTAATCGTTGTGGGATTTGTCGGGGCGAAAAAGGCGAAGACTGCAGAAGACTACGCATTGGCAGGAAGAAATCTTGGTTTGTTTATATATCTTGGATGTCTTTCCGCCGTTATTCTTGGTGGAGCATCCACAATCGGAACCGCTAAGTTAGGATATCAGTTCGGTCTTTCCGGGATATGGTTTGTTTTCATGATTGGCCTTGGTATTACCGTGCTTGGACTCGTTTTTATTCATCATATTTACGGGGCGAATGTAACGACAATCAGCGAGTTGTTGGGGCGGCGGTACAATAAGGAAACACGCTTGCTTAGCGCGTTGGTAGCTGCTATTTATACGATGATGGTTTCTGTGACCCAGGTTATAGGGATCGGAACCATTATCAACGCAGTGCTTGGCTGGAATATGACTGCTTCCATGTTGATAGGTGGAGGGATCGTGCTGTTTTACACGATTCTAGGGGGCATGTGGAGCGTCACAATGACAGACATTATCCAGTTTATTATTATGACTGTCGGTATCTTCCTGTTTATGCTGCCAATGAGCCTGTCACATGTGGGCGGATGGGAAGCGCTTACTTCCCGTTTGCCGGCTACGTATTTTGATTTTACATCGATGGGTTGGGGCGAAATTTTCCAATACTTCTTGCTCTATACGCTGGGCATGGTAGTATCGCAGGACATTTGGCAGCGCGTGTTCACAGCACGTACGACTAAAATCGCGCGCAGCGGCGCAGTATACGCAGGGCTCTATAGTTTTATATACGCGCTGGCGCTGAGCATCATCGGTATGTGCGCGCTGGTGGCGTTGCCGTCTCTTAAGGATACACAGAATGTATTCGCGAAAATGGCGCTGGAGATTCTGCCTCCTGGTATTCTCGGGCTCATTCTTGCAAGCGTGTGTTCTGCGTTGATGTCTACGGCTTCAGGAACATTACTGGCTTCATCGACGCTTTTATCGCACGATATTCTGAAGCAATACTGGCCAAAGGATATCAGCGATAAGAAGTTTGTTTTTTTGTCGCGTCTAATTACATTAGTGATTGGAGTTATCGCCATTATGTTTGCTATCTGGATTCAGGACGTGCTTGTGGCGTTGGATGTAGCATATGCCATTCTATCAGGAGCGATTTTTGTTCCGGTGGTTCTTGGATTTTTATGGAAAAAAGCAACAGCAAAAGCTGGCCTCTATTCTATTGTTATTAGTTCACTGGTGGTGTTCGGGAGTTTGGCGGTTGAAGGACTCAGTTCCACCAATCCGATCATATATGGAATTGTGACCAGTATTGTATCAATGGTTGTTCTTTCATATGTGAGCCAGCCTTCTTCTCCGTCGCAGGAGGTGAATCGGTTTGTAGAAGAGGAAGAGGGCAGAAAGTTGATAAATGGGTAAGAACTGAATGCTTCCCTTTAAAGTAGATGCTTTTATATTACGCATTTACTTTAAAGGGGTTTTTTGTAAATGTAACGCATAACCATAGTTTCGCTTTAATGTAAGCGTTTGCGATGATTTTGGAATAGAACTTATAATTTGATTAGCCGATTATTTTCTAAGTAGACGCGCAAAAACACATAAGGAAAAAATCGTATTTTTGAAGCGGGAAAAGCTACAACACAGTCCGTCACATATACTACACAGCAGGTGTTGGTTATTTACAAAAGCATTGAAAAGGGAGGATGGTTCCGACGTGCCGCGATCACGCAGCGCTTTTAAAAGAGTGGCGTGAAAAGTGCGATCCTGTGACTTTTCTTCGTTTGTTCCTGGAAAAACAGGTATAATGGTCTTCCTCATTTCTGGATTGTGATAGTATAACACCTGGCACATTTTATATTCGAGCATTGGTTGTAGCATGCATACAGATAAGGCAAGTAGGGTACAAAGAAGTAAAGAAAGGAGGAAAACCATTTTGATAGAAACACTGGCGCTAACCGACGACTTGGAACTTGTAAAGGATTTGTCGCTCGAACATCTGTCATCCCCCCGCATTGTTTGGTATTGGGTGAACTTTTATGCTCCGACTCTGGAGGAGACACGGCTTTTGAATACATATTTTCATTTTCACCCGCTCGCGATTGAAGACTGTCTTCACGCTTTACAGCGTCCGAAGGTCGATTATTATGGTGAGTATAATTTTTTTGTGCTTCATGCGCTTAATCAGGATACGTTAGACCCGGAAGAAGTAGATATGTTTGTCGGAAAAGATTTTATTGTCACGTTTCATACGGCTTCACTGCATGAAATCCGGGAAGTGAAAGAGAAGCTGATTTCTAAGCAGGAGGCTTGGGCGGAGGGGCCAGGGTATGTTGCTTATTTGTTGATTGACAAACTGGTGGACTATTATTTTCCTGCTGTTTATGAAATTGAGGATAATTTAAATGAACTCGACATCACAATGAAAGAAAATTTCAGCCGGAAGTTAATGGATGAAGTGTTCGAGATTCGAGGCGATTTGATTAAATTGAGGCGCATCATTAGCTCTATGCGCGATTTGCTGTACCGGATTTTAAATTCGGAACGCCTTCGCGAATTTAAAGAGTCGCAAGTATATTTTACCGACGTATACGATCACTTGCTTCGCCTGTCAGAAATTGTGGATGCCAGCCGCGACATTACAGCGGATATGCGGGATAGTTATATTTCTTTTACTTCGCACCGTATGAATAATATTATGGTCACTCTTACCATTATTTCGTCTATTTTTATTCCGCTTACGTTTATTGTCGGGGTGTATGGCATGAACTTTGAGTATATGCCTGAACTTAAGTGGAAATACGGGTATTTTTTGGTATGGGGTGTTATGATTGCGGTAGCCGGTTCCCTGATTTGGTGGTTCCACCGCAAAGGTTGGTTTGATATGTGAAGGTTTCATTCCCAATTTTTTGATATAGTTTTTTTATAAAGAATATTATGATATAATTTCATTTCTAAAAACTTGTTTTCGTTATATATGTAGCAGAGAAAAAATAAGGGGAGAGTTGAGAGGGAGAATGAAGCAGTCAGAGCAATGGACATCGAAGTTGGGATTCATTTTGGCGGCTGCCGGTTCGGCGATTGGTCTTGGCGCTATTTGGAAATTTCCTTATGTCACTGGGACGAGCGGAGGTGGCGCGTTTTTTGTTTTGTTTCTTTTATTTACGGTACTCGTCGGTTTGCCACTTTTGCTTGGTGAGTTTGTCATTGGCCGCAGCACGCAGCAGGAAGCGATTACGGCCTATAAAACGATTGCACCCGGGACAGGTTGGCATTGGATTGGCCGGCTTGGCGTTGTGACGTGTTTCATTCTACTATCTTTCTACAGCGTAGTAGGCGGTTGGATTGTATTGTACTTGTTCCGCAGTGTAACAGGTCAGTTAATTGATGTAGAAGGCGGTTATGAAAAGCTGTTCGAAACCGTTATTGCCGATCCGGTCATGACGGTCGGTGCGCAGTTTGTTTTTATGCTGTTCACGATTTTTGTCGTAGCCCGGGGCGTGCAGGACGGGATTGAAAAAGCAAATAAGTATATGATGCCGGCTTTGTTTCTCTTGTTCCTCGTGCTGATTATTCGCTCTTTGACACTGGATGGCGCGATGAAAGGTATAACGTTTTTCCTGCGGCCTGACTTTTCGAAGCTGACTTCGGAAGCGGTGTTGTATGCGCTGGGGCAATCGTTCTTTTCGCTAAGTGTTGGTGTGTCGGTTATGGTTACGTACAGTTCGTATCTCGCCCAAAACGAGAGTTTGCCGCGTTCAGCAGCGTCTATCGTCGGTCTGAATCTGTTGATTTCCCTGCTTGCAGGATTGGCAATTTTTCCGGCAGTGTTCTCGTTAGGTGTAGAGCCGACGGCAGGGCCTGGATTGCTCTTTATGGTGCTTCCGTCGGTATTTTCGAAAATTCCGCTGGGTGGCTTATTTTTAACCATTTTCCTTGTACTGTTTTTGTTTGCAACACTGACATCTGCATTTTCCATGCTGGAAATTATCGTCGCTTCACTGGTAAAAGGCGATATGACAAAGCGTAAAAAGATAGCTTGGCTTACCGGTCTGCTGATTTTTGTGGCAGGTGTTCCTTCAGCGTTGTCTTACGGCGTATTAAGTGAATGGACGATATTTGGCAAGAGTATTTTTGATGCTGCTGATTTTCTTGTAAGCAACATTCTGATGCCGCTTGGCGCGTTGCTGATTGCTATTTTTGTACCGCTGAAGATGAAGAGGGATATGCTGCTCAAAGAAATCAGTATGGGTTCAACGAACGGACGGCGTTTTTTCGCCGTATGGCTTATGCTTTTGCGTTATGTGGCGCCGATTGTCATCATAATTGTCTTTATGGATGTGTTAGACGTTATATAAACGTAGAATGAAATATTCATGTTTGAGTTCGGATATTTCCGGGAAAATAATAAGGGGAACAAGATACTTTAAAATTGAAGGGGGAATATTGCTATGCCATTTCTTCCAGGCGATCGTTTGCGTAATTTTGATATGCTGAAGCGAGAGTTCATGAACATGTTTCCCGATTTATTGTCCGAATTTAATCTTTATTCGCTGCGCATCGACGTGTATGAGACGGAAACACACGTGGTGGCGTCCTGCGAGATTCCTGGTATTGCCAACAAAGAAGATATCGACATTCAGATTGACGATAACGCGTTGACGATTAGCGGTACGGTAAATAAAGGACATGAAGTGCAAGAGGAGCAACTTTACCGCAGGGAGCGCTTTTCGGGCCGGTTCGATCGAACCGTAATGTTGCCAGCGTCTGTTATCGCCGAAGAATCGAAAGCAAGCTATAAAAATGGTATCCTTGAAATTCGGATGCCGAAGGCGAATTCAAGTCGCAAGAAAAAAGTGAACATCGACTTTCTGTAAGCGTGATGATGGGGAAATATACAGAAGGAAAGGGAGTCTCACAGAGGCTCCTTTCTTACTTTTCAAGGAAAAGGAGGATGGTTTGTTGGAAGAGGTAAACGGACAACAGCTCAAGTATCGTTGCGCAGACATTAGGGCATCGTTCGCCGTTTATTTTTATACGCCGCTATGTGGCACGTGCAGGGTCGCTGAAAAAATGTTGCAGGTAGTGGAAGCGACGCTGCCTGGCTTGCCGCTTTACAAAAGCAATATTAACTTTATGTCGGAGCTGGCATTTGAATGGGAGATCAAAAGCGTGCCTTGTTTAATTCTCGTGGAACATGGAAAAGTGGCGCGCAAGCTGTATGCTATGCGTTCAGTGTCTGATTTGTATGAAGCATTAAAACCATTGCTTAATAAGGAAGCAGGAAAAGAACAAAAGGAATAATTTTTGGAAATCATCTGCTTGCATGAAAGCGTTAAACATAGTATGCTAAAACCGTTCGTTTGATAGATAACATATATAATGTTTTAGTTTTTTAGTAAAATACTTATCCGAGATAGGAGAAATATCAAAGTGATGGGTACAGTTTAGAGGAGAAGAGGAGAGAGCAGAATGAGTAAACATACGCAATGGACATCGAGACTCGGGTTTATTCTGGCGGCTGCCGGTTCGGCAATCGGTCTCGGCGCCATCTGGAAGTTTCCTTATATGACCGGAACGGGAGGAGGCGGCGCATTTTTTGTTGTATTCCTCCTGTTTACCGTATTCATTGGAATGCCGCTATTGCTTGCGGAATTTATTATCGGGCGCAGCACGCAGAAAGAAGCGGTTAGTGCGTATAAAGCGCTTGTTCCTGGAACAGCCTGGCCGTGGCTCGGCCGGCTTGGCGTTTTGACGTGCTTTATTGTACTGTCATTTTACAGCGTAGTCGGTGGTTGGATTTTGCTGTATTTATTGCGTGGCGTTAGCGGACAACTGTGGGAAAGCGGTGTAACGTATGAACGGTTATTTGAGCAAATGATCGCTAATCCGTACGAAACTGTTGGGGCTCAGTTCGTGTTTTTGCTGTATGTGATATATGTGGTGGCCCGAGGCGTGCAGGACGGGATTGAGAAAGCGAATAAGTATATGATGCCAGCGCTGTTTTTGCTGTTTATCGCATTGATTATCCGTGCGTTGACGCTGGACGGAGCATGGGAAGGCGTTGTATTTTTTCTGAAGCCTGACTTTTCGGAACTGACGTCGGAAGCTGTGCTGTATGCGATGGGGCAATCGTTTTTCTCACTAACTGTGGGCGCTTCGGTTATGGTTACGTACAGTTCATATTTATCAAAACGGGAGAGCTTGACGAAATCAGCGACATCTATTGTAAGCTTGACGGTGCTTATTTCTTTTTTAGCCGGCTTGGCGATTTTTCCGGCGGTATTCTCGCTCGGACTTGAACCGACGGAAGGTCCCGGCCTTTTATTTATTGTTCTTCCATCTGTATTTAGCAAGATACCATTTGGCGAACTATTTTTTGTAATTTTTCTTTTGTTGTTTTTGTTTGCGGCGCTGACGTCTGCTTTTTCCATGCTGGAGATCATTGTAGCCGCATGGACAGGAGGCCGGCAAGAAAAACGGAAGAAAGTTGCTGTGTTCGCCGGGCTCCTTGTATTTCTTGTAGGTATTCCATCCGCGCTGTCATTTGGTGTTATGAGCGATGTGACATGGTTTGGGAAGACGGTGTTTGACATTGCGGATTACGCAGTGAGCAATGTAATGCTTCCCCTGGGCGCGTTATTGATTGCGATTTTTACGCCGTGGAAAATGTCGAAAGAAACATTGAAGCGCGAATTGAGCATAGGCACGAGCCATGGGGAAACATGGTTCGCTGCGTGGTTCCTTTTTATTCGTTATGTGGCCCCGGTTGCAATTGTCATTGTTTTTCTTGATGTAACTGGAATTATATAAAGACAGGAAGCAAGAAGTGAGAATGTAGAGAGGAAGAGGGGCAGGGGAGTTGCCCCCGCCCTCGCTCCTTATTTTTTCGCTTATGCCCGGCGAAGGCTGCCGAGCTCATTTACGATGGCCTCCATTTCGCTGATGCTGAACGAATCTTTTTTCATTACCATTTCATAAATGTCGCGCAGTTCTTCATATTTTTCCTCATCAAAATGGGAAGAGCGAATGGCTGCTGCGTTAACAACCCGCAGTTTGTTTTTAATCCCTTCAATCATAAACTCTATATTTTCTGTTGACTTTTTCGATAAATCCACTTTTTTCATCCTTTCCATCTTCGGATTTTATTGATTGTAACACGTTTCTTTTGAAATTTGGTGATTGATTGCATATTTCGTGTCATGGGAATATTATACTTGGGTCTATTTTATTCTATTTGAGGGAACTTTCCATTATTAAAACAAGAGATATTTCTAAAAATATAAAATTTTATCTTTGCAATCGTGATGGTTATAATAAAGCTAAGATGAATTTTGAGTGAGGGAGAGGAATCTCATGGCAGACAAACATACGATTGCAGCCGAAGAATTTGCGGCGCAGTATAAAGCGGGAAAATTGGATGAAGCGTACATTATGGATGTCCGTGAGCCGTATGAATGGGAGGCCGGTCATCTTGATAAGGCGCATCATGTCCCGATGAATACGGTTCCAGAACGTCTTGCAGAACTGAATAAAACAGAAACGATGTATATTGTTTGCGCACATGGTGTGCGCAGCTGGCATGTAACGCAGTATTTGCTAGGAAATGGCTTTGAACATGTAATCAACGTCGAAGGTGGAATGGCGGAAATTGAACAGTATTTAAAATAAAAAGAAAGCCGGGCTATGGACATATTCTCCCCTTCTTCTCAGGCGATGCTGCCTTTAAAGAATTTTTCTTTCAAGTAAAAAAGGCAACCAAGCCTCAGGAAGAAGGAGAGATTTGTCAACATTACAGAGATGTTTCGTCTAAACATTTTTTGATTAATTTTATAGCAGGATTGTTATCGCTTTGTTTTTGCTATTTCAGAATGAAGAAATAAAATACGACTGCTAACGCAAAACGATAAATGGCAAATGGTGTAAGACTGACTCTTTCCAGCAGTTTGAGGAAAGAGACAATCGCTAGCATCGCCACTACCATAGCGGTAATAAATCCTGTGGCAAAGAAGCCGAAATCGCTGACGGACAGGTAGTCCCAGCTTTTGATCAAATCCAGACCAGTTGCGCCCATCATGACCGGAATAGCCAGAATGAATGTAAACTCGGCTGCCGCTTTATGGCTTGTTCCAAGCAAAATACCGCCAGCAATGGTTGCTCCGGAGCGGGAAAAGCCGGGCCATAACGCCAAGCACTGGAACAAGCCAATGCCGAAAGCCTGCCGGTAGCTAATGTCATCCACCGTTCTTGCTGTCGCGCGAGGCTGAAGCTTTTCCGCTGCGATCATTAAAATGCCTCCGATAATAAGGCTAAGCAGCACCGTCCAGGCAGAAAACAGCTTTTCTTTAATGAAATCATGCAGCAAAACCCCGGCAATTCCCGCGGGAAGAATACCGATAATGATATGTAGCAGGTTGAGCTGTGGACCTAATGCATGTCTTCTGCTGATCCCTAGCAATCCTAAAATTCTCTTCCAGAATAGAAGCAGAACGGCACAAATCGAACCAAGCTGGATAACAATCGCGAATGTTTTCCATTTTTCCTCGGTCGCTCCCAGTAGGGTTTCAGTCAAAATTAAGTGACCTGTGGAAGATACCGGCAGAAATTCTGTCAGTCCCTCCACAATGCCCAGAATGATAGCTGTTACATATTCTCCCATATGTATCCTCCAAATGTTTCTCCAATTTTTATTGAATGGTTCAACAGAGATTATTATATAATTGAAGCGGGATAGTCACCACCTTTTTTCAAAAAATAAGCGTTTCTGCGGGATGTGAAGATAAGTACATAAGAGGAGTCTTGGAAAAGAAGTGTATTATAAATCCGTCAACAGGCCCAAAGTATAACTTTGCATTTGAGGAATATACACTACAACATTTAGACTTGAATTTGCTATGCTTATTTTGGACAAATGGCTTATTTCACTCTATAGAACTAATCTTTATTTCGGCGCAGCTGAAGGAAGGTGCCGGTAGCTGTTACGATGAGTTCGCCGCGGTCATTATGCACATGGCATGCCATCTGCCAGATGTCCTGCGCTTGGTGAATGACACGTGCAGTTGCCGTTAATTTTTTGCCGGTTCCTGCCTTATGATAACGAACGTTCATTTCGAGTGTCACGAACTTGTCTTTATCGGAAATTCGTTTTTCTAACATCCATCCCATTGCCATATCTGCCAGCGTGGCAGTAATTCCGCCATAGACGATTCGGTACGGATTTAATATTTGCCGGCTAATAGGCATGGAGCAGACGAATTCGTCCGGCTGTTCACTTTTTTCTTCTGTTACACCAAGGAAATTTCCGAGAAATGGATACCTATTTTCTTTCATGATAGAAAGTGCGTTCAACGTTTGGATGATTGCTTTCAGTTCACGTTCTGACAGACCTTCGATTGCTTTGATTACTTCTTGCTTTGTCATCATCTTCCCCTATTTTCTTCAATTGACCTTTTTTATCGCAAATGTTTTCTTCCTGACACATTGTCATATCTTCGATTTGAATGGTTGTATGAGAGATATGAAACCTTTCCCTGAATATCTGATTGGCGGTACGCAGCACATCGCCGCCCTGCGCGAGATTGCGCACGACAATATGACAGCTGAGCGCTGGAAAACCAGATGTCACAGTCCAGACATGCAGATCGTGCACTTCTACTACTCCTTCCAGCGCGAGCACGGCGCACCGCATTTCTTCTACATCCATTCCTGCTGGCACACCTTCCATTAATACATTAACAGAATCGCGGATGATGCGCCAGGTGGACACTAGTATGAGCATGGCCACAATTATACTTGCAATGGGATCGGCAATTGTCCAGCCAAATAGCCAGATAAGAAGTCCAGCTATGATGGCTCCGACCGAACCGAGCATATCGCCGAGTACATGCAGAAACGCGCTGCGTACATTTAAGTTTTTAGAGGTATCGCCGCCCCGCATCAAAATCCAAGCCGCGGCAATATTGATGAGAAGACCGAATGCAGCAATCGTCATCATGCTGATGCTGGCGACTGGTTGTGGCGAGAATAGGCGATCGTACGCTTCGATAAAGATGTATAAGGAGATAATGATAAGTGTGATACCATTTAGCAAAGCGGCCAGAATTTCCGTCCGTTTATAGCCGTATGTTTTTGTCGCGGTGGTTGGCTTGGTGGCGAGACGCATAGCGAATAGACTTAAAAATAGGGAAGCAGCGTCGCTTAGCATATGCCCGGCATCGGAAATAAGTGCAAGGCTGTTGCTGAGGAGGCCGCCGAAAAACTCGACAATCATAAAGCCGGTAATTAGAATGAAAGCAAGAAACAATGACGTATGATTGGCATTTCCGTCGTGGTGGTGATGGCCGTGTCCGTGGTAGGAGTGCCCATGATCATGGTGTCCGCCCATAAAGAATCCTCCTATATTTTTGGTATTTTCAGTATATGCTTCCCAAAATTAAATTCAAGTATTCTTTTGAATATTTGCTTATTTGTGTATTTCGTTTAGTATAGAGAGGATAGTGGAAAGTAAATGGCCCGCCATTCGCAGTCTGCGAACGGCGGGCCGTTGCCCGTTATAGAGTTCCATTTTTCCGGCGCTTGCTTTTTAACATAAAGCCGAAGCCAATAATAAAGATAGCAGCTATAAAGAAAACGCCTGCCATCAGAGCGCTTCGTTCTCCGACTGAAATTCCGACTCCTATAAAGCATATGACGGCCAAAACCGCCAGCAGAAGCGACTGTTTTTGATGTTTGGTCATTCGCTTTTCACCTCAAGGAAGATTATACTACATAAGAAAGAGGAAGTCTTAATTAGATTAAGAGGTTAAGCGTTGATAATTTTTTTCCGAGCTCTTCTCCAGTTTTGGCAAGCGCCGCATAATCAGATTCATCAACCGGCTGGGAAGGGTTAGTTATGACCATAATTTTTCCCAGCACCCTTTTTTCTCCGCGAATGGGAATTTGCATGATGGATTGGTGGGCGAGCGACACAGGAGCCAATTCATTGGAAGCAGCTTTCAACATCATATTTGCTCCCTCCTGAATATAGACGCCAATCCAGCCGAAGTGCGGAACACGCTTGAAGTTGGAAACGAGTTGTTTGTAAATTTCATCGGGGTCGTCGCTCCGATGAATGGTAACAAGTGTCTCCAACGAAGCGATGGCTGTTGAAGTCGCCATATGAATTCCCCCAGATACTATTCTTTGTCCTAACCATTGTATCAGATTTATGCATGAAAAGATTGTAGTAAGTTCAGGAAGAAATCCCTGGATACGTATAACAGACATGGCGTTTTAATTTTGTCTTGGGAGTATGGAGTTTGGATTAAACCTTTTAGGCGGATATAATGTACTATACAATTGCATATATAATTGAAAAAGGATGAGTTTTTGCATGAAAACGAAAAAAAGGAAGCAAACAGACGGTGCAGAACTGGATGTTGGCCGGGAAATACTTTTAACAATAAAGCGGATTGGGATTAACGGAGAAGGTATTGGTTATTATAAGAAAAAAGCGGTATTTGTGCCCGGCGCCTTGCCTGGGGAAGTCGTGGAGGCAAGCATTACGAAAGTACAATCTTCCTACGCGGAAGGAAAAATAAAAAAAATCAAACAAACATCAGAACTTCGCCAGACGCCATTCTGTCCGGTATATGACGAATGTGGTGGTTGCCAGCTGCAGCATATGACGTATGAAGGACAATTAAAAGCAAAAGAAGATATGGTGCGTGGCGCGTTTGAGCGGTATACGGAGATGAAAGAATTGCCGCTTCGTCCGATTCTGGGCATGGACGAGCCATGGAACTACCGAAACAAGGCGCAGTTGCAGGCCGGGATGAGGGATGGAAAAGTCATTATGGGATTGTATGCGGCGGATAGCCATCGACTTGTTGATATTGGTGATTGCCCGATTCAACATCCGGAAACGAATCGTATGATTTCCGCAGCCCGTGAAGCGCTTGAAAAGTTGAATATTCCAGTATATAACGAGCGAAAGCGAACTGGAGTTGTCCGGACGATTGTGGCGCGCGTTGGCTTTGAGACTGGCGAGCAACAGCTTATTCTTGTGACGGCAGAAGATAAGTTGCCCCGCACAAAGGAACTGATTGCGGAGCTCAGGATGCGTTTGCCACGGTTGACAAGCATTAGCCAGAATATTAATAAGCGGAAGACTCCCCTAATTTTTGGCGACAAGACGATTACGCTCTGGGGAAAAGAGGCGATTGACGAGTCGCTGGGGAATGTAAAGTTCTCGCTGTCACCGCGTGCGTTCTTCCAATTGAATCCGTCCCAGACTGTGAAATTGTACAATGCTGTGAAAGAAGCAGCCGGTTTGACTGGCTCGGAGCTTGTAGTAGATGCGTACTGCGGTGTGGGCACGATTGCTCTCTGGTTGGCCCCGGATGCGCGAAAGGTGCGCGGTATTGAGGTGATTCCGGAAGCGGTGGCAGATGCGAAGCGGAACGCGGAAAAGAGCGGGATTACGAACGCGGAATTTTATGTTGGACAAGCGGAGAAATTGCTGCCACAGTGGGTCAAGCGGGGAGAACGTCCGGATGTAATTGTCGTTGATCCGCCGCGCGTTGGCTGTGACAAAGCGCTTTTAGACGCCATACTGAAAGCAAAGCCGAAGCGTTTTGTCTATGTATCGTGCAATCCGTCGACCCTGGCCAAAAACATAGCTGATTTATTAAAAGAGTACAAGCTGGAATGGGTACAGCCAGTGGATATGTTTCCACATACGGCGCATGTGGAGTGTGTCTCGAAGTTAATTCTAAAAAAAGAAGCAGGAAAAAATTAATAATTTCCTGCTTCTATTTAATTTTCGGGGCGGCAAACCGATAATGAATAATCGGCGTACCGTCCTCTTTTACCTCAATCCGATTAATAAGCCGATGCAGAATTTCTGGTGTCAATTCATCGAAGTTGAGAAAGTGAAGTAATTCTTGTTTTAGTTTTTCAATGGTTTCAATCACATCTTCACTTTCCAATAATGAAAGAAGTTGATTTTTCTTTTCCATTAATTCAGTTAGTTCTTTGTTATTTGCTTCAATACTATCTTGATATTCCTCATGGGTAATGATTCCATCAGCTAACAGGTTGATGTATTTTCTTTTTCGATTTTTTAGAACATCAATCTGTTTGTTAATCTTATCGATTTTCTTTTGATAACCAGCTTTTGAATATTTATATACATTCCAATTGACAGTTTAACAGCCAATACGACGTAGTACTTGTTCTGGACAAGATTGTGTAAAGTCTAAAAATCGCTGAACCGCCTGTTCAATCTCCGATTGATTTTTGTGAAACATGTTTGAAATGACACTATCTTTAAGCCAGCGCCAAAGCTTTTCAATTGGATTTAGATTGGGTGAATACGGCGGCAAAAACAATAAGTAGAGTCTCTGATGATGCTCTTTTAGAAAAGGACGAAGGAGTTTGGCATGATGAATACGAGCATTATCGATGATCATAATGACCTTCTTGTTGGCATGGCGCTTCATCACTTTCTTCAAGAATTCCAGAAAAGAAGCGGCATTACAAGAATCTGCCGTTGTACAGAATATGTCGCCGATTTGCGTATCTACGGTTCCGAATAAAGTCACCTGAGCGTGATGACCGTATGTTGGAATCTGCTTCTGTTCTCCTTTCGGAGACCATGTAGCCCGAAGGGCTTGATACGAGCGAACATGGGTCTCGTCTTGTGCAAGCAGTACCGTATTTTCGTCCATTACGTTTTTTTATCATCTCTACCTGGTGTACAAACGCCTGCTGTTTCTCTTTGTTTGCTTTTGCCAATACATACGTTGTACGCTTCCAACGCAATCCTAAGCGATGAAGCATATCCGCGATACCTGAACGTGACATCGTAACAGAAAACCGTTCTTCGATCCATTTTTGAAGCAGGCGGGTATCCCACGATTGAGACGGTTCAATCCCTTCCTGTTCCGGTGTGCTTTCCAATATCACTTTTTTCACCTCCATTTGTTCTTCTGGTGAGAGATACGGTTGTTTTCCCGGAGGGAAATCACGCTGAAGAAGTTCAGCTATCCCACCTCGATTAAACATCTTGACATACGTAGAGACAGACTGGCGACAAATGCCCAGTACTTCTTGCAGCTTTTACCGTAGAAAAACCTTCAAGAATCAGCCGAACAGCCGTCACACGCTGCCGAAAAAAAGCATCAGAAATCTCACGCTCTTCCTTTCGTAACGCTTCACTCGTAAATCCGTGAGTGTTTGTAATCAGTGATTTTTTCATAACATAATCCGCTCCTTATCATTGTGATGATAGGAGCCAGTATTGCCAAATAACCGTTTGTTAAACCCTTAATCGGTAGCTATATAAATTAGGATGTAAGGAAATAGACTTATTTTATGACTGATGGCTTCTGAATCATTAGGTTTTACAATGTTATATTATATAATTAGTTTTTATGTTTAAATTTAATCAAAATTGGAAGAGTAAATTTTTAAAAAAATAATTAACTGTAAATATATTAAAAAATATGGAATATTTTTCTCTTCCGATATATAATTACAATATATGTAATTGGAAATTTTAGGAGGTTATTATTATGAAAAAAATTATAAAACTTGGGCTAGCAACGGCATGTATATTGACCGTACCTTCAGCATCTTTGGCATGCGCTGTAAAAGACAGTGAAAGTTCGACAACTCCTGCCATTTCAACAAATTTGCAAGATGAAGGAAAAGAAGTAGATAACAAGCTTTTGTCAGTGACATTAATAGACGATGCTTATCATAAGGGAAGGGATTCTTTTGAGAGGACATTTACATGTTCGCCAAGTAATGGGACACTTCTAAATATACATGTAAAAAATAAAGGTTCTGGAAAAGTGAGATTAAAAATATACCATAATGGATATGAAAAGAGGAATATACTTATTGACCCAGGTACATCTACAACAGAACCGTTTTCTAATATCAATGGAGTAGGAGGGAATTGGAAAGTGTACGTAACTACTGACGATGGACACGAGATGGATATCTTTGTCCGTGCAAGACAATCTTAAAGAAACAATTAAAGTGCTCTGTATGGTCTTACCCCTGTCAAGTAGACAGTGTTAAAAAAGCCTATATTTTTATGCGTCTATTTTTTCCCGATATTCGATCGGCGACAGATAGCCGAGTTTTTTCTGGAACCGTTCACTGTTGTAAAAAGTAATATATTGCCCAATGGCTTGATGAAGTTCGTCCATTGACGTACACTTATCCATGTACAACTTTTCTGTTTTAAGATGCGAAAAGAACGATTCGATGCAGGCGTTGTCTAGACCGTTTCCTTTGCGAGAGTGGCTGCCCACCATGCCCCACTGTTCCCACTGTTCGATTCGTCTGTTGTACGAACGAGACGTGTATTGGAATCCTTGATCGGAGTGGGTCATGCTTCCAGTCACGTTTCTTTTTCTTTTTGCTTTATCCAATGTATCCAGGACAAGCTTGAGGTCATTTCGTTCGGAAATATGATAGGCAACAACTTCGTTATTATATAAATCCTGTATGGCAGATAAGTAAAGAAACTGGTTTTGGAAAGGAAGATACGTAATGTCGATTACCCATTTTTGATTTGGTGCTTCTGCCTTAAACTGGCGTGCAAGAAGGTTTGGGTACACTACGGATGGTTGTTTGCCAAAGAAACGTCTCTTCTTACGGATCACCGACCAGAAGCAATCTTACATTCAGATCAGGGTGTTCATTACATGAATCCAGCTTATCAGAAGCGGAGCATAGAACTTGGTTTGCCCTCCTCCATGTCTCGAAAGGGAAACTGTTGGGAAATGCCCCAATGGAATCCTTTTTTGGTCATATGAAGGACGAGTTAGACTACTTAGATTGCATAAGTTTTAACGAGCTCGTTGAGCTCGTGTCTGACTATATCTATGACTACAACTGCCACCGCTACCAGTGGACATTAAAAAAGATGACTCCAAATGAATATCGGAGTCACCTTCTCAGTGTATAGGTTCTTTTTTTAGTGTCTACTTTTAGGGTTACAGTTCACAAAGCCCCTTCTAGGACTTTTTGTTTTTTGTATTTTTAATGTTCTTCTTATGTTATAAAATAGAACAAAAATAACCCGGCGTGGCCGGGATGTTTTGTACATATTTTATTTTTAAGTAAAGCGTATTCCTAACCACGTAGACAGAATAATTAAAAACAACAATAAGTTTCCTACTTTTTTTGGTTTTTCAATATAACGTATAAGGAAAATAAGAGAGGCTAATAATGCAATGGTGTTAAAATGTTGATTTGTTCTTATAGCAAAAATAATAAAACCTACAAGCACAACAGTTATTGATAGTTCAAGAAATAAAAATAACGGTAAACGATTTTTATAAGGATTAATAAACATATCTATCCTCCTTCAGTCTAAAAATAAAAAACACATCTGTATATTTCAAAAATATACAGATGTAATTTAAGTTTTTTAATAATTTTACAACAAATAACTTGTCTACTAAAATATATAAATTGAATCTACTTAACTATTAGGTAAATATACCTTAAATTCAATGCTTTTATGAGGCCCGCTATATTTTTTCTTTCTGGCTGAATCTGTATAGAAAGTTGTTTCTGTATATTGATACCAATTGTCAGTCATTGGATTTTTCTCGTATAGATCATACGCATAATAAGCATCCGGAATATTGTCACGAAGCATTTTAGATAAAATATTAGTAATAACTCCAACCCCTAATTTAGTGTATAGACCTATTAAATAACTTGCATACTCTATACTATCTTTATTAACTTTTGTATGCCCTGTTAGGGTTCCAACATATTTGTAACCTGGAAGTGCTGTAAGAGCAAAGTTGCTTTTTGACTGATTGCTTTGCTGACGTTCCACTTTCAAGGGTAATATTTCTCCGTTAAATTTTACCTCTCCACTATTAAAGTTAAGTTCCATCTCACCAGTTTTTCCATCCCATTCAGTGAAAGTACGATAGATTCCTTTTTCTTCTACTGCCTTATCAAGTTTTACATACTTTGATATTGGAGCCGTTTCCTCTGCATTAGCAGCAAATGAAGAAACAGGGGAACCTAAAACCATAGTTGCAACTACCGTTCCTAAAATTGCTTTTTTGTAGTTTCTCATATTTTCTTTTAATACTTTGTAATATTTCATATACAGGATTGAAAAAATGACAATCGCTACAATCGTCGTAGGAAATAACATGTTTGCTACTCCGTTCTATCAAGAATATAAGGTCCAGACACCGCTCAAAACTCATTCCCATATCTATTGCTTCGTCAGCAATCTCGCCAAACGAGATAGTCGCCTATTCCTCGTGCCTTTCCATACAGCACTTCTTCCCTGTATCGACAGGAAAAATATGTTTTTGTTTTTGATTCTATAGTATCGTGAATATAGAATAAAAGGATAAAAAAGGGAGAGTTAGTAGTAGATATAACGGAAGATATGGAGACCTGGGAGGAGTTTTCTTTGAGAAAGTATCTACTTATCGTTCTTTTCCTTTTACTTTCTGTATTTCTCACAAGGTTTGTGTTAAATAGAGAATATTATCCACCATTGCCCATCTCTTCTATAAATAAAAGGGAGGCTGTTTCACGGCTTGAACATTCATCTGAAACCATCGTAAAAATAGCGGAGGAAGACGGTTATGAATGGTACATTACAAGAATGGAGCAAGGGAGAGGATATAAGAATGTGACGCGAATGGTAAGTAAAAATGGTTGGACATTGAAGAATAGAGATGGAAACGGATTCTTCTTTATGAAGAAGGACCGGACTATCATTGTAACGACACAAATGTGGACAGGAAATTATATTCTCTGCAAAATACCGAATGAGTGGAGAAGTAAGTAACTTATGGAGAGAATGTCTTTATGGTTAGCTTTAATGAGTAACAGATTCTTATTTTTCCTTTCATTCTCTCAATATTTCGAGAAAAATAAAGTCCTGACAGAAAAAACGGGATAAAAAAATCGAAAAAAGCGGGATTTGTAGCAAGAGTTTATTTATTCTGGACATAGTTAGGATGAAAAAAAGAGAAAAAAACGAAAACATTTTTTAGAGAAATGGAATGGTTTTCTGTTTCTCTTTTTTTCATAGGGATAAGGGAAATATGATTATTGAATGGATAGTTATTAATAAAGGCTAAAGGCTTTTTTCACAAAGATTGTTGTTTGTAACGTAAAATTTTTTACTGAGCTAACGGGCAGTATTATTCAGATAAAGGTATTTTCAAAACTACCCATTTATGCTATGTTAAGAGACAAAATTTTTATTAAATTTGGAGGTTGGTATGGGAAATTTTTATCTCTTTGTCATCACATCGATCTTACTTATTATTCTTCCTGGTCCCGATACTGGATTAGCCACGCAAAACACTATTGCTTACGGAAAAAAAGGAGGAATCAAGACGGTTTTAGGCATTTCTACAGGGCTTATCATTCATACCTTAGCAGCAGTTTTTGGTCTTTCCGCCATTATCGTTAAATCCGCACTATTGTTTTCTATTTTTAAATATGTTGGTGCAATCTATCTCATTTATCTAGGTATAACATCATTGTGGTCTTTAAAGAAGAAAAGAGAAGTTTCATCGAATGATGATATTCAAGCAAAATATCAGAATAAATCTCCATTTCGCCAAGGGTTTCTAACGAACCTCCTGAATCCGAAAATAGCTATCTTTTTTCTTACTTTTCTTCCACAATTTTTAACTTCTGGGAGTAACCCCTTTTTGCAATTTCTTATTATGGGAATCACTTATACTGTTTTAACCATTATTTGGTTTTTACTGTATGTGAATTTAATTGATTCTATTAGTGTATGGATGAAAAAAACATCTACACAGCGTGTCATTCAAGGAATCTCAGGATTGGTTCTTGTGGCTTTTGGAATCAAGCTTGCTCTAGAAAGAAGACCATAGTTAACATAATTAATCGACAACCTATTTCTAACCAATTTAATTAGTTGTTTTTTATTTACCATTAAAATCATTGGTTAACATCCAAATGATTATTCAACTAACAGGAATCAATTGCGAAATAAAAGTCTGAGAACGGTTCAGCCACTTGTAATATCCGCTTCGGGAAACCTGAAACACCCGGCACATCTTCTTCACCCGAAACGTGTAGCGATGTTGATGAATAAAGGCAAAAATTATCGCTGGTCTTTGGCGAAGATGTTTTTAAGATGGCATTCTCTTCTTCTAGATCACGAATTCGCTTTTGAAGCTCGGAGAACTGGTGATTTTCGCTTCGGAATTTCTGCTTGCGTAGACTCTTATTTCTATCATAAATGTGTGTCCACTTTTTAGTTTAACATCATGAGGGTAAAAGAACTCAGCATGACTGAGGAAAAAGGTTATAAAATTGTACAGTCCAGAAAAGGATTTGGGGGAATTTGGTGTGGGGGAAACGAGCCTTACGCTGTCTTAAACAAAGAAAAACGAATCACTAGGCACTGGGTCGGGGTATTGCATATTATTTCACGGAATAAAACCACATAACATTTTGGCGTAACTAAGAGCAATATGGTATTATGAACTAGAAATCCTGGAAGAAAGAGAGCAAACTTTAGATGAAGCCAATATTAACCATTTCAGATTTAATAGCCAAGGCAGAAGAGTTCTGTAAACTTGAGTCGCAAAAGCAGAATTCTTCATTATTTGGAATTACCGACGGAAAAGCAGTTGGTACATATGTCGAACACTCTTTCCAACAGTTTTTACAAGATTCTTTTACTATAGAAATTGGAAATTCTGCCAAGGGAATCGACCTCCCTTCAGAGTCTATAAATACTGATATAAAGGTTACTTCGATTAAACAACCTCAATCTTCTTGCCCATTTAAGTCTCCAAGAGAAAAAATCTACGGGCTTGGATATAATTTATTACTTTTCGTTTATGATAAAAAAGACAATCCTTCAACTCAAACAACTACATTAGATTTTGTAAGCTGTGCTTTCATCGATAAAACTAGAACGGGTGATTATCAAACTACTAGAGGTATTCGGCAAATTCTCGAAAACGATGGTAACGTGGATGATTTGATAGCATATTTTTATGATAGAGCATTGCCAGGTGATGAAATTATTTATCAAGGGCTTGCCGAAGAAATTCTAAGTAATCCTCCCGTACAAGGATATTTAACTATATCAAATGCTCTTCAATGGCGATTGCAGTATAAACGAATAGTTGACATACCTAAGAATAAAGTAGAAGGAATAGTGAAGATTATATGATTCAAAACAAGCGTATCTTACTGGAGTCTTCTACTCAAACTAACATGACTATTACAGACATTAAGGCTTATAACGATACAATCTATAAAGAAACGGGTATAGTTGATTGCTTTACCTCTGTTGACGATTTTATTGAGCATGATAAGTTTGCAAATGAAGAACTGCTACAGGGTGGGAGGGAGTTTGGTGATTATCAAACTCCTCCACATCTGACTCATCAAATCTGTGAATACTTGGTTAGAAATTACAACTGTAATCCTACTATTGTTATTGAACCTACTTTCGGGAAAGGTAACTTTATAAATTCTGTTTTAGATTTTTTTTCTAACATAAAAAAGATATATGGTGTTGAAATACAAAAAGGATATGTTTGGTATTGTAAGAAAACCTTACTGGAGAAACAAAAATTTTCAAACCAAAAACCAGATATTTATTTATACCACGATGACATTTTTAGTCATGACTTTGATAAGAGTATTTTTAACTCTAATGAAGAGGTTTTAATTATTGGTAACCCTCCATGGGTGACTAACTCTGAACTTGGTACTCTTGATGCAAAAAACTTACCAAATAAAAACAACTTTAAAAAACATAAGGGATTAGATGCATTAACAGGAAAAAGTAACTTCGATATTTGCGAGTATATTATCCTGCGGATGTTAGAGACGTTTTCCAATGTTAATGGCACACTTGCGATGCTTTGTAAAAACTCGGTAGCCAAAAAAATCGTTCATGATCTTCCGAAAAGAAGATTTAACATAACTGATATTAAGCTACTAAATATAGATGCCAAAAAAGATTTTAACGCTGCAACTGAAGCCTCATTGTTTGTTGTTAGACTTGGAAAGCCATTAACAGACCAAGTTTGTAAAACTTATAAGTTAGACGAGCCTGAAAAACTTATCTCTACTTTTGGGTGGTATAATCATAAATTTGTATCCAACATTGATAAGTATAAGCGTTCCTACCTTGTCGATAATCAATGCCAATTTGAATGGCGGTCTGGTATAAAGCACGATTGTTCTAGCGTTATGGAATTAGACACGAAGGGAAATAAGTTGACTAACAAATTAAAAGAGATTGTGGATATCGAACGCGACTTAGTCTATGACTTACTTAAAAGTTCTGACCTTAAAGCAGGGATTTTCTCTGATTCCGTTAGAAAAAAGGTGATTATAACTCAAAAGAATATTGGAGAAAGTACCGATTATATAGAGAAACAATATCCAAAACTATGGTCTTATTTACAATCCCACAAAGATAAACTTGACGCAAGAAAGTCAAGTATCTATAAGGGAAAACCCAGTTTTTCAATTTTTGGTATAGGTGATTACTCGTTTTTACCTTATAAGGTTGCTATCTCTGGGATGTATAAAAACTCTCATTTTACCTTTATACAGCCAATTAATAATAAACCTGTCATGCTAGATGATACATGTTATTTCCTTTCTTTTAACGATTACAATACTGCGGTCTTTACCTTCGCAGTATTGAATAGCGAAGTTGTAAAGGACTTCCTTTCAGGAGTAGTTTTTCTTGATGAAAAACGTCCTTACACCAAAGATTTATTGATGCGAATTGATTTGTATAGGGCGACAGAGCAGATAACATTTGATGATATTTTATTAACACTTAAACCTTTTTCTGACAAAATAAATTTGCATAACATATCATCAGAGGCATATCAAGATTACATTGATTTATTGAAAAATAAAGCCCTCCTTCTCTAAGGAGGGACTTTATTGTTAGAGCAAATGCATTCCTTTAAGAAGGTTTTCTGGTAATCAAAATCCTTGCAGCATGGCGATGGGGAATGCCACTGGAATTACAATCAAAAATCATTTCTTCAGTAAAAAGTGTTTCCCAATCCACATAATAATTTTGTAATTCGTTTCTTTGATAGAGGTATTCATTTTTTCCCCAGTCGGGTGCAATTTCAATGTCAGGATGTTCAATGAAGGCAAATAATACATTCAGTCCATCAGGTAACGTGTTTTCTTTAAAATGGTTAAATTGTTGCATCCTATTCCTTGGATGGATGTATTGTAATGTTCCAATGGAATAAATGATATCAACACTGTGAGGAAGAATAAAATGATTTACATCTCCCTCAACTGTCCGAATCGTTGTATTCATTTCACTCGCTAATTTCTTCGCCTTTGCTAATCCAGCAGGTGCAACATCCATAGCTAAAACATCAAAACCATGCTTAGCTAGGAACACACTATCCCTGCCTTCTCCTGCACCGATATCAATCACCTTTTTGCCATGGATTTGGTCTTTAGGTATGTAACCCAAAATGCGCTGCGCTAATGTATTCGGCTCTTTTCCCCAGTAGTATTCCTCTTGTGAATACATTTCCTGTAATTGTTCTTTGTCCATTGTAAATTCCTCCAACCCTTTATGTTCGTACACTTTGAATCATAAAGGTTTACGTAACGAGAAGGTCAAGAACAATGATTGTTAGATGGGTACCGCATAAACAATATAAAGGAAGTCATTAATTTGATGGTATTTGGTAATGTATCTATTTTTGTCGAACCATTCAAGTAAATCAGTTAGAATGGAGTAGTATTCATCCTGAATGGCTTTAACAGTATTATTCATACCTTTTTCGGACAAATCTTGCAGATACTCGACTTGTTTTTTCCTGTTTTCAAACATCAAATCCGCAATACAAATTCTCCCATGTGGTTTTAATACTCTACGCATTTCAGTTAAAGCTAATTTTTTTTGTTCGTGGGTAAGATGGTGGAAGGCAAAGCTGGTTACTACAAAATCAAAATCTTCATCAAGGTAAGGGATGGCAAGGAAATTTCCAAGTTTCGTTTCCATATTCGGGAATTTCCGCCGACATTGCTTCAACATTTCTTTTGATTGGTCTATTGCTGCCATCTTAATGTTCCTGGTTAAGAATTTACCTGCTAAGTTTCCCGTTCCAGTTCCAATGTCTAACCCCCATTCGTTTTGTTGTGGCGAGACCCATTGAACGATCATATCAAGGGCTTCTTCATAATTTTGATATTCGTCATTATTGTTCCGTACATATTCATCGTGGCTACTTGCTTTATGGTCAAAATTCCATTTATCATACCAATTCTTTCTTGATTCCCTAAGTCTTTTTGACCCTTCTGCAAGCTCGAAAATATTATGTAAGTCAAGAGATTGTTGTTGTTTCATCAATCCAATCATCTGGTCTGTTGTTTCGAGAATTTGCTTTAATTCTAACCATTGTGAAAACATGACTGAACGTTGGAGTTCAAGATAATACAGGAGTTCCTCCTTATCTTCTTTATCTACCTCTGCTAAGGCTTTTTTTATGTCTTCAATGGTCATTCCTGCTTCCCGTAATGATAGGATGGTTTGCAGTCGCCATATCTCTTTCTCGGTAAAAGTACGATATTGATTGTGCTCCTGCTTAACAGGAGAGATTAACCCTTTTTCTTCATAAAAGCGAATAGCTCTTGGGGAAATGTTTAGTTTATTAGCTATCTCTTTGATTTTCATTATGTTCATAAAAACGAATCTTCCTTTTGAGTTTGAATAGGAAAAATTTGTTTTTTTTAATTCTATAGTATCATAAATATAAAATAAAAGAATAAAAGGGCAACATCTGATGAAAAATGGATGAGTCAAATAAGAAAATTGGGTTACCTTAATAGCCCTAATGTTGAAGTAGAAATGCCGTATGGTATTAGACAAGGTTTTATGAAACAGTTAAAAGATAATGGCTATAAAACAAGGGTATACGTAACGTATGGAAAGACCTATTTTTGATTGTTTTTATCAATATACTGTTCAGCTTCAATTAACCGTTTAACAGCACGCCTAACGTTTACGTCGAATAATAAACCCGTTATCGACCTTCTCGAATCCAACCTTTGGGTAATAATCCATTGCATTGGGTGCAGATAGTAGGATAAGAGCCACCTCTTCACCGATGACTTTTCTTATCCTCTTTATCAGTTCCTTACCGATTCCATTCTTTTGATAATCTTTATCGACAGCCAAATCAGAAAGATAACAACAATAACTGAAATCTGTTAAGGCACGAGCAATCCCAACCAACTTATTGTTATCCCAGGCGGTCAAAATAATATTTGCGTGGTCTAACATTTTCTGAATCCGCTCTTTTTGTTCGATTGGACGTGTTATCCCGCTCTTTTTAAAGACCTGTACAACATCTTCGGCTTTAACTGGCTCGTTGTATTTATAAATGATTTCCATAATATAGGATACCTCCTCTTTACAATTATACCAATTATTATAATATATATCACTACTTTTGATAGAAAAGGGTTCAGTCTTACCTGGCGAAAGTTGAAAAAACGGTTCAATTTTATTCAGCGATTATACCAAGGGCAATGACATGTCTCTATTTTCTAGAAATCTTGGTCAGAAATTTTAACGTATAAGGCAACCGATTCGTCCAATAATCATTTTTGTCGGGTTACTTTTTTGAAACGTATATAGCGAGACGAAGACACATGGTATACTTATAAAATAATAATAAAAAGACACTAAATGAAAATAAGGGTTGTAACAAATGGACTTTATTATTTTTATTTTTTATTCCATTCCTGAAATGTTATTATTAATCGCCTTGGTTCTTACCTTGTGCGGACAGAGGCCGCCTACTACCCGTTACATTGTCGCTTCTGTTTTGATCGCATGTACAAATGAGTTGATTCAGTTAGCGGACACGGATATGGTATTACGGGCATTTTTACAGTTGATTTTCGCCCTGGTTATCATGATGATGTTTTTTGGTTTGCCTTTTTTTAGAGTTTTTATTTCGTTATGTTTTTCCTTGCTGGTATTACAAGCCATTGAATTAGTATCGTTCCAATTCGGTATGCTCATTACCGGAATGGACTATCAAACCCTGAGAGAACATACGGCTTTTCTGTTCGTGATCTGGGGTAATCTCGTCTTGTTATTAGCGCTCTTATTCTTTTTAGAGAAAATAAAATTTTCATTATTCGCAAAGGAATCACTCCAAAAGCCGCCCCGCTCTCAAACGATGATTTATTATTTTTTAGCTGTTCTTTTTTATGTAATAGGGATGGTTGGGGCTGAATTAAATAGCACCGGAACCATCACAAAAAGCAAGGATATTTTAATCATGCTAATCTTTCAAGTGATTTTTCTATTCCTAATGCGAGAAATCATGCGGGCGGACCGAAACGAGTTCAAATTAAAAATTCAGCAAGAGTATACAGAGAATGTAACTTCACTGTTTACCTCTATTCGCGCGCAGCGACATGACTTTGCAAATCATATTCAAGTCCTTTCTCTCTTACTGTATCAAAAACAATACGAAAAAGCCGAAGAATACTTACGCGAACTGGCTAAGCAAACTGTAACAATCAGCAAAATTTTAATTAAAGATAATGCTGGGCTTTCCGCTTTACTCCAAGCCAAAACATCTGAATTGGCCCGTGAAGGTATACAACTTGTGTTAGATTTGCAAACAAACTTAATTAATACGACAATGACAAGTATTGAAATGAACCAGCTGATCGGGAATTTGATTGATAATGCCGCCGACGCTATTCGTGAAGATGGGTACAAGAGCCCGGAAATTCATTTACATACAGCTGTCCATGCAAATATGGTGTATATTAGTGTCACAAATTTTCGTCCTATTATTCCAGCTGATTTGCAGAAGAAAATTTTTGAGTATGGATTTTCAACAAAACCTGGGCATTCCGGAATCGGCTTGGCTATTGTGAAACAGCTAGTTAAAAGTCATAAGGGGGAAATATCCTTGGCAAGTACGCCGATAGCGGGTACAACTTTTATCATTCAACTTCCGGTTATAGAAAAAACACAAGAAGCGGAAAAAGTGATATAACTTTGTAAAAACCGGAGACGATAATATAAAAAAGTCCCTCCCGATTATTCGGGAGGGAAATAAGGGATAAAGGAGCTTACATTCTTTTATACGAGAGTGATTGCAAGAAGTTACAAAAAGACATTGTGAATCGTTGCAATTAGAATGAGAAAAAGTTGGCTTCCCTTTCCTTTGTTTATAAACATTTCATACCAATGTTTTTAGTCATAGGACATACCATCCAATTTATCGATACTACATAGGTATTCGGCCTATTATTGTATAGACAACCATACTACATAATTTTTATTATCCTTACTTGTTCAATTTATGAGACATATCGTACCTAATTCCCATAACAACAAAATTCACTTTACGTCATAGAGGTCTTCATACAGGAACCTTACTTTTAGATATTATTGTAAGCATATTGCTGATTGGAATTGTGCGATGCATTTTGCGAGAAGAGGTTTCATAGATGATGAAGAAGCGGATTTAGCATCGATCGTTGCTATCAAATCAGAAAGTAACATTTTGTATGATGCGTAAAGTATTTTTTTATAGTACGTAATCAGCCAAGAGAGATTGTAAGAAAAAAGTTGGCTTCTACCATGCTAAATACCTATACTATATAAATTTTTACTAAAAGTTATATAGTCACTTAGTATTGCTAAAATTGGTTAGATTTCATGAATTTGGTTGTATTTTTATATCTTCAGGGTTTTAGTATGCTAGTATACGTGCTGTTAAGACACCAAGAGTAGTAAAACTATGAAAAAATTCAATTTTAGCAGGAGGGGATTTGAAGATTTTTGCGAAGATTTGGAATTATAAAGTTAATAATAAAAAGACCAGATAATTTAGAAAAATACAGATGGATATAGAAGGAGGAGTAATGAGATGAAAAAAATGAAATGGTTATTATTCATGATGCTAACCGTTACATTTGCTACAACTCCTGTTGCTTGGAAAGCAGAAGCTGCCACAACACAGAAAGTGGGAGTAGTTGTTAATGTAAAAACAGGCCTCAATATAAGGGCTGGCGCAGGGACGAACTATAAGATCATCGGAGTGTTGAAGAATGGAACGGCTGTGTCGGTTCTAAGCAAAGTTAACGGATGGTACCAGATTAAATACAAAGATATAACGGGCTATGTTTTGGGAAGTTATATCAAATTGTTAGATAATCAAGTTGTTAAAAAAGAAGACGTTAGAAATAAAGAGGAAGTTAAAAATGATGATAAGGTATTAAAAATAGACATTACCTTTTATAATGAAGAAGGAAAAGTAATAGGTTCGGCTAGTGGCCTTTCCCTTAATTCTTTTGGACAGAACGTTAGTTTTATTCAGCAAATACCATCTGGAGCAGACAGATATACAATAAATATTAATTAGGGCCTCTGGTTTCTGTCACCAGGTTAGATGTACATAAAACAACAAGAAAGTTATAAATTATGGTGTTATCGATGCTGAAAAAAATACGTAGGAGGATGACGCAATGGCGCATGAGACGTCATTATCAGAGAATGGACAGAATATGTCAACGTACGTATTTTTCTAAAAAGAACACGTATTGAATGGCGTGTGGATTTTTCATTTGACTTAGGTGGATTATCTATAAACAATTGGATCGCTCTTGCGGAAATACAGGACGAGTGCACCATTTGAAATTCTGTTAAGCGAAAGAGGGGAAAGAAGGTTGTATCAACGACACAGCCTTCTTTTTTGTATCTGTAGAAAAAAGCCTGGTAAGTGTGATGGCGTTTGCATAAGCAGTAGAGCGATAATATTATTATGAATATCCCGGTGCTGTGTATACTCAATATAGTTATCATAAATAAAATGGAAAATTGCGCTTGGTATGGATAGAGTGCGTGACAAGGAGGAATATGGGATGACAGACAAATTGCTTATCGGTTTTGGCGACAGTATCATGGCTGGAGCTTTTGTACAACCAGAAGATACATATCTTGTTAAACTGGGAGAAATGTTCGGTTTTAAAACGAAAAATGCCGGTGTACCAGGAAATACATCTACCCAGGGATTGGCGCGTATGGAAGAAGATGTTTTGCGTTTTCGACCGGATATTTGTATTGTAGCGTTTGGTATGAATGATCACTATGCGGTAGCCTCAGACGTTCGAAATGTAGAGAAGCCGGTATATCGAAAAAATCTTAGAATTATGATTACAAAGCTCCAAGAAATTGGATGCAAACCGGTTCTTTGTACCATTAATCCTGTTATTGCCGGAGATAAACACGCTTATTATTATCGTCGCCATCCAGAGGAATGGTACTTGCATCCGAAAGGAGTAATGGCCTGGATTGAGGAATATAATGAGATAATCCGCCAGATAGCGAAAAGCATGAAGATTTCTTTAGCTGATATTGCTATGTATTGGAAAAAATATGTACACAATGGCGGAAGTCTCGCAGAGGTGTTGCGTACTATTGAGAATAGCGGAGATGATGATGGTGTCCATCCTACGCCAGCTGGACATGCGCTTTATGCGGAATGCATAGCCGAAGAAATCAGTCAATGGTTATAAGGGGGATATGTCAGCCGCCAAAGTAGGAACTTACTAGGAACAGCGGACTGTTGTGCCTTGCTCCGGAAAAGCTACCGTTTGAAGAAGAATAAACAAAAAAGACATGTTTTTTACACAGAATTTGTTAGCTGAAAATATAAAATATATAGTATAATTGTATTATAATGAATATTTAAAATATTAGACTGTTTATGTCTGTCCTCTTTCCTACCAGAAATGAGTTCACAGGCAAACCAGCCAGTCGCGCCCCTTACGTGAATGCTTTTTGCCATGGGGATTGCACTGGCTTTTTTTGCTCATCCATGACATAAAAAGGAGGGAAAGCATGATTACATCGTCGTCAAATCGGGAAGATGTGGCCGATTCTTTTGAGCCTTACAGCCGAGGAGCACTAGATGGTATTAAAGTGATTGATTTAACCCGTGTTCTGGCAGGGCCTTATTGCACAATGATTCTTGGCGACTTGGGAGCTGATGTCATTAAAATTGAAGCGCCCGGTGGAAGCGATGAGACGCGCGGGTGGGGTCCACCAAATATCGGGGGAGAAAGCGCTTATTATTTGTGTACTAACCGCAATAAGCGGGCGCTGACGCTAGACCTGAAGAATTTGAAAGCGCGCGACATTCTGCGTGAACTACTTAAAGATGCGGACGTAGTCATCAATAATTTCAAGACAGGCACGATGGAAAAATGGGGACTTGGCTACGAGACGATGGCAGAACTTAATCCGCGCCTGATTTATGTGTCTATCAGCGGGTTTGGACAAACCGGTCCGTACAAACATGTGCCGGGATATGATTACATTGTGCAGGCGATGGGCGGTATGATGAGCATTACTGGGAGCGAAGAAACCGGGCCGATGAAGGTTGGTGTCGCTATCGCGGATGTCGCTACAGGGTTGTATGCGGCTATCGGTATTCTCGCTGCACTGCGTGAACGCGATCATTCTGGTATGGGACAGATGATTGATCTTGCGCTATTTGATTCGCAGATTTCCCTACTTGTTAATGTGGCGAGCAATTACCTTGTATCGGGACAGATTCCAAAAAGATATGGAAACCAGCATCCGAATATTGTACCGTACCAGACTTTTGCAGCATCCGATATGGAGATGGTAGTGGCGGTAGGTAATGATCAGCAATTTCGCAGACTGTGCGTGCTACTTGGCAAAGAAGAATGGAGCCGTGATCCCAAGTTTGCGACCAATTCCGCTCGGCTTGTACACCGAGAGGAAATCTGTGAACTGTTGCAGGAAGAGTTTAAAAAACGTCCTGCTTCGGAATGGCTGGTACGTTTGACAGATGTTGGTGTACCGAATGCCCCAATTTATAATCTGGCGCAGCTGTTTGAAGATCCACAGGTACAGGCAAGGAAGATGAAAGTGGAAATATCGCATCCAACAGCAGGAAAAGTTTCGATGGTGGGAAGTCCGTTGAAATTGTCGCGGACTCCTGTGTCTATTCGGCGCCATCCGCCTCTTGTGGGTGAGCATACAAAGGAAATTTTACTTGCGCACGGATTTACGGAAGAACAAATTGATGAGTGGTTTCAGGACAAAATTATTTAAAATGTAAATAAAGGAGCGAATAAGAAGATGATGAATTTTGCCTTAACAGAAGAACAAGAAGCTGTACGTAAAATGGTACGTAGCTTCGTGGATAAGGAAATTAAGCCCTATATTCAAGAATGGGATGCGAAAGGCCATTTCGAGCGTAGCATTATGACGCGGCTGGCTGATCTCGACCTGATGGGAGTTTGCATTCCGGAAGAATATGGTGGAAGCGGGATGGATTACAATACACTGGCAATCGTATGCGAGGAGCTGGAACGGGGCGATACTGCGTTTCGGACGGCCGTATCCGTTCATACGGGGCTGAATAGCATGACCTTATTGCAGTGGGGAAGCGAGGAACAGAAACAAAAATATTTGGTTCCACAGGCGAAAGGTGAAAAGATCGGGGCCTTTGGATTGACAGAGCCGAATGCAGGCTCCGATGTGGCGGCAATGCAGACAACAGCAGTGCGTGACGGCGATTATTATATTCTGAACGGGCAGAAGACATGGATTTCCCTATGCGATATCGCTGATCATTTTCTCGTATTTGCATACACGGATAAGTCGAAAAAGCATAGAGGCATTAGCTGCTTTATTGTTGAGCGTACGTTTGAGGGTTTTGCATCGAAAGCGATCAAAGGAAAACTTGGCATTCGTGCAGGGAATACGGGCGAGATTTTCTTCGATAATATGCGCGTCCCGGCGGAGAATTTGCTGGGAGAAGAAGGGGAAGGATTCAAGATTGCCATGTCTGCGCTGGACAACGGACGTTTTACAGTGGCTGCGGGTGCGTGCGGCCTGATTCAGGCGTGCCTTGAAGAAAGCTTGAAATATTGCCATGAACGTGGCACGTTTGGCAAAGAAATCGGAAAACACCAACTGGTGCAGCAGATGATTGCAAAAATGGTAGATGGTCTTGAGACGTCGCGTTTGCTTGTGTACCGTGCCGGGTGGCTGAAAAATCAGGGCAAGCGCAATACGCGGGAGACGTCGCTTGCCAAGTGGCATGCATGTGATGCGGCGTTTGAGGCGGCGTGCGACGCAGTGCAAATTCATGGCGCATATGGCTATTCAAACGAATATCCGGTCGAGCGTTTTATGCGTAACGCGAAAGCGCCGGTGATCTATGAGGGGACGCGCGAGATTCATACGATTATGCAAGCGGAATATGCGCTTGGCTACCGTCAGGATAAACCGCTGCGTAAAATGCTGCCAGCGTGGCCGTTTACGGAAGAAGCGGTAGAAGTATAATCGCTAAAAGCGAGAGTAAAAAAGCGGCTTGTCCGTTGTACAGGCAAGCCGCGCATATTTTTATCGTTGATAAGACGGTTTCACGCTTTGTTTATGATTTTCTTCTTCTTTTGCTTGTTTGGTTATTTTCCGCTTGTGCAGACCTTTTGCGAAATAGAAAATAATAAGAATCAAGTACCAGGCAGGTCCCACGATTAGAGCAATGCGAGTATCAGGGAAATAGGCCATCAATCCGACAACACTGATAAGAAACGCTAGCGTTACATAGGAACTGAACGGGAACAGGGGCATTTTGTACTTCAGATTTTGCACTTGTTCCACGCTTAGGCTTTTGCGGTAGCGGATTTGCGCCAGCAGAATGATAGCCCACGTCCAAATTGCCCCGAATGTGCCGATGCTTGTCACCCACTGGAATACTTTTTCTGGTACGATATAGTTTAGTGTGACGCCAATGAGCAACGCTCCCGCGGAAGCGAGAATCGCGATGTTCGGCACACCGCTGCGGCTGATGTTCTTGAATTTCTGTGGCGCTTCACCTTGCTGTGCTAAGTTGAAAAGCATGCGGCCCGTGCTGAAAATCCCGCTGTTGCAGGATGAGAGCGCAGCAGTTAATACAACAAAGTTGATAATGCCCGCTGCGTAAGGGATACCGAGCTTGTCAAATGTCATGACGAACGGGCTACCTTTTGTGCCAATTTCATCCCATGGATAAATGGACAAGATGACAAACAATGCTCCGACATAGAAGAGCAAAATGCGCCAGAACACAGAATCAATAGCACGGGCGAGCGACTTTTCCGGGTTTTTGACCTCTCCCGCAGTTACACCGATCATTTCAATTCCAAGGAATGCGAACAGCACCATTTGCATGGACATGAGCACACCATTGATCCCGTTTGGCAGGAAGCCGCCGTGTGACCAGAGATTGCTAATGCCGGTTGCAACACCGCCATTCCCGATTCCAAAGATAACCATACCGAGGCCGACAATAATCATGAGAATAATGGTGACGATCTTAATAAGCGCAAACCAAAATTCAAGCTCACCGTAAGCTTTTACGGCGATCAGGTTGACTGCGGCCATAATGACAAGCGCAGCAAGCGCCCATACCCATTGATCAGTATTCGGGAACCAAAACTGCATGTATACGCCGACAGCCGTAATCTCAGCCATACAAGTTACGACCCAGAGGAACCAATAGTTCCAACCGGTTAGATACCCTGCTATGGGCCCGAGATAATCGCGCGCGTAGCGGCTGAACGAACCGGCTACCGGGTTTTGGATAGCCATCTCACCAAGCGCCCGCATAATGATAAACATTCCGGCTCCGGCCAAAGCGTACGCGAGCAGAATTGCAGGGCCTGCCAATTTAATGGCAGAAGAAGAACCGAGAAATAGGCCAACCCCGATGGCTGCGCCCAAGGACATTAACGCAATATGACGTTCTTCAAGGCCACGATGGAGTTCATGATGTTGTTTTTGCTTCATAGAACCTCCCAGAAAATTTTATATATAATAAAAATCATATTAAGGAAACGCTTTCATAATTCGATTATATAGTATATTTTCTCAAATTGACAGGTTTTTATACGAAGTAATTATTTTCTGATTATTTTTCGATAAAATTTATTATATAATTTTAATTTATAGAAAAATAAAAAAACCCCGTGAACGGGGGGAGGTTATAGTTTTGGAATACGGATGGGGCTCACCATTAAAACGGCGAGGATAAGCATAAGCAGGGGACTGGAAAAAGAAAAAAGCGCCAATACAGCAAGAATGAGTCCGGCCAATGTAATGGGTACACCCATATAATAGCCGACAGTAGGTTTAATGTTGAAACGACCGAGCCGCCAGGCGCCAGCAATCGGAAATGCGATAAAAGCGATGGTTAGCAGGGGAGAAGGTGTATGCATGGTATGAATCAAAATTGCGGGCGCTACTCCGAAGCTAACAATATCAGCTAGGGAATCCAGTTCGACTCCCATAGGGCTGTCCACTTTCAGCATACGCGCCAGTTTGCCGTCAAATACGTCGCATAGTGCAGCCAATAAAATTAAGAGGGCAGCCATTTTATAATATCCATTCATAGAAAAAGTAAGCGAAAAAATTCCACATACAAGATTACTTAACGTAAAACTGTTTGGGATCGATCGACGAATAGAACTCATTATACACCTCAGTATGTATTGTTTGTTTGCATTTTATCATATGAAGAGATAAAGAAAAATAGCCCATCAGCAAAACGCTGAAGGGCTTTCATCGTTATCAGAATAATCTTCATTTTGTACGGTCATTTCATTTATGATGCAAAGGGAAGGGGGACTGGAACAAAGCTGTGGGTCTTCCTCGATGGTTGAAAGATCAGAGGAGCAGGTTTCACAAATGTTCATGTCTACACGATGTGAGTCGCCATGTTTGACCTGCAGGCACGATAAACAAACATACATCCTCATGCTTTGTCCTCCTTCTTAAATTAGTATGTTTTTTATTATACCCTATTTGTTAGAAAATTTAAACGATAAAAATGGTGGATTTTATGGAAAATTACAGAAAAAGGTTTAGAAGAGGATACGAATCGTTTTCCCCTTAATTATAATTATATATATGAATGACAATTTTTTTGCAAAGGGGATAGAAATTTAAGAAATTTATTCATATTCTATTATGATAAGCAAAGAAGCGTGATACAAGAGGAAATAAAAACAGGCCGAATTTCCTTTTCGGCCTGAGAATATGGCGAAGTGGGCTTAGCTCCATTCCAAAGTATGGATAATCTTGTTTTTGAATAGGGCAAGCAGGAAATCAATGTAGTAGTCTTGTCGGACAATGATCTGGTACTCATGGTTAGGATGCGGGTAGAAAATAACATCCGTGTACACTTTGTCTTGGTCAAAAAATGCGCGCACTTTGCGTAACGAAGGGATAATTCCATCTACGTCCTTTACCTTAAGAATAAATTCGGTGTCAAGTTCATTCTTCTGCTCTTCAATTGTCAGGGCATTTGTATCATACTGGTAACTGATCATAGCGCTTTCTCCTTTTTACATAAGATAGCGTACGTAAATATATACAGTTGAAATAATGATGGATAAAATCATCAGCGGAAAGCCAATCCACAGGAATTTAAGGAAAGAAATGTGGTATCCCTCTTTAGAAGCCATCCCCGCTACAATCAAATTGGCACTGGCACCGATAAGTGAACCGTTCCCACCTAGGCACGCACCGAGGGCGAGACTCCACCAGAGCGGCTCCAGATCGCTAACACCCATTCTTCCCATCTCCTGAATCATCGGAATCATGGTGGCAACGAACGGAATGTTATCCACGAATGCGGAAGCGATCGCGCTCATCCAGAGAATGAGTAAGGACGTTGCTACCAGATCTCCTTTTGTAAGTTCGATCGCTTTATTTGCTAATTGGGCAATAACTCCCGTCTCTACCAGTCCAGAAACGAGCACAAACAGGCCAACAAAGAAGAAGATGGTTGTCCATTCGACCTTTGTTAATGCGTCTTCGAGATAATGTTCGCCTGTCAGCAGTAACAGAATAAATGCACCAAGCAGCGCAATAGTAGCGGATTCGATATGAACAATCTGATGCACGAAAAATCCTGCGATTGTCAAAGTGAGAATAGCCAGACATTTTTTTAAAAGGGCCGGATCTGTGATCTCGTCCTGTTCTCGCATATCCATCAGGCCGGCTTTTAATTCTTCGGTTGTCTGGATTTGTTTGCGGTACAGCAAAGCGAGAATCGCAACAGTTACAATAAGAATGAATGCGGAAATAAGAGCCAAATTATTGATAAATGCGACAAATGTCAATTCTTTTACCGCGCTTCCGATCATAATGTTTGGCGGATCGCCGATCATTGTCGCCGTTCCACCGATATTGGCGGTAAAAATTTCCGCGATTAAGTAAGGAATAGGCGAGATTCTAAGCTGTCGAGTAATACTGAATGTAACAGGTACCATAAGCAATACCGTCGTCACATTATCAAGAAACGCCGCACCAACGGCCGTAATAATACTTAATGCGATAAGAATTTTTATCGGGTCGCCGTTTACTTTTTTCGCCGCCCAGATCGCGATAAATTTAAACAGTCCGGTTTGCGCTGTAATAGCGACGATAATCATCATTCCGGTCAACAGACCAAGCGTATTGAAATCAATGTGGTGAATGGCGGTTTCCTGATTGACAATGCCTAGGGCGACCATGAGAGCACCGCCCAGCATGGCTACGATCGTCCGATGGATTTTTTCAGAAATAATAAGACCATATGTAACAAGGAAAATCCCGATAGCTATGAGTGCTTGTTGCTCCATTGTGCTTCTTTGAACCCCCCTATACTGAAATGTTTTGAACAAGTACTTACATACGGAAAACAGGAAAAAAGGTTTCAAAAACTTTTTAAATAGGAAGCCATCATAGAGGAAAAGAACAAGTGGGACGCGAAGGAATAGACGGAGAAAAAATAGGGAGAGGAAAGTACAATGAAATTTTTGCTGGCACCGGATTCATTTAAAGGAAGTGTTTCAGCAAAAGAAGCGGCTGAAGCGATGAGAAGGGGCGTACTTAAAGCAAGGCCTTCGGCTCGCACTTTTACACTTCCGCTATCGGATGGTGGAGAAGGCACGCTCGAACATTTGGTGAAAGCAACCAAAGGGACAATATACGAGACGATGATCGAAGATCCGTTAGGTAGGCCAATATGCGGATATTATGGTGTAACGGGAGATGGAAAAACGGCGATTGTAGAATTGGCGACCGCATCTGGCCTCACGCTCCTCAAAAAGGAAGAATTAAATCCGAGGCTTGCGTCTACGTTTGGCACCGGACAATTAATCATGCGAGCAATGGAACGAGGGATCGCTTCATTTATTATTTGCCTTGGTGGAAGCGCTACTGTAGATGGAGGGGCTGGAATTCTCCAAGCATTGGGGTTTCGGTTGCTTGACCATTGCGGAGAGGAGTTGCCGCGCGGAGGCGTCTATTTGCGGGAATTAGCGCACATTGACGATTCACGGGTCGATGAGGGCATAAAGCAGGCAAAATTCCGTCTCGCGTGCGATGTGACGAACCCACTGCTTGGACCGCAGGGAGCGGCCTATGTATTTGGCCCGCAAAAAGGAGCGGACAAAGAAGCGATACGTGAACTGGGGGAAGCGCTGACTGTCTGGGCGGATCAGATAAGGCACAAGACGGGTGTCGCTGTACACGATATGCCGGGAGCTGGGGCGGCGGGCGGAACGGCGGCCGGGCTGTGCGGTTTGCTTGGCGCGGAAATTCGTCCGGGATTTGCTATTGTTAGCGAGATGCTTGGACTGGAACGCTTGCTGGACGAGCATTCAATAACTGCCGTTCTGACTGGCGAGGGGCGCCTGGATGCCCAGACAGCGGGCGGAAAAGTAGTGGCGGGCGTATGTGCGGTTTGCGCCGGGCGCGGCATTCCGGTGATTGCTGTTGTTGGCGGCATCGACGGGGATATTTCGCCCCTTTACGGACGCGGGCTTACCGCCGCTTTCAGTTTGGTTGATGGCCCGCTTTCCGTGGAAGAAGCGATGGGGCGGGCCACGGTATTGCTTGAAAAACAAACAGAGCAAATTGTACGTGTATTTGTAAAAGCGAAAGGCATGTAAAAAACGTCTCAGCCTGTAGCTCCTGTTCCTTGCGGAACTTTGTCTACAGGCTGGCTCGTAGGCAATACCCGCGAGTTTTTCTTTTTTACGCATAAAAAAGATGGTGCGCAAGGACGCACCAACAAAGGGAGTCAACTGAAGACTAGCCAGAGGTATGTTGCGAGGTTCTTACTATTAATTTTACCTGTTTAAAATTAGCAATGAAACAAAAATCGTTCGTCAAATTCCACTTTTTATCTTCAAGAAATGACAAAATACTTTATATTTCAGGTATACTCCTGTTGAGAAAGACTGATCTCCTGATTTTTGTGTCAGGGTTGCGGCTGAAAAGCCATGTACGTTCATTTCTTCAACTTATAATGAGGAGTCTTGAGTGAATCTCCAATGTTGCGGATTTTTAAGTCTACATTTACGTCGATAGTCAATTGCTCAAAAAATGTTTTCGGCTGTTTACGTATCTGTTTATACATATCAGGGTGGTTTTTGAGCCTTGTAGTCAACCGAAACACATCGGCTTTGTACTTCTTTTTGAGTGTTTCTATAGTCTTGTGCAATCGTTTTTCCAGAATATCTGAATAAATACGCTCAGCCCGTTCAAGCTGGTTCGGTTTATCGAAGGAGGCGCCAAGACATTGATATTCCATTAGCTCGGTGTCCAACTCAATCTGAAACGTAATGTGGGGTCTATTGTTTTTCATGGTAGGACGGATGTTATTTTTTCCCTTGAGAATTTGCAATCCTACTTTTTTTCCAGCGTAGCAAGGAAAGTTCAATACCCCTCTTTCGATCTCGCCGTGTAGTATGGAAAGGTTTTGGATGTCGTTTTTGGACAATATGCCCATCTTCTTGAAGTTCTGAAAGACAGTCGCTTGATTAATGACAATTTGCTTTCTTTTGTTTATAGAGGCTGTAAGTAAAAAGAAAGGTGTGTTGCTCCGAACGCTCTTGCTCACGGTACCCAAATTGGATTCAGGCATGATCAATGTTTTTTGAACGCTGTCTGTGATCTCTGCAATATGCAGAGAGGGAGTTGGTTCCGACACGCTCGGTATTGTGAAGTACTCAGTAATCGGGCCTGTTGTCATAATTATCTCGGTGTGACGACGCATTTGGGGAAAGCGGGAGAAAAAGTCAAATAGTTCATTGAGCCCTTTCTCGGATACTTTTTCTCCTACAGCAATCATTTGCAGATGAGATAAAATGGGGAAGCGATCGCTTTGCGTGGTGATTTGCTCAATTCCGTTCGCAATGGACGGAGTTTTAAAGATAAAGTTGGTATAGCCTTTTGGTTGTTGTCCTGTCTGCGTCCCCATTCCCATCTGACCACTTGCACTGGCCGCTTCTACTACCTGCACGATAACTTGATACATACGCATTTCCTTTCCTGCAAAGCGTTCCGGGGGGAGTTCCTCAATACCAAGTCCTACGATGATCGCTCGCCTTTCCAATTCCCTATAATCCCAACATCCTGTTAGAAGAATGGCAGCAAAACTTATGAGTGTAATTGCTGATATAAAACTTCTCTTCCATTTTTTCATACGCTATCACCTTTTTGTTCGGGAGAGGGAAGGAGCCCCAGTTTTCGTCGTACAAATACACAGGTGAGGAGAAGTAGTGGATAGCCGATGAGAAGGAACAAACCGATAGCCCCTACCACATTCAGCCAACCCTCCATTTCGATCAAATTTTCCGGAACGAGGGACAAGACGAAGATTAACGGAAGCGATAACACCATCCACCATCGCAACGAAATACGCGGAAACGTGCGGTTCAATGCAAAAGCTGTTGAGAAAAAAGTGACTAGATGGGTGGTATACGCTAAAGGGAGCCATAAGATAATCAGCAATAGTTCGGCTCGTTCTATAAATTGTCTGACAATTTCAATAGTTTTTGCCATCGTAATGACAGGGTATGTTTGAGCTATGGTCACATCCGGTCCAAGCGTAACTAATGCACCCAACACGACGAAGATATAAAAGATGCCGGACACTCCAATGCCGATAGCGGTGTGCAGATACGCTTTCTCTTTCTTGGCAATAAACGGGTAATACAGAAATAAAATTTCATAGCCCAGAAAGGAGTACACCGTATTCGGTAACGATTGAATGACAGAGGTCATTCCGTCCAAAAAAGGTACCCGTAGTTCATACCAATCAGCTTCCAAATAAGCTAACATCAAAAAGAACACCAACATAAAGATAGAACTGGGGATTCCTGATTCATGTATCCGGACGATTGGCATGAGGCCGTCCCATGAGGAATAAAGAAGGATGAGTAGCATGCTGCCAATGATGACTTCAATGGGGGTAAATGGCAGCATTTCTGATCTCACTACTTCCGCCATGACTCGGATTCCGGTAATAGTGAAAAATAAGTAGTACCCTGCAAGCGATAGGTTAAACAACAGTCCGACCGTACGGCCGAAAAGTTTTACATTGTATTCAATTACCGTGTCCCCTGGAAAGACGCGAGCGATCCGTAAAATTAACCATAGCGAGAAAAAGCAGAAGCCTATCGCTAATATGATAGTCAGCCATGCGTCTTCTCGCGCTTTTTCCATCACCCCTCGAGGTAGCGTGATAAAACCGGTACCGATAATGACGCCGAATATGAGGAACACAAGTTGAACAGGGGTTAAGCTTGGACGAACTTCATTTCCACTCATCATAATTAATATCACCCTTCTTTATGGAAATTGCTTCTTTTACTCAGCTTTTGCGTACATTTTCCTTCCTTCTCGAATGAGTGATAATTCCTTGGAAAAGTAAACATGGTTCATTGACAGCGGTGATTCTTCAAGACGCTGCTTGATTATCGTTTGTTCTCCTTTTTGTGTTGTTTTCTAGATATCATTGGCAAAGGCTTACTTTTACTTCTTTGCAACGGGTTAAGAAATGAGGGGCGTTTTGTAAGCTTTTTAAACGGAAAACGTACCAGTGTATCTTTCCAATCCGCTATGCGAAGAGGAGAGAGAGGGGCCAGATAGGGCACTCCAAACGAGACAAGTCGGGCCGTATGAGCGTGAATGAAAAACAACCCCAATATCAAGCCGTAGAGTCCTAGAATGCTGCTACAAAAAAGCACGAAGAAGCGTAAAATTCGATATGTGATGCCCAGTAAGTAGACAGGGGCTGTAAAGGACGAGATCGTGGTGAGCGCGATAATCACGATGGTAACGGGGCTCACCAGATTGGCGTTGACGGCCGCTTCTCCGATGACCAAGCCCCCGATGATACTGACGGCCTGTCCAATTGGTTTGGGCAGTTTTACTCCGGCTTCCCGAAGAATTTCAATCATGATTTCCATTACAAATATTTCCATTAAAATCGGTAGAGCTACCTTTGTTCGAGCAGCGTCCATAGAGATAACCAGTCGTGTGGGAATCAGCTCAGGGTTAAAGGCGGTTAACGAAAGGTACAATCCTGGAATTACGATACTGAACAGGAGGGCAAGCATTCGAACAAAGCGGATTAGGGTCGCGTACTGCCAACTGCTGTAGTAATCATCAACCGTGTCCAGCAGCTGGAAAAATGTGATAGGAAGAATGAGTGCGTGAGACGAGTTCCCCGTCATGACCACCACGTTCCCTTCCAACAAGTAGGAGCAGACGACGTCTGGCCGTTCTGTCGGACGCAGCTCGGGAAATAAAGAAAACGAATTGTCTTCGATTAATTCCTGTAGATGCATTTGTCCTTGTATGATATCTGTGTCGATAGCAAACAGGCGCCTTTTCACTTCTTCTATGATACTCGGATTAGCCACATCTTCTAGATAGAATATACAAACCTTGTGTTTTCCCCGCTTTGTTATATTAATGACTTCGATAGTTAATTTGGGATCACGCAGACGTTGGCGGATTAGCGTAATATTGGTATCCAAATCCTCTATAAAGCTTTCTTTCGGTCCGATCACGCTTTGTTCTGTATCGGGATTTGCAATATTCCGCTTTTCTACCCTTTCTACTCCAACCGCGAGCCCCGTGGCTTCCCCGTCAACAATTAACAGTGCTTTTCCATCCAGCATTTGTTGAATAGCAGCTTGCCAGTCCATGATCCGTTGTGTTTCTGTGGTGGCCACGATTTGTCGCTGGATTATTTGCAGAAGCTCATGTTTCGCTTTTTCTTCGGATAAAAGCAGTCCCTTTTCGCTTGCATCTTTGTCCCAACGCTCCTGTAAGGGAAGGATGACGTATTCACTTAGATGTTGGATATCTACAAGACTTTGAAAGAAAAATAAAGCGACGCGCCTTCCTGCGCAAATCAGGTGGTGCGAAGTGAAATCCGTATTTTGGCCCAATTGTTCCGTAATGTCCTGAACGTTTTTTTCTAGCGAAGTGTGCAAGGGTTGCAAGGGGATAGAGGATATCGCTGCCTTCTCCTGTGAAAGCCATTGCTTTGATTTACGGGCTTTCTTCCGCCAGAGCTGACTCATTTTCATCGTTATGAATCTTCCCCCTTTATCATTTTTTTTAGGATTTTTTTTATTATTAACGAATACATGATGAACAATACAAAGGGTAGCGCTAACGTTTTGACAATGAAACTCATGCTGATCTCATCTATGTGGATGGGGACGCGAAGCTAAGTCAGCGAAAAATTCGTGTGTTTTCTTATTACCTTAAGCTACCAGTATAGTGCATATATAATTATGACCTGTTTATCTGGGCTGCCCTTTGCATTTAGACATTCTACCAGTATAGTGCATATATAATTATGACCTCTATTCGCTACGCTGGCAGAGTAAGATTTTGTTTGCAGTAATGCGATGGCACGTCGTGTGGAAGACTTGATGTTGGCGATGCAAGTGATTTCCACACCAGAGTCATTGAAGAGGGCTCCAATTTAGACGAGAGATTCTCAATGTGTGAAGGGGTTGCGAATTGGAGTTTATACCACTGATGGCATCCTAGCTCCGTCCGCGTTGTTTAGCGGTCACTGATTTTTGTTTCGAAGCAAAAATACTCTATATAAAGCAGGGGATAAGGTATAATAAATAAGGCGAACGTACGCGCCTTAGGCGTTGATATAGTTTTTCGTCATTAGGAGAGGAGTGGTTACTTTTGGCTATGTTCTCTAGCCCCAGTATGATTATGATGTTTATTACAGGTGTCATCATTCTGGTTGTTTTCTTTGGGGCGATTATTACTGCCATTGTCCAAACAGCGCGCGGGAAGTGGAAGGTGGATTACGATGCTCTCGCCGCCAAAAATGCTGTGGAAGACGAAGCGCGGCGCAAAGCGAGAAAGCTTAGACAGAAGCAAGTATAGGGGAGAATGAGGGTTTGATCCGACTATATACGAAAACATAAAAGTAGCGCTTGAGGGCGCGATATACGATTTCGATTTTGCGGGCGAAATTCTGGTTACTTCCCGCAGCGATACCGTGGAGTTGGCCTCCATGTCCCGCACGTACACAATTGGCTTCAGTGAGCGACATAAGAAGGCAGAAAAAGGAACGACAGCGCTTCTGATCTTGTCTGCTGATGCGGCGGATCTGGTGGGGGAGATTCTTGAGCTTCCCGAAAGCGAAGGCCGGAAGTTTGGCTGTACGCTGCGCGTCCAATTCGTTATGGAAATAACAGATATAGCGCGGTGCAGAAGAATTGAGGAAGAACTCAACGCTATATGGTCGCATCGTCCGCTTATCATGCAGGAACTAGCTTTTCGGTACGAGCCTTTAGAGCTCGATGAACCTGCCTTGTACCGCAACACCGTTACGCTTGATTTTGGACGCAAAATTAACGAAGATAACATTGGCGATATATATAATATCGTTGAACATACCGTGCATTCTTTGCGTCGGTTGGATTGATTCGGTGAATTTCTATATCTAAAAACCCCTGTTTTACGCAAAACAGGGGTCCCTCAGCATTATATCGTATTATGAAACTGGATTTCAAGTTTGGTATCATTTGTAACGATATCGTCGACGGTAAGAGCGGTATTGTCCGCATCCCTAATTAACAATGCTTCTGCCAGCGTTGATTTGTCTCTTCCAGGCGGTAGCGCTTGGAAGAACCAGGGATGAATCGTAAGCAAGATTTCAAGGATGGCGCCGACGGTATGCGGGTGATCGAGATGAATATCCATTGTCTCCGAAGTTTGCGTCCCGTATAACGTTACCAGCATGTCACAGTTCCTTTACATATTTGTTGACTTTGCGCATGGCGCTCGATTGGCTGATGCCGAGTTTTTCCGCCAGCTTGTAAGTGCTGCCGCACTCTTCGTACATACGTCGGATAATTTGCCCTTCGTACAATTCCAGCCTTTTTTTGAGCGAGAGGTTTTCATGTTCTTGCTCTGTCATTGTTTCATCTTCATCTCGAAGCGCAGTTGCAATATGTTTGGTTGTAATGGTATCTTCGTCGATCGTGACTACGAGCCGTTCGAGAAAATTGTGCAATTCCCGGATATTACCCGGCCAATTGGCGCGCCGTAACTCTTCTGCGGCTGCATGGCTGAGTTTTTTTTCAATGCCGTACATATCTTTAAATTCTTCGAGAAACTGTATGGCTAGCGGCACGATGTCTTCTTTTCGCTCCCTGAGAGGAGGGATCGTGATGGGAATGACATTAAGCCGATAGTATAAATCGTTGCGAAACGTTTTTTCTTCCACCTTCTTTTTCAAGTCCTGGTTCGTGGCTGCGATAATACGTACGTCCACTTGAATTGGGGTGGTGCCACCGATGCGGAAAAATTGCTTTTCTTGCAGGACATTGAGCAGTTTGGCTTGCATTGGCAGTGGAAGTTCCCCGATTTCATCCAGAAATAGCGTCCCGCCGTTCGCCGCTTCGAACAGCCCTTTTTTCCCTTTTTCATGTGCGCCGGAAAATGCGCCACGCTCATAGCCGAATAGTTCTGATTCAATCAGTGCTTCGGGAAATGCGCTACAGTTCACAGAAAGAAAAGGAGCGTGTTTGCGCGGGCTCATATTGTGCAAATAACGGGCAAGGTGCGTCTTACCGACTCCAGACTCCCCGAGAAAAAGCACGGTGCTGTCCACTTTTGCCACTTTTTCGATTTTGGACAGTACCTTAAGCATCGCCGGGCTGCGCACGGACAATATCATACCTGATGCTTCTTCATGCTGTTTTAGCGTTTCTTCGTATGTTTCCACACGTTCTTGCAGCTGGTCAAGCTGTTCACGCAGGTGCAAAAGTTCGGTAATATCGCGCGAGTTGCTTACTACGCGGATGAGCTTTCCATCTTGCGTAAAAACAGGGGTAGCTGTCACGAGCAGCTTGCGTCCGTTCAGTGTTTGTTGCACGAGATTGATTTGTTTGCGCTGCGCGATCACATCGAGTGTCGCAGAAGGGGAGAAAATGCCTCCCGCGACTAGCTCCGTCACGTGTTTTCCTACCATTTGCTCAGCTTTAAGCCCGTAGTTACGTTCACAGGCACCGTTCACCCGGACGGTATATCCTTCCCCGTCCGTGACGAAAATTTCGTCATATGCTGCGGCGAAGACGCTTTTCAGTTCAGCGTATAGATTCTCGTATTCGGTGGCAATATGGCTTTCCGCGTTTTCCCACGGAAAGACGAGCCAGGTGAAGCCGCCGGTTTCGGCAAGTATTTTTCCTTTCCAAAGAAACCCATCTGTGCGTTGGAAAAATTCACCGTCCGCTGCCCACTTACGCAAACACTCGGACAGGCGGACGGGAGTCCAATCTTTTTGGAAAAACCATTTTTCAATCAGCTTGTTGTATTCGAAATATTCTTCACGTACATAACAGAAGCCGATTGAAAACGTATCAAGAAACGGTGCGATGTGGATATTCGAATCCATAAGGGCGCCTCCTTATTATAGGGCGCCGGAATATACGGCGTTCTTATTTGTTTCGGTTGAAGCAAACGAGCTTCATTTCTGTCATTTCTTCGGTTGCATACTTGATGCCTTCGCGTCCTACGCCGCTTTCCTTTACGCCGCCATACGGCATATGGTCGACGCGGAATGTCGGGAAATCGTTAATCATCACACCGCCTACTTCCAAGCGTTCCGCCGCTTCAAAGGCGTGTTCCATGTTGTTCGTGTATATGCCAGCCTGCAAACCATAGCGGGAGTCATTCACCGCTTCAATCGCTTCATCAAACGTATCGAATGGGCTGATAACGACGACCGGTGCGAACGTCTCCTGACAGCTTACTTTCGCGTGCGGTGGCACATCGACGATAACTGTCGGCTTGACAATATTGCCTTCCGTGCCTCCGGTTAGCACTTTCGCGCCGAGCGTTTCTGCTTCTTCGATCCAGGAAGCGATTCGTTCTACATCCTTTTGTGAAATAAGCGCGGCGATGTCGGTTGTCTCATCCAGCGGATCGCCAATGCGGAGTTTCTTCGTTTCCGCTACAAATTTCTCCACGAAGCTATCATACAGAGAGCGGTGCACATAGATGCGCTGAAGTGAAATGCATACTTGGCCCATGAACGTAAATGCCCCGGTTACGGTACGCTTGATAATGGGCTCAATATCGAACCCTTCGTCGATAATTAGGCCGGAGTTGGAGCCGAGTTCAAGCACAACTCGCTTCAGGCCCGCTTTGGCGCGGATCGTCTTGCCTACTTCTGGACTTCCGGTGAAAGTAATGATTTTTACGCGGTCATCGCATACAAGCTCGTCCCCGACTTCGCTGCCCGGCCCTGGAATGACTTGCAGGGCGCCCGCAGGTAGTCCTGCTTCCGCGAATAAATCGGCAATAAAGTAAGCGGAAAGCGGCGTTTGATCCGCAGGCTTTAAGATAACAGCATTCCCTGCGGCAAATGCCGGGCCGAGTTTATGCGCCACAAGGTTGAACGGGAAGTTGAACGGCGTAATTGCTCCGACGATGCCAAGCGGTTGGCGTACCGTGTAAGCAATGCGGTTTTCACCCATAGCTGACGCGTCCATAGGAATCGTTTCACCGTGGATGCGGCGCGCCTCATCAGCGGAAAATTGGTATGTCTCAATTGTACGTGCGATTTCCCCACGTGCGACCGCAATCGGTTTTGCTGCCTCCAACGCTAAAATACGGGCCGCTTCTTCTTTGCGTTCTTTTAGAAGCAAGGAGACGTTTTGCAGAATAGCGGCACGCTTATGGGCCGGCATTTTGGCCATCACTTTTGCCGCTTCTTCCGCATGGTCAATCGCCGCTTTCATATCTTCCCGCGTTCCGATAGCTACTTCTGCAATTACTTCTCCGGTATGCGGGGATCGAAGCTGTTTATAAGAAGAAGCTTCTTTTGCCCCTCCGGCAATATAAAGCGGTTTCTTCGGTATGGTTTGATTCATTTTCGAAAACCCCTTTCAACGTAAACACTAAAATTAGTGAACTTGCAGAGCGGATGTAGCGGCTGCGATGGATTCCTCGAGAATATCGAGACCTTCCTCAAGCTGTTCGTCTGTAATGACAAGCGGCATCAATACGCGAAGTACGTTGCCGTATAAGCCGGCGCTGAGAGTGATTAAACCACGTTTATTGGCTTCATTTACAATTGTACCTACAACTTCTTTATTTGGTTCTTTCGTTTGTTTGTCTTTGACAAACTCCATAGCGCACATTGCACCTAAGCCCCGTACATCTCCAATTATATCGTATTTTTCCGCAAGCTTGGCAAACCGCTCCATCACTTTTTCGCCGATAACGCGCCCGCGTTCGTTCAGGTTGTATTTCTCGATCACATCAAGCACTGCAAGCGCCGCACGGCATCCGAGCGGGCTTCCCGAATATGTGCCGCCTAATTCTCCCGGATTGGACATTTCCATAATTTCTTTGCGTCCGATTACGCCGCTAATTGGCAGACCTGCACCCATAGATTTAGAAATGGTTATTAAGTCTGGAACGACATCAAAATGTTCAACTGCGAAATATTTACCTGTACGGCTGAAGCCGGTTTGAATTTCATCCGCAACGAATACGATACCGTACTGTTTACAAAGTTCCGCCACACCTTGCACGAATTTTTTGGATGGAACGATGAATCCGCCTTCGCCCTGCACTGGTTCCATGACGACTGCGGCGATCGTTTCCGGAGCTACGTCACCAAGCAGGAAGTTTTTAAATTCGTTTAGCACGTGTTCATCATATTGTTCGACGCTCATGCCTTCTGGACGACGGTATGCGTAATGATACGGCGCCTTGTAGATTTCGGGCGCGAACGGACCGAACTCAAATTTGTACGGTTTTACTTTGCTTGTCATGGACATCGTCAACAGTGTGCGTCCATGAAAACCACGAGAGAAGACGACAACGCCCTGACGTTTTGTGTATTTGCGCGCGATTTTCACCGCGTTTTCCACCGCTTCTGCGCCGCTGTTCAAAAACATCACTTGCTTTTCATGATCTCCTGGCGCTAACTTCGCAAGACGCTCCGCAAGTTCAATATACGGTTCATACATCATGACATTAAAGCCGGTATGGATATACTTATCAACTTGATCGTGGAGCGCTTCTACAACTTCCGGTGTGCAGTGACCGACGTTAATCGTACCGATGGCACCTGCAAAGTCAATGTATGTGTTGCCATCAACATCTGTCAGGATCGCTCCCTGCGCTTTTTCTACAAAAGTAGGGATGCCGTTACTGATACCTTTAGGAACGTATTGTTTCCGGCGTTCCAGAATTTCTTTAGCCTTCGGACCTGGCAGTTCTGTTTTTACATGAGCGAATTTGTATCCCATTTGTGTACCTCCCTGGCAGATAGAATATATGAAAAATGATTCATGTACGTTCTGTATATTTCATTAAAGCAAGAGGCGTGCCAAGCTAAAAAAAGATATAATTATTGGGAAACGAAGGAAGTCGGCAGTAAAGTTGAGTCATTTTTGACTTTTATATAAGTCTTTTTTGACTTAAATCTGAGTTTATCATGTATCGATATGAAAGCGAATGGTTTTATTGCTAAAAAGTTTGTGTTGGTTTTGCAGGGATGGAAATTTTTTGCAAGTATTAGTCGTTATATGGTCGATAGATTATGGAATGTGTCACAAAATTGCGTGCCATGGGTTCTATAAATTGTACGTAGTCTTTGATATTTCGACTTTCATATTTCAATATAAATGTCGAAGCATCGAAGATGATAGCATAGAAAGGGAGAAGGAGAAGTGCGAAAGAAAATATGGATTGGTGTTATTACAGGGGTCATAGCAATAGGGGGATATATCGTCTATTCGGCGTACGTACCACGCAGCGTGGAAGGAACGCCGGTGTCGCTTGCTACCGTTGTGCAAAAAGATATGGAAAGTCGTATCATGACTACCGGTAAAGTAAAGATGGAACAAGAAATGACGGTATACGCAGGGGCGAGCGGAAAAATTGTTGCTTTGCATGCAGCGGAGGGAGCGCCGGTGAAAAAAGGTCAGATATTAGGTGAGATTTATACGGAGGATATAAAAAACCAATTAATTGATATAGACAGTCAATTGATAGATATGGATGAGCAGGCGAGGGATGTCGATAACCAGGTTGCCGATACTTCAGCGCAAATCGCCGAAAAAAAGGCGGAGTTAGCGAAATTGCAAGCTGCGAATGATGCCATTGAAATTGCGAAAGCGGAAAACGGGATTCGTCAAGCCGAGCAAGAGCTTGAACAAGCGAAGCGAGAATACGCCCGCATCAAAACGCTTGTGGAGAGCGGAGCTGAAAAGAAGCAGGAATTGGATAAAGCGAGCGACCAGATAAAACAGGCTGAATTTAAGCTGAAAACGTCGCAATATGAACTGGCAGAGAAGAAAAAAGGGCCGAAGCGGGAAGAGGTCACCGCTTTGCTGGTATCGATTGCACAGCTTGAAGAGAAGAAGAAGCGGACGGCGACGAAAAAAGAGAGCATTGCGAGCAAAAAACAAAAAATCGAAGAGAAAAGGCAGCAGTTGCTTGCCCAGAGAAATGACGCGCTTATCGTGGCTCCTATCGACGGAACCGTATTGACGCAAAAAGCGAAGGCGGGCGAATATACGACAAAAGGCAATGAACTATTGAAAGTGGGAACGACACAAAATATATACGTGGAAGCGGAAATTGCGGAAGCTGATATCGGCAAAGTGCGCGTCGGTCAGAAAGCTAAGCTGGAAGGAGGCGCGTTAGGCAAACAGGTGGCCGAAGCTCATGTGGTAAGCATCTCACCGGTAGCGATAGAAGCCGCCACACAGAAAAGCGGACAGCAGAGCGAACGGGCCAAAGTGGCGGTGAAGCTGGCATTGGACAAACCAAATGAGCTTTTGCGCCCCGGCTTTCGGATAGATGTAACGATTGTGCACCAAAGCGCGAAACAGGCGCTGCAAGTACCGATCGAAGCGGTGCAGAAGAACGGCGGGAAAGCGTTCGTCTGGATAAATGAGAACGGTCTGGCGAAGAAGAAGGCGGTTGTCACCGGAATGGAAAACGAATTGTTTGCCGAAGTTAAACAAGGTTTGAAAGCGGGCACGAAAGTTATCACCAATCCGGGGCCGCAATTAAAGGAAAATGAGCCGGTTATGGAAGCGAATGTTCCCGGAGAAGCGAGATAAAAGGGGCGGTACAGCATGGTAAAAGTAGAGAATATGTCCAAAGTGTACCGCACAGGCGGTGGCGATATTTATGCGATGAAGAATGTTTTCGTAACGGTTGAAAAAGGGGAATTTGTCGCTATTATGGGACCATCCGGTTCGGGAAAATCGACATTTATGAACATGATTGGCTGCCTGGATCGACCGACGAGCGGGCTGTATCATTTAGACGGAATGGAAGTAACGAATTTGTCGGATAAGCAGCTTGCCCATGTACGTAACCAAAAAATCGGTTTTGTTTTTCAAACCTTTCATCTTTTGCCGCGTTCAACCGCACTGCGCAATGTTGAATTGCCGCTGATTTATGCCGGGGTCGGAAGAAAGGAACGGACGGAACGGGCGCGTGCGGCTCTTGCGCGTGTCGGGCTCGACGAACGTATGAATCATATTCCGAATCAGTTATCAGGCGGACAGCGGCAGCGGGTAGCGATTGCGCGCGCGCTCGTAAATGAGCCGGCGATTGTGCTGGCTGATGAGCCAACCGGGGCGCTTGATTCGCGGACAAGCATTGAAATTATGGACATTTTCCAACAGTTAAATGAACAAGGAACGACTATTATTCTTGTTACGCATGAACCGGATATCGCATGCTATGCGAAGCGGTTAATCCGCTTCCGCGACGGCCAGGTAGTCGCCGATGACCCCGTGAGGGATCGATTATTCGCGTCGCAACAACTGGCGTCGGAGCGCCAACAGGAGGTGTAATCTATGCGTTTGCTGGAAAGCTTAAGCATGGCTTTGGACGGTTTGCGCGCCAATAAGCTGCGTTCTTTTCTAACGATGCTGGGGATTATTATTGGTATCGCGTCTGTCATTGCGGTTATGACGCTTGGGAAAGGGGGCGAAAGTGCGGTCGTGCAGCAGGTAAGCAAGTTCGGCCAAAATAAATTTATGGTATATACCCGCTACGATACGGAGGAGCCTGAAGATCCGAACGCGCTTACTTTGGAAGATGCGGAATATTTGCCGCAGGTGAGTCCGTACATTTCCGCTGCCGTAGCCAACTCTTACGTAGGCAATACGGAGCTTTACTGGCTCAATAAGAAGAAAACCGTCGAAGTAAGGGCGACGACGGCCCAGCTTCCGGCTGTACAACCCACGCTCCACATGGTGCAAGGCCGCTTTTTTACCGACGAGGATGATAAAAACCGCCGACCGGTTATCGTATTGGAAGACGGAGCAGCTCAGGAATTGTTCGGGACGGAAAACCCGATCGGTCAGCGCGTGCGTTTTAACGATCGGAGCGTAGTGGTGATCGGCGTATTTAAGCAGGAGAAAGTAAGCTTTGATTTTTCCAAAGCAAAGAGCGCGTTTGTTCCGTTTCGTTTTGCGAATGAGCTGTCTGAAAACCAAACGGTAAGCAACATTGAAATGACCGCCATTTCCAAAGAAGCATTGCGGCCTGCGATGAAGCAGGTCAAGGATTATTTGAACCGCAAGCATAACCATAAAGATTACTATGAAGTTTTAAGTATGGAAGACAATATTAAAGAGTTTTCGCAAATGACTGGAATGATTACCCTGATTTTTAGCATTGTAGCTGGCATTTCCCTCGTGGTGGGCGGCATTGGCGTGATGAATATTATGCTTGTGTCCGTGACGGAACGGACAAGAGAAATCGGAATCCGCAAAGCGCTTGGAGCGCAGCGGAAAGATATTTTGCTTCAGTTCCTACTGGAGTCGATGATTTTGTCGTTAATCGGCGGCTTAATCGGAGCATTGCTTGGTATTGGTATATCAGCTATCGGCTTTTCCTATGCTAATATACCGCTTTTGATTTCATGGGAGACCGTTTTGCTTGCATTTTCCGTGTCCAGTTCCATCGGGATTTTCTTCGGATTGTATCCTGCTAACAAAGCGGCAAAGCTAAATCCGATTGAGGCGTTGCGTTATGAATAAGAAGCGGGCTGCTCTTTAACTCTGAAGCCTCTTTGCATAATGAATGAGAGGATTTTTTTGAAAAGTATTGTCTTTTTAGAAAAAGCCGAGTATAATCAAATTTAATAAATCCGATCAATATAATATGAATTCTCTTTCTTATCCAGAGAGATGGAGGGACTGGCCCAATGAAATCTCGGCAACCTAATTCGGTTAGGTGCCAATTCCAGAAAGCACACGCTTGAAGATGAGGAAGAGGGGATCGTAGAATATAAGCCCTTCTTCTTTAATGAAGCAGGGCTTTTTTAATTAAATTAAACATATAAAACAAATTTTATTAATATTATTTTTGGAAAAAAAGGGGATGGTTATATGGTGGCAGGTAAAGTGTATCTTGTGGGTGCCGGGCCAGGCGATCCAAAGTTGATTACAGTGCGTGGGCTTGAGCTTCTACAACGGGCGGATGTGATTGTATATGACCGTCTGGCCAGTCCAAAGCTGCTTGATTATGCAAAAAAGGAGGCTGAATGCATTTATTGCGGAAAAGAGACAAATCACCATTCGTTATCCCAGACGGAAATTAACGAGATCATTGTGGCGAAGGCTGTGCAAGGGAAAGAGGTTGTTCGTTTAAAAGGGGGTGATCCATTTGTTTTCGGGCGCGGTGGGGAAGAAGCGGAAGCCTGTATCGCGGCCGGCATCGACTATGAAGTTGTGCCGGGCATTACATCGGGTATCGCTGCTCCGGCTTATGCAGGAATACCTATCACGCACCGTGATTATTCATCCTCCGTCGCGTTTGTGACTGGCCACAAAGCTGTAGAGAAGGAGCAAAGTGGTATTCAGTGGGAGAAGTTGGCCACTGCGGTAGATACGCTGGTATTTTACATGGGGGTCGGCAATTTGCCGGAAATTGTGAAAAATCTTCATAAGTACGGCCGGGCCAAAGAGACACCTGTGGCACTTATCCGCTGGGGTACATGCGAAAATCAGGAGACGCTTATAGGTACATTGGAGACGATTGTAGAGCAGGTACAACAGGCACGCTTTCGTTCTCCGGCAGTGATTGTCGTAGGCGAGGTTGTCCGCCTGCGGGAGCAGTTAGCTTGGTATGAACAACAGCTGCGTCAAGTCATTATTGCATAATATTCGCTGAGATGAGAGGAGAGAGTATGAATGAGTTATACACCAATATGGGCACAAAATAAGGAGAAATTGAATAAAACAGAATTAATAAAACTGGAGAAAGATGGACTGGATGTTATTGAGGACATTTATCGTTATGCGAAAACTGGTTTTGAATCCATTACGCCGGATGATATGGATCGTTTTAAGTGGGCAGGTGTATATCAGCAGCGCCCGAAAGACGGGTGCTTTATGATGCGTGTCCGGGTTCCGTCCGGAAATCTTACGTCCGAGCAGGCGCGCACGCTTGCGAGTATCGCGCATGATTATGGCAGGGATTTAATCGATATTACGACACGTCAGGCGATTCAGTTTCACTGGTTGCGGATCGAAAATTTACCGGACATTTTTGAACGGTTGGCTGCCGTCGGATTGTCCTCATTTGAGGCGTGCGGCGATTGCCCGCGTACGATTGTTGGCAATCCGCTTGCGGGGCTCGATCCGTACGAATTAATAGATACGACCCCGCTTGTGAAACAGTTGTCCGATACGTTTTTAATGAACCGGGATTTTTCCAACCTGCCGCGCAAATATAAAATTTCGATTTCTAGCAATATTTATAATGCCGGTCATGCCGAAATTAACGATCTGGCGTTTACCCCGGCCACGAAAGTAATCGCTGGCAAGGAAATCATCGGTTTTCATGTCTGGGTTGGCGGCGGACTATCGTCCCGTCCGTATTTGGCTCAACAGCTCGATGTATTTGTGCGACCGGAAGAAGTCGTGAAGGTAGCGGTCGGCGTTACAACGATTTTCCGTGACTATGGATACCGGGAGAAGCGTCATCACGCACGCTTGAAATTTCTTGTCGCTGATTGGGGAGCGGAGAAGTTTCTTGCCAAGTTAAAAGAGCTTGTCGGCGAGCTGGAGACGCGGGGCGAAGATAAGATTAAGGGATGGAATGCAGGATATTTTACCGGTATTCATAAACAGCGCCAGGAAGGGTTGAGTTATGTTGGTCTGTCCGTTCCGGTAGGACGTATGTCGGCACAGGAATTGGAAGAACTGGCGCATCTCGCCGATGAATATGGTAATGGCTCACTGCGTACATGCAATTCGCAAAATATCATAATTACCGGCATACCGGATGAAAGAGTGGAAGAACTGTTGCAAGAAAAAGTGTTGGAACGTTTGACACCGTATCCGAAGAATTTTACTGCTTTCGCCGTTTCTTGCACCGGCAATGAATTCTGTAATCTTGCGATCGTTGAAACGAAAGAAAGAATGCGCCAATTGGCGGAATATCTAGATGAACATGTGGAGTTGGATGAACCAATTCGCATGCATATGGTCGGTTGTCCGAACTCATGCGGTCAGCGGCAAATTGCTGACATTGGCTTTCAGGGAGCGCTTGTTAAAACGGAAGACGGCATGAAAGATGCGTTCGATATTTTCCTTGGCGGTACGCTGGGCCCGAACGCGAAATTTAACGAAAAGCTGAAAGGACGCGTGCTTGGCGAGCAACTGCACCGGGTCGTGTTGCCGTTGCTTGCCTATTATAAGGAAGAAAAGCGGAACAAGGAAAGCTTCTTTGATTTCGTACAGCGTGTTGGAATTACACCGTTCCAAGAGAGGCTGGATGCGGCTCTGAAACAGTTGGTATAAAGGATGCCTGGGCATAGGAGAGGTGAGGCGATGTTTATCTATAGATTTGAGATATTGTTTAGGGATGGGGGAACAGCTGCCGTTGTAGTCATACATGAAAATGAAGAAAAAGCGTTCCGCAGCGCCCAGAATCAAATTGAACGCTATTTTTTGCCGCCGAGGCCGGTTGCGGAGATAGCCATTGTAGAAAAAAAGCCGGCTGGAACGGGCCGGGGGTATGTGATCGAGCCATGATTCTGACGTGCGCGGCCATTGCCATTGCCCTGTTTTTCGCGATGAATATCGGCGCCAGCGGTACAGCCGCTGCGATGGGCGCGGCGTATGGCGGGGGAGCTATTCAAAATAAGAAGCTCGCAATGCTGATTGTAGGTGCAGCTGCTTTGCTCGGTGCTGTGTTAGGTGGAGGCGAAGTAGTGAAAACAATCGGGGGAGGTATCATCTCTTCCTCTATTCTCACTGTGGAGATTGTAATAATTATTCTGGCCTCAGCGACACTCACGCTGTTTATAGCAAATCTGATGGGGGTTCCCCTGTCAACGAGTGAAGTGACGGTTGGTTCGATTGTCGGCATCGGGCTCGCGTACAAATCCTTATTCGTCAGCAAACTTGCAGTCATTATTTCCTTCTGGATCGCGGTTCCTCTGGTCTCGTTTAGTGTGGCGTATGTGCTGGGGCGACTAATTAAGATAGCGGAAGTGAAGTGGCCGCATCTTAGCAGACAGGGAAAATGGCAGCGCTGGCTGGGAAGATTGCTTGTGATCGGCGGTGCGCTTGAGGCATTTTCGGCCGGTATGAACAATGTGGCGAACGCGGTTGGGCCGCTTGTTGGCGCCGGGTTAATGTCTGTTTCCGCTGGCGTTTGGATGGGTGGAATATTCGTGGCGCTTGGTGCGGTTTTGTTGGGCGGTAAAGTGTTGGAGACAAACGGGAAAAAAATTACCCGTCTTTCGCTTTTGCAGGGCAGCGCGGTTTCTTTCACCAGCGGAGGATTGGTCATTATCGCCTCTTTGTTGGGCATCCCTGTTCCGCTTGTACAGGCGACTACCTGTGCTATTATGGGCGTTGGTACTGCGGACAACGGTTTTAAGCTTTGGCAGAAAAGAGTTATTCACCAAATCGCAAAGGTGTGGATTGTTTCTCCGGTATCTTCACTTGTCGTGGCTTACGCGATGGTTCATCTCTGGTTGCAGCCGAATCCGTATGTGTTAATCGTTATTATAAGCGTATTTATCACTACGCTAGGATTAATGAACCTTTCCCAGACGATCCGTAAAGAAAAAAGCGCCATTCATGATCAGAGAGGAGGAATCTAGGTGCCGGATATGACATTTTCATATGAAACGCTGACATCTGAACGCTGCGAAGAAATAAATAAAACATTGGAAAATAAGGATGCGCTGGATGTATTAAAGTGGGCATATGGCCTATTCGGTGACAATCTAATCTATGCTTGCAGCTTTGGTGCTGAAGGTATGGTTTTAACCGACTTAATTAGCCGGGTGCGTCCGGATGCCCGTATCGTTTTCCTGGATACACATTTACACTTTAAAGAAACGTATGAAGTTATTGAGCGCGTGAAAGTCAAATATCCGAAATTGCGCATTCAGATGAAGGAGCCGGCGCTGTCCGTACAAGAGCAGGCAGAGCAGTATGGTTCAGAATTATGGAAGATAGATCCGGATTTATGCTGTAAATTACGGAAAATTCAGCCTTTAGAAGAAGTGATGGCGGGCACGGTGGCTTGGTTATCTGGTTTAAGACGGGAGCAGTCGCCGACGCGGGCGAACACACAGTTTGTCAATATTGATCGCAGGTTCCGATCCATTAAAATCTGCCCGTTAATTTATTGGAAATGGGAAGAAGTATGGAGTTATATCAAGCTTTATCAACTTCCATATAATGAATTGCATGACAAAGGTTATCCGAGCATTGGCTGTAAACATTGCACGTTACCGGTGGAAGACGGGAGCGACTCACGTGCCGGACGTTGGAGCGGTACGGGCAAGACGGAATGCGGTCTGCATCAATAAGAATGAAAGAGTTGAGGAAAAGGAGTAGAAAGCATGAGTACAAATCAGCCTCATGGCGGTGTATTAATCAACCGCATTAACTTTTCTTATGACATTACAAAAGTAAGCAAAAAAATCGAACTGGACGCGTTCGCCCTTTCCGATTTGGAACTGTTGGCGATCGGCGCCTACAGTCCACTCACCGGTTTCTTGGGTAAAGCTGACTATGAAAGCGTCGTGTATAACATGCGCCTTGCTGACGGAACCGTATGGAGTCTTCCGATTACTTTGCCGGTAACGGAAGCCGTAGCCGCGCAGCTTGCACCAGGGGATATGGCACAGCTTGTGTACGAAGGAACGGTGTATGGTGTTATCGAAGTACAGGAACTGTACACACCGAACAAGGAAATAGAGGCGGAAAACGTATATGGTACGACAGAAATCAAGCACCCGGGCGTTAAAAAGCTATGGGAGCGACCGGGAGTGTATGTTGCAGGCCCGATTACGCTGATAAAGCGTCCGAAAAAGAACAGGTTTAAAGAGTTCTATCTTGACCCGGCTGAGACGAGAGCCGTGTTTGCTGAGCGCGGTTGGTATACGGTTGTGGGATTTCAGACGCGCAATCCGGTTCACCGCGCCCACGAGTACATCCAGAAAACGGCGCTGGAAATTGTGGACGGCCTGTTTTTAAACCCGCTGGTTGGCGAGACGAAAGCGGACGATATTCCGGCTGACATCCGGATGGAAAGTTATCAGGTACTTCTTCAAAACTATTATCCGCTTGATCGTGTGTTCTTGGCCGTGTTCCCGGCGGCCATGCGTTATGCGGGACCGCGCGAAGCCATTTTCCACGCGATCGTGCGAAAAAATTACGGTTGTACGCATTTCATTGTCGGACGCGACCACGCCGGCGTTGGCAATTATTACGGCACGTACGATGCGCAGCGGATTTTCTTGAATTTTTCGCCGGAAGAGCTGGGTATTACACCGCTTTTCTTTGAACATAGTTTTTATTGCAAAAAGTGCGGCAACATGGCTTCAACGAAAACATGTCCGCATAGTGCGGAAGATCACCTTCATTTATCGGGCACGAAAGTGAGGGAGATGTTGAGCCGCGGTGAGGCACCGCCGCCGGAGTTCAGCCGTCCTGAAGTAGTAGAAGTGCTGATTCGTGGCATGAAGGTCGCGATCGGCAATTAGGACCGGGAGGAGGCAGAAGTATGGCAGGACACAACGCCAATATTGTTTGGCACAGGACAACGGTAACGAAGCAGGATCGGCAGAAAACGAAGGGGCATAAAAGCGCGGTTCTTTGGTTTACCGGTCTGTCCGGTGCGGGCAAGTCGACGCTCGCTAACGAAGTGGAACGCAGATTGCATGAGAGAGGGATGCATACGTATTTGCTGGATGGAGATAACATCCGACACGGCATTAATAAAGACCTGGGATTCAGCCCGGAAGACCGTGCGGAAAATATTCGCCGTATCGGCGAGGTAGCGAAGCTGTTCGTGGATGCGGGTGTGCTTGTATTAACCGCGTTTATCTCGCCGTATCGCGCCGATCGTGCTCTCGCTCGCGGATTGGTAGAAGATGGTGAGTTTATTGAGATTTATGTGAATTGCGCGCTGGAAGAGTGTGAGAAGCGTGATCCGAAAGGGCTGTACAAAAAAGCGCGGACGGGAGAGATTCCAGAGTTTACCGGCATTTCCTCGCCGTATGAGGAGCCGGAAGCACCGGAATTAATCGTGAAGACGGATAAAAAAACGCTGGATGAATCCGCAGAGCAAGTGATCGCATTTTTGCGGAAGAAAGGCATTATTTAGTATAAAGGGCACGGCCTTTTTCTGGCCGCGCCTTTTTACTTTTGCATAAACTTGCTCAAATCTGGAGTTTTCTATATTAGATAGCATGACTTACCGTTGTGAAATAAGGACAAATGGGGTAAGATAAGTTTTCCGTTATCATTTTGCATATGTTTCACCTATTTGGCTCGTCTGAAAAGATGAGAAAACAAATATAAGGAAGGGGTGAAGCTTTATGAAAAAACGCACGGTAAGAACATTTATGGCCGGTGTGATTGCCGGGGCAGCGCTGATGTGTGCAGCCGGTTTTTCATATGCCGCCTTGACAAAAATCGATGTAAGAGTGACGCCTGTCAGCTTTGTGATGGAAGGACAGAAAATACAGCCCAGCGATAAAGAACAGCAATACTTTAATGGTAAAAGTTATATTCCTGTTTCTTTTGTATATAAAGATACTACGTATGTGCCGCTTCGCTTTGTTTCGGAAAAGCTTGGACACAAAGTTGGATATGACCCGGCGACCCATACGATTTATCTAGGGAAAGAAAAAGGAGATGGAAAAGAATTGAAATTTAAAACGATTTATCCTTCGGGCGGCGAACAACCACAATTATCTTCCCGGATTCAGCGGTGGTTTGACGACCATAAGAAGCAGGAATTTATGGGTACGATGTGTGATGAGGATGGAATGTACGCGATGGTGGCAAGAGGCGAGCAGCCAAATGGGGGATACGGAATTGAAATTGTAGGCGTGACCGAATACGTCGATGAGATTGTGGTAAAGGTAAGGCATAAGAATCCGGAGCCGGGCAAAATGTATACGCAGGTGATTACGTATCCGACCACCCTAGTGAAAATGCCATGTACCGACAAAAAAATTCGATTTGAGATCGTGAATGACATACATGGCAAATAAGCACTATCTTTTGTGCGCTTACACAGAGCGAGAGCGGGATAGAATTCCTGCTCTTTTTTTATTTTATTACATAATTTTCTATACGCTCATCGCACATTGTCTTCCTTCTTATTTTGAAAACAAATGATATCATGTAGTACAGGGACAAAGAGAAAGAGGGAGAGCTTGTGGCTGCGCGAAGTTTCGATTTTACGAAAGGGAATATTATGCGACAGATGATCGCCTTTTCCCTCCCAATATTTTTCACGAATGTGTTACAGACGTCATATCAGTTTATTGACAGTTTATGGGTCGGCAACCTGCTTGGGTCAGACGCGCTCGCTTCTGTGTCTGTATCAGCGACGGTTGTGTTTACGATGCTGTCATTTATTATCGGGATGAACGGAGCAACATTGACGATTCTTGCCCAGCGTAGGGGCGCAGGTGATGAAGAAGGGTTAAAAGAATCGCTGAATGCGTTTGTCGTTGTATTTACTCTACTATCCATTGGTATTGGAATTATCGGCTATATTTTTTCGCCTCACATTCTAACGCTGATTCAAACACCGTCAGCTATTCATGAGCTGGCCACTCAGTATTTGCAGGTGAATTTTATCGGAATTGTATTTTTGTTCGGCTATAATTTTATCGGCACAGTGCTTAGGGCGCTTGGAGACAGTCGCACGCCCATACGGTTTGTGCTGATGGCCGTAATTTTGAATACGGTGCTTGATCCTCTGTTCATTATGTACTTTGATCTTGGAGTGGTAGGAGCGGCGCTTGCGACCATCGTGGCACAAGGTTTTTCGTTTGTATATGCGCTTATATACACGAGGAAATCGGGAAAAATTCCATTCATAAAGCCTCATATCCCCGATCGTACATATGCATTGGCGATTTTTAAATTAGGCATTCCTGCCGGTTTGCAAATGATGGTGATTTCTGGCGGAATGATGGCGATTATGAGCGTAGTGAATATGTTTGGCGAGAATGTGGTCGCTGGGTTTGGCGCTTCACAGCGTATGGATAATTTGATTATGTTGCCTATTGTTACACTTGGCTCGGCGGTGAACAGTATGTCCGGCCAGAATATCGGAGCTGGAAAGTGGGAACGTGTCAGCGGTATCGCGCGCAGTGGCATATTGTTAATTGTCAGCGTGTCGTTTGCTATTGGGGTATTAGTGTATGCAACGGCAGCAAAACTGCTTGAATGGTTCGTGGACAATCCGGAGTCGATAGCATTTGGCACGCTGTACCTTCGCACGATTTGTTTTTTCTACCCGTTCCTTGGGATTAACTTTGTGCTGAACGGTATTATCCGCGGTGCAGGCGGCATGGTACAGATTCTGGTGCTGAATTTTATCTCTTTCTGGGTATTGCGTTATCCGCTGACTGCAGTATTTTCCAAGTGGCTGGGCGAGCAGGGGATTGCCTATGGCATGGGTACAAGCTTTGTGATTAGCGCGGTTTGTGCAAGTGCGTATTACCGATTCGGGCGCTGGCGCGAAATTCGTTTATTGCAGGGTAAATAAGGATTTCCGGAAATTTACTATTTGAAAAAGCAAGAGGCAGGTAATGATAAAGGTTAAGAATCTTATTTTCTTGATAGAAAAACACTTTACTTATTAAAGATAATAAATTATAATTAGTTTGTAGTTGTAATGCTTAGAAAATGAATAGAATATGAGTAAAAGGAGAGAGTACGATGGCAAAAGTTCTTTATATTACCGCGAATCCGAAGCCGGTTGAGGCGTCTTATGGCCTGAGACTGGGTGAAACGTTCTTGAAAGCATATCAGCAGCACAATCCCACAGATACGATCGAGCGCCTTGACCTTTACAAAGAAGAAATTCCATTCATTGATGCGCTTGTCTTGAACGCATGGGATAAAGTCGCAAAGAATGAAGCGCTGAACGACGAAGAAAAGCGTGTGCTTGGCCGCATGACAGAACTGCTTGACCAGTTTATCGCGGCGGACAAAGTAATTTTCGTAACACCGCTTTGGAATTTAAGTTATCCTCCGCTACTGAAAGCGTATATTGATAACGTTGTAATTGCGGGCAAGACATTTAAATATACGGAACAAGGCCCGCAGGGCTTAATGGCCGGCAAGCGCGTGATGCATATCCAGGCGCGCGGAGGCGTGTATTCTGAAGGGCCAGCCGTAGATTTTGAGTTCACAGATAAATATCTGCGCGGCATTATGGGTTTTATTGGGATTACTGATTATACCCACATTTTCGTGGAGGGAATGGCGGCCACGCCGGATAAAGCGGAAGAGATCTTTGCTAAGGCGGAGCACAAAGCACGCGAAGCGGCGGTCGAGTTTGCGAAGAATTATCAGCGTACATAAGTTGTACTATTTGCGCTGAATGGGGTATAGACAATAGAAAAAACAGGTGCTACCATTTAATTTGAAGAAGCGTTCACTAACCAAAAGAACATAGGTTGGGAACGCTTTTTTATCATGTTTCGCGAGGAGTTGTTGCCATGTGAGAGCAGCGGGCAAATTGATGGTTTCTGTGCTGGCGCTGGCGGCTGCGTTCGCGGCCGGGCTCTGGACGAGCGCAGGTGAAGCGGACGGTTTTAAAGAAAAAATTACCGCCTATTTTTATCCTGTAACTTATTATTTTGATGGTAAAAAAGATACAAGCGATCCGAAAGTATATAAAAATAATGGCAATCAAGTTCCGAAGACGATTACATACCAAGGGACCACCTATGTTCCATTGCGATATGTCGGAGAAAAGCTTGGCAAAGAAGTAGGATATGATGGGAAGACACATTCTGTTTGGATAGGGCAAAAACCTAAGCTAGAAGCTGTGCAGGCAAATTCTGTTCAGCGGACAGCAAGCGTAACATCGAGCTTTAAAGTTGAGATTGGAGACCGCTGGGATACTGTCAAATCCAAACTGGGATCTTATAAAGCTGCCTATACGGGAGCGAACAAGACGAAGTGGTGGGTATATGACAGGTATTGGATCGGTTTCCGCGACGGCCATGTGATTGAAATGTTTTCTAACACCCTGGACACACAGTATAATGGCGTAAAAGTGGGGAGCACGCGCAGCGAAGTCGAGAAGAAATTGAAATATAGCGCTAAGCCGGAATGGGCTTTATACGGGGCTACCTTTACTTTTAAAAATGACAGTTCGGAAAAAGTGCTGTACAAATCCGGTTCCTTAGCGATCATTGCTTACTATGACAATCTGGACAAAAAAAAGTTACTTGGTTTACGTGTTGTCAATCCAACTGAGCTTGTTCATAAGAAATACTTTGGCTATACGTATCAATATATAAAAAAACCGAACATTCCTTCTTATCCGACGGATACGGCTACTGTCAATCGAGATGCTGCTAGGCAAGTATTATGGCTGACCAATATAGAAAGAGCAAAGAAGAAAGTGCCTGCTCTTGCGTGGAGCGATCAGGCGGCCGCCTCCGCCTATAAACATAGTAAAGATATGAGCGTGTACAATTACTTTTCGCATACAACGCGCGCTGGAAAATCACCGTTTGATTTAATGGCTGAGCAAGGAATTAAATACACTTTGGCCGCTGAGAATATTTCTATGGGATATCCAGACGCTATTGAAGCTGTATTTGGGTGGATGAATAGCTCCGGCCACAGAAAAAACTTATTGAATCCCGCTTTTAAAAAGCTTGGTGTAGGCGTGTACGGGACATACTATACCCAGCATTTTTTCACGCCCTAATCAGGCAATTATGTTTTGACAAGTTCATGCTGGAAGAAGTAAAATATCATGTGATTGCCTGAAAATTAAGAGTGGAAGGGACGAGCATTTATGTGGGATTATATTATTCCGATTCTTACGCTGCTTGTCGGAGTGATTGCGGGGTTCGCCCTTGGCGTATGGTACTTGCGAAACCAAATGGCGAATATGCAGATGGATGAGAAACAAATCCAGCAAATCGCCCGCTCGATGGGAATGAACTTGAATCAAAAGCAGTTAAACCAGATGACGCGCAGAATGCAAAACATGAAACCTGGTCTGAAACCGGGTGCGAAAAAGAAAAAATAACCGGGGAAACCTGTCATAAAAGCTGTGAACGAGGCCGATTGGACACAGCTTTTTGCTATTCGCGTAAAAAAGAAAAAACGCGCATCCGGCACGGATTGCGCGTTTTTTATGTTATGGCTTTTCCAACGCCAATTCCGGCGCAAGAACTTTGCTTTCCATTTTGTGTTCGCGGTATTCCCAGCCTGTGTAGGAATCTATGATGTTCAACTGTTCGTCTAGGTGAACTATCGCAACAAATGCATAGTGCGTTTTGGTTCGATAGCGCAAATCGATCCAGCGCACTTCGTGACCAAACGTTCGTTTTTTTGTATATACGTACGGGTACCGCGTGAAGGATAGAAAAGCTTGCACCTTATTATCCTGCTTTGCTTTTTTGATAACTTCATTTTCTTCTTTATGGTAAAAAGTGTCGTGCCAGATGATACGTTTGTTGTGCAATTCGCCGACATACGAAGCATAGGCGGTCTGGACGATCACACCCCAGTGCGTCCAACGAAGCGTCGGAAGCAGAATATAGTGCCCTTCTTCGCCTAACTCGGCTTTTACGAACCGCACTAATCTGCGGTAAGTTATTGTTCTTTGGATAATATAGGAAATCATAATCGTATATACGATGCTGAACACATGTCCTGGGTCGAAACCGGCAGCCCAGAAGAGAAAACCGATAAGGTGAATGGCCATGATGAATGGGTCGAATATGTTGATAACATTGAAAGAAATCCATCGTTTGGAGAAAGGGCGGGCTGCTTGCGTACCGTATGCGTTAAACAAGTCGATAGACACATGAACAACTACGGCGAGCAGCGTCCACAATAACAGATGCAAGTATGAAACGCCTGAAAAGAAGGTATAAATACCGCCACTGATAAGTCCTGCCCAAATGAAAATCGCCGGAATGGAGTGAGAGCGTCCGCGATGATTGCGAATATATGATGCGTTGCCGCGAAGTTTTAATACCGTATCCAAATCGGGCGCCTGAGAGCCAATCAGCGTTCCGAGAAGTACAGCATTGGCAAGTTCAGGTTGGCCGGCTACGACCGGATCCAAATACGCAAGACCTGCGAGACCAAATCCCATTGCAATGTGGGTACCTGTATCCAAGTAAACTCCTCCAATTTCCGTATTAGCCTTAAGCGGCTTCTGTTTTCGCTACACTCTTTCTCGTTTTCCAGTTTTCGTGGATAGCGTAAAGCATTATGCTTTATTATAAAAGAAAACGATATGAATGTTTAGCAATTTAACATAAAATATATATTTTTTATATGCTGTTCAGAGTCTTAATGTACCCATTACAAGAACGAATGATGATGCGGGAGGAGAATGTGGATGAACTGGATTCAAGTGTTTGCGGAATATAAAATCATCCCGGAGAAACGCGGAGAATATTTGCAAAAAATTAAAGACATAGCGATTGCTATGGAGAAAATTGGCGCGCGTAATTTCGTATTGCAAGAAGGTGTAGATCAGCCTGGTTTATTTGTTGAAATGTTTCACGTTCCTACTGTGGAGGCATATCGAAAAATCAAGCGAAAACGTTGTGAAGAGACGGGAACTTCGGGGGGATTCTGGCAGAGTATCAACGATTGTATTGTAGCTGGAACGAACAGATTAAATATGTGGGCGTTTGCGCCGGTTGACATAGATGGGAGTGGAGAATAATACATGGCAAAGCAGCAGGAACGGCAGCAAGATCTGATTGGTTCGTTTGATATCGAAGGATTTCAGGATGATTTATTGTATTGGTTTGAAAGGCAGCAGCGGGATTTGCCTTGGCGGCGAGATCGGGATGCCTATCGTGTCTGGGTATCAGAGATTATGCTTCAGCAGACGAGAGTAGAGACGGTGATTCCGTATTATGAACGGTTTATGGAACGTTTTCCGACCGTGCGTGATCTGGCTGAAGCTGATTTAGAAGAAGTATACAAATACTGGGAAGGGCTCGGCTATTACTCGCGGGCTAGAAATTTGCATGCAGCTGTAAAAGAGGTGCAGGAAAAGTACGGGGGCGTAGTACCCGATACACCGGAAGAAGTGCATGCCCTAAAAGGAGTCGGGCCCTATACGGCAGGCGCTATTCTAAGCATCGCATACGGGCTGCCGGAGCCTGCGGTGGACGGCAATGTCATGCGTGTGCTGTCCCGTATTTTTTTAATTGAGGAAGACATTACGAAGGCGAAAACGAGAAAGCTATTCGAAGCGGTTGTGCACCGAATTATCGCACACCGGAATCCTTCGTTTTTTAATCAGGCGTTAATGGAACTGGGTGCGCTGATTTGTATTCCGCGTTCGCCACGTTGTGGGATATGTCCTGTAGCGAACCACTGTCGTGCCCGGGACAAAGGGATACAAGAGTCATTGCCTGTGAAGAAGAAAGCGAAGCAGGTGCGGATCGAAGAGCGAGCGGTAGCATTGATACAGCGGAATGATGGGAGATGGCTGCTTCATAAGCGTCCTGGAACAGGGCTTTTAGCGAATTTGTGGGAGTTTCCAAACACGGAATATAAGGGAGACGCAGACCCGAGAGAACAGTTGAGCACGTATGTATATCAGACGTTCGGAGTAAAATGCATACCTCAGGAATTAGTAATGGAGCATAGCCACGTATTTTCGCATTTGCAATGGAATTTACGCACTTATATATGCGCGTACAAAGGGCAAGAAGATGTGGAAGGAGACGCTGAGGCAAAAGTGCGGGCAAGCTGGGTACTGATAGAAGAAATGCCGCACTATCCATTTTCTGTATCCCATAAAAAAATCGCGGACGGGTTACACGAAGGATTTCAGCAAAGTTTGCTGTAAGCGCATCAAGTCAGGGCGAGAAACGAAATGCGACAACGGATCTGGCTGCGCCTGCTTTTGAACTCTTAATTTTTAGGCGGCTAGAATAGATACGGTGAATGACAAAAAAGGGGGGGGGAGCATGGAGAATGAAAAAAGGGCAATGAAGCCGGAAGATATAGAAGAAGTCAAAAAAATCGTAAAAATGGGAAGGGTACTGACCGATGAAAGCGACCTTTTCAGCTATTCGTTTGACGCTTCCTTCGGCACATATTTGCCGGATTTGGTTGTTCAAACAAAAAGTGTGACAGAGCTTGCTGCGCTCGTGAAGTTGGCAAACCGCAAACGAATCCCCGTATACCCGCGCGGACAATCGACGTGTCTGAGCGGGGGGCCTTTGCCGGTGAAAGGCGGTATGGTATTTGATTTGTCAGTGATGAATGATGTGCTGGAAATTGATGAAGAAGATTTAATCGCCGTCGTATCGCCCGGTGTGTTGACCGCGGATATTCATCGTGCGGCTGAAAAAAAAGGATTGATGTATCCGCCAGACCCCAGCAGTTCCCACGTCTCGACTATCGGCGGTAATCTGGCGGAAAATTCAGGGGGGCCGCGGGGATTGAAATACGGGGTAACGAAGGATTATGTAATTGGCCTTGAAGTTATTGTTCCAGAAGGGGAAATTATTAGAACCGGAGGCCGGACGGTGAAGAATGTTACAGGCTATGATTTGACCAAGCTGATCGTTGGCTCGGAGGGAACGCTCGGCATTATTACGAAAGCAATATTGCGACTTTTGCCCAAGCCTCCTGCTTCGGAGACGGTGATGGCCGTATTTGATAGCCTTGTGGATGCGGGCGGTGCTATTTCAAAAATTCTCTCTTCCGGTATTTTACCTGCCAAAATGGAATTGATGGATCAGGCGTCCATTATAGCAGTGGAAAATTACGAGCCATCTAATTTGCCTGTCGATGCTGAAGCGATCATTCTGCTCGAACTGGACGGACATCCTGTGGCGGTTAAAGATGAAGTTCAGCAAGTTGCAGAACTGTGTAAAGCGGTTGGTGCTAGAGAAATCCGCATTCCGGGAAATGAAGCGGAAAAGGCGGAAATATGGCGGGCGCGCAAGCTTGTATCTCCGGCCATTGTGCGTATTAAACCGACGAAAATTTCCGAAGATGCTACAGTACCGCGGAGCAAAATTCCCGACATGTGTGCGAGACTGCAAGAGATCCGTAGAAAGTATAACATTCATCTGGTCGTCTTTGGCCACGCGGGCGATGGAAACCTACATCCAAATATTATTGCCGATAAAAATGACAAAGAAGAAATGAAGCGAGTTGAGGAGGCAATTGCGGAGATTTTTGCAGCAGCGGTAGAACTGGGAGGTACGTTATCAGGCGAACATGGCATTGGGACGATGAAAGCGCCGTTTATGGAGATGGAATTAGGAGCGGTCGGGCTTGACATGATGCGACGTATTAAGCAAGTTTGGGATCCGAACAATATTATGAACCCGGGCAAAATTTTTCCAGAGCCGGGTCAAAAGCTGGAGTTGACCTAAAATGAACGAACCTTTAGAACAGTTGCGGAAAGAGTTGCAATATGAAAAAACGAATCGCTGTGTCCAGTGCGGTTACTGTCTTCCTGTGTGTCCGACATACATTACGATGAGAAAAGAAACGCATTCGCCGCGTGGAAGAATTAACCTAGTTAAGATGGTGGGTGAAGGAAGAATTACCGATTTGTCTGTTCTAGAGGAACCGCTGAATTTGTGTCTTGGATGCCGGGCCTGCGAGACGGCCTGTCCAACTGGTGTCGAATATGGTGCGATTCTTGAGGCATCCAGAGCTGCGCTGGCGCGGCGTAAGAAATTTTCTGTTCCGGTTCGTCTGTTGCGCCGGACAATGTTTAAAAAAGTGTTTTCGAGTAAGCGAATAATGAAATTTGCAGGCAGTATGCTTTGGCTGTATCAAAAAAGCGGGCTGCAAAAAGCAGCGCGCGTTTCCGGTGCTCTTGAGAAATTGCCGTATCATCTTGGCGTTTTTACAGAGGCCATTCCTCCTTTGGAACGTGGGCGAATACCTGTAAGAATAAAAGCGAGAAGAGAAAAGAAGTACACGGTTGCATTTTTTACCGGATGCGTCATGGACGCTGTGTTTCAGCGCATTAATCGACTATCGGTATTGCTGCTCGCGGAGGCAGGGTGCGATGTCATTGTTGTACCAGGGCAGACATGCTGTGGAGCGCTGCACGCGCATGCCGGAGAGGTGGAAGAAGCCAGGCGCCTTGCCAAGCAAAATATTGCCGCGTTTGAAAAAGAAGACGTCGATTTTGTTGTCAATAATGCCGGAGGCTGTGGCGCGATACTGCACGAATACGGCCATTTGCTAGGGAAAGAGGAGGAATGGAAAGAAAGAGCCGAGTCTTTCGCCGCAAAGTCAAGGGATATCAGTCAGGTGCTCTTGGCTTGCGGCGGTCTGAAGAATTTGAAACCACGCTCTGGCGAGCGGGTAACGTACCAGCGTTCTTGCCATTTGACCAACGTCCAAAAGGTTGTGAATGAACCGCTGGCGCTTTTGAAAAGCGTACCCGGCATTGAGTTCGTGGAGATGGAAGAAGCACAGATGTGCTGTGGCTCGGCAGGTATTTATAACATTGTCCATTATAATGAAGCGATGGATATTCTTGATGAAAAAATGAAACATACGAAAGCGACAGGAGCTTCCGCCGTCATTACAACAAACCCGGGCTGTCTTCTGCAAATGAAGCTCGGAATTGAGCGGGAAAATTTGTCCGGTTCGATGCGGGCTGTACATCTTGTTGAATATTTGGCGGAAGCGGCAGGCATTTCCTGAAATATGTTAGTAAAAAATATGTTTGTTATCGGTGAAGGGCTATGAATCGGTTCCAGGTTCTTGGGTGGCAACTGGCAAACGGTATAGCGGCAGGATAAAAAGCAGACCGACGATAAATAGAATTCCTGCCATTTCATACATCGCAACAAGGGAAAATAAATTTTTAAGCAGGCCCGCTATGCTCATCGTAATGACCATTGCCCCGGTGAACAACGGACTGAGAATACCGTTAACCCGACCTATATATTGACTTTCCGTATTTTGCAAGATCATCGTGTTGATTCCTATTTGAATGCAAGGGAGCACTAAACCGCTGAAAAACTGTGCAGTTAATGTTAACCACGGAGTCGTTGATATACCGGATATGGCCATGCAGATCGCGTCGACAAACATGCCGAATGCTAGCAGTTTTTGTGGTGCGACCGATTTAGCGAAAACCATAGCCAATCCGCCGCCTAGAACCATGCCGATCCCGCTGACGGTCATTAACCATTGCAAATATTCTTTTTCTAGACCGAGTCGTTCTGTAACTAGAAAAACGCCGAGCGGCTGGATAAGGCCAATCGCCAAACCGGCGGCGAAGAAACAGGCTCCGAGCAGCGTTAGTACTTTTTTCGACAGCACATAACGAATCCCGGCAGCCATCTCTTGAAGGAGCGTTGAATGAGTCTCTTCTTTACCCATATCGCGATCCGGCGGAAGAAAAAACAATGCAACGGCCGACATGAGGAAAGCTATCCCCGTTATCATAATCGCAACTTGAATACCAAAGGTTTGATAAACGAACGTTCCAAGAACTGGGCCAAAAATCATGAATACAGCGAAGATCGTTTGATAAATCGACATCCCAGCTTGCACCTGTTCGGCCGGAACGTGCATTTTAAATAGCTTTAACCCGGCTGGCTGTGAGAATTGAGACAAGATCGCCGAGAACAGTATGGAAAAAAACACAGCCTTCCACGAACCAAAAATCAATGTAAATAGAACGGCGAATACTGATATGGCGCTCAATACATCGCACCAGATCATTGTTCGCTTGGGGGGCCAACGGTCGGCAAAGGTTCCCCCGATAAACGAGAAAATAAAAATCGGCGCAAATTCAGCGACCGAAACCATTGAAACTGCGAATGCATCCCCTCCTGTCATTTCCACTACATACAGCAGCACGGAGAAATTACGTACCCAGATGCCAATTTGGAGAAAAAGTTCAGATAATAGGATCGCTTGCACAAAACGATTGCGAAATAGGTTGGCCATGGATGGTGAAGACAATATGGTTTCCTTCCTTCCGTTTATTTTTATTTCATATTTCATCACTTTAATTTCCAAATATAAGCATAAAAAACCTCCTTATCCATTTTTCTGGATAGGAGGCAGAACAGTAACAAAAAGATACAGTACAGTACTTTTCGACTGATGCTATTAAATGGGTATTTTATATATAAAAATTCATACTAATCCTATCCAAGAAAAGTTTTTGTGCTTAAATGATGAATGTTTTTAAGGATAAGATTAGTTGATCATTGGTTTAAAAGTCACCCTTCCATTAAATATCAATTTGATATTACACTATTACATAAATTAAATCAAGGATTTGTTTTGATTAACAGCATTGACTTCAACCTAATCTTTTATTTTTTATTGCGAATGTTATGTTTTAATCGCGGTTTCCAAAAATGCGGAGAAGATAAAGGAAAAGATTAAGAAAGTCAAGGTATAGTATCAGCGCGCCGATAATTGCCTCTTTTGTTTCCTCTTCCGTATCTTCGTTTCCGATTATGTTCGTTTCTTTAATCTTTTGCATATCATAGGCTGTTAGCCCAGAGAAAATAACGACTCCAGCGTATGTCGTAATCCAGTATAGGCTGCTGCTTTGGAGAAAGAAATTGACCAGCGTGGCGAGAATAAGTCCGATAAGAGCCATGAAAAGAATAGAGCCCATACGGGACAAGTCCCGTTTGGTTACGTATCCGTATAGAGCAAGCGCGCCGAACATGCCTGCTGTTACAAGAAACGTTAGTACGATGGAAGTAGACGTATAAAGCGCGAACAATAGCGAAAACGTGATGCCGTTCAATGCGGCATAAATGAAGAATAAGAGCATAGCGCTGGTGGCGGACAATTTTTGCACACGCGCCGATAAGTAAAAAACAAGAATAAGCTCCGCAATAAGAATAATGAAAAAGGCGTATGGATGTGCGCTGAAATAAGCGAGTACGTTTTCATTTCCGCTTAACAGATAGGCGACAAGCGCAGTCATCAACAAACCGGCAAACATCCAGGAAAATACTCGTTGTATATACCGCCGCTGTTCCGCGGCAACCGTTGCAAGATTCAATGTTTTTGCCTCCTTTTTTTTTATTTTTAGTCTTTCCTTATTTTACGTTAATTTTGTGCTGTCGGTTGCAAAAAAAAACAGACCGAATTCCGGAAAGGAAAGACGGTCTGTTGGTGTATGACGCATCATTATTTCGCGTCGTTGTAGCGTTTGCTTACTTCGTCCCAGTTTACAACGTTCCACCAAGCGGAAATGTAATCCGGACGCTTGTTTTGGTACTTCAGATAGTAAGCGTGTTCCCATACATCCAAGCCAAGGATTGGAGTTTTGCCTTCCATCAGCGGATTGTCTTGGTTTGGTGTGCTCGTGATAGCTAGTTTCCCGTTGTCTACAATTAACCAAGCCCAACCGCTTCCGAAACGGCCAGCCGCCGCTTTTGCGAATTCTTCTTTCATTTTTTCGAAGCTTCCGAAAGCCTCGTTGATAGCGTTAGCCAGTTCACCAGTCGGTTCGCCGCCACCGTTCGGGCTCATGATTGCCCAGAACAGGCTATGGTTATAGTGACCGCCGCCATTGTTGCGAACGGCTGTGCGGATGCTTTCTGGTACGTTGCCAATGTTGCGCATTAAATCTTCAATGCTTTTGTTTGCTAATTCTGTATGTCCTTCGAGTGCTGCATTCAGATTGTTCACGTATGTTGCATGGTGTCTATCGTGGTGAATTTCCATCGTTTGCGCGTCAATATGAGGTTCAAGTGCATCAAATGGGTAAGGTAGAGCTGGTAATTCAAATTTTGCCATAATATAACTCCTCCTTTTATGGTTGTATACGGATATGTTTCCAAAATTCATTATATCGTACTTAGATTATAATTCAATACAAAACAGATAAAAATGTATAATAAATATAAGATTGTGTTTTTCTTGCCCTTGCGTTTAGTCATAAATAATGCGTGAACTATGATCCCACGCGCCATGGTCGCCTGATATATCGCCCCGACGTTCAATTTAGAAATAGACATATCGCTTAGCTCATCCGGCTTGCGTCCTACATACATTTCTTCACCCCCGACTGGCGGCATTTTGTATCGTACAGCCGCAGTTTTTGGTCTCTCTTACTTTTACCGCAATGGCTTTTTTTTAAACACAGCCTGAATATTGAACGAAAATTGTAAGAATTAAGGAATATAAAAGGGTTTTCTTAAAAAAAAATGAATATATTTTTAGTATAAATAAAATGATTGGGGAAGGGGCAATGTGTATGTATCCTTTTGAAGAAGTATTAGCATGGGAAGCAGAAATGAATGACAGTCTCTATCAAGAGAGAAAAATCCTTGCCGCTTATCAATGGATGAAAATGGATTTGAATGATCGCCGGGCCGCTCTTCTTCAGGAAAATACGATCGATGGGATTGCCCTTGACCAGCTAGATCAGGCACTTCTCCATGTCGAAGAATTAATTATGGAACGATATATCATCATTGATGAGAAAGAAAAAGCTGTCGAGCGCATGTATCAGCAATGGCAGCATATACTGCAAAATATGCAATAAAATCTCTGCTTCCCGCTTGTCTACGGCGGGTTTTCTTTTTTGTATGCTTTTTCTATAGTGATAATAGCGACATTTATCAATAGGTGGTGTAAAATAAAAGAAGATGAAAAGCAGGGAGGACGTTGGTGTGCTAATACGGTCGTTTCGTTTAGGAGATTACGCACATATTACTCGCATTTGGGAAGAAACTGGATTGGAGCGAACAGAAACCGAAACGTTAGATGCACTGGCAAAGCAGCTGGCTTGGGATAGTGAATTAGTAATGGTTGCTGAATATGAAGGAGAAGTAGCCGGGGTAATTGTAGGAACCATTGACGGAACGAGAGGATATTTCTACAGATTAGCTGTCAATCCAGCGCTACAAGGACACGGTATTGGGCGCAAGCTGGTCGAGGCGCTGGAAAAAAGATTTAAAGAAAGAGGCGTAACACGAGTATTTATTATGGTAAATCAGGATAATAAGAAAGTCCTTCCTTTTTACAGTTCGCTTGGGTATGAAGTGAAGGAATACATTACTTTATCGAAAAAATTGACGCCCAACAAAGATTCTGAATAAGGGCGTTTGCTTCTTTCGCGCCGAAAATGGGAAAAATGTACGTGAAGGAGCGTTCGTATAGATTACAAGAAAAGGAAGGAGAGCGTGATGACGTCACCCGGAATCCCCATTCGCATCGAAAGCTATAAGCATGACCGGTCGTTTCACCGTTCGTGGGATAAAACGTTACTGCTTCACTTAAGCGATGCGGTTTTAATCGGCGGAAACGATAATGTCCGAGTCACCGAGTCGGACGGGCGGGAATGGCGGACGCGCGAACCGGCGATATGTACGTTTGGTCGCGGACAGTGGTTTAATACAATCGCAATGATTCGGACAGATGGCATTTATTACTACTGTAATATTGGTTCGCCTTTTTCTTTACGCAATGATTTGCTGACGTACATAGACTATGATCTTGATGTGAAAGTTTATCCGGATATGACATATACAATTCTGGATAAAGAGGAGTTCGCGCTTCATAGCCGACGTATGCAGTATCCCCAGGATGTGGTTGACATGGTGTATAAGGGCGTCCAAGAGGTTGTAACATGGATTCAAGAACGCCGAGGCCCTTTTCATCCTGGTTTTGTAGAACGCTGGTATGAACGGTATCTACATTTAAAAAATTAATGAAACTCCTTTTCGCACCGAAAGGGAGTTTTTTATTCGGCAGTTATAGAAAGGGGATGATGAGTTGGGCAGTATAAGAAGATATGTTCGGTTTGTCAAGCCTTACTGGAAGCGCATTGTAATTACGATCGTTGTAGGGATTTTGAAATTCGGCATTCCGTTGATTATGCCGCTGTTGCTAAAGTATGTAGTGGACGATATTTTGCTTTCGCAGGCAGCGCCCGACGATAAAATGAAAAACCTATTCTATGTTATGGTGACTGTCTTTTTTATTTTTACGGTGCTGCGCTGGCCGATCGAATACTGGCGGCAATATTTGGCACAGTCGGTTTCCAATACCGTATTGTACGACATTCGAAACCGGGCATTTGATCATATCCAGAAACTATCTTTGCGCTATTTTCACAATCATCGCGCCGGTGAGGTCATTTCCCGGGTGATTAATGATGTGGAGCAGACTAAAAGCTTTATCGATACCGGCTTGATGAATATTTGGCTTGATCTTGTAACACTGCTTATTGCCTTGGGGATCATGTTTTCCATGGATGGATGGCTTACACTTGTCGCCATTTGTATGTTTCCGCTATACGGCTTTTCGGTCAAATATTTTTATTCTCGTTTGCGCCATCTAACCCGGGTGCGTTCACAGGCGCTGGCGACGTTGCAGGCCCATTTGCACGAACGTGTGCAGGGCATTCCGGTGATTAAAAGTTTTACTCTTGAAGATCATGAACAGAAGCAATTTGATAAACGAAACAGAAATTTTCTGGCGAAAGCTTTAGAGCATACTAGCTGGAATGCGAAAACGTTTGCCGTAGTTAATACGGTGACGGATATTGCACCGCTGCTTGTCATTATGGTAGCGGGTTATCGGGTGATCCAGGGCGAACTGACCGTCGGAGCGCTGGTTGCATTTTATGCGTATCTTGATCGTCTGTACGCGCCATTGCGCCGTCTGGTAAATTCTTCAACAACGCTTACCCAAGCGTTCGCTTCTATGGATCGGGTATTTGAGTTTATGGATGAAAAATATGATGTGACCGATAGCCCGGGCGCACACAAATTGCCGCCTGTGGAGGGAAGGGTTACATTTGAAAATGTGTACTTTCGCTACGCAGAAGACGGGGAGGATGTGCTTAAGGGGATTAATCTTACAGTCGAGCCCGGTGAAACGGTCGCGTTTGTCGGGGCAAGTGGCGGCGGAAAGTCATCATTAATTAGCCTCATTCCGCGTTTTTACGATGTCAGAGAAGGGAGCGTGCGCGTTGACGGTTATGATGTGCGAGATGTGACAATGAGAAGTTTGCGCAGCCAGATAGGAGTCGTGTTACAGGATAATATTTTATTTAGCGATTCGATTCGAGAAAATATTTTGATGGGCAATCCGGAAGCGACAGAAAAAGAAATGGTCGAAGCGGCGAAGGCGGCCAACGCCCATGATTTTATCATAGAATTACCAAATGGATATGATACAGAAATCGGCGAGCGTGGCGTGAAGTTATCGGGCGGACAGAAACAACGGATTGCTATCGCGCGCGTGTTTTTGAAAAATCCGCGGATTCTTATTTTTGACGAGGCGACTTCGGCGCTTGATTTGGAATCTGAGCATTTAATCCAGCAGTCGCTGGAACGGCTCGCGCATAATCGGACAACATTTATTGTCGCGCATCGTTTGTCGACCATTACGCATGCAGACAAAATTGTTCTGATTGAAGATGGACAGATTAAAGAAGAAGGTACACATCAGGAGTTGATGAACAAACAGGGGGCGTATTATAAGCTTTTTACTGTTCAAAACCTGGAAGGAGTGGAAGCGGCAAGCGGAAAATAAGTAGAAATTGCCCCATCTGATATATCGACATCCCGGTGTGGCTGGCAGAAAGAGTGAAGGAGATACTTTTACATGTATCCATTAAAATGATAAATGAACTTATGAAAAGTTATTTTGAATATGATCAAAAGGAAGGAGATTTTTCATGAAAGCATTACTTTTGTTTGCGCATCCAAACAATCAAGATAGCTTTAACTCAGCGATTCGGGATGAAGTTCAGAAAGCCCTGGAATCGAAAGGAGTGGAAACTCGCATCCGGGATTTATACGCGGCGAATTTCCAGCCTGTCTTGACAACTGATGAGATGGCTTTATGGGAGAGAGGGGAAGTGCCTGAAGACATTGTTGAAGAACAGAAGCATATTAAGTGGGCTGACCTCTTGGTTATCATCTATCCGGTTTGGTGGGCAGGGCCTCCGGCTATATTGAAGGGATATTATGACCGCGTGTTAACGAGCGGATTTGCTTACCAGTACACAGAAAATGGGCATGAAAAATTGCTAGGCGCCAAAAAAGCCCTGGTCATCGAAACGGCATCCGCTACAAAAGAATCGCTGCAAAAACGCTCTTTGGATAGTGCATTTAAAGCCGCTGTAGATGTCGGGATTCTTGATTATTGCGGTATTCAAGTAATGGAACATCTGATCTTAGATAATATTCATCATGTATCTGATGATGAACGTAAACAAATGCTGGCCCGTATTAAAGAAACAGTGTCTAAACTCTATATAAATCATAATTGATATATTGACATTCTTCCGTAGTTTGAGGGAAGAAGAAGGGGATGCCCCTTTTTTCCATGCACGTATCTTGGTCATCTCCCTTATCCAATAGATAATGAACCTCCCCCACCTACGCCGGAGGCGTGGAGGAAGGGGACTTCTCGCGTGTTATGTTAAAAAATTTCTTTACAAAAGGTTTAACCACAAACCCATTAAGTTAATGATGGTGTTGTAAAACTAATAATCGCTGAATGGTAAAGGTTAAATTTAATAATGAAGTTTTGCAACACCCTCTACGTGGAAAAAGGACGAGCGGCAACAAACGCTAGCATACGAGTATAAAAGAATTAATTTGCTGGTACTTCGTTTTCTTCATAAATCGCTTCCCATCCGGCCGGAGTCACAAAAATACGGATGCATTTGATTTTCCGGTCCTCGCAAAGCGTAAACCAGTGGCGGGTGTATGCGGGAACGGAAATTAAATCGCCCGGTTCCATAACTATGTCGAAGTAACGTCCGTCTTTGCCTTTCAGCGTGAAAATGCCGTGTCCGTCAACGCAGAAGCGGACTTCGTCATCCGTGTGATGGTGTTCTTCTTTAAATTTGTCGAGCAGCGCATCCAGATTTGGTGTCGCGTCGGACAGAACAACAATGTCTTCCGTTTTATAGCCGCGGCGTGCGCTTAAATCATCAATTTCCGCGCGGAATGCTTCGATAATTTGCTGTTTTTCTTCAGCGGTAAGCGAGTAGTTTTTCTTCAAATTCTCATCCAGACGGTCAACGCTCCACTTTTCGTAAATAACATCCTGTGTACTCAAAAATTCTTTCACTTCGTTGCCTTTTACGATTTGTTGTTTTGTGTCTAAAAATGTGATATAAGCCATTATTTTTCCCTCTCTTCCGAATATTCGTTTTATTGTTTGTAAATTATAGCTGACCGGCGGTTCGGTATGTCAGCGGATTGTGCGGTTGAATAGCATGTTGTTCCGCAAGTTGTACGGCAATATGCTGCACTTGAAGCCATTGCAGATGATAAGCGAACAGAAATTCAAAAGCTTCAAGATGACGTTTGGCTTCAAAATCATTTTTACCCCATGCGTAAATGCCGTGATTGCGGATAAGCACACCTGGTACCTGCGGATTAAGTACGCGTTCCACTTCTTTGGCCAGACGCGGAATATTGGCGTAATTTTCTACGATCGGAATTTGAATTTCTGCGCCTTCTTCCCAGATACCCAATCCTTTAATGAGCTCTTGATTACGCAGCGTCACGTATCCTTGATTACCGTATAGTTCGGATACGATATTGTTGGGAACGGTATGCACATGGAATACGGCACCTATTTCCGGAATATTGCGATAGATTGCTGTGTGAATTTGAGTTTCAGCAGACGGCTTCAGAGTTGTTGCTTCATATGGTTTGCTATTTTCGTCCACCACCAGATAATCGTGCGGGGTGCAGACCGTTTTATCTTTTCCGCTTGCTGTTACCGCAACCAATAACGGGGCGGAACTGATTTTGATAGACAGGTTGCCGCTTGTGCCAGGGAACCAGCCCCTGGCAGCAAACGCGAGCTTTACCTGATCCAACTGTTGAAAGACTTGCTGGCGAATTTCATGAGTGTACGCGCTCATTGTGTAACCTCCGTTCGTCGTATAAGATGATCTAAAGCCTCGATACAGTCGTGGAATGTGGAAAATGTTTTATATTTAATGCCGAGTTCTTGGCATTTTTCAGCGAGATAAGAGCGGGCGATTACGGTGTCTGTGATTTTCGCGCCTTCTAGGTCGGTAATGCTATCTCCGATGACAACCTTGAAATATTTTTCGCTTTTATATTTGCGGATGATCGTTGTCTTGCACATTCCGCAGTCGACGTTGCAGTGTTCGTCACACGGATATGGGTAGATAATCTCTACGTTTTCGCCGGAAAAATTGCTTTTGTTGCAATAAATTGTATCGATTTTTTTTGCATAAGGTGAAAGAAGCGGTTCGATAAAAAAATCAATACCATTGCTTGTTACCAGTAACTTAATATTTTGTTTATGGCAGTAATCGACGAACTCGCCGAAGCCGTCACGGATACGCGCGCGGCTTAGCACAAAGTCCGTAATTTCGCGGCGGAGCGAGCTAGGAACGAGTTGAAATAGGGCGTATACTCCGTTGCGCAAGCTCCGTTTTTTCGCAAAAATGTCGTCTACAATCGGTTTCCACTGCTCTTCAGGGACGAAATGTTGCATAATATTGATGATATTGTCTTTTTCGGTAATCGTACCGTCAAAATCGCAAAAAATAACAATTTGCTTCTCCATATTATGCCCCTCCCCATTTTTCGAGCGCTATGGCAAGCGGCTTGCTTACTTTTGCTCCCTCGGCGAGCGTTTTGCCTTGCACCACCGTGTTGATGGCAGCGCGGAACGCACGTGCTCCATCGGCCGCGCCACCTGGATGGCCATGTATACCCCCGCCCGCGTTTACAATTACATCCATGCCGAAGTCATCATACAGTTTGCCGACCAGTCCTGGATGGATGCCGGCGGATGGCACTGGGAAGGAGGATTTATGAACATCATTGGATATGCGAGCATGTTCCGCGATTGCTAGCGCTTCGCTTTGCTTTAGTGCCACTGAACCGTACGGCGAAGGATACAAAATCATATCCGCTCCGGCGAGCCGCATCAGTTTGCCAAGCAGAAGAGGAGACGCGATTCCGTATTCATCTGATGCGTAGAATGCTCCCGCCATTGCCGGATGTGCCATGAGCGGCACATTAATATCCGGGTCAGCCGCCAAGCGATGTAGAATGTCAAAGCCGTAAGGCAATACGTTTAAGAGTAAACAGTTGGCTCCTTTTTCAATCGCGTATTTTGCTTTGTCCACCAGCTGGTGAACCGGCCCGGTCAGGTTGACCGCGTACAGCACGGTACGCCCGGACGCTTCAATGATGCGGTTGTAAGCGGTCAGACGGTTCGCAAGCGGCGCTTTGTCATCCACGAAGAAAATTTCATCGTCTTTTACTAAATCGACACCGCCCTCAACTTGAGCGGCGAATTGCGTTTCCAGTTCGCCGAGCGGAAGGCCGAGACAAGATTTGAAAATACTCATTAAGAGTGGACGATCATGAACACCTAACAATTCTCGTACACCAGCGATTCCGAATTTCGGTCCGGGGAATTGCTTCAATAGGGAAGGAGGAAAGTCGATATCAAGCAGTTTAATCTTTCCGTCCATAGATAATTTGCCGAAGACAGTTGTTAGCAGTGCCGGAATATCCGGAGTAATATTGCCGACAGGATACCGGATAGAAATGATGCCTTTTTGTAGTCCATTTCGTTCTTCCATAATCGTTACGTTGCCCGTGGTGCCAAGATATGGGGCTAACAATTCCTGGCGGGCAAGCGGCAGGTCGGTCCAACTGCCGACAGTCATGCCAACAGCAATGCTTTCTGCTTTTTTATGTAAATTTTTTGCTTCGATTAAATAACTGACAGTAATATACTCGCTCATCATTTCTTCATCCTTTCTAAGGAAAACAAAAAGCTCTCTTTCTGAAAGAAAGAGAGCGATCCGTTCATACGAATTACAAACTCACGATCTTATCTTTCAGAATGAAACGGTTCATCCTGCAGGAATTAGCACCTTGCTTTTTTCAACGTAAAAGCAGGTTGCCGGGCTTCATTGGGCCAGTCCCTCAGCCTTCTCGTGATAAGATGACTCAATTCAATTGTCTGTGTCTAATAATAATTGTAAATTGTCAGTATGTCAATAGGTTTTATTCTTCTTCCCCCTGGTGGTGACAAAAAGCGTGCACTAGCTTGTTGAGATGTTCAAGTTGGTTGGCGTATTCCAGTATTTCCGCTACCACCGGGAAAAGATGGCGCCACTGTCCGTCGTCTTCTTTTTGCGGTGTGCTTTTTACTTCAGGATATAATGCCATAAATTCATGCAGTAGCAGGTTGTTTTTCTCGATAACTTCTATTGGCAAGTGCCAATCTTCCCGCGGTTTTAAAATCCCGTCGTATGTCATCAGGATATTTTTATGGCATTCTGTCAGCGCCTCCAGCTGGTTTTGAATCAGTGGGAACAAATGGTGACCAGGCTTAAAAGAGGAATAGATATGACGCTCGAATGTACGCAGCATATCCATTTCTTTATATAACACGGTAATCATTTGTTTGAGAATTACCCGTCTTTTTTGGCTGGAGTATGTGACTTTTCTTAGCTTTGTAACTTCCTCCGTGTACAAGTCATAAAGCTGTTCAATGTTCTTAAAGCCTTTTTTAATTTTTTCTTTTTCCTCCCGAAAAGCTTTCTCTTCCATTTCGTTATGAATGAGCGTTCGCATGAGCACGGAGAATTTTTCTCCGGTTTCGGAAATTTCCTTAAACAGTTTTCGCTCATAGTGTGGCGGAATGAAGAGCGCATTGACCAGCGCCGCGGAGAAAATGCCAACAATAGTAAGCAAAAAGCGGTTGCTGGCGAAATACAGATAATTTCCGCTTGACGTTTCCATTACGGCGATAACCGTAAGTACGCTTAAAACCAAGCTGCTTTCCAGTTTCAGATGAAGGTTAATCATGATGACCAGCATGACGACGATTCCAACGATCAAAGGTTCCGCTCCAAGAAAATATGTCGCCGTTACTCCGAGCGCCGCTCCGATGATGTTGGCCTCCATCTGTTCTTTTAGATGTTTCAGCGTGCGGTACACGGTTGGTTGAATGCTTAATGTAGCAGCGATGGCCGCAAAAATGGGAGGTTCTAGGTTGAACCATTGACAGACAAGCAACGCCAGAATAAGAGCGATTGCCGTTTTTAAAATACGTGCTCCGACGCGCATAGTCCCTCCAGATAGTATCTTATGCTAATACTGTATATTACCATGCTTCTTTAAAAAAGCAACAAGAAAAAGCAACCGCCCCTGGGAGGAGGGCGGTTGCCGGTATAGGTGGTAATCACGCTGCACAAATGGGAGTTGCAGGTGAAAATTATGCGTGCAAATCATGTTATTCTGTTGCGATAGATGGGTCGGCCTGCTCTTTCACAGGAGATACCATGATAAAGTGCTGTTCAGCGTTATCAATTAAATTCTGGATGCTGGCGGCTTTATCCTGTTGGCCGCTTGCTTTAAGTTCGGTTATATATTCACCAAGCAGGTAGGCGACATCTTCTTTGCCTTTTGCATCAAGCGGTTTCAAGGAGACTTTAGCCGCTTTAGCAATACGGCGTTCAAGCGCAGCCTGATCAAGCCCCATTTCTGGCTGAACGCGCAGGTATACGACACCACCGGTCATACCGGAGCAAATCCACGGTCCTGGATCGCCCAGTACGATCGCACGTCCGTTTGTCATATATTCAAAGGCGAATCCTTTAATATTAGCTCGCGCGCCAATGCCACCCAAGCGATCGTTAATTGGCTCTTGCAATTCGCCGCCGATGACTACGTCGGCTCCAGAGAGGCGGATGCAGGCGCGTGCGTCCGCATTGCCTTGCACAATATATAGGCCTTTTTGTGCTCCGTAACAGAAGCTTTTGCCTACGGAACCGTTAATAAATTGACGATTCGCGTTCGGCGATTTCATAATTGCGACGCGTCCGCCAAATCCAGTCTTACCGACGCCGTCTTGTGCTCCACCATGCACGCGGATGAAGACGCCTTCCGCATTAAAGGCGGCAAGACCGTTGCCTGGCACGCTTCCTCTATCGAAAGTAAGCGAAACTTCAGGCAAATTCACATAGCTGCCGTCAAGATACGGTTTTACGCGGGCACCGGAATAACGACTGCCGAGCACGCGTTGATCGCTGAGCACGTTCGTAAATGTTTCGTTAATCGGTGCATATGGAGACGCGTATTGATCCGATGCTTCATACGTCTCCGCACCAACGGCCACCAATACTTTCGACTCCACGCGTTCGGATTTTAGAAGTGGGAACGGAGCGCTCGTAAGAAGAGCGGATAGATCCATTTTGTTTAATCCGCGCGTTTGCACAAGTAAATCCGCGCGTCCAACCATATCTTGTAAACGTTCAAAGCCTAGCTCAGCGGTGATGCGTTTTACTTCTTCGCCGAGTGCGGTGAATAGACGCTTCAAGTTATCGACTGCTACGTCGAATATGCGTGGTACGAAGCGGCGCAGTCCGTGTTCTTTTGCTTCTTCCACCGATTCGATTTGCGTAGCGATACCTACATGGCACGTATCAAGATGGCAACCGCGACATGTCGTACATCCGACTGCCAGCATGGCCAGCGTGCCAAAACCGATTCGGTTTGCACCCAGAAGGATCATTTTTACCACATCGTGACCGCTTTTTATTCCGCCATCGGCCCATAATTCGACTTTATCACGCAGTCCTGCTTCGATTAATGCCGTATGGGCAGCTTTGACCCCAATCTCCACTGGAAGCCCTACGTGTTGTAATGCATGCACACGCGCCGCGCCGGTGCCACCATCAAATCCGCTCAATGTAATGTAGTCCGCACCGGCTTTGGCAATACCAACAGAGATCGTTCCGATGTTCGGTACAACGGGAACTTTTACGCACACTTTTGCTTCGCTGTTGGCGGTTTTCAATTCAGTAATGATTTGCGCTAGATCCTCAATCGAATAAATATCGTGGTTATTCGAAGGAGAGATAAGGTCAGAACCCAGTGTCGCGTTACGCGCGGCAGCAACTTTTGCCGTTACTTTTTTGCCCGGTAAATGACCACCTTCGCCTGGCTTTGCGCCTTGACCGATTTTAATTTCAAGCAGGTTGGACGAATTGGCCAGTTCTACATTAACGCCGAAGCGTCCAGATGCCACCTGCATGCCGCGGGTTTTCCGATATTTTCCGAGCATATCTTTGATTTCCCCGCCTTCGCCGTTCAGGCTAATCATATTTAATTGCTCGGCCGCTTCTGCATAAGCGCGGAATGCGACTTCGTTCTGTGAACCGAACGACATTGATGAAATCAGAAATGGCAGGCTGTGATCCCCGATAGAGATATCAACTTGTTCCGGCGATACTTCTTTGTTTGCCTTGGATGTATCGAAGTCAGCCAGATGGCGGATAGACAGCGGATTTTCACGCTCCTGCTCCAATAGTTTGTTGGCAAACTCAGTATAAGGCAGGCTTCCAGATGCCACTTCGCCGATTGACTTCCAGATGCGTGGCCACATATGGAAAATTTTCGCCGGCTTTGCTTGCTCGTTGTTCCAATCTTCATAGCGAGCTTTACTATCAGCTTCGAGTTCTGCGAACGAGGTGCCAGCTTTATCGCTGCCGCAGAAGTTTACGATACCGAGAACTTCGGCGACTTCGCTGTTAAGCCCGATGGAAGAGAAGAGACGAGCGTAGCCGCGGAGCTCATGAATGCCGATGGTGGAGATCACTTTCTCCAAACCTTTGTTTAACGCATGATATAGATTTTCAACGGAATGTTCTCTGTCTTTTAAGAATACCGTTGTGAATAGAAGATATGGCGCTACGGCATCTGCACCCAATCCGAATGCTACCGCCAAATCATGAAGGTTGCGCAGGGCTCCTGAGCGCATAATGATGCTTGCTTGGCGGCGCAAGTTGCCGTTTCCTTTTGCGCCAGCCTCTTTAAGTGCGCGATCTGCTTTAGAGATAACGAGATGCGGATCGATCCAGTAACGTCCGTCCCGGTGCGCCATGCTGTCATCGAATAGCAGGATACGGGCTCCATTTTTCACGGCGTCTACTGCACTTTTTGCAATGCGTTCCAGCGCTTGGGGAATGCTTTCTTCTCGTGTGAAATAAACAGGAAGCACATGTGCGTCCGTACCAAAGTGTTCGAGAAGCTGCTCAAGCGACACAGTATTTAGTTTACCGGCTAATTCCTGTAACGCTTTACCTTCAAAAAGTAAAGGTGATGGAAGTTCTAGCGCAGCGGTTGCTTTGCCTTCCTGTGGGAACAATCCCGGGCGTCCGCCAAGCACAGTGCGTGTAGAAAAATGTTCCATTTCTCGTTCGCGATCGATGGCCGGATTGGTTACGACGGCCACACTTTCTTTAATAAAGTCGGTAATATTTTGTCGTGCTTCGGCAATGGCTGCAAGCGGGGCATCGTGGCCGAGAGAGCGGATTGGTTCTGCGCCGCTAGACGCCATTTGCTCCGCCAGTTGAATGTGTTCTCTTTCCCAGCCATAAGCAGCGTATTGTTGATTGGTAACCGTCTCAATATCTTCGTAAGGCGTTTTAGCAGCTTTCACTTGTGAGAAGGAAAGCTGGTTGCGGAATCCGGTGAAGTCCATGCGTTTACTGGAGCGCTCCAACACGATGTTTTGCAGTTCATGGTGTGGAACGACTGTAATTGGTTGACCCGGATTAAGCTGAACGCCGACTTTTTCTCCAGGAGCCAGCGCTTTTGGTTCGCTTACCATTTCATATACCGGTATAACACCTTGCTCGGAGGAGAAGTAAAGCGATGCTTCGCTTTCCACCATCCAGAGCGGGCGCAGACCGAGCGCATCTACGCTGAATACACATTCGTTTGCATAACGAGATACGATGCCCGCCGGCCCCTGTGCATAATGACCCCATGTTTGACGGTAATATACATACAAGTCTTGCAGTTCTGGACGCAAGCTTTTCATTTCGTTAATAATCGGTGGAAAAACCATTTCCATTGCTTCGAACAGTGACAAATCGTAGCGATGTATTAATGTTTCGATAGCGCGGTTCATGTTTTGCGAGTCACTGCCGCCTTCAACCAGATCGACACCGAGCATTTCTCCTTCGTCTTCCAGTTTACGAATCGTATTAATTTCCCCGTTGTGGCCGATGATGGTGAACGGCTGCACGCGGAAGAAATTAGATAGCGTATTGGTTGAATAACGATTGTGTCCCACAGTGACGGACGAAGCGAATTCCGGTTGTTGAATATCTTGAAAGTATTGGGGCAGAATGTTGGCTGCTCCCATTACTTTATAAGAAGCTGAGTGGTTGCTTAGAGAAGCGACATGAACGTTATGTTTTTTCTCGATCGCGATTAAAAGCTCGAACAACTCTTTTTCAATTACATAATTGCCTGTGTATTTGCAGGCAAGCTGCCAGAAGACGGGTTCATCAGCCCGACCGTTCTTACCCAGCACTTCACTGTTGACATTGTTTATTTGTTCGAGTTCAATGACAAGGTTCGCTTTTGTAAACATGCTACGGATATTTTCCATTACGCTATGAACGTTATGCCCTTTTGTCGGAATAAAAATGTGGCCGACAGCAAAAGAGGGAGAGTAGGCCAGTTCAGCAGGCTTTCCAGCATCAGCCAGCTTTTTCGCCCAGAGGTCACGCGGGATGTCGCTTAAAATACCGCATCCGTCGCCTTCACCGTCAATGAAGCCCGAACGATGTTCCATTTTTATAAGACCGTCGATAATTTTGGAAATATTATCGCGGTTAGGTTTTCCGTTCTTTTCAATGATAGCAATGATGCCACAGCTGTCGTGCTCTTCTGCCAGATGATTGCGGAAATTACCGAAATCTGCTCTCTTCATCGTTTCGGTCAGCTAAACTGACCTTCACCTCCTAATAAACAAAATTCTCTCACATTGGAAAGGCGGTTTTTCTTTATATATTTATTGAGCCTTCCAAAAAAATAAAATCTTGAATGAACAGTTAAATAAATCAAAAATAAAACAGAAATGTCGGAAAAGTAAGTATAGAATATCATGAATTTTGTTTAACGACAATAATAAAATGGTTAAATATTCATTTGAAAGCGTTTTTATTTTTGTTTCTATAACAATTTTAATAATTTAGAATATAAATGATAATAGTTTAATAACGAATTTTATATGATTAAAATTATATTATTATTCGGATGCAGGTGTGCATTTTTCTAAAAATATCAAATTGATGATGATATATTTCATGAATGTTATATTATTTGACAGGGATGTGGGTTCGTAATAATATTTGTGTAAATATAAGGGGTGCAAAATTTAATTGCACCCCTTATGTGAAAATGAATTGAATATTTATTCTTATTTAAGTATTTTTATGAAAGATTTTTTGGCCGCTTCGATCGTATAACGAATGTCGTCTTCTGTATGCGCTGTTGTAATAAACCATGCTTCATATTTAGAAGGAGCGATGCAGATCCCTTCTTCAAGAATAGCGCGGAAGAAACGGGCAAACATTTTATCGTCAGACGCTTTGGCGTCATCGTAATTTTTTACTGGCTTGTCTGTAAAATACATAGCAAGCGCCCCCACTACACGGTTAATCGTTACAGGGATGCCGGCTTCATTAGCCGCTTCTTTTAGCCCGTCACCTAGCAGTTTGCCCAAGCGGTGCAATTCTTCGTAAACACCTGGTTGCTCCAAGACTTCGAGGCATGCGATGCCCGCCTGCATGGAAGCAGGGTTGCCGGCATGCGTACCCGCTTGGTACGCCGGTCCGAGCGGAGCGACCTGCTCCATAATTTCTTTACGGCCGCCATATGCGCCAATGGGAAGACCGCCGCCAATAATTTTTCCAAGCGCGGTCAGATCTGGCTCGACACCGAGCAGGTTTTGCGCTCCGCCATATGTAAAGCGAAATCCTGTAATCACCTCGTCGTAAATAACGAGCGCTCCCGCTTCATGAGCAATTCGATTTATTTCTTCAAGAAACCCTTTTTCCGGCGCTACAATGCCGAAGTTGCCAACGATTGGTTCTACCAGTACACCAGCGACCTGATCACCCCATTTCTCCATTGCTTGGGTAAAGGCGTCGATGTTGTTATACGGAACGGTGATGACCTCGTCAGCAATTGATTGCGGGATACCCGCGCTGTCAGGAATACCGAGTGTGGAAGGGCCGGAACCCGCGGCGACGAGCACCAAGTCCGAATGGCCGTGGTAGCAGCCGGCGAATTTCATGATTTTGCTTCGCCCCGTATACGCGCGTGCCACACGGATGCATGTCATTACCGCTTCTGTCCCGGAATTGTTAAAGCGGATTTTTTCCATGGACGGGATTGCTTCGCGAATTTTCCGGGCAAACATCGTTTCCCATGGAGTGGGCGTGCCATAAAGTACTCCGTTTTTGGCAGCGGAAATGATCGCTTCTGTAATGTGTGGATGGGCATGTCCGGTAATGATAGGGCCGTATGCGGCTAGGAAGTCTATGTATCTATTTCCGTCCACATCCCAGAAATAAGCTCCCTGGGCTTTTGCCATCGTGATCGGAGCGCCGCCGCCCACCGCTTTAAATGCACGGGACGGGCTGTTTACGCCCCCAACAATCACGTCAAGCGCTTCCTGGTATAATTGTTCAGAACGCGTAAAATCCACTGTTCATTCCCCCTGATTTGTAAATATGACTGGTCATAAAAATACTTTACGTCTCTATTACTTTATCATATGATGAAAACTTGTTGTGAAAGATGTATGATAGCTAGTGGAACAAAAACGGAGGGAAGATACATGTTGCGAATTGAAGCCAAAGGACTTACCAAAGAGTTTAAATCGTATATAAGTCGTCCCGGTTTGGCTGGAGCATTCCGTGATTTGTTCAACCGCCAGTACAAAACACTGCGTGCGGTTGATCATATCGACCTTGAAATTGCACCCGGTGAGATTGTGGGATACATTGGAGAGAATGGTGCGGGCAAATCGACCACAATTAAGATGCTGACCGGAATTCTGATGCCGACATCTGGTTATTTGCGGGTAAATGGCATGGATCCGCACCGGGACAGGGAGAAGTTTGTCCGTACTATTGGTGTAGTGTTTGGCCAGCGCAGCCAATTGTGGTGGGACATCGCGGTACAAGAATCGTTTACGCTCCTGAAAAAAGTGTATCGATTATCAGATGAAGAATATAAGCGCCATATGGGACATGTGATTGAAGTGTTAGAGATAGAGGAGCTTCTCACTAAGCCTGTGCGTAAGTTGAGCCTCGGCCAGCGCATGCGTTGCGAATTGGCGGCCGCATTGATCCACAATCCGCCGCTTCTGTTCTTGGATGAGCCGACCATCGGGCTTGATGTGCTCGTAAAGCTGAAAATACGGGAGTTTTTAAAAGAAATTAACCAGAAGTATGGTACGACCATTTTGCTTACAACGCATGACTTATCTGATATTGAAGCATTGTCTTCCAGGGTGATTATGCTGGATAATGGAAAGATTATTTATGATGGCGGATTGAATGAATTGCGTACAACATGGGGAAACGAGAAGAAAGTCATGATTGAATTTACCAAGCCTGCCGATTTGAATGAATTGAAAAGGTTGATGGGCTCGCTTCCTGTAACGTGGCAAAAAGAAAACGATTTGCGTTTCCGGGCCGTGTTTGAGGAAGAGGATTTGGCTGTGTCTGATTTGCTTGCGCGTATTATTTCCCGCTATGAAGTAAAGGATATTTCCGTCGAGGCGGTAAGCACGGAGGAAATTGTCCGCAAAATTTATCAAGAGGGTATTATCCATGCTTAGTATGTACGCGGAGATTATCCGCATCCGATTTTTGACGATGCTGGCGTATCGCGTAAATTATTATAGCGGGATTATTGTCTATAGCATAAACATTGGCGCGTATTATTTTCTTTGGAATGCCATTTATGGCGGTCAGTCAACAATGGGTGGATTTAGCGCACAGCAAATGGTGACGTACGTGGCCATCAGTTGGATGGCACGCGCATTTTATTTTAACAATATTGACCGGGAAATGGCGCTCGATATTAAAGAGGGAAAAGTAGCTATTGAAATGATTCGTCCGTATAATTATTTAACAGTTAAATTAATGCAAGGATTTGGAGAGGGAATATTCCGCCTTCTCTTCTTCTCGGTGCCCGGCATGCTGGTGATTAGCCTTATTTTTCCTATTGATTATCCAGATAATCCAGAGATATGGGGCTGGTATACGCTAAGCTTGCTGATAAGTTTCGTTATTAACACACAAATCAATTTAATTACCGGACTTATGACTTTCTTTTTCTATAATAACGAAGGAATTATGCGTGCCAAGCGCGTAATTGTCGACTTGTTTTCCGGATTGATTTTGCCCATCAGTTTTTATCCGGGATGGGCGCAGGAGATTTTAAAGTTTATGCCGTTTCAGGCGATCAGTTATTTGCCGGGGATGATATTTACCGAAGCGATGCAAGGAGAGAAGATTTATTCGGCCTTGCTCATACAGATAGCTTGGATGTTCGGGTTGCTGCTGCCGATCTGGTTTATGTGGTGGCGTGCCTGCAAGAATGTGATTATTCAAGGCGGATAATAAAATGTTTTGCGTTGAAGAGAGAAGATGCTTGATATATAAGGGGTTCTCTCTTCTTTTTTTTTCTTAAAAATAGGTAAATGACCACATTTTGACCAACTTTAGTCTGTTAAAGCGGATTTTACATTCTTTTTGACTGTACAGCTTTATGTTTTCGTAAGCAAGCGACAGCATAGGATGAAGGATAACAGAACATTGTAGCCACGGAAGGGAAAGCGGCTATTCTGTTTCCATTTTGCATGGAATTCGGGGCCGGTATTGCATGCTGGGTGAAAGACTTTCAGAAGACCGGATTGAAATTAAATTATATATTCATAAAACAAATAAGAAAATCCACATTATTCCATGTAAACTCGTCCATTCCTCGCTTACATCTTATTCATAAACTATAGAAAAGGAGATGATGTTTGTGGGAATGATAAATGGATGTTGTGGAAATGTTGGGACTCTTGGACAAGTTAAGTTCACTGTAAATTGCGTTTGCAAGGTATTACGTCAACTTATACCTAAGCAAAAAGCAGCGTGTACATCAGGTTGTTTTCCTAATAATGGTAATGATGGTGTGATTCCATTTATTCTGACTAATACAGCTGGTACCCTTCATTTTGCATTTGGTAATATCGGTGGAGGTTCAGGAACAGCGCCAGGAGACTGCTTTGTTACACCTTTCTTTACAGTCGTAAGTGTTGATAATAATTGCTGTGCGGTACTTGAATTGCTGCAACCAAATGTAGATTTATTAGCTGGCGCTGGCGCTATTTGTTGTCTTCCAATAAATGCTGTCTGTAATGTTACTGAATTAACGAGAACAGGAATTTGCGTTAATGTCGATTTGAATTGCTTTTGCCAAGTTAACTGCCTCGATCCATCTCTTATTATAAATAATGGAAACATTGGTATTGCTGCTAGACGTCGTCAAACAGGAAAATAAAAACTTTATATATATTATGTTTAATATGAGGGGCGTGGGGATCGGTTAGAAACCTTCCGGGAAAGTTCGGGGGGTTTTTAATTTTGCCAACAGGAAGAATCGCCGCTGCTGGTGCGGCAATTTTTGCTCATCAAGCATGGAAACAAACGACAAAGCGTAAATGACAAGGAACCCCGCTGTTCGATTATCTGGATGGCGGGACTTTTATTACTATTGATAGATAAAATCAGTTGCTGAATCAATGTTATTAGACATTAAGCTTAAAATTGGGTTTCTTATAAGTAAGATAGGATATATCATTTTTAAAATATGTGAATAAACTATCAGTAGATAACTAAATGAAATGATATATGAAAGCAGGTGAGCGATTATGGCAAATAGATGTACTGTTTTTACTCACTTTCCTAGCGTGTTTATTTCTAGGGGTTGTGACGGTGCAATAATTCCAATATATCAAGTATTTACAGAGCGTTTTCCTACTGTGACACTTGATATTGATAACTTTGGGAGTTGTCCCGTGACATTGATCGTACAACATCAAAATAGTCCAGATCCAATTATACGAGTTGTTCCGCCCGATAGACAAATTTCATTGACGGTTAATTTGGTAACCAACATATCTGTTCAATGTAGTAATACACCTGGCGGCACATGTGAATTTTTCGTAGGTTTAGATGTATCCGGCTGCATTTGTTGCTAGATTAACTGTTCTGCAAAAGGGGCTAATTAGCACTTCGGCAATATATATCATCTAATAAAAAATATATGAATGAAGCTGACAATTATAAACAGACAAACGTAATGATTATAAGAAAGTAGGTGAATAGTATGAAAAAGATGTGCAGACCAGGTACTCCTGTAATCTCATGTCCCACATCAAACATAGAGAAACGATGCGATGTTTTCACTCACTTTAGTAGTTTCTTTCATACCGGAATATGTGATGGATCTACGATAACAGTATATGAAGCATTTACAGCAAGCCTTCCTACTGTAACAATCGATATTGGAAACTTTGGTACGTGTCCTGTGACGTTGATTGTAGCGCGTCAAAATAATCCAACTCCGATTACACAAGTGATTGCACCAGATATAGAGACTTCATTGACGGTTGATTTAGTAACGAGTATATCTGTTCAATGTAGTACGGGTGGTGGCGAATGTAGTTTTAGTGGAAACTTAGACGTATCTGGCTGTATTTGCTGTTAAATTAGTTTTCTCGTTCAATCTCAAGATTCTTTCTTTTTGTTAGTGCCTTTCCCTATTAAGGGAATAACATATAGTCTAGTCAATTAAATCATTTCCTTTATCCTCTTCTTTACTCTAAGGAAGAGGTTTTTATATTTATTGATACTATGTAGAAAATATAAAAAAAGTTTTCTTTATAACTGTAGTTGCCCAAAAACACTTACACAAATTTACAATTGAATAGAAAAGAGACATATCTCTTCACCCTGTGTAAAAATAGAAGTACCACCAACCACTTTTACGCAAAGGAGAAGACTATATGCCTCTTACGTATAGGGTAGCACATCAACAGGAAATCAACAATATTTTACGTACCTGGCGTTTCCCACTTTATTTTTCTAAGCCGGTAATGAACCATATGGTTCATTTTCTCGATGGTGTGATGACCAGAGGTTTTTCTGGAACGTTAACCGATATCCATCGTGAAAGCTGCCATTCACAAGACCGACGGACACTGAGCCATTTTCTTACTCATGGGAAGTGGAATGAGCAGCATTTGATGCGTATAATTCAGCAACAATCATGGGAGAGCATCAAGAGGGAAGCGAAACATACACAAGAGCCGATTTTCGTTATTATCGATGATACGGTCTGTAGAAAGACAAAGCCCTCGTCACAGGCATTGTCCCCTATGCAAGGAACAGATTTTCACTATTCCCATACCGAAGGTAAGTCAGTATGGGGGCATGCAGTAGTTCAGGAATTCATTCGATGTGGTGAAAAAGCATTCCCTTATGCGTTTAGCCGATACGAATCAGAGCAAAACAGCAAAATTGATATTGCATGTGAACTGCTTTCTATGGTGCCAAAAAGTTCTTTTTCTACTTATGTTCTTATGGATACATGGTATCCTGCTCAATCTGTACTCGAAACCTGCGCTTTATCTGGATTTCACGTCATTAGCGGTATAAAAACCAATCGTATTATTTATCCATATGGTATTCGGCAGTCAATAAAGGAATTTGCCTCGCACATCCATAAAGAAGATACCGACCTTGTGACCGTCGGTCACGCTTCTTATCACGTCTATCGTTATGAAGGCAAGCTAAATTTCATTGAAAATGCTGTGGTACTACTGTGTTGGGATGCGACCCAGCCAATGACTCTCCAAACTATGCGGGCATTCTTAAGTACAGACGTTTCCTTATCTAATGAGCAAATTCTAACGTACTACAGTAAACGTTGGGCGATTGAGACTTATTTTCGTACCATGAAAAGCAACTTTTCCTTTAACGGTTATCAAATACGTAGTACCGTTGCAATTAAGCGGTTTTGGACATTGCTTTCTTTTACAGCCATGTTCTGCAGTGTAACAGGACACGGTGATATCTTAACAGGACTACGAAGTTGGCAAAACAAAAAGACAGAGAGTTGGATCGAATTTGTTTACTATGAAGCAAAGGCAGGAACGCAGCTGGATTTGATAAAAAATCAGTTACAAGCTGCCTAGGAGAACCTTCGGTTCTTTCTACATGGTAAATTTTGTATCAAATTTTGGGCAAGTCTAGTTTATAACTTTACGAATCCAAACGGCATATGGAGACTTTTTGTTATTGATGATGTTGTTAGAGCAACAGGCAGTATCGCTAGCGGCTGGGAACTGACTATTACTACTAGCAGCTCTACTCTATAATATCCATTTAAGCTAATGTTTGATAATGTTTAACACTTGCTGTTCGTTAGCAGTCAATTTAACTTATGGCTTTTTGTTTTTTGTATTTCTTTAACCCGCTGATCGCCTGTTCTGCTGAGGTGGATCGTTCAGAAACCCCCACTTCAACCTATGGTAAGTGGGGGAGGTTCATACTTACTAAGTAAAATTTTTCTTTAAAATTTTTTAAAAAAGACTACCAAATTATATATTTATAGTTATATAATGGTATGGTTGAATAAAAAGGGGGTATAGATTTGTGAAGAAAACATTGAAACTGGCTTTATCATTAACTTTGTCTCTTTCTCTTACTGCACCGGTCGCATTAGCACCTTCGCACGTTGGTGCTGCACCAAAAAAATCTACTAACCAGAAACAGCAATATTACACAAAAGCAGACAAGTCATATATACAACACCACAGTGCTGTATTATACAAACTGCGTACACAAACGGAGGATTTATTGAAGTTCTTCTTTGAAGTCGACAAATATGACGAAGAACAATTTGTTAAGATTGTAGAGAACAAAATAGATGCTTGGGAAAAAACAATGCATCAAGCGTTAAAATATCGACCTCAGGATGTTCCGGCTAAATTCAATAAAGCTCACAGCCTTTTTGTAGCGGCTATTGAGGCAAACATAGAAAGCTTCTCTCCTTTTGAAAACGAGGATGAGGACCCAGAAGTAACCATTAAAAAAATGGAACAGAAACATAAAATATTTAAGCAAAAAGCGTATGCGTTCGATCAAGAAATCAAGCGTTTAAATAAGATTTATAAATAATCAGATTCCCCCTAGTTGCAGCATACCGTCTCCTATCTTCTAAGTTTTAGCGTAGAAGGGAGAGGTTCATCACTATCAACTGGGGGGAATTTGTATTTATTGCTTATTAGGAAATACTTTTCTTGTTTGCCGATCAACTGCCGTAAAGCATCAATATTTACTGGAACGATTCCTGTAGTAATCGTCGGAGCCTCTGTACCACTACCCATGAAATAACTTCGTGATACAATAAACCGCCTACTTTAGCTATTTTACTTTCATCCTGCCAATATATATCAATTTCAATTTCATCGGAATGAACAGATACAGGAAAATTCAGATGTTGAAATGCAAATTCCCCTTGTTTAACAGTTCCAAGAGGTCTTGATACTTGCAAATTTAACGTTAATTATGGAGAGTAATTACGAAAATATTTATTTAACATCCTTTAGTTATTGCTGCACAATGAATAATGCGATTAAAATTGAATTTATAAGAACATCATTTCAGATTGATTACTAAAATATGACTATGGTTCCAGGTCAAAGGATATCTTAAAATAATTTCTGGAGTACCAGAGTACAATGTCAAGGCTTGTTCCAGCTTATTATGTAAATTGGTAGTAAGGAAATGATTCGCTTTATTATACAGTTTTTCATAGAATGTCAAAGAAAGGAATGGAGAAAAGCGTTGAAACGACAGGTCGGAAACTTCGGATTGAAGCTTATGCTTGCTCTTGCTACGCTCATTGGAGCGTTTGCGATTACTCCAGGTCAACTAATACTGGCGGCAACCGATCATCAAATTGAGGAAATAAAAGCGGTAAATAGTTATCTACCCGAGGATATTAATAAGCATTGGGCGGCTGATACATTATATGATTTAATTCATGCGGACATTGTAAAAGGATATGTGGATCGAGAGGGGCAAGTAACCATCCAACCTGATAAAAGAGTGACCCGTGCCGAGTTTGTTGCTTTACTTGTGAATACACTGGGGTTGCAGAAAAATAAAGAACAAGACCCAATAAGCTTTTCAGATATTGAACCGAACGAATGGTATTATGAGCCGGTGAATATTGCAAGTTCGCTCGGAATTGTAAAGGGGGTAGGCCGGACGGTATTCGGTCCGAACCGGTATATTACGCGAGGTGAAATTGCTGCGCTTATCACACGAGCTTTTGCTTACACTGTTGCGTTTGATGAAACGAAAGCAAAACATTTTAAAGATGTCGGACAAGGATATTGGGCTAGCCGGGAAGTAGCCAAAGCAAGTTCAGTAAAAATTATCAATGGATATCCGGGCGGATATTTTAAACCGTTTGAATATGCGACACGCGCCGAAGCGATGGTTATGCTCTCCCATGCTCTATACCTTGAGGAAAATGCGGTAGCTTCTGATAAAACGTTGCTTGAGGTGGTACGGACGGCAAATGAGAAGGAAGAACGCGCGTTCCAGGCTTTAGATATTGCGAGCCTAAAAGAGATTGGAGCGAAGCATTACACAGGCTACCGAAAAGCAACGCACGATTTAACAGTTGCTGTACTACAAAAACTCAAAGAAGAGGGGTATACGGTACAAATTACCTGTGAAGGCAAATTGGAGGCCCAGGTTATCGGGAAATGGAACCGCATTGCTGTCGTGGAAGTGAATGGCTTAACATATCGCTTGAAAGCAGTGAAAGATGGAGAAGAGTTGCAAAGTGTGCAACATGTGAAGGGAATGGTCATGCTTAAGAAAGGACCGATGATGAATGAATGGAGAGTATATACTTCCGATGTACCTCTTTTGGTAACGAAAAAAATGTTATCCGTGCTGGAGACACAATCATAAATTCAGAGACCATACGATAAAACAGGGCAACTCAGGCGCTTCGTTTTTTGCTGTTCGTTTGTCTGCTTTGCTTTAGCGCCTTATTCGTATTGACTTTTAGGGTAAAAAGCATACCATGGAATGTGGAAAAGAGACTGAGGACAGTCACCTTGGTACAGTGTCGTAGGCAAGGAGGACGGAGGATGTTTTATCTTTCGATGTTTTGGGATTATCTTAAACAGTATTTTAAGACACGTTTGACATATCGGATGGATTTTATAAACGGGATTGTTTCGGATTTTGTGTTTCAGGCGACCAATCTTATTTTTATTCTTGTTGTATTTCAACATACGACGCTTTTGAAAGGTTGGACGCGCGACGAGATTATTTTTATTTATGGTTTTTTTCTAGTGCCGTATGCGGTCTTCTCTACTTTTTTTAATTTATGGGATTTTCAGGAGAAGTACATTATTAAGGGAGAGATGGACAGGGTGTTGACTCGCCCGGCGCATAACCTGTTCCAGGTTATGCTGGAGACGATGGATCCGCAGTCGCTGGCAGGAGCGGTAACGGGAATTGTGATTATGCTTTACGCCGGTATGAATATGAAGCTCGATATCGCATGGTATGACCCGTTCGTCTTTATTTTACTTGTTATTTCCGCCGTTCTTGTGTATGGCGGCGTATATACGGCTATTGCTGCTATCGGCTTTTTCTCTGATTCAAAAACGGGCATTTCGCCAATGATTTGGAATATCCAAAACTATGGCCGCTATCCAATTAATATATACAATAAAGTGATCCGCTTTCTGCTGACATGGATTTTGCCATTTGCGTTTGTTGGTATTTATCCAGCCGCGTACTTTTTGAAACGAGAAGAATATTATATGTACACTTTGCTTACTCCTGTAATAGGTTGGGGATTTTTTTGCATGGGGGTTATGGTATGGAATTTCGGTGTGAAGCATTATCGGGGAGCTGGTTCCTGAAATAAGGAGCCGGCTCTTTTCTTTGTGTTATGACTGAAAAGTTGGTAAGATGAGAAAAGGATTTATTATTACAGAATGGAGGAGTATATAGTATGGCAAACGTAGCAATTGGACAAGCAGCACCGGATTTTACGCTGCCGGCAAGCAACGGGAAAAATGTTTCACTGCACGATTTTCGCGGCAAAAATGTAGTGCTTTATTTTTATCCGAAAGACAATACACCAGGCTGCACTAGGGAATCGTGTGATTTTCGCGATAAAGCGGATGAGTTTACCGCAAAAGATACAGTCATTCTCGGGGTAAGCACGGATGATTTGACTTCCCATGAGAAGTTTATCAAAAAGTACAACCTTCCATTCCTGCTGCTGAGCGATACGGAAGCGGAAGTGTCTAAGCTGTATGGCGTATATAAGCTTAAGAAAAATTTTGGTAAAGAATACATGGGAATTGAACGTTCCACATTTATTATCGATAAAGAAGGCCGACTGGTGAAGGAATACCGGAAAGTAAAAGTAGACGGCCATGTGGATGAAGCTCTTGCGTTTATCTCGGAAAATTTGCAGTAATCAGCGTCGGAGATCATAAAGAAAGGTGAAACGCAGAATATGAGCTTGGCTTACGAGTGGACGGATTATTACGATATTATCTCCACCGGTCTGGAACATGATGTAGAGTTTTATACGGAGCTTGCTCTTGAGGTGAAAGGACCGGTTGTCGATTTAGCATGTGGCACCGGGCGCATTTCCATTCCGATGGCGCTGAAAGACGTGGAAGTCGTAGGTATCGATGCATGTGAAAGAATGCTTGAAAAAGCACGGGCGAAAGCGAAAATGGCCCGGGTAAGCGATAAAATCAAATTTGTACATAGCGATATGCGCACATTTGAATTAGGGCGGACTTTTTCTTTAATTATGATTCCTTATCGCTCGTTCTTGCATTTGTTGTCCATAAAAGACCAGATGGCAGCGCTGCGGCAGGTGAGAAAACATCTTGTTGAAGGCGGAATATTAGCACTGAACGTGTTTGTACCTCAGATTAAGCATTTATATGAAGAAGATGAGAAAAGCTCGACGCGCGGTATCTATAGTATTCCAGGAAGTGAAGATCGTTTGGTCGTCTGGGATTATACCCGTTATGACCATTTTCAGCAAATCGCTGAAGTTATACGGCAATATGAACGAACGGATCGAAATGGGATTGTAGTACAGCGTGTGGTCACCCCTTTTCATATTCGCTATATTTTTCCGGCTGAGCTCCATCATTTGCTTCGGCTGGCAGGATTCAGTGTAATAGGTCGGTATGGAAACTTTTATAAAGAACCATTTGAGTCGAAGAGCACAGAGCTAATTCTTGTTGCAAAAAAAATATAGCCTGGAGGAGGGATGCGGATGAAGGTGGTATCTACGGCAAAGATGAGCCAACGCCATCAGGAGAAGCTAAAGTCTATGTTTCCCCATCACAATTTCTTCTTTTTCGCTTCTATAAAAGAAGCGGAACAGGAAGTCAAGAATACGGACGTACTGGTTACGTACGGAGAAGATGTAACGCCGGATAACATATGCGAGATGCGGAGCTTAAAATGGATTCAAGTATTGAGCGCAGGGATGGATTTGATGCCTTTGTCTGTTATTGGGCAGAGAGGTATTCTGGTTACAAATGCAAGGGGAATTCACAAAATTCCGATGGCGGAATATACATTTGGTGTAATGCTACAGGTGGCGCGTAGAACGAATGAGTTGTATAAAAATCAACGAGATAACAATTGGGATCGCAGCATACGTGTGGAAGAACTATACGGAAAGACGCTCGGGATTCTTGGCGTGGGAGCAATAGGGGAGGAAATTGCACGCCGGGCCCAAGTATTCGGTATGAAGGTAATCGGGGTTACAAAGAGTGGTACGCCCAAACATGCTTGTGACGAAATGTATACTCAAAAGGAATTGGATAAAGTACTCCCGCGCTGTGATTATATCGTGGTCATCGTACCGTTAACAGAGGAGACGCGCCACCTTATTGGTAAAGAAGAACTGGAAATGATGAAAGAGAGTGCGGTGTTGATTAATATTGCGCGCGGAGCGGTTATCGATGAAGAAGCACTGAGCGCACACTTGCGTGCAGGTAAGCTGAAAATGGCGGTGCTTGATGTATTTTCCGAGGAGCCGCTCCCAGAAGCTTCACTTTTTTGGCAACTAGAAAATTGTCTGGTAACTCCTCATATTTCTGGACGCTCGCCTCTATATATGGAACGTGCTCTGGAAATTTTTCATCATAACCTTGCTGCTTATGACAAAAAAGCAAAGGAAGAGATGATTAATGTAGTTGATTGCCGGCGCGGCTATTAGCTCGTTTTGCCTTACTTTTTGAAGCGGATAGAATGGTGGGAGGGAAAGGTATGAAAATTTATACCAAATCCGGAGATAAAGGCGACACTAGTTTGCTATATGGGGTTCGCGTGCCAAAATATGATGCACGTGTGGAAGCCTACGGAACATGTGACGAAGCGAACTCGGCAATTGGGGTGGCATTGTCATACATGCCGCAAGGAAAAGAATGGGAAGAGTTTTTTTCGGTTTTTCATGTTGTTCAGACAAAGTTGTTTCATATTGGGGCAGAGCTTGCGACTCCAGCAGGAAAAGAGGTAAGCTGGAAAATTGAAGAAGAGGATGTAGAATTACTCGAGAAGATGATTGACAAATGGGATGCTGAGCTCCCTGTACTAAAAAATTTTGTTTTGCCCGGCGGCTCACAGGCTGGGGCTTCCCTTCACTTGGCACGAACCGTTGTGCGCCGGGCGGAACGTAAAGCGATTTTGGTTCGAGAACAGTTAGAAGTTAATCCTATTGTTATCCGTTATCTAAATCGCCTTTCGGATTTTTTATTTGTTGCGGCACGTTATGTAAATCATAAGTTAGGAAAAACGGAACCCCCCCTTCATGAAAATTAAATACAGGCTAAAAGTGCGGCCTCGTTGCAATATAGGGGCCGCTTATATTTTTTTATGATTTGGGTATTGCTTTTAATGTAGGTGTGTGACAAAATAATATTCACTTGTATTTCAAAAACATTTCTTTTTCCAATATTGTTTGTGGTGACTTGTTGTTTTAGAGCAATCAGCTTTTTTGAAAACAAAGAGAAATTAGCATAAAAAACCTCTTGTTCTTTATATTTAAATGTGATATATTTAAAAAGTCGCCGCTGAAACGCGGTGGCAATGAAAAAGAAATTCCTTGAAAACTGAACAGTGACACTCGTTTGTGTGCGAGGTAAATATCCCATGAAAGTGAAGGTCAGCTTCAAAGTTGATTTCAGGCACTTTTATGGGGCCCGAAAAACATTCTTTACTTTATGAGCTAGCTTACGAGCTTGCGTATCAATCTTCAACTTTTTTGGAGAGTTTGATCCTGGCTCAGGACGAACGCTGGCGGCGTGCCTAATACATGCAAGTCGAGCGAACCGATGGAGTGCTTGCATTCCTGAGGTTAGCGGCGGACGGGTGAGTAACACGTAGGCAACCTGCCTGTACGACCGGGATAACTCCGGGAAACCGGAGCTAATACCGGATAGGATGCCGAACCGCATGGTTCGGCATGGAAAGGCCTTTGAGCCGCGTACAGATGGGCCTGCGGCGCATTAGCTAGTTGGTGGGGTAACGGCCTACCAAGGCGACGATGCGTAGCCGACCTGAGAGGGTGAACGGCCACACTGGGACTGAGACACGGCCCAGACTCCTACGGGAGGCAGCAGTAGGGAATCTTCCGCAATGGACGAAAGTCTGACGGAGCAACGCCGCGTGAGTGAGGAAGGTCTTCGGATCGTAAAACTCTGTTGTCAGGGAAGAACCGCCGGGATGACCTCCCGGTCTGACGGTACCTGACGAGAAAGCCCCGGCTAACTACGTGCCAGCAGCCGCGGTAATACGTAGGGGGCAAGCGTTGTCCGGAATTATTGGGCGTAAAGCGCGCGCAGGCGGCTTCTTAAGTCAGGTGTGAAAGCCCACGGCTCAACCGTGGAGGGCCATCTGAAACTGGGGAGCTTGAGTGCAGGAGAGGAGAGCGGAATTCCACGTGTAGCGGTGAAATGCGTAGAGATGTGGAGGAACACCAGTGGCGAAGGCGGCTCTCTGGCCTGTAACTGACGCTGAGGCGCGAAAGCGTGGGGAGCAAACAGGATTAGATACCCTGGTAGTCCACGCCGTAAACGATGAGTGCTAGGTGTTGGGGAGTTCACCTCCTCAGTGCCGCAGCTAACGCAATAAGCACTCCGCCTGGGGAGTACGGCCGCAAGGCTGAAACTCAAAGGAATTGACGGGGACCCGCACAAGCGGTGGAGCATGTGGTTTAATTCGAAGCAACGCGAAGAACCTTACCAGGGCTTGACATCCCGCTGACCCCTCCAGAGATGGAGGCTTCCTTCGGGACAGCGGTGACAGGTGGTGCATGGTTGTCGTCAGCTCGTGTCGTGAGATGTTGGGTTAAGTCCCGCAACGAGCGCAACCCTTGTCCTTTGTTGCCAGCATTCAGTTGGGCACTCTAAGGAGACTGCCGTCGACAAGACGGAGGAAGGTGGGGATGACGTCAAATCATCATGCCCCTTATGTCCTGGGCTACACACGTGCTACAATGGACGGTACAACGGGCGTGCCAACCCGCGAGGGTGAGCCAATCCCTAAAAACCGTTCTCAGTTCGGATTGCAGGCTGCAACTCGCCTGCATGAAGCCGGAATCGCTAGTAATCGCGGATCAGCATGCCGCGGTGAATACGTTCCCGGGTCTTGTACACACCGCCCGTCACACCACGAGAGTTTGCAACACCCGAAGTCGGTGAGGTAACCTTCTGGAGCCAGCCGCCGAAGGTGGGGCAGATGATTGGGGTGAAGTCGTAACAAGGTATCCGTACCGGAAGGTGCGGATGGATCACCTCCTTTCTACGGAGTCTCGGCACGCACGAGTATTCACTGTTCAGTTTTGAAGGAACTTCGTTCCTACAAAAAGAAAATATGAAGACGACCGATGAAAACATACAATGTTTTGTTGGAATGTCGGTGTTTTCATTTGCATTCTGGGGGCATAGCTCAGCTGGGAGAGCGCCTGCCTTGCAAGCAGGAGGTCAGCGGTTCGATCCCGCTTGCCTCCACCATACGATGTCTGGTGACGATAGCGAAGGGGTCACACCTGTTCCCATCCCGAACACAGAAGTTAAGCCCTTCAGCGCCGATGGTACTTGGGCGTATGCCCTGGGAGAGTAGGACGTTGCCAGGCTGGAATGAACGTATCTTTTTTGTTTGTGAGTTTTGCCTGTAAACAAAAAGTACGTACTCATTCTAAACCCATCATAGAAGTTGTACCTTGAAAACTGGATACAGAAGAAACACGCGCAAAACAAGGATTCCATAAAAGAAACCCTTCAATGTGGTTAAGCTACGAAGGGCGCACGGTGGATGCCTTGGCGCCAGGAGCCGATGAAGGACGTGGCAAACGACGAAACGCTTCGGGGAGCTGTAAGCAAGCGTTGATCCGGAGATGTCCGAATGGGGAAACCCACTTCCCGTAATGGGGAAGGACTCCTGCCTGAATCCATAGGGCAGCGAGAGGCACACCAGGGGAACTGAAACATCTAAGTACCCTGAGGAAGAGAAAGCAAATGCGATTCCCTTAGTAGTGGCGAGCGAACGGGGAACAGCCCAAACCGGAAGGTTCGCCTTCCGGGGTTGTAGGACACTCTATACGGAGTTACAAAAGGATGAGGTAGAAGAATCGATCTGGAAAGGTCAGCCATAGAAGGTAACAGCCCTGTACTCGAAACTTCATCCTCTCCTGAGTGGATCCTGAGTAGGACGGGACACGGGAAACCCCGTCTGAATCCGGGAGGACCATCTCCCAAGGCTAAATACTCCCTGGCGACCGATAGTGAACCAGTACCGTGAGGGAAAGGTGAAAAGCACCCCGGAAGGGGAGTGAAACAGAACCTGAAACCGTGTGCCTACAACTAGTCGGAGCACTGTCTATGTGTGACGGCGTGCCTTTTGTAGAATGAACCGGCGAGTTACGGTTGC
>NZ_CP080764.1:670000-675000 GCF_019603355.1 Aneurinibacillus thermoaerophilus
GTCCCTGACCGTGCGAGTTCGAGTCTCGCCGACCGCACCATCTATTTTCATTTGAACTTTGTTGAGATTGTTTCATAGCTTAAATATTGTTTTAAATATTTTAAGAAAAAGCTACGCTGAGCATAACTCAGCGTTTTTTATTTACTTTTTATCCCCTTGTCCCTTCTCAGTTGACAACTTGTTGTATTGAGACTTACACTATTTATAAATATTTTAAAAAGAAATTAATTTCTTCTTTAGAAAGAGGTGCATGACTCATGTCCGCAGAAGCGTTGCAAACAGCGTTGGCGAAATTAAGGGATGCTGGGGTGCGGATGACTCCTCAACGTCATGCGATTTTAAGTTATTTGTTAAAGACGATGTCTCATCCGACAGTTGATGAGATATATAAATCGCTGGAGGAGAAATTTCCTAATATGAGCGTGGCTACTATATATAACAATCTGCGTGTTTTTAAAGATGTTGGATTAGTGCGGGAATTGACATATGGGGATGCTTCCAGTCGTTACGATGCAAATATGAATGAACACTATCACGCAGTTTGTACAAACTGTGGAGCGGTAAAGGATTTTTATTATCCTTCGCTTGCTCAAGTTGAAAAAGAAGCTGCCAAAGCTACAGGTTTTGAAGTTTCTTCCCATCGATTGGAAGTTTATGGATTGTGTGAAGATTGTCGCATTAAACAGTAACTATATAACTTCTTGAGGGTGTTTATATCTAGGATTTATGATGAGAATACGCCCCTTCTTCTTGCGCTCGTGTTGTCTTTCAGCGAATAAGTTTGGTGTGCTTACATCTTCGAACCAAGAGCGGTGCCCGCAAAACTGCTAGCTCATTCAAGATGGAGATTGCCTAAGTTCACTATTTTGTTTTTGGACGCTTCGATATTGAATAAAAAGGGAAGGCATATTCCTCACTCTCTAAATAATAATTGTTGGATAGTCAACAACTCTGATAACGTCTTACTAAGCTTCTTTAAAGCGTAAAAATAAAAAATTCTTACAAATAGAAGCTTGCTACGTAGTTCATCCGAGCAAGCTTTTATTTGTAATTATGTTGTTTGGCGGTTACCTGGAGCATCGGCAGGGTCGAGAGATAACATTTGTTTGCAAAACATGCACTCATCTCGCATTCCGACAATTTTGGTCACCTTGCCGCATTTTGGGCAATATACTCGAGTAGCTTTTGTAGAAACTAATCCCAACCATATGTACATAACAGTACTCCCTATGATGCTGAGGAAGCCAAGGACTAGAAAAAACGCCATAATAATCGTATTATCAGCAAACCATGGGCCTAAAAACCCGACGAAAGCAGCATAACCAATGTACATAATAATAACACCAATAAAAACCATTCCAAGGGCAAGGGTTCTCAGCTTATTTAGTTTTCCCGAAAATAACATTTTTCGTCCCTCCTGTAGGCTTTCTTCGAAATTATAGCATAATTTCCAAAAAAAAAGCCTCCTCAAATAGATGAGGAGGATAGTTAGTACCTCAGGAAGAGTAAAAGAAATGTACATAAATTATATTAAATTATCATTAACACTATGTCAATGGTGAAAGGTTAATTAAGAACTGATGTCGAAATAGAAAATATAAGATCGTTTTTTGTAATATTATCTAAGATTTATTTACTGTGCTGTTTATAGTAGTAAACAGAAAAAGAGACATTTGTTTGTATAACCAAGAAGTAGGCAACATTTATTCGTTATATAACTATCGTTTATTCTGCGATCAAATAAACCAAATGAAAGCTTCGTTATTACAAATTTCTTCATTAAAGTTGCGACATCGTTTGGATTACTGGTTAGATATAAGCTCATTGATTCATTGACGGTGTAAAAAATAAATATTGACTGATAACTAATCTTTATGATATATTTTTATTTGTCTCTGTTAAAAAAATGGGGCAAATATGGAGAGTTTGGAAAAAAGTTTTTTAAAAAAGGTATTGCAAAAAAACAATTGATTTGATAGAATGAAAAAGTCGCCGCTGAAACGCGGTGGCAATGAAAAAGAAGTTCCTTGAAAACTGAACAGTGACACTCGTTTGTGTGCGAGGTAAATATCCCATGAAAGTGAAGGTCAGCTTCAAAGTTGATTTCAGGCACTTTTATGGGGCCCGAAAAACATTCTTTACTTTATTGGCTAGCTTACGAGCTTGCGTATCAATCTTCAACTTTTTTGGAGAGTTTGATCCTGGCTCAGGACGAACGCTGGCGGCGTGCCTAATACATGCAAGTCGAGCGAACCGATGGAGTGCTTGCATTCCTGAGGTTAGCGGCGGACGGGTGAGTAACACGTAGGCAACCTGCCTGTACGACCGGGATAACTCCGGGAAACCGGAGCTAATACCGGATAGGATGCCGAACCGCATGGTTCGGCATGGAAAGGCTTTTGAGCCGCGTACAGATGGGCCTGCGGCGCATTAGCTAGTTGGTGGGGTAACGGCCTACCAAGGCGACGATGCGTAGCCGACCTGAGAGGGTGAACGGCCACACTGGGACTGAGACACGGCCCAGACTCCTACGGGAGGCAGCAGTAGGGAATCTTCCGCAATGGACGAAAGTCTGACGGAGCAACGCCGCGTGAGTGAGGAAGGTCTTCGGATCGTAAAACTCTGTTGTCAGGGAAGAACCGCCGGGATGACCTCCCGGTCTGACGGTACCTGACGAGAAAGCCCCGGCTAACTACGTGCCAGCAGCCGCGGTAATACGTAGGGGGCAAGCGTTGTCCGGAATTATTGGGCGTAAAGCGCGCGCAGGCGGCTTCTTAAGTCAGGTGTGAAAGCCCACGGCTCAACCGTGGAGGGCCATCTGAAACTGGGGAGCTTGAGTGCAGGAGAGGAGAGCGGAATTCCACGTGTAGCGGTGAAATGCGTAGAGATGTGGAGGAACACCAGTGGCGAAGGCGGCTCTCTGGCCTGTAACTGACGCTGAGGCGCGAAAGCGTGGGGAGCAAACAGGATTAGATACCCTGGTAGTCCACGCCGTAAACGATGAGTGCTAGGTGTTGGGGAGTTCACCTCCTCAGTGCCGCAGCTAACGCAATAAGCACTCCGCCTGGGGAGTACGGCCGCAAGGCTGAAACTCAAAGGAATTGACGGGGACCCGCACAAGCGGTGGAGCATGTGGTTTAATTCGAAGCAACGCGAAGAACCTTACCAGGGCTTGACATCCCGCTGACCCCTCCAGAGATGGAGGTTTCCTTCGGGACAGCGGTGACAGGTGGTGCATGGTTGTCGTCAGCTCGTGTCGTGAGATGTTGGGTTAAGTCCCGCAACGAGCGCAACCCTTGTCCTTTGTTGCCAGCATTCAGTTGGGCACTCTAAGGAGACTGCCGTCGACAAGACGGAGGAAGGTGGGGATGACGTCAAATCATCATGCCCCTTATGTCCTGGGCTACACACGTGCTACAATGGACGGTACAACGGGCGTGCCAACCCGCGAGGGTGAGCCAATCCCTAAAAACCGTTCTCAGTTCGGATTGCAGGCTGCAACTCGCCTGCATGAAGCCGGAATCGCTAGTAATCGCGGATCAGCATGCCGCGGTGAATACGTTCCCGGGTCTTGTACACACCGCCCGTCACACCACGAGAGTTTGCAACACCCGAAGTCGGTGAGGTAACCTTTTGGAGCCAGCCGCCGAAGGTGGGGCAGATGATTGGGGTGAAGTCGTAACAAGGTATCCGTACCGGAAGGTGCGGATGGATCACCTCCTTTCTACGGAGTCTCGGCACGCACGAGTATTCACTGTTCAGTTTTGAAGGAACTTCGTTCCTACAAAAAGAAAATATGAAGACGACCGATGAAAACATACAATGTTTTGTTGGAATGTCGGTGTTTTCATTTGCATTCTGGGGGCATAGCTCAGCTGGGAGAGCGCCTGCCTTGCAAGCAGGAGGTCAGCGGTTCGATCCCGCTTGCCTCCACCATACGATGTCTGGTGACGATAGCGAAGGGGTCACACCTGTTCCCATCCCGAACACAGAAGTTAAGCCCTTCAGCGCCGATGGTACTTGGGCGTATGCCCTGGGAGAGTAGGACGTTGCCAGGCTGGAATGAACGTATCTTTTTTGTTTGTGAGTTTTGCCTGTAAACAAAAAGTACGTACTCATTCTAAACCCATCATAGAAGTTGTACCTTGAAAACTGGATACAGAAGAAACACGCGCAAAACAAGGATTCCATAAAAGAAACCCTTCAATGTGGTTAAGCTACGAAGGGCGCACGGTGGATGCCTTGGCGCCAGGAGCCGATGAAGGACGTGGCAAACGACGAAACGCTTCGGGGAGCTGTAAGCAAGCGTTGATCCGGAGATGTCCGAATGGGGAAACCCACTTCCCGTAATGGGGAAGGACTCCTGCCTGAATCCATAGGGCAGCGAGAGGCACACCAGGGGAACTGAAACATCTAAGTACCCTGAGGAAGAGAAAGCAAATGCGATTCCCTTAGTAGTGGCGAGCGAACGGGGAACAGCCCAAACCGGAAGGTTCGCCTTCCGGGGTTGTAGGACACTCTATACGGAGTTACAAAAGGATGAGGTAGAAGAATCGATCTGGAAAGGTCAGCCATAGAAGGTAACAGCCCTGTACTCGAAACTTCATCCTCTCCTGAGTGGATCCTGAGTAGGACGGGACACGGGAAACCCCGTCTGAATCCGGGAGGACCATCTCCCAAGGCTAAATACTCCCTGGCGACCGATAGTGAACCAGTACCGTGAGGGAAAGGTGAAAAGCACCCCGGAAGGGGAGTGAAACAGAACCTGAAACCGTGTGCCTACAACTAGTCGGAGCACTGTCTATGTGTGACGGCGTGCCTTTTGTAGAATGAACCGGCGAGTTACGGTTGCGTGCAAGGTTAAGGCGGATAGGCCGGAGCCGCAGCGAAAGCGAGTCTGAACAGGGCGCATGAGTACGTAGCCGTAGACCCGAAACCGTGTGATCTACCCATGTCCAGGGTGAAGGTGCGGTAACACGCACTGGAGGCCCGAACCCACG
>NZ_CP080764.1:677500-910000 GCF_019603355.1 Aneurinibacillus thermoaerophilus
GGTGGAGCAGTTGGTAGCTCGTCGGGCTCATAACCCGAAGGTCGCAGGTTCAAGTCCTGCCCCCGCAACCAACAAATAAAAGCATTTATGCAAACATAATATTCATTCCTGTTATGCGGAGCCGTGGTGAAGTTGGAGTTCACGCTGGACTGTCACTCCGGAGGTCGCGGGTTCGAGTCCCGTCGGCTCCGCCATTTTACATCATTGGGCTCGGTAGCTCAGTTGGTAGAGCAGAGGACTGAAAATCCTCGTGTCGGCGGTTCGATTCCGTCCCGAGCCACCAGTCACAAACTTAGGAATTTTATCATGAAGCCGGTGTAGCTCAACTGGCAGAGCACCTGACTTGTAATCAGGGGGTTGAGGGTTCGATTCCTTTCGCCGGCACCATCACAGTATTTCATTACTCTGAATATCTACTCTTTGGATTGTCCAATAATATGGAGGGGTAGCGAAGTGGCTAAACGCGGCGGACTGTAAATCCGCTCCCTCTGGGTTCGGCGGTTCGAATCCGTCCCCCTCCACCATTTTTCAAGTAGCCTAATGTATAGGGGCATAGTTTAATGGTAGAACAGAGGTCTCCAAAACCTCCAGTGTGGGTTCGATTCCTACTGCCCCTGCCATATTTATTTATGGCGGTCGTGGCGAAGTGGTTAACGCATCGGATTGTGGCTCCGACATTCGTGGGTTCGATTCCCATCGATCGCCCCATTGCTGGGGTATCGCCAAGCGGTAAGGCAACGGACTTTGACTCCGTCATTCCCTGGTTCGAATCCAGGTACCCCAGCCACTTCCTTTACGCAAGTAGTTGAAACCTTTAACAAAAGAATTTATAATAAATAAAAGATGCGGACATAGCTCAGCTGGTAGAGCACAACCTTGCCAAGGTTGGGGCCGCGGGTTCGAGTCCCGTTGTCCGCTCCATACAATGGAGGCATAGCCAAGTGGTAAGGCACAGGTCTGCAAAACCTTTATCCCCGGTTCGAATCCGGGTGCCTCCTCCATTTTTCTTTTATGCCGGGGTGGCGGAACTGGCAGACGCACAGGACTTAAAATCCTGCGGTAGGTGACTACCGTACCGGTTCGATTCCGGTCCTCGGCACCATTTATTAGTGTTTTATCTTTATCTCGTGCCGATGTGGTGGAATTGGCAGACGCGCACGACTCAAAATCGTGTTCCTTCGGGAGTGTCGGTTCGACTCCGACCATCGGCACCATACATAATGCGGGTGTAGTTCAATGGTAGAACATCAGCCTTCCAAGCTGAATACGTGGGTTCGATTCCCATCACCCGCTCCATTTATTTTAGATGCATATACATACGAACAACGCGGTTTTTCGTTCCTAAAAGGACGAAGGGTCGCGTTTTTTATTTATGGAGAACGATCAGTGGAGTCTGCAAATGTTTCCGATTATATCTCGCAATTTAAGGAAAAGATAAAAGGGAAAGGGGAGGAATCCATGTTATTGCCTGAGAAATTTTTAATTTGTGTGCGTTGTGAAGATGGAGTGAAACGGGAAGAAGGACAAACTCCTATTCCGGGTGAAGGAATTCCAAATGCAGAAGTTATGCTTATCGGGGAAAGCCCGGGAGCAGAAGAAATGAAAAGCGGCCGCCCCTTTCAGGGAAAAGCTGGAGAAAATTTAAATAGGTTTTTGGCTTCTGCGGGCTTAGACCGGAGCAAAATGTATGTTGCGAACACCACCCGCTGCCGTCCCTACAAAGAAACAGTACGTATACTAAAGGATGGTACCAAAAAAATTACCAAGTCCAATAAGCCCCCTTCTCAGCATGCGATTCGATCTTGTGCAACATGGCTTGATATGGAAATCGACTTGGTTAATCCAAAATTGATTGTTACCCTCGGTTCCACTCCTTTAAAGCGTTTAGTTCCTGATTATAGCATTTCCGAAGTGCATGGTACTTTGTTGACTGTGCCAATACAGCATGCTGGCGAAAAAGAAGATAGCCGTGAATTTACATTGTCAGAAAAAGAATATCATGTGTTTCCACTGTATCATCCCGCAGCGATTATCTATCGCAGGGAGCTTCAGGAAGTGTTTGAGCAGGACTTGCATAAACTACGGAAAACGGTGGAAGAGTTGAAATTAAATAGCGTACTTTTATAAAGGATATGTTTATGTTTTTTCACAATAAAGTTTTTATCCTTGCACTTCTCCCCCCTATGTTAACGCTTAAAGGATGATGAAGAGTATTCTGCTTGTATTTGACTATAAAAGTGGTCATCTATAGCATTTTCTTTTTTTGTAAAAATCACCAATGTAATTTATGTATAAAATTTATTCTATGAGGAATTTTAAGACTAGCATTCACCAATATTCACTATTAGGAGGTTTTTCATGATGAATCAACGTCAAACACGTAACACGAACAACTTGGTTGCCCCGCAAGCCCGGGCTGCGCTGGATCAGATGAAGTATGAAATTGCAGCAGAGTTTGGTGTGACACTTGGCCCGGATACTACTTCACGCCAGAATGGTTCTGTAGGTGGAGAAATTACGAAGCGCCTTGTGCAGATGGCTGAACAGCAGCTTTCTGGTCGTATCCAATAACTTTTTGTATCGCTTTGAAGCTATGTATTCTTTTGTTACCAATGCGTGAAAAGAGAACAGAAAGTGCGTGGAAAATGGAGCAACTCTTGAAGAGTATGCTTAGCAAATATTCCGCTGCCTGAAATAAGGTAGCGGAATATTTTATGTTAAGAAAGGTTCATTATCAACGTCAACTTAGTAAGCACTACCGTACTGGAAGTTTTTATGTAGTCAACCATGCTATTCCGCAGTCTGGTCTAAAGACGAAAGAGCAGCTGCTCGAAGCCTGAACGGTACAGATGAGTGAACAAACAAAAAATAAGAGCAGGTGCAAGGCACAAAAAAGATGAAAAATGGAGCTGGGGCAAAAGGCTATGCTCCGTTTTTTTGTCTACTATTTTAACATATGAAAAAAATGTGGTATTGTAGAAAAGGATGTAATCATGATGGGAGAGAAAGCGGATGAAACATGTCGCGGAAGGCATGCAGGATTTTTACCGTCGTCTGACAAAAGATGGATACAAGCCAGACGATGTAAAACCGGCGCTGTATCAGGTAGAGCGCATTGTACATATGGAACAGCTTCGTCGACATATACTAAACTGTATGGATTGCCAACTATGCGAGAACGCGAAAAATCGCGTGCCAGGCACCGGCAACACGGGCACTCCGCTCATGATTGTAGGCGAAGGGCCAGGAGAAGATGAAGAGAACTGGGGCCTACCGCTTGTCGGCATCAGCGGTTCTTTGCTGACGCTTATTCTTGGTAAAGCCGGAATCCGGCGCGAGCAAGTATATATGACTAATGTGGTGAAGTGCCGGGTCACGGATGAAAAAGGGAAAAACCGGACCCCGATGCGGGAGGAAACATTGGAGTGTAGCAAATATTTACGGCGAGAGCTGGAACTTATCAAGCCTCGGGTGGTACTTGCACTCGGCAAAGTGGCGCTGCAATTTTTCTTTCCGGATATGAAAACTATGTCACAGTTCAGGGGCAATGTGTATGACTATCAGGGAATTAAAGTTGTACCTACATGGCATCCAGCATACGTAGTACGGCAGCGGGGCGATGCCCTTGCCAAAACAAAGCGGGAAGTATGGGCAGATTTGAAGGTTGCTATCGAATGTGCCAAGGGAAATTAGAAAACGGGAGGAGAGGAGAGAAGAGTGGGATCACAGCTAGAATCAGGTAGAAACTTGTATGGATTAAACGAAACGCCGCCTCTCTCAGTAACGGTAACCGCTGCATCGCAGTGGTTTTTTGTTACGCTTTCAAGTTCTCTTGTCGTGCCGTTGGCGATCGGGGAAATGTATGGATTGCATGCATCGCAGCTGAGTCAGTTTGTACAGCAGACGTTTTTTTTTATAGGACTTGTATCGCTTTTGCAAATCTTATTTGGTCACCGATTGCCGATCACAGAAGGACCGGCTGGTATGTGGTGGGGCATTTTCGTGATTTTAGCCAACCTCGGCATGGCTGCTGGACAGGCGCCGCGTGAAATCGCGCAATCTTTGGAACTAGGGCTTATTGTTGCAGGAATTATGCTGATTATTCTCGGAGCGACTGGATTTATTGAGAAAATCGAGAAAATATTTACGCCGCTTGTCAGTGGAAGTTATTTAGTTTTGCTTGCCGCCTCGCTAAGCGGCCCGGTTGTGAAAGGGATGCTCGGTATTGATTATTTTTCGCCGGGAAGTGGGGTTCAGCCTGCTCTGGCCGCTGTTTCTTTAGGGCTTGTTTTCTTTACGTTTGTCATGATTCGTTCACGGTTTAAGTACATCCGCAGTTTCGCTATTCTTATCAGTATGGTCGTCGGATGGCTCATATATTTAGCGACGGGGTGGATAAAGCCGCTGCAGGAGGCAGGGGCGTTATTTTCTTTACCCAAACTATTTTTCTGGGGGCCACCTGTATTGCATGTCGGCACGATTTTAACTTCTCTGATTACAGCTTTAATTTTGTTGACGAACCTTATTGCCAGCATTGCTGTTGTAAGCCAAGTGGTAGGTGTGCGGCCGCAGGAAGAAAATTATCGGCGAGGGGGAATAATGACGGGGGTAGCGCATATCTTGTCAGGAGTCGGAGGCATCGTCGGTCTCGTTCCCCTTTCCATCGCTGCAGGTGTTATTCAGGTGTCGCGCATCGCTTCGCGTCTCCCCTTTATAGTTGGTTCGGTCATGATGATGTTACTCGGCATCTTGCCGCCGGTAAGTCGTATTCTTGCTGGCTTGCCGTCTCCTGTCGGGTATGCGGTCATGTTCGTTACATTTACGCAGTTACTTGGTTTTGGTCTGCGGGATTTCGGGCGTGTTATTCTGGATGAAAGAAAGATTTTAATTGTCGGGTTTGGATTGTTGGGGGGAATCGGACTGATGTTTGTTCCGCCTGAAGCGTTGCGGAGCTTGCCGCCTATCTTCAGCAATCTATTTGGCAATGGTCTTGTTATGGGAGTTCTGTTGGTTATTTTTATGGAACAGGTTGTCATGCGTCAAAAATCATAACTTTCAAGCAAAAAACTCGCGAAGTTTTCGCGAGTTTTTTGCTGCGCTATGTAATAACAAGATATGGCTTTCCGTCTACTTTCGTGCATGCTCCGCCATTTACATGAGTGAACATTTCTCCGGCCGATTTCAACAACTGTTCGTCTGTCCAGCGGTTAAATTCTGGATAGATGTAGAAAACATGTGCTAATCGTTTTGCCTCTTCCGTGACGCTTGTACGTATGGAGTCGACAAAAGGGCTGCCAAACGGTCCTTGCTCGTCAGCAAGCACAAGTTTTCCTTCACAGGAAATTTCCCGCCCGTTTAATCCTTTATATGTTTCACTTTTCTTTCCAAGGCGCAGGCAGACATTTCCTTCGATTTTATCACGGTCATACAATCCGGCCGGAAGACCGAATTGCAAAGATAAGAAGTTATTTATATCCACGCCTGTATGGATCCAGTGAAACGGTTTGTTTTGTAGCACGCGTCGCACAAGCGCCTCCGAGGAAGGACGATAGCGTGAAGGATCTATACCTAAGGCTTTGAATATACGGCGCCATTCTGTAATGCCAGGGACTTCTGTTATCGGTTTATCCAGATAATCATGACGTATATTTTCCAAAAACAGATTAATGCGTCCTTTCAGCATTTTGGGTGTGGCTGACAGCGATACATTATCATAATGTAAAATACCGAGCCTAAGTCCGGGCACTTTATCGCGAATGGAGGAATCCATTGTATATGTTTGCACAGGTCAACCTCCTTTTTGATGGTATTTTATCATATTTTTTGCCAAAAAGACAGGAGAAATTGATATACTAAATAAATAAATCTAAAGAAAAAGAGGGACAAGATGAAAGATGTGATCATTTATACGGACGGCGCCTGTTCCGGCAATCCGGGGCCCGGCGGTTGGGGAGCCGTGTTATTATATGGGAAGCATCGCAAAGAAATGTGCGGTAGCGAAGATAACACGACGAACAATCGCATGGAGCTGAAAGCTGCCGTAGAGGCACTTAAAGCATTAAAAGAGCCGTGCAATGTACGTTTGCATAGCGACAGTGCTTACCTTGTCAACTGTTTCCAGCAGGGCTGGTATAAAGGCTGGATCAAAAACGGCTGGAAAAATAGCAAAAAGCAACCAGTGGAAAACCAAGATTTATGGAAAGAACTACTGGCGCTGATGGAAATTCACAATGTACAGTATGTAAAAGTAAAAGGACATGCAGACGACGAATTAAACAACCGATGCGACGAACTGGCGACTGGGGCCATTGTGCGCCGGTAGAAGGAAGAAAAACGAAGGGGTGGCAGGATGGAACAAAAGCAGCACAAACAAGCGGAGACGGATTGGAGCCACCTGAAGCAGGAAATCATTGCATATGCGCATAAAATTGGAATTGATAAAATCGGGTTTGCCTCGTCGGCCCCGTTTCTAACATTAAAAGAAAGATTGTATAAACATCGTGAGCTGGGTTACGAGTCCGGTTTTGAAGAAAAAGATATTGAAAAACGGACGCATCCAGAGCAAATTATGCCGGAAGCCAAATCGATTATCGCTATTGCACTCGCCTACCCCTCCCGCATGGAGGCGCCGCCAAAATCGACGCCTGGAAATTATCGGGGGATTATGGCCCGCGTGTCGTGGGGGGAAGACTACCATCGTGTACTGCGCGATCGTCTGAAAAAGCTGGAACAATTCCTGCACGAAAAAGTCCCTGATATTAAGACCGAGATTATGGTGGATACGGGTGCATTATCAGACAGGGCGGTGGCGGAACGCGCCGGATTAGGCTGGGTAGGCAAAAACACATCGCTTATCACTCCTGAATTCGGCTCATGGGTATACCTTGGAGAAATGTTGACGAGCGCGCCGTTTCCGCCGGATAAACCGATAGAGGACGAATGTGGGGATTGCACGATTTGCATCGATGCTTGCCCGACGGGCGCCATCGTTCAAAGGGGACAGCTAAATTCACAACGTTGTATCGCATTTTTGACACAGGTTAAAGATATGATTCCGGAAGCATTTCGTCCGGCGGTTGGCAACCGTTTATATGGCTGCGACACATGCCAGCAGGTTTGTCCCAAAAACCGCAAAATCAATTTTACCCATCATCCGGAATTCGTTCCTGATCCGGAGATGGCCAAGCCATTGTTAAAACCGCTTTTAACCATTAGCAAAAAAGAATTTGCTGCGAAGTTTGGCCGTACATCCGGAGCTTGGAGAGGAAAGAAGCCCATTCAGCGCAATGCGATTTTAGCCTTGGCACATTTTAAGGATAAGAGCGCGGTTCAGGATTTAATTGAGATCATGACAAATGATGAACGTCCTGTGATGCGGGGAACGGCTGCTTGGGCGCTCGGCAGAATCGGCGGCGATGCAGCAATTACCGCTCTAAAAAAAGCGAAAACACGCGAAAAAGTTAAAACAGTTCTTAGAGAGATAGAAAAAGCGCTGTCCCTTACAGAAAATGTCGAATGATTGTACTGGATTTTCGTTTTTTATCCGAGGTAAGATGAAAAGAAAATGTATAAAGGGAGGGATTAGGTGAAGTCGGAAGTTTACTATACCGTGTATCAAAGTCCCCTCGGGCCTATTACATTGGCCGCTGCTGACGCTGGAATGTGCTGGGTAGAGTTTGGCGAAAGCGAGACAGCTAAGCTTTCTTTGGTGCGTTGGACGAAGAAATGGCTTCATACGGAGAAAATTACCTATGCTCCGAAATTTTTCTTAGAAGCGACAAAACAGTTAGGCGAGTATTTTGCGGGCAAACGCCGTGAGTTTACCCTTCCGCTTGACATACACGGTACGGCGTTTCAAAAAATGGTCTGGGAGCAGTTACGAAGGATTCCATATGGCGAAACGAGATCGTACAAAGACATTGCATTGGCAATAAACGCTGCGAAAGCGGTGCGCGCTATTGGCGGAGCTAATAACAAAAACCCGTTGTCTATTTTCATTCCGTGCCATCGGGTTATTGGCTCAAATGGCGCGCTTGTCGGGTACGGCGGCGGGTTGCATATCAAAGAATATTTGCTGCGGTTGGAGGGCGTACTGGAGCGTTCGGAAATCGGTTTTGTATAAATGATAAATAATACAAGAAATAAGAAGTGGAAAAGGTGGTGTATGACGCTTGCATACAAAGCGTCATACACCACCTTTTTTGGTTTGCGCTATTATTCTGGTCTTCGTGGAGCATATACATATTTTGAAACGATATTTTTTAAGATAGACCGCTTTGGAAAGGAGAAAGGAAATGACCACATGGAGAGAGGCGCTAGAACACTATTTTCAATGTCGGACAAAAGGAATGATTGTAGAGGCGGAAGAACTGGATTCTTATCTGGGCGAAGGCACAAAAGCGGAAATGATTCAGGCCTGTAATGCGCGGCGCAGGCAGCAGCTTTCTGCGAGAAATGCGCGTCCGCTGAAAAGTCGGTTGCAGCTTAGTGGTATCCAAATTGAAAAAGAAGGTACCACAGAAATTATCGTTCGGGTTGAAGCGAACGAATGGTATGCTTATCAACTGGAGAATCAATGGTATGAGCAGGAAAAAGAAGTACGCACACGCATTGTATTGCGAAAATGCGAGGAAAACTGGGTCGTTGAGCAGGAGGAACCGATTGTCGCCCACCTTAATGCTTGGGAATCAGAAGCATTAGAAGTTCTTTGTTTGGGTGGTAATGACAAATATGAGGTAGAGGACGGAAGTGAGCACGGATTACGTTATACGTACGATCGGCTTCAGGCGGTGCGTTATGCCGAAGCGTGGTGGGACGGCTACAACCCACAGTTTCGTCACTTTGACGTGGATTGTACGAACTTTATATCGCAATGTTTGTATGCGGGGGGAATCCCCATGCGCTATACAGGCAACAAGGCGACAGGTTGGTGGTATAGAGGAGGAAACAGCCCATCGGCACAGTGGAGTCATAGTTGGGCGGTTGCGCACAGTTTTCGCTGGTATCTCGAAAAGGGAGGCCATATTAAAACCGAAGTGAAAACGAGCGCTGGTGAACTATCGCTAGGAGATGTGATTTGCTATGATTTTGACGGCGACGGGCGGTGGCAGCATTCCACTATTGTTGTGGCCAAAGACAGCCAGGGTATGCCACTTGTGAACGCCCATACGACGAACAGTCGCCATCGCTATTGGGACTATCATGATTCAACCGCTTATACACCGCGCATTCAGTATCGTTTTTTTCATATTTTATAAACGAATTGAATCTTTTGAACGGATGATTCGTAAAGAAAAGAGGAAGGATGATATGCAGATAAGGAGGAAGTGAATGATTGTTATGAGCAATATGAACAAACGGAGGTGGATTGCGCTTGCAATCGTTGTAGTCATAGTAGGAGCGGCGCTGTTCCTTCAAATATTGCGGGGCGATACGATATCTGCTTCTGCCCCGAAATTGTGGCAAGAGGAAATCGTATCAGGAAGCGGCTCCGACAAGATATTGCAACTATATGTAGAAGGCGTGATCTCGGAAGAAACAAGCTGGAATAGTTCATTTGATTACGAAGCGCTTATTTCCCAGTTGAACCAGGGGAAGGATGACCCGAAGGTTAAAGCGTTCGTTATTCGGATTAACTCGCCGGGCGGAGCAGTTGTTCCGACGGATGAATTGTATCGTAAACTCAAACAGATTAAAGCGGAAACGAAAAAGCCGATTGTTATTAGCATGGGTTCATATGCGGCCTCTGGCGGCTATTATATTGCAACAGCTGGAGATAAAATCTTTGCCAATCCGTCCACGCTGACTGGTAGTCTCGGCGTGATCGCTTCGTATTTGAACTACGGTGAGCTTGCAGAAAAATACGGGGTTAAAGAAGTTGTAATTAAGAGTGGTAAGTTCAAGGATATTGGAAATCCGATGCGCGAAATGACGCAAGATGAACAGGCATTATTGCAAAATATGATTAATGAAAGTTATCAGCAGTTTGTTTCAGTAATTGCGGAAGGCCGAAAGATGCCACGGGAAAAGGTTCTTCAACTTGCCGATGGCAGGGTATATACAGGAAAGCAGGCGAAAGCGAACGGTTTGGTTGACGAATTTGGCACATTGGAAGATGCGACTGAGGCGGCACGAAAAATGGCCGGTTTGCAGGAAGCAACGGTTGTTCGCTACGAAGAGCCGTTCGGCTTTTCTAAAATATTCTCGTCTTTCTCGGCTAAACTTTTTTCATTGAATTTGCAGTCTTTACCCGATGTTCTGAAAGAAGAAAGACGGACACCAAGCCTCGAGTATATTTATCGTCCGTAGTTCATACATTGGTGGCAACCGGGCAAAAGGAGGAGTGCTTATGGAACATGAAAGCATGCGGTACGCCGGATTTTGGATTCGTTTTTTGGCAGCCTTGATTGACGCTATTGTGCTGATGGCAGTTATGTATATTTTAGGGTTAACTTCGTCCGAGACATTTTCCGTAGAGTGGAATATAGAGAATCTTATCGGGCTTGCCTACTACATTATCCTTACTGGTTTGTATGGGCAGACGCTTGGCAAAATGATTATTGGGGTCAAAGTAGTGCGGACGGATGGCAGCGCGGCAGGTTGGGGCGCGGTTGTCTTAAGAGAGACAATCGGCAAAATCCTATCCGCCATTGTATTTTTCCTCGGGTTTATATGGGCCGGATTCGACAAGCAAAAACAGGCTTGGCATGACAAGATAGCCAGCACATATGTAGTGAAGACGAAATAAAGGAATGCGAAGAGAAGGGCCGCAATTTTGCGCAGCGGCTCTTTTTTACATATTATGATGAAAAGCAACAGACGAAAGTACGTTCATTTCTGTTTTACAAAGAATGTGCTATGATAAAGATGAGGTGAACAGGTGAATGGCGTTTAACATCGTGTTGCATGAGCCGCTTATACCGGCCAATACGGGCAATATCGCCCGCACGTGTGCGGCGACCGGGACAAAGCTTCATTTAATCGAGCCGCTCGGTTTTTCCACGGACGATAGATATTTAAAGCGGGCAGGGCTTGATTATTGGCATGCGGTCGATATTACATACTATAAATCGTTCGCCGATTTCGCAGCGCAGCACAGGGAAGGACGGCTCTTTTTTGTCGAGACGAGTGGAGCGAGATACCATTCCGAGGTAGAATACAGGGATGGTGATTTTTTTGTTTTCGGTAAGGAAACAACCGGTATTCCGCAAGAGATTCTTTCGCAATATCCCGGACAAACGATACGCATCCCGATGGGCGATGCGACTCGTTCACTTAATCTGTCTAATACAGCGGCGATTGTATTGTATGAAGGTCTTAGACAAATAGGTTACCCTGGCATGAAGTAAAACGGGATACAGAAGTTTGGAGGTATATATTATCGAAGGAATAAATTCCGCATGTTCATTATTATCGACCGTGCGAAACAGACAGGCTGCAATTATCGGGATTTGTACAAGAATAGAAAGAGCATATCGCTCAGCAGTGGAAACAGTAAAAGGAGGATCCGGGAATGGCGGAAAGAGCGATGCTATTTGATCTGGACGGAACGTTGTTGGCATTGGACACAGAAGCTTTTGTTCACAGGTATATGAAGAGGCTGGGGGAATATACCGCTCATATTGTCGATCCGGAATTGTTGGTCAAGTCTGTGTGGCAGGCGACCAAGTACATGATGACAGATGACAGGGCAGAACGGACGAACGAAGAGATTTTCCGTGACCATTTCCTTTCGTTGTGCGGCTTAGAACAGGAAGCCATCTGGCCTGTGTTTGATAAGTTTTATGCGGAAGAGTTTCCGCGGTTGAAGGAAGATATTGAACCGCACCCGTACGCGCTTCAAGTCGTAGAGGAAGCGAAAAAGCAGGGCTACAAGCTTGTTGTGGCTACCAATCCGATATTTCCCGACGTTGCTATTCGCGAGCGGATGAAGTGGGCTGGTCTCAAGGAAAATGATTTTATTCATGTAACCGTTTTTGAGTCATCCCATTATTGTAAGCCGAACCCAAAATATTTCCTGGAAATTTGTGAACGGATTGGCATAAAGCCGAAGTATGCTATCATGGTCGGCAATGATATGCAACAGGATATGGTAGCGGCGGAAGTTGGTTTGAAGACATTTCTTGTCGAAGATTACAAGATTGATCGCGGTGTGCCACAATACCGGGTGGATGCTTCCGGTACGCTGCAAGAGCTGTACGATCAACTTATTTCACGCAACGGAATTTTTTCCGAATAATTAACAAAAACATTTTATTAGAAAAATAATTGACAAGAGTGCATAAGACACGTAATATAGTTCTCAGCATAATAATTAAATATTTCTCGCTTATCGAGAGAGGCGGAGGGACTGGCCCAATGAAGCCCGGCAGCGGATTTTCCTTGAGCGGAAAATGCTGTGCCAATTCCAGCAGGATTTTTCTATCCTGGCAGATAAGAGTTCGAGGTTAAGATATAACCCCTCTTCGCTCTGCCGGAGAGGGGTTTTTGTATCACGCATATCGGGCCCATGTGCGCGATACGAACCGACACCTTTGCCAGACATAGAAAATTAGAAATGAATTGAGAGTAAAGAGGGGTAAAAGACGATGAAAAAATGGATTGTATCTGTCGTTTTGTTGCTCACCGTCGGTTTGCTCGCGGCATGCGGCGGGGAAGGTAATGGGAAGAAAATTGTGGTCGGTGCAAGCTCTGTTCCGCATGCGGAAATTCTTAAGTTTGTACAGGATAAATTAAAAGAGCAAGGCGTGGAGATGGAAGTAAAAGAATTTACAGACTATGTGCTGCCGAACACGGCGCTTGAAGAAAAACAGCTTGATGCGAACTATTTCCAAACCATTCCTTATCTTGAAGATTTCAATAAAAAACATGGCACTCATATCAAAGCATTGGATGGCATTCACTTGGAACCGATGGGACTGTACCCAGGCAAAGAAAAGGCGCCTGAACCGAAACAAGGTGCAGTTGTAGCGATTCCAGACGATGTATCCAACGGTGCACGCGCATTGAAATTGCTGGAATCGAAAGGCTGGATTAAACTGACGCCCGGCAAAGAGCTAAACAGCTTGACGAAACAGGATATTATCCAGAATCCGAAAAAGATCAAAATTACGGAAATGCAAGCTTCCATGCTGCCGCGGGCGATCAATGAAGTGGATTACGCAGTCATTAATGGAAACTACGCGATGGAAGGCGGTCTGACGTTCGACCAGGCGCTTGCGGTAGAAAACAAAGATTCCGAGGCCGCCAAAACGTTTGCTAACATTATCGCTGTTAGAGAAGGCGATGAAAACCGCGAGGAGATTAAGAAGCTGATTCAAGTACTGAAATCAGACGATGTGAAGAAGTTTATCGAAGAAAAATATAAAGGTGCAGTTATTCCGGTATTCTAAGAAGCGAGACAACCGGCTTGCCCTTTTTGCCTAACGCAAGAACTCCGCTCTTTATAAAAGATGCGGAGTTCTTATATTTCATAGTCCCCAAGTTTTGTCTTCGTTATAACCAGCTGTGAAGATCGCACCAAGTAACATGACTGAGACAAGCAAGATGATAACCATTTCTTTGTCTCCTTTCCCAAGCCTATTTCATCTTTATTATAATGGATTGTGTCATACTTTGGAATATCGCAGAAAAGACAATCTTGTTAAAGATAATGCGCTTACATTGGAAATTAACGGAGTGATTTGCTATATTGAAAAGGAGCGATACTTTACGGAGGTGAGCTTTACAAATGTATGTTGTGATGAATGTGTTGCAAGTCCCCGCTGAAGGCAAGGAGCGGATGGCAGAGATGTTTGCTAAAAGCGTGGAGCGGATGAAACAGGTACCCGGTTGTCTGGAATTCCAGTTTTTAAGCGCAAAAGGTGCGGACAAGCAGATCGTGTATACGAAATGGGATAGTGAAGAATCGTTCCGAGCGTGGACCGAAAGCGAAGGATTTCGTCAGGCTCATGCGCACGCTTCCAACAATAATCCGGCTACCGGATCGCAACTGGAAATTTACGAAGTGTTGCATGGTGCTACATACGACAAATAAATTGAATCGGGATATAAGTTGAAACACCAGACCTATAGCGGGGCTGGTGTTTTTTAATACCCTGCCTGCAATTTTTGCTTAAGCAGTGATTCTACATTCGGGTCGTTCCGTCATATATATATAAATACTAATAAGAACTACTGGCTTAACTTTATACAAATGGTCATATGTTATAGCTGGAATAGCAAGGGTTTTTGCAAGTATGTAAGCCGGATAAAAATCTTTATGGTGAAAAACCTGCTAGCATGTCATCTGCATTTTCAGAATAAGATAGTAAAAAGCGCCCTAAGAATGACCATTCCGTAGAAGAAAAGGAGAGGAGTGCCCGATGGATATCCTGAAGCGGATTGCAGAACACCGTGCACGTGAAGAAAAGATAAAATGGGAAGGAACATTCGCTGAGTACTTAGAGATCGTAAGAAAGAATCCGCACGTGGCCCAGACCGCACACGCCCGGGTGTATAACATGATTAAGCACGCCGGGATTGAATATAATGAAGACGGCACGAAACGATATAAATTTTTTAGCGATGAAATTTTTGGCCTAGACCGTGCGATTGAGAAGTTGGTGGAGGAGTATTTCCATTCAGCCGCTATGCGTCTTGATGTTCGTAAGAGGATTTTGTTGTTGATGGGACCGGTCAGCGGAGGAAAATCAACCATTGTTACGATGCTTAAGCGCGGCCTTGAACAGTATACACGCACCGATGAAGGAGCGGTATACGCGATTAAAGATTGCCCGATGCAGGAAGATCCGCTACATTTGATACCGCATGAATTGCGCCCGGAATTCGAAAGGGAGCTTGGCATTAAGATTGAAGGTAATCTGTCTCCATATAACCAGATGCGTCTTGAAACAGAATATGGCGGTCACATCGAAGATATGCCAGTCGAACGCATCGTTTTCTCGGAAGCAAAACGGTGCGGCATTGGAACATTTAGTCCGTCTGATCCGAAATCGCAGGATATTGCCGATCTTACGGGAAGCATCGACTTTTCAACGATTATAAAGTATGGCTCCGAATCTGACCCGCGCGCGTATCGTTTTGACGGGGAATTGAACAAAGCGAATCGTGGTCTGATGGAATTTCAGGAGATGCTGAAGTGCGATGAGAAATTCCTCTGGAATTTGCTTTCGCTTACCCAAGAAGGAAACTTTAAAGCTGGCCGTTTCGCCCTTATTTCCGCTGACGAGCTTATCGTTGCCCATACAAACGAATCAGAGTACAAAGCATTTATCAGTAATAAGAAAAATGAAGCCCTCCAATCCCGGATGATCGTGATGCGCATTCCGTATAACTTGCGCGTATCGGATGAGGAGAAAATTTATGGGAAGCTAATTAGACAAAGCGACCTTGGACACGTCCATATCGCGCCGCATTCCCTGCGTGCTGCAGCGATTTTCTCCACTTTGACACGCTTGAAGGAATCGAAGAAGCAGGGCGTTGATTTGTTGAAGAAAATGCGGTTGTATAACGGGGACGCTGTGGAAGGATTCAAAGACTCAGACATTAAGGAACTGCAAAGCGAATTTCCGGATGAGGGCATGTCTGGCATTGACCCGCGTTATGTTATTAATCGTATTTCTAGTGCTCTTATTCGCCGCGATACCGAATGCATCAATGCCCTTGATATTTTGCGGGCGCTCAAGGATGGCTTGGATCAGTCACCTACCATTACAAAGGAAGATAAAGAACGCTACCTTACATTCATTAACATTGCGCGCAAGGAGTATGACGAGTTAGCCAAAAAAGAAGTACAAAAAGCGTTTGTTTACTCGTATGAAGAATCTGCGAAAACCCTTTTGGATAACTATCTTGATAACGTAGAGTCCTATTGCAACAAAACGAAGGTATGTGACCCTATTACCGGTGAAGAAATGGACGCGGATGAAAAACTTATGCGGTCGATTGAGGAACAGATTGGCATCTCGGAGAATGCGAAAAAAGCATTCCGTGAAGAGATACTCATCCGGATTTCTGCTTATGCGCGTAAAGGCAAGCGATTCGACTATAACAGTCATGAACGACTGCGCGAAGCGATCGAGAAGAAGTTATTTGCTGATTTGAAAGATGTTGTCAAAATCACGACCTCAACCAAAACGCCGGACGAAGTGCAGTTGAAGAAAGTAAATGAAGTAACCGCGCGCTTGATTGACGAGCATGGATACTGCCCGATTTGTGCAAACGAACTCTTGCGTTATGTGGGCAGTCTTTTGAATCGATAAGCGGTGAAAAAGGGGGAAATTTTATGAAACAAGAACCACCGTTTATCATTTCACGTGAAGATTGGTCGCTGCACCGTAAAGGTCATCAGGATCAGCAACGCCACCAGGAAAAGGTGAAGGAAGCAATCAAACAAAATCTTCCTGATTTAATAAATGAAGAAAGCATTGTTATGTCGAACGGACGGGATGTTGTAAAAATCCCGATCCGTTCTCTTGATGAATATCGTATTAGATATAATTACAACAAAAGTAAACATGTCGGCCAAGGTGATGGCGATTCTAAAGTTGGCGACGTGATTGCACGAGAAAGCGGAGCGGGTCAGGGGCCGGGCGCAGGCGATCAGCCTGGCATAGATTACTATGAGGCGGAGATTTCAGTAGAAGAGCTGGAAGAGATGCTATTCGCCGAAATGGAATTGCCGAATCTTCAACAAAAACAAGAGGATCAAGTGATCGTTACCGATATTCGCTTTAATGATGTAAGGAAAAAAGGACTGATAGGAAATATTGACAAAAAGCGTACGATTTTGGAGGCGCTGCGTCGCAATGCGCGAGAAGGATACAAAGGAATTAAAAACATTATTGATGAAGATTTGCGTTTCAAAACATGGGAAGAAATCGTCAGACCACACTCCAACGCGGTTATCATCGCAATGATGGACACTTCAGGTTCGATGGGGGCGTTGGAAAAGTACGTAGCGCGTAGCTTTTTTTTCTGGATGACCCGATTTTTGCGCACGAAGTATGAGAAGGTGGAAATTGTATTTATTGCACACCATACCGAAGCGAAAGAAGTAACGGAAGAAGCGTTCTTTTCCAAAGGCGAGAGCGGCGGCACGATTTGCTCGTCCGCCTATCGTAAAGCGCTTGAGATTATCGATAGCCGTTACCCACCATCTCTGTATAATATTTATCCATTTCATTTTTCAGACGGCGATAATTTGACATCAGACAATGATCGTTGCGTGAAGCTGGTAAAAGAGCTAATGGCAAGGTGCAATATGTTCGGATATGGTGAGGTTAACCAGTACATTTCTTGATGATATATATAAATCGAGGCCGCCTAAATCGGAAGCCTCGGCACAATTTCAAGTTCAAACTGATCTTTTTTTGTCCATTCTTTCTTGCGAGTGTAGTATACTTTTTCCAATATGGATTTCAACAAATGGTTTTTTTCAACCGGGCTTTCAATTTCCCAGTATGTATCAACAACCTTCTGGATTTGAGGCAGTATATTTTTCTGATGGTGGAGCTGGGCTTCTTCCAGCTCTATTTCTTTTTTTAGTTGCTCAATGTTTGCTTCTGCTTCTTTGATTTTTTGTGAAATAGTCTGGTGACGCTGCAAAAATATCTCTTCTGTGTACACCTTCTTTTCTAGCATTTCAAATGCTGTATCTCTCATTCCGTGCAACTCTTGAATCTCTCTTTCAAGTTTGCTGATTTGTTTTTGCTTGCGTTCAATTATAGATTCCTCTTTTTGTAACGAAGCGGCCAGCTCGTCCTGCTGAAGCGTCGCCTGTTCGACAAGCATATGAAGAGAATTGATAACCCGTTCTTCAATAAGATGAAAAAGCGCCCCTTTCTGAACAGATTGACAGTGTAGATTGATACATCTTAACTGCGGCCTTCTCTCTTTTGAATAAACATAACGCAAGGAACGTCCACAAACGCTACATTTTACAATGCCAGCAAGCGGATTAGTTAACTGACTGCCTTCTTTTGTTGGCGTGCGATAACGGCCACTTAGGGCTAGATTTGCCTGCTCGAATAAATCTTTTGATATGATTGGCTCATGTGCGTTTTCATGACGAATCCAAAGTTCTGGAGGAACGTTTTTTCGTATTCTCTTGCCGTTTCGTTTGATATATTTATGTTTTCCCCAAACGATATGTCCCAGATAGACTTCATTCTTGATGATATAGCTGATGGTAGACTGCTCCCATACCTTTCCTTCTGGTGGCTGAATGCCGAGTAGTTCTAATTTTTTTACGACAGCCTGCCGTCCGTTTCCTTCTGCGGCCAATTCGAAGATTTTGCGTACAACTGGTGCCTCTTCCGGGTGAGGGTGAAGCTTCAAATTCTCATCACGTATATATCCATACGGTGGTTTGCGCGTAATAGATTTTCCATCCTTTGCGGAACGGCGGCGGCCACCTTGCAGACGTTTGTTGATCTGCTTGAGTTCTTCGCGGGCAATAATGGATTTAACACCGAAAAGAAGCTCAGCGCCTTCAGAATTACAGTCAATCACTTCGTTCGGAGTGATGATGAGCGTATCGGAGAATTTGAAAGCGCGGAAGATTGTTCCTGCGTCAATCATATCACCACGACCCAAACGGTCTAAGTCCATAACGACGACGCCTTCAACAGCGCCTTCTTCTACCTGACGAAGCATTTCCTGTGCAACATGACGCTCAGAAAGAAATTCACCGGACACAACTTCTTCAAAGATATCGATGACGTTGTGTTGTTCACGCTTGACGAGCTCCAGCAGTTCCTTTCTGTGTTTAGAAAGCGTATCGTATTGCCGGCCATTTTCCAGGGCCTTTTTTTCTTCCTCGATATCTTTCCTACTTTTTCGTAGATAAATGAAAACATCTTTGCCAGTAGGACGGTACATGTACAATTCACCTCTTCATGATTGTAACACTTGTCGCTTGAGATGTTTGTCAGATTTTCTGTGAACTGTACAGTTGAGATTGTTAATAATATGAATGTACGTTCTGTTTTTGGGATAAAATTTTTTTAGCCTCTTGTTCGACTAAATAGTTTGCTTCAATTCGGTTTCGAATGTAGGTAAGACGTTCGCAAGCATATTCATAAGAGACGCGGAATATTGTAGCCAAGCGAACTGGATGCCAATCGTAAGGTTCTAGTTTTTTCATCATAAAGAATGGCATCATTGCCAAGCTTGTGAATCGCTTAGCATCCATTTCCAAAAATTCGCGCCATGTGTGAGGCATCATGAACTGATCGCCTTCATGGCGCAACATGTGGCATAGCTCATGAAAAAAACGTTTCTTAAACTCAGATTTATTCAACCCTTCCGTCATTAAGATAACCCGAATTCCATCCTGTTCAGTAGAACGTGTCGGGCCGAAGGTAGGGAGTAGGAATACAGAGAAGATTCGTGTCAGGTTTTTAATGCTTAAATCTTGTGGAGTTAGAATACCATTTTGTTTATACAATTGCTCGATCCATGTTTCGGTTAGTCCTTGTCTATAGTATTTTAGCATGTCTCGTCCTCTCCCTGATGCTAACATATGTTCTTGTTTTTGTGTAAAAAGAAAAGCCCAAGAAGGGTGTGTTTAGAAAAAAAATAGTTTATTCTGGACGTTTCATCATTTTTTCATATCCCTTTACATTTATGTAATAATTTTCTTTGATGTCTATAATAATTCCCTGCTTGTCCAACTGGTCAGGCAGGGTCATTGTTTATTGTCCAAGGCGTTTCAGGCGACTAATTTCTCTTTCATGCTCACTTATCTTTTTGTACATCACATCAAAGTCAGATTCGAGAAAGCGGAGTGTTCGGTCAGTTTTGTCAAAGCGATCATGAATATCATTTGTCAGAGCATCTAACTTAGCATCAGCTTCCTCCTGTCGTTCCTGAATCGCTTTTACGATTTCGTTTGTTTGAATAAGTTGTTGCTGTATTTGTTTTTGTCCTGTTTCAATCGCCGAAATACGGCTATCCATCTGAGTAAGTTTTTGAAGAATCAAGTCAAGTTTGTCAGACATTTTGGCCCCCTCTTTATTTCTTTTTCTTTAGCTTCTTAACGAGCTCAATAGCTTGTCTCGCTTCTTCATACATATGTTCACGAAAGGCTTCCTGCTCTTCAGGCGAAAGGTCTTCATATCCTTCCAGTCCATCATAGAAGAAGAGGTTCATTTTTTTATCAGATTCTTTTGGTGATGGATCGTTGGTACGGCCTAAGAGATAATCAGCAGAAACATCAAAGATATCAGCGAACAGCTTGATTTCACTGTCTTCTACAGGTCTTTTTCCAGACTCAATTCTAGATAATACACTATAGTTAATATTTGCTCTTCGGGCTAGCTCTCTTTGGGTCCAATCTCGCTGTTCCCTAAGTTTTTTTATAATATTACCAATACCGTTACCCACTTGCTCACCACCTTTTATTTTAACAATGTAATTTTAACATGTTTCTGATATAGAAAAAAATAATGTTGCTAAAAGAGAAATTAATTACTTGACGTTGCTAATATAGAAACGTATAATAAAGACAAGAAAGTTGCTAAAAGTGAAACGAGAAACGAGAAAGGAGGAAGGAACATGAAAAAACTTAATCTCCCTTTTGTTAAAAAACGAAGAGTAGAATTAAAGCTTACTCTAGCGAATATGGCAGATAATTTCGGGTTTAAGTCTCCATCTACATATTTAAAGTATGAAAATGGAGATTACGCTTTTCGTGCTGAACATTTACCACTACTAGCCCAATTGTTGAAATGTAATATCGAAGACCTTTTTTTTGACAATATCATTGCTAAATCAGCAACAAAAAACATCGGCATAAGGTGGTGACACAGCTTGAAAACACATTATTTCACCTTCGATCATCTTGCTTGCATTAAAGGTCAAGTTAAGCAAGCGGTGTATGAGAATCAACTGGAAGTACCATGTCGCGTTATCGCTACTATTCCATACATGAGGTATGGCAAAGAGCCAATCGAGTACAAGTTCGACTTCCTTATCGAACAGGGAGCAAGCCAGTACGGAATGGTAGCGCATGAAATAGATAACTGGATTGAGAAGGTCGAGTCACCAAAAACGTTGGCTGAAATTTTGAACGAATTCCCAGATGAAGAAATCGCCGAAGTGCTAGCGCAACGGTTAAAGCAACGAAGGCACTCAGACTGAAAGGAGGTGAGACAGACACGCTTCAAGGCGTAATTTCCAGCGTCGCTGAATTTGGACGATTAGCTTATCTAGTTACATCTAAGCAATCAAAAGATTAAATCCACCCGACATTGTTTTTTTCCTTTTTAGAAGATGGATTGTTTTCCTTTCATAGTTTTTCTTGATCGTTACAAACCTCCTTGATTCTTAAGTAGGTTTTGAAATAAAGACGAGCGCAGTCTTCGGTTGTTTTATGGTCAGCAAGATTCAATGAATTTTGTAAGAACAAAATCGTTAACCTATGAAATTATCCATATTTTCACCTCCTGTATATTCGAACTCGGAAGAACTCCAACTCGCCAAAGTCCTCGTTCTTCCGAACACCATAATTTTACAGAGGGGTAGGAAAATTCTACAAATCTAAATATCGTCAATTTTTCCCCACTTTGATTACCAAAAGCAGCCTCGGTTGGTAAGGAGGTGAAAAAGTATGTGGGTTGTCCTTCTTCCCCAAACTCATACACATAGAGCAAGGGGGAATGAGCAAATGGAAGACCGTCCTTGCTTTGAAACGCAAATTGGCAACACGACCATTAAGATTCGTTCAGCACTCCCGTTTATGACAGCAGAGGAACAAGCACAGTGGTTCCAAGACAATGATTCTCTGCCGGAAGTGCGGATGATGAAAAGAGCATGGATTCGCGCTCTACATCACATAGAAAAAGAAAAATCTGATTCAGCTTGACTTTCCTTTTTTTGAGTAGACAAGCTTTGAAAACTGAATAGAAAGGAAAATTCGCATGATACGGCGTCAACTCAGTCCTTTGCACGAAAACATGCTACTCATTCAAGAAGCGACGGCGCAATGGTCAAGAATGGGGTCTTCACCCGAAAAAGATCGTTCGCTTGAACAACTAGCACAATACGCAACAGATTTTGTTGTTCACTTCCATTTTCGCACAGAAGAAGGGGCGACACCATGTTCAAGGATGCGAGAAAACGCGCTGGTCTAAGCATCGAAGAGGCGGCTTTCCGTGTGAATGTTGCACCACGGACGCTATGCAAGTACGAAGCTGGCGAGACGGTTCCGGGGCCTGACGTTGTGCCTGGAATGAGCCAAGAATATAGAAGGCCAGACATGACGCAGCGCTACTGCCGGGAACACTGCCCAATTGGACAAAGATATAGCTACATTCATCTGAACAACGTTAGCACGAATTTCTCGGACATATGGATGTAGTTAGAACTGGAGCTGGCAGTCTATAATTTCGAGCCTCCAGGCAGCACGGCGGCCTATATGCGAAATGTACTGTTAGGGAGGTGATAGGGATGATTGGAAAAGCGAGCAGCATTAAAGTAGTACACATTACGCGCTACTCATACGACGGAAAAGGTGGTTTCGATGGGGCTATTAATCGTTGGCTATCTGAAAATGCAGAGGTTGAAGTTTTAGACATTAAATTTTCTTCTAGTGCAACTCAGGAAGATACTTACGAAGATGCGCTAATCATCTACAAACCAGCGCAATAAAAAATGACCTGCCGCTAACAGGTCACAAACAATCCAAACTTATTTGCGGTTATTGTACCATGTTCGGGCATTGGCCGCAAGTTCAAACTTTGAAAATTGAACAGGGGGATACCTATGAGCAATATAGCATACACGATAGACGGCCAACAACGTCGAATTGAGCCGGGAACACATGCGATTCGATTGGTCAATACGCTTGATATGCCGCATGAAGAATGGCTTGAATGGCGGCGTAAAGGTATCACAGGTAGCGATGTTGCTGGCATCTGCGAAATAACAATGTGGAGTTCGCCAGTAAAAGCATATCTCGACAGGCTCGGCCAGTTAGCACCACAAGAAGATAGCGACGCGATGTACTGGGGCCGGATTCATGAGGATGCGATTGCGAGAGGATGAGGAGATGAACTACATCAAAGAAATTAACGCCTTTATGGATTGGCTCGAAATAAACCCACTGGAAGCAATCACACAAACTTTGTGGTTTCACCTTATGGCGATCGCAAACAAGAGTGGTTGGCCAGAGTGGTTTACGGTAGCCAATCTGACTTTACAGGCGCGTTTAGGCGTATCGGATAAAACATTGGGGAAGCACCGAAACATTCTCATTCAAAAGGGAAGAATTGAGTATCGGAATCAGGGAAAACAACAAGCTGGTAAGTATCGTTTCCTTCCTTTCTATCCGGAGGAATCATCTCGAAGCGAAGAGCTTACCGGAAAAATTCCGGTAAAAGATTCGGTAAGCGACCCTCTTACCGGAAATATTCCGGTAAACCCTCCGGTAAAGTGTTCGGTAAACTCTTCGGTAAATCGTTCGGCATTATATAAACGAAACGAAACAAAACCAAACGATAGCAATCAGGATCTTCTTCTGCAGCGGCATGCGCGCGCAGATTTTAGCAACCCATTTTTGCTTTATGAACACGAAATTGGCCCAGTTACAGATGTCATTCGGGAAATGATGCTAGACTGGCTGGATAGCGGTTATTCAGATGAGCCTGAGGCGCTGCTTTGCCATGCGATACGGGAGGCAGTGATTCATGAAAAGCGTTCCTGGGCCTATGTCAACAAGGTTTTGCAACGTTGCATTCAACAAGGAATTCGGACGGTTTCGCAGCTTGAACAAAAAAAGAAAGAGTTTGAGGCACGCAAGGATAAAAAAGTTGCTCCTTTGCTGATGAAAAGGGAACAGGTACGAAGAGAGAAGGTTCCTTCTCTAATCTTGGAACAGTTAGAACGGCAGAAGAAAGCAGGAATAGAACAGCAAAAACCAGCAGAGCAGCTTAGTTACGAGGAGAAAAAAGCTAAGATGCAAGAATTACTGAGGGCTATGGGTGAGGTGAAATGAGGAAATGCCGAGTGCTGATTCCAGAAAAAGCCACGGTTCGGGCCATGATTTGTTGCCTGGAAAGCATGAAGGAGCAGTTACACAAACTTGGGCCGGAAGCGTTGGACAAGCGGATTACAGGATTTCGGATAAAAGCAGATCGGAGCTGGGAAATCGAAACAGGGGGCGAGCCTGATGAGAAGCTTTTATGAGCATGGACGAACATTGGCTCCTGGGGAGAAGCATGATATACATTCGTCCAATGAAATTTGGACAAGGTTGGAGAAGTTTTTAAAGGGGATAAAAAATCCCCTCCCGGTCGCTACAACCGGAGAGGGGTTCTATGCTTCCTTCCTTTAAAAATATTTTACCATAGAGCAGGGGGAATTAGGTATGCAATTATCGTTTTTGCCGAAGATTGATCGAAAGGCTACACAGAAGCGTGTAGAGGAAGCATTGGAGACAGCACGTATTTATCGTCAGATTGGTTTTGTTCGCCGTGAAATCGGGATGACGCCTGCTTATGAAGCTCGATACCACGGTGCGACGAACAAGACGACTGATGCCGTAGCGGATTGTGCAGTATGGAATGTTGATAAGGAAGAGGAAATTCGGCAGCTTACGGAGCGTGTGGAGTGGGCTGTGAGCCGTTTGTCGAGGAAGGAAATAGAAATTATTCAGAAGCGTTATTTGAGCGATGAAGAGACGTTTGATTACCTGTTATGCGATGAATTGCATATGAGTGAGCGGACGTATGCAAGAATAAAAGCGAAAGCATTTTATAAACTGGCCTTTATGTTAAAGCTGGAGGTATTGGAGGAGGAAAAAAAAGCAGAAGGCCGCTTAAATTAATGGCATCCAAACGTAGTCCATTTGGCAGGAAAAATGCAGTTAGTTTGGAAGTGAATGTGTTACTATGATAGTGTCAGAAGATAAGCGAAGGCCGTTCCAGGGGAGCGGCTTTTTCTTTTACATTAAAATGGAGAAAAAAGCACCCTATTTATGGGCGCTTTTCGTTTATTCCTGAGTATTGTTTTAAAGCATCTTGTAAAATATGCGAAAAGTTAACGTTATGTTCTGATGCTAAATCATCGAGCCATTTTGGAATTGTTAACGTTGCTTGCTTCTCAATGCTTTTTCAGTGTTTTGGATTGTAAAAATAAAACTGGAGGTGGGTGGTGATGTAGATGGCGAAGAGAGGATAAAAGATAACCGAAGAACTTGAAGCAAAAATTTTAGCGATGGCCGCCGAAGGAACGAGCCGGCGGAAAATAGCTAAAATGCTTGGTATCAGCATATCTACAGTGAATCGAGTGGTAAAAGGAAAGGGTGTTTCCGAGGACTTGCTCGAACACTTCGAACAAGAAGATAGGCTCTTTTTTTATATTTCGAAAGGGGATGATTTCACGGAACAGGTGGGGATCATGAAACAACGAAAGGAGGTGAAAGGAGATGCCATATGAGTTGAAAAATGCAAAAATCACACATATTTCACTTGTGGATAAAGGAGCGAATGGCGTACCGTTTGCGATTATCAAATGGCCAAACGATTGATGAGTTTAAAACGGTCACTGTAGCGCTGACAGCTAAATGGCCGGCAGAAGCAGATGTAATTGGCAAAGCCGAGAAAATGGAGCTTATCAGTAAAGCAGGCAAAGCGATTTCATCTGGAAATATGAAGCACATTGAAGATGCTATTACTGCATTAACCACATTAAAAGAAAAAGTGACTGTGAAAGAGTCAGGGGGATGATGATGTGAAAGTAGAAGACGTTCAAAAAGCTTACGATGACAAAGGCACTTGAACCGATTAAGAGGCAAGTAGAGCAACTTGCCGATGATGTGCAGGTACTGAAGAACAGTCGAAGTTCGAGTTGATTTCCCGGACACGGTTGACGGCAAAATCATGCTAGCATGGGTGAAGCTACAGTGAACATTCATGATTTTGATGGACTTTATCGAAAACTTCAGGAAATGCAACACGGTGTAATTGAAAAGGTCATCCGAAACATTGTAGAAGCATTAGGCGAAACGCTATTGAATGAACTTATCGAAGAAATCGGGCGACAGGATTTAATTGATACGGGAACGTTGTGGAATTCTTTTACACGTGGCGATGAAGAGAATGTATGGGAATGGGATATTGACCGCAATGCCATTACATTAGAGGTCGGCTCTAATCTCTCATACGCTCGATACTTGAATGATGGATATACAATAGAAAAAACGCATTTTGTTCCTGGTTATTGGAACAGTGGCGGAAGTTTTATATATGCTCCATCTGCTAAAACTGGTTTTATGGCAAGGCCACGCACTTTTATCGGCCGGACATACTTCGATATTACAGTTCAGCATTTTGAAGGCGGCATGAATGAATTGATCGTACAACGATTAGAAAAAGAGCTGGGGAGGGGAGCGGCATGATGGATATTGGTAAAAAAGCATGGGTTGAAATCATTAATCGAATATATCCTGACTTGCCTGTTATCCGAGATAAAGATACCTGGTTAACCGGGCAATTTAAACGACCCAGTGTGTTTATTGAAACCGATCTTGTTTCGGAAAAAGTGCATACGCCGCAATCTGTAAGAGTTATAGAGGATGTAGGGCTAGTCTTTCATTATGACTACGAAAAAGAAAAAGAAGAGGATAAAGGGGAACCGATTCCATTTGATTTATCACCGTTCTTTTTGTATTTGCGTCAGGAACGGTATTGTGTAGGTCCACAAAAACATGGAATTATGCTAGTGGTCGATCCGCCACGAACACGTGAGAAAAGCGATCAGATAGAAATAATATGCCGTTACTCCTATCTTTTGCACATTCCCAAGCATACAACAACGCCTGGGGGCAAAGAAATACAGAAAATCAATCATTTTTGTGTGGAGGGGGTGGACGAATGAGTACACGAAAGAATACACCAACTGAACATTGGAAGCAGTTTGAGAATATGGAGCTTACGAAATCAGAAATGATTGAGCAAGCTCCTATTTTATTCAATGCGGAACGCTTTGAAATGGCTGGCGCACTGCATGATGTAGGACACAAGGAAAGTGTAACGGTTAAGACAGCAAAGAGAAAACTGGATAGCTACTTAAAATTAAAAGAAAATACACCAGTAAAAGAAAGGATGAAAGAAAATGTCAATTCAGAGAATTAGAGGCGGCGTATATATTGACCTGATGGCTGTCGCCAAAGAGCGGATTTTGCCCCGTTCCGGCCGTGTGCTGGTTCCGTACCAGGGCGACTGGGGACGACCCAATTTTCCGGTCGATATGGCGAATACGGCTGAACGAACGGCAGAAACCTGCCTGCTTGTCGATGAAGTAGAACTGGCGGCCGAGAACGGCGCCACGGTTGTTGGTTTCAATATCACGAATGGAACAGAGAAAAAGGCAGCTATTGAGGTGGCGACAAACTATGTCATTGAGGCCAAATATCCGGGTGCGCGCGGGAATGATTTTGGTCGCTTGATTCGCAAAAGTATCGGTGATCCAAGCAAAAAGGAAATGGTTGTGAAGGACACAAAAGGCATCTTTGAAGATGAAGTGTTTGTGTTTGAATCACGAAAAGACTTGGAGAACCGCTTGAAAAAGTCCAAGATGGTGCGTTTTGTAGATAAATCTACAGATGAAGCGCTCGACATTCCAGAAACAACGTTTGAACAGCTCTCCGGCGGTGTATCCGGCATCGGTACGATTACACCAACGGATTGGACACGCATCTTCAATCAAATTAACGGTGTGCAGTTTGATGCGATGTACTTACCAACGTTCGACCCCGCGGTACAAGCAGCAGCAAAACAGTGGATGACAGACCGGAGAAAGCAAGAGCGGCGATTATCACAGCTTGTTGTTGCAGGCGACCCGAATAAAGATGATGACATGGAGGCGCACAATGCGCGCAGTCGGGCTATGAATGCACGTTTCATTATCAACAATACGATTGCCGGACGGCATATCAACGGGAAAGAATACAATTCACTGCAATGGGCGGCATGGCTGGCCGGTCTTGTGGCCGGAACCCCGGCTAATGTATCCATGACCAATATGAAAGTACCGCTCGAAGAAGCTTTGATAGACTGGGGACACAGCGATGTAATGAAAGGTCTATCAGAAGGTACGCTCATGGCGACGCGGGATGGTTATGACTATGTCATCGAATCCGCTGTTAATACGCTTACCACGCTGGGGCCAGGCGAACGGGAGGACTTTGGTAAAATCCGTGTTTCCATGACAATCGATCAAATTATGAATGATATCTATACAGCAGGGAAAAAGTACAAAGCTAAGCTCGACAACGATTCAGATGGTCGGGCTATTTTTATTGGCGCGGTTCTGGAATACCTGAAAATACGCGCTGAACAAAAAGCGATCGATAAACAATTCTCATTTACGGAACATCCGACGAAAAAGAGCGACTTCGATTTTGCTTACTTTAAACTTTTTGCCAAACCGCTTGATGCCGTTGAGGCATTTTTCGTTGACTGGGAGGTAGCATAATGGAACGCGAACTGATTGGACGGAATATGTGGATCCAAGACCATAATGGTGACCCGATTCAAACCATAAAGGAAATGGAAGTATTGCTTAAAACAGAGACTCTTGACATTGTTCGAGCCATGCGGATGGCGAAAACAAAGCAATTGGTTGGGTATGAAATCACATTCAAGATGGTGATGTCGAAGTTAGAGTCACGGCTACGTTATAAGCTGTTAGACGACTTTAAAGCCGGGCGAACGATGTTTTTGCCGCGCGTGACGGGGAAACTGGAAGATAAAATCACCGGAAACATTGAGCGCGTGTTAATGACAGGTATCCATATTCATGGTAATATTGATATTTTTATCGCGAAAACGAATGAAAATAAAGGAATTGACATCACCTTAGAAGGAACGGTAACAGACTTTGAATTCTTGGATAAATTCCCGGATTATATGGCGTGAGTATATACTCGCGCCTTTTCATTTCACTATTAAAAAATCGAAAGGATGAGAAAAAATGAGTGATAAACTACAAAAATACTTGGCAAAAGGAAAAACAGGTTATAAAAGCGAGACCATCACAGTGAAAGCGGATGGCGAGGAATGGTCTGTGCGTCGGCTTACCACAATGGAAATTCGCCGCGCGGTGGAATTGGCCACAAATGAAGATGGTACACCACGCGAAACGTTCAACGAAATTGATGTGATGATCGTGAAAGCGACAGAGCATGAATTTGATTGGAATAACGATGAATTACTAAAAGTGTATGGTTGCGAGATTAAATTCGAACTGCCGCCGCGCATTCTGGACAACCCGGAAGAATACGCGAAATTGAGTCGTGCCGTTCGTGACTTCACCAAAACAAAAGAGGGATTGATAAAAGAAGCAAAAAACTCATCCGAACCGACGGAGAAGCAAGTTGGGTAGCAAGCTTTTGGATTAATCAGCACAAGCTACCGGCTGAGATTTTGCCGTATGAAGTAGATAAGGAGATGCAGCAATACTTTTGTATGGCGGCTTCGATGTTGGCGGAGGAAGAGATGAAACGAATGGCACGAAAATAGGACACGTTTGTTTACGTTGATTCCTATTTTTTTAAATGGTATAATATCAGTACAAACATACGTAGAATAAAAAAGACCGCTGGTGCGGCAACACCAAGCGGCCTGTACAATAGACGTTCCCACAAGGGGATCGGCTCATAAGCTCTAATTAGAAATAGACCTTCCTTTTTGCTTGCGAGGCTCAAGGGAGGTCTATTTATCTTTCTTCATGACAGCAATGGCTGTGAATACTGCGATAAATATTGCGGCAACCAGCACGCCACAACCCAGCATTAAAGATATTGCCTCATATACTGTCATTATTCTCACCCCCTTTCTATTAGGGGATGAGCCGACCACCCTTGAGAGAGCCGATTCTATTGTACAGGAAGATTATAGCATATTTTTATAGAATGGATGCGCGCTCTTTTCCGGGCGCGCTTTTATTTTGCTTAAATTTTGGAAGGAGGTGAAACATTGGCAATAAAACCTGTTACATTCGTATTCCAAGCAAAGGACTTCATTTCGGAAAGATTAAGAAAAATGGGTGCTGAAATACGAAGAACGTCGGAGGACGTGATTGGCCTAAGAAGTACTACTGAAAAAATGTACGACAGTTTGGCAAGTGGCGGACAAAAAGTACAAAAAAGTATGCGCGATATTCGCGATCAAGTTGGCGCCGCAAATAATGAAATGCAAAGTTTTGCTCGAAAGAAAATGGATGATATCTTTGGTCGTGCAAAAAAAAGTGCAGACGATTTTCGCTCTGAAGTGAAACGAGCCGATGACGAGGTTAGAAGCATGAACGATGCGACCGTTCATTTACAGGCAAAGGATGAGGCCAGCCCAACACTTGATGGAATTACCTCAAAACTTGCAACCATCGCAGCAACAGCGGGAAGGATTTTTATTGGAGTATTTGATGGCGCTACTGAGTATTGGAATGAAGCGGCTCGCTTGGCACCATATATGTCAAAAGCAGAACGAGAATCAGCGCTAAAAAAGGCGGATGACCTATACGGGAAAGGCTTTTTTGAATCACGAGTAGAAGCGGTAAAAGTTACAGCCGACATTGCGCCGCTCGTTAGTGACAAAAAACAACTGCCGTCTTTTGTTGAGTCTTTAGCAAAAATGAAGTATATAATGCCAGATTCAAGGTGGGAAGAATTAAGTCGCGCGCTTGGACAGAGTACAAACGTCTTTGAAGAAACTCCGCAACAGGTCACTGACAGCATGATGTATGCCTATTCGAAAGTCGGGGATAGGAAGCAAGATTTAGCAGACACTTTCTGGGAATCTGCACTTTACTTTAAGAATGCGAATTTGACTTCTGCTCAAATGTCGAACTTTCTTGTGCAAAGTGTGCAGAAAGGCGCGTTTAACTATGACAAGCCCGCTGACTGGTTTAAAGAGGCGTTTGGTGTAAAAGCGCTTAATGAAGGTGATATGGCTAAATATTTCGAGCATCGTGGTTCAAGTAAAGATGTAGCAAAAAAACAAGCGAAAGAATTTGTAGCCGATATCAATTCAGGAGATCGTCAAAAGTCTCAGGGAGCTATAATGGCGCTTGTAGCCGATCTTGCAAGCCAGGAACGCGCCGAACGGAAAGCCTCGCTCGTTATGCTTGGTTCAGCGGTTGGTGCAGACTTAGCGAGTTCAATTCTTGAGACATATGGAGTGGCACTTGAAAAGCCTCCGGACGAAATCGCTGGTACAACGGATCGGATGATTAAGGCGCAAAAAGATGCCAACCCAATGATGGAATGGATTGAAGCGCGTCGTCAAATGGATTTAATTATGCAGGAAATCGGTGGTAATGTAGCTCAAACATTTCTTCCGTTAGTCAAAAAAATGAATACGCTTCTTGTCGAAAATAAAAGCGAAATTCAAGGATTTATAGGGGCTATTACTAGTGGCTTAACTAAAATAACGGGATTCTATAAAGAACATACAGGCCTTATTAATGGCATTTTAGGTACAGTACTTGCTGTTGGAATTGCGTTAAAAGCCTGGACCATAAGCAAAAGAACGATTGATACCATTAAAGATATAAAATCAACCATCGGTAGTGTTGCAAGAAAACTCGTTTCTTTGCTTCCTGGTAGAAAAAAAGGCAATGATGTCCTTCCTGAACGCCGCCGCTTCACCCTAAAAGGAAGCGATCCTATCCATTCCGTCTCGTCCGTAACTATCAACGCCGCGCGCGTCTACATTAACGGCCCGGTTGACGGTGGTAGAGGCGTCCGGACGCGTGATGAAATTGGCGGCGGACGAAAGAAAAATAGTGACACTACACCGCGGCGGCGAAAACGAACCATCCCGCGTGAGGTGGCAGGCGAATTCCTTCGTCGTGGCCGTCCGGAACCTAAACCGAAAAAGAGTGTCTTTTCCCGTTTCAAAGACTTTGTAACAGGAAATCGCAACAAAATAGAGGAAACAGGTCTTGAACAGGCCGATAAATTAGCGAGGATGGGTAAGTTCGTTAAAGGAGCTGGCGTCGTTGGTACAGTGGCTGGCACCGCACTAGCCGGATACGACATGTATCAAGCAGCGAAAGAAAAAGGATGGCGAGAAGCTATTTCCACAAAAGGTGGAGCTATGGCCGGCGGGGCATTAGGTGGAATGATTTTTGTCGTAGGCAGTTCTATTCTTGGCCCTGTCGGAACAATGGTCGGCGCAGCCGCTGGGAACTGGATAGGAACTAAACTGGGGGCTTTAGCTGATCAAAAAGGGTGGACAAAAAACATCGTAGATGGCGTTGTAAGTGCGAAAGAAAAAATGAGCGAATTTACATCTGACGCCGTTAAAAAGCTTACCAGTCTAAAAGATAAAGTGTCTTCCTGGTGGCGGGGAGACAAAGGGAAAACGAAAGAAGTACAAAGTGCAGTTGCGAGTTCCTCTTTCTTCTTTCCTTCTTTTACTCCAGAAGGAAAGAAGAAAATACAGAACGCAATCACCTCCCTTAGGAATTCGCTGAAAGAAAAAGGAATTGAGATAGACCTTTCTCCGCTCCAAAAGGCCGGTACAAAGGTGAAAGATGCTTTTACGATGATGAAGAAGAATGTTACAGGGTGGTGGAAAAGCTCTGATTCCAAAAAGGCGCAGGATGATATGAAGGCGGTTGGAACTTCTACCCAAAAAACAACCGCACAAGCGAAGCAACTTGGTGTTACAACGGCTAAAAGTACGCAACAGGTAGTCCAAGGCGCAAAACAAGCAGGCCGGAGCTTTACAGACGTGAAAGCGGCGGCGACAAATGCCGTTGCCCAAATTAAACAAAAACTTGAATCTCTTGGTGATATCGTAAGTAAGGGGCAAAACTGGGGGAGCAACCTCATTTCCATGGTTATATCTGGAATGCGCAGCCAATTTCCTACGTTAACATCTGTTGTATCCAGTGCGGCTGGAATAATAAAAAATTTCCTTGGTTTTTCTTCACCGACAAAGGAAGGGCCCGCAAGCAAATCTGACCGCTGGGCACCGAACTTTATCCATATGTTCGTCAGCGGTATTGATGAGCATATTGTTGGACGGAAAATGAATCGTGTAGCTGCCATGATGAATCAGCCGCTCCGTGGCCGTGCTTCCCTTGATGTGGTGCCACATAGCCGAATGGCTTCCGGTAGCGGTATTCCGGTTGCCAAAGCGTTTCAGGGACAAGCAAACCGAGCAGCCAATATAAACATTGGAAAAATTGTCATTGATATGGGACAGCTTATGAAGAATGTCAGTGACCCACAAGCAGTTTTGCGTATTTTATCTAGCCGAGAAGCGCATGGAATTATTATCAATACGGTGGAAAAAGCATTGATTAACGCTTTGGAAAACGGGTGATGCAATGTTAGCGTTAGCACAAGGAAATCATCGGTTTCGGTTTCCTCTCACAACGGCTGAATTTCAAGTCCAAATGGGAAATGAGATCGAGACCTTTACCATCATTACAGGAGAAGAGATGACGTCAAAAAAACCGGTTTCAAAAGCAAAACGGGTTTCTTTTCAGGTGATTGTACCACGAAGATGGGAAGAAATATGGGAAAGCGGAACCGAAACGATTAAATATAAATCACCAGAACAATTCATAGAGTTGATGGATCAGTGGAAGGGACGACCGGTTGTCGTCCTTTTTTATTCCGTATTTTCCAAGACGATGCTCATCGAAAACATTGAGGTGACATACAAAGACGGACAAGGGAACTTGCATGTGACCCTGTCATTTGTCGAGTATAAGCCAGTTAAAATTGTCACCTATTCAAACACAAAACAATTGCTGAAACCGGGGCTGGTGATTACAAAGCCGGCCAAAAGCCGCGCAAATACAACGACGAAAAAGCCGAAGAAAAACGAGAGGAAAAACAAGGACAAGAAAAAAAATAATACGAACAAAGATAAGAAAAAGGATAAGAAAAAAGAGGAAAGCAAAATGGGCAACTTTGATTATGCCGCCCAAAAAAAGCGAATGAGTCAAACAATAGAGCGGGCAAAAGGTGGGAAGTGATGCAAACCGTTCAAAATATCAACACACAGGATTTTGCGGTCGTGTATGGCAAACAGAATGTCCGTCATATTCTCACGGACGCTCTGACCGATTTATCCTGGTCATCGAACCGGGATGAAATCACTCAAACGATGACAGCGCGGTTGCGAAACGCACCTCCCATTCAAGAGGCGGGGATGCTTATGTGTTTTGCCAAGCGTTCCAAGCATCAGCTACTAAACCAGATGAACCAGTTTTTTCACGGCCCCATTATAAGCTGGGAGAAAAACGAGTTTACGGACGAATGGGAGATTACCGCGAAAGAGCTCGGATGGTATTTGACCAAAAATGATGGCACACGCCCGTATCTTAAGGGAGAGGCGGGAGCGGAGCTACAAAGATATATCCAGTCAACAGGCGTTGACTTTCGTTGCCCAAATCTTGGCTTTTCAATAGACGAACGGTATGGAACAAGGCCACATAGCGAAATTGTGTTGGATGTGTTGCAAAAGGCATATGAGCATACCGGATACCGCTTTTATATTGAGTATATCCGTACTGATCAAAGTTACTTTATGGTGGTGACGCGCGAGGGAAGAAACACGCGTGTGCCAGTCTTTGTACGTGAACAGATGGAAGCCAGTAGTATCAGAAAATCAATCGAAGACGTATATACGGTGGTCACCGCGCAAAAATGGAAGGATGACAAAGTGGTTTCGTCTGTGACGAAGAAAAATGACGGTGCCATAAAAAACATTGGGCGAATGGGAAAGATCATTGAAGTAGAAGAAGGAGAAGACCCGGCGGCTATCGCCACCTATAAACTTTATGAGCTTTCCAATCCGCGCCCAACAAAAAAAATCACTGTTCGTCATTCCGATCATACGCTATCCGGTCTCCGGGCTGGATGGCTTGTTTTGATCCAGGAGGAAAAATACAAGTCGAAATGGGTGGTTGTTTCGGCAGATACAACATTCAAAAATGGGGTATATACAGTACAGCTTACACTCGAAGGAAGGGAATGAAAATGAATGAAGCGATAAAACGAATTAAAAATAAAGTGGCGCGACACATTGACGCACGAGATGTAGAATATGCAACACTTTTAAGTTGGCCGAATGCCAAGATAAAAATAGAAGGGGATCCTCATCCATATGAGCAAGACAAACTTGTGTTTGCTGAATATCTGCTTGACCGAAAAGTAGATGTTGTTTTTCAGGTGGTCGAATATATGGAGGGAGAAGAGGCGAAAGGCTCTGTTTCGGGAGTACTTGCCAATGGGATGGAATATGAAAGCGGAATGCCATACCAACAAGTGCCGCGCTCTCTTCTCAAAGGCGTTCTGCTCATTCCCAGTCCCTTAAAAGTCGGTGATAAGTTGATTGTTGAACGTATCGCCGACCAACGCTATTACGTACTGGGGAGAAGGGATGTGGTCTATGATGGCGGATGAGTCTCAAGTGTTTCCGGATATGAATTTTGAAGACTTGAATGATATTGACCAATTCGAGGGAATGCCTTCCGAACAAAAATGGACGTATATGATTGACTTTGAAAAACGTCGGCTTCTACTGGATGAGGATGGACGTCCTAAAAAAACAGAAACATACGAGGAATATTTGATCCAAATATGTACGATGATTTTGAATACAGAACGGTTTCAGTACGTCATTTATGATGGGGAAATCGGCGTGGAGAAGTCAGAATGGCCGGCATGGGAAGACCTTGAAATCAAACGCGATATTGAGGAAGCGCTGGAAGTCCATTCAGAAATCGTGAAAGCCGAGGTTTTAGCGATGGAACGGGCGGAAAATAAAATGCATATAAGTGTCCGTTTAACTGGATTATCAGGGATGGTGGAAACGGAGGTGGAGGTACTTGGAACTGGATGACAAAATGTTGTTGCTTTTAGAAACACCAGAAATGATTTATGAGCGTGTAGCGAACCGCGTTAAAGGCGAAATTCCTATCGAGCAGGGAGAATTATTTTATATCTTTGCTTATCCAATTTGTCAGGAGATTGCCGAGCAGCAAGAGCAATTACAATACATGTTTATTCAAGGCTTTCCTTTATGGGCCGACGGGGAATTTTTAGACCGACATGGGGAAAAGGAATTCATTAAGTTAGAGCGTCTACCGGGAGAAGACGACGAATCATACCGTAAACGAATCCTTACAGCAACCAGAGAAGAAGAAGGAAATGGGCGTCGTCGGGACTATGAACGATGGGCGCGTGATGCCGGTGCTGGTGGTGCCTTCGCCGTCGAACACGCTCGGCATGAGAATAGCATTGATGTGTACATTACAGACTACCAGGGCAATCCGGCAACGCCTGAACTATGCGCCACAGTTCGTGAAAAGATGGAAAGCAAACGGATCGCTGTCCATGATTTGCAGGTTCTTCCAGCTCTTACGAACGCGATTCATGTAGAAGCGCGCCTGCATCTGCTTCCTGATGCAAAGCCAGAAGAAGTTGATCGGTTGATTTTAGAACGTCTCACCCAGTACGTTCAGCAAACGTCGCTGATTCGCTATCATGTTATCAATACGCTTTTGTTTGTTCCTGGGGTTGTCGATTGGGAATCTTGTACCGTAAATGGGGGGACTGACAATATCGAAAGGCCAGAGGGAGCGATTAATGTTGTGACGTGGAGGCGAATCGAATGATTCGGATTCCGCTAAAATACCGACAAAAAATCCCGCCTTTTGTATATGAAGACCCCATTCTTGCCAAGGCGTTTGAAGCCATTGACGAGGAAATCCAGTTATTCAATAAAAAGGCGCAGGAAATTGTTGATCAATATTTTCTGTCCACAGCTACATGGGGATTACCTGTTTGGGAGAAAATGTTCGGGATTACGGACAGTAGCGGGACAGATGAGGAACGACGTGAGAAAATTCGGCGTAAATATTGGGCGAAACGGAATTTTACATTGGAAACACTACGGTTAGTCGGGGAGCAAGCAGGGCATTTAGACGCTGTAAAAGAAGATTTCATGCGTAAAATCGTGATGTTTGAATTTTTCTTGGACAAACCTGTTCATTTGCCTTCGTTATATAAAGATTTTGAAGAATTACGCCCCGTCCATGTGCAGGGAGCAGAAGTGATCCTTCATCATCAACCTGAAGTTGTTTTGATTGAAGAATACGCCCGTTACCATCACATGGATTCCTATATTTGTGATACGTTTTATCCAGAGATTGACGCAGAAGGTCGATTATATCATGAAGCATTAGACGTATCTGAACAGGGAAGAAATCATAGGCTCGACTTTCCTATTATAGATACATTCTATCCAGAGGAGGAAACACGATGATTATCCAGCCTCTTTTCTTGACAAACATCGTACAGGATATGGATAACCGTATTGATCATGCATTGGTCAACGTTGCCGGGGAGCTTGCGAAATATCCTATTTTTCGCTCGGAAATCCAAGAAAAAAAGTTAACGGTTTACATCTATATTCCTGATAATGAGGCGATAGGCAAGCAAATTCTTGGCGCATCGCTCATGAGCAAAGACGGAAACACATTAGCAAATAAACCCTTGAACGCAATCAAAGGCGACAAGGGTTTTTTAATTGCTTTCGAATTTTCTGTGGAAGTGAAGGTGAAGACAAATGGCGTATGAAAAGCAGACATGGATTCCTCACATTGTTGACCCGAATAAGCCGCTTATTGATCCGAAGACAGGGAAGCAGGCTATTGACCCGAATACAGGACGCGTCTTGTGGCAGCCAGTACAGGAGGGCACAAGATTCACTCCCGGAAGAATGAATCATATGGAGGAGGGAATTGAGCAAGCGCATATCTTAATTGAGCAACTGGCTAAAGAATGGGGAGGAAACTTTGTTGCCTCTCCAAACGGAGCGGCTGGCTTCCAATTCTCGCATGATGGCCTGACCGTTTCATGGACCGCAGGTATTGCGTATGTAAACGGCCGCCGCTTTGAAGTTCCGGCGGGTAGCATGGAACTAAACCCGACGCAGGGACAATACATCTATCTGGACACGGACGGAACGATGAAGAAAACGACGTCCCAGGCGACCGCAGAGGCTGGGCTTTTGCTTTGGTATTTTGCCACGGATGCCAGTCAAGTTATTACGTCTACGGATAAACGAAAAATCATTACGCCGGACACATATGCAAAAAAAGAAGAAGTAGTCATGAAAGAGCCTGGAAAAGGGTTGTCTACTAATGACTATTCTGATACAGAAAAAGGGAAAGTAGCATCACACGAAACCCGCCTACAAAAAATCGAAGAAGAAATGGGGGAAGGGACACCGTTTCAAACAACAGTACTTCCTGGTATGAATATCATCACCGTCCCACGTAGTACACCGTTCAATGTGCTGAACATAAAAGGTCGGACGTTGATTAACCTATTGGGACGGGATGGAAATTGCGAAAGTTTAACTAACCTCTCTAGCCATTTGAATGTTAATGTAACTGCTACGTTAGATTCAACGAATAAAAGCATAGGGAGTAAAAGTATAAAGGTTACGTTGAACGCAGGAGCAACATCAGGTAATACCGTAGGTGCTTTTTTTAATTTACCAAGCACTACAGCTAACGACTACTATATTTTTATTGGTGAAATTAAAAACGGTAATGCAACTCAAGCAAGAATAGGACTTCCAAATGCAGGAAATGTATATAGTATGTTTGCAACAGATACCACAAAATTTACAACTGTATATAAAAAATTTATTCCACAAACATCTAATTCTACGTATGTTGCATTAATGGTAGAAGGGGCGGAAGGACAATATGCATACTTTGACGCTCTCCGCCTTTATAAAATTAGCGAAGCCGAATACAACGCCATAGACAATATGACACCGGAGCAAATCGCCCAACGTTGGCCGTATGTAGACGACATAAAAGGCGTTCGGAATCCATATATCATCCGGTATGGTAAAAACATTCTGCCGCCGTTTACGGAGTGGACGCGATTAAGTTCTAGTACAAAAGCGGTAGCGCAAGAGCCTTATATGCTAGAAATTGGTGCGGATGGTGACGGAGATTATGTAAGTACGGAGTTTGAATGCTTACCAAATACTTCTTATACCATATCTGCAACGTTAGAAAATATGTATCACGGAATTTTTATTTTAGATTATTATACGCCAATACAAAGTTATACAGAAAAAGGGACATTCACATTTAATACTGGGAACTATACAAAACTTGCATACACCGCAAAAGCAAAAAACAAGACACAAATAGCGAGACTAAAGAACCCGATGCTCAATATCCGAGACACCCCCTTACCTTTCGAGCCACAAAACAATGACTATCAATTTTTTGATGTCACACTACACTCGAACACAGACGGAAGCGTAAGAGACGAGTTGTTTTTCCGTGATGGAAAACCGTACAAGCTTAAACGGTTTGAAGAATTGGTGTTGGATGGTAGTTATACACCGCAATTCGCGAGGGATAGAGCAGGGTTTAAATGGGTGATTCTTAATGTTCCGTTTCTAGCAACCAACGGTGTAACAAGCGAAGCATACCAAACAGGGATAAAATACGACGGGAAGATATTAAAAGCAGTACCGAACTCTTTTGCAAATGCTACATCGGGCGATGTAATAGATATTGACCATGGAAGGAAGCAAGTATATATAGCTATCCCCGACACAGACAGCGGTTGGCCGGAAGCATGGAACGGTACAACGATAGCTAAAAAAGGCGCTATGACAAGGGATGCCACAGCGCAGGATATGATAAAAGCCTATTTCAATGGGTGGAAATGGGACGATGCAAATGGAAGATGGTACTTGCCAAACGATGTGAACTCATATAGTGGGGACGTTGATTTTGTAACAAACAATTATTCATCGTATTACACAAATAAACTTGGCACACCATACCGTCTACTCTACCAACTCGCTCAACCTGTTGAAGTCCCTGTATCGTCCGAAGGGGAAATTTCTCTATTTGAAGGGGATAATTTACTTGAAGTCGGGACGGGGGTTGTGGTTCGTGAACCCGTTACTCCTGTATATGACTCAGGTAGTGGAAATTATCAAATAAATTCTGCATCTAATCCACTTAAAAACAAAATAAGTCGTGTATTGAGTATTTATAATGGAACAAAATTAACGGAATTTACCACAGGTGTGCGTGATATTTTTAGCCCCTATTATTCTACATTAGGTGCAGGATATGGACATGTTTTAGCAAGTGTCTATGACCCAACAGCTGCATACTCCGCCACCTATATTGCTGAGAAATACGCCTACACTGCACCGCTTATCGACCTACAAGGCGAACACCGTACCAAGTTGGCTGGAGTGGTAGCGGAATTAGCGCAAGACCAGGCGGATACAAAAACCGATGTAGACATGATAAAAGCACAGTACGCACGAAAGCAACAGGGGCCATGGGTTCCGGCGGTGTTGTTGAATGGGTGGGTGAATTATAAGGAGTCTTTTGCTACTGCCGGGTATATGAAGGATGAATTTGGATTCGTTCATATTAAAGGCACGATAAAAAGTGGAGTCACAACAGCAGGAACGGTGATTACTACACTTCCTAAAGGTTGCAGACCAAAAGAGAAGCGGGAAATTGTTACAGCGTGTTTCAGTCCTGCTTCCGTTGCGCTTCTATCTATCTATCCTACAGGAGATATTGTAGCGGATATTGTCCCATACAACACATGGTTGTCTTTAGAACTAAAACCGTTCCTAGCCGAACAATAAAGGAGGTAACATATGCTCATACAAGTACACCGGATAGATGAAAACGGGTTTTATGTTGAGCCTGTTCTTATCGAATCGGAAGAAGAACTATACGAAACGGTGACGATGTTTGAAGAAACACCAGAAGGCGAGCGAGTGCAATACACAACTCAGCAGAAACGTGCGGATATTATCGAAATTGCCCCACCGGAAGGTCTTTTCCGGCCGCGTTGGGTTGAAGGAGAATGGACGGAAGGGTTATCCCAACAGGAAATCGACGAACTGACGAAGCCAAAACCATTGACGCCGTCTGACATGGAGCTTTTACAACAAGAAAATGCAAGTTTAATTATGAAAGTCGCTGCTTTAGAAATGCAAAATGAACAACAAGCACAAGACCAAGCGGCGTTGATTATGGAATTAACTGAGAAAGGAGTTTTATAATGAATTGGTTTGATACCATCAAACGTTATTACAATATAGGCTGCTATACAGACGATCCAAAAAGTACAATGTATGTTGGGAAATTCGTCGAATATGGAAAAATCACAAAAGAAGAATACGAAACGATTACAGGCGATCCTTATCTGAAGCCGGAGGATAATATAAAAACGAAGAAATAACCAACGTCTTTTCCAAAACGGAAGAGGCGTTTTTATTTTCTTGAATAGATGTATAAATGACTAAATAATAGCACACGCTATCCAAATGGAGGTGGATAGTGATGTGGATAATACTAGGTATTTTGGTTGCAATTATTTTATGGAAGTTACTTAAATTGACGTTTACCGCTTTGATCTTACTCCTTATTGTCGGCGTAATTTTAGGAGCTATACCGACGTTTAGAAGGAGAATAGGAAATCGATAACTAAAGATGAATGCATTTTTTAGGAGCCATATTGGCTCCTTTTATTTTTCCCCAACAGGGGTGAGGAGGATGTAGATGAGACAGGAAACAGATACATTTTATACTTTTGTAGTTGGGGGCGGCGCAGCGAGCGCTGCCTTTTTACTTGGAGGATTTGACCGTTTAGTGGTTGCCCTTGCTATTTGTATGGCAGCAGACTATCTATCTGGCATTTTAGTCGGGTTTTTTAGAGAAAAAAAGATAAGCTCAGAACGAGCATTTCACGGACTGCTTAAAAAAGGGGCCATGATTCTACTGGTCATTGTTTCCCATCAGTTGGATGTAGTAGCTGGCAGTACAGATTCGCAATTCATGCGAAATGCAATGATTATGTTTTTAATCGCAGTGGAGGGGATTTCACTTGTGGAAAACATGGGGAGGCTTGGGGTTCCAGTCCCCGCGTTTTTGCGTCAACGTTTTGAACAAATGAAAAACGACAACGACAAGGAAGCAAAATTTTGAAGAGAAACGGAGGCAACAAACGGGCATCTATGCCTTTTCATAATCTAAAGTGGGAGGGATGGACATGGCCATTGCATGGGACTGGTTGAAACAAAAGAACTTTCGGTTGAACGACCCGAATTTACATCCAGTCGTTGCCCAGCGTGGCTGGGAAGTTGTATTCGAAGCCTGGCGAAAGGGTATTTACGTGCTTATCACTCAAGGGAATCGTACCTTTAAGGAGCAGGAGGAAATATACGCAAAAGGTCGGCGGAAAAATCCAGATGGTAGCTGGACAGTTGTAAACAAAAAAGAAATCGTGTCCAACGCAAAGCCAGGGGAAAGCTATCACAATTACGGTATCGCTCTTGATTTCGCTCTATATACACCAGATGGCAAACAAGTTACATGGGACATGAACACAGATTTTAATAAGAATCACAAAAAAGACTGGATGGAAGTCGTACAAATGTTTAAAGCCAGAGGATTTGAATGGGGTGGTGATTGGAGAAGTTTCAAGGACTACCCACACGTTCAAATGACCTTTGGTTTTTCTATTGCACAATTAAAAGCGGGAAAACGTCCATCACGTCCAGCTATGGTGGTACAGGTTCCAGAGCCAAAGATTACGGACAAAAAGAAGGAAGAATACATGATTCCCGTAGCGAAAGCAGATAAAATTATCGCACTCATCCAAGCAAAATGGAAAGAGAAGGACGAACAAATCAAACAATATCAGAAAATGTGGCAAGAAGAAAACGCGAAGCCGGACAAGTGTCAGCAAAAGTTGGACGAGTATCACAGAGCAGCCGAAGCGTTGCGTAAGGATAAGAAAGAGCTTGGTGAGCTGGCTGACGAGGTGAGGAAGGTGTCAGGTAGACGAGCGGCGAATAACTAACTATATAGGTCAAAATAAATAACGATTGTCGTCGATGTCGTCGACCTCTAATCCTGCAAAAAAGGCGGGGGATCGACGACATTTGATTTTGGTTTAAATATGTATAAACATTGAGGTTGGCGATAGGACGTAAAAAATAGCTTATCATATGGCGTATGTTTATATTTTGGTGTGAGAACTAAAAAAACGTTATGTCGCAAGGATTCTCATTATGTATGTTTTCATGTAAAATGGGTTTGTAGCTTACCTATAAGGAATTGAAACTCGTCTTTACCCATGTGAAGGCGACCGTCTTATACTGTTTGTAGCTTACCTATGAGGGATAGAAACAATCGTATAAATTGGCTTGACAAATTATCGCTGCAACGATCTCACTAAAAAAGCTGAAGTTTTGTAACCAGAATTCAAGAAAGGGGTAAAAGATACCCCGCTATCCGGTCATCCGGATGGCGGGGTGTTTTTATTTGTTGCGAACCATGCTGACCAAATCAAAGTCGATATTCCTTTGTGCCAGCGGCTGCTTCTTCATACGTCTTGGGGGTACTCTCTTTAAAATATTCTGGAGATATTAAGAGATATTAAAGGCTGTCAACAAGGGTTGTCAGCACTGTCAATGCTGTCAACGCGCACTTGCTGATTCTGTAAGACTTTGACCGTAATATCGAGCACCATCTTCTCTACAATGCTTCTGAACGTTCCTTCTTCGAATGGACCATTTACCAGTGGCTCCCGATCGGTCGCTTCATCCCATTCGGTAATATCAGCGCGAACCAGTTCGCAGAAGACCTGTTCGTTGAAAAATTCAACGCTTTGTTGATGGAACTGGGATAAATCCGTGGACATGAGGCGGTCTTTGGACGGAAAGCCAGCGGGTAGCGGCTGCTCTACAAGAAAATCGAATTCGTTGCGCACATTAAAGAAAGGACCCACCGGGGGCGTAAGGAACGTCGTAATTTCCGCCACACAATCGAACGGGACATCAACCGTTAGCGAATGAATCACAGAGCGTACCTCATCCTCATCACTAGGGCATACAGGTGTTGCATACTGAATATTTTTGCGCACAAAACCACTTAGGAACAGTTTACTGCGGGGTGTTTCACCCGGCAAGGTACGCGGTTGGATAAGACGGCATTGCGTTAATTTTACGCGCTTTTTAATTTTCTTGATTTCAAGCACATCTTCTGGAAAAGTAATACGCGCTCTTAGCGGCAGCTGCACCGACACTTCCTGAAGTAGTACCGGAACTTTGACAATAGGGTTGCCTCCTGTTAGGGTAGGTCGGACCGCGCGCGCGTCACATTCATTTACACTAGCTGTTTCATCAAAATTAATTGGCATTTACCAATTCTCTCCCTCCAATTTTGACATACTACATACTATGAAGGAAAACGGATTGTGTATGGATATATCACATAGGACAACCGTACATTGTTTGTATTTAAAAAAGAAAAGCTGACTTGTGAGCCGTTTTTCAACGCTATTTTGGTTGCTCAAAAACATTCCCTATATTTTCCTTTTGTTGTGATATGGAACAAAAAGGGAGTGTGCAAATGAACAAACGCTATCTCTCCCGTGTAGACAAAACAGGGGCTATCCTCTTACTCGAAGACCTTCAGAAGCTTGTCCATGCAGGCAAACTGGAAGTACATACAGAAAACGGCTAGCTTGCACTAAAGAACCCGAAACCTGACTACGTATTTACAGGATGTCAGAACAAAAATAACCCGGCGTGGCCGAGATGTTTTATTTTAACGTGCTTATAATTTTTTCACCTTTTCTAAATATCAGGTCGTTTTTGTTTGCGTATACTCTTGAAGAGCCTCTTCTAAAATCTACTGCTGTTCTTTCTCGGTAATAAATGCCCTCGTTTTCAATAAATATACATTATATTATGAAAATTTAAATATGCGTGCTTTTTTAGCCATTAGTATCGCCCTCTTCTTCTATTTCTAATAAATCGTCGTAATATAATTAAGAGCACAATGACGGACGATACAAGCGCCATTACAGAAGCGATGAAAGCAAACCAATAAATTGACATCGAGAATTCCTTCCTTCCTTCCTTTCTTTCCAAACATGTGGCTTTTTATTGTTTATTATTCAGAGATTATACGTTTTGCAACATCCTTATAAGAATAAGGGTTGCGAAACAATTTGGAAAAACAAAGGTAAATAAAATTAAATATCTCTGTTTATCTCAAGTTTTTGCAAGAGGAAAGAGAATAAAAAGGAAAAAAATAAAATAAGTATGTGGTCAATGTGGTCAAACAAAAACCTGGCCTTGCGCCGGGTCTTCTCTTTCACTCGCTCGTACGAAAGCTAAACATCCCAAGTTCCTCTTACGATAGGGATGAGGGGAAATTTTCTAATAAAAATAAAAAGCCGCTACTATAAGCAGCGACCTTCTTCCCACTACGTTCAGATAATTACTATATAAATTTGCTTTGAGATTTTAACGTTTCAAACAACCAATTCTGGATAATACTTTCTCAGGACACGGATGAATAAATTCAAGAAAATCAGAAACAGATGAGCGAATCTCCGATTCATCTTTATGGAAACGGTTGACGATAACCATATCCTTCAGCCAGCGCCATAACTTTTCAATGGGGTTCCATTCTGGAGAGTACGGAGGAAGAAACAATAAGGAAAGCTGGTGCCGATTCTGCTCTAAAAACGGTCGTAACAGCTTCACATGATGAATCCGGGCATTATCCAGTACAAGAACAATAAATTTATCCATATAATGGACCAGAAGTTTTTGGAGAAAACTTAAAAAAGCAGCGGCATTACACTGATTGGCTGAAGTACAGAATCCATCTCCTGTCTGGACATCGACGGTTCCAAACAGGGTAACATGGGCGTGATGATTCGTCATAAAATAATCTTAAAATTATGTATATTTTTAATTTATCTAAAAGGAAATAGGCTGGAAACAAACGATAGAGCGTAAATGACAAGGAACCCCGCTATCCGTATGGATGGCGGGCTTTTTATAGTTTTACAACTTAGAGATATTTAAATATTTCTTTACTGTAGTGTAAGGAATTGTGAATCTTGGTATTCCGGCAGCATACGATGTGTATTCGTAAAGAGAAAAATAAATAACAATACCTTTGTCTGTTAAATAAAAACGTTGGTTTTGTTTGATGTTTTTGAATGAAGATAAATCAAATTGGTATTTATCCTTGGCCTTCACTTGTTTTTTTATCTCATTGCTTAAAAGTGACACATAGTTTGTATTTTTCTTAAACAGATCCTTTAAATTATACACTTTGCCTGTGTTTACATTGATGTTATAGGCGATCAAATCATACATTCCATGAGCTCCGCCCAAGTATTCAGAATCAGTAAATACAACACTTATTATACCATTCTTGTTTCTGCTTACTTCATATGTTGTTGAAACATTATACTTATGATCTTTCATGAATGGATCTGGACCCTTCGCATTCACTTTTTGTGCATACTTTTTTCTTTGTTGTACGTGGTTAAAGAAAAGCGTATTAATGCTACTTTGAATTTTTGCATTAGAAAGACCGGAGATATAAGGATATTCGATATCTCCCTCAACATATTTAAGATTAATTTTTTCTTTCTTTTTTGTAATTTTCACTGTGGAAATTTTAGAAGCTGCCGATACAGATGAATAATTTGGAACCAAGCCTATGTAAGTTCCTGTTAATAAGAGAAAAGTGAGTGCAAAAGCAATAAACTTTTTCATTAGATAGCCTCCTAAAATCTTTAAAATACCTTCTTTTTCCATTGATTATAGTTTGAATGACATAGTTTTGGCTGTCAAGTATGTTTGAACACGTAGTGGCTGCCAAATATGGTTTGCCGATTTTAATACGATAACTTTCTCCATGTAAATGAATGACTTCGCTTTTTTGGATGAGTCGGTCTAAAATAGCGGTGGCGATGGCTGGATCGCCAAGCAACTCTCCCCAGTCCTCCGGTCCTTTATTGGACGTAACGCTCAAAGAGGTTTGCGCGTACATTTCATTAATGAACTGAAAAACCAGGTTTCCTTTATTTTGATCCGTTGCCATAAACAATAATCACCAGCTCGGAGGATAGAATTCTTTTAATACGGCTCTGGCTGCTGCGGGTAGTCTCCTGGATTTTTCATACGTCATTTAGTGTATAGTCCTATTAAATAACTTGCATACTCCATACTATCTTAGTAACTTTTGTATGCCCTGTTAGGGTTCTAACATATTTGTAACCTGGAAGTGCTGTAAGAGCAAAGTTGCTTTTTGACTGATTGCTTTGCTGACGTTTCATTTTCAAGGGTAATATTTCTCCGTTAAATTTTACCTCTCCACTATTAAAGTTAAGTTCCATCTTACCGGTTTTCCCATCCTATTCAGTGAAAGTACGATAGATTCCTTTTTCTTCTACTGCCTTATCAAGTTTTACATACTTTGATATTGGGGCCGTTTCCTTTGCATTAGCAGCAAATGAAGAAACATGGGAACCTAAAACCATAGTTGCAACTACCGTTCCTAAAATTGCTTTTTTATAGTTTCTCATAAAGTATCCTTTTTCTCTTCTTGGTAATAATTGAGTTAGGATACCATTTTTATTTACAAATAAATGAATTTATTTGTAATAATATACATAAATTGGATATTTGCAAACAATTAATTAACGAAAATATAAAATATATACATAAAATTATATAAATAGATTTAATAGTAAGACGGCTTTTAGTACGTTTCCTCAGAAAAATTAATGGAAAGAGCGAGTGAAAGAGAAGATCCGGCGCAAGGCCAGGGTCTTTCATTTTTGTAAAGCATATATTTCAGAAAAGAGGTATATACTGTTATCTTAACGGCAATAATAAGTAATTTGTATATATCATAAAGATTTCTATCAATATAATAGACATTCAACGTTAATGTCTGCCTATAAACATATTAAAGATCCAAAATTCAAATACTGTATCGTTCGTGAAAAAGGTGAGGTTTATAAAGCGTTAACCACTTTCTTTGGGAAGGAGGAGAAAGAGTGACATCGGATGAGGTTAGACAATTAGAGCGGGCGGTTGATGAGATTACTGAAATTGCCAAAGGGTTCGGGCTTGATTTTTATCCGATGCGCTATGAAATTTGTCCGGCGGACATTATTTATACGTTTGGCGCATATGGTATGCCAACACGCTTTTCTCATTGGAGTTTTGGTAAAGCTTTCTATAAAATGAAACTGCAGTACGATTTAGGTTTAAGCAAAATCTACGAACTAGTCATCAATTCGAATCCGTGCTATGCGTTTCTTCTGGAGGGCAATTCGTTAATTCAAAATAAACTGATTGTAGCCCACGTGCTGGCACATTGCGATTTCTTCAAAAATAACGTTCGTTTCAGCAAGACAAACCGAAATATGGTCGAGAGCATGGCGGCGACAGCAGAGCGGCTGCGCCAGTATGAGATTGAATATGGCAAGCAAACCGTAGAAGAGTTTCTTGACGCGGTGCTTGCGATTCAGGAGCATGTCGATCCAAGTTTGAACCGCCGCCATTTTAGCTGGGCGGAAGAGATAGAAAAAAAACGGAACACCGTCGAACTAAAAAAAAACAACCCTTATGGGGATATATGGTTTTTAGACGAAGAGGAGCAGAAACGACGGAAAATTGCGGAAGAAGAAGTGAAGAAGAGGTGGGATCGCTTCCCTCCAGATCCGGAAAAAGACTTGCTTTTGTTCATTGAAGAGTTTAGTCCGCGCTTGGAGAATTGGCAACGCGACGTACTTACGATTATGCGGGAAGAAATGCTGTATTTCTGGCCGCAAATTGAGACGAAAATTATGAATGAAGGCTGGGCGTCTTACTGGCACCAGCGTATTCTGCGGGAAATGGATTTAACTGAAGAGGAGACCATTGAATACGCGAAGCTGAATGCTGGTGTTGTGCAGCCGTCTACCATAAGCATTAACCCGTATTATTTAGGCCTGAAAATGTTCGAAGATATTGAAGAGCGCTGGAATAACCCGACTAAAGAAGAACAGGAACGTTTTGGTCGAAAGCCAGGCATGGGGCGTGAGAAAATCTTTGAAGTACGCGAACTGGACAGTGATATTTCTTTTATCCGTAACTATTTAACAAAAGAACTTGTTGAAAAAATGGATATGTACGTATTCGCACGTCAAGGCAACGATTGGACGATTACAGACAAATCGTGGGAGATAGTGCGCGATCAACTGGTGACGAGTCGCGTCAATGGCGGATTTCCATACATTTTAGTACAGGATGGCGATTACTTGCGCAATGGCGAACTATATTTGTTTCACCAGTATGAGGGAATGGAATTGGATATAAAGCACCTGGAAAGAACGTTGCCATATATCTATAAGCTTTGGGGCAGAACGGTGCACTTGGAGACAAAAATCGAGGAACGTCGCGTGCTGTTTACTTATGACGGTAAGAAGTGTCACCGGAGATTTCTTTAATTACCGAAGACCGCTACAGGAAAAGCGGTCTTTTTCTTTCCCATATTATTCATACAAGGTAAAGAAATTTTTTCTTTTTTGTCTAACTAACTATTTAACCAAAGGAGAAAAGGAAGAAAAAAGGGGATTTGGCGATGGCGCGAATCGACACGGGCGGAATTTTGATTTCCGTATTTATTGGCTTTGTGCTTGGATTGAAAATGCAGGATAATTATTTATGGGTACAGCCAAAACCGACGGAAAATGCGCTGCAAGCAATTGCCTCCACGGATGTTGTGCAAGCGAAGAATATAACAAAGGAAAGGCTTGTAGAAGAACTAAAGAAATACATGACATCCAACTTTGGCTACCAGTCGTTAAAAGTTTCATGGATTCAATATATTAAAGATTACGATATTTTTTTTGAAAACGAAGGTGTTATGATTCAAGTTCAGACTCATTTGCTTGAAACGAGCGGGGATTTAGTATATATGTTAAACGCGGTACAAGGGTTTGTGAAAAGCCGCTTGCCGGATATGTATGAACAGAGTCGAGTCGTGATTATAAACCAAAAAGGGGATATACTGATGGAAAGGAAGTTTTCTGCTTCATAAAGATAAACGATTATTATAGGGAACAGAAAACGGAGGGATGCAGTGATGGTACCTGCTTTGTTTGTTGCACACGGCGCGCCGACATTGGTATTAGAAGAAAATCAATATACGAAGATGCTAAAAGGATTGGCTGATCGTCTGCCGGAACCTCGTGCTATTGTGTTGTTTTCGGCGCATTGGGAAGCGCCTGTACAGATGGTGAGTGCTGTAGAAGAATATGAGATGATATATGATTTTTACGGTTTTCCGGAAGAAATGTATAAAATTGTATATCCGGCCAAAGGAAACAAGGATCTTGCACAGAAGATCGTAAAGTTGTTGGAGGAAAGTGGAACCGATTCCAAAGTGGACGCGGAGAGGGGGATTGATCACGGAGCTTGGGTGGTACTTCGGTTGATGTACCCGGATGCTCGTGTCCCGGTTGTTGTGCTATCGGTGAATCCTGCGCTTTCCCCTGCGGAGCAATATTACATAGGGCGGGCGCTGGCACCGTTGCGGAAAGAAGGTGTGATGATTATTGGAAGCGGCGGAACGGTACATAATTTGCATAGGTTGAATTGGAACAGTTTAGAAAAAGAAAAGTGGGCGGCCACGTTTGACGATTGGCTGCAAGCAAAAATAGAGATGTGGGATACGGATTCGCTGTTTAGGTATGAGACGGAAGCGCCGTATGGCAGGGAAGCTGTGCCACGCAACGAGCACTTTATTCCGCTGTTGCTCGCCATGGGGGCGGCGGATGACGGAAGAAAAGCGGATTTGCTGCATCGGGAATATCAGCATGGAAGCTTGAGTCTATGTTGTTGGAAGTTTGAATAATCAGTGTAAGGGTGTCGCAATTTATAGTCATTTAACTACAAATTGCTAATTGGAAGCATCCTTCCTCTGCAGACGAGCAGCCGATTGGTAGGTATTCAGTATACAACGATTGGCAAAGTATTTGAATATCCGCGTCACGCATTTGAAATATGAAAGACCTTTCGATAATTGAAGGGTCTTTCATATTTCAAAGCGGTGTTTGAACAGCATGTATCCAGTTTTATGACGTTTTCGGATATAATCTTGCGTTTTATACGGCAACAGATGTAATGTTATGCTTGAGCCATTTTTCCTAAAGGCCCATTTTCATTGATGATATCTTCCAAGTCGTATACAGATATGGGAAACATGGGAAAGCCGACATAGTAAGGGGTAATTTCATACAGTTGAAAATAAATAACCAATGCTTTATCTGCTATATAAAAATCTTGATCTGGCCGAATCCCTTTAAATTCGCCTAACAATGGGATGTTTCGTTTTTTAATCTGGAATTGAATAATATTGGACAGTCTTTTTATGTAATCACTTCCTTGTTGAAATAAATCCTTCAATTGATAGAGTTTACCTGTTTGAATATTTATAGTTAATGATTTTAAAATGGTGAGTCCATGTGCGTGGTGCAAGATATAGGCATAATTCTCTAGGGTTAGGCTAAGGATATCTCTTTCATTGGATTTGATCTCATAATGGCCGAGCATTTCGATCGTTGTTGGATTTTGATAATACCCTTGTTCTTGGATTAAGGCATAAACTTGATGCAAAATGATAACGTTTATTTTTTCTTGTACAGCCTTATTTTTCAGTCCTTCTACCCGAGGATAATAAATGGTGACATTTGGGGCAAGAATGGACATTGTTTGTATATAAACGGGGAAGTTATATGAATCCATAGCATACCAATCCCTTTCGATTTTTTCCTATGTTTTAGCCTATTCAGGAAGTGGTTGCACGGTTTTTGTTTAGAGATTTTTTAAATTTATTGACAGTTTTCATAAATGTAATTATTATAGAATAAATAATTTATATATTGATTTTCTTATCAAGAGAGGCGGAGGGACTGGCCCAGTGAAGCCCGGCAACCCCAATGACCCTATTCGAGGGAAGGAAGGTGCCAATTCCAGCAGGATACACATATCCTGAGAGATAAGGAAAAGGATGAGCAATCAGCTCCTTTATACCTTACTCAGGATAAAGGGGTTTTTATTTTGCCCTGCAATTTGGTTCGTACGATGCACACAAACTGAATATATCGCTCTTATCAAGAGAGGTGGAGGGACTGGCCCGATGAAACCCGGCAACCATCAAACGCAATGTTTGAACGGTGCTAATGCCTGTGGAACGACTGTTCTAAACGATGAGAGGGGAAAGTTTGCTGTATATAAACACTCTCCATCGAAGAGTGTTTTATTTTTTATCTTTGATGTTTATGAAACGAAATGAAACGGAGGAAGAACATGAACATTGAAACACTTCTTGTTCGTTCTGGGTTAGAAAGAGACCGCGCGACTGGTGCAATCAGTACACCGATTTACCAGAGCGCGACTTTCCAGCATCCAGAGCTGGGTGTCAGTACCGGATATGATTATTCCCGCACAGCCAATCCAACCCGGACAGCGCTGGAAGAAGCGATAGCCGTGTTGGAAAAAGGAGCGAAGGGCTTCGCTTTTGCTTCCGGGATGGCCGCCATTTCCTCTGTTTTTTGTTTGTTAAAGAGCGGGGATGAGATTTTGCTTTCTGATGACATTTACGGCGGCACGTACCGGGCGATTACAAAACTGTTCCCTCGTTTCGGCATACAGTCAAAGTTCGTAAATACAACGGATATCGGTGCGATTGAAAGCGCGATTACGCCGGCGACACGTGCGATATTTTTGGAGAGTCCGTCCAATCCGCAGATGAATATTACAGATATTGAAGCCGTATGCCGGCTGGCCAAACAATACGGGTTGCTAACCATTGTCGATAATACGTTTATGACGCCTTATTTACAGCGGCCTTTGCGGCTGGGAGCCGACATTGTGATTCATAGCGCCACCAAATATATCGGAGGACATAGCGATGTTGTAGGGGGGTGGTGGTAGCGGGCAAAAAAGAAATCGCTGAAGAAATCGGATTTATTCAGAACGCGTTCGGTGCCATTCTCGGCCCGCAAGATTCCTGGTTGTTGCTACGGGGATTGAAGACGTTGAAAGTGCGGCTTGACCAACATCAGAAAAGCGCGCATAAAATAGCGGTTTGGCTGCAAAACCATCCCGCGGTAAAGCGGGTATATTATCCCGGTCTTCCCGAACATCCGGGGCATGAGCTGGCCGCTAAACAGGCAGCGGGCTTTGGCGGCGTGCTCTCTTTTATGTTGCATAATGTAGAACAGGTAGAGCGATTTTTGCGGAATGTCACTCTTCCGGCTCTTGCCGTAAGTCTCGGCGCTGTCGAAAGTATTTTGACGTATCCGGCTCGGATGTCGCATGCCAGTATTCCGGAAGCGGATCGAAAGAAAATGGGAATTACGGATACGTTATTGCGCCTATCGGTCGGTCTGGAAGAGCCGGACGATTTGATTCAAGATCTGGAGCAGGCTTTGCAATGTAGTGTTTCCAGTTCCAATTATGTTTCTTGAGTATATATCATTTTGGATGTTTTGTATGTACCATCAAAAGAAACTGTTTTGTACATATAGGACATTGATACACAAAGATGGAAAATCTTTCGGGGTATGGGTAACGATACGGGCTGTGCCCAACGGCAAAGAGCATCATGTGCGGCAATACGGCGTGCATTTAATAAACAAGCCGTGTGGCGAAGAGAGACCGGTCGGTGATGCAATTGAACGGCAGTGTTTGATGGGATGAAAAAGTGCAGTTCCTGGCTGGGAAGCGCAGCGCATGTTTACCGGGGAGAAGTCATTTCCATAAGGGCAAACCGGGATAAGGAAGGACAGCCGATAGATGTTTCGGCTGTTTTTTTACATAGAAAATGATTTGAGAAAGAATAGGCTCATAATAAAGGAAACAGGGAAAAGATGATTGACTTTTTTATTTATTGTAATATACTTTTATAAAGTAAGTTAATAACTTATCAGGAGGTTGGATATGATTACTATTTATCCAGCAGCTTCGCGTTATTCCACAAATCATGGTTGGCTGCAAAGTAATTTCAGTTTTTCGTTTGCTGAGTATTATGATCCAAATAATTTACAGTTTGGCCCGCTTCGGGTGTTTAATGATGATATCGTACAACCGGGTACGGGCTTTGGTGCTCATCCGCACAGGGAAATGGAGATTGTCTCTATTGTGCTGAGAGGACAATTGAAACATCAGGATAGCACTGGTAATTCAGCGGTGCTTGTGCCGGGAGAAATTCAGCGCATGACCGCCGGGACGGGGATTATGCACGCTGAGTTCAATCCGTCCGATACGGAAGAGGTTAATTTTTTGCAGCTCTGGTTTCTACCGGATGAAAAAGGATTGGAGCCTTCATACGAACAATTCGCGTATAATCAGGAAGCAATGAGAAATAACTTGTTGCCTATAGTAGCGAAACGTCAAGTAGATGGGCATCGCGTAGCGCATATTCATCAGGATTTGACGTTATATCTTTCCAGGCTGGATACCGGCAAGAGCCTGACATTTACGCAAGCGGAAGGCCGCCGTATCTATGTATTTGTGATTGAGGGCGAACTGGAATTAAACGGGAAGAAAACGCTGCACACTCGTGATGCCGCGCGCATTATGGACACGCTAGTATTGGAGTTGAAAGCAGCAGAAAATGTACACTTTATGCTTATCGATCTTCCTTAATCATGCAAGTAATGAAAAACTTGCGGGTAACGTGCCCGCGAGTTTTTCTTATCTTTTTTTCACGATCATGCGCAAACCGTTTTTGGGGCGCAGCGTCACCACCGGTTCCGGTTCGACCGGATTGTGCGGATCGGCGAGACGCAACTGGAATTTTTGAGCAATTGTAACGAGAATAAGCGTGGCCTCCATAATGGCGAAATGATTACCGATACAGACGCGCGGCCCCCCGCCGAACGGAAAGAAAGCAAACTGCGGGATTTCTTTAAGGAGATTGCCTGCAAATCGCTCAGGAATAAAGGCATCTGGATTATCGAAATATTTTGGATTGCGGTGCATGACATACTGGCTCATCATAATCGATTCGCCCGGTTTAAATGTATGTCCTCCAATCTCTATTTCATCCGTCACCTCACGGTTAATTGCCCAGGCGGCCGGATAGAGGCGCAGCGTTTCCCAGATTATATTTTCCGCGTATTTTAATTTCGGCAGATCATGTACGGTTACTTTCCGTCCGCCAAGCACTTGTTCGATTTCCGACCAGAGCTTTTGCTCCGCTTCCGGGTGTTGGGCGAGAAGGTATAGCGTCCATGACAATGTGTTTGCCGTTGTTTCATGGCCGGCGATGAAAATCGTCATGACTTCATCGCGTACCTGATGGTCGGTCATGCCCGTACCATCGTCTTCATCCCGTGCCGCAAGCAGCATGGAGAGTAAGTCGCCACGGTTTTCATCTTCGCTTTTCCGGCGTTCTTCAATAATCGAGAAAATGACCTTATCCAATGTTTCCGCTGCTTCTTTAAATTCGCGATTGCTTTTGGTCGGGATGCTTTCCGGAATATCAATAAACGAAGAGGCGCGTCGGCTTACATATTTTAACCCTACATCAATCGCATGCTCGATATCATTTAAATTTTTATTAATACTTGTCCCAAACATTGTTTTTGTGATAATGGAGAGGGTTAATTCCATCATATCTTTCGAGATAAGGCGCTCTTCGCCGTCCTTCCATTTACTGATGAGTTTCTCCCCATATTCCACCATCGTGTCGCCGTAGCTGACAATATGGTCTTGACGGAATGAAGGCTGCATAAGGCGCCGCTGACGCATGTGGAATTTTCCTTCGCTTGTGAGGATGCCTTCTCCGACGACTGCTTTGGCAACTTGTAGACCTTTTCCTTTTTTAAAGTGTGCTTGTTTGGTTACGAGTACTTCCTTAATATAATCGGGGTTGCTTATTAGATAAAGGTGCCGGGGACCAAATCTCAGGTGAACAATATCGCCATATTCTTCAGCGGCGCGGCGCAGAAATTCAAGGGGATTCTTGCGAAAAGCAAACAGATTGCCGGTAATGGGTAAGCCCTTTGGGCCGAGAATTTCGATTTCACTCATGTATGTTCCCTCCATTTTTGGTTATATTGTGTACTATCTCCCTTTCTTATTCTTTTTTTTTATTTTTCCTTTATAAATCTTACGGAAAGACAAAAGAACATTGTCCGTGGGGAGGAGTTCGTGCTATGATTTGAAAAAAACGGGATTGCGAACTTCCTGTTTATTGTTGATACCTTAGCGGGTATGATAAAGACATACCATCGATTGAGGTGATAAGGAATGGAATATAACGATGCTATAAAAAATCGCCTCCGCCGCATTGAAGGACAGATTCGCGGAGTGCTCAGCATGATGGAACAGCAAAAGGATTGCCGTGATGTTGTCACCCAACTCACCGCGGTTCGTTCCGCTGTTGATCGCGTGATCGGATTGGTTGTGGCAAATAATATGGAAGCGTGTATACGCATGGAAATTGAAAAAGGAAATAATCCCGATCATGTTATTAAGGAAGCGGTTGATTTGCTTGTAAAAAGCCGCTAAGAAAGCAAAGCAGCACGTTATGTGCTGTTTTTTTGTGATACCAGTTTACTTACGACTTGAGAACAAAATGTGAAGATATGGAAAATATGTTGTTAGGGAGTGTCATTTCCGCGCTGTCGACCGGACTGAGCGCCGTGCCGATTTTGTTTCTTCCGCATATTTATCATTATGCACGGCATATACTGGTAGCGCTGGCCGCTGAAATAATGATGGTCGATTTCCCTAACATTATGATTCCTCCGATTGGACGGTGATTCCGTGACGCATCAACAGGGCGGTAGTGACACCGACACCTTTTCGTTTTGTTTTGGAAAATGTGCCATTATAAATCATATTGCTGCCACAGGAAGGGCTACGTTCTTTCAAAATGGCTTCTTTAGCATTAACTGATTGCGCAATAAGCAAAACCTGCCGTGCACCTTGCAGGAACTGTTCTGTTACGTCATTGCCTTGATTGTCAATAACTTTTGCTTTCCCATCGAGTACATCAAATCCGTCGCCGCCCACAATTTCCGCCGGATTGCGGGGGGTTGACAGCCCGCCCAGTTGCTCTGGACAGACAGGAATTGCTTTTCCGTCTTTGACGAGTTGCTCAATTTCTGCTACCCGATTGTCTTTTTGGTCGTACCGGCATGCGCATCCCATTAAACAAGCGCTTATGATTTTCATCTTTGTTTCCCCTTTATCATTTTATTATTTGTGTTGTCAATCACACGATCATGTCGTTTCCGGTTTCTTTTGTTTTTTGTTGCAACTTCTGCAAGCTTTCTTCAAGGTGAGCGATCAGCATGACTTTGCCTTGTTAGGGGAAAGCGCTTTTATCGTTTCTCCCCCGATTCTGCTGATGGCTCCGGTAATCATGGCACCTTTTCTTTCTATTGTTCATATATGCTGTTCCCTTTGAAATAGGGTGGAGAGGCAAATTATATTATACCACGTACCACAAAGTCTGAATCGAAGCCGCTGAAATTATACGGATGCTTAGTATTGAACAGCAAAATTCATCATAAGGCGTGCTATACTTGAAAAAAAGAGATAAATATGCGTACTGCGCGCGGAAGAAAGGGTGTACGAGCAGATGGAACATTTAATCAATCCGCGGGTTCGTGATATTCAAATTTCCGGTATCCGCAAATTTTTCAATCTTGTGCAGCAATACGATGACGCCATTTCTTTAACAATTGGTCAGCCTGATTTTGCTACGCCAGGTCATATTAAAGAAGCAGGAAAACGCGCGATTGATCAAAACTGGACAACATACACGCCGAACGCTGGCCTGCCTGAGCTGCGGGAGGCGGCCGCAGCGTTCGTTTGGAAAAAATACGGCTTACGTTATGACCCGGTGACGGAGATTATTGTGACGAACGGAGCGAGTGAAGCGATTGATATCGCGTTACGTACCGTTCTGACGGAAGGCAGCGAGGTTATTTTGCCGGGCCCGGTTTATCCTGGCTATGAGCCAATTATTCGCTTATGCGGCGCCACACCTGTATACGTGGATACACGTGAAACCGATTTTAAAGTCACAACGACGTTGTTAAGCGAGAAAATAAATAAGAATACGCGTTGCGTGATTTTACCGTATCCGTCCAATCCGACCGGCTGCACATTAGAACAGGATGAAATTGAAAAGATTGCTGCCCTCCTGGAAGACAAAGAGGTGTTTGTGATTTCGGACGAAATTTACAGTGAGCTTATTTACGAGAAAAAGCACCGCTCCATCGCTTCGCTTTCTTCCATGCGGGAAAAGACGATCGTTATCAATGGCTTGTCTAAATCTCATTCCATGACAGGATGGCGCATCGGATTTACGTTCGCACCTGCATATATAACATCGCAGATGGTGAAAGTGCATCAGTATAATGTTACATGTGCCAGTGCAATAAGCCAGTATGCGGCGCTTGAAGCATTAACGGAAGGCATCAATGACGCGGAGATCATGAGAGCCGAGTATGACAAGAGAAGAACATACGTGTATGACCGCCTTACAGAAATGGGGCTGGACGTTGTTAAGCCGAATGGCGCATTTTATATTTTTCCGCGTATTGGGCACTTTGGACTGTCTTCGTTTACATTTGCTTCGCGTCTTTTGGAAGAACAACGGGTGGCGGTAGTACCAGGGGACGCTTTTTCAGCTTATGGAGAGGGATACATCCGTATTTCTTATGCTTACGCGATGGAAGTGCTGGAAGAAGGGCTGAATCGTTTGGAAGCCTTTATCACATCTTTGAAATAGTTGAAATTACGAATGATGGTTAATCGAGAGCCATAAAGCAGAAGAGGGGAAGACGCGGCCGCAGCCGGGAGGCGATAGGATTGTCCGCTCGTGGCCGTCAGATGAGAAAGAGGAGCCTTGTCAGCTCCTCTTTTTTGTTTCATACGGCACGCCGATACCCGTAAACCCGAATAGTATCGTGATTACAGGACAAAGCAGACAGAAAAACGCGAACGGCGCATATTCAAAAACAGATACGCCAAGTACTCCGGAAATAAAGACGCCGCTGACGCCCCACGGAATAAGCGGATTTACAACGGTGCCGGCGTCTTCAAGCGTTCGTGCCAGATTTTTGCGTGCAAGACCGAGTTTTTTGTATTGCTTGACAAACGCATTACCGGTAAGAATGATAGACAAGTATTGCTCGCCGAGCAGTAAATTGATACCTATGGCGGATAAAGCGGTTGAAGCGATCAAGCGTCCGCGCGTCTGGATAAAACGTTGAATCATATCCATCAGTTGATAGATAATGCCAAGATGATATAGCAAGCCGCCCATGCTGAGCGAAAGAAAGATAAGAGAAACGGAAAACATCATGCTTTGAATGCCGCCTCGTGTTAGCAATGAATCAATGACTTTGTTTCCTGTCTCGGACGTAAAGCCATTTTGGATAATCCCGATCATGTCACCTATTTTCAATTCATGATTAAGCATGAACGCTACTGCAATTCCCGATAGAATACCAACCATCAGCGTTGGGATGGCCGAAATCCGGCGCATCGCCATGACCATGATGAGCAGAGGCGGCAACAGTGCCACAGGATGGACAACAGCATGTTCGATAAGCGCACGGTGCAGGCCCTCAATTTGTTCCTGCGGAATGGCTCCTGCGTTTCCGTTTCCGAGAAATAAAAACAGCAGGAGAGAAAGCAACAGCGCCGGAGTTGTTGTCCATGTCATGTGGCGAATATGGGTGAATAAATCGATGCGTGCTACTGTAGGCGCTAAGTTTGTCGTGTCGGACAGGGGCGACATTTTATCACCAAAGAACGCTCCTGATACTATCGCACCTGCTATCCAAGCGGGATTGATGCCTATCATCGTTCCCATGCCCATAAATGCGACTCCGATCGTGGCTGTCGTTGTTAGCGAACTTCCGGTGCAGGTTCCTACAACCGCAGTGATAAGCAGAACGGCGGCTAAAAAGTATTTTCCCGATAAAATGCTGAAACCGTATGCCATCATTGTGGGAACAGTGCCGCTTGCTATCCAAACGCTAATGAGTGCACCGATAAGAATAAAAATAAATATCGGCGTAAGTCCTGGCCGCACGCCTTCAATCATACCTTCTTCAACCGTTTTCCAGGGCACTTTTTTTATGGAACTAATAATGATTAAGAGAAAAAGGGATAAAAGTAAAGGAACGTGCGGAGGCGCCTGCCATCCGATAATACAGAAGCTAAGAATGCTGAGCAAAAACAATGTAATAAGCCCAGCTTCCGCTTTTGTAAATTTTGTTTCTTGGTGTTGCTCTGGCACGATTCATTCCTCCAAAAAATTTTACTACTTAAACGCTTGTACGCTTTTAAGCGTTAAATTAACTTTTTAAGAATACTCGATTAATAGTTTGTTTGTAAAGCATTATTTTAAAAGATGATAAAAAAAAGATGAGTTATACTGTCTAGTAGAAATCAATCCATAACAGAGAATGAAAGGCAGGAAAAACATGGGGAATGACGTGCTATGGTGGGAAGAAGAAAACAGGCAATTGTTGTCCGCAGTATGCCGAAATTGCCCGGAACCGCATTTTCAGCGGCGTTCAGGTGATTTACCGCATATCGGGTGCTGTGCGTATGAACCGGTATTTACTTTGTTTGAAATATATAAGATGATTGCCGCGGGAAAGACGGAATTCTTTCTCAAGGAAATATATGCAAATCCGCAAAATGAGATATACGACTATGAAATTGTGGCGGGTGCTAGCATTCAACCGTTATTTTACGAGCGTTCTTCGGAAGAAGATGAATCGCCGGCGGAGCGCTATGAACGTCTGAAACGATCGCCCAATACGGCGTATCTTGCGGTGGATGAGCGGCTGGCGTATGCGGTATGCCAGTTCTTTATTGATGGCAAAGGGTGCGGCCTCGACCCGCGCTTTAAAACAAGCATCTGTCGTTCCTTTATTTGCAGCTCGATTGAGGAGCAGTTGACAGAAGAGGAACGGAAGCATTTGAGCGCCTGGCAGCGCGCGATCCGTGATGAAGCAGAGCCGTTTCACAGACGACATAAAGCTATTTTAGAAGAGAAGGGGTGGACATTACACAATCACGTACATGGCATTGTGGAATACTTTCGCCAGGTAAGCCAAGAAGCCCCTCTTTTTTGATGAGAAAAGAGAGGGCGCAAGCTGTGAGTTTTTCTTAATTTTACAATCCGGCGTGCGGTTACATAATATTTTTTATGCTAGGGCTATTAAGGCTGCTGATCGTGACGTCTGTTTGACGGTTCTGCCGAATTTCGCAGACACCATTGCCGCTTCGGCTTGTCCTGGAGCGGCGGCCATACCTCCTGTTAGCATGTTTTTTGCCATTAAGGAAAAGAACATTAGCAGATGGATGGCATTGTTTCTTGTAATTATAAAAAAAGACAGAAAGTCATATAGCCTTTGTTTCGCCTATAAGCGAATAGAGACTATATGACTATGTTGATTGTTTTACAAATAAGGGGAAGAAATCTGGTGTATGGCTGCGCGAATAGGCATTTCGACAGCCTTTTTATACGTTTCTATCAAGCCTGCGAGGCGGAACAGTTCCCGGTTAGGTTTGGTATTCACTTCGATGATCCAGATTTGGCCTTTTGTATCAATTCCGATATCAATTCCAAACTCTATGAAAGAACCGAATTTTGATTCGATGTGTTGGGGCAATAATAAGCTTACTTGTTTAATGCCTTGCAGGATGCTTTCTGTTTCTTCGGGAGAAAAGCGTAGCGTAAGCAAGTTTTTTATGGGAACAGCGCGGCCCCCGCTTTGTAAATTGGAAGTAATGAGCTGTTGTGGAGATTGTTTGCCTACGATACCGGTTATTATCCACTGTCCTACCTCATTTTTTTGTACGAGTACACGGCTGTCACAGATGAAACCGGGGAGAAGCGCAAGATCGAGGCCTTGCTGTAAAATAAACGTGCGGCCCTGCCTTTGACACCAGAGCAGAAGGTAACGTTCGGCTGCAGGAAGAGAGCGGATCGTATTGCGGATGATGCAGCCTGTTTTATCTCTGCCGACCATCTCGAATATCTCGTGCTTGCGCTGAATACGGATGATTCCTTTGCCTCCCGAACCGTTAACTGGTTTTGCGTACAGGACTGGATATTTTCGTATTAGTTTTCCGAGTGCGCCCTGCTGTACGCGCATTGTTTCAGGCAGATGCGGGGCGATGTCGGAATGACCACTAAAAAACTGGTGCGCGTTCCACTTGTGAGCAAAACGGCTATTTAAATAAACAAGGCGGCTTTTGTTCCGGTATGCTGCGTACTTTTTGAATATCTCAGGTGTCATGTTACTAAAGCGGTCATATACAATATCGGGAGTCCGTGTCTTTTTGGCCTCCCATTTTTTTTCTTTTTTGTCGTATGCAAATCCGCGGACGATGTTTTTTTCTTCACAAATATCAGCTGGAGAGTAAACAACGAGCTCGCAACCGTATGTTTCAGCCACGAGCGCCAAGCGAGTAAGATATGTTTTGCCAGCGATAAAAGCGCCGTTGCGATAAGTTAACACTCCGATAAGTAGTTTTCTTCCAGTCATATTGTTTTCACGTCTTCTTTTCTCCAATCTCCTGCCGCAAGCCATAATGTCGGCTTTCCGGTAACGCCGCGCACGCAGGCGAACGCAACCATTCCGATGGTAAAGCAAGTTTTTAAGCTAGCCGTATTATCGGCTGCTACCCGCACGTACAATTTGCCAAGCCGGGAGAGCGCCGCGTTCGTCAGCGCTGTTCCGATCCCCTGTTCTCTTGCTTTCTGGTGGACAACGAGAAACGATTCCTGTGTCCCATACCCATAAACGGCGATACAGCCAAGCAATTTGCTGTTTTGGGTATAGATAAGAACAATATTCCCTTCCTCTTCTAGCATTTCCGCAGGCAATGCGCGCAGCCAGCGAATGGCGCGGGCGGTGATGCGTCTATCCCCATGTACATGAATGAAACGGAGCAATTTTTCCCGTGTTCGGGAAAACAAAGCGGGAGAAAGTTCATGAATGAACATGGCGTTTTTCACCCGAAATAGCAGCGAAATTTGCCTGATACTGTGCGTACTCGACGATGCGCCGCAACGAAAGTTTACGGATATGGGGTTCGTCGAATTTGCCCGGTTTGGCATTTGCCTCTATAAACCAGAGACGTGCCGTCTTATCAATGCCGATGTCTATGGATATCTCCCCGAGAGTAGGCCACTCTTTTTCAAGGGATCTGGCGATACATAACGCCATAAGCCGTATGTTTGAGAGCAGCTTTTCCGCTGAGTAATCCGGAAAAGCGGCTGAAAGGATGGGGACCGGAGGCTGCACGGAACCGCCGCGTGGCACGTGAGTCGTAATTTTACCGGAGCCGGCCAGCCGAACCCCGATGCCCGTCACCCCCCATTCACCTTTTCCGTCTTTTTGCACAAGCAGACGAATGTCAAAAAGTTTGTTATCAAATGTGGCGAGGTCAATTCCTTTTTGAATTAAGTAATGCTTTTTTACGTGCGGAGCGAGATAGAACCATGCTTCTTCTTTTGTTTTAAACATTTTTCCTACTGTTTTTTTTCGTTCTTGATGTTGCACGAGATAGTTTCCGCCACTTTGACGCTGAACCCGGTAAATTCCCTGCCCTGACATTCCATTTGCCGGCTTTAGATATACGAGCGAATAGGAAGAAATCATATTATAAAAAACATCTTTGGAAGAAAGCGGGAGCGTACGTGGCAGATAGGGAAGGGTCTCGGGATTGTTCTGTAGGGCGGCGTACAATTGTTGTTTGTTAAAAAAGTGTGGGTTATAAAGCGTTAGACCGGGGGTGGCAGAAAGCTGGTTTAGTGCGGCTTTTACATGCGCTTTTCCCTCATACGCTCGGTTTGGAATCCTGTTATAGAAAACATGCGGAAACGGAAGTTTTTCTTTTATCCATTTTTTTCTTTTTTTATCGAACAAGTATCCTCGCACGGTGCGAGAATTCCAGTCGATATTTTCCACTGGAACGACATAAACGAGCGCTCCCAGCTTTCTTCCTGTTTCGATAATATCAATAAAGTTGCTTTGTACACCGCGGAACAGACCGCCTCCTGCCACGGTTAAAATACCAATGAAAGGACCGATGGTAAGGTGTTTTTGCTGAGAACGGATTCGTACTTTTGAATTGATAGTATGGGGGCTGGGATGCTTACAGGTGATAAGCAGTGTTTTTTTCCAGCCACCAATGCGAAGGTGTAGCTTTTTCTTTGCCAGTAGGGTGTGCGGCGCTTTTTTCGCGGAAAAATGAAGGTGCCATGTACGATGCAAGGGGTGAATGGACACCCATCCCGTCGCGATTATACTCATATGCTCACCGACCCTTTCGCAACTGCGCAAGATAATGTGTATAGCGCAAAGGGTTGAGCCGTACATCCCGGTAATATGTGCTGTTTTCGATTCGACGAAATGAAGCGCGTCCTGGCTTGGAATTCACCTCAATCAACCAAACTTTGCCTCCCCTATCGACTCCAATATCAATGCCGAGTTCGACTAAGCGCCCGTGTTTGCTTTCTAGAAACGGTGGGAGTTCCTTAACGATGTATTCAATATCACTATAAATTTTCTGTAACTGTTCTTCGGTGAAATATTTGTTTAGAAATGGTTTACACGAATGCGCTTTGCCGCCGCCGCATAGATTGGACGTAAGGCCGTTTACTACTCCTGCCCGAATGGCGCGCCCGGTCTCAACCCATTCGCCTTGGCCATTTTTTTGTACAAGCACCCGAATATCAAAAGGGATGCCTTCCGGTGTGGAAAGCTCTAGATAAGGCTGGGCGATCATTTTTACACTAAATTGGTTGCGTAGCCAGAGCAAGAGCGCAGTACGATTGGAGAATTTGCGGTAAAAGATTTTGTTTTTAAAATCGCGCCCTTCGACTCGATGGCTTCCTTGTTTGGAGGTGATTTTCATAACGCCGATGCCAAGCGAATTGCGCATTGGTTTAATTACGACTGCATCGTACTTGTCGAGCATGTTTTTTATTACCTGCAGCGAAGTGACAAGTTCGGTTTCCGGCATATATGCGGCAAGGCCAGCGTGCTGGATAAGTAGGTTATGGTTTTTGAGTTTATCGCCCAGCACATGTCCTAGAAAAGTAATCGAAGGATCATTTTTTAGTTTTCGGATTTGCGTCTCATACTTCTTGCGATTAGAAAGTCGATCATAGACAAAGGTGGGGAAAGGAAAGCGTCTTTTTATCCATTTTTTTTGTTTTGTATACTGGTAACCAATAACAGTCCGGGTAACGAAATTAATCTGGGTTGGTAAAAAGACGTATACGGGCAGTCCGATACGTATCCCGGCCTGGCATAAATACGCGTAGAATGACTTTTCCGGAAATGGGTGATATTTTGTGCTTGGGGTCGCTAGGATGCCAAGATACCCCAACGTCTTTTTTATCATGGTGATAACCTCCTTTTCGAGGAACGTTTGATTTGCATTGTTTTTTTGCGAGGATTAGGTATATAACCGCTGCGGTAAAAACAGTAGTCGACCAGCCGAATGACAGAAGGGCGGGGCCCTTTACCGGCATTCGCCAAGGAGTTGTTTGTTTTTGAAGGTTTCGAATTGATTTCAAGCAGCCATACTTTGCCTGTTCTATCGACACCGAGATCGATGCCGAGTTCAGCATAATGTCCTTCCGTACACTGTTCGAACAGGCGGGCGATAAGAAGCGCGTGTTGCCGGACGGAAGCAGTGATGGAAGCGCGGGCGGCGGGGGAAAAACCGGCTGCAATCAGCGTATTGCCCAACGGAAGTATAGTGCCACCGCGTGCTACATTAGAGACGATACTTTTGCAGGTGGGAGCACTTCGTCCGACAATAGATGTAATACTCCATTCACCGTTTTTATTTTTTTGGACAAGGGCCCGAAAGTCGACAATGCCTCCCTTGAGTTTGATTAAATGCAGTCCCTGTTGCATAAGATACGGTTGTTTACGCATACGGGAACGTAGCATTTGGTGCAGCAAGTTGAACGAGTTGTATCGCCGCGTTACCGTGTCATTGAGGGTAGCATACTGACATATATATCCATTTTGGGTACGGGACAGACGGATAATTCCGCGCCCCAGGCTTCCGCTCGAAGGTTTTAGGTAAATATAAGGATGCTTTTGCAGCATGGCTTGCAATGAAGCGGCTCCTTTATATAAATCCGTATAAGGTGTAAACGATGCTGTTTCTGGCAGCAAGGACATACGCTGATGAATTTGCCATTTATCCAGGAACTGTTCGTTGAAAAATAGGACGCCTTTTTCTTTTAAAATCGCGATTTTTTCTTTGGTCTCCTCCCTTTCTTCAACTTTGCGTGAACCGATTCGATTGTACGTGCAAAACGGTATAGGAAATACTCGCTTTATCCAATGACCATTGCGGTATGTCCAGCCGTTCACCATATCTTTTTCCCGCGAAATTTGATCGAGTGTGAAAATAAAGCCGAGCCCGCCGCGCAGGCGGCATGTTTGTGTCACTTCCCGACAGAAGTCGGTAATGCTGCCGAAAGGACCTTCGTCTGTTGGCACCATCCTTGAGATTAAAATACCGACAATCGGCCCGATAACTAGCCTCCTTGTTGCCGGGTGGAAGTGGAGTCCATACGCGATTTCTTCTTCTAATAGGCCGAGCCGCTGTGCGAAAGATTCTTTTATTTTTATGACGGATGAAGTCGTAATTTCAAAAGCGGCAGTTATTGTCCGCAATCCGTACATAAGTTCGAACGGTTTTTTGCCGACAATCCCGTATTGTTTGACAAAGGAAGCCGGGAGCAGCACATCGATCGCAGCAGGAAAAGACTGGTCGGGTGTGCGCTGGATACGCGTATAACGTTGTGGCAAGGCTCGCTCCCCCTTTCCTACATCTATATATCATCCCTTCATCTTATGAAAAAAAGAAAGGGAGCGTGAGTATTCTCCTATTTGTTTGTTTGTTTGTCGTACATAACGCTGGTACAATAAGAAAAGATGGACAAGAAAGTAAAATAATGGAGGGTAGAAGTATGAAGATTACGTATCATGGACATTCTTGCGTACAGGTTTCTCATGCGGGCAAATCTATCATTATTGATCCGTTTTTGACTGGAAACCCACTGGCGGTAACAAAAGCGGAAGATATCGAAGTGCAATATGTATTGTTGACGCACGCACATGGCGATCATATTGGTGATGCGCTTACTATCGCAAAGCGGAACAATGCCATGATTATCGCCACACATGAATTGGCTACATACATGGGATGGCAAGGCGCAAATGTCCACGGAATGAATCTTGGCGGCGCCTATGAATTTGAGTTCGGCAAAGTGAAAATGACACAGGCGTTCCACAGTTCTGCCATTGTGCTGGAAGACGAAAGACAAATTATTTATGGTGGCATGCCGGGAGGGTTCCTCATCACAATGGGAGGCAAGACACTCTATCACCTTGGGGATACCGGATTATTCAGCGATTTGAAATTGATTGGCGAGCGAAACGATATCGATGTGGCATTTGTACCGATTGGCGACAACTTCACAATGGGGCCAGAAGATGCGTTGCAGGCGGCTGAATGGGTCAGCGCCAAGCTGACGGTTCCGGTGCATTACAACACGTTCCCGCCGATTAAGCAAGATCCGGAAGCTTTTATTCATAATCTGGAAAACAAAGGATTAAAAGGAAAAGTTGTAAATCCGGGAGAAGAATTGGAAATATAATAGATTAGTAATAGTTTTGTAATATGTGTGTAATATTGATGAGGTATCTTAAAAGTGTGATGAAAAACCCCCTTTTTATATACCTCTTGTGTTTTGGGCGGCGTACAAGCCGCTCTTTTTTTCGTAAGATAAAGCGAGAGCGGAAAAAGAAATGGCCTGCCACTTGATCTCCTCGTACTTAAGGAAAGAAGTGTCAGGCCTTTTAAGCTGTGCTTATGTGAGGCGAGAATGCCTAGCAATAGGTATATAAGGTACTAATGTAAAGTTCGAAAGGTTTGTGCTCATGATTTTTTAGTATTTTTACCAATCATTAAATTCAATTTTTTGAATGACGACATCCGTTTTTCCGTTTGGTGTATTTAAAGTAAATGCTTCGTTTGTTGAGCGCAATATGAGTTGCCAACCTACCGGAGAAAGAAAAGAAATGTATCCAGAATCTGGGTTGGCTTTTTCGGGAAAACATAAAGTGAAGGAGTCTGTTTCCTGCCCTTGCTCATAAAATAGCAATACTTTACTTCCGATAAACACGCGAGACATTATTGAAGTAGGGCCCGCGTTAAATGTTGAAAGAAAACTCTCAACTTCTTGTACATATTGATCGAAAAACTTGTCCACTTTACTTCGTTCCAAAAGGTTTGAAGGGAAGTAAGTATCTAAGAAAGTATAACGATGTTCATCAATAAATGCTAGCTGTTCAACTAAACGCTTTTGCAAAGGATGATAACTATGGTTCATAGTAGATTTCTCCTAAAGCTGGATTTTTTCTTGGATTCGGTTTGGTTGTGATACTTATCGTACTCATATAATCCTCCTTATTACATAGATTTAGGTGCATGATAAAAAAAACACCCATTATATATTTTATCATTAACAACCAGGAAATTTTATCTAAAAAATGAAAATTTCGCGCCTTGTTTTCTTGGTTGCATCTATCTCCCATAATGCGTAAGATAAATAACAGTGCATAAAATCTCGAAACAAATAGGTGATTCTACCCATGCGTCTACGTAAAAAACCTGGCGTGCGCGAAGCGATGGCCAACTATCCGAAACTTGTCCCACAGGATGCGGAACAGTACAAAGGCAAGTGGCGCGAGTTTTTTGGCAACAACAATCCAATACATGTCGAACTCGGTACTGGTAAAGGCAACTTTATTACGACGCTTGCCGAACAAAATCCGCATATCAATTATTTTGGTGTCGAATTGCATGAAGAGGTGCTTATTAAAGCCGTGAAAAAAGCGGAGGAAAAAGGGCTTGCGAATATTGCATTTCTCTGGATTAACATTCGCGAACTTGAAAGCTATTTTGCACCCGCAGAGGTAGACAGGTTCTACCTTAATTTCAGCGATCCTTGGCCGAAAAAGCGCCACGCAAAGCGTCGCCTGACCCATAATGATTTTCTAAAACAGTACAAAAAACTATTAAAAGCGGAAGGCTGTATTCAATTAAAAACGGACAATGAGGGATTATTTGAATACAGTCTCAATCGATTCGCAGAAGAGTTGTTTTTGTTGAAAGAAATTACGTTTGATTTGCATAACAGCGAATACGCGGAAGGCAACATCATGACTGAGTATGAAGCGAAATTTGTACAGAAAGGGATGAAAATTTTCCGCTGTATCGCCGCGCATCCAGCGCAACTGGCGGCCAATTTTGTGGAGAATGAATAATTTCTTATCATTCTGATTTCTCAGCCTCGCGCATATACTGTACAAGCGTAAAGAGAAAAGGAAGCGTTATATCCAACTTCCTGTTTACGCTTATTACAGCAAAACGAGGTGAAGAATATGAGGAATGATTTTCGGCATATTATTTATCTGATTTTCGCATTTTTGCTTGTATTATATAGCTTGCCGCGCCTTCCGCTTTTGCGCAGTCAAACAGAAGCGGTCTTGTTCAGCGTTATATGGCTCGCATTCGCTCTTCTTATTATTGGCTCTCAGCTTTATCAAATCATTGATGGATGGGCGAAGGCAGAGCAATCACCGTTGCTTGCTATGACGCAGGATGAGCAGAAGGTTGGAAGAACACAACCCGATTATGAATAGTACAGAGGAAGCCGCCTTATCAAGGCGGCTTATTTTCTGTTTGTGATTGTTATAACAAAGAAGTATAATAAAAATAATACAGATTGATACAGAAAAAAGGTGAGTCTATGGCAACGAAACATGAACAAATTCTTCAGCATATCGAAGATTTGGAAGTAGGTACCAAGATTTCCGTGCGCCAGATAGCAAAAGATTTGGAAGTGAGCGAAGGAACGGCGTATCGGGCGATTAAAGAGGCGGAAGCGCAAGGATTGGTCAGCACGATTGAACGTGTAGGAACTGTACGGATCGAAAAGAAGAAAAAACAGAATATTGAGAAGTTAACGTTCGCTGAAGTCGTAAACATTGTCGATGGACATGTGCTTGGCGGACGGGAAGGGCTTCATAAGACGCTGAACAAATTCGTTATTGGAGCGATGAAACTGGAAGCGATGATGCGTTATGTGGACGCGGGCAGCCTTTTGATAGTTGGAAACCGTTATCAGGCACACAAGCTTTCCTTGCAACACGGAGCGGCCGTATTAATTACCGGTGGTTTTGACACAAGCGAAGAAGTAAAGAAATTGGCGGACGAATTGAAGTTGCCCATTATCTCCAGCAGCTATGATACGTTTACGGTGGCAACATTGATTAACCGTGCGATCGATGATCGTCTTATTAAAAAAGAAATCATGATGGTGGAAGATATTTTAATTCCGCTGGAGGATGCCTATTATTTGCAGGCAAATCATACAGTAGGAGATTGGCGCCGGATGGTAGAAACAATCGGGCATGGCCGCTTTCCGGTTGTGGACGAAAACATGAAAGTGCTTGGCGTGGTCACAACAAAAGATATTGTAGGGCACGATTATAATGTTCCGGTAGAGAAAGTAATGACGAAGAACCCGATTACCGTAATGGCGAGGGTTTCGGTCGCGTCGGCGGCTCATATGATGGTGTGGGAAGGCATTGAGATGCTTCCGGTTGTAGACAATCACCGCCGCCTGCTGGGGATTATTACTCGCCAGGACGTATTGAAAGCGTTGCAGTATATCCAGAAGCAACCCCAAATGGGAGAAACGTTTGCAAACCAGATTATGAACCGATTCCATGAAGAAAAAGGAGAAGGGGGCATTTATTTTCGAGGAGAAGTAACACCGCAGATGACGAACCATCTCGGAAACATTTCCAGCGGGGTGCTGACTACCCTCGTCTCCGAATCTGGAAGCCGAGCGTTGCGCCAGTATAAGAAAGGCGATATGGTGCCGGAAAATATTACGGTGTATTTCTTAAAACCGGTACAAATCGAGAGCACGATTGAAATCCGCCCGCGCGTGCTGGAGGTGGGCCGAAAATTTGGAAAGGTGGAAGTCGAAGTGTACCATCAGGGTATGCTTGTTTCAAAAGCAATGATGACCGTGCAGGTTATCGAACGATAAAACAAGAAAGCGGAGTCGCGGCTCCGCTTTATCTTTTATTTTGTTGTTCTCTTTTGAGCTTCGTAAAGTATGTAAGATTACGGATTCCCATAATCAAGTTAACCGCGCCTATAAAAAGGAAAATAATACCAATAACCAAACGAATTGTATCCACATCGTCAAACATAAGCTGATTAGTACCGACACCGAGCAAGAATATGCCCATGCCGATATTCATGCGCGCCTGATAAATTCGAGCGATCACACCGGGTTGGCTGCGCCATGTAATCGCGTAGTAAATAGCAATGGTAGCTGATAAAATGATAACGATGGCAAAAATGGACGATAATGGCAATTATTGAACTCCCTTTCCTGCATTTTTCTTCAATTCATTTTTGCATTCATTTATCCAGTAATTATAAACAATGGCCGCTTTTCGGCAGGGAAAGCGGCCGTGCTTTCGCGTTATGAATGGGGGCGGGTCTCGTGTTCTGTACCGTCCGCGGGAATGAACCAGCAGCCCAAGGATGTTTTGTCGACATGAACATTTAGCTTCTCTTCCTTGATGTAGCGTTCCATCAGTTCCGTAATTTCTTGCGTTTCAGAGAACGCGGAGAACCCTTTTTTTAATTTTTTGACTTTAGCGCGCGCCATTTCTCTTCGACTAATAACCATTGTTCATTCCTCCTTTTTTTTATTTTACTAAAGTTTGCAAGCGGTGGCGATAGGAAGACTATCTTTTTTCTTCAACCCGGATATAAAAATGCAAGGAGGGCGAAATTACAAGTGTAGACAAGTGCAGTAAATATGTCCGTCCATCGATTGTGTATGTGCGTTCCGCAAGCATTATTCCGATCCCTTCATGAAAACTGGCGACATAATCCAGCGGCTTTCCTTTAAGAAAATATAAGTCCTTGAGCAGCTTTTTTTCCAGTTCTGTTCCCACGAACTCGTCTTGTGTTTGCAAATGAATTTCTATTTTTTCTACCACTTTTTTTTCTTTTTGAATCAAGTTTTTTCTTATTTCTTGATACTCTATTAGTTGTTCTACATATTGAATATTTTCATTTTCTAGTTTACGGGCTTTTAAATGGAGCCTGTCCATTTCGTCTCCTACCATGAGAAGAAGCGCGCACATTCCTGCAATCACCCCGAGAAGAAAAAGAAGAACAAACCGGAGGGAGCGCCGAAAAGCGGAAGCAGAAGGCACCCTCATGAAGGCTCACCACGGATGAGCCATTGGATCATGCGTGTGCCTGTATCCGCACCAATAAACGCGCTGATGATAAAAATAATTTGTTTAATAACAGGAGACATGTTGCCGTCGAGAATGACGCGCTCGATTTGCATAAATGAATCAAAGGTGCCACCAAGTGCGCCGACCATTCCCCATATTTTTAATTTGACCGCGAGCGTTTCCATTTCATGAAACGGAGGCTGCCGGGTTAGAAAAGCTGCCAATCCCCCCAGAATAGCACCTCCTAGGACAATGCCGAAGGCGACAAAAAAGTACATCACCATATGGCTAACTAAATAGCCGAACAACGATTTGTTCACAGGAGATTTACTCCTTTCTATAATAAAATAGATTTGTTTTCATGCTTTGATGAACCGTGAAAATATCCTGATATATCAATCTGTATGGGAGACAGGCTGCAAATAGAAGGGGAATATTTGTTCTTATATTGCTTTGAGTATTATATGTTAAGGTTTATAATAATTGCAGGAGAAAACGGGAGATTCCCGAAGGCGAAGAGGGTGAGAAACATGAAAACGGCATCTTTTGTTCATTTGCATGTGCACAGTGAATATAGTTTGCTTGAAAGCGCGGCGCGCATTTGGCCGCTGGTGCACCGGGCGAAAGAGTTGGGGATGGAAGCGCTGGCAGTTACGGATTCCTCAGCGATGTACGGGGCTATCCCTTTTTATAAGGCGTGCAAAGCGGAAGGAATTAAGCCGATTCTTGGGACACAGCTTCAAATTAAAGATGAGACGAAAGAAGATGGACAGGTACATGGCCAGAAAGGATTTTCGTTGATTTTGCTTGCGGAGACGCTGGAAGGCTATCGTAACATTATGCGGCTGTTATCCCGCGCACATGCGGAAGGTGTGTATCACCCGGTGCTGGCAAAAGAAGCCTTGCACGGATGCACAGAAGGTATCATTGCACTGAGCGGGGCGCAGGATGGAGAAATTGGTTCGTTGTTGAGAGCAGGGAAAATGGATAAAGCGAAGGAAGTGGCTGAGGAATACAGGGCACTGTTTGGTTCAGAACATTTCTTCCTTGAGATTCAGGATCATCTTCTGGAAGAGCAAAGGCTTGTAAATCAGCGCACAGTCGATTTGAGCAGAGCTACTGGGATTCCGCTTGTAGCTACCAACAATGTACGTTATTTACGCGAAGAGGACGCTGACATTTTGGATATATTGCTTTGCATAGGCGAAGGGAAAAAGATAGATGATACAGAGCGGACATACCAGACAAAGGAGTATTATTTAAAGAGCGCGGAAGAAATGAGCGAGCGTTTTATCTTTCTGCCAGAGGCGATTGAAAATACGGTCCGCATTGCTCGGCGTTGCCAGGTGGAGCTTCCGCTGGGTGAGACGATTTTGCCCCGTTTTCCTCTTCCAGACGGCCAAACCGCAGAAGAGTATTTGCAGAAAGTATGTGAAGACGGACTTCGTTTACGCTATGGTAACGATGCGAACGAAGAGGTTCGTGAACGGTTGGCTTACGAACTTAGTGTAATTAACCGCATGGGATTTGCCGACTATTTTTTGATTGTATGGGATTTTATCCGCTACGCGCGTGAACGAGGGATCGCGGTCGGGCCAGGCCGGGGATCGGCGGCGGGCAGTTTAGTCGCGTACGTGCTACAAATTACGAATATTGATCCGGTAAAATACAATCTCTTATTCGAACGTTTTTTAAATCCTGAGCGTATTAGTATGCCGGATATCGATGTGGATTTCAGCTACGAGCGCCGTGATGAAGTCATAAATTATGTAGTAAAAAAATACGGGGCTGATCGCGTAGCACAGATTATTACGTTTGGAACGATGGCGGCGCGTGCGGCTGTGAGGGATGTAGGGCGCGCGCTCGATATACCGCTGCGGGATGTAGATCGAATCGCGAAATTGATACCGGCTGAACCCGGCATTACACTGGATCGCGCGCTGAAAAGAAGCAAGGCTTTGTGTCAGGCGGTAACGAATAATCCGCAGACGAAGAAGCTGATCGAGCTTGCGCGTGCTGTGGAAGGGCTGCCACGGCACGTTTCCACTCATGCGGCCGGTGTGGTCATTTCGCGCGACCCTTTGACTGAGCACGTGCCGCTACAGCAGGGGCATGACGGGCATGCGTTGACACAGTATACGATGGAAGCGCTTGAAGATGTAGGGCTTCTAAAAATGGATTTTCTTGGATTGAAAAATTTAACGTTGCTTGAACAGGCCATTCGCCTTATCAAAGAGCAAGAAGGGATTAGCATTGATTTGGCGGCCATTCCTCTTGATGATACGCGTACGTACCGAATGCTTGCAGAAGCAGATACAGCAGGCGTCTTTCAACTGGAATCGGGGGGCATGCGTCGTGTGCTCAGGGAAGTAAAGCCGTCCAAGTTTGAGGATATCGTTGCTGTTTTAGCCCTGTTTCGTCCGGGGCCGATGGAGTTTATTTCGGATTTTGTAGCGGCCAAGCATGGCAGGCGGGAAGTGACCTATTTGCATCCTGTACTGGAACCGATCTTAAAGGAAACGTACGGCTTTATTCTTTATCAGGAACAAATTATGCAAATCGCTTCCAAGGTGGCTGGGTTTACGCTTGGCGAGGCCGATATTTTGCGCCGCGCGGTGTCAAAGAAAAAGCGTGAGTTATTGCAAGAGCAAAGGAAAAAGTTTGTCGATGGCGCGTTGAAACAAGGATACGATGATAAACTTGCCAACCAGCTGTATGACATGATTGTTCGTTTCGCTGATTATGGATTTAATCGGAGTCATAGCGCTGCGTATGCAATGATTGCGTACCATATGGCGTATATAAAAGCTAATCATCCAGTCGCATTTTTTGCGGCGTTGTTGACAATGGCGCAGGGAAATATGGACAAAGTAGCTGAGTATGTAGACGAATGCAAGAAGCGCTCCATTCCTGTGCTAGGGCCAGACGTTAACCGCAGCGAAACAGATTTTACAGTAGAAGACGGAAGCATTCGTTTTGGGCTTGGAGCAATTAAAAACGTCGGAGTGCAGGCGATTCGACGAATTCTAGAGGAGCGAGCCAAGCGCCCGTTTGTGGATTTGGCCGATTTCTGCATGCGCGTTGATCAGAGGGTGTGCAACCGACGTGTGCTGGAAGCGCTCATTAAAAGCGGAGCGATGGACAGCTTTCCCGGACATCGGGCGGCTTTGCTGGCCGCGCTGGACAGGGTGATTGAATGGGCGCAGCGCGCGCGGCGCAAGGAAGAAGAACAGATTGGCTTTTTAGTAAAACCGGAACAACATAATGAAGAGGTGCTAATGGTTCCGGACGTTTCGATTAATACCCCGGAATTTGGTTATGAAGAGAAGCTTTTGCAGGAAAAGGAATTGCTTGGCTTGTATATATCAGGCCATCCTCTGGATGAGTACCGCGAGGTGTGCGAGCACTTTTCGTTTCTCCCGCTTCACCGGCTTAAGGAAAAGCGGGAAAAGCAGCCGGTGCGTCTTGCTGGTATGGTATGCGCCGTACGCAACATTACTACACGCCAAGGACAACCGATGGCATTTGTACAGCTGGAAGATCAGACCTCGCGTGTAGAAATGGTTGTATTTCCGGGCGTTTACCATCATGCCATGCCGTTACTTCAGAGAGGAAAGTTGTTGGCGGTTGAAGGGAAAGCTAACAGACAAGGGGATGAAGTGAAATGTATCGCTGAACGGATTAAAGAGCTGACGGAAATCGCTTATACATTTACTCACAGTGATATACCTAGGGAAGCGTTTGAATCTCCACCTATGGTATTCATTAAAATCGAAGAGGCTGTGGAGAGCGATGTGGTCAAACTGCAAAATTTACAGCAGATTTTGCGCGCGGAGCGGGGGATGAGTCCGGTTATTCTCTATTACGCAGGAAAACGGCATTCTGTGCAATTGACGGAAGAATATAATATAACTCCTAAAAGTGATACTATTAGAAAAATTGAGAAAATAATTGGGGAAGGAATGGTTATTATTAAAAAACGGTAAATTTACGGTAAAAAACCCCTAGAAGCAGGTTCGATCAGGTTTACAGATTACTCTCTTTTGGTATAATGAGAGAATAATAAACGGAGTGGTCAGACCACTTTGATGAAATTCGGGGTTGAAGAGAGAAGGAGTTGTTAAAAAGGTGCCAAACATGCGTGAAGCAGCACTGAAGCTGCATAGAGAGAATCGAGGAAAAATTCGGGTGGAATCGAAAGTTTCGCTAAAGAGCACAGAAGATTTGAGTCTGGCTTATTCACCCGGAGTAGCTGAGCCGTGCAAGGATATTTTTGATAATCGTCAGAAAGTATATGAGTATACCGTGAAAGGAAATATGGTTGCTGTCGTTTCCGATGGTTCGGCGGTACTTGGTCTCGGAAACATCGGACCTGAAGGAGCGCTTCCGGTTATGGAAGGCAAAGCGGTTCTCTTCAAATCTTTTGCAGGTGTAGACGCGTTTCCAATTTGTTTGAACACGCAGGATCCGGAAGAAATTATCAAAACCGTAAAGTACCTGGAACCGACGTTTGGCGGCATTAATTTAGAAGATATCGCCGCTCCGAACTGCTTTATTATTGAAGAGCGGTTAAAGCAGGAATTGTCCATTCCCGTATTCCATGACGACCAGCATGGAACGGCGATTGTTACAGCAGCCGGGCTTTTGAACGCGCTCAAAATCGTCGGTAAAAAAATGGAGGATATTTCCGTTGTTGCAAATGGTGCGGGCGCAGCTGGTATCGCCATTATTAAGCTGCTTCTATTCATGGGTGTCAAAGAAGTCATTATGTGTGACTCGAAGGGTGCGATTTATGAAGGGCGTCCGTTTGGCATGAATCCGATCAAGGAAGAGATCGCGCGCATTACAAACCAGCGCAAAGTGGAAGGTACATTGGCCGATGTGCTGAAAGGAGCGGATGTGTTTATCGGCGTATCCGTCGCAGGATCGCTTACGCTAGAGATGGTACGGTCGATGAACGATAACCCGATTATTTTTGCAATGGCTAATCCGGTACCTGAGATTATGCCAGATTTAGCAAAAGAAGCGGGGGCTGCGGTAGTTGGCACAGGACGTTCGGATTTTCCGAATCAAGTGAACAATGTGCTTGCATTTCCGGGAATTTTTCGCGGAGCGTTGGAAGTTATGGCTACCGATATTAACGAAGAGATGAAGCTGGCCGCCGTACGTGCGATTGCAGACCTAATTAGAGATGAAGAACTGAAACCGGACTACATTATTCCTTCTCCGTTTGACCCTAGGGTGGCACCGCATGTAGCTGCCGAGGTTGCGAAAGCAGCGATGGATACCGGTGTAGCCAGAAAGGAGATCGACCCTGAACAAATCAAAGGACAGATGCTTTCCGCAGTACAAATACTATAAAAAAGCTGTTGATGATGATAAGGAGGAGCAATCCTCCTTTTTTGGCAATTAAAAATCAGCAAACAGGGTGAGTGCCGTGTCAAGTTTGCCCGAGCAGCGCAAAGTGTATCAGGAAATTCTTCTGGAAATAAATAAGATTATTAAAGAGGACGGATTAAAGCCGGGAGACAAGCTTCCTTCTGAGCGGGAACTGTCGGATCGGCTTCAGGTGGGACGTTCCTCGGTGCGAGAAGCGCTGCGGGCGCTCGAGCTCCTAGGATTGATTACGACCCGCCGTGGGGAAGGAACGTTTCTCCAACATTACCGACATAATCAGCTTATTAATGTTATGGGCGCATATATTTTAAAAGACTTTAAAACGAGAAGAGACGTAGTCGAAATGAGAAAAATACTGGAGCTTGATGCGGTTCGCTTGGCATGCAGCCGAGCCGGTGAAAAGCATTTCTCCGAGATGGAACGCATTATTTTGCAAGGTGAAGAAAAAATTAGGGAAGGCAAAGTGCCGACGGAGGAGGATTATTTGTTCCATAGGGCGATTTGCCGTGCGAGTCGTAATTCTGTATTACATCGGATATGGGTACCGTTGGTTGAGTATAGTAAGTCGGTGCGCGAACGTTCTCTTGCGCGTGAAGGAAGAGCAGAAGAAGGATTTAAGGAACACAGGGCGATTTTGGAAGCTATTCGAGCCGGTGACGAAGAAGAAGCTGTGCTCCGTATGGCGAACCATCTCGAAAACAGTATCTTATAGCCTTGAACGTACGTAAAGAACAATAAAGCAAAAGGTTTAGAATGGAACCAGATAACATATATTTGTTTAAGGAGGAAGACGGGATGTGGACGGTCATCTACATCGCCCCGAGCGCAAAAATCGCGGAAAAAATCCAAGACAAGCTAACAGCCGAAGGGTTCCTTGTGAAAATACGCCAATCCGGTGTCTCCAAGCAGTATGAAATTCTCGTTCCTGCGGGTGAGGTGGAAGAAGCGCAGGAAGTCTTGAGTACGATTCTTCATTGATACCTTAAGAGAGGTGTACTATTTTTTATGTTAAAAGATATTTTCTATAAAAAACGTCGGTACGCAACTGTACGTACGGGACAGGCCCAGGATCGGGGGGAGGAAAAAGCTGAAGTCAAGGAAGTGCCCGAAGGTCTGATGATTAAATGCGACAAGTGCGGTACAATTGCGTACGCCAAAGAACTTGAAAAAAATTTAAAAGTTTGCCAGGGTTGCGGCTATCATTTTCCAATGACAGCATTCGAGCGGATCGCGATGCTGTTGGATGAAGGGTATTTTTTCGAGTATGATAGCGAACTGCTCTCGACTGATCCGCTGAACTTTCCGGATTACTTATCGAAGCTAAAAAAGGATATGGAGACATCCGGCCTTTCTGAAGCGGTTGTAACGGGAGAAGGTACGATCAAAGGCTATCCGGTAGTTATCGCTGTTATGGATCCGCGCTTTCGCATGGGAAGCATGGGCTCGGTTGTTGGCGAAAAAATCACCCGTGCGGCTGAACAAGCGCTCGAGAAACGGTACCCATTCATTTTGTTTTCTGCTTCCGGCGGCGCGCGTATGCAAGAAGGCGTGCTCAGCCTGATGCAGATGGCAAAAACAAGCGCCGCTCTTGCTAGGCTGAACGAAGCGGGCGTTTTGTACATTTCCGTGATGACGAATCCGACTACTGGAGGGGTGTCGGCCAGCTTCGCTTCGTTAGGTGATTACAACTTTGCGGAGCCGGGGGCGTTGATCGGTTTTGCGGGGCGGCGCATTATTGAACAGACCATTCGCCAGGAGCTTCCGGAAGATTTTCAAACCGCGGAGTTTCTTCTAAAAAAAGGTCAGCTTGATAAAGTCATTCCCCGTCAAGAACTGCGTCATACGCTTGCTAAAATTCTTGATATGCATACGGTAAGGAGGGGAAGCTAATGGCTGGAGAATTATCATTTGAAAAGCCGCTCCTAGAATTAAACAGAAAAATTGAGGAATTGCGCAGATTTACGGAAGAAAAGGATATAGATTTTACGGATGAAATTGTAAAATTAGAAGCGAGGGCGAAAGCGCTGGCCCAGGAGATATACGGAAATTTGACGCCGTGGCAGCGCGTGCAGTTGGCTCGTCATCCGGAGCGTCCGACCACACTTGATTTTATCAATGCGTTATTTACTGATTTTATCGAACTGCATGGCGACCGTTTGTACGGGGATGATGCTGCCATCGTCGCCGGTATCGCTAAATTTAACGAGCAGCCTGTCACAGTAATAGGGCATCAGAAAGGAAAGGACACCAAAGAAAACATTGCGCGCAATTTCGGAATGCCGCACCCGGAAGGCTATCGCAAGGCGTTGCGTCTCATGCAGCAGGCGGACAAGTTCAACCGGCCGATTATTTGCTTTATTAACACGCCGGGCGCTTATCCGGGTAAAGCAGCGGAGGAACGTGGTCAAAGCGAAGCGATTGCACGTAATCTCCGCGAGATGGCCTCGTTTGGGGTACCAATTATTTGCATTGTGACCGGCGAGGGCGGAAGTGGTGGCGCATTGGCGCTTGGCATTGGTAACCGTTTATTAATGCTTGAGAACGCCTTTTACTCCGTCATTTCTCCGGAAGGGGCGGCGGCGCTTCTGTGGAAGGATGCATCCCAGGCACAACGCGCGGCTGAGTCGCTGAAAATTACGGCGCAAGACTTGTTTGAATTAGGAGTGGTGGACGAAATCGTGCCGGAGCCTATCGGTGGCGCGCACCGTAATTTTGCGGAAACAGTAACCGGCTTGCGTTCTGTGTTGCTCAAACATCTTGATGCGTTAAAAACCATGAGCCGAGAGGAACTGGTTGTTGATCGTTATCACAAATATAAAGCAATAGGACGGTATGCAGCCTTCACGGAATCTGTATAATATTTCATTCTTGATAGTTTGACATTCGTATTGTGGTGAGAGGATACATAAAGAATGTCGAACTATCAAATCAAATGTACATAGGAGGTCCGTAAACGATGCGAAAAACGAAGATTGTATGCACGATTGGCCCTGCAAGCGAATCGATTGAGACGTTGAAAGCATTGATGGAAGCAGGAATGAACGTTGCCCGCCTCAACTTTTCTCACGGCACGCACGAAGAGCACGGTGCGCGGATTGCCGCGATTCGTAAGGCGGCATCTGAAGTGGGAAAAAACGTGGCGATTTTGCTTGATACGAAAGGACCGGAGATTCGTACAGGTGTGTTGGAGAGCCCGTCCGTTGAACTAATAGAAGGTGAAACGGTTGTACTGACGACGGAAGAGATCAAAGGAAATGAAAAGCGTGTATCCGTTACATATGCGGGACTTCCAAACGACGTGCATCCGGGATGCACGATTCTTATTGATGACGGCTTGATCGAGTTGACTGTCGAGAAAGTAGAGGGCACGGAGATATATTGTCGGATTCGTAACGGCGGGACGCTAAAAGATAGAAAAGGGGTCAATGTTCCCGGTGTGCAAATCAGGTTGCCGGGCATTACAGAAAAGGATGCTAAGGATATCGAGTTTGGTATTGAACAAGGCATTGATATTATCGCTGCTTCATTTGTCCGCAAGCCTGAAGATGTGTTGGAGATTCGCGAAATTTTGGAACGTCATAATGCGGATATTCAAATCATTTCAAAGATCGAAAATCATGAGGGAGTTAAAAACGCGGTCGACATTCTTGCTGTTTCAGACGGCTTGATGGTTGCTCGCGGAGATTTAGGAGTAGAAATTCCTGCGGAGGAAGTGCCGCTTGTACAAAAAGAATTAATTCGCCGTTGCAACGAGGCAGGCAAACCGGTGATCACGGCAACGCAGATGCTTGATTCGATGCAGCGTAATCCACGTCCGACACGCGCTGAAGCGAGCGATGTGGCGAACGCGATTTTCGACGGTTCAGACGCGATTATGCTTTCCGGTGAGACAGCAGCTGGTAAATATCCGATTGAAGCTGTGAAAACAATGAACCGAATCGCGGAACGAACAGAAGCTGCGCTTGCGTATCGCGAAATTTTGCACACACATTCGAGTGCGAAGCAGATGCACATTCCGGATGCACTAAGCCAGGCGGTAGCGAACGTGGCATTTGATTTGGATGCAGCCGCCATTATTACCGCAACAGAGAGCGGACACACGGCGCGAATGGTTTCGAAATTTCGTCCGAAAGCGCCGATTATCGCAGTTACTCCACATGAGCACGTATGCCGCAAGCTGGCGCTTGTGTGGGGCGTGATTCCGCTTTACAGCGAACCGACGGAAAGCACGGATGAAATGCTGGATATTTCCGTACGTACAGCTGTTCGTTCAGGTATTGTGAAGCGCGGTGATCTTGTCGTCATCACAGCGGGTGTACCGGTGCGTGAGTCGGGTACGACAAATCTTTTGAAAGTGCATATTGTCGGCGATGTTGTGGCCCGAGGTCAAGGCATTGGCCACAACACTGCCACAGGTAAGGTGTTGAAGGTAAAGAGCGGTGTCGAAATTCCGCCGGTTGGTGAGAAAGGGTACATCGTGGTAGCAAAAGGAACAGACCGCGATATGATGCCAGTTATTGAGAAGGCAGCTGCGCTGATCGTGGAAGAAGGAGGGCTTACTTCGCACGCTGCAGTGGTAGGGCTTAATCTTGGCATTCCAGTTGTTGTTGGCGTAGCGGATGCGATGAATTTGTTTTCGGATGGCGATGAAGTAACAGTGGACGCAGCAAGCGGTCGCATATATGCCGGATTTTCACAGATTTTGTAAAATGGGAGAAACGGTGGAGTGAAAGATGGTGACAGAAGGAAAAGAGAAGTGGTTTGAGACGACGCTCAGGGTTCGCTATCAGGAGACGGATCAGATGCAGGTTGTTTATCACGCCAATTATCTTGTATGGTTTGAAGTTGGGAGAACGGAAATGATCCGGCAGATGGGCTTCACTTATCGGCGGTTTGAAGATATGGGATTTATGCTTCCACTTTCAGAGGCACACGTAAAATATAAACGTTCGGCCCGTTATGATGATGAAATTCTTATCAGAACGAGGGTGATTCGTTGTGAAGGCGTTCGCCTTTTGCTTGGATATGAAGCGTTGAGGCTACCGGATCGCGAGCTTCTAGCCTCAGGTGAGACACATCATATCTGGACGACGACCGATTTAAAGCCGGTGCGTCTGGAGAGACATGCGCCGGAAGTGTACCGCTTGATGAAGCAATACGAATGGTAAAAGGAAGGGGGAAGAAGACATGCTGCGCGTATTTATAGCGATATTGCTGATCGTGCCTGTGCTTGAAATTTGGTTGCTAGCGGCCGTCGGAAAAGGTATTGGCTGGCTTCCGACGCTTTTGCTTTGCATTCTGACAGGGGTGATAGGAGCGTGGCTCGCCAAGCGCCAAGGATTGCAAATTTTTCAGTTGGCGCAGGTACAGTTCAGCCGGGGTGAGTTGCCGGGTGAAGCGATTTTGGACGGCATTTGTGTGTTCGCCGGCGGCCTTCTTCTCCTGACCCCCGGATTTTTTACCGATATTGCTGGATTTTTGCTTTTGATTCCATATACGAGAGGAATCGCCAAATTGTTCATGAAGAGATGGCTGTATAAAAAAATTCAGTCCGGCAACACTCAAATATTTATATGGAACCGATTCAACCGATTTTAAGATAGTCGATAGTACGCCCTTTTTTTCGTACTCTTTAACATTCTGCTCGGCGAATGGTTTTGCTGCATAATGTTAATACATACAAAGAAGAGCGCATTACGCCGTAACGCTGCCGGTTAGCTTCTTTTCCAGCATAAGGCAATCCTGTCCTTCTTTCGAGGACAGGATTGCCTTTTCTGTTTTGTGGACGCCTTTTTTTACAGTTCTGGCGGTTTTCCTTTTATATATTTCCACGTATCGCGGAAGATACCCGCGTTGCGCAGTGCGTTAATAATCACCAGCAGCACGGGGCCGAGAATAAGGCCAAGGAATCCGAATAGTTTCAGTCCGACGAAGAGCGCGATGAGCGTAAACAACGGATCAAGACCAACATTCGTAGCGACGATTTTAGGTTCCATAATTTGCCTTTGTATGATTACGATTGCGTACAGAATAGCAAGTCCGATAGCAAGACGGAGATCTCCTGCGAAGGCGGCGTATGCAATCCACGGTACGAATACTGCCCCTGTTCCCAGATACGGCATTAAATCGACCAAACCGGTAAGAAGACCAATGGATACAGCATACGGAACGCCGAGAATGAGCAACCCAACGATCACAATCATAGAGGTAATGGAAACAAGTGTAAGTTGCGCTTTCACGAAACCAAAGAGCGCTTTTTGCAAATCAGTCAATATTCGTGCGCCTTTGTTCGTGAACTCGACGGGAACCATGCTTTTTGCTTTGCTTATCATTTTATGGTAGTCCTTGCTTATAAAAAAGGCAGATAGAATCGAAATAACGAATACAGTCGCCATATTGGGAATGGAGCTTAGAAAATTACTGATGCCGGTAAGAATTGTTTTCGTCATATTTGTTCCGGCCTGGGCAATCTTGGTCAGAGCCTTTCCTGCATTTTCCTGTATTTTTTGCTGGTATCCCTCATCAAGACTGCTGTACAGGCTGACAAAGCGCTCATACAGACTGGATTGCAAACTGCGCGATATGAAATTTTTAGCATAATTGGAAAGTTGATCGATGTATATCGGCAGCATTTCGAGCAATTTTCCGATTTCAATGACAACTTGTGCGACAAGTATAGTAATGATGCCAACCAGAACGGCGATCACTATCGTAAGCATGACAGTTACGGCAAGCCAGCGTGGCCAGCGTGCCCGCTTCTCCAGCATATCTACCGGACGGTTGATTGCATATGCAATGATAAAACCGATGATGAAAGGATATAATAAAGGAGCAAAAAAGATTGTGAGTCTGTACGTGGCGTACAGAATACCCATCACAAGTAAGAAACGGAGCACCTGAAACATTCGATGGTAAATAAGAGGATTCATTCCGACCTCCTTATACATAGCCAGACTAATGATTAGCACTTTCACAAATTTCTATTTTAGGTTATGATAATTGTGAACAAAAAAGCAAGCTTTCTGCTTGTTGTGGAAGATTTCACATTTTTTTTAGGAAACATTCACAAACCCGCTGAAATATTCTATAATTATTCTGAAACTAAAGACGTATCTTCTCTCTTTTTTTATGCCTATAGAGTTTTCCGGGAAAAGAGAGAGGATATTTCTGAGGGCGTCCGACAGATAAAATTATAGGGATAAAGGAGAGATAATACTATGTCAGCAAAAGGATTAGAAGGAATTGTAGCAGCCCAGTCTTCCATTAGTTCCATTATTGACGGGGTGCTTACATATGCAGGTATCAATATTGATGAACTTGCCGAAAACGCTTCATTTGAAGAAGTTGTGTACTTATTGTGGCATGGTCGCCTTCCGAAGGCTAATGAACTTAGCCAGCTGAAAAAAGACTTGGCTGAAAATGCTGCGATTCCTGAAGATGTAATCACGCTGTTAAAAACTATCCCTGAAGGAAATCATCCGATGGCTGTTCTGCGCACAGCGATTTCCGCTCTGGCTCTGTATGATCCGGAAGCTCAAGATATGTCTCGGGAAGCAAATCTACGCAAAGCAACTCGCCTGCAGGCGAAAGTAGCAACCGTCGTTGCGGCTTACCACCGTATCCGTCAGGGGAAAGAAGTAGTGGCTCCGCACGCGGAATTTGGCTACGCGCAAAATTTTCTATACATGCTGAACGGAGAAGAGCCGGATCAAATCGCGATCGATGCGCTTGATACGGCACTTGTCCTGCATGCTGACCATGAGCTGAATGCATCCACGTTTGCTGCTCGTGTTACAGTAGCTACTCTGTCTGATATTTATTCCGGAATTACATCTGCAATCGGCGCTTTGAAAGGACCGCTACACGGAGGAGCGAACGAAGCGGTAATGGCCATGCTTGAAGAAATTAAAGACCCGGGCAATGCGGAAAGCTATATTCGTAATAAACTTGCTAATAAGGAAAAAATCATGGGATTTGGTCATCGCGTATACAAAGATGGTGACCCGCGCGCGAAGCATCTGCGTAAAATGTCTGAAAAGCTAACAAAGCTTACAGGTCAGCCGCAGTGGTATGAGATGTCCGTGAAAATTGATGAATTGGTAACGGCTGAAAAAGGATTAAAGCCGAATGTAGACTTTTATTCCGCGTCTGTATATCACAGCTTAGGTATTCCGCGTGATCTGTTCACGCCGATTTTCGCGATCAGCCGTATGTCTGGATGGACAGCCCATATCTTAGAGCAATATGAGAACAACCGCCTCATTCGTCCGCGCGCCGAATATGTTGGACCGGTAAACGCGCATTACGTTCCACTTGAGGAACGCTAAAACATAAATAAAGTTTAGGTGAGGGGTTACCGTAAGGCAGGCCCCTCTCCTGCTTTTGCCATAATTGTGTTGTAGGGAAACCTCACGCGCTTAATACATATTTAGGAGGGGTAAAGGTGTCCATTTTTGAAAAATATGAAATGCCTACACACGGAGAGAAAATCACGGTAGACAGCACAGGCAAGTTGAATGTTCCAGACAATCCGATCATTCCTTTTATTGAAGGAGATGGCACGGGTCCGGACATCTGGAACGCGGCGGTTCGCGTTCTTGACGCAGCAGTAGAGAAAGCATACAAAGGCCAGAAGAAAATTGCGTGGTACGAAGTATACGCGGGGGAAAAAGCGTTCAACAAATACGGCGAATGGCTTCCAAATGACACATTGAAGGCTATCAACGAATATCTTGTCGCTATCAAAGGCCCGCTGACAACGCCGGTTGGCGGAGGTATCCGTTCTATTAACGTAGCGCTGCGCCAGGAATTGGACTTATATGCGTGCGTGCGGCCGGTGCAGTATTTCAAAGGCGTACCTTCTCCTGTAAAACACCCTGAACTGACAAACATGGTTATTTTCCGCGAGAATACGGAAGATATTTACGCTGGTATCGAATGGAGCGCGGACAGCGAAGAAGTGAAAAAAGTGATCGCGTTTCTGCAAAACGAAATGGGCGTTAAGAAAATCCGCTTCCCGGAAACGTCCGGAATCGGTGTAAAACCTGTTTCCCAAGAAGGGACAAGCCGCCTTGTGCGCGCCGCTATTCAATATGCGATTGACAACAATCGCAGGAGCGTAACATTGGTGCATAAAGGCAATATCATGAAGTTTACTGAAGGCGCGTTTAAAAACTGGGGATACGAGGTGGCGGAAAAAGAATTCGGCGACAAAGTATTCACTTGGGCGCAATACGACCGTATTGCCGCAGAATTGGGTAAAGATGCGGCAAACAAAGCGCAGGAAGAAGCGGAAGAAGCAGGGAAAATTATTGTAAAAGATTCTATCGCTGACGCGTTCCTACAACAAATCTTGACTCGTCCTGCCGAGTACGATGTGGTAGCTACGTTGAACTTGAACGGTGATTACATTTCAGATGCGTTGGCTGCTCAGGTTGGTGGCATTGGTATTGCGCCGGGCGCAAACATTAACTATGTAACCGGTCGTGCAATTTTTGAGGCAACTCATGGCACTGCTCCGAAGTATGCAGGACTTGATAAAGTAAATCCGTCTTCTGTTATTCTATCCGGTGAAATGATGCTCCGTCATTTGGGCTGGACAGAGGCAGCCGACTTGGTTATCAGCGCGATTGAAAAAACAATCTCTTCCAAGCAAGTAACATACGATTTCGCTCGTCTCATGGAAGGTGCAACTGAGCTGAAATGCTCTGAATTTGGCGATGCACTAATTAAGAACATGTAATTTAAAACTTGCTTTTTATGGGGCAACGCATACACATCGTGTATATGTTTCCCCTTCCTTATGTGTTCTACATGCTTATGCATGTGAAACATTCTATAAATTGCATTCAATCAGGAGGAGACCGTTATGTCTTTCACTCGTAAGAAAATCGCTGTTATCGGTTCTGGATTCACTGGAGCAACTACCGCATTCATGCTGGCTCAAAAAGAACTCGGAGACGTCGTACTTGTTGACATTCCGCAAATGGAAAATCCGACAAAAGGTAAGGCATTGGACATGGCCGAAGCAGGCCCGGTTCAAGGATTTGATGCTCGCATTACAGGTACTTCCAACTATGAAGAAATCAAAGATGCTGATCTTGTGATCGTAACGGCAGGTATTGCGCGTAAGCCTGGCATGAGCCGCGATGACCTTGTCAATACAAACGCAGGCATTATGAAATCCGTGGGCGAGCAAATTAAGAAATATGCGCCGAACAGCACAATTATTGTATTGTCTAACCCGGTAGATGCGATGACGTACACGATTTACAAAACGACTGGTTTTCCGAAAAACCGCGTAATCGGCCAGTCCGGTGTGCTTGATACAGCACGTTTCCGTACATTCGTAGCGATGGAACTGAATATCTCCGTTAAAGACGTAACAGGTTTTGTGCTTGGCGGCCATGGCGATACAATGGTGCCGCTTGTACGTTATTCCTATGCTGGTGGTATCCCGCTTGAAACATTGATTCCAAAAGATCGCCTGGATGCTATTGTTGATCGTACACGCAATGGCGGCGCGGAAATTGTAAACCTCCTGGGTAATGGTTCCGCTTACTATGCTCCGGCTGCTTCTCTGGTAGAAATGGCTGAAGCCATCCTGAAAGATCAGAAGCGTATTTTGCCTGCTATCGCTTATTTGGAAGGTGAATATGGCTACAACGATCTGTACCTTGGTGTACCGACATTGCTCGGCAAAGACGGTATCGAAAAAGTATACGAACTTGAACTTACTGCAGAAGAAAAAGCGGCGCTCGACAAATCCGCTGATGCCGTTCGCAACGTCATAGGTGTATTGAAATTTGACTAATTTGATCCATGTGATTTTCGATAAGAGTCCGGTGCGTATCCGGGCTCTTTTTTTGAGGCGACGAATAAGAAAAGAGAGTCATCAATAAAAGGTGTAGCTCTCTGATATCCTTGTAGCTATTGATTTGTTTCAAGGATTCCCAATTTCGACTCCAATAAACGCTTATTGTGAAGTACGCTGTTATCTTCCGGTCTATATTTGCGAGCTTCTTCATTATGTTCGTAAGCTTTTTGATAATCGCCTAAATAATAATGACAAATACATAGTTGCAGGTGGGGATACCAGGTATGATAGGCAGGGTAGCTAAAGCTCCATTGATCGGAATCGATCGTTAACCGCGTGGCAAATTCAAACCAAGCGGCCGCTGTTTTGTAGTCTTTTTTACGGAGAAAATGATATCCGATCCGGCAAATGGCTTCCGCTTTCGGTTTTGCATACTGAAAACTTTTTAATAATGAGGTGAGTTCATTTGGAAAATCTCCTAAACTGCGGTAGCAATCCGCCATAAAAATGCAAGCATATATCTTGTCTTCGCCCCATCCTTCTTCCAATGCGAGGTTATTTTGATAACTTTCAATCGCCTTTTCACCGATTGTAATGCCAGGCAAGAGTGTAGCATTATTGCCTATTTTTGCTCCGCGCTTGATCATTGGCCCTTTATGCGGGTAATTTCCCATTCCCATATACTTATCATTTGATGAGGAACAGCATAGGCCAATGAATACCTCATCTTCGATGATCATGTTTGCCGTAATATAGCTACCCGTTTGAATCGTTACTCTTTTGCCAATCGCAGTAGCTGGTTCAACAATCACGTTGCGTCCGATAATACTGGATTCTTCGACGACTATATCTTCTCGGATACTGCTTAAATCCCCGATCAGAACATCTTCGTGCAAAACAACGCCATAATAGATCTCTTTAGCCCCCTAGAGAAGTTGGACACTAAGGGTGTATTTTGATTACACTTATAGTGACAGAGGGGGAAGACATCAATGACAAGAAGAAAGTATTCGATTGATTTCAAAAAACAAGTGGTGAAAGAAGCGAAAGAGAAGAAAAGGGGACATGCCCTGTGCGAAAAACAGCGGCAGATGGCTTGTTATTCCCTTTTTTCAGGCTATAGGCAGGGCCCATCGTAGCCTTTCCTCTCTCCTTTTCTTACCCTCTTGCTACCATACACATGTCGAAACATTAAGCCAGATGTATATAAATTCCCTGCTAAATGACAGGGATTACCACATAAATGAAATAGCTAAAAAGCAAGAGACATCGTTTGTCATACGTCAACAATTGCTAAGTAGTCGTCGTATTTCACTCTTTTCACCTCTCACATGGATTTTCTGTTCAACTTATTGCAGGATATGATTTTCATATTTATAAAGTTTATAAAGAATGAAAAAACAGGTGTTTGGAAAAGCCTCTTCAAGTGATTGTGAACTTCAAAAGCGGATTCAGGATTTGGAGAAAGAGCGCGCCTTGCGTGAAGAACAACTGCGGCTGGCCTGCCATTCGCCTTCTTCCAGGTTTCAGGCAGAAAAAGTGTGCTGCGTTCAAATGGTTATGCCGGATGAGGAGAAAGCTCTTCTTGCTTCTTATTTTTTCGATAAGGTATGATAACTTTGGAGGGATATAGTTATGCCAAACAAAAGATTGATTTTGGCTATTTTTGTGGTCGTATTGTTGGTACTTGGTGGGTGTGCAACCAGCCAGGAAGATCTGGCTTATTATCAGAGTCAATTTTTAAAAAAGTCAGATGCTGCTTTTGAAGCTTTGGACAACTCCGGAAAAGTGCTGGAAGATGTACGGAATGAGGCGTCCAAAGGTATGAAGCGGACAAAAGTCATGAATGCGGTTGATCAGGGTCGCACAACCCTTCAATCCATGCATGATGACTTGTTTAACTCGCCTGTTCCGAAGGAAATGGAGCTGGCTAAAGAAACGCTATTAAAGGGAATTAACAAAAAGATAGAAGCGCATAGCGAATTATTTACGTTTTATGATTTGCAGGACAAGCAATTCGAACAAAAAGCGGAGCAGTTGTTAAAAGAGTCAAATGATTTGATTCAGCAGGCGAAAGCTGAAATCCAAAAATTTAAGAAATAAGGGTGCTAAGAGTGAAGAAAATACTTGTAGTAGATGATGAACAATCAATTGTAACATTGTTAGAATTTAACCTTCAAAAAGCAGGTTTTGCAGTAATAAAAGCCGGAGACGGTCCGACAGCGGTAAAAATGGCGGAAGCAGAAAATCCTGACTTAATTATTCTCGATATTATGCTGCCGGGGATGGATGGCATGGAAGTGTGTAAAACGCTAAGGATGGAAAAAATGAATACGCCGATTTTGATGTTGACTGCCAAAGATGAAGAATTTGATAAAATTCTTGGTCTTGAACTCGGCGCGGATGATTATATGACCAAGCCATTCAGCCCGCGCGAAGTCGTTGCGCGCGTAAAAGCGATTTTACGTCGCAGTGGACATCAGGAGCAGGAAAGCGGGGCAGGGCAGCAAGAGCAAACGATTACGATTGGAAAGCTGGTGATTTATCCAGAGAAGTACGAAGTTTTCTTTGACGGCAAACGTCTGGAGTTAACACCGAAAGAATTTGAGCTCTTGCAGTATATGGCCAGTCATCCGGGGCGTGTTATGACGAGGGATCAATTATTGAACGCCGTTTGGAATTATGACTTTGTTGGCGATTCGCGGATTGTTGATGTGCACATCAGCCATCTGCGGGAAAAAATTGAAGAAGATACAAGACAGCCGAAATATATCAAAACGGTGCGCGGCCTTGGTTATAAACTAGAGGGATAGCATGCAGAAATTCCGAATTCGCCTTAACTTTGTTTTTCTTATAATTATTGGTGCTCTTTTGCTTATCCTTGGCATTTATTTTGCGAAAATGTTGCAGTCTCTGTACATTGACGTGTTGGAAGAACGTCTTGCGACAGAAGCGCGTATTATCGCTGATGATGTGCAGTATGCTGGTTTGATGACCAGAACTGATCTCTTGCAACAACGCATGAAGCGGTTTGCTGATGATATTGGAGCACGCATTACAGTGCTTGATCGGCAGGGAGATGTATTGGCTGATACGGAGCATGATCCGGCAACGCTGCCGAACCATGCCAATCGGCCAGAAGTTCGCAAAGCGCTGGAAACAGGTGTGGGACAGGCTGTAAGGTATAGCGCGACGCTTCATTATGATATGATGTATGTCGCTGTGCCGCTGAAACAAGGGCAGGATATTAAAGGAATTGTACGCGCGTCTATTAAAGTGACACGTGTACAGGAAACCGTGAAAAAACTGTGGATGAGTCTCGGCGGTGTGCTTGTGTTCACGCTTTTGCTGTTTGGTTTCATCAGCACGCGCATTACGAAAAGCATTACCCAACCGATTGAAGAAATCACCCGGGTGGCTCGATGTATTACGCGCAAGGAGTTTAAAAACCGTATTCGCACGAACGCCAAAGGGGAGATTGGGCAGCTGGCCCAGGCGATTAATTTCATGGCGGTCAGCCTTGAGCAACAGATGTCAGCTATTCGGGAGAATGAGAAACGGCTGGAGAGTATTCTGAACAATATGTTCAGCGGAATGATGTTGATTAGTGATACGCGCCGCATTGCGATGATGAACACGGCTGCGGAGCAATTGCTGGGCTATAACGCGAAAGATTTTCTTGGCCATATCCATACCGAAGTCGGTAAGAATTCAGGCTTAAGCCAACTGATTGACCGTTGCCTGGAAACCGGAGAGAAAATACGTGAAGAAATTCATGTTTACTATCCTGAGGAGCATATTATTGACGTCAATCTGGGAGCGTATACGAATGAAGAAGGCGAAATCAAGGGAGTGATTGTGCTTCTGCACGATATTACCGCAATCCGCCGTTTGGAAAAAATGCGGAGCGAATTCGTTGCCAATGTCTCTCACGAATTAAAAACGCCGATTACTTCCATTAAGGGATTCACTGAAACGCTTTTGGATGGTGCGTTGGAAGATCCGGATATCAGCCGCTCTTTTCTTACGATTATTAATGAGGAAAGCGATCGTCTTAATCGCCTGATTACCGATATTCTTGATTTATCGAAAATCGAACAGAAAAAAATGCTATTGAAAATAGAAGAACTTAACTTTAGTAAGTTAATTAAAGAAACCGTACGAATTGTGCGGGAAGAAGCACGTGCCAAAAACATCGCCATTTATCTTCCTACGGAAGAAAACATTACACTGGAAGCGGATCGTGACCGCCTCCAGCAAATTGTTCTGAATTTGGTAAGCAATGCCATTACCTATACACCTGAAAACGGGGAGGTAACCATTACATTGTGTGAGCGTGAAGACAAAAGCGTGGAAATGATCGTTGCTGATACCGGGATCGGCATTCCGCCCGAACATCTCCCGCGCATTTTCGAGCGTTTTTACCGTGTGGACAAAGCACGCTCACGCGAATCCGGAGGCACCGGACTTGGACTTGCCATTGTTAAACATCTGGTAGAATCGCATCATGGCACGATTCATGTGGAAAGCCAAGAAGGGAAAGGGACGACATTTACAGTTATTCTTCCAAAATATCAGCCGCCAAAATTTTTAGGCTAGCGGGCTGTGGGCTGATTGTAACGCATAAACAAATAGATGCCACTAATAATCACAGCTGTTCCGATAAGTTGGGCGGCTGTTATTTTTTCGCCAAGAATAAAATAAGCGAGAATAGCGGCCCCGATCGGTTCCCCGAGAATAGCTACGGAGATGGTATTTACGCTTAACCACTTAATCGCCCAATTAAAAACCGTATGTCCAAGCAAAGTCGGAAAAACGGCAAGCCCGATAAAAACAAGCCAATCTTTTCCTGGATAAGGATACAAAGCGAAGCCGAGTGATAAATCGTATGCCAGTAATACAGAAGTGCTAATTGTATATACGACAAACGTATACATCATAAGGGAGAGGCGTTTACGAACGCTTTGTCCGAATAGCCAGTATCCCGTGACAGTTGCCGCGCCGAGAAGAGCGAGAATGTCACCGAGCAGCGCCGTGCCGCCGATGCGGAAATCGCTCCAGCCGATATATACGCTTCCGGCTACAGCCAGCAGACAGCCGATTATTCCCTCTAAGGAGACGCGTTCTTTAAAAAAGAAATAAGCCCCTACAAATGAAAACAGCGGCTGTAGGGTCACAAGCACGACCGAACTGGCCACTGACGTGTAGTTTAGCGATTCAAACCAGAGAATAAAGTGAAGCGCAAGAAATACCCCAGCTATCGCAGAGAAAACCCAATCGCGGGCGCATATGTTCTTTATTTCATGGGCATGCTTCCATAACACGAACGGAAGCATAAAAAGCACGGTAAATAACAGCCTATATGTGGCGATAACGCCCGCAGGCGCATCCGTAAGTTTTACGAAGATGGCGGAAGTGGAAACCGCGATGGTTGCGATGACAAGAGCTAGATAAGGTGAAAAAATCGGTTGTTTGTTCATAGCATCTCCTATTTATACATATTATGAATTTATTATAGATTCCTTATTTATGGTAAAGAAAATGATTATTTTTGACAATATTGAAAAAAGAAACTTTGAGGCTAGGCGAACCGTATTACATAATGAGAAAAAGATACGAGGAGGAAGCAGCGTGAGCGAAAAAAAAGTTGTACAAATGGGAAGTGAAAACTTTAAAGTGGGAAAAATTCTAAAATTTCTTATCCCTGTTATTATTCTTGTTATTTTAGCGTTTGAATCGTTTACGGTCGTTCCGCCTGGACACAGGGGAATTGTTGTGCAATTGGGCGCTGTGCAACCGAAAGTATTTGATGAAGGGCTTCATTTCAAAGTTCCGTTTATTCAGGAAGTAATGCCGATAGAAGTTCGTGTACAGAAAGCAGAAAGCAAAGCGTCTGCCGCTTCAAAGGATTTGCAGGTTGTGACAACGCAGATGGCGGTAAACTTTCACATTGATCCAGCGTCCGTTAACAAATTGTATCAAAATGTTGGTATAGATTATAAAGCGAGAATCGTTGATCCGGCCATCGGAGAGGCACTCAAAGCGGTCGCGGCCCGCTATACGGCCGAACAGCTTATTTCCAAGCGTTCGGAAGTTAGCCAGCAGGTAAAGGAGTTGCTTGCTAAAAAGCTAAGCACATATCATATGGCACTTGACGAAGTAAATATTACTGAATTTAAATTTAGCGATGAGTATAATCGCGCGATTGAGCAGAAACAAATCGCGGAACAGCAAGCACTGAAGGCGAAATTGGATCTTGAACGGGTGAAGATTGAGAAAGAGCAAACCATTACCAAGGCGCAGGCGAACGCCGAAGCACTTCGCCTACAGAAGGAAAACGTAACGCCTGAACTCGTAAAATTGCGCGAAATCGAGGCACAAATTCAAGCGATTGAGAAGTGGGACGGTAAGCTGCCAAGCACTACCGGTGGAGCCATTCCGTTCCTGAATGTTCAAAAGTAAAAATCCATGTTACAGGTAGTCTGGCGCTGTCCTTTTTATGGACAGCGTTTTGTTTTGTCTTCAAACTCTATGGTATGATGGAAGCGTATATGCTTATTTCGCTAAAGAATAGGGCGTGGAATGGAAATGAACGAGAAATTAATGATTATTGACGGCAACAGCATTGCCAACCGGGCTTTTTACGCACTTCCTCTTCTGACGACAGAAGAGGGTTTGTATACAAATGCGGTGTACGGATTTACCACTATGCTGTTGCGCATGATGGAAGAGGAGAAACCGACACATTTGCTGGTAGCGTTTGACGCGGGCAAGGTTACATTCCGGACGGAAGAATATAAAGATTATAAAGGCAAACGTCTAAAAACGCCGAGTGAGCTGTCCGCGCAGTTTCCGCTGTTGAAAGAATTGCTCGAAGCTTTTGGCGTCAAGCATTACGAGCTGAACGGGTACGAAGCAGATGATATCATCGGAACGATATCCGCGCGGGCGGAAGCAAACGGCTTTGAGACGCTGATCGTATCTGGAGACAAGGATATGCTGCAACTCGTCTCAGATAAAACGCATGTCGCCTTGACACGCAAAGGTATTAGCGAAGTGGAAAGGTATTCTCCGGCTGAGATTGATGAGAAGTATGGTCTGACGCCTGCGCAGATTGTTGATTTAAAAGGACTGATGGGTGACACCTCTGACAACATTCCTGGCATTCCGGGGGTTGGCGAGAAAACAGCGCTTAAATTACTGCATGAATTCAAGACGGTGGAAGGCGTTCTTGAGCACGTTTCTGAAGTAAAAGGTAAAAAGTTGCAGGAGAAAATCGAGGCACATGCGGATGATGCGCGCATGAGCAAACAGTTAGCCACAATTCTTCGTGATGCGCCGATTGCACTTTCGCTCGATGAGCTTAAATATCAGCCGTATGAACGGGAAAAGGTTGTGCCGGTACTGGAGCGGTTCGCTTTTAAATCCCTGCTGGAGCGTCTGGGCTTTGATTCAGCGGAAGCGGACGCTTTGTTGCAACAGGAAGAGAAAGAGATCGAATTTGTGACGATTACAGAAGAGAACAGGGATAAGTGGGCGGACAAACTAACGTCGCCTATGGCGGTCATGGTAGAAGTGGACGCAGAAAATTACCATGGAGCTCCGATTCATGGCGTTAGCCTGGTGAGCGAAGATGTACGGCTGTATGTGCCGTTTGGGCAGGTCAAATGGCCAGCGCTTGTGGAGTGGATGGCTGACCCAGAACAGAGGAAATGGATATATGATGCTAAGCGCAGTCAGGTGGCGCTTGCATGGAAGGGCATTTCGCTGGAAGGGATCAGCTTTGATGTATTGCTTGCTTCTTATTTAAGCAATCCATCGGAGACGAATCATCAATTGTGTGATGTGGCGGAAAGATACGGCATCAAGCTGGCCTCTGACGAGACGATATATGGAAAAGGAGCCAAACGCTCCGTACCGGACATATCGGTTCTAGGGCCGCACATTGTGCGCAAAGCGGATACCATCTATCGTCTTTATGATAGAATGAACAGTACTTTGAGAGAAGAAGGGCTTACAGATCTGTTGTATGATTTAGAATTGCCGCTTGCGGCCGTGCTCGGCGCAATGGAGAAACGCGGCGTACGTGTGGATAAAGAACGGCTCGATGAAATGGGTGTGGAGCTTAAGGAGAAGCTTGAAGGGCTTACCAAGGAAATTCATCGCCTTGCCGGCACGGAATTTAATATTAATTCGCCGAAACAGTTGGGTGAGATTTTATTTGAAAAATTGCAACTGCCTGTGATCAAAAAGACGAAGACCGGTTATTCAACGAGCGCCGATGTGCTTGAGAAGTTGGAGGGAGCCCATGAAATTGTGCCGCTTATTCTTGAATTCCGCCAGCTGGGTAAATTACAGTCAACGTACATTGAAGGATTAAAGAAGGAAATTCATGAAGAAACAGGTAAAATTCATACATCATTTAATCAGGCGGTTACAGCGACCGGACGTCTAAGCAGCACGGAGCCAAATCTGCAGAACATTCCAATCCGCCTGGAAGAAGGAAGAAAAATTCGGCAGGCATTTGTGCCGTCTGAGCCGGGCTGGTATATTCTTGCCGCCGACTATTCACAGATTGAATTGCGCATTTTAGCACACATTTCGCAGGATGAAAATTTAATTGATGCGTTCCGCAAAGATATGGATATTCATACCCGCACCGCGATGGATGTATTTGGGGTAGAAGAAGACGAAGTGACATCGCTTATGCGCCGTCAGGCAAAGGCGGTTAATTTTGGCATTGTGTACGGGATCAGCGATTACGGTTTATCGCAAAACTTGCATATCACGCGAAAACAAGCGGCTGAATTTATCGAACGTTATTTCTCCGTCTTTCAGGGAGTTAAGCGTTATATGGACAATATTGTCGTTGAGGCAAGGAAAAATGGGTACGTAACAACGATGTTGAATCGCCGCCGGTATTTGCCTGATATTAATAGCAGTAACTTTAACCAGCGTAGCTTTGCCGAGCGTACGGCAATGAACACGCCGATTCAAGGGACGGCGGCTGATATTATTAAACTGGCGATGGTGAATGTGGCGCGGCGGATGGAAGACGAGAAGCTGGCGAGCCGCATGCTTTTGCAGGTGCATGATGAATTAATTTTTGAAGTGCCAGAGCACGAACTTGAAACGATGTGCAGGCTTGTACCGGATGTGATGGAAAATGCACTACCGCTGGATGTTCCGCTGAAAGTGGATGTGAATTATGGAATAAACTGGTACGAAGCGAAGTAGAAGTAAATGTAGAGAAAGCGATAAGCAAAGGAGAGAAACTGAATGCCAGAATTGCCAGAAGTGGAAACGATCAGGCGCACGCTAAGCAAGCTGGTCATCGGCAAAACAGTTGCCGATGTTATTGTGGGTCTGCCGCGCTTAATTAAAGCACCGGATGATGTCATGCAGTTTGTTGAGTTGCTGAAAGGGCAGACAATCCGGGAAATCGGTCGGCGCGGAAAGTTTTTGCTTTTTTGTCTGGATGATTATGTGCTGGTGTCTCACCTGCGTATGGAGGGGCGTTACGGTCTCTATCGGACAGGAGATGAAGTAGAAAAGCATACGCACGTCATTTTCCGGTTTACGGACGAAACGGAACTGCGGTATAAAGATGTGCGTACTTTCGGGACAATGCACTTGTTCCCGAAAGGACAGGAAATGGCTGGCCCTCCTCTTCATAAGCTGGGACCGGAGCCGCTGGATGAAGCATTTTCCGCAGCTGTTTTGAAAGAAAGGCTTGGGCGGAGAAAAACAAAAATAAAGCCTTTATTGTTAAACCAGGAAATTATCGTTGGTTTGGGGAATATTTATGTTGATGAGGCGCTGTTTCAGGCCGGGATCCATCCAGAGAAAACCCCGGACGAACTAACGGATGATCAATGGGAGAAACTGCATGTGAGCATTGTACAAATTTTGCAGAAATCCATTTCATTAGGCGGCTCGTCCATTAAGTCATATGTAAATGGACAGGGAGAAGCGGGCCGTTTCCAGCACACGTTAAAAGCATACGGGCGTACGGGAGAACCTTGCTTCGTATGTGGCACCCTGATCGAAAAATTTGTTGTCGGGGGCCGTGGCACACATATTTGCCCGAATTGCCAGCCACGCAATTAAGAGGCACCCCTTTCTTTCCTTCTCATATACTGTAACAGGTGCCCATGCAAAATAAAGCGCACGAAGAATAATGGATGGGAAGGAGGAAATAAGGTGCTGCACATTTTTTCACTCCTGGTGCTGGCTTTTGCGGTCAGCCTTGACGGTTTTGGTGTCGGGGTTACGTACGGAATGCGCCGCATTAAAATTCCGGTGCGTTCCGTTCTTATTATTACCGCATGCTCGGCACTGGTCATTCTCGTTTCTATGTATCTGGGCAAGTGGTTGACCTATTTTTTATCGCCCATTGCCACACAGTATGTTGGCGGCTTGATTTTAATTGGCATCGGGCTATGGACAATATATAATGTGAAGCACCAGCAAGCGCGCGAAGAACAAGGGGAAATGGAACAAGAACGACAGATCCAGGAACCTCGTTCGCTAGTTGCTTTTGAAATCAAGTCGCTCGGTCTTGTTATACAAATTTTGAAAAGACCTATTGAAGCGGATATTGACCGTTCCGGGACAATTTCTGGAGTGGAAGCCATGTTTCTGGGGCTTGCTCTTTCTTTAGACGCATTTGGCGCGGGGATCGGCGCGGCGCTTATTGGATATGAACCTTGGGTAACGGCGCTGCTAATCGGAGTAAGTAACTGTTTGTTTATTTTGACCGGTTTAAAGCTTGGATTTATCTACTCGGAAGCGGATTGGATGAAGCGGATGACGTATCTGCCAGGGGTGCTGCTGATTATGTGCGGTTTTTTTAAAATGATTTGAGAGCGAGTTGAAAGGACATGATTGTTGGATTAACAGGTGGCATCGCTTGCGGTAAAAGCACGATATCCCGGATGCTGGCCGAGCGCGATGCCCGTATTATCGATGCGGATATTATTGCGCGTGAAGTCGTTCGACCAGGTGAAAAGGCCTGGTCTCTTATTGTCGAGCGATTTGGACGAGGGATTCTGCTTGACAGTGAAGAGATTGACCGGGTTAAATTAGGTTCGATCGTGTTTGCCGATGAAAAAGCGCGGCTTGCTTTAAATGACATTGTACATCCGGCGGTACGGCAGCGTATGCGTCAGCTGACGCAGGAAGCGCAGGAAGAGGGCGTGTCACTTATTGTATTAGACATTCCGCTTCTTTATGAATCAAAGCTCGAATATATGGTGGAAAAGGTAATCGTTGTCTATTGCACACCCGAACAGCAGTTGGAACGGCTGATAAAGCGCAATGGATTCAGCGCGGAAGAGGCGCGGCGTCGCATTGCGTCACAGATGCCAGTAGAAGAGAAAAAGCTCCGCGCGGATTATGTAATTGACAATAGCGGCACGTTAAAGGAAACAGAGGAACAGGTGGATGAACTGATGGAACAGCTGCTTTCGTCAGATAAAGGCGCGAAACGATAAAGTACGATTGTAGTGAAGGGGTTGAGGATGAAACGATTGAATCGAAAACATGCATTATTTTTCCTATGTCTTCTGGTGGTTTTTCTGCTGTTGGACGCGCCTGTTATCTGGAAAGCGATGTACCCTGTATATTACAAAGAGGAAATCCGTAAATCGGCGCGGCAGTTTGAGGTAGATCCGTATCTAATTATGGCGATTATTCAAGTGGAATCCAAATTTGATAAGAACCGCGTATCGAAAAAAGGGGCTATTGGCTTAATGCAGGTAATGCCTGCGACCGCGGAGTGGGCAATCCGGCAGACAAAAATGTCGCCTATGGCGGTCGATTATTTGGACGAACCGGATACAAATATTTTTCTTGGAACATGGTATGTTTCATTTTTGTACGAAATGTTTAATCATAACCCGTATGCTGTGATCGCGGCGTACAATGCTGGTCCAGGAAATGTTAAAAAATGGATGGAGCGCGGAGTCTGGGATGGAACACCAGAGCATATTTCACAAATTCCGTTTGGCGAAACACGGCATTATGTACAGCGAGCATTATACTACAAACAACGGTACGAAAAAATTTATGCGGACGAGTTTGGCGTTTTGAAGTAAGACAAGCAGCAAAATGAGTTTCTGTTTTATTCAGAGAAAGCAGGACTGTATTTTGCTGCATTTATTTTGTTTGAATATTTAGAAATTAATAAATTTGGGTTGGCATATTGAAAAAAGTGTCATACTTATTATAATAAATACTTGTAATAGTATGGAACATATCCGGGGAGGAGAACGTATTAATGACGACACGAATTGCCATTAATGGATTTGGACGTATTGGACGGATGGTATTCCGTAAAGCGATGAACGATCCGGAAGTTGAAGTGGTAGCAATCAACGCGAGCTACCCTGTTGAAACGCTTGCTCACATGATTAAGTATGACACAATTCACGGTAACCTTTCCGATAATATAGAAGTAAAAGATGATATGATTATCGTAAACGGTCGGGCTACGAAAATTGTTTCTGACCGCGATCCGGTTAATTTGCCGTGGAAAGAATTGGATGTCGAAGTTGTTATTGAAGCGACAGGCAAGTTCCGAGATAAAGAAGGCGCAGGCAAACATATTACAGCTGGCGCGAAAAAGGTTGTTATCACCGCACCGGGCAAAGACGACGACGTAACAATTGTCATGGGCGTTAACGAAGATATGTACGATTACGAAAAACATCACATCATTTCTAACGCTTCCTGCACAACTAACTGCCTTGCTCCAGTAGCAAAAGTGTTAGACGAAGCGTTTGGCATCGAATATGGAATGATGACAACCGTACACTCCTACACAAATGATCAGAAAAATCTGGACAATCCGCATAAAGATCTGCGGAGAGCACGTGCGTGCGGGCAGGCAATTATCCCGACGACAACAGGCGCTGCTCGGGCGGTTGGACGCGTGTTGCCGCAGCTGCAAGGCAAGCTGAACGGTTTTGCACTCCGCGTTCCGACACCGAACGTATCCGTGGTCGATCTGGTGGTAAATGTGAAGAAAAGCGTAACGGTGGAAGAGGTAAATCGCGTGCTGCGCGAGGCGAGCGAGGATAGCATGAAAGGAATTCTCGGCTATACGGAAGAGCCACTTGTATCTGTAGATTTTAACGGCAATGAGAATTCTTCCATTGTTGACGCGCTCTCTACAATGGTAATGGGTGATAAACAAGTAAAAGTGTTGGCTTGGTATGACAACGAGTGGGGCTATTCCTGCCGTGTGCTTGATCTGACAAAGCATGTGTCCGCCGCTGCTTACGCGAAAAAAAAACAGGAAGTAACTGTGTAATTACGGTTTGAAATGGTATTTCCGGCATAGAAAGACGGGACAATCCATATCGGGTTGTCTCGTTTTCTTATGTTTTTGGACTTGACTACAGCTTTTTTCTGGGACAAACTAGGGAAAAGTACGCAATGGAGTGGGGTTGATGACATGCGTTGTCCTTATTGTGCTCACAACGGAACAAGGGTACTCGATTCGCGCCCGGTAAACGATGGAAAGTCGATTCGACGGCGTCGTGAGTGTGAAGAGTGCACAAGGCGTTTTACTACATTTGAAGTCGTGGAAGAAACACCGTTATTAGTCGTGAAAAAAGATGGCGCCCGTGAAGAATTCAGCCGAGAAAAAATTTTACGTGGAATCATCCGGGCCTGTGAGAAGCGTCCAGTTCCCTTAGAAACACTGGAGTCGATCGTCGATAAAATTGAACGAGACCTGCGCAACAGTGGCAGATCCGAGGTGCAAAGCAAAGACATTGGGGAATTGGTCATGAATGCGCTCTATGATGTTGATGAAGTGGCATATGTGCGATTTGCTTCTGTATATCGTCAGTTTAAAGATATTAATGTATTTGTCCAGGAACTTGAAGAATTAATTCGTAACAGCAGGAAAAAAGAATAGAACACGAGCCGGTCACGCGGTGTAAGATTGCGAAGAATAGCGGCGGTGATGCTATAATAAAAAACGAAAAAATTGATGGCATAGGGAGTGATACGGGTGAGATGGCAGGAGACCGTCCCGAATGATCCCTACCTTATCCGGGTGAGGCGGCCGATTAGCAATGTGGAACTCAGTTATTTGATTCATCTGTACCAACCGCTGGTCGGGGCGCTACCTGTCGCACTGTACCAGACATTGCTTTATAACCTTTCGCTGGCGAATTTTTCGGCTGTGCAGGGGTTGCATTATAGATTAATGGTAACAATGGCAGTTCCATTGAATGTCATTGTAAAGGCGAGACATCAATTAGAAGCGATCGGACTTTTGGAAGTATATCAAATTGAGGCGGACGGACAGCGTATTTTTGAATATATTTTACAGCCACCTCATTCGCCGGATATTTTTTTTAGTGACGACACGTTAAGCATTATGCTTTTGAATCGGGTAGGTAAAGAATTTTATCGCAAGCTGCGGCGCCAATTCTCGATCCCGGAGGAATATCGTTTGCCGGAGAATGTGGAGAGAAAACGGATTACGAAAGCGTTTGACGAAGTGTTTTATCATCTTTCCCTGAGTGAAATTACGGTAGAAAAGGGCACTGAGACGTATAATTTCCTTAAAGACGTGAGGGAAGAAAGTCCGCTGCCCTTGTTTGATCCGATGGCGGCGACGCGGCTAAATTACGCGAACTCTCGCCTTGATTTTGAGTTTTTGGAAGCTTCGCTTCCTAAGATGATTAAAAAAGATGGGCTGTTTACGAAAGAAGTAAAGGCTGAGTTAGAAAGCCTGGCCTTCCTATATGGCATTGATAATGAAACAATGGCTCGCTTTTTGCAAGAGCCTTCTGTCATCGAATATGATACGATTGATACCGCTTCGCTACGCCGTCTGGTAAAAGACTGGTTCCGCAGGGAGAATGGCCGGGCCCCAAAAATCGTGTCACGGGAAGAAATTGTGTTTCACTCAGATACGGTGGAGACAGAACGGAAAGAGCGGGAAGAAAAGGCGCTGACGGAGGCGGAAAGTCATGCGTTGCGCCTATCTTCCCTTTCGCCTTTTCAACTTATAGGACTTTATCAGAGAGGAGCCAAGATTGCTCCAGCCGATCAGAAGATCGTTGAAGAATTGCTTGAGGAGTATCAGCTTCCTCCTGGAGTAGTGAATGTGCTGCTGGAGTACGTTATGATGACATATGACCGGCAGCTGCCAAAAGACATCATTTATAAAATCGCCGGTCACTGGAAGCGGAATAACATTAGAACTGTACAAGAAGCGCAGCGCCAGGCCCGGCAATTTTATTCAGAACGGAAAAGTGCCAAGGCGGCTTCTGCCGATAAAAAAGTGTTTACTCGCGCCTCTTCTGGCGGACGAAGCAAGCGGCGTAAAGACGAGATTCCGCCGCTCATACTGGAGCAGTTGGAACGGCAAAAAAACCAGGTGACAGAGGAAAAAACTGCAAAATCATCCAAGGTGGAAATGATAGATGAAGAGTATGAAAGAAAGCGAAAACGAATGGAAGAACTGTTGAAAGCGCTGGGAGAAAGCAAGCAGTAAGGGAGAGGAGAATATGCAGCGTGTGAATAAACTATTGTCTTCTTATAAGGTAAACGGGCGCTATTCATTCGAGGAAATTGTCAATGAAGTGACGGTAAAGCCGGAAGTTATAGAGTTGAGAAAAAAGCATCCTGAGATTGAAACGATTCATATTATGCGATCCCTTTCCCGTATCAAGCAGGCTATTGATGAAGCGGGCCATTGCCGCCGTTGCCCCGGGCTTGCCAAATGTCCGAATCTATTGTGGGGCCACAGGGCGGAACTTGGCTGGACCGGGGTGTCCATTGAAGTGCGCCATACTCCTTGTAAGCTTTATATGCTTGACAGGCAACAAAAAGAACGAGAAAAGCTAATTCGTACACACCATATCCCGAAGGAAATTTTGGCTGCTTCTTTTGCTTCAATAGAGGGAGATAAAGAGAGAATTGATGCGATCAATGCCGTTATGAATTTTTGTGTAACGGTCGAGCCCGGAAAGCCAGGGACAAAAGGGCTGTATTTCTACGGTCCGTTTGGCGTCGGCAAGAGCTACATGATGGGTGCGGCTGCCAAAAAGCTGGCTGAGCGCGGCATTGCTTCGCTTATGGTGTATACGCCCGACTTTTTCCGGGAAATTAAAGATGCGCTGAATGATAATACGGTTCAAGAAAAAATCGCGGTGCTGAAAGAAGTGCCCGTACTTATTCTTGATGATATCGGAGCTGAAACGCTTTCGCCTTGGGCACGTGACGAAGTCCTAGGCGCGATTTTGCAATACCGGGTAAGCGAAAATTTACCTGTGCTTTATACGTCGAATTATACGTATGATGAACTGGAGGAGCACCTTGCTCATTCGCAAAAGGCAGGGGTCGAACAGTTAAAAGCGATGCGAATTATGGAACGGATCCGCTATTATACGGATGCGTACAAGGTGGATGGAATCAATCGCCGTATCGGCAAATAACTGTAAAGAAAGACTAGATGAGACAATGGAAAAAGGACGAGCGGGCAGTTTACATGAGTTTTTTTACTTGTAGTGAATGACAAAAAGTGAAGACGAACGAAGTGGCCTGATGGAGCAGTAGGCAAGCAGGGGGCATTGTGTTACCATTAAAGGGTGAATGTAACGTTTGGAGGGATAAATCGTGGCGATTGACCAAATATTGGAACGAGCGCTGGCCGGGGAACGGCTGGAATTGGAAGATGGCCTCCGTTTGTATGAAAGCGATGAAATCGAAAAAATGGGTTACTATGCTAATAAAGTGATGGAGAAGTGGCATCCGGAGCCGATTGCAACATTTGTAATCGGGCGCAACATTAACTATACAAACGTGTGCGACACATACTGCCGTTTTTGTGCCTTTTATCGTCCGCCAGGATCGGACGAAGGGTATGTACTTCCGGATGAAGAAATTTTTAAGAAAATCCAGGAAACGGTTGATGTACAGGGAACGGAAATTTTGATGCAGGGAGGAACCAACCCGAATTTGCCTTTGGAATATTATACAAATTTGTTGCGCAACATTAAGAAGCGTTTTCCAAGCATTCACATGCATTCGCTGTCTGTGGCGGAAATCGTAAAAATATCCGAAGTATCGAAGAAACCGGTAGAGGAAGTGTTGCTTTTGCTTAAAGAAGCAGGACTCGACTCTTTGCCGGGTGCGGGTGCGGAAATTCTTGATGACCGGACGCGGAAAAAAATCAGTCGCCTAAAAGGCTCTTGGAAAGAATGGATCGATGTGATGAAAACCGCTAATCGGGTCGGTCTGTCAACAACAGCCACCATGGTTATCGGATTCGGTGAGTCGATGGAAGAGCGCGTGCTGCATTCGTTGCGTATACGTGAAGCGCAGGATGTAATGAAAGCGGAAGGTGGGCCTGGCTTCCTCGCTTTTATTTCTTGGACGTTCCAGCCGGACAACACCAATCTGAAAGCAGAGCGGCTTCCGGCCGAAGAATACTTAAAGAATGTGGCAATTACGCGCTTGCTGATCGACAATATCCCGAATTTCCAGTCTTCTTGGGTCACCATGGGGCCTGAAGTGGGCAAGTTGTCGCTTTCCTATGGTTGCAACGATTTTGGATCGACGATGATGGAGGAGAACGTAGTATCTGCTGCGGCCTGTACGTATAAGGTAAACACGAACCATATTTTGCAGTTGATTCGGGAAGCCGGCAAAACTCCGGCGCAGCGCAACACAAAATATGAAATCTTGCGCGTCTTCAAGGAAGGCGAAATGGCAGAAACCGATTTTGTGATGCAGAACTAGTAAGTATTTATAAATGAGCAAAAATGAATACAATAAATAGGGCTTTTCAGGACTGATTGTACAGTATAGATGCGTAAACGAAAGAAGCGCACATACATAGCAGTATGAGACATTTTCTTTCCTGCTCTGGTAAGGTTATACCATAGGAAAAGAAAAATGTCTCTCTTGTTTTTTATAAGGAGCATCTTTGGCCTTCACCTCATGTCTTTTCGTTTATAAAAATCAGGGTGTCGTAAGAATACGTGAGTATTCGTAAGAAAAACTTTAATTCATAGAGGGAGAGTAAGATGAATAAAACGGTAAAGGTTTTGGCTTGGGGTTTTGGTATCTGCTTATTATTGGTTGTCAGTTTAGTCATCTCGTTTAAAATTGGAACAAAGGGAAGCGAAAAGGAAATGGCCAAGATTAAGGCACAAGCCGAAAGTTATGTAAAAGAAAGATTTACAAGGCCAATGAAAGTATATGATTCGATGTATGATAACATGGGGAATTTCTCCTATTTTGACTATGCTGCCAAAGTGTATTCAGTTAATGAAAACAATCTATCTTTTCTTGTTTTTTATAATCAGGATACAAAGCAATTAGAGGATAACTATGTGGCTAGTAAATGGGGAAGGGATTTGGAAAAAGACTTGTTTCCTTTTGTAGAAAAAGAATGGGGAAAAGTAGATCACTTATGGGTAATATACGACGAACGGGTAGGATATGATTATGAAATCGACGTAAATAAAATGCCTGCTTATAATACCGTAGCAGCGAAGCCATTGATTATTATTGCCATTCCTCGAAAAAAAGAAGCGAAGGATAATGAACGGTATGATAAAACAATTGCGTTTTTGAAAAATCAATTAAAGCTCCAACATGCAGGTGTCTCTTTTGAATATATAAAGGACGGGGTTATTCTGGAGAAAGAAGGAATTTCCCGTGAATTTTAAGAAAGGACGATAATTTTGAGTGCCGGTCTTTACCTTTTTCTTCTTATTTTCAATTCTTTACTTTCAATCATGGTGTTTCCTGGATTTGTTCGGACATGGAAACAGCTCAAGACGGGTAGGATGAAAGGCAGAGCAGTCGTTGTAGCGTTTTCTATTATTTGGTTGTGGATAGTCATTCTTTATCAAACTTTTGTTTATCTTGGATTTATAGATTAAGGGGTGACCGTATCGAAACGGGGGAATGGTACGCTATTTTCACTGTTAAACCGTTATGTGTATGATAGCAAGGATCATGTTGTCGATACGAACTATGGCGAGAAAGACAACAATAGCAAGATGAAATAAAATGACCGCACAAAAAAAAGACCCATTGAACAATCAATGGGTTCAAGGTAGGAGTGGAGAGATTAATTCAATTCCAGGAGGTGTCAACCCATTTAAGGGGGTTGTTTTTATTATAAACGTTTTTGAAAGCGTTATCAATATTATTTTCCAAATTTTTTAATCTTTTTTGAGGTTTTTTGATGGAACATCAGGAAAGAGGAAGTATAAGCTGGCTTGACTTTCACTTTCAGGATTACTATAATCAAAACAACAACATTATACTCAAAAGCAATGACAAGGACACGGTCCCAACCAACCGGTTTTCAGAGAGGAAAGTCGTAGGCTGTGAGCTTTCTAACACGAGGTTGTCGGACTACCCCCTTTAGCTGCCGACCGGAACGCGCATATGTGTCAGTATGGAAGGCCGGAATGACCGATTCCGTTATTTTAAATGAAGGGCATGGTTGGTGCATGTTAGCCTCCGTGCCGAAATAGGGTGGTACCACGAGAACAACACGCTCGTCCCTTGGGGGATCGAACGTGTTTTTTATTTTTATAAGGAGGAATTGTGATTATGTCTGTACTGCAAGTAACGCTGCCGGACGGTTCCAAACGCGAATACGAAGCCGGCGCAACTGTAGAAGATGTCGCTGCTTCCATCAGCCCGAGTCTTCGCAAAAAAGCGATTGCTGGTAAGGTGGATGGTAAGATTGTTGATTTAAAAGCAGTCATTCCACATGATGCTTCTGTGGAGATTTTGACGGAAGACAGCGAAGAGGCGCTTGAAGTGATGCGTCATAGCTGTGCGCATCTTATGGCACAGGCAATTAAACGTATTATTGGCGACGACAAAGTGCGCCTTGGCATTGGTCCGGTCATTCAGGACGGTTTTTACTACGATATCGACACCGATGTAACCATTACACCGGAGATGCTTGAGCAAATCGAAAAAGAAATGCAGAAAATTGTCAAGGAAAACCTGCCGATCGAGCGTCGCGTTGTATCCCGTGAAGAAGCGATCGGCATCTATAAAAAACTCAATGATCACCTGAAACTTGAGATTATTTCTGAACTGCCGGAAGACGCAGAGATCACGATGTATTATCAGGGCGAATTCTTTGATTTGTGCCGTGGGCCGCACGTACCTTCTACCGGAAGAATTAAAGCATTTAAGTTAATGAGCGTAGCTGGTGCATACTGGCGCGGCGACTCCGATCGTCAGATGCTGCAGCGCATTTATGGCACATGCTGGGCGAAGAAATCCGATCTTGATGAATATTTGCACTTCCTTGAGGAAGCCAGAAAGCGCGATCACCGCAAGCTAGGAAAAGAACTTGAATTGTTCATGTTTTCAGAAGAAGCTCCGGGCATGCCCTTCTACTTGCCGAACGGAATGATTATTCGCAATGAATTGGAAAAATATGCTCGTCAGCTGCAAATTGAGCGCGGCTATCAGGAAGTGCGCACGCCTCTCGTTATGAACCAGCGCCTGTGGGAGCAATCCGGTCACTGGGATCATTATCACGAAAATATGTATTTCACGGAAGTGGATAATACAAAATTTGCGTTGAAGCCGATGAATTGTCCGGGGCATATGCTTGTGTTCAAAAACAAAATTCATTCGTATCGCGACCTGCCGCTGAGAATGGCGGAGTTCGGCCAGGTGCACCGCCACGAATATTCCGGCGCGTTGAACGGAATGATTCGTGTCCGCACATTTACACAGGACGACTCGCACATTTTCGTACGTCCGGATCAGATCGAATCCGAGATTAAGCATGTGATTGAATTGGTCGATAAGATTTACGGCGTATTCGGCTTCCCGTACAGCGTCGAACTGTCTACCCGTCCGGAAGATTCCATGGGTAGTGACGAACTGTGGGAGCTTGCGGAGCGTTCGCTGCAAAACGTGCTGGAAGAGTTAAAAATTCCATACCGCATTAATGAAGGGGACGGGGCGTTCTACGGTCCGAAAATTGACTTTCACATTCAGGATGCGATTAAGCGGAGCCATCAATGCGCGACGATTCAGCTCGATTTCCAGATGCCGGAGAAATTTGATCTCGCTTATGTGGGAGAAGATAACGCAAAGCATCGTCCGGTTGTTATCCACCGCGCGATTTACGGTTCGATCGACCGTTTTATCGGTATTCTAACCGAGCATTTCGCAGGCGCGTTTCCGACATGGCTGGCTCCGGTACAGGCGAAGTTGATTACAATCGCTGAGCCGCATATGGAATACGCGGAAAAAGTGAGAGAAAAAATGGCGGAAAAGGGGATCCGCGTTGAAGTGGATAGCCGTAACGAGAAAATTGGTTACAAAATCCGTGAAGCGCAGATGAACAAAATTCCGTTCATGCTTGTTATCGGCGATAAGGAGAAAGAGGACGGTACGTTGTCCGTGCGCCGTCGCGGTGAAGGCGATCTCGGAGCGAAGAAAGTGGATGAAGTGATCAAACTTATTCTTGACGAAATCGAGACAAAGAAATATTAAGGTTAGCAGGAAAAAAGAATTAACGCCAGTCATTCATGATGCAAAAAGACCCTGTTTTTAGTAAAAACAGGGTCTTTTTGCATATTTTTTACGCTGAAATCACGGAACGCCATTCTTTTCATTTGTATGACGTAATCATGTCACTATCTCAAATGTGATTTTTTATAATGTAAAATTGTTTATTTCTTTCTTTAATTCATCTGATATTTTATGAAGCGAATTTGTCGATGCAACGATTTTTTCCGAGAACGTAAGCTGTTCCTTGGATGAATCAGCAACACTGCGAGTATTTTGCGCAGTGTTTTCGGAAATGTAAGCAAGTTGCTCAAAGGAGGCAGTTAATTGTTCGGTGCTTGCTGATATTTCTTCCGTTGCTGCGGAAATGTCTTGTATTTGCCCGGTGACATTTTGAATAGATTGCAGAATCTCTTGAAATGCGACACCGGCTTTATTAACAACCGCGGTGCCTTGCTGAGCTTCCTGGGTTCCCTTTTGTATTTTTTCAACAACCTGCATCGTCGTTTTTTGTATCGTTTCAATTAAATGATAAATTTGTTCGGAAGACTCTTTGGATTGTTCGGCTAATTTTCGCACTTCATCCGCCACAACTGCGAATCCTTTTCCGTGTTCGCCTGCACGAGCGGCTTCGATTGCCGCATTGAGGGCCAGTAGGTTTGTTTGATTTGCAATATTGCCAATCACCTCAACTATTTTTCCGATTTCCTTTGAATGCTGGTTTAATGTCTCAATAATCGAGGCGGATTCCTGGGCGGATGAGTTAATTGAGCTTATTTGTGCAACGGTTTCGTCTATGATTTCATTTCCCTGTTTCGCTTTCATTAGAACCTGCATAGTCGATTCTGAAACGTTTGCAGCCGATTCGGCAATGCGTTGTATGCCGATAGCGATTTCATTCATCGCTTTCTTGTTTTCTTCCATTCCCTGCATTTGTGTTTCTGCACTTTCGGAAATTTTTTGCACATTGCTCGTTATTTTGTTTAATGTTTCGGAAGAATGTTCAGATGAAGCAAGAAGTTCCTGAGCAGAAGCAGTTACGTGGCTTGTTGTTTCATTTACTTTTTTGATAAGAGTACGCAGATTAGACATCATGTAATTAAAAGAATTGGATAGTTGACCGATTTCATCTTTCGATTCGTACTCTATCTTTGCATTTAAGTCTCCCTGGGCTGCTTGTTCAATAGCCATAACAACCTTTTTTAGTGGGTTGATCACTAACCATTGCGTAAATAAGGCAATGATGATTGTTGTCGAAAAGAAGCTAATAAAAGTATTAACATATAATTCAATACGTTCATTTATAAACTGATCAATAAGAGAGTTTAGATAGGCGGAGGCAAAAAAGCTGACGAGCAGACTTATGATAACAGCAACGATCATTTTGTTCCGTAGACTTCGTTGCACAGACGCGATGTCAGTAAACATGAATTCATTTTTTGTTGAGGAATTTTTTCTATATGACATGTTATTCTCCTCCTTAATTGCTTGTTTTTAATATAAATTTTATAATAAATAGAACTTTATTCATAGTTCTATATTACATGTTAGAAAACAGAAAGTTTCTTTTCAGGAAAATTATCCTTTCTGAAAAAATTACAAAAATAAGGGGACAGCCTTGACGGAGTAACCGGCATCCGCTATACTACTAGAAGTGTAAAGAATATAACGGAATCCAAAGCAGAAGCACCCGCTTCTCACCTGCATGATGCACATGGTGTTGTCGACAGGTATGCTTAATCCATAATATCGGGTTATATTTATGGAATAGAATGCGGGCGCAGTGTGTCCGCATTTTTGCTTTGGTCCAAAATCTTTTGGAGGTGGCAGGCTATTAGCAAAGAGCATTTAGTCAATGAGGAAATCCGCGCTCGTGAGGTTCGTTTGATTGACACGGATGGTCAACAGATCGGGATCGTTTCTTTGCGAGAAGCACTTCGTCTGGCTCAGGAAAAAGATCTTGACTTGGTGAACATGGCGCCGAATGCGAAGCCGCCGGTATGCCGTATCATGGACTACGGTAAGTTCAGATACGAACAGCAGAAAAAAGAAAAGGAAGCTCGTAAAAATCAAAAAGTGGTTGACGTGAAAGAGGTTCGTCTGTCACCGACTATTGAAGAGCATGATTTTCAGACAAAGCTGCGCAATACCGTAAAGTTTCTGGAGAATGGAAACAAAGTGAAGCTCACGATTCGTTTCCGCGGGCGTGCGATTACTCACGCTGAGCTCGGACAGCAAGTCATGGAAAAGCTTGCGAAAGAAGTAGAACACATCTCTACAGTAGAGCGCAAGCCTAAGATTGAAGGGCGCAGTATGATCATGATTCTGGCGCCAAAAAGCGACAAGTAATTTTTCTTGATTGGAGGATTTGTACGATGCCAAAAATGAAGACCCACAGCGGTGCTGCCAAGCGTTTTAAAAAGACTGGAAGCGGCAAATTGAAGCGTTCCCATGCGTTCACAAGCCATATTTTGGAGAAGAAATCTCCGAAGCGTAAGCGTAATCTACGCAAAGGTGCGCTCGTTTCTAAAGGCGATCAAAAACGTATCGCTTCTCTGTTAACGTACGTGAAGTAATTTTGATTTGAAAAATGTAGGAGGAGAACATCAATGCCAAGAGTAAAAGGTGGAAATGTGGCGCGCAAACGCCGCAAAAAAGTATTGAAGCTTGCAAAAGGTTATTTTGGTTCCAAACACCGTTTATTTAAATCCGCAAACGCGCAAGTCATGAAGTCTTTGCTGTACGCTTATCGTGATCGCCGTCAACGTAAGCGTGACTTCCGTAAACTGTGGATTACTCGTATTAATGCGGCAGCTCGTATGAATGGTTTGTCCTATAGCCGTTTTATGCATGGTCTGAAAGAGGCGGGACTGGAAGTCAATCGCAAAATGCTGGCTGACCTGGCTGTAAACGACAAAGAAGCGTTTGCTCAACTGGCAAACACGGCAAAAGAAAAGCTGAACGCGTAATTGAATACGTAGATGAAAAGCGGGGTAGAATAATGTTCTACTCCGCTTTTGCTTTATACCTGCTGTTCTTGCCTGGTGGATAGGTTGTCCCGTTTTCGGCAGCAGTAAACAAAAGCCGGCGGGATATTGAGTGGTACAAAATCGATGTCTACCTGTTCAAAACGCTTATGAAGCTGGCGTTTCATTTGTTGCGAATATTGGAAAGCGATGAATAAGCCGCCAGGTTTGAGCGCTTTTTCTACGCCGTCCATAATGGCATCGCGCAACTCTTGCGGAAAATTGGCGAACGGTAGCCCCGATAAAATATAGTCGAAATTTTGAATCTTGAGTTTGCACATTACGTTATAAATATCGGAAGCGTTATTGTAGTAGGATAAGTCAGGATACATGTTTTGAAGCCGGTTCCTCATGTTATCATCTTTTTCAAATACGACCAGTTTGCAGTCATTGCGTTTATTTTTACGCAAATATTCCGTAAAAATTCCGGTTCCCGCGCCCAGTTCAGCGATCGCTTTCGCATTTGCAAAATCAATCGGTTTTATCATCGCGCGAGCCAAAAAGCGGGAGCTTGGTGTTACACTACCTATGCTTCTTGGAGAACTTAAAAATTTATAGAGGAAAAGCAGTTTTCCCATGTGTTCCTCCTTGTGTGGGTATTGTCATTATTATAACAGTAACATACTTCTAGACCAAACAAATCCGTCGACAGGCGGAAAACACATTGAAAAAGGGTTTGGACAGGCGGATAGCGAAAAAGTAAAAGGAAAGAAGAAGTGAAGGAGGATATAGATATGGCTTTTATGAACCCATCGAACGAAGAACGGCGCAAGATTCTTGAAGAAGCGAAAACCATTGCTGTCGTTGGCTTGTCTAACAAACCGGAGCGGACGAGCTACATGGTGTCTCAGGCGATGCAAAACAATGGGTATAAGATTATTCCGGTCAATCCGACCATTGAAGAATCGCTTGGAGAGAAAGCGGTTAGCTCGCTGACAGAAATCAAGGAGCCGGTAGATATCGTCAACGTGTTTCGTCGCAGCGAAGAGGTAGGCCCAGTGGTAGATGACGCTATTAAAATCAAGCCGAAAGTAATCTGGATGCAGCAGGGTGTTTATAACGAGGAAGCCGCGAAAAAAGCGCAGGAAGCAGGGATTACCGTTGTTATGGATCAGTGCATTAAAGTGGATCATGCCTTGCTTGTAAGAAAATAAGCAAAAGCAAGGAAAACGTGCGGTCAATCCCGCGTCTCAAAAATCGTGAGATTTTAACTTTTCAGCCAAGAAGTCTCCCACTTCTAAACGTGAAGGTGCTTTCGTCACCAGTGAAAGTGGGGGATGAATTGGCTTCGGACAAGGACAGGCTAAAGCCTGTTCAATTGTCCGACATTTTGATAAAATCAACCTATGATGTTCTTTGATAACTGGATATATAGGGTTGCATGGAGAAATAAAAATGCGAAAACCAAGCTGACCCTTCCATGCGTAAAATATCCAAGGTAAGAAAGAACCCCGAATCGTCCATCTAGGGCAGGAACTGTCCGAAGTAACGCTCAAGGAGACGAAAGAGTACTTTCGTCGAGGAGTTGAGAAGCTCCCACTTCAAGCGTTAGCTAAGTGGCGAGTAGTTCACTAGCTCCCTAGGATCGTTGCTTTTTTCAAAAATCTCATGTTCATCAGACACTATATAAATCTAACTTGAATCTTCAACTTTTGTGTAATTGACGGAAATTTTGTCCATACTGCTCCTAAGAACCTACGATGGTAAAGGAGCGGAATCAAGAATGAAGCGAGTAAAAATTACGAACACTCATGGCTGGACAGCCAAAACATGACGAAAACAAGAACGGAAAGTCAAAGATCCTGCCTTACGAGCGCGTGTCATGGCGGTTCGTCTTGTCATGGAAGGCTATCTTGGAAAAGAGGTCGCCGCCATGCTCAATCTTCATCGTCAATCTGTCTCTACCTACGTTGCGATCTTTAACCAGGGTGGTGTAGACGCTTTACTCGAGCGGAAAAAATCGCCTGGAAAAGAACCGTATCTGACAGAAGAACAACAGGCGGAATGGAAACGAATCATTTTAGAAAGCACACCTGCCGAACAAGGACTGGAAATGTATGCTTCATGGGATACGCGCATCCTGCAAACGTTTTTGAAAGAAAAATTCGGCGTTTCCATGACTCGTGTTGGCATTCTAAAAATGCTCCGTCGGTTGCGTCTCCGTTATACACGTCCTACCTATACACTGGCGAAAGCCGATGCAAAAAGACAGGAAGCTTTTGTCACACAAATGAACATGATAAAAAAAACTTGATCACAGAGGATACGGTTCTGCTTTATGAAGACGAAAGCCACATTCGTTCCTATCAAGTACTGCGCTCTACATGGGCAGAAGTAGGCAAGCAGAAACAAATTCCTACTTATGGACATCACGTAAGTGTAACATTATTCGGTGTGGTCAACGTGCTGGACGGAGATGTTCTTTGTATGCAGTCAGATACGTGTAATGCCGAAGCTTTTCTTTCTTTTTTACAAAAAACATTGGAACGTTATCCAGAGAATTATATCGTAATGGTACTTGACAATGCACGTATTCATCACGCCAAACTCATTCAGCCATTTTTGGAAGAAAATAAAGAACGCCTCTACCTGATGTTTTTGCCGCCTTATTCACCCCATCTCAATCCGATTGAACGGTTATGGAAATGGATGAAAGAGAGCGTGATTGCGAATCGATTTCATAAAAACAAGAATGAAATCCAAAAATCCATTGATTCTTTTTTAGAGGGAATTAAAGATTGCACAGAGCAAGTGCTACAGAGAATTGGTTGCCTGCCCGAGATGTCGAAATGTTAAGTTAGATTTATATATATTCAAAACCTCCTTTACTGGGTATTGAAAATATAATATCTATTACATTTTGATTGAATGATTCTCCTTTTTTTAGCTCTTTACCAAATATTATATCATAAAGACATTTTTTTCCTATAACTATGTTAAAATAAGTAAAGGAGATAATTGAATCAATTTCATAACTCGGAGCCTTAGAGCCCCAAGGGTTTCAGGAGCTTAAAAAAGTAGCACCTCCCCAAGTTTTACTTACAAACATGTGTTAAAAACTCGATAATCCCTGTAAAAACGCAGTTTTTAATGGGTAATTATGAAATTGATTAAATTATTTAACGATTTGAAGATTTGTTTTCTCTACTATATCAAGGAGATTACACAATGTCTGTAAAAAAGAAAGTCTTACTTGGGTTAATTATATTAATCCTTATATTTGCTGGGGTTATTGGTTATGTATACTATTCTCTCTTTTATTCAATGTCTAATCTTCCTAAGGGTGATTTTATAAAAAAAGTTGATTCTCCTGATAAAAACTATACTATACAAATGTATATTGTGAATGGGGGAGCTACTGTATCGACAGCAGTTCGAGGTGAGCTAATAACAAATAAAAAAGGAACTAAAAAAAATATTTATTGGGATTATAAAACATCTGATACGAATGTAAAATGGCTGGATAATGACACAGTATCTATAAACGGGCACGAAATTAACGTAGAAAAAGATGTATATGACTTTAGAAGAAAATAATCCGATAGTTTGTATTGAAACTAAAAGAAATTCTTGAATAATTGCGTAATATGAAAACCCTAGTAAACAAAATGTGTTAAATATACTACTTTACAATCCGTATACAGAATAAATATTGATGTGGAATTGAATTTTCCCTTTAAAATCAACATTTTCGGGGTAGTGTCATGATGTTCACACTACCCTTAATAAATAGTATTTTGTTACATTTAAACTATTTATTAATATATTTATACATAAATCAATTTCATAACTTGGAGCCTTAGAGCCCCAAGGGTTTCAGGAGCTTAAAAAAGTAGCACCTCCCCAAGTTTTACTTACAAACATGTGTTAAAAACTCGATAATCCCTGTAAAAACGCAGTTTTTAATGGGTAATTATGAAATTGATTAACATAAAATTCAATTTTGGTATTTACATCCATATTAAATTACATTATAATTCAATTATATTCCAATTTTTATAATATTTGAGGAGAGAGAAACTATGAAAAAAAGAAGTATTGCAGCAGTGATTTTATCGTAAGCATTAACACTAACAACGGGGGTTAGTGCAATGGCTTCTGAAGAAGCACCAAATTCAGTTCTACAAAAGACTGATGTGCAAGTATTAGCTAGTTACCCAAATATTACATCTAGCTTCTCGAAAACCTTGAAAAACAATGCTGCCTATATTGCATACTATGCTATGTGGGATAAAGATCAAGGAACATATCCTGCAGGTACAGGACTAGAATTTGCCTCCAAAGTTAAAAGCGGTGGGGAATGGGATTATAAAAGGACTCTCGGCCCTTCTACTAAATATGAATACAATGGATATGCTATGAGAGGTGAGGATCTCGGTAACGTACATTATGGTTTTGTTGGTAGAGCGGCAGGCTTCGCTCCTACAATTTTAAGAAGCGCAGCAGGTGCTTATCAAATTTATAGCGGAACTTCCATGCCTAACTGGTGGAGTTCTTATTTTGACGATCCGATAGACCAACAATATATTAATTTTGGAATAAATATGTGGGACAATGGTACTCTTCCTAAAACCCTTTCTGCAATGCAAACAGAATCTATGACCCCTTCTATTGAAGATGCACAATTATTTAACTTATTAACTGACAGCGAGAAAAAGGAGATAGAAGAGAAAGCTAAGAAAAATTCAGCTAAGATTAAAAAAGAATTAAAAGAACAAGAACAAAAGCAACAACAAGAAAATAAATAGTTTTTTAAAAGCAAAAAGCCGATTTTTTTTACCTGAAAAATCGGCTTTTTGCTTTTAATCAAAGAATGGCTGGAAAAATCATATTAAATAAAGATTTAGATCAATAAACACATACATCATGTTTATGTAAATCACTAGACTTGCCCAAAATTAGAAACAAAATTTGCCATCTACAAAGAAACGAAGGATTCCCTATGCAGCTTGCAGCTGTTTTTGAATAAAATCCAGCGACTCTCCTGCTCTTGCTGCTCGATAGACAAATTCAATCCAGCTTTGGCTTTTTTTTACCCGCCATCGCTGTAATCCATCTAGAAGTGTAGCGTGTACTGTAAGGATGCAAAAAGCAGCGGTAAAAGATAGCAGTGTCCAGAAACGATGAATTGCTTTTGTACTTCGTACTTGATAACGGTCAAACGAAAAATTACCCTTTATCGTTCGAAAGTATGTTTCAATTACCCATCGCTTGCTATAGTAGGATAGAATTTGTTCACTAGATAACGAAATGTCTGTACTTAGAAAAGCTCGCATGTTTTTCAAGGTAAGCGACTCAGCGGCATCCCAACATAAAAGCACTACAGCATTTTCAACCATGTTTAGTTTTCCTTCATAACGATAAACACGATAGGAAGTGTGACCGACGGTCACAAGGTCGGTATCACTTTCTCTAATATGGTTCGCAAATTCTTTCAATGATTGACGAATCCCTTGCGGATAAAAAATGCGATTGGTTTTTAAGCCGCTGATTACATGACATCCAGATTGTGCGGCTGTTTCAAGTACACTTTTGGCAGGATACCATGTATCAATAAGAAGATATTTCTTCTGTGAACAACGTGGTAAATTCGCTACAAGCTCACAGGCCAGTTGAATTTTACTTTGCTTCTTGGATTCATATCGTTTGAAATCATAGGGAATCACGCAATCACCACAACGCAGTACTTGTTGAACCATCTCATACCCCCATACCTGTTTTCCTTTTGTATGGGAATAATGAAAACCAGTTCCCTGTATGGATAACATCGCCTGTGACGAAGGCTTTTTTTTTCTCACAAATGGTATCGTCTATGATAATGAAGATCGGTTCTTCTGTGCGTTTCGCTTCTTGTCGAATCATTTTCCAGGTTTTTTCCTGGATGATGCGCATGAGGTAGTTTTCATCCCATTTTCCGTGTGATAAGAAATGACTGAGTGTACGCTGATTTCGTGAATGGCAGCCTTCTCGGTGAATATCGGTAAGGGTACCAGAGAAGCCACGGGTCATGACACCATCTATAAAGAAGCTGACCTGCCAAACAAAGGAAGTCAGCTTCTTTATACATAGAATTAATCATCTTGCTCCTCATGCTTATCGTTTTTTTCTGCCTGCTTATTGTCATCTGTGGCAGATACATCTTTCTTTTCCTTCTCTTCCTCTTTTGATTTTTTTTCCTTTTTTGGTTTGCGTGGCACTTGTTCCATTACGGCTGCCAGATTCGGATTCCCGTTTTTGCGAAGCGAATGGGCAATCTCTTTCGGATCTATTCCTTCCGCGACCATGCGGTCAATTTTCGCCAAATCCCCTTCGCGGATGCCGTAACTACGAAGCTGGTTTATTGTATTCGCATCTAATCCCTGACCTGCGGCCGAAGCCTCGGTTACGGCCTGTTGTCCTGGGTTAGCGGGTGTGACGCCGGAAGAGGTGGCTACCGAAGATGAATAAGAGGCATTCGCTTCTCTTTGTTTTTGGGATGTTTTCGTTTCGTTTTGTTCTTTGCTTGCCGAAGAGGAAGATACCGTATAGCCTGGCTCCGAATAAAGGCCTTCCGCTTTCGCTTCGTCGAGCGTTTTATTAAGTGGAATGAGTACGACTCCGGTTTCCGTAACTTTAGAAGAGGTTGCATTTTCTGTTTTGGATAAAGGGGTGTTGGTTGCCGATTGTCCGTTTGAAGGCGAAACGTTGTTAGGTTTTATAAACAGAGTGGCGAACGCGAAAGCGAGAAGAACCATCGCAGCTCCTCCAGCGATAATATACAGACGTTTTACTGACGTTCGCGATTGCAACCATTTGTTCATTTGCCGATGCTTCCTTTCTTTCAAAGTCCTCCTACATAATATTCGCATATTCTCTTCCCTTTTTGAAGGGTGTATATAAAATTGATAGCGTTTTTTAACAAATTGCAAACGATAAGAGGATGTGAATTTATCAAGTTAAATGTATTATTTAAAGAGAAAACGGGAAAGCAGGGGGAGTTATGCAAATCAAATGTTCAGATCAGCGCCCTGTTGTTGCGATAGCCGGGGCAAGCGGTTTTGTTGGACAGGCACTAATGAAGCGGCTTATGAACAATTACCGTGTGATTGGATTGACACGGAACGAGAAAAAGGTCAGCGAATCCGAACGGAGCAGATGCCTGAACCTGGAATGGCGACAAGCGGATTTGTTTTCCTTGTTGGAAGCGGAAAAAGGTTTGCAAGGGGTGGACTACGCTTTTTATCTTGTTCGCACGGGAGTACCGTCGGCGCGCCTGACACAAGGGAAGATTCAGGATATGGATGTCATCTTGGCGGACAATTTTGCGCGTGCCGCGAAAAAAGCGGGCGTCAAACAAATCATTTATCTGGGCGGCCTTATTCCGGAGCAGGCAAATGGTGTACCCGGCTGTTTGCAAAGCCGCCTTGAAGTAGAAGCAGCATTGCGGGCGCATGGCGTACCGGTTACGGTTTTGCGAGCTGGCATTGTCATAGGAGCTGGCGGTTCCTGTTTTCGGATGATTTTGCGTTTGATTCGCCATCTTCCGATGATGATCTGCCCGCGTTGGATGTCGTCCGAGGTGCATCCGATTGCGCTTCAGGATATTGTGGTATTGCTTGCAGCGTGCATAGGGCGGGAAGAGACGTATAGCCAGTCTATCGATGTAGGCGGTTCGGATACGTTGACATATAAACAGATGATTTTGCAAATTGCTGAGCTTATGGGGAAGAAGCGCCGCCTGTATTCCGTACAATTTTTGGCACCGGTAGTGTCGAGCCTGTGGTTGACAGCGGTAACCGGGATACCGTTACAACAGGTCAAGTCATTCGTTGGTAGCATGAAATATCCACTTATAGGGAAGAGAAGATGGTTACAGCAACGATTGGGGTTGCCCGGATTGCCGTTTGCTGAGGCGGCTTGCCTAGCATTGCAGGAAGAAGCAAGGGGAAAAACGGAAAAGAGAAAGCAAGCTGCTTTATTTGGCGGCAAGCACGGGAAAAAGAAACGGCTTAATAATGTGCGTTCAGTGCAGCGTTTCGTTCTCCCCAGGGGAAGAAACGCGGACTGGGCGGGACGAGAGTATGCAGAATGGTTGCCCAGGCATTTAAAACCGATGATTAGGGTATACCAAAAAAAGGATGGACGCTTATGGTTTTTGCTTGCAGGCGTGAAAAAACCATTATTGGAACTGACATACTCTAAGGAACGGAGTACACCTGACCGCACGCTTTATTACATTACCGGGGGAATATTGGCCCGGGTTGATACGCAACGCAGGGGAAGGATGGAATTCCGCCAAGTGTTGGATGGAAGATATGTAATTGTTGCGATTCACGAGTTTATTCCGCGAATGCCATGGTTTTTGTATAGAGCAACACAGGCGCTTGTGCATCTTTGGGTGATGCGCAGTTACGGACGGTATCTTCATCTACAGGCGGAACGTATTGGAGGCTAAGTAATAATAGTTCCGATTTGTTCACCGTATCGCAGAAAAGTTCCTCCCCTGATCCGTTCGTTAAGCGCAATTTTATCCTTTTTAAACAAAAGGATAACCGTGGAGCCGAACTCAAACAGGCCGACTTCTTCCCCCTTTTTGTATACCGGCCCATCGTTTAGGCGCTTTGAATACATTTGACCGTTTTTGACGTTTGTGGCGTGTTCGCCATACGCTACCTTTACGCTTCCCACGATAAACGCTCCGACCTTGACGATCGCTATCTCTCCGGCAGAAGTGCTGGCATACGTAATGAGGCGTTCGTTTTTTGTAAACAGACCTGGCACATGGTATACACCGATGCTGTTTACGGGAAACAGGCGCCCAGGAATGTATGTCAGTTTCGTTAACCGCCCGTCGAGCGGCATGTGAATGCGGTGATAATCACGCGGACTCAAATAAATTGTAAGAAATGTCCCACCTTCATATTTAGCGGCTGTTTCTTCTGAACAACCAAGCAATTGTTTGACGGTATAATTTATATTTTTTGCCTGAATAAGCGTTCCCTGATGAATGGGACCAAACTGTGCCACCTTGCCGTCTACAGGACTTACGATGGCTTCCGGAAGCGGGCAAACCGGCCGGGTGCCCGCTTTTAATTTCCGGGTAAAAAAAGCGGTCAGATGCGGATATTCGGCAACCGGCTTTTCAATCTCTTCAGTGTTTATATTAAAAATAGAGATATACGGCTTAATGAAGTATTTGCTCAATCGCGAGCGTCCCAGTCTTCCGGCCAGCCTGGAAAGCGTGTTTTGCGGCAGTAGGGTTATTATTCGTTTTGCCAAAGGACCAATCACTTTTGTTATCCTTTCTATAACAGTATAGTTAACTTTCTTATTGTAGCACAAAACCGTTTACCAATCTCTTATCTTTTCATCGTCCTCATTGTAATCTCCGTCTCCGTTTAAGTCCCACCAGTTTTTTCCTCGCAAAGACTTGGCGTATTCGATTTCTGACGCGGAGGCCCCCATGCTTTCCAGAGCTTGAATTTGAATTTCAAGGCATTTCATTTCTGCATCCATTCCTGTCCATACTTCATTGGGAACGGCCTCCTTATACGTATAGAGGTAGTCGTGGTACAGCTTGGAATGGTAAGCGTCATGGGCGATTGTGCTGGCGTACCATGTAAGCGAAGCGTTAACAGTCGACGCCCCGACTTTATAAGTTGGCGGTGTTTCGTACGCGGCCATTCCGCTAAAGTTATGCTGTTGGATTCTACCGATGTAAGTGACCGTTATCTTGTAAGCGTCTGGCGCTTTTTCTTGTAATAATTTTAAAGCAGCTTTTGTTTTAGTAATAAAATTTTTGTCTCCGGTGATTTGAATGGATGGAGAAGAGAGGGCGCTATGTCCGGCTGGTGCAGCTTTTACTTTAACCGTGCGGGTAGTCGCCGCGTTCACGGATAGATCGCCATGAAGAAAGAGTGTACAAATAATAAGAAGCAAAATAACAGGATTCATAGGGGCGCGGCTCCTTTCCTAGGGAAATGTTGTATCATTCATTTCGAGGAACGCACCAGAAATCCTTTAGTTATTATTTCTTAATATGGAAGAAACATGGAGAAGAAGTTGGAGAATAGGAGAGAGGAGTACGGCAAAAAATACAATCATCTAAAATAAACTTGAGAAGGAGTGTGAAATAGATGGGTGAAAGAAGATTTCGGCAGTATACTCACCAAAATCCGCTGGGGCATATTCATGAAGAAGATACCCCGTATCTCGGGGAAGCAAAAGAACCGGCAAAACCTGCCCCATCCGGACAGGTAAGAAATGCTTCGAAAATGGAAAATTCGGGGGATATGCGGCTAGGAAAAGAATAAATCAAGACTTTTAAGGGCGCTTTGAATGAGGCGCCTTTTTATATTAGATGGAACCGGTGAAGCGGCAAAAGACAAGCGCGCTCCCATTTTTTGAAAGCCATGATGTTGATGAAATATAGTAAGTTTGAAGACTTTACACTAATTGAGCAGTTTAATATTTTCATAAAGAACAAAAGTACATGTTTCTAGTGTATGATGAACCATAAATGAGACGTTAGATATAAAGGGACGAGGAATTGGAATGAAACAGGTGATAATTTGGCTTATTCGAGCTGGTTTATTTGGCGTATTTTTCTTATTGACTTTTTATTTATTTGATTGGGACTTTGTCAGGCGGCAGGGAGAGCGGCTGTTGTGTCATCCCGGCTGGTTGGTGTGGATGGCGCTTGCTTATTTGCTAGCATTCGGGTTACGCGCTCTGGCGTGGCGGACGTATTTGCGGGGGCATGTCTCTTTTTCCGCCTGCCTGCATGGGATATTTTACAGTTTGTTTATAAACCATGTGCTACCTGTAAAAGCAGGGGATATCATTCGAATTGGATATATAGTGAAGCGGGAGGCGATCTCTTGGAGCGAAGCCGTTCATTCCGTGGTAGTACTACGCTTGCTTGATATGCTTGTGTTGGGCGGTATGGCAGCTGCTGGAATTTTAGCATTAGGGCTTTCATTGCCTACCGTCGTATTTTGGTTTGCGCTTGCGGGAAGTATTGCGGTGGTAGGTGTAGTGTATACGTGGTTAAAAAAAAGTGAGCGGGGCTTTTTGCGAAAACACGTCCACATGCTACGGGATGGATTGGCCGGCCAGCGCGGCTTCTTGATTGTCGTAGCCACAATTTTCAGTTGGGTACTTGAAGCGTGGGTGATCTATGGTGTTGTCCGCGCGCTTGCGCTCGACATTTCATTTCTGGAAGGAGTCTGGGCAAATAGCATGACAATTGCCGGACAAACGTTTCATTTTACTCCAGGTGGTGTGGGGACATATGAAAGCGTGATGAGCTTTTCATTGGCAGCACTGGGCACGGAATGGCAGGACGCCTATCTTGCGACGCTACTAAGCCATGCGTTTAAGTTTGTATTTTCATATGTGGCAGGACTTTACGTTTTGTTTTGCGCTCCGCTTTCCGTAGGTGAGATGCGTGAATGGATAAAAGGAAGAATGCAGCCGAATAATGAAAAATGAAATGTGTCATACTATTATAATGACGAATTTTACGAAGATGAAAAAAGAGGTGAACGGAAATGAAGGCGGGCTGGTGGAGGCGCTGGTTGCGCGAAAAACGGAACACCAAGCGTAAAACGGAAGAGCGGGTGCTTCTTATGCCTGAAGAAAGGGAGTTAGCTTTAATACTTCAGGAGTTAAGAGGAAAAGTAGAGCAAGCTCAGGAAGAAAGGCGGCTGGATTATGAAATGTATGATGAATGTCGCCAGCTTTTGTTTCGGCTCGATTTGCTGGTGCCGTATTCAGGCATCATGCCGCCCGCTTTGCAGGAAAGGATCGCCAATCTGATTATGGAAGATACGCCCAGATTGCTTTATCCGTATTTGGCTCTGGGAGAAGAAAGCATGCGGAGTGTCCGGCGCGAGGCGGTTGCAGGCATCCGTTTCATGGCGGCGGAAGCGAAGCGGATTGTGGGCGCCATCCAAGAATATGAGCGCCAGGGATTGGCGAGCCAGGCTGCTTTTATTTCCAGCTGGTACAAAAAAAAGTAAAACACATTTTGCAAATATGATTGACAAAAAAAGTTCATCTGGTTTAATATTATGTTTAATTAAAAGATGTAACCGGTTACCTATTTTATAGCTTTTTGTTTTTGTATGTTTTTTTATAGTGTGTGTAACCGATTACATAAAATAGTGATGGGAAGGAAGAAACAGATGCCCACCATCAGAGACGTATCGAAGCTTGCGGGGGTTTCCGTGGCGACCGTATCACGCGTACTGAATCGTAGCGGCTATGTTCACGAGGAAACGGAGCGCAAAGTGTTAAAGGCGATTAAAGAATTGAATTATACGCCCAACTTCGTTGCCCGGAGCTTAACCAACAAGAAAACGGGCACAATTGGCCTGATGGTGCCCGATATTACAAACCCGTTCTTTCCGGAATTGGCTCGTGCTGTGGAAGACGTGATGCAACAGTATGGATATACAACCATTCTCGGCAATTCCGATGAAAACCCACAAAAAGAAAAGCAGTATATCCAATTGCTGAAACAAAAATATATTGATGGCGTGATCCTTGCTTCAACGGCGTTGACGGCAGAAGAGGTACATACGTTCAAAGTACCGGTTGTTGTATTGGATCGAGTGGTTTTATCCGACAACATTCCGATGGTGACTTCGAAAAACAGGGAAGGAGCCCGGGAGGCGACTCGCTTTCTTTTGAAACAAGGTTGCAGGAAAATCGCGCATCTTAGAGGGCCTGTGCAGCTCAGAATTGCTGATGAGCGTTGCCATGGATACCTCGATGTGGTAGAAAAATTGGAATGGTTCCATCCAGGGCTTATTGTTGCCAGCAATTACGATATGCGCCAGGCTATGCAGGCGACGCTGGAACTCCTGAAGAAGCATCCGGATATTGACGGGATTTTTGCTGGAAACGATATAATAGCCATCGGCGCGATGCGGGCGGTGCAGCTGCTTGGTATTTCAATACCAGAAGAAATGGCGATTATCGGCTACGATGGCATCACGATGGGAGAAATCGTGTATCCGGAACTGACGACAATGGCTCAGCCGATTTATGAGATGGGCGCGCTCGCCGCGCGTATGCTGATTAAGATGATCGAAAAACAGCCGCTTGATACTTTGTATTATGAACTGGATGTGCAGCTCATCGAGCGAGGGACTACGAGGAAGGGATAAATAATGAAACGACCAAAGATTGTTGTCATAGGCAGTATTAACATGGATCTGGTAACAGAGACACCGCGGGTACCCGCATTGGGGGAAACCGTGCTCGGCAGCAAATTTTCCACGCTTCCCGGCGGAAAAGGTGCTAATCAGGCAGTGGCCTGCGCACGACTCGGAGCTGATGTTTATATGATTGGGTGCGTAGGAGAGGATAGCTTCGGCACCATGCTTATAGATAATCTCAAAAAAGAAGGGGTTCGCGTGGACGGTGTGGAACCGGTTACACAAACAGCGACAGGCATTGCTTCGATTGTGGTCGAGAATGGGGATAATTCCATTATTGTCGTCCCGGGCGCTAACCATGCCCTGACCCCGGACAAAGTTCGCCGTGTCGAAGCCATGATTCGGGAAGCAGATGTGGTATTGCTGCAATTAGAAATTCCGCTGGACACTGTGGTAGAAGCGGTGCGTATTGCGCGCAAGGCTGATGTTCCGGTTATCGTAAATCCGGCCCCAGCGGCCGAATTGCCGCAGGAAGTGCTTAAAGATATTACCGTTCTGACGCCAAACGAGTACGAACTGGCTATTCTCCTTGGCAAGAAGCCGGGGGAGCATGGGGACTTCAGGGGCCTTATGGCGTCGCATCACGGAAAGTTGGTGATGACCAAAGGAAGCGACGGTGCATACTACAGCGATGGTAACGGAAATATTCGACATCAGCCTGGCTTTCAAGTCGAAGTGGTGGATACGACGGGCGCAGGCGATACATTCAACGCAGCGCTGGCCGTCATGATTGGCCAGGGCTGTTCGATAGCAGAAGCGGTACACTATGCGGTTGCGGCAAGTGCGTTATCGGTTACAAAGTTCGGGGCGCAAGGCGGCATGCCGTCTCATGAGCAGGTAGTCACTTTTTTGAAGCAAACATAGTAAGACAACAAGGAGTAGAGTCATGAAGAAAATTGGCGCTTTAAACAGCGAGATTACAGCCGTGATTTCTCAATTGGGGCATACGGATACGATTGTAATTGGTGATTGTGGGTTGCCGATTCCGGATGGGGTGAAGCGGATCGATCTGGCGCTGAAGCCGGGGCTTCCTTCCTTTATTGATACGCTGGAAGTTGTCCTGGAGGAAATGCAGGTCGAAGCAGCGGTGCTGGCGGAAGAAATTAAAACGCATAACCCGAAGATAGAGCAGCAGGTGCGGGAGATACTGCATGATGCAGAAATGTCTTACGTATCCCATGAACAGCTCAAACGTTTGAGCGAGCGGGCGAAAGCGGTGATTCGCACGGGGGAAGCGACACCGTATGCCAACGTGGTTCTAAGATCCGGCGTAATTTTTTAAGCAAAAGGATGTTGCGCAATGAGCAATCTGATTGAAATGACAGGCATTAGCAAATCGTTTGGCAAAGTGCAGGTGCTAAAAGATGTTTCATTTTCTCTAAAAAAAGGGGAAATTCATGCGCTGATGGGTGAGAACGGTGCCGGGAAGTCAACGATGATGAAAATATTAACCGGCATTTATCCGAAGGATTCTGGTACGATCCGGGTTCGTGGCCAAGAAGTAAATTTCAGTGGTCCGAAAGAAGCGGAACAGATGGGCATTGCTGTTATCCATCAGGAACTAAACATCATTCCGCAGCTGACGGTCATGGAGAACATGTTTCTTGGGCGCGATCTTTGCTATGGCAGAACAGGGATTTTACGCACGCGGGAAATGAAGCAAAAAACGCGTGAATACTTGGGGCGTCTAGGTGTCGACATTGACCCGGATGCGGAAGCGGGCTCTCTATCCATCGGGCAGCAGCAAATGATTGAAATCGCCCGCGCCTTGTCGTTGAACGCGGAGGTGCTGATTATGGACGAACCGACGGCGGCGCTGACCGACAGGGAAATTGAGGCACTGTTTGAAGTCATGCGCGATTTGCGGGCGCAAGGTGTCGGGATCGTATATGTATCGCACCGCATGGAGGAAATCTTCGCAATTTGTGATCGGATTTCTGTTTTGCGCGATGGTATCTTTGTCGGTACCGAAAATATTAAAGAGACGGATTTGGATACGATTGTCCACATGATGGTCGGACGTCAGCTTGGTGAACGTTTCCCGGAACGCAACGTGGCAATTGGCGAAGAGCGTCTGCGAGTGGAGGGACTGAGCGATAGCGGGGCGATTCGGGATATCAGTTTTTCCGCGCGACGCGGCGAAGTGCTTGGCATCGCTGGCCTGATGGGCTCCGGACGGACGGAAATTGCGCGCGCGTTGTTTGGTGTAAGCGAGAAGCAAAGTGGCCGAATCTTCTTGGATGGCCAGGAGATTCACATCCGGAAACCGGACGATGCGATTCGGCACGGTATTGCGTTTGTAACGGAGGACAGAAAAGGAGAGGGGCTTGTGCTCGGATTGTCCGTGCGAGAAAATATTGCGCTGACCAATTTGGGGAGACTCTCGAAAAATGGCGTGGTATCTTCTGTGAAAGAAGCAGGGTTTGTGCGGGAGATGATTCAGCGGCTGAACATTAAAACGAGCAGCGGCGAGCAAACGGTAAAGTCGCTGAGCGGCGGAAATCAGCAGAAAGTCGTAATCGGCAAATGGCTGGGCATTCAGCCGAAAGTGCTCATCCTCGACGAACCGACACGTGGCGTTGATATCGGCGCCAAAAAAGAAATTTATAACATTATCAATGAACTTACTGCTGTAGGTGTCACCATTATTATGATTTCATCAGAGCTGCCGGAAATTCTCGGTATGAGCGATCGCATTCTGGTTATGCATGAAGGAAGGCTGGCAGCAGTTATGGATAAAACAGAGGCTACGCAGGAAAAAATCATGCATGCGGCCACCGGAGGAAAGTAATATGGCAGATAAAAAATCTTTTGTGATGAATTTTCAAAAGCTGGGGCCTTTTATCGGACTTTTGATTATTACGGTTATTCTTGCAGTGCTGAGCCCTAACTTTTTAACGTTGGACAATATTTTAAATGTGTTGCGTCAGGTTTCGATTAACGCACTGATTGCGTTTGGCATGACTTTTGTCATTTTGACTGGCGGGATTGACCTGTCGGTTGGTGCGATTCTTGCGCTTGCGGGTGCGCTGACGGCCGGAATGATGACTGCGGGTATGGATCCGCTTCTGTCCATTCTCATTGCACTTCTCTCCGGCGTATTGATGGGGACGGCGAACGGTCTTTTGATCGCGAAAGGAAAAGTAGCGCCATTTATTGCAACGCTTTCCACGATGACGATTTTCCGCGGTCTTACGCTTGTATATACAGAAGGAAGACCGATTACCGGATTTGACAGCGAGATGTTCACCATGCTCGGCGCCGGATACTTTTTCGTAATCCCAGTTCCGGTGCTCTGGATGCTTGGATGTTTCGCGGTGCTGTATTTTATCCTGAAGAAAACAGCGTTCGGCCGCCGCATCTACGCAATCGGCGGCAACGAAGAAGCGGCGATTCTGTCCGGCATTAAAGCAGACAGGGTAAAAATTTATATTTATGCGCTGACTGGTTTGTTATCGGCGCTGGCAGGGGTTATCCTGACTTCGCGCCTCAATTCCGCGCAGGCAAACGCCGGAATGGGGTATGAATTGGATGCCATTGCTGCGGTCGTGCTGGGGGGAACCAGCCTATCTGGCGGTCGTGGCTGGATTTTTGGTACCCTTATCGGTGCGATGATTATCGGCGTGCTAAACAACGGTTTGAATTTGCTGGAAGTTTCTTCGTTCTACCAGCAGGTGGTAAAAGGAGCCGTGATTTTGCTTGCTGTTTTGCTTGATCGCAAAAAAACAGCGTAAAAAACATATCCATCACCATACAAATGTACAAACATTAAATCAATATTTGTCTAAGGGGGATCAGAAGAAAATGAAAAGATTAGTAAAAGGTTTTGCGGTAAGTTTGCTCGGTTTATCCATGCTGGTAGGTTGCACCACCCAGGCGCCAGGTACAGGAGATAAAGCAGCTGGCGACAAAAAAGAGCAGATTACGGTAGGGCTGGCTATTTCCACACAAAGCAACCCGTTCTTCGTGACGCTGAAAGAGGGGGCGGAGAAAGCGGCGCAGGAAAACAATATAAAGCTAGTAACGGTTGACGCACAGGATGACCCAGCGAAACAAATCTCGGGAATCGAAGATTTAATCCAGCGGCAGGTGGATGTCATTCTTGTAAACCCGACCGACTCCGCAGCCGTTGTGTCTGCCATTAAATCCGCGAATCATGCCAACATCCCGGTCATTACCGTTGACCGTAGCGCCGAGGGAGGCGAGGTCGTATCACACGTAGCTTCCGACAACGTAGAAGGGGGCAGAATGGCGGCTAAATATTTGCTTGAAAAAATCGGAAAACAAGGCAATATCGTTGAACTTGAAGGAATTCCAGGTTCTTCCGCGGCACGGGAGCGCGGCAAAGGTTTCCATGAAATCATTGACAAAGAAAAAGGTGTGAAAGTGGTGGCCAAGCAGCCGGCCGATTTTGACCGCGCGAAAGGTATGAGTGTTATGGAAAACATTTTGCAGGGGAATAAGGATATTAAAGCCGTATTTGCTCATAATGATGAAATGGCGCTAGGGGCTCTGAAAGCGATTCAGGCTGCTGGATTGAAGGATGTAGTTGTTGTTGGCTTTGATGCAACGGATGACGCAGTGGCTGCGGTGAAAGAGGGCCGCATGAGCGCGACTGTCGCGCAGAAACCCGAGCTTATCGGCAAGCAAGCGGTTGAACTTGCGAAGAAAGTAGCAAACGGCGAAAAAGTAGAGAAAAATGTGCCAGTGGAGCTTGAATTGATTAAAAAATAACGAATAGAATGATGAAAAATCCCCGGTTTCGGTTCGTAGCGGCCAATCCGGGGATTTTTTGATGCTTTTTTAATATTCATTATTTTGCAAAAGGGAATTTCTGTGCATATATGCCCGTTCAAATGAACCGCTGGAGGAATAGATGCTGTCTTTGTAATCTTCATACCATCTGCGGATAAGTTCCAGCTTTTCGCGGTCGGATGCCTTTTTTAAATAGAGTAGTTTTGCTTTTTCATCAGGCGGCATGTTGTCAGTAACTTCGGCTTTTTCAGCAGCGAACAGTTGGTTCATGTTGCTGATAAAGAAATTGAACATATATTTTTGCGTAATCTCAAACGCATATTCTTCCGGATGTCCCTTGTCGCGTCGTTCGCAGTAGACGCCCAGCAGATCCGGTTCCTCAAACATTGCCATATTGTTCTCCCCTTCATGTCCTTTTGCTTTTACTATAACAGAAAGTAAAACCGTATAAAAAGTCGGCCACTGTCGCTTTGTTCAACATGTAAAGCGGAGAAGTCAAAGTAAAGGACTAGACTTGCCCAAAATAAGAAACAAAATTACCATTTAGTGATAGAAAAAGAGAAGGGATTCAAAAATGAAAAGGGCAGGAGATACAAATGATTAAAAAAATCGAACACGTAGCATTGATTGTTTCCGATATGGATCGTTCCATTGCGTTTTATTCATCGATGTTTGGGTACAGGGTATGCCTTCGCGGTCAGAACGCGGTGCGCGAGATGGCGTTTTTGTACTGATTGCTCATTACAAGGCGAAGGGAATTGTTTTTAACACTGAGAAACCGAAACCGACGCTTGGAGGCGGTCGGATGATTTTATTTTATGGCCCGGATCGAGAGCTCTTGCAATTCGTTGAACCGGGCCAGCGGGAGCGGTAGCATTCGCTTGAACGGTAAGTTCAACATAGTGGCTATATTAATAATTTTTCTTAAAATATTGACGATTGGCTGTTTAAAACGATATAATTTCTGATAAATAGTACGATTTTAAAACGTAATATTATATTTTTATGATATTAAGGTATTGATTTTTTATGGAGGGGATACGATGGTTAAGCTGATCGCGATTTACAAAAAGCCGGAAAATGTAGAGGAATTTGATAAACATTACAAAGAAGTACACGCGCCGCTCGCGGAAAAAATGCCGGGTCTTCTAAAGCTGGAAGTTAATAAAATTTATGGCTCTCCTGCAGGTGACAGCAATCTTCATTTGATTGCAGAAATGTATTTTGAAACAAAAGAAGCGCTTATGAACGCGCTTTCTTCTCCGGAAGGAAAAGCAGCAGGCAAAGATTTAATGGGCTTTGCTGGCAAGGTTGTATCCATGCACTTCGCGGAAGTAGTATAGGAGAAAGGTTTAAAAAGCATGTTGAGTGAAACGGAAACACATCGCAGGTACCGGGAACAAATCACTCGGTATGTGAGTCGCGATCCGTACGCGCGCCATTTAGGAATCCGGCTGGTTGAACTTGGAGAGGGAACGGCTGTGGCGGAAGTAGACGTGCGTGAGGAAATGTTGAATGCGCATGGCACAACACATGGAGCCGTCATTTTTGCGCTGGCTGATTTTGCGTTTGCTGCGGCCTGCAATTCATATGGACGTCCATGCGTGGCGTTATCGATGAACGTTCAGTATATGGCTCCAAGTGGAAAGGGCGCACGGTTACGTGCAGTAGCGACAGAAAAGAAAAAAACAGCACGCGCCGGTTTTTACCAAATCGAGGTGGAACACGACGGCGAAAGCATCGCTCTGCTTGACGCGGTCGCTTACCGCAAGAGTGGGTTTTTTCTTGAGGAAATCGGACAGAACGCAGCTAATGAAGAGTAACAGGACGCGTTGGCAGCGCTGGATTGGCAGGAGAGACTACCATGAAATCAAACAATCGTTTTAACCAATATCTTGGTATTGAAATCGAGCACCAGGACGAAAATAGCTGCACGGCAGTGCTTCATATTCGCCCGGAATTGTACAATAGTATCGATGGAGTGGTGCATGGCGGAGTGACAAGCACGCTTGCTGATGTGGTCATGGGGCACGCGGCCGCGCCTCATGTTAACGGTGTGCAGCAGTGCGTAACATTGGAGAGCAAAATCAACTATTTGGCGCCTGCTAGGGGAAATAAGCTGATCGCACAATCTAGGGTAATCAAGCGCGGAGGCCGTACTATTATCATGCAAGCGGAAGTGCGCACGGACGATGGGGAGCTGGTTGCCGTCGCGCTTGGCACATATGCCCGTGTAAAGACAACTCCACAGTGATGTGGAGTTGTCTTTACATTCGTATAAGAAAGTATATGTTGCTTTATAAGGAAGGAGAAGAACGGGTGAAAGGATTACAACCGGGAGAGACAGAGACGTTGGAAATTGTCGTGCAGGACGATATGCGTCCTACGTTTGACGGCAACGTGGTTCACGATGTAATGTCGACCGTGACTATGATTTATTATATGGAAAAAGTCGGACGCCATGTTATTTTGCCTTACCTTGAAGAGGGGGAGGAAGGAGCCGGATACGAAATTCAGGTTAAGCACATTGGGCCTGCGGTGGTGGGGCAACGGGTAAAATTTACAGCCTTATGTACGGAAGTTACTCCGAAGCGAGTCGTTTGTGAAGTGACCGCGGAAACATCAGAAAATATTGTTGGTACCGGAATTTTTACACAGGCGATTTTTAAAAAAGAAAAAATGGAGGCACGTATCACGGAGTTACGGCAAACCATTGCACAAAAATAATGAAACAGGAAGACCGTGGAATTTTCAATCGCGGTCTTTTTTATCGGATCATTAACAACCTTATCAAAACAAATATTGCTACTATTCGATATAGTATTAAGAATTAAATGTAAATTTATTGACCGCGAAAATATACAGCTACTATAATCAATATAAATATGGTGTTATCTGCATATACAATGATAAACTGTGATGGTTTTTATATGTCTCAGCAATGTAGGAGAAAATTAAAAAATCTATAATTCCTAGTTGACATTATGGTTTAATGTGTTAGAATAAAATCAACAAATTGAAAAGGCAAATGATTAGGACTCTTATCCAGAGAGGTGGAGGGACTGGCCCAGTGAAGCCTCGGCAACCATCAAAGAAACTCTTTGACACGGTGCCAATTCCAGCAGCGCTCGCGCGCTGAAAGATGAGAGGTCCGGCAAACTTGTGATGAGTGTACGCCGACCTCTTGCAGCGCAGGAGGTCGTTTTTATTTCCCCTTGTGCAATCTAGGAGGAATAAAGGAGTGAGGAGTATGATTAAATTACAGAGTATTAGTAAAAGTTATACCACACCGAACGGGACATTTCAGGCAGTAGCTCCAACGTCGCTGCATGTGGAGCCAGGGGATGTGTACGGTATTATCGGGTTCAGCGGTGCTGGTAAGTCAACTTTGCTTAGACTGGTTAATTTGCTGGAGCGACCGGACGAGGGAAAGGTATATGTGGATGGTCAGGAGTTAACCGGTCTATCAAATCGAGAGCTGCGCAAAGCGCGCCAGTCCATCGGCATGATTTTTCAGCATTTTAATCTGTTGAATAATCGGACGGTGGCGGACAATGTGGCGTTTCCGCTAGAAATAGCCGGTCTTCCAAAAGAAGAGAGAAAAAAAAGAGTACAGGAGTGCTTGGAGATTGTAGGGCTGGCCGAGAAGGTGGACAGCTATCCTGCCAAGTTGAGCGGGGGACAAAAGCAGAGGGTCGCTATCGCCCGGGCGTTGGCCAGCCGGCCGAAAGTGCTGCTATGTGATGAGCCTACCTCAGCGCTTGATCCGCAGACGACGCGTACCATTTTATCTTTTCTTAAAGAAATCAACCAAAAGCTAGGCGTAACGATTCTCATCGTCACGCATGAAATGAGTGTAGTGAAAGAGATTTGCAACAAAGTAGCAGTCATGGAAAGAGGTCATCTCGTCGAAAAACTTTCGCTTTCTGAACGGGAAGTAAAGCCGAAAACTGAAATCGCCCAGCTATTATTCGAAGAGGAAACAGGCAAGGAGAGAGGGATAGCCAATGTTTGATAATGTGATTGCTTTATTGCCGGAAATTGGGGTTTCTATCGTAGAAACTTCTATTATGGTCGGCATTTCAATAGGCTCAGCGCTTTTGCTTGGCATGCCGCTGGGGGTTCTGCTTTTTCTGACAGGTAAAGGACAATTGCTGGAAAGCCCCATTTTATTTCGAATTTTAAGTTCGCTCGTTAACATTGTCCGATCGTTTCCCTTTCTTATTTTGCTCGTGGCATTGATTCCGTTGACGCGAACATTGGTCGGAACGACGATCGGTCCGGTGGCTGCGGCTGTTCCGTTGTCGATTGCAGCCATTCCATACTTTGCACGTCTGGTGGAGCAATCGCTTCGTGAAGTTTCGAGAGGAGTTATTGAAGCCGCGGTGGCAATGGGGGCGTCTACATATCAGATTGTTTGGAAAGTGTTATTGACAGAAGCGCGCGCTGGGCTTACGCTCGGACTCACAGTATTGATTGTCAGTTTTCTTTCCTATTCTGCGATGGCCGGCGTTGTCGGAGGCGGAGGGATCGGGGATTTAGCGATTCGCTTCGGCTACTACCGATTCCAGACGGATGTTATGATTGTGACCGTGCTTTTATTGGTGGTGCTTGTACAAGTCATTCAATTTGCGGGCAATCGTCTTGCACATTATCTTGATAAACGTTAAGGGAGAGATCTTTGTGAAACAAAAACCGTTTATTCTTATTGCATTAATTTCATTAATAGTAATCTTTTTGACAGCTTGCGGAGGACAAGAGAGCGAAACGGCAACAGGAAAAACGCAGGGGAACAGTAAAGAACTGGTTATTGGTGCGACGGCGGGGCCGTATAGTGATCAGGTGCGTTTAGGAATTAAACCTATTTTAGAAAAAAAAGGATACAACGTGAAGATTGTTGAGTTCAACGATTACGTGCAGCCGAACCAGGCGCTGGCTGAAGGTTCGCTGAATGCGAATGTGTTTCAACATGTCGTGTATTTGCAGAACTTTGCGAAAGAGCATAACTTGGATATTCAAGATGTTATCCAGGTTCCGACGGCTCCGATCGGCATTTACTCGCATAAGCATAAAACACTGGAAGAAGTGCAGCCGGGAGCGACCGTTTCGCTTCCGAATGATCCTACTAATCAGGCCCGCGCGCTTGTCATGATGCAACATTTCGGTTGGATCAAGTTAAAAGAAGGTGTAGATCTGCTTCGCGTATCGGAAAAGGATATCGTGGAGAACAAGAAAAATATCAAGCTCCTGCCGCTGGAAGCAGCCCAGCTTCCGCGCTCGCTTGAAGACGCAGACTACGCATTTGTCAACGGGAACTTCGCCATCGCATCGGGCTTGAAACTTACGGAAGCGCTGGCGCTCGAAAAGATTCCGGATCAATATATGAACGTGGTCGCTGTGAAAACGGCGGACAAAGACAGCCAGTTTGTTAAAGATTTAATCGAAGCATATAAATCTCCGGAGTTTAAAGAAGTTATCGAGAAAGAATTCCAGGGATTTGTCAAACCTGATTATTTAAAATAAGCACATAGGGGGGAAGAAAACGATGAGCACAACAATCGGAGATGTTCTTGAATGGTCAGTCCGTAATTTTCCGGATAAAATTAGCTTAATTTATGAATACGAAACGAAGCATCACCGCTGGACATATACAGAATTGAATCAAAAAGTAAACCAATTTGCCCGGGCGCTTAAGCGCCTGGGTGTCCAAAAGGGTGACGTTGTTTCTTCCTTCTTATATAATACGAGCGAGTTTGTGGTTACATTGTTTGCGACGGCAAAAATCGGCGCCATTTTTAATCCGATTAACTATCGGCTAGCTGCACATGAATTGCAATATATCCTACAGGATGGAAAAGCAAAAGTATTGTTATATGAAAGACAGGGCTCAGACGTGGTGGAGAAAGCGCGTGAGCTTGGGAATCCGGTCGAACATTATATATATGTGGATGAACCGTTGACAGAAGGAGCGCTTGGATTTTACGAACTGCTTGAAGCAGAAGATGTTTCCCGTCCGGAAGTGGAGGTATCGGAAACCGATTATTGCATTATGATGTACACAAGCGGTACTACCGGACGCCCGAAAGGCGTACTTCACACGCATCGCAGCAAAATTCATCATAATTTTATGATGATGCAATGCATGGGCCTAACAAAGGATGACATTGGTCTTGCCGCCGCGCCGCTCAACCATACGGCGGAATTGCATACTTCTTTCCTGCCGCGTGTGCAGGTGGGAGCGACTAATGTGCTTTTGCACCATTTTGACGCTTCCCGTGTGCTGTACACGATCGAAAAAGAAAAAGTCACGCATATGTTCGCGGCACCAACAATGGTCAATATGTTGCTGTATGCCGACGATTTTGAAGCGTACGATTTATCATCATTGCGTCTGCTCGAATACGGCGGAGCGTCCATGGCTCCTGTCCTTATCCGCGAGTTTGAGGAGAAAGTAGGCGCGGACTTAATCCAGATTTACGGTACAACCGAAATGGGCCCGTGTATGTCTGTGCTGTACGCAGACGAACAATTAAAAAAAGCCGGCTCTGCTGGAAAGGCAAGTTTGACGCATGAGTTGCGTATTTGTCGCGTCAATCCGGACGGCACGCCAACGCATCCAGATAACATTTGCGAGCCAGGCGAAATCGGCGAAATTCTTGTCAAAGGTCCGTGCATGATGGAAGGTTACTACAACCGCCCCGAAGCGACGGAAAAAGCGCTGGCTTACGGCTGGTATCATACGGGCGATATGGGCGAGTACGATGAAGACGGCTACATTTGGATTCGTGATCGCATAGATCATATGATTATTTCCGGTGCAGAAAATATTTATCCGCGCGAAGTGGAGGATCAATTGCTGGAACATCCGGGCGTACGCGAAGTGGCCGTGGTGGGCAAACCGGATCCGAAGTGGGGACAAATTGTGTTTGCCTACATTGTCCGCAGCAAGGAAAGCAATGTGACTGCGGAAGAGCTGGATACGTTTCTTGTGGAAGGAGAGCGACTGGCGAAATACAAACGTCCACGCGCTTACTGCTTTGTCGACGAGCTTCCGAAAACGGCCAGCGGCAAAATACAAAAATTCCTTCTCGAAAAGCAAGCGGTTCATGTGTAACCGAGAATCCCTCACTGCTCATTGCAGGGAGGGATTTTTTAGCGTACGTATAAGTAAGAAAATAAATGATAACGTTACGGGGTTTTATGCGTGGCTACACAGTAGAGAAAGGAAATATCAAGCTCATATCGAATATTTATACTTAAGGAAAAATGGAGATGGGGTGGAAGCTTGAAACTGTATATTTCCGTTGATATGGAAGGAATTACTGGACTGGTGGATCAAACGTTTGTTGATTCAACAGGACTCAACTACGCGCGTGGTCAAAAATTGATGACAGATGAGGTAAACCACGTGATTGAAACCGCGTTTCAGCAGGGGTTTAAAGAGATTATTGTCAATGATAGCCACTCCAAGATGAACAATTTATTAATCGAACGACTGCATCCGGAAGCACAATTGATCTCTGGAGATGTGAAACCGTTCTCTATGGTGCAGGGGCTGGATGATACATATACGGGCGCGATATTTCTCGGCTACCATTCGCGCGCTGGCAGGAAAGGTGTATTGAGCCATACGATGATTTTCGGTGTGAGAAATATGTATATTAATGACGCGCCTGTAGGTGAACTCGGTTTCAACGCGTATGTGGCCGGCCACTATGGCGTACCGCTTTTGATGGTAGCGGGCGATGACGGTGTGGCAGAAGAAGCGGAAGCGCTCATCCCTGGCATTACCACTGCGGTGGTGAAAAAACAAATGTCCCGTACATCCGCGCTGTGCCTGACACCGGAGAAAGCAGGCTGGTTGCTGCGCGAGAAAACGAAACTGGCGATTGAAAGCAGAGAAAACGTCGCCCCGCTTACACCGCCGGAAAATCCGGTATTAACGATTGAGTTTGCGAACTACGGGCAGGCGGAATGGGCACATCTATTGCCGGGAACGGAACTGGACGGGGAAGCGCCGCTCGTTCGCTATAAGGCGCAAGATATTCTTGAGGCGTATAAAGCGATGATTGTCATGACGGAATTAGCGATGAAGGCGAAATTTTGCTGATGTTTATTGTATCAGACTACAAGAAAGGAAAATGAAGGGGGATATAACATGGATTTAAAACTAAACGGAAAAGTAGCGCTCGTTGTAGCATCAAGCCAGGGCCTTGGCCGGGCGATTGCCGAACAGCTCGTAAAAGAAGGTGCGCATGTTATGATTACGAGCCGTAACGAAGAAAAGCTTCAGCAAGTAAAGCAGGAGCTTGAACAGTATGGGATGGGCAAAGTAGCCTATCACTGTGCCGATATTACGAAATATGAAGATATTAAATCGCTCGTGCAGGCGACACGTGAGAAGCTTGGCAAGATTGACATCCTTATCAACAACGCGGGCGGCCCGCCGGGCGGCACGTTTGAACAACTGGACGACGAACAGTGGCAACAAGCGTTTCAGTTGAACCTGTTAAGCTACATCCGCCTTATTCGCGAAGTATTACCTGATATGAAGCAGGGTGGCGGACGCATTATCAATATTGCCTCTTCTTCCGTTAAACAGCCGATTCCAGGCCTTATTCTTTCCAACACGTTCCGTCTCGGTATTGTCGGGCTTGCCAAGACACTGTCCGTAGAGTTAGCACCCTATAATATCCTTATTAACACGGTGGCGCCAGGTCGTATTGCAACTGACCGCGTAGCGCATCTGGACGAGATGAACGCGCAGAAGCAAGGGATTTCCAAGGAAGAAGTGGAAGAAAAAGCGAAGCAGGACATCCCGCTTAAGCGGTATGGGGAACCGGAAGAGTTTGCAAAAGTGGTTACTTTCCTTGTATCAGACGCAAGTACATATATTACTGGAAGCACGTTGCTTGTGGACGGTGGAATGGTGAAGTCGATATAAACCAGAGTTCAAACCGCTGAAACAATAGTTATTGGACTGATATATTTATAGAAAGAAGGATTCTGATGAACGAAATACGAAATATTTTTTGTGTGGGAAGAAACTATCGGCTGCATGCAGAAGAACTGGGGAATGCGGTGCCGACTTCCCCTTTTCTTTTTTCCAAACCGACCCATGCGCTTGTAGAGGCGAACGGGCAAACGATTACGTTGCCGGGCAACCGTGGTGAAGTGCATTATGAAACAGAGCTTGTGCTCTATATTGCTCGCCCTTTTGAACCCGGAATGAAAGTGGAAGATGTCGTGAACAAGATGGCGCTTGGTATTGATTTTACGTTGCGTGACGTGCAGAATGAACTAAAGGAAAAGAGCCATCCCTGGCTGAAAGCTAAAGGTTTTCCGAATTCGGCCGTACTTACGTCTTTTCGTCCATTTCCCGGTGTAGAAGCATGTCGTGGCACAGACTTTTCGCTATTTAAAAATGGGGAGCAGGTACAGTGTGGCAATATAAGCAATATGTTATTTGATATGCAGACCATTATTGAATTTACAGACGAACATTTCGGCCTGGGTGAAGGTGATATTATTTATACGGGTACACCGGAGGGTGTCGGTGCCGTGGCGGACGGCGATAAGCTGGAACTGCGCTGGGGTGAAGAGGTCTGGGGCACGTTCACTGTTCAATTGCAAAAATAAGAAGAGCAAAGCAACAAAAGAAGCCACCGTATAGCCATCGACTGACGGTGGCTTTGCTTTACGGGCGGTACGTCACGCCAAGGATAGGATCAGCAGCCCTTTTTTCGGATCACGTCGCACAGAAGTGCTGGAAGGAAGGAGGATAACATTTTGAAAAATCTAGTCAGAAATTAGTTTTTTTGTTCATAGCATAATAGAAGATGATTGGAGGAACGCATCTTCTTCGCTTTGCCTGTACGTACGACTAAGAGCGTCAGCAGCACTCCGGATTTGTTCTGGGGTTGCATTGCCCAAGCCGATATCGGCAAGCGTGGTCGGCAGTCCAACAGAACGGCAGAACACAATAACTTCCTCAAGTTCCTTCATGCTACGGTTCTCTAGGACAAGCTGAATAATCGTGCCGAACGCAACTTTTTCTCCGTGGCAGTATGGATGTTTTTCTTCGAGTATGGTTAATCCGTTGTGAATGGCATGGCACGCGGCGAGCCCTGCGCTTTCGAAGCCAAGACCGCTTAGAAGCGTATTTGCTTCTACAATATTGTTCAATGCTTCCGTTACCACGTTTTGCTCGCAGGCAATTTTCGCTTGATAGCCGTCACGTAACAAAATTTCATAGCACAGCTTAGCGATAGCCAGCGCTGCCTGCGTCATGGTGCCGCCCGCTATGTTCCTGGCCCGGGCACGGGCGCAAGCGGCCGCTTCAAAATATGTGGATAGTGCGTCGCCCATTCCAGCTACCAGTTGACGAACCGGCGAATGGGCGATTACTTTTGTATCAAGTAAAACCAAATCCGGATTTCGCGGAAGCACAAGATACTGTTCGAATACGCCCTCGTCATTGTAAATAACGGAGAGGGCGCTGCATGGTGCATCAGTGGAAGCGATGATTGGTACGATAGCGACAGGACAATTTAATTTAAAGCTTACTGCTTTAGCCGTATCGATCGCCTTCCCACCGCCCACGCCGATAATAATATCAACCGCTTGGGCTTGTCCGATTTTTTTCATTCGGTTAATTTCATTGTTGGAGCATTCCCCTTTAAATGGTTCAATGTGATAGCTTATGCCGTGAGAATTTAAGCTTGTCGTAATGTTTTGCTTTATCGCTTCAATTCCTTGTTGTCCACCGAGAATAAGTGATTTTTTACCCAAAGGAGCAATGTAGTGGCCAATTTCCTTTGCTTCTTTTTTTCGAGCCAGTTCCGTTAATCTTTGCAACAGAATATGTTGGGGCGTATGCGTAACTTGCTCGATAGGCACATTTAATTCTTCAGACAGCCTTTTTGCGGTTCCTAGGGAGACAGGATTTGGTTTTATAGTTCTATAAATATTATATGGAGATGAAGATGCTTATTGCACTTGTGAGCTTTTTTTCTGCGTGTTAGATTTATCATGATAAGCAAACGGAGGAACTGCATGGAAAGAAAATATCATTGCTGTGCTACATGCCGTCATTTTCAAGTGGTAAAGCAACCGGGACAGAAAACATCGTATCGATGCGCACGGCTCGGCTATGAGACCCGGCCTGTCTACCAATTTAACTGCTGGAATCCGAAAGAAATTGTTTCGGAACGAATGAAACAAGAAAAAAAGAGCGAATAAGGAGGATACGATGGGCGCTCTAACACTTCGTGACATTGTGGATGTGGAAGTGTTGCAGGAAGTTCAAGACCGTTTTGCGGACGCTACCGGCTTTGCGGTGATTATTGGTGATGAGCAAGGAAATCCGATTACTAGGCCGAGCAATTTTACCTCTTTTTGCTCCTATATCCGTTCCTGCCCGGAGGGTTTGCGCCGCTGTATTCTGTCGGATGAGCGGGTAGGAATTCTCGTGGCAAAAAAAGGAAGACCGGTCATTCATCGTTGCCATTCAGGGTTGGTAGATTTGGCGGCACCTATTATTCATAATGAGAAATATCTTGGTGCCGTACTATGTGGACAGGTGTTGATGGCAGGGCATGAGGAAGAACAATTGCAAAATGTTTATCAAAATATCAGCGAGCTTCCGGAAGGGAAGGCGATGATGGTTCGTGTATTGGGCCGGTATGAGGAAGACAAGATTTTATTTGAGGTAGAGGATAATGGAAAAGGGATGCCAGACATCCGGTTGGAAGATATGTTGTCCACCATCCAGCGTCATGCCGTCGGACATACTACCGGGATTGGGATTTATAATATTCATCGCAGACTTCAATGTCAATTCGGTGAACAATGCGGTTTTCCGGATTCGAATTATTTTTCGCGTATATTCCGTAAACGTGAAGGGATAGCACCGACTGAATATCGGAAATGGCAGCGAACGATAACAGTTTTGCCTCCTTATCAATTCCAAAACTCGCTTTTCTAGTAAAGAAAGTGCTAATAAAGGTTATTTGAATACAGATACAAAAAAATAGATTGAAAATTATAATTATTCTTGAAAGAGAAGGATTAAGAGGAGAAGAGGTGAAATGATGCAGGTTTCACAGTTGACAAAGCGCTCTCAGCGCTTTTTGATGCTTGAACGGCAACCGATTAATCAGGATGGGTTTGTCACGGAATGGCCGGAAATGGGGTTTGTGGCTATGTCGAGCCCGAACGATCCGAATCCTTCCGTGAAAGTGGAGAATGGAAAGATCGTTGAGTTGGACGGAAAGTCGAGAGCTGGATCGTTTTATCGCCGATTATGCGATAAACGCGAAGATAACCGAAAAAGTCATGGAGATGGACGGGCTGGATATCGCGCGTATGCTCGTGGACATTCATGTTCCGCGCGCAGAGATTGTTAAACTGGCGGAGGGCATGACCCCGGCGAAAGTCGTTGAAGTTCTTAATTATATGAACGTGGTTGAAATGATGATGGCGCTTCAGAAAATGCGGGCCCGGAAAACTCCTTCCAACCAATGTCATGTTACCAATGTGAGGGACAATCCGGTTCTTATGGCCGCTGATGCCGCGGAGGCGGGGCTTAGGGGATTTGATGAACAAGAAACGACCGTAGGCATTGTGCGCTACGCACCGTTTAACGCCTTGGCGCTTCTTGTGGGTTCCCAGACTGCGCGCGGCGGTATTTTAACGCAGGATGCGCTGGAAGAAGCGACTGAATTGCGGCTTGCTATGCTGGGGCTGACTTCTTACGCGGAAACGATTTCGATCTACGGTACCGAGTCCGTATTCGTTGACGGGGATGATACGCCGTGGTCGAAGTCATTTCTTGCTTCCGCATACGCATCCAGAGGAGCAAAAATGCGCTTTACGTCAGGCACAGGATCAGAGGTACAGATGGCAGGCGCGGAAGGAAAGTCAATGCTTTATCTGGAAGTGCGCTGCATCATGATGGCCAAAGGCGCAGGAGTCCAAGGATTACAGAACGGATCGATCAGCTGCATCGGCGTACCGGCAGCCGTGCCGAGCGGCCTTAGAGCCGTACTGGCTGAAAATTTAGCGGCCATGATATTCGGTTTAGAAGTAGCATCTGGAAATGATCAGACGTTTTCCCATTCGGCAATACGCCGTAGCGCTAAAATGCTTTGTCAAATGTTGCCGGGAACAGACTTTATTTTTTCCGGCTACAGCGCTGTACCGAACAGTGACAATATGTTTGCGGGATCGAATATGGATATCACCGATATGGACGATTATTTAGTATTGCAGCGCGATATGATGGTGGACGGAGGCCTCAGGCCGGTAGACGAAGAAAGCGTGATTCAAATCCGGTATGAAGCGGCCAAGGCGCTCCAGGCAGTGTTTGATGAACTGGGCTTCCCCGTCATTACGGACGAAGAAGTGGAATGCGCGGCGTACGCCAGCAGCAGCGAAAACATGCCGCCACGGAACGTGGTAGAAGATTTAAAAGCAGCAGAACGGATTTTAACTGAAGGGATTACAGGATTGGATGTGGCATTAGCGCTTGCAAAACGTGGATACGGAGAAATTGCCGAGCGTGTGTTTGCTATGCTGAAACAGCGGGTCGCCGGAGATTATTTGCACACGTCGGCTATCATTAATAAAAACAATGTCGTCATTAGCGCGGTAAATGATGAAAACGATTACGGAGGTCCGGGTACGGGATATCGCCTCAGTCCGGAAAGATGGGAGGAAATAAAAAATATCCGCCAAGCTATCAGCCCGCAGGACTTTGACTAAGGAGGAGAGGGTATGCCATCTACTGCTGTTGCGTTCAAAATAAACTGGAAGGAAAAAGGAACGGCAAAAAAAGGTGACGATAAGCATGAAGTAGTGGTTGCCGTCGGCCCGGCCTTCGGTGCGGCGATAAATAAGACGATCGTTCAAGTGGATCACGCGAGCGTGTTGCGAGAAGTTCTCGCCGGTATTGAAGAGCAGGGTGTAAAAGCACGTGTTATCCGCAGTCTTTCAACAGCGGATTTGGCATTTATGGCGCATCAGGCAGCTAAGCTTAGCGGTTCCGGTATTGGCATCGGCATTCAGTCGAGGGGGACGACCGTGATCCATCAACGAGATTTGGACCCGCTTAGCAATCTGGAACTGTTTCCCCAATCCCCGCTCATTACGTTGGAAACGTATCGGGCCATCGGGCGTAATGCTGCGATGTACGCGCTCGGTGAAAGCCCAATTCCAGTGCCGGTTGTAAACGATCAAATGGCCCGTCCGAAATATCAGGCGGTAGCTGCCATTCTTTATCTCAAAGAATGCCAGTCGCTTATTCCGGACATGAAGCCAGTTGAGTTGGACGTTGAATTCACAATAAGGGAGCAGGGGGGAATGTAATGGAGGCACTTACTAGGGAACATTATCCGCTCGGTTTAAAAAAGCCGGATTTATTGCGAACACCAACTGGAAAACAGTATCGCGAGTTGACGCTGGATGCGGCGATTCGTGGGGAAGTACAGGCTGAAGATTTGCGGATCAGTTCAGAAACCCTGCAAATGCACGCACAAATTTGCGACAGTCTGGGCAAAACGCAACAGGCGAAAAATTTCCGCCGTGCAGCCGAACTTATCGGTATCTCTGATACGAGAATTCTTGAAATTTATCATGCATTGCGCCCGCGACGCTCAACCAAAGAGGAGCTTCTTGTCATCGCTGAAGAACTGGAGAAGCAATACGGTGCCAGAGAAAACGCTGCGCTTATACGCGAGGCCGCCAAAGTGTATGAAAAGCGGAATTTGCTAAGGCAAAGTGAGGAGTAACGGTGGATTCCCGAATTATTGCTGGTGTAGATATCGGAAATTCCTCGACAGAAGTAGCGCTTGCCTGTGTAGGAAACGGACGAGTCGAGTTTCTTTCTCAGTATTTGGTCAAAACAACCGGGGTTAAAGGAACGGTGGATAATGTCCTTGGAATTCGGCAGGCACTAAAGGAGGCTGCGGGAATGGCGGGCGTATCCTTTTCGGAAATTGCTGCGCTCTATCTGAATGATGCGGTTCCGGTTATCGGCGATTTGGCGATGGATGTGATAAGCGAAACGGTCATTACCGAATCATCTATGATCGGTCACAATCCAGATACACCCGGCGGCACCGGATTAGGAATCGGGACGACCGTGCAACTCGATGAACTTCCTGATACATGTGACGGTCAGGATTATATTGTAGTTATTCCTGAGGGAACTGACTACGAATGGGCGGCTGTAGAGGTAGCATTGCCTGGACATGTGATTCGCACGCTTAGCAACCCGTATGGTCTGGCAACCGTTTTCGGGTTAACGCCGGAGGAGACGAAACGGATCGCCCCAATTGCCCGGGCGCTTGTCGGTAATAGGTCCGCGGTTGTTATCCGCACACCGCAGGGGGAAGTGATAGAGCGGAAAGTGGAAGCTGGTCGCATCACTTTCCACGGTCAAAGAAACAAGGTAGAAGTATCGATAAACGACGGAGCTGACATAATTATGCAGGGAATGGAGAGAGCGGGGCAGTTGCTGGATGCGGTTGGAGAAGCTGGTACCAACGTAGGGGGGATGCTCAACGGATTACGCCAGAATCTGGCCGATGCAACCGGACAACCGTTTGACGCGATAACCATTGGCGATTTGCTGGCGGTCGATGCGATGATTCCGGTATCAGTTAGCGGGGCGATAGCAGGAGAACTTTCTATGGAAAGCGGTGTGGCCATTGCGTCCATGGTCAAGACGGAGCGGGTTCCGGTGCAGAAAGTGGCGCAGGCCGCGGTCAAAGCGTTTGAGAAGATGGCAACGCAGGTTAAGGCATAACTTTTCATTATGTAAAAAATGAAAAAAACAAGCTCGCGGTCATTGCCTGCGAGCTTGTCTTACTACAATAACCGCTTTTTCATAACATAATTCAAAAAAACCGAACCGTTGTGTTCTTTATTTTGGCTTTGTACGCACTGATAGCCCTGTGCTAAAAAGAACGGACGGGCTGTAATGCTCGCTTCTGCAAATACTTCCGTAAGACCGAGCGCTCTGGCTTCGGTTTCAAGCTGAGCTAACAAGCCGGAGCCTACGCCTTTGCGCTGAAAGTCTTTGTGCGCATACAGGCAATTGATATAGCCGTTGCGCGCCAAGTCGCCGAAGCCAATAATAACGCTATCTTGTTCGGCTACGTATGAGATATTATACGCAAGCATTTGTCCCCACTTATCGGCAGCCAGTGCTTCCGGAGCCCAAGCGTCTACCTGTTCTTTTGAATAGTCTCTGGCGTTAATCGTATGAACCGTATCGTAGAACAACTGCCGAATTTGTTCTGCGTCCTGTGGTTCAAATCTTCTAATCTTCATTTTTCTCCGTTTTTTCTTGTTTGGCCAGTTCGGTTATTTTTTGGAGCAGAATGTGCTGGGGCATATGCATAATCTGCTCAATCGGTATATTTAGCTTTTCAGATAGCATTTTAGCTGTTTCAAGTGAAATAGGGTTTGGTCTCATAGTATAAGCCTCCTCTTTTTATATCATACCATTATAGCAGACAAAAAAAGAACGACGCTAAGGTCGTTCCCGGTTAACATGACAGGGAGGAGAGAACCTCGCGCAGCTCACGGACAATCGTCTCCTGGTATTTCGTGCCTTCACCATACTCCGCACGCATTTTTGCGCGCGCTTCTTTGATTTTTTCTTCGTAATCGGGCGCGTTGCGTACTACGTCGCCGCACCAATCGGCTGCAAGGATCAAACAACGCCAGTCACTCTTTTGGCGCAGAGATGTGAAAAACGCCTTTTCTCCTTTCGGCCACGTAAAGCGGTGGTACCAATCATGGAACACTTCCTTGTTTTTTGTCATTCCTTCCATAAATTGAGCCGGAGTCAATCCTGTGTTGAACTTTTCTTTCAAGTTTATGCCCACTATTAAAGCCTCCTTACAGGATATATATTTCCTAATGTTTCGACATTCTGTTTTGCCAAAGAGCATATATTATGTGTGTTTCGGTAAAAGAAAAAAACTCCTGCCTACAGATGTGCGATAAGGTTCTTGATTTTTTGGTGGCAATAAGGAAAAGTGTACATGTGCGGAAGAATGGTATATTGTACCAGGCGCACAATTACGACGGAAGCACGGGTGGAAGCGGAAAGCGGAACGTTGCTGGCGATGGCGACGGGAAGTTTTCGGGTGTTGAAATCATCAAGCGACACAAGCGATAGGAGGAAAATCAAAAGAAAAGAACGAGGCGATCTTATGCATGATTACGAACCGCCTCGTTTTTTATTCATTCCTTTTAAATATCCGAACAAAATTTATTGAACTCTTCACGCGAGACTTTGCATCGTCCATCCGGAAACAGGAGGTAGACGTCGTTCTCCGTTTCTTTAATCACCATGCCGTGTTGCGGCAGAATTTTATCGTAACCTTTTGTTGTACGGATTTGTACAAGTTTCATGACATACAACCTCCTCGTTTGGATTGGTTTTGTAATTAACATATTAACATTTCATTAATTTAATGTAAAGATTTTGTTAAAAAATATTCCAATCTATTGACAAACCTGTCTTTTTTTGAATTTTCATGGCTTTTCGCAAAGAAGAAGATTGGCCCGTATTATTCTTATATATATATATGAGATAAAATTTTTTAATTCCAAAGAAATTTCTATATCGTGGATATTTATTGGCAGTGGTTTTTCTATTCTGTAAAATAAAAAAATACAAAAAATAAAACGGCAGAGAGGGGAGAGGAAATGAAAGTTTCTTTGTTTATCACCTGTCTTTCAGATGTGTTTTTTCCACATGTTGGACAGAGTGTGGTAGAAGTATTAGAACGGTATGGAGTAGAAGTCGATTTTTCGCAGGCGCAAACGTGTTGCGGCCAGCCCGCGTACAATAGCGGTTACCATAAAGACGCTCGCAAAGCGGCGAAACACATGGTGGAAGTGTTCGGAGACAGCGAATATGTGGTTGCCCCTTCAGGTTCCTGTGTGGCGATGATTCGCCATTATTATCCTGAGTTGTTAAAAGACAATGCGCTCTGGTATAAGCGTGCTAAAGCGGTAGCCGAGAAAACATATGAGTTCTCCGAATTTCTTGTTCATGTGTTAAAAGTGGATAAAGTTGACGCCCATTTGCGGACGACTGCGACATATCATCACTCCTGTCATATGAGCCGCGGCCTTGGGCTTAAGCAAGAACCAGCGGCGCTGCTGTCGCAGGTGGAGGGTCTCAGAATGGAAGAGTTGCCCTATTGTCAGGATTGTTGTGGCTTCGGGGGAACGTTTGCAGCGAAAATGAGCGCGATTTCAGAAGCGATGGTAGATGAAAAAATTAAGCATATCGAAGAGACGGGAGCGAACGTCCTTATTGGCTCAGATATGGGGTGCTTAATGAACATTGGCGGACGGCTGCGCCGGAGTGGAAAAGAGATACAAGTGATGCATGTAGCCGAAGTGCTGGCGAGAGGAGGAACGAAATGAGCGGGCAACCGATCACGTTTTTTGGGCGTGTAGAAAAAGCGCTTGGTGATGAACAGCTGCGCAAAGCGGTGCCGTTTACGCAGGATAGGCTGCGCGCTGGTCGATTTCAGGCGGCGGACGAGCTGGGGAATATAGAAGAATGGCGCGATTTAGCGGCACAAATACGGGCCCATACGCTTGAAAATTTAGATAGCTATTTGGAACAGCTGGCGCTGAACGTAGAGAAGAACGGGGGGTATGTTCATTTTGCTTCTACGGCGGCGGATGCGGTAAATCACGTACTTCGCATCGCGCAAGAAAAAAACGCACGTTCCGTTGTGAAATCAAAATCCATGGTTTCGGAAGAGATTCACTTAAACAAGCACTTGGAAGCACAAGGGTTGCGCGTCATTGAATCCGACTTGGGCGAATATATTATCCAGCTGGCCAAAGAGACGCCCTCCCATTTGATCGCGCCCGCTATTCATAAAACGAGGGCGCAAGTAGCGGAGCTGTTTTCAGAAGTGGCGGGACGTGCGCTTTCGGATGAGACGGAAGTGTTGTGCCAGTTCGCGCGCGAAGAATTGAGACGCGAGTTTCTGGAAGCGGACATTGGCATTTCTGGCTGTAATTTCGCTGTAGCAGAATCAGGCTCAATTGTGTTAATCAGTAATGAAGGCAATGCGCGTCTGACGACGACACTGCCGAAGGTTCATATCGCCATTATGGGCATGGAGCGGCTTGTCCCGACTTGGAGCGAACTCGACATTGTGGTTTCGATGCTGACACGCAGCGCGACCGGACAAAAAATCAGCGTATACATGACGGTAATGAGCGGACCGCGGCGTCGTGGAGATATTGACGGGCCAGAGGAGTTTCACTTGATTGTGCTGGACAATGGGCGCTCCGACATTCTTGGCACGGCTTATCAAGAGGTGCTGAAATGCATTCGCTGTGGAGCTTGTTTAAATGTATGTCCGGTATACCGTCATATCGGCGGCCATGCGTACGGCGGCGTATACAGCGGACCGATCGGAGCTGTGTTGACACCGCTTTTCGAAGGGTACGAAGAATGGAAAGAGTTGCCGTATTCATCGAGCTTGTGCGGCGCCTGTACCGAAGTTTGTCCGGTCAAAATTCCGCTTCATGATTTGCTGATTGAGCACAGGAAAGATGAAGTGGAACAGGGACATGTCTCTTGGCAGGAGAAGTTTGCATTTAAAGTGTTCGGCTATTTAACCTCTCATCCTTCCCTGTACGACAAAGCGGTACGTACGGGGCACGTAGCCACCGGTTGGCTTGCGAAAGAAGGTGTCATCGAAAAGGGACCTGGCCTGCTTGCTGGTTGGACAAGCATACGCGATTTGCCGCGCCCGGCCAAGCAATCGTTTCGTGAATGGTGGAAGCAAGAGAAGGAGGGACGAGGACGTGACAATTAAGCAGCGGGAAGAATTTTTGGCACGGATCGCTAACCGCCTTGGACGTCCACGGCGCAGTGGAGTGATGCCGCCTGATTGGATGGTGAAACCGTATGTGCATTTGCATGCAGGGTTGAACCAGGAAACGTTAATCAAGCAGTTTATCGAAAACCTGCGGGCATTGCACACTGAAGTGCTACGGGCTTCGCGCGGGGAGCTCGGGAAGGCGTTGGAGCGTATTGTTGAAGATTCTGCGGCACGTTCTGTCGTTTATTGGAATGATGAACGGTTACAGAAGATTGGACTCGACGATTGGCTGACACAGCGCGGGATTGCGCATCAAGTTTGGGATGTTTTGTTAGATGAACAGGAACTCCGCCATTGTGCAGCAGGGGTTGATATGGGGATTGCATACGCCGAACTGGGATTGTCGGAAACAGGAACAGTTATGCTCTGGAATGGCGGCGGACGCGGTCGCTTGGTAAGCTTGCTTCCGCCTGTGTTTGTCGCTGTGCTTTCCGAAAATACGATCATTCCGCGTCTTACCGAAGCGATGGCGTATGTACGTGGGAAGATGTCAGAAGGATTGCCGGCTTGCATTAATTTTATTACGGGACCGAGCCGGACAGGGGATATTGAGGCAGATCTTGCGTTTGGTGTACACGGGCCTGGCAAGGTTTATGTCATACTGTTGCAAGAGCAAGAAAATATCTACGAATAAAGGGGACGAAAAGCTTATTTCTCTTTTAAAGATGAAACAAAAATAATAGAATAAAAATGAGATAGAAGCGGCACGCGGGCCGCTTTTTTCTTTGTTGGCTCGCGGAATAAAGACGATGTTTTCTTTCGCTTAATGCGCGAGCTGAGAGAAAGGAGAAAAGATGGATCAAGAAATGACATGGCTAATTGGCTACGCTGTGGTGATAAATGTAGCAGGGTTTATTTTGATGGGGGCTGACAAGCGGAGGGCCCGGCGCGGTTTGTGGCGGATTAAAGAAAAAACGCTGTTTCTTGCGGCGCTGCTCGGCGGAGCGGTTGGTTGTTTGGCGGGAATGTACACATTCAGGCATAAGACGAAGCATTGGCGGTTCGTTGCCGGGATTCCCACTATTTTGTTGCTGGAAATACTACTCGTATGGTTCTTGATGAATGAGAGGTAAACTTTGGACATGATGAAGAGAATTTTCATGAAGAAAAAAAGAATCGTATTTGGTGCGTGCGTATTTTTTTTGCTTGCTATTTTTTTATTATACAAACCGATTTTAAATGGAATGGCACACTATCTTGTATATCCTGACAAAAAGCAAAAAAGCGATTATATCATTCTGCTTGGCGGAGAGAGGGATGGCCAGCGCACGCGTAAAGCGGCTGAATTATATAAAGCCGGGCTTGCACCCAAAATTATCGTATCGTCCGGCGCGCAAATTTCCTGGCGCACAACCGAGAGCAAAGAGATGGTGGCGCTGCTTAAGCAACTGGGTGTTCCGAATGAAGACATTATTCTTGAACAGAAATCGCGCAGCACGTACGAGAACGCATTGTATACGCGGGAATTGCTGAAAGGGAAAACGCTGCATCATAAGCGCATTACACTGGTAACGGACAACTGGCATACACGTCGCTCCATATTTATTTTCCGGAAGGTGTTTATGGACAGTGGGATCGAAGTGAATAGTGTTGCCTCTTATTCATTGGAAAAGGTGTGGCTGGACAACTGGTGGCAAGACCATGAAAGCACGCAGGAAATTTTAACGGAATGGGCGCGCCTGGTTGTATATTGGATTAAATACTAGCTTTCTTATGCTTTCTGGTGCGAATAATTTGGTAAGATGGAAATGAGTACGTAATCCAGCGTGAAAGGAAGATAGTATGGAGCAACTAAAGCAATACGGCATTCATCAGGTTACCGTACCGCTGCCGTTCCGTCTAAATCATGTACATTGCTACCTTGCACGTGTTGAGAATAAATGGACGGTTATCGATACGGGATTGAACCGTGAAGAAACGAAGCGGACGTGGCAGGCAGCGTTTCGTGAATACGGAATCGCGCCTGAAGATGTGGGAAGGATTATTCTTACGCATTATCATCCGGATCATTTTGGGTACGCAGGCGGCTTGCAGAAATGGACAGGCGCCGACGTTTACATAAGCGAAACTGCTCAAGACCGGGGGCTTTACGTCTGGACCGAAGAAAATTTTGAACGCAATGAACAATTTTATCTTGCCGCCGGAATGCCGGAGGAGTTGGTTCGTAAGCTCAGAGAAAATGACGATGCGTTTTACGGATTAGTTCGCCCGTTTCCTGAACAAACACAAATCATTCATGAGGGCGATACATACCGTATTGGAGAGCTTACATATGAAGCGATTCATACGCCCGGCCATGCGGAAGGACATATGTGTTTTTATAACAAAGAAGAAAAAGTATTGCTGGCAGGTGATCATCTGCTGAAGAAAATTACGCCTAATATATCTTACCATGGCTATGGAGACCCGAATCCGCTACGCACCTATCTTGCCTCGCTTGAAAAAATCAAGACATTGGAGATTTCACTTGTGGTGCCGGGGCACGGTCCTGTATTTACGGATGCGCAGGAAAGAATTGAAGAATTATTGCGCCATCATGAAGAACGGCTGGCCTTCGTGCTGGAACAAGTTCGGGGTGAAATGACGGCTTATCAGGTTTCGCAACAATTGTTTTCCCGTGTTCTGACCGTGCATGAGCAACGGTTTGCTATTGGTGAAACCATCGCCCACCTTTCGTATCTGGAGGAAAAAGGGGAATTGGAGCTGTGCCGCGATACAACTCCGTACGTGTATAAAAGGAGATAAGCAAAGGAAAAACTCGCGGGCTCTGCCTGCGAGTTTTTCCTTCTAACTTGCTTGCAAAAATATGATTGGTAAATCATTGGCCTGAATGTACAAAAAGAGAAAAAACCCGGGAAGACCCGGGATATTAGTCAGCATATAAAAGAATTTATTCCGCTTTCGGTGCGGCATTTTTGATGCTTTCCGGCATATCGGCGAACTTCTCGAAGTTTTTAATGAACAGATCGGCAAGTTTCTTTGCCTGCGCATCATATGCTTCTTTATCTGTCCATGTGTTGCGAGGATTGAGAATTTCGGATGGTACGCCTGGGCAGTTCTTCGGCATAAGAACGCCGAATACCGGATGGCTTACGAATTCCTCTTTATCCAGTTCACCGTTCAGCGCGGCGGTTATCATCGCGCGGGTATATGGTAAATTCATGCGTTTGCCGACACCGTACGGTCCGCCGGACCAACCAGTGTTTACAAGATATACTTTCGCCTTATGCTTGTCGATCTTTTCACCCAGCATTTCTGCGTATACGCGAGGCGGGAGCGGAAGAAATGGGGCACCAAAGCAGGTAGAGAACGTCGCTTCCGGCTCGGTTACGCCGCGTTCTGTTCCAGCAAGCTTGCTAGTGTAGCCAGACAAGAAATGGAACATTGCCTGTTCTTTTGTTAATTTTGCGATGGGCGGCAGCACGCCGAACGCGTCCGCAGTCAGGAAGATAATAACGTTCGGATGCCCGGCCACGCTCGGAATTAGAGCGTTCGGAATATAATGCAGCGGATAAGCCGCACGTGTATTTTCCGTCAGGCTGTTGTCATTATAATCAGCTTCGTGCGTTTTTTCATTGATTACAACATTTTCAAGTACAGAACCGAATTTAATTGCATTGAAAATTTCAGGTTCTTTTTCAGCGGATAGGTTAATGCATTTTGCGTAGCAGCCGCCTTCGATGTTGAATACGCCGTCATCTGACCAGCCATGTTCGTCATCCCCGATTAGTTTACGATCCGGATCAGCGGACAGCGTCGTTTTGCCTGTACCGGAAAGACCAAAGAATAGCGCCACATCCCCGTCTTTTCCCATATTGGCAGAGCAGTGCATAGAAAGCACGCCTTTTTGCGGTAACAGGTAGTTCATAACGGAGAAGATGGATTTCTTCATTTCGCCTGCGTAACGCGTGCCGCCGATAAGTACGATTTTTTTCGCAAAGTTAATAATGATGAACGTTTCAGAGTTTGTGCCATGAATTTTTGGATCAGCTTCAAATGTTGGGGCGCTGATTACTGTGAATTCAGGTGTGTGAGTTTTCAGCTCTTCTTCCGTCGGACGAATAAAGAGCTGGTGCGCGAACAGGTTATGCCATGCAAATTCGTTTACCACGCGGATTGGCAGACGGTAGCGTTTATCGGCGCCGGCGAAACCGTCAAAGACGAGCAATTCTTTTCCGTACAGGTAGTTGATAACGTCTTGGTATAGTTTATCGAACTTTTCTTCGGAAATTGGCTGATTTACGGTACCCCATGCGATTTTATCATGTACGGAAGGTTCGTCTACAATAAATTTGTCTTTCGGGGAACGACCTGTATATTTTCCGGTTTTAGCAGTGAGCGCACCTGTGGAGGTCAGTTGGCTGCGTTTGCGTAGAACAGCCATTTCAACAAGCTGTGCTACGGATAAATTAAAATGTACATTCTCTCCGTTGAGAATATCCTTCAACTCTTTGTTTGTTTGTGTTTCCATTTTCCCTATCCTTTCCTGCATTCTTTCATTATTATCGAAAGATTAGTATGTCACTTATACAGTTATTAGTATGTCTTAATAATAGTATGCTTTCCTCCATTGTGCAACCTTTCCGCGAAAAATTCCTAAAAAGTTGCTGGTTTTTAAAAGGAATATTAAAGAAATGTTAAGATAAAGCGGTCATTCAGAAGAAATGTTCTAAATTCGATGAAATATTACAAAAAATGACCGGATGTTTCATTTTTCATCCGCTTTTTTTTATGATAAGATAACTTTACAATTAAATATTCGTTGCAATGCCACCACGAAGTTAACTTCTCGCATGATTTGTAGCCCTATTTCTTGTAAGTGTATAACAAGAAGGAGGATGGAAGAGTGCTGAGAAATAAGGAACTGTCAGGTGTTTCGAAGCCGTTGAGTCTGGTGGAAGAAATTTTAACAAAACAGGGGTTCCAGCGCAAGGGAAGCAAGGAAGAGCCGGTGTTTCGGATTCATATGCGGGATGCCTCGACCAATAAAATATACGCGCTGGAGATTCCTTTTAAAGAAGAAGGAACCAGTTCCGAACGTATTGCCCGTTTTGGTGAACCGTATATTGCTGTAAGTTCGTCTTCGGCTATGCACAATGGAGGGATTGATGATATTCCGCTCTCCATCTCCTGGGCTGCGGAAAGCAAATTGGCGGAGGTGGCTGATTATTTAGCGACGGCATACCGTTCCAATCATGCAGGATAACTGTAAGTGACAGATATATCAAAACCTCTCCCGCAGTGGAGAGGTTTTTTATTTACCAATTGTTGGAGAGGAAAAATTTGTGAAAGGTTTACCTGCAATGATATAAAGCTGTCATTTGGCTTTTCGGAGGAAAAAGGGCGAGAGGCAACGCCCGGGAGTTTTTCTAACATAGAGTGAGGAGTTGGCTTCCTCGTCCGTAGAATGATAATGGAAAGACGGTGGAGGATAAAAACGGATGAAGGTTTATCATGAGGCTTGGCCTGTCGAAGAAGAAAGAGGCAGCGTTGTGATTATCCACGGTGCAGGAGAATATTTTGGACGTTACCATTGGGTGGCGAAAAAATTAAATGAAGCTGGCTATTCAGTATTTGGCGGGGATTTACCGGGATTAGGCCGTTCAGAGGGACGCAGGGGTCACATTGACACCTTTGACGAATATTTGGCGGCTGTTGATGATTGGCTTGCAGCGGCTCATGACAGAAAGCGTCCTGTGTTTTTGCTCGGACACAGCATGGGAGGGCTTATTGTAGTGAGGTATGTAGAAGACAGAAGGCCGGATGTGGATGGGCTCGTTCTTTCTTCTCCTTGCCTTGGAATTGCACGTAAGATTCCCCCGGTTTTGGAACGTTTTGCTTCGCTTTTAAATAAGGTAGCGCCCGGCGTTCGGCTTTCCACAGGAATTAAAGCGGAAGCGATTAGTCGGGATGAAGCTGTAACGATGAAATACGTAAATGATCCGTTCATCACGATGAAAGTGAGCGTACGCTGGTATAAAGAACTGAAAAAAGCGGTTCGGCTTGCTCATGAAGAAATAGACGCGTATCCTAATATTCCTACGCTTGTGATGCAGGCAGGGGCCGATCAGATTGTTCGTCCTTCCGCTACGAGGGAGTGGGTAAGAAAGTTGCCTGTTGATGCAAAGAAATACATAGAGTGGCCGGAGTGTTACCATGAGATTTTCAATGAACCAGAGAGAGAAGAAGTGGTAGCGGCTATGCTTGAATGGATGAAAATTATAGCGTAGGCGTAAGTAGTGGGAGTGTTCAATATAGTAGAGAGGAACGATGACAGAAAAAATATTGCGAAGAAAGGACTTGCATAATTTACTAAACTTTATTATCGTTGTTTTAGCTATAGGCAAAAAAAGAAACTTTTCTTTTTGCCAAAGCGTCAAAAAATAGACTACTAGTTCAGGAGAAAGCTGGAGGTGCGAGATTCCTATATGTCGCAGGAACTATCTCGCAAAGCGAGTAAAAGCAAAGAAAAAGCTCGCAAAGCGAAACGGAAGCGAAAGTGGTTGACTATTTTTACTATTATATTATTTATTATGGGCGGCTCGGCGACCGCCGCGTATTTGAAGTTTCAAAGCTTTATACATAATATTCAGGATAAAGCCGAGCTGTCGACGAAAGAGGCTGGTGTGGCCAAAGCAGAAACGATTTATGAAGCGGATAAGCCGATGTCAATTGTGCTGCTCGGCAAAGACTCACGCGGAGAAAATGAGGAGTACGGAGGCGGTCTGACAGATGTTATGATTTTGATGACGCTGAATCCGGAAACGAAGAAAATCACAATGCTTTCTATTCCGCGTGATACACGGGTTGTTATTCCGGGAGAAACGCTTGATCATAAGATTAACTTCGTATATAAGCGTGGCGAGATGATGCGTGAAGAAGCGGAACAAAAAAAGGAAGAGCCAGAAGAGACCGGGGTTTCACTGGTAAAAAAAACGCTTGAGAGTATCTATGGTATTCCGGTTAATAATTATGTGCTTATCGACTTCGAAGGATTTAGAAAAGGGATTGACGCGCTTGGTGGCATTGAGGTCAATGTGGATCGCAGGCTTGTATATCACGACCCGACGGACGGGACGAGCATTGATTTAAATCCCGGATTGCAAACATTAAATGGGAAGCAGGCGCTTGACTTTGTACGTCATCGCCACGATGATCGCGGCCTGAAATATTATTCAACCGATTATGAGCGAAATGATCGACAGGTGGCTGTTATCCAGGCGGCAATGGAAAAGATGAAGTCGTTTTCAGGTATCGCGAATTTCTTTAAAGTGTTGGATGCGGTTGGAGAAAATGTAAAGACCGACCTTTCCCTTGAGCAAATGAAGGCACTTGCTATGACATTCGGCAAACTTGACGCCTCCAGCATTGTAAAGCTTGAGAATACGGGCGTTGATTGGGATGCTAAAACAAGTCGCACAATTATCCCGCAGGAAACGTTGGACAAAAACCGGGTTGCGCTGCAATTGTCCATGGGTATTGATCCTTCTACGGTAACCAGCTATAATGATTCACCGGCTGGCGGAAGAACTCGTTCTAAAAAAACGCTTGGTGAAGAAGAGATAAAGAAAACCGCTGCAGAAGGAGAAAAAAAGCCAGCCCATTCGAAGCGAGGCGAAGCCTGGAAAGAAGAGGAGCCCAAGAAGCAAACAAGAAAGACAAAATCGAGCGAGGAAGAGGATAAGCACAGCAAATCTTCTGAACGCAAGAAAAAATCATCCGATAATGACAGTGAACATAACAAAGAGAGTAATCGGTTAGACCGGGAAAAGTCGGTAAGTGAAAACGTATCTTCTCATTCTAAAAACGAGCGTCCGGATGCACCGGAGGCCCCGACTCCGCCGGAGGCTCCTGAGGAGCCTCGTGTTCCAAAGGTTGAGGGAAATAAGGATGAAAAGTAAGCGAAAAAAGAGAGCCAAACTTGGCTCTCTTTTTTCGCTTTACACGTTGACTCCATATTTCGCTTGCTTTGCGGCCTTTTCACGCTCGGATTTTTTCAGATATTTTTTGCGTAAACGGATCGATTGCGGCGTTACCTCACAATATTCATCGTCATTCAGGTATTCCAGCGCCTCTTCCAATGTCATGATGCGCGGCGTTTTCAGTTTTACCGTCTCTTCCTTTGTCGCGGAACGAACATTGGTGGCGTGCTTCTCTTTACAGATGTTGACCACCAAATCATTGTCGCGGTTGTGTTCACCAACAATCATACCTTCGTAAATCTCCGTTCCTGGATTCACAAATAGGGTGCCACGGTCTTCTACGCTCAGCATGCCGTATGTGGTGGCTGTACCATCAATCATAGATACGAGAACACCTGCACGGCGTCCGCCGATACTTCCAGATACAACTGGACGGTAACTGTCGAATGAATGGTTCATAATGCCGTATCCACGCGTTTGGGTCAAAAATTCAGTCCGGTAACCAATAAGCCCGCGGGATGGGATTAGAAATTCCAGGCGTACAGAACCAAAACCATTGTTTACCATATTAATCATTTCTGCTTTGCGCGCGCCGAGAGATTCCATAACAGCTCCTGTATATTCCTCTGGAACGTCAATGATAAGACGTTCGGTTGGCTCGCATTTTACGCCGTCGATTTCCCGGATAATGACTTCAGGTTTAGATACTTGAAGCTCATACCCCTCACGGCGCATATTTTCAATCAGGATGGACAGATGTAATTCCCCACGCCCGGATACAGTAAATTGCTCTGGTGTTACTTCTTCGACGCGCAGGCTAACGTCCGTTTCCAGTTCAGCCATCAGACGCTCGCGCAGTTTGCGGGAAGTTACGTGTTTCCCTTCGCGTCCGGCAAATGGGCTATTGTTGACGAGGAACGACATTTGTAGGGTCGGCTCGTCAATTTTTAGCAGCGGTAATGCTTCCGGCTGTTCCGCATCCGCGATTGTTTCTCCGACATTAATATCTTCCACTCCAGCAACCGCGATAATATCTCCGGATTTTGCTTCTTCAATTTCAATTCGTTTCAATCCGCTAAATCCGAACAGTTTATTGATGCGTACTTGCTTGATGGAGCCGTCACGTTTGATGTGGGCGACCGTATCACCTTTGCGGATGGTTCCTCTGTGAATGCGCCCAATACCAATTCGGCCAATGTAATCATTGTAGTCAAGCATGGTTACCTGGAATTGCAGCGGGGCGTCAGCATCGCCACCAGGACCTGGGATATGCTCTAGGATGGTATCGAACAGAGCTCGTAGATCGCTATCCTGTTTATCCGGTTCTATGCTTGCGGTTCCGTTAATGCCAGAAGCATAAACAATCGGGAAATCTAATTGTTCTTCTGTAGCGTCCAAGTCGATAAAGAGGTCATACACTTCGTCGACCACTTCCGCTGGACGTGCATTTTCGCGGTCGATTTTATTAATGACAAGAATGGGTGTTACGTTTTGCTCGAGCGCTTTCTTTAGTACGAAGCGCGTTTGTGGCATACAACCTTCGAACGCATCCACAACGAGCAGGACACCGTCTACCATTTTCATGATACGCTCCACTTCGCCGCCGAAATCGGCATGTCCGGGCGTATCCAGAATGTTAATGGTCACGTCTTTATACGTAATCGCGGTATTTTTAGCAAGAATTGTAATTCCGCGTTCCCGTTCTAGATCATTCGAATCCATTACCCGCTCTTGCACCTGTTCGTTAGAGCGGAAGGTTCCGGATTGGATCAACATTTTGTCGACCAGTGTCGTTTTTCCGTGGTCGACGTGGGCAATAATCGCGATGTTGCGAATATCGTGGCGTATACTCATACAGTATGAAAGCTCCTTTCCATATTTCCGCTTGTAGCGGGCAACATGCAGGTTCAATTATACCATGCATATTTCGTATTATAAAACGGTACGGTGTTTTCCGCCTACTTCTTTTTTGGATATTAAGGAAGTTTCCCTATCAAAAAAAGCCTTCCGGAAGCCGGAAGGCAGGGAGGTTAGAGTGTATAATCTGGGGGGTTCACTATATAGCATACGAAACGAAATGGAAAAAGGTTTCGTTTTTTGTCATCATCAAACGCGCTCTCTATCCACACTTACATAAAAGGAGTATACTGTTATAGGTGTGGAATTAAGAGTGTCAACTGCCCAATTATGACCGTTTTCATTATACAATCGTTTTTAAGTTTTTAGTGGATGGAAACGAGGGATTTACGCAAAACATGAAAAAGAAATGAACAACAGATTGAAAAGGGAACATGCTCATCTTCGCAGGAAGAAGGCGCTGTTCTTTCTCATTTGGAAAGGAGAGAGAGTCGGTGGATGCTTTTATTATATTAGCAATTATTATTGCGCTCGGTATTTTTTCAAAAAATGCGGCAGTCTGGATCGCGTCCGGCGCGCTTATTGTGTTCAGGTTACTTCCGAACGAGCAACTGTTGAACTGGACGAACCAATATGCGGTCAAAATTGGCATCGCCATTCTTACAATGGGGGTACTTGCACCAATCGCACTGGGGAAAATTACAATAGCAAACTTGCTTGATACCGTAAAAAGCGGAGCGGGTATTTTGGCGATAATTATAGGGATTGGTGTGGCTTATCTTGGCGGAAAGGGAACTGGCCTGCTGGCTGCTCAACCTCAAATTGTAACAGGACTGATGGTTGGGACAATTATTGGTGTTGCGTTTTTTCGCGGTGTTCCGGTGGGACCGCTTATTGCTGCAGGTATACTGGCCCTGTTTGCGAATTTGCTAAAGTGATTTATACTTTCTGTATGGAGGTTAAGAGTAATGAATCAAGCCCAACCAACAACACTCCCATTGATGTGGGGGGATAAAAGATACCATACATGGAATTACCATTTGCGTCAGCAATTTGGTGATAAAGTGTTCAAAGTGATGCTTGACGCGGGATTTACTTGCCCGAACCGAGACGGTACGATCGCGATCGGCGGTTGCACATTCTGTAGTGCCCGGGGATCGGGAGATTTCGCCGGTTGGCGCCGTGATGATTTGGTGACACAGTTTAATGAGGTAAAAGAAAGACAGCATAAAAAATGGCCGAATGCTAAGTACATCGGATACTTTCAGGCATACAGCAACACATATGCTCCGGTAGATGTACTGCGGGATTACTATGAAGTAATTCTGAAGCAGGAAGGCGTGGTCGGGCTCTCCATTGCGACGCGTCCAGATTGCCTGCCGGATGATGTGGTGGAACTTTTGGCGGAGATAAACGAGAGGACGTATCTTTGGATCGAACTCGGTCTGCAAACGATTCACGAATCAACATCAAAATTGATTAACCGCGCGCACGATACGGCTTGTTACTATGAAGGCGTAGAGAAACTGCGCAAGCATAATATTCGTGTATGCTCGCATATCATTTTTGGTCTGCCGGGCGAAACGGAGGAAATGATGATGGAGACCGTGCAGGCAGTGGCCAATATGGATGTACAGGGAATCAAGATTCATTTGTTACATTTGCTGCGCAAAACACCGATGGTAAAGCAGTATGAAGCTGGTCTAGTGAAATTTTTAGAGAGAGATCAGTACGTTCGTCTTGTCGTAGACGCGCTTGAAATCTTGCCGCCGGAAATGATTGTCCACCGCTTAACGGGAGATGGGCCACCGGATTTGCTTATCGGTCCGATGTGGAGCCGGAAAAAATGGGAAGTGTTGAACGCGATTGATGCGGAATTAAAGCGCAGAGACACGTGGCAAGGAAAGAAATTTGCTCGGAAATGGTAATAAAGCCCGGAATACGGCTACGTATAGCCGCATTCCGGGCTTTTAGTTTTCTTCTTATTTATTTTTATTTGTATTCTACGCGATGCAATTCGGAACAAAACTGATAAACAAAGTTAGCTAACCGGCAAAGGAGTAGGGGTCGGCTTGGCAAATCCTTCTTTATATTTGTTGTCGATATATTTACGGATGTCCAGCAGGCTTTTGCCTTCCTGCTTCATCATGATCGATTCTGCCGCGATATGAAGGCAATTCGCACAAGTCGTCCCATGCGAATTCCATACGATCTTGCCGTCCGGCTTTACTTCGTGAATGAAACAATCGCGGTTGCTTTTGTGTCCTACGCTTTCGCCACATCCGCAATAGCAGGCTATATTTTCTACCACTTTGTAATTGTGCCCAACCGCCTGATACACTTTGGCGACTTGCGGATCGAAATCTTTGAGAAATGATGGAAGCTGGTCTGGGCCGGCTGTTGTTTCCAAAATGTCTCCTCCCGGCAATTGTTGCTGATGAGCCGCATGTCCGCCTTGGTCCGGCTGCTCTTCCTTGGACGAGCAGCTCGTAAGTGCTCCTGTAAGCAGCATAAAAGCGCAGGCAGCAAATAAAAGTTTTTTTGTTCTATGCATCATGCTCAGTCTCCCTCTCTTCCGCCAAATTTCTTTTCGTAATTTTCAATGAAGAAATTAGCTAGTGAATCTTGCGACAAAATACTCCCATTCTTCTTCCGTGTCCGTATTCATAATTTCGTCATACACTTCCAGCAACCATCCTTCTTCATCTTCTGGTTCGGGGAGCGAATTTCCGGTCATCAATTCCGCCGCTCGATTATCATATCGCCACTTTTCTTTATAGAGGGACAGAAGGGGAGTGATAGCTTCTTTTAATAGCGCAGTTTCGCGCAACGGGTCCCGTTCTACTCGTGTTTCGTACAGTTCAAGGTATTCTTCCTGCGTTTTTGGCTTTGTTCCCTCTTTTAGTTCTTCACCGAGAAATATGGCATGCCTTGCTTTATCCAGAAAGCCGCGAATCTGCTCCTTGTTCATACATCTCCCTCCATCGTTATTATTACATTTCAGTCTTGTCTGTAACTGATAACTATAGTAGCGTATTTTGCATAAAGAATCGACTGGAGATAGAGACGTAATATGAAGAAAGAGGGAAAAAATGAATCGAAGAAGTTTTTTAAAGCGTCTTATTGCTGGGTTTGGTGGACTGATGCTGCTTATAGGCTTGGATGCTCTGTTTATTGAGCGGCGTCAGCTTTTGTGGCACGATATGACGATTTCGTTGCCGGAGCTGCCAAAAGCTTTTGAAGGAATGCGCATTGCACACTTTTCAGACATGCATCTTGGACACGGCTTGACCGCGGAAGACATTAAGCCGCTTGTCTCCCGGATAAATGAAGCGCGGCCGGACATCGTTGCGTTTACGGGAGATTTAGTTGATGATGGAATGGAAGAACTGGAAGCGGCAGCGGATGTGTTGGCAGGCCTCCAGGCTCCTTACGGCAAATATGCGGTATTGGGAAATCATGATGTGCGCGGAAAAGCGGACCCGGACCGGATTATCCAGGCATACCGTGCGGCGGGATTCGTGCCACTTGTTAACGAACATGTAAAGATTACGCACGAAAGAACAGGGCAAAGTATTTGGATTGCGGGTTTAGATGATTTTTGGAGGAAGCCGAATTGGAACAAAACGTTTGCTGATATTCCGGAAGGCGGTTGTACAATCGCATTAATTCATGAGCCGGATTTAGCCGATCTTGCGAAAGATTATGGTGTTTGCTTGCAACTTTCGGGGCACAGTCACGGTGGGCAGATTCGCTTTCCGTTTGTAGGAGGTATATTATACCCGCCATATGGCCGAAAATATCCCGATGGTTTGCAGAAGGTGGAGAATAGTTCCATGTTTGTCCATACTTCACGCGGCATCGGTACGACGATTCTGCCGATTCGCTTTTTGTGCCGTCCGGAATGGCACGTTCTTACCTTGAGTCGTTTCACGAATTTGTGATAATTAGGTGGGCTTATTTTATGTATTTTTTTCAATTTTCGTTTATAATAAGATTATGAATGTCTATATAAGGAGAGAGCACGTATGTTTACAAACATCGGATTTCCCGGCGTTATTTTAATTCTTGTAATTGCGCTCATCGTGTTTGGCCCCAAGAAATTGCCTGAAATCGGACGTGCGTTTGGACAGACATTGAAAGAATTTAAAAATTCGGCGCGTGAGTTGACGTTAGATGATGATGATGACAAAAAGACATCGCAGTTAAAAGAAATTAAATAAAGAAATGAAGGGTGCATAAGCATCCTTTTTTGTTGTATTAAGAATATAGTTGCGGAAAAAAGCGAGCGGGCATAAGTCTGCGAGTTTCCCTATTTGATAAGTTCTTTTACTTTTTATAGCAAGGGAGCTATAATAAAATATAGTAGCGATAAAGTAACGGTAAGCAGTTGAAGACTCGGCTCTGGTTTGTCCCTTACACGTACGGTGTGTTAGGGCTTTTTGTGTTTGGTCAGCTTTAGGCGAAAGGAAGGTGAGTATATTTATGGAAATATGGAAGCGGAATTTATATATATTGTGGTTTGCCCAGTTTATGGTGCTTGCCGCTATGAATTTGATCATTCCGTTTTTGCCGATGTTTTTGCAACATGATTTGGGCGTCAGCGATCCGGTTGCGGCTCAGCGCTGGACCGGTTGGATTTTTGGGGCGAACTTTCTGACTGCATTTCTGCTGGCGCCGGTCTGGGGCAAGCTTGCTGACAGAGCTGGGCGCAAAGTGATGCTGATTCGTTCCAGTATCGGAATGTCACTTGTGACGTTCTGCATGGGATTTGTTGCTTCGCCTGTGCAACTGCTTGTCCTCCGTCTGCTTAACGGTTTAATTTCTGGATTTGTGCCCGCGGCTGTAGCGCTTGTATCTACCAATACACCGAAAGAAAAGACCGGCTACGCGCTTGGTTTTTTGCAGTCCGGCGCGGTCGCAGGAACGATTCTTGGCCCATTGCTTGGCGGACTTTTGGCGGAATGGGTTACTTTTCGCGACATTTTCCGCATCACCGGGATGATGCTGTTTGGTGCCTCGATGCTGGTTATTCTTTTCGTTAGGGAAATCAACAAGCCGCAGCCGAAGTCAAAAGCGGCGATAGAGACAAAAGAAGAAAAAGGATTCCGCAAAATTTTGCACACATCTCCCCTGCCAGGATTGTTTTTGACTGGTTTCTTGATTCAATTTGCAATAATGAGCACGAATCCATTCATGTCTTCGTACGTACAGGAATTATGGGACAGCGGAGCGTTTGTGTCGCTTATGGTAGGCATTGTCATTTCGGCTTCAGGCATTTCCACCATGCTATTTGCGCCTCTGCTTGGTAGGTGGGGTGACAAAATCGGTTCACAGTACGTATTATTAATTTGCCTTATCGGTGCAGTTGTCTTTTTTATTCCGCAGGGTCTTGTGCATTCCGTCTGGCCTTTGATTATCCTCAGATTCCTGCTTGGCATGTGTATAGGTGGCCTTGTGCCTTCGGTCAATAACCTTATTCGCAAGTATGCGCCGGAAGGGATGGAGAGCCAGACGTTTGCATACAGTACGAGCGCGATGAATCTGGGGAATTTGCTTGGTCCGATAGCAGGTGGGATGTTGAGCGGCTTCATTGGTTTGCACGGTCTATTTTTTATGGCCGCTTCGCTATTTTTGATGAACACCTTGTGGGTGAAATATACGTTGCACCGTACGGAAACGCCGCGTACTTTGCTCGCTCATATGTTGCATTCAAAATGAGAAAAACTCGCAAGTGGTTCCTCATTTGCGATAAAAAACGGCCGGGAGATTCGCATTCCCGGCCATTTTTAGAATGGAATAAAATAATATGTTAATTTTTGTTATTTTAGAAGATCGGCATACGGAGAAAGGTCGATTTGGTTTGCTTCAAGTGCCGTTACCGCCCGGCTTTTGTCCGGTGCGGCCATAATATAGCCGCGCACAACGTGATCCTTGTTTACTTCTTCGGCCCCTGCCTGCTGGGCTACTTGCTCGACTTTACTTTTGATTGATTTTTTTGCCATTGGTCGCACAAATACCGGCAGCGGTTTCATAAGTTCGTCAAGAAGTTGGGCTGACTCATCCTGCCATTTCATGATTTTTTGAACATCCTTTCTGGATTCATAATCGTCCTTATTATTATACCTGCAACAGGAGAAAAATAGAAGGTTACCCATTTTTATTCGCTATGAAGGAGGGCTTCAATTTCCTGTACAGTGCGCTCTCCCCAGTACGTAGCGAGCAAACTGCGGGCCCATGTCCATGCTGGAACGTAGCCTTCAGGCGCAAAGTAGTTTTTTGGTGAGCCGGCGGGGCGGCGTTTTGGATTGACGCATGCGTAATTTTTCCTATAATAATCGCCCCACCGGCTAAAACTTTCTGTTTCGCGGATGGCTGCCGTGATTAAAAGACCGAGGTCGCACTCGATGATTTCGAGAGGGAACAAAGAGCAGCTAAAAGGTTTAATTTGGGATGGGTTCATTCCTTTATCCAGCGCGTACTTATGGATGGCGCAGATACGCTTTCCATTTTCTTCTATTAAATAAAGACAATTTTCTTCAAACGTACGGATAGAAGAATAGTAGTTCGTATGGATCGTTTTCTCGAACACCCCTTTTTCCCTTGCTTCTTGCGCGCGCCCGTCGTTCGTATACGTTTCCAAGATCGTAAACGCATGTTTTTCAAATAGCGCCAGGTTATCGCCGTGCATGGAGTAGGGCTGCCCCTTTTCGCAGCAATTGTGGCCGTGCACGAGATGGCAGTGGAAGCAATCAAGATTTACCGGGGTAAGCAGGGCATTTATATCAATTAAGTACGAACCGTGTCGGAGAATGGTTTTCCCGAGACGTGGCACGATGTATTCATATACTGCTAAAGATTCGGCGAATCCTAGTTCTTCCGGTGTGCCATAATAACGACTGCGCATAAACATCACACTTTCGTTTCGTAATTCTTACTTATAATAATCAAAAAAGCTTCTTATAGCTACCCTCTATGTGATATGATATACTTTACAGAAAAAAATAATCAATTGCGAATAATCGCTCAAAGGAGCTACTGAGAGATTAAGAGAAGGGGAGAATGATGGAACAATGAAAACTCAGATATTTATTTATGATACAACACTGAGGGATGGCACCCAGGGAGAAGGTGTCAGTCTCTCGGTGGATGACAAACTGAAAATCGCAAAAAAACTCGATCAGCTTGGTGTCCATTATATTGAAGGTGGCTGGCCGGGAAGCAATCCAAAGGATATGGAGTTTTTTTTACGGGCAAAAGAACTGAAGCTGAAACACGCGAAGATTACGGCGTTTGGCAGTACACGCCGCTTTGGCGTAACGGCGGAAGCAGATGCAAATTTGAATATGATTCTCAAGAGCGGAGTCGAAGCTGTCGCAATTTTTGGGAAAAGCTGGGACTTTCATGTGACTGAAGCGCTCGGTACGACGCTGGAGGAAAATTTGAGCATGATTTATGAATCGGTTCGCTTTCTGAAAGATAAAGGTTTGGAAGTCATTTACGATGCTGAACACTTTTTTGATGGCTACAAGCACAATCCGGAATATGCGATGGTAACGATCCGCAAAGCCATGGAGGCCGGAGCGGACTGGTTGACGCTTTGCGACACGAACGGTGGTTCCTTGCCGCATGAAATCAGCGAGATTGTAGCGCGAGTATGCGAAGAAGTAGGAACGAAGATCGGCATTCATTGCCATAACGACGGAGAGCTGGCAGTGGCGAATTCCCTGGCAGCGGTGGCGGCGGGAGCAACGCAAGTTCAGGGAACAATCAATGGATTGGGAGAACGATGCGGCAATGCCAATCTGATTTCTATTATTCCGAATCTTCAGTTAAAGCTTGGCTATGCTTGTGTATCGGACGAACAATTGAAGCAGTTGACCAACACGTCGCGCTATGTGTATGAAATTGCAAACATCGTACCCCAGAACACACAGCCATTTGTAGGTCAGAGCGCCTTTGCGCATAAAGGTGGAATGCATGTGAGCGCGATTTTGAAAGACGCGGAAACGTACGAGCATATTAAACCGGAAACAGTAGGAAACACGCGTCGGGTATTGGTGTCAGAATTATCTGGACAAAGCAATTTGCTGTTTAAAGCGCAGGAACTGAATATTGATTTAGACAAAAATAAACCGGAAGGGCGCGCCATTATCCAGAAGGTAAAAGAGCTTGAATACCAGGGGTACCAGTACGAAGGTGCAGAAGCTTCGTTTGAACTGCTGGTGCGTAAAGGACTCGGCGATTATGAAGAAGTATTTACCGTCGAGTCATTTAAAGTTTTGATGGAAAAGATCGGGGAACAGGACGTTGTAACAGAAGCGACCGTCAAGGTGAAGGTAAATGGACAGACCGTACATACGGTAGCGGAAGGAAACGGGCCGGTTAATGCGCTGGACAATGCGCTGCGCAAAGCGCTTGAAGTATTCTTTCCTGATCTTAAGGAAATGTATTTGACCGATTATAAAGTACGCGTGTTAAGTGAACACGAGGCGACTGCTTCAAAAGTGCGTGTGCTGGTAGAATCAACAAAAGATGGCCGCGATAGTTGGAGTACGGTCGGCGTGTCGACAAACGTAATCGAAGCAAGTTGGGAAGCGCTGCTTGACAGTATGCGTTACGCGCTTTTGGGGCGCCATGAAGAAGCGGTGGACATCCAGCTGGAAGAGAAGGAACGTCTGGGAATTTTAAATCATTGATGACAAGAGGATGAAGAAGGGGAAGGGGAGAAACGATCCGAACAGCGATAAAGAGTGATGTCGTTCTTTTCCTTCTCCTCTTCAACCTCAAGTCATGATTTATCAAGCCGAATAGTATTGAACTGTTTGATGATATCTTTATTCCTCGTCTTATTATAACTAGGCCCCTCAACCTCATGGACATTTCATTATATCCTCTTTAATCATTTATGACCGCTTTATTCATTCAGCTTTATACATTTATGTTTCGTTTTGACGTGGTTATAGTGCTGAAAAAAAAGTTTTCACTATGTATATATTACTTAATTTCTTCTAATAATAAATGATGTCTTAATAAAATAATGGTTTAACATCCAAAAAATGTATTACTAAAAATGAAAAGACAAGCGTGCATGCTAAATCGTCAACTGCAGATTTTGGTGTTGAACCTAAATGTTACATTTTAACAAAGGGTGATTTCGTGAAAAACGAAACCAAAGGATTAGACTCTTTAATCATAGGGATCGACGTTGGTTCTACGACCGTCAAAGCAACCGTGGTAGACCCAAAAACCAAAGAAATTCTTTGGTCAGACTATCAACGTCACCACACGAAGCAGGCGGAGAAGGTTTTAGAATTCTTGATTGTTATCGGTAATGAGTTTTCCCACGTTAAACAAGAAAATATTCGCGTATTTATGACGGGCTCCGGTAGCGGCCCAATTGCTGAGCACATTGGTGCGAAGTTCGTTCAAGAAGTGAATGCTGTCACGATGGCGGTAGAACATCTTCATCCCGATGTAGGAAGCGTAATTGAATTGGGAGGTCAGGATGCTAAGATTATCATTTTCAAGGAAAACGAGGAAACAGGCAACAAGCAAGCGCTTACCTCGATGAATGACAAATGTGCATCCGGTACAGGTGCCACGATTGACAAGTGCATGATCAAAGTGGGAATGCCGATGGAAGAGGTCGGCCGGCTACACTTTGACGATACCAAACTGCACCATGTAGCCGCAAAGTGTGGTGTATTTGCTGAAACGGATATTGTTAATCTGGTGAAAAGCGGGATTCCGTCCGCGGAAATTATGTGTTCTCTGGCGGATGCCATTGTTATGCAGAACCTTTCCGTTCTGACTCGCGGAAACACGCTGCGGCACCGCGTTCTTTTGCTGGGTGGTCCGAATACATATTTGCCTTTTCTGCAAGAATGCTGGCGAAAACGTATCCCTGAAACCTGGCAAGAACGAGGATACAATTACCCTAAAGACATACCGATTGATGAATTGATTTTTGTGCCTAAGAATTCACAGTATTATGCAGCTTACGGTGCCGTTATGTACGGGATGCATGAACCGACTGGTGTAGGTACTTACACGGGCTTGAAAGGGCTGAAGGAATTTATCGCTCATGGCCGAAAAGCAAAACTGGGTGAGAATGCCGGCCCGCCTCTGGTGAGTAGTGAAAAAGAACTGGAAGAATTCCGCAAGAATTATACGATTCCTTCGTTCACACCAGCTTCCTTTGCGCCGGGACAGAAGGTAAGGGCAGTTATTGGCCTCGACGGTGGTTCCACGTCATCCAAAGCCGTGCTCGTTGATGAAAGCGGGAATATTCTGCTTAAGGAATATCAACTTTCTAAGGGGAACCCGCTCGAAGATACGAAAGAAATGTTAAAGCGGATTCGGGATAAGGTAGAGGGTCAAGGAACCGAATTAGAGATCATTGGTTTTGGCGCCACAGGATATGCGGCAGATGTGCTGGAAAAAACGTTGAAGGCGGATGTCAATATTGTGGAAACGGTTGCTCATATGATGAGCGCTGTTCATCAATTTGGCGATATCGATGTTATCTGTGATATCGGCGGGCAGGATATCAAGGTGCTTTTCCTTAAAAACGGAGATATTCGTAACTTTAGATTGTCAAATCAATGCTCCGCCGGGAACGGGATGTTGCTGCAAGCCATGGCCGACCAGTTCGGCATTCCGATTCAGGAGTATGCGGATACTGCTTTCAGGGCTGACCTCACTCCGAAATTTTCATATGGTTGTGCTGTATTTCTTGATGCAGATCGGGTGAATTTCCAGAAGGAAGGGTATTCTAAGGAAGAATTGTTGGCAGGTTTGGCACTGGTATTGCCAAAAAATGTATGGCAGTATGTGGTGCAGATCCCGCGTATGGCTGAATTGGGGCGCAAGTTTGTCTTACAGGGAGGAACCCAATATAATCTAGCCGCAGTAAAAGCTCAGGTCGACTACATTAAACAGCGGGTTCCCGATGCAGAGGTTTACGTTCATCCCCATCCGGGGGAAGCAGGAGCGATCGGAGCCGCGATGGAAACGTTGCGTGTTGTAAAACGTCGGGGGTATTCAACGTTCTTAGGGCTGGATGCCGCTATTCATTTACGTTATGTGACTCGCAACGATGAATCTACCCGGTGCACCTTCTGTCCCAATCATTGCAGCCGAACCTTTATTGATTCGCAAACGCCAGATGGACAAACAGCGCGTTATATCTCCGGTTTTAGCTGTGAAAAAGGAACCGTTGAAAACAAAGAAGCCGTCATCAAACTGACTAAGGAGCGGCAAGAACTCAAAAAGCATTATCCAAACTTGGTGGAGTACGAGGCGCGCCGCATGTTTCAACACTTCTATGAACCGCAAGCTTTGCCTGAACCAGGTACGATAGTGGATGATATACAGGTAGCACGCCGCTGGTTTGGGCTAGGTGGGCTCCGAAAAACATCATATAAGCGACGTTTTAGGCGCTCTTCGCATGAAGCGATGGAAAGGCGGAAGCAAATTCGGATCGGAATTCCCCGGGTGCTCAATATTTGGTCTACAGATCCTTTTTGGCGTACATATTTCGAGACGCTTGGTGTTGACCAACGAAACATTGTTTTCAGCGACTATACAAGCGAGGAAATGTGGCAGGAAGGTGGAAAGTACGGCTCGATAGACCCTTGCTATCCTTCGAAGGTAGCTCAGGCCCATATCCATAATTTATTGTTTAAGCATCATGAGCGAAAGCCTCTTGACTACATCTTTTTCCCATGCATTACCCATATTCCGACCCACTTGCAAAATGTGATGGATTCGGCCAGTTGCCCAATTGTGGCCGGTGCTCCGAATGTAATTAAGGCCGCCTTTACAAAAGAAATTGACTTTTTTGCCACGAAAGGGGTTACCTATCTTGATCCGGCGGTAACCTTTACGGAACATAACTTGATGAAAAAGCAGCTGTATGAAGCGTTTAGAGAACATCTTCAAATCACAGAAGATGAAAGCGATTTCGCTGTGGAGCAAGGCTTTAAGGCGATGGAGATGTTCGATATGGAAATGCAGGAAAAGGGTCGGATAATTCTTGAACAGGTAGAAAAAGAAAATCGTCTTGCCATTTTGATGATTGGGCGTCCTTATCATTCCGATCCGGGACTTAATCACGGTGTATTGGAAGAGTTTCAAGTGCTGGGCTATCCCATTCTGTCCATGCGCTCTATTCCGAAAGATGAAACATGGCTGAGACGCTTTTTTGAAGATGATTTAAAAAGTGGGCGTGTCGATTACGCATTGGAAGTAACCGATGTGTGGCCAGAAAACTTCAGTTCCAATAGTGTACAAAAGGTCTGGGCGGCCAAATTTGCCGCGCGCCACCCCAATGTGGCGGTATTAGATTTGTCCAGTTTTAAGTGTGGACATGACGCTCCTACCTATGGGTTGATTGATTCGATTATTTCAACCGCAGGTACCCCTTATTCGGCATTGCATGACATTGATGCCAATAAACCAAGCGGTTCGATTAAGATTCGGGTGAAGACATATGCTCATAGCCTGGGACTTAACGAAGAGCGTCTACAGGATATGGCTCAGAAAAAGGTAGAATTGCAGCAGCGTCTTGAACAAAAACGCGCCGAGCTGCTGAATCGGCAACAAACCAAACAAATTGAGTTATATGTGGAAGGAAGTATTTCCAAAACAGGAAATTAAAACATGTCTGAATGTTATTAAGACAAGGAGTGGAGTACATCAATGAATAGGATAGGGAAGTCTGTAAACACCAAGGACAATGGTCAATTCCAAGTTCAGCATTCTCACGAAGACGAATTGCGTCGGTTTCAGATAGAACTGGAAAAAGAGTTGGGTTTACATCAGCAAAAAAAGAACCAATGGTTTGATCCGGTTCCCCGCCAGTTTTTGGCTAAAGACAGAGCGACCACGACTATTTTGTTTGGTGGACTGACGATGGTTCACGATTATCTGGTAGAGGGCGCTCTAAAAGGGTTGGGATATCAGATCAAGCATTTGGACTGCCCGGACAACGAGTCGCTTCGGTTCGGCAAGGAGTTTGGCAACCGTGGGCAGTGCAACCCGACATATTTCACTGTAGGCAATTTAATCAAATACCTGTGTTATTTGCGGGATGTGGAAGGGAAATCGAAAGAGGAAATCATCCGCAACTATCTGTTTATTACTAGCGGTTCCTGCGGCCCTTGTCGCTTTGGCACTTATGTCACGGAGTACCGGAAGGCCTTGCGGGATGCTGGATTTGACGGTTTTCGTGTTCTGTTGTTTCAGCAGCAAGACGGTTTAAAGCAGGCAACTGGTGGAGAATCAGCCCTCAAATTAGACACTTCCTTTTTCATCAGTTTTCTAAAAGCGGTTCTTTTAGGAGACATTTTGAATGCATTAGGGTACCGTATTCGTCCTTATGAAGTGGAAAAAGGCGCGACGGAGGCAGCCTTAAGCCGTTGCAAACAACACTTGTATGACGCCTTAAGCAGGCGGAGGTGGCTCATTCCAGCGCTCATTAGATGCCGTAAGGAATTGCAAGCTGTTCGGGTAGACCGGACACAGGTAAAGCCTAAAGTAAGCATTATCGGTGAGTTTTGGGCCATGACAACAGAAGGGGACGGCAATTATCAATTGCAGCGTTTTCTGGAGCAGGAAGGGGCTGAAGTCGACGTACAGTCAGTGACAGCTTGGATTCTGTATCTTATCTGGGAGGGTCGCTATGATACTCTGAGGCGAATGAATCTGCGCGAGTCGGACTCTGGACGTTACGGCCTGCAGGGAAAAAAACCTATTTTGCATTTGCGTATGTTATGGGTGGCTGATCGTGCTCTTCGGATCATGTTTCAGATGTACGCCAAGATAATCGGTTTGTATAATTACCATTTACCTGACATGGATGAGATTGCCCGAGTTGCCCATGAACACTATGACAATCACTTGCGCGGCGGGGAAGGGCATATGGAAGTAGGCAAGTTAATCCTTAATGTGAAAAAACGAAAAGTAAACATGACCATCTCCGTTAAGCCATTTGGATGCATGCCGTCTTCCGGGGTATCCGACGGGGTTCAGTCATTGATTACTGAGAAGTATCCCGAAACGATCTTTCTTCCGATTGAAACGACGGGAGACGGAGCGATTAATGTATACAGCAGAGTGCAGATGATGCTATTTAAGGCAAAACAGGCTGCGCAGCAGGAGTTTAACGAAGCATTAACGAAAAAAGGTTTTACGGTCGAACAGCTTCAGAAGGTAGCGACTCGTTCAAAGTTTATCCATCCTTTGCAAACAAGCCGTCACGTCGTTGCTTGTACGGCGGCGAATGCGGTATATGGTACGTGCAGGTTTACAGGCGAATTGTTCTTCCGACGCAACAAAGAGGAAATAGAAGGAGTGTGAACTACCCACCACCTGCGCTTCGCTTAGAGGTGGGGGCTTCTCAGCTCCACGAAGAAAGCAACCTTTCTTCTCCCTGAGCGTTACTTCGGGTAGTCCCTACCCTAGATGTCCGACGTTTCGGAGTTCTTCATTCCCTTGGATATTTTACGCATGGAAGGGATCGCTTGGTTTTCGCATTTTTCATTTCTCCATGCAACCTCATATATCCAGTTGTCGAAGAATATCATATTTTTAGTTTACCAAATTGTTGGATAACTGAACAGGCTAACGCTTGTCCTTATCCGAAGCCCATTCATCTCACCGCTTATCGAAGCGGGAGACTTTTGGGCTATTCGGTTAAAAAAATTCCTTAAAGTAAAGCCTCCATATTTTTTTGGAGGTTTTTTATTTTGCCATAAATGATCGAAACGTCGAATTGACGCTGTAGAGTCACTTTTGGAGTGGAGAAGTCGCCAGCATTTTCTGCGTTTTATGATGATGAATTTGATAAAGAATTTGAAGGGGAGAAGAGATGTGAGAAACGACGTCGGGATGGAGTGGGGAAACGCTCAGGGAAATATAAGGTTCAGATGAGTGTGATAGGTGGTAAAGAATAAAAACATGAAAATTGAGTGGTGCATGTGGATGGAAAGAAGCACACGTTTTTCGATGATTTTGGAAATTGTTACATTAATGGTATTAGTGGCTAAGGGGATAGCCATGCTCGTTACCCTCTAAAAGATATTTCTCCCATCACATCAATGATGGGAGAAATATTTGGATAAACGATCCGAATGATTGATTTAGTTAACCATGCCCTCCATCGGACTGCTAGCTTGGGCATATCGTTTCTTCGGAATTCGACCCGCTTCAAAGCCCAGTCGTCCGGCTTGAATAGCCAGTTTCATGGCTTCCGCCATTTTTACAGGGTCTTGTGCGCCGGAGACTGACGTGTTCAACAACACACCATCCGCGCCGAGTTCCATCGCAATCGTTGCGTCGGATGGCGTGCCGATTCCGGCGTCAATAATGATTGGCACGGTAGCTTCTTCGATGATGATGCTGATGTTAAGCGGATTAAGGATTCCCTGTCCGCTGCCGATCGGGGATGCGCCTGGCATCACCGCATGTGCCCCGGCTTCTTGCAGGCGGCGGGCCAGCACCGGATCGTCATTTGTGTATGGCAATACGACAAATCCTTCTTCTACAAGGATTTTAGTCGCCTCTAGCGTGGCGAGTGGATCCGGCAGCAAAGTTTTCGTATCTGCGATCACTTCTACTTTAATCATGTCACACAATCCGGATGCGCGCGCCAGACGAGCGATGCGAACCGCTTCTTCCGCTGTGCTGGCTCCGGCTGTATTGGGCAGAAGTTTGTATTTGGTTAAATCGAGCTGTTCCAAAAAGTTCGGTTGTGCTGGGTCGTAAATATTCATCCGGCGAACGGCAAATGTCAAAATTTCCGTTTCCGAAGCTTCCACCGCGCGGCGTTGCACTTCAAAATCTGGAAATTTTCCTGTGCCGAGCAGCAGGCGGGATGAAAATTCGTAGGGACCAATTTTAAGCATATGTATCAACCTCCACCAACAAAGTGTACTAATTCAATCGTGTCGCCGTTTGAAAGCCTAGTTACGGCGTGCTGTTCCTTTTGCAAAATTTCGCGGTTCACTTCCACAATAACGATGCGGTTTTGGATGTGTAAGTACTCAAGCAATTGCCGTACGTTTTCAATTGTGTCGGGAACGGTTTGCGTTTCGCCGTTGATTGTCAAAGTCATGCGGCTTCACCTTCCTCTCTTATGAAGTTACAGGGACATGACGTTTGTCGGAAAAGGGGGCAAGTTCAACGTCCAGAGCCTCCCCGGCAATCATTTGCGCGATGATCTCCCCGGTCAGGGGACTCAAAAGAATACCATTACGGTAATGTCCTGTGGCGATTAGCAAATTTTTGCAGGAAGAGACAGAACCGAAATAAGGGAGGCCGTCATTGGTTTGTGGGCGCAAACTAACCCACGTTTTTTCGAGCGTGCAATCTTTGAGCGCCGGCAGAAGACGCACCGCTTTCGTCATCAATTCCTGCAAACCGCCTAAAGTCAAGCGCTCGTCAAATCCACAGTCCGCGGAAGATGCACCGACGAGTAAGCGATTGCCGCTTTTCGGAACGATGTAGCATCCGTGTGAGTAAATGGTTTTCTGGATTGGCTGCGGCATGCATAGTACGGAGAACGCTTCGCCTTTGATCGGAAAAACGGAAACAGATAGGCCAAGTTTACGCGCGATTCGTCCGCTCCAGGCTCCGGCGGCGAGCACGTAATGTTCGGCTGTAAATGGCCCCTGCGTAGTGCTAAGCCTGGTGATCTGTCCATCGGCGACTTCGATATCCAGCACTTCACAACGCTCGAGAATCGTAGCTCCGTGTTTGACGGCGGCGACAGCGAATGCGCGTGTAAGATCCGGCGCGGACACTTGCGTATCATCCGGCAAATAGAGCGCTCCGTTCATTTCGTCGCTGACAGCGGGTTCAATATGTTTTACTTCGGTTCGATCCAGCCATTCGACACGCAGGCCCAGGTCATGCTGCCAACTTGCCCGATGTTTTAGCATGTCGCCTTCTTCTTCTGTCCAAGCAACACGCAACATTCCCGCATGATTAAGTCCGATATCAATGCCCGAAACAGCGTATAGTTCTTGTTGCAAATCGGGAAATAGGCTGCGGCTGCGTAGAGAAAGCTCTACTAATGGTCCCGGCTCAGAAAATTCGACCTGCGCTCCTAGCATGCCGCCTGCTGCGCTCGAAGCATGCGCGCCGATGGTATCTTTTTCAAGAACGGTGACTGTTTTTCCGCGCTTGGCCAACTGATAGGCAATGGAGACGCCAATAATTCCGCCGCCGATAATGACGGCGTCCTGTTGTTTTTTCAATGTGATCCCTCCGTTTTTGCCGTCGGCCAGACGTGACGTGGAGATGTTCGTACCTGGCTGATGGCCTGTTGAAATTGTTGCACAGAAAGCACAGGTTCCTTCGCTTGCATGACAGCTGACAGTACCGCGATGCCGGTGCAGCCGGTTGCAAGTATCTCTACTGTATTTTCTGGTGTGATCCCTCCAAGGGCAATGACGGGAATGGAAACGCTTTCCACTACTTCCCGAAGCGCCGCTAGCCCACGGCCTGCCTGTCCTGGTTTGGAAGCGGAGGCAAACACGTGGCCGAATAATACATAATTCGCCCCTGCTGCTTCTGCCGCCTTTGCTTCCTCTACGCTGTGTACGGAGACACCGAGAAGGAGAGAAGGGGCGAGGTGGCGCATAACCGGGGCTGGAAGACTGTGATAAGCCGTTTGAATCCCGACAGCTCCAGCTGCAAGGGCAACATCGGCCCGGTCGTTTATGATTAGTTTTTCGCGCGTAAGTCCGACCTTGCCGAGCGTTTGCGTCCACTCCCATAGTTCGCGTGCGGTTCGCTGCTTTTCCCGCAAGTGGAAGGCATCAATATAGGGATGAATATTTGCAATGATTTGTTTTGCTTCAACGAGCGATTGTTTGCCGCTACTGATTACGTGAAAAACATGTTTTTGCATTTGCATACCTCTTTATATCTCGCTCCCGTTCCACACGCTTCCTTAGGAAGAAATGGACGGTGGGCGTAAGCGCAGGAAGAAGAGGCGGAGTTTTTATTCCTAAATCTTAGTCATTGTACATTAAAAAAAGCCGGGATCTTATGCTGGGACCCGGCCTGTACGTTACAGTAACGAATGGATTAAATGCCGACTACTTTCCTACGCTGGTACGAACCAGATCAGGTCCCAAGAGTTTAGAAACTTCATCGCGTTTCATTCTCAGCCCGGCTCATCGGGCTCCCCTAGTAGTGCTTTCTATATAATATTTTTTTATCATTATAATAGATTTAGAAAAGCATGTGAAGATGCTTTTATTATAAAATGAGTTTATATCAATAAAATTCAGAATTAATTTTCGATTTTTAGAAAGAATGAAGAATAGGAGCAAACGTCGGGAAGTTTTGTTCCTGTTTTCCTTTTTTGGGTAGAAATAATTAAGAGAATTCGGGTAGAATAAAAAATAGTTTGTTTTTGCGAAGAAAGGAAGGAAGCTATGAGTTCATTCGCGGATTTTCAGTTAAAACCGGAAATTCTGCAAGCGATTGCGGATCTGTATTATAAAGAACCGACACCGATTCAGAAAGAAGCGATTCCGCTTGCGCTTCAAGGCAAAGATGTTATTGGTCAGGCGCAGACCGGAACGGGTAAAACCGCCGCTTTCGTTATCCCGATGCTTCAGATGTTAGAGATACAAAAGAAAGATGTGCAGGCGCTGATTATGACGCCGACGCGGGAGCTTGCTATTCAGATTGCAGACGACGTTGCCGATTTGGGCAAGTATTTGGGCGTACATGTATTGTCGTTACACGGCGGACAGGATATTGCGCGCCAGATTAGCAAGTTGTCCGGCCAGGTGCATATCGTGGTCGGTACACCGGGGCGTATTCTTGATCACCTGCGCCGAGAAACGCTACATTTCGGCCGCATCAAAATGCTCGTGCTGGATGAAGCGGACAAAATGCTAGAGATGGGTTTTTTGGAAGAAGTGGAAGAGGTATTCATTCAGACGGCGCAGAAAAAGCAAGTATTATTGTTCTCGGCGACGATGCCGGATGCGGTACGTAAGCTTGCTCATCGTTTTATGAATCAGCCGCAAATTGTGCGGATTGAAAAGCGGCAGATTACGGCAGAAAATACGAAAGAATCATATTATGTAGTAAATCAGAGCGATAAATCGGATGTGTTAATGGAACTTGTCAAGGAGGCCCGTCCGTATTTGGCTGTGATTTTTGCTAATACAAAACAACGGGTAAATGAACTGGTACGTCGCCTGCAAGAAAACGGAATCGAAGCGGAGGCATTGCATGGCGATTTGACCCAGAAGAAAAGGGAGCAGATTATGGAGCGGTTCCGCCAGGCCAAATTCCAGTATCTTGTCGCTACAGACATTGCGGCGCGTGGCCTTGATGTGGAAGGGATTACCCATGTATTCAATTACGATATGCCCTCCGATTTAGAAAGTTATATTCATCGTGTTGGACGTACTGGCCGGGCCGGGCAGCAAGGTGAAGCCATTTCTTTAGTTTCGCCGCGCCAGAAGCAGTGGTTCAACCGCTTCGCTCGGGCGATTAGCGGCGGCGTGGAGCAGAAGTTTCTTGGCGGCAAGCCACGTGAGGAACGAAAACTGCGCAAGCGGGACGAAGCGGTCACGATAGAGGCACAGGAAGCGAAAACAACGGAGCAGGTCGCAGCGAAGGAGACGGAGAAGAAGCGCCAGGGCGGACGCGCCAAAGCGAAGCCGCCGAAAGTAAAGCCAGGTTATAAAAAGAAAATGCGGCTTGAACGGGAAAAGCAGTTGCGCAAAGAACGCCGCCGCAAGATAGAAGAAATATACAAGAGAAGAAATAAGAAATAAGAAATAAGAGGGGCAGGGAGACGTGTTCTTGTGAACGCCTCCCTTTTTGTATCCTTCTATTTCCTCGTTTATAGCCAAAATGTCGGATTGACAGTAAGCCTAATACATTGTACTTTATAGTTAAAAGTAAATAAGCCCATAGGGGAGTAGCTTTGAAAACGATAGGGTCGTCATTACGGGAACTCGGCGGGAACCCCGGCTCTATCGGCAGCATATTCATGTTGTAAGCAAGACCTTTGCCGTATTCGGCAAGGTCTTTTTGTGTTTTTTAGAAAGAAATCCATTTTTTTAGGTTGCTTTTCACACAGTAGAAAATATTGAGAGGAGGATGATTGTAATGGATTTTTTATCCACAGAATTTTTTTCCATGCTTTTTTCCATTATTATTATTGATTTGGTACTGGCCGGCGACAACGCGATTGTAATCGGGCTCGCGTCTCGCAATTTGCCGAAAGAGCAGCAGAAAAAAGCGATTATCTGGGGGACAGCCGGTGCAATTGCGATACGCGCGCTGGCTACAATCTTTGTCGTTTGGCTGTTGAAAATTCCGGGCTTGCATTTTGTCGGCGGCGTGATTCTTGTATGGATCGCGTATAAGCTTCTTATTGGCGAGGAAGAAGAAGAAAATATTAAGAGCAGTTCATCGTTGTTGGGAGCCATTCGTACCATTATTGTCGCTGACGTGATGATGGGTCTTGACAACGTACTGGCGGTAGCGGGAGCCGCTCAGGGACATATGGGCATGGTCGTGCTCGGTCTGTTAATAAGCATTCCGCTCGTTGTTTGGGGCAGTCAAATTATCATCAAATTAATGGAGCGCTTCCCGATTTTGATTTATGTTGGAGCAGGGGTACTTGCTTTTACTGCTGCTAAAATGCTCGTTACCGAAAAATTGGTTGTTCCTTTCTTTGCAGAAAATCCGGTTATTAAATGGGCCGTTATTGTTGTTGTCGTTGCAGGTGTGCTCATTAGTGGTAAGATAAAAAAAGACAAACAATCAACAACAACAGCCTCTGCGTAATGTAGAGGCTTCTTTTTTTACTCGTATATGAGTTTGCTTACATTTCTTCTTTATCTTGTTGATGGATTTCATTACTATATTATTATGAATTATTATGAGAAGCTCATGGATTGTGAGAAACTCGTGCTTTTTTACTTTTCCGGGTCTAATATATTATTAAATGTAAAGAAGTAAAGGAATTGACGAAAGAGAGAAGGTGATGCACGTTGGAGCCACTTTCCCGTGTGGAGAAGTATCGCCAACGCAAGGAAAGAAAAAAAGGGAATCGTTCCCTTTTTTGGATGGTATTAATTATTTTGTACATATTTGTTCTATATATCCTTATTTATTTTATTAAGCTACCTACTGATTATGCGTGGCGCATCGGACTAGAAGCTGGATTGTTTTTTTTAAGTGTGATTTTTCTTGACGCATATTTACAGGCGTTTACTACCATTTCTACACGGCCGGTGCAGAAGATGGAAACGCGCTTGATTCGTCCTAATTCGTTTATTATCGGGGCGTGGGTAATTTCTCTTTGTTATCATTTGGGCGTTGGTTTGTTTAGTTCAATGTATTTGCCGGATTGGATGTATTACGCGGGTTTTGTGTTTACACTGGCTTTATTTTTGGCGACGATCATTCATTTTCTCACCTATTTCGCCTACAACAAAAAAGAGCGCCAGTGGTTGCTTGAAGAGATGTACGCAAGCGACCAGCGCAGAGCGTATGAAATGATTCGTGATAACCAGTCGCAGTATTACTGGATTCGTAATGTCATGGAAACGAATGAAGAAGTACGACAGATGATGAAATGGAACGGTTTTGACCGTAATTTGGAAGAAAGGATGTATGAGCTACAACCGTATTTTCAGCGCACGATTTTTACGAAGAAAGATTTGGATAAGATTGCAGGTATAAGTGCGTGGTTGGAGAACATGCGCCGTATTATTGAGGAGCATCCGAGCTATAGTTCATTGAAGATCCATTCCGATCATCTGCCGCTGCGAAGCAAAAGGGGACAGGATTGATGAATATGCTCGCTATCTTCTTCCCGCGCCATTGAGCTCGGGAAGAAGAGGCAGGATCATCAACCATCTGATTGTATCTTTTATCTATCGATTTCAAAATACTCGATTTTACCATTTTTGCCGACGCGGACGGTAATGATGACGGGATAGAGTTTATCGGGTTTGGAAGTGAATACTTTTCCTGCAAGGCGATATAATGTTTTTCCTTCGTCTAGCTGATTTTTTTCTACAAGCTGCAACGAAGAAAGCGAAGGTAGATTGAGCGATTCGATCGGGCTTTGCTTTTCCTGTTTCATTACACTTGCGAGTAATGCCGGTTTGTCGTTTCCGTTTTTTTCAATTAGCGATACGATATTTTTAGACAGAACATTGATCGCTAACTGCGCGATGGCTCGGTCAGCCGCTGATGCGTTTTTCTGCGCGGCGGCTGTCTCCCAGTCATTGATGGCTTTTTGCTTCGCTTGCATCTGCTGTTTTACCCAGGTCGTCGATTCGGCGGTTTGTACGCGCGTGTCGTCGGAAGAACAGCCTGTCCCTGCCAGTGCAATTCCTGTCCCTAATAAAAGCACAGCTGCGATATGTTGCCACCTCATTTTCGTCCATTCCCCTTTTTCTTAAGCTTTCACATGCGTTTCATAAAGTTAAACGGTTCACAGGCAAATTAGTTGCGCTTACGTAAAAGAAATTCTTCCGTATAATCCAATGAGGCGACATAAGTTTATTTTGCGGGATTGCAAGGACGTACATAGAACATCCACAAAAAGCTTAGCGCTTGGCGTAATTCTAACGAAAGCGTGCTTGTCATTTCTTCTGTAACGCCCCGCTTGTATACGCCTTCCTGATGAAGGATGGTATAGCCGATTTCTGTGAGCAGTCTCCCGCATTCCCACGGCATCATCGTGTTAATTACAACATCTTCGCCGTACAAGCGCCGGTAGCCGTGTTCACGTGGAGCGGCGGTTGGACCGAGGATGCCGAGCGCCAGCAAGCCACCCGGTTTCAGATATTCCTTTAACGAGATGAGCATCCTGCGCGGGTCATCTGTCCACTCGATAACATTAATGGCCATAATTGCCTGGAAGCTTTGTTTTTCAAACGGCAGTTCGCGCAGGTCAGCTTTGACGAATGAAAGCCGAAGGCCGGGTTTTATTCGCTTTTCCGCCTTTTTGATCATTTCTTCTGAAATGTCGAGCCCGATGACACTAAATCCGAGTTCTGCCAGTTTAGCGCTGCCGTAGCCGTCGCCGCATCCTGCGTCAAGCACGGGTCCAAGTTCCGGCTTGATATATGACGAAAGCGTTGGCAATATTGTTTTACGACTGCCGTTCTCCCACATTTCTCGGCTGTTTGCTTGCCAGTGCCCGGACATTTTGTTCCAATGTGTTTCGCATGCTGCGTGCCAATTAAACGCCATTTTCCTTCTCTCCTTTTTCTTTATTTTATTGTTTACTGAAAAGTAACACAATTATTGTCAAAAAGCGAGAGGGATGGCACATAGTGGTCAAGCAAAAAAATTTCTTTATACGCCCCAAAGAAATAGGGTAAAGTTATAAAGAGAATGACGAAACGAGAGTGTGAGGCGAGAAGATTGCAGAATACGGAAAAAAAAGATTGGGGAATGTTAGCCAGACGTTGTGCGTTAAGCGCGGGAAAGCTAATTGAGGAAATGCTGGTTCATCCGTTGGAAGTTATGTACAAGACGTCTTCTTCCGATTTAGTTACGTCGGTGGATCGGGCGGTTGAACAAATGGTGATCGATGAAATCTTTAAAGTATATCCGGATCACGGAATTCTTGGAGAAGAGGGATTGGTCGCCTGCGAGCCGTCCAAATTCGAGACAGTATGGATGATTGATCCGATCGACGGGACGACCAATTTTGTTCACCAGCGGCAGAACTATTGTGTCTCGATTGCCGCATATCATCGAGGCGTATGCGAAGTGGGCGTTGTGTATGACCCAACACGTCAGGAATTGTTTTACGCGGAGCGGGGTGGGGGCATTTTTTTGAACGATGCCCCTCTTCGAGTGAAGCGGAATAAAGAAATGAAAGAGGCGCTAATTTCGACAAGCCTTTTTTGGAATCGGCGGGCAATGAAGAATGGCCTTTCGGAAAAAGCGCAACGGCTCGCGCACAGGGCGCGTGGTGTCCGGATTTATGGTGTGGCAGCGCTAGAACTTGCGTACGTCGCGGCTGGACGGCTTGATGCCTATATCAGCCCCGGTCTGAATGCGTGGGATCTGGGTGCTGGAAGACTGCTGGTGGAAGAATCCGGCTGTAAAATTAGCACAATAGAAGGGAAAGAGCTTCCGTTTGCAGAGCGGACGAGTGTGCTTGCTGCCAACCCGAATATATATGACTTTTTGCTTGAATTCTTAACAGAATATACTGTATAATATAATATTAAGTAAAGCATGATCTTTGATAATTGAATCATACTCTACGCGTTAGCGTAGGTGAGAAAGGTTCATTATATCGTTGTTTGTGGCGAAACCAACGTTAAAAATACCACCGGAGTATTGTCTGTTTCATCCCCTGGTGAAGGGGATTTTTTTGTTTTTTGTATAAAACGGACAACGCAAGGGGCCGCCGCAGGTCCCTTTTTCTTTTCCGGATGGTGAGCTTTGAATGTTAGATGGGAGGGGAAAACATGTCCGAATTCCAGATTCCACGCAAGGTGCAGCGATTGCATGAAGACATTCGGCCGGAACAGCTGCGCTACCACAGTCGGAGGGTTGCCGTAACGAAAGAGTTTACGTTTGATTCCGCGCACCATCTTCACTTATATGAAGGAAAATGCAAAAGCTTACATGGGCATACGTACAAACTGGTAATTACCATGAGCGGTTTTGTCAACGAAATAGGGATTTGTGTCGATTTCGGAGATATCAAGGAAGTGTATGAAGAAATAATTAAATCGCAGCTTGACCATAAATATTTAAATGAGGTGCTGCCGCCAATGAATACAACGGCAGAGAACATGGTTGTCTGGATATGGGAAGAACTGGATTGCGCTATTGAACAGCGCGGCTGGAAACAGCGCGGAACGCGCCTAGAAGAGCTTGTGCTGTATGAGACACCGACAAGCTACGCGACGCTTAAGCGGGAATGGATGGAAAGCAATGCATAATTTGGCTTGGGAAGAGCTGCACACTGACCTGAAAGTGCCGATGGTTGAGCTGTTTGAAACGGTGGAAGGAGAAGGCAGGATGGCCGGTTATCCGACCGTTTTCATCAGAATTTTTCACTGTAATCTACGCTGTACATGGTGTGATACTACGTATAGCTACGCGCCGGAGAAACCGGCTTTTACCGCTAGCATTTGTGAGATTGTTGACCGGGTCTCCGCCTATGGACATGGCGTAGTTTGTCTGACTGGTGGCGAACCGTTGATGCACGGTGTAAAATCGCTTGCGCTTGTCTATCATTTAGCACGGATTCCACACGTTTGGGATATCCATATTGAGACGAATGGGGCGATTGATTTGCAGCCGTTTCAAGCGCTGCGCGAGCGCGAGAAAGAAGTGCGGGAGAAAGTACGTTTTGTCATGGACTACAAACTTCCAGCGAGCGGAGAGACGGAGCGCATGCATGTGCCCAATCTCGCGCTTCTGGAAGAACGTGATGAAGTGAAGTTTGTTGTAGGGAATGAAGCAGATTTTATGTACGCTTTGGATGTGCTAAAACGACATCCGACGCGCGCTACCGCGCTTTTCAGTCCCGTATGGGAAACGATGCCGCCCGCGGATTTGGTTTCATTCTTGCTTAAATATAGGCCGCAGGAAGGGCGGGCGCGCTTGAATATGCAGATTCATAAAGTGATCTGGGATCCGGAGGCGCGCGGAGTATGAGGATCGTTCTGTGCGTATTTTCGCCTAGCTTATTTTTTGATCACTTCATGAGATAAAGGGGGAAAAAGACGGTGAAGAAAGCAGTAGTTGTGCTGAGCGGTGGTCTGGACAGTACGACTTGCATGGGAATTGCCCGCGATGCGGGATATGAATTATATCCGTTGACGTTTCACTATGGCCAGCGCCACGATCGGGAAGTAGAGCAAGCGAAGAAAATTGCTGCCTTCTATCGTGTACCGCATCACCGAATTGTTACGCTTGATTTTTTGAAGCAGATCGGTGGCAGCGCGTTGACGGATGAAACGATCGCTGTGCCGGTAGGAGGTGTGAACGAAGCCGGGGAGAATGATATTCCGTCTACGTATGTGCCGGCGCGCAATCTGATTTTTCTCTCATTGGCTACCGCGTATGCGGAAGTGGTCGGAGCGGAAGTCGTTTATATCGGCGTTAGCGCTGTTGATTATAGCGGCTATCCCGACTGCCGGCCGGAATTTATTCGCGCGATGAATGAGACGATCGGTCTAGCGACTAAAGCGGGCATAGCCGGTGCAGGCATCCGGATTGAAGCACCGCTTGTGCATTTATCCAAGAAAGAAACGATTGAATGGGGGCTGCGTCTTGGCGTTCCATACGAATTGAGCACCTCGTGCTATCAGGGAGGCGAGGAAGCATGCGGCGAATGCGATAGCTGCCGTCTGCGCCTTAAAGGATTCGCTGATGCCGGAGCTAAAGATCCGATTCCGTATAAGAAACGATAAGAAAGGATGAGTCAACAATGGCACAAGTAGAGCACAATCACGCGAAATATAACAACATTCGATTTGACATTCAGGACGAGTCGGCGATCATGGTCGATATTCTTGAAACCATTCCTTACGAATACGTCGGAAAAAAAACGGAAGTCACCATTCCGACAAGTGAGTTTACATCCGTATGTCCATGGTCCGGTTTGCCGGATTTCGCGGATATTAAGATTACATTTATTCCTAACGAAAAATTAATCGAGATGAAATCGTTGAAATACTATTTGACTTCTTACCGGAATGTGGGCATTTATCAGGAGCACGCTACGAATAAAATTTTGGAAGACCTCGTCAAATTGGCAGATCCGCTGTATATGCGCGTGGAAGCGATCTGGAACGCCCGCGGTGGACTTGGAACGGAAGTTATTGTAGAATACCGTAAGGAAGGATATGAAGGGTAGCGTGCAGTAAATGGATGAAATCAAAACCATCCTTGATGTAAAAGCTTTGCTTCGCCGGTTTGGCATCGTTATTTACACGGGCGACAGGTTGACTGACTATGAATTGTTGGAAGAAGAAGTGCGCGAACTTTATCAGGAGAAGCTTATCAATATTACGGAATTTCGCGCAGCGATGACCGTTCTGCAACGGGCGAAACGGGATAATGAAGAAATATAGAGAAAAAGAGCCTGCGCTACGGCTCTTTTTCTTTTTGCGGATTGCGCGGGAGAATTTTGCAATATTTTGCAACTTTTGTCGGTTTTATGCTGTGTTATTATGTGTATTATTATGTAGTATTGTTATCCTTCCGCATATTTTAGGGGGTTAAACGAAACATGAGGACAAGACGAACAACAAAACAGGGCCGGAAAAAGCGCAAACCATTTTGGAGACGAGGGCCTTGGGGCATCGTGCTTCTGATGACCGCGCTATTCGTCCTGTTAAGCGTTGGAGGCTGTTCGGCGCTGTACATCGCCGGCAACCAGATGATTGACATGAAAAAGCTAGATTTGATGGAGACATCGACGGTATATGATGCTACAGGCAATGAAATTACAAAGCTTTGGGTTGAAAATCGGGAAAAAGTGCCATTTTCTCGAATACCGAAGCACGTTGTTGACGCCTTCGTTGCGACGGAGGACAGCCGTTTTTACGAGCATAACGGGATTGATCCAATCGGGATCGGGCGCGCTATTGTCAAGGACATTATTACACGAAGCAAAGCGGAAGGCGCAAGTACAATTACTCAACAGTTAGCGCGCAATGTGTTTTTGACGAATGATAAAACGTTTATGCGAAAAACGAAAGAAATGATGATCGCGCTGAATCTAGAACGCCAACTTTCAAAACAACAAATTTTAGAAATGTATTTAAACCGCTTCTATGCGGGCGACGGTATTTTTGGCGTGCAGACGGCTGCTAAATATTTTTTCGGTAAACCAGTAGAGCAATTATCGCTGGCTGAAGGTGCGATGCTTGCTGCCTTACCGAAAGCGCCCAACACGTATGATCCGCGCGATCATCCGGATAAAGCGCTCCAGCGACGCAATCTTGTGCTGAAATTGATGCAAGAGAATGGCTATATTACGAAAGAGCAGATGGAACAGGCACAGAAAGAAGAGCTGAAGACGGTGCCTAAACCGACGAAAAAAGCAAATGAAGCGTATCAGGCATACATTGATTACCTTGAGAAAGAAGCCGAGGATTTGCTTGGAATTACTGGCGATCAGTTATACCAAGGTGGCTATCAGATTTATACGTATCTGGATCGCGATGCGCAAAAGGCAATGTTTGAAGAATATGAGCGAGAGAGCAACTTCCCACAAGGAAAATCAGATCAGAAGGTGCAATCCGCCATGGTCATCATGGAGACGAAAACCGGCGGCATCACCGCCATGGTGGGGGGGCGCGATTATGAGCGGAAAGGATTGAACCGTGCTACAGTGAGACTGCAGCCAGGTTCTACCATTAAACCGTTGATTGCTTACGCACCAGCGCTTGAAAAGGGATGGACACCGTATACGATCGTTAAAGATGAAAAGAAGACGTACCGTAAATATAATAACTGGACACCAAGGAACTATCGCGGTGAAGGATACGCGGGAAGCATTACGATGAACAAGGCGCTCGTTGAATCCCGCAACGCCGCAACCGTTTGGACGCTTGATAAGATAGGTCTTTCAACAGGCGTCAGCTACTTGAAAAAGTTTGGCCTTACCGTGGAACCTGATGAAGAAAATAATTTAGCCTTAGCTTTGGGGGGCATGAAACACGGGGCATCTCCAATTCAAATGGCGCAGGCGTATTCCACCTTTGCCAATGAAGGAAAGATGCACAAAGCGCATGTCATTAAGAAGATTACAACGAAGGACGGTACAGTCGTTGCCGAAGAAAAGAACGATGAAATGCAGGTCGTTAGTCCACAGACCGCGTATTACATGACGGAAATGCTTCAGAATGCCGTTCGAGAAGGAACGGGCAGAAAAGCGCAATTCGGCCATCCGCTGGCCGGGAAAACTGGAACGCAGCAGTATGACAGCAAGAGAGTCTCGGGCGGTACGCGCTACGCTTGGTTTGTGGGATATACTCCAGATTACGTTGGCGCCGTTTATATGGGGTATGATAAGACGGACGACGAACATTATTTACGCACGTCAGGAGGCGGCGCGCCTGCTCAGTTGTTCAGCCGCGTGATGCGGAAAGCAATGGAAGGTAAGGAGCGCAAAGACTTTAAGCGCCCAGAAGGCGTGGAGCCGGTGAAACCGCCTGTATCGCTTCCATCGATCAGTGATTTGTCCGCGACTGTCGTGGATGAAGGCGGACTAAAAGTCAAAGTGAATTGGAGCGGCAGCAATGATGATCGGATTAAATATCGTCTGTATCGTTTCCTTGGCTCACCGGCCGACAAGCAATTGATTGCTGATACCGGGTCTTCTAGCTATATGGATGCGTTTGACCCGAATCAGTTATATACGTATGTAGTTGTTCCGTATAACGCGGAAACTGGAGAGGAAGGAACGATGTCCAATATGGCGACGGTAACGGTTCCGGATGTGCTTCCGGGTACGGAGGAGCCGAACAAGTCTCAGGACCCGAATAACCCGAACCAATCACAGGATCCGAACAATCCGAACCCGGCTGATCCAAACCAACCGCAGGATCCGAACAGCTCGAACCCGGCTGATCCGAACCAGCCGCAGGATCCGAACAGCTCGAACCCGGCCAATCCGAATCAGCCGCAGGATCCGGGCAGCGTAAATCCGGCGAATCCGGGCGAACAGAACAAGAACACGGAAGCGCCGATGAAAGAGTGGTCGAATGAAAGGTCGGGCAAGAGTCACGGACGCAAGCACAGCGGTGAAACTTCTCCGGAATACATTCAGTAACTGTCAAGAAAAGTCCGCAAACAGAGCGGGATTTGATATAATGAAGAGCAAGGAGAAGATAAGGAGGTGTGGTTATGACCACAAGCCGAAATATAGCCCGTTTTTTTGAAGAACAGCTATCCAATGCTAAGACGCATTTTGAACGTGCACTGGATTGTAAACATACAGAGTTTGACGATTTGTATCCGTATATGAATGAACATCCGCAGTTCTTCTGGTATAAACGTTATGTGGCGTGGCAGGAACTCCTCACCGTTGTCCGTCTGGCGAAAGAGCTGGAAATTGAATGGAAGCATCTGTTTACCGACAAGCAGGTGCAGTACATTGAATGTAAAGTATTGGAAGCCCGCGTTTTGGATTACTGGTATGAAAACGACCAGCAGGAGCTTAAAGAAGAAGTAGGCGCTGACGATTAAATGCAATAAAGATAAATAGCAATGCTAAACATAGGGAGGGAGCGCAGCTCCCTTCTTTTTTGCAATATAAGAAAGGCAGAGTGGATATGAAAATTCCTGAGGCTTTTAGTAATAGAATGAAAAAATGGCTAGAGCCGGACGAATATCAAGCGTTCATTGCATCATATGATAACATGCGCGCGCAGGGACTGAGAGTAAATCGACTCAAGATCTGCCCTGACTCTTTTGTTCAGCGGGTAGACTGGCAGCTTGACCCTGTGCCATGGACGGAAGACGGATTTTATTATCCGGATACGTTCCGCCCGGCTAAGCATCCGTATTATCACGCAGGTTTGTATTATATACAGGAGCCGAGTGCGATGGCGCCAGCCGCCATATTAAATCCACAGCCGGGAGAGAAGGTACTGGACTTATGCGCCGCTCCCGGTGGAAAAACAACGCAGTTAGCAGCCGCCATGAAAGGAAAAGGAATTCTTGTCGTCAATGATAATAATCCAAACCGTGTCAAAGCGCTCGTAAAAAATGTGGAATTGTATGGTGTCACCAATGCGATTGTGACCAATGAAATCCCGGACAGGCTAGCCGAAGTATTTCCTGGGTATTTCGACAGGATTCTCGTAGATGCGCCATGTTCAGGGGAGGGAATGTTTCGCAAAGAGCCGGATATGGTGAAAAGCTGGAGTGAGCAGGCGATTGAGATGTGCTGTGGGATGCAGCACGACATCCTGAAAGGCGCAGCTCGTATGCTGCGTCCGGGCGGCTGGTTGCTGTATTCAACCTGTACGTTTGCACCGGAAGAAAATGAACAGATGATTGCCAAATTTTTAGATGAGCATCCCGATTTTTTGGTTGTGCCGATCCCTCTTTATGAAGGATGGGAACACGGGAGGCCTGAATGGACGCTGAATGCTGGTGCGGACAGTCGGATAAGCGGAACTGCCCGTCTCTGGCCGCACCGGGTGCGGGGGGAAGGCCATTATCTTGCGCTATTGCAAAAGCGGAAAGATGCGGTGGCTACGTCTTTTTCCGAATATACACCTGAGAAAAAATGGAAAAGAAAAGAGCTTGAGAGCTTTTACGTGTTTGTAAAAGAGACGTTACCACAATGGAAAGGGCTTGTAAGTGGGGAATTTGCTGTGACGATGCACGAAGATCGCGTGTTTTTGTCACCGGTTGGGCTTCCGTCGCTTAAGCCGCTTCGCTTGGCAAGACAAGGATGGCTGCTCGGAACGGTGAAAAAGAATCGTTTTGAGCCTTCCCAGGCGTTCGCGATGGGGCTTGTAAAAGAAGATGCGGCTCGTGTCATTGATTTTGCGGCAGATGATCCAGATGTCATCCGGTATGTAAAAGGCGAGACGGTGATGCGCCAAGTCGGAAAAGGCTGGGTTCTCGTCTGCGTGGATGGATTTCCGCTTGGCTGGGCGAAAGGAGCGGGCAATATGCTGAAGAACATGTACTCAGCCGGCTGGCGGTGGCAGGACGGCGCATAGTCGCGCCGCTAACAGATGGGTGCTCTTTTGAAAAAGAATTGGAAAAAGGATGTGGAAACGGTGAGGTTGGATAAACTGTTGGCCAATATGGGATATGGGACACGCAAAGAAGTTAAAAAGCTATGCAAAAGCGGCGCAGTTAAAGTGGACGGTGAGCCGGTAAAAGATAGCAGCATACACGTGAACCCCGATACGCAGGAAGTAGAGATTTACGGAGAAATTATACAGTACCGCGAGTTTGTTTATTTAATGATGAATAAGCCGCAGGGCGTGATTTCGGCCACGGAAGATCTTGTAGAAGAGACGGTGGTAGATTTGCTGGACCCGGAATTTTACACATTTGACGTTTTTCCGGTTGGGCGGCTTGATAAAGATACGGAAGGGTTATTGTTGCTTACAAACGATGGAAAACTGGCTCATGAGCTACTTTCGCCGAAAAAGCACGTACCTAAGCGGTATTTCGCCCGAATAGAAGGACGGGTAACAGAAGCGGATGGCGCGGCGTTCCGCGCGGGTGTGACGCTTGATGATGGATATAAGACGCTACCAGCCGAACTTACGATTCTGTCACAAGGAAGCGTTTCCGAAATAGAGCTAGTTATCTATGAAGGCAAGTATCATCAGGTTAAGCGTATGTTTGAAGCAGTAGGAAAGAAAGTGGTGTATTTGAAGCGAATTGCGATGGGCGCGCTTCAGCTGGACGAAGCGCTTGAGCCTGGTGAGTATCGTGAGCTAACAGAAGCAGAGGTGGAGCTTTTGCGGGAAAAAGTTTAACAGTATCAAGGATCAAAGAGCGCTCGAGAGGCTTAGCAGCCGTCCGGGCGCTTATTTGTATAAATAGAAATGTCAGGAATTGAACATAATGAAAACGAGGCGGTGAACGTATATGAGCAAAAAAATAATTCTACTTCTCATTGACTCGTTTATGCCCCATGTTCTGCAGGAAGCACGGGAAAAGGGGCTTGTTCCGGCTCTTTCTTTTTTGATGGAAAAAGGGGCTTACTGGGATAATTGTGTGACGGTATTTCCTACAATGTCTGCTACAGTGGATGCATCACTCGTCACCGGTGAATACCCGGAAAAACACGGTGTGCAGGGATTAATCTGGTACCACCGACCGGAAGAAAGAGTCGTTAATTATATTAATGGCAGTAAGTCAGTCTGGCGCATCGGGGTAAGCAAATGTACGAAAGATGCACTGATTGAGGTAAATGAAACACACCTTAGCCAGGATGTGACTACAGTATTCGAGGAATTGACAAGGCGGGGAAAAACGAGTGCTTCGTTCAATTTTTCCGTGCATCGCGGTCCTTGTCGTTACCGACTTCGCAAGCCTGGAATTCTTAAACTAATACTAGCCGGCTTATCTTTTGAGCGCATGGTAAGCGGTCCGGAAATATGTACAATCGGCCGGTTTATTGATTCGGAATTTTTGCGCTCGTTTCCATGGAAATGGAGCCATAGTATATTTCAGAAATATGGCTTAAATGATTGGTTTGCCATTGATGCTACCTGTCGTCTCGTAAAAGAAAATAAACTGCCAGATCTAACGGTTGTGTATTTGCCAAACATGGATTATGCCTATCATCGTAAGCCGGATCAAGGGCCGCAAATTTTGGCGAAAGTGGACAGGGGAATTCAACGGTTGCTTGATAGTTTTGGCGGCGGAGAAGAAGCAATTCGGCAATGCAGGTTTATTGTCGTGGGCGATCATGGCCAGACGAAAATCGGAGCTGAGGTGGAAGCAAACATCGACATACCGCAGCATTTTGTCGGCATGAAAATGGCCGAGATGAAGGAAATTAAGCCGGATAGCGACGATGTCGTTATTTGCAATAATGAAAGAATGTGTTACTTTTATCCGCTGAAAGAAGGTGTGCAGGAGGAAACGATAAAACGTCTTTTGCGAGATTCCCGTATTGATGTGCTTGCGTGGAAAGAAAGAGGAGGCGTGCGTGTCCGGCGGGGGGAACAGGAGCTGTTTTTTGCTCCGGGAAATAAGATCGCCGATGAATACGGACGGATGTGGAATACGGAAGGCGATCTTTCCCTTATTGATGCGCGGCAAAAGGAAGAGGGCGGCTCCGTTTTTATTGCGTTCGGAGATTATCCCGATCTTTTTTCACGGTTGTACGGTGCATTGTATGCCCGGGAAGGCGATGTAATTGTAGCCACAGCGGCTCACGGATGCGAATTTTTTACCCCCGATGATCCTGTACATCGCGGCGGCGCAAGCCACGGTTCACTGCATGCGCTCGATTCCTTCGTTGGGCTTATTATTACCGGGGAAACCAAGGAGCGGTTTGCTCGTCCGCGCATTGTAGACTTGAAGTCGTATATTTTACAGCAATTAACATAAGTTTCAGCACAAGCGGTCTGGTTCGCTCGAATGAGGGGATAACATCAGACCGTTTTTTCATCGTTATCCCGTATATTCTTCGTTTGCGTTATAATTAAGAAAAGCCATAGCAAAAACGCATGAGGGACAGGAATCACACTGATTGACATACCGCTCTTCGGCTCCGTCCTGAGACGGAGAAAAAACCAATCCGCAGTCAGTTTTACGTACGGGGTGCAGCCGGCTAAGATAATATAAAGGGATAAAATACTTACGCTTTCTATCCTGAGTGCGTACGGGAGAAGCTTCCGGGATGTATACCCGCCTTTGCTTTTTCATGATCGTATAAGGGTGCTCTGGAAAAAGCGCAGCAGGCATAAGCATGTGAGTTTGTTGCAACATGGGAGGTGGAGAAGTGACGAGAGAATCGCTTTTGTTTTCATATTTGCTGGGAGCTGCTATTATTTTTACCGGGCTGGGTATTTTGTTTGATATGTTAGGCCTGAAAGATTTTAACTTGGTAGGCCTCTTTCCGTTTCTTTTTTTATATTTTGGTTTGAAGTGGTGGAGCCGCGGGAAGAAAATCCGCGGCAGCGTACTTTTGTTTATCGGAATTACGAGTTTTTTTGCTTATTGGTTAAATATTGATCCGGGCCGGATTATGGGACTTATGCTATCCATTTTGTTTATTTATTTTGGCTATCGCATGATTCGCGGGAAAAGCAAGAAAATCGAGATTCCACAATCCTCCAGGCCGGGGGACGGATTGGCTCGTCCGATTTCGCATGAGCCCCCGGAACAAGCGACGGTGTGTGGAGATGAGTTCGGATTTACTTATTCGTTTCATTCTCCGGAGCATAAACATTCGCTTATCGGCAATCTATTTCTTACAGGAAGTCGTTGGCAATTACAGGATATGAATATCTGGCACGGAATTGGAGACGTAAAAATTGATCTATCCCGTGCTTACATTCCGGACGGTGAAACCGTCATTATTATAAATGGGTGGATTGGAGATATTGACATTTATGTACCTTACGACCTTGCAGTATCTTTGACGGCGAGCGTGAATTTCGGCGATATTGATGTGTTCGGGAACAAGCAGGGAGGCATTAACCGCAGCATGACACTTTCAACTTCCGGTTACCTGAACTCGGATAAGCGCGTACGCCTTGTTGTGAGTTTATTAATCGGCGACATTGACGTTATTCAGCTATAGGGGAGGAGTATGGTGTCAGAGCGTAGGCTTGCCAACATTCAGTGGCAATTAATGAGGCGGTTCCTCTGGGGAAGCGTCGGCGCGGCTTCGGTGGGAAGTGTCGTGTTTTTCTTTATCTGGCATGGGGTGGCCAGTGTGCCGATACTGAGGAATTGGTTGTTTGACAAGCTGGGATTTCGGCTTCCGGTTTTTCCCGATCTTTCGTTCGTGCTTGTGCTGCTGCTTTTTCTTTGCATGATCGCTGCGCTTGTTGGTGCGAGTATCGGATATATATATGGAAATTTAATGAAAAAGCGGATTGAAATTTTGCTGCAATCGGCGATGATGATTGAACGTGGACATTTGTCAACAAGGGTGCCTTATCTAGGGGACGATGAAATTGGAAGGCTGGGAGAACGGCTCAATGAGATGACGATCCGCTTTCAGCAGCAAGTGATTTCGTTGCAGCGCTTGTCTGCCCATAATGCGGAGTTGACGGAGCAGGTGAAGCAGGCGGCGGTGACGGAAGAAAGGCAGCGGCTGGCCCGCGAATTGCATGATGCGGTGAGTCAGCAACTGTTTGCCATTTCCATGACGATGGCAGCGGTGAAGCGTACACTGGCTCAAAACCCGAAAAGAGCTGTCCAGCAGGTAGAATTAGTGGAGGAAATGGCGGCAGCTGCCCAAGCCGAGATGCGCGCATTGCTTTTACATTTGCGTCCCACCCAATTGGAAGGCAAATCACTTAAAGAAGGAATTGAGGGATTGCTTATCGAATTGCAGGCAAAGCACGCCCTTTCCTTTTCTTGGCAGATTGAAGATCTTCCATCACTTCCCAAGGGGATGGAAGATCATCTGTTTCGCATTTTGCAAGAAGCATTGTCGAACACGTTGCGCCATGCCAAGGCTAAAAAGGTTGAAGTGAAGCTAACGAGGATACAGAATCGTTTAAGATTGAGAGTAACGGATGATGGAATTGGATTTTCTCAAGGGGAAGAGAAGAAATCATCTTCGTATGGAATGAAGTTAATGGAGGAGCGGGTCGCCGAAATCGGTGGCGTACTGGTCATTTCATCGGCGCCAGGCCATGGAACGATGATTGAAGTAACCATTCCATTTGTCGGATAGAGAAGAAGCGGAGGAGACAATATGAGTGAGTCGATAAAAGTACTGTTGATAGACGACCATGAGATGGTACGGATGGGCTTGGTTGCTTTTCTGTCAACAGAAGAAGGAATTGAAATTGTTGGAGAAGCTAGTAGCGGGGCGGAAGGGCTTAGAATTGCCGAGCAAACAAAGCCGGACGTTATTCTGATGGATTTGGTGATGGAAGGAATGGACGGCATTGAAACAACGCGGCGGATGAGATGTGTCCATCCGGAAGGCAAAGTTATAGTTCTGACGAGCTTTATCGATGACGAGAAAGTATATCCGGTAATCGAAGCCGGGGCTTTCAGTTACTTGCTAAAGACGGCGCGTGCTTCGGAGATTGCCGAGGCGATTCGTCAGGCTTACCGCGGGCAGCCAGTTTTGGAAGCACAGGTGGCGGGAAAGATTATGTCGCGCTTTCGCCAGCGGACAGTGGAGAAAGCGCTGCCGCATGAGCAGTGTACGAATAGGGAACTGGAAGTACTTCGCCTGATCGGGGAAGGCAAATCCAATCAGGAGATTGCGGAAGAATTATATATAGGCATTAAGACGGTAAAAACACACGTTAGCAATATTTTAAGCAAGTTGGGGGTAGAAGACCGGACACAGGCTGCCATTTACGCTCATCGCCATAGAATTTGTAAATAATAGCGATAATAAGAGAAGTACGCACTCCTATTTTGCGCTTGGGTTGGTTTTTTGCTTATAAAATTAATGTTTCCAGTGGTAGACGTTGCCCGGATTTTCTTCATCTTTGCGCGCTTTTAGATAGAAGCCCGGGGCGTTGGGCTGGTGAAAACCGGGCGCAGCTTTTTCAGTGATGGTGACTTTTGTGCCGATAGAAATCATGCTGAATATCTCTTCAACTTGAAAGTTATGCAGCCTGATGCATCCTTTTGAAACTGCTTTTCCGATTGATGCTGGATCGTTCGTTCCGTGTATGGCGTAGTCGGTGTCACTTAAGACAAGCCCGCGCGTGCCGTATACTTTGCTTTGTGAGAGTGGCTGGTTTACTTTTTTGGTAATAAAATAAACACCGGCAGGAGTACGATCTGCCGCTCCTAGGCCAATGTAGTAAGAACGCACTGTGTAGGGTCCTGCATATACGATCATGCGAAAAGATGGCTGATAGACAACGATCTCAAGCGGCTGAAGTTCAATGCTTGGCTCCGGCATTCCGCCGATGCGGAGCACTTCTGCAATCGTCTGCCACGCCTGCTGAGGATCGAACCGTTCCGGTTGATAGATAATACCTGTATTTTCGAGAGCTGGGGCGCGACCATCATGTATCGGCTGAACGAATGGAATTTGTGATAGATAGTTGTGTGGAAAAGGAGCAGTCAGCGCGTCCAGCTGTTTGGGTAATGTATCATGATACAAATAGTAGTTGTATAGTGCGCTGCGCATCACAAGAAGCTTTTCTAGACTGTTGCGCTGCAGAGCGATCGCTTTTTTAATTCGTTTAACTTCAGGTTGATCGTCGCAGGTACAGAACGGATTGAAAAATGTGATATCTTTTCCCTTGTTATAAGCGATATAAGAAAGCGTATTCGGTTGATAAAAGGGGAGCGGGGTATATACAGGAATAAACCGCACTTGCGGCACACCTACAATGACTGGTTCTTTACCTGGCGGATAATGGCGACGCTCGATATAGCGGTGCAGCTGCTGCTTTAACTGTTCTTGTGTCTGGCCTGTCGGAACACCGATAACTTCGTAGAACGGAGCCGCAGGACGTGCGGGCGCTTCTAGACGCGATTGAGGGAAGAATTGAAAGTAGAAAAATAGCAATACTACAAGAATGATTCGAATAAAATTTACCATCATGAATATCTCCTCGATTTCATCCCAAACTCTTGTGGCTTCGTTTCTTATCTCTATATCATCTATATATCTTCATAGAAAAAAAGATACATAGCATTGCTAGCTATGTATCTCAAGTATCGGCAAAAAATTAGACTTTCATAATACCGCCTGTGCTGGCTGATGTTACAAGTTTGGAATAACGGGCCAGATAACCAGTTTTTACTTTTGGTTCGAAACCTTTCCATTCCGCTTTGCGGCGTTCCCATTCTTCTTCGGGTACATGTACGTCCATACGGCGCGCTTCGATGTCGATGACGATATGGTCGCCATCTTGTACAAACGCGAGTGGTCCACCCTCAGCGGCTTCCGGGGAAGCATGTCCAATGGAAAGACCACGGGAAGCTCCAGAGAAGCGTCCGTCTGTTACGAGCGCTACTTTTGGCCCTAAGCCCATGCCAACGATTTGTGAAGTCGGCGCTAACATTTCCGGCATGCCTGGTCCACCTTTTGGCCCTTCGTAGCGAATGATCACGACATGACCTTCTTTTACTTTACCGCCAGCGATTCCTTCCAGTGCTTCATCCTGTGAATCGAAAACGATGGCAGGGCCTTCGTGGCGCGTGATGCCGCCTTGGATACCGCCCGTTTTGATGATCGCACCATCCGGAGCCAGATTGCCGAACAGAACGGCCAGACCGCCGGTTTCCGAATATGGTTTATCAATTGGATAAATAACGTTGTAGTCTTTAACATCATGGCCAGCGATGTTTTCACCAAGAGTTTTGCCAGTAACGGTCATTGTGTCCAGATGCAGCACTCCTTCTTTTTTAGACAGTTCGTTGAGTACTGCGGATACGCCGCCTGCCGCGTGCAAGTCTTCAATATGCCAGTCGGATGCTGGCGCCAATTTGGCGAGATGTGGTACGCGTGCCGCTACCTCGTTGATGCGTTCCAACGGATAGTTTACGCCTGCTTCGTTTGCTAGCGCGAGCGTATGCAGAACCGTGTTAGTTGAGCCGCCGAGCGCCATATCGAGTGCGAATGCGTTGTCGATCGCTTTTTCTGTTACGATATCACGTGGTTTCAAATCCATTTTGATAAGTTCCATTAATTGCTTTGCAGCACGTTTTACTAGCTCTTTTCGTTCCGGAGCGGTAGCGAGGATGGTGCCGTTGCCAGGAAGAGCAAGCCCCAGCGCTTCCGCCAGACAGTTCATGGAATTAGCGGTAAACATTCCAGAACAGGAGCCGCAAGTTGGACAGCCGTACTGCTCAAGCTCTTGCAGTTGTTTGTCGTCGATTTTTCCGGCTTGGTATGCGCCTACACCTTCAAATACAGAGGAGAGCGAAATTTTGCGTCCATCGCTTGTCTGTCCAGCTGCCATTGGTCCTCCGCTTACGAAGATCGTTGGGATGTTGAGGCGCATTGCTGCCATCATCATACCGGGCGTAATTTTGTCACAGTTTGGAATGCACACCATACCGTCGAACCAGTGCGCTGCCACAACCGTTTCCACGGAATCGGCGATGATTTCCCGGCTTGGCAGGGAGTAGCGCATGCCGATATGCCCCATAGCGATACCATCATCTACACCGATGGTATTGAACTCAAACGGTACGCCGCCCGCCTCGCGGATTGCTTCTTTTACAAGTTTTCCGAACTCTTGCAGATGGACGTGGCCCGGAATAATGTCGATGTAGGAGTTTACTACCGCGATAAAAGGTTTATCGAAGTCTTCGTCTTTGACGCCTGCGGCCCGAAGCAGACTTCGGTGCGGTGCGCGGTCAAACCCTTTCTTGATCATGTTGCTTCGTAACTCTGCCAAGATAAACCCCTCCACTTTTTCTTTTACCAAAATGTCAGAAAAACAAGACATGTAAAAACAGACGGTCTTTTGCCTTGCTTTTCTTAACTTAAAATTTTTATCATTGTACCACTATTTTATTAGATTGTATATTTAGTAAAATTTCTTCTTTTATAAAATTGTAATTTTTTTAATTTTATAAAATTAACATTTTTCGGAATATAAATTTACCTATAACATTTTTTTTAAAATTGGTTTAAAGTATTAGAGGGGTAAAACAAATTAGAGCAGAGCAGAGGTGAGCTAAAAGAATGAAAATTCATTATTTTCTAAAGGAAAGCAAAGTTAGGAGAAGGTGGTGATGTAAATGTCACAGAAATCTAATTCTGGGCAAGAACAAAATCCAGGCGGTTTTGTGCCGTACATTCCTCCGCATGAACATCGACCAGAAATGACGTGGACGGCGCTTATTCTTGGTGGTATTCTTGCTGTTTTGTTTGGTGCTGCTAATGCTTACCTGGGATTGATTGTTGGGATGACCGTGACCGCTTCGATTCCAGCGGCGGTTATTTCGATGGCGATTTTGCGAGGAATCTTGCGCCGCAATTCGATTCTGGAAAATAATACGGTGCAAACGATTACATCAGTCGGGGAATCACTTGCTGCAGGTGTGATTTTTACGATTCCGGCACTATTTATATGGAAGTTGCATCCAAGTCTGACGACGATTGCGATTATTGCGCTTGCGGGCGGAATTCTCGGCATTATTATGATGATCCCGCTGCGTAAAGCGTTAATCGTAAAAGAACATGGAGTGCTTCCGTATCCGGAAGGGACAGCTTGTGCTGAAGTGTTGATTGCCGGAGAAAAAGGCGGCGGGCTTGCCAAGCTTGTTTTCAGCGGGCTGGGAATTGGTGCGCTGTTTAAATTCATTGCTGATGGAATTAAAGCGTTTCCATCCGAGATCGAAACGGGAATCCGCGGTTTTAAAAACGCAGCGGTCGGAATGGATACGCTTCCAGCGCTTCTCGGTGTCGGATTTATTATCGGGCCGCGCATCGCGGGATATATGCTTGCGGGTGCTGTTCTTGGCTGGCTCGGTTTCATTCCGTTAATTAGTTATTTCGGCTCGTTTGCTGCAAATCCGATTTTTCCGGCGGAAGGGCCAATTAGCCAGCTTGGATTTTGGGATATTTGGAGCAACTATTTGCGTTATATCGGAGCCGGTGCTGTCGCGTTTGGTGGAATTGTGAGTCTGTTTAAAGCGATGCCAACCATCGCATCTTCATTCGCGATTGCGCTGCGGGGGTTTAGCAGTACGCGCGGTTCGAATGGAGGGGCAGTGCTTCGCACGGAACAAGATATGCCGATGCCCTATATTATTGTGCTTGTGCTTGTTCTCATTTCTGTCTTGGCTTTCTTCCCGAAGATTCATATTGGCATTCCGGGTGCTTTGCTCGTAATGTTATTTGGCTTTTTATTTGTTACTGTTTCATCTCGTATCGTCGGTATTGTCGGTAGTTCATCCAACCCGGTGTCCGGAATGACGATCGCAGCTCTAATTTTGATTACCCTGGTTTTGAAAATGATTGGCTTCGGCGGAGAAACCGGCATGATTGCCGCTATTACGATTGGGGCGGTTATCTGCATTGCTGCGGCTATGGCCGGAGATACGTCACAAGACTTGAAGACGGCGTTCCTTGTCGGCGCAACGCCTAAGTATCAGCAGTACGCATTAATGTATGGCGTATTTATTACGAGTCTGACCATTGGTTTTGTACTTATGTTGCTTGATCAGGCCTATGGATTCGGTTCGAAAAACTTACCGGCACCGCAGGCAACGTTGATGATGATGGTTGTTGAAGGGATTATGAGTGGCAATTTGCCGTGGACGCTTATCTTTATTGGTGCGGCTGCTGCAGCTATCGTTGAGCTTATGGGAATCGGATCGCTGCCGTTCGCGGTCGGTCTCTATTTGCCGATTCATCTGAGTATGCCGATTATGCTGGGTGGCATTATTCGGGTTTTGGTGGAACGACGCGAGAAAAATGAAGAGATGCGCAAGCAGAAGATTGAGCGGGGGATTTTACTGTCTTCCGGTTTTATTGCCGGGGAAGCGCTCATGGGCATTTTGATTGCCGTCGCAGTGTCCGCAGGTGTTGTCTTGCCGGAAAACCCATTCTTTGGGCCGCTTGTGTCGCTCATTGCGTTTTTGCTTGTTGCCATGATCTTATTTGCTGTGAGTTCAAAAGGCAAGCAAGTATCATAAGCTAAAAAAGTTCAAAACCTCCATATCCTCCTACCGAAGGATATGGAGGTTTTGTCATGCTTGTTGTCAAGCAATTGCCGCATATTTATTTTTTACGATGGTGGAAACGGGGAGTTTTTACGAAAAAATGCTTGCGGTGTTTATCTGAATATGATATTTTCTTGATAATGTTACTTCTAATAGCGTATATATGTGGAGAAGTACCCAAGAGGCTGTAAGGGGCTCCCCTGCTAAGGGAGTAGACGGGTCATGCCGTGCGCGGGTTCGAATCCCGCCTTCTCCGCCATTCCGGGTAAAAGTAAGACGCTGTCGCTTTATGTGACAGCGTCTTTTTCGTGCGATGTTTTGCCGATTCGCCTGCTGTGACGCAAAGCGGCCGTCCTCTCGCATTGGGTAAAAAGGACGGGATATAAGAACGCGGGCTTTTCTTATTTTTAATCGGTTTCCCATGTGATATGATGTTTTCCATTTTCGACATGTTCGAAGGCAAATCGTATTTCATACTCGCCTTCCTTTTCAAAATGAACGCTATAGCCGTCTTGGTATGTTCCGGGCTCGAAAGTTTTTTCAAATACTGTTTTGCCGCCCGGGTCGGTTACGGTAATAGTGACACGGCCTTTTTTGAATTGCAGTTCGTGCAGTTGGATGGCAAGAACGGTATCGGGGATAGACGGCACTTTCCTGGTAATGGTTTTGTTATAAGTTTCATATGTAGCTTTAATTTCTTTATCGGTAATAGATTCTACGGTTTTTGTCCCGTACTCTGTGCATCCTGCAAGCATGAAGCAACATAGCAAAAAAACGAGCAGATGAGTCAAACGTTTTGCCATGGCGCTTTTTCCCCTCCTTATTTTTTGGGTTAATATTTTTTAGCCGTCCTTCCCACCCTTTGTGCGCATTTCCAATATAATACCATTTCATTGCATCGGGCAAGGAATATTTATTTTCTTCTTCTTTCTCAAACCTAGCCAAAGCGAGAAATCATGCTACAATAATTGAGGATGGTGCCTCACTTTTTGGCAAAGGTGGTAAGCAAAGGTGCAGGCGTGCAAGTGATAGATACGGCACAACAGAAGAAGCGAAAGAAGCGGAGAAAGAAAGGAAGAGACGTTCCAATGAACTGGCTTGAACGATTAAAGAGATGGCTTCTGGCAGAGGAAGAATTCAAGAGCAGAGCCGTAAGGGAAGAATATGGGGAACAGGAGTATGATGTTCCCGCCGTTCCAATTGGAAATAGAAATTTAACCATCCGCACGGCCAATATTTATCCGAAGCGGACAATTAAGGGAAAGGAAATAGCTGAACGCATCGAACGACGCCGGGCCGTCCGGCGCGAGGCTTCTACTCCCGCGCCTCGTAGGCCACATAAGGATAACCGGGAAAATTTTAGATTTCCGCTCATTCCCGATGAACCGGAAGCTAAAGAAAAACGCTTTCATTATGAGGAGGAACAAAAGCTAGCTTTTAACGGCCAGTATAAACGAGATCCCTCAACCATTCACCAGGTAAGACGAGACTCTACAGATGGGGAACGCCAAGCCTCTTCTACACATCAAGCGCGGCCAAAAGGAAATGGTTCTTTCCGGCCAACGGAAGTCATATCGCCGATTTATGGTCGTCAGCGCCCGGAACAAAAAAAATGCAAAGAGACAGTGGAATCCCCTGTTCCTGCTTCTAATACTCTTATTCATCCGATGGTTTTAAAAAAATTGAAAATGCCGGACGCTGGAAAGAAAGAAATGGTTTTGGCATCGGTCGAAGAAGAACAGCGGCGACCGGAAGAAGAGGCACCGAAAGCGTATGCGGAGACACTGGAGCATGTGAAGACGTCGGCAGTAGAAGAGAAGAGCCGGATGCATACGCAGGCGAATGATGAAGAAATTGATGGAACGAAGCAGAATTTGCTGGAAGAGCAGCGGACAGAACCGGAGAAGCCGCGGGTACAAATCGGGCAACCGCCTGTTTTTGTGGATGTAAACCGACCAAAAGCTGCCGAAGAACCGCGTTTTGTCGAGAGACAGGATGTAAGACTGGGATGTGCAGAATCCGGGGAGGGAATGCCCGCCACGGCTAAACCTCAAACAGGTAAGTACGAAAAGCCGCCTTTTTCCTTGCTGCTTCAACCGCCGCATGTGCAAGCGGAAGACGAGGAGTACATTAAGCGTCAGCGCGAGATACTGGCGACAACATTGCACAATTTTAACGTAAATGCTGAAGTTATTGGTGCCGTCCGCGGTCCAACGGTAACCCGATACGAAATTCAACCGGCTCCAGGCGTAAAGGTAAGTAAGATTACGAATTTGAGCGATGATATTAAGCTGAGTCTGGCCGCACGCGATATCAGGATTGAAGCCCCAATCCCGGGGCGTTCCGCTGTCGGAATCGAAGTGCCGAACGAGCAAAGCATGCCGGTGTATTTGCGTTCGGTGCTTGAGTCGGCCGCATTTTGTGAAGCTTCTTCGCCGCTTACGGTAGCGCTCGGCATGGATATCGGTGGCAAGGTGGTTGTGGCAGATTTGGCTAAAATGCCGCATGGTTTAATTGCTGGATCGACTGGTTCCGGAAAAAGCGTATGTATTAATTGTATCATTTTAAGTTTATTGTATAAGGCAACACCGGATGAAGTGCGCCTGCTTCTTATCGATCCGAAAATGGTGGAACTTGCTCCGTATAATCGCATTCCGCATCTTGTTGCTCCGGTCGTTACCGATCCAAAACAGGCAACCGCCGCGTTGAAGTGGGCCGTACAGGAGATGGATAGCCGTTACGAAAAATTTGCGGAAGCGGGCGCCCGCGATATTTCACGTTATAACGACCTGATGCGCCGCGCGTATCCGGGCGAGGCGGAACGCTTGATACCGAGCATTGTGATTGTGATTGATGAGCTCGCTGATTTGATGATGGTTGCGCCGCACGACGTAGAAGAGTCCATTTGCCGGATCGCGCAAAAAGCACGCGCCTGTGGCATTCACCTTCTTGTGGCGACGCAACGCCCTTCTGTCGACGTTATTACTGGTTTGATTAAAGCCAATATACCAACGCGGATCGCATTTTCCGTTTCGTCTCAAACGGATTCCCGAACCATTCTTGATATGAACGGGGCAGAGCGTTTGCTGGGGCGCGGCGATATGCTGTATTTGTCGAGCGGCAGCTCGAAACCGATACGCCTACAGGGTCCTTATGTATCTGACGAAGAAATTGAGGCTGTGACCGAATACGCAAAAAGCCAAGCTGCACCGAACTATCTATTTGAAAAAGAAGATTTAACTCAGGCGCTGAACAATGAAAGTACGGATGAATTGTTTGCTGAAGTGGTGAAATTTTGCGTCGAGAATGGACAGGCATCTGCTTCACTTCTGCAGCGCAATTTCCAAATTGGCTATAACCGTGCCGCCAGGTTAATTGATATGATGGAGGAAAGAGGCTTCATTTCCGGCTATACAGGCAGCAGCAAACCGCGTGATGTGTTTTTGACGCGTGCGGAATATGACAACATTTTTGCCGGGGAAGGAAGACGGGAGTAGAGCTGATGCCCGCTGTTTCATGATATAATAAAAGGAAACACTCGTAAGGTAAGGAGTTGAAATGTCTTGCCAAGTGAACGCGAATCGTCGGTTCTTGTCGATTTTTTCGCCGAGCGGAAGGCGAAACAGCGGGCGTTTAACGAGATGCATGAACGGCTGATGGAGAAGATGCATGAGTACGCGTGCCGGACGCTGAATTTACGTGAGAAAGTGCGGGCCAAGCATGTGTTTCGGAGCAAGCTTACCCTTCCTTCCGAGGCGTTGCTTATTCCGTTCTGGGAAGCGCAGTACGGTATATGGCTATTGCTTGAGTACCAGAATATTAAAGGCGAACGGATCATTGAGAAATATTTGATGGAAGAGAACGCGGATTTGTCTGAGCAGGAGCTTCATCTTGCAGCGCGCTGGATGGCCGCGTATCCTTCTATATATCGCGTGATAGAAGCGTGGGAGGAAGGGTATCGGGTCGACGATATATGGGCGGAAGAAACAATGGATGTGGCACTTGGTGAGAGGGAACAGGTACGTAGCGAATTTATGGTCGGGCAATACCTATTTGCCCGCTTGGCCAAGGTTGGATTTATTCACCGGTTTATTGGGCCGTATGCATTGATTCCCAAAGAACGGATTCCTCTCATTAAGCAGAGCTTGGAAGCTGATTTTGAACGAAGCAAAAAAGAAAACAACAGCCAATGGTCATGGCGTTTATTCATGCAGCAACATGGCATTAAAGCACTAAGAATATATCAGTAAAAAACGAGGCAGCGAAAACGTTCGGTTTACGTTTCGCTCCTCGTTTTTTAGCAGTGACATAAAGCGGCCGTCCCTTTTTATCCGCGAGTTCTTCTTATGCTCCTATATATTTGGCATAGAGAGAACGGGCAATTGTGATGTCATCGGTGCCTTGCACGACGACACGTCCGTTCGGGAATACAACGAGAATATAATGGTTATCGACATGAAAGCGAAGTAGAAACTTGTTCCGTTCGACTTTGCCGAGCGGAGTAAACCGCTCCATGAGCTCGTCCAAATTGACGTGTCGGTCACGCGTCGGGCTAATTTGGACGCTGTTGCGACCACACAGCGATGTAAATGTATCTTCTTTACCGGACAGATCAAGGAATTCAAACACACCTTTTCCACAAGCGGGACAGTCTGGATTTCGCTTATCTGTCAGGTTTATACGAGTATGGAAATTGCGCCAAATTTCCATATGCTCGAGGTGCGGGTTACGATGTTTTTGATCGCCTACGAGTATTTTTAGCCCTTCGACAGCTTGGTAGGAAGCGACAATATGAATAATCGGACCGATCACCCCCGCTGTATCACATGTTTCTCCGCCGCTTGGCGGCTCAGGAATCAAGCATCGCAGGCAGGGAGTCACGTGCGGGCGAATGGTTGCAAACATACCTTTCGCGCTTACCGCGCCGCCGTATACCCAAGGAATGTTGTGTTTGACGGCTACGTCATTGATCAGAAATCGAATGGCGAAATTGTCGGTACCGTCCAAAATCAAATCGCAGTCGGCCAGCAGTTCCTCAGCGTTCACAGTTGTTACATCAGCAATAACCGGCTCGATGGTAACTTCGCTGTTTACTTTTTTTAATTTTTCCGCTGCCGCTGCGGCTTTCGGAAGGTGGTTTGCCGCATCTTCTTCATCGTACAGCATCTGCCGCTGCAAATTACTCGGTTCGACGAAGTCGCGGTCAATAATGCGCACGAACCCGACGCCGGCCCGAACCATGTGGTTAGCAAGCACCGCGCCGAGCGCGCCCGCGCCAACGATGGCGACTCGGCTTGCGCCCAGTTTCTTTTGGCCTTCTTTTCCGATTGGGGCAAATAGCAATTGTCGTGAATAACGCGTATCCATACTCGGGCATGCTCCTATCAGTGAACTACCCGCCACTTGTGCTTCGCTTAAAGGTGGGGGCTTCTAAGTGACTTGTATGTTTTAGCCGAACGATAAGCAACATACAGGAATCTCTTTACGATTACCCTCACTTCGAAGGCGTTCGTTCTAGCATGATTATACCATACGTTTTAGACGACTCCTAACCGAAATTTACCCCTTATATATAAATTGCTTCATTGAAAAATTATAAAAAAAACTATCTTGAAAATATTTTTATAATTTGATAATATTGGTATTGCATTGGAAATCATTTGACAACTTAAGGTAGGGAAGGCCAAGAATGCCATCTTACATCTTTGGTAAGATTGAGTTGGACGACACCCAGTTGCAGAAGGATTTAGAAATAGTTAAAGGATTTCCGAGAATTTCAGAGGAATACGATGAGTTTGGGACCGGAGTCTGGATTAACAACTCGTTGTGGAACGCAAGTCAAGATGCTACTGATACTATGTACCGCGATTTCGACTATCCAGCAAAACAAACTGAGTATGGTCGGCAACTTCCATACATTAGCAAACTCGTCACTGAAAACTTTAATTTAGAGTACCTGAAAATGGTTCGTACCAGGAACCTAATTGATGGAATGGTTATTCCTCACAAGGATTTTGTCGAGCTTAACAAACCGAAAAATCAATATTTTCGAGTGTTTGTTCCTCTCGAAGATAATCAGCACGCTTTCCATTCGGATGAGGATAATGTGTTTCAAATGAAAAAGGGAGAGATTTGGTTTTTAGATGCGGCTATCGATCATGCTGCCGTGAATTTCTCTACCGAAAGTCGGATTTTCCTCTGCCTTGATTTTGCATTCCCAGGTGATTTCCACCCGTCCGAGATTTTTACCAACAAAGCGCTTTACAACGAACTGATCAAGCCAACTATTGCGAAAAGGGAACAATTAAAGCCGGAGGCCGTTGAACACATGATCCAGTCCCTTTCGCAAATCATTGATAAATACAATTTCAAAGATGTTTTATTTATGTTGTCTAAGATTCACTTCTATAAGGATGTTCCAGTATCCGCTGCTTACGACTGGCTAGAGGAGATTACCCGTCGTTCCGGAAAGGAAGAGCTTTTGGACAAGACTCAAAAGTTACGTAAGTACATGATTGAAAAAAGGGATTTGGGCGAGCGATTTTCCATTAACGACTGGAAAGAACTAACTGCATAAATTAAAATGGGCTTTGTCTTAGACAGAGCCCATTTTTAATGAGGTGAATGAAAGTGAAAAAGAATATTCAATTGCAACCTAGACCCTCACAAGAGTTAAGCAATTGGAAATGGATAGTTCCCGTAAGTTTTATCTTAACATGGAGCAGTGGAGCGATCTTTGTCAAACTGGGTTTAGAGTATGCCAATGCTTTTACGTTCGTATTTCTTCGTTTTCTATTGTCAACGGCATTACTCTGGGGGATTTGTCTGATGCTCCGATCCACTTACCCGAAAACAGTGAAAGAGTGGGGGTACATTGTACTTACGGGTCTTTTATTGCAAGCCGGATACCAAATTTTTTATTTCTTCGCACTAGATCAACACATGTCGCCTGGAATCTTAGCCATCATCTTAGGTGCACAACCGATTATCACGGCTTTTTTTGGGGAAACCAAAACTAGATACTATCAGTGGTTGGGGCTTTTCTTAGGGTTAAGTGGACTAATCCTAGTCGTTGCCGATAATATCTCAAAACCAAACTTCACACTATACAGCTTAATAAGTGCAATATTATGTTTGGTCTGTATAACGATCGGTACGTTTATGCAAAAGCAAATTCAGATCAGTCAACCAATCAACATGGCCATTCAATATTCTGGGGGCCTCTTGATGATCCTAATGCTTCTTCCGTTTTTTGGAGGATGGCACGTTCAATGGAATTTCACTTTTCTCTTTAGTTTGTTTTGGATGGCTTTTGTTATTTCGGTTGGAGCTTCAATGATATTGTACTTTATGATCCGAAAAGGAAATCTAACAAACGTCACGAGTTTGTTGTATGGTGTCCCACCTGTCACTGCACTACTGGATTACATAATCTTTAAAAATCAACTGTCGTTAGTGGCTTGTTTAGGAATGGTGTTTATTATTGTCGGTCTATTCCTAATCAATCGGCAAGGAAAGGTCGTATAATTTGTTTGCGAATTTATGGTTTTTAAACAAGCGACTACGAAGGTGTTTTTTAGTCCAAGTTCATTCATAAAAGAGATTGCAGTTATATCCTTATTTTTCCACTTGAGGTACAATTTATAAAACCCTTGATATCTTTATTTAGCTCCAAAACCAATCTTTTATTAATCTTTTTATTATCCTGTTAATATCCCAAATACGATTCTGTTAATATAAACGAACTATCCGGAAATCCCTTGAGATCATTAGGTTTGTCAGTTGTCTTTAATGGATTGATGGCACCGAATTTGACGGATGCTCCTTCTACCACTATGAGTATGTTTAAAACCGGACACATTGCAATTTCACCACGATACGAATAGGAGAATAAGCAAGAAAATGTGTATAATATATACATTCACCCTTTTTCGATTGTCAATTTGCGTAGTTTGCTAAAATTCGAATTGCTTTTATATATAAGACTTCAAAATTTAGGTGCAAGGAGATGCGAGCTTCATGAAAGTTTTAGTTGATAGATTTGGCCGCGTCCACGATTATTTGCGAATTTCTGTTACTGATCGCTGTAATTTGCGCTGCGTGTATTGTATGCCGGAGGAAGGAATGGAGTTTGAACCGGCGGATCGGATTCTAAGCTACGAAGAAATTACCGAGGTGGTGGCGGCCGTAGCCAAGCTTGGCGTGCGTAAATTGCGCATTACTGGTGGTGAGCCGCTTGTACGCAAAGAGATCGAAAAGTTGCTCGCCATGCTTTCCGCCATCCCAGGCATTGAAGATATCGCCTTGACAACCAATGCGATTTTTCTTGCGCAAAAAGCGGAAGCGCTGCGGCAAGCAGGCGTTACCCGCGTGAATATTAGCCTTGATTCTTTGAGACCGGAACGGTTTGCGCTGATTACGCGCGGCGGAAGCTTGAAACGGGTGCTTGACGGTTTGGAAGCCGCGCTGCGTGTAGGATTTCATCCGGTGAAGTTGAATGTCGTGCTCATGCAGGGACAAAATGATGATGAAATCGAAGACTTCATTCGTCTGACGCTGGATAAATCGCTACAAGTTCGTTTTATCGAATATATGCCAATTGGACACGCTGATGATGGTTGGCGCGCGAAGTACCTTTCGCTTGAAACGGTATTCGAAAGGGTAAAGCAGATGGGATTGACGTATGAACCGGCGGAGGATATTTACGGCAATGGCCCGGCGGAAAATTACCGGGTGCCTGGAGCGGTGGGGACATTCGGCTTGATTCATCCGGTTAGCGATCATTTTTGCGGCAATTGCAATCGGCTTCGTTTGACAGCTGATGGAAATATTAAGCCTTGTCTTTATTGGGATGACGAATGGAATGTGCGTCCGCTCATCGGAAATGAGGCCGCAATTCAGGATTTGTTTTTGCGGGCAATTGACGCGAAGCCTGAAAATCATGAGATGGCGCAGGTGCTGATGAAGCAGGAACAGTCCCACAAGCCGACCGTGCGCCGCATGTCGCAAATAGGAGGTTGAGGTAGATGAACGAATCGCTGACACACTTTAATGATCAGCAGCGGGCTCGCATGGTAGATATTACGGGAAAACAAGTGACAGAGAGAACGGCGGTTGTTCGCAGTCAGGTGACAATGAAGCCGGAGACGCTGTCCCGTGTCAAGGAAGGCCGTATTGGCAAGGGGGACGTACTGGCAGTGGCACAGGTCGCCGGAATTATGGCGGCTAAGAAAACGTCAGATGTGATTCCAATGTGCCATCCGCTCGCGCTAACGGGTGTGGATATCCGTTTTTCTGATAATGGGAAAGATACGCTTTACATTGAGGTAACGGTTAAGACGACAGGTAAGACCGGCGTGGAAATGGAGGCGCTGACCGCCGCTTCAGTGGCCGGTTTGACCATCTATGATATGTGTAAGGCGATGGATAAAGAAATGATTCTTGGCCCGACATACCTAGTCTCAAAAACAGGCGGCAAGAGCGGCGATTTCTTGAGCAACGTCAGAATCGCTCTCGCGTTTGAATAGAAGGTACCAGGGGGATCAAATCATATGAATGGAGCCAAAGGCAAGACCTATAAACAGGATGGTGTATAGCATCCCGTGCGTCTTTTCCAGTTAAGGAAAGGCGCTTTTTTTGTCTTGAGATACCATCCGAAAATCATATATGATTTTTTTAGAAAATATATTGAAATCATATATGATTTTGTATATGATAAAAACATGAAGAAAAACATAATGAGCAAAACGCACTATGCTTACAACTTCATGCGTACCGGTATTCTTAACGGCACGTTCGGGCCGGGCCAACGAATAGTCATTGATCAAATTGCGAAGGAGCTGGGGTTAAGTATCATTCCGGTAAGGGAGGCGATTCGACAGTTAGAGTCTGAAGGGCTTATTCAATATAAACCTTACAGTGGTGCCATCGTTAGCACGATCAATGAAACCGAATACGTGGATACACTTTCCGTATTGGCTATTCTGGAAGGATACGCAACCGCGCTGAGCGCAGCGCACATTACACCTGATGAAATCAGCGAGCTTGAGCGGCTGAATGAACAGATGAAAGAGGCGTTGCTTGCGTTCGAGTTTGAAGCATTCGGTGAGCTAAACCGTGAATTCCATTGCGTCATTTACAGGAAATGCGACAACCAGTACCTAAAAGAGGAAATAAAGAAGGTAATGGGCAAAATGGATACGCTCCGCCGTTCTGCTTTTACGTTCGTGCCACAACGCGCGCACAATTCGGTAGAAGAACACGCGCGCATCATTCAGATGCTGAAAGAGGGTGCCCTGTTCGAAGATATCGAAAAAATGGCAAGGCAGCATAAGTTGAACACTGCCAGCGCCTTAAGAAATCGGAAAGCTTCACTGTTTGCCACCAAAAAGAATCCATTTTGATTCATTTTTAAGGCAAGTAATTTTTTTTATGATAAATTTTCGCAAAACATATTATTTTCAAATAATATATTATTTCTTAAGGAGGCTATGGAAAAGATGTATCAAGAGGCAAAACGACGTCTGCGTGGCTCTATCGCACCGATTGTCACTCCTTTTGACGAACAAATGAATGTGGATGTTCAGGCGCTAAAAGGTTTGATTGAATGGCATATCGCAAGCGGCACACATGGTATCTCCGTAACGGGCACTACCGGTGAGCCAAGCTCGTTGACGATTGAGGAGCGGGAACTGGTGATGGAAACTGCCATCAAAACGGCAGCTGGTCGCGTTCCGGTCGTGCCTGGCACAGGTTCCACCAACCATGCGGAAGCACTGCATCTTACAAAGCGTGCGCAGGAAATGGGGGCCGATGCGGCGATGGTAATTGTTCCATACTATAATCGGCCGAACCAACAGGCGCTGTACAACCATTTTAAGACGATCGCCGATTCGGTAGACATCCCGATTATCATTTACAACATTCCGGGACGTACGGCGGTCAATCTTGAAGTAAAAACGTTGGCGCGTCTTGCTGAAGATTGCCGAAATATCATTGGTGTAAAAGAATCAAACAAAGATTTTGAGCATGTGAACAGGGTATTGTTGAATTGTGGCCGCGATTTCCTGTTGTATTCCGGAATTGAGCTGCTTTGCTATCCGATGCTTGCCATTGGCGGAGCTGGACACGTGAGCGCTACCGCCAACGTGATGCCGAAAGAGGTAGCCGATCTTTACAACCTATGGATGGCCGGTGAAGTGGAAGCGGCTATCGACCTTCATTATAAAATGATGCCGCTTAATGATGTACTGTTCAAAGATACGAACCCAGGCCCCTTGAAAACCGCGCTCGGCATGATGGGCAAAATGAATCCGGCGCTCCGCCTGCCCATGGGACCGCCTTCTGTAGAATTGCAGCAAGAAATCAGGCAGACGCTTATTAGTTACGGACTCTTGGATGAGAAAGTAGGAATGAAAGAATGAAACATGCACGATTTTTCCATGAAGGTCGCATTGTGAGAGGGATTGTGGATGGAGAGGTGATTATTGATCAAGCAGGAAAAGAATATTCGATGGAAAGTGTTCAATTCTGGTTGCCGCCGCTTACCCCCAACCATATGATTGGTCTCGCGCTTAACTATGCGGATCATGCCGAAGAACTTGGCTTGGAGAAGCCAGCGGAGCCGGTGTTGTTTATCAAGCCGAACAGTTCCCTGGTTGGTCACAAGGCTCCGGTATACTATCCGAACGGAGCTACATATATGCATTATGAGAATGAACTGGCCGTTGTTATCGGCAGAGGTGGAAGAAATATCAAGCATGCCTATGCGTATGATCATGTAAGCGGTTATACAATTATTAACGATGTGACCGTTCGGGATTTTGTCAACAATTTCTACCGTCCACCGGTTCGGGCGAAAGGGCACGATACGTTTGGGCCGATGGGACCGTATTTCGTGGAGAAGGAAAATGTGCCGGATGTGGAAAACTTGGAACTTCGCACGTATGTGAACGGCGAGCTCCGCCAACGTGGTAATACAAAAGATTTAATGTACTCGATTCCAGATATTATTGAGTTCGTCAGTTCTTTTATGACGTTGGAGCCGGGTGATGTACTGCTGACAGGAACTCCGAAAGGCATCTCCCATGTGAGTCCGGGAGATACGATGCGCCTTGAAATTGACGGGTTGGGTTCGCTGGAAAATCCTGTGTTGGACGGGAGGACGAAGGTTTCGACCGGGGGTGAGACTTGTGAGCAAGTACAACGTTGAACGGGTACCGCACTATATTGGCGGAAAATTCGTTGAGGGAACGTCCGGCAAATTGTTTCAAAACATGAATCCAGCTACAAATGAAACGCTAAATGAAGTAGCCGAAGGGGAAGCGGAAGACATTCATCTCGCGGTGCAGGCGGCACGCCAGGCATTCGACGAAGGGCCATGGCGCACAATGGGTGTAGCGAAGCGGTTGGAATATATTGTACGTATTGCAGATTTGATTGAAGCAAACGCGGAAGAATTGTCCTATCTTGAATCGCTCGATACGGGGCTTCCCATTAGCCAGACGAAGAAGCAGGCGGCGCGTGCCGCGGAAAATTTTCGCTTCTATGCCGAGATGGTGAAAAGCCGCATGGTAGGCGAAGCGTATCAAGTCGACAGTTCGTTTATCAACTATACGATTCATAAGCCGGTGGGTGTAGCCGGACTGATTACGCCGTGGAATGCGCCGTTCATGCTGGCGACATGGAAAGTGGCTCCGGCACTTGCTACAGGCAATACTTGCGTGCTTAAGCCAGCCGAGTGGTCACCACTGACGGCGAATAAGCTTGCTCAGATCGTCCACGAAGCGGGCCTACCGCCGGGTGTATTTAATGTTGTGCATGGGTTCGGGGAAACCGCGGGCGCCGCGCTCGTTGCGCATCCTGATGTTCAGCTTATTTCTTTTACCGGCGAGACGAAAACCGGATCTGAAATTATTAAAAATGGCGCGGATACGCTCAAACGTTGCTCGATGGAGTTAGGCGGAAAATCGCCTGCGATCGTGTTTGCAGATGCGGATTTGGAGCGAGCGTTAGATGCGGTTGTTTGGGGAATCTATTCCTTTAACGGTGAGCGTTGTACCGCAAATTCCCGCTTGTTTGTGCAGGAGAAAATTTATGACCAATTCGTCGATGCGCTAAAGGAAAGGGTGGCCAACATTATAGTGGGTGATCCGATGGATCCGGCAACTGAGGTTGGGCCGCTCATTCATCGCAAACACTGGGAACATGTAACTAGCTACATTGCCCTTGCCCAGGCGGAAGGCGCTGAAGTTATAAGTGGTATCGTTCCAGCTGAATGTTCGACAGGAAACTATATAGCGCCCACGTTGCTTCTTAATTGTACGAATCGTATGCGCGTCGTCCAAGAGGAGATTTTTGGGCCGGTTTTGGCAGTGATTCCGTTTAAAGAAGAAACGGAAGTACTACAGATGGCGAACGATGTAAAATATGGTCTTGCCGCGTATGTTTGGACGAACGACATGAAACGAGGGCATCGCCTGGCTCAGGGAATAGAGAGTGGCATGGTATGGATAAATTCGCAGAATGTGAGAGATTTGCGGATTCCGTTCGGTGGCGCCAAGGCGAGCGGTATTGGCCGGGAAGGTGGTCATTATAGCTTTGAATTTTACACGGAGACCCAGGTGATTCATGTAGCAATAGGTGAGCATCCGATTCCACAGTTCGGTAAAAAGAAGGAAGAACGGACGGGAATAGTCGCTAAGTGATAAACGGAAGGATAGGGGATAGAGATGGTGCGGAGCTATATGCCTTAGACTTGATAGATAAGCATCTTATCCCCTTATCACGATACTCATGTATATAAATTTAAAAGCGGGGAGGATGAGTCATGCCGGCACGCACAGGCAAGCAGTATTTGGAGGCGCTGGAGGCGGCGAAAAACAACATATGGATTCATGGACAAAAAGTAGAAAAAATAACGGAGCATCCAGCCTTTCGCAATATCGTTCAAAGCATGGTAAATCTGTATGATCTTCAGCATGAAAAAGCAGATAAAATGCTTTACACATCTCCTACGACGGGAGACAAAGTCGGCCTGTCGTTCATCGAGCCGAAAACGAAAGAAGATTTAATGGCACGCCGCGAAATGATTACGGAGTGGGCGCATTATTCGGGCGGAATGATGGGGCGTTCCCCTGATTATTTGAATACAAGCATTATGGCGTTCGGTACGGCGTCGTCTTTTTTCGCGCAGGCCGATCCTCGCTTCGGCGAAAACGCGCGCAGCTATTACGAATATTGTCGGGAGAACGATATTAGTCTTACCCATACATTGATCCATCCGCAGGCTAATCGCTCCAAAATCCAGTCCGAGCAAAAAGATCCATATTTATCAGCCCGTATTACGGAGAAAAACGCGGATGGTATCGTAATTAATGGTTGCCGTCTACTCGCTACGCTGGGCGGGGTCACGGACGAAATTGTTGTGTTTCCGTCCACGCTTAATAAAGGCAGTTCCAAAGATGATCCGTACGCGTTCGCGTTTGCGATTCCGAACAATACGCCGGGGCTGAAATTTATTTGCCGTGAGTCCTTTGACTATGGGAGAAATCAATGGGATCATCCTCTAGGCGCCCGCTTTGACGAGAGTGATGCAATTGTAGTGTTTGAGAATGTATTGGTACCTTGGAACCGCGTATTTGTTTGTGAAAGTACGGATATTTGCAACCGAACGTATGTGGAGACGAATGCCGTCGTTCATATGACTCACCAGGTCGTGGCGAAAAACACAGCCAAGACAGAATTTGTTCTTGGCGTTGTGCTGAGCATTATTGATGCCATCGGTATCGAACAATTTCAGCATGTCAAGGAAAAAGCGGCCGAAATCATGATTGTGCTTGAAACGATGCGTTCTCACCTGTACCGCGCAGAACAAAACGCCGCTATCGACAAGTACGGCAATATGACGCCGGATTTTGCGCCACTTAACGCCGCTCGCAACTGGTATCCGAAAATATACCAGCGCATGGTAGAAATTATCCGCATTCTCGGAGCGTCTGGTTTGATGGCTATTCCGACAGAAGCAGACTTTAACAGCGAGGAAATTGGCCATCTTGTGCACCGTTACACCCAGGGAGCCAACATTGACGGTTATGAACGCGTTCAACTGTTCCGCCTTGCTTGGGATATTTCCATGAGCGCGTTCGGCTCGCGCCAGGCGTTGTACGAATATTATTTCTTCGGCGATCCGGTTCGCATGTCGAATGTGTACTATGACATATACAACAAAGAGCCTTATAAAGCAATGGTCAAAGAGTTTCTCAACCGGGTGAAAAAATCGACTCGAAATTATACTAAAGTGTAAAATGTAAGCGTTTTATAGGGCTGGTGAAAAGCTGATTCGTCTTTTCGCTAGTCCTCTTTAAAAAAGGAGGAATGAAAGCGTGATCGGTTTTGACATTATCCGTTTGGCTCACGCCGAATTTAATGTGACGGATTTGGAGAGAGCGCGCGATTTTTACGTGAATGCACTTGGGTTTATCGAAACGGAAGCGGATAGTAACCATATTTATTTGCGGGCGATTGAAGATGGAAATCACCATTGCCTAGTGCTAACAAAAGCCGATACGCCAAGTTTGAATCATATCGCTTATCGCGTTGGTTCCGAAGAGGAGCTTTACAAACTGGAAGCATTTTTTCAGGCTCAAAATTTGCCGATGCGCTGGGTGGAAAAAGACGAAGAACGTGGGCAAGGGCGCGCTCTTCGTATCCAGGACCCTGCAGGGTTTCCAGTGGAATTTTTCTTTGAGATGGAAAAAGCGGAGCGCATGCTGCAAAAATTTAATCAACATACAGGCGCTAAAATTAAGAGAATTGATCACGCTAATTGTTTGGTGACAGATATTTATTGCATTCATAAGTGGTATATGGAAGAATTAGGGTTTAAATGTTCCGAGTACACGGTGGTGGGCTCAGCTGAAAACGAAAGGCTTTGGGCCTCTTGGCTTCACCGGAAGCCGAGCGTACATGATTTGGCGCTGGTTAACGAACGCGGGCCGCGCCTACACCATATTGGTTTCTGGGTGGATGACGCCAAAACGATCCTGGACGCTTGCGATTATCTGGCCGCTTCTGGCTACGCGCTACATATTGAGCGGAGCCCGGGTCGTCATGGTACATCCAATGCATTTTTTGTCTATGTGCGTGATTGGGACGGACACAGGCTTGAGCTTTATACAGGTGATTATTTTACGAATGATCCGGATTGGGAACCGATCAAATGGCATCTGGAAGATCCGCAGCGCGCGACATTCTGGGGTACGGAGCCGCCGCAAACGTGGAAAAAAGAAGCGATGCTCGTCCAGAATATCCTGACAGGGGAGTTAGTGGAAGTGAAGGAACCGGTATCCAAAAAAGTGACAAAATAATAGAAATAATAAACGAAGAGGGGAGCTTTTGCCGTGAAGAGGTTATTTGTTCTTATATTGAGTCTGATATTCGCATTTTCTATTGTGGGATGCGCGGGCAAAAGCAGCGAAACGAACGCCGACCAAAACAAAAAGGCGTCGGAAAACAGTGAGCCGATTAAGATCGGCGGCGTATTCTCGGCATCCGGAAGCGCGGCTTCTCTTGGCAAACCGGAGATGGATACGCTGAAAATGATGGCGGATAAAGTGAATGCGGAAGGTGGCATTAATGGGCGGAAAATCGAAGTGGTCGCCTATGATGACAAGTCTGACCAGAACGAAGCGGTCATAGCGATTAAGAAGCTGATTGAACAGGATAAAGTGGTAGCCGTTATCGGGGGAACGATATCCGGAAATTCGCTGGCGATGATTCCGCAGGCGGAAAAAGCGAAAATTCCGTTTATCTCGGTCGCGGCCAGCAAAAATATTAATAAGCCGGTGAAAAAGTATGTGTTTAAAACCGCGCAAGGCGATGATGTTGTCATTCCGCGCGTCGTTGAATACTTAAAATCTCAAAATCTTACAAAAGTGGCGTGGCTAAGTGTAGATAATCCTTACGGTTCAAGTGGAAAAGAAGAATTTGTGACGTTGGCGAAAGATGCAGGCATTGAAATTGTCAGCTCAGAAGTGTTTGAAGCTACAGTTAATGATGCGAAGCCGATGCTGACACGTGTAAAGCAAAAAAATCCACAGGCGATTGTGATCTGGGGAACCGCTCAGGAGTCGGCAATAGTAACAAAAAATGTGCGGGAGCTTGGTATTCAGGTGCCAATTATCGAATCTCACGGTATTGGAAACAAGAAATTTATCGAACTTGCGGGTGAAGCAGCAAACGGTGTCATCTTCCCGGCAGGCCGCCTGCTCGTTGTGGATCAGGTTCCAGCCGACAACAAGCAAAAGCCGGTGCTTGAAGCGTATATGAAAATATTTCAAGAAAAATACAACTATGCACCGAGCACATTTGGTGGCCATGCCTGGGATGCGTTTGAAATTTTAATTGCTGCCATTAAAGCGGCAGGAGATGATCCGGAAAAAATTCGTGCGGCCATTGAAACAGGCACCAAAGATTTTACAGGCATTACCGGGACATTCAATATGTCCGTGGAAGACCATAACGGTTTGCAGTCTGATTCGCTTGCCATTATTGAAATTAAAGACGGAAAGTGGACGTTAAAAGACAACTAGAAAAGCACAGGAGGCTGATTCGCTCTCTGGCCGTTACGTGGGAGGAACCAGCCTTTATTTTCATACGGTCGGACGGATAGCGTAAATAAGTAGACAAGGAAGTGAATCATACATGGGAGACATGAGCCAAATTGTTCAGCTGCTTTTTTCCGGGTTGACCATTGGCAGCATCTACGCTTTGATTGCGATCGGTTTTGTTATTATATACAACATTACAGGCGTCCTCAATTTCGCACAAGGAGAGTTCGCTATGTTTGGGGCGTTGATTTGCATTTCGCTTGTAGGGACAGGGATGCCTTATTTACTTGCAATTTTACTGAGCATTGTGGCAGTTGTTATGATTGCTGCTATGTTTGAGCGCGTAGCGATTTATCCGGCGCGCCATTCGAGCGTTCCGACGCTAATTATTATTACGATCGGCGTATCCATCGCGCTGCGCGGTATTGCCTTGTTTATTTGGGGGACGGATCCGTATCATCTCATTCCGTTAACAGCGGGAGACGCATTTAACCTTGGGGGGGCAATTATTCAGCCGCAAAGCTTGTGGGCGATCGGCATTTCGGTCATTAGTCTTGTTTGTATGTATATATTTTTTGAAAAGACGTTCATTGGCAAAGTGGTTATCGCGTGTGTTGTTAACCGTTTCGCGGCAAGGTTGATGGGAATTAGGCCGGAGAAGATGTCGCTTATTTCCGTCAGTGTAAGTGGAGGTCTCGGTGCTCTTGCCGGGATCATTATCGCGCCGATTTCCGGCGCGACGTACAACATGGGATTGATGCTCGGAATCAAAGCGTTCATCGCCGCGGTAATCGGTGGTTTATCCAACGCTCCAGCGGCGATTCTTGGTGCGATGATTATCGGACTTTTGGAAGCGTTCACAGAAGGATTATGGACGACAGGATTTAAAGATGCAGTAAGTTTCGGCATCTTGTTGCTCGTACTGTTCCTGTTGCCAAACGGCATTTTGGCCAAATCTTCTGGAAAACGGGTGTAGAAGGAGGATGCGTGATGAAAACAAATATCAAGCTGATTTACAGCCGCAGCCTCAAGGGGCCGCTTGTTCTTACGTTCGTTTTGCTGGCCCTGCCTTTCTTGATTCCATCCCCTTATTTTTTGGGCATGATGGTATTGATCGGGTTTTATACGATTGTGGGAACGGGATTGTCTATGCTTATGGGATATGCCGGCCAAATCTCGCTTGGCCATGCGGCTTTTTACGGTGTAGGAGCTTATACATCAGCGATTTTGACGGCCAAGATGGGAATGCCTGCCCTTGCCGGGATCGCTGCCGGCGCGCTCGTGGCGCTCATCATTGCGTATATTGTCGGGGTGCCGACATTGAAGCTCACTGAACATTATTTGTCGCTGGCCACGCTTGGATTTGGTGTCATTGTGTTTATTTTTTTTAAGCAGCTCAAAGGGTTAACCGGAGGATTGGATGGATTTTTCGGCATTCCGCCGCTTGAAATTTTCGGTTTTGAATTTACGACTGATTTCGCTTACTACTATCTTGTTTGGCCGCTTGCGATTTGCAGTATTTTGTTTGCACGCAACGTGATTCAATCGCGCGTTGGTCGTGCGCTCCGTTCCATTCATGGCAGTGAGACTGCATCCAGCGCTCTTGGCGTCAACACCCAGAAATACAAGTTGCAAGTGTTTATGATGAGCGCTGTATATGCCGCGGTCGCTGGCAGTCTGTACGCGCATTATGTTACATTCATTAGCCCGCAGCTATTTGAGGCGATGGCGTCGATTCATTTCCTCATTATGGTGATTATCGGCGGCATGGCGAGCATATGGGGCGGTATGGTTGGTGCAGCTGTATTCGTTTTTTTAAGCGAAGGGCTGAAAGAGGTGATCCCGCTTGTCATGAGCAATGCAAGCGGTGAATTCGAGATTGTTTTTTTTGGGGTATTGTTAGTAGCTCTTCTGATTTACATGCCAGAAGGACTTGTACCGGCACTTGCTAAAACATGGAAGAATCTTAGGAGAAAAAAGGACAGCGGCGGTCAGAACAGCAGGAATGCGCACATGGAACTTGAAGACGAGAAGGAAGTTCAGGTGAGCATGGTCGGAGGTGGTGAAAGATGAACCAGGCAGCACCATTGCTTGAAGTGCGCAATCTGACCAGAAGCTTCGGCGGTGTTATGGCAGTACATGATGTTTCATTTGACATTTTTCCTGGGGAAATCGTCGCTGTTATCGGGCCGAATGGCGCCGGCAAAACGACGCTTTTTAATATGATTACGGCTATCCTTCCCGCTACGTCAGGTTCCATTCGTTTTTACGGCCAGGAACTTATCGGAAAAAAAACGTTTGAAATCGCACAGATGGGAATTACACGCACATTTCAGAATCTGCAAATTTTCGAAAATATGTCGGTCATTGAAAATGTGATGACCGGCATGCACATCCGTGGTAAAACCGGTTTGCTTGGCGCAGGGTTTCGCCTTTCGCAGGTGGCAAGAGAAGAACGGACGATGTTGGAAAAGGCGCTGGAATATCTCGAAGCTGTCGGGATGGCGCATAAAGCGTATGAAAGCGCTGCTATGCTTCCATACGGTAACCAGCGCCTTGTCGAGATTGCGCGCGCAGTTGCTGCGGACCCGAAACTTATCTTACTCGATGAGCCAATGGCAGGTCTTAATCCAGAAGAGTCACGTGAATTGGTAGATGTTATTTTAAAAATGCGAAATAAAGGTATGACGTTTCTGTTTGTGGAGCACGACATGGAAACCGTGATGTCGACCGCCGACCGGATTGTTGTGCTTGATTACGGAGGCAAAATTGCGGAAGGAACTCCGGAGGAAATCTATAATGATCCGCGTGTCATCGCGGCCTACTTGGGAGATGAGGGGGGTTTGGAATGTTAGAAGTAACGAATTTGCATACGTATCACGGGTACCTTCACGTGCTGCGCGGCATTCATTTTTCGCTGCAAAAAGGCGAGACTCTGGCGATTGTTGGTTCGAACGGCGCTGGCAAAAGCACGTTGCTCGGAACGCTTGCGGGTATTTATGCTCCGCAAGCAGGAAATATTGTTTTCGAAGGCGAAGATATTTCAGAGTTGCGTGCCGAGCAGGTTGTTGCGAAAGGAATCGCTCTTGTTCCGGAACGGCGGCAAATCTTCGATTCTCTTTCAGTAAAAGACAATCTCATTCTCGGTTCCTATCACCGCTTTAGACGCGACAGGCAACAAGTGTTGCGCGATTATGAAAAAATGTTGCACTTTTTTCCGCGGCTTCAGTCAATGCTAGATCGCCCGAGCGGTTTGCTGAGCGGGGGAGAACAGCAGATGCTTGCCATTGCGAGAGGGTTGATGGCGAATCCGAAACTTCTTATGCTTGATGAGCCGTCGCTCGGGCTTGCTCCGCTTATCGTTAAAAGCATCATGGAAATTTTACAGCAATTGAAACAAGAATTCGGAACGACTATTATTCTGGTAGAACAAAACGTAAGAGCGGCGCTCGGCATCGCGGATTATGCTTGTGTACTGGAGAGGGGACAGATTGTTATCAGCGGAGCCGCGCAGGAAGTAGCGGAGAACCCAGCGGTGCGCGACGCCTATCTCGGCAAAGGCAAAAAAGCGATGTAATACAAAGGAGTGGTTATCATGGCAAAGAAAACGGAAGCGCCTACAACTTTAACAGAACAACAAATTGCCCTGCTCAATGAAGAAACGCTTGTGCTCTTAAGTACGGTAGACGCGGAGACACAGACGCCTACCGTTAACGCGATTTCCTGGGTGAAAGCGCCATCCGAAAGCAAAGTTCGCTTTTCCGTTACGAACTCTTCCCGCATCGTTACGAACGTGAAAGCGAACCCGCGTGTTACCCTGTGTGTCATTGGTCTGGAAACGGTTTATTCCATCGTTGGTAAATGCACGATCCTGGAAGAAAAGATGGAAGGTGTGGCTATGCCGCTCGCAAAGATTGAGGTTGATATCTCTGCCGTTTATGACAGCATGTTCTGGGGCGCAAAAATTACCCAGGAACCGAAATTTGAAAAAACGTATGACCTAGAAAAAGCGAAAGCATTGGACGAACAAGTATATACCGCGATGCTTAAATAAGAAGAATGCTGGAAAAAGCGAAGCCGAAACGGTTTCGCTTTTTTTGGTTCATATGGGCACAGAACGGGAACAACATATAATGTGATGGTTTTTGCAAGAATACGCAAGAAAGAAAGGATGGCTTATGATGGCAGAACAAAAACAGGCAGATACATTGACGTCAATGGCTCCACAACACGGATATCTTCAGCCAGATATTGAATCGAAAATGTCTCCACGGCCAAATGCGGAGGACTATAACTATAAAGGCAGCGGCAAGTTAGCAGGCAAAGTGGCGCTCATTACGGGAGGAGACAGCGGCATCGGGCGCGCGGTTGCCATCGCGTACGCCAAAGAAGGGGCGGATGTGTGCATTATGTATTTAGAAGCGCATAGCGATGCGGAAGAAACGAAGCGTCAAGTAGAAGAGGAAGGGCGCAGAGGCTTGCTCATAGCTGGCGACGTCGGCGATGAGAAGATTTGTCAGAATGCGGTTCAGCAGGTCATTAACGAGTTTGGTCGCTTGGATATTCTTGTAAACAATGCGGCTGAGCAGCATGTGCAGAACAGCATCGAAGATATTACATCGGAGCAGTTGCATCGGACGTTTCAGACAAATATTTTTTCCATGTTCTATTTAACGAAAGCGGCGTTGAAGCATTTAAAACCTGGGAGTTCAATTATCAACACGGCTTCAATTACCGCCTATAAGGGCCATCCGTTACTAATCGACTACTCTTCTACTAAAGGGGCAATCGTTACGTTTACCCGTTCTCTGTCTCAGTCGCTTGTTAACAAAGGCATCCGGGTAAACGGTGTGGCGCCGGGGCCAATTTGGACTCCGCTAATTCCTTCGACATTCCCACCGGATAAAGTGGAGAAGTTCGGCAAAGACACGCCTATGCGGCGTCCGGGTCAACCGCAGGAGCTGGCACCAAGCTATGTATTTCTTGCTTCGGATGACTCTTCTTACATTACTGGGCAAATGATTCATGTCAATGGCGGGATTATTGTGAATGGATAACGCGGGAAATGTATCGTCCGGTTTTTACGGCTCCACAAGAAAATATTCCAGCTTGTTTGTCGGAGAAGCAGATTTACGATGGGACACCAGACCCAGGGTGTCCCATCATTTGCTTTTCGGCACTCTTTGTTATTGCAGCAAGTTATCCTAGTGAAATTTATATCTTTCTGCTCCTTTTTCAACCTTTTCCTATGATTTATAATAATTCGCATGAAAATATTTGCGATATTTTATGTTACATTCTGCACAGTCAGAAGCTTTCCCTGTCTATTATTAATAATACTGCTTCTTTTGCCGGTAAATTGCTCGTTTGCAGCATCTGAAAGAAGTGTCGGTGCGACGGAAGAAGCGAACCATTTAACTTTGAACAGCGAATCGGCTATCCTTGTTGATTCACGTTCTGGGGATGTGTTATATGAAAAGAACGCGGATCGCGCAATGGCACCAGCCAGTATTACAAAGATCGTAACCGGCATTATTGCTTTGGAATATGGGCGGCTTAACGATAACGTAGTGGTGTCTCGAAATGCGCGTGAAGCGGAAGGGACGCGGATTTTTCTGGCTGAAGGAGAACAAAAACGGCTTGAAGATTTAGTATACGGTCTTTTGCTGAATTCGGGAAACGACGCTGCTGTGGCAATTGCTGAACATATTGACGGAAGCGTTGCGGCGTTTAGTCAACGAATGAATGAATTTGCTGCTTCGGTCGGAGCGCATCATACCCATTTTACCAATCCGAGCGGTTTGTATGAAGAAGACCATATAACAACCGCTTCCGATATGGCCAAAATTACGGCCCATGCAATGAAAAATGAAAAGTTTCGACAAATCGTCCGGACGCGGGTAAAACCGTGGGAAGGAAAAGAATGGAAGAGCAAGCTGATCAATCATAACAAAATGCTTGTATCTTATCAGGGAGCAAACGGTGTCAAAAACGGGTATACCACTCAATCAGGGTTTACGCTTGTAGCGTCAGCCGAGCGCGAAGGGACGGAATTTATCGCCGTGTTAATGAAAGCGGATGATGACAGGCAAATTTATAAAGACGCGATCAAACTGCTTGATTACGGATTTAAAAATTATAAAACCGTTCCTGTGCTACAGGCAGGTGCAAAGATTTCGGAAGGCGGAGAACGTTACCGGATCAGACAAAACGTTTACGCTTCCATTCCAAAAGAGGATCATTTTCGCGTCCATGTAAACGGAGCAGACGGTCTAATTGTTGAAACTGATTCCGGAGTGGTAAGAGAGTATCCATCGGTACTTATGAGGGAACAACATCTCCAAATCGCGGATCCCGATAGAAAGATGGAGAAGATCAGTTCGTCCGGAGATAAATATCAAAGTTTACCCGAATTTTTGATGTTGTGTTTCTGGCGATTGATGATTTTTTTCATGTGCTGGATGGTGATTTTGTTAATAAAGAAAAAACAGGTCTAATTTCTCGCTTGTCTCTATAAATATTATAGGGACAAGTTTTTTTGTAATATGTAATGAATAAGGAAAACATGTATGTTGTTTGATTGCAGAGATCAATGATCAATCAAGGAAAAAATTTAAAAAATATGGAACTAATTCTCATATGTGCTCGTCAATATTAGTGAAAAAATAAGAGGGAGGAAGAAGCATGAAAAAAGAAAAGAAGTGGACAAGTTCTTTGCTGGCGGTATCCCTCATCGCGGGCGGGATATTGCCTTACAACGTAATGGCAGCAGAGGTCAAAGCGGATTCAGCAACACCTTTCGTCCAATCACAACCGATAAAAACAGCGAAAATCTCGCGTGAAGAGGCGCTGCGCATTGCACAAACGGTGATATCCATTCCAGCTGGGTACAGGAACGACCAAGTAGAATTAGAAAACAATAAAGCGATAGGTCGTACGCTTTGGCACTTATCCTGGAATTTGGGGCAACCGGGAGACGATTACGGCCATATTAACATTTTGATTGATGCACAAGATGGAACGATACTAGGCATGGATCGTTGGTCGCGCGATATGGAACGGAGGAATGTTTTACCGGGCAAGATTGATACGGCAAATTTGCTAACGGAAGCGAAGGCATTTGTTTCCAAGCATTATGGTGCATATGCGAATGAACTAAAATTTGATGAGACATCGCTGGACAGTTTCAAACGTGGAGTTTCTGGCATGGAGAATACGCTTGTTTTTACGCGTCAGCATGACGGAATCCCGGTATTTGACCAGGGCGTACGCTTTACATACGACAAGAGAGGAAAGCTGCAGAGGCTGGAATTTAACTGGCATAATAAGCTACAGTTTGAGAGCAATAAAGGCATAAAGAGTGAAGCTGAGATTTTGCAAAGTGTTGAGCGAGATTTAGAACTGGAACTGGCTTATTTGCCGAATGGATCACGTCCGGGCGGAAAGATTGCGCTTGCATATGCGCCAAAATTAAAAACGTCAAATGACACATACAGTGTCATTCCGAACTTTATTATTGACGCAAAAACAGGCAAACAGCTTTCCATGGTAGATGGGAAAGAGCTGACGAGCGCTTCCGGATTGAAAAGCGTACTTTCCACGAGTCCGACTTCTCCTCCCGCCAATATGCACTTGAATGAAGCGGGAGCAATAGAAAAAGTAAAAGAATTGGGTTTAGTTGATAAATCTCTAGAAATTCAGCAAAGAAGCTACCGCGAAGAAACTTCTCCTTATGAAAGGAAAATATGGGAGCTTTTTTGGCAGAGTAAAGACGGTTCTGACAAGCACATTTATGTATCGTTAGATGCGCAGACTGGGGAATTAATCAGCTTAAATCGGTATGATACAAGATACGGCATGAAAATGGAAAAGCCGGAGCAAGTGAAGGTGAATGTGACAGCACAACAGGCGGAAAAAACAGCGGAGGCTTTTGTTAGAAAGGTGCTTCCGGGACGTTTGAGTAACCTATATACGATGGAAGCTTCTCCAAATTATTTCGGAACAGACACAAACAAAATTATGAGTTATGACGTTTCATTCGTACGCAAGGAAAATGGGATCCGGGTAGTGGGAGAAGGAGCGACGGTTACTGTAGACGCCGAGACGGGAGAAATTGTGAATTACAATATGAACTGGTCCAAATCTGAGCTTCCGGATATCGGTACTATAATTTCCCCTGAGCAGGCGAAAAAGAAGATTATGTCTTTATTGAAAGCGGAGCTTGGCTATTATACATTCCCCCCGTTTTTCTCTCTTTCAGCTGATCAAATCCGGAAAGCGAAGCCTGTATACCAGATCAGCATAAAAACAAAAGGGCAGACAGATGATGCAGGCTTAAGCTATTTGGATGCAAAAACCGGAGAATGGAAATCAGATGGTATTCAGAAAATCAATGATTCTACGCAACCTGTGACCGATATTGCCGGTCATCCGCTTCAAAAAGAATTGCAGGAGATGGTGGATGCAAATCTGCTTGAAGTAAAGGATGGTAAAGTAAACCCGGATCAAAAACTGACTCGCGGAGAATTGCTGAAAGTGTTTTACATAGCAGCGCGCCAACCGTACGATTATTACAACCCGCAGCAAGACTCTTTCTTCTCGGATGTTAAGGAAGAAAGCGAGTATAGACAGGCGGCAGAATGGGCTTTGCAAAATCGCTTGCTGTCGAGAGAAGACAAAATGCTGCGCCCGAATGAGCCGGCCACCCGTGAATTTTTGGCGGAACTGATTGTCAGGGGATTGGGATACGACAAACTGGCAGCGAAAGAGGGAGTATTTGAAAGCAAATTCAAAGATGAGGCTGCGATTCAGAAAAGAGGAAACGCTGCCCTTGTTACTCGTCTTCATATCATGGAAGCGAATTCCAAAGGCGAGTTTGAACCTGCACGCCAGGTGACGAAAGCGGAAGCAGCAGTAGCAATATACCGGTATTTACAAACAAAAGAATTGTTTGCTGACTAAGAGCGACAGTCTGGCGTTGGTTTTGGCGCCAGACTGTTGTTGTCTTTTTCCGGGGCTGGTTCACCGTTGAAATTCGGGGAAATGAACGGCGGCAAAATACAGCATTTGTTTTTATGTCGTTAGTATCCTATGAGACAACCTTGTTCCAGTTTTATTTATATAAAAAAGTAATTGCTTTTACGTAAGAATCGTGATATATTTTCTCTTGTCGATTCGAAAAAATAGCTTTTATATCCAGAAAATAAACATCCCTAAATTAAATTAAAAAATGCTTGTAATTTTATCAGGGATGTAATAAAATATAAAAGTCACTGATAAAAAGTGATAGAAACAGAAGTTCCTTGAAAACTGAACAGTGACACTCGTTTGTGTGCGAGGTAAATATCCCATGAAAGTGAAGGTCAGCTTCAAAGTTGATTTCAGGCACTTTTATGGGGCCCGAAAAACATTCTTTACTTTATTAGCTAGCTTACGAGCTTGCGTATCAATCTTCATCTTTTTTGGAGAGTTTGATCCTGGCTCAGGACGAACGCTGGCGGCGTGCCTAATACATGCAAGTCGAGCGAACCGATGGAGTGCTTGCATTCCTGAGGTTAGCGGCGGACGGGTGAGTAACACGTAGGCAACCTGCCTGTACGACCGGGATAACTCCGGGAAACCGGAGCTAATACCGGATAGGATGCCGAACCGCATGGTTCGGCATGGAAAGGCCTTTGAGCCGCGTACAGATGGGCCTGCGGCGCATTAGCTAGTTGGTGGGGTAACGGCCTACCAAGGCGACGATGCGTAGCCGACCTGAGAGGGTGAACGGCCACACTGGGACTGAGACACGGCCCAGACTCCTACGGGAGGCAGCAGTAGGGAATCTTCCGCAATGGACGAAAGTCTGACGGAGCAACGCCGCGTGAGTGAGGAAGGTCTTCGGATCGTAAAACTCTGTTGTCAGGGAAGAACCGCCGGGATGACCTCCCGGTCTGACGGTACCTGACGAGAAAGCCCCGGCTAACTACGTGCCAGCAGCCGCGGTAATACGTAGGGGGCAAGCGTTGTCCGGAATTATTGGGCGTAAAGCGCGCGCAGGCGGCTTCTTAAGTCAGGTGTGAAAGCCCACGGCTCAACCGTGGAGGGCCATCTGAAACTGGGGAGCTTGAGTGCAGGAGAGGAGAGCGGAATTCCACGTGTAGCGGTGAAATGCGTAGAGATGTGGAGGAACACCAGTGGCGAAGGCGGCTCTCTGGCCTGTAACTGACGCTGAGGCGCGAAAGCGTGGGGAGCAAACAGGATTAGATACCCTGGTAGTCCACGCCGTAAACGATGAGTGCTAGGTGTTGGGGAGTCCACCTCCTCAGTGCCGCAGCTAACGCAATAAGCACTCCGCCTGGGGAGTACGGCCGCAAGGCTGAAACTCAAAGGAATTGACGGGGACCCGCACAAGCGGTGGAGCATGTGGTTTAATTCGAAGCAACGCGAAGAACCTTACCAGGGCTTGACATCCCGCTGACCCCTCCAGAGATGGAGGCTTCCTTCGGGACAGCGGTGACAGGTGGTGCATGGTTGTCGTCAGCTCGTGTCGTGAGATGTTGGGTTAAGTCCCGCAACGAGCGCAACCCTTGTCCTTTGTTGCCAGCATTCAGTTGGGCACTCTAAGGAGACTGCCGTCGACAAGACGGAGGAAGGTGGGGATGACGTCAAATCATCATGCCCCTTATGTCCTGGGCTACACACGTGCTACAATGGACGGTACAACGGGCGTGCCAACCCGCGAGGGTGAGCCAATCCCTAAAAACCGTTCTCAGTTCGGATTGCAGGCTGCAACTCGCCTGCATGAAGCCGGAATCGCTAGTAATCGCGGATCAGCATGCCGCGGTGAATACGTTCCCGGGTCTTGTACACACCGCCCGTCACACCACGAGAGTTTGCAACACCCGAAGTCGGTGAGGTAACCTTCTTGAGCCAGCCGCCGAAGGTGGGGCAGATGATTGGGGTGAAGTCGTAACAAGGTATCCGTACCGGAAGGTGCGGATGGATCACCTCCTTTCTACGGAGTCTCGGCACGCACGAGTATTCACTGTTCAGTTTTGAAGGAACTTCGTTCCTACAAAAAGAAAATATGAAGACGACCGATGAAAACATACAATGTTTTGTTGGAATGTCGGTGTTTTCATTTGCATTCTGGGGGCATAGCTCAGCTGGGAGAGCGCCTGCCTTGCAAGCAGGAGGTCAGCGGTTCGATCCCGCTTGCCTCCACCATACGATGTCTGGTGACAATGGCGAAGGGGTCACACCTGTTCCCATCCCGAACACAGAAGTTAAGCCCTTCAGCGCCGATGGTACTTGGGCGTATGCCCTGGGAGAGTAGGGCGTTGCCAGGCTGGAATGAACGTATCTTTTTTGTTTGTGAGTTTTGCCTGTAAACAAAAAGTACGTACTCATTCTAAACCCATCATAGAAGTTGTACCTTGAAAACTGGATACAGAAGAAACACGCGCAAAACAAGGATTCCATAAAAGAAACCCTTCAATGTGGTTAAGCTACGAAGGGCGCACGGTGGATGCCTTGGCGCCAGGAGCCGATGAAGGACGTGGCAAACGACGAAACGCTTCGGGGAGCTGTAAGCAAGCGTTGATCCGGAGATGTCCGAATGGGGAAACCCACTTCCCGTAATGGGGAAGGACTCCTGCCTGAATCCATAGGGCAGCGAGAGGCACACCAGGGGAACTGAAACATCTAAGTACCCTGAGGAAGAGAAAGCAAATGCGATTCCCTTAGTAGTGGCGAGCGAACGGGGAACAGCCCAAACCGGAAGGTTCGCCTTCCGGGGTTGTAGGACACTCTATACGGAGTTACAAAAGGATGAGGTAGAAG
>NZ_CP080764.1:912500-2545000 GCF_019603355.1 Aneurinibacillus thermoaerophilus
AAGACCCCTTATAGATGATGAGGTGGATAGGTTCGAGGTGGAAGCGTGGCAACACGTGGAGCTGACGAATACTAATCGGTCGAGGGCTTAACCAAAGATAGACTGGATATCCTGTGCGTCATGTTTCTTCTGATTCAGTTTTCAAGGTGTGACCAAGCACTTTGACAAAAAAGCTTTCTTTACTTATTGTTCCGCAGTAGCTCAGTCGGTAGAGCAATCGGCTGTTAACCGATCGGTCGCTGGTTCGAGTCCGGCCTGCGGAGCCATTGTGGCCCGTTGGAGAAGTGGCTTAACTCACCAGCCTTTCACGCTGGCATTCAGGGGTTCGAATCCCCTACGGGTCACCATCTGGAGGGTTAGCTCAGCTGGGAGAGCATCTGCCTTACAAGCAGAGGGTCGGCGGTTCGATCCCGTCACCCTCCACCATTTATCCATTCCTTGAAAAAGAAAGCAAATGATACGCCGGTGTAGCTCAATTGGCAGAGCACCTGACTTGTAATCAGGGGGTTGAGGGTTCGATTCCTTTCGCCGGCACCATTTTTGATGCGGAGCCGTGGTGAAGTTGGAGTTCACGCTGGACTGTCACTCCGGAGGTCGCGGGTTCGAGTCCCGTCGGCTCCGCCATATATTGCGGGTGTAGTTCAATGGTAGAACATCAGCCTTCCAAGCTGAATACGTGGGTTCGATTCCCATCACCCGCTCCATATATTTGCTTTTGAGCAAGAGTAAAATTTATTGTGCCCGTAGCTCAACCGGATAGAGTGTCTGACTACGAATCAGAAGGTTGGGAGTTCGAGTCTCTCCGGGCACGCCACATACGGGAAGTGGCTCAGCTTGGTAGAGCGCCTCGTTCGGGACGAGGAGGTCGCAGGTTCAAATCCTGTCTTCCCGACCATGGAGGTTCAAAATGTATACGTATTGTGGCGGCGTAGCTCAGCTGGCTAGAGCGTACGGTTCATACCCGTGAGGTCGGGGGTTCGATCCCCTCCGCCGCTATTTTTCTAGTTTTATCTATTGATATTTTTAAGAAATATTGTAAAATCTTGAGTAAGAAATTACATAATAAAATTTTTATATAAGAAATACAGGGGCATAGTTTAATGGTAGAACAGAGGTCTCCAAAACCTCCAGTGTGGGTTCGATTCCTACTGCCCCTGCCATTTTTATATCCTATGGAGGGATACCGAAGTGGTCATAACGGGGCGGTCTTGAAAACCGTTAGGGCGCAAGCCCACGGGGGTTCGAATCCCTCTCCCTCCGCCAGTATCTTTTTCCTGTGGCGACCGTGGCGAAGTGGTTAACGCATCGGATTGTGGCTCCGACATTCGTGGGTTCGATTCCCATCGGTCGCCCCATATGGGCCCTTAGCTCAGTTGGTAGAGCGGTCGGCTCATAACCGATTGGTCGCAGGTTCGAGTCCTGCAGGGCCCACTACGAAGCTGAACGAGAAACCATTTTTTATTAGAATCCCATTCTCTAATAAAAAATGGTTTCTTTGTTTTGGTTTGGCTTTATTAAAGGTAATAGCGTTTGTGGAAATGGAATGGAAAATAATACAAAAGAACAGGCCAATTGGCCTGTTCTTTTGTATTATTTATAACCGTTAGAAACGGACGAGAGGAAACAATAATATTAACTGTATTGTGGGCGCAATTGGGAACGCTTGTTTACATGTTTGTCCGCGCCAAGAGCTGCGATGGCACCGTCAGCTGCGGAAATAACCGCCTGCTTAATCGGTGTACGGCGCGCATCTCCGCCAGCGAATACGCCTGGTACATTTGTTTGCAGCATTTCATCAACTTTTACATAGCCTTCTTCGTCGCGTTCCACCGCGTCCTTAAGGAAGTCAGTGCCCGGTTTCATTCCAGCAAGGTAGAGGAAAACGCCATCAATATCCCATGTTTCTAGCTCTTTTTGATCGTTTTGGACAACGACTTTTTCCACGCTGTTTTCGCCAAGAATTTCTTTTACACGGTACTTTTTATAAATTTTTACGTTGTCTTTCCCCTCAAGTATGGAAAGGTCAGCCTGTCCTTTCACGGTACCTGTCGGAAGCAGGAAACGGACTTCTTTGCAGAATTTGGAGAGTGCTTCCGCTTCGTGTACGGCTTCTTCATTGTCTCCCGTGACGACAACCGTACGATCCTGGAAGAATGCGGCGTCACATGTAGAGCAGTAGCTCACCCCGCGGCCCGTAAATTCTTCTTCTCCTTTAATTTTGCTGGAAGGCGCTTTGGCTCCAACGGCAATAAATACACTTTTGGCTTTAATGGTTCCTTCAGGAACTTCCAATTTCTTGATTTCTGCGTCGGAAAAGTCTACAGACAATACGTTTGTGCGTACGAACGTAGCTCCGAAATCGTGTGCCTGTGCCTGCATGCGCTGAAGCAGTTCAAGGCCTGTTAGCTCTTCGCGTACGCCCGGATAGTTAGCGATTTTGTGGGTAATTGCCAGCGTGCCGGCGGCTGGTGCCTTGTCAATGACAAGAGTCTTCAGGCGGCCGCGCGCCGCGTATACCGCTGCGGAAGCCCCGGCAGGACCACCGCCGATTGTAACAAAATCATATATTTCATCAAGAATTTTTTGATCAACAGCTTGAAAAATGTCGCCTGTTTTTTCTTGCGGTTTTGCTTCTGCATTGTTTTGTGCAGCTGGTTCGGCTTTTGGTACTTCCGTCTCTTCCGGCAGGTTTAGCAATTTTTTCATTTTTGCTTCCTGGAAACCGAGCACCAGTTTACCATTGATGTAAGTAGCTGGTGTTCCAAAAATCTTTTTTTGCTGCAATTCTTCGAAGTATTTGTAGTTCTCCGATACATTTCTTTCTTCAAAGGGCACGCCCCATGCGGTCAATTGTTCCTTGACTTTTTTGCAATACGGGCACCCTTGACTCGTATATACAATTACGTGATTTTCCATTTTAATCGCCTCCTGAATTCTCTCTGTCTTACTTTACACAAATTACGCAGTCATTAATCAATGGCAGTTATTTATTTCTTTTGATTATTAATTTATAATGGTTTTAAATAATTATTTATCTTTATTATACGAATGGTTTTTGGTGATGTCAACCATTTGATGCGAAATAAAAAATGAGGCTAATGAATCAGCCTCATTTTCTCAGAGTTAAAATTTGTCTTCTTCGGATACCCCTTTTGGAACGCAATTAATAACCGCTTTTTCAAGCTCAGGATCTAAAATGAAGATATGCAAAGGATAAAACGAAAAGGGAACTTTTTCGTACGCATATAGTTTCTTTACATATTCTCTCGTCTCGTTAAACAGTTTATCTGTATCGATGCCAAGCTTGCCGCTCCATGTTTCTTTTGATTTGGCCAGCGCTGCTTCAAACAGGCGGATAGCTCCCTCGACGTTTTCATTGCGGAAATGATGAAGTCCCACCGCTACTTGCAACAGTGCTTGAAGCAGGCGGTTCCGCCCTTCATTCAGCCATAATTCTTCCATCACTTCATGGCATTCATAATAATCTTGTTCAATATTAAAATAATATAGATATTCAATATATAAACGATGATACACAACGCCCGCTCCTTTTCCTTAGAATCAGAGGGTTCATCGGTAAGCAAACTAAAAGTAATGCCGCTTAATGACCGATAAATAATCGAGACGCGGTCGGAAGCCCTCTGGAATCAAATAACCATGCTTTTGAATATAACTATACGGAATGGATTTGCGGCCACCGCAGGCAGCTTCCTCCCAGAAACGGATAATATGAGCGGCATCCAGCACATATGTCTCATCATGTAAGATGAAACGGATAATCGCAAAGGCAATGCCCTTTTGCTTCAGTACAAGTCGCATGTGATTAATTTGGTGGGCATGGAAGTTGTTGAGCGGAAGCGACGTTTTGTTGCGGGTCTCTTTCGCTTCGAAGTCGAGGTAGCGTCCTTCAAATACCCCGTTATAGTCCGTTGTCGAAGGTTGACGGAAATATGCTTCCCGGATAACGGCTGAAGAACGAGAAGGATAATCGACTTTTACGATTTGAACGGGTGTCGGCTTTTTGTGGACGGAAGCAATTTCATGTGCTACATAGTATGCATTGCTCTCATTAACATCCTCCTCAAGCGACATGCCGCGGCCCGCTGCTGATGTTTGCTTATCTTGGATAAGCGTGAGAAAATCTTCCGCTCTCATGCGGTTAGGAAGTTCGGCATCGGAATGTTGCAGAGCGGGGAATTTTCCATTTGGATAGCGAATGTTCCGCAATGTGCTCCCTCCTTTTTCATCTATTGTATAATAACAGAAAGAAGAAAAAAGTTATACCTGTGGGCAAGTCAAGAGCTAAAGAAAAGGAGAAGGGATACGCATTTGTTTGCCGAACCGCTTGCAGCGTTTTTGAGAGGAACAGACATATAAACGAAGGAGGATATGATGAACGACCTGTTAGAATTGATCATGACAAGACGGACGATCGGAAAAGTAAAAGATGATCCGGTGCCGCGCGAAGATATTGAGAAAATTCTCGAAGCCGGCAATTGGGCACCCAGTCATTTCAATACACAGCCATGGAAATATTTTGTAATAACTGGAAACGGAAGAAAAAGGCTAGGCGAGGCGTACGCAAAAATCGCTTTATTAGAAAAAGGGGAGGGGCTCACGGATGCAGAAACGAAGGCATTGTATGAAAAAAGCATGAATAAGGCGTTCCGTGCGCCACTTGTCATCGCAGTAGCCTGCTTGCCGCATGAAGAGGAGTACGTGGTGGAAGCGGAAGAGTTCGCGGCGGTTGCGGCCAGCATCCAAAACATGCTTTTGGCTGCTCACGCGCTTGGATACGGTGCGATTTGGCGAACAGGGGCGCCGAGTTACCATCCTGTTATGAAAGAATTATTTGGACTTGGGGCAAAAGATCGGCTAATGGGGCTCGTTTATATTGGCAGACCGGATATGGTGCGCGAATCCCGCCGCATTCCTGTCGAACAAAAGACTGAGTGGTGGAGCTAAGAAAGAGGGATAAGACCATCCCTCTTTTTTTGCTTTTTATGGCAGGCTAAAAGATTTTTTTGTGGTCACGTTCTTCTTTGAGGATTTCGACAGCCTCGCGGAAGCGTTGGGAATGAACGATTTCTCGCTCACGCAGGAAACTGAGCGAGTCTTTCAAATCCGGATCATCTGTCATGTTAATAAGCCATTGGTATGTGGCGCGCGCTTTTTCTTCGGCAGCAATATCTTCATACAAATCGGCAATCGGATCGCCTTTGGCCGCGATATATGTCACGGAAAACGGTACTCCAGCGGCGTTGTTATAAAATAGCGCTTTGTCATGGTTAGCATAGTGTTCACCTAAACCGTGTTTCTCCAACTCTTCCGGTGTTGCGTCCTTTGTCAGTTTATACACCATTGTCGCAATCATTTCTAGATGAGCCAGCTCCTCGGTTCCGATATCATTGAGCACGCCGATCACTTTATCCGGTACGGTGTAGCGTTGGTTCAAATACCGGAGTGCCGCCGCCAGTTCCCCGTCGGAGCCGCCGTATTGCTCGATTAAAAATTTGGCCATGCGAACATCACATTTGCTGACACGTACCGGATATTGCAGCTTCTTTTCATAAAACCACAAAGTAGAAAGCCTCCTTCGCGTATATTTTTAGATTTGCCAGGGCCAAGGAGATTTCCCCCATTTCCAGGGTGTTGGAGAATAGCTGTAACCAAAACTTGTAAGCGGCCCATATATTGATTCAAAATTTTTTTTCAGTTGCATACTTCTTTGTACGTATTCGTTATACTGGACGATAGCTGCCTGGTCATTTGGATGGGTATTAAGATAAAGATTTAGTTCTAAAATAACAAAATCAGTCTGTTGAATTTCAAGAAGAAGGTCATAGTATTTCTCATCCACTTGCTTCATTCATCTGTCCCTCCCCGGCCGTATTTATCTTTGTATGGACTTTGATAAGGCGCGTACAGTGCGGGCCACAGGGTACCAAGACGTAGGGCTTCGGCAGGGGGGACTTGAGGAAGACCATAAGGCTGAAAACCCATATAAAGCTGAGGCGGAGTTTCATATGTCCTTTTTATTATTGGAGGGCAGGGATCAAAGGGACTTACATACGTACGATATCTTTTGCGAAACGTATGCATGCGTGCGCGCTCCTTTCTTTCATATTCAATCTTTTTTATAAATATGGAGGTTGTTTTTCAATTAGTACAAATTGGATAAAAATGGGGCGATTTTCATTGTTCGACAAAATTCGTCTTTATTTATGTACAGAAATTGGTTCTTATATTGATTTTCCCTTGCCTTTTCAAAAAAGTATGGTATATAAAGAAACAGAGTAAAAAAAAGAATACCCCATACGCAAAAAATAATTGAGTTGGAGGAGAGTATGGAATACGCGATTATTGGTTTGCTTTTGTTGGGCATTGGGATTTTGGTTTATTCCTTCTATAAAGAGAAAGATCAGGCTGTGCAATTGGAAGAAAAAATGGAGAATCTCTCTATTCAGATTCTTAAAGAAATCCATCAGATACAAAGTACGCTTGTGCCGCAAGGAAACAACAAATTGGGGGAAAACCGCCGGTCAAAAGAAAGTTTAAAGGAGAAAAAAGAAGGTGCTTAAGCTTCAGGTAAACAAAAATAGTTTGCGCGGCTTCGCTGCGGGCGTTTTATTTTCGACGGCGGTACTGTCGTTTGTATATTATAGCGAATCGCCAGAGAAAGCAGCTTCGGTGCAGGCGGAAAACGTGGAACGAAAAGATCCGGCTACGCAGCCGATCAAGGCGATTGAAATGCCGAAAGCCGCAACTTCTATTCCTAAACAGACACAGCCTGAGCCAAAAGTATATACATACCGGCTGGTTATTGAGAAGGGCATGAGTCCAGAGAAGGTAGCGGAGATTCTTGAGAAGGCACATATTATTCCTGATAGGAAATTGCTGAATAAATATTTAAACGATACTGGTCTGATGGGTTTGGTACGTTATGGAACATATGACCTTAATAGCAACATGAAAATTCCGGAAATCGCAAAAATCATTACGACACCGAAAGCGGAATAAAAAAAGGGCGCGGATTGCACATGATGTTGTGCGATTCGCGCCTTTTTTATCGAACAGAAAAATTTCCTAAATATTTCGCTTATTATTTTGCAGTGTCGCGGCTGTTTTGCTTCGCGGCCGAAAAAGAACGAGAGAAAAAGCTTTGTGCATTTTGTCTAGCGAAAGGTGTAGCCGATTTCAAAGATGCGATGCCACGGAAGCTCAGCCTTTGCGATGCGCGGAGCGGGAGAAATAGCGACATATCGCCCGTTTTTTCGCGTGGCGAGAGAGAGGGTGGCGAGAAATTGATTGGTGCGCTTGGTCACGTTCTCCATTAACATCTTCTCTTCGAGAGGTGGCACTTTTTTGCTAGAGGAGTAGCGCAATGCGTATTCGTAACGTTTAATTGTATTGTAATAGTAATCTTCGGCGTAGCGGAGTGCAAGCCAACGTTCATGAGCTTCATTCCATGTTGGTTCATCGCGGATCATCTCCAGGTGCGCCACCAGCAGCCCGATGGTATTTCCACTTGTATTCCACGCCGCATAACTGTGAATTTTGCTGGAGAGCTTCTGTCGTAAATAATTTTCCATCCAACCTGTTTCAAGAAAGCTTGCGTAAGAGACATCAGCCACACCGCGCAAGTTGTTAGGATGTGCACGAATCCAGTTCTGCAGATTTTCTATTGGCTCTTCGTGCGAATGAACATAGAGAGAAAGAAGGGCGGGCTGTCCGGAAGCAGGGGACTTCGGCTGGACAAACGCGATTTTTTTCCGGATTACTTCTGCAAGCGGTTGTCCATCATACGCTTTGATCGTATTTTGTAATTGTTCGTGTGAAAATGTTACGTCATAACGTGAAGCAGAGCCGGACAATTCGTTTTTGTAACGGGCCAGCAGCAGTGCTGTAATATCATCTGCTCCAGGCATGATGTACACGTTTCGTATGTTTTGCTCTTTGCAGTACTGGAGAAGACGCATTTCATTAAATTTTGGAAGACCCATATCGCTTGTGTCATCCAGACCGATCACGACGCCGTCGACCAACCCTGCTTTCGCCCAATCCGCCATAGTATAAAGAACACGGGTGTTTTCGTTAAACAGTTTCAAATAATCTCTAACATATGAAAACGGGATGGTATTCTGCATTTGACGCAGAAAGTAGAGCATATAATTCCTGCCTTTGACCGTGTTAGCCATCATGTACTGTGCATACTTACGGCCGTATTGCGTAAGCTCCGTCGAATATTTGAAAGCGGGAGTGATGTACGAAGGCTTCTCCCTGGGAATAAGCCCAATAAGGTATATGGTTTTATATTTATATGCACTTAGAATGCTTTGTAACTCAGCCAGACGGTATGCATTTCGCACATAGCTTTCCGCATGCCGTCCTTCAATTAGACTCCCGTTTAGCCACTGCGGAACGCAGATAAAAACGGCATCAGCTGTGGGCAACTGCTGTATTAAAAACGACTTTATTTTTGCGTAATCGGACGGGCGTTCATAATGATCGAGGCCATCTTCAGGGTAAACGACAGACGCGCCGCCGATTTCGCTGAGCATTTTTATGTATTCAGTATTGACCGGACGGCTGTCAAGCGGGATAAGCACAATCTTTTTTCCGGCGAACGATCCACTTGCCGATACGGATGATGCGGAGCATGCGAGCAAAAAAAAGAACATCATTATCCAAACCCCAAAAAACTTCACTTCATCTCTCCTTGGTTTACAGAATTGACCATGCATACGTTTTAGTTATATTCATCACGCTATAAAAGGATTCACATGAATCCGACACAAGCATACGGGAGGGAAAAGCACATGTCGCAACGTTTGCAGGATATTATGACAAGGCAAGTTGCTACCGTTCAGCCGAACCAGACATTGGAAGAGGCGGCACGAATCATGAATGAATATAACGTTGGCGCTGTTCCTGTCGTTGAAAACGGTCAGTGTGTCGGTATGATCACCGACCGCGATATCGCCACTCGCGCATCCGCACACAATCGTGATAGTCAGACGAAAGTGCGCGACGTTATGACGCACAACATCATCACCGCACCCGCTGATATGGACGTTCATGAAGCGGCTGATTTGATGGCGAAAAATCAAATTCGCCGTCTCCCGGTTGTGGATCACAATCAACTGGTCGGCATCGTTTCCCTTGGCGACCTTGCCGTGCAAGACATTTATCAGAACGAAGCGGGCATGGCTCTCTCTGATATTTCCCAAAACTATCCTAACAGAGGATAACATGGGAAGGAAGGGCCGGGGAAAATTTTCTCGGCTCTTTTGCCATTTATTTTAGTAATCATGAAACTTTCTTCTACGCAAACTAAGCGTGGAGGTGAAACGCATGCACAAAGCATTCAAGCAAGTGATTATCATGTCTTTAGCACTTATGATGGCTGGATCGCTTGCGGCGTGCGGTCCGAGAAAAGATGGCACGACCAAAACGCAATCCGAAACGTACCGCCTCAATCAGTATCGTACCAACGGCACGGTCATGGATGATAATTTCGGCATTCGCCCGTACGGTACACAACAGTACAGTCTGCGTCCAGATATGGCGTATATGTACCCGAATGCCAGAGCAGGGCAATATAACATTTATGGGGCCCGTCCCCATAGTACCGTCGAACAAGATCAAAAAGCCGCCGAAAGAATGGCACAGCTTGCGGCCAATGTCCACGGTGTGACTCGCGCTACAGCGATTGTGTACGATCGCGATGCAGTGATCGGCGTTGAAGGAGCGACTGCATCCAATATGAAAATGTTGGAGCGCAGCGTTCATGAAGCGCTAAGGCGAGCTGAACCGGGATATACGATCCATGTTACCGCGGATAAAACGCTCACCCAGCGCATCCGCACGCTAAGCGCTAATATGGGAAACAAGGGGACGAATGCGATGCGTACGTTTGGACGGGACATTACTCAGTTAATCCGTGATATCGGCCGTTCTGTTACCGCGCCGTTTCGTTAAGTTAAATGGAAGAGAAAGGGAATGTCCGGATGGGTATTCTCTTTTTCTTTTGCGATGGGAGGAAACATGGTATCATAGTTAAATGTGGACAATGAGAAGAAAAACAGGCGCCAGAACTGCCGCCTGTTTTTCCTTTTGCATAAACATTACAAAACGGAGGCGTTTTCACATACATGGCAACAGCAAGACCAAGAAAAACGTTTGCAATTATTTCTCACCCGGACGCCGGGAAGACGACATTGACTGAAAAACTGCTTTATTTTGGTGGAGCCATTCATACGGCAGGCATGGTAAAAAGTCGTAAATCCAAACTACAAGCGACATCCGACTGGATGGAAATCGAAAAGCAGCGCGGAATTTCGGTAACCTCCAGCGTAATGCAGTTCTCCTATAATGGATATGCGGTTAACATTCTGGACACTCCAGGGCATCAGGACTTTAGCGAAGATACATACCGTACGTTGACGGCAGCTGATAGTGCGGTAATGTTAATTGATGCCGCCAAAGGAGTAGAACCACAGACCATTAAGTTGTTTGAAGTATGTCGGATGCGAAAAATTCCGATTTTTACTTTTATCAACAAAATGGATCGTGAATCGAAAGATCCGCTAGCTTTATTAGAGGAACTGGAAGAAGTGCTTGGCATCCGCTCCTGTCCGATGAACTGGCCAATTGGTTCTGGCATTGATTTTAAAGGAGTATATGATCGGGAGAGGCAGCAGGTGGAACTTTTTAAACATGGAGAAAAAGGACGCCATATTTTCCCCGTATTCCAGGAGGGAAAAAGTAATGAGAAAGTGAAGGAACTGTTGGGCGAAGAAAGATATATGAAGCTGAAAGAAGATATTGAGCTACTTGATATCGCGGGTGATCCGTTTGATCGTGAAAAAATTGACAATGGATTATTGACGCCTGTCTTTTTTGGGAGCGCGCTGACAAACTTCGGTGTAGAGTCGTTCCTTGAGTATTTCCTCAGGCTGGCTCCGGGACCGGCTCCCCGTATGAGCGATAAGGGCCTCATTTCTCCAGAGCACAACAAGTTTTCCGGATTCGTGTTTAAAATTCAGGCAAATATGAATCCTGCGCACCGTGATCGAATCGCTTTTTTGCGCATTGTTTCGGGCAAATTTATTCGAGGGATGACCGTACAACACGTGCGCACTGGAAAACGTATCAAGCTTTCTCAGCCTCAGCAATTTCTGGCACAGGAACGCAACATTGTGGAAGAAGCGTATCCAGGAGACATTATTGGCTTATTTGATCCAGGAACGTTTGGCATCGGCGATACGCTGGTAGAAGGAAATCAGACGTTTAGCTTTGCGGATATTCCACATTTTTCGCCTGAGATTTTTGCGAAGGTACGCGCCAAAGACACGATGAAATATAAGCAATTTCATAAAGGAATGCAGCAGCTTACGGAAGAAGGGGCTGTCCAATATTTCACGACGGCCGCTCCCGGCGCCGAAACGTTGATTCTCGGCGTGGTGGGCCAATTGCAGCTTGAAGTTTTTGAATACCGTATGCGCAACGAATATGGGGTAGATGTAGAGCTTCAGCCGCTAGGTTTTACACTTGCCCGCTGGGTGAAAGGGAACAAAAAAGAACATGAATTAAATCTCATCCAGTATGGAGGCAGTCTTGTTGTACGCGACCGGGAAGGAAGGCTGGTCGTGCTGTTGGAAAACGAATTCGCTGAACGCTGGGCGAAGGAGAAAAATCCGGATGTGGAGTTCGTCAGCACATCGTACGAATGATAAGGTAAGGAATCTAAAGGAATTTTCGGATAAACGGCTTGATGCTATCGATGCCGATGGCGAACCCAAGCCCATGGTTGTCCCGGATAATAAAGGCGTTCATGCCGATTGCTTCACCGTTCATATTAATGAGCGGGCCTCCGCTGTTTCCAGGATTGATCGCGGCGTCTGTTTGAATGATGTCTTCATACTTCCGGTCGGCGATTTGAACCGGCCGGTTTTTTGCGCTGATAATGCCGGTTGTAACTGTATTTTCCAGACCGAGTGGATTGCCGATGGAGATGACAAGTTCCCCGACCTGTGCTTCTGTGGAGGAACCAAGAGGAAGTACAGGTAGCGGATTGCGGGTTTGTATGTGAAGTAGCGCGAGATCGCGTTTCGGATTACTCCAAACGACGTTCGCCTTTTTCACTTCTCCTGAATAGAGCTTAACGTAAATTACGCGGGCGTTATGAATCACGTGCTCGCTCGTTAAAATATAACCGCGCGGATGAATGATAAAGCCGGTGCCGAAGCTGCGGCGCACTTCTTTTTCGTGAGGCTGTGAATTCGGAAATAAAAAATTATGAAGAATTTGTGTCATTTTTTTGTTGACCGCGTAGTCTTCCGTTGTAATGGAAATAATGGCAGGTTTTACTTTTTCAACGATTGGAACGAAAAAATTGGCGGGATGCATGTAGGAAGGTTTGCGGAATGTACGCGTTATATGCGTTACTTTTCTTTTCAATCTCTTTCCTCCTTCCTGCACTGGGGCGAAGAATCGGCCTCTAGGCAAGGATAGCTTCTTCTGCCAAGTATATGATTTGCCTTTGACCATTTGGGATAAGAGCGAATCTTTTTTCTCCATATAGTTTATGTTGCTTGTTGGACAGTGTGAAAGTATTTATTTTCTTATAATTCGTATAAAGCAGACGTTTCTGGTACATGCTAGAAAATACATACAGTGGAATACCAAGGAGGTCTGTAATGATGAATGAAATGCCTTTATCTATTTATACGGGACAAATTTTTAAACCTTTCGCCTGGAAAGCGAATTTTGACATGGAATTTTCTTCAGAATGTATGTACTGTGATTCCAATAAGAATCTTAAAGGGTATGTGGTAGAAGATGAAACAGGTGGTTCAGTACGGGTAGCGATTTGCCCGGTGTGTCAGAAAATAAATGCCAGATATTAAAGTGGGTTAAAAGTCGCCTTTCCTGAATACATATAAGGCAAACTGATAGTGTGTGTCGGGAAAGGGGAACGACAATGGAAAAGCAGTGTAACCGTTGCGGCCATGTAATGCATTTGTATTTGCGAAAGCTTGTCTATATGAACCATACGCAAATCGAACATGTGCCTATGTACTGGTGCTGCTATTGCGGGCACCACGAATTAGTTGAACAAATTAAAGAAGAGTTGAAGCAATGCTTACAGCGGCTGCACACCGAAAAAGGAACAAAGGCGATTTCGTTTGCTGAACATTCCATATTTACGCGCATGATGCTAAAGACCTGCGCGCAAAAACCTTGCTTTACCGTTGATGAATGGCTCGACCTATATCTTCTGGCCAAATCGCTGGGGGATAAGCAATGGCTCAGGCAGGTGCTTGTTTCTTTACGGGAAGTAGCGCGCTCGAAATGTGAATAAAGTTTTACAATTTATTAAAAAAACGGGTAGATAGAAGGATATTTATCCGTTTTTTTGGTAGACATTTCCCTAATCTTTTTATTACAATAGAAGTAAATAAATGTGGGAGGTACGCTTAAGATGGGTGGGCAACAAATTGCCATGTTCGGTTTGATTGCATCGATGGCCATTCCGCTCATTTTGTTATCCATGATGTTTATTGCCGCAAAGAGAAAGAAAAGCTCTTAAAGGCGTGAACATAGAGGAGCCCCCTGACGTTCGGCTGTCAGGGGGTTTTGATATCCGGGAACGTAAGCGTAGGAACGGGGTGTTTTTGCATCCATTTTTCTTTTTTCGTGATAAGATACTGCAACGCATCGCTCGGTTTTCCATAGAGCAATACAAGCAGTTTTTGCGAATGCAACAAATCATCGTGCGTTAATTTATAATAATCTTCCGCCGGGTAAGGCATGAGACCCGGGGTTAAGGCATAGTAAAAGTTGGAGTCGGGACGTACCCATTTTTCCTTGGTTGCCTTAATAGCGGCGAACAGCTTGGAGGCCGCCTGTTTTTTGGCCGGGTTTTGATCATATAAATATGCTTCCAGCAGATAATTCATGTTGGCAGCCAGATGGTTGAGCGACGTGTGCGTCCGCCTGCTGTTTTGAGCACCTACATAATCAGGAATAAAGCTGATCGTTTTATCGCCAGCTTTCTGACTATATTTGTCGATATAGCGCAGCATATAATGGTCCCACTTGCGCAAAGTTTCCCTAATATCCGGATCGGGTTTTTGCTGCACGTAGCGCAATAAAAACAGCGCATTGTCGGCGTTTCGACGGTTATCCATATAGGCGTAATCAATGTTATATTCGCGGCGGAGCCATTGTGAACGCGGATACGTGGGCCAGTAGCCCTCTTCGTTCTGTGATTGCACTGCCGTATAGGCTAGATGAGTGGCGATATCCATAAACAGGCTGCCCATCGCTGGATAAGATACGAAATCATTAGCGTGCAACCCTTCGCCATTAGCAGGGTTCCGGTAGAAGGCCATTTTCGAACTTGGTTCGTAGTTTTCCGGAATAATGGAGTATGCACCGTCTGCCCGCAGTTTTTTGTCATGTTCGAATTCGATTTCTAACGCTTTTTTGTACGCTTTTGGCTCATTCCAGTTAATTAGAGGATGGCCGGCGAGTATGCCCCAGGCAGTGCTCATGGAAGTGCTGTCTGCGGGTAAGGTGACTTTGTATTGCGTGTATCCGTTTTGCACCACCTGCACATCGGATGCATAATATGGGAGCTCTTCGTAGACAGTATAGCCGAGAGGACGGTATACTTCCGCTTTACCAATCCGGTAGAACAATTTTTGGCCGTCCACGTACGCGGCTTTAGATAATGAGTTGGGAAGTTCATCCCATCTTTGCCAGGCCGGGGGTTTACCGGGTGCGAACATATGCACGTATCTTGGTTCGTTTTCTTTGACAGTAATTTGAAGGAACGCTTTGTTCGCCTTAGGAGTAGCATGGTTTTCGGCGAAGTATAAAATATCTCCGTTTTTTATCTTGGCTATGGTCAACCGGAAGAAGCGTCCGTCTTTTTTGTAATCGTAACGCGTATAGATAGCATGTTCGTAACGTTTCTCGGTTGTTACTGGTTTAACGTCCTCCATCCAGCCACCTAAATTGATTTTATAATCGCTGAGCACGAAACTTTTAATCCGGTAGGAAAAATCAGCCGATATATTATTTGCGACAAGAACAAAGGAGCATAGGAGTACCGTTATAGTGCTGATCACCAATATACGCTTTGCATATCTCAAGCTGTATCCCTCCTTTCCAGACCACAGAGCGCATGGCAGCGATGAAGTATAAGAGGCCCATATCCTCACAGAGGAATGGACCTCTTATTTTTATTATACCTATAAAAGGATACAGATTAGAAATTTTGCATGGTAGCCCATACGTCTAGTTTTGTTTTTACACGTTTGATTACTTCATCCGTAAATTCGGTTGTTGTTGCACTTCCGCCTAGATCGGCCGTACGCACGCCTTGGCTTACGGCTTCAATGGTCGCTTCGTAAATTGCGCGGGAAGCTGCATATGCGTTTTGTTCATGGAAATATGTGAGCAGGGATGCGGAAGCAAGAATCATCGCCATCGGGTTCGCGATGTTTTTGCCTTGGAGAGCCGGAGCGGTACCGTGCGGTGCCTCTACCATTACGGCTTGTGTGTTGAAATTTTCGTCGAAACCGAGCAGGACGGATTCAGCGCCCGCGATAGAACCAAACATTTGCAACACCATATCGCTTAGGCAGTCGCCGTCGCGGTTCAAAGCCGGAATGACCATCGCGTCACCAGCGGAAGAAAGCAGCAACGCATATGTAGCGTCAATGAGTTGTGGTTCGTATTTTACATTTGGGTAGCGTTTGCTTACGGCATCCATTTCTTCTTTCAGCATGCCTTCATAGATCGGGCTTACCGTGTATTTTGGACCGCCGAATACTTTAGCGTTTGTTTTTTGTGCATGGCGGAACGCGAATTCAGCAACGGCACGGCACGTTTTGCGATCAATTTTTTCGGTGCGGTATGCGATTTCATCTAAGCCTTCACCTTCGCGCCATTCCTTTGCACCGTAAGCATCACCGACAGCCATGCGAACAACGGAAATTGGAGCGTAAGCGCCCGCTACCGGACGGATGCCAGGAATTCTGCGGCCTGTCCGCAGGATGACTTTCCCATCGATTTCGCGGCGGAGAATTGCGTTCGGGCTGCCTACAGAGCCCTTTTCTTCCGGCGTGATTGTGGCCGCCTTTAAGCCAAATCCTGTTCTTTTCATTGCGCGCGCTGCTTCGTGTACGACTTCGTTATTTGTTTTTATGCGATTTTCGAGGCTTAAATCGTATGTCTCAAAATCAATTTCAAAGCCGATAACATCAGGCTGAAGTACGCGCAACGCTTCTTCAAGCAGTTCTTGGCCAGTCTGGTCGCCTTGCATAACAACAACTGTTTTTTTCATGTCTGTACCACCTCTTCTGAAATCTTTCTCTTCCTCTTTTATTTAACAAACAACCTTACTTATTATGCATGATTTCATAAAATATCTCAATTATTATTGACAGGATTTGTATGAGGAATACAAAGAAATTTTGGAGAAACTAACGAATGCATAAAGTCTGACTTTTTGCCGGAGGTTAAGAAAATGGTACAGAAGATACGCATGGAACCGTTGACCGCCAACGAACTTGTACAACTCGAAGCGCGGATGAGCCAGGAAGAAATGATTTGTCAAACATATATGAATGCGGCTTCCAATGTGGTAAGCACGGACTTGAAAGAATTATGCGGCCAAATGGCCGCACGTCATCAAAAAAATTATCAGCTGCTGTGTCAAATGCTGAATCAGCATCAGCATCCGCCGCACGGGGTACAGTAGAAAGGGGGCTGGAATGATGCCAGTATCAGATAAACAAATTGCCAGTGAATTGTTGGCATACGAGAAAATGATGGTTACCGCGTATGCGCAGACAATGACGGAGACGAACTGCCCGGAGCTTCGACAGGGGATTCAACAATTGTTGAATCATTCACTGCAAAACATCGTAGAAATTGGACAGATTATGGCAGCAAGCGGATGGGTGGCTCCGCGTTATGCATTGCCGGATGAAATTGCAGAAGCAGCAATTCGTGCCAGACAGACAAATCAGAATTTGCAACAAGCCGTATCTGCTTGGCAGGCAGCGGAAGCATCAGCCGGACAGCAGCAAGGGGCACGGAAGCAGCAGAATGGAACATAAAGCGGGTACCCGCTTGTATGTAGAACATACAGGCGGCTTTTTGTATTTATACCAGAGAAAAAAACAGGTAATATAAAATAGGAAGATGAACAGAATGAAAGGAGAGGAACAACGATGCAAGAATTGACTTCTATCGAAGAATTAAACCAATTTTTAGAGAAGAATCCTGAGGCCATTTTGTTGAAGCACAGTACAACTTGTCCGATTAGCAGCCAAGCTTACGACGAGTTTATGAAGTATGTCAAAAGTGTGGAGACAAAGCCGTGGGCGCTCATAATTGTGCAAACCGCCCGCCCGGTATCCAACGAAATTGCAGATCGTTTTGGCGTTAAGCACGAATCGCCGCAAGTATTGTATATAAAAGACGGCAGCGTGGCATGGCATACTTCCCATTGGAATATTACGGAGAAGAATCTGCAAGAAAATATAGTATAGGAAATTTTTGTAACATTTTAGCTATAAGTCAGATTGAAGACAAACTCCCTTGTCTCGCAAGAAACAAGGGAGTAATTAAAAAAAACTTTCATTAAACATAGAGATAAAAATTTGCAATTATTCCCACCTGCACTCCAATACGTCTCCTGTTTTGATGACATCCTGGAATGAAGCTGGATTTCCGTTAATTGTAATTACAAGATTTTTTCCTGAATCCATCGTTTGCAAGCTTTCATCTACATAGCGAAATACATCGCTGAAGATCGGATCGCCCGTGAAGCGAACTCGCACCGCGATGGACGCGTGCGCCCGGATCGGTTCCGTTAATGCAACGCGTTCCCCGTCCAAGTAAATTTCCATTTCACTTGCAGGGATTTGAACTGTTTTTCCATTGAATGTTATGATTGTGTTCACTTCTGTTCGTTCTTCAGGTGGAAGCACATCCTCGATCGTAGGAAGTGCAGTTGTATGTCTGCGATATAAAATCTGATCGTTTTTCTTAATTTTGTTATCCAGACTGGCTTCTTTTCCGTTGATAGTAAAAACGTATGTGGAATACGTATAATGCATTGCTTTTCCGTTGACGGTAAACGGCAGTTGCTGGGTTTCCATTTCCGGTCTGTATGCTCCTGCGGCGATGAGTACTTCGCGCAGTGTAGACGGCAGTGAGATTTCTATCTCATCCCTGTCCTTGAGAGGCGTATCCCATGACGCTTCCTGACCGTTAATAAAAATGAACGGAGAAAGGGATAACGGAGTATCATTTAGCATGATGTCCAGCGTGTCGGTGTCTCCTGCCAGTTCAATTGGTTTAGCTGAAGCGGGAACGCCATCTTTTCCCGGCTTAAATATGATCCGATCCTCCGCTTGAACAGGCGTATCCAGTTGTGCTGGCTCGTTGTTAAGGAGCAGAACGGGTGCTGTGCCATGCCCGCCAGGAATGATTTTCATTTTGCCGTTTACGTGTACGGTCATCGCCAGACCGGGACGTCCGTGCAGACGCTTGATGTCTATCCCCGCGTACAGCAGCACATCGCCGACAGTCATTTGTTTTAAATCAAAGATACGCAGCGTTTCCCCGTTAAGATGAATGGATAAATATTTAATCGGGTGTTTCACTGCCGCTACCGCAATTCCCAGCGGCGTTACGAATTCCGGCCCCGTTAGGTTCGCTTTGCCGATAAAGGCTTGGATAGCATCCGCGCCTCGTACAGCAACGCGCGCGGGAGGAAGATTCAAGCGTTCGGCAATTTTGGAGGGCAAGGTTGGTGTCAGGCTACCGCCGCCGATTAGTATCACTGCTTGCGGGGGATTTCCGTTTAACTCCAGAATGCGTTCGCTGATTAAATTGGCAAGGTTATGAATATCGGTTTCAATATTACGAATGACTTCCTCGCGGCTATAGGTGTATTCTATGCCGAGGATGTCGGAAAATGTGACCGTGTCCTGTGTCGACAGTTTCCGCTTGATTTCTTCAGCTATTGGAAAGTCAAGCAGATACGCCTGACTGAGCGCTTCCGTAATTTCGTCTCCAGCGATCGGCACCATGCCGTATGCTGTCACTGTTCCCGCTCCGGTAATGGCAATATCCGATGTACCTGCTCCGATATCAACCAGCGCCACATTAAGGCGGCGCATGGTGGGCGGAACAAGCACATTAATGGCTGCAATCGGTTCAAGTGTAAGCGCGCACATCCTGAGATCCGCTCGTTTTAGTGCAGCAATTAGGGAGTCGACAACTACACGAGGGAGAAACGTAGCGATAATTTCCACTTTTGCCTCGTTGCCGCGTTGGTCGATCAGGCTACCGATGATCTCCCCATCAAGAAAATAGTTGACCACGCTATAGCCAACACAATAATACTGGGTAAAGTCATTCGCTTTATGTTGTTTGGCCAGAATGCGCTGGGCTTTCTGGATGGCGGCAAGTTCAAGTGCGATACTATCGTTGTGTGATATTGGGCCTGCCCCGGAAATATCTTTGCTTACTTCGATGCGTTGTGTATGGAGTGAACGTCCCGCAGCCGCTACGGCCACGTCCGTGAGCTTTACATTTACTTTCGTTTCCAGACGCTGCTTGACACGAGAGATGACTTCAGCTACTGCCACTACGTCGTGGATTTGTCCGTCCAGCATTGAGCGCTCCGTATGCTCTTCGCATTCATACCCGATAACCTCAAATTTGCCTTCCGGGCTAGGGACCACCAGCAGTCCAACTACACTGCGCGTTCCGATATCAAGAGCGAAAATATGTTGTGAATGTCCTTCGCCCATACTTTACAACTCCTCCAATTATAAAGCGTGTCCTTCATGGTTTATTTGAAGGAATATGTAAGATATTCGCTGCGGGATAGAAAATTCCTTTTTTCTTTTATATAAAGGCTGACAAAGAACAAAGAATAAGATATAATACACTTCAAATATTTTTTTGAAAATTGTCTGAAAAAAATACAAGAGGTGGAGAGAAGATGAGCAACGAAAAGTTGGAGCAGCTTCGCAGTGATCTGGATGCGGTAAATCTTCAGATTCTGGAGCTGATTAACAGGCGAGCGGAGCTGGTGCAGGAAATCGGGAGGGTCAAGCTCAAGCAGGGGATTAATCGTTTTGACCCTGAGCGCGAACGTCAAATGCTGAACTTGATTCTGGAGCATAATAAAGGGCCGTTTGAAGACAGCACCATTCAGCATCTTTTTAAACAAATCTTTAGCGCCTCTCTTGAATTGCAAAAAGACGATCATCGCAAAGCATTGCTTGTAAGCCGCAAGAAGAAGCAGGAGGATACTGTGGTGGAAATTGGGTCTGTGCGGGTAGGCGATGGAGATCCGGTGCTTGTGGCTGGCCCGTGTTCGGTCGAATCGTATAATCAAGTTCGTCAGGTTGGGGAAGCGCTAAAAGCGAACGGCATTACCCTTTTACGTGGGGGTGCATTCAAGCCGAGGACGTCGCCGTATGACTTCCAAGGACTTGGCGTGGAAGGTTTGAAGATTTTGCGGCGTGTGGCAGACGAACTTGGCTTAAAAGTAGTGAGCGAAATCGTGAATCCAGCTGATATTGAAATGGCGACCGAATACGTGGATGTCATTCAAATCGGGGCGCGTAACATGCAAAACTTTGAGTTGCTGAAGGCGGCGGGCCGTGTGAAAACGCCGGTGCTTTTAAAGCGCGGTTTATCTGCTACCATTGAAGAGTTTATTCACGCTGCTGAATATATCGTGTCCGGTGGAAACGATCAAGTCATGCTTTGTGAACGCGGTATCCGCACATACGAAAAAGCGACACGCAATACGCTCGATATCTCCGCCGTTCCGATTTTGAAACAAGAGACGCACTTGCCAGTGCTCGTCGATGTGACGCATGCAACAGGACGCCGTGACATTCTGCTGCCGACAGCGAAAGCTGCGCTGGCTGTGGGAGCGGATGGTGTCATGATCGAAGTGCACCCGGATCCGGATGTGGCGCTTTCCGACGCAAAACAGCAAATCAATATCCCGCAATTCAACGAATTCGTCACTAAATTGCGCGAATCCGGCTTGTACAAAGAGAGCGCATCTGTTTTATAAGTGTGAACGGGCAAAAACCGCTGAGATGATTTCAGCGGTTTTTCTTATATACATAAAAAGAATAAGAGAGGTGCACCCTACAAGTATCATATTTCTAAGGAGAAACAGGGTGACGCATATGCCGCGACAGTATACACGAGCACTTGTTCTTATGACGATTCTTGTAACTGCATCGCTTGCTACAGGATGCGGCGGGCAAAAAATCCAGAGCGAGCATGGGAAGACACCGATTGAAGGACCGATGTCATTTGATCATCAGCTTCCAAAGCTAAGAAAAGCAGAGCGGCAGGAGCTGATCAATGCCATTCGCGAGGCGGAAGAAAAAGTGTGGCGTGCTACGGAGCATACAAAAGTTGCGTATGTAAAGGGGCAGCCAGTTCGTGTGTATAGCGATTTCACAAGCAAAAAACAATTATATAATTATTATAGACAAAGCTGGAGCGAGCAACTGGCAACGCAGCTCACGCATGAAACAATTGATTTGAATTATTCGATTCCTAACAAAGCGTTGGCCGTGCATCCTGCATTTCGCCATGTTAGCCTGCTTTCCATGAAAATGCCGGAAATCCGCGTAACTTCTTATTATAAAAACACAGCGGTTGTGGAATGTATAGGAACGCTTATGACAGGTGAGCGGCACCGCATCCAGTACACATTAATGAAAAGCAACGATAATAGCCGCTGGATTGTCGCTCACAAGGCTATTAGCGACGGCGGAATCGGGCCTTATATTGGAAACAAGAGAGGAACATAAGCGCTTATGGACAAATCTCATGTGAGAGTATGGATTTGTCTTTTTCCTTTTCATGAGGTTTACATGAATACGATTGCATGCAAGAGTGATTTATAATATGATAAATGAAAAATTATGAAAATGGGTGAAAACTGATATACAATAATTATGCATAAAGAATATAGGAGGAGTTACGATTGCCGGTTACAATTTATGATGTAGCAAGAGAAGCAGGTGTATCGATGGCGACGGTTTCTCGTGTTGTGAACGGAAACCCGAATGTAAAACCATCGACGAGAAAGAAAGTACTTGCGGCGATTGAGCAATTGGGCTATCGTCCAAACGCGGTGGCACGCGGTCTTGCCAGCAAGCGGACGACAACGGTTGGTGTTATCATTCCTGATATTTCCAGTCCGTTTTTTGCGGAGCTTGCGCGCGGTATTGACGATATTGCCAGCATGTACAAGTATAACATTATTTTGTGTGATTCGGATGAGCGTGTTGAGCGAGAAGTGCATTTAACGAATACGCTGCTGGAAAAACAGGTGGATGGCATTGTTTTCATGGGCCGTGAAATTACGGAAAGCCATATGCAGGTCTTTACAACCGCTTCTGCGCCGATTGTTCTCGCCGGAACAAAAGATCCAACCGGAAAGCTTCCATCGGTTGATATTAGCCATTACGACGCCGGTTACGATGCAACCAAGTATTTGATTGACAAAGGGCACAGGCGGATTGCGATGGTGACTGGACCGCTGATTGATCCGCTCGCGGGTATGCGCCGATTTGAAGGATATAAGCAAGCGCTGACAGAAGCCGGTTTGCCCTTGAAGGATAGCTATGTATACAATGGCAATTTCCGTTACGAATCCGGTCTGGCCGCTGTTGAACAATTTTTGTCTTTGGTGGAACAGCCGACGGCGATTTTTGCAGTTAGCGACGAAATGGCGGTCGGGGTTATCCATGGCTTGCAGGACCGCGGCCTGCGCGTTCCGGATGATATAGATGTTATCGGTTTTGATAACATTCGCCTGGCAGAAATGGTGCGGCCGCGTCTGACGACAGTAGTACAGCCGATGTATGATATTGGCGCGGTAGCGATGCGTTTATTGACTAAGTATATGAATAATGAAAAAGTTGACCATCATATCGTGATTTTGCCGCATCGGATTGAAGAGCGTCAGTCTACCAAAGGACGTATGACAGAAGAACAGCAAGATGAATTGGAGTAAGGAGAAGCGGAGATGAAAATCGGAATCATTGGAGCAATGGACGAAGAAATTGAGCTATATAAAGAAGGCATGGAACTTACGCGTGAGACGCATAAAGCCGGCATTGCATATTATGAAGGGAAATGGGAAGGCAAAGAAGTCGTTCTCTGTAAATGTGGGGTCGGCAAAGTAAACGCAAGCGTATGCACACAGATTTTAATTGATACGTACGAAGCAGAGGCGGTTATTTTTACCGGTGTGGCGGGCGCATTGCACCCAGAGTTAGAAATCGGAGACATCGTCGTGTCATCGGATTGCCAGCACCATGATATGGATGTAACGGCGCTTGGTTTTGCGCGCGGTCAGATTCCTTTCGCTGATGTATCGGTATTCGAGGCGGACGGGAAACTGGTGGAAGCTGCGGTAAAAGCGAGCAAAAAGGTAACGGAAGGTAGAACGATTATTGGACGCATTTTATCGGGGGACCAGTTTATTGCAAGTCGTGAGACGGTACGGGAATTGTACGAGACAATGAACGGTGTCTGCACGGAAATGGAAGGGGCAGCTGTGGCCCAAGTGTGTGCAATGAACGGAGTGCCATTTGTTGTGATTCGTTCCATGTCTGATAAGGCTGATGGTTCGGCGCATGTGAATTTCCCGGAATTTACAAAGTTAGCGTCCAAGCGCTCTTATGAAATTGTAAAAAATATGCTGGAGCATTTATAAAGCGAAAGCGGAAGGACAACCCTTCCGCTTTTTTATCCACGCGGGCAATATAAAAGTGCTTTTTCGATTGTATTTTTGTTCTTGGCGGTAATCTCGGCCCGGCGCGGAATTGGCGGAAACAGCCCTTCAGGATCAAGAATTGTAGGCGCGAGTTGTACCGGGCTTTCTTCTTGATATTTAGCAATCCACGCCTGTGGGATGGGCACATTATTAACGATTCGCTGACCAGATAATTCAGCCCACAATAAAGTCCAGGCGCGCGGCACCACGCGCCAGATGTCATATCCTCCCCCTCCGGTTGCGATTAATCTGCCATCGCATAATTCTTCTGCAAGTTCCCTTGCCAGCTTGGGAATCTCCTGATAAATCCGCATTGATGTTGACAGATGTGTCAGCGGATCGAACATATGGGAATCACATCCATTTTGCGTCACGATAACATCCGGTTTAAATCCGCGAGCTACGGTCGGAAGCACGGTATCGTATGCTTCCAGCCATGAGTCATCTTCTGTAAACGCATCCAGCGGGACGTTGACCGAAAAGCCGTACCCTTGCCCATCCCCGCGTTCAGTAATATTTCCGGTACCAGGGAAAAGATATTTCCCTGTTTCATGAAAGGAAAGGGTCAGCACGTTCGGATCATCGTAAAATGCCCATTGTACGCCGTCGCCGTGATGTGCGTCCGTATCAATATAAAGCACGCGGGCGTCATATTTTTGGCGCAAATACGCAATCGCAACCGAGCAATCGTTATAAATGCAGAATCCGGAAGCTCGTCCACGAAAGCCGTGGTGAAGCCCCCCAGCCAGGTTGACAGCGTGGCGGTATTCGCCGGACATGACCAATTCAACGGCGCGAAGGGTTCCGCCGACCGCCAATGCCGATGCTTCATGCATATTAGGAAAGATAGGACAGTCCTCTGTTCCTAATCCGAAGCTTGCGGCAATGGGGATTTCCTGCTTCGAATGGCCGCATTCTTTCACTGCTTCGATATATTGCCGATCGTGTATAAGCGCCAGTTCGTCATCAGTCGCCATCCGCGGCGGCACAATATCGTTTTCGGAAAGCAAATTCATCATTTGCAGCAAATCCAGCGTCAATACGAGACGCTTTTGGTTAAACGGATGCTCTTCATTAAAAAAATAATGTAAATATTCGTCGCTGTAAATAAAAGCTGACTTTATTTTCATAGTAATCCCTCTGATTCTCTGGGCCAAATCATACGATAGCCGGCCTTCTCGATTTTGGAAACGATGTTGCGTGGATCGATTGTTTGTACGCGGAACACAAGATTTTTCTTGCATGGAAGAGACAGGCGTGTCTAAAATTTTTTCGTCCTCATTATGCGGTGTGCTGATAATGGAAGGACATGCATCCCGCACATCGCGGTCGGAGATAATTCCAACCAGCTTGCCTTCTGAAACAACCGGCAAGTGGCGAATCCGGTGCTGATGAATTTTTAGAAGTGCGAGTCGAATTGAATCTTCCGGCTCGATGGTTATTAAACTTCTTCTCATAATATCTTCTACGAGCATCGGATATTCCTCCCTGACTATAGAAATATTCGTGATATATATGCAGCCGGATGCCGAAGAACCTTGTTTCTTAGTATCGGTTTAATACATAAAACGATTTTGAAAGCGGATGCGATCAAAGGCTTGCACCGATTCCATGGGAATGTTCTTTCCGATTCTTGCCATTAAGCAGTTCGCGGGATGGGCACAAATCTCCGGATCGTCGGTGGCGAACCACTCAAGACCGACGGAAGCCATTACTTTTTCCATAATTTTTCTGTATTCCCATACATCGAGTCCTGTGCCTTTTAAATCCCAGTGCCAGTAATACTCGGTCGTAAAAACAATGTAATTTTCCATCGCATCATCACGGAAGGCGAGCATCAGCATGTCTTCCCCCACATGTTGATGACGAAAACACTTGGTCACTTCAATGGCTCCTAGTTCTAGCAGGTCTTCCATTCCAGCCTGTGCCCATCGTTCCATTGGATCGGGGTAGAGGAAAGTGACATAGCCGACGATAGTATCATTATGAACTGCTAGAATAATGCGTCCTTCGGGAAGACCCGCGATTTCTTCCAGCGCTTTTTGCTGATCGCGCGGCTTGCGAAATGCTGTCAACCCTTCATCCATTTTAAGCATTGCGACACGTTCAGGCGAAACGGGTCCTTCGATTAGAAGCCTGCCTGCTGATTTTTCTATTTCTTCTCGATAATACGTTTTTTTGTGCTCCATATTCGTTCACACCTTACTATTCAGATATAAAATCGTTTTGTTATGTTTCACCGTTTGATTCAATCTATCATTTTTTCTTTATAATTAGAAATTATCTAATATTAACTATCATCCTGACAATGCATAAATTTGAAAAACCTGTGAATGATAATAATTGATAAAATAACAGATTATTTGGTATAATCGAAATAACGAAAGGGTTTTCAAAGGAAAAAATAGAGTATATGAATTTAGGTTGGGATCAAGTAAAAATTAGTGGGAGAGGAGCTGCAATATGAAAGAAACGATGCACAGCAAGATACTTCCCGTGGTTGGGAGCGGTTATAATATGCCTGCGTATGAAGAGGCTTATAACAATTTCAGCTGGGAAGATGTAGAAAAGCAATTTACATGGTATGAAACGGGCAAAGTAAACATGGCACACGAAGCAATTGATCGTCATATAGGCACCCTCCGCGAAAACAAGGTAGCGCTTTATTATAGCGATGCAACACGCGATGAGAAATATACATTTGCAGAACTGAAAACTTTATCTGATAAATTTGGAAATGTACTTCGCAAATTGGGAGTTCGGAAAGGGGAGCGCGTGTTTATTTTTATGCCCCGTACACCGGAACTATATGTAAGCGTCCTAGGTACGATTAAAGTCGGCGCCATCGTTGGTCCGTTATTCGAAGCTTTCATGGAAGGCGCGGTGCGCGACCGTCTGGAAGACAGTGAAGCGGTTGCGATCGTCACGACGCCCGCACTGTTGCCACGCGTTCCGGTAAAAGAGCTTCCGGCGTTGAAGCATGTGATTCTGGTTGGTGCAGAAGGAGAACTAGAAGAGGGACAGGTAAGCTATGAGAAGGAAATGGAGCAGGCTTCGGAAGATTTCCAAATCGAATGGGTAGATCGTGAAGACGGTCTTATCTTGCACTATACGTCCGGTTCTACCGGAAAACCGAAAGGTGTGCTTCATGTTCATAATGCCATGATTCAGCACTATCAGACAGCCAAATGGGTGCTGGATCTGAAGGATGACGACATTTACTGGTGTACGGCTGACCCGGGTTGGGTAACCGGGACATCGTATGGTATTTTTGGCCCATGGCTCAATGGGGCAACTAACGTTATTCGTGGCGGCCGCTTCAGTCCGCATGATTGGTATTCCACCATTGAGAAATACAAAGTTACCGTTTGGTATAGCGCTCCGACCGCGTTTCGCATGCTGATGGGAGCGGGTGACGAAGTGGTGAAGCAGTATAATCTGTCCAGCTTACGTCATATTTTGAGCGTAGGGGAGCCGCTGAACCCGGAAGTCGTATATTGGGGCACGAGAGTATTCAATAAGCGTATCCATGACACATGGTGGATGACAGAGACGGGCGCCCAGCTAATCTGTAATTATCCGAGCATGCCAATTAAACCAGGTTCCATGGGTAAACCATTTCCAGGTATTGTCGCGGCAATTGTGGACGATGAAGGCAATGAATTGCCGCCGAACCGCATGGGCAACCTGGCGATTAAAGTCGGTTGGCCGTCAATGATGCGCAAAATTTGGAACAACCCGGCCAAGTATGAGGAATATTTCCGCTTGAAGGGTTGGTACGTATCCGGTGATTCAGCATACATGGATGAAGACGGATATTTCTGGTTCCAAGGCCGTGTGGATGATGTGATTATGACGGCGGGTGAGCGTGTGGGCCCATTTGAAGTCGAAAGCAAGCTGGTTGAGCACCCGGCGGTAGCAGAAGCGGGGGTTATCGGTAAGCCAGACCCGGTACGCGGGGAGATTATCAAAGCGTTCATCTCACTGCGTGACGGATATGAAGCGACCGATGAACTGCTGGAGGAAATCCGCCAGTTTGTCAAAGTGGGGCTGGCTGCGCACGCAGCGCCGCGCGAAATTGAAGTAAAAGATAAATTGCCAAAAACGCGTTCCGGTAAAATCATGCGCCGCGTCCTTAAAGCGTGGGAACTTGGGTTGCCGACCGGAGACCTGTCTACAATGGAAGATTAAACATAAAAAAGGAGGGGAATTAATCCTCTCCTTTTTTTCCTTCTTTTTTACTATCTGTTTTTTTCTCTTCCTTCGGTTTGTCTTCAGACGGCTTGGATTGCTTCTTCGAAGATGTTTTTTCGCCGTCATCATTACTCGTCTTTTTGTCGGAAGGAGTTTTTTGTTCATCCGACTGCTTGTTGTCTTCTTTTGGCTTATCGGCATTATCACCGGGCTGCTCGGATTTTGTTTCGTCTTCTGGCTTCTCTTCTTTCGCTTTGTTTTTATCCACTGTTTCGCCTTCAGTGTTTGGCTTCTGTTCGCTGTCGTTCTTTTTCTCTTCTTCCGTCTTTCCATAGGAAGCAGGATTTTTTGAAGTTGCCAAATCGGCGTTATAAATGGCTGCCATGGACGTTCCTGGCGGACGCTTCATATAATTGCCGGCAGGCGAAAGATTCGGGTCGATTTTCAGAGCGGAGCTGAAAATTTTTCCCCAGACGTATTGAGCGTTATAAAATGAGCTCTTATATAGTTTGTATTTTTTATCATAGCCAATCCATACCCCAAGAGAAATGTCGGGGGTGTAGCCCACAAACCATTTATCTCGATAATCCTGCGATGTTCCTGTTTTTCCTGCGACATCGCGTCCCATTTTGTAGGGACGTACCCTTGTTCCGGTACCACTGTCGATAACATCGCGCAACATATCCGTAATCATCCAGGCGGTCTGTGGTGAGAACACGCGTACCGGTTTTGGTTTGTGTTGGTATATCACTTCATGCTCGCTGTTTTCGATGCGCTCAATTAAATAAGCATCGATGAAGTTCCCTTCATTTGGGAAGGTAGCATACGCATTTGTTAGCTCTTCCACAGAAATCCCATGCGTAAATCCACCGAGTGCAGTAGGCAGGTAGTAGTCGCTGTCCACAATTGAGTTTATGCCCATTTTCTTTACGTAAGAAAGCGATTTTTTAACCCCGGTTTCGAAATACACTTTAACGGCCGGTACGTTACGTGAAAATTTCAGAGCATGGCGTATGGTCATCGGCCCTTTAAAGTTATTGGAGTCATTTTTCGGGGTATATCCACCAGGGAACACAGTCTCCTCATCGACAACGATTGAATCAGGTGAAATAATGCCTTCCTCAATAGCAGGGGCATACACGCCGACAGGTTTGATTGCCGAACCCGGCTGACGGGGCACGGTTGCATGGTTTGTTTTCTCAATTTCGAAGTCACGTCCTTCGATCATGCCGAGAATAGCCCCTGTTTTATTATGGATTAGGATAGCTCCTACCTGTTCCGGCATTCGCTTGCCACCGATTGGTGGACGTTCCGGGCCAAAGTTATCAGAATCAGTGGCGATTTCCTGCATTTTTTCATAAATGCGTTTATCAATGGTGGTATAAATGTGGTAGCCACCCTGACGAACCGCCATTCGTTTTTCTTCCAGAAGTTTTTCATACGGTTGATTTTTTAGTTCCGGCTTTTTCTCAAAATCTTGTTGTAACAGGATTTCCGCTGCGCGTTTTTCGATTTCCATCATAAGGAATGGATATTTCTCAAACGCTTTAGGTGTTGGTTTAGCCAAGTGCGCTTCAATATCATAAGCCAATGCTTCATCGTATTGCTGTTTCGTGATCTTGCCGTTTTCCAGCATGCGGTTCAGCACGATTTTTTGGCGCTCTTTTCCCAGTTGAAGACCCCTCTTTTTAAATGGAATATAAGAAGAAGGTGCCTGCAACATTCCAGCCAGATAAGCCGATTGGGCGATATTCAAATCTTTGGCATTCACGCCAAAAATCCCTTTAGCTGCCGCTTGAACGCCATATACATTCGAACCATTGGCGTTTTTTCCGAAGTACATTTTATTAATGTACGCGTCGAGAATTTGTTCCTTACTGAACATGCGCTCTATTCGCAATGCAAGGAAGATTTCTTTAAATTTTCGCTCCATTGTTTGTTCGGGCGAAAGGATCGTTTGTTTTACAAGTTGCTGGGTTAGGGTGCTTCCTCCTGTCTGCACCGATGCTCCGGTAATCTGCTGGATTCCGGCCCGGGCGATGGCGGAAGGAACGATCCCGTTGTGCTCAAAGAAATATTTGTCTTCCGTTGAGATGATAGCATCAATTAAATGAGGTGAGACCTCTTTATGCGATACAAGCCGACGGTCTTCTGCTGTGATCAATTGGCCGATCATTGTTTTGTCTTTGAAATATGCGAATCCGGTTAAGTTATTGGTAGAGATTTTTTGGTAAATTTCATTATAACTGCGAACCGGGTCGTCTTTGACAAGCGAAGCGACATAACCAGCGGCGGTACCGCATGCGAAAAGCACGCCCATAAAGAATAGAATGGCAGAAACTTGAAAAATAATGAGAAGAGTATGCCAAATGCTTTTTTTGCGCCTTGGCCTATCCGGCGTACTTGCGGAACCGTTTTGTTTTTCCATACAATTCCCCCTTACCTGTAACAGAGACATTATATCATAAAGACGATTCCTGAGGTTAAATGTTGCATTCTCTTATTACTTTTAGTTATTATGGTAATAACAAAGGCATAATATCATTTTATTCACGATGAAGGCGTATCAGTAGTGGCTTTGGAACCGGAAGCAGCAGAGAGTCGGTGGAAGGTGAGAACCGGCCCGGCCAGGCAGCGAAATACAGCGTTGGAGTGAATTCCGCTCCGTATAGATGTGTGGGCGGACGGTATATTCGTTTGGAATAGGCCGTTATCCGTATGAGTGAAGGGCTTTTTTGCCCTTAAGTAAGGGTGGTACCGCGAGCAAACTCGTCCCTTTTTGGGACGAGTTTTTTATTTTGTTTTAAGAAATTAGGAATTGGAGGAAGCAGACATGATTGAAGAAAGCATTGCTTTGACCGAAGAGCAGGCGCGTGAAGTAGAGCGTCAGATGAGCATTATCCGCCGTGGTGTGGCAGAAATTATACTGGAAGAAGAAATGAGAAAAAAGGTGGAGCGTTCTGTCGTAACTGGAAAGCCGCTAAAAATAAAGCTTGGGCTAGATCCATCCGCACCGGATATTCATATTGGCCATACTGTGGTGCTTCACAAGTTGCGTCAATTCCAGGAGTTAGGACATAGAGTGCAATTGGTTATTGGCGATTTCACAGGACGAATCGGTGACCCGACCGGGAAATCCGAGGCGAGAAAGCAACTTACAGAAGAGGAAGTCAAAAAGAATGCAGCGACATATGTAGAACAGTTTGCGAAAATCCTCGATACAGGCAAGATTGAGGTCAATTATAATAGCAAGTGGCTAGCGCCTATGAATTTTGCAGATGTAGTAAACTTAGCTGCGAAAATAACAGTAGCTCGAATGCTTGAACGGGATGATTTTGAAAAACGTTATTCAAATAATCAACCGATTAGCGTCCATGAGTTTTTCTATCCGTTGATGCAAGGATATGATTCGGTAGTATTGGAAAGCGATGTGGAACTGGGAGGGACGGATCAGAAGTTTAACTTGTTGATGGGCCGTCAGTTGCAGAAGGAATTCGGACAGGAACAGCAATGCGCGCTGATGATGCCGATCATCGAAGGATTGGATGGCGTACAGAAGATGAGCAAAAGCTTGGGCAACTATATCGGTATTAGCGAGCCACCGAAAGAAATTTACGGCAAAGCCATGTCAATTCCAGACGAACTGATGGTAAAATATTACGAACTAGCGACCGATATTTCTATGGAAGAATTGGAGAGGCTCAAGAGAGGGTTAGCTGACGGTTCCGTGCATCCGCGCGACGCTAAAATGCGCCTTGCGTATACGTTTGTAAGAATGTATTGGGGTGAAGAAGCGGCAAAACAAGCGGAAGAACATTTCAAAACCGTGTTCCAGCAGCGCGCGCTACCTGCGGATATTCCGGAAAAAGAAGTAGCCGTAAGCGAATTGGAAGACGGCAAGATGTGGGTTATCAAGCTTTTGTCTGTGCTGGAACTCGTGCCGTCAAATGGCGAAGCGCGCCGCATGGTGCAACAAGGTGCCGTAAAAATCAACGAAGAAAAAGTGACTTCCGTGGATGAGCATATCGCCGTGGAAGACGGTATGATCGTTCAGGTCGGGAAACGCAAATTCGTGAAAGTAGTGATTAAATAATAATAAAACTCCCGTCGGAGACGACGGGAGTTTTGCTTGAATTTAAGATTAACGAGAGTAGAACTCGACGATCAACTTTTCGTTGATTTCAGCCGGCAGTTCTTCACGGTCTGGCAGGCGAGTGTACGTACCTTCCATTTTTGTTTCATCATAGCTCAGATAGTTTGGCAGGTATGCACGAGCTTCCAGCGATTCTTTTACTATGCTTAAGTTGCGGCTCTTTTCGCGCAGGCCAATTACATCGCCAGGTTTCACACGGTAAGAAGGAATGTTTACTTTCTTGCCGTTTACTGTAATGTGGCCGTGAGTTGTCAACTGACGTGCAGCCGGACGAGTTGGTGCGAAACCAAGACGATATACCAAGTTGTCGAGACGAGACTCAAGCAGCTTCATGAAGTTTTCACCGACAACCCCAGGCATTTTTGTTGCTTCGTTAAATGTTTTGCGGAATTGCTTTTCCATCAAGCCGTACATATGACGAAGCTTTTGCTTTTCAGTAAGCTGAATCGCGTATTCGCTCATTTTACGACGGGAATGTCCATGTTGTCCCGGTGGAAAATTACGTTTGATGTCTTTGCCAGTTCCGTCTAGGGAAATGCCCAGACGACGAGCCAATTTGTGGCGTGGTCCAGTATAACGTGCCATAAAATTCCGTTCTCCTTTACATTTAGATTTAATAGGTGTTTACTTCCGCCTGGCTAGTTCCTAACTTTACTGCATGCTCTTCGGACGGTAGCGTTTCCGCCGCATGCTCCATTAAGGGATAAAACAGCCGCTGCCCTTAAGGGAGGAAGCTAATGAATTGACCAGACGTTTTTACCTAAAATCATTGCTACCCTAGGATGAAGCACATAAATAATATTATATTCCCTTATAATAGAAAGTCAATATTTTTCCCGGTTGACAATAATAATTCCGGTCGCAACGAACAGCAGAGTCAAAAATACTACGAAATGAAGCGTTTCATTGAGGAAAATGGCAGAAAACGATGCGCCGAACATCGCTGTAAAAGTGATGTCTATCCGGTTTGCAACAAATTTCTCCGTATTCAATCGTATGTAATCTTTTTTACTAAGAAAAAATAGATTGAGAAAATACAGAAAAATTATGTAAATCACAAAGAAAAAGATGAAAAGGGAACATAAATATAGTACAATATCAACCAAGATAAGTTTGCTGTAGAAAGTAATAGAAGAGAATCGTTGAGAGGAGTTAGAAAAGATGAGTAAAGTGGAAACAAAAAAGGGATACTTCGGGGAGTTTGGGGGGAGCTTTGTACCAGAGCCGTTGCAGGCTGCGCTCGATCATTTGGAGCAGGAGTTTGAACGGTATAAGGATGAGCCTGACTTTAATGCAGAACTGGAACATTATTTGAAGGAATATGTTGGGCGCCCGAACCCGCTTTATTATGCGCAGCGCTTAACTGAGAAGCTTGGAGGCGCGAAAATTTATTTAAAACGTGAAGACTTAAACCATACGGGAGCGCATAAAATCAATAATGTGATGGGCCAAGTTCTGCTTGCCAAGCGCATGGGCGCAAAGCGTGTGATCGCGGAAACAGGGGCAGGTCAGCATGGAGTGGCGACAGCGACTGCATGCGCGATGTTTGGAATGGAATGCGTCATTTATATGGGGGAAGAAGATACTCGCCGTCAGGCATTGAACGTATTTCGTATGGAACTTTTGGGGGCGAAAGTAGTAGCGGTAAAAGACGGCGCCCGCACGCTGAAGGAAGCGGTAGACGCTGCGCTCAAGGACTATGCGGAGAATTACGAAAGTACGTTTTATTTGCTCGGGTCGGCTGTCGGACCGCACCCATACCCCACTATTGTACGCCATTTCCAATCCGTTATTGGCAGAGAAGCACGTGCGCAACATCTTGAAAAAGAAGGAAAGCTGCCGGACTATATTATCGCGTGTGTGGGTGGCGGAAGCAACGCCATTGGTTTGTTCGCTCCGTTCTTTGATGACAAAGAAGTACGCATTGTCGGCGTTGAACCAGGCGGAAAAGGGCTTGCACCGGGGCAGCATGCCGCGCCGCTTGTAGCTGGGGAGCCAGGGATCATTCACGGTTTCAAGTGTTACATGATAAAAGATGAAAATGGTGAGCCTGCCGCTACACATTCGATTGCTGCTGGTCTCGACTATCCAGGCGTCGGACCTGAACATAGCTATTATAAAGCGATTGGTCGTGCGAAGTATGTAACGATCGACGATGCTGAGGCGCTTGAGGCGTTTCACGCTTTGTCGCGAACAGAAGGCATTATTCCCGCGATTGAAAGTTCTCACGCGGTGGCATATGCAATGAAACTTGCCCCAACATTATCGCCGAACCAAACGATTATCGTTAACCTTTCCGGCCGTGGAGACAAGGATGTGCAACAAGTTTTCAACATGATGCATAATAAAGGACAATAATGATGAAAAGAGGCCCGAACCCCCGGGCCTTCTTTCATTATATAATAGATCAAAAGGTTCAAAAGTTTTGAAGCGGTGAGCCGCTTAAACTTTCTTGGTATTTTACGTAAAACATATGCTATCATCTGGAAATGTATAGAAATAATGAGTGAAACCTTATTTGATATTTCGTATAATTATTATATGATAAGTAATATTAAGAAGGGACTGAATTTTCTATTACCACTGTAAAGCACATTTATCTTGTTCGTCACGGGGAAACCGAATGGAATGCCAAACGTTTAATTCAGGGACATAGCGATATTCCACTGAACAGGCGAGGCAAAGAGCAGGTGCGACGATTAGCGGCGCGCTTAAAACAATCGCCTATTTCCCAGATTTGCTCCAGCGACTTGCAGCGGGCTTATGATACGGCGCAGGCGGTGGCCGATATGCTTGGTTTATTTGTTTGCCGCCATGTGGAACTTCGCGAGCGGAATTACGGGGACTGGGAAGGAAAAGATTACCGCATGATCCAATCGCAGTTTCCCGACTTTAACCCGTGGATGGATACAGAAAGCAAGTATAATGTTGAGACGTTTTCCGCGATGCAGCAGCGGGGAATGTGTTGTTTGCAGGAAATTTTGCGGGAGAGCGAAGCAGAGCATATTTTGGTGGTTAGCCACGGGGGCTTGATTAATGCGCTGTTGCATCATATAAGCGGGGGAGTGCATGGAACCGGAAAAACAAAGTTGGTAAATACAGGAATTAGTTACGTTCGATACGAAAAAGGCAACTGGACAGTGCATACAGTGAATGACGGAACGCATCTAGCCGACCAGTAAGAGAGTGGGAGAGAAGGGAGAAGGCGGGACTGTGAAGAAGCACACGGTGGATCAAAATTGTGGAGAGATTGAGTCTTCTTATTTTTACAGGGAACGACTTGCGCATATTTTTCGAGATAGTTTCCAGTTTATATTCTCCCCTTTCTTTTTGGCAGATAGGGGATGGGTGTTTGTAGCAGACCGTCATGGCTATGTAGTTGCTTGTGAAAAAGCAGGTCAGCCGGAGTTTGATGTGAAGCCGTTTTATCCGTTGCATCCAGAAAAAATGTATATTCAGAACAATGTGGAGGAAGATAGCCGGACGGTGTGTGTTCCGGTGCTCCAGGATGTTTGGTTTCCTGGCTATATAGGAGTTGTGCTGCCTGCGTGTATAGAAGAAAGGTGTGCGTTTTCGTTTTTGCAGGGAATGACGGCTGTTTTCCGCCTCATACAGGAGCAATACATCAGCAAGACCATTTCTTCATGTATTAAAGCCGTAAGCCAGAATATGGGCCTGAATAGTGCTATGCAGACGATTGTCCGGCGGTTTGCCGAAAGCTTGTACCAAGTCGAATGCATTGCAGTCGTATTTGATGAAGAACAGGATGGAATGGTGCCGCATTGGTCTTCGAGTGAGCAGAATTGGCTGTGTCGGGAGACCATGAAGATGCGCAATCTTAGAAAAATATATGAGCAGATCGTTTCGCAGTTCTCCGTGGAGCGTAATGTTTTGCGTAGGGAAGATATTGATATACAAGGACTATTGGAGTTAGAAGAGCTGTCTGAGGCGGATTGGTTAATTTCTCCTTTTGACTATAATGACAAAATTATCGGATTTTTAGTCGTATTGCGTGATAAGAACTTTCCATTTACAGACGAGGAGCAAAAATTTATCTTTCGTTTCACGAAAGCCCTTGGCCCTTCCGTTCACAACTCTGCCCTTTATATGCGTGTTCAACGCGACGAACAAAAACGGAGCATGATGTTTGAAATTACAAAAAAACTCCATTCATCTATCAATGTGAATGATGTGTTGCATGCCGTGATAGAAAATACAAAAAAACTGTATCCGGAAATGCAGGTTGATTTATGGCTGTCCCATGATTCATTTTCCACGAAGCTGCCCGTCAAGCCATTTTCTTTTTCGACCGGAGAAAGCAAAAGCAATGTAAGTGCCCGAGCGTTTATGGAAGCACGAACGATCATCGTGAAATCCTGGGGGAAGCGCAGTGTGACGTTAGCCGCTCCGCTCAGGGGCAAACAAGGGGTTTATGGTGTGTTGGAACTTTACAGCGACAAGCCGATATCTCTTCCAGCGCGAGAGATAGAGTATATTACGATGCTGGCAGATACGGCAGGTAATGCATTCGAAAATGCTCAGCTTTATCAACAATCCTGCCATTTAATCAAAGAATTGTTGCTCATTGATGAAATGACGCGGCAACTCAATAAGAATATTAAGCTTAACGATTTACTTACATTTATCACGCGTAAGCTGACGGAGACGTTTCGTACGGAACATTGCTGCATTTTTTCTTGGTCAGAAGAAGAAAAAGCATATGTCGCGTGTGCGTCCACTGGACAGGAAAACGTTCCGCTTGTTTTGCGGATTCCGGAAGCAGGCAAACTTCATGATTTGTTTGTCAAAAAGGAGTCGATTTTAATTGCGGATACGAAAGAAATAGATTCACTTCTCCCGTCTTTTTCTTGTCGGTCGTTAATGGCTGTGCCGCTTATGGGTAAAGGTCAAGTAGAAGGAGCCATTTTTCTGATAGATTCTCAGCCAAATCGTTACACATTCGATGATTTTAAGCGCCTGGAGATGTTGGCCCGTCATGTGAAAGTCGCGGTGACGAATGCTTCCCTGCATGCCGAAGTCGAGCGAATGGTGATAACGGATAATTTGACGGGCCTGTATAATCGAAAGTATTTATATGACTGTATCCGTCATTCCCAGCAGCGTGACATCTGTGGCTCACTTATTTTAATTGATGTGGATTACTTTAAGAATATTAATGATACGTATGGTCATCAGATTGGCGATGAAATTTTGATCCAAGTGGCAGAAGTGCTTGTTGCTTCAATTCGCACATCTGATGTTGCCGCTCGTTGGGGCGGAGAAGAGATGGCTGTATACTTGCCAGCGGTACAGGAAGATATTGCCCACCAAGTAGCGGAGCGGTTACGCATGAATACAATGAGCAGCACGAGACCGGCTGTTACGATTTCCTGCGGGGTGGCTACCTGGTTGAAAGAAAACGGCATTCCGAGCGTCGAACGATTGTTCCAGCAAGCGGATGAGGCTTTATATCGCGCGAAGCATAGCGGGCGTAACCAGGTTTGTTTGGCAGGAAAAGTATGAAACATGCACGGAAAGAGCTTCTGGCAGGGAAGTTTCTTTCTTCCCTCATTTTATGAATGAACATTCAATCAGTAGGAGGAAGAGACATGCAAAAAGCAGTGAATACGCAGGTTTTTCGGCTTGAGATCCCGACTCCGTTTAGCGTTGGAGCGGTCAATATATTTTTAATAAAAGGGGAAAGTTGCACGCTTGTTGATGTCGGGCCAAAAACGAGGGAAGCGCGTGAGGCGCTACGAGTCTTCTTAAAAGAGAATGGGCTTACATGGCGGAATATTGACCAGATCTTTCTTACACATCAACATGTAGACCATTCTGGTTTGGTAGCGGAAGTAGCAGAACGTACGGATGCGCAGGTGATCGCCCATCCGAATGCAGTGCCGTATATTGAAGGGGAAGAAACATTTATGCGGCATCACGATGCATTTTTTCGCGAACTATATGAAGAAAATGGCGTTCCGGAACAATTGCTGGGGCATGTAGAGCGGTTTCAGAAAATGTTGAACATGTATAGCGATCCCGCACCGGTTCATCGAATTGTGCGAGGCGGCGAGCTGTTGGGAAGTTGCGGGGAGTGGCGTATTATTTTTACGCCGGGACATACACAAACCCATTTGGCTTTATACCGAGAGGCAGACGGTTTGATGCTGTCAGGCGATTTTTTAATTAAAGAGATCTCATCCAATGCTTTCGTAGAGCCTCCGGCGCGAGCTGGTGAAGAAAGGGAAAAGCCGCTGGTTGTATACAGGCGAGCAATGCAGGAAGTAAAGATGATGCCAGTGCGGCGCATGCTCCCGGCACACGGCGAAGAAATTGAAAAGCCGTCTGAACTTATCGTTTATCGCTTGCGTAGACAGGAAGAGAGAGCGGAAAAAATTTATGGTTTACTTGCGGATGGTGCCAAACATGTTTTTGAGTTGTCAGCATTATTATTTCCTAGCATTTATATTAAAGAGTTACCACTTACGTTTTCGGAAACGCTTGGACACCTCGATTTGTTAATTGAACAGGGAAAAGTAGAGCGAGTATGGTCAGAAGAGAAAAATGTGTATCTTTATCGAACGAAAGAATGGGCTAGATAAATATAATTTGATATACCGACTTACCATCATACAAATGATTTGTAAACTCTCTTGAGGAAGGAGAGTTTTTTGCTTTTTTGGTGATATAATAAAAAATACGAAATGATAAGGGAGACGGTGAATTGAAGCGTTTACTACTTTCTGCCTTTTTCCTGATTGTCACGATCTATTTGGTTATGCAGACTGAATTCGGTCATTTGATTCGTACCGGAAACTTGGAGCAAATTGCCGCGTATATTCAATCGTATGGTTGGGTTGCGTTTTTTATATCAATTATCGCCATTGTCTTGCAAACGTTTTTTCCGATTGTTCCTTTCGTATTGCTGGCGGGTGCGAATGTGGTTGCCTTTGGTCTCTGGCCCGGATTTGCAATCAGTTGGGTTGGTGCGGTGTTGGCCGCGCTGGCCAATTTTCTTTTGGCCCGCTATGTTGGGAGGGAGTGGGCGGACAGAAAATGGGGCCATCATTCGTTTGCAAAAAATTTAAACAAGTATGCAGAAACAAAAGGGTTTATTGTTATTTTGTTTGCGCGGTGGGTCCCCGTATTGCCTTCCAGTGCGGTAAATACGGCAGCTGGCATTTCAAAAGTGTGTTTTCGCACATTTTTACTGGCGACAACGCTAGGCAAAGGCCCGGCTGTTCTGTTTGAATCGGTTGTTGGACATTATTTGGTTCATTGGGAACAGCACAAAGGCAAGCTTCTTTTTATTGCGTTTGGTCTTTGCTTATTTATGCTAGGGATCAGCTATGTGAAGAGGAAGAAAAAATTAACCTTGCTTTCATAAGAGAAAGGCAAGGTTTTTGGGAGGGACAGGCTGTGAAACGTTCACCGAAGCTTACCAAACAAAAGATTGTTGAAGCTGCTGTCGAACTGTTTGATTCACAGGGATTCGACGGTACGACAGTACGGCAGATCGCTTGTAAGGCAGGGGTGAACGTTGCGCTTATTGCCTATTATTTTAAAAATAAAAAAGGATTGCTCGAATATGTTATGGTAGAGTATTATGAGGCTTTATTTCGAAAGCTGGACGGTTGCCGCCATGACACGGAATGGGAATCTCTTTATGATTTGCTGCGCCACATGTTAGAAAGCCTCGTCCGTTTCCAAAGTGAATTTTATCAGGTAACACGATTGATTCATCGGGAATTATCCGTAGAATCAATGCTCGGGCGGGAGATTATGAGCACTTACCTGGCCAAGCTTAAACATTATTTTGCTGCGGTGATTGAAGAGGGAGTTGAGGAAGGGGAATTTCCGCCGTTACAGGTAGAAGGCGTGGTCATTCAACTGATGGCGATTACAAGTTTTCCTTATACATACCCGCAAATTATTCGTGAAGTATTTTATTTGGAGCCATTGGATGAACAATTCGTGGAACAGATGGTGCATTATACATATGACTTTTTACACCATATGATGACACCGCTCAACACATTTCGCTAGGTTTTTTCATAAAAAGCTTGCTTTCAAGCAGGAACTTTCTCGTTTTATACCTAATTATTATTATAATAAGATAGGTTGACTTTTCCAAAAGGAGTACGGCACAATGTCATATGCAATACAACGAATGTTTCGTTTTTTTATAGCGCTTGTCGCGTCAGTTGCGATTCTGGCAGGCCCTTGTTATGCACAGGCCGCCCCAATGCCAGCCTCGCTTGATAAGCCGGTAATAGATATAAACAATGTAATGAAAAGCGAAGAAGAAAAAAAATTCATTAATCTGACGTCTGGCATGAAGCAGACGTACAAGCTGGTCGTCATCGCCGATGCCAAACCACTGACGCTTCAGCAGTACGCACAGAAACTGCTTGAAACTTTTACGATCGAAGATAAAACTATGGTCATGGTTTTGTCAGCCAGTGAGAGAAACATGGTTATTTTAAGTGGGAAATATTTCAAGGAAAATGGGATTAACCAGGAAGTGTTACAGCATAAGATGGAGCATTATTTTGAACCGTATGCGAAGCAAGGCACGCTAATGACCGGCGTTATATCGTTCGTAGAAGCGGTTGATGAAGAATTAAAAGCGTTCGCGCAGAAACAGGGAAGCGGAGAACAGGTTAAAATGGCGGGAATTTCAGCGTCTGCGGCTACTAAGGACGTTACGTCTTGGCCTGTCTGGTTGCTTGGCGGATTGATTTTATTGGCAGTCGCTTCCGTAGGAGCTGCCATGGCTTACACGAAACGTGGACGAATTTTGAAAGAAGTCGATGAAGTGGACGAATGGCGAGGGAAAGTCGCTGATCAGCTTAATTCATTTGAAATTGATAGTTCATGGAAAAAAGAACCGGGAAGAATTAAAGAGAAGTATCTGGCGATTTTGACCTCGCTTGATGACTTAAAAAAAGATGCCATTGCCGATGTAGAACTCATCCTGGTGGATGCTGAAGAAAATCTTATGAAATTCCGTTTTAAAAGAGGCCAGGAAATTATTCAGGAAGCAAAAGATAAACTGTTCCGCATTGAAGAAGAATATCGCAATTTACATATCCGGCTGGGTAAACTTCAGGAAACATTACAAGATATCGTTGCTTTAAAGGAGGAAACAAAGCAGCTTCAGCAGAAAAACGAACGCCGGCTGGACGAGCTGCGCATTCAATATAGCGTCTCTTTTCATGTTTTAAAAGAGGAAATGAATCAGTTTGATCGTGAAATGCAGGCGGTGAAGCAGGCGGAAGAAAAAGGGGATTTCGAAGATGCAAGAGCTTGTTTGCAACAAGCGGCAGAGAGTCAGCGAGCGTTGATGGATGTGATGCAAAAAGTTCCGCTTATTCGTCAGACAATCGTCAAAGATCTGGATCAGGAAATTCGACAGCTGGATGAGGATGCAAAAGAAATGGTGGCAGGTGGTTATACAAGCGGGGAAGAATTCTTTAATGCGCGCATTGTAAAAATTCGTGGAAAGTATGAAAAGCTGCCGATTTTATTCGAAGAAGGGAAAATAACGGAAGCCGAGGAATTAATTATAAAAATACGTGAAGATATTGAATCGGTCTATCAGACGATGGAAGAGATCGTGACAAACCGCCACCAGTATCGGCAGTATGTAGTCGAGCTTCCGTACTATCTTAAAGTGCTAAAGCAGGATGAAGAATATTTAGCAGGTGAATTGCACGATCTTTCACAACGGTATTTGGTAGAAGATGGTGAAGCATTTCATTATTATCAGCAAATTCCTGCTGTTATTGCAGATATCGAAAATGCGCTGGAGCAGATTAGCGCAAGCACAGAAAAAGACAATTATGAACGACATGGTGAGACGCTAACTCAGGTGGCCGAACGCGTAAATCAGATGATGGAGCGGCGTGAGCTTGTGATGAAAGAATTAAAAGTGTTTCGTCAGGGGGAAGTAGAGGCGCACGAAGAATTGCAGGATATGCGTGCCAGCGTTACACGGGTGGAGCAGCAGTTGAAACGATTGCATCTGTCGAAAGTGCCGTATAGCGTTACCAGCAATATTCAGATTTGCCGTCAGGCTATTGATACGGTAGAAGAAGCACTTGGAGAAGTTCCGCTGAAAATGCAAAAAGTTGATCATGTGCTGAAAGAAGCAAAAGAACACGTTTCCGAACTGTTGGAACAAGCGGCAGAGATGATTCGTGATATCCGGTTAGCAGAAGACAAAATTCAACGAACGAACCGTTTCCGGCGCTATGATAAGGAAATTGCCAGACTTTTGCAGACAGCAGAGGACGTGTTCCGTGAAGCGGAGTACGGAGAAGCGCACGAACTGGCCGATCAAGCGTTTCGCCTTGCACAAGAACGGTATGGACTGGATGTAGAATAAAAATGTTGCAAAGAGAGGAGACAGTTCCCTCTCTTTTTTGTTGCCTTGTTTTTCCTCGTTTACTCATGGAGTGAAAAGATATGTTGCTTTATTACTATAAAGTAGCATATCCTTTCTTATACAAAAAAAAGACACATCAATGCGATGTGTCCAATATAAGGGAGTAGAGGTGTGAGAGTCAGTTGCAATTTTAAAGGGGAGTAGGTTTACTATTATGTTTCCCCGTCTGTTTTTTATTTAAACAACAAAATGAAAAAATTTTTTATGCCGAATCGCGGATTCCTGTGTTGGCCTTGACTAGGACTTCGTCAAATTTCGCATCGCTTTCGCGGCGGCCAAAGATAATAGCGCCGAGATAAGCAGCAATGAAACCGGCCGGCACGGAAATGAGCGCCGGGTTAGTCAGGCTGATTAGTGGCGTGCCGACGAGGATTGCTTTGCCTGGTGTTGGATCAAGCACATTTGGACTTACTACAACAAGAATAAGCGCTGTGAAGAGACCGACAAGCATGCCGGTAATGGCGCCTGCCGTGTTAAATCTTCGCCAGAAAATCGTGTACATAATAACCGGCAGATTTGCGCTGGCGGCTACGCAGAACGCCAACGATACGAGGAACGCTACGTTCATTTTTTGCGCGAACAGAGCCAAGATAACAGATGCAACTGCAACGCCTACGGAAGCATAGCGGGCAGCCAGCATTTGTTCCCTTTCCGTGGCTTTGCCTTTACGGATAATATGGCTGTAGAAGTCGTGCGCGAACGCGGAGGCCGCCGCCAAAACAAGGCCCGCTACTACCGCTAGAATGGTGGCAAAAGCAACCGCTGCGACGAATGCCATCAAAAAGTCGCCGCCCAATTCACGCGCAAGCAGCGGAGCCGCCATGTTTCCAGCTTTGTTTGCCTCGATAATCGTTTCGTTGCCGACAAACGCGGCAGCACCGAAGCCGAGGAAAATCGTCATAATATAGAATAGGCCGATGAGCCAGGTTGCGTATACAACTGATTTTCGTGCGGTTTGCGCGTCCTTCACTGTAAAGAAACGAATCAAGATATGCGGCAGTCCCGCTGTTCCAAGGACGAGTGCAATGTTAATAGAAATCGTATCAAGTCCGTTTTTATACTTGACGCCTGGATTCAGGAACGCGTCGCCAAGCGGTGTTGCTTTTTTCATGTGATTAAACATTTCCACAAAGTTAAAGTGAAATTTCGCGAATACCATTAGGGAGATGATGAACGTACCAACCATAAGCAGTATTGCTTTTACGATTTGTACCCAACTGGTGGCTGTCATGCCTCCGAAGATGACGTAAATTGTCATGAGCGTGCCGACAATCAATACAGAGGTGGTGTAATCCAGGCCGAGCAAAAGCTTAATTAATGCGCCTGCGCCTACAAGTTGAGCAATCATATAAAAAATGGAAATGGCAATGGTACTTAGCGCCGCCACCCCGCGAACTTTTGCATTGTTGAAGCGGGCGGCAATCATGTCTGCCATCGTGTATTTGCCAAGGTTGCGGAGCGGTTCGGCAACGATGTACAGAACGACCAAATATGCGACGAGATAACCTATGCTGAAGAAGAAGCCGTCAAAGCCGGTCAACGCGATGGCACCAGCGATGCCGAGGAACGAAGCGGCCGACATGTAATCGCCGGCAATCGCTAGACCGTTCTGCCATCCGGTCAGGCCGCCGCCTGCTGTGTAGAATTCGCTCGTCGTATTGGTTTTTTTCGAAGCGTAGTATGTGATAACAAGCGTTGCAGCCACGATGAGAAGAAAGAATGTAAATGCCATTACTGTTGCCCCCTTTTTTGGAGCTCTTCGATAATTTCATCGGCGAGTTTGTCAAAAGAGGAGGCTTTGCGGGTATAAATCATACATAATGCCCATGTCATAATAAATTGGCCGAAAGCATACAGCCACGCCCAAGTGATAGAGCCAATCGCGGGAGTGTTTAATATGTTGCTATATGACGTCAGAATTGGAAGTGTGTAATAAAAAATTATGAAAAAGACGCACATAGGAACGATAAAATTTCTTTTCGCTTGTATCAAACTTTTGAATTTTTTACTTTGAGCTATAGCTGTATAGTCAATGTTTTGCTCTTGGATTCTTCCCGTGCCGGAAGATTTGTTTTGTGCGAGGTTTTCCATACAGTTTCACCCCAATCTTTATTAGTTTTTTCTATCTTTCTTTGTGTAGAAACATTCATCACCCCCCCAGTAATAAAGCGTTTACAAAATTGTTCGTCCGAAAGATATGTTCAGAACTCACCATAATATTAAAATATTTTTAAAAAAATTAAAACTAAATATATTCGACATATTTAGACAAATAATACAAATGATAGAAAAAGAAAGCAAGCAGAGAAAGTTTAGCGTTTTTCTGCTTGCTTGGCGGATAGCAAAGCGTTTATCGTTCTTTGTTTTTTTGCTTTAACGGAACAAAGCTTTCTTCTATTCCGAGAGCCTGTCTGGCAGCAGCCAAGCCTGCTGCGTGGCCGGTTGTAAAAGCGACAGTAATATTGTAGCCGCCTGTATGTGCATGCACATCAAGCACTTCCCCGGCAAAAAAGAGACCGCGCTTTAATTTAGATTGTAAGCTTTTTGGATCGATTTCTTTTACGCTGACTCCGCCGCCTGTCACCGTAGCTTGTTCAAGCGGCAACGTGCCTGTAATCGTAACGGGAAACTGTTTGATAAGCCGCGCCATTTCGTACCATTTCGTCCGGGAAATATGTGGATACGTTATCCCTTCATCAATACCGGACAATTCAAAAATAAGCTGAAGCATTCGTTCCGGGAGATAGGCGCGCAGCACGTTTTTGATCGCTTTTTTTGGTTCACGTTCCATTAGGTTCATCATTTCTTGGACGATATCATCCTGTGTTTTTTCCGGTAAAATGTCAATGGTTAAAAGGAGCGGAACAGGTCCGAATTTCCGTTGTGCAACGGAAACGTAATGACTTACGCGTAGCGTAGCCGGACCGGAGATACCAAAATGGGTAAACAGCATGTCGCCTTCTTCGGTGCAGATTTTTTTGCCTTTTGGGTTCCATAGCGTTAGATAGACGCTGCGCAGCGAGAGACCCTGCAATCTCGTTTCTTTAATATAGTTATCACAAGCCGTCAATGGTACAGCTGTAGGAAACAGATCGGTGATGGTATGGCCGACAGCCCGGGCCCACGGATAAGCATCTCCAGTAGAGCCGGTGCTCGGAACGGAGCATCCGCCTGTCGCGACGATCACATGGTGACAATGAATGATTTCACCGGATGCAAGCTCTACACCTGCCACTTCGGCATCAGTATATAACAGCTGTTTGACCGGCTCATTTGTGCGTATCGTTACGTTGAGCCTGCGCACTTCGCCAATGAGCGCATCCACTACGGTTTTTGCTTTGTCGCTGACCGGAAACATCCGACCGCGATCTTCTTCTTTCAGCCGGATGCCCAATCCGGTAAAAAAGGCGATAATATCTTGGTTTCCGAAGCTGTTTAGCGCGCTGTACAAAAATTTGCCGTTGCCAGGCACGTTTTTTATGAGTTCTTCCAGCGGTTTGGCATTGGTGACATTGCATCGGCCTCCCCCGGAAATCATAAGCTTTCTTCCAAGTTTATTTCCTTTATCGAGAAGCAATACTTTCGCTTTTTGGGAGGCGGCAGCTACGCAGGCCATGAGGCCGGCCGGCCCTCCGCCGATTACGATAACATCCCACTGTGACATAAAACCACCGTCTTTCTTTTGTATATGTTTGTCTTGTGATATCGTATCTTGATTCGCACTTTTATATTTTTGACATGGTTCTTTTAAATTGCAACTATCCTGAATAAAAAAGTTCTGGTTTTTCCGCACACTTTATATCCAGTAAGTGGTATAATATTTAAAGAAGCGCTTCAAACATTAGTGGCATGGGAGGGGTCTGCCATGGAAAGATACTTGAAGCTTTTATCAGAAAATGCGCAAAAGAACGGCAATATCTATCAATTTGTGCTTGAGTTGATTCGTCAGGTTACGTTTGATGCAAGTTTATCATCCAAAGAGCGCATGGATGAAATAAAAAAAATATACTGGGCTTTGGAAGAATATGTTGCTGTGCAGAATTAGACCGTTCTTTTGAACGGTCTTAGATTGAAGGCAAACTCCCTTGTTACGCAAGAAACAGGGGAGTTTGCCTTCAATCTGAGGCGCTTATCAAGCGTTTCCTTCTTCTGCCCAAATTGCAGATTTTCCGAGCAGGAAACCCCATCGCCTTTATATATTGGAGTGTCAAATGCTCCAATATATAAAAGAAAGTGTAATTTTTCACAAAAATATTAGCAGGAATCCTCGTGTGGACAGCGAATAAAATAATTATAGTAAATGGATTAAGAAACAAATGCTGCAGATACATATTTTCACACATCCCACCATAAATACTATTATTATGATAATAAAACTCAGAATATTCAGTTTTCCTCTACTATATCTCTTCTCGGTTGCACAATCCAGTTCTTTATTTCTTGTTAGCATCATAGCTCAACTTGTGTATGTAATTTTTTTCACGATATATTCATTTTGCACAAGGAGGCTTTTTTATGCACATTCTCGTTTGTGTCAAGCAGGTGCCGGATACGAAAATTATCAAGGTAGATCCCAAGACGAACACGCTGGATCGGCGTGGCGTGCCAGCGATTTTAAATCCGTATGATACGCATGCTGTTGAAGAAGCGGTGCGACTGCGCGCCCGATACGGAGGCAAAGTATCTGTACTGTCGATGGGCCCTCCCCAGGCTGTAGTCGCGATTAAAAAATGTGTGGAAATCGGTGCGGATGAAGGGTATTTAATTTCGGATCGTGCATTCGCCGGTGCGGATACGCTGGCGACTAGCTACGCGCTGTCGCGGGCGATTTACCGCATTATGAAAGTAGAGCCGATCGATCTAATCATATGCGGAAAAATGGCGATTGACGGTGACACAGGACAAGTCGGACCCGGTATCGCGCGTCGGCTCGATATTCCGCCTTTAACCGGCATCAAAAAAGTGGTTGAGATAAATAAAGAGAAACGGCGAATTATTGTGCACCGCAAATTGGAAGACGGCTATGAAGTGCTGGAGTCATCCATCCCCTGTTTGCTGACAGTGGAGAAAGAAATTAACGAAGTGTCTTATTCTCCGTTGCCGAACATGATTCGCGCTGCACGCTACAAGCCGGTGGTTTGGACAGTCGATGACTTGGAAGACGTAGATCGTTCCCAGCTTGGATTGAAAGGCTCGCCCACGATTGTGGGCAAGATGTTTACCCCGCCGAAACCGCAGGGTGGAAAACGCCTTGAAGGCACGGCAGATCAGCAAGTAGAGCAGCTTGTGAACGCATTGTTGAAGGAAAAACGCGAATTGTTTGTGCAAGGGGGCAGGTAAGATGGCTGTTACGATTTCCAGCGCCTGTATTTCGTGTGGCACATGTGTTGATACATGCCCGGTTAGCGCCCTGTATTTAGGCCCGGACAAATGTGAAGTAGACCCGGCAAAATGCGAAGAATGCCAGGAATGTATTCCCGTATGTCCAACGGAAGCGATTAGCTTGCCGAATCCGACCAAGAAAGCCGTATCGAAATCTTCTCCGGCAGAAGCGGCTGCCTCAACGGAGACGGTCGCGCTGCCAAAGCAGGATGAAGTGAAGCATGCGGCGCAGGAACCCATCGCCATGATTGAAACAAAGGCACCCACGAAAGCGAAGAAGCCGACAGATAAGTTTGCCGATTATGAAGGGGTGTGGGTGTTTATTGACCAGACGGACGGTAAAATTGCAGGCGTTTCGCTGGAACTGCTAGGTGCAGGGCGCCGGCTTGCTGATAAGTTAAATGTGCCGCTTTCCGGATTTATACTTGGCTATCAGATTGAGCATTTGGCACAGACGTGTTTTGAATATGGCGCGGACGTTATGTACATGATTGATGACCCACTTTTGAAAACATACCGTTCCGAAACGTACATGAAAGGGACGGTAGACCTGTGCAATAAATACAAGCCGGAAATTATTTTGTACGGAGCCACCACGAACGGCAAGGATTTGGCCAGCGCCGTGGCGACAGATCTTGCGACCGGCCTGACCGCCGACTGTACCATCCTTGATGTAAACGTAGAGAAACGGCTTCTGGAAGCGAGCCGTCCCGCTTTTGGCGGTAATATCATGGCGACCATTCTTTGCAAGAATCACCGCCCGCAGATGGCGACAGTCCGTTCCAAAGTGATGAAAGCGCTCGAACCGCAGCCGGGGCGTACCGGTGTTTTGATTCATGAGCCGTTTGGCTTGCGTGAGGACGATGTAAAAACGAAAGTACTAGAAATTGTACGTGAGGCTGGAAATAGGGTAAAACTGGATGAAGCGCACATTATTGTCGCTGGCGGAAAAGGATTGGGCGACGCACGAGGTTTCCGGATTTGCTATGAATTGGCGGAAGTGCTTGGTGCGAGCGTTGGTGCCAGCCGGGACGCGGTGGAAGCCGGATGGATTAGCCATCAGCATCAGGTCGGGCAGACCGGGGTGACTGTTACGCCAAAAATTTATTTTGCGATCGGAATTTCCGGAGCCGTGCAGCATGTGGTGGGTATGCAAAATTCCGAAATTATTATTGCGATCAACAAAGATCCGAATGCACCTATTCATAATGTTGCTACGTACAGCATTGTCGGCGATGCGTTTGAAATTGTGCCGAAACTGATTACAGAGTTCAAAAAAGTGGTCAAAGGTGGTGAAGCGGTCAATGTCTGAGAAGTTTGACGCGATTGTTGTTGGCGCCGGCCCGGCTGGAACGTCTGCCGCGTATACGATGGCGAAAGCCGGATTGAATGTGCTAGTAATTGAAAGAGGTGAGTATCCAGGTGCCAAAAACGTAATGGGTGGAGTGTTGTACCGCCATCAGATGGAAGAAATGATTCCCGGTTTTTATAAGGAAGCGCCGGTCGAGCGTCCGGTTGTGGAGCAGCGTTTTTGGTTTTTGGGCGAAGAGTCTGTATTTACAGGTGGATACAAAGGTCTGGAATGGGCGAAAGAACCGTACAATAATTTCACCGTTCTGCGTGCTAAGTTTGACCAATGGTACGCAAGCAAAGCTGTTGAGCAAGGCGCTTTGCTTATTAATGAAACGGTAGTGACAGAATGTATTGTGGAAGACGGACGGGTAGTTGGTGTGCGCACGGATCGTCCGGACGGCGATGTATATGCAGACGTTGTGGTGCTCGCTGATGGGGTAAATTCGCTTCTCGCTAAATCGCTTGGGTTTCACAAAGAGTTTAAGCCGGATCAGGTGGCGCTGGCGGTGATGGAAGTGCTCAATCTGCCTGCGGAAAAAATTGAGGATCGTTTTAACTTAGAGCCGAATCAGGGTGCGACAATTGAAATTTTTGGCGATGCGACCAAAGGTGTGCTGGGAACAGGCTTTATTTATACGAATAAAGAAAGCATTAATATTGGTGTCGGCGCGACATTATCCGGAATTATTAAGCATAGACTGCGTCCGTACGATTTGTTGGAGTATTTAAAAAAACATCCGATTGTTCGTCCGTTGATTCGCGGTGGAGAACCGATGGAATACGCGGCGCATCTGATTCCGGAAGGAGGTTTCCATGCGATGCCAAAAATCGTAGGCAATGGTGTGATGGTTGTCGGTGATGCCGGACAGATGGTTAACAGCGTTCATCGTGAAGGAAGTAACATGGCGATGACATCAGGGAGACTCGCGGCGGAAACGATCATTCTTGCGAAAGAGGCAAATGATTTTTCAGAGAATATGCTGGACACGTACCGCGTGCGTTTGCTTGATAGCTTCGTCGGTCAGGATCTCAAGAAATACAAAGATGCGACACATACGTTTGAAAACTATCCGCAGTATTTCAAAGAATATATCCCGATGATTAACAAGGCGGCCAGTCAGTTCTTTACAGTGGACGGCGTGCCCAAGAAAGAAAAACAGAAGAAAATACTGAAGAGTTTGATGGAAAGGAAGAGCAAACTGAGCATGGTGCAAGATATTTATCGTGCATGGAAGGTGATGAAATAATGGATATCATACCGCGTACAAATACGATTGAAGAGAAACAATATCTGGTGAGATTCAGGGCGGATACGCAGTCACATTTGCATGTGCTGGATCACGACATTTGCGCGACGAAGTGTCCTGATAAGCTGTGTACAGTGTTCTGTCCAGCGGAAGTATATAAGTGGGAAGGCATGCGAATGGCGGTCGGTTACGAAGGTTGCCACGAGTGCGGCAGCTGTAGAATCGGCTGCCCATATCAGAACATTAAGTGGGAGTATCCGAAGGGTGGTCACGGCATAGTGTTCAGGTTGGCATAGGAGGAATAAGTAAAAGACAAAAGAGGGTTACTGGGTCTATTCATTACACGCACGCCGCTAGGTTTTATGAGCATCATGGGATTAATCGCCTTGGCAGGCATTGTTGTACGCAACGGTATTGTACTGATTGAGTTTATTGAAGATTCGAAGCAGGAAGGAATGGATGTAAAGGAAGCGGTTATCAAGGCCGCATCCGCCCGTTTCCGTCCTAATAAAACAACACCCAAGAACTATCAAAGATCATGAGCCGCCTGTTTAACCTTCTGCGGAAAAACGGGTGGAAATCCCATTGATACGGGAAGAAAATGGTCTTTGATATATTGGGTGTTGTTTATTATTATACCGCTTCTGCTTGTAAGATAATGAATGTTCAGGTTAACGCAATTTGTTTATTTAATGTATTCATTGCTAACCAAAATATTGGAAATCACATCTGTCGGAATCGTAAATTCGACAGTACCCATATAGCCGGGAGCGACATCGTATTTATTAAAAGAAATTACTAATTTCCCATCTTTGTTTATATAAAAATTCTGGTTCTTCGCAATACTTTTAAATTCCATACCGGGTATGACTTCCGGTCCTCCAGGGTAAGAAACCCAATAGACTTTCCCGGGATCCGCTTTCATTTGTCGTATCATCTGTTCCTTGATATAGTTACTGATCACCGCAATATAAGAGTCATCTTTGAACAAGCTGGGCAGCGTAATTAAAATCTGCTTTTGCTTGTCGATCGTATCGAATTTTAATGTTGTTGAGGACGATCCTACCGTATTTACAACGTATCTGCTGATGGATAGTATTTTCTCATTATTTGTTTTCACTTGGTATCCGCTATCTATACCTAAATGACCGCCACCATTCTTTTCTAAACTGTCCATTTGAGCCTTGAAATCGGCATATAGCTTTTTATTTTCTTCAAGATATTTTTGATTCAAACCATTTTCTAATGATTTATTTTCCAAATTAGCAACAGCAGGTACTTTTAAATCTGCATGATAATTTTTATCCTCTATTTTAAATTCTCTAAAAGTAAACACCTTCACAATATTTGCGACAACGGGCACTTTTGAAAAAGCATTTGCTATCGTTGGACTACTATTAATCCCTATTACAAATACAATAGCCGCCGCTCCTGTTCCAGCAAGACATTTCAAAAGCCTCTTTCTTCTTTTTCTTTGATTTAATGCTTTTTTCACGACAAAATCTAGTTCATTAGGGATAGGTATATCCATATATTGCTTTTTTAATTGCTCCAACTTTTTATCCACCCTACTTTACCTCCTCAACGGATTCAGCATTCATTTTGACACGCAGTAGTCGAAGAGCCTGATATAACCTGGTTTTTATGGTGTTTACATTTTCATCCAACACATCTGCAACTTCTTCTATTTTCAAATCTTCAAAATATCTAAGCACGATGACACTTCGATATTTGATGGGTAAATCATCCAATGCTCTTTCTAAATCAATATTGTTATAAACATCATTTATTCCTGGGCTATAGGACTCCAGTGTTTCTTGGTCTACAATATAAACCTTCTTTTGTTTCCTCAAGAAATCTAAAGAAGTATTCACAACAATTCTATAAAACCAACTCTTAATCGCTTTAGGGTTTTTAATTGTTTGTATGGATGATATAGCCCTATGAATAGAGTCTTGAACGATATCCAGAGCATCCTCAGAATTTTTTACGTAGCTATAAGCTAATCGATAAATATTTTCCTTATTTTCTGTTATATACCGAATGAGTGAGTTTTCTATTTGTTTCATTAAACTAAAAACTCCTTTTTCATACGTATCCATTATTTATTGTCTTACATTGTATAGACGAATGAAACAGCCTAAAAAGTTTTTAAACAAAGCAACCATTTATATAGAAGCAGCGAGAAGTCTTCTTGATTCAGGAGTTGGCAGCGCTTACAAATGCAATGCTTACCACTTCAATTGGTGTCTTTTCTAACACATGAAGACGGATCGTTTCCCCGAGAATCCGTACCTGATATCCTGTTATGAGAATGAAATAGATAATCAGCGCGATACTGAGAATGGTACCGATAAATCTCCCAGCAATGATTTGATTGTACTGATAGAAAGTCTGTCCAGGAAACTGCTGGCTCAATTTGGCGGCAACATATCCGAAGAACAGGGAAAGAAAGCCACCCAGAAGTACCGAGATCCAGGCATCAGATGTTCCGCTCTTATCGACAACGATGCGTGGTAAAACAAGAATACTTACCCCAATAGTAAAATGAGCCACGGTTAAAGCTGTCTGCGTTGGTGTGATTCGATCTTTCGGGTGAAGAATCATGGCAGGGCTCCTTGTATTGCGTCTTCGTTCCTCTTGTTCTGAATTTACGCTTTTGCGTTAATATCTACAGGTCTTTTTCTAAAACGTTTATCCCAGTCTTTTTTATTTTTTCCTACATATGAGAGAAACATGTAAGACGTATAGAATTTTTAATTCCAGAAAGAATGTCCGGTAGTACGCAAAATGTAGACAAGCCAGGTTAATTAAGGCTGGCTTATTCATTTATTGAATCGGGAATTTCGATTCGGGGGATTTCCAATAATTAAACGACTTCTTTGAATTTAACTTTTTTCACGTTTACATGCGTGGCATTATCGGATATTTAGTTGACAAGTCGTTGTTTATTTGTAATTATTATAAAAAGATAATGATTGTGGAGGTGTTATATATGACGATTTATAATTTTACTGTAAAAGACATTACCGGAAAAGAGATTAAACTGGAACAATATAAAAATAAGGTAGTAATGATTGTGAATACAGCAAGCAAGTGTCGCTTTACCACCCAATATAATGATTTGCAGAAATTGTATGATCGTTATCATTATCGTGGATTTGAAATTTTAGGTTTTCCTTGCAATCAGTTCGCAGAGCAAGAACCGGGCACTAATGAGGAAATTCAAGCATTTTGTCAACTTAACTATGGTGTGAAATTTCCGCTGTTTGAGAAAATAAAGGTACGAGGGCCTCAAGCACACCCGCTGTTTACATATTTAACAGAGCAAGCACCGTTTATGGGATTTGACTTTACTCAGATAAGCGCAAAATTGCTTCATACGTTCTTGCAGGAAAAATTTCCTGAATTTTTAATTGGTGACTCTATCAAGTGGAACTTTACAAAATTCCTGATAGATAAAAATGGCTATGTCGTGAAAAGATTTGAACCAACTGTGGAATCGATAGATATAGAAAAGGAAATTGAAGCTTTATTATAAAGTTAATTTTATATACATTTGTTTTAGGTATTGAAATGACAAATATTGATGATGAAACGGACTGCGGACGCTAACGACCCAAGAATTCCACGCTTTCAAGCGTGTGGAGTGTCAGTTGTTAGAGATAAATTCCATGTTTTGGCCGTTTCTTATCCGGGTATAAAATAAGATAGGGAGTGAATTGTCCATATGAGCAAATACCCGGAAAAATGTAAAAAATTGTATGATAAGAAACGGCAGACAAGGCTTAACCGGACGCTCAGCGAATTGCGCAAGGAATTGGAGAAGCCGATTTGGAAAGATATTATTAAGAAAAGTGGCAAGTGAAAAAGCACCGGAACATCCGGTGCTTTTATTGTGCGTTCCAAAGCAGGCAACGCAAGCGCGTTATGACGCCGGGCGGCGTTCGCGGAACAGCAGGCTAATGCAGTACAGCCCTGCCAAACCAATGAGAGAATACACAATACGGCTTACAACAGAACCTTCACCGTTAAACAAACCTGCTACCAAGTCCCATTGGAAGAGACCTACAAGCAGCCAGTTGAGAGCTCCGATGATAACAAGAATAAGGGCCAAACGATCCATGATGCATTCATCTCCTTTCTAAGCCTGTACTTTCAGTATGTCCATTTTTTTCGTCGATAATCAGAAAGGAGAACATATCCATAAGACATTCTTATTTTTTGTTTAAGCGCGGAGCGATGACGCGATCGAAAAAGCGCGGAAACAGGTGAAAAAGAATAACGCCGATGCGCATATAACGCGGGATTATCGCTTCTGCTTTGCGGTTATGTATGGTGCGTAGAACGCTTTTTGCCACAGTTTCCGGGGGTAGCATAAACGCTTCTACACTGCGCCGGTATTCTCCGCTTTGGTCGGCGCGTTCAAAAAACGGGGTTTGCACCGGACCGGGGTTGACTAGCGAAATCGAAACACCGCTCCCCTTCAGCTCTTGGCGTAGGCTTTCCGTAAAGCCAACGACGGCGAATTTACTGGCAGTGTAGCCGCTTGACTTCGGCGTGGCTAATTTTCCGGCTACGGAAGCTACATTAATAATATGTCCCGATTTTTGTCCGAGCATATGGGGAAGCACCGCTTTTGTGCAGCGCACTGTTCCCAGATAATTCACGTCCATCATGTTTGCTATGTCTTCGAGCTTTGCCTCCGAAAATGGAGCAAAAATGCCGAAGCCTGCGTTGTTGACCCAGATGTCAATCTTTCCGTATCTGCATATGATTTTCTGAACAATATCGACAATCTGCCTATCCTTAGTTACATCAAGCCTATAATAGCCGACATCGGGCGCGCTATGCTGAAGGTTGTCTGCCAGGGCGCGCAACGTATCTACGGAGCGGGCCAGCAGCACGGGCGTCATTCCGGATTCAGCGGCCAGGATGGCGGTTGCTTTTCCGATGCCGCTGGAAGCTCCGGTAATGACGATTACTTTTTTGTTTTTTGTCGTCATTTTTCACATTACCTCCTGTTCATAGTTTTGACGGTAAAGTGCTAATTCCTGCTTGTCAGCTAAGTGAAAAAAGTCAGTACTGGAAATTTGACAATATGTGTCACATTTCGTTTATGGACGAATAGACTATAGAAGACTACCTTTGCGGGGAGGGCTTTTCATGGAATTTGCGAAGCAATCGGTGGTTATCACCGGGGGAGCTGGCGGTCTGGGCAAGAAAGCGGCACAGCTGTTCGGTGAGCAGGGAGCGTACGTTATTATCGCAGATATTAATAGCGAACAAGGTGAACAAGTCGCCGCGGAGTTGGGGAAAACGGGCATGAATATTGACTTTGTTCAGGTGAACGTCGCCGATGAGACATCAGTGCAAGCATTGATGGAAGCGGTTAAACAAAAAGCGGGCAGGCTCGATATTCTTATCAATAACGCGGGAATTACACAGGACAGCATGTTGCATACATTGACAAAAGAAAAATGGGAGCAAGTCATTGCCATTAACTTGACTGGAGTATATTTATGCACAAAAGCAGCGGTGCCGCTTATGCTTGAGAACGGCTACGGGCGCATTATTAATACTTCATCCGTGGTTGGCCTATATGGTAATATTGGGCAGACGAATTACGCGGCAACAAAAGCGGGTATCATCGGGTTAACCAAGACATGGGCGAAGGAGTTAGGCGGAAAAGGCATTACGGTAAATGCAGTAGCGCCTGGATTTATTAGAACGCCAATGACAGAAGCTGTGCCTGGGAAAATCTTAGAAATGATGCGGGCGAAAGTACCGGTGCAGCGCCTGGGCGAACCGGAAGATATCGCGCGTGCCTATATGTTTCTAGCGTCGCCTCACTCTTCCTATATTAACGGAGCTGTGCTTTCTGTGGACGGAGGAGTTGTTCTATAATTTTCTCTTTTCAAAATCTCCTCCATCTTCTACTATGTATATATTATTACAAAGTTAGATGGAGGGGAATTTATATGAACAGCAAATTGGCAAAAGGGTACGGCGCGAAGCAAGAAATGATTAACAAATTTGTGGATAAGCATGCGGCATGGACAGTAGAAGTGCGGCGCTACCTCCATCAATATCCGGAATTGTCGCATCAAGAATCAAAAACGGCGCGGTACATTCGCGAACAGCTTGAAAGCATGGGGTTAGCCGTGCGGTCTTATACAGGCAAAGATGTCGTCACCTACATAGAGGGAACAGCGCCTGGCAAAACGGTAGCATTGCGTGCTGATATTGATGCGCTCCCGATTCAGGAAGAGACGGGACTTCCATATGCATCGAAAAATCCGGGCATTATGCATGCGTGCGGGCATGACGGTCATACCGCGATTTTATTGGGAGCGGCGCGCGCATTAACGGAAGCGAAGCTATTGTTTGCTGGCCGGATTAAACTTATTTTTCAGCATGCTGAAGAAGTGGTACCTGGCGGAGCATCCGAATTGGTGGAAGCCGGCGTTTTGGAAGATGTAGATGCTATTTTTGGTTTGCATTTGTGGCAAAATTTAGAGGTTGGTCTTTTAGGTACCTGCTCTGGCCCGATCATGGCTGGTTCCGATTCCTTTACGATAAAAATTCAGGGGAAAGGCGGACATGGTTCGATGCCGCATCTGACGGTTGATCCGATTGTCATTGCGGCTCATCTTGTCACACAGATACAGACGGTAGTGAGCCGTTCTCTTGATCCATTATATCCAGCGGTCGTGAGTGTAGGGCAGATTCATGCCGGCGACACGTACAACATAATTCCGGACACTGCGCAACTGCAAGGAACGGTACGCTATTTCCACCCGGATGTACAGAAAGAAATTCCAGCGATCTTAGAGCGCTTGGCGAACGGCGTGTGTGCGTCATTTGGCGCGACGGCAACGTTTGAATATGTGGAAGGTGATCCTTCTGTTGTTAATGACTCGCGAATGAATAATATCGTAGAACAGGTGGGATGTACAGTGCTGGGGAAAGAAAATGTGCGACCAGCTGTTCCGAGCATGGCAGGAGAAGACTTCTCTTATTATCTGCGGCAGGTGCCTGGCGCGTATTTTTTCCTGGGTATCCAAGGAGACGAGGCGGCGTATGGCCACCATCACCCTCGCTTTACTATTGATGAGCGGATGCTTTCTGTCGGAAGCAAACTTTTGGCAGGTATCGCTCTTATGTATTTAGACCAGCAAGCGAAGTAGGCGCAGATAAGTTGGAAGAAACATGAACGCATGCGTGGAAGCGGAAGGGCACACCCTATGTAATAGGGAAGGGCTGTTCGCTTTCACGCGCCGGCTCTCCCTTGATTTAGCAAAAGGGGGGGTTTTTATGCCACAAGGTGTAAAATGCAGCGTTTCAAACTGTACGTACTGGGGACAGGGAAATAATTGTGTGGCTGAAGCCATTATGGTTGATATTGACCGTCACGCAGATACGAATTATAAGGAAGAAATTGGGGAAATTGGGATTTCTTCAGATCGACAAGAAGTAGCCCAATATTCCAGCGAGACGTGCTGTCATACGTTTAAGCCGAAACAAAAAGCATAATAAGCCCGAATATTCCAGCGAAAGAGATGAGAATGGGCATGAAAAGAACAAAACGCCGTGATAACATCATTTTGTTCCCGTTTCGGGAAGAAGTAGCCAGTGAATTTCATGTGCCGGCTCCGTCGCGCCGCATAATTAAACGGCGGAGAAGTCGGCAAGGAGATTTGGAAGCGGGCGAACGGAAGAAAGCAGGTGGAACAGGACTGGGCGTTCTGGGACTTATTATGAGTCTGCTTGCTTTTTTTATGATGCCAGTTGCGCTTGGGATATCCGGTTTTATCGTCGGATACATTGCCGCAATGCGTGGTTCTGGAATTGGAAGATGGGCGATGGGACTCGCTGTTGTTGCTGTCGTTTTGCCTTTGTTTTTGCGTGTATTTTACTAATGTATTGATCAGATCAGCCGGATTCTTAATCCGGCTTTTTGTCGCTTAAGAAATACGGCCGTTGCCTACCCGATGCCTACCATAAGGAAAAGAGGAAGTAAAGAATACGTCTCTTCCTTCTCCGCGCCTTTTGACTTTCCAATTATTATAATATTGAAACTTTATGCGTTTTCCTGCGTATGGACATAATAAGAAAAATTTCTTGACTTAACCGTAAGGAGGCAATCAATCATTGGCGGAGACAAAAAAGAAAAGGCGCGGATGGGGTGCGCTGGGGGGACTGATTGGATTTCTTGCGCTCTTAGGCAGCAAACTGAAATTTTTGCTTCCCTTATTAAAAATGGGCAAGTTCGGAACAACCATCTGGACAATGGCGCTGTCAGTCGGGGCTTATATGCTGATTTACCCGTGGACATTTGCGATCGGGCTTGTTATTATGCTGTTTATTCATGAAATGGGACATGTATGGGCGGCCAAACGCAAAAAACTACCCGTTTCCGTCCCTGCTTTTATTCCGTTTTTGGGGGCGTTGATTACGATGAAAAAGCAGCCAAAAGACGCGGAAACGGAAGCGTACGTGGCACTTGGTGGTCCGCTTCTGGGTACGATTGGTGCGGCAGCTGCGTTGTTTCTGGGGATTGTTACCGGTTATCCGGTGCTTTATGCTATTGCAATGATCGGTTTTTTTCTTAACTTAATTAATCTGCTTCCGATTCATCCGCTCGATGGAGGGAGAATTGTAACCGCGATTTCCCGTTGGCTTTGGGCGTTTGGGCTAATTGGCGGACTTATTATCATTTTGTATTTGAAAGCGATTATTTTCCTATTGTTCTGGGCACTATTCGCTTGGGAGTTGTACGATAAATATATACGTAAGAGGAAAAAGGAGCGAAACGGCTCCCGGTTGCGGAAAGAGTATGTATTTTTATGGATTCCGGTACAGCAATTTGATGAGAAAGGGTTATTTATTCCGGCAGCCGAGCATTGCCGTTCTCTGCCATTTACACATGTAGGAGATATGGCGGCAAAGCGGGATATGCTGAAGATTGACTATCCGGGAATTGAAGAAACGAAAACGTTTGAATATACGTCCGGGCTGGTGCATAATGCGCAGCTTGTGAAAACAGAAATCGCAAATGACCAGGTGAAGATGACAGTTGAGCTTACGGTGGAACCTTATAAAGAGGAGCAGGGCTTGATTCGGGATGACAAATATTATGAAGTGTCGCCGCGCACTCGCTGGATATACGGTCTCGCTTACTTTGGGCTGGCGATTGTGCTCGGTCTTTTGATGGTGTATACATCGGTAAAGATTCCGCAAATTCCGCTCGCAGGATAAATGCCAAAAAGGGCCGAAACTTTTCCGCTGCATGAGTTTCGGCCTTTTATTTATGCGTTAGCCGTTGTATACTTCGGTGAGAAATACATCGGTATCCAAGCGTTCGAATCCTTGAATGGGTTGTTCCTGAAGTGCTTTTAATTCACGTTGCAGTCGAGCGATTTCTGCTTCCATTTTTTTTAGTTTTTCTACTTTCACCATTACAGTCATATTAATCTCTCCTTTATTTAAATATTCAGAAAAAATATTGAATTTTTCTGCAATCTTTTGTTGAAAATTATGAAAAAGAAGACTATGAATTTTTAATTTATTGAAAAATATAATAGCAAGCAAGGTTTCATTTGTAAATAGGTTTTTTAAATGTAATCGTTTGCAAAAAAGAAAAATAAAGAATGCACAGGGAGAAGGGATAGATTCGTCAATAACTATATTTTCTAAACAAAAATAAATGTGCTATGATAAAATTCGAGCTTTTTTCTATATGTGCGGGTAATACTATGAGAAAAGGTAAGAAGGGGAAATTATGATCTATTTTGATAATAGCGCAACAACTCTTCCTCATCCGGACGTTGTAAAAGCGTTTGGCGATGTGGCAAGCCAATTTTTCGGCAATCCGTCTTCGCTCCATCATCTCGGCGGAAAGTCGGCGCAATTGCTCGATCAAGCGCGCAAAGTCGCTGCGGATTGTCTCGGTGTTCAGCCGGGGGAAATTGTATTTACATCCGGTGGTACTGAGAGCAATAATGCCGCGTTGAAAGGTGTAGCGATTCAGCATCGTTCGCGCGGTAAACATATTATTACAAGCAGCATAGAACACGCTTCGGTGTACGAAACATGTAAACAGTTAGAGGAATTAGGATATTCAGTAACATATTTGCCGACAGATGATAAAGGGCGTGTGCGGCCGGAGGATGTACAGCGCGCGCTCTCTGATGATACGATTCTTGTCTCGGTAATGTATGTGAACAGCGAACTAGGTACGGTGCAACCGATCGAGGAAATCGGTCGAATTTTGTCCGCGTATCCGAAAACATATTTTCATGTGGATGCGGTACAGGGGTTTGGTAAGTTGCCGCTTATGCCAGGAAAATGGGGCATTGACCTGTTGTCGCTGTCCGCGCACAAATTTCATGGGGTGCGCGGTTGCGGTCTTCTGTATGTTCGACGCGGCGTGATGCTGTCTCCGCTTATTATCGGAGGCGGACAGGAAGGAGGACTTCGTTCCGGCACAGAAAATGTACCAGGTATCGTCGCAATGGCTAAAGCGATGCGCATGCAACATGAGAGGCTCCAGGAAAACCATGAACATATGAAAAAGCTGCGTGCCCGCTTGATCGATGGCCTTCTGCCGCTTGAGTACTGCAAATTGAATGGCCCAGGCAAGGACGATGCTTATGCGGCACCGCATATTGTGAATGTCTCGTTTCCGGGCATAAAGGCGGAGGTTGTATTGCACGCACTTGAGAAGGAAGAAATTTATGTATCAACCCGTTCCGCTTGTTCTTCTAAGAACAGTAAACCGTCCCGAGTATTACTTGCGGCCGGGATTGACGAGGAGCGAGCACGCAGCGCATTGCGCATAAGCTTCTCGCCTGATAATACGGAAGCGGAAGTGGACGTGTTCATACGGGCGATCCAAAAAATTGTGCCAAATTTAGCAAAGATAATGAGGGTGTGAAGCATGCAGTATGAACATATTTTAATCCGTTATGGCGAGCTAGCGCTCAAAAAGCGTAACCGTGGCGATTTTGAAGCGCAGCTTGTCCGCAACATTAAAAAAAGCTTACAGGCTCACCCGAACGTACAGGTTGAGCGGGTGTACGGTCGGCTATATCTCGCATTAAACGGTGAACCGTATGAGCAGGTAGCAGAAAAGTTGAAGAAAGTATTTGGAATTTATTCGTTTAGCCCGACTCGCTTTCTTAAGACGTTCGAACTCGAAACGATCCAGCAAGCGGCACTGGAAGTGTTGAGAGACGTAGAACCAGTCCCGCGTACGTTTAAAGTAACGGTGAAGCGGCCAAACAAGCAGTTTCCGTATCGTTCCCAGGAGATGAACCATTTGGTGGGTAGTTACATCCTGCGCAATACGGAGAATATAAAAGTGGACGTGCACCATCCGGAAGTCGAACTCGTTGTGGAAATTCGTATCGAGGGGGTGTTTATTTCTTGTCGCACCATCCGCGGTATGGGTGGGCTGCCGACTGGAAGCAGTGGAAAAGCGATGTTGATGCTTTCTGGTGGTATTGATAGTCCAGTAGCGGGCTGGATGACCATGAAGCGCGGCGTACGCATTGAAGGCGTGCATTTTCACAGCTATCCATTCACTTCGGAACGGGCCAAGCAAAAGGTGATCGATCTGGCACGAATTTTATCGCAGTACAGCGGCGGAATGAAATTGCATATCGTGCCGTTTACGGAGATTCAAACCCAGATTCGTCAGCACTGCCCGGAGCATTATATGATTACGATTATGCGCCGCTTTATGATGCGCATTACGGAACGGTTGGCGCAGAAGCACGGAGCGCTGGCGATTGCGACTGGAGAAAGCCTGGGCCAAGTCGCTTCGCAGACGATGGAGAGTATGTATACGATTAATAGCGCGATCCATACGCCGGTTATTCGTCCGTTGATAGCGATGGATAAGGAAGAGATCATGGCAATTTCGAGACGAATTGGAACATATGAAACATCGATTTTGCCCTATGAAGATTGCTGTACGATTTTTGTGCCCAAATCTCCGGTGACGAAACCAAAACCGGAGCAGGCGGAAAAATTTGAGCGTGCGTTGGATGTGGAACGTCTCATTGAAGAAGCGGTTAACGGGGTAGAAACGATATGGATTGAATTTGGAGACGAAAAAGTAGAGCATCAAAATTTCTTCTAGAATTAGAATAACAGGGAAAATCATCTGAATTTCTTTGTCTCTTATATGCAAAAAAAGAGCAGAAATAACCTGCTCTTTTTTTGCGTTGCCTTTTTTATTTTGATCTTTGTTCCAGCCAGTCTCCGATCGTCGGATAAGTCTTGTTGATCGCCTGACGGCCGAAGCAAACGGAGACGTGACCGGTAGGCATTACCACATACGTTTTGTCTTTGCTTGAAATAACGGGCATTAAAGCTTCAATCTGGTGTGGAAGTGCGATATGATCGCGTTCGGCGGCAATGTTTAGCACGTTTGCCTTAATATTGCTCAAATCGACTCTGCGTCCCCGGATATACAATTCGCCTTTTAGCAGTTTATTATGTTGATAGAATTCACGAATCCATTGGCGGAACGCTTCACCAGGAAATGGTATTCCGTCATTTACCCATTTTTGCATTAATTTCCATCCGGTAACGAAATTATCATTTTCCGCCCGGTCAACGAGATTTACATATGGCCCATAGAAGTTTACGATTGGTTTCAACATTTTATTTCCAAAGTCGATCATCTCCGGTGGAATGATACCCAGTGTATCGACCATTTTATCCAGATTGAAATATTTTTCATCGAGCCAGTGCGTAAATAAGCCAGCGTCAGCGAAGTCAAACGGACTCGTCATAAAGATAATGTTGCGGATCGGCAGATCAGGGTGGAGTGAAGCGAAAATAGACGTCATCGTGCCGCCCATGCAGTAACCGAGTAAGGAAATTTCGTCAGCTCCAGATGTTTTCAGCACTTTACGGACAGCGCGCGGAATGTAGTCCATGATGTAGTCGTCCAGCTTCATGTTACGATCTTCCAGCGCGGGTGTGCCCCAATCGATAAGATAGATGTCGAAGCCGCGATTTACCAAGTATTCGATAAGGCTGTTACCAGGGGATAAATCAAGAATATATGGCTTATTGATCAGTGCATAAATCATCAGTAACGGCACGCGGTGTTTTTTGGGTATGGCCGGCTGATAGCGGTATAGCTTTGCTTTGTTTTTTGTCCAGATAATTTCCTTTGGAGTCAGACCTACTTCCGGTTCAGCTTCTGTCGTCAGTACTTCCGTCGCTTTTTTAAAGCGGCGGTACGTGCGCTTTATCTCCTGGGGCATGGAGTCCAGCAAATCTTCCCAACTTTTTTTTGTTACTGGAGTTGCCATGTTTCCTCTTCCCTCCAACCTTCGAAATATTGGTGAAATATTTTGTCTTTTTATGTAACTACATGTAAAGACCGCCGTTAATGTTTAATTGTTGTCCTGTGATATATTCCCCGTCTTGGCACAAGTAAATAACGCCGCGCGCGATTTCCTCTGGAAGACCGAAACGTCGCACAGGGATTTTAGCCACGATTTGTGCACGGATTTCGTCCGGAATGGCCTGCACCATTTCGGTGTCGATAAATCCGGGGCAGATGGCGTTCACGGTGGTACCTGTTTTTGCCAGCTCAAGCGCGAGCGATTTGGTAAAGCCAATCATGCCAGCTTTAGCCGCAGAGTAGTTTGTTTGACCAAATCCACCGGCCTGGCCAATGATAGAGGAGATGTTAATAATACGTCCCGCGTCAGATTCTAAGATGTGAGAGAGAGCAGCCGTTGTCATATTGTAGACGCTGTTAAGATTGACTTGAATGACTTTATTCCAATCTTCATCGGTGATTTTGCGGAAGGTACGATCACGGGTGATCCCGGCATTATTTATCAGAATATCGAGCTTTCCATATTTGGTGATGGTTTCTTCCACAAGAACACGTGCTTGCACCGTATCGGATACATCAGCTTGTGCGGCAAACGCTTTGCCACCGACTTGCTCGATTTCTTTTACGGTTGTGTCCGCAGCTTCCCTGTTGCTGCTGTAGTTAATCACAACTTTGACGCCATGCGCCGCCAATTCTTTGGCAATCGCTGCGCCGATCCCACGGGAGCCACCTGTCACAATCGCTACTCTACCGTTTAAGTTCACCATAAATGAAACACCCCTTAGCTGACGTCATATTTATTAAAGAAAATAATAGATTAAGCACATTCAAAGAGCAGTCCTATCAAGAAGAGGGCGGACAGAACGTTTACTCTTTTTTCTGCTCCGTTTTTTCTTTGGATGTTGTTTCTTTGCTCGCTTCGACTTTCGTAACAGAAAGGGATGGTGACTTTGCTTGTTTTTGCAGCAGATCCATTACCTGGTTTAGTTTTTTATCAAGGTTTTTCATTTCATTTTTTACCTGAGTAATTTCCCGAGCCATATTGAGACTATTAAGCTGGTGCGATAACTCTTCCTCAATGATTTCTTCTAGGTTGTCAATTTTTGCTTCGAGATTGACGATAAGGGAAGCAAGATTGGAAATGTCTTCCCGGGAAGGCATGTTAGCCTGCGCCAGGTATTTCTCTGTGGATTGTTTTACCATGTTTTGATATTGAAGGTACATGTTGAGAAACTGTCCCATAAATTCGGAGAAGTCTTCTTTGCGCATGGATTCATCAAAAATTTTGCTCCATTGTGATTCAGTTTTGTCATACAAGTCTTTCCACATCGCAAAAAGATCGAACGGGATTTGATTACTCACTTGCTCATCTCCTCTTTGGAATTAAATTTTTCCACCTCACTATATGTATGTAAAGGAGGAATTTTTATGTATGAAAAATACATTTCATGTAAAAGTATAGTAAAGGTGGTAATGAAACTCAAATGAAAACATTCGATAAATTATGATATTTTTTTAAAGATTTTATGAAGGTTTTATGAACTGAAAGGAAAAATTTCATTTTATAGTTTAGGTTCTATGACCTATTCTATTAGTCATGATAAAAACTTTATGAAAAAATTAACGGAAACGTTTGACAAAAATTTCTTATAGGTGTAAATTACATATAAGAGATATTTACAGATTTGTAGGTGATGCACATGTCTGCGAGTGATGAAAAAGCTCGTTCTGGAGCCCAAATCAAAGAAGAAAAGCCGATTAGTAGTGCGCCCAAGAATTTAATGGTTCCGTTCCTTCTGTTAAGCCTGCGCGGTTGGAACGTGCACGGCTATGAACTGATTCAGCAACTGATTAAATTTGGCTTTCCCTCCATTGATCAGGGAAACGTGTATCGGACGTTGCGGCAGCTGGAGAAAGAAAAAATGGTGAAATCCGAATGGGACACGTCAGCAGGAGGACCAGCTAAACGGGTATATTCGCTGACGGATGCTGGTGAACAGTATTTAAAATCGTGGGCCGCTTCGCTGGAGCAATACCAGACCATGCTGGATCGTTTCTTTGATATGTACACCCAATTCTTCATGTTGGCCCCTAAAGAGAAAAACAAGGCGGAAAAAGAAGAGAAAAAGTAATAACGGCGGTACTGCAGCATGCTGCACTTACCATATACACTTTTCTTTTACTCATTTCTTTAAGGAGGAATTGAGATGGCAGTCAACAAAAAAGCAGAAAAAGAGCCTGTTGCAGTGCAGGCGGCTAACCAGGGCGGCGCAAGCATGATTGATACGATGTGGGATGGCTGGATGAACGGCGTAAAGATGGTATATGCCTACCAGCGCGAGATGGAAAATTTGATGCTGCAGACGCTTGAGCGCCAAAAGGAAATTTGGGAGAAGACAACAGAGAACCTTGAAAAGGTGGAAGAGGAAATGAAGAAATTCCTCGAAGATGCAAAAGTAAGCTACCAGAATAACATGAAAAATGTTGGCGGTGAACAATTGGGCAAAACGTTTGAAGAATGGGCGCAGCGTCTTGATGAAATCGCAAAGCGTATTCAGCAGCTCACGTGGACACCGGGAAAAGCCAGTCTGAATGTCGTGAACAAATCGCAGGAGCAGTTGGAGGTTTCCTTCAAAAACTTGCTTGCTCAGCAACAAAAAACGCGTGATGAAGTGCAGGCATTAATGGATAATTTCTTGCAACAGGTAAAAATGACCCAAAAAGGCTTGCTAGAATCTTTAGAGGCAAACAAAAATAATACCATTAACATGTTTAAATAATATTTTCTCTTCCCCCCGTTGTTCGGGGGATTTTCCTTGTTTTTTTGTCGAAAGATGTCAAAATAAAAAGAAATACGTAAAGAAAGAGGAAAAGAAAATGGATGTATATGAAAAAGCAAAGCATGTAGTAGAAAGAGCATACGAGGATATTAACATTGGGGACAAGGCGGAAATAAGCAAAACAATTACGAACGAGGATATTGTGGCTTTTGCGGAGTTGACCGGCGATGTAAATCCGATTCATTTGGATGAGGAGTTTGCCAAGAAGACGTTTTTTAAGGAAAGAATTGCGCATGGAATGTTGACGGCTAGCTTTATTTCCACCATATTGGGCACGCAATTGCCGGGGACAAATACTATCTATTTATCACAGAATGTAAAATTTAAAGCGCCTGTCAAAATTGGTGATACCGTTCGTGTGATTGCTGAAGTGGTTGAGAAAAGGGATGACAAAAAGATTATCAAACTGCATACTACTTTGGTGAACCAAAACGGCATCACCGTTGTCGAAGGTGAAGCTGTTGTCATGAAAATGAAGTAGAACAATGAGAAAAAATGAAAGAACCCGGAACAAATAGCCGGGTTCTTTTGCTGGAACAAAAATTACTCTGTTTCACCGCGTGCTTGTGCAAGTAGCAAAGTGATTTCATAGACGCTAGGAAATTCCCAATCTTTCCAGTCAATCGCTTCCATTGCTTTCCTCTCCTTTCTTGCAGTTCGGGTTATATCAACGTATACTCAATGAGTGAACAATGAGAGATGAGTAGTAAAGACTTTTTTCAGGTAAGTGTAATTTTCACCTATTTTCTACTAGTCTACCCGAAATGGGTTGCGATTATTCCGCATTTCATATGTTGATTTTTTATACATAATATGACCTGTACTTGAGTAAAAGGAGGTGGAGAGCGTATGCCTCTTTTGTTATACCATCGGGGAGAGGCATGTTGCTCTTTATGATGAAGAAAGTAAAACTGGCCGAGGAAATGGTCGAGGTGGGACGCCGCTTGTACCAGAGTGGATTCGTGGCCGCTAATGATGGAAATATTAGTGTCCGGGTCAATGAGAAGCACGTGCTTATTACGCCAAGCGGTGTGAGCAAAGGGTTTATGAGCGCGAGTTCGATGCTTCTTGTAAACCTTGAAGGTGAGGTAATTGAAGGAGAAGGGCGTCCGTCTACGGAAAGCGCAATGCATTTTGATATTTACAAACATAGACCAGATGTGCAGGCGGTTGTACATGCTCATCCGCCGACGGCAACGGGATTTGCGGTAGCTGGCATTCCGCTTGACCAGTTGGCGATGCCTGAGCTGATTGTCACAATGGGGACAATTCCGCTTGCACCGTACGGCATGCCAGGTACAGATGAACTTCCGTCCACGCTTCGTCCATATTATCAGGAGCACGACGCCATTCTTTTATCCAACCATGGCGCTGTTACCATGGGACGAACGCTTACGGAAGCGCTTTTTAAAATGGAATCGGTGGAGATGTGTGCCAAGATTTTATTTACTGCGCGCATGCTTGGGCGCGTAAGGGAATTATCTGACGAACAGGTAGATAAGCTTGTAGATTCTCGTTCGTTTTATGGGTTAAAAGGCGCCCATCCGGGCAAAAAAATCATTGAACAACGCCGTAAGAAAGGGGAACAATCATGACAAAAACGTATCAACCTCTCCGGTCTGTACGCTGGGAAGATGATGAACTTGTACTTTTGGATCAAACAAAATTGCCGGAACAAACGGAGTTCCTGACGCTAAAAGATGTCAAGCAGGTTTGGGATGCTATCGAGCGCCTGAAAGTCCGCGGCGCCCCGGCTATCGGCATTACCGCCGCATATGGTGTGTACGTGGCCGTGCGCCATTTCCCGGCCGCGACAGCGGAAGAGTTGCTCGCTGAAGTAAAGAAACAGGCCGATTATCTAGCTACTTCGCGCCCGACTGCTGTTAACCTATTCTGGGCGCTAAATCGTATGGTCAAGATAGCGGAAATAGCGACAGCGCAGGGACAATCCCCGGAAGCAATGAAACGGATGCTGCTTGTGGAGGCGCAGGCGATTCAAGCGGAAGATGAAGCGGTGTGCCGCGCGATTGGCGAACATGCGTTGACATTGTTTTCAGATGGCATAGGCGTGTTAACACATTGCAACGCCGGAGGGCTGGCGACTGCCAAATACGGCACGGCTACAGCTCCGATGTATTTGGCACATGAAAAAGGCTGGAAGATAAAAGTTTTTGCCGACGAAACGCGGCCGGTGCTACAGGGAGCGCGTTTGACAGCGTACGAGCTACAGCAAGCCGGCATTGATGTGACGCTGATTTGTGACAATATGGCAGCTAAAGTTATGGCTAACGGATGGGTGCAGGCGGTTATCGTCGGTACGGATCGTGTAGCAGCTAACGGCGATGTAGCGAACAAAATTGGCACCTACGGACTTGCCGTTCTGGCGCGCGCTCACAATATTCCGTTCTATGTGGCTGCGCCGCTGTCATCGATTGATTTAAATACACCGACTGGAAAAGAGATACCGATTGAAGAGCGGGAAGCGGATGAGATTATCCGTGGTATGGGACGCCAAATCGCTCCGAATGATATTAAAGTATATAATCCGGCGTTTGATGTGACCCCGCATGAGCTTGTTACGGCTATTATTACGGAGAAAGGTATTGTACGCGCACCTTATAAAGAAAATTTACGAGCTTTGTTTGAAAAATAAGTAGCGAAAACATTAATAAAATATATCTGTTAAAGCGATACGCCTCTTCTAGTTTTGCAAGAATATAATAACGCATAGCAGAAGAGGCGTATTTGTTTGCAGAAGTTTAAAAAACTAGCGGCGTCAAGTGAAAATAACCGACAAATACCGAACGGTTAGCATAAACCATGGCTTTTGTGGTAGGCTTAGTGTAGAAAAAAAAGGAAAATATGGATATGAAGAAGCAGCGTCGCCACCAAACGTTGTTTATTTCTTTTGCCGCCGGCGGCCCGAATCAGTACACCGGCAAAAGTATGCGGAAAGCGCATAAAGGTATGAATATTAAACATGAGCATTTCATGGCGATCGTTAACCATTTGGCTGCTGCTTTGAAAGAGTTTAATGTGTCTGAAGAAGATATTCAAGCCATCGCTGAAAAATTAATGCTGATGGAAAAAGAAATTGTCGAAGCGTAGAAATTTTATCGTAAAAAGGCTCTTCACCATAAGTTAAGCGCACTTTGTGTGGTGAAGAGCCTTGTTTCTTATTTTCGCCTTCTTTTAGCGTTTATCCTTTTATAAGTTTGCCGAATGTCCCCGTTTTTTTCCTATCCGCTGATCGACAAACCCTTTGACGTTAGCGACAGCTAAATATAAACTCATTGCTAATAGTGCAAGTTCGAATTCATAACCGCTGTTTGTACCATCACCAAGCAGCCCGAATGGCAGTTTTGCTTTTATGATCGCTCCTGCCATAACAATCGTGAAAAGCATGCCAATATAAGGGACGCCTAAACCAATAATGAGAAATATTCCGCCTATCACTTCAATAAAAGCGACAATGTAAGCAAGCATCCCCGGTAGTCCAATGCTTGCGAACCATTGTGCGATTCCGTCTAACCCCGATTGGAATTTCATCATGCCATGAGCAAGAAAAATAATCCCTAAAATGACTTGAATCAATAAATTCGCAACTTGTTGCCGATTGCTCATATATAACTCCTTTCGTTTTTGGTTATATAAAAAAAAGTTTTCTTTTGATAAACTAATGATATAAATACGATAGGTTTTTGTCAAATAAAATTAAAATTAATATAAGTTACTAAAGTCTGTTAAGATAAAAGTATATAAATATAACTTGATACATGGATATCCTTTGGTGGTTTCAGGGAAGAATCAGGTAACCCCATCATAATAAATGTCAAAACATCAAAAGTAATGGATATAAGGAGTAATAGCAGATGAATATTGGTGCAACGATTCGTGAAATACGTCAAAGAAAAGGGATTACGATTGCACAATTATGCGAAGGAACCGGGCTATCAAAAGGGTTTATGAGCCAAGTCGAAAATAATAAAGCCTCCCCTTCCATTGAAACATTAGCCACCATTGCCAAGTTTTTAAATGTTCCGCTTCCTTACCTGCTACTTGAAAAGGAAAATCGGATGAAGGTGGTTCGGCACAACGAACGAGAACGTAGCATATACGGAAAAGACGGGTTAGTTATTGAACATGTTGCTGAGGAAGGAGGATTACGTTTGTCGCTTGTCGAGATTCCGGTCGGATTTCCAAAAGAGAATGAGCCGAATGCTCATGAAGGGGAAGAGTGCCATCTTGTATTGCGCGGAAAATTGGAAGTGCAGCATGGAGAAGATGTTGCCGTTGTAGAAGAAGGGGACTCTTTTTCTTGGTGTGCTTGTGTACCGCATATTGTTCGGAATATTGGGGATGAATCAGCATTGCTTCTTATTTCAAACTATATTGAAAATCGAAGAAGGATTTATTAAACGCTTTGATATGAAGGTAATCCTGTTTCCTATTTTCCTCCTCTTTTATTTGTGATGATCCTTTTCCTTCTTGATATAATCTGCCAGAAAGCGTGGAAAAGTATAAGTACCGAGATGTATAATTTCAGGGAGAAGAAGAAAGCAGGAGATTTGGTATGATTCATAATCGTTACTATCGTATTTTTGTTATTGTATCGATGACAGTGCGCTTTTTTCTTCAGGTGTGGTGGTTTCAACGCACACACCGGAACGGGGAGCGAGCGGATATTCAGGAGCGGTGGGAAGCGCTCGTTGCAAAGCAGGCTCGTGAGTATAAACGGACGGCGCTTCGCCTTGGCGGATTGCTAATTAAAATGGGGCAATTTTTAAGCACGCGCGCCGATATTATGCCACGCGCGTTTACCGTAGAACTGGCGGATTTGACAGACCGCGTGCCCCCGGTGCCGTGGGAGAAAAGCCGGGCGATTATTGAAAAGGAGCTCAATCAGCCGATTGATCACCTGTTTGCTAATCTGTCAGCAAAGCCGGTTGCTTCTGCTTCGATCGGTGAAGTGTACGAAGGGTATTTAAAAAATGGAAAGCGAGTGGCGATCAAAGTACAACGCGCTGGCATCGAAAAAATTATCGATGCCGATTTAGCGGCTGCCAGAGTCGTTGTTCGTCTGGCAAAGCGATTTACCCGCCTTGGAAAAACAATGGATTTGGACGCATTGTACCGCGAATTGGAGCGCACTGTTTCCCGCGAATTGGATTTTCGTAAAGAACACGCCTATGCCAAACGCTTTGCCCAAATGTATGAAAGGGACGATAAAGTGCAGGTGCCTCACTATTACGAAGAATGGATAACGAGGCGGATTCTTGTGATGGAATGGGTGGAAGGAGCGAAAGTTACCGATCACGCATTTTTGGAAGCGCATCGAATTGATCGTGATGATATCGTGCAGCGCTTGACAAACATGTTTTTGCAACAGGTGCTTATTCACGGCTTTTTTCATGCTGATTTGCATCCGGGAAACATTTTTATCCGACCTGACGGCACGATTGTATTGCTTGATTTCGGAATGGTAGGGGAAATTAGGCAGGAATCGCGCAAGCATATTCAAACTCTGATTCAGGCTGTGGTGCTTAAGGATTACGATTTGATGGTACAGGCGCTTGATGCTTTGCATTTTTTGGCACCACATGCTGACAAAGAACAGGTGAAGCTCGCCTTGCAACATGGACTTGAAATGTATTTTAACCGGGTGTTTGAGGTCTTGGATGACGAATTACTGGAAGAAATTCAGCTTAAGATTCAGGAATTTGTGCGGTTACAACCGGTTCAGCTTCCTGCGGAATATGCGTTTCTTGGACGAGCATTCAGCACAATTGTCGGCGTGCTCACGACGATTAAGCCGGATATTGACTTTATAGAAGTGGGGCGTCCGGTCGTTTCGGAATGGCTTAATCAACAGGAGATGTGGCTGGATAACCGTCGTCTGCTCGGCCAATTACTCCGGGATGTTGCCCGGGAAATGGTCGCTTTACCTCGTCAGATAAACCGTTGGATTGATTCGTCGATAGAAAAAGAGTATCGGGAACGAAAGCAGGCAGACATCGCGTGCTGGCTTGAACATTACAGAACGAAGCAGAGGGCGACACTTGTTTTTACGATCGTTGCGTGGGGAAGCGGCTTGACGTTATGGTTGGCCGCTCATACGCTGGAATCATATTTTTGCTTTGGAGTTACAGCATTGGCGCTGCAGCAGTGGATTTCAGCGTATCGTAAAGTCAGAAATTTATTGAAAGAGCATTCCGGAGAAGGATGGAATCGGAGAATAAATTAGGAAAAGCTTGGTTGACTTTTTCGCAAGGAAGCACACCGCCAGGAGGGGGGATTGGAAACGAATCTGTTTCGTAAGCAAAAAAGGCAACCAAGCTTATGGGAAGAAGATAGGGATTGGAGGAGTTTCAGGGTGAAAAATGGTACTCATCTTTAATTATTTTGTAAGTCACGTTTTAATACTGTTGCTTCGACTGTAGCGCCTTTCTCTTTAACCGCGCGTTCTCCCCATTTTTCATATAGTTTATCCACTATTTTTACCGTTCCCCAACCAAGTATCATGCCAGCAATTACATCGATGACCCAGTGAATTTCAAGGTACATGGTTGAAAAAATAATAAGCGAGCAATACGTTACCATAAGCCGGCGGAAGATTTTTCCCTTTTCCCTTAAGGCGAGAAGCAAGATGGCAAATGAAACGGACGTATGCATGCTTGGGAAACAATTCAGTGACCAGACGGCTGCTTGCTCCGGCGTGAAGTTGCGTGCCATTCCATCGGGATGACCGAGCACGTACCACACCTCTTGAAGAAGCACGGTTGTGTAAAATGGCACAATAATCGGAAGCTGGAACGTATGGCTGGAGAGCACATAGCGAAGCATTTTCCCTGTATCTCTTGTCAGAAAACTACGGATGACAGCTACCCATAATGCCAGCGAGAAACCGTATCCGTATACCCAACGCAGGAAGATGGTCAACCACTCCGGCTGGTAGATGCGGACGAAAGACGCATCATTAAAAGGAATGCTACGAAACAAGTGGTTCCAATTGAAAATATGTTTAATGTTTTTCATTTCCCATGAAGCGAGTTTATACCAGATATACGGTGCATAGCGATATATGTAATAAAGAATAAACAGCAGAAGAACGCCTTTGGGCAGGAAAGCGAGCCAGTTAATTGGCTTTTGGTCTTTCTTGAAATCGAGCAGTAACAATCCTAAGAAGATCCAGTTGAAAATAATCCAATTTTCTACAGTTGAGATATTCCAGACGATGATCCCTGCCAATACCAGCCAGATAACAAGCAAAATGCGCCGCGCAACAGGCATGCGCGTGATGCGGTGAAGCAACCCCTCTGTATGTTGTAGCATAGTTACACCTCTTAATTTTTAATATTCTATTTACAAAACGTTAATATTCAACTCATTATACTGAAAAAGATTGAAAGCTCGCTACTTGTTTTATTGGAAATGATAAAGTTGGAAAATAATAAATATGTAAAGTAAAATAACATTACTTTACATAAATATGCTTTCAAGCTATGAATTTATGAAAAAATACGAAAAAAAGAGAAAAAAGCTATGTAAACGGTAAGAATAAAAGATAATTAATGTTATATTTAATGACATAAGTTGCACAAGACAGGTGGTTTTGTATAATATTATGTAATAAAAACTAACATTAGGGGGCTGGGAACATGAATGCAGGAACACTGTTAAACTGGGTTGATGCATCATACGTATTTCTAGCGGCAATTTTAGTCATTTCCATGCAAATGGGGTTTGCGCTTTTAGAAGCAGGTTCTACCAGAATGAAAAATGCTGGTCATATTGCCGGGAAGCAAATTATTAGCTTTGCAATCGCGGGTTTATTCTTTTGGTTTGCTGGATTTGCTGTTACATTCGGGGAAGGCAATGGTTTTATCGGATGGAGTGGATGGATGCTTCAAACGGGAGCGAAAGGCGAGGACAAAGTGTTTGCCTCCCTTTCGTGGGCGGATATTCCGTTGGCGCTGAAGTTTTTATTCCAAATGGCATTTGCTGCGGTATCTCTGGCGATTGCCTGGGGCGGGTTTGCGGAACGGGCTAAATTTTCCGTTTATCTTGTATTTGGTATTTTGTTCACGACGATTATTTACCCGGTAATCGGTCACTGGGTATGGGGAGGCGGCTGGTTAAGCGAAATGGGCATGCAAGATTTCGCAGGGTCTACGGTTGTGCATTTGCAAGGCGCGCTGGCAGCGCTGGTAGCTACATTGTTGCTCGGTCCGCGAATTGGCAAATACACAAAAGATGGAAAACCGAATCTTCTTCCGGGACATAACCAGGTGTATTCCGTATTGGGTGTTATTATTCTCTGGATTGGCTGGTTCGGCTTTAATGCTGGCTCGACCATGTCGGTAAAAGACGGGTTCTTCGGGTATATTGCGCTGACAACTAACCTTGCGACAGCCGCGGGAGCCATTGCGGCCATGCTCATAGCGCGAGCGGTATTGGGGAAAGCGGATATTACGAGCATGTTGAACGGTGTGTTAGCGGCGCTGGTGGCTATTACCGCGGCATGCGCGTTCGTGGAACCATGGGCGGCGGTCATTATCGGCGCGATAGCCAGCGTCCTGACGTTTTTTACATCTCTTTATTTCGAACGTAAAGGGGTGGATGATCCGGTATTTGCTTTTTCTGTGCATGGTGTGGCGGGCATCTGGGGCACGCTTTCCACCGGCTTCTTCGCGTCTCCTCGTCTTGTCGAGTACACCGGAATTGGTCAGGCTGGATTATTCTATGGCGGCAGCTTTCACCAATTTTATGTGCAAATAATCGGTGTGCTAGGCGCGGCTGTATACGTTGCGCTTATAAGCTTTATTATTCTCTATGCACTGAAAGCTACGATAGGATTGCGCGTAACGCCGGAAGAAGAGATAGTCGGTCTGGATTTGAGCGAACACGGTGCCTACGGATACCCGGAACATTTGGAATCAGCTGAAAAGCCAGCATATATCGCTGAAATAAATCCGAAAACCTTGTCACGTACGCTTGATATGAGATTACAGCAACGTGCGGAATGATATAAGAAAGGAAAAGCACACTACGATGACGCGGAGGCTAGACATTAGGAAGCAATGAATGAAAAAATAGAGACAGGGTGTGGAAACACAGAAAGTGTTTCCACACCCTGTTTTTACAATCAATAGTATAAAACGCGTGTTTTATTATGAACGGTATGTTGCAAACGCGATAATGCCTTCCTCATCATCCAATTCGAGTTCTAGGCTGGCTGCGAACGGATCGCGATTCAGTTCATGATGCAAATAGAAACGGATCGCTTCAATCATGTTTGCTTGAATCAGGATTTGTGTATGGCCGTTTTCAGTAGCGGAAGCAGAAAAACCATACTCATCATCCCACATGAGTTCAATGCTTACATCGTGCGGGCTGATCTGTTTCTTGTCCGCAATATAAAGGCAAAGCGCGTTTACGATCTCCTGCTCGGATAGCTTTAATTTCTCCATATATGAGCTTCCTTCTCTTTTTGTTTGTTTTTAAAGTGTACGTAGATTTTGCGGATCAGTACAATGACCATAACCACGAACAGCACGTTGATTAGCAGGCCGAGAATGGCGCCTAATCCGCCCAAGTTTCCGAGCAATCCGCCGAGCAGGAAGCCCGCCAAACCGCCAAACAGAAGCCCTTTCATAAATCCGCCGCTTTTTTGCGGAGTTGGCGCTTTTGTCGGTGCCGTATTTTTCGCCGGGCTGTTTACGTTATTAGAATTAGGTTTAGAAATATTGGAGTTTTGATCCTGTTTCGGCTGGAAGTTTTTCGTACCCGAGTTATACGATTTCTTTCCTTTTGCGCTGGCGTAATCAGCGTTTATAAAAGTGCCTGCACTAAAAACTAACGCGACAGCCATAAACAACATAAGAAACTTTTTCATTGTATTATCCCCCTCTCTAAAAGATCCATAATGATTACATATACTCTATACGGGATGGCCGCAAAAAGGTTTCAAAAATTTTTGCGCGGAAAATATTCGTTCCAGCGACGATTGACAAGCTGGGTAATATCTTCACGCGGCACGAGTTCGTCTGGATAGAATGGCTTCATGCGAGCATCGATAATAATAGGCCCTTCAAATTGCACTTTATTGTGGCTAAGCTTTGTTTTTGCGTATACGTCATGCGCCGGGTCAAAACGGGTAAATGTTGTCCATAGAAACGTCGTCTGGTCTATGATTTCATCCACATCGTCAACAAGGAAGACAAGCGGCCAGTCATGTAGTTTATGCTGCGCATGTTCTACCAGCTTGGCGGGCAGCTGTTCATCCGCGTCGAAGCTGGCACCTGATACGACAAGACACCCTCCGCAGTAAGCCTTGGCTTTGTTGATCCCGGGCAATGGCTCCCCACGGTATTCTCGCTGGAGTTCGCGGATAGGTTCGCCGATGCCGAGCATGATCGCCTTGCTGCCGTGATTGAATTTACGGCCTGTATAATCAAGCGTATCCATGGACGTGTCGTGTACAATTAACAGATCGCGCTGCGGATTGAAACGCGAGAGAATCGTCTCCAAGAATTGCGGGAAGTTTTGCAGATTACACGGTACGTCAGTCAGCATCAAAAACTTTGTCAGCGTCAACTGGCCTTCGCCCATGATGCGGAACGCGTGAGCCATCGCTTCCCGGTAGTAGCTTTCACGCACAATGGCCCCGGCTAGGGAGTGAAAGCCTGTTTCTCCGTATGTCCACAGATCTTTGACGCCTGGCATAACGACTGGAAAAATCGGTGACAGCAGACGCTGCAAATATTCGCCAATGAAGTAGTCTTCTTGGCGCGGTTTGCCGACTACTGTCGCCGGATAGATCGCGTCTTTGCGGCGGTACATTTTTTTTATATTGAACACAGGGAAATCATGTGTCCACGAGTAATAGCCATAGTGGTCGCCAAACGGCCCTTCCGGATGGCGCACGTGCGGCGGCACTTCACCGCAGAATGCGAACTCTGCTTGAGCGATTAGTTTATGCGCATGGTGGTCGATTTGTGTGACGTCCAGCTTGTCGCCCATCAGGAAGGAGGTGAAAATTAATTCCGGTAGCATTTCCGGCAGTGGCGCAATCGCCGTGACGATGAGCGCTGGTGGTCCACCGAGAAAAACAGTTACAGGTAAAGCCTGATTGCGGATTTCCGCTTCATGATGGTGAAACCCTCCGCCTTTATGGATTTGCCAGTGCATACCAGTTTGGTTTTTTTTCTGTACTTGCATGCGGTACATGCCGAGGTTGTGCTCTTTTGTTTCCGGGTGTTCGGTATAAACGAGCGGTAACGTAAAGAACGGCCCACCGTCGAGTTGCCAGCCTGTAAGCACGGGAAGTTTGTGTAGATCTACTTCTTTTTCTTCGACTTCCAGCACCGGGGCTTTGCTGTTGGGAACCGTGCGTAACCCGGTTTTGGCCACATCAAGCAACGGAGCCCGGTATTGCCAAAGCACACTCAGTTTCGGCGGAAATAGCTTATCCATTGCACCAATTAATTGTTTCACTAAATTTTCCGGACGTGGTCCGAATGCAAGTTCTACGCGTCGCTCCGTTCCGAACAGGTTCGTGATGACGGGAAATGAGCTGCCTTTCGGGTTGGTGAACAGCAACGCGGGTCCACCTTCAGCGATAATGCGCCGGTGAATTTCCGGAAGTTCCAGATACGGGTCAACCGGCGTGGAAATTTCCACGATGTCTTTTTCCCTTCGCAGCATTTCGATAAAACTTCGTAAATTGCTGTGCATATCATGCGTTCTCCTTGCCTTAAATTGTTCTTCTTTGCCTATTGTACATGGTTTACGTGTCTACTGCACATGAATTTATGCAAAAAGCGATTCTTTATGAAAATGCGTCGGAAAATCTATGATATGATGAGATAAAGAATAAAAGGGGAGGGAGCGGGAGCATTGATGAAACCGAAAATCGTTGTAACAAGGAAAATTCCGCAACAGGCATTGGAGCTTCTGGAGCGCACGGCGTCTTTGTATGTTTGGGAAAAAGAAGACAAGGTAATGCCGCGCGAATTGCTACTTAAAGAAATAAAAGATGCCCACGGCTTGTATTCTATGCTGGCCGATCGGATTGATACAGAAGTAATGGATGCCGCTCCGCATCTGCGGGTCATCAGCACGATGGCGGTGGGTTATGATAATATCGACATTGCCGAAGCGACGAAGCGCGGCATACGTGTTGGACATACGCCGGACGTGCTTACGGAAGCGACGGCGGATTTAGCTTTTGCCTTATTGATGGCTACCGCGCGCCGCTTGGGTGAAGGAATGGCTTGCATTAAAGAAGGGAAATGGAAGAATTGGTCGCCGATGTTTATGGCAGGGCAGGAGGTGTATGGTTCGACCCTTGGCATTATCGGAATGGGCCGCATTGGGGAAGGGGTCGCCCGTCGTGCCAAGGCGTTTGATATGCGTATTTTGTACCACAACCGGACACGGCGCCTGGAAGCAGAAGAAAAGCTCGGCGCCGTATATTGTTCGCTGGAGGAATTGCTGGATAAATCCGACCATGTGGTATTGCTAACGCCAGCCACAAAAGAAACGTACTATATGATGGGGGCAGCACAGTTTGCTCGCATGAAACGGACGGCTACATTTATTAACGTATCCCGCGGCACGAACGTGGACGAGGACGCGCTTTATCGGGCGCTGGTTAATAAAGAAATTTGGGCAGCAGGGCTTGATGTGTTTGAAAAAGAACCAATTCCTCCTTCGCATCCCTTACTTTCGCTCGATAATGTCGTAGCATTGCCTCATATTGGAAGTGCAACTGTACAGACACGTCTCCGCATGGCGATGGTAGCGGCGGAAAATGTGCTTCTAGGCGTAAAAGGCGAACGGTTAAGATATACGGCGAATCCCGATGTCTATGCATCATTATTATAAAGAAAAGATTCTGGATGGTGAAATATATGGCATACAAACTAGCTGCAATTGACATCGACGGAACGCTACTTACAGACGACTACCGGATTACAGAAAAAAACAAAAAGGCGTTGCGAGCAGCGGAAGAGGAAGGAGTACAAATTGTGCTTTGTTCCGGGCGCGCGCCTGTCAGCGTGCTTCCGATTCTTGAAGAAATCGGCATTCACGGTTATTTTATTTGTCATAACGGCGCGGTTACTACACACTCCAAAACGAAAGAAATTCTGCAGGAAAACGGTTTTTCTATGCAATCATTGAGAGGTGTGGTGGAGTACTGTCGCAGGGAAAATATTCACATGGACTTTTGCACCGCATTTGATATGTATACGGAAAGCATGGAGCGCGAAGACGTGCAACGGATGTACGCAAAATACCTCGCACAGCCAAAACTCATTCAGGATATGTTAACCGTGGAGGATAAGCTGGTTAAATTCACTTTATTTGGCACCGATGAACAGCTTAACAAAGCGTACGATGAATTTGCTGCGATGAATTTGCCGGTGCGGACGCTCCGCAGTGGTCCGTCTTATATCGATATTATTGATAAAGCGACTTCCAAAGGCGCGGCGCTAAGTAACCTTGCCGAATATTTAAATATTTCGCTGGCCGATACGATCGCTATCGGTAATTATTATAACGACCTTGATATGATTACTATGGCGGGAATCGGAGTAGCTGTGGCTAACGCACCGGAGGACGTAAAAGAAAAAGCCGACCTGATCGTCGCCTCTAATAATGAAAGCGGCGTGGCGGAAGCCTTGCAGCGTCTTGTGTTCGGGATGAAAAACTGCGTATAAAGACTTCCTTCGTATCGTTTCGCTGTTCATGTTGAGAAAATATGCATTCTATACAAATTTTTTCTTGAAATGTTAAAATATTATAGACAAAAAAGCGTCGAGACAGTATCATAAGAATAAAAATTGAATAAAGAGCGGGGAAAGGTGCAAATTGCCTGTGTGCTTTTTGCTTAAAAGGGAAGAACGGTGCAAATCCGACGCGGTCCCGCCACTGTAAATGGGGAGTGACTCCAGCAATATACGCCACTGTTTCTGTGATGAAATGGGAAGGTATGGAGAAGCGATGATCCATGAGCCAGGAGACCTGCCTTTCTCTAAGATGTTTCTGATTCTTCGGGGGGTGAGAATAAAGAAACGACAACAGTGTACAATACAGCTGGGCTTTTGTATGCTTTTTTTCTTGTATTGTTCCATTGTTTGTTATTGCAACATTTCATTGTATGTGAGGCCACCCTTGTATAAGGGTGGCTTTGTTTGTTATTGTGCATTGACATTTCTTTAAGAGCGAAGGGGGTAATGAGAAAATGGGTTTCAGAAATACATGGAAAAAGTATTTTGCTTTATTCACGATCTTCTTTCTTTTTATTTCTACAGTGTTAGGGTTTTCTTGGTTTCAACCGAAGCCGGCTTATGCTTCTATTGTACCAAAAATAAGAGGAGATTTGGGGAGCGATACTACAGTAACTCCTGATACAGTAACCGTACAAGAGCAGTCTACTGGCCATTCTGTTGGCATTGAAGAGGCGATTCAGACAGCGAGTCAGTATGCCCTGAGCCATAATCAACTATCTGAATGGGAAGCAATCGGGCTTGCGCGCGCTGGACAAGCGGTTCCGGCAAGCTATCTCGAAAGCATAGAACGGGAGGTCGCGGCCGCAAAAGGACAGTACCGTAAAGTAACCGACTATGAACGAATTGCTTTAGCGGTCAAAGCGGTAGGCGGTGATCCGACCGCAATCGCCGGCTATAACTTCATCGAAAAAATTTACAACAATTCTCGCATGACAAACCAAGGGCTCAACGGACCGATTTTTGCTTTAATCGCCCTTGACTGCGGAGATTACAAAACGCCTGAAGATGCGCAATGGAATCGCGAGAAGCTTATTGCTTACATTGTGCAACATCAATATGCGGACGGAAGTTGGCCGCTTTCGCCCGGAGCCGAAAGCAATCTCGATATAACGGCGATGGCGCTGACCTCTCTTGCGCCATACAAAAACCGTCCTGAAGTGCAAACGGTTGTTGATAAGGCGGTTGCTTATTTATCGGCTCAACAAAATGAAACGGGCGGATACACATTTCGTTTTTTGGGGGACGTAACGGAGCCGAGCGAGACTACAGCCCAGGTGATTATCGCTTTAACCGCGAATGGCATAGACCCGACTTCAGCCGCTTTCACAAAATCAGGAAAAAATTTGTTGCATCATTTACTTTCATACCGGCAGTCGGACGGAGGCTTTGTCCATGTAGCGGGCGGAAAAACGGATAGGATGGCTACGGAACAAGCGTTGCAGGCGCTGGTAGCATATGATTTATTTACGAAGGGGAAATCTCCGCTTTATCGCTTCGCGGCTCAGCCTTCACCACCAACATCGGAAAAACCTCCAACGGAACCAGGGTCGCCGCTTCCCGATGGATCAACACCGCCTGAAGGAGGAACGCCCCCGAATACACCTGTTCCTGTAAAAAAAACAATTACGCTATCCGTAATCGGGGATAGTCAGCGCGGCGTCATTTTGCCTGCTCAGTCGGTAGAGCTGAAGGAGGGGGACACAGCCTATACCGTTCTCCGGCGTATGTTAGGCAATAAAGTAGAATCTCGCGGTTCCGGGGCGACGCTGTACGTAGAAGCCATTGATGGGCTGGGGGAGTTTGATCGCGGTCCGCAGAGCGGTTGGATGTATTCGGTTAACGGCTGGTTTCCCAATTACAGTGCAGGCATTTATATGTTAGAAGATGGGGATGTTGTAGCCTGGCGCTATACGCTTGATCTCGGCAAGGATTTAGGTGCGTATTTTCTTGCGGATACGTACAAAGATGGAACATTTTCCATTCCGGCGCATGTTGAAAATGAACTTAACCGTATTGGTCTTACGCCGAATAATACACAGCCGATAAGCAAAGTGGCCACAACGACGGTTGTGCTAAATGCTGCCGAAAGAATGGATGCCAGGCAAGCGGAGCAGATAAAGCAATCGTTGGCTAATCATACGGTATCGTTACAACAGTCCGTTTCAGCCGCTGTCGAAAGCGTAATTAAAGATAATATGGATGAAGTACAACTCATCGTTCCAGCGCAAGCTTTATCCAAAACAACTTCGCTCACGATTACCGAACAGATGGTTCAACGTCCGGAGCTTGTCTCTGGGATATATGATTTCGGGCCGGATGGTACGAAGTTTAACAAATCGATATACATTATGATAAAAATTCCTATCGAAACGGAGCAATTACACGCTCTTGTATTGGCATGGCTGGACGAGCAGAAAAATGAGTGGATTCCGATCCCCGCAGTATTGGATGCGAAAACAGGTATTATTATCGGAAAAGTGGATCATTTCACAAAATTTGCGGTGATCGATCGCAGCAAAGTAGAGAAGACAGCACAGTCCATTCCATCGTTGGATGTGGAGATTGAATCTCTTTGTAAACGAATTCTCGCAAACGCAAGCGATGGTAATCTTACTGAATGGGGAGCGTTCGCGCTGGCCCGCGCTGGCCGCAAGCTCCCTCCGGGCTATCTTGCCTCCATCGAAAAAATGCTTAGAGAGAAAAATGGACAATTTCGCAAAGTAACCGATTATGAGCGCATTGCCCTAGCCGTGAAAGCAGCAGGAGGGAATCCAGCCAGCATCGGCGGTTACAATTTAATCGAGAAAATTTACAATCATGAGCATATGACCATTCAGGGAACAAATGGGCCGATTTTCGCGCTGTTAGCTTTTGATAGCGGTAAATACGAAATTCCTAATCATGCCAGATGGACAAGAAATACGTTGATCGACTGGTTGGTGCAGCAGCAGAATCCAAATGGTGGTTTTCCGCTTGTAAAAGGAGAGGAAAGCAACGTCGATATTACAGCGATGGCCATTACTGCCTTGTCTTCATATTTAGAGAAAAAAGACGTAAAACAGGCGGTTGACAAAGCGGTACAATGGCTTTCTGAGGTTCAGCTCAAAAATGGCGGCTATAAACTGTTCGGCGATGAAAATAGCGAAAGTGTCTCCCAGGTTATCATTGCCCTTGCTTCAGTTGGAATCGATCCGAAAGATGCAAGATTTGTGAAAGAGGAAGGAGATGTCGTGACCAGTTTATTCCGCTTTAAACAAGCGGATGGCGGATACGCCCATTTTATCGGCCAGCCGGCCGATAAAATGGCAACTGAGCAGGCGCTTATGGCGCTAGTAGCGTATGATCGGTTCCTAACAGGAAAAGAAAAGCTTTATCAAATAACGGAAACACAAGCCCAGGCTACCTTTGACACAGATACAACGCCAATGCGTTTTGTAGACGAGGGGGCGATCTCTGACTGGGCGATGGCGGCTGTGTATCAAGCGTATGAGAAGGGCCTGATGGAAAGCGTTAGCGAGGTGGAACAACGTTTTGCTCCGAAACAGGCCATGACACGGGCGCAGTTGACGGTGTTATTGATGAAATTGCGTAATGAAATGCCTGCGGTTGAGGCAAAACAAGTTTTTATGGATGTTACACCGGAAAATTGGTATTACGGTTATGTTATGAAAGCAAGAGAAAAAGGAATTGTTCAAGGGGTTACCCCTTCTTCTTTCCAACCTGAACAAATTGTTTCCCGTCAGGAAATGGCGGTTATGATTGCAAAAGCATTTGGGCTGTCTCCCGCTTTGAAACAGGCGAGCTTCCGGGACAATGACCGGGCGTTCAGGCAGACTTTGCCATATATACAGGCGGTTCGCGAGCAAAAGATTATGGTTGGAGCGGACGACGCTTTTTATCCGGACGTTCCCGTTACACGGGAAATGGCGGCTGTTGTTGCCATTAAATTATATGAAAAAATGAATAAATAAATGTTTCAAGGGAGGGCGCTTTATGCTTAAAAAAGGAAACACACAACTCTATTTTCTGGCTCGGGTTCTTATCGTGCTGAGCTTGCTTGTTGGTTGTAGCACAGCACCGGCCAATACGCCAGCCAATACCGGAAAGGCGGTGGAAACATCTGCGTTAACACAGCAGGCAGAGCAAAAACAGGCCGAGCAAATGCCGACCGCACAGGCGTCGGCTCCCGCTTTATCCGAATCCCAGGCCCAAACGGCCCAACCTGCGGCAATGAACCATCCATCACAATCCAAACCGATACCGCAAAAACAGGAAAAAGAAAAAAATAATGCTTCTTCTCAGAAACAGGAAAGAGAAACAACGAAAGCAGTCGCAGCGGCAGAACGGACAGTACCGGTTCAAGCGGCTGCGAAAGCGACGGTCGATCATGCGAAAACGAAAAAGGCACAACAGGCTAGCGAAACCTCCCCCGCTAAAAAAATGGTCTCCTTTTCTATTGTAGCGGATAAGGAACGGGGAACGATACTTTCGCCAACCGAAGTTGAAATTCAGGAAGGCGATACTGTACTTGACGTGCTCAAACGGGTTACGCGAGAGAAAAAGATTCAGATGGAATATCGGGGCGTGAAAGCGACCGCCTACGTAGAAGGAATTGACAATCTATACGAATTTGACAGGGGAAGCAAAAGCGGTTGGATGTACCGGGTAAACGGGGTTTTTCCGAATAAAAGCGCCGGTATTTTTCCGGTTAAAGCCGGCGACAAAATTGAGTGGCTATATACCGTTGATTTAGGACGGGATTTAGGGGCGAAACTGGAATGAACGGCGGCTTTGCCTCTTTCCACCCCGTTCCGTGTTTTTTTTATTATACAGGGGTCATTGTATTTGCCATGCTTTTCTTTCACCCCATTTTTTTACTCACCGCTCTGGTGTTGCTTCTTGTGTTGAACGTCTTGCATAAGCGGAGTCAACAATTACGCCGCTTGTTTTCGCTATATTTGGTGCTTGGCGGAGCTTTGATTGTATTAAATCCGCTTTTTTCACAACGTGGTGTGCACATTTTGTTTTATTTTCTTGAGCGACCGATTACATTGGAGGCGGTAGTATATGGATGTACGATGATGCTGTCGGTGTTGGTCATCTTATTAGCGTTTTTATCTTATCATTATGTTATTACGACAGATAAGCTCATGTATCTTTTCTCCCGTTTTGCTCCGAAAACGACTTTGTTAGCGATGATGGCGATTCGCTTCGTTCCGTTGCTTAGGCGCAGGCTGTATCAGATTGCCCTGGTTCAGCGGACAAAGGGAGTTTCTATCTACCATGGATCTCTGGCAAAACGGGCGCGCGATGGAATGAAGCTGCTGCACATACTATTAATCTGGTCGTTGGAAGAGGCATTGCAAACGGCCGATTCCATGAAGGGGCGCGGATATGGCACTGCAAAGCGCAGTTTTTATTTTCCTTATCGTATGGAACGCAGGGACTGGGCGGTTCTGCTTGCGCTTGGTGTCACTGGTATCGTTTGTATAGCAGGATGGGGAATAGGTTATGGTGTATTGCCCATTTATCCGCGACTTGGCCATCTTCTGTTGACCCCCGCAGAAACGGTCATCTATGTTGTTTTTTGCATATATTTGCTCATTCCGCTGTGGATAGAAGGAAAGGAGAGAAAAGTGTGGCAACGTTTGAAGTGAAAAACTTGACTTTTTGCTATCCAGATGAAGAGATAGCCGCTCTTTCCGATATTTCGTTTACCGTTGCGGAAGGGGAGTTTATTGTGCTGTGCGGGCCATCCGGTTGCGGGAAAACAACTTTACTGCGTCATTTTAAAAAGGAGCTAATGCCCGTAGGAACACGAACAGGAGAAATTTTATACAATGGAAAATCATTAGTGGAACAAGATGACATGACAGCTGCAGCTGAAATTGGAATGGTTTTGCAAAATCCAGAAAATCAAATGGTGATGGATACGGTTTGGCATGAGCTTGCCTTTTCGATGGAGAATTTAGGATATTCGGTTCCGGTAATGCGTAAGCGCCTTGCTGAAATCGTGCAGTTTTTTGGTTTGGAACGTTTATTATATATGCCGGTACATGAACTTTCCGGTGGACAACAGCAAATGATAAATCTGGCGTCCGTCCTTTTATTACAGCCGCGTGTTTTGTTGCTGGATGAGCCGACGGCCCAGCTTGATCCGGTTGCATCCCGCGAGTTTCTGCAAATGATTCGTCAAATAAACGATGAATTTTCGCTTACTGTCATTATGTGTGAACATCGGTTAGAAGAAGTATTGCCGCTTGCAGATCGGGTGTTGATGCTACAGCACGGGCGAATGAAATATCAGGGAACACCCGAAGAAATGAGCCGGGAAATCGCAGTGCGGCAGGATACTGCGTATTTTTCTTACTTGCCTTCTGTTGCCCGTTTGTATTTAAGCGCTCAAAGCAATGATTTATCCTCTTCGATCCCCTTAACGGTACGTGAGGGAAAACGGTGGTTGCAAGCGGTGATGAATGAAACGGAAAGGAGGCCAACTTTGTCTTCTTCCGCTTCACATGTTGCTGATTGTAACTCAAATATATTCCTGGAGTGTCACGATATTGCTTTTCAGTATAAACAGGAATTACCTCCGGTTTTGCAAAAGCTTACACTTACTGTATATGAAAAAGAGCTTCTTGCTATTTTGGGCGGGAATGGCACGGGAAAATCGACGCTGCTGCAAGTGATGGGCGGGATGCTTGTACCGCAGCGCGGTAGCATATGGCTAAGGGGCCGCTCAGTTCATAAGATAAAAGAAGCGGAGCGCTATCGCATGATTGGATATTTGGCGCAAAATCCTCTCCTGTATTTTCTTCATGATACTGTGGAAGAAGAGTTGTGGTATATGGCGGATTATGTGGGGAGCGAGAGACCTGAGGAAGAAATCTCTTATCTCTTATCGCTTTTAGAAATAGAAGATGTACTGAAAAAACATCCACATGATTTAAGCGGGGGACAGCAGCAAAAGGTTGCCCTTGCGTTGATACTGCTATCACGGCCACACATCCTGCTTGTAGATGAGCCGACGAAAGGAATGGACCCATTGGTCAAAGAGCGTTTTGCTGAGCTGCTTGATACGCTGCGTGCGCAGGGTATGACGGTCGTAATGGTTACGCACGATATCGAATTTGCGGCGCGCCATGCTTCCCGCTGCGCTCTGCTGTTTGATGGGGCGATTACGACAGAAGCTGAACCTTCTGTTTTTTTCAGTGAAAATTATTTTTATACGACCGCTATTAATCGCGTAGTGCGGCAGTATTGGCCGGAGGCGTTAACCTATGAGGATGTGATGGACAGATGGCGCGTTCTCATCGGTTAATTTTGGTTAGTCTCGTTCTCCTTTTGACCATTCTTGCGCTTTCGTCCGCGTTTACGGACGAACACTACTTATTGCTTAGTTTCGTATTCATTGGAGTCACTTTGCTTCCGTTTTTTGCTAAGTTTGAACGGAGGCATATTGAAGCGCGGGAATTGGTACTGCTTGCCGTATTAGCGGCTATCGCCGCCGTTGGGCGCGTCCCTTTTGCGCCTTTACCGAGCGTACAGCCGACTTCGTTTGTCATTATCGTATCTGCCCTCGTTTTCGGTGCGGAGGCCGGATTTGTCATTGGCGCGGTTGCCGCTCTTATTTCTAACGTTTTTCTTGGTCAGGGGCCGTGGACGCCATGGCAAATGTTTTGTTGGGGCATGATTGGTGTGACGGCAGGTTGGTTCAAAGATACGTGGTGGATGAAAAAGCGACTAGGGTTGCTGGCATTTGGTTTCGTATGGGGATTTTTGTTTGGGTGGATCATGAACATATGGTATTTGATTGCCCTGCCGGATGCATTCAGCTGGCAATTGGTTGTCGTCGCTTATGCGCAGAGTTTCTATTTCGATCTTGCACATGCTTTGTCCAATGTGTTTTTTCTTGCCGTGTTTGGGACAAGCTGGACGAAAATTTTGCTGCGTTTTCGACGAAAATATGCTTTGCTTTAATGGAAGGCGTGCCTTTGATAAGATGTACCTTTGCCTATCCCCATGTTGAAGGAGAACATTTTCAGCTTGCAATTCTTAGATGAATATTATACGGTGTTTCTATGAGAACAGACGCTGGCACTGCTCAATCTGTTCTATATATGAGTCAAGGAGATGAACGCCATGCGCGCAGAAGCAGTTAAGTCCAGTAGAACTTTCACAGATCCGATTGAAAAGCACTTTTATGATATTATCAGTTTGATTGGTGAAGATCCAGAACGGGAAGGATTGCAAGAGACACCGAAGCGCATTGCCAAAATGTATCGGGAGATTTTTAGCGGGCTTCACGAAGATCCGGCTGAAGTGCTTGGAAAGACATTTCCAGCTGAAGGAACAAATGATATTGTGATCGTGCAGGATATTCCGTTTTATAGTGTATGCGAACATCATTTTGTTCCTTTCTTCGGAAAGGTTCATATCGGTTATATCCCAAACGGTCGTATTGTCGGCTTGAGCAAATTTGCTCGTCTTGTTGAGATTTTGGCACGCCGTCCGCAGGTACAGGAGCGGATTACGAATCAAATTGTGGACACGCTTGAAAAAGTGATTGAACCGGTGGGCGCGATCGCTGTGGTGGAAGCCGAACATCTGTGCATGAGCATGCGCGGGGTGAAAAAGCCGGGCAGCAAGACAAGAACCATTGCCCGCCGCGGTATTTTTGAAAAAGACAATGGCGTACAGGAAGAACGGTTCTTCCGTTTGCTGGAGAAAGAATGAAAAGATTGGAAAGGGCGGGCCTCCGCCTTTTTTCTTTGCCTAGCTTTTGGAATGATGTATAATAGTCAGAAAATAAAATTCATACATAAGTGGTGGAGGATAAACAGAGATGGTAGCACAGAAAGTAAAAACGATGTTCCAGGAGAAGTACAGAGGAGTGGGCCGGATATTGATTTCGTGTCCGGATCGGCCGGGGATTGTTGCGGCGGTTTCTAAGTTTTTACATGAAAATGGCGCCAATATTTTACAATCGGATCAGTATACGCAGGATCCGGAAGGCGGCATGTTTTTTATGCGAATTGAATTTTTTAAGGAAGGTCTTGAAGAAACGGTTGACGAGTTGCGCCGCGCGTTTACGACGGTGGCGGATCAATTTAGCATGAATTGGAAAATTACGCTGGCCAATCGTCCTAAAAAAATGGTGATCTTTGTATCTAAAGAGGATCATTGCTTGCGTGAATTGCTTTGGAATTGGCAGGCAGGCGATCTGAACGCTGAGATTACAATGGTAATCAGCAACCATGAAGATTCGCGGGAACTTGTTGAGTCGCTGGGGATTCCATATCACTATTTGCCGGTAACGCCAGAGACGAAGCCGGAAGTGGAGAAAAAACAGCGCGAATTAATGGAAGGAAACGTTGATTTCATCGTGCTGGCACGCTATATGCAGATTTTGTCTTCGTATTTGGTGGAGCATTTCCGCAATCGAATTATTAATATTCACCATTCCTTCTTGCCGGCATTTATCGGTGGCAAGCCGTATGATCAAGCGTACAAGCGCGGGGTAAAAATTATCGGCGCGACCGCGCATTATGTAACAGAAGAACTTGATGCAGGACCGATTATCGAGCAGGATGTAAGCCGCGTCAGCCATCGCGACAATGTGAACGACTTGAAGAAAGAAGGCCGTCACATCGAACGCATCGTTCTTGCCCGTGCCGTAAAATGGCACATCGAAGACCGTATTCTTGTAGATAAGAACAAGACTGTTGTATTTACATAAAAAACGGAATTGCCCCCGCATAGGGGGTTTTTTTTCGCGAGGCGTCTGCCAGACGTTGCTTTTTCCGTGTGGAGCGTGTGGCACGGAGGAAGAGAAAGATAGGCAACGTTTGCGCATTTTTCTCATTTTTGTATGCAGAGGCAATAAAACGCTCATAATAAATTCAGCAATAGGACTGGATGATACGGAAGGTTCCCTTTACTATTTTTATGATTGCATACCTGTTAAGGGATACGTTCCTAGTATGTGGTAAATCGGACCTTGCGGTGTCAGCGTGGAATGAAACAATGCAATTTCTTGCACAGTCCAAGCAATAGCTTGTACACAAGGCAGTTTTTCCATGGGAAGAGGAAAGGAAGCAGCATCTGGTTCGCGTGCTAAAGTAATGTGCGGGCGATAGCGCTTTTCTTCCTTATAAAGGCCGAGATGAGCCAAACGCGCCGCCAATGTTTTTTGCAAATCATATAACCCGGGGGTCTGTTCCTGCACCCCGGCCCAAAGTACGCGGGGCCAGGTTAGATTAGGGAATGCTCCAATTTTGGCTAGGCGCAAAGAAAAGGCTGGAGATGTGGTGGCTACGGCTTCCATTTCCTGCTGCACAAGTTCGGACTGTTGTCTGGAAAGCTCGCCGAGAAAATGCAGGGTCAAATGCATATGATGCGGCGTTTGCCATTTTCGGCATTTGACATTTCGTTTTAGTTCGCGTTGTAGTCGCAAAAGTTCTTGGATGGTTTCTTCATTAAATTGAATCGCGGTAAATAGTCTCATACAACCTCCTCCTTTTGTTCTATTTTATGCTTTTTTAGTAATAAGCGGGGAGAGGGAAGGAATTCCGCGTGCAGCGTCGAATCAATAAAATTATCAGGTAAATAAGGCATTGGTTTTGGAAATGCCATAAATATGATTTGAGGTGATTGTATGAGCAAGCGTGTACTAATCGTAACAGGGGATGCCGTTGAGGCACTAGAGGTGTTTTATCCGTATTATCGTTGCCTGGAAGAAGGCTTTGAAGTGACGATTGCTTCGCCTTCTGTAAAGAGATTGCAAACGGTAAGCCATGATTTTGTGGAAGGGATGGAGACATACGTCGAAAAACCGGCATATGGCTTAGAATCTCATGTGGCATTTGCCGATGTGGACCCGGCCGCATACGATGGGTTGATTATTCCGGGCGGACGAGCACCTGAATATATTCGTCTAAATGAGCACTTACCGCGAATTGTGCGCCACTTCTTTGAGGCCAATAAACCGGTAGGTGCCATTTGTCATGCGGCTCAAGTGCTTTCGGTTGTACCCGATTTAATGAAAGGAAGGGAATATACAGCCTACTCAGCTTGCAAGCCTGATGTCGTTGCTTGCGGTGCAACTTATATTGAAGAAACGCTACATACGCAAGGAAACCTTGTGTCTGGTCATGCTTGGCCGGATTTGCCAGGGTTCATGCGCGAGTTTATTAATTTGTTGCGTTAGGAAAGCCGGTGCCGCTTTTGGGGAGGCACCTTATTTTTCCTTAAGGATAGAAAAGAGGGGAAAATAGTGAAGGCTCAAGCTTTGTGCGATTTTCTTGGCACAGTTCCCCTATTCGCTTCACTTACGGAGCAGGAGCGGAAAGAAATTGCTGGCTTGATGTTGCATAAGAGAGTAAAGAAGCGCGACATCCTGTTTTATGAAGGCAAGTCTTGTACCGCCATTTATCTGCTGAAACAAGGCACGGTCAAAGTCTATAAGATAACTGAAGATGGCAGGGAACAAATCGTGAATGTACTGCATACAGGCGATATGTTTCCACACGTTGGCGTGTTTGGGGGAGGAGTGTACCCAGCGACGGCGGAAGCGCTTGAAGATGCTTCTCTTTATTTTATTAATGTGAAAGAATTGACAGCACTTTTGACTAGCAATCCGTCTCTTTGTCTTCGTTTGTTGCAAGTGTTGGAGGCTAAGATTCTTGAGTTACAGCGGCGCCTTTCTGATGTTCTCAGCAGGGACATGAAGGAAAAAATTATAAATACCTTATTGTCACTGGCAAGGTCAAAGGGCAAGGAAGAAGCGGGTGGTTATTCGCTGGAGATGGAGCTAACCCACCAGGATTTGGCTGATATGGTGGGAACGACCCGGGAAACGGTTAGCCGTATTATTAGTCAATTGAAAAAAGACGGGTTCATCGAATTTAATGTGCACCGCATTTGGATTAGGCATTCTTAGGCAAAAGGAGCCGGATGCGGTGAGAAAAGGGCAAATAAAGAAAGCAAATCTTAAATAGGTTCTCCTTTCACATCATTACCTACTTTCGTGGCATAGCCTGTCTGTCTGCCGAATATATTGGGTGCTAGAAGGTGGTGGACAGGAGTTATGGATGTCTCGTTTTGGATAAGGTTTGTTAATATTATTATTATCGATATTGTACTGAGTGGAGACAATGCGGTTGTTATCGGTATGGCAAGCAGGAAACTGCCGCCCCCTCAACGGAAAAAAGCAGTTATTTTTGGGACGGCTGGCGCGGTGGGGCTGCGCATTGTTCTGACGGCTCTTGCCACCTGGGTGCTGCTGATTCCATATCTGAAGGCAATTGGGGGCGTTGTGCTCGCTTGGATTGCATTTAAATTGCTGATTGGTGATGGAGAAGAAACTTCCGATATCAAAGCAGGACATACATTATTTACCGCCGTGCAGACGATTATTATAGCCGATTTTGTTATGAGCCTGGACAACGTGCTGGCGGTTGGAGGGGCTGCACATGGTGACTTTATGCTGTTACTATTTGGTTTGGGGCTGAGCATTCCGTTACTCATGGTCGGTAGTAACGCTGTGGCTGCTTTGATGGATCAGGTTCCGTTATTGATTTATATCGGCGCCGGGATTCTTAGCTATACGGCGGGTACGATGATTATATCAGAAGAAGCGGTACAGCACCGTATCGCTCCTGTATATTATTATTTGGATTGGCTGTTTCCTTTGTTGTTGACTGCTGTCATACTCGGGTTAGGGATCTGGTGGCGGAAGCGGCTGTATCAGTCAATTATTTGATGTGTTGTGTGCTCCAACATTTACCTTTCTTTCAACTGTATGCAACCTCCTTTGTGGTGACATTCTATAGATACACCACACAAGGAGGTGAAACAACATGGCACAAAACAACAATCGTAGCTCTAACAATCTGGTTGTGCCTCAAGCTCAAAACGCTCTGGACCAAATGAAGTATGAAATCGCTTCTGAGTTCGGCGTAACGCTTGGACCGGATACAACCGCTCGTCAAAACGGTTCTGTAGGTGGCGAGATTACGAAGCGTCTTGTTCAAATGGCTGAACAACAGCTTGGCGGCCGTGCATAACTTTCATAATTGGCTTAAAGGGTCGGCGAAAATTCGCCGACCTTCTTTATTTCTGGAAGAAGGACGGGTGGGGAGTGCCTGGGGGCTTTCTTTATTTTTTGGATGCGAACTTATATCTAAATTTTGAATACCACATTTTTTCTAATAATTTAGGAAAATAAAGAAGGAAAATAACAAAAAAGATAGAATAATTAACTTACGGTAAACGTTTTCAAAGGAAGTAAGAATGTTTACCACTCTTACAAAAGTAAACAAAATTTGGAGGAGATGGAGAATGGCCGAATTACAGTTGCATGCACCCGAGTACTATAACATGGTGAATGACATCGAGCGGCATGCGAAAGACCCGAGTAAGCTGGCATTGCTGTGGGAGAATGAAGAAGGGAAGACAAAACAATTTACGTATTCTGAATTATGTCGACTTTCCAATCGGTTGGCGAATGGATTGGTAGAGTTAGGCATTAGTAAGGGCGATAAAGTCATGATTATTCTTCCACGTATTGAGCATGCGTATATTAGCTATATGGCGGTGCTAAAAATTGGCGCTATCGTGCTTCCGAGCTCGGAAATGCTAATGCCGAAAGACATTCTCTACCGTGCGACGCACGCTGGCGTTAAAGCGGTAATCGCCTATCACGAACTTACGGAACGCATTGATGAAGTGCGTTCAGATTGCCGCACGATGGATACGTTTATTGTGTGCGGTGGCGAGAGAGAAGGATGGATTTCTTTTGATAAAGTGATTGAGGGTCAGAGCGAAGAATTCAAGGTTGAAAATACGCGTGCGGACGATATTGCATTTTTAAACTATACCTCAGGCACCACCGGTAATCCGAAAGGAGTTATTCACACTCATAGCTGGGCGTATGCCCATCAAGCGATTGCGGCTAAGCTATGGCTTGATGTTCAGGAAAACGATGTTGTCTGGGCAACAGCCAGTCCTGGTTGGGCAAAGTGGAATTGGAGTCCGTTTATTTCCGTACTCGGTTCCGGTGCGGCAGGGTTTGTGTATATGGGCAGGTTTGAACCGAAGAAATATCTCTCCTTGCTTGAGAAATACAAAGTAAACGTATTGTGCTGCACGCCGACTGAGTATCGCATTATGGCAAAGGAAGAAGGACTTGAAAAGTATAACTTAGAGCATCTTCGCAGCACGGTCAGCGCGGGTGAACCGCTAAACCGCGAAGTGATTGACACATTTAAAAAATATTTTAATGTTACGGTGCGTGACGGCTACGGTCAAACCGAAAACACGTTGCTTATTGGGACGCTGAAGGGAATGGAAGTCAAACCTGGCTCCATGGGTAAGCCAACTCCTGGAAACCGGATTGCGATTATTGATGAGGAAGGTAACCCAGTGCCGTGCGGACAGGTGGGCGATATTGCAGTGCATCGCAGTGTGCCGGCATTGTTCAAAGGCTATCTCAATGATCCGGAGCGTACGGCGGCCGCATTTCGTGGCGAATGGTACCTGACAGGCGACCAGGCAAGAGAAGATGAAGACGGTTACTACTGGTTTGAAGGTCGTTCCGATGATATTATTATTAGCTCCGGTTATACGATTGGACCATTTGAGGTGGAAGACGCGCTGGTGAAACATTCGGCCGTAAAAGAGTGCGCGGTTGTCGCAAGCCCGGATCCGGTGCGCGGCAGCATCGTAAAAGCATTCGTGATTTTGCGTGACCCGAACGCCGCTTCTGATGCTCTTGTGAAAGAGTTGCAAGAGCATGTGAAGAGCGTGACTGCCCCGTACAAATATCCACGGGAAATCGAGTTTGTATCCGACCTGCCGAAGACAACATCCGGCAAAATCCGCCGTGTTGAACTGCGTCAGGCGGAGAAAGCACGCAAAGCTGCTCAGACGCAATAATAACAACAATCTTCGGGCTAAGGCTCGAAGATTGTTTGTGTTAAAAGGAGGCAAGCGTTCGTTCATAAAGATAAATAGTTGACGAAAAAACAAAAACATGCATCATAGACATTTTTCTGAATTTATTTAAAAATAATAATTGAAAACATATAAATAAATAGGAGTGAAGGAGGAGCCAAACATGGTGGATAAGCGCTGTTCTTTACAGGAAGCGATACAAATGATTAATGACAACGATATGATTACTTTTAGTGGCTTCGTTATCTGGCGTCGTCCCATGGCTGCCGTTTATGAGATGTTGCGTCAGGAAAAAAAGGGCCTACACCTTGTGGAAGTTAATTCTGGCACCCACGCGGAAGTACTTGTGGGGGCAGGAGCGGTTTCTATCTGGGAGTCGTGCTGGATTGGACATGAACTATACGGAAAAATCCCATATTGTCTTGACCGAAAACTGAAAGAGCGCTCAGTCATAGTGGAAGATTATAGTCACCAGCATATGCTGTACCGGATGACTGCGGGTGCGATGGGCATTCCTTATCTGCCGACCTGGGCGTCGCGTGGTACCGATATTTTAAATCCGGAATACGATATGCTGGAAAAAGCGGGCTTACGCGATGGTTCTAACGAAAAAATTCCAGCGAAAAAATTCGATTTTGCGCAGGATCCATTTTACAACGAGGGAGAACTTATCCATGTGCCTGCTGTACAGCCGCACGTTTGCATTGTGCATGCTCAACAGGTGGGAGAAGAAGGAACCATTAGGATTTCCGGGCAGACGTACTCGGACGAGCAGGCCATTAAAGCGTCCGATTTAGTGATTGTACTGGCGGAAGAAATCGTGCCTGAATCATATTTGCGCGAAGAGCCGGAACGCAATTTGATTCCAGGTTATTTAGTGGATGCGATTGTAGAACTTCCATGGAGCGCGCATCCGACAGGAGCGTACGGTTATTATGACGCAGACGGCGCTTTTATTCGCGAATTCGCAGCCGCTTCAAAAACGGATGAAGGATTCAAAGCATGGGCTGACGAATGGGTGTTTGGTGTAAGAAGCCATGCAGAATATCTGAATAAGTTAGGGGTATCACGTCTGGAAAAGCTGCGGGCGAATTCGTACCGGAAATATAGCACAAAAGTGAAACGGGGGGAACGGTAAGATGACGCACAAAACGTACGCAAAACTTGGCGAATATTCAATCATAGACATGTTGGCGGTAGCGGCGGCTCGCGAGGTAAAGGACGAAGAAGTTGTATTCGCTGGTACTGGGCTGCCAATGTTAGCGATTATGCTGGCCCAACGGCTAAATGCGCCAAATTGCAAGCTTATTTATGAAGCGGGTACGATAGATTCCAGAAGTGATTCACTGCCGTCATCCGTAGGTGATCCGCGTTGTGTGACGAAGGCTGCAGTCGCCTCCGGTCTATTTGATGTATTTAACCAATTGCAAAGAGGAAAAATCGATCTTGCGTATCTCGGCGGAGCGGAAATTGACAAATATGGCAATGTAAATACTACGGTTGTTGGCGATTATACAAATCCTACTATGCGTTTTCCTGGCAGTGGGGGCAACCCGGATATCAACTCGCTCGCCAAACGTACCGTATTTATTATGGTACAGGAAAAACGCCGTTTTAAAGAACGAGTAGACTATATCACATCCCCAGGTTGGATGGTGAAGAAATGGCCGGAAGGAACGCTGGTACCCCGTAGGCAGGTATATGGCAAAAAGTTTTTGGGCGGTCCGAGCGCAGTGATTACCAATATGGCGGTATTTCGTTTTAACGAGGAAACGGGAATGATGTATGTGGATACGATCCACCCGGGCGTTTCACAGGAGCAATTGCAGGAGAACACAGGTTTTGAATTGGACTTTTCTCGTTGCAAAGGGGAAACGGAACCACCGACGTATGAAGAGTTACGCATTCTTTACGAAGCTGTGGATCCGGAAGGCATTTTTCTTACGCCACAAAGGAAAAAATAAATAAGCAGTTTAACCAAAAACGGAGCGGGAGTAATGTGTCACGCTCCGTTTTGGCGTTATACGTTGAACCTTGTTATTTCTCGTCCGTTAACACGGACAATGATAGTTTTGATATTGCTTTCTTTTACCACGATGGTACGGGTCTGTTTAAATCCGGAGACAGAAGAGCTATCGTCCAGTTTTACTTGATCTACATCAATATTAATTTGCTGCCCGGAACGGGTTACGACAATAATTTGTCCGTTATATCCTGCACTGGGCAGATCGTATGTAAATGTAATGTATAGATTGCCGTTTTTATAGTACGCGTCCTGAATGGTGGTCAACCGAGAGCCTGAACGTACGCCGACGTCTTCGTACGGAACAATTTGACCGAAACGGTAAATGACGTAAGCGGCTTCACCCCGGGTAAGGGTGGCGCGTGGAGCGAATTTACCGTTATCGCGCCCGGAGATGAGGTTAATTTTATCGGCGATGACGACATCGGCTCTATATCCCGGAGCAATATCCTTTGCATCTTTGAAAGGAATACGACTTGTATTAATGTGGGAAGATAAGTCTTGTTTGTAGAGATAGCGGTATGCATTTACGAGATAGTGCGCCATTTCCTGGCGTGTAATGTTTCGCCCGCCGCGAAAACTTCCCCTGTTGTCTATGATGTTGGCTTTGCACAGGCGAACCAATTCGTCCGCGTAATAATCGGAAGCCTTCACATCTGTAAAATAGTTTTTTACTTCGTGTCTGTATCCTGTTGTTTTCAGATCGTTTTTAAGAATTTTTGCCAGCATGACTACAAATTGTCCGCGGGTCAAAGGGCGATCCGGGGCAAATGTGTGATTGTTTATGCCGCTAATGACCCCTTGACTGGTGAGGGAAAGAATTTGCGCTTCGGCCCAGTGTCCATTTACGTCCGAAAACGGAGCAGCGGCTGCCGCAGAACCCCCTCCCGCAAGCAGACTACCTACAGCAACAGCTGCGCTGGCAGCAAGTATGATCCAGTTTTTCTTCATTATTTCGTCACCGTCTTCTGTAATCTCTTCTATTGTTTTGACTCATTTTTTGTGCAAAAGTTGCTAAAAAATAATACAAGCACAAGCACCGATAGTTGTATGAGGAAAGGAAAATCAGCCCATACTACCTGTGGAAAGGTGGAGCGGACTATGGGCTGGCTTGTTTTTTTAAGCGGTATAGCAATTTTTATATTGTTGATTTGGTTTATGTCTGTCCGAATTAAAATCGTATATGAACGTACAAACGAGAATGACCGAATTGATATTGAAATATCGGTGCTTAAAAGGTTGTTGAAATATCGCTTTACAGTGAATCAGCTTCAGATCCGAAGCATTTCTGAAGGGATCAAAGTTTCGGAAAGAGTGGAGGTCGGGCAGCAAGCTCCGAAACGGGCAAAGAAAACATGGATTACACCGCGTACCATTCAGGTGTGGCAGTGGAAATTTGCGCGTTTGCTGCGGAATGTATACGATTTGAACCAGATTTTGCGCCGAACGTTAGAGAATGTTCGGGGCGAGGAATTAATATGGAAAACAAATATTGGGCTCGGAGAAGCGTCGGCTACCGGTGCGGTTGTTGGTGTGGTTTGGACGGTAAAAAGTGCGCTGATAGCGCTTCTTTCCCATTATATTTCTTTGCGCGCCAGACCGCGGTTGTACGTCATTCCAGATTTTCAGCGCGAAATGTTGGATATTTACTTGCTTTGCATACTCCGGTTGCGAATCGGACATGCTATCATTGCGGTTATCCGAATTATGATAAATTATATCCGGAAAGGACGTGAACGTGTATGGGAGAACATCCGATTCAAGGCTTGATGAAAACGGCGATGGAAAATATTAAAGAAATGGTAGATGTTAATACCATTATTGGAGATCCGGTGGAAACACCGGATGGAAGTGTAATTATTCCTGTCTCTAAGGTGGGATTCGGATTTGCGGCTGGAGGTAGCGAGTTTGAGACACAACAGGAAACCAGTGAAAGTGGACGTCGAAGTTATGAGAGCGATGTGACGCGTCAGCATGGAAACAGTGGAAAAAAAGGAGAGCTTCCATTCGGGGGAGGAAGCGGTGGTGGAATTTCCATTACTCCTGTAGCATTTCTGGTTGTCGGAAAACAAGGGATTCGTTCTATCACGCTGCAAGGACAGGCCCATCTTTATGAGCGAATGATGGATTTGGCGCCAGCTGTTGTGGAAAAAATTCAAGGAATGATTCGGAATAAGGATTCGGAAAAAAAGTGCAATAGCGGTGATAAAAGCGGCAATGAAATTATGGAGGAATTGCATTAAAGAAAAAAGAGCAAAAAGAGCACGTGACAGTGCTCTTTTTTGTAGGAGAAAACTTTTTTATTTTTTAACAATGACGAGCAGCAAATCGCCCGTTTCGATCGAATCGCCTTCTTTAACATGGATCTCTTTGACTACGCCATCGAACGGTGCCTGCATGGTCGTTTCCATCTTCATTGCTTCGGTGACGATGACATGTTCACCTTTTTTCACTTTGTCGCCTTGCTCCACCATGATTTTCAGCACTTTGCCTGGCATGGAAGCGCCGATTTGTCCTAGTTCGGACGGATCAGCCTTGGCACGCTGGACTGTGGTCACTTTTGCCGATGCGTCGCGCACATTAATTTCGCGCGGCTGGCCGTTTAACTCGTAGTAGATGGTACGCATACCGTCCGGTCTGACTTCTCCGATGGATACAAGCTTCACTATCAGCGTTTTTCCTTGTTCAATGTCGACGGCGATTTCTTCACCCAGGCGTAGACCATAGAAGAAGGTTGGTGTATCCAGCACAGACACGTCACCGAATTCTTGCTGGCGTTTTTGCATATCAAGGAAGACTTGCGGATACATCACGTACGACATTAAATCATAGTCGGTTACCGAGCGCTCCAGCTTTTCTTCCAGCATCGCTCTAATCTCGTCAAAATCAGCGGATGGCAGCAATTCGCCTGGACGGGTGGTGAAAGCTTCGCGGCCTTTCAGGATGATGCGCTGCAACTCCTCGGGAAATCCGCCGTACGGCTGGCCGAGATAACCCTGGAAGAACGTAATGACTGATTCAGGAAAGTCAATGGTTTCGCCTTTTTCGTATACATTCTGTTCGTTCAGGTTGTTTTGCACCATGAACAATGCCATATCGCCCACTACTTTGGAAGACGGCGTTACCTTGACGATATCCCCGAACATACGGTTGACCGTGGCGTACATCTCTTTCACTTCGCCCCAGCGGTCGCCAAGCCCGACGGCTTTCGCCTGTTGTTCCAGATTGGTGTACTGACCGCCCGGCATTTCATGCTTGTATACTTCGGCGTTGCTTGCTTTCATCTCCGTTTCAAATCCAACATAGTACTTGCGTACATCTTCCCAGTAATCGGCGAGCTTCTGATAGTTTTCGTGACAAAGACCAGGCGTCCGCTCATGGTGTTCGAGCGCGTATGCAATGGCGTTCAGGCTCGGCTGTGAGGTTAGACCGGACATGGAACTTAGCGCCACATCGACAATGTCGACACCGGCTTCGGAGGCTTTCAGCAGCATCGCGCCCGCGTTGCCGCTAGTATCATGCGTATGCAGGTGAATCGGAATGCCGATTTCTTGTTTCAACGCTTTGATCAATTCGTACGCGGCATATGGTTTCAGAAGACCAGCCATATCTTTAATTGCCAGGATGTGAGCCCCGGCTTTTTCCAGTTCTTTTGCTAGATTCACGTAGTACTTCAGATTATATTTATCACGTTTCGGGTTCAAAATATCGCCGGTATAGCAAATGGCCGCTTCCGCGATTTTGCCTGTTTCGCGCACCGTTTCGATCGCCAGGCGCATCCCTTCCACCCAGTTGAGACTGTCGAAAATGCGGAACACGTCAATGCCGGCACGTGCCGCAGTTTCAATAAACTTCTGGATAACGTTGTCCGGATAGTTCGTGTAGCCAACAGCGTTGGCACCGCGGAACAGCATCTGGAACAGAAGATTCGGGATTTTTTCACGCAGTTTGAGTAAACGTTCCCATGGATCCTCATTCAAAAAGCGCATGCTCGTATCAAACGTCGCGCCACCCCACATTTCCAGCGAGAACAAATCGGGCGCAAGCTTGCCGGTCGCTTCGGCGATTTGTAGCAAGTCGTATGTGCGGACACGGGTTGCGAGCAGCGACTGGTGCGCATCACGAAACGTCGTATCAGTGAGCAGCAGTTTTTTCTGTTGCTGAATCCATTTCACTACGCCTTCCGGTCCGTGCTCGTCCAGAATTTGTTTGGTGCCTACTGGGTATTCCTGCCAATATGAAGTTTCCGGGATACGCGCTTTCGGAAATGTTGGTTTTTTGTCCATCTTCGCCAAGCCTGGGTGCCCGTTGACAATCGTCTGGCCGATATAGGTAAGCAGCTTGGTGCCGCGGTCTTTTCGTTTTGGAAACTCGAACAATTCCGGCTTCGTATCAATAAAAGAGGTGTCGTATGTGCCGCGCAGGAAATCCGGGTGTTGCATGACGTTTTCTAAGAACGGGATGTTAGTCTTTACCCCGCGAATCCGGAATTCCTTGAGCGTGCGCAGCATTTTTCGCGCAGCGCGTTCAAATGTGAGCGCATGTGTCGACACTTTCACGAGCAGAGAATCGTAGTATGGTGTGATGGTGGCGCCAGGCGCGCCGATTCCTGCGTCCAGACGAACGCCGAACCCGCTGGCCGAACGGTATGCGAGCAGGCGGCCAGTATCCGGTAGAAAGTTGTTTTCCGGATCTTCTGTTGTCACACGCGATTGAATGGCGTACCCACGCATTTGTACGCTCGACTGAGATGGAATGCCGACTTCCGGATCTTCTAACGCATATCCTTCCGCGATGCGGATTTGCGATTGCACGATATCAATTCCGGTGATCATCTCTGTAATCGTGTGCTCGACTTGAATGCGCGGATTCACTTCGATAAAATAGAAATTCCCATCGGGTGTGACCAGAAATTCGACCGTACCGGCATTGATGTAACGGGACGTCTTGGCCAAGCGCAGGGCTGCATTGCAGATGTCTTCCCGCTGTCGCTCAGTCAAGGACAGGCTTGGGGCGACTTCGACCACCTTTTGGTGCCGGCGCTGGATGGAACAGTCGCGCTCGAACAGGTGGACGGCGTGCCCATACCGGTCAGCCAAGATCTGTACTTCGATATGTTTCGGGTGTTCAAGATATTTTTCAAGATAAACAGCCGGGTTGCCGAACGCGGACTTCGCTTCGGAACGGGCGCGGTCGAGGGCGCTTTGCAGTTCATCCTGCTTGCGAACGATGCGCATGCCGCGACCGCCGCCCCCGGACGACGCTTTGATGATAATGGGATAGCCATGCTCTTTGACGAAACGAAGCGCTTCTTCGAGCGTGCGTACTGGTTCCGGGGTGCCGGGGATGACCGGAATGCCAGCTTCGATCGCCATTTGGCGGGCGGTCACTTTATCGCCGAACATGCGGATGTGTTCAGATGTCGGACCAATGAACGTGATGCCTTCTTCTTCACAACGTCGGGCGAATTGTTCGTTTTCCGACAGGAAGCCGTAACCGGGATGAATGGCATCGACGTCATGGCGTTTGGCGATTTCGATGATGCCCTCAATGTCCAGATAGGCTTCGATTGGGCCTTTGCCTTCTCCGATGACATACGCTTCGTCAGCTTTAAAACGATGCAGAGCAATATTGTCTTGCTCGGAATACACGGCAACTGTGCGAATGCCAAGCTCCGTGCAGGCTCGGAAAATTCGGATGGCAATCTCGCCGCGGTTGGCCACCAGTACTTTTTTGAACGTTTTGATCTGAGCCATTCAATCTCCCTCTCCTACATTGAAATTTTTATTTTTCTTAAAGTAAAAAGCTATGTTAAATTTGATAACTATAATTAATAATAACACATGAATGAATATTCAAACACATGAAAACACCAAAATGGATAATTTTCTTGCAAAGCAGAAAAAGCGGAAACGATTATGAGGTGAGGCTTGGAGGATGAAAGAAATGAATGAGAACCATGACATACAACAAGTGATTCGGTTTACTGTACCGTGGAAAGCAGATAGAGGAGAACAGGAAAAAAGAAACGTGCGCAGCTTTTTGCGCGAAGAACACGGCATCTCCCGCAGTTTGCTCGTCGAACTGAAGCGCGCCAAAGGGATTCGCTTGAACGGTGTTCCAACCTATCTAGATCATCCGCTTGCTCCGGGGGACACGGTAGAACTATATTTACCTGAAGAAAAATCTGAAAATGTTGAGCCTGAGCCGATCCCATTTTTCATTATTTATGAAGACGATTATATTCTTGTGGTGGATAAAGCGCCGAATCTTTGCGTACATCCAACGATGCTTCATCCGAATGGCACGTTGGCGAATGGTGTAGTCTACCATTGGCAGCGGCAGGGAATTTCACGTAAATTCCGCCCGGTTAATCGTCTTGATAAAGACACATCAGGTCTTGTGCTAATCGCGAAAAATCAATATTCACACCAGCAGCTAGCTGCCGTGCAGCGCGCGGGAGGCATTATCCGCTACTATGAAGCTTTCGTGCATGGACAAGTGAGGGAGGATACAGGGACAATTGACGCTCCAATCCGGCGCAAAGCAGATTCGCTGATGGAGCGAATCGTGCATGAGGATGGACAGTGGGCGCGTACCCATTATACAGTGCTAGGAAGGTACGCAACATTTACTCACTTACGTTTGAAATTGGATACGGGTCGCACGCATCAAATTCGTGTTCATATGAGTTATATGGGACATCCATTGCTTGGTGATGATTTATACGGTGGAGAAAGGATGCTAATTGGTCGCCAGGCGCTGCATGCTCGCATGTTGTCCTTTCCGCATCCGCGCGATAAAAGGATGCTATCGTTTGAGGCTCCGTTGCCGGACGATATGGCAACGTTGCTTGTTGCCGCCCACAACAAGCTATCGTTTCGTTAAGTCTATGAGCGGATATTGTTTTTATCCTTCATTAATATGATGAATAGGATAAAGAAAGGAGCTATTATTGGTTTGTTTATCAAGTAATAGCTCTTTTTTTGCTTTTTTCATTAGACGCGTTAAAGCAGAAAATTCAAGTAATTTAATCTGATTCTTTTAAAAAAAAAGAATATTTCGCTTAATTTTTTGCTTTAAAGTAAAATAGATCGTGTTATAATGAATATATTAAATTTTTATAATAAAGAAAAAAATTAAAGATGTAGGGGGAATGTGTATGGTGAGAAAAAGGCGATGGCTGGCATTGCTTTTTGTGACGATGCTAGTGTTGCTGAGCGCTTGCGGAGGACAAAGCGTTAACCAGCAAGCAGAAGAAACAGAGAAGAAAGCCGGGACGGAAGCTGGAGCGAGCGCCGATAAGAAATTCAAAATAGGTGTTTCACAGTATGTTGAGCATCCGGCATTGGATGCGGCGCGGGAAGGTTTCATTAAAGCGTTGAAAGATAACGGTTTAGAAGAAGGAAAGAACCTGGAAATTGATTATCAAAACGCGCAGGCTGATCAGACAAATGTCAATACGATCGCACAAACATTTGCCGCTGATAAAAAAGATTTGATTCTTGCCATCGCGACGCCGAATGCGCAGGCGATGTTGCAAAACATAAAAGATACGCCGATTCTTTTTACAGCTGTTTCCGATCCGTTAAGCGCCAAGCTGGTGGATAATCTCGAGAAGCCGGGCAAAAATATCACCGGTTTTTCTGACACGCCGCCGGATGTAATTCCGAACACAATGAAAGCCATTAAAGATTTCTTCCCGCAGGCGAAAAAAGTTGGCATTATCTATAATAGCGGAGAAGCGAATTCCGTGGCGAACGTGAAAGTGGCAAAGGAAGAGTTGGGCAAACTTCAGCTTACCCCGGTGGAAGCTACCGCGACCAATACGAGTGAAATAAAGCAGGCAGCAGAGTCGCTTGTGGGTAAGGTGGATGCCATATATGTACCGCAGGATAACACCGCGGTGGCGGCACTGAAATCAATCGTGAGCGTTGCGAATAAAAACGACATTCCCCTATTTGTGGGAGAACTTGAATCCGTGCGCAATGGGGGTTTTGCTGGCGTCGGATTTGAGTATTCCGATATCGGATACGAAACCGGCTTGATGGCGGTTAAAATCTTGAAAGAAGGAGCAAAGCCGGGAGATTTGCCTGTTGGCTACCCAAGCAAGTTGAATCTTGTGTTTAACAAAGAAGCGGCAAAAGAACAGGGAATCGATTTTGAGAAACTGCCGAAAGAAGCAATGGATAAGTGGAAGCCAGAAATGCTTGAAAAAACAGAAGCAAAATAATGCGACCGCATGAAAGCAGGTCCTCCGGTGAAAGGAATCGATGAGCCGGTTCCTTTCCGGAAACCGCATCCCGTGCGTAACGATAATAAAGAATGATAAAAGAGGAGCAGGTGTGAAAGGAGGACGTCATGAACGTAGCAGCGTTATTAGGATCGATTGAGTCAGGCTTTATTTTTGCTATTATGGCGCTTGGCGTATACTTGACGTTTCGGATTTTGGATTTTCCTGATCTGACGGTGGATGGGAGTTTCGCCACCGGGGGCGCAATCGGCGCGACGATGATAACGGCGGGATTTGCCCCGTTTTTGTCCACGGTATCTGCCGTGGCTGCTGGTTTGCTTGTTGGCGCAATGACTGGAATTTTACATACGAAGGGAAAAATCAACGCCCTTCTGTCAGGAATTCTTTCGATGATTGCGTTGTACTCTATCAATTTGCGTATTATGGGCAAAACGAATGTGCCTTTGCTCGGCGAAGAAACGCTGTTGACCCAAATCAAGGACGCGCTCTCTATACTGGGAGATTATGGACAACTGTTTGCTGTTGCAGTGATCGCTCTCATTATTAAGTTTATTAACGATTGGTTTCTGCATACGGAAGTAGGTCTTGCCATCCGCGCGACAGGCAACAACCAGCGCATGATTCGAAGCTTTTCTGCGAACACGGATAGCATGATCATCATCGGATTAAGTCTCTCCAATGGGATGGTGGCGCTCGCCGGAGCGCTGTACGCCCAGTATCAGGGATTCGCCGACGTATCGATGGGAATCGGGATGATTATTATTGGCCTTGCGTCCGTTATTATTGGAGAAGCGATTTTTGGTAACCGCACCATTGTCTGGGCTACATTTGCGGTTATTGGGGGAGCGATTATTTACCGGATGGTTGTGGCGCTGGCGATGCAAATTGGTCTCGACCCGTCTGATATGAAGTTGATGATGTCTTTAATCGTTATTATTGCACTTATCATGCCGCGCATATCTGCAAATTATAAGGAACGTAAGCGCCGTGCTGCGCGTGCGAAAAACCATGGCCAGCGGCCGGCAGTGCTTGAAGGAGGCGAGGTGAAGAAGCATGCTTAAGTTAAAGGATCTCTATGTTGTGTTTAATGAAGGGACCGTTGATGAAAAAGTGGCGCTGAACTATGTCAATCTTCACCTAAAGCCAGGTGACTTTGTGACGATTATTGGCAGTAATGGTGCGGGAAAATCCACGCTAATGAACATTATCTCAGGCGTGTTAAAACCGGATTACGGCACGGTAGAGATCGATGCAGTAGATGTTACTCATCTTCCGGAATATAAACGGGCGCCGATGATTGGCCGCGTATTCCAAGACCCGATGGCCGGTACAGCCCCTTCGATGACGATCGAAGAGAATCTAGCACTGGCGTATGCGCGTGACAAACGCCGCACGTTGCGCAAAGGGGTGACAGCCAAACGGCGCGATGAGTTCCGGACTTACCTGGAGACGCTTCATCTTGGACTTGAAAACCGGTTGAGTGCGAAAGTCGGGCTATTGTCTGGTGGGGAGCGTCAGGCGCTGAGCTTGCTCATGGCAACGTTTACAAAGCCGAAAGTGCTTTTGCTTGACGAGCATACGGCGGCGCTTGATCCCGCTCGTGCGCAGCGAATTACCGAATTAACAGAAGAAATTGTGACCAGGCAGAAGCTAACAACACTAATGGTTACGCATAATATGCAGCAGGCGCTCGATTTGGGAAATCGGCTGATTATGATGGACAAAGGCTCCATTATTCTTGATGTTCCGTCAGAGGAGAAGAAAAATTTGACAGTCGAACGATTGCTGGCTGAATTTCAGCGTTTGTGCGGCGAAAAGTTTGCCAGTGATAGGGCGATACTTGCTTAGTGGTTCGCATAACGTAATAAAAAATCCCCGATAAATCCGGGGATTTTTTATTTGACGTCTTTTTCAAGTTGCAGAGCAAGGCGCCGACCTTGCCGTTTCTTTCGATATAATTGGAGCGCGTAGAACACCAGAACATAGCAAATGATCGCGACGATCGAACCGTTAGCGGCGCTGCCGACAAAAAATGCAATTCCTTTTTCTTTTATAAATTGCCAAAGCATCATAAAACCCATATGGCTCATTTGTTCGCTTACGTCCTGCCCAAATTTGTTTCCGACCAACAGATTGCCTACGCTCATATTAAGCACGAAAAACAGCGGCAAAATGAATTTACCCATCACGAACCCGATAAGCGAAGCAGCGAAATTGCCGCGAATTAACAAGTTAAGCGGATAAAGGAGCAAGAATGCTGAGCCAAGTGTTGGCAGCGTGATAAACTCGATGAAAATACCGAGCGAAAAGCTGCGGGCCACAATCGAAGGCGCTCCTTTGGAGCGAAGCAATTTTAAATATTGATATCTCATTTTCCGGTAAAGTTTTTTTAGCATAGAGATTCTCCGTTTCTTATGCAAAATGCTTAGCCGATCATTAGGGTATTATGTATTATTATAGCGAAAAAACACATGGAATGTTAGTATTTCTTTGATTTTTATAGTATCATTTATAATGTAAGAAGGCGTATATGTTGATAAATAAAGGAGGCGTGAGACATTGTCAATTTTTACTCCATTCACACAAAAAAATGTAACATTGCGTAATCGTATTGTTATGTCACCAATGTGCATGTATACGGCAGGTGATGACGGTAAAGCGACCGATTGGCATTATGTACATTACGGTACGCGTGCGGTCGGTGGGGTTGGCCTGGTGATGCTGGAGGCAACGGCGGTAGAGAGCAGAGGCCGCATTAGCCATCAGGATCTTGGAATTTGGAGTGATGAGCATATCAAACCGTTGCGCCGAATTGTACACTTCGTGAAGGCGCAGGGAGCAGCGGCTGCGATTCAATTGGCGCACGCCGGACGCAAAGCGCAGGTGAAAGATGCGATTGTGGCGCCGAGCGCAGTTCCGTTTGACGAGAATTCGCCTGTGCCGCAAGAACTGAGCGAAGAAGAAATTGAAAAAGTGTTAGACGCCTGGCGGCAGGCGGCCCGGCGCGCGCGTGAGGCGGGATTTGACATTGTGGAAATTCACGGCGCGCACGGTTATTTAATTAATGAATTTTTGTCACCGCTTGCCAACAAACGGACTGATCGTTATGGTGGAAGTTTGGAGGGACGTTTTCTTTTCTTGAAGCGGGTGATCGAAGCGGTAAAGCAGGAGTGGCCGGAGGAAAATCCGCTTTATTTGCGTATTTCGGCGGTTGATCACGTGGAGGGCGGATTAACGATTGAAGACAGTATCAAAATCGCCGGAATGGCTAAAGAAGCAGGTGTTGATCTGATCGATTGCTCGTCTGGCGCCATCCTACCTGTTGTACCAAAGAAAATTTTTCCGGGTTATCAAGTATCATACGCGGAAGCAATCCGTAAACAAGCCGGCATCGCGACAGGGTGCGTTGGATTGATCGATGATCCTTCGCTGGCTAATGAAATTATTGGCAACGAAAGGGCGGATCTTGTTTTTTTGGGACGTGTGCTCTTACGTAATCCGTATTGGGTATTGCAAGCCGCGAAACAACGGAACCGTGAATATGAAGGGCCGCGTCAGTACGAGCGAGGGTTTAAATAAATGAGCTGGGAAAAAACATTCCGGATAAAAGTCGGAATGTTTTTTTTGTAGGGTGGCACCTGCTTTTTTCTTCATGAAACTGCCGCGTTCCATTGTCCGTATAGAAGGGTAAGATAATGTATAGCAGCGAATCCAGAAAAGGAGTCGAGAGACGAATGAAGATAAACGAACAAATCCTTAATGCTGTAGTAGTGCCACGGCTTAATCAACTCCTGTCAAACATGTATATAAACTCGTTTCATTCGTATGAAGGATACGCAGTTGTAAATGCTCAGGTACGGACAAGAGGGGAGTGGCTTCCTGTCCTGTATACGCTTAAACTCGATGCGTTCCGTTTTGATCTATCCGGCCGGTATGTGTCATTTATTTATACAGAAGATGTACAAAGAGAAAAAGTATCACTTACGCAAAAGCTGTCGCACGAAACGGAAATGTTTCTGGCCAAGAACGTAACGGGTAAAACATTATTAATGAACGCGTTGGGAAACAAACGGGAGGTTCACGTTTCGGATAATCGGGTTACTATCCAACTGGCCCCATTGGTAAACATGTATCCGGTATTGCAGGATATTAAGGTGGACAAACTGATTTTTGAAGAAGGGGTGCTTCATCTGGAAATCACAGTACCGCCGGAACTTGCACCTGAGGCTTTGGAATTCGACTGGATGAAATCGATGGAAGAAGTGGAGCCATCTTCTGAGAGCGGAGAAACGGAAGTTCATACAGGTGGTGAATTGATCGTACTGAATCGTGAGCATGAACGATATTACGATCAGTTACGCGGAAGAATTGAAAAATATATGCGTGAAAAAATCGGGGATACCCGGGCGGAAAAAATCGCACCGTACTTGCTGCTTGCTCCAGATTTATTCGTTTTGCTTGCCCGGCTGGCCAAAGATAGACGCGTGCCGCTGCGCTCGAAATCGATCGCGTTGGCCGCGCTTGTGTACTTTATGTCACCGCTTGATATTATTCCGGAATTTATCGCTGGCCCCGGTGGTTTTATTGACGATATTATTTTCGCTGTTCTGGCGCTGAACAAAATGTTGGTAGATGTGGACGAAGAGATTATTCACGAACACTGGAACGGAGATAAAAACGTTGTCGGTATTATTCGTGATGTACTAAGCAAAGCCGATTCGCTCGTCGGCAAAAGCCGATTTGAAATGATAAAAAACGTGTTGAAAAAGCGAAAATAGAAGAAAGATATCATGGGACAGGAAACGGAGGATGGAAAGTGAGAATAAGGGAAGAAAAGGGGCTTACCTCCTTCCCTTATTGTTTTTATGCCAGAGCTTGTTTTGGGAACATCATTTCATGCTTCGCTCTCATTTTACCCCGACCGGTGTGGGAGCAAGTTCTCTTATCATCGCAATCTCATCGCAGCTTGGAAATTTTGAGCAATTAATGCAGTCTTTCCATACTTTGTGTGGCAGTGTTTCTTTTTTTACGACGTAAAACTTACACTTCTCAAAGAACTCCTGCTGATATGTCAATGACATGACACGACGGAGACCAAGTTCTCTCGCTTCATCTATGAGATGGTTCACCAATTTCTTTCCAAGACCTTTTCCTTTTGCTTTTTCTGAAATGGCGAGCGAGCGTACTTCAGCTAAATCTTCCCACAGAATGTGAAGACCGCCCACACCCACAACTTCACCTGGTTCGCCAACTTCCCCTATATCGTCAATGACAACGGAAAAGCAATGCAACGTTTCACAGAGTGATAGCTTTGAACGGGGCAGCATTAGCCCTTGCTGTGCGTACTCGTTAATTAAAGCCATCATCCCGTCAAGGTCTTGTATTTTTGCCTTTCGGATTAACATAGCTATCCCTCCATGAGAATATTGTGTATATGTAATTAAGAATATGTATAATTATCGAATTTATAATAATAAATATACACTCTTGTCTTTGATATGTCTAGGATGTAAATTGGATAAAATGTATTTTTATAAGAATGGACAAGGTGGTTTTGATATGGTGGCGCTTAACAGTGAAGAATCGTGGGAAAGAAATATTCTGGTCTTATAGAAACAAAACCGTAGGAAAAATGGGCAAAAGACTAAAATTACCGCCCATGCAGAGGTGGAACATGGTATGATAATACACGATAAGACATGTGCAAAGGGGTCTTAAAATGAGTGAGTTAGTATATACAGCAAGCAGCATGTTAAAAAAGGTATTCCGTAATGGAGAGCGCTCGCTTTCTAGGCAGGAATTAGAAAGTCGCCTGCAGAATACATACGGCATAAGCTTACAACGCACAGGCCAATCGCCGGGCGAAGTGATTGAGGAAGCGCTTGCTGAAGAAGCTTCGCCTTTTCATGTGGGAAGTTCTCACGCGGTGGTCGAGATGGATGCGCCGTTCCGCGATCATATCGCCGAAGAGCTGGTGCGTTATTTCCTTGAAAACAAAGGGCCTTTGACGGCAGAACAATGTTTAAAAAAGCTGCGCTGGCATAACATAATTTCCTACAGCTACGCTGAAAACAAGCTTCCTCTGTACAAAGACCCTCGGTTTGTCCGTTTTATCGGATCAGACTTGTGGTATTTGGCCCGCTGGGAGATAGCCAATGACCACATTTACCGTTTCCTTGTGGACAAACAGGTTAAACAACTGCCTTTGGCGCAACTGCTGCTAATGATGGAGCATGAATTGAATCTGTCGCGCCGCGAATACGTATTTGTACCGGAGGGAGACCCACGTTTTCACATAGTTGAAGGTTTGGTTATCGTCAGTTATGAAAGAGAAAGCGAGCCACAGCCTGAAGCGGAAGAAGTACAGGTGAATGTGCTGCAGGAGCAAGAACAAGAAGATGTCATTGTGAATGAGAATATTCAAAGGGAAGAGGAGGTTGCTGTAACAATGGCAAATGAATTGAAAACAGCAAGCGTATTTGAAGATGTATTGGTAAATGCCCAGGATTCGACTGAGAAGTTAGAACTCCGTATTAAAGAAATGGAGGAAGAAGTGCTTGAGCATTTCAAGAGCAACAACATGTCCGCCATTTCTCAACTTGTGGCGGAAAAAGAAAAATGTGAAGCGATTGTTGCTGCGCTTGAAAAAGTTATTGAAATCGTAAACAAATAATGAGAAATAAGGATGACCGTATCAATGGAAGCGATTGAAGAGCTTGACGGCCTGCATCGTCGCTTTGAGCGCTTACGCTTGGTGGTGGAGAGCAAGCGGATGCAGGTGAAGTGGATAGAAGAAGAAGTTCGGCTCTGCTTTCAGGAAAGTGACATGCAAGGAATTGCCGAACTGGCCCGCGAGCGGGAGCGGTTGCTCAAGTGGATTGAGATGATGGAGAAATTTATCATCAAGTGGGAGCGATACTGGCACGTTTATGAATCTGCGTCGGGCTGGTTGTCTCCGGGCCTGCATGCGCAAGAATAGGTAGGGCGCTGCTTTCGCCCTGCCGTTTTTTCTAAAACATTTTTTCTGTTTTTCCAAAAAATAATCTTGCGCATTAGAAGCCTTATATGATATTATAAATTCTGTCGCTGCTATATAAGAAGACACGAAATCATGTCCCAGTAGCTCAGCTGGATAGAGCAACGGCCTTCTAAGCCGTCGGTCGGGAGTTCGAATCTCTCCTGGGACGCCAGCAAGGAGCCATTAGCTCAGTTGGTAGAGCACCTGACTTTTAATCAGGGTGTCACTGGTTCGAGTCCAGTATGGCTCACCATTTTTATGCGGATGTGGCGGAATCGGCAGACGCGCTAGATTCAGGTTCTAGTGGTGGCAACACCGTGGGGGTTCAAGTCCCTTCATCCGCACCATTTTTTTTATAACATGTAACGAATGAATTGGTTTTTAATATATTGTTGATAAATGTATAACATAAGAAGTGCGGACAGTCGCTGTTCATGCTTTTGCATGGATAGAGGAAAGTCCAGGCTCGCCCGGGCTGAGAGGCTCGGAGTGTTTGTGCCTGCCGCAAGGCAGGGCAGTCGCGCAAGCGGCTGACGGCGGTGAAATCGGCTACGTTCCTTTTGGAATATGCCGAGAATAGCCTGAAAGTGCCACAGTGACGTAGCTCTACTGGAAACAGTAGGGGTGGAACGAGGTAAACCCCGCAAGCGAGCAACCCAAATTTTGGTAGGGGCACTATCCGAAGGGAAATGAACCGGAGGATAGACGGGACAGGAGTCTCGTAGATAGATGACTGTCGCTTCCATGTACCAGGCTGGCTGCCGTGATGAGTACGGGAAGTACAAAACCTGGCTTACAGCACTTCTTATAGCCGATATATGATCTTATAAGGAAACCGTTCCGTTATTTAGGAACGGTTTTTTCTACATTTGTTGTCAATTTGAAACCCAGGAGGCGGAAGAATGAATTTTACGATTACACCGGAAGCGGTACAGGCCTACAAAAAATATGCGGGATTTCGGGAAGGGGATTGCTACCGGTTGTATGTACGTACTGGTGGTCCTGGTGCGGGTGGACTGTTTTATGCTATCGAAAAAAGCTCGCAGAATGAAATGAAGGCAGGAGATGCTGTGTTTGAGGTGGGAGGTATTCGATTCTTTATCCGGGCAAGCGATGCTTGGTATTTCGAGGGAGGAACGTTATCGCATAATAAATATTTAGGAGAGTATGGATTTGAGTTTCACAATCCTTTGCTGGAATAGAGAAGAGGGGTGTGTATGAACCGGATATTGCAGTTTGATGAATGGACGGAAGCGGTCGGGGGGCTGTTTCATGAAATCGAACAAGCTCCACAACGCTTTGAAGCGCGTGCTGCTGAATTGTATGCCCAGCTGTCTCGGTGGAAAGAGCAAATGGATGAGGAGCAGCTTCGTCCGTGGGAAGCGATGTTGTACACATGCCTTGGGATTTTACAGTGGAATAGCCAGCCAGAAGGAAAAGGAGCGGAAAGCTGGTTGCGTCGGGCGGTTGATTTGGCACCAGAATTGGAAAAGGCATGGAAATACATGAAGCTTGTGCTGCTTGCCGAACTTGCTTCTCTGTTTGACGATATTTCCTTTTTTCCGCTGCGCCAGGTAGATCCGTCCGAGCGTCGTAAACAGAAAACACTTGAAGTTCTTCAGGGTATTGAGCGTCTTACCGGGGAAAAAATCAAGCTGGCCGAGCGGTGGATTGCAGAAGGGAAAGCAACGGAGAAACATCTTGCTGCAAAAGATATTGTATGGGAGGAAGCATCCGCCTGGCTGGCTGGACTGTCGGAATTGGTGCGCGAAGTGGAAGCGTGCGCTATGGCCTACCATCAGTCCATTAGTGGCTTGTATGCGCCCGAAGAGATGTTGCGGGAGTTTAACGAAGCGCTTGAGAGACTAAACGCTTATTTCGAAGACTGGAACACGGCGATGGTCGGCTATCGAAGGGAAGCGAAACAGTCGCCTTCCGCATTGGAACGTCTGGATGCGCTTGTCGGTATGAAAGATATCAAAAAGCGGATTCATGATTTGTATTATTTTTTGCTTTATTTAACAAAGCGCCGAGAGCTTGGATTCAAGATGCAGGACGAGATTGGACTGCACGCGATTCTCATGGGAAATCCAGGCACGGGCAAGACGACGATAGCCCGTCTTTTGGCAGAAATTTACCATGAACTTGGGCTTCTGGAACGCTCTTCCGTTATTGAGGTGGATCGTTCCCAGTTGGTGGGTTCTTATGTAGGGCATACGGAGCAGAAAGTAATGGAAGCGGTGCAGCGCGCGGTTGGCGGGGTGTTGTTTATTGATGAGGCGTATAGTTTAAAACGCGCAGGAAGCGCGGAAAACGATTTCGGACAGGTGGCGATCGATACCCTTGTCGCGGCGATGACCGGGGGGGAATATGCCGGTAAATTCGCTGTTATACTGGCCGGATATCCGGAAGAGATGAGAAATTTTCTGCTGGCTAATCCTGGTTTACGCAGCCGTTTTCCAGAAATTGGTCATTTTTACCTGCCCGACTTTACGATGGATGAACTGGTGGCTATTGGACAGATGGTGGCCCGCAATAATCAGTTTGTGCTAACGGAAAGTGCGGTTGCTGCTTTGAAAGAGCGGATTGAAGTGGAGCGTGTGGACGCTACGTTTGGCAACGCGCGTACAGTCAAAAATATCGTGCTTGACGCGATTACGGCAAAAGGACGTAAGCTGAAAGGCAAAGAAGAGCTGCCAGCTGATGAATTTACCATTTTATATGCGGAAGATTTTGCACGTCCGCTTCCGCAAGCGAAGCCGGCAACTGAACGCTTGCATGCTTTGGTCGGGTTGAAGGAAATTAAAGAAGAGATCAAGACATTGTTTGCGCTTTTATCCATTCAGCGGAAACGGAAAGAGCAAGGCTTACCCGTTACGCCGCTGCAGTTTCATGCCTTTTTTTCCGGCAATCCGGGTACCGGTAAAACGACGGTAGCAGAAATTTATGCTTCGATCTTGAAAGAAGCGGGCATATTGAAGCGAGGACATTTGGTTACGGTCGGAAGGGCAGATTTAGTAGCTGAATATGTAGGACAGACAGCCGTTAAAACGAGGCGAAAAATCACCGAAGCGCTGGGTGGCGTGCTATTCATTGACGAAGCTCACGCCTTGATCCCATCCGGCTCGAATGATTACAGTGCAGAAGCGATCGATACGCTGGTTGAAGAAATGACAAAACATAAAGAAAATCTTGTTGTTGTGCTGGCTGGATATCCCGGCTTTATCGAGCAGTTATTGGATACGAATCCAGGCCTGCGTTCCCGGTTCAAAAAGTATTTTCATTTTCCGGATTATTCATTACAAGAATTACTCGAAGTGGCAAGAACTTATGCCGCTGAACAGGGCTATCAGCTTTCGTTGGAAGCCATCAACCGTTTGCGTCGGTATTTCGAACAGCGAAGCGGAGAGCGAAGCGGCAATGCTCGGCTTGCGCGCGATGTTATTGAGGAGGCCATGCAGCGCCAGGCAAGGCGTTTGATGGATACGGGGCACACAGCATTTACGCGGGAAGAATTAATGCGATTGGAAGAAAGTGATATCCGCCCCTTCCCGTTTTTGTCATAAATATCTATGATAAGTATAGAAGAGCTACGGCAGAATAGGAGGAAACGGCATGATAATCCGGCGAAACGGATGGGTGCACCGTTTGTTGGTTGAGCTGGCCGGAAAAGCGCAAAAGGTAAAAGAAGAAAAAGACATGTTGCAGACGATTATTGATCATGCCTACGAAGGTGTGTTAATTGTCGACCCGAACGGATATATCTTAATGGCCAACGAAATTTACGCGAATTTTCTGGGCTGGAAGCTTAGCGATATGATTGGTAAGCATGTGACTGAAGTCATTGAAAATACGCGGATGCACATCGTGGGTCAGACTGGAAAGCCGGAAATTGCCCAAATTCAAAAAATTAATGGGCGCGAGATGATTGCCAGCCGCATTCCGGTGTTTAACCAGGGAAAAGTGGCAGCCGTTGTTGGAACGGTGATGTTCCAGGAAGTTGATGATTTATTTGCGCTTACCACTAAAGTAGAAAATCTGCGCAAAGAGTTGAATTATTACAAAGACGAGCTGGACAAGCGGTTGCAGGCGAAATACTCGTTTGATACGATTCTTGGCACAAGTGAAGAACTGGAAAAAGTAAAAATACTAGGGCGCCGTGTAGCCAAAAGTGATACAACTATTTTGCTTAAAGGGGAGAGCGGTACAGGCAAGGAATTGTTCGCCCATGCTATTCACCGGGAAAGCTACCGCAGCGCGGGGCCGCTTATTAAAGTGAACTGCGCCGCCATTCCGGATACGTTGCTTGAGTCGGAACTGTTCGGTTACAAAGGAGGTTCCTTTACAGGGGCGAAAAAATCCGGAAAGAAAGGGAAATTCGCCCTCGCGAAAGGCGGTACGATTTTTCTTGATGAAATTAGCGAAATGCCTTTAATGATGCAGGCGAAATTGTTGCGGGTACTTCAGGAAAAAGAAATTGAACCGATCGGCGCGGATAAGCCAGAATCAGTTGATGTGCGTATTATTGCTGCTACCAACAAAGATTTACTCACTCTTGTGGAGCAGGGAAAATTCCGCCATGATTTGTATTATCGCTTGAATGTTGTAATGCTTGAAATTCCGCCGTTGCGTGAACGAAGCGAGGATATTCCGCTGTTAATTGAATCGTTTTTGCAGCAGTTGGAGAAAGAGACAGGTATCCGTGCCAAAGGTGTAGAAGATGAGGCGATGCGTGCCTTGCTTGCTTACTCGTGGCCAGGTAACATTCGTGAACTTCGCAATGTGCTGGAGCGTGCTTTATACGTAAAAAACGGGGAAATGATTGCGTTGCAGGATTTGCCGCCGCTGCTGGCAACCAGCCCCCAGACAGAAAAGAAAATGGTAACATTAAAGCAAGCGGTGGAGAAAGCGGAAGCGGAGGTCATTCGCGAAACGATTCGTCGAACAAAAGGAGATAAGATTGCTGCAGCGCGGCAGCTTGGTATTAGCAAGTCCGGTTTATATGTCAAGCTGGCCCGGTACGGTTTAAACGAAGAAAGGTATCAATAATTGTTTGATACCTTTTTCTATTTTCTTGGAATTTTCGTCTATAATTTTGGAAAAGATGAAAGGGTTTTTATTTACAAATGATTTTGTTTTTTACATAAATAAGAAAAAATGAAGACTTTTCAAGCTCTATTTGTTATGCATAACGACCATCAAAAGTAACCAGAGTGTTTGGCACGATATTTGCTCCCTAAATCAGTAAGATTATTAAGAAAAAAAGAGAGGAGCGGGTATGGTACGTAGGTAGAAAGTAGAGCAAGAAAAGAATTGAAAGCGGTTCAATACATGGTATAGATAAAGGGAGGAAGCTGGATGGAAATTGTAGTTATTTTATTGGCGCTGTTTTTCCTGATGTTTGTCGCTTATCGTGGCTTTAGCGTCATTTTGTTTGCGCCCATTGCCGCACTGTTTGCGGTGCTTCTGACTGATCCAGGGTATGTGCTCCCATTTTTTTCAGGTGTATTCATGGACAAAATGGTCAGCTTCATTAAAAACTATTTTCCTGTATTCTTGTTGGGAGCGATCTTTGGTAAAGTCATTGAAATGTCCGGCTTCGCGAAATCGATTACGGGCGCGGTTATCAAAATGATCGGTCCGAGTCGGGCGATGCTGGCTATTGTATTGGTTGGCGCGATTCTTACGTATGGGGGCGTTTCCTTATTCGTTGTGGCGTTTGCTGTATATCCATTTGCAGCGGAATTGTTTCGAGCAGCTGATATTCCGAAACGCCTGATTCCAGGAACTATTGCACTTGGGGCGTTTACGTTCACAATGGATGCTTTTCCGGGAACGCCACAAATTCAGAATATTATTCCGACGACATTTTTCAAAACAGATACGTGGGCTGCTCCTTGGCTTGGTTTTATAGGTGGACTTTTTGTTTTCATTCTTGGTATGATTTACTTAGAATATAGGAGAAGAAAGGCAAAGGCAGCAGGAGAAGGGTATGGTACAGGTCACAAAAATGAGCCTGAGCTGGTTGCGGATGAGAAACTGCCGCATCCACTTATTGCTATCTTGCCGCTTGTTGTTGTCGGCGTATTTAACAAAATTTTCACAAATATGATTCCACAGTTCTACGGAAAGACGTTTGACTTTGCTGCCATCAATATTCCGAAAGTGGATCCGGTTGATATTTCTAAGGAGACAGCCATTTGGGCTGTTGAGGGCGCGCTTGTGCTCGGCATCTTGACGGTATTGGTTTTTTCATTCAACCGGATCAAAGAAAATTTCAACGCGGGAATTAACGCATCGATCGGTGGCGCGATGCTGGCGACGCTTAACACGGCTTCCGAGTACGGATTTGGCGGCATTATTTCGCTGCTTCCCGGATTTAAGGCTGTGAATGAGGCAATGGCGAATACGTTTACAAATCCGCTGGTCAACGAAGCTGTAACAACAACGACGCTCGCTGGTATCACCGGCTCCGCATCGGGCGGGATGAGCATCGCGCTGGCAGCTATGGGGGAGACCTATTTGGAACAGGCGCAGAAGATGGGCATCGACCCGGAAGTGTTGCATCGCGTAGCTTCCATGGCGTCTGGCGGCATGGATACGTTGCCGCATAACGGTGCTGTAATTACGCTGCTTGCGGTTACCGGGCTGACACATAAGCAATCCTATATTGATATTTTCGTGATGACTGTTATCAAGACAGTCGCTGTATTCTTTATTATCGCACTTTATTATATGTTTGGTATTGTTTAAAATTTCGCTTCATTGCAAGCGATTTCAATTCTATTCTCAGAGCAATGATTACTAATTTCGATGAGGAGTGAGTCGAGTGAGTGTCTACACATCCATTGAGGAAGCCTTAAGCGGAATTCAAGACGGGGCGACGATTATGGTGGGTGGCTTCGGCCTAGTAGGAATTCCAGAGAAGTTGATTCTCGGATTGCGCGACCTTGGCGTAAAGGATCTAACAATTATTTCGAACAACTGCGGCGTAGACGATTGGGGTCTGGGCGTGCTGTTACACAATAAACAAATCAAAAAAATGATTTCTTCTTATGTAGGAGAGAACAAAGAGTTTGAACGTCAGTTCCTTTCCGGTGAACTAGAAGTGGAATTGGTGCCCCAAGGGACATTGGCAGAACGCATTCGTGCGGGTGGCGCAGGTATCCCGGCATTCTATACGCCTGCCGGCGTAGGTACGCCGCTGGCGGAAGGACGTGAAGTGCGCGTATTTAACGGCAAAGAATATTTGCTGGAAACGGCGTTGACAGCTGATTTTGCCCTCGTGAAAGCGCAGAAGGGGGATACGATGGGCAACTTGATTTATAACAAAACTGCGCGCAATTTTAACCCGATGATGGCGGCGGCTGGTAAGATTACAATTGCTGAAGTAGAAGAACTTGTAGAGCCGGGCGAACTCGATCCGGATCACATTCATACGCCGAGCGTGTATGTACAGCGCATCATTCAATGTACAAATTATGAGAAACGAATCGAGCGCAGAACAGTGCGGGCATAATGGCTAGGGACAGTCATGCGGATCATAATGAGGAGGGGAATACAATGGCATTAACCAGAGAGCAAATTGCGATGCGAGCGGCGCAGGAGATTGAGGACGGTTTTTACGTGAATTTGGGAATAGGCATTCCGACGCTGGTGGCTAACTACATTCCGAAAGAAAAACGCGTAGTGTTACAATCGGAGAACGGTCTTCTCGGCATTGGGCCATATCCAACGGAGGACGAAGTAGATCCGGAAGTAATTAACGCCGGTAAAGAAACGATTACAATGATTCCAGGCGCGAGCATTTTTAGCAGTGCAGAATCGTTCGGAATGATTCGCGGCGGTCATATTGATTTAGCGATTCTTGGCGGCATGGAAGTATCGAAAAATGGCGATCTTGCCAATTGGATGATTCCAGGCAAAATGGTCAAAGGCATGGGCGGCGCGATGGATCTTGTGCACGGCGCGAAGCGCATTATCGTCATTATGGAACACGTTAACAAATACGGACAGCCGAAAATCCTGAATGAGTGCACGCTGCCGCTGACCGGAAAAGGCGTGGTAAACCGTATCATTACGGATCGGGCAGTCATCGATGTAACTGAAAAAGGGCTGGAATTGGTAGAAGTTGTTCCGGGATATACGGTACAGGATATTCAGGATTGTACGGAACCGGAATTAATAATTTCTCCAAAATTAGCAAGTCAGGCATAGTTGAATGATAGTAAGGAGATTTTGCTTTTATGACAAAATTGGTGAGGGATAAAGCGGTATTTATTACGGGAGCCGCAAGTGGCATCGGTCTGGAAATTGCGAAAGAGTTTGCCAAAGAAGGAGCAAAAGTAGCGATTAGCGATATAAATGCTGAAGCGGCTATAGCTGCTGCTTCCGAACTGGAAGCGCAAGGGTATACGGCCATCGGTATGGGATGCAACGTGGTGGAAGAGGAACAATTGAAAGCTGCGCTTGACGAAACGGTAGTGAAATTTGGATGTCTCGATGTATTAATTAATAACGCAGGATTGCAATATGTTTCCCCGATTGAGGAATTTCCAACCGAAAAATTCGAATGGCTGGTAAAAGTCATGCTGGTAGCGCCATTTATGGCGATTAAACACGCATTTCCAATTATGAAAAAGCAAAGATACGGTCGGATTATTAATATGGCTTCCGTTAACGGTCTCGTTGGCTTTGCTGGTAAAGCGGCGTATAACAGCGCAAAGCACGGTGTTATCGGGTTGACAAAAGTGGCGGCGCTGGAAGGCGCGGCGTATGGTATTACTGTTAACGCGATTTGCCCTGGGTACGTGGATACGCCACTTGTGCGCGATCAGTTGATCGACTTGGCAAGAACGCGCAATGTACCGCTAGAAAAAGTATTGGAAGAAGTGATTTACCCACTTGTGCCTCAGCGCAAGCTATTGTCTGTTAAGGAAATTGCGGACTATGCGCTGTTTATCGCAAGCGACAAAGCCGCCAGTGTCACCGGCCAGGCTATTGTTATTGACGGTGGTTATACAGCACAATAATTGGAAAAATTCCGGATGCTTATGCTCCGGAATTTTTTCTTATCCGATCGGACAGAAAAGGCTTGTGACTTACGCTTCTTCTCCCGATTCTTTACCGAAGAACAGCACGACGAGTACAGCGAGCATTGTCATGGTAAAGAACATGGTGAAAATGTACGGGAATCCGATGCCTATACTGATTAGCAATCCGACTAGATACGGAGCGATAATGCCGGCGATACGTCCGAAACCGGCTGCCCAGCCAGTACCGGTGGCACGGAAGGAAGTCGGGTACTGCTCAGCAGTATATGCGTAGGTTGCTCCCCAGGCACCGAGGTTGAAGAAGGACAGGCAAACGCCGGAAATAAGCAGTGTCCATACGTTAGGAGAGAGACCAAACGTAAGGGATGAGAGAGCGGCCAACACCATAAATGTTACGAGCGTAGCTTTTTTGCTCCACTTGTCAACAAAGTAGGCGGCGGTAAAGTAACCCGGAATTTGCACCAATGTCATGAGCAGTACATATTCAAAGCTTTTAATAAGAGTAAACCCTTTCATAACCATGATAGAAGGCATCCAGAGCAGCATGCCGTAGTAGGAAAACACGGAAGCGAACCAGAGAAGCCAGAGCACGAATGTTGTGCGGCGGTAGGAAGCGGACCAAAGCAGCTTAATTTTTTGCCCAATTGTTTGTTGATTCGTCTGTCTTGTAAAAGCGGGAGTTTCCGGAAGCGCCCGGCGTAAATAGAGTGCATATAGCGCGGGTAGAGCGCCTATGAACAGGGCGATACGCCAACCGTATTCCGGAATGACAAAGTAAGAGATAACAGCAGCTAAAAGCGCTCCACCTGCCCAGAAGCTTTGTAGCCAGACAACCCATTTTGCGCGATTTCGTTGTGGGGCAGATTCTAGCACGTACGTTGTAACAACGGGTAATTCCCCTCCTAGGCCAAAGCCAACGATAAAGCGAAATACCATAAAGATGATAAGGGAAGTGGCGAGCGCGTTGAGTCCGGTTGCGATGCTGTAAATTAATAGTGTAATAATAAAGAGCTGCTTGCGTCCATAACGGTCGGCCCACAAACCGGCCAGGGCTGCTCCTAACGCCATACCAATAAAGTTAATGGTACCAATAAATCCCATTTCAGTTGGTGCTAGGCCCCATTCTGCCTGTAGCGCAGCAAGAACAAAAGCTAGAATGCCGACGTCCATGGAGTCAAACAGCAGACCGACGCCGGAGACACTAAGCATTTTTAGCGCCCGGCGTTTTTTCTTTTTTTTGTGCATATCATTCACCCTTTCTTGTTATTTTAATGATACATTGGATCTTGGATGCTATATTGTATTCAAGCGCAGATGAATTGCTTATGTGAAAGAAACCGGTAAGAAAACTTTATTTTTGAAATAAAAAACAGGCGGATGGGTATCGCGCCTGTTTTGTGGTGATATGCTGTTATGCGATTTCAATCAGAGTATCTAGCTTGCAAATTTGGAGAATTCTTTTTACCGGAAGCGAACTATTAATCATTTTTACTTCATAATGAGAAAGCAGCGGATGAATCCAACTGATTAAGAAGCCGATTCCCGTACTGTCGATACATCGTACTTGGCGTAAATCGATAATAAGCTGATTCGGGTATTCTGGAAGCTCTACTTCTTTTACTTTTTCTTCCATTTGTCGTACAGTTTCAAAATGGATATCCTCTTGAAAAATAAATACCACTTGATTTTCCTGTACCTTATAATCAATCATTATTTTGTCCCCTTTATCTTTCTTTTTCATTATTTACTTTCTTTCAAAAATGAGGCCAGATGTTTTCTAAATTTTGTAAAATTTGAATTGTTTACTTAATTTTTATTTTTTGTTATGAGGTAATTTTTTAGATAAGGGTGACGGTACTCATTCCGTGTTCCACCTATGTTCCTTCGTAATGTCCTATTCCTGAATGTTGAATTTGCCATTTAACTGATTGCTAAGCAAGCTCAATTCTTCCGCCATCTTCGCCACCTGTTCAGAAGCGGTGGCAACTTCGCTAAATGTTTGCTGAAAATCGAGAATATATTGGCTTACATTCTGGATTTTTTCGCTGTTTGCGCGCACTTGAACGGAAGAATTATTCATAATCTCCATAATAGCGTTGTTCATCTCACGGAAACGGCTTGTTTGTTTTGTAATTTGTTCAAACGAGTCTTCAAAAGAATTTACATTGTTTTGCACCATAGAAATTTGTTCATGAATATGCTCAAGCGCTGCTTGCGTCTGCATGGCCAGATTCCGCACTTCTTTGGCAACAACAGTAAAGCCGCGCCCGTGTTCGCCAGCGCGCGCTGCTTCGATGCTCGCGTTAAGAGAAAGTACATTCGTTTTATTAGAGATCGCGTGAATAACTTGTACGATTTCGCCAATTTTATTGGCGCTTTCGATTAACTCTTTTGATTTCTCGCGCGTTTCGTCCATGATTGTTGCGATGCGGTCGATTTCTTTCAGCGCCGACGAAATTTCTGCTTTTCCTTCTTCTACATCTTTCACCATTTTTTGTGATCTTTCTTGAATGTCGCGCGTGCCTTCGAGCATTTGGGTGACATGCGCCTCTTTTTCGCAAATGGAAGCGCTGGTTTGTTCTGCGGTGGCGACAAGCATCTCCGATGATTCATTGAGGCGGTGTTGAATGTGCTCGATTTCGTTTAAGCGCATCATGGAAGCAGTATACGAATCGATATAGGTGGCAATAGCGATTTGCATATCAAGCGAACAAAGGCGCTGAAAGGAAACAAACGCTTCATACGCTTCTTCTACAGAGGGCATTTCTCTAAGAAGCACAGCAAGCACTTCGTTCTGTATAAGCGTGTAAGCACCAATATACCATTCTGGAAAGAGGTTAATGCGGTTGTGCACATTGCCAATAATTTTGCGGCGTATGATATACTCTTGGCCAATTTCGCCGGATACCATATCCATCAGGTAACGTTCCAACGTCTGGCGCAACTTATCTATGGAACTGTGATGATTAATAATCGTCATGAGGTCTGGAACTTGTGACAATTTCTCGTAAAAAGCATGTACAATGTCTTTTACATTTTTACTGAAAATAGGACGAATTGAAACAAGACGCTGCAAATCTTCCACAGTAAGCCCTACAAATTTGACTTTGGAAGCTTCTGTACTATTCATCAGTTCCTTGTAGTAGCGTGAGACGTCAACGGAAGGCGACGCTTTAGACGAAGGCGATTTTGTCCCTTTTAAAAATCCTAAAGCTTTTTTTTCGTTACCGGATAAATATTCAAACGGACGTCCTTTCATTTTTCTTCTCCTTTACACGTGATATATAAAATTCTAAATAAGTCAGCGGAAGAATAGTTAAAATCAATGAAGATTATACCATGACAGTAGGTTGTAAACTCATACTTTTATACTGAAAAAGTATAATAAATTTGTATATTTCTTAAAAACTGTTTTTTTTAATATCCATTATATGTAGGTCAAAAGGGTTGTTTTGTATGTAAATTGTTGAGGGGGAAGCAATTGCTACGACGCCAGCGTCATAGTAGGCACCAGCGTCGGTGGATTGGTGAGTTGTTCTTACTTTAATACAAGGTAGAACCCTAACATTGTCATAAAAGGAATAGTAGTAATGGAAGCCAATGTGGAGAATACGGTCATGGCTGCTCCGTATTCTTCATCGCGCGAATAACGTGCAAACAAAATAGATGCCAATGTAATCGAAGGCATTGTAGATTGCACGATAATAATCTGCGCCACTTCCTTCGGCAAAGAAAGAACATAGAGCAAAAGCGCGGTGATTACAGGAAAAATGCAGAGCTTCATCACAAGCGGCATGCTGATATGATGAAGGGTAACCGAGCTTTTTTTTCTAAGCATAGAAGGAATAAGCATCCCAATATATATCATGGCGAGCGGAGAAGCGAGACTAGCAAGCGTCTCCGTTAGTTTCATGACCCCGGAAGGCGGTGTAAATTGGAAGAATGCTACAAGCATGCCTGTAAAAATAGCCAACATCGGAATATTGATGAGCGCTTTTAATGCTTGGAAATTCAACTTTTTCTCCCTTTGCAGCATGATGACACCAAGCGTCCAGATTGTGAAATCGAGTCCGGCATCAAAGATAGCGGCCAAAAGCGCGCCTTTTGGTCCGAATAGCGCCGCACAGAGAGGGATGCCAATGAATCCAGTATTTCCGAGTCCGGATAAAAGCGCCATTTCTTTCGCCTTGTCGGGTGGGACACGCATGGCCTGTGCTGCCATCCAACCGAGGAACACACCTAGGCAGTTAATGATAATGGAACCGAGAAAAGTTAGCAAGACAAGTGAAAGGAAAAAACTGTCTATCTTTGTTTGAAAAACACCGTTTAAAATGATACATGGCATTGCCACATTAATAATGATAGCAATCAATAGTTGACGGCGTTCAGTGGTAAAGGGAATGCGGTTTGCCAATAAAGCTCCGATAAGGATCATAGCCGCCATAATTAGGATAGAAGATAAAACGGCTGAAATCTCCACCTTTCTCTCCCTCTTTCTTTCTATGTTTAAATATTTTGCCGAGAATATCATAATAAAAAGCGGCCTGTTCCGGCAATAGGAAGAGGCCACTTCCTGTTGGGTTATACGCTTTTCATACGTTCATAGAGTCCATCGTAGAAGCGCGCTTCAGAGCGGGTGATGTAAGCGCCAGCGCGGTACATCAATTCTAAATCCTGTGGTGAGGTATAACGGTTGAGTACGTTCTTGCATAATTGATAATGACGCGGTTCGTGGTGATCGGCGTGTACCGTCCAGAATGTTGTGTTCAGCTTATGTTCTTTGTTGTAATTCGGGTGTTCCAGGCCTTTGCCGATAAGTTTCATCACTTTGCCGGCGAACAGTTCGGAACCGAACCCAATGGCCGCCATCGCTTCCAGCGGAGTTGCATTGCGCAGAAAGTAGATGAATGTATCCACCGCTTCTTTCGCCGCCGGAGCAACCGGGTAGTCAGGCACGTATTTTTCATTGGTCGGCACATCAGGAGCTGCAGTAATAAGAAAAGAGTGATAGAGGCGGGAATGATAGGCTTTTGGATTGCCGCGTCCTCCTTCATCCCACAAGTTGTCGACAAGCGGTACCCACCAGTCGTCTTCAGGTTTCACCGCTGCTATCGCTGCGCCAAGAATGCGCGGGAAATTGCGGCTGTAATAGCTATATTGCAATGCGAATTCGCGCACTTGCGCCTGTGTCCATTGACCGGCCAGTAGCGTTTGCATGAATGTTCCCTGAATGATTTCTGCTTCAACGATGTCCCAAATTTTTTGTTCAATTTGCTCATAATTCTTAATCGCCATCAGACAAAACACTCCCTATATAATAATCCTTTGTTTTCAGCATTGTTCAGCAGTATATAAGTGTAACTACAGCCTTATGTATTTTACATCCTATGATTTTGTGAACATAAAAACTTACTTATTATACTCATAACTATTGCCAGAAAGTCAAGGTTGTTTTGTTTTGATTTGTCGTCTGAACGCGTGGTTGGCGAGTTTCGCTTTTATTGATAGTATTAAGAAGAAAACGAGTATAGTAAGCGTAGATTTTTAGCGTGAAATATAGTATGTCATATGTGGTGTATGAACAATGTTGTTTTTTATGGAACTCTTTTGACCAATGATGTTAAGGTGGTTGGCCTAGAAAAACCGGCGAAGATAAATTTTTCAGCTTTATCTGGCGTAGGAAAAAGAAAGGATGATGATGATGCAAAAAATAGCGGTTTTAACTAGTGGTGGAGATGCACCCGGCATGAACGCGGCCATCCGCGCCGTTGTGCGGCGCGGCATTTCATACGGGATGGAAGTGTACGGTATTTATCATGGCTACGCCGGACTGATGGAGGGACAGATCGAGCCGATGAACGTAGGTAGCGTCGGCGATATCATCCAGCGCGGCGGTACGATTCTTCACAGCAGCCGTAGCGAAAAATTTAAAACGGAGGAGGGACAGCAGGAAGCGATTGCGCAGCTTAAAGCGAAGGAAATCGAAGGGCTGGTTGTCATCGGTGGCGACGGTTCATTTCGTGGCGCACAAAATTTGGCTGATAAAGGGTTTCCAACGATTGGGATTCCTGGGACAATCGACAATGATATTCCCGGGACAGAGGTAACGCTCGGCTTCGATACTGCTGTGAACACTGTCATTGAAGCGATTGATAAAATTCGTGATACAGCCACTTCGCATGAGCGTATTTTTGTCGTCGAAGTTATGGGCCGGCACTGCGGCGATATCGCGCTTTGGGCAGGCTTAAGCGGCGGTGCGGAATCGATTTTAATACCAGAAGTTGATTTTGATATGAAAGAAGTGACTTATCGCTTGCTGGAAGGAAATAAGCGGGGGAAAAAGCATAGTATTATTATTGTAGCGGAAGGCGTGTGCCCGGCTGCGGAAATCGCTCAAATGATTAAGGAGGAAGCGGGGCTGGAAACGAGGGTTACGGTGCTTGGTCATGTGCAGCGCGGCGGTTCACCGACCGCTTTCGACCGTATGCTCGGCAGTCGTCTGGGAGCCAAAGCTGTTGATTTGCTGCGCGAGGGCCAGACCGGAAAAATGGTCGGAATTCAACGCAACCGGATTGCCGTGGTCGATTTTGCCGACGTATTTAGCGGGAAGCATAGCATTGACCTAGATATGTACGAACTCGGGAAATCACTTTCCATTTAATCTATTTTTATTGCTCTAGGAGATGCTCTCCGTGTAAAATAATGGTGTTTTGTTTAAGGAAGGAGAGCTTGAATGAAAAAGCGAGTTACATTCGATTATATACAAGCGGAGCAGTTTTTCACGGAGCGCGAATTGGAACAGATGGCTCCGCAGGTACGGAAGGCGCATGAGATGTTACATACGGGCGCTGGTCCCGGTGGCGAGTATACAGGATGGGTAGAGTGGCCACACGTGTATGACCGCGGTGAATACGGGAGATTGAAGCAGGTAAGCGCGAAGATTCGTGAAAAAGCGGATGCTTTTGTGGTAATCGGGGTCGGCGGCTCTTATCTTGGGGCACGCGCTGCGCTGGAAATGCTGAAGCCCGCGTTCTATAATCAGCTGCCTAGAGCGCAGCGCGGCGGCCCGGAGATTTATTTTGCGGGCCATCAGTTAAGCGCTTCATATACAGCACAATTGTTGCGACTTTTGCAGGATAAAGAAGTATATGTAAATGTTATTTCAAAATCGGGCACTACGTTGGAGCCGGCGCTCGCATTTCGCTTGTTTCGCGCTTTTTTGGAGAAGCGATACGGAAAGAAGGAGGCGCGAAACCGGATCATTGCAACGACGGACAAGGCAAGAGGAGCGCTGAAACAATTGGCTGATGAGGAAGGGTATGAAACGTTTGTTGTGCCCGACAGTATCGGTGGACGTTATTCCGTGCTGACGCCGGTGGGTCTTTTGCCGATGGCGGTGGCAGGACTTGATACTGACCAGATAATGGAAGGTGCCGCAGATGCAGTATCTTTGTGCAGCAAGTCTGATATTTACGCCAACCCGTCTTATCTGTACGCCGCGCTCCGTAACTTGCTTTATAATAAGGGGAAAACGATTGAACTTTTTGTCGGGTACGAGCCGTCTCTTCTTTATATGGCTGAGTGGTGGAAGCAGTTGTTCGGGGAAAGTGAAGGAAAGGGCGGCAAAGGACTGTTTCCGGCCAGCTTGAATTTTTCCACTGACCTTCATTCTCTCGGCCAGTATGTGCAAGATGGTCGGCGCGATTTATTCGCTACGACGCTTTGGATCGAAGGCACGCGCGAGCGGGTGGCCGTTCCGGAGATGGAAAATGATCTGGACGGATTGAATTATTTGGCTGGTGTCACATTGGACGAGATTAACGCGAAAGCATGCGCAGGCGCGATGTTAGCTCACACGGAAGGCGGGGTTCCGAATCTGAAGGTAGCTGTTCCAGAAGCAACACCTTATTATTTCGGACAATTGGTATATTTCTTTGAAAAAGCGTGCGGCATAAGCGGACATTTGCTTGGGGTTAATCCGTTTGATCAACCCGGTGTGGAAGCGTACAAGCGCAATATGTTTCGCCTGCTGGGAAAGCCGTCCGTAACATAGTAAATACTATACCGCCGCTCCGTTTCGGGGCGGCGGTATGGTTTGTGATGATAGAAGCTGTTTGCGCATAAATGTGTATCGTTTTACTAGAATAGAAAAAAAGAAAGGTTAACGTATGACGAAGCGAGAAAGATAGCGGCATGGATGGAATAAGCTTATCTTACGCAATGAAAGGAAATAAGTGGAGTATAATGGGAGAAACGGGAGCAACCCGCAATTTACCGAATGAGGAGAGGAAAAAATGAATTGGGAGCAAAAGGTTACCAAGTGGAGAACATATCCTGCGCTGGATGAAGAAATAAAACAAGAGCTGAACAAAATGCAAAACGACCGGAAGCAATTAGAGGACTGCTTTTATCGCACTCTTGAATTCGGAACAGGGGGCTTGCGCGGTGAAATCGGACCGGGTACGAATCGAATGAATATTTATACCGTACGCAAGGCGTCAGAAGGGCTTGCGCGCTATATGGAAGAGAAGGGAGAAGAAGCGAAGCGGCGCGGTGTGGTGATCGCGTATGATGTGCGCCGCAAATCGCGGGAATTCGCGTTCGAAGCGGCGCTGACATTGACCAGGCACGGCATTCAAACATACGTGTTCGATGATATCTGTCCTACGCCGGTATTGTCATTCGCGGTGCGCCATCTTGGAGCGTATGCCGGAATTGTCATTACAGCCAGTCACAATCCTCCGGAATATAATGGGTATAAAGTGTACGGCCCGGACGGTGGACAGTTGCCGCCTGTGACAGCGGATGCTGTGATTGCCAAAGTAAATGAAGTTGAAGACGAACTGGCAGTTGAGACAGCTGATGAGCAGGCGGCGAGAGCGGCGGGCTTGTTGCGTATCATAGGCGCGGAAATTGATGACGCATACATACGGAACGTTTGCGCGCTCAGCGTAAATCCTGAACTTATTAAACGGATGAAAGACAGGCTTAGCATTGTATTTACTCCGTTGCATGGCACTTCCAATAAGCTCGTGCGCCGCGGTCTTCGAGAACTTGGCTTTACGAATGTCACCGTCGTCAAAGAACAGGAAGCGCCGGATTCGGAGTTTTCCACAGTGGCTTCCCCGAATCCGGAGGAACATGCCGCGTTTGAAATCGCCATTCGCTACGGAAAACAGATAGACGCCGATATTTTGCTCGGAACAGATCCGGACGCGGATCGTGTTGGCGTTGCGGTGAAAAATACCCAAGGGGAATATGTCGTGCTCACTGGCAACCAGACGGGAGCGCTTCTCTTGCATTATCTGCTCAAACAAAAGTGTGACAGCGGCTCTCTGCCGAAAAATGGAGTCGTACTGAAAACGATCGTAACGTCGGAAATCGGGCGCGCCATTGCCGATTCGTTTGGCCTTCAGACCGTTGATACGCTGACAGGGTTCAAATTTATCGGAGAAAAAATCAAAGAGTTTGAAGAATCGGGCGACCATACATTTGTGTTTGGCTATGAAGAAAGTTACGGATATTTAGTAGGCGACTTCGTCCGTGACAAAGATGCGATACAAGCGTGCCTTCTAGCGGCGGAAGTGGCCGCATACTATAAATCGCGCGGGATGACCATGTATGAAGGTTTGCTTGAGCTGTTTGCAACGTATGGGTATTATCTCGAAGACCTAGCATCTATTACGCTGAAAGGAAAGGAAGGACTTGCAAAAATCAGGGCGATTCTGCAAGCGTTCAGGCAACAGCCTCCTGTAGAGCTGGCAGGGCAACAGGTTACTGTCATTGAAGATTATAGGGCGGGTTTGCGGACATTTGCCCGTGAAAAGCAGAGCGAGCGGCTGACGCTTCCTTCATCTGACGTTTTGAAATATATATTAGAAGACGGGTCATGGTTTTGCCTCCGCCCGTCCGGAACCGAACCGAAAATCAAGTTTTATTTTGGCGTAAAAAGAAACTCTATGCAAGAAAGCCGTCAATGGCTGGAACAACTAAAGGCGGAAGTGATGAAGAAAGTAAATAAAATTCTTGCATAAACAGGAGCTGAAGAAGTTCCGCATTCTGAGAGAGGGGAAGCCTCTCTTTTTTTCTTATCCCCTTACTTATCCTCTTCCTCTTCTTGCTTCATGAATTTCCAAAAACGTTGTAATTCTTCGCGTTTTTCTTTCGGTGCGCTCAAATAGTCCTTAAAAAATGTATTAATTTCAGGGTCATTGATGATAGCGGAAAAATGTTCGGCTTTATATGATAAAGGATTATTGGTACGCCCGAGTAAATAGTCTGTCGTCGTATCAAAGTAATCGGCCAATTTGCTAAGCGTTTCGTAATCAGGCTGCCTTCTGCCCGTTTCGTATGCCGTGTACGCAGGTCTGGTAATTCCCAGAAATTTAGCCATTTCCTCTTGGGTCTTCTTTTTTCTTTTTCGCATATGAAGTAAACGTTCCGCTAACATCATGATTCTCCCTTATCTTTATTTACTTATTCCTATTTTACTGTAACAATATGTTACGAATAAATATCAGTAACAAATCGCTCCATTACACGACCGAACCCCCTTGACTTGTAGCGTTTCGACACATATAATAAATGTCATGATGTGTCGAATTGTTACTTAGAAAGGAGGGGAACGGGTGAGAATATGGCTCCGGGAAAAACGGATCAGCAAAAAGATGACGCAGGAAGAAGTAGCGAAAGCAGCTAATATTCAACGCGCTTACTACACGATGATCGAGAATGGCACGAGGAACCCCAGCGTTGTTGTAGCCAAAAGAATCGGAGCGGTTTTGGGCGTTGATTGGACCTATTTTTTTAAACATAAAAGTAACGAAACGACACATTATAAAAAAACAGCATAAATAAGGAGGTGCTATATGTTTCCCACGGAAAAAATCCAATCGAGTAGTATGGAAACCATACTGTTCTACTGCGCCGTCTTGGGAATATTGCTGTTTATCGGCGTAGTGTTAAGAGTGAAAGTGAAGTTTTTTAAGAAGTTTTTTATTTCGGCTTCTCTTATTGCGGGAACATTAGGGTTGTTGTTAGGGCAGTATGGTCTGGGTGTTTTACCCGCCGAAATGACGGAAAGCTGGGGTGCTTTGCCCGGCGCACTAATTACAGTCGTTTTTGCTCCGATGTTAATGGGCGTATCCATTCCAAATCCAAAGAAAATGGGGAGACTTATCGTTCCACATCTTTTATTCGGTTATATGGGTGAATGCATACAGATAGCCTTACCCTTTATTATAACCGGTCTTGTACTGATTCCGGTATGGAATGTTAATGAAATGTTTGGGTCTATTGTAGAAATCGGCTGGTCGGGTGGACATGGAACGGCTGGAGGTATGGTTGACGTATATAATCGCCTGGACTGGTCTGATGGAGGACCATTAGGTTTAACATCGGCAACCGTAGGGCTATTGGTCGGGATTATCGTCGGTATGGTGATCATTAATTATGGTGTCCGTAAAGGGTACACGTCAGTGATTAAAAATGTTCAAGAGCTTAACGTAAACCAAAGCGAAGATATTTTACCGCGGGCAAAGCAACCGTCCGGCTCGGCGGTGACAATGAATAAAGACGTGGTGGAATCGTTAGCCTTCCACGGGTCGCTAATTTCAATCGCGATTTTGATCGGCTGGGTTTTACAGAAGTTGCTCGGCGGGCTCGTTCCGGGGCTGCCATTATTTCCGATGGCGATGGTCGGTGGTTTAGTGGTGCAATTGGTCATTTCTAAAACGAAATTTGCGGAAGCAATAGACACCGGATGTTTGCATCGAATTCAAGGGCTGGCTCTGGAGTTTCTGATTATGGCGGCGATTGCTTCGATTAAGATCCCTGTTGTTATTGAATATGCGTTTCCTCTGTCCATTCTCATGGTAGTGATGACACTCGTCATGGTCTGGTATTTCTTTTGGGCCGGACCACGATTGTTCGGTAAAGATTGGTTTGAACACGCGATTGTTAATTATGGATCGCTTACTGGTGTGACAGCGGTTGCTTTGATGTTGTTGCGCACGGTTGATCCTGAGATGAAAACCGAAGCGGGCACAGGTTATGCCCTAAGAGCGCCATTTATCAGCCCGATTATTGGGGGTGGTTTGCTTACCTCAATTCTGCCTGTGATGGCCCATAATTACGGGTCGCTAAACGTTGGTGTCGTTTTTTTGATACTATTGTTCGTGTTATACATTCTTGCCAGAAGGCTTGGTTTTTGGACAAGGACGACGTGAATGAAGGTTCGTTGCTGAGAGAGTGTGGTCTGTAATAAATCGAAGCAAAGGTAATATATACTAAAATTATAAAATACTAGGGAGAGGTGAACAACCTGTTGCTTATAGCAAGATAAATAAACTGAAAATTTCTTGTATTTTAAGTAGCAGGAATCTTTATGTCGAAATATGAGTTTCTTTATTTGTCTCAGAGTGATGTGGTTGCGTGCGGAGCTTTGGTTATGGATGATGTAATTAAAGATTTGGAGTATGTGTTTACACTTCATCATGCAAACGATTATATCTTACCTTCTAAAGTGGTGTTGCGCTGGGGAGATGCAGAAAGTGAAGGAACGCGGGGAAGGATTAATGCGATGCCTGGCTATGTTGGAGGAGGTGTGGATATTGCCGGGATCAAGTGGATTGGAAGCGCGCCGAAGAACCCTCATGAATACCGTTTGCCGCGAGCATCGGCTTTGATTGTATTAAATGACCCGGAAACGATGCTTCCTCTTGCCGTTATGGATGGTACGGTCATTAGCGCGATGCGTACGGGAGGCGTAACCGGAACGGCCGCCAAATATCTTGCCCGGCGCGATTCGAAGGTGGCGGGAATGATTGGGGCCGGCACCCAAAATAGAACACAATTAATGGCGCTTAAAGCTGCGTTACCCCAATTGTCCAAGGTGAAGGTATATGATTTGTCACTTGAGCGTGCGGAATCGTTTGCGGCAGAAGTGAGCGAAACGCTAAATGTGGAGGTTATCCCTGTTTCCAGCGGAGAAAGAGCGGTTGTTGGCGCTGATGTTGTCGTTACGGCAACGACGGCAAAAGAGCCTGTTATTAAGGCGGAATGGATCAGCGAAGGCTGCTTTTACTCTCATGTTGGAGGATATGAGGCGGAGTTTTCTGTCATTGAGAAAGCGGATAAAATCGTTGTAGATGATTGGGAAGAAATTAAACATAGAGGGGTACAAACGCTGGCGCTGATGCATGCAGAGAAACAATTCCATACCGAAAACATTTATGCTGAGCTAGGTGAAATTGTTGTAGGGCATAAGAAAGGCAGGGAAAATGCACAAGAGTTTATTTATTTTAACTCCGTCGGCATGGCGATTGACGATTTAGTTGTGGCGAAGCGAATTTATGAAAATGCGAAACAAAAAGGAGTAGGAACACCTTTAACATTGTGGGATAAACCAGTATTTGTATAATGTAAGATGAAGCAAATAAGAACATCTTCTATGATGCTTTCAGGTTGTTGACAAGGTATTAAGTCAACAGCCTTTTTTAATTTTTTTCTATTATGTATATAATGAAAAAGAATTTGAACGGAGCGGACGAGGGAGGTACAGGGGATGTCATCAAAAACATTGTGGCGGGTTTTTGTCGTTTTTGCGCTTTTTTCTACTCTGTTTTTAACCGTTGGATTTTATTTAGGGGTCAAGGATATTCTGTATCCGTCCGCGGTTTCGTGGAGTACGGATAAGGGCGCGGAAGAGAAGGCAGAGACGCAGTATGAAAGAAATGTGAAAATTGTTGCGCTGGGAGATTCGCTTACACGCGGCACTGGAGATCAAGCGGGGCTTGGCTATGTAGGAAATTTGCGTGTGAAGCTGTCAGAGGCGAACGGTAGAAATGTGTATGTACTAAATCATGGGGTGAACGGATACCGAACGGACGATCTGCTTAGTGACTTGCGGAATAAAGAAGACATACGGCGTACCATTAGGCAGGCGGACATTATTACGTTGTCTATCGGTGGCAACGATTTGTTCAACGTGCAGTCTGAAGAAGTGAACCCGGAAGCAAGCAGTGCCCGTATTCCAGGGGCTGTAGTGCGGTATGAAAAAATTGTGGAGATAATTACTTCACTAAATCCGAAAGCGAAAGTGCTATATATGGGTCTGTATAATGCGTTTGGCGATTTGCCAAACGCGAAGAAAAGCTATGACGTTGTACGGCGTTGGAACGAGGAAACGGCCCGCGTGTTATATCGATACCCGAATACGATTTTTGTTCCTACGGATGATTTGTTCCGTGTAGGCGGTACGAAATATTTATCAAGCGACCATTTCCATCCGAACCAAGCTGGATATCGTCGCATAGGTGAACGGATGGCGGAAGTTTTGAAATAGGAGGAAAGACGATGGAACGGGAAATTACGCTGGAACTTGAACACGTGGAAAAAGTAATTCGTGGTAAACGTATTATTAAGGGGATTTCATTTTGTGTTCATGCAGGTGAAGTGTTTGGCTTTCTTGGACCTAACGGCTCCGGAAAGACAACGACAATTCGGATGATGGTCGGACTTATTCGGCCAACCGCTGGCCGGATTAAGGTATGTGGTTACGATATTCAAAAGCAGCCTACAAAGGCATTGGCTAATGTCGGTTCCATCGTTGAAAATCCGGAGCTGTATCCGTACTTAACTGGAATGGAGAACTTAGAGCATTTCGCTCGCATGATTCCGGGTGTTACCAAGGAGAAGATTGACGATGTTGTACTGCGCGTCAATTTGAATGAACGCATCCATGACAAAGTAAAAGATTACTCACTTGGTATGCGGCAGCGTCTTGGCATTGCACAGGCTTTGCTTGGCGATCCGAAGCTGTTGATTTTGGATGAGCCTACCAATGGCCTTGATCCACAAGGAATAAAAGAGCTTAGGGACTTTATTCGTCAGCTGGCAAACGAAGGTTTGAGCGTTTTTGTCTCAAGTCATTTGTTAAGTGAAATCCAGCTGATGTGTGATCGGGTAGCGATTATCAATGAAGGCGAAATGATTCGGGTTGGGGAAGTAAATGAGTTACTTAAGCAGGATATGCGCCATATGGTGTGGTATGTCGAGCCGGAAGAGAAAGCGCGCCGTATACTCACTGCATTTTCACATGTCCGATTGCTTGACCGAGCGGATGAAGGAATGATAACGGAAATCGCTCCTGAGCATATTCCGCGCGTGATTGCCAGGCTTGTTGCCGGTGGAGTAGATATTTATGGCGTGGAATGGAAGAAGCTGAGTCTGGAAGACTTATTCCTCACTATGACAGGGGAAAAGTAGCATGTACAGTCTTGTGATGAATGAATCGATTAAAATGTTACGAAAAAAGAGACTTTGGGTTGTAGTGCTGATTCTGCTTGTGCTAGTGCCGATTTTTACATATGCGCAGCTTAGGGCTACGCTGAACAATCAAAAGCAACTTGGTACAACGGATTGGAAAGTGCAGGTGCGTCAGAGCATTAACGATACGACCAACCGGTTAAACAGCACGCGAATCCCAGAAGAATGGAAAAAATGGATGCGGATTCGCGTACAGCAGCTTCAATATTATCTCGACCATGATATTAACCCGACATCGCCCAACGGGGTCACGTTTACGCGCGACTTTATGAGCAATGCCGTTGCATTGTTTATTCCGCTTTTAATTGTTATCGTCTCTTCCGATATTGTTTCGGGGGAATATACGGGCGGAACAATTAAAGTATTGCTTACTAGGCCGGTGAAAAGGTGGAAAATTCTTACCAGCAAGCTAATTACCATTGTGTTGTTTGTTTCAGTCATTGTGGTGCTTACCGGGATTGTTGCTTACGCGATTTCAGGATGGGTATTCGGTTATAAAGGCTGGACATACCCTGTATTGACAGGGTTTCAAACCAAAGGGGAAGAGATTGAGACATCGGGTGTGCATGTGTTGCCGCAATGGCTTTACATGATTATGGAATATGGTTTGGCTTGGTATGCATGTCTTGCGGTGGCTTGTATTTCATTCATGGTGTCGGTGCTTGTGCGCAGTACGGCGGTCGGCATGGGGATTATGGTGTCGGCGCTCATTGCGGGCACGCTTCTTACCAATATGGCGTCGGCGTGGGAGTCAGCCAAATATTTTTTTATGGTCAATTTGCGGCTGACCGATTATCTTGCTGGCACGATTCCACCGATTCCTGGCCTGAGCCTGTCTTTTTCCGTTGTCAATCTTGCCGTGTGGAGCATTGGCTCCCTTATTATTGCGTACGTTGTCTTTATTCAGCGCGATGTTTTGTAAGAAAAACGAGGCCCGGATTGTTGCTCCGGTTTGCCTCGTTTTTGCCTGCAACAGTCATTCCGCTTTTTTGCCCGGTTCCGGTGACGGTGACGGGAGCGGAGCTATTTGATATCCTTTATTTTTCAGTAACTCAATAATTTTCGGCAGTAGTTTAACCGTTTGTTCTTTCTCATGCATGAGAATAATAGATCCTGGCTTCACTTCGCTTGCGATGTTGTTCATAATTAAATCCGGTCGTTTTCCGTATTTCCAATCCAGACTATCCACATTCCAATAGGTTAAAATTTGATTTGTTTCTTTTGATGCCAGCATCGTGTTTTGATCGACCGCGCCATACGGCGGGCGGAAATAAAAAATCGGGGCGCCTATTTTTTGAGAAATGTACTGTGTCGATTCGCGAATCATTTGTACTTGCTCATCTTTTGGCTTTTTACGCAGCGGTTGGTGATGCATCGTATGTGTACCGATAATATGACCATTAGCTATCATTTGCTTAGCTAACGCTATATGTTCGTCGGATTTCAAGTTCTCACCAATCCAGAAAAATGCGCCTTTCAGCTGATGTTCGTCTAAAATGTTGACAATGTCTTTCGTATATTTTCCTGGGCCATCATCGAATGTTAAATATACGGTGGGCCGCTTTTGCGAAATTTTGGCGATCATTTTTCCGACAGCTGGCATTGCTGGGGAAGTCGCCGCGTTAGCTGGGGATTTTTCTGGCTTAGCTGGATGCTGTTGTTTGGGTATCCTTGTTTCTTGAGGGGCTGACGGATTTGAGGATGTGTCTTTTTCCTTGTCCGGTTGTTGCCCTGTCTTCTCCTGTTCTTGTGCTGCTGGCGCTTTGCTGGACATCGAGTTTAAAAACGCGGTTGCCGATTTAACAGGTGAGCTGTCATTGAAAATCAAGTTGAGTTGTATAATGACACCGAATGACAATAAGGCAAGCCAAATTCTGTTTCTTCGTTTTCTCCTCCGGTCGTTCTCCACAACAATTCCCTTCTTTCTCTCTATAAAGCATAAACTTGGGCATAATGCCTATTTTACTATATAGACGGAAACAATGTATAGAAAGTTTCAGGAAAAATGAAGCTTTTCCAAGTCCGTGAGCTTGCTTTCGATCTTCACTATAAAATTATACATTAATAAACTTTTTTGGAAATAGGAAAAATCACTCAACCTGGCAACCTAGGCATAGCGGAATGCGCTGCGGAACTTTTCTCCTGAGAAAGAAATCGCTATAATGAAAGAAAATTATTTTTCGTTGCTGGCAATATATTAAGAGTGATGAAGAATATAAGAAATGACAACGGAGGGATTTATGTTATGATGTCGTATGACGAATATATGCGTTCGGTTATTCAGCCGATGCGCACAGAATTAACATCCGCAGGTTTTGAAGAATTACTGACACCGGAAGAGGTACAGGAGAAGTTCGAAGATATGAAAGGCACTGCTCTGGTGGTAGTGAATTCTGTGTGTGGATGCGCCGCAGGACTTGCGCGCCCGGCTGCCATTTATTCTGTACAGCACAGCGAGAAAAAGCCGGATTACCTTTACACGGTTTTCGCCGGCCAAGACAAAGAGGCAACTGCGAAAGCCAGAGAATATTTCACCGGTTATCCGCCTTCCTCTCCTTCTTTTGCCCTTATGAAAGACGGAAAGCTTGTTTATATGATGGAGCGCCATCAAATCGAAAACCGTCCTCTTGAAGTGATCGCAGCTGACTTAATGGGCGCGTTTGAAAAACATTGCGGGTAATTGGAATTTCTGAATCAGGAGCGTTGACTGACTTTTGTATTCGCTTTTTGCGAAGAAACTGTATTTGTGCGCCGCTTTGATCAAAGCGGCGCATGTAAAACATCAAAGGATGGAAACAGACTAAGGCCACTTTTTCGCTTTTGCTCATCATGCTGGTGGGAGAAAAGCCTAAGAGCGCAGACGAAGAATAGATGCAAAGCGGTCGTGTGATAAGCCTTTAAAAAACTATTGCATTCATAAAAAACTGATGATAAAATAAAGCTTGTCGCTGTTGATGAATATGGACAGGTGTCCGAGTTGGTCGAAGGAGCACGATTGGAAATCGTGTAGGCGGGGATAACTCGTCTCGTGGGTTCGAATCCCACCCTGTCCGCCATGCAATATGGAGAAGTACCCAAGAGGCTGTAAGGGGCTCCCCTGCTAAGGGAGTAGACGGGTCACACCGTGCGCGGGTTCGAATCCCGCCTTCTCCGCCATTTCACATTATTGCTATTGGGGCGGCGTAGCTCAGCTGGCTAGAGCGTACGGTTCATACCCGTGAGGTCGGGGGTTCGATCCCCTCCGCCGCTACCATATTACTTACTCTTGGTGAGTGCATTTGATGGTTTGAAATGTATGTTCCGGGAAGTGGCTCAGCTTGGTAGAGCGCCTCGTTCGGGACGAGGAGGTCGCAGGTTCAAATCCTGTCTTCCCGACCATTTTTCGTTTGGTGTCTGCATACATCGTGAATAGACAAGCCCTGATTCTTTTCTAAGGATTAGGGCTTTTTTTGTCGTATAAGTTGTATGAGAAGGTATGCATCGCTTTATTACTATAAAGCGATGCATACCTTCTCTTTATAAGTAAACGAGAAAACACTCGCGAGGCGCGTGCTACGCAGGGAGAGACAGACCGGCAACGTTTATTGATTCTCCTTAATATGTAAAAAATGCTTGTAGATGTAAAGTGTAAAGAGGATTTATATTGTCTTTCGATACATAACAATAAAGGGGGGGACAAACGTTTTTCTCCTTTTTTTAAATTGTAACTTGTTTCGATGAAGAAAATGGTGGATACTGGTATTGTAGGGTTTTTTGCCTAATTATTTTAGGAATGACTATATGAATGAGGGTGTTGCAATGCTTACCATCGTTGAATAGTAAAGGCTAAATGTAATTGCGAGAACCTTGAAAATACCGGGCTTTTCATGAAGTGCAATCAGTGGAGTTTTGCAACACCCTATTTGGAACAAATAGGAAAAAAGGAGAATATAGTATGGAAAAGAAATACTCCCCACGTGTAAAAAGAACAAGAGAGAAAATCTTGCAGTCCGCAGTGGAAGTCTTTTCACAAAAAGGGTTCCAAGCTTCAACGATTCGCGAAATTGCCCGTTTGGCTGGCGTAAATGATTTAACAGTATACCGTCACTTTGAAAGCAAAGAAAAATTGTTTAATGAAATGTTTCGACGCCACAGTTTGTTTACCGAAATTAGTGAGTATATCGTTCAGGGGATAAGTGATGACTTTGAGCGCGATATTCGTTTGATTATCAGGACATTTATTACGGTATTTAAAAAAGAATTGCCGTTGATTAAACTGTTGCTGAGCGAAGCGGAAAAAATGAAAGAATGCAGGAACTATACGTTTTTATTTACAAAAAATATTATCGAAGCGCTAACTTCCTTTTTCGAATATTATAAACTCGCTGGACAAATTCGTCGGGATGTTAACAGTCACGCGGTTGCTTCGGGGTTATACAGTATTTTGTTTGCCCGTGTATACGCTTTAATTTTATACGGGGAAGGGAAGCAGAACTCTGCCACGATTACAGAAGAAGAGCTTATGGAAGGTTGGGTCGATTTATTTGTTGCGGGAACGGTAAATTCCGAATATTCGTATGCTAAATAACGAACGAAAATATATGTTTAAAAAAAAACATTCGTTTTTTGTTGATTCTTTGCAGGCCAGGAGTTATAATCATGGAGGTCTCAATTAAACAATGTACATACCTCAAGGAGGCTTTCGATCATGAAATATGATGTAGTAATTGTAGGAGCGGGGCCTGCTGGTATTTTTACCGCGTACGAACTAACGAGAAAGAATCCTCATCTGGATGTTTTATTAATAGATAAAGGGCATGATATTTTTAAACGGCGCTGTCCGATTCTGGAGAAAAAAATTAAAAAATGTCCGCCACCAGCTGGAAAAAAAGAATTTAGCGGCTGTTTGCCGGCCTGTTCCATTACAAATGGGTTTGGTGGCGCCGGTGCATATTCTGACGGTAAATTTAATATTACGACTGAGTTCGGAGGCTGGATGACAGATTATTTGCCGCCTTCTCAAGTGCTTGAGCTTATCCGCTATGTGGACGAGATTAATCTAGAGCATGGCGCAACGCGCAACATTACGGATCCGACAACGCCGGCCGTGCGCGAAATTGAGCGCAAAGCAGCGGGTGTAGGATTGAAATTGCTTCGTGCCAATGTGCGTCATCTAGGAACTGAGCAGAATCTTGAAATTCTGGAAAGTATCTACCGCGAACTGGAAAAGAAAGTTCAGATGAAGTTTAAGACGGAAGTAGCCGATATTATTGTAGAAAAAACGGCCGTTGGAATGGAAATTCGCGGTGTAGAATGCCGTAATGGCGAAACATACTTGGCTGATAAAGTGGTTATTGTTCCGGGACGGGACGGTTCGGAATGGTTTGGCAATATGTTGAAACGCCAAGGGTTGCGTCTCTTAAATAACCAGGTCGACATTGGGGTACGCGTAGAAACAACGAATGTTGTCATGGAAGAAATCAACCATCATTTGTATGAAGGAAAATTTCTGTACAGATCTTCTACAGATCAGGTTATTCGCAGCTTTTGTTCTAACCCGAGTGGATATGTAGTAGTGGAAAATCACAGCGGCGTTATGGCAGCAAATGGTCACGCTTACAAAGATGAAAAGCTTGGATCGCCGAATACGAACTTTGCACTGCTTGTGTCCCATGTATTTACAGAGCCGTTTGACAAGCCGAATGAATATGCCAAGGAAATTTGCCGTCGTGCGAACGATTTGTCCAATGGCTCAGTTATTGTGCAGCGGTACGGAGATATTAAGCGCGGCCGTCGTACAACCGAGAAGCGCTTAAAGGAAGGATTTATCGAACCGACGCTTAAAGAAGCGGTACCGGGCGACTTGGGGTTAGTGCTGCCGTACAATACGATGAAGAGCCTGATTGAAATGGTAGAAGCGCTTGATCATGTTACGCCCGGGATTGCGAGCGACCATACGCTTTTCTACGGCGTGGAAGCGAAATTTTATTCCGCACGGCCGTATTTGAATGAAAACTTCGAGACAGAGATTAAAGGGTTGTACGCAGGCGGGGATGGCGCGGGTATTACGCGCGGCTTGGCTCAAGCCGGTGCCTGTGGCGTGCACATCGCGCGCGATATTTTAACCAAAAAAAAGACTATGTAATATTTCCTAACCCCCCGTGATTCTCTATATTTCGGGCGATGATGATGATTATGATATATAATGAAAGGGAGGACGGGATAAGGATTGAAAGGAAAACCGCTTGTACTTATTGTAGATGATGATGTGGATATTTGTTTTTTAATGGCGACGGCCATTCAGTCGGAACAAGTGGAAATTATAACAACGCATTCGGGGCAAGAGGCGCTGGAGCTATACGCTCAGCGTCACCCCGAACTCGTATTGCTGGATATTCAGTTGCCGGAAATGAACGGTATAGAAGTATTGAGCAAGATGAAGGAAATGGATGAAGATTGTCAGGTTATTATGGTTACCGCCTACGCTACGATTGAAACCGCCGTACAAGCTATGAAACTCGGCGCCTTGGATTATATATGCAAGCCCTTTAAGCTCCCACATTTGCGCGAAACGGTACAGAACGCAATTGATTTTATTATGAGCGTACCGGAGCATTTGCCGACGCTTGAAGAAGTTGAGCGCAGACATATTGAAAAAGTGCTTCACGAAGTGGAGGGCAACCGGCGTCTTGCGGCTGAGAAGCTGGATATTTCTCTTCGCACATTGTATTACAAGATTAAACAGTATAATATTCAGACCCATTAAAAATCCAGAATCGTATAACTCTGGATTTTTTTTCTGCAATTTTTGCACTACAGTCCGTTAAGGTGGGACGCTTACAATAGGAATATAGCCATGAAAAAGGGTGGGCTTTATGTTAAGAAAGTTGCTTTGTTTGCCGATTTTGGTGCTGTTCGTTGGCTGTTCATTGTTACCCCAAGCCGAAAACCCGGTCAATCCGTCCGTTGAAAAGCCGTTTAAAGTGGCGCTATTAGTGGAAGGAAAAATATATGACCAAGGATGGGATAACCAGGCTTATATGGGGTTAAAAGAAATCGAGCGCAAAATGCGCGCACAAATTCTTTGTGTTCAATATGTCAATACAGAAGAAAAACAGATAGCACAGGCGGAAAGTCTTGCTAAGCAGGGATATGAACTGATATTTGGAAACGGCCGGAGTTTCGAGGCCGTTTTTAATCGGCTTGCGCCTGCTTATCCGAATACCCGCTTTGTTTTTTTTAATGGTAAAGCGCTTGCGCTGAACGTCTTGGCTGTTAACTTTACTCCAGAATCGATGGGGTATTTCTCAGGGATGGTAGCGGGATTAATGACAAAAACAAAAAAAATTGGCTTGATTCCCGCTTACAGTTCCATGAAAGAAATCGAACCTTTTATCGCTGCGGTTAAACAACAAAACAGAGAAAATAGTGTTATGATGGAAGAAGTAGGAAGCTGGAGCGACGGTGCCAAAGCGATACAGATTGCTCGGCGCATGATAGATAAGGGCGCCGATATTCTCGTGCCAATGGGAGATGGGTTTAACATTGATGTCATAATGGAGGCGCATCGTGCCAAACGGTTTGCAATTGGATACATTTCTGATCAGTCGTTTGTATCCAAAGAAACCGTATTGACCAGCACGGTGCAGAATGTAACGTCCGTTTATCTGAAAATAGCGCGCCAGCATAAATCGGGACAATTACTTGGCAATTGTCTTACGCTTGATTTTGCGGACGGTTCGCAAGATTTGGCCGCATTCGGAGCGATGGTGCCGGAAGCAGTTCGAAAGAAAGTAAGGCAAAAGCTATATGAATATAAAACGGGCGTGTGGAATTTGCCTGTACAATACCATTCTTTGCGGTGCCGGTAGAAAGCGTGGGGTAGGCGATGGGACTGTTTCAAAAATGGAATAATCTTTCGATTCATCTGAAGTTTTTTAGCGTATTTCTGGTCATTGTGTTGTTCGCCGGATGCAGCATGCTCTTGTTAAATAACCAATTGTTACACGTTGTGCGTGACAACGATAAAATCATCAATCAATCTGTTCCTAATTTAACGACACAGCTTCAGGTTAAAAGCACGATTATGCAAAGAATTAATTATGTCATGCTATATATTACTACCGGGAATGAAGAATTCCACGAAAAGTTCGAAGAGGCAAGCGAACAGGCGCGGAAGATTGAAAATCAGTTGAAACAGATGGCGCTTCCTCATGAACGAGAGGCGATGGAACAGTTTATTATTCATAGCGAAAACTGGGAGAATATTTTGCGTGATAGGGTGATACCGGTTTATCAGCGGAATAATGCGAAAGATGCTATGGAAACATTGAATTCACAAGCTCATCCTATCGCTATTAAGCTTATGAATGAAGTAGAGAAGCTGTCACAGCAGAAAGTGCTGGAAATTAATCATGATAATCAAAAAATGCTGGATGATGCTTGGTTGTCAGTAAAGATTGGGTATGCAATTGCCAGCGTTACCTTGTTGCTGGCGCTATTATTCTCTTTCTATATGTCACGCAGCATGACCAACCCCATTCTAGCATTACTAAGCGGTGTGCGTAAAATGACGAACGGAAATTTCTCGGCTAGAGTACCGGCCGAGACTAAGGATGAGTGGGGAGAGTTGGGCAAAGCGTTTAACAGGATGAGCATCAGCATTGCCAATCTCGTGGAGGAATTGCGAGCGACGAACCTTAGACTACAGGAAGAATCGCGTCGTGCTCAGGAATCCACCCGTTTGAAATCGGAGTTTTTGGCAAATATGTCCCATGAGCTGCGGACACCTTTGACGGGCATTATTGGTTTTGCCGAATTGTTACATGAGGAGACGGAAGGAAAGTTGCTACCGTCGCAAAAAAGTTTTACGCAAAACATTATAAAAGCGGGCGAACACCTTTTGACGATGATTAATGATATTCTTGACTTATCAAAAATTGAAGCCGGAAAATACGAATTGGATTTGTCTTCGTTTGATATCGTTGAACTTGTTAAGAATACGTTAACGATGCTTCAGTCGAAAGTAAAAAAGAGAGGGATTTTGCTTCAGGTGGAAACGTCGTGCCCTTCTTTGAATATCGAGGCGGACGAACTAAGGATTCGCCAAGTACTGCTTAATCTTCTCAGCAATGCGATTAAGTTTAGCCCGGACCATAGCACGGTGCGGGTAAAAATAGAACGAACCTCCCAAACCGTAACGGTTCATGTGATTGATCAGGGGATTGGTATTGAGGAAGGTAAAATCGATAAAATTTTTGAACAGTTTTACCAAAACGATGGCCGCTTGGAACGCAAATATGAAGGCACGGGTCTAGGATTGACGCTTTCGCGGCAGCTTGTAGAGTTGCATGGCGGAACGATAGATGTGGAAAGCGAACCAGGGAAAGGAAGCGTTTTCTCCTTCCATCTTCCTTATCGGTCAGCACAAAAAGCTGATTGCGGGAAAAGGGAAGCGACAGCTGAAGCGGAACCACTGCTCATTTTGTATCCAGAAGATTTTTTGCCCTTTTTTCCTTGTTTTTACAAAAGAATCCAAGAATCCTCACTTTCTTTTTTGCCTTTTATGGTAGAATCAAAACAGAGAGCTGTTGAAGTTGTTCAACGCTATCCTGGAAAAAATGCGCTTGTTGTAGCTGTATCGTTTCATCCTGCATATGTCGAATTGCTTGAGGCGATACGTGAGCATACAGATAAAAAAATATTTACTTACATCAAGCATCCGCCCCGGTTGGTGGAACGTGGGCAGATTATGAGAGTGGCTGATGCGATTCTTTCTTCTCCAGAAGACATTCTTTCAGCTAGGTAATGATTCTTGAAAAGTAAAGGGGAAGTGCAAGATGGCACAACATATATTGCTTGTAGAGGATAATCCTTCTAATCGAGAATTGTTTGTGGAAATTTTGCAATTAAAGCCAGAATATACAGTGCATGTAGCTGAGAATGGCTTAAAGGCGTTGGAAATGCTAGAAGAATTCCATCCTGACTTAATTTTAATGGATATTCATATGCCGGGAATGGATGGACTAGCTGTAACGCGGGCGATTAAATCCATCCCCCAGCTTGCGTCTATCCCTATTGTCGCGCTTTCTGCCCTCGCGATGAAATCGGACATTAAATCCGCTTTGGAAGCGGGATGCGTAGGCTATATTACGAAGCCTGTCCGGATCCGCAGTTTTCTTGAGAAGATCGAGATGTATATGACCAAGGGAAAAAACGAAGAGTCGCCATCCGTTTCTTTGTCTTGTGAGGAGGAGTAGAAAAAAGCGGTGAAAAAGAAAATTTCGTTAGGTTTTGGCATGCTGTTTTTTTTGATCATTTTTCCTTTGGTAGGATGGCTGATTTATATGCTTATCGCCGCGCCGGAACGGATTTGTAGTACAGAGTTGAGAGTCAGCGTGCTGATTATTCTTTGGCTCATTGGCTTGCTTGGCGCTTTTATCGTTAAAATGTCGCGGCAAAATAAAATGCTGGAGGAAAATAACCGGCAATTAGCTGAGCTAGATCGTCTAAAAACGGAATTTTTAGCGAATGTATCCCACGAACTACGCACGCCACTTACGGTTATTATCGGATACTCAGAGCTTTTGGCCGAGCGTCTTTCCAAAGAAGAAGGGGACGCGACCAATTTAAAGTGTATTCAGACCGTTCACCGTAAATCAGAAGATTTGCTGCTCCTTATTAACGACTTAATCGATTTTTCACGCATTGAATCTGGAAAGTTGGAGATGAAAATATCTCGTGTTCAACTGGAAGAGATTGTGAATGAGACGGTTGAAGAATTTGCGACAAGCATAGTAAAAAAAGGGCACAAAGTAGAAGTGGTTCATAAAGACACTCCGCTTTGGCTTTATGCGGACAGAGGAAAAGTCAAACAAATTATTGCTAATTTGCTTCATAACGCCATTAAATACACGCCATCCGGTGGACATATTACCATCCGCACTTATACGTTAAAAGGATATTGCCGCCTAGAAGTAGAAGATAATGGTATAGGAATTTCCGAAGATCAGATTACCCAGATTTATCAGCCTTTCAAACAAGCAGACTCTTCCTACAACAAAAAATACGAAGGCTTTGGTTTAGGGCTTGCGATTACGAAAAGCTTGGTGCGCGGCCACCAAGGAAAAATTGAGGTGCGTAGCCAACTTGGTAAAGGTTCTTTGTTTATTGTTTCCCTACCCAGGGAAAAAACAATATAGGTTATGCATAGAGTAGTAGTGGGCGAAAAATTGGGAAGAAGAAAGGGTGATGAAGATGGCTAAATTATCGCAAGAGCAAATCGAATTGAATCTTTCCAAAATCTTTGGTTGGAACCTGGAAGGCGGCGCGTATATTGAACGAAACATTACGTTCGCGAATTTCCGTGAGGCGCTTGCGTTTGTCAATCGTGTAGGTGAGTTTGCTGAAGACGCAAATCATCATCCTGACATTGACATCCGCTATAACAAGGTCAAATTACGTCTCATCACGCACGACGAAAACGGGCTAACAGGCAAAGACTTTGCGCTTGCACAAAAAATCAATCAGCTCCTCGTATCACGACCGAAAGCGATTTAATTGTACGTAAAAGGTAATTAGAATCATTACAGAAGTAGTGTATTAAACACTACTTCTTTTTTTTGGTTAAAATTCCTTTAATTGTATTGTGTTTTTTCCTCCTTTTTATTTTATTTGGGGAACTATTCTTTTTGGTCCTTAAAGTTTTTGGTATAGTCAACAATTTACTATGTTAAGTAGCGAAAGTATATAGAGATGTACTGGCCACTTCCTGGCTCAACCATATACACAGTGCAACTAAATCTTGATTTAGAGACTTTGCTAGAAGAGATTATGGTTTAAAGATTAGGGAACCATTCATTCAGTTCACTTAACCGTATAGATAGATACCGATTCCTTTTTTATCTGATGTTATATATTCTAAGCGGGTGCGCATATATACAACTAATGAATGTACGAGCGGTTTAAAGGAGCTGAAGCAGGAGTGTGGGTACGCAACATTATCTGGTGTATCTTGCTGCTTGGTATTGTTATGCTTAGCATTTTGCTTTTTTTGTTTGTGATGACTCCCATAACGGATTATCAAGATACGGCTCCTGTGCAATCAATGGAATCGGATCATGGCGAAACGCAAGCGGCAAATGAGGGAAACAAGGCGGTGGAAGGAGAAGAGGGGGGAATCATTGAAACACCCGGACAGCAGGGTGAAGCACTCCATCAGTCCTCTCCTTCCAGTAAACAAAAAACGGAGGCGAATCCCAAACAAGGAAAGACGGTCGTATTGCCTATTCAGGAAGAAAAGCCTACACAAGAGCAGGGGCCGCCTGTGGAGAAAGCCGGCGGTGAACCGGCTGATGGCAGCATGTTGTATCAGATTGGACAGGGAATTGGTTATCTTGCGGTCATTGCTGCTTTGCTTCCATATACACTATTCGCTGTGTTAAGCCGCGGCGGCCGCACAGCATATCGCCGATCTGGCCGCGCGGGCGCTCATGGTTTGTCTTTTCTTTCACAGTTGGCGGTAGCGGTCGCTGCACTCCACGGTGCGATCATGCTAAGGCTGGTAGAGAATTGGAACCGGCATATGCTTGCAGGTGTGTGGCTATTTGTGCTTATCGTTCTTTTTTTTCTGTGTATAAGCATTTATAGCCTGGCTTCTTCGCTGAGAAAAAACAATCCGTTTTCCATACTTATGATTGGAATTTTACTATTGTTTATTATTCATACGATTGGCTAGTGCGGCCGATTGCGCAATTCCTTTTTGAGAATTTTTCCAGTCGCGTTTTTTGGTAACGAATCTACGATTTCTACAAAGCGCGGCATTTTGTAAGCCGCTAGGTGAGGTTTCAGGAAATCAAGCACCGTTCTGCGGTCCAGTGTTTCTCCTTCTTTCGGTACAACGAATGCTTTAACAACCTCGCCTTTTACCGAATCCGAAACGCCAATAACAGCAGCTTCCAGTACAGCGGGATGCTTGTACAATACTTCTTCAATTTCACGTGGATATACGTTCAGTCCGCGCGTAATAATGATATCTTTCTTGCGATCGACGATAAAAATATAACCCTCTTGGTCGATATAGCCGATGTCGCCGGTATGTAGCCAGCCGTCTACAATCGTTTCACTGGTCGCTTTCGGCATATGATAATACCCTTGCATGACATTTGGGCCGCGTACGATAATTTCTCCGCTTTCTCCAGCGCCAAGCTTATTTCCCTTTTCATCCACAATGCGTACTTCCACGCCCGGAAGTGGTTTGCCGATGGAGCCTGGTTTTTTCTCACCGTGCAACGGGTTTAAGCTTACTACTGGCGATGCCTCCGTGAGCCCATATCCTTCTACAAGCGGGATTTTATACTGGTGATTAAATAGGGTAAGCACTTCTACCGGCAGCGGCGAACCACCGGAGATGGCGAAGCGCAAGTCCGGAAATTCCACTTTACCTGATCGCATTGCCTGTGCCAACACAACGTACATTGCCGGTACGCCGCAGAATACGGTTACACGGTTTTGTAGTAAAGATTGTATAATTTCTTTAGGTTGGAACGCCTCATGGATGACAATGGTTGAACCCGCGTACAGCGGAAGTAGGACGGAAGTAGTGAATCCGAACGTGTGGAACATCGGAAGCACACACATAAAGACATCATTTGCGTTCAACTCCAGTAGGCGATTGCATGACGCGGTATTTGCCAGCAAGTTTTCATGGCTCAGCATTGCACCTTTCGGTTTTCCGGTTGTACCCGACGTGTATAGAAGGGTAGATATTGCTTTCGGGTTGACTTCCGTTGCTTCGTCTGGCGTAAGCGCGGCGATGGATGCAGATGTCTCGGCATTGATGACAAATACGCTATGCAGACCAAGCGCTGTTTTTAGTTGCTCGGGAGCTACTTTCAGCTTGGCTAAAATGTTTTCATGGACAAATATCGCTTTCGTATTGGCATTTCCGATAATATATGCAATTTCTTCCATTGTAAGCGTAAGATTAAGTGGTACAACAATCGCCCCAATGTGGGCAATCGCAAAATAGCTGTAGATAAACTCTGGAGTATTGTAGCAGCTAAGCGCTACCACGTCGCCCTTTTTTATGCCGTTTTGCCGCAAATAAGCAGCGTATTGCCGGATATTTTTGTCCAGCTTTTCATAGGTAATTTTTTTATCGTGGTAAATCAAGGCTGTATCGTTGGGCTTAGAATGAGTTAAATAAAAATTTCCGAGATGCAACCCTTTAATTTCATTGATTATCAAATGTTATTCCTCCTTTACCTTTATTCAGTATACATAGGGAACAATGAAGTGTAAAATAGCGTTTTTTCTAAAATTCCTTCTTTATTTATGATGGAAAAACCGGGTAAAATAGAATAAGTATGGAGTGATACGGAAGGGGATGTAGGATGGAAATTGCTTCATCGCAGTGGTTTATGGATGGAGTCATCTTGTCGATGGCTGAGAAAAAACCAAAAATCAAACAAAAGCTAGGAGAAGAAATGCTATCCGGACAATCCGGCACGTTTGCGGATATGCTGGCAGCTGCCGTAAAGGACGAAGCGGCTCTGCTTGCGATGAATCCGGATCGAGAAAGTATGGCACCGGATTTGATAGCGGCGATGATGGCAACGTCTTCACGGGCGACGACGAACATTGGACAATCCGTGGCCGGAGAAATTGCCGGACAGCGTGAAGAATTTACGCCTTTGCCAGCAGCGCTGACAGCACGGGCCGTGCCGATAAATCCATACGGGGGATCGGCAGGACGTGCGGAAATTGAAAGGGTGATTGTTGCGGCCGCTGAGCGGCATGGAGTGCCTGCGAAATTGCTTAGGGCTGTCATCCATCAAGAAAGTGGGTTCAATCCGAATGCGCGTTCCGGGGCAGGTGCGATGGGACTTATGCAGCTTATGCCCCGGACGGCTGCGGCGCTTGGCGTAAAAAATCCGTTTGATATTGAAGAAAACGTGAACGGCGGCGCTCGTTATTTAAAATCGCTGCTGGATCGCTACAACGGTAATATTGAATTGGCGCTTGCCGCTTATAATGCTGGTCCCGGTAATGTGAAGAAGTATGGTGGCATTCCGCCGTTTAAAGAAACGCAGAATTACGTACGCAAAATCACCGCCATGCTTGTATAGTTTGCGAAAAGCAGAAAGGCTCCTTACCGTTCTGTTTCAGAATCGGAAGGGGCCTTTTCTGCTTCAGCGATTTTTAGGCGTTCGGCAAGTTTTGGACTAAACGCCGGGATAAGATAATAACCGAGCGTGATGACTGCAGCTAATCCAACAAGAAACGCTGCAAAATTCATGTACGGTTTACCCCCTTTTCCATAGACGTTTGGTGTTACTGCGGTTTGTCCCATAGCCTGCCCTGGTTTCGTAAAAATATTCATTATAGGGAAGCAAGGTGGTTTGTCGTCTCGTCATCCGGTGAATTCACCATATGATGCGCCACTTGAATCAAACGCTGGTACATATATTCCCGGGCGGGACCTTCCATTCCGATTTCATCCATTGCCTCTTTCATCAATGCAAGCCAGCGTTCCGCACGCTTCGGGGTAATCTGGAACCGCATATGGCGTGCCCGCATCATCGGATGGCCATATACGTTGCTATAGAGCGGTTCTCCGCCTAAAAATTGTGTAAGAAACATGAATTGTTTCTGTGTAGTTAGCGTCAAGTCTTCAGGAAAGATCGGACGCAACAAAGGGTCTTTGGCTACCCGCAGGTAAAAAGCATTTACCAGTTTGCGAATCGTTTCTTCGCCCCCGATGGCTTCGTAAGGAGTTTGTGATATCATCGTTTATTAATCCCTCCAGATGCTCATGCTTTTTTCATTATACATTATTTTATCTGGAACGATAGAAAAAAGCGGTGCTAGATACGATAGCTAAAAAAAGCGCCCCTGTGGCAAGACAGGGGCAAAATAGAGGAGTGGTTATAGCAACAAGATTCCGATTGGCTACGGTTTACGGCTAGCATGACCTACACCCGCTATGACAGTGCCAATAGGAGATTACACATATATTATGCCACAGATTGCATGTGAATCTTGTCATAATTTGGTATTAAATTCCAAAGGAAATGATTCTATTTTTGTCGAATTTGTCAAAAAAGAGGAAAAATAAGAATTTCTATTTTCTTATGGTACATTTATTTCGTATTACAATGGCGAAAATCAGCGGGAAAGGGGAAAGAGACATGGAGAAACAAGCTTTTGCCAAAGCGCTCGTTTCGCTGTCCGATACGGTCGCGCGCCTGTTATTCGCTTTGATGGACAAAAGCAATGTATTAGAACTTTTGTCTGGCAAATTAAGCTTAACGATAGAAAGAGAAGCGGCCAGAGCCAGCGGATGGTCGCGCAACGAATTGCTCCTAAAGCTGTTAATTCGTTTAAATCAGGCCGTGCATAATGAAAAATTATCATACATAACGAAAGAGGATTTTGTGCAAAATACAAATTTTATTGTGCAGCAAGCGATTGAGGAACTTTCGAAATCGGACAAGGAGTTCCAAGGAGAGACATTGCTTGATTTGCTTGTGTACGAAGGCGAAAAGATCGAAACGATTCGGCGCGAAGGGGAAGGAATCCAGGAGACGCTGTGCCCGGACGCGCAGAGTATCGCCATATATGTCCAGCGCCTGCTTGAACCGACGGGCAAAACGTTGCCTGCGTTTTCTGCCCAGCGTTTGCGTGAGAAGTTGCTGCCGTTTGCGCTCTATGTCGTGTTTCTTTGGAACGAGCAATTGACTTCGGAAGAAACAGAGGCTAGGATTCAGAGCTTCTTGCGTTACTGGCAGGAAAAGAAAGGAATTTATGACCACCTTCAGAAAAAAATGAGCGAGCATACGTATGCGATTGAGTTGGAAGAACGTTTGCTGGAACAGAAGACAAGTAATATGAAAGTGCTGCAGCGTCAGCTGGATCAGATCGCTGAAGAAAGAGAAAATATTAAGGCGGCGCTAATGAATCGTATACCGCATGATATTCAAAAATTTGAAGGGATTTTCGGCGGGAAAGCAAAAGTTGTTTGGAACCGGATGGTAGAGCTTGCGGAACGGAGAGAAGAAGAAAAGGATGATGCCCAAGAGGAGGAAGGCTTGCTGCGCAGCCTATGGCACCGAATTGATACGAGCATTAGCGACGCGCAGATGGAACGGGAAACGAAACGGCTTGCGGCGAAACTGGTTGAAGAGATGGTCGCCATGAAGAAGGATATTATTCGGCTTCCGGTTTATTACATGGATCGTATTAAACAAATTCATGATTGCGACGGCAAGATTCAGGAAATTCGGCGCTGGCGTTATCAATTAGAGCAGGAAGTAGAAAAGCACAGAGAAAAAATCCAGCATCATAAAGTGCATCGTTCTACGCTGGAGCAACAAATGAAGCAGTGGGAGAAAGAGCTTTTTCTATAAAAACCGAAGCGGACATGCTTCGGTTTTTTTTGTGACATAAAACCGCAATGGACAAGAATAACATGTACAAGAAGGGAAAAGAGCGGAGGGGGATTGAGTTGAAAAAGAAAATCGGAAAATATTTGATTTTGTACATGTTCATTCTTACCGTTTTTTATCTTGGATTTATGAAATATCAACAGCATGTGGCAGCAAGTTATTTAACGGAATTCCAGGCGTTGCACGGCGAAGAAGTGATTGAACAGATAAGCACTATATATAAAGATATTCTGGAGTATCAGGCAAGGTATAAGTTAACCCCTCAGGTCAGCGCTCAATTGGCACAGAATTTGTTAGTGACAGGAAAGAAGTTGAAGGATGTAGACCAGAAGCTAAAGCAGAAATATCCGCATAGACATGTTGACTTCTCATACTTGTACCAAGATTTATTTCTTGTTGTTAAGCAATTGCAAGATAAAGCGAACGACACGAAACTGGGCATTATGGTTGTGCATGCTGTTGAAGGGTTGGGGAATGTGAAAGTGCAAATATACAGTTGTAAAAAGTAAAATCCCAGCGGTTTTTTCCGCTGGGTGATTGTTATAGAAATAGCGCCACAATTTTATAGAAAATGCCGGCAAGCAGCGCGGAAATTGGCAAAGTAATAATCCACGTGATAACGATCCGTCGAGCTACCCCCCACTTTACACCTTTGACCCTTTTGGCGGCACCTACGCCCATAATAGCCGAAGAAATTACATGGGTCGTGCTAACGGGTAAATGGAGCGCAGTGAATCCAAAGATAATAAGTGCCGAAGATAAATCTGCCGCAGCCCCATTGACCGGTTGCAATTTCATAATTTTTCCGCCGACTGTTTTGATAATTTTCCAGCCGCCAATTGATGTGCCCAGCCCCATAGCGAGTGCAGCGCTAAACCGCACCCACTCCGGGATATCGGTCGTACTCTGAAATCCCCCGGCAATTAACGCTAGCGTAATAATCCCCATCGCTTTCTGTGCATCATTTGTGCCGTGCGAGTATGATTGTAGGGCAGCGGTAAAGATTTGAAAGGTTCGGAATCCCCGGTTCGTTTTGCCAAGATTGAAATTTTTAAATATGATCGCAAACAGAGACATGATGATAAAACCGACTGCTAACGCGATAAATGGCGAAATGACAAGGGATTCAATAATTTTGATAAAACCGCTATAGTTCAGGGCATCAAAACCGGCAGCCGCAATGGCTGCGCCTGCAATAGAACCAATGAGGGCGTGCGAAGAGCTGCTCGGAATTCCATACCACCATGTAATCAGGTTCCAGGCAATCGCCGCCATCAAAGCTGCCAGTACAACGGCAGAACCGTTTTCCAGCGTAAAAGGGTCTACAATTCCTTTTGTTACCGTTTTGGCGACCCCGGTGAATGTAAGCGCGCCAACGAAGTTCATCGTAGCCGCAAGAATAATTGCCACGCGTGGGGAGAGCGCACGTGTCGATACCGAAGTCGCGATTGCATTGGCCGTGTCATGAAATCCGTTAATAAAGTCGAACGCCAACGCGAGACAAACGATCGCAATGATAAGTACCAGTGTTGTATCCATAAAAAAGAGCCTCTCCTTACGCGTTTCGCATGATGATCGTTTCGAGGGTATCGGCTACGTCTTCACAGCTGTCTGAAATGCTTTCAAAGATTTCATACAGCTCTTTATATTGCATAATTTTAATCGGGTCTTTTTCTTTGATAAACAGTTCTTTAATACAGACACGGAGCAATTCGTCGCACTGAGATTCCAAATCGTTGATTTTAATCGCGTGCGGACGGATATCCATCAATTTCTTTTTGTTCAGTAATTTGGTGGATTTAGCTACTTCCTCCGTACTTTCGAGAATTTTTTTGGTAAATTCGATCATGTAGTCATCGGCTTGTGTGATGTTATACATCTCAAAACGTGAAGCACATTGTTCCATGCCATCCAGAATGTCGTCCATCGCGTTCGCTAATTCGAGGATATCTTCTCTTTCCAGCGGGGTAATAAACGTCTTGTTGAGTGCTACAATAATTTCATGAATGTACTTGTCGCCTTTTGTTTCATATTCTTTCATCTTAGTGGCGAATTCTTTTAAATCTTCTTCGTTTTTAATTTTAAAATCAACGAAGTATTTCGCTGAGTCTCTGACATTGTCTGCGATTGTGGAAAGCATCTCCAGGAAAACATCTCGTTTTGCCGAGAAAATCATGCAACAATACCTCCAAAAATTTTTTCATACAAAGTTCATTTTAGCAAATCACGTTGGACATTGAAATCTTAATTAAAAATTTACCGAAAGACAACGTGGATCTTATAAAATTTACATAAACTTTACAAAGTAAAATATGCTTCTGCTTAGATAATAGTTTTTTTTATCAAAAATAACATGGAGATTGTCTTGTTTTTTTGCAGGGATTGCTGCATGCTATATTGAAAAGCAGGCACAATAGGAGGAGAAGAGAAAAAATGGAAACCATCGGCTTTATCGGAGCCGGGAGGCTAGGCACCGCTTTCGGCATTTATTTGGCGCGGCGCGGCAGGAGGGTCGCCGGCTATTATAGCCGCACATACGCGCATGCGCAAAAAGCTTCCGCATTTGTTAGCGAGACATGCCAGGCATTCCAAACAGTGCGTGACCTATTGGAACGCAGCGATTGGATCGCCATTACAACGAATGACGGAGCTATTGAACGTGTAACGGAAGAGATCGTCGATAGCGGAATACATATTGCAGGAAAGTTGATTTTTCATATGAGTGGAGCCGGTACTTCTGAATTATTGGCGCCGCTTACGGCCAAAGGCGCGCTAGTTGCTTCATTGCATCCTCTGCAAACGTTTGCTGATGGAGAATCGGGTGCACGAGCGATGGAGGAGGCAATGTTTAGCATAGAGGGTGAGGCGGCCGCAGTGGAAATGCTGAGCGCCTGGCTGGATGAATTGGGTCGCCGGTATTTTGTGATTGATGCCCGACAGAAGCCGCTGTATCATGCAGCTGCCAGCATCGCTTCCAATGGTCTGGTCGGTGTTATTGATTATGCATTGGAATTAATGAAGCTGGTCGGAATTGAGGAGGAACAGGCATTGCCAGCTCTTGTTCCTCTTATCAAAACGACGGTGCAAAATGTGGCTGAAAAAGGGACAGTTAGGGCACTGACAGGGCCGGTGGCGCGCGGAGATGTGGCAACGGTCGCGACGCATATCACGGCGATTCAAGGGTGCGCTTCTCATTTTGTGCCCGGTTATCGAGCGCTCGGACAGATGACGCTTTCCACAGCTAGGCGCGCGCAATTAAAAGATCAAGAAAAAATCACCGAATTGACGCGTTTATTTGAATAATTTATTTTTAGAGTTGCGCGGTAGATAGTTATAGAGAGAATGCTTAGTTAAGGTAGAAAAGGTGACATAAAATGATGATGCAACGCTTTTGGTTTGTTTTATTTATCGCGCTCCTCGTTTCGTATGAAATTGGCTTTAACAGCTTATTTATTATTTTGCTTTTTCTTCCCCTTACGGTAACGGAGCGTGACATGGAGCGGATACGATGTGCAAACCGCCATCAATGGCTTACGAACACACTTATTCTGCTGCTCATTGTTGGAATGGGCATTATTTCTACATTAATTTTCCAGGCCAATGAACCGTTGCATGCCTGGGCGCAGAAACAGCCGTTTTATTTTGACGCAAATGCATTCATGGCCTCTATTCCCTACAATGACGGATCATTTTTTTGGTTTCGGGAACCAACGGTACATGATCCATTGTATGACGTGTACGTTATTGGGTTTATCGCCGTATATCTTGTATACGCGGTGTATGCGTACATAACGGTGAATCGCCAAACCCTTGTTCGTCTTTTGTTCGTAAACTGGTTCGTGCACGGAATGATCGCCTTGCCGTTTTATTTATTTTTTAACGTGCATGAGGTGTGGTCGATCATGGGACATAACTGGGGTCACGTTCCTTATTCCGTGAAAAACTGTTTTCCGAGTCTGCATACGTCGGTCGCATTCTCTTGCTTGCTTTTGGCTTTGCGTGAGAACAGACGGTTTGCGACTCTGTGGAGCATTTATAGCGTGCTTATTATTTTTACGACGCTGTATTTGCGCATTCATTGGGTATTCGACGTGCTGGGTGGGCTTGTACTTGGCTGGGCGTTGTATCTTGTAGCCGAGCGGCTTGCACCGTTTATTATTGCGCGTTTGGAAGCAAGGGAAATGTTGCGGGCTTCACGCGCGGTAACGCGCGCCATTCCGATTCACGGAGAAAGCAAAGCTATACAGCGGATCAATCGTTAATAAAGAGGGGGCATAAGCCCTCTTTTTTTCTTTTAGATTGTCCCCGTCTGGTAAAGATGCGCGGAATTATAAAGTAGAAAGGCCGACGGGCCGAAGGGAAGGAGGGAGCAAAATGGCAGTAAAAGAAAACGTAAAGGCTATGCAGATGGTATTGTTGTTTGAAGACGGAATGGATGCCAAAGGAGACATGAAAGTAACGAAAAAAACGTATAAGAATTTGGCGCTGACCGTTAGCCAGGAAGACATCTGGGAGGTAGCCAATGCTTTAGGAGCGCTTCAAACTCTGCCGCTTGTTGGTGTCTATCAGATCGTAGAGCGCGAATTGATAGAAGCGTAAATCTTGATGTCTAAAAAGGTGAAGGAGGAAGACAAAATGAAAACGCTGGAATTGACGTTCACGATGAGCAGTGGCGGCACCATGCGGATTATAATTCCTAATCCGAAACTGCCGGTAGATTCGGTGGAAGTGGCCCGGGTGATGGACCTTATTGTGGATAAACAGATGTTTGTAACAAAAGCGGGCCATGTGGTCGGAAAGAAAGCTGCACGTTTGCTTGATCAGACCGTATCCTCTATCGTGGTGTAGGAGAAAAAGTGGTGAATGAGTGGGTAGCGTTTATTTCCAATGTCGGATTTCCGGTGACAATTACGCTTTATTTGCTTGTTCGCATTGAAGCAAAATTGGAGCAACTCGCATCCTCCATCACGCAACTGACGCAGACGCTTTACTCAATAAAGGAATAGGTGAAACAAAAGCGGCCCTTCCTCGCAAGCGGCGGGGCCGTTTCTCATGTAGACAAGTCATATTTATCTGGAACGGACGTATATATGACAGAAACGTTACGATTTTCATCACAAATTATGATAAATAAAAGTGTTATAATGTTGGTAAAGCGTTTTCATAAAGGAGGATTAAAATAGATGAAAGAAATAACGGATGTGGCTAGCCATCCGAAACTATATGAAATTCGTTTATTGATTTGTGTGGCGCAAGCAGATGGATACATGGATGAAGAAGAAAAGGAAAGAATTTTTCAGCAAGTAAACCTGGATACATTTACTGTGCGTGAGCGCCAGATCTTCCATGATGATTTGGAAAACCCGAAAGATCCGAAAGCGTTAGCATTAGAGGTAAGTCCTTATCTTACTACACTGGAGAAAATGATGTTGATTCGCAAAATGTTTAAGTTGGCGTCGCTGGACAAGGAAATTGTGTCGGAAGAAATTGCTCTTATCTACTCGATAGGGCAGGCGCTTGGTCTTGCCCTGGATAAAATCAAAGAAATCGAACAGTGGGTAAGGGAAGGGATTGCTTGGATGGCGCGTTGGGAAAACATTGTGACAAACCGTTAAGGAACTTTCGTTGCAAAATATATTTGTTGTGCTATTCATATGATTAGCATTAATAATAGAAGGAAAACGCATACATTTGTCGAACTTTTACTGCAAAAGTGTATGGAAAACGATAGGAAAAGTGAGGGCAAATGCATGAATAATGAAGGAGCGGCAAAATCGAAAGTACTGATGGAAAAAGAGGGACACCTTGCATTTGTAACACTGAATCGTCCCGATGAATTGAATTGCTTTGATTATGAAACGCTCACGCAACTTGAGCAAACTCTTGATCAGATCCGCTTTGACAGGGACATCCGTGCCGTCATTTTCACTGGGGCTGGAGAGCGTTCGTTCAGCACGGGTGCGGATCTGAAAGAAAGACGGACAATGAGCGAAGCGCAGGTACGCCAGTTTATCCATAAAATTCGCTTCGTGTTCGATATGGTAGAAGAGCTTCCCCAGCCGACCATCGCCGCGATTAACGGCTTTTGTTTCGGCGGCGGCTTTGAAATGGCGCTAGCCTGCGATTTTCGTTATGCGGTCGACTCAGCGAAGCTTGGCATGACAGAAGTAAGTTGGGCGATTATTCCGGGCGCAGGCGGGACGCAGCGCCTGCCCCGCCTTATCGGAAAAGGCAAAGCAAAAGAACTGATTTTGACAGCGCGTAAAATCGATGCGGCAACAGCTGAATCGCTCGGCATTCTTAACGGAGTGACAACGCGTGAGGGACTTATTCCTAAATGCCGGGAACTGGCGGAAGAAATAATGCAGAATGGGCCGCTCGCCGTTATTCAGGCGAAATATGCTATCAACTACGGGACGGAAGTTGATTTGAAAACCGGCTTGAAAATTGAAACGAAAGCTTATGAAACGATTATTCCGACTAAAGATCGCGTGGAAGCGCTCAATGCTTTCAGCGAAAAGCGCAAGCCGCAGTTCAGAGGAGAATAGTGAGAGGATGAGAAGACAAAAAACAGACCATAGCGAGGTATCAATCTCGTTATGGTTTGTTTTCTATCAGGCGTGTTGATTAGTCAATTTTAGCAGCATTTAGTTTGACACCCTGCTGTAAAAGCAGGGTGCGTATATTATTTAGTCACAGTAATAATTTTGTTGTAGTGGCCTGGTCGCGCATAGTCCGGTTCGCAGAGAATGACTATGCTTTTGTCATCTTCATATACTGAACTCACTTCCATTGTCCCGATGCTTTGCGTATTAATATCGAGGTAGAAATGCAAGCATTGGTGTTTATTTCCCATAATTTCGGCTGATACTTTTTTTAGAATTCCTTTCATTTCTTTCTTCTCTTGGTTTGTTTCCACTGTTACAGTCACTTTTTTCCCTATCAAAGCGGACAAGCATTTTTTAGCATCAGTTTGTAGTTCTTCCAGTGACTTTGCTTTATTTTCCCTCTTCAATACACTCCTGAAAAAGCTGACCATAATTCCTCTCCTTAACTTTGCCTACGAGGTTAGCTGACGGGTTCGGACACAAGGCAATGCCCTACACCAGAGGTGATTCACCCCTATTATATGGGTCCCCCGCTCCTTTCGGATTCGGCGATTGAATCATGATTGGATTATAATAAAGCACAGGCACGATTGTTGTCAATTAGATTTTTAGCGTGCACGGATTACGTGCTTTTGATGCTTTTCGTGTCGTTTTTTTCCCAGTAAAATAGTGTAGGAAAAAAAGAAAAGCGTGTCGAATACGTTGAGGAAAAGGCAACAGGAGGATGAAGCATGGTCAGACAATTCCTGCGCAAAGTATTTGCAGGACGAAAGCAGAAAGAACACGAAAGTGAGTGCGTGGATGCGGAACGGACGGGCGAGATACCTTGGGAAGAGCTAGCGGAGGAAAGTGCTTCTCTACCTAATTCGGGGGAAAATGAACATGGTTCAAACAGAGCGTTGGAACGACGTGATGAGCCGCAAATATATGTTATTACCCGGGAAAAAATTGAGCATCACAGTTATAAACAAATCGCTCGTATAGTGGAAGACATTTTAGGACAAATTGAGCTGGGGTTACGTCGAGAAGGTCGGCTGCAACTGCGTCTCTCTCCAGAACTGATGGCAGAAGCGGATGAATTTTTAGGCAAACGCATCGGAAAATACATTGAAGGGGCGGAGAGAGAAACCTATGATGCGACCGCATTTTTTGATTGGACAGATGAGGAGACGGCACAGATTTACCGGACGTTCGTGCTTCCTTCTCACCCGGAAAAACAGCGAACGTTTATGCAGAGCCGATTTGTGATGATTTATGATACGTGCGAGGCGCTTGGATGGGATGCTCGTGAACGGGCTACAGCGTTTGCCGAAGCCATTGGCTGGGAATTGGACGAAGCGGATTGGCGCCGTTTTGAAGAATGGTTGAAGATGATGTCGGAACGTATTGCGATGGAAGAAAAGCAGGCGGAGATAGGGGGGGAACCGGAGCGCGCAGAAGAGGAAGAAGAGCTGGCAGAAGATAATGAGTTCGCCCATATTACGCCCATCCAAATTTCGCGCGAAGAGGTTGAGCAGGAGGATATTTCAAAACTGGTTACTTTTTTTGACGAAGTGTTGCAAGACAAAGAACGGATTCGCCAGAAAAAGGCAGGACTTGTGTTTTCATTTTACGGTTTTTCCGGCGAACTGGAAGATGTTATGCAGAATGAAGCGGTGAACGCCTGGGCAAGTCGCCTTGTTGAACAATATCCGTACGTGTTTTATTTTCTTAATGACGAATACGTGCCGATGACGCGATTCGTTACTTCTATGGTGGTGACTTCGAGCGTTAACGGGGATGAAATTGTATTTAACGAGGAAGAACTGGAAAAGTTTATCGCATTTATCCGTGAGGCGCTTGCTCGTTTGGCGGAATGGACGGGAGAGAACCCGAATCTCATCATTCAGGAGTTTGAACAGAAATTGTTTTGGACATAGGAATGTCGCTTTTGGAACGAAGGTGCATCTTTCACAGAAAGGCAACGTAAGAGCGGAAAGAAGAGGTGAATGTTTTATCTCGATTTTGGCGAATGAATAGCGACGGGGAAAATATAAAGTGTAAGGAAGAGATAAAGATGGAGGAAAACAGAAAGCTGGAACTAAAAAAAGAAGTGCATCAGCGAGTCGTCCGAAATTTAAGCCGCTCGCTTTCAGAAGAATGGCAAGTTATAGGTGATATAGAGCGGCTGGAGACTATAACGCTGCGCCACTCCGAAAAGCAGGGCGGTGAACTAGAAATTAGGCTCACCCCGCTATTTACGAAAGTGGAGCAGCATGAATCAGAAAAAGAACAATGGATTGAGGATTTTGTGGCTAAAGTGGTTGTAACGGCCAGCGAAGCCGTGAAGGAGCATGCGCTACACGGCAATGAGACGCGGATTTATCCGGTTATTCGCCATCCTTCTTTTGTGAAAGCGGAGAAAAATAAAGAGGTGGTATGGCGCGAACATACAGCTGAAACTGTGCTGTTGTATGCGCTCGATTTGGAAACGAGCTATTTTTTGATTACTCGGGATATGGTCGCGGAGGCGAAGATAACAAAAGATAGATTGCACGAATTAGCGCTCGCTAACCTTGCGCGGCTTGAAAGTACGCCGAAGCAGGATCGTATTGGTAATAATGTATTTTACTTTTTTACAGGTGAGGATAGTTACAGCGCTAGCCGTGTGCTAAATCCGGATTTGCTATCTTGGATGGAGCAGAAAGTAAAAGGGAAAATGGGTGTGGCGCTGCCGCATCAGGACGTCCTTATTATTGCGGATTTGGCCGACGCCAAGGGAGCGTATATACTGGCGCAGATAGCGGTCGATTTTTCCATGCGTGGGGATGTGCCGATTTCACCGATTCCGTTCATGTACGAGAATGGGGAATTGGAACCGTATATGGTCATGCGGCATCCGAAATCGCGCCATAAATATCCGAGCTTGGGCGGTAAGAGAAAACGGCCACCAGAGCGGTAAGAATCCAAGCTTTTTTATGATACAGGAAAGGATATGTTACTTTACAGTGATAAAGAAACATATCCTTTTTCTCTACGAGGAAACACTATTTGTTGAATTTTGTCGACAAAAGAAATAGATAAAATATTCTGCTTTTTTTAAAAAAATATATTTATTTTGCTAACGTTTTCATATATAGTAGGAGGTGGAGTTACATTCCAAAAAAGTATAAGGAGGCATTTGTTCATGCAGTTAGCTTCCCCATCTTTACACCCGAATGTTGAAAAATTCCTCAAAGAGCCGAAAAAAATGCTTATTAATGGTCAATGGGTCGAATCGGCAAGCGGCAAAACATTCGAAACGGTCAATCCGGCAACAAAAGAAGTGCTATGCCAGGTGGCCGAGGGAGACGCTGAGGATATTAACAGAGCTGTTAAAGCGGCAAGAGAGGCTCTGAATGGCTCATGGAGCAAGATGACTCCGTCACAGCGGGGACAATTGTTGTATCGGCTGGCTGATTTGATTGAACAAAATGCGGAAGAATTAGCACAACTTGAAACGCTGGATAACGGAAAACCAATCCGCGAAACGCTGAACGCGGACGTACCGCTAACAGTTGACCATTTCCGCTATTATGCGGGGTGGGCAACCAAAATTTATGGACAGACGATTCCAGTATCCGTACCGAATTACTTTAACTATACAAAACGGGAGCCCGTAGGCGTAGTCGGGCAAATTATTCCATGGAACTTCCCGTTGCTGATGGCGGCATGGAAACTTGGAGCAGCGCTGGCCTGCGGTAATACAGTCGTACTGAAACCTGCAGAGCAGACGCCTTTGACCGCACTTCGTCTCGGGGAGTTGATTATGGAAGCTGGCTTCCCGGAAGGGGTCGTAAATATCGTGCCTGGCTTCGGCGAAACAGCAGGTCAGCCTCTGGTCGAACATCCTGACGTGGATAAGATCGCGTTCACCGGCTCAACAGAAGTAGGACGCCTGATTATGCAGAAAGCAGCGGGCACCCTGAAGAAAATTTCGCTTGAACTTGGCGGCAAGTCGCCGAACATTATTCTGCCGGACGCAGATATGTCGCGGGCGATTCCAGGTGCGCTAACAGGTATTTTCTTTAACCAAGGTCAGGTATGCTGCGCCGGTTCGCGTCTATTCGTTCACAAGAAAGTATACGATAACGTGTTAAGTGATATGGTATCGCATGCCCAGAAAATTAAAGTCGGCAATGGTTTATCCCCGGACACGGAGATGGGGCCGCTGGTGTCTGCTGAACAATTTAACCGTGTCATTGATTATATTGATATCGGACAGAGAGAAGGCGCACGCATGATAACTGCTGTGCGGGAAGAAGAAGCGTTGAAGCAGGGATATTTTGTGCAGCCGACCGTTTTCTCTGATGTGACGGACGATATGACAATTGCCCAGGAAGAAATCTTTGGTCCGGTATTGGCCGCGTTGCCGTTTGAAGACATAGATGATTTGGTTGAACGCGCGAATCGTACGATATATGGCCTTGCAGCGGGCGTATGGACACAGAATATTACCAACGCTCATAAACTGGCCGACAGAATCAAGGCAGGTACCATTTGGGTGAACTGCTACAATGTATTTGACGCCGCATCGCCGTTTGGCGGTTACAAGCAAAGTGGCATCGGACGTGAGATGGGAAGTTATGCGCTTGAACTTTACACCCAGGTCAAGAGCGTATGGGTCAACTTGCGTGGATAATATTTTAATGCAACTAAAACTCCTCGTAAAAATTACGGGGAGTTTTTCGTGTGTGCCCGGCATGAGTGTCATCTCTAGAGTTTAAGTCCCGAATGGCGAAGGTAGTAGTAGCCATTAGCTTATGGCAAGGGTGTCGACCGTGAGGTTAAATCTGAAGGAAGCCGGCGGCAACTCTTCGGCCTGAGGAACACGAATCTCATATGAGGCCAGCGTTCGTTGGATGAGCCTGCATGACAAGGCAAAGTTCGTATTGCTAAAGGCGAGCGAAGGTAAATGAGATAGCCGCAAAATAAGAAGCGATTCGACAACCTATTCCCCTGTACAGATGAAAGGAAAACAGAGAAAATAAAAGTAAAATTTTGTGCGGGGGGAAACGGGAAGGTGAAAAGGAACTTGGGAATCGTGCACTTTAGCAGGTACTTTTTGGTTCTTGCGATGTTGCTAGTGATGGTACGCATCTTCTTTTTCGCGCCATATGTAGTGGAAGGGGTCTCCATGTATCCGACTCTGGGAGACAATGAGCGTATCGTAGTTAATAAATGGATATATTATGTGCGAAACCCAAGATATGGCGATGTCATTGTTTTGCATGCGAATGATGAAGAAGATTATATTAAGCGCATTATCGGTGTCCCAGGCGATGAACTGGAATTAAAAAATGGTGTTTTGTACCGTAACGGCAAGATAGTGGATGAGCCGTACATTAACGAAGTTACGTTAGGGGAGTTTGACAAAATTAAAGTGCCGCCTAATTCGTACTTCGTGATGGGTGATAACCGGAACCGTAGTATGGATAGCAGAGAGATCGGTTTTATTTCTCGCAGCAAGGTGGTAGGAAAAGCGGAGTTTATTTTTTATCCGTTTCAAAACGTGAAATGGATAGAGTAGAAGAATGGTTTACACTGAAGTGTTTGTTAATGGTAAACACTGAAAAACTGGCGAAGCGTACCCGCCCGCGAGTTTTTCAGTGCTTTAATTTATGCTTTCGCGTATAGATGCTTCTTCATTTGTGTCCACTTCACTTTGAAAACCAATTTGCTTTTTGCTCCATATCCCATCATCCAAAACCCGTATGTTTCGTACATAAAGCTGGAAAAATGCATCTTTTGCCAGAATAGCAAATTTTCTGGTGCACTTTCAAGAATGATAACCCAGTGACGTTCTTTCGCATATTCTTTCATAATTCTAACCAGGTTAGCGCCGATATTTTTGCCGCGGTGTTTATGAGGAATGCGAATCATTCCGAGAAACATCGCTTCGTTTTTGTTATCAAAGAACAGATCAAGCATTATATTGTCAGCCGTCATGCCAGCATCCCGCATTTCCTCGTCAGTACGGTAGAGGTAGCGATATTCCCCTTTTTTTTCTGGATGATAGGGGATGCCGTGCGTTTCGAAAACACGTTGGAACTCCTCAAAAATATTCATGACTATTCCTTCCCATTTACTTTACGTTTTTGCTGATCCGAGTGTATTTTACATGATATTCCTACACCAATATACATGGATTTTATACGCATCGCACACGTTGTTTCTAAACAATTTGTGAAAAATGAAGATGCCCGGAGCAGTAAGGAGCTTTCTGGTTATTTTCTGCCTTTTCGTGATTTTTCCAGGTTGAAAGAGTAAAATGAATAAAAAAGAACATTTCATGTGGAGGATTCACAATGTATAAAATAGTAGTGACAAATGATGACGGGATTCATGCCCTTGGTATTCATAAATTGGTAAAGTCGCTGGAAGGACTTGCTGAAATTATCGTGGTGGCTCCTGATACAGAACGAAGCGCAGAAGGTCACCGTATTACTGTGCGGGAAGGATTGACCGTTAAACAGGTTGACTTCCATGGTATGAACGATGTTAAAGCATGGGCGGTAAATGGTACGCCGGCCGATTGCGTAAAAATGGCCCTTAATGTCATTTTAAAGGGACGTCCTGATCTGGTTATTTCTGGAATAAATGCTGGGGTTAATCTTGGAAAAGATATTTATTATTCCGGTACAGTAAGCGCAGCGCGTGAGGCGGTGATTTACGAAATTCCGGCGATCGCTGTTTCATATGATAACCATTTCCATAAAGATGATTTCGGAGAAGTGGAAAAACTTGTGCGTCCCGTTTGGGAAGAGATAAAAATTCATGACATCCCGGTCGATGTGCTGATCAATATGAACATTCCACATGTGAAAGCAGACGAATTGAAGGGCGTGGTTGTCACAGGACTTGACATTCACCACTATCGCGATCGCATTGATGAAAGGCCGGGTGCATTCGGTGTGCCGGAATACTGGCTGGATCGCGAATATAGTGAACTGAAGAAAATCAAAAACAATGATTACCATATGATCAAAAACAAATACATTACGATGACGCCAATTCATATCGATTCTACAGACTATAAATTTATAAAAAAAATGGAAAAGTGGAAAGTTATTAAGAAAAATTTGCTTGCGGAAGAATAGGGGAGGGCGCGGATGTGAGCGAAGCGTGGCAACGGTTAAAACCTGATATCCCTTTGCCGGAAGAACGGGTTTCGCCGGGGGAAGAAACGATGGGAGAGGTATTAAACCGCCTGGCGTTTCAGGATGTATACCATATGGTCGAAGAAGACGGAAAGCAATACTTTCCCCGATTGAATGCTAGGGGAGATGTAGAGATTGTGATTGTTTATGATGATATTGACGCGTTCGGCGAGCAAGCGGAGGCAAAGGTTTATCTGGATTTCACGCGTTATAAACAGAACTGGATCGCGGTGCTTTGGGTAGTGACTGACCCGGAAGAGCCACTCGGCTACCCGCTCCTGTTTGATGCGGTGGATGACACGATGCGGTATATGGCGGTTCGCTTTCTTGAACAGAACGCTGTTTGGGTTCATTACACAGCCCAGGCCGACTCCGGTCTTATTCACCTTTATTCAGAGGCGATTTCGTTTCCTGTGACCGAAAAGGAGAAAGCGACTACATTGTTGCTTGAAGCTTATCACTACGATCCAGGTGAAGAAGAGGATGAGGGGATGCCAGAGAAAACGGCACCAGGCCGAGAGCTTTCCTTTGAGAGACTTAGTGAAAAAGGTTTTTCGTTTTATTTTGATTATCGCTTAATGGAGAACCGTTTCGGGGAAGAGGGTGCACGGGAGCAAGCAATGGGGGCGATGTACCGGGCGCTTTGGATGATGCGGCGTCACCCGAACCCGCAGGCGCGCGAAGCTGAGATTTTGCTGTGGGTCGGTGAGAAAGTGGGAAAAAATAGAGCAGGAGAAGAAACCCGCCTGCTCGTCGTGACCATGACGCCGCAATTACTTGATGTATATCAGATCGTTAATCTGAGCGAACTGGAAGCAAACCCGTTAGCTACGATGCTAATGTCGCTTACAGAATATCAGAAATTGGAAGAGGAATACCCGCTTCAGCAGGGGTATATCCCGATTGCTGGATATGAAAACGGAACACTCTTGCATATCGAATGGGATGAGCGTTCGTTTAAACGGTTAGCTGATGCGTATGCAGGAGAATGGCCTGGTCATCAAACAAACCCTTATCAAACTATAGCGGACGCATAAAACTATCACGTTTTACTGTTTGGTTTGCAAAATATATGCTAAAATAAAAATAGAGCGGAAGGAAGTGAAACTAATGGGAAGTTCTATCGTATAGGAGAAGTAGCGGCACAAGCGCAGGTAAGCAAGCGCACGATCGATTATTACACGAATCTTGGACTTTTGAGTGCGGAGCGATCGGAAGCGAATTACCGCCTGTATCCTGAGGAGACGATCGATCGCCTGCGATTGATTGAGTGCTTAAAACGCCAGAAGCTAACGCTTGAAGAAATTAGGGAACGGATCGTTCAGTGGCAGGATGGCGAAATGACGAAAGATGTGGTAGATGTCGTACAAAGCGTGCAGGAAATCCAGGGCGAGATGCGAAACTTGGAACAACGCGTGCGGGAATTAACGCTACATCTTAGGACAATGGATGAGAGGCAGGCGCGTCTGGTCGCCAAACAACTCTCGCTACAGGGAAGTTCGCTTTTGCATACCCTTATGTTGCTTCTCGGCGACGCACCGTTTTAAGAAATCTTAAATCATACTGTTATAATGAATCAAGGAGGAGTTGCAACCGTGGTATTTACATGGATTACGCCGTTGATTTTGGCCGCTTTCGCGCTAACTATCTGGGCACAATTTAAAGTAAAAGGGAACTTCAATCAATTCGCCCAAGTAACGGCGCGGTCTGGGTTGAGCGGAGCGGAAGTGGCGCGCCGTATTCTGGATGATAATGGGTTGCATCATGTGCCGGTCGAACCAGTGCCTGGAACACTGACTGACCATTTTGACCCGATATCTAATGTGGTGCGTTTGTCAGAGCCGGTTTATTACGGAAATTCCATTGCATCCATTTCCGTTGCGGCGCACGAAGTTGGGCATGCGATTCAGCACAAGGAAGGATACAGTATGCTGGTATTGCGCCACCGCATGTTCCCGGTCGTGAATATTACCTCCGGAATTGCGCCGTTTTTGTTGCTTGCCGGGATTTTCTTTAAAATGACGAATCTTTTGCTTATTGGGATTATTTTCTTCGCTGCGGCAGTGGCCTTTCAGGTCGTAACGTTGCCGGTCGAATTTAATGCGAGTGCGCGCGCCAAGCGCCTGATGCTTGCTGAAGGGTTTGTTGCAGAGAGCGAAAAGCGTGGCGTCGATAAAGTGTTGGGCGCAGCCGCGCTGACGTATGTAGCTTCCACGCTGGTAGCCGTGCTGCAATTGCTCGAATACATTTGGATTTTTTCATCTAATGACAGAGACTAAGATGGACGGGCTGCGTGCGGTGCTCGCGGCCCGTTTATAAATTATCTATCATGTGGTATAAATAAACTATATGGGTAGATGTGCGTTTTTTGATTTTTTGAAGCGATAAGGAGGTGTATCTGTCATTCTTGCGAGTGACAGAGACTAGTTGAGTACTGATCCATTGTCTACCTTGCTTTACATTGCTGCCGTTTTCTTTTTGGTTTTTTTAAACGGTTTCTTTGTGGCAGCGGAGTTTGCACTTGTGAAGGTGCGAAGTACAAGAATTAGCCAGCTTATTATGGAAGGAAACAAGCGCGCCGGCTTGGCTAAAAAATTGATCGACAATCTGGATGCTTATCTTTCCGCGACCCAGCTTGGCATTACGCTCGCTTCACTCGGATTGGGATGGATCGGAGAACCCGCCATCGCCCAATTGCTCGGGCCGGTGATGCACGCGTTGCATGTGCCAGAACCGCTTGTTCATACGCTCTCTTTTGTGATTGCTTTTTCCATTATTACGTTTTTGCACATTGTCCTTGGGGAACTGGCGCCTAAATCCATGGCAATCCAAAAGTCGGAGTCGACGACACTATGGACAGCCGGGCCTTTGGTTTTATTTTATAAAGTTATGTACCCGTTTATTTGGGCTTTAAACAAAGCCGCATTTTTCTTCCTTAAATTCATAGGTATTCAGCCAACAACGGATCACGCTTCTGCGCATACGGAGGAAGAAATCCGAATTTTAATGCAACAAAGCCATAAGAGTGGTCTGATTGACCAGACCGAATTGACATTGGTAGACAATGTTTTTGAATTCGCGGAGCGCAATGCCCGGGAGATTATGATTCCACGTACGGATATGGTATGCGTGTTTCGGGACGATCCGTTTGAGAAAACATTAAAGACTGTCATGGAAGAAATGCATACGCGTTATCCGGTAGCGGCGGAAGATAAAGACAATATTATCGGGTTTGTCCATATTAAGGATATATATCGTCTTTACATGAGTGACAGGCAGAATGATTTGAGCACCATTATTCGTCCAGTGGAGCGCGTGCCTGAATCGATCCATATTAGCGATTTGCTGAAGCAGATGCAGCGCAACCGTTCGCAGATGGCGATCGTTATTGATGAGTACGGCGGAACAGCGGGGCTTGTGACCGTAGAAGATATTCTCGAAGAAATCGTAGGAGAAATTCAGGACGAGTTTGATGAGGAACGCCCGCATATCGAACAAAAAGGGGATACCTCCTATTCAGTTGACGGACGCTTATTAATTGAGGAAGTTAATGACCGCTTTGGTCTGGACATTGATTCGGATGATTATGATACCATCGGGGGCTGGGTGTTTTCCCAGGTGGAGTTTCCGCCACAAGTGGGGCAGACTGTATACGCTCACGGTTATGAGTTCAAAGTGACCGAGGTAGACCACCTGCGCATTGTCCGCCTATCGCTGCGTAGGCTAGAGAAAGACGAGAAAGAGGAGCTTGCGGGAGCGGCGGATGCAAAGGGTGAAAGAATGGTGTATGAGTAATAATAAGTAAAAGGCCGCGAGTCCGCGGCCTTTTACTTATGCTTTGGAAGGAACTTGGCTTTTGGCTTTCTTTTTGGAAGAGAAGCAGAAGAAATTCCAAGAGAAGCCTTTTTTCTTTTTAGTCTGCTGTTTTTGTACAGCACCGAGCATCTGGATTTCAAAGTTTATTTTGCGTATTTCAAGGCGGAGACTTTCCTGTTTTTTCTCCATTTCTTCCATTTTGCGTAGAATTTCTTTGTAATATTGTGTAAGCATCAAATCGGCCGGAGGGGTTTCTTCTTTCGGTTGGTAGGAAACGGATGCTTCGTATGCTTGCATAAATTCTTGCATGGTTTCCAATAGTTGTTGACTAAGATGGCGTTCCAGTTCATTCATCCGTTCAAACAGGCAACGTGTTGTATTGTCTTCAGGGGGACTCATTGGTTCGGTTTCTTCTTGGAATTTGTAGTTAATATCCAGGTTCTTTTTTTCGGGAAGAATTTTTTCCAGCAATAGCACTTCTTCTACTTCCTTTAGCGTTTGCACTCCAGAGTCTTTCACGCGCTTGATTTCAACAAGTAGATTAAATGCCTGCTCGCTTAAAAGAAAGTGTCCTTGGCTATTCTTTTGCAATACCATATATGAGCTGAATGTATCGATCCAGTTGCGGACAGTCCGAACGTTTACATCCAGTTTTTCCGCTACATCTTTTGACGCCATCCACATGCTATTGCTTTGCATTTTTTCCAACCTCCTCATTGGCTCGTGCTTTAAATTAAGAATACGGCATAAATAAAAAAGTTCCTACCCGCTCGACAAAGGTTATCAAAAGAAGTGTTCTTTCGCTTTTTTCGACATAAAAGCATAAAATGTACTAAGCGAGGGAAGCTATCTGTATACATTGAAGCTGAAAGGATGGATGGGGGAATATGGCTTTCATGCGAAGCAAACAGCAGATCGAGGAAATTCCATTGTACGAAATGAAGGTGTGGAGCTGTGATAATGATGAATGCAATGGTTGGATGCGGCAGGATTTTTCATTTTCCGAACAGCCGACCTGTCCTCTCTGTCAGTCGCGCATGACTCAGGAGACACGGATGTTGCCGGAGTTAGCTCACTATATTAATTCTTAGTAATATGCGACCCCTATAACGTCGAGTTACAGCGTGCTGGAAAAGAAATGCGGGAACACAGAACGAGAGTACGGATATGAAAAGCTAAGCGGATATTAGGGGGAAGGAAACCTTGTGAACGGATGGTACTCCGCATCACAAGGTTTTTTGTCGGTTGCAACAAAAAATAACCTGTAGTACGCTACCATTATAGGTATATTGAAATAAGGAGAGAGAGAAATGGATTGGCTACCTGTAGTACTGCTTGTACTTTTAGTTATCTTTATTATTATGCGTATGCTACCTCCGCGCGGTGTCAAAAGCGTCTCGGCCGATGAGTTGCAGGAAGTGCTTAAGCAACCAAAGGGCAAGCAGATCATCGACGTACGGGAACCGAACGAATACCGACGCGGCCATATTCAAGGCGCGCGTAACATTCCGCTTGGCCAGGTAAGATCCGCGGTCAGTGGTATTCCGAAGGACAAAGAGACGTATCTTATTTGCGAGAGCGGATTCCGTAGCGCGCAGGCAGCCCGCATTTTGAAAAAAGAAGGATTTAAAAATTTATACAACGTATCCGGCGGTATGAAACGCTGGAAGGGTAAAGTTGTAAGCAAATAACAGGAAAGAGAAGGAGGACGCCAGAGAGCGATTTTCCTTCTCTTTTTTTTGTATGGAACCTTTTCAACTCTTCCATACTAGAAAGTGAAGGAGATGATCGGTATTATGCTGTCGTACCTAAGAGGAAACAATCGCATAGTGAGAGGAAAGGTCAGATGCGGGCATGTGACGAAGCAGGTCGTGTCTGCACTTTGCCCTGGAGATATCGCCATCATTTCCCATACTAACATTGATGAATTAGCGGCCCGTGAACTGATTGAGCGCGGAGTGGGAGCGGTAGTGAACTGTGCTGTATCGTTTACCGGGGATTACGAAGCGCAGGGGGCGAGAGTATTGCTCGAACATTGCATTCCACTATACGATTGCCCGTCGCATCCTGACTTACTTACGCAATTGTCGAACGGTGAGAACGTTATTATTAACGGTCATTATTTGTTCCGCGAACGGGATCAATCGATGGTAACCCGTCTTGCTCCGGTTACGCCGGAACAATGGGAAGCTTTGCGTCACAACGCCGAAAAAAATATGCCTGAACAGCTTAAACGTTTTGTAGAGAATACGTTGCGCTATGCCGAGCAAGAAAAAAAACGCTTGTTTACTCCGCTTGTTTCGCTTCCCCTCCGTACGTCTATTGCTGGCCGGCCCGCACTTATTGTTTCGCGCGGCAAATATTATAAAGAAGATTTGCATGCGCTTAGCAATTATATTGTGGCACGTAGGCCGGCATTAATCGGTGTAGATGGCGGCGGGGACGCCTTACTTGAACAGGGGTGGTGTCCCGATATTATTATGGGCGATATGGACAGTGTAAGTGACAAGGCGCTGCGCGCGGCTCAGGATATTGTTGTTCATGGATATATGGATGGCAGTGCGCCGGGAGCGGAAAGAGTAAAACAACTTGGTCTTGCCTATCATGTGCTTCCAGCACCAGGCACGAGCGAGGATATGGCATTGTTGTACGCATATGACAACGGAGCTGATTTGCTGATCAGTGTGGGAGCACATTCGGCGATGGGAGATTTTTTAGAGAAAGGAAGGCAAGGGATGGCAAGCACATTGCTGGTACGCATGAAAGTGGGAGGACGGCTTGTCGATGCGAAAGGGTTACACCATTTATACCCGAAAAGCGGAAGGATGCGCCTGCCGCTTTTGCATTATTTAAAAACATGGGTGTAGGTGAAACGATGAAGCATGATACTTCGATAATTATACCGGCTTATAATGAGGCAGCCTGGATTAGAGAAACATTGCGCTCGCTTCGGGCCCATCCGTTGCTTCGCGAATGCCAGTTAATTGTGGTGGATGATGGAAGTACGGACGATACCGCTTTGCTGGCCGCCAGCTGGGCGGATCGTGTGGTGAGACTGCTTCAAAATGAAGGAAAAGGCAGTGCGCTTCGGCGTGGAATAGAAGTGGCGGAAGGCCAGCATTTTTTATTTGTGGATGCCGATCTTGGAAGTACGGCCCGGGAAATGATCCGATTGTTGGAGTTTTTGCAAAGCGAGAAGGTCGATATGGTGATCGCTTCCCCTTTGCACATTTTAAAAGGGGGATTCGGCTGGACAAAGCGTATGGCACGGCGGAAAATTTACCGGCTGACCGGCGCGCGGATCGAAGCGCCTTTGTCCGGCCAGCGGGCGCTGACACGCCGCGCGGTTGACGCGGTACGCAACTGGAATTGCGGGTTTGGCATCGAAGCGGTGATGACGCTCGATATTCTTAAAGCAGGTCTTCTTGTCTGCGAATTGCCGCTTTCATTTCGGCATCGGGAATATGGCCGCACGCTTGCTGGCTTTTGGCACCGTGGTCGGCAATACGCAGCCATTCAAAAAGCGATGACGGCCCGGGAGGTACGCTAAGGTGCTGGCTCTTGCGTTTTGGGCAGGAAGCGGGTGGCTTATCGGATGGTGGGGGATGAGAGCGATAGACTATATATTTTGCCGTTTCGGTTGGCTTGCGGCCAATTACCGTGGGGAGATGATTCCGCTTGGTTATGGACTCGTATTTTCAATGGCCCTTCTTGTCTACATCATTATTTGCGCGACTGTTGCGCAAAATGGGAGCAACGGGCAGGAGTTGCTGCTTGCCTGCGGTTTGAGCCTGGTGGTTTCTCTTGCAGGTTGGTTGGATGACCGGATAGGTCGGTATGACGTAAAAGGCATACGTGGGCATTTTAGGGCGCTTTGGTGTGAAAGACGCATCACGACCGGCGCTGCTAAAGCTGGGATGATCATGAGTTGTTCGCTCGGGATATCCTTTTTATCCGCTTCTTCTTTTGGGGAAAGGGTGGTGAATGCATTTTTGCTTGCGCTTGCGGCCAACTTTATCAATTTGCTTGATGTGCGTCCGGGGCGCGCGCTGAAAGGATTCTGGTTGATTATGCTGCTTTGTTTGGCGGCCGGCACTGTGCCGGAATCGGTGCTTCCTTTATTCGCTTATACATTGATGATTTCGTTTGCAGTGGCTCCGTACGATTTTTCAGGACGGGCGATGCTTGGGGATACGGGAGCCAATCTACTTGGCTTTTTGGGCGGAATTTTTTGCGTTTATGCCTGGAGTTTATCCGTTAAATGCATAGTTGTAACGCTGCTGCTCGGGCTTCATTTCTATGCAGAGGGGGCTTCCCTGACGGTTGCAATTGAAAAGAACCGCATTCTGCGCTGCCTGGATCAGTGGGGGCGGGTGAGGTGAAACAGAGGAACGAAATGCCGGAAGAAAAGGCAGATTGGTAGAAAAACTGCTACGGCTGCTCCTTTTTGCGAAACCGCGGTTGTACCAGATTTTTTTTACGATCCGTATGTAAAATAAAGCCGCCAATAAATGCGATTCCCAGCACGAACAATACGAAACCTAGCATGAATTTTCCGATGAGAAAGGTATGGATAGCAGGGTCGAAGTACAAATACAGCGTATCTCGCATCATTTTAAAACCGTAGGCAGCAACCGCGCCCGGAATAATATAAACAATAAAAACGGCGACAAATCGTAAAAACATCGTACATACCTGCCTTTTTTCATTTTACGTCCTCATCTTAACCGTTTCTTCCTTGTTTGTCCACTATTGCCGTCATAGCCATACTCTGGTTAAATAAAAAGGGGCCTGCAATTTTTTTCATAGGAAAGGGGGATGTGAATGAAAGTCGTTATTGTGGGAGGTAGCCGGGACGGAATGGCATTGCTCAATGTGCTGCATCGGATGGATAGTATTGAGGTTGTCGGTGTCGTTGATATTGATGAAGGGTCTCCGGGGTTTTTGCGTGCAAAAGAGCTTTCTATTCCTGTGAGCACGCGGATTGAGTCGTTTTTCGAGCGCGGAGTGGATGTGATACTAGAAGCGACCGGCGATGAAACAATGTACCGGAAACTACAGATGATAAAGCCGGGGGATGCGGTGATTATTCCGGGAAGATTAGCTTCTGTCATCATTCGCTTGGTAGAAGAGAAGACGGCATTGGTTCGCGTGCTGCATGAGAAGCAACGGGAAATCGATACGGTGTTAAATTCGACATATGATGGCCTGGTTGCTGTTAACAAAGAAGGGCTGATTTTCATTTATAACCGTGCGGCGGAACGGATTCTCGGCATAAAAAAAGAAGATGCGCTCGGCAAATGGGCGGAGGATGTCATTCCGAATTTAAGATTACATACTGTACTTCGCACCTGTATACAGGAATTAAACCAAGAACAGGCGCTGGACGAAAGCAGACGCATTGTAATGAATCGCGTTCCGATTTTGGACCGGGACGGGCGTGTTCATGGAGCGGTGGCAGTGTTCCGAGATATTACGAAAGTGGCGACCCTGACAAATGAGATTATTACGCTGAAAGATATGCAGAGTTTACTTATGGCGATTATTCAATCGTCGGATGATGCCATTTCCGTAGTGGATACGCACGGAAATGGATTGATGATTAATCCAGCGTACACACGCCTAACCGGGCTGACGGAAGCGGACGTGATTGGCAAACCGGCCGATGTTGATATTTCAGAAGGCGAAAGCATGCATATGCAAGTGCTGAGGACGGGAAAACCGGTACGCGGCGTCCCGCTTAAAGTCGGTCCAAAAAAGCGGGATGTCGTGGTAAATGTCGCGCCTGTCGTCGTCGACGGCGTACTGAAAGGCAGTGTCGGCATTATTCATGATGTGTCGGAGATCAAGAAGCTGACGGAGGAGTTGGAGCGGGTCAAACGGCTTGTACGTAAACTGGAAGCGAGCTATACATTTGATGACATCATCGGAACGAGCGAAGAAATACTGCATGCCATCGAGCAGGGGCGGAAGGCAGCACGCACGCCTGCGACCGTGTTATTGCGGGGAGAATCTGGCACAGGCAAGGAACTGTTTGCTCATGCGATTCATAATGAAAGCGATCGGAAGTACAATCAGTTTATCCGTGTCAACTGTGCATCCATTCCGGATACGTTGCTTGAATCGGAACTGTTCGGCTATGAGGAAGGCGCGTTTACCGGAGCGAAACGCGGCGGAAAGAAAGGTCTGTTTGAAGAGGCGAGCGGCGGCACCATTTTCCTTGACGAAATCGGCGAATTATCGATGAGCACACAGGCAAAGTTGTTGCGTGTGTTGCAAGAAAAAGAAATTGTACGCATCGGCGGCACGAAAGCCATTCCGGTAGATGTGCGTGTGATTGCTGCTACCCACGTTAATCTAGAGCGTGCGATTCAGGCGGGTGCGTTCCGCGAAGATTTGTATTACCGCATTAATGTATTGCCGATCGTGATTCCGCCACTTCGGTATCGAATGTGCGATATGGAGGAACTGGTTGAGCATCTTATTCATAAATATAATCAAGAGTATGGGCGGAACGTGCAGGGGGCGGCGCCGGAAACGCTGGAACGCTTAAAGCGGTATACGTGGCCCGGGAATGTCCGGGAGCTTGAAAACGTGATTAGCCGTTCCATTATCAATATGAAGTTTCAGGAGACGCTTATACAGCCGCACCATCTGCCGGAATTGTCAGCAGCCGGGCAGGCCTATACGCGGACAGAGGCGGGAGAAAGCGGGAAGCTGGAAGCGGTGGCGGATACGCGAACGTTAAATGAACGGCTGGAAGAGGTGGCAAAAGCGATAATTGCAGAAGCGCTGACACGCAACAATGGAAATAAAACAGCGACAGCCAAGCAACTTGGATTGTCGATTCGCAATTTGTATTATAAAATCGAAAAATACGGATTATGAGAAAAATATTGCCTGCATTTTTTTTCACATTATGAATTTTTTTGCAAGTGGAAGAGTGTAAAAATGTAATATTGCCAGGATATTTTTCGGAAGCGTTTACAAAGGAGGTTTTGGCATATTTTTTGCGAAACGCGATAAATGGAAAGGTAACAGGAGTTGTACTTTGCTATCTATTTCATTTCTTATTATCAAAGAACGTGTAGGTGATATGTTTACTTACCTATGCTTAGGAGGCATGAGTTTATATGAAAATCTTTGAGTATATGGAGAAATATGATTATGAACAACTGGTTTTCTGTCAGGATCAGAACTCCGGTTTAAAAGCGATTATCGCGATACATGATACAACGCTTGGTCCCGCCTTGGGAGGCACGCGCATGTGGATGTATGACACGGAAGAAGATGCGATCGAAGACGCGCTGCGGCTTGCGCGCGGGATGACGTACAAAGCGGCCGGTGCGGGCTTGAATCTGGGTGGTGGCAAAGCAGTCATTATTGGCGATCCGCGCAAGGATAAGAGTGAAGAAATGTTCCGCGCGTTTGGACGCTACATTCAGGGGCTGGGTGGCCGTTATATTACGGCGGAGGATGTGGGGACGACAGTGGCCGATATGGATATTATCCATATGGAAACTGACTATGTAACCGGTGTGTCGCCTGCGTTTGGCAGCAGCGGTAATCCTTCGCCTGTAACCGCATATGGCGTATACCGCGGCATGAAAGCGGCCGCCCGTGAAGCGTTTGGCACGGACGACTTAAGCGGGAAAACAATCGCTGTGCAGGGCGTGGGGAATGTGGCGTACAACTTATGCCGCCATTTGCACGAAGAAGGGGCAAACTTAATTGTCACAGACATTAATAAAGAAAATGTGCAACGTGCGGTCGAAGAATTCGGCGCAAAAGCGGTGGATCCGAACGACATTTACAGCCAGGAATGCGATATTTTCTCCCCGTGTGCGCTGGGTGCCATCATTAATGATCACACCATTCCGCAGCTCAAAGCAAAAGTTATTGCTGGTTCGGCCAACAACCAACTGAAAGAAGAATGCCACGGCGACATGCTGCAAGAACTGGGTATCGTGTATGCTCCCGATTACATTATTAATGCCGGAGGACTCATTAACGTGGCGGATGAGCTGCAAGGCTATAATCGCGAGCGTGCGCTGAAAAAAGTGGAAATGATTTATGATAATATTTTAAGGGTATTTGAAATCTCGAAGCGGGATAACATTCCCACGTATAAAGCGGCTGATCGGATGTGTGAAGAGCGCATCACGCGTTTGCAGCACTCGCGCAGCATGTTCCTGCAGAATGGCAAACATGAACTGTCTCGTATCCATCATAAATCATAATGAATGAGCGGGGGTGGCTTTATGTCGAATGAATATGACGTGGTTGTGCTTGGCGGAGGCACGGGCGGTTATGTAGCCGCTATCCGCGCTTCCCAGTTAGGCATGAAAGTGGCGGTAGTTGAGAAGGATAAGCTAGGCGGAACGTGCCTGCACCGCGGATGTATTCCGAGCAAAGCGCTGTTGCGAAGCGCCGAAGTATACCATACCCTAAAAAACGGCGCTTACTATGGCGTGGAAGTGAGCGATATCGGCATCAATTTCCTGCGGATGCAGGAGCGGAAACAGGAAATTGTTGACCAGCTGCACAAAGGCGTACAACATTTAATGAAGAAGGGAAAAATTGACGTATATGAAGGTACGGGCCGCATTATGGGTCCCTCTATTTTTTCGCCGCAAGCAGGAGCGATCAATGTGGAGTATACGAACGGTGAAGCGGAAATTCTTGTGCCCAAATTCGTCTTGATCGCCACCGGTTCTCGCCCTCGCACATTGCCTGGGCTTACGATTGACAAAGAGGCGGTGATCACGAGCGATGAAGCGCTGGAGCTTAAGGAACTTCCCAGGTCGGTGCTGATTATCGGCGGCGGTGTCATCGGAATTGAATGGGCGTCGTTGTTCAACGATTTAGGAGTAGATGTTGAAATTGTTGAATACGCAGATCGGATTTTGCCGTTTGAGGACGAAGACATCAGCAAGGAAATCGCGCGCCTGTTCAAAAAACGTAAAATCAAAGTACATACTGGAGCAAAAGTTCTACCCGAGACGCTCTCGCGCGGCGAAGGGAACGTTACAATTAAAGCGGAGCAAAACGGCAAAGAGCTTGCGTTTACGGCGGAGAAAATTCTTGTTTCCGTCGGGCGTCAGGCCAACGTGGAAGACATTGGCATGAATAATGTGGACGCGCGAATCGAGAACGGTGTGATTAAAGTGAATGAAATGTATCAGACGAACGAGCCGCATATTTATGCTATTGGAGATGTAATCGGAGGCTTGCAGCTTGCACACGTCGCTTCACACGAGGGAATTGTCGCCGTCGAGCATATGGCAGGTCTGCGCCCCCGGCCGATTGATTACACAATGGTGCCGAAATGCACATACAGCCGCCCGGAAGTGGCGAGTGTCGGTCTGACAGAGACGGAAGCAAGGGCCAAAGGATACAGTGTCAAGATCGGAAAGTTCAGCTTTCGCGCGATTGGCAAAGCGCTCGTATACGGCGAATATGACGGGTTCGTGAAATTCATTGCTGATGAGAAGACGAACGATGTGCTCGGTATTCATATGATCGGCCCGCACGTAACCGATCTGATCGCCGAAGGAGCGCTTGCACGCGTGTTGGACGCGACGCCGTGGGAGATTGCGCATACCATCCATCCGCATCCGACGCTATCCGAAATTATGGGAGAAGCAGCGCTTGCGGTCGACGGAAAAGCCATTCATTCTTAGTATGTACATTATCTATTCAAATATATAAGGAGGCGAGCCGCAATGGTGGAAAATCGTCATCAGGCAGCAGGCTTAACCGACGAACAAGTTATGGATATGTATTATTACATGCTTTTGGCCCGCAAAATTGATGAGCGGATGTGGCTTTTAAATCGCGCGGGAAAAATTCCGTTCGTAATTTCTTGCCAGGGGCAGGAGGCGGCCCAGGTCGGTGCGGCGTTCGCGTTTGACCGGAAAAAAGATTACGCCTGCCCGTATTACAGGGATATGGGCGTCGTACTCGTATTCGGTATGACGGCAAAAGACATGATGCTATCCGCGTTTGCGAAAGCGGAAGATCCGAACAGCGGCGGACGTCAAATGCCAGGCCATTTCGGCAGCCGCAAGCATAACATTCTGACCGGATCTAGTCCGGTAACAACCCAGGTGCCGCACGCAGTCGGCATTGCGCTTGCGGGACGGATGGACAACAAAAATCCGGTTGTCTATACATCGTTTGGTGAAGGGTCAAGCAACCAGGGTGATTTCCATGAAGGGGCAAACTTTGCCGGTGTGCATAAACTTCCGGTCATTTTCTTCTGCGAGAACAATAAGTACGCTATTTCCGTGCCGGTTACGAAGCAGCTCGGCTGCAAAAGCGTGGCTGAGCGCGCACAGGGCTATGGGTTCCCGGGCGTATCCATCGACGGTAACGATCCGATTGAGGTGTACAAAGCGGTAAAAGAAGCTGTGGATCGCGCCCGCCGCGGCGAAGGGCCGACGTTGATCGAGGCGGTGACGTATCGGCTTGTGCCACATTCGAGCGATGACGATGATCGCTCATACCGTTCGCGCGAAGAGGTAGAAGAAGCGAAGAAGAAAGATCCGCTTCTTCGTTTTGCCTCTTATTTGCGCGAAGTCGGAGTATTGATGGAAGAAAAAGAGCAAGAAATCAACGAGCGTGTGACCCGCGAGGTGGACGAAGCGACCGAATATGCCGAAAACGCGCCGTATCCGGAGCCGGAATCCGCGCTGCGGCACGTATACGCGGAATAAGGGGGTAGATGGAATGGCAGTTATTTCTTATATTGATGCGGTAACCCAGGCGCTAAGGGAAGAAATGCAGCGTGATAAGCGCGTATTTGTATTAGGAGAAGACGTAGGCGTGCGTGGAGGCGTTTTCCGCGCGACGAACGGTTTGTATGAAGAATTTGGTGAAGAGCGTGTGATTGACACGCCGCTGGCTGAATCAGCGATCGCCGGCGTGGCGATCGGCGCGGCCGCTTATGGTATGCGTCCGGTGGCGGAAATGCAGTTTGCTGATTTCATTATGCCGGCAGTGAACCAGATTGTAAGCGAAGCCGCGAAAATGCGCTACCGCTCAAACAATGACTGGCATTGCCCGCTCGTTATCCGCGCCCCTTACGGCGGCGGTGTGCATGGCGCGCTGTACCATTCTCAGAGCGTAGAAGCGATGTTCAACAGTGTTCCGGGTTTGAAAATAGTGGCCCCTTCGACTCCGTATGATGTAAAAGGGTTACTAAAAGCAGCGATTCGTGATGATGATCCGGTTCTCTTTTTTGAACATAAACGTTGTTATCGACTGATTAAGGGCGAAGTGCCGGACACGGACTACACGGTACCGATCGGCAAAGCCGATGTGAAGCGCGAAGGAGAGGACCTTACGGTTATCAGCTACGGCCTTACGTTGCACTTCGCTTTACAGGCAGCGGAAAAGCTGGCCGAGGAAGGAATCAGTGCGCATATTCTTGACCTGCGCACGCTTTATCCGCTCGATAAGGAGAGCATCGTAGAGGCGGCGCGTAAAACCGGAAAAGTGCTTATCATTCATGAAGATAATAAGGAAGGCGGCATTGGTGGGGAAGTGGCGGCAATTATTGCCGAAGAATGCTTGTTCGACTTGGACGCGCCGATTAAGCGCCTAGCTGGTCCGGATATTCCGGCGATGCCATACAGCCCGCCGCTGGAGAAATTCTTCATGCTCAATCCAGAGAAAGTGATGGTCGCAATGCGCGATTTGGCCGAGTTTTAACATAGTAAATGTATAGTATAGAAGCAAAAAGGAGGCAGTACGCGTTATGGCAACCGAAGTGCTTATGCCCCAGCTAGGCGAGTCTGTCACGGAAGGCACGATCAGCAAATGGCTGGTAAAACCGGGAGATAAGGTGAAAAAATACGAACCGTTGTGTGAAGTGACGACAGATAAAGTGAACGCTGAAGTTCCGTCAACGGTGGAAGGGGTCGTCAAAGAGCTGGTGGCGAACGAAGGCGACACGCTTGCCGTCGGAAAATTAATTTGTTATATCGAAACGGAAGATAAAGAACCTATCGCAACCCAGATGGCTGACATCCCGGAGTTTGAAGCGCCGAAGCAATCGGCTTCTGCCGGTTCCGCTTCCGGTGTGAGCATGGCAGCAGCAAAAGCGGCTGGCAAACGTTTTTCACCGGCAGTGATGCGTCTTGCCCAAGAACATAGCATTGATTTAAGCCAGATTGAGGGTACAGGAAGAGAGGGACGGATTACGCGCAAGGATGTGCTAGCCGTGATTGAGAGAAAAGGCACAACACAGGAAAAGCAGCCGGAAGCGGCGCGGGAGAGCGCTTCGCAGGCAGAGCAGTTATCCGTGCAGCAACAGCTAACAGAACGGCAGCCTAAGACCGCGCCGTCCCCGACTGTACGCCCTGCCGTAAGCACGTCAGAAGTGGCGGTTTATCCGGGCGATACGGAAATTTCGGTTACAAGCGTGCGCAAAACAATCGCGAATCGTATGGTCCAGAGCAAACATGAGATGCCGCATGCCTGGACGATGGTTGAAGTCGATATGACCAACCTCGTCAAATTGCGCAACAGCCTAAAGGCTGAGTTCAAGGCCAAAGAAGGGTTCAACCTTACGTTTCTGCCCTTTTTTATCAAAGCGGTTGTGGAATCCATTAAGGAATTCCCGATCATGAATTCCGTCTGGGCGGGCGACAAAATCATCATGCGCAAAAATATTAATATTTCTATCGCTGTAGCGACCGATGATGCATTGTTCGTTCCGGTCATTAAAGACGCTGATCAGAAAAGCATTTACGGATTGGCGCGTGCGGTAGACGAACTGGCCGCAAAGACGCGCCAGGGTAAGCTAACGGTGGACGACATGTCAGGAGGCACGTTTACTGTCAACAATACAGGTTCGTTTGGCTCCGTGCTTTCCGCGCCGATTATTAACTATCCGCAGGCTGCGATCATTAGCATGGAATCGATTGTCAAGCGTCCGGTTGTCATCGACGATATGATCGCCATTCGTGACATAGCGAATGTGTGCCTATCGCTTGACCACCGCGTGCTCGATGGTCTGGTGTGCGGACGCTTTTTGCAAAGCGTCAAACAAAAGCTTGAAGCGTATGGTTCGCATACAAGCATATATTAAGTGGATGCTAAGATGGAGAACCGGGAGCCCCGGTCTCCTTTTTTCGTATACAAAATTTTGCCGAAGGAGGGCAGGAATTTACGAAAAAAAGAAGAATATGTAGAAAGATTGGAACAATTCCTTTGTTTCAAAATAGAAAAAGAAAGAGAAACAATATGGAGTGTTCTATGAGGAGGGAAAACCATGGGTAAAAACAAAGCAAAGAAAGCGCTTCAGGCGTGGGAAGAAAAAGTAAAAGAACGCCTCGCCAAAGTACCGGAGCGCAAGGAGAAGTTCGAAACTTCATCAGGCATTGAAGTGGAACGGGTTTATTTGCCGGAAGAACTCACCGACGAATATATGAAAAAGGTAGGCTTGCCTGGCGAATATCCATACACGCGCGGCGTACAGCCGACGATGTACCGCGGACGTTTTTGGACGATGCGCCAGTACGCCGGTTTCGGCTCCGCGGAAGAAACGAACAAACGCTTTAAATATTTGCTTGAGCAGGGTCAGACTGGCCTGAGCTGCGCCTTTGACCTTCCGACGCAAATCGGCTACGATTCTGACGATCCGATGTCGACAGGCGAAGTCGGAAAAGTGGGCGTGGCCATTGATTCGCTTGAAGATATGGAAATTCTGCTGGATGGCATTCCGCTTGACAGGGTGAGCACCTCCATGACAATTAACGCTCCAGCGGCGGTGCTGCTCGCGATGTACATCGCCGTAGCTGAGAAGCAGGGCGTGCCCTCTGAGAAGCTATCCGGCACGATTCAGAACGATATTTTAAAAGAATATATCGCGCGTGGTACATACATTTTCCCACCAAAACCGTCCATGCGCCTTATCACTGACATTTTCGCATATTGTGCAAAGCATGTGCCGAAATGGAATACGATTAGCATTAGCGGTTATCATATCCGCGAAGCGGGCTCAACCGCAGTGCAAGAGGTCGCCTTTACGCTGGCGGACGCTATTGCATACGTCGAAGCCGCACTGGAAGCAGGACTTGATATTGACGAATTTGCGCCACAATTGTCTTTCTTTTTTAACGGTCATAACCATTTCTTTGAAGAAATCGCGAAATTCCGCGCGGCTCGCCGCATTTGGGCCCGCCTCATGAAAGAAAAGTATGGTGCAAAAAATCCGAAATCCTGGCAATTTCGTGTTCATACGCAAACGGGCGGTTCCACGCTGACCGCGCAACAGCCTGACAACAATATCGTGCGCGTGACCATTCAGGCGCTGGCGGCCGTTCTTGGTGGTACGCAGAGCCTGCATACTAATTCGCGCGATGAGGCGCTGGCGCTGCCGACGGAAGAATCAGCCCGCATCGCGTTGCGCACACAGCAAATTATTGCGTATGAAACGGGTGTGACCGACACGGTGGACCCGCTGGCAGGTTCGTATTATGTAGAAAGCTTGACTGATCAGATTGAGGCTCAGGTGCTCGATTACCTGAAAAAAATTGAGGATATGGGCGGTGCGGTAGCCGCGGTTGAGCAGGGATACATGCAGCGTGAAATTCATGAGAAAGCGTACGAATTCCAGAAGAAAGTCGAGTCCGGCGAAGAGGTCGTTGTCGGGGTGAATCGCTTCCGCATTGAAGACGAGAAGCAGCCGGAGCTTTTACGGGTTGATCCGAACCTTGGTAAAATTCAGCGTGAGAAGCTTGAAAAATTGCGGATGCGTCGCGATAACGATAGGGTGAAGCAGACGCTGGAAGCGCTGCGTAAGGGTGCACAAGGCACGGATAATCTAATGCCGCTCATTTTGGATGCTGTCCGCGCGTATGCGACGATTGGCGAAATCTGTGGCGTGCTTCGTGAAGAATTTGGCGAATACCGTCCAGTTTAAGGGGGAGGATGAGAGAGATGGAGAGAAAAATACGCGTATTAGTAGCGAAACCAGGACTTGACGGCCATGACAGGGGCGCGCTCGTTATCGCACAAGCGTTGCGTGACGAAGGAATGGAAGTGGTGTATACCGGCCTGCGCCAGACCCCGGCGCAAATTGTAGCGAGCGCGATTCAGGAGGACGTAGACGTGATCGGTCTTTCCTGCCTGTCCGGCGCACACAATGAACTGTTCCCGGAAGTTGTTCGCTTGCTGAAAGAACAGGGGGCAGATGATATTATTGTAATTGGCGGCGGCGTCATACCGGATGAAGATATTCCATTTTTGGAAAGCCAGGGTATCGCCAAGGTGTTTACGCCGGGAACGAATACGAAAGATACAGCCGATTTTATTCGCCATAAAGTGATGGAAAGGAATGGCGGGAGCGAACCATTGATGAACGCTCCTGAAAAGATCGAACATATCGGGATCGCGGTGAAAAACCTCGATGAATCTGTAAAATTTTATACCCAGATGCTCGGATTAAAGCTGGTTGGATTTGAAACGGTGGAGAGCGAGAAAGTACGGGTCGCTTTCCTTGAGATCGGCGAAACGTATATTGAATTGCTTGAACCGACAAGCGAAGAAAGCGCAATTGCCAAATTTATCGCCAAAAAAGGCGAAGGTATCCACCATATTGCGTTCAAGGTCGACAATCAGCAAGAGCGTCTGAACAAGCTGAAAGAAGCAGGTGTGCAGCTTATCAGTGATACACCGAAGCTAGGGGCGCACAACAATATGGTCGCGTTTTTGCATCCGAAAGCGACGCACGGCGTGCTGCTGGAGCTTTGCCAGAAAGCGGAGAGCGCAGAACCCGCTGGACATGAGGATAAACATTAAAATATAAAGAAAGGAAAAACGCGGAACATAGGGGATGTTTTGTGTGCGGACGCGGTGCGAAAGAGCCAGCGTCCGCTTGTCCTGAATCCCGGCCGTTATAGAAAAGAAGCGAGATAACGGCACGGATTTGTTTCCGCGGAGCGTCAAGGATAGGAGGGCTATACTAACATATGAGCACCATGTATGAAAAAATTGATGAAATGTATGAGCGGCGCCGTAAGGTCGAATTGGGTGGCGGAGACAAAAAAATCGACGCGCAGCACGACCGCGGTAAATTGACGGCACGCGAACGCCTTGATTTGCTGCTGGATGAAGATTCGTTTGTAGAACTTAACCCGTTTATTGAGCACCGGGCGACCAACTTCGGCATGGATAAGATCGAAGGACCAGGTGAAGGGGTCGTTACCGGCTACGGCAAAATCAATGGCCGCCTCGTATTTGTATTTTCCCAAGACTTTACCGTGTTCGGCGGCGCGCTTGGAGAGATGCATGCCCTGAAAATCGCGCGGATTATGGATCTGGCGGCAAAGACAGGAGCTCCTGTCATCGGTTTGAACGATTCGGGCGGTGCCCGCATTCAGGAAGGTGTAGAATCGCTGGACGGCTACGGCCATATTTTCTATCGCAATTCGATTTATTCTGGCGTCATTCCACAAATTTCCGTTATTATGGGGCCATGTGCCGGCGGGGCGGTATATTCCCCGGCGATTACAGATTTTGTCTGCATGGTCGAAAAAACAAGCCAGATGTTTATCACCGGTCCGAAAGTAATCGAAGCGGTGACCGGCGAAAAAATTTCGTCTGAAGATTTAGGAGGGGCGAAGGTACACGCCTCTGTCAGCGGCAATGCGCATTTCACTGCTCCGTCCGAGCCGGAGATGCTGGAGCAGGTGCGCCGCCTGTTGAGTTTTTTGCCGCAAAATAACAAAGAACAACCGCCTTTCGTACCTCCTAAGGAGAAGGATGACGGCTGGGATGACGACCTGGCGGAAATTGTGCCGATCGCGCCGACCAAGGTGTATGATGTACGCAAAGTCATTTATAAGATTGTTGACGGCGGCGACTTCATGGAGGTTCAGCCGGATTTTGCGAAAAACGTTGTGATTGGATTTGGCCGCATCGACGGATATAGCGTCGGTATCGTGGCAAACCAGCCGAAATTTATGGCGGGCGGGCTTGATATTAATTCATCCGACAAATTGTCGCGTTTCGTTCGCTTCTGCGATTCGTTTAATATTCCGCTTATTACGTTTGAGGATGTATCCGGCTTCTTTCCGGGCGTTAATCAGGAACACGGCGGCATTATTCGGCATGGCGCCAAAATTTTGTACGCATATTCCGAGGCGACGGTACCGAAGATTACCGTCATTTTGCGCAAGGCGTTCGGCGGTGCGTACGTGGCTCTGAATTCAAAAGCGATCGGCGCGGATATTGTATATGCGTGGCCGAATGCGGAAATCGCGGTGATGGGCGCGGAAGGTGCAGCCAACATTATTTTTGCGAAGGAGATCGAGAACAGCGAGAATCCGACCGCGACGAGGCAGGCAAAAATCCAAGAATACCGCGAACGTTTTGCCAACCCTTATGTTGCTGCCAGCCGCGGTATGGTCGATGATGTTATTGACCCGCGCGAGACGCGTAAAAAGTTGCGCGAAGCGCTGGAAATGTTGCGCAACAAGAAAGAGGAACGACCGGCGAAAAAGCACGGCAATATTCCATTATAATTTCCATTATAATAGCGAAAACCGGGGATTTCCCCGGTTTTTTTACTAGTCCAACAGCCTAAGCGCTGCGTGCACAAACATTTTACCCTGTTTTCCAAAGCGTCTTCATCAATCTTATGGGATGTACCGCCAACAAATCTTATAACAGAAATGACAAAGCTACCAAGCGGATTCATGTTTCTTGAAACGATATACTGCTAAAGGGGAAGGGCACATCATTTATTGAATTTCATCAAAAATTGGTAAAGAATAAGAATGTATAAAATATATAGAGAATAGGTGGGAACAGGACGATGATTCAGCAAGATCGAATGGTTGCAGAGTTTATGGAACTTGTCCGCGTCGATAGCGAAACGAAGCACGAACGCATCATCTGCGATGTACTGAAAGAGAAGTTTACCGCGCTCGATCTTGAAGTGAGCGAAGATGACGCGGCGGAAAAAACGGAACATGCAGCCGGAAATTTAGTCGCGACATTGAAGGGAACGATTAAAGACTGCCCGGTTATTTATTTTACGTCTCATATGGATACGGTTGTGCCGGGCAAAGGCATTCGGCCGAGCATACGGGACGGCTACATCGTCTCCGATGGAACAACCATTCTCGGCAGCGACGACAAGGCTGGCATCGCGGCGATGCTGGAGGCAATCCGTGTGCTGAAAGAGCAAAACAGGCCGCACGGCACGGTGCAATTTTTGATTACGGTCGGTGAAGAATCTGGCCTTATGGGAGCCAAAGTGTTTGATCCTTCGTTGCTTCAGGCTGAATACGGATTTGCGCTCGACAGTGATGGCAAAGTGGGAGATATTATTATCGCTGCGCCGTATCAGGCGAGAATCTCAGCTACTATCCGGGGCCGCTCCGCTCATGCCGGAGTGAATCCAGAAGCGGGTATCAGCGCGATTCAGGTGGCGAGTAAAGCGATCTCCCGCATGCCGCTTGGCCGTATCGATGAAGAGACAACAGCGAATATTGGCAGCTTCCAAGGCAGCGGCCCGACTAACATTGTTTGCGATCAGGTCGAAATTATGGCCGAGGCACGTAGCCTGGTGGAAGAAAAACTGAACGCGCAGACGGAAAAGATGAAGCGCGCATTTGAGGAAGCGGCGGCGGAATTTAGAGCTACAGCTGAAGTTGCGATTGCGCTTGCATATCCTGGATTTGCATTCAAGGAGGACGATCCGGTCGTGCAGCAAGCAATCGCCGGAGTAAAAGCGATCGGGCGTGAGCCGCGGCTTCTTGCGAGCGGCGGTGGCAGTGACGCCAATATTCTGTCCGGCCATGGCATTCCGACGGTCAATCTTGCCATCGGCTATGAAGACATCCATACAACAAACGAAAAAATTCCAGTGGAGGAGCTGGTGAAAGCGGCTGAACTTGTCGTGGCGCTTTGCGAACAAGCGGTAAAGCGATAAGAATAAGATATTATCCTATCTACTTTTTTGTCCTTTCCTGCTCTCTACATGCATATTCTTCCTGTAGAAAAGGAGGGATTGCATGATTGCATGGTCATACGGCACGGTCATGCGGATCGTGCGGGACGAGGAAGCGTTACAGGAGCTTGAGGTTCGACTTGTGAATGAAGAGGTGGCGTTGGCGCTTAACTATCCTGAGCTGACGGGGCGCGCAAGCCCAGAAGAGTGTGTCATTGTCAATACGACCGCTGTGGAACTTGGATTGGACAGCGGCGGCAAACACTTTGTCACAGCGAGACTAAGCCCGGAGGGGACGCCGTTATCAGGCAGAGGAGAGGTTCGGCGCGAAGGGCACATCGTGAAAATGCGCTATACCCCTTTTCAGCATACCGTACAATCAGTAGAAGAGAAGGAAAGCGAATACCACGAAATTTTCCAGAAGGTAGAGGGTAAAACATTAGGGAGGATTCCGGTCGTTATCGGCGAGGTTCATAGCATGCTCCCGGCGTTTGTGCTTTCGCTATGGCATTTGTGGCGCCGGGCGGGAGAAAGTAAAATGCCGCGTGTCTGCTATATCATGAGCGAAGGAGGAGCGCTGCCGCTCGCGCTCAGCGACCATGTTCGTTATTTGCAGTCTGCCAGCATGTTAACTGGTACGCTCACATACGGTCATGCTTTCGGGGGACAGACAGAATGCGTAAACTTGTACACAGCGCTTTTGGCGGCCAAATATGTATGGAAAGCAGATGTTATTGTCGTGGCACCAGGGCCGGGTGTGGCTGGCACAGGGACGAAATTCGGATTTAGCGGAATGGAACAGATTACGATTATTGAAGCGGCTCATAAGCTGGGCGGACTTCCTGTGCTAATTCCAAGAGTTAGTTTCGCTGACGGGCGCGAGCGTCATACAGGTATTAGTCATCATACGCTTACGGTGCTTCGTTTTGTTCCGGAAGTACCGCTTGTGCTGAATGTTGAACATCACCCAAAACTAATTGGACAATTGCAAGATCAATCCGTACGGCATACGATCGTATTTCATGAACCGAAAGATATGGAAATATGGCGGAATATAACTGAATCGTATCCTGTTCCGCTCGTGTCTATGGGCCGTACGATAGAAGATGATCCTGCATTTTTTGCCCATATGTATTATGCTGCACGCTTCATATGGATGAGGTGCTTGAAACGGGAAGAGATGAAAAAAATGGATTTGTTCTCCTGAATATGCTTCAATAGAGGGGAAGATCATACCGGAAAGGATGAACACAGAAGTTATGATGGAAAAAACCGTAGCAAGCCAAACCATTTATGATGGAAAAATTATCAAAGTAAAAGTCGATGACGTGCAGTTGCCGAACGGAAAAACCGCCAAGCGCGAAATCGTTAATCACCCGGGGGCGGTCGCGGTGATGGTGATAACCGATGACAATAGAATGGTGATGGTGCGTCAGTTTCGGAAGCCGCTGGAGCGGATGCTTGTGGAAATCCCGGCCGGAAAGTTGGAGCCGGGAGAAAATCCAGAAGCGTGCGCGCGCCGGGAATTGCAGGAGGAAACGGGATATACGTGCGCCTCGCTCCGCCATGTGGCTTCTTTTTATACCTCGCCGGGCTTTGCTGACGAAATTGTTCATCTGTACCGCGCGGAAGGGGCAAAACCGGGGACGGCACAGCCGGATGAGGACGAGTTTGTAGAAGTAATGTACGTCACGCCTGAGGAAGCGCAGCGGTTGATCGCTAGCGGCGACATTCGCGACGCGAAGACCATTCTTGCTGTCTATGCTTGGCAGTTGAATGCAAAATGACAGCGTATATGAACGAGTGTTTCGCTGACCTGCACATTCATATCGGCCGCACGATGCGGGATCGCCCGGTGAAAATTACGGCTTCGCGCAGCTTGACGCTTACGGCTATCGTGGAGGAGGCTGTAAAACGGAAAGGAATGCATATGATCGGCGTCATCGATTGCCATTCTCCAGAGGTACAGGAAGAAATCGACACTCATATCAGAGTGGGCCGTATGCAGGAATTGCCGGGTGGCGGTTATGTGTACCGGATACCGGAAGGGGAAGTCACGCTGATTGCCGGCGTGGAAGTGGAGCTTAAAGTCGGAGCTGGGCTGGCGCATTTTCTTGTTTATTTGCCGGATCGCGCCGCGTTTGCTGCGTTTCGTGGTTGGTATCACACCAAAGTAAAAAATATTCACTTGAGCACTCAACGTGTGTATGCGGACCTGGATGAGCTCGTGACGCACGTGGATTCGCTGGGCGGTATTGTAATCCCGGCGCACGCCTTTACGCCACATAAGAGCGTATACGGGGCCTGTGTTGATCGGCTGTCATCCGTTATCGATGTGAATCGATTTGCTGCGATTGAGCTAGGTTTAAGTTCCGACTCGAATTTGGCAGATGGCATACAGGAGCTTAGCGGTCTTACATTTGTGACAAATTCGGACGCTCATTCCGTAGGGAAAATCGCTCGCGAATACCAGGACTTGCGCGTTCAGCGCCCGGATTTTTCCGAGTTGTGTCTGGCGCTCAGGCGACGGGATGGAAGAGGTGTGCGCACAAATTATGGTTTGCATCCGCAGTTGGGGAAATACTACCGCACGCGCTGTACGAACTGCGAAGAATTGATTGCGCAATCCGATGCGCTGCGCTGCCCGCATTGCGGCAAGGAAGGAAAAAAGGTCATTACGCGAGGCGTATACGAACGCTTTTTGCAGATCTCAACACAGGCGGCCGGTACGCATCCAGCGCACCGGCCGCCGTACCGCTACCATATTCCGCTGGAGTTCGTCCCGGGCCTTGGCCCAGGACGCATGCAAAGGTTGCTGAACGCTTTTGGAACAGAAATGCGAATTTTACACCATGCAACGGTGGAGCAACTGGCTAACGTCGTGGGTACGGCTGTCGCGGAGAACATTGACCGCAGCCGACGCGGCGAAGTGATGTTTCTGGAAGGTGGCGCCGGGATTTACGGAAAAATCGCGCTTGAGTAATACGTCTAGTAATACGTCTCCCCTGTCTTTCATATATATCGTGATAAGAGACGGACAGGGGGGATTCCCATTGGTAAGGAGTAAAATTGGACAAACATTACAGCAGAATGTGCGAGAGAATTCATCGCTCTATTTGTTTACCATTGTGCTGTTCATTATGGGGGTTGGCTTTGGCGCCGTCGTCGTCAATTCGCTCGGCATGACGCAAAAGCAGGAGTTGTTCATGTATGTCAGCCAGTTTTTCCATGAGCTCACAAACGATGATATTACCGACCCGCTGCGCAGCTTTCAAAGTTCGCTCGGCCATTACCTGAAGTATATAGGTTTTATGTGGATTCTCGGACTTTCTATTATCGGTCTTCCGCTCATTCTCATAATGGTGTTTCTAAAGGGTGTCGTAGTCGGGTTTACGGTCGGTTTTTTGGTGAACCAGTTGCAGTGGAAGGGGCTATATTTCGCCGCGGTTTCTGTGTTGCCGCAAAACCTGCTGGTCATTCCGGCGATGATTATTGTAGCGACGGCAGGTATTTCGTTTTCTCTGCATCTTATCCAATCGCGTTTTATGAAGAAAGGCGGTGCATTGTATCCCCGCTTTTTTGTATACAGCGCGCTGATCTTAATTATGGGTGTTGTGATGACGGTGGCAGCCGGGTTTGAGGCGTTTGTTTCTCCTTCGCTGATGAAGCATGCGAGCGCGATGCTTTTAAAATTTATAATAATTATTATTTAAGAAGAGTTTTATTTGACTCCCTATTTACGCTCCACTATAATGAGAATGTAGGAAGCTGCTCGGGGAGGTCTTTGTATTATGGAAATAGAAGAAAGAATTGATAAAATTAGACAGCAATTGCATGCCCATAGCTACAAGCTGACACCGCAGCGCGAAGCGACGCTTCGTGTTCTATTGGAAAATGAAGAAGATCATTTATCCGCAGAAGATGTTTATTTGCTCGTCAAGGAGAAAGCCCCTGAAATCGGTCTGGCTACCGTATATCGTACACTTGAATTGATGAGTGATTTGCATATTTTGCAAAAGATTAATTTCGGCGACGGGGTAGCCCGTTATGAGTTTCGTAATGAAAATGCCGAGCACCATCACCATCATTTGATTTGTGTCATGTGCGGCATCGTAGATGAGATACATGAAGACCTTCTGGGCGAAGTTGAGCAAGCGGTTAGCGATAAATTTAAATTCCATATTCTTGATCATCGTTTGTCTTTCCACGGCATTTGCCATCGTTGCATTGACAAAGTGGATAAGAATGAACTTGCGAATGTAAGAAGCAATATTCCAGGCTGAAAAAGCAGTGGTACCTTTCCGGGCCCTGCTTTTTTTCGTAGTGAAGGAGAATGATCCGCAAAAGTAAAAAAGCATGCTGTTCCGCCCGGACAGCATGCTTTTTATGAAGTTTACTCAGTTTTTTTGTCTTTCGGCACGGCTGTTTTCGGATCGTATGGCTTATCCGTAGGGCCAAGGCCAATGTATTTGTCATATGCTTCATAAATGGCACGGGCGATGCGACCAGCGGATTGAGAGCCATAGCCCCCTTCTGGAACGATAACAGCAACAGCCAGTTTCGGATCCTCAACCGGAGCAAAGGAAACAAAGACCCCATTATTTATTTCTTTATACTTGCGCCAGTTTACCTTCTTCGTAAAATCTGTTGAATCAGGCACATAAATATCTTGTTGCGATGTTCCTGTTTTTGCTGCTACGCGATAAGGAAACCCGGCAAATGCGCTGGTCGCGGTACCGCCTTGGGTAACCATTGCCATGCCTTGATGTATTGTACGCCAATTAATATCCGATTCTTTTATTACATTTAGCACTTCTGTTTTATACGGACGAACAACATTTCCTTTAGCATCCACAATGCGATCCACCAGTTGCGGGCGCAAGCGCACGCCTTTATTCGCAATCGTGGCAACGTATTGTGCCAGCTGCATAGCCGTATAGCGGCCCTGCTGGCCGAAGGAAGCCTGCACCATCGCAGCGAGAGGGCCATAGCGCTTATTCATGACGAGAAAATCTTCGTTGCCGGCCGATTCTCCCGGCAAATCGACGCCTGTTTTCACGCCGAGACCGAAGGCGTGATAGTACTTCTGATAGACGGTAACGGAATTTTTTCCATGCTTTTCGCTCATAAGCTTACCAATGCGCGCCATATACGTGTTGGCTGATTTTTGAATCGCCGTTCTGGGCGTCAGCATGCCATAATTATGACCGCTGTCGTTGCGTACGACGTCGGAAGCGCCACCATAGTGGTACGCACCTGGGTCAGCCCAATAATCATACGGTGTAATTAAGCCTTCCGACAATCCCATTAGCACGGTGAGCGGCTTCACGACAGAACCGGCCGGTACGATGGAAGCTGGATGTTTATAGTTCTCCATCTCCGCAGCTTTTCCGGTTTTGGGGCGCACATCATACGGTGCGCTGCGGATTGTCCCGTTTGTAAAGGAATACTTATTTTGTTCGTATGTTTCTTTGTCAGGGCCGGATGTCCAAATGTTCGGGTCGTATTCCGGGTAGCTGACCATCGCAACAATTTTACCTGTCTTTACTTCCATAGCCACCGCGTACGCTGTTTTTGCGTAGGAGGCGTTACGACCTGTGGCCCGCAGTTTGGGCAGGAAACTCTTAATGAAGTCGCGCGTTTCAAGTTGCACGCGCTGGTCAATTGTTAGATACAAATTGTTGCCGCGCTTTGGCGGAACTTCCTTGATCTGTTTTAGGATGTTTTGATGGGCATCCACCTGATACAGACGGTAACCATTCTCGCCGCGCAGTTCTTCTTCATAGCTGCGCTCAATTCCGTCATAACCGACCGTTTGGTTCGGCAAATAATCGTCCTTTCGCTGTCGATAGTATTCGATGCCCTGATTATCCGCAACGTTAAACGGGCGCACATATCCGATGGTTTGCACGGCCACCTGTTTCGGATCGTATTCGCGGATCGGTTTCGTGATGACGGCTACACCATCCAATTCATTGCGGTGCTCTGATAGGTAGGCGATTTCTTTTTGGGATAGGTCGTGTTTCAAGTCTTTTTCCAAAAATTTTTGGGTCATGCGCGGGGATTTGACGACATTTCCGTTTTTATACTCGTATCCGACATCCATTTTTTTGAGCAAATCCTCTTTAGTCGTGCCTTCCAGAATTTTTTCCAGCTTGGTGGCTAGCTGGATGTAATAATCCTTGTCCATATATTCTTTTTCCTGGAAGACGGCAGTAAAGGAGCCACGACTATGCACGATTAGGTTGCCGTGCCGGTCGTATATGTTGCCGCGCATCGCCGGAATTGGCACTTTCTTGTCCGATTTGGACACCGCTTCTGCCTGATACTCCTCCCCTTTTACAACCTGCACGTAGGCCAGTCGGAAAATGATAAGGGCGAATATGAGGAACACGAGCAAAAGCAGCAGGTTCAAACGGTTGAACACTTGCTTGAGCCGGCTATTTTCTTTTTCTTGTTGATTGTACATCGGTTTGACCACACCTTGCCGATAATTGTTAATCACAAAAATAAATTGTATCATGCAAAACATAAATTGAAAACGAGCGAAAGGTATAAAATTGCTTGGAAATGAATAGGATGGGATAAAAACGTGTGCGGAAGGAGAAAGGTGCATGTTTATTCCGTATAATAGAATCGCGGAAATGCTGCGTTTGCTTGCCATTTTTGTATTTTGTACATTTATATTTTATTGTATTATCTCTTACCTAAACGATGCGATTAGGCCGGCGCAGCCGTACAAAGAACCGCAGGGGAAAGCGGTGAAAGTTATGAACGATGTTCCTTCTTTGAAAAAAACGTATCAAGAAATGAAGCAGCGATTGTTTGCGTTTTATTGGTACGGTGAATAAATTTTTGTTATCGGGCAGGAAACAAGGAACCCTTGTGGAATAAAATAATAAAGGACATGCTTATCTAACAGATAGAGGAGATCGGATGTTAAGGAGATTCGCAAATGAATGAATTAATCACCCAATTTATCCATTACTTAACAGTGGAAAGAGGGTTAGCAAAAAACACGCTTGAATCGTATCGCAGAGATTTGATAAGCTATTGTGCGTATTTAGAACGAGAGGGATTCAAGGACATAAGCGAAACAAGCCGCACGCAGATTATGGGCTATCTGCTCTATCTTCAAGAACAGGGACGGGCGACGGCGACGCTGTCGCGCAACCTTGCTTCCATCCGCGCATTTTACCAGTTCTTATTGCGGGAAAAGTTTATTGATAAAGATCCAAGCGTTAATCTTGAATCACCAAAAATTGAAAAAAAGCTTCCGCAGGTGCTTTCGGTGGCGGAAGTGGAAATGTTGCTGAACGGACCGGACACCCGCTTTCCGTCCGGCATGCGGGACAAAGCGATGCTAGAGCTTTTGTACGCGACCGGCATTCGCGTATCTGAGCTCGTATCGCTTAATTTATCAGACGTGAATCTGAATATGGGTTTTATTAAATGTTTTGGAAAAGGTTCAAAGGAGCGCATAATTCCGCTTGGACGTTTGGCTATTGTGAACGTACAGACGTACCTTGAACGCGGCCGCCCGTTTTTAAAGAAACGAGGACAGGAAGAAGCGTTATTTTTGAATCATCATGGCCGCCGCTTGTCGCGTCAAGGATTCTGGAAAATTATCAAGAAATACGCCCAGCTGGCGAACAGTCACAAAGAAATTACCCCGCATACGTTACGTCACTCGTTCGCGACACATCTGCTTGAGAATGGGGCGGATTTGCGCTCTGTGCAGGAGATGCTCGGACACGCCGATATCTCAACTACGCAAATTTATACGCATGTTACGCGTTCACGGTTGAAGGAAGTGTACGCAAAAGCCCATCCTCGGGCATAAAACAGGGTACTTCGGGGAAAAGTGTGAAGTGCCTTCCTTATTTTACGCATGATTTTCATGCGCTGGCTAAGAGGCTTGTCCCGCTGAATTGAAACGAGGAGGAGACAGCTGTATGAAGCGATTTAAACGCGTATTTCTTATCGTGCTTGATAGCGTCGGCATCGGCGAATTGCCAGATGCGAAAGACTATAACGACGAAGGGGCGCATACGCTCGGTCATATCGCCGAAAGAATGAATGGCTTGAACGTGCCGAATCTGTCGCGCCTTGGACTCGGACATATCGAGAAGTTGGAAGGCGTTTCTGCGGATGCTCCGCCTGAGGCCGCTTTCGGTAAAATGAAAGAAATTTCGATAGGGAAAGATACAACAACCGGTCACTGGGAAATTATGGGTCTTCGCATTGAGACACCGTTCAAAACGTGGCCGAACGGGTTCCCTGATAGTCTAATCAAGCCGTTCTCTGAGCGGATTGGCCGCGGCGTGCTCGGAAACAAACCGGCTTCCGGTACGGAAATTATTGCTGAATTGGGCGAAGAACATATGAGAACCGGTGACGTTATTGTTTATACTTCGGCGGACAGCGTGTTCCAGGTGGCAGCCCACGAAGAAATTGTGCCGCTTGAAGAGCTGTATGAAATTTGCAAGGTTGCGCGTGAACTTACGCTTGATGATGAACATTCCGTCGTGCGTGTGATTGCCCGTCCGTTTGTTGGTGAACCAGGCCACTTTACCCGCACGGCGAATCGTCGTGATTTCTCTGTATCGCCGCCGGGCAAAACGGTGATGAATGAGTTGCAGGAAGCAGGATTTACTTCCATCGCCATTGGTAAAATCTCTGATATCTACGCGGGCGAAGGCATAACGGAAGCGCTGAAAACAAAATCGAATATGGACGGTGTCGATAAACTGCTGGAAACGATGCGAAAAGATTTTACCGGACTTTCGTTCGTAAATCTCGTAGACTTTGATGCTATGTACGGGCATCGTCGTGATCCGATTGGCTATGGCAAAGCGCTTGAGGAATTTGATCGCCGTCTTCCAGAAATTCTGGGTGCGCTCGGCGAAGATGACCTGCTCATCATTACGGCGGATCACGGAAACGATCCGATTCATCACGGAACGGATCATACGCGAGAATACGTGCCGTTGCTTGTGTATTACATAGGCATGAAAGGCGGCCAACCGCTTGGCGTGCGCGAAACGTTCGCCGACGTCGGCGCAACCATCGCCGACAACTTTCAGGTGACAAAGCCCAGCATTGGTACGAGCTTTTTGCGACAGATTACTGAATAAAGAGGATAAGGGAGGCAGAGGGGATGTCGCTTACAGCAAACATTGCAGAAGTGAAAGCTTATATTGAAAGCATAACGGATATCAAACCGGAGATTGGCTTAATTCTTGGCTCTGGTCTTGGCGTACTGGCCGATGAAATTGAAAATCCGGCTGTTATTCCATATAAGGAGATTCCGCATTTTCCTGTATCTACGGTAGAAGGACATAAAGGCCAGCTTGTCATCGGCACGCTGAAAGGAAAGAACGTTGTGGCGATGCAGGGACGCTTTCACTATTACGAAGGGTATGGACTGGACGCAGTAACGTTTCCCGTACGTGTCATGAGAGCGATCGGGGTGGACAGGATGATCGTGACCAACGCGGCTGGAGGCGTAAACGAAAGTTATGCGCCGGGCGACTTGATGTTGATTAAAGACCATATTAATTTTACGGGGCGCAATCCGCTTATTGGGCCGAACGATGAAAAGTTGGGGGTACGTTTCCCGGATATGTCGACCGCATATTGCCCTGACTTGCGCGCACTTGCACACAAGGTAGCTAATGCGCACGGAATTAAGGTGCAGGAAGGTGTGTATGTGGGCCTATTGGGACCGAGCTATGAAACGCCGGCGGAAATCTGCATGCTGCGCATTCTGGGCGGGGATGCGGTCGGTATGTCTACGGTTCCGGAGGTTATTGTAGCGCGTCATGCAGGCATTCGCGTGCTCGGCATTTCTTGCATCAGCAACATGGCCGCAGGCATTTTGCCGCAGCCGCTGTCACACGAAGAAGTAATGGAAACAACAGAAAAAGTTAAAAGCGCATTTTTAACGCTAGTAAAAGCAATCATAAAAGAGATATAGGGCATGTAATCAAAAAGTCTGGAGCAAAAGATACGCTGTTTGTTTCAGGCTTTTTATTATAAGTATAAGAGGAGGTTTTTTCATGAGAGATTATGTTGCCAACTTGAAAGACGCAGCAGAATACATTCAAAGCCACATTTCTGTGAAACCAGAAATCGGTTTGATTCTCGGTTCCGGTCTTGGCGTGTTGGCGGATGAGATAGAAGATACGGTGTGCCTCAGTTATCATAAAATTCCGCATTTTCCTGTATCTACGGTAGAAGGACATAAAGGCCAGCTTGTCATCGGCACGCTGGAAGGAAAGAACGTTGTGGCGATGCAGGGACGTTTTCACTACTATGAGGGCTACAGCATGAAACAGGTTACCTTTCCGGTTTATGTAATGAAGTTGCTCGGCGTCCATTCGGTTGTTATTACAAACGCATGCGGCGGCATGAACCGCACTTTTGCGCCGGGCGACTTAATGATTATTGAAGACCATATTAATTTTACGGGTGATCATCCGCTTATTGGCCCGAATATAGAAGAGTTTGGCCCGCGTTTCCCGGATATGTCGGAAGCGTATGCGAAAGAATACATTCATCTCGCACAGGAAACGGCCAAAGAGCTGGGAATTTCCATACAGCGAGGGGTATATGTTGGAATTAGCGGGCCGTCGTATATGACGCCAGCAGAATTGACAATACTGGCTCGATTAGGTGGAGATGCGGTCGGCATGTCCACCGTTCCAGAAGTCATTGTGGCGCGCCACGCTAGTTTAAAGGTGCTGGGAATTTCCTGTGTAACCGATATGGCGATCGGTGAAGAACTGGAACCTTTGACACATGAGCAAGTAGTGGAAGTAGCGAACCGTACCCGTCCAAAGCTTATTTCTCTCCTTAAAGCTGTACTTCCAAAATTGAACGGATAATAGGAAAAACGTATAAATTCATAAATAATTTTACGAATTTAATAAAAATATTATTTACATTAATTGTATATCGTTTTATATTTATATTATGATGTATTAAGAAAATTGATTTACGAAAAACATAGATTTTTGGTGAAATTATGCCGCAATCGTAAGTCGAATTTTCTGAATGATTATTTTTTTTAGGAAAGGAGGGGGGTGGGTGAGAAAGTTGGATTTGCTTGATTTTCAGATTCTTCAAATCCTTCAGGAAGATGCTCGGAAATCATATACGGAGATGGGACATTTGCTTGGAGTAAGCGAAGGCACGGTTCGTTCGCGTATCAACAGGATGATTGAAGATAAAATTTTTTATTTTATCGTACATACTGACCCTATAAAAGTCGGTTTAAATGTGCAGGCTATCATCGGTATGTCCACCAGGCTCGGCTACCAGGAGAAAGTTGCCGAAGAGCTGGGAAAACTGCGGGCGGTGCGTTTTATTGGCGCGTTTTCCGGGCGCAATGATTTAATCATTCAGGCGTATTTTCGCTCGAATGAAGATCTGGTTACATTTGTGAACAAAGATTTAGCCAATGTTGAAGGGATTGTTTCGGCCGAAGTTTCAATTGAACTGAAGCAATATAAAGATTCATTTTCGTATGTGACGTTGGATGGGTTAGAGGACAACGCGGGCTAATGAATGGCCGTGTGGAAACGTCCTTTATAGGAAACATGATTTGAAACTAAGGGGGTTGATGACTGTGAAGAAAAGTTTCTCGATTTTCTTAAGTTTTGTTCTCTTATTTATGTTAGCGCTTACAGGTTGTGGCGGCGGAGAAAAATCGGCCGGAGGCGAAAAGGCCGGAGAAAAAATCCTTCGCGTCAATAACTCTACTGAGCCTGGCTCCCTGCATCCTGCGAGAGCGCAAGGTACGCATGATAGTTGGCCGATGCGTCATTTATTTGTTGGTCTGACGATGAAAGAAGAGGGCGGGAAAATTGTGCCGGCGATGGCCGAGAAGTGGGATATAAGCCCAGATAAGAAAAAATACACTTTCCATCTGCGTGACGGACTTAAATGGTCCAACGGTGATCCGCTGACAGCCCATGACTTTGAATACGCGTGGAAATATGTGCTGAACCCTTCTACACCTTCGGATTATGCTTGGATTTTATATTACATCGACGGAGCCCAGCAGTACAATGAGTCGAAAGAAAAGGATCCACAAAAATTGAAAGCGCTTGAAGACAAAGTGGGTGTAAAAGCGCTTGACGACAAAACGCTTGAAGTCAAACTGAAAAATCCGACCCCGTTCTTTGAAGAACTCGTATCTTTCTATACGTATTTTCCAATCGATAAAAAGGTGCAGGAACAAAATCCGAATTGGGCAAACGATGCTAAAACATTCGTTTCCAACGGACCGTTCAAATTGGTCGAATGGCAGCATAAAAGTCATTTGAAAATGGCGAAAAATGAAAATTATTTTGAGAAAGACCGCATTAAATTAGATGGCATACATTGGACGATGGTAGAAGATGAAAATACGGCATGGCAGTCTTTCCGCTCCGGCGATTACGATTTGCTTTATCCGCTGCCGAGCGATGTGATTGGACAGCTTAAGTCTAGCAATTCGCCTGAGTTTAAATCGGCGATTCAATTCGCTACGTATTTTTACCGTTTCAATACGACAAAGAAACCGTTCAATAACAAAAAGGTACGTTTGGCCTTAACGCTGGCGATTGACCGCAATACCATTACACAAAATGTCACGCAAGGCGGGGAGAAGCCTGCGTTTGGTTATGTCGGACCGGGTGCGAAAGAACCGAGCGGCAAAGAGTTTCAAGAAGTGAGCGGCAATTTCTTTAAAGAAGATGTAGCGCTGGCGAAGCGCCTGCTGGCGGAAGGTCTTAAGGAAGAAGGCATGACCAGCATGCCGAAATTTACGATTTTGTATAACACGCTTGATGCACACAAACGTATCGCGGAAGCGATTCAGGAAATGTGGCGCAAAAATCTTGGACTTAAAGTCGGACTAGAAAACGTGGAATTCCAGGTGAAAATCGATCGTGAGCATAAGCTTGATTACGATGTAAGCCGGTCCGGCTGGATCGCCGACTATACAGATCCGATGACCATGCTGGAAATGTTCACTTCCTATAGCAAACAAAATGACACGGGCTGGAAAAACAAAGAATATGATGCGCTGATTGATCAGGCTCAGAAAGCGGCTGACCAGGCAAAACGCATGGAACTCATGCATAAAGCGGAAAAAATTTTGATGGATGAGATGCCGATTATGCCCATTTACTTCTATGCGATGCCGTATGCGGTGAAAGAAAATGTAACCGGCGTTTATACGGTGCCGGATGAGTATCCGGTCATGAAATATGCGGACAAAAAGTAGTGCGCATAAATCAGGGGGTACCCGGCTTCTGGGTATCTCCTATTTCCTAAACATGAAGGAATGGAGGGGATAAGGTGTTACGATATACTTTGCAACGCTTGGGGTGGGCTCTCGTAACGCTGTGGGTGGTGATTACGCTAACGTTTGGTTTAATGCATGTAATTCCAGGTGACCCATTTGCAAAAGAAGGAAACATGCCGCCCGGTGTATACGAAAATTTACGAGCTTACTACAATCTGGATAAACCGTTAATTGTTCAGTACGGATTATATTTAAAATCGTTGTTACAACTTGATTTTGGTCCATCATTAAAATCGAGTGCGATCACAGTCAACGATTATATTGCGCAAGGATTTCCCATTTCGTTTTATCTTGGTTTACAGGCGCTGGCGATCGGGGTTACGCTTGGCTTAATTTTTGGGGTCATTGCCGCTTTATATCACAATAAATGGCCTGATTATTTGTCGATGATTCTTGCCATCGTCGGACTTTCTGTGCCGAGCTTTTTTTTGGCAACGGTTTTCATTAACTATATTGCTGTAGAAATGAACATTTTTCCGCCATCCGGCTGGGGAACATGGCAACATACCGTTTTGCCTTCGCTGGCGTTGGCGGCGATGCCGATGGCATTTATTGCGCGTCTTATGCGTTCCAGCATGCTGGAAGTGTTAGGGCAGGATTATATTAAGACGGCAAAATCAAAAGGTTTGACACGCAATATTGTTATTATTAAACATACGTTACGAAATGCAATTTTACCGGTTGTTACCGTGCTTGGTATTATCACAGCGAATCTTGTAACAGGAAGTTTTGTGGTTGAGCATATTTTCGGTATCCCCGGAATGGGCGAAATGTTTGTGAAAGGTATTTTTAATCGTGACTATCCGGTGATTTTAGGTTCTACCGTTTTTTATAGCGCCATTCTTATTTTTTTGATTTTCGTTGTGGATGTACTTTACACGTGGATTGATCCACGCATTAAGGTTGCAGGGGGGAGTAAGTAATGCAGCATGAACCGCAATTGACCGCTGATATGTTCCGACCTGTAACAGATCACTTTAAAGATGCGGAAAAAATCGAGCGCCCCAGCGTCTCCTATTGGGCGGATGTATGGCGCCGTTTGAAGATGAATAAATTGGCGATGATCGGTCTTTTGATGATTATCGCGCTTGTCATTATGGCTATTATCGGACCGATGATTAGCGGCTATACGTACTATAAACAAGATTTTAGTATAAAAAACATGCGACCAAGTGCCGAGCATTGGTTCGGTACCGATTCTTCCGGGCGTGACATTTTTACCCGAGTCTGGTACGGTGCGCGTATTTCTTTGTTTATCGGTGTCATGGCGGCTTTTATCGATTTTGTGATCGGTGTACTGTATGGCGGTATTTCCGGTCTGAAAGGCGGGCGCATCGACAATATTATGATGCGAATTGCTGAAGTGTTGTATGGTATACCGTATTTATTAATGGTTATCCTGCTTATGGTTGTTATGGGGCAGGGATTGTGGACGATCATTATTGCGATGACAATCACAGGGTGGATCCCGATGGCCCGCCTTGTGCGCGGACAGGTATTGCAGCTCAAAGAGCAGGAATATGTTCAGGCAGCGATGGTTCTCGGCGCTGATACGAAGTGGATTTTGCGCAAGCATATGATTCCGAATATGATGGGGCCGATTCTTGTAAATGTGACCCTGACGGTTCCAACTGCGATCTTTGCCGAAGCGACGCTCAGCTTTCTCGGTCTTGGCATTCCAGCGCCGCAGGCCAGCTGGGGTACGATGGTGAATGATGCGCTCGTAAGTTTGCTTGTCGGAAACGTCTATCAGCTGTTCATTCCGGGCTTCTTTATTTCGCTCACGATGTTCGCCTTTAACGTGTTAGGCGACGGTTTGCGTGATGCGCTTGACCCGAGAATGCGCAAATAACGTAAGCAAAGGGTGAAAAACCTATGGAAAATATACTTGAAGTGCGTGACCTGCATGTTTCGTTCCATACGTATGCGGGCGAAGTGAAAGCTGTGCGCGGCGTAACCTTTCATGTAAAAAAAGCCGAAACGGTCGGTATCGTAGGCGAGTCTGGCTGCGGAAAAAGCGTAACCGCTCAGTCGATTATGAAGCTTCTGCCGCATCCTCCGGTCAAGTATAAGAAAGGAAGCATTTTATTTAATGGAGAGGACTTGCTGAAAAAAAGTGAAAAAGAAATGCAAAAAGTGCGGGGAAACGATATTGGGATGATTTTTCAGGATCCGATGACGTCCTTAAACCCGACGATGAAGATCGGGCAACAAATTACGGAAAGCCTGATCAAACACCAGGGAATGTCGGCTGGAGAAGCGCACAAGCAAGCGATCGAATTATTAAAGATGGTCGGCATTCCACAGCCGGATAAGCGAGTGAACCAATATCCGCATGAATTTTCCGGTGGGATGCGGCAGCGCGCCATGATTGCTATTGCGCTGGCCTGCCGGCCGAAACTGCTGATCGCTGATGAACCGACGACAGCGCTGGACGTAACGATTCAGGCGCAGATTTTAGAGTTGATGAAAAAGCTTCAGGCCAAAACGAAAACATCGATCATTTTAATTACGCACGATCTCGGAGTGGTGGCCGATATGTGTGATCGTGTTGTCGTCATGTACGCAGGTGAGATTGTGGAGACAGGAACGGTCGATCAAATCTTTTATGAACCGCAACACCCGTATACAAAAGGGCTCTTGCAGTCGGTGCCACGCCTTGATATGAAAAAAGACGAACCGCTCAACCCTATTATCGGTACGCCGCCGGACCTTTTGCGTCCGCCTGCCGGTTGCCCGTTCTTTGCTCGTTGTGCCTATGCAATGGAAGTATGCCGTAACCATAAGCCCGCGCTTGAAGAAATGGACAGTAATCATCAAGCGGCTTGTTGGTTGCACCATCCATTGGCCAGACAGGTGAACCGGAAGGAGGGATTTGCACAATGAGTACGGTTGTAACAGAAACTTCGGTACAAAACGATAAAAATCAGGAGATTCTGCTGGAAGTGCGCAATCTGCAAAAATACTTCAATGTCGGAGGCGGTGTAGTAAAGGCCGTCAGCGACGTAACGTTTGATGTAAAACGCGGTGAAACGCTCGGCGTTGTAGGAGAATCCGGGTGTGGAAAATCGACGATGGGCCGCACCATTCTTCGTCTGTATGAAGCAACCGGAGGCGAGGTGCTGTTCGAAGGAAAAGATGTGCACCGAGCGAATCCGCGGGAGTTGAAAAAGCTGCGCCGTGATATGCAGATGATTTTCCAGGACCCGTATGCGTCTTTAAATCCGCGGATGACGGTGGCCGATATTATTGGCGAAGCGCTTGATCTGCATAGATTGGCGACCGGAGCGAAGCGCAGGGAACGCATTCAGGAATTGCTTCATCTGGTCGGATTGAAGCCTGACCATATGAACCGGTTTCCGCATGAGTTTTCCGGCGGTCAGCGTCAGCGGATTGGCATCGCCCGCGCGCTCGCGGTAGAGCCGAAGTTTATTGTCTGTGACGAGCCGATTTCTGCGCTGGACGTATCTATCCAGGCGCAGGTCGTGAATTTGCTGGGCGAATTGCAAGACAAAATGGGGCTGACATATTTGTTCATCGCCCATGATCTGTCGATGGTAAAGCATATTAGCGATCGGGTGGCAGTCATGTATCTGGGCAAAATCGCTGAACTCGCCGAAGGCGAGACGCTGTATGCGAATCCTTTGCATCCGTATACACAAGCGCTGCTATCTGCGATTCCGATTCCGGACCCGGAAGTGGAGCGCAAACGCCAGCGTATCGTATTGAAAGGTGATGTACCGAGCCCGATGAATCCGCCGAGCGGGTGCCATTTCCGTACCCGTTGTCCGCATGCCATGGAAGCATGCGCCAAAGTTGAGCCTGTTTGGCGGGAAGCGGAACCCGGACACTTCGTCGCTTGCCATCTTTACGATAGAAATGTGATGGGGGCCAGTGTAAGGAAAATGAATCATTTGAAGCATTAAATCATTGCCAGGAAATGCGCGCGTATTTGTGAAGTGTGCGGCCGTATATGTTTACGTTGCACAGAAGAATGCAGAGCTTTTGCCATGGCGTAAGTTTTGAAGGATAGGATCGAAACATTAAAGACGATGTATATCGATAAAAAAGCAGGGTGAGTGATGTGCGATCATCCTGCTTTTTTATGTTCAATGGAGGTATATAATGTCAAACTTCATGGCGAAAATAGATACTATTATGATTGGAGGGGACAAGTTTGATGAAGAAGCTGCCTATTGTATTGCTTTGCATATTTCTGATAATGTCACTGTTCAGCGGGCCTGTATCCGCAGAAGAAAAGACAAAGCAAACTACTGACCAGCAGCAAGGCGTAGACCTTACACCGAATGCGGTTTCGGCCGTGTTGATGGATCGTGACACAGGGGCGGTTCTGTACGAGAAAAACGGACATAAACCCCTACCGCCCGCCAGTATCACGAAAGTTATGACGATGCTCCTCATCATGGAAGCGCTTGATCGCGGCGAGATTAAGCTGACGGATAAAGTGCGGACAAGCGATTATGCGGCTTCTATGGGAGGTTCGCAAATCTTCCTTGAGCCGGGCGAGGAAATGACCGTGGATGAAATGCTGAAGGGTATTGCGCTCGCTTCTGGCAACGATGCGTCCGTCGCGATGGCGGAACATCTCGCCGGCACGGAACAAGCATTCGTTGAGAAAATGAACAAGCGCGCGAAAGAACTGGGCATGGACGACACATTATTTAAAAACTCCAATGGATTGCCGGTGGAGGGACATGTCTCTTCCGCCCACGATATTGCGCTCATGTCACGTGAACTCTTAAAGCATGAAAAAATTACAAAATATACGGGCCTTTATCAGGACTATTTGCGCAAGGACACGAAAAAGCCGTTCTGGCTGGTAAACACGAACAGGCTTGTCCGCTTCTATCCCGGCGCGGATGGCTTGAAAACCGGCTACACGTCTGAGGCAAAGTATTGTTTAACCGCGACTGCAAAGCGCGGCAATATGCGCGTAATCGCGGTAGTGATGGGCGCACCTGATTCCAAAACACGCAACCAGGAAATTGCCGCGATGATGGACTATGCGTTTAACCAGTATGACAGCCAGCCGCTTTACAAGGAAAACCAGGTGGTGAAAACCGTGCCGGTTGAAAAAGGCATGCAAGAAACGGTCGACATTATTGTGCCGTATCATTTTAGTATGCTGGTGAAAAAAGGGGAAAAAGCTTCTCAGTATGAAAAAGTGATTGCCATTCAATCGGAGTTGAAAGCGCCGATTAAAAAAGGGGTAAAAATCGGTGAGATAGTAATTAAAAAAGACGGCAAAACCGTCAGCACCGTTGATCTGGTTGCCGCAAGCAACGTGGAAAAAGCCGGATGGTGGAAGTTGTTTAAACGAGCGGCCCGCAAAATGTTCGGCGGATAACAGGTGCGAAAAATCGGGAAAAAGGAGAAAAATGCCACATTTCCCCGGTTTTTTTCTAGTTTTGTCGGGTGGCAGGAATCGTGACCGGCTTCGTAGAATCTCCCAGTATCACTTAAGCGAAGGAGTGGCTCTGCGTGAGTTTACGAGTTGATATGGAAACAGTTCATGGTGTTTTGATCGTCCGACTGGAAGGAGAGCTGGATCACCATACAGCGGATATGTTGCGAACAAACATCGAGAAGAAACTCGCGGAAGAACCTGTCCAGCATATTTTATTAAGCCTTGCTCATTTGCATTTTATGGATAGTTCCGGCTTGGGCGTTATTCTCGGGCGTTACAAGAAGATTTCTGCCCGTGGCGGGGATATGGTCATTTGTTCGATCAATCCGGTCATTTACCGTCTGTTTGAACTATCTGGTTTGTTCAAGATTCTAAAAATCAAGGAGTCTGAACAGGAAGCGCTCCTTGTGCTGGGGGTGGCGTAAATGGAAAACAAAACCGGTCACAATTTCATGCGATTAGAATTTGCGGCACGTAGCGAGAATGAAGGATTTGCTAGAATCGCGGTCGCTTCGTTTTTATCCAGGCTTGATATTACGCTGGAAGAAATGGAGGAAATCAAAACGGTCGTATCCGAGGCGGTTACAAATGCCATTATTCACGGATACGAAGGTGACGAGAACGGAACCGTGATGATTATGACGACGTATACGCCATCTTTCATTGAAATTATTGTGGAAGACCACGGCATTGGCATCGCTAACCTGGAAGAGGCACGGCAGCCGCTTTTTACGACAAAGCCGGAACTGGAACGTTCTGGAATGGGCTTTACAATTATGGAAAACTTTATGGATCAAATGGAAGTTGAAACGGAAATTAACCGGGGTACACGCATTCGGTTGGTGAAGAACCTGATAAAAAACGAAGCGCTATGTAATTAGGAGACATGCCGATGGAGACCAATGTAAGGAATGCCAATCACGCTTATCTATCCGACAAGGAAGTAAAAGAATTACTTGCGCAAAGTCAGGCGGGAGATACGACAGCACGAGATACATTGGTGAACTGCAACATTCGTCTGGTATGGTCGGTCGTTCAGCGCTTTTTGAACCGTGGTTATGAAGCGGACGATTTGTTTCAAATCGGTTGCATCGGCCTGCTAAAAGCGATTGATAAGTTTGATTTGACGTTTGACGTGAAGTTTTCAACATATGCAGTGCCAATGATTATTGGCGAAATTCAGCGGTTTTTGCGCGATGATGGTACGGTGAAAGTGAGCCGTTCGCTGAAAGAAATTGCCCATAAAGTCCGGCGGGTCAAGGATGAGCTGTCGAAAGATCTTGGGCGTCTGCCCACGGTAAAAGAAATCGCGGAAGTGCTTGGGATTACGCCGGAAGAAGTGATTTATGCGCAGGAAGCAAACCGGGCCCCGTCTTCCATTCATGAGACCGTATTTGAAAACGACGGCGACCCGATTACGCTTATGGATCAAATTTCGGACAGAGACGAAGACAAGTGGTTTGACAAAATTGCTTTAAAAGAAGCGATCGGCAAGCTTTCTGAGCGGGAGCGGCTTATTGTATATCTTAGGTATTATAAAGATCAGACGCAGTCCGAAGTCGCGGAACGGCTCGGAATTTCCCAGGTGCAGGTGTCGCGTTTGGAAAAGAAAATCCTCCGCATTATGAAGGAACAAATTGAAAAGTAAAAGCAAACGGCGCGAAGGAAGTGCAATTTCCTTCGCGCTTATTCGTTTTTTATGCATTTTTTTTCCTTGTTAATTTCAATCGAGCTGTACAAGAAGCAAGACGGAGCACGCAGCGGTCTTCATCAGCATAGCCTTCTTTCGTCAGACAAATACTATTTGGTGTAAGGAGGGATGGTGCATGGCCGATCCAGTCCGCGTGTATGTGAAATTAAAAGGAAAAGTGCAGCTTCCGCCAGGGGCAGTCGTTCGTGTGAAAGATGTAGCGGAATTGGTGACAAACAGCCCTGCTGAAACAGCGATTCGAGAGCAGGTGCTTCATGTACTGAAGCCCGGGGACGGGAACCGCTATGTTGTCGATATGATTCAAATCATTGAAACGCTTCAGCGCGCATATCCCGAATTGTTCGTGCATAACATCGGAGCGGAACAAATGATCATCGAAGTCCAATTGCCGAAGAAAAAAATTAGCCTGCTGCTTGTTGCATTTGTCTGGATTGTGCTTTTTATCGGCTCAGGACTTGCGATTATGAACTTTCATACTGATGTCAGCATGCCGGAAGTGCACCAGCGCATTTATGAACTGGTCACCGGGAAAAAGAATCCGCATCCGCTCATTATTCAAATCCCGTATTCGCTCGGTGTCGGTGCAGGCATGATTTTATTTTTCAACCATATTTTTCGTAAAAAGTTTAATGAAGAACCGAGTCCGCTTGAATTGGAAATGTTTTTGTATGAGCAAAATGTGGACGAGTATGTATTAGCGCATGAAGCGCCCGGAGCAAAGAAAAAATGATCATTTCTTTGTTTCTGGCTCTTGTGGGTTTAAGCGGAGGGCTGATTGTTGGCGGAGGCATTGTCGCTCTCATTACGGTGCTTGACTTAATTCCTCGTTTTGTCCAGATTACAAAAACCGATCAGTATCTTTTACATTTTCAATGGGCTGTCGTTTTTGGTGCATTTTTCTTCACAGTGTTTGACTTTTTTTCTGCTCCTTTGTATTTGCCTGTTTTCCTGCTGGGTATTGTTGGTGCGTTTATGGGGATTTTTGTCGGATTTCTTGGGGCCGCACTGACGGAAGTGCTGAATGTTATTCCCATTTTATCGAAGCGCATGCAGGTATATGACTATCTTCATTGGTTTATCATAGCGCTGGCGTTCGGCAAGATCGTCGGCTCTTTATTTCACTGGATGATTTATTTGAAATGACGTGAAAGGAGTATGAAACGTTTATGGCTTCTTCTGTAAAAAAGTGGAATCAAAACAGACTTATGAAAGCGCAACAAGCCTATAGCGAACGCGCAGCTAAATACAAGCCGAAACCACCCTATTTAGCAAACTGTGTAAAGGCGTTTTGGGTCGGTGGCGCAATTTGTGCGTTTGGCCAGCTAGTATCCAACTTTTATATTCGTTTTTTTAATTTCACTAAAGAAACGGCGGGCGACCCGACAGTGGCAACGCTTATTTTTATCTCTGTATTGCTTACTGGATTTGGCGTATATGATAAGCTCGGGCAGTATGCAGGAGCGGGATCGGCTGTGCCTGTCACCGGATTTGCCAATTCGATGTCATCGGCGGCGATCGAACATCGTGCGGAAGGATGGGTGCTTGGTGTCGGCGGAAACATGTTTAAACTGGCGGGGGGAGTTATCGTATACGGAGTCGTAGCCGCGCTTGTCGTTTCGCTGATCAAATGGCTCATTATCAAAGTGTAAGGATGTGAAAGGATGAAAGCAAGGCATCGATGTGGAAGCCAGACGTGGCGTTTTGTGAACGACATCCGTATACTGGGCAGCGCTGTTTCCGTCGGACCGCTCGAGGGGGAAGGACCGCTTGCGGCGGAATTCGACCATATCCATTCTGATATGTATGCAGGACAGGCTTCATGGGAAAAAGCGGAGCAGTTTATGATGTACGAGGCGGTGCAGACGGCGATTAAAAAGAGCGATTTGCTGGAAAGCGAGATTGATATTATTCTGGCAGGAGATTTACTGAACCAGACGATTTCCTCCAATTTTATGGCAAGTCAGTTAAATATTCCGCTTATCGGAATGTTCGGTGCTTGTTCGACTTCGATGGAAACGCTTTCGGTCGGTTCGGCGCTGGTGGATGCCGGATACGCATCGTACATTGTCGCTACCTGTAGCAGCCATAATTGTACGGCGGAAAAACAATTCCGTTATCCGACAGAATACGGCGGACAAAAACCGGAATATGCTCAATGCACGGTAACCGGAGCGGGAGCGGCGGTTGTCGGATGCGGCCGAAGCGGCCCGCGCATCACGTATGCAACCATCGGAAAGGTAGTAGATATGGGAATCAAAGATCCGTTTGATATGGGGAGCGCGATGGCACCGGCTGCGGTCGATACGCTTTCTACGCATTTCCGTGATACGGATCGGATGCCATCCGATTATGATTTGATTGTTACTGGCGATTTGGGCAAAGTCGGATACGCGATTTTAAAGGATGAAATGAAAGACCTTTCATATGACATGACCCCGGTGTATAACGACTGTGGCTTAATGATTTACAGTCCGGACCAACAGGTATTTTCCGGTGGAAGCGGCTGTGCGTCCAGTGCCGTGGTTACTTACAGTTATATTTTGAATCGGCTAAGAGAAGGAAGCATTAAGCGGGTGCTGATTTGCGCGACCGGCGCGCTGTTCAGTCCGGTCAGTTATCAGCAGGGTGAAAGCATTCCATGTATCGCGCATGCCGTGGCGCTTGAAGCGGAGGAGGTATAACAGCATGGGACAGGTGATGATCGCTTTTTTTGTCGGAGGATTGATTTGTGTCATAGGTCAGCTTTTATTGGATATAGCCAGGTTGACGCCCGCCCATGTGATGAGTATTCTTGTCGCCACCGGTGCGGTGTTGGATGGGCTTGGGTTATACGATCCGCTCATTGAATTTGCGGGTGCCGGAGCCACTGTGCCGATTACGAGCTTTGGGCACGCTTTATATCATGGTGCATGGCAGAAAGCGGAACAGACCGGGATTATCGGTCTGATTGCCGGAATTTTTGAAGTTCCGAGTGCTGGCATTTCGGCTGCCATCGCGTTCAGTTTTTTTGCTGCGCTTATTTTTAAGCCGAAAGGATAGGCCATGCAGCGCAGAAAACGGAGAATCATTATTATTACGGATGGGGATTTTGTGGCTCGCAGTACAGTAGAAGAAGTGGCGCGGCGAATCGGTGGCCGCTGCATCTCCCGTTCGGCTGGAAACCCGACGCCATTGAACGGTCCGCAGATCGTTTCCTTGATCAAAAAGGCCAAACATGATCCGGTACTGGTTATGTTTGACGACAACGGTGATGTTCACATGGGAAAAGGGGAAGAAGCGTTGTATTATGTATCTACCCACCCTGATATTGAGGTGCTGGGCGCTATCGCCGTTGCATCGCGAACGAAAGGCGCACTTGGTGTAAAAGTAGATATTTGCATAGATAGATACGGCCGAAAAGTCAGGCGTCCGGTAAATAAAAATGGGTTTGTGGAAGCCGGAAGTGAAGCATATATTATAGGTGATACAGTAGATGTTTTGAACATGTTGCAGATCCCGGTTATCGTCGGAATCGGAGATATCGGCAAAATGAAAGGACGTGATGAGACATGCGTGGGTTGCCCAGTGACACTGGCAGCGGTCAAATTTATTTTGCAGAAGAGCGGTTATTTCCCTAAATATTCGCGAAAATTGCGAAAGAAGTAAAATGTCTAGTTGTCATACTTTCGCAAGGTATGGTACTGTATAAGATATTTATAGGGTATAAAATGAGGAGGAAGCCGAGTGTTTTTACATGGAACGAGCAGAGTAAACGGGAGAGGGCATTTGGAAATCGGCGGCTGCGACACGACGGAACTGGCCCACACATACGGTACGCCACTTTATATATATGATGAGGCGCTCATAAGGGAGAAGTGCCGCGCTTATGTTAAAGCGTTCGAGGAAAGTGGATTCCGCTTTCAGGTAGCGTACGCCAGCAAAGCGTTTATGTGTATAGCGATGTGCCAGTTGATCGCCGAGGAAAATATGTCGCTGGATGTTGTATCAAGCGGCGAGTTATATACGGCGCTTAAGGCAGGATTTCCGGCAGAACGCATTCATTTCCACGGCAATAATAAAACGGAAGATGAGTTAAAGATGGCGCTTGACGCCGGTATCGGCTGCTTTGTCGTCGACAACTTTTTCGAGCTTGAGCTTTTGCATGACTTGGCGCAAAAAGAGGAACGAATTGTGTCGATTCTGCTTCGTCTAACGCCGGGAATTGAAGCGCACACGCACGAGTACATTTCCACCGGTCAGGATGATTCGAAGTTCGGTTTTGGCGTCGCCAGTGGACAGGCGCTGCAAGCGGTGAAGCGCGCGCTCGATAAGCCTTTCTACAAGCTGCTTGGCATTCACTCCCATATCGGTTCGCAAATTTTCGAGACGACCGGCTTTATCGGGGCGATTGAAGTGCTGGGCGAATTTCTGGAACAGGTACGCACTGAGACGAAATACGAGATCGAGGTTCTGAATCTGGGCGGAGGTTTTGGCATCCGCTATACGGCAGAAGACGATCCGCTGCCGGTAAGTAAATACGTACAGGTTATTACGGAAGAAGTGCGCCGTCAGTTTACGGCGCGCAATTATCCATTGCCGGAGATCTGGATTGAGCCGGGCCGAAGCATCGTGGGCGAAGCTGGCACCACACTTTATACGGTCGGAGCGATTAAGGATATCCCTGGCATCCGTAAATACGTGGCGATTGACGGCGGTATGTCTGATAACATTCGTCCTGCATTATATCAAGCAAAATACGAGGCAATGCTTGCGAATCGCGCAGATGAGCCGGCTGCCGAGGTTGTTTCGATCGCTGGGAAATGCTGTGAGAGCGGCGATATGTTAATTTGGGATTATGCACTTCCAAAGGCGGAGCCCGGCGACTTGCTCGCTGTTTCTTGTACGGGCGCGTACGGATATTCCATGGCGAATAATTATAACCGAATTCGCCGCCCTGCTGTCGTGTTTGTCAAAGACGGGCGCGCCGATGTGGCGGTGAAAAGAGAATCGTATGAAGACCTTGTGAGAAATGACCGCGTTATCGTATGCGCGTTAAGTCAGTCGGTGTAAACGATAAAGAAAGGAGCGAACGATTGGTTCGCTCCTTTATGTATACATGCCCTATGACTCGATGCCAGCGGCGATATGAGCAGCGATTTCTTGCAGATCGCTAGGTGTATACTGGGCGTTGTTCTCCTGTAATGTTGGATGGAATCCGTCTTCTTTGCCATAGCGCGGCAGGATGTGCAGATGGTAATGGAATACTGTTTGTCCCGCTACTTTACCGCTGTTATTGAGCAGGTTCACCCCTTCTATGTTAAACTGCTTTTTCATGGCGTTTGCGATCTTCGGCACGCATGCGAATAGATTGGAAGCGATGTCCGGTGTTAATTCGAAAATGTCTTGCTTGTGGGTTTTCGGAATAACAAGCGTATGGCCTTTCGTTGCCTGGCTGATGTCAAGAAACGCGACGACATGTTCATTTTCGTATACTTTGGCTGACGGGATTTCCCCTTTGATGATTTTGCAGAAAATGCAGGTATTGTTCAGTGCCATCGTATCATCCTTTCCATTTTCTTTTTATTCTATCATTATCACCTTCTCTGATTAAGCGGAAATGTACATAAAATTTTTAAATGCTATATAGCATTATATTGATGCAAATTAGCATTAAAAATAAATACAAAGTTATAAATAATACATAGGTTATAATTATTCAGTATATTAAAATAGATTTGAATGCGAAATTGCATTAATATTCTCTCCCTTCTTTTATAAGAATTCCTCAGAAATAAAGTTTTTAATTTTGGCATAGTATTTGCTATTTAGAAAATGTGCAGGGAAGAAAAATGAGAAGGGAGACGAGGAAGCAGGTGAGGGTTTTGGAAACGTATGCTGCACCGGATATTGACAAGCTGTGGATGCAGATGCCGTACGGCATGCTTGCCCTGTCTCCAGATGGATTTATTATTCATTGGAAGGGCAAGATGGAGAATTGGTTTATCTTTAAAGAAACGGACGTAGTACGCAAGCATCTGTCTGATGTCTTACCTCTTGTTTTTTCTTCCTATGAATCGTTTTGCCGGGTTGGACAGGACTTTTGGGAGACGCAGATTAAAACTCCTTCTTTTTCTTTGCGCGGGGAATGGAAGCGGTGTTACGAAGGTGGTATTCATACGGCGGATTTTCTTGTCCTGCGGCGCGATGATCAGTACTTTGAGCTGGAAAATATCTTTGATACGTCGTTTGATGAGATTTTGGTGACGGACGGAGAAGGAAGAATTTTGCGCGCTGGGCCGAAAAGTGAGCAGTTGTACGGAAGGCCCATTGGTGAATTACTGGGAAAAAAAACGACGGAACTTGCCGCAGAAGGCGTATTTACGCCGAGCATTACGCCGGAAATTATCAGAAAGCGGACAAAAGTGTCCGGCGTTCAGGTGACGGTAAATGGAAAAAAGCTGCACGTAATCGGAAACCCGGTATTCAACCCGGACGGCAGCCTCCATCGAATTATCTTTAACTCACGAGAGTACGAAGAAGTCGAGATGCTGCGCCAGCGTCTGGAAACGACGGAAAGCTTGCTGGATGCTTACCGTCTTGAATTGGAGAAGCTGAAGCAAAGCAAAGATGAACCTCAGGACGACATGGTGGTGCTTTCGCCGGAAATGCAGCAAATTTACCAGCTGGCCGAACGGGTGGCTCACGTTGACTCCACCATTTTAATTATGGGGGAATCTGGAGTTGGGAAAGGGATGATTGCGCAACGTGTGCATCGGGCGAGTCACCGCCGTACGAAAAACTTTGTCCATATCAACTGTGGGGCCATCCCGGACACATTGATTGAATCGGAATTGTTTGGATACGAAAAAGGGGCGTTTACCGGAGCGAATACGTCGAAAAAAGGTGTGCTGGAAATCGCGGACGGCGGTACCGTGTTTCTTGACGAAATCGGCGAAATTCCGTTAAGCGTGCAGGTGAAACTTTTGCAATTCTTGCAGGATAATACGTTCCGTCGGCTTGGCGGAAATCAGTTGCTAACGGTAAATACGCGTATTATTGCTGCGACCAATCAAGATTTACACAAGCTGATTGCAGAAGGTCGTTTTCGTGAAGATTTGTTTTACCGTTTGCACGTTATTCCGATCTCAGTTCCTCCGCTTCGCCAGCGTAAAGAAGAAATTCCAGCTCTTATTCAACACTTTATCGCTCGTTTTACAAAAAAATACGGGTTGTACAAGCAGTTCCATGAAGACACAATCGAGATTTTGAGCGCTTATGACTGGCCCGGCAATGTGCGAGAACTGGAAAATATGGTGGAACGCTTGATTGTAACAAGCGAAGGGACAGAAGTATTACCACACCATTTGCCGGCGAGTCTTTGGGAAGACAGCAAGAATTACCAGGAGGCCTGGGCAATAAAAATAAAAGGATTATGTCCACTGAAGCAAGCCGTCGAAGAAGTGGAAAAGCAATTGATTTCTATGGCCTACCAAAAATACGAAAATACGTACCGTTGTGCTGAGGCGCTAAAAGTCAACCAATCTACGATTGTGCGAAAGATGAACAAATATTTAGGAAAAGGAAAGGAAGAGAACAGATGACGACAAACGCACAAACATCACAAGGTCCAAAATCTGCAAAATTACATGCTCGCCGTCAAGAGGCGGTTCCTGTAGGTCCGTATCATGTAACTCCGCTATATATACAATCGGCGCAAGGAGCCATCGTTACTGATGTAGATGGCAATGAATTGATTGATTTTGCTGGTGGTATCGGTATGCAGAATATTGGTCACTGTCATCCGAAAGTGGTAAAAGCCATTCAAGAGCAGGCGGCGGCTTCTATTCATAGCTGTTTTCATGTTATGCCGTACGAAAGCTATATTGAGCTTGCAGAAAAATTGAACGAAAAAACGCCGGGCGATTTTAAAAAGAAAACCATGTTTGCGAACAGCGGCGCGGAAGCGGTGGAGAACGCTGTGAAAATCGCCCGGAAAGCGACCGGTCGCAGCGCTGTTGTTTCGTTTGAACGCGGCTACCATGGCCGTACCTTAATGACCATGTCTTTAACAAGCAAAGTAAATCCGTATAAACATGGCTTCGGACCGTTTGCCCCGGAAACATATAAATTGCCTTACCCTTATTATTATCGTGCACCGCAAGGAATGTTGCCAGAGGAACTGGACGAGCAAGTTTTACATCATTTTGAACAATTCTTCCTCGGTGAAGTGGGAGCAGATCATATCGCTGCTATTATCATGGAGCCAGTACAGGGCGAAGGTGGATTCATTGTTCCTTCCACTACTTTTGTACAGGGCGTACGCCGCATTTGTGACAAGTACGGCATTCTTATGATTGCGGATGAAATCCAAACCGGTTTTGCCCGTACAGGGAAATTGTTTGCGATGGAAAACTACGGGGTAGCGGCGGACATTACTACAATGTCCAAATCCATTGCAGCAGGTATGCCGCTTAGTGCCATTACAGGACGCGCTGAATTGATGGATGCACCTGGAGCTGGACAGCTTGGTGGCACATTCGCTGGAAGCCCAGTGGCATGTGCGGCAGGCCTTGCGGTGCTTGATGTTATTGAAGAAGAGAATTTGGTAGAACGTGCGCAAGTCATCGGCGATCGCATGATGAATGCCTTCCGCAGTTGGCAGGAGAAATACGATCTTATCGGAGATGTACGTGGGCTTGGTGCAATGGTTGCGCTTGAATTAGTAAGGGATCGCGTAACGAAAGAGCCGGCGAAAGAAGAGACAGGCAAAATCGTGACAGAATGCTGGAACAACGGCTTAATCGGTTTAAGTGCGGGTATCTTCGGCAATGTGCTTCGTTTCTTGCCACCGCTTGTGATTACAGATGAACACTTAGAAAAAGGGTTGCACATTTTAGAACAAGCGATTGCAAAAGCTTCTAAATAAGTAAATATGGGCGGATACCATTACATTTCATGTTGGTCAATTTTAGTGGTATTCCGCTCCTATTTAGCACTTTCTCAGGACAAAAATAAACAAATTTGTAAAGGCGGTGGAGCTTTTGGAACAGCAGGCACTACACAAAGATCTGAAAAAACGGCATATAACAATGATTTCTATCGGTGGAGTTATCGGCGCTGGCTTATTTGTAGGGAGCGGCGCCATCATTACCTCGGCAGGCCCCGGTGCTCTTCTATCCTATATAATTGGAGGCTTGATCGTAGTTCTTGTTATGCGTATGCTTGGAGAGATGGCTGTTTTGAATCCTGATAGCGGTTCTTTTGCTACGTATGCACATCAAGCGCTTGGGCCATGGGCCGGATATATGATTGGCTGGTTATACTGGTTTAACTGGGTGATCATTGTCGCAATTGAAGCCACGTTAGTAGGGGCTATGATTCATCAATGGCTCCCTTCCATACCTGCGTGGATAGGAAGTCTAGCTTTGACTGTTTTGATGACGCTTACCAATATCTATTCAGTCAAAACATATGGAGAATTTGAATACTGGTTAGCTTTTATTAAAGTAGTTGCTATTATTGCGTTTTTATGCCTGGGAACAGCGATGATCTTTGGTTTCGTACCGGGCATTGAATCACCGGGTCTTTCTAACCTTACCGGAAACGGTGGATTTTTCCCGAACGGATTTCTCCCGGTTCTTCTCAGCGTTGTCTTTATTACATTCTCCTTAGTGGGAAGTGAGGTCGCAGCCATTGCGGCGGGGGAATCGGAAAACCCGGAAAAGAACGTTATGAAAGCCATAAACAGTGTGGTTTGGCGCATTCTTGTGTTCTTTATTGGTTCAGTCGCTGTGCTGGTTACTGTTCTGCCGTGGAATGCTAAAGACTTGCTCAAAACTCCATATGCGAGTGTATTTGATATGGCGGGCCTGCCAGCTGCGGCTCAAATTATGAATATCGTTGTTTTCATCTCTTTGCTTTCTGTCTTGAATTCAGGGCTTTATACAAGCTCACGTATGCTGTATTCTCTTGCGCAAAAAGGAGAGGCGCACCGTATATTTTTACAGGTAAATAAGAGAGGGGTACCGGTTTGGGCGGTACTGGCAAGCACATGCTTTGCTTATATTTGTGCAATATTCAAATTTGTGTCCCCTGATAAATTGTTTGCTTTTTTGGCAAATAGCTCGGGTGGCGTTTCGATGCTTGTGTATATATTTATCGCTCTTTCACATATACGTATGCGGAGAAAGATCGAAAAAGAAAATCCGGGAGCCCTTAAGGTAAAAATGTGGTTGTTTCCCTACTTAACCTATGCGACTATTATCATCTTGTTAGGTATTTTTGTTGCACAAGCTTTTATTGAGGACATGTGTTTGCAATTCTATCTTACTTCACTTATCGCAGTTCTTGTTATTGCTTCCTATTTTGTATTTTATCGTAAGAAGCAACCGTCTTCGGGCTTCGAAGAAAGGCAAATCGAAAAAGTGATATAATCAAAAGACACTGACAAATGCAATTTTGTTAACTTAGGATTTCGTTTACATTTAACGCAGGCAGAAGATCGAAAAAGGAAGCACAAGGTAAAAATTTGCAATTTTTAAAATAGGTGTTTTAAAATAGGTGGTGGACAATAACATGCGTTATTTAAACTATATCAACGGTGAATGGAAAAAACCTGTGAGCGGCGAATATATCGAAAATCGTAACCCGCACAACTGGGAAGAAGTGCTAGGCGAGTTTCCGATGAGCGCAGCGGAAGATGTGTATGAAGCGGTCCAAGCAGCGAAAAAAGCGTTTGCGGTATGGAAAAAGCTTTCTTTTCAGCAGCGTGCATCCTACTTGCTAAAGGCGGCTGAATATTTAAAGGCAAATTTGGAAGAAGTAGGCCGCGATCTAACGCTAGAAGAAGGGAAAACGCTGGTGGAGGGAATCGGAGAAACACAGCGGGCCATCAGCATTCTCGAATACTATGCGGCGGAAGGACGGCAGCCGGTCGGTGAAGTGGTTCCTTCGGCGAACGCGGAAACGTTTCTTTATACGACCCGTGTGCCAGTGGGGCCGATCGGTCTGATTACGCCGTGGAACTTCCCGATTGCCATTCCTGTGTGGAAAATGGCTCCGGCGCTTATCTATGGCAATACCGTGGTCATTAAACCTGCCGAAATTACGCCGAAATCTGTGTACCATGTAATGAAAGCGTTTGAAGCAGCGGGCCTTCCTGCGGGTGTTGTTAACTGCGTGTTTGGCAGCGGTTCGGTTGTCGGGTCAGAGATCGTTGAACATCCGGATATTAAAGCAGTGTCTTTCACCGGCTCAAATACGGTTGGCCTGCGCATTCAAGAGCGCGCAACTGCAAAAGGAAAAAAAGTGCAGCTGGAGATGGGCGGTAAAAACCCGCTTATCGTGCTGGCTGACGCCGATCTGAACAAAGCGGTGAATATCGCTATTAGCGGCGCGTTCCGTTCCACAGGACAAAAGTGTACGGCCACAAGCCGTGTGATTGTGGAAGAAGGAATTTATGATGCGTTTCGTGACTTGCTTGTTGAGCGTACGAAAGCGCTCAAAGTGGGCAATCCTCTGGAAAAAGACACGTTTATGGGCCCGGCTGTTTCTAAAACACAGCGCGATGGTATTATGGCGATGATTGAGGCAGGAAAACAAGAAGCGACGCTGCTTTGCGGCGGTGAGGCGCCGGCCGATCCGGAACTTGCGAACGGCTTCTATGTGCTGCCGACGATTTTTGAAAACGTAAGCCGCGACGCCCGTATCGCGCGCGAGGAAATTTTTGGGCCGGTTATCGCGCTTTTTAAAGTAAAGAACTACGAAGAAGCAGTTGGACTGGCGAACGATACAGAATATGGCCTCAGCTCCGCGATTTGCACGAATAACCTTACCTTGGCGCAACGGTTCGTGGATGATATTGAAGCGGGCATTGTGCACGTGAATTCAGAAACAGCGGGAGCGGAGCCGCAAGTGCCGTTTGGCGGCTGCAAAAACTCCAGCACTGGATCCCGTGAACAAGGGAAAGCAGCGATTGAATTTTATACCCAAGTGAAAACGGTATACATGGATCGGATGTGACATTTTGTATTTCATCATAAAAAATTGACACCTGCAAATATGCAGGGGTATGATCAGGAGAAAGAAAATCTCCCGGAAAGTGGTGTTGTGGTTATGTTCACAGGCAAGACGTATTTTATCGCAGGCCATGCTCGTTTGCCGCAGGGAATGGCGGCACGCAGCATTTTTGATACGTTGACGATTACGGTTGAAGCGGATGCGAAATACCACGTGATTCTGGAAGCGTCCTGTACGCTTGCGACCGAACACGGCCGGGATTTTATCGGTCAATTGCTGCGCGGTTGCAGCCTGCAGGATGGCATTGAAGCGCTGAGCCGGCGCATCATAGACTTTTATCAAGGTAAAGCCCAGAATGCACTTGTCGCTGCTCTTCGTGATCTGCATAACCAGTATTTACTTTATAAAAATAGCGAAAATAGTAAAAAAAATGATTGACAAAAATTTAAGATTACGATACCATTAAAATATAAATGCAGTAGCAAATGACAGAACCTTGCAGAGAGGTTTTCCCTACTCGCATACCGGTTTCTGTCAAGCCTGTGAATGAATTGTTTTATAAGAATTGCATACATGAAACTGTCTAATTTACTGCCCTTCAAGTAATTGGAGAGGTTTCGTAAATGAGAGCCAGTTATACTTCAACCCTTGTTTTTGGGGAGAAGTGTAACTGGCTCTTTGTTTTTATGCGCAACAGGTTCACCCTTCATCTGTCGCGCATAAATAACCCCAAAGGCTGACAGGCCGGACTTGGTCGGACACCGACACGATCTTTTCAGCTGTATGACTCACATTTTTTATCAAATGGAGGAGGAACGAAACGATGACAATGGCTACCGAGACAAAAAGAGAGATGAAATTTGTGCAAAAACAACCAGGCTATGAAATTATGCCGCATCCTGACCACAAAAGGCTATATCACATTCAGTTAGATGACCGATTGCTTGAAACGTTTTTTGCCGGCTGCAAAGAGCACAGCGAACAATCCTTGCGCTATGTTCCGTATTCCCGGCAAGTGCTGGCGCACCAGTTCAGAGAATTGTTCGGTCAATCGTTCATGGATAATATCCGCGAAATTCTTCAGGATCGCGAATCAGGCGGCTTCACTATCAGTGTGCAGGGCAAAACGGAAGATGTAGAAGATTTTGTAAAATTTGGGACAGCTTTAACGCACCTGATCGGCATCCCGAACTTTGACGCGATGACCGGAACATTCTATGCGCGTTTTACAGTGAAAGATACAGACAACAGCGACTCTTATTTGCGTCAAGCGTATCGCCTGTTCACACTTCATACGGATGGCACATTCGTAGATGAGCCGACAGACTGGTTGCTCATGATGAAAATGGACGAGAAAAATGCGGTTGGCGGTGAATCTCGTTTGCTGCATCTCGATGACTGGGAAGATCTTGAAAAGTTCAGCAAGCATCCGCTCGCGAATGTGAAAATTACGTATAAAGCACCACCGAGCAAAAATGTGGAGCAAGTTGTGCATCGCGCTACTTTTTATGAAATCAATAACAAGCCTTGCATCTGCTTTATCGACCAATTCGCGTATCCGGAAACGATCGAACAGGCTCTTTATTTGAAAGAGTTATCTGAATCCCTGGAAAATTCTCCGGCAGTGCATGCGTTAAAACTTCCGGTAGGCGATTTGGTGATTCTGAACAATAGCTTCTGGATGCATGGTCGTGCCCCGTTTGAAAAACATCCGGAATTGTACCGTGAGCTGATGCGCCAGCGCGGGTATTTTGCCCGTGTATAAAAGGATTACAGGCAGGCCTCTCTTCTTGCAGGCCTGCCTTATATGGCATATAAATATAAATAATAAAAATAGACAAATACTAGCAGCATCCCATAAATGGGGATAGAGGAGGAACATAGCATGTATGATTTTGCGATTGTCGGCGGAGGGATCGTAGGCTTATCGACAGGGATGGCGCTCATGAAGCGGTTTCCGGGTGCAAAGATCGTCATGATTGAAAAAGAAGCCGATTGGGCCCGGCACCAGACGGGACACAATAGCGGTGTTATTCATTCCGGGATTTATTATAAGCCTGGCAGTTTTAAAGCGCGTTTTGCACGGGAAGGGAATGCAGCGATGGTGAAGTTCTGTGAAGAACACGGCATTGCATATGAAGTGTGCGGCAAGGTGATTGTAGCAACAGAGCCGGAAGAGTTGCCGCTGATGGACAATTTATATAAGCGCGGTTTGCAGAATCAATTGAACGTAACGAAAATTGGCCCGGAAGAATTGAAAGAGATTGAACCGCATGTGCGCGGCCTTGGCGCGATTCGTGTGCCGAGTTGCGGGATCGCGGACTATAAAGGAGTTGCTCGCACGTTTGCGCGAATGATTGAAGAGGGTGGCGGTGACTTGCGCCTGTCCACCAAAGTGGAGAATATTGCCGAGGAAAAAGGCGGCGTCACAGTTGAAACAAATCGCGGCACGATTAAAGCACGCTTCCTGATTAACTGTGCCGGCTTGCACAGTGACCGGGTAGCCAAAATGGCCGATATGCACACCGGGATGAAAATCGTGCCATTCCGTGGTGAATACTATGAATTGATTCCTGAAAAACGCCATCTCGTAAAACATTTAATTTATCCGGTGCCTAACCCGAACTTTCCCTTCCTCGGTGTTCATTTTACTCGTATGATTAATGGGGAAGTTCACGCTGGGCCGAACGCAGTATTAGCCTTCAAGCGTGAAGGTTACACCAAAAAGGATATCAGTTTGAAGGATCTGTTTGAGGTGTTAACCTATTCAGGCTTCTGGAAAATGGCAATGCCAAATATGAAGGAAGGTATCAACGAAATGGTTCGCTCTTTCAGCAAACAGGCGTTTCTGCGCAGTTTGCAACGTCTGATTCCAGAATTGACTGAGAAAGATATTGTCCCGACCCATGCCGGGGTGCGGGCACAGGCGATCATGCACGATGGAAGCATGGTGGACGATTTCGCCATTTTTTCAGGTAAACGCTCGATGCATGTATGCAATGCCCCTTCACCAGCAGCCACAGCCTCTATCAAAATCGGTGAAGAGATCGCAAATCGTGTGCCGGATCATATGATAGACAATATAAAGAAAACGATAGCCCCGGCCGTTCTGGTATAGTTCGATGAATACGGCCACGATGTCAATTCATTGCCACTGTACCTGTCCTCTCGTATCGCGCCCGAATCTGAGATTTTATCGTCCCTGCGGGAGTAATGGTACATTTGATAAAAATATCTACATATAAACCCGAAAGGCAAAAAGCCGGAAATCGGGCGCGCAGGAAGTTTATCCTTTGCGCCCGCTGGTGCATACATTATTCTTCATCCCATACTTTTACCGCAACCATTTTATCACCGTTGCGTAGATTTTTTGCGTGCTCAAGCCCTTCGATAACTTGCCCGAATACAGTATGCACGCCGTCGAGGTGCGGCTGTGCTTCATGCACGATGAAGAACTGGCTGCCGCCGGTGTCTCGTCCTGCGTGTGCCATGGAAACAGCGCCTGGGATGTGTTTATGTGGATTCCCTTCTGTTTCGCATTTGATCGTATAGCCCGGGCCGCCTGTTCCTGTGCCGTACGGGCATCCTCCCTGGCTTACGAAGCCTGGAATGACACGGTGGAACGTAAGTCCGTTATAGAAGCCGGAATTGGCGAGCTTTTCAAAGTTTGCAACCGTACCCGGAGCGGCTTCAGGAAAAAATTCGATCGTAATTTTGTTGCCGTTTTCAAGTTCAATGCTACCTTTTTTCTTTGCCATGTTTGTTCCTCCTTATTGGTTCGTTCGCTCTATTCTATCATAGGACGTTTTAAAGCCTCAATGTGCGTATGCTTGTTTCACATTATAAAATTTTCGTGTGGACAGCGGAATATCAATTGGCTATACTAAAAATACAACTGAATTATACAAATCCTTCGGGGCAGGGTGAAATTCCCGACCGGCGGTGATAGAGGCTACGAGCCTCTTCAGTCCGTGAGCTGCGGCTTTTTTGGCCAATGCTGACCCGGTGCAAGTCCGGGACCGACAGTATAGTCTGGATGGGAGAAGGATGGATCAGAGCACGCCAGGTGTTGCTTTCTTGTAGTTTTTTGTATGCATTTTATTTGCTGCTGTATTGCCTTTGCTTCGTGGAGCAAGGCGAAGATGCTGCGGTACAAATGTCAAAGTATTCAAGGTGATGTATACAGCTTTCCTTTTACAAGTTTGCTGTATCTGACTAAAGAAAACAAAGATTGTTCCTGGCCTAGACTAGATCTACCTTTTTGTGAAAAAGCCCTGAAAACGGTTGAACCGTCTTTCAGGGCTTTCTATATGTATGGCTTTTTCGAGGAAAAAGGACGAGGCATAAGTACGCGAGTTGCTCACAGTATGGCAACGGGAGAATTCAGATAAGTCAAAACGCTTTTGTTGCATAGATAAGGCAAGCAGAGCGCGCAATCCATCTCTCTTTTCTTACCCCAGGGAAATTCCGTGAAAAGAGATGGTATTGTGCGTTTTTGTTTTTGATGGAAGGAGAAGCGATGATGGAACACAGAGAGTACATGGAGCTTGCGCTTAAACTTGCGGCGGCGGCACGCGGGCAGACAAGCCCGAATCCCATGGTCGGTTGTGTGCTTGTAAAAAACGGGGAAGTCGTTGGTATGGGTGCCCATTTAAGGGCTGGGGAAGCGCACGCGGAAGTGCAGGCGCTGCGCATGGCGGGCACGAAAGCGAAAGGCGCCACTGCCTACGTAACGCTGGAACCGTGCAGCCATTATGGACGAACCCCTCCCTGCGCGGATGCGCTTATTGAACATGGTGTGCAGACGGTGGTTGTCGCCATGCTGGACCCGAACCCGCTGGTGGCGGGCAGAGGAGTAGCCAAACTTAAGGAAGCAGGAGTAAACGTCCTGACGGGTATATGTGAAGCGGAAGCGAAACGGCTGAACGAAGTGTTTATTACCTTTATTACAACAGGCCGGCCGTTTGTTACCGTGAAAACTGCGATGACGCTTGACGGAAAGGTGGCGACATATTCCGGAAGCAGCCGCTGGATTACAGGTGAGGAAGCGCGTCGGGAAGTGCACCGTATGCGACACGAGCACGACGCAATTCTTGTAGGAGTTAATACGGTGCTAGCCGATAACCCGCAGCTTACAACCCGGCTTTCACCTGGCGGCAAAAATCCGATTCGTGTCATCGTTGACACGACGCTGCGCATTCCGATGGATGCAAACGTGTTAACGGACGGACAGGCTCCGACCTGGATTTTTACGACGGAACACGCGGACAGGACGAAGCGGGCGCAGCTTGAAGAGAAGAGGATCCGCGTTTTCTCCACCGGGGACGGCCCGAAAGTCGACATTGACTGCTTGCTTGCGACCCTCGGCGAACAGCAGGTTTCTTCGTTGCTGGTTGAAGGCGGCAGCCAGATAAACAGCGCGTTCTTACACGCGCGGGCGATCAATAAAGTCGTTGCCTACGTCGCGCCGAAGCTGGTAGCGGGCCAGAATGCTCCCACGCCGTTCGGCGGCCTGGGAATTGAAGAAATGGCGGATGCCATTTCACTTATGGATGTCTCGTTCGAAAAAGTGGGGAACGATATGAAAATTTCTGGATATCCGGTCTGGAGGTAAGCGTATGTTTACTGGGATTATTGAAGAAATTGGAACCATTCGCCGCATTCAAAGAGGGAACCGTTCCGCCGTCCTGGAAATTGCGGCTGAAAAAGTGCTGACAGATGTGAAATTGGGTGACAGCATTGCTGTGAATGGTATTTGCTTAACGGTTGTTGAGTTTTCTGGCCGCCATTTTACGGTGGATGTAATGCCGGAGACGCTTGACAGGACAAGCTTATCCGCTCTTGGCCCGGGTTCTCCGGTCAATCTAGAACGGGCGCTGGCCGTAGGGGATAGACTTGGCGGCCATTTCGTCTCCGGTCATGTTGACGGGACAGGCGTTATTGTCGACAAGCGTCCATACGATAATGCCATGTTGTTTGAGGTGCGGACTGGAGAGGAGCTTTTGTGGTATATTATTCCAAAAGGTTCCATTGCTATTGACGGGATTAGTTTAACCGTCGTTGATGTAGCGGGAGATGGCTTTACGGTATCCATTATTCCGCACACGCTGGAGGAAACGATCTTGCAATACAAAGGAAAGGGCGACCTCGTCAATTTGGAATGTGATATGCTTGGCAAATACATTGAACGGTTCATCGCTCGGCGCGACTTGCGTGATCGGGAAAAACAACCGACGCTTACGAAGGATTTTCTCGTCGAACATGGGTTTTGTTGATTGAGCGCTGGAAAGGAGTGGGGAATATGTTTCATTCAATTGAAGAAGCGATTCAAGATTTGAAAAACGGCAAACCGGTAATCGTCGTGGATGACGAAGATCGCGAGAATGAAGGCGACTTTATTGCGCTGGCGGAAAAAACAGACGCCGCGATGATTAATTTCATGGTTACGTACGGTCGCGGTCTTGTGTGCGTGCCGATTACAGAAGAGCGCGCCGCTGAGTTGAAACTTGAGCTGATGGTAGACAGGAATACGGATGCGTACGGGACCGCGTTTACCGTCTCCATCGATGAGAAAACAACCACTACTGGCATTTCCGCGCATGAGCGGGCACAGACGGTGCAGGCGCTGCTTGACCCGGCCAGCAAACCGGAAGATTTTCGCCGTCCCGGCCACATTTTCCCGCTTATTGCAAGAAAAGGCGGCGTATTGCGTCGGGCCGGCCACACGGAAGCGGCTGTTGATTTGGCGCGTTTATGCGGCGCGTATCCGGCCGGTGTTATCTGCGAGATTATGAACGAGGACGGAACGATGGCGCGGGTGCCTGATCTGGTGCGGATCGCTGCAAAGCACGGACTCAAAATGATTACGATTGAAGAATTAATCCGTTATCGCATGCGTTTCGACAAGCTCGTAAGGCGTGAAGTCGAAGTGGAGCTGCCCTCTGAATACGGACATTTTCGCATGGTAGCATATACGAACGATACAGATGATAAAGAACATGTGGCACTGGTTAAAGGAGACATCCATCCAGATATACCGACGCTTGTAAGGGTGCATTCCGAATGTCTCACTGGCGATGTGTTCGGTTCGTTCCGTTGCGATTGCGGTCCACAACTTCATGCGGCGCTCAGACAGATCGAAGAAGAAGGGCGCGGCGTGCTGTTATATATGCGCCAGGAAGGGCGCGGCATTGGCCTTATTAACAAACTGAAGGCGTATAAACTGCAGGAGCAAGGGCTTGACACGGTGGAAGCAAACGAAAAGCTGGGTTTTCCCGCCGACTTGCGGGAGTACGGCATTGGCGCGCAGATTCTTGCCGATTTGGGGCTGGGACAAATCCGCCTTCTGACTAATAATCCCCGCAAAATTAAAGGCATTGAAGGCTATGGCCTGTGTGTAGTGGAGCGCGTGCCGCTGCAGATGGAGGTGGTGGAAGCGAACGAACGGTATTTGCGCACGAAGAAAAGCAAGCTCGGCCATTTATTGAATTTATAATCGCTTTGCATTTGAACCATAAAGATATAGTAGAAAAATGGAGGAATGATGATGGCAAAAGTATACGAAGGAAATCTTGTGGGAACAGGGCTTAAAATTGGCATTGTCGTTGGACGCTTTAACGAGTTTATTACAAGCAAGCTTTTGACCGGCGCATTGGATGCGCTGAAGCGTCATGGTGTGGCTGAAGACGATGTGGAAGTTGCTTGGGTACCGGGAGCTTTTGAAATTCCGCTCATTGTCAAAAAAATGGCAGAATCCAGCAGGTATGATGCTGTCATTGCGCTTGGCACGGTGATTCGCGGCGCTACACCACACTTTGATTATGTATGCAACGAAGCAGCGAAAGGCATTGCGTCCATCGGACTGACCACTGGCGTACCTGCGATTTTTGGTGTGCTGACGACCGATACGATTGAGCAGGCGATCGAGCGCGCTGGCACAAAAGCAGGCAACAAAGGTTGGGAGGCGGCGGCCACAGCGATTGAGATGGCCAACCTGACAAAAGCTTTTGCATAATGCGGATAGCTAAATAATGTGCCCCTGTTTTCGCAACGGAAAGCAGGGGTTTTTTCACGAAAACGGGAAAACGGCAGAATTGTGCAGATGACAGGCATATGGTAGAATGAGTTGCAGCTTGATACGGTAAGGGGGAGCGGCATTGTTTTATTTTGACTGGGATTCGTTGCTTTATCGAGTGATTGCGTTTGTGATCGCGTTTTCTGTTCATGAGTGGGCGCACGCGTATGTTGCTTATAAATTGGGAGATCGTACGGCAAAAAACGAAGGACGTCTGACGCTCAATCCAATTAGCCATGTTGATCCGTTCGGGATGCTGCTGATTCTATTCGGGCCGTTTGGTTGGGCGCGTCCGGTGCCGGTAAACATGTTTCATTTCCGCGGCAACCGCCGTTTAGGCATGGTATATGTAGCGGTCGCGGGACCGTTGACCAACTTGATTTTAGCGTTTTTGTTTTTGCAGCTACATGTATATTTGCTTACGAGTGGTGTGATGAATACGTGGCCGACATGGGCTGAAACGCTTGCGGTAAACACGGTCGCTTGGAGCTTTACTATTAATGTAGCTTTGTTTGTGTTTAATATGCTCCCGTTTGCTCCGTTGGACGGTTCGAAATTTTTGCGTTATATTATGCCGCGTCGCTATGATGCTTTCTTTGAGCGAATGGAGCCGTACGGCATGTTTGTTCTGCTCCTGCTTATTTTTATTCCTGGTCTTGGCTCGATCATTTTGTACACACCATTTGAATGGGTGCGAAACATGCTGGTTTCCTTTGTACAGTAGAAAGGTGGACGATCGGTGGGAGTCGATATCAAACTTGATACGTTTGAAGGGCCGCTGGATTTGCTGCTTCATTTAATTGAACGGGCGGAAGTCGATATTTACGATATTCCGGTTGTAGAAATTACCGATCAGTATATGGAGCATTTATATATTATGCAGGAGTTGCAGCTTGATATCGCGAGTGAATTTCTTGTTATGGCGGCGACGCTGCTCGCGATTAAAAGCAAAATGCTTTTGCCGCGTCGCGAAGAACCGGTGTTTGATGAATGGGGCGCGGAGGTTTATGAAGAGGAAGGCGACCCACGGGAAGAGTTGGTGCAGCGCCTTTTGGAGTATAAAAAATACAAAAAAATCGCGGAAACATTCCGTGATCGGGAAAAAGAGCGGAGCCGTGTGTATACGCGACCGGCGGAAGATTTATCTCGATTCATTCCGGAAGATGAGAACCCGATCGCCAACGTGACGATTTACGATCTGGTAGATGCGCTTCAGAAAGCGCTAAAGCGAGTGAGCCGCAAGGAGCGTGCGGTGAAAGTGCAACGCGACGAGATTTCGTTGCGCGATCGCATAGAGGAAATCGAGCGGTTGCTTGCGGTAGCTGGCGGAAAAATATACTTCTCTCAACTTTTAGAAAAAGGAAACTCCAAAATCGAGATCGTAACGACATTTCTTGCGATCTTGGAAATGATGAAGAAGCGAATCGTTGTTTGCGAGCAGGACGGATTATTTGAAGATATTACAGTATCGCGGATGCAGGAGGATGCGGTATGATTGACATAGAACGGTTGAAGGCGATTGTGGAAGGGCTCCTGTTCGTAGCCGGGGACGAAGGAATTGAAGCAAAGCAGCTTGCTTCGATTCTCGATCTGGAAATCCATGAAGTAGTTGCCCTTATGGATGAAATGAAAAAAGACTATAAAGAACAGAATCGCGGTTTGCAAATTGTCGAGATTGCACAGGCGTACCAGTTTACGACGCGTCCGGAATTCGCGGAGTATTTTGAGAAACTGGCGCATACGCCGTCACACGCAACGCTTTCGCAAGCGGCGCTTGAGACGCTGGCGATCATCGCGTACAAGCAGCCGATTACGCGTCTGGAGCTGGAGGAAATCCGGGGGGTAAAATGCGAGAGCGCAATTAATCGCCTAACGAGTAAAAATTTAATTAAAGAAGTGGGCCGGGCTGATACAATAGGCCGTCCGATTTTGTACGGTACAACCAAAGAGTTTCTTGAATATTTTGGCCTGCGCAGTCTGGATGAACTGCCGCCTCCACCCGAATTCCCTGCGGAAGGCTCCGAAGTCGAAGAAGAAGAAGCGTATCTTTTCTATCAGAAAAATAAAGCAGAACCTACACCCTAAGCGGATACAGAGCGCTTAGGGTTTTATTATTAGTGGTTGCGGGTGATAAGAAGCTAAAATTTGTTTGAACGCTCATAATCTCCTGGATGAGCCATATACATGTACATAGATGGGACAGGACAAACTGTGCAAATGGCAAAGGGGGATCGGAGTGAAAAAGCTCGTTTTTATACTCATTGCTTTTCTGATGATGCTGCCGCAACCGACGATCGCTGCCGGGCCCGCGCTTCCGCCCGTGTCTGCGGAAACCGCCGCACTTATTGACGTCGCCACCGGACGCATTCTCGCGGAAAAGCAAGCGGACAGACGAATGCGTATTGCCAGCCTGACAAAAATTATGACAGCTATTGTTGCGCTTGAAGAAGGGAATAGTCAGGATATTGTCACAACGCCGAATAGCGCATACGGCAAAGAGGGCTCCTCCATTTATTTGAAGCGTGGCGAAAAAATGAAAATGGAAGATATGTTGTACGGCTTGATGCTGCGTTCGGGTAATGACGCTGCCGTGGCGATTGCCGAACATGTGGGGGGCTCTATCGAAGGCTTTGCTCGTCTTATGAACGAAAAAGCGGAATATATTGGCATGCACTCCAGCCATTTTACGAATCCACATGGACTTGATGATAGCGACAATCACTATTCTACAGCGCGGGATATGGCGTTGTTGACCGCGTATGCCCTGCGCAACCCGGAATTCCGCAAAATCGTTTCCACACAAGTAAAATACATTCCGTGGGAAGAAGAGCAATGGGATCGCAAGCTGGTGAACAAAAATAAAATGCTCCGCCTGTATAAAGGAGCAGACGGGGTAAAAACGGGATACACAAAACTGGCGAAACGGTGCCTATCTTCTTCCGCTACCCGGAACGGACAACAGCTTGCTGTCGTAGTATTAAATGCGCCGCAGGATTGGGAAGACTCCATGAAATGGTTGGATTACGGATTCAGCCAGTTTCCGCGCACGGAGGTTATACGCGCGGGCGAACGGGTAGGCGAAGATAAGCGGGAAGATGGCGTACTTGCCTATTATACCAAGCAAGCATTCTCCTATCCGCTGTCGCAAGAGGAGAAATCGCGGATAGAAAAGCAATTGGTTCGCAATATTCGAGGGCCGTTCCTTGAGATTAGGCTTGATGGTAAACTCATTGGGCGGGTAGCGCTTACGATCGAACAGGAAACAGTGGCACAGGCGATCGGGAACCGCTTTACATCGAATCTGGAATCGTTCTTCAGGACGATGCTGGAGGGGATGTAGATGGTAAATTATATTTGGGCGGGTATGATTTTTATCGGAATTGTGACCGCGTTTGTAACAGGAAATGTGGACGCGGTCAACAAGGCGGTGTTCGAAGGAGCCAAAACCGGCGTGACTGTTACGTTTGGGTTAATCAGTATTCTTATTTTCTGGATGGGTGTGATGAAAGTGGCGGAAGAAGCGGGCCTGCTGGACAAAATGGCTCGCCTGCTTGGGCCGCTCGCCCGCTGGTTATTTCCTACCGTACCGAAAGATCATCCTGCTTTTGGCTACATTCTTTCAAATATGACGGCCAATCTCTTTGGTCTTGGAAATGCGGCGACGCCGATGGGGATAAAAGCGATGCAGGAGCTGCAAAAGCTAAATCCTGATCCGAAGACCGCCACCCCAGCGATGTGTACGTTGCTTGCTTTAAATACCGCTAGTATGACGCTGATTCCCACTACGATTATCGCGATCCGCATGAATTACAATTCGGCCAATCCGGCGGAAATCGTCGGAACGACCCTTCTTGCCACGTTTATCGCTACTACAGGTGCTATTCTGATCGATCGCTGGTACCAGAGAAAGGAGTGGAAGCGGTAATGTATGCCCTTGTTACACAATTGTCCGTCTGGGCGATTCCGTTCCTTCTTTCATACGTACTTGTATACGCGCTCTATAAAAAGGTACCGGTCTATGACACGTTCATCTTCGGCGCGAAGTCCGGTTTTGGAACTGCCATACGCATTATGCCCCACCTGGTTGGAATGATGGTAGCAATTACGATTTTTCGTGAATCGGGTGCGCTTGATGTGCTGCTTAGGCTGCTCCGTCCTGTGCTTGATCTTGTACATTTTCCAGCGGAGGTTCTGCCGCTCTCGCTTCTGCGTCCCATTACCGGTTCGGGATCGCTTGCGATTACAACTGATCTGATCGCGCAGTATGGTCCAGATTCATATATTGGTCGCCTGGCGAGTACGATTCAGGGAAGCACAGATACGACATTGTACGTGCTTACGGTGTACTTCGGCGCGGTGGCGGTGCGTAACACAAAGTATGCGCTGAAAGTCGGACTCATGTCCGATTTTATTGGCGTGATCGCTTCGCTTCTTGTCGTTTGGTTTGTGTTTGGATAAGTTTTATATCTTTTCCGGAGCGGGGGTAGTGTAAAGAGATAGCGCTACCCCGCTCCAAAATATACGGGTATAAGAAAGCGCATTCATCACATGCTTGACAAAAGGCCCCCTTATTCATTATATTTTACTTAAGTTATATTTTGCTTAAATCTTCCATCAAGCATGTTACCTTAAGTGGGCATAAGCTTGAGAAGCTAATTTTTTGCTTCTTAAGCTTATGCCCACTTTTATTTTTTTTTGAATTTTAAAAATAAAGGGAGGAAATAGGATGATGAATGTATTAAGTGCATTACAAAAAATCGGTCGCTTACTTATGATGCCGATTGCGGTCTTGCCGGCAGCCGCAATTCTTTTGGGAATCGGTGCCATGAAATTTCAAAATCCATTCATGGCACACCTGGCCAAAATTTTTTCGGCAGGCGGAGGGGCGATACTTGGAAATCTGCCGATGTTGTTTGCCATTGGCGTTGCCATCGGTTTGACGGATGGAGCCGGTGTTGCCGGGCTGGCTGCGACGCTTGGTTATTTTGTTCTAACCAATGTGTTGAATGTTTTTGATGTTATTGGGCCGAATGGAGAAAAGATTGTTCATTTAGATATGGGGGTAATAGGGGGGATTATTACTGGTGCTGTGACAGCTTTTTTGTATAGACGATACAAAGACATTCGACTGCCGCAAGCGCTTGGCTTTTTTAGCGGAAGCCGATTTGTTCCGATTGTTACTGCGCTGGTGATGGTTGTTTTTGGTGTGGTGATGGGCTATGTATGGTTGCCGGTGCAAAATGGTATTCATGCACTGGGAATGTGGATTGTTTCGGCAGGTGGAATCGGCATGTTTTTATACGGCTTGTTAAATCGCTTGCTAATCCCATTTGGCTTGCATCATATTTTGAATTCAATTACATGGTTTCAAATCGGGGAATTTACCAATGTAGCAGGGGATGTTTTTCATGGCGATTTATCCAGATATTTTGCGGGCGATAAGACGGCAGGGATGTTTATGACAGGGTTTTTCCCGATCATGATGTTTGGGCTTCCGGCCGCTTGCATAGCTATGGTCAAGGAAGCCAAACCGGAAAAAAGAGCTTTCGTTTCATCCGTATTGCTATCGGCCGCTTTCGCTTCGTTTTTGACAGGGGTTACGGAGCCGATTGAATTTTCGTTTATGTTTTTAGCGCCGCTATTATTTATCATACACGCGATTTTAACGGGTCTTTTTATGGCTTTCACGTATTTGTCAGGGATGCATTTGGGGTTTGGTTTTTCGGCAGGTTTCATCGACTATGTTCTTAACTGGCATTTGGCTACCAAACCGTGGTTGCTGATACCGTTTGGAGCCGCTTGCTTTATCGTGTATTATTTTGTATTCCGGTTTTTCATTCGCATGTTTGATTTGAAGACGCCGGGACGGGATGAGGTTCCGACTGAATCGGGAACAACGTTCAAAGAAGAGGGCAATGCTTTAGAAATGAAGGAAAGGGCGATGTCTATTCTTCCGTTGATTGGCGGAGTCGAGAACATCAGGAATATTGATGCGTGCATTACCCGTTTGCGGCTAATCGTAGGTGATGATTCCCTTGTGAAAGACGAGGAGTTAAAAAAGTTGGGCGCAGCCGGCGTTATGCGTTTAGGAAAAGGAAATGTACAAATTGTATTTGGAACAGAATCGGAACTTATTAAAGAAGAGATAAAATCACTACTGAATCAAAGCGCAAGCTAAAAATTTTTTATGAAATTTATACCATAAACTTTTGAAGTTAAGCATGAAATGGATAGGGGAGGTTGTTGTGGTGAAGACAGTAGTATCCGGAATTCTAAACCAAGAACGCCAGCAGATTTTAATTGAGGATGGAATAATTACAGCAACCGGGCAACTTTCGAAGACAGATTTGGAAGGCGCTACATTGATTGAGACAAATGGAGAGTTGTATCCGGGTTTTATCGATATTCATGTGCATGGCGGCGGGGGAGCAGATACGATGGATGCCTCGCCTGAGGCATTCCAAACGATTGCCAAAACGCATGCGGCACATGGTACAACAGGTCTCTATTTAACGACTATGACCGAAAGTCCGGAGCGTATTCAGCGAGTGATGGAAACATTGGAGCCTACCTTTCAATCTGAAGGAGCTCAGGTGTTAGGGTTTCATCTGGAAGGCCCGTTTATTAATCCCGATTATCCGGGAGCGCATGCACAGCAACATATTATAGAGCCGAATATTGAACTTCTTGCAGAATGGATCGAACGATCGCGACATCAAGTGAAGATTATAACAGTTGCTCCGGAGCTTCCGGGGGCGGAGGCATTGATTCGCTTTGCCACTGAACAGGGAATCGTAGTATCGATGGGCCACAGTGCCGCTGACCTTTCTGATGCGCAGCAAGGAAAAGCATGGGGGGCACAGAGTGTTACTCATCTTTTTAATGCAATGAGTAGATTTCACCATCGCGAACCGGGGCTTGCTGGATTTGGTTTATCGGATGAGGAGATTTATGTTGAGTTGATTGTCGATTATCGGCATGTCCATCCGTTTGTAGTCAAAGCGATGATGCGAGCTATGGGAGAAGAACGGCTGCTTTTGATTACTGATGCGATGCGGGCGGCGTGCATGAAGGACGGGATATATGAATTGGGTGGACAAATGGTTTTTGTTCGGCAAGGAGTGGCGACTCTTTCCAACGGAACGATCGCGGGTAGTACATTGACCATGGATCAGGCAGTCAGAAATTTGCTCGATGCAGGAACACTGGGAAAACAGGAAATATCCAGGGTCACTTCCCAAAATCAGTCCCGCCTTCTTAAACTTCGCAAAGGGGTGATTGCACCTTCATTTGATGGAGATATCATCGCATTCGATGAACGGTTACAGGTGACGCATACCATTGTCCGCGGAAACTTAGTATTTAGAAAGTAAATTAGGAGGATAGGGAATGGATATTCGGATTTTTTCGGCAGCCAGAGAAGGCGCTATTTATAGTGCAACTGTTATTGAACAGATTATCAAGAACCGTGCGTATCCGGTTCTTGGATTGGCCACAGGTTCGACGCCGATTCCTCTTTATTACGAGTTGATTCGAATGCATCAGTGGGGGCTTGATTTCTCCCGCGTGACAACGATTAATCTGGATGAATATGTGGGGATTTCTGCTGATCATCCGCAGAGCTATCGTTATTTTATGAAACGCTATTTATTTGATCATGTGAATATCGATCAATCAAGAACATATATTCCAAGGGGAGACGCGGAAGATCTTGAACAGGAATGCCAACGGTATGATCAGATTATTCAATTGAATCCTATTGATATTCAAATCTTAGGAATCGGCATTAACGGGCATATTGGATTTAATGAGCCGGATGTTTCTCTAAAATCGAAAACGCATATTGTTAAGCTTGCCCATGTGACCATTCAGGCAAATGCCAGATTTTTCGAAAGTCCAGGTGAAGTGCCTGAACATGCCATCACGATGGGGTTGCAGTCGATTCTATTATCCAAACAAATTTTGCTGTTGGCATTTGGGGAAGAAAAGGCGCAAGCTGTGGTAGAAGCTGTGTATGGGGATGTGCGGACAAGTTTGCCCGCCAGTATTCTGCAACTTCATCCTAACGTTACCTTTGTACTTGATGAGGCCGCTGCCGCCTTACTTTTGAAAAGAGAGAAAAACAGGGGATAAACATGCGTGAGGGGATTGATTATGGAACGAAAGATTGTGCAAGTTTTATCTCATAATGTAGTGCTTGCCAAACTCTTATCCGGAAATAATTCCATAGTATTTGGAAAAGGTATCGGATTTAAAAAAAAAACGGGGATTTAATCGATCCGGCCGCTATCTCGCAGGAGTTTCTCTTGCATACGGCAGAAGCGATTGAACATTATCAGCAAGTGATTAAGATGGTAAACTTTCCGATTATTGCAGCAACAGAAGAGGTGATTGCGCTGGCGATTCAAAAATTGTCGGGCCCTTTCTCTGATACAATTCATGCAGCCTTGATTGATCATATTAACTTTGCCATTGAGCGAATTAAAAGAGGGATTTATTTAAGCAATCCGTTCGTTTTTGAAATTAAGTATCTATATCCCGAAGAATATAAAATCGCGGAAGAAGCGGTTGCGTACTTGAATAAGAAGCTTGATGTTACTCTCCCGGAAGAAGAGATCGCATTTTTGGCTACACACTTTCATTCAGCCCGATCTTTTTCTGATAAAAAAGTAGCTTTGGGGATTGCACGGATTGTTTCCAAAATCTTAGATCAGCTAAAAGCCGAAGGGTATAAGATGGACGATTCGTTTTCTATGATTCGTTTTGTATCGCATTTAAAAGCCTTGATTGATCGTGTAAAGTCCGGCAAAACCATAGATAATCCACTTATTGAGAGTATTCGTGAGCGGTATTCGGACGGATTTGCAAAAGCGCGAAAATTAGCCGACATCATTGCTGAAGAGTTAGGCAAGGATGTACCGGATAAGGAGATCGGTTTTTTAACGTTACATTTGGAACGTTTGCCTTATGAATTTCAATAGGTAAAAGATGATTCGTTATCATTCATCGTAGAAAACCGCATGTTCACATAAGAATGGCAGGAGCGGTTTTGCTTTATAGAAAGGAGACAAATCATGTTTAAAAGGTGGTTTGGAGAGAAAGACACAAGAGAAGTCATTATGGCTCCCTTACATGGTGAAGTGGTCAGAATAGAAGAAGTGCCTGATCCCACCTTTTCAAAAAAAATGGTAGGGGAAGGAGTTGCGATTATACCAAAAGAAGGGAAAGTTGTCTCCCCTGTAAAAGGGGAAGTTGTTCAGGTATTTCCGACGAAACATGCTGTTGGCTTGCGTTCAGAAAAAGGAGTGGAACTATTGATTCATATTGGCTTAGAAACCGTCTTTATGCAGGGAGAAGGGTTTGTCGCTTATGTAAGAGCCGGGGATAAAGTAAAAGTTGGGGACCCGCTTCTTGAGTTTTCCATAGATTTGGTAAAAGAAAAAGCGAAAAGTGCGATAACACCGATTGTCATTATAAATCCAGATCGAATGGACCAAATCGAAATGGAATGGCCTAAAGAAGCGAAAATGGGAGAAACGTCCATTATGAAAATGAAAGTGAAATGATGAGAAAAGGAGTTCATTTTACTTATGATCGAAAAGAAAATAATCGTTAATCTTCAACAAGGTCTTCATGCTCGCCCAGCTGCTCAACTTGTAAGTAGAGTAACTTTATTTAATAGCGATATTTCCATTGGTAAAAATGGTAAATTTGTAAATGCGAAGAGCATAATGGGGGTTATGTCGTTGGTGATTGCCAAAGGGGAAGAAGTCACATTGACCGCAAATGGAATCGACGAACAAGAAGCGATTGCTTTTTTGGAGCAATTTTTGCTAGAAGAAAGAGGATGAGCCCAGCTTTTTTTGTTTGCGCGTTGTATCCGGGCGACGGGAAGGGTATGATGGGAAAGGAGGGTGATACATACATGGAACGATTGCAGAAAATTATGGCCCGGGCAGGGGTTGCTTCCCGCAGAAAGTGCGAGGAACTTATTGCGGCTGGTCGCGTGAAGGTCAACGGAGAAGTAATTCGGACGCTCGGTTTCAAAGCCGATCCAGAGCGGGATGAAATTGAAGTGGATGGACAAAAAATCGTGCTTGAAAAACATGTGTATTTTCTGTTAAATAAACCGGTCGGCTATATTACATCGGTCACTGATCCGCAAGGAAGAAAAACGGTGCTGGATTTGATGGAGCATGTTAAAGAACGGATTTATCCGGTGGGAAGGTTGGATTACGATACGTCCGGCCTGCTGCTTCTCACGAACGACGGCGCGTTCGCCAACCGTATCATGCATCCGCGTCATGAACTGGATAAAGTCTATGAAGCAGTCGTGAAGGGAAGAATAGGAGAAGAAGCGCTTATGCGGCTGTGCAAAGGTGTGATGCTGGAAGACGGAATGACAGCGCCCGCGCAGGCGGAGCGGCTTTCCTACGATGAAAGAAACAGAAGAAGTGCCATCCGGTTAACCATCCACGAGGGACGCAACCGGCAGGTGCGCCGGATGTGCGAAGCGGTGGGGCATCCTGTGTTGAAGTTAAAGCGGGTTCGGCTCGGGTTTCTGACGCTGGATGGTGTGCCAGAAGGAAAATACCGCCCGCTAACAAAAGAAGAAGTGGATGGGCTTTTGTCTCTTTAACATAGGCAGATGCAGTGCGCTACCAGTTGATTTCGTCGATATCCGCGCGCGCAATGACTTCAAACAAGTCTTGTTTATTCGGCACGATTAAAATCACCTGTTCATCGGTCACATTATATAAGTCGCCCGTAATCTTTTGTCCTTTTACAATTACGGTCACGGTCGCATGACGCTGCAACAAAGCGTTCCATTGCATTTCTGTCGGAATCATCTTATGTCCACTCCTTTTTCTTTGTGAAACATACAGGTAAGATAAATTCAATTCTACAACGAATAAATACATATGTAAATAAATATTTATGCATCATTTTTGTAGTCTTTAATGGAATTGTGTGTCAGTATTATAGACGTATTTGCATCTGACATAAATCAAGGTAAGTTAATTTATGAAGGAAAAGCCGCAGGCATATTTTTGTCCGGGTGTCACATAATGTTCAAAAAATGCGCAACGCAAAGGAGTAAATGTTATAAATGTTATGATGAATGCTAGGATGAATGTTATAATTTGTGTATAGTGATCCCTGATTTGACAATGGAACCAGTAGTTATTGCAGAGTGTAGAGGAGGTTACCTATGGAATCGAGAAAGGTAACGAGACTGCTCGTGCTTGCCGTCATTGTGCTTGCCGTTGGCTGGACATTTTACAGCGCTTATTTTAAAGACGAATCGACTGTGAAGGTAGGACAACCTGTTCCCGATTTCGTAGCTCAGCAGGTCGACGGGGATAAAGTGCGATTGAGCGATTTGAAGGGAAAAGCGGTTGTGTTGAATTTCTGGGGTTCTTGGTGTGAGCCTTGCCGTGATGAGATGCCGGCTTTAAACCGGGCGGCGAAAGAATTTGTAGATAAAAATGTCGTTATTCTTGCAATTAATGTTGGGGAGTCGGAAGTTCCTGTAAAATCTTTTGCGCGTCAGTATCAATTGGATGCGCTACCGCTTTTGATGGACCCGTCCAGAGCTATTACGCGTAAATACCAAATTGGAGAGATGCCGTCTACATTTTTTGTAAAGGCGGATGGAACGCTTTACAAGCATATTGTAGGAGGGCCGATGTCATATCAGACAATTCGGAACAATATGCAGCAGATTGCTCCGTGAAAATTTGAGGTGAAGCCATGTTAGAGAAAGTCAAATGCGAATGTGGACACGCAAACCCGGTGGGCACGATGCTTTGTGAATCCTGTGGCGCGCCGCTTGTTAGCGAAAGCAAGGGGCGAAAGCTTGATATGCGTTATGAAGGGGCAGCTCGACGTTCCCAAACATTTCAAAGAACATTCGTGGATCGCATCTGGAATTTTTTCTCCTCTGTGCGCAATGCGGTCATTATGATTGTGATTACGCTAATCGCTTCAGCTATCGGTACGATTTTTCCGCAGGAGCGCTACATTCCGGTGCCGAAACCGGCGGAGCAGTTTTATCCAGAAGCATATGGATGGTTTGGGCTTATTTACTACAAGCTTGGACTTCATAATTTGTATTCTTCCTGGTGGTATATTGCGCTTTTGCTCGGCATAGGTATTTCGCTTGTCGTATGTAGCCTGGATCGCGTGGTGCCGTTATATCGGGCGCTGAAAAAGCAGCGTGTTAAGCGAGATAGAAAGTTCTTGCAAATTCAAAAAGTAAGCGCTGAGCTGGAACTGAACGGAAGGGACGGAGACGGGCTTCTTGAAGTGCTGGGACGGTCGCTGGAGAAAAAACGCTACCATGTACGCCGCGAACAAAACGCTCTGCTGGGGGAGAAGGGGCGCTTTAGCCGCTGGGGGCCGTACATCAACCACGTTGGCCTTATTATTTTTTTAATCGGATGTTTGATGCGTCTTATTCCCGGCTTTTATCTCGATCAATACGTGTGGGTGCGCGAAGGGCAGACCGTGCCCGTACCAGAGACGAATTATTACATAAAAAATGAATCTTTTATTAAAGAGTATTATCAAGATAATGAATTTCCAGAAAAATTGGATTTAGATGGTCTTGTCGTCAAAGAGTACAAAACGAAAGCGGTGCTTTATAAAAACGAGAACGCTGAAATTCCGGGTGCCGAGCCGAAGCTTACGGAAGTTGCGCGGCACGATATCGAAGTGAACCATCCTTTGGAGTATGAAGGATTGCGGCTAATCCAGTCAGGGGAAGAAGAAAACAAGCTTCAGGCATTAAATTTAAGATTGATTGATACTGCAACCGGACAACATCTGGGCGATATAAAATTGGACTTGCTGTCGCCGCCGACGGAAATTAAAGTAAACGATCAGGTGAAAGTGCAAGTGTTGCAGTATTTTCCTGACTTTGCGCTGGATGAGAGAAAGAAGCCAATTACAAAAACGACGGAACCGAACAATCCAGCGTTTATCGTCAATACGATTTCGCCTAAAACACCGAATGGAGAGAAGCAATGGGTTTTCCTCGGCAGCACGCTGACGGCGGACGGTAAACCCCCGGTTGTAACGTATGAGTTTGAAAAGCCTGATCTTGTGGATGTAAGCGGACTCATGGTGCGTAAAGACAAGAGTCTGCCCGTCGTTTTCTTTGGATCTGGTGTCTGCATGATCGGACTGATCATGGGTTTTTACTGGCAGCACCGCCGCATCTGGTTCCAAATTGATGGGGACAAGCTGCTAGTGGCGGCGCATACAAACAAGAATTGGTTTGGCATAAAGAGAGAAATCGTGAAGGTGCTTGAGGAGAACGGATACCAAATATCGGCCGCGCAATTGGAAAAGGAGGATAAAAAACGTGAGTAATCTTATCGGGCTTAGCTACACGATGTTGACTATCGCTTTCATTTTTTATTGCGTTGCAACGATTTTTTTCTTTGTTGCTGTAACCGGGCGTAGCTTTCGCAACCGCACGCCGGAACAGCACGCGCGCCGGTTCGGACGTCTTGGGTACGCGGCAGTGGTCATCGGTTTTCTTTTGCACGCGGTCTTTATCGGTGTCCGTTGGTATGTAGGCGGACACATTCCGACTAGCAATATGTTTGAGTTTATGCAGTTTCTTGGCTTTGCGATGACGCTTGCGTTTCTTGTTATTTATCTTATATATCGCATTCCGCTCATCGGTATGTTTGTAATGCCCATAAGCGTCATCATTATCGCATACGCAGCAGTATTTCCACGCGAAGTGACACCTTTGATTCCGGCGTTGCAAAGCTATTGGCTGCAAATACACGTAACAACCGCGGCTTTGGGTGAGGGCGCATTTGCTATCGGTTTTGCGGGCGGACTGATGTATTTGCTGCGTACGGTGAATGCCTCCGAGAAGTCTGCGTCTGCCGCATGGCTGGAATTCGTAATGTGGGTAGTATTCTCATTGATCGCTTTTATTGTGCTCGTGTTTTACTTTCAGTTCATCGGTTATCAGGCTGTGTTTAAAGCACCATTTCAGACGCCAACAGGCCAGGTTGTCGAATCGGAAATTAAATATCATATGCCGCCGATCGCTGGTCCGAAAGGTGGCCAATTGTTGACGGTGGACAAAATGAAACCTTGGTTTGAGGCGCCTGGTTTTATGAAAGGAAATCAGGCAGCACGTAAATTTAACACGTTTATCTGGTCCGTGGTAGGTGGTACGTTGTTATACGTGGTTACGCGTCTTGCCTTGCGTCGCCGCGTTTCATCATTGGCTGGACGCCTGGTGCGCCATTTGGATCCGGATCTTGCAGACGAAATCAGCTATCGGGCTGTGGCGATTGGTTTTCCTATTTTTACGCTTGGCGCGCTCATTTTTGCGATGATTTGGGCGCATGAGGCGTGGGGTCGCTTCTGGGGATGGGACCCGAAAGAAGTATGGGCGCTAATTACGTGGCTATTCTACAGCGCGTATTTGCATCTCCGCTTGTCTCGAGGCTGGCACGGCAAAAAATCGGCGTGGATGGTCGTAATCGGATTTATTATCGTGATGTTCAATCTTGTTTTTGTCAATCTTGTCATTTCCGGTCTTCATACTTATGCATAGGAAAAATAAGAAAAAATTCGCCTTGCCCAGACATTGTCCGGGTAAGGCGGATTTTTATTCTTCAAAGTCATCCGGGCTCTTATCTTCGAACATCTCTTCCTGTGCTGCATTTTCGGTATGGTGCCACGGGTTATCGCCCATTTCTGAATAATCCCAACCGTCTTCGATGACGCCGCTTTGATAGGCGTTCATAACATTCTGCTGCACAATTTTTTCGCCTTCTGCGTCATAGCCAAATTTTTGTTCCGGCTTTTTCATAAAATCCCCCCCTTCCTCTCCTATAGTGTGTCCATGAAGTTGAAGTATGAAACAAAAACGGATGAGCATGCATAGCCTGTGAGTTTTTCTTATTTTGGGAACGATATAATTTGTACGATTATCGCCATGAATTTGTAAGGTTATGGTCACAATTCACTGCTAAAAATGGTAAAATAAGCAGAAAAGAAAGCTTTGCATGAAAATGCCAACCGAGGTGAGAGTAAATGGAACATCAAGCAAAAGTGCTCGTAGTAGATGATGAAGAACGCATCCGACGTCTGCTGCGCATGTATCTAGAGAGAGAAAACTTCATTATCGAGGAAGCGGAGGACGGGGAAAAAGCCTTGGAAATGGCGCTTGCCAACGACTATGATATTATTTTGCTTGACTTGATGCTTCCGGGAATTGACGGCATCGAGGTATGTACACGACTCAGAGAAAAAAAAGCAACGCCGGTCATTATGCTCACCGCTAAGGGAGAGGAAGCAAACCGGGTGCAAGGTTTTGAATCGGGCACGGACGATTATGTTGTCAAACCGTTTAGCCCGCGTGAAGTTGTCTACCGGGTGAAAGCGCTGTTGCGACGTTCTTCGGCGACCGCGTTTTTAACGACACAGAACAGTTCACACAATGTTATCGTATTCCCTGAATTGTCTATAGATCACGATGCACACCGGGTGACAGTGGCGGGAGAGGAGGTTAGCCTGACGCCGAAAGAATACGAATTGCTGTATTATTTGGCGCGCCACCCCGACCGCGTATTCTCCCGGGAAGATTTGCTTAAGGATGTGTGGCACTATGAGTTTTTCGGAGATTTGCGCACTGTTGACACTCATATCAAGCGCTTGCGTGAAAAGTTGAACAAGGTATCTCCCACGGCTGCCAATATGATCGCAACCGTATGGGGAATCGGTTATAAGCTTGAGGTGCCAAAATAAGTGTTGAACCGTGTTGTTGTCAAACTCTGGTTTACGATTATTGGGCTTGTCGCGGTTGTGTTGACCGTGCTCAGTCTTACGTTGATGTCATTTTTAGACGGTTTTTATGAAAAACAGCGCACGGAAGATTTAAAACAACTGGCGCAAAATATCGCGCACGTTATTCTGGTTTATAAGGATAGGGAAAAAACGCTCAGCATTGCGCGAGAGCTGGTGGATGTATATGATACCCGTATGGTGATTACCGGTTCGCTTGGCAAATACATCAATCAGGATGTAGATCGGCGCGATAAAACGATCCCGGAAGTGAAAGCGGAAGAGTTTTTGAAGCATCCAGTGCTGAGACAGGCACGCAATGACCGGATCGCTGTGACGCGTGACTTTTTTCAAGTGGTGCCGGATAAAGGCAGGGTTCCGCGTTATGAGGAATTCGTGGCTGTAGCGGTGCCTTTGCATTCGCCCGATTTGAACAATGAATTGATTTTATACCAGACGATGGATGAACTGCGTGAAACGACCAATAAGACGACATGGCTCATTTTCTATGCCGCAGTCATAGGCATTATTTTGACTACCTTTTTCGCTTTTTTCTTGTCTACGCGTATTACCCAGCCATTGCATTCAATGAAAAAGGCGGCCGATTTATATGCACAAGGGGATTTTTCAGCACAAATCTCCATTCGTACCAACGATGAAATCGGAGATTTGGCCAGTACGTTTAATCATATGGCCTCACGTTTGAACGATTTAATCGTAGCCCTATCCAGAGAAAAAGAGCAGTTGTCCAGTGTGCTTAAAAGCATGGTGGATGCTGTGATGACGTTCGATCACCACGGACGGATTATTGTTACGAATCCTCCGGCAGAGGCGCTTTTGAAAGCATGGGAGTACGAACAGGGAATGGAGGAAGATAATGATGTAGAAAAGGGCATCAAATTTCTCCCGGATTCCATGCGCTCCATTCTGGAACAAGCCGTGCGCAACGCGGAAGAAGTCGTAACGGATGTCGTTGTGCAAGGTCGCATATACGCCGTTGTGATGGCGCCGTTGTACGACGATGATCAAATTCGTGGCGCTGTTGCGGTGTTGCGCGATATGACACAAGAGCGGAGGCTGGATAAGCTGCGCCAGGATTTCGTCGCCAATGTGTCGCATGAATTGCGCACACCGCTTATGATGCTGCAAGGATACAGCGAAGCGATTATTGACGATATCGCCCAGACGGCGGAAGAAAAGAAGGAACTTGCGCAAATTATTTATGATGAGTCGTTGCGCATGTCTCGTCTGGTCAACGAATTGCTCGACATAGCCCGCATGGAGGCCGGTTATACTCAGCTTGATATCCGGCCGGGTAACTTGCTTCAGCTTGAAGACAAAGTGATTCGTAAATTTAATGGTGTGGCGAAAGAGCAGGGGATTTGTTTACAGATGGATTGGCAGGCGCCGGACAGTATGTTTTATTTTGACGCCGATCGCTTGGAGCAAGTGTTGACGAATCTGATTGACAATGCGATACGGCATACCGGCCAGGGAGGTAGAGTAACGTTAAGAACGTTTATGCAGGATGAGATGTACATCATTGAGGTAGCGGATACTGGAAGCGGAATCCCGGCCGATGATTTGCCGTTTGTGTTTGAGCGCTTTTACAAAGCCGACAAGGCCCGAACGCGTGGTCGTGCCGGTACAGGACTTGGGCTTTCCATCGTAAAAAATATCGTAGAAGGCCACCATGGCACGATTACCGTGCGCAGCAAGCTGGGAGAAGGGACGACATTCTCTATCCAGCTTCCGATTCAGCCTGAGGAAGGAAGAAACAGATGAAGACATTTGCTGAAAGCTCACTGGCCCCTTTCTTAATCCAGGGACTTGAAAGAATGAACATTAAGACGCCGACACCGATCCAGCAGCGCACCATACCGCTGTTGCTTGCTGGGCAAAGCGTGGTCGGTGAATCACAGACTGGAACGGGGAAGACGCTTGCGTATTTGCTGCCGATTTTGCAGCGAATTGATAGCACGTCCGTAGCTGTTCAGGCGCTCATTCTTGTTCCAACGCGCGAGCTAACAGTACAAATTCGCGATGTTTTGGACGAGTTGTGTGCCGGTACGGACATTCGCTTTCAGATTATTATGGGCGGGGTGGATAGTAAGCGGCAGATAGAGAAATTGAAGCAGAAGCCGCATGTGATTGTCGGCTCTCCAGGGCGTATGTATGACTTAATCGAGAAAAAGAAGCTCAAGGTTCACGAAGTGAAAATGGTCGTGATTGATGAGGCAGATCAGATGCTGGAAGCGAACATCATGCCGGAAGTGGAGGCGGTAATAAAGCGCACGCCGCGGGATCGTCAACTGTTTGTTTTCTCTGCGACGATTTCTTCTTTGGTGGAAGAATGGGGAAAGAAATGGTCAGAAGAAGAACCACAGGTGATTAAGATGAAAGGAAAGTCCCGCTTACCGGAAACGATTGAGCATTATTTTATTGTGACTTCGGAGCGGGAAAAGTTTGATATGTTGCGTCGCCTGCTGCATGCACTAAAACCTGATCGTGCTCTTATTTTCGTAAAGAAGCAGCATCAAGTTGGGGAGATTGTCAGCTGGCTTTCCAAAAAAGGAGTAAATGTCGCCGGTATTCATAGTGAAGCAAACAAGCAGGAACGTGAGCAGGCGATGAATGGTATCCGGGGCGGTCGCATCCAATATCTGGTCACCACTGATTTGCTGGCGCGCGGGCTTGATGTCGAAGGCGTCACACATGTGGTTAATTTTGATCTGCCGTTGGATACGGACGGTTACATTCACCGTGTTGGGCGTACCGGTCGTGCCGGAAAGTGCGGTATGGCGATATCGTTGCTTGCGCCGAAGGAGAAGTTCATGGCCGGTAAGCTAGCCAGACAGCTTCGTATCGAGATCCCGGAGCGTGTACTATTTCAGGGACAACTCATTTCCCCGGAAGAGCACCGTGGCCACCCGATGTTTACAAAGAAAAAAAACGTCCAAACGAAAAAAATGCATACGAAAAACGGGGACAATGGCTGAATAGCCGATCTTGTTAGGTCGGCTGTTTTGGATTAACAGCTGCATATGAAGTATGTAGATTTTACCTTTCTTCATCTGGAAAAAGGACTTGCGAGCATCAGCCCGCAAGTTTTTCTTATGCGCACTCAGGAAGCGGAGCGGTCGAACAGGCGGGCCAGTTTTGTTGGAACCGGACGGCTTTTGCGGGTCTTGCTGTCCATGGTTACGCTTGTGACCAATGCATCCGCGACGAGCTCGCCGCGCTGGTTATGTATTTCCTGTTTCAGGACATAACTGGTTCGGCCGAGCCGTTCCGGCTTGGTCGTAATCGTTAGGCGATCGTTTTGCAGGCACTCTTTGCGGTAGTTAATATTAATATTAACCGTTACGGTCTGGATTCCCATCTCAAGAAACGTATCATAGGGCAGTTCGGCTTGTTCATACCATTCTTCCCGTCCCCATTCCAGATACTCAAGATATTTGGCATTGTTAACGTGGCCATTCACATCGATTTCGGTTGAACGTACTACAATTTCAAGCGAAGCTTCCATCCATTTTCCTCCCATTTGTAAACGTTTTTTCTTCTATCTTACCTTTTCTCAAAAGCTGTGCCAACCTGGGTTTTGTATATGGGTTAGATGATAAGAACATAAATTGATCATATTTTTATCAAAAAAAGTTCTTATCTGCTTCACGAGCTTGTTACATTTTTCTTGTAAAGTAAAAAGCGTTGGGAGGTGAGAAACGGAGCATCAACGGACGGTATGCTGCTTCATTAACGATCAATCGTGGGAAATGACATCAAAAGACCAATAAACGAGCAAAACGCCTGTACAATACCACAGCAAATAAATGCCGTCTATTTATAATACGAAAGTTTATAATCATTACTTTAAAGTTTCCATAAAAAATAAAATATAAGCTTCACGCTTCTTCTTCCTAAAATAACCGGTACAAATGTACCGGTTATTTTAATTTTAGAAATCGCTTCCTTTATCCTGGACACTCGGTACATGTTGCATGCGAATTTTATAAACAAACGCTGCGAACTTACAAACAGAAAGCGAAAAATATGGTATACTAATAAAATAGCAACGATTGCGGAGCCGGATTCCGCCTGATTTTTTGCATGCGGAATGGAGGGGAAGAGATAATGAACGGAACAAAAGTACTTGTTGCTGATGATGATACGAATGTGCTGGAGATTATTCGCCTCTACTTCTCACAGCAGCAAATTGATTTGATAGAAGCGCATGATGGAAGCGAGGCGGTTGCGCTTGCGGAGCGCGAGAAACCGGACGCTATTATCCTGGACGTAATGATGCCGAAGATGGATGGGTATCAGGCGTGCCGTGAAATTCGCAAGACTATGGACACGCCGATTATTATGCTTTCTGCTAAAGGAGAAGAATTCGACCGGGTGCTTGGACTGGAATTGGGAGCGGATGATTATGTAACCAAGCCGTTTAGCCCGCGTGAACTTGTAGCACGGATTAAAGCAATTTTTCGCCGGATGCAGCCACGGACAAATGAGGAGAAAGAAGCGGAGTCAGCAAACGTGCTTCAGTTTCAGGATCTTCACATTGACTTGCAGGGGCGCCAGGTGACCGTATCGGGCGAAAAAGTAGCTTTTCGTCCGAAAGAGTTTGATTTGCTGGTGTTTCTGGCACGTTCACCGGGAAGCGTGTTTACTCGGGAACAGTTGCTTGAGCGAATCTGGGGCTATGACTTTTTTGGAGATATCCGGACTGTGGACGTACACGTTAAAAAAATTCGCCAGCATTTGGCGAAGTTGCCGTATGAGTGCATTCATACGGTATGGGGGGTCGGTTACAAATTTGAGGTGGAAGCTTCGTGCTCAGCATAGTGAGAGAATGGTTCGGAATTAATAAAAGTATTTTTCGCAAACTCTTGTTCAGCTACATGATTACGATGTTGCTAGGGCTGGGCGCTCTTGGCCTTTCCATGTCAGTGCTGGCCAAAAATTACATATATGATGGAACAAAAGAAGAATTGCTGCGCAAAGCGAAAAAGGTAAACCTTGCCATTCAAAACGATCCGATGCCGTCCGATCAGACGACGGCGATGCTCGCTTTTTTAGATCAGACATTCGATACGCGTATTTGGGTGTTTGACCGCCACGGGCGAATTATTTCCACTTCGACGCAGGATGAGGTGTTTATTGGTAAATCGGTAGCCCGTTCGATTGTTGAGCAGGTCATGCAGGGTAAGGACGTGGTTCAGGATTTGAAATTTGAAGGGCTCAGCAAGCCGATGCTGTCCGTCGTCGTGCCATGGGGACAGAAGAATGAAGTGTTTGGGGGCATTGTGCTGCATGCGCCGGTAGAAGGCATTGATGAGACAGTCGGCAACATGCGGGAAATGATTGTATGGGCAACGCTTTTCGGTATTTTGCTATCGACGGCGATGGTTTCTTATCTTTCCTGGACAATTTCCCGCCCGTTGAAGCGGATTGACGAAGTAGCGCTGGAGATTGAACGCGGGAACTACAAACAGCGGGTAGCGGTAACGACCGAGGATGAAATCGGTGATTTGGCGCGGACGATCAATCGGATGGCCAGTACGCTGGAACAAGTGGAAGTGGAGAGAGTAGACTTCGAACAGACACGTCAGGATTTCTTGGCGAATGTTTCACACGAATTGAGGACACCGCTGACCGCGATGCAAGGCTTTCTGGAAGCGTTGCAGGATGGTCTTGTCACCGACGAAACGTCACGGCAGAAGTATTATGATGTCATGTATAAAGAAACGATGCACATGAGCCGATTGGTCAATGATTTGCTGGAACTTGTACGCCTGGAAAAACAGGAGGTCAACCTTGTGAAGCGGCCGATTGATATGAATTCGTTTTTGAATCGGCTCGTATTTGCTTTTAAAGAAGAAGCGGCCAAACGCAACCTCGATTTACGACTGGAAGTGGTTGATCCGCTGCCGACGATCATTGCTGATCCGTACCGTGTTGAGCAGATTTTTACGAATTTAATCGGCAACGCTTTAAAATTTACGGAGCAGGGACATATCAAGCTTGCGGCACGGGAAAAGGCCGACGGCATTGAAGTGACGGTGGAAGATACGGGCATCGGCATTTCTCAACATGATCTTGATTTTATATGGGAGCGTTTTTTCAAGGTGGATCGGGTACGTTCCCGCAGAGAAGCGGGGACAGGGCTTGGTCTTGCGATTGTCAAAGAACTGGTTGAACTTCATCATGGAAATATTCGCGTAGAAAGTAAGATAGGGGAAGGGACACGCTTTGTCGTATGGCTCCCTTCGGAGAAAAAAGTAGGATAGGCTGCGTTGCTAAAGGAGATGTTGGTGCCTCGGAATGATGGAGCGCGCAAACGTGAAAAAATGAGGGAGGGTATGGAAGGCATGGATATACAGGGTACGCTTGTAGAAGTGCTGGGAATTGAGATAAAAGAAATGACACCAGAACGTGTGGTGGCAACGATGCCGGTGAACAAAACGGTGCATCAGCCGTTTGGACTGTTGCACGGAGGCGCTTCAGTTGTCCTTGCGGAAACGGTGGCCAGCATGGGCACATGGAGTGCAATCGACCAAGAGAATGAAATGGCGGTCGGACTTGAGATTAATGCCAACCACGTGCGCCCGAAGCGGGACGGGCTCGTTACGGCAGTAGCTACGCCGCTCCATAAGGGACGGACAACGATGGTATGGGATATTAAGATTACTGACGAAGAGGATAAACTCATTTGCGTTTCCCGCTGTACTGTAGCGATTGTGAAGAAGAAAAAGGTGTAAGCAAATTAAAAAAATGCGCCTCTTTTTCCGTGCGTTTTGTTGACTGGCTGCCAAGAGGGAGTAGCCAGAAGCGCGCGGCAAGAAGAGGCGCATGTATTGTCATGTGCTGTTACAATAGCGAGAAGTTATTTTTCTTCAATCGTAATGGTCTTGATAAATACATTTTCTTTCGGAAAGCTAGGTGTAGGTTCCTTGTGTATGCCTTGCTCAACAGGTGTATTAGCGATCGCTTCCACAACATCTATACCTGCAATCACTTTTCCGAAAATCGTGTAATAAGGTTGCGTATTTAATGTTTCTACTCCAGCACCGCTCCCGATGAAGAATTGGCTTCCATTCGTATTCGGTCTGGAATTTGCCATCGCCACAATCCCTTTTTCATATTTATGCTTGGAAGATAATTCATCTTCGAACTGATAGCCTGGACCCCCGGCCCCGATTTGAGGATTATTTTTTAGATTTTGGACATTCCCTTTTGCTTGCGGATCGCCAACCTGGATAACAAAATCTTTGACGATCCTATGAAAGATAATGCCATCATAAAATTTTTCGCGCGCCAGAAATACGAAGTTGTTCACTGTTTTTGGCGCATCTTTGGCGAATAGTTCAATAGAGAATGAGCCTTTGTTCGTGTCCACATGTGCGATGTATGTTTTGTTCGGGTCAATTTGCATTGCTGGCGGCTTGTCCCACTGTTGGAATGCTCGTTTGTCTGCCTTCTGCGCAGGGGCGGCGTTTTGCTGGTCGTTGCTTTGCTGCTGTGAGCAGGCAGTTATGCTCAAGCCGGCGGCAAGCATAAGTGCAAGCAGAAAAACTCCTTTTTTCTTCATGTTTTTCCCTCAGCCTTTTTTGTTGTATTCCCTTATTTTTGGTATTCTTTCGGCACAACCGGACGCATAATCACCTGGTTCATAATAACGCCTTCCGGTGCGGCTGCCATCTGGTACGCGATATATGCTACTTCTTCCGGTTTGAGCGCATAGGATTTGGGGTCGCTCTGCCCGAAGTATGTTTGCACCGAACCCGGACAGATGACAGATACTTTAATATTGTGCGGCTTTAGCTCTTGCGTTAAAACGTCCGTGAACGCCATCAGACCGAATTTGGACGTGCAGTAACCGCCGCCGCCCGGGAACGTAACCGTGCCGGCCACGCTGGAAATATTGATAATGTGGCCGCTTTGCTGCTTAAGCAGGTGGGGCACTACATACTTGGTACAGAGGAACACGCCTTTCAGGTTCACATTCATCATTTCATCCCACTGCGTTTCTGTCAATTCGTGAATCGGGCCGAAATGGCCAAGTCCGGCGTTATTGATCAATACATCGATCCGTTCTTTTTCACGGACAATTTGGCTAATAAGCCGTTGCACCGCTTCGCTGTCGGTTACGTCGCACGGTGAAGCGATGATGTTGCCACCTTTCGTCTTAGCTTTTTCCGCCAGTTTGTGCAGTAACTCTTCGCTGCGCGCAATGGCATATACGGTGGCGCCTTTTTCCGCGAACAGCAGGCACATAGCCTGGCCAATGCCCTTGCTTGCGCCGGTAATGAGTACAACTTTGTTATGTAAGGATTGAAATTCCATAAGCTCAGCCTCCTTTTTTTTCATTTTATCATACTTTACTTTATCACCGGAAAATTTGCGGAAAAAGGCGATTATTTTGCTTAAAATATGTTAAAATGTTCGTGTTGGGTCGATTACAATGTTAGAGGAGCTGGAGAAGAAGAAATGTTTCGTACCATTTTATTTGATGTTGACGGTGTTTTACTAAGCGAGGAGCGCTACTTCGACGCTTCCGCGCTGACGGTATGGGAGATGCTGTATAGCCCGAAATATTTGGGGCTTTCCGGTGACACGTTTGAGCCGGCGCCGGAGGAGGGTACGATCCGCCGCGTGCGCAAGGAAGTGTTTGATGATGATAAAGTGTTAAATTTCATAAAAACAAGAGGTATTAACGCCAACTGGGATATGGTCTATCTTGTGTTCTCCTACGAGTTGGTGCGTTTGCTGGCGGAGTTGCATAAGACGAAGTCCGCAGAAGTGGAGACGATCTTAACATCGCAAATTCATCGTGAAGCGATCGCCAAAGTGCAAGAGATGGCGAAAGGCGTAGAATTTAAAGTGGACTACGCGTCCTTCGTTGCAGACTTCGAAAAAAGCACGGCAGAAAAACAGGCGCTGCTTCTTTATTTGAACGATTTGGTTCGTGAGAAAACAGGGATTGAGACGGACATTTTCTCGCGCAATAGTGAATTGTGGGATCTTTGTCAAGAGACGTTCCAGGAATGGTATCTCGGTGACCGCTTGGTAGCCCAATCGATCGGTCGTCCAGCGTATCAAGAAGGCAAACGCGGATTTCTTGATGACGAGATTCCGATTGTAGAACCAAAGAAAATGGCGAAAGTGCTAGCCGAATTGAAAAACCGCGGCTATGTGCTCGGCATCGGCACCGGTCGTCCGCGCATCGAAACGGTGGAACCGCTCAAAACGATGGGATTGCTTCAATATTTTGATGAAAACCGTGTGGTGACCGCAAGTGATGTACTGGAGGCAGAGAAGCGTTATCCGGAGCGCGCGCCGCTCGCCAAGCCACAACCGTATTGCTACATTAAGGGCATGCTTGGCATGGATGCGCATGATGAGGAATGCTTCAACCTTGCGCTGCCGATTGAAAACGGGGAAGAAATTTTAGTTGTGGGCGATTCGGTCGCTGACTATATGGCTGCCCGCAGCATCGGCTGTAAGTTTGCCGCCACGCTGACCGGCCTGACGGGACAGGAAGCTCGCGCCAAATTTGAAGAATTGAAAGCTGATTATATTCTGGATGATATGACGCACATTTTAACGATTTTATAATTATGGTGAAGTGAAAGGCGGGCGCACGGGGCGGAGTGCCCGCTTTTTTTGGTGGATAAGAAAGCATATGTTGTTGTAAAGTAAGAAAGCGGCTGTCCTGCTTCCACAAGGAAGCGGGACAGCCGCCTTTGTATCACTGCGGGCACATCTTATAACTTTCAAGACAGGCCGAGAGAAACCAGCCTGTCTTGAAACGGCTTATAGTTCGAGTTGCGTTACGCTTGTAATCTCATTTAGTTCACCTAGCGTGTCCAGTACGTTCGGACTTACTTCCTTGTCGACAGTTAGAAGCATGATGGCTTGGCCGCCTACATCGCGACGTCCTACCTGCATGGTTGCGATGTTCACATCGTTGTCGCCAAGGATGGTACCTACGCGGCCAATGGCACCCGGACGGTCATTGTGATGGACAAGCAGCAGGTGTCCTTGCGGAACGAGGTCGATGGAATAGCCGTCAATTTTAACGATGCGCGGACCGTAGCCATTCAGCAGTGTACCGGACACGGTTCGTTCTTCCTGGCTCGTTTTCAGCGTAACTGTAATCAGGTTGCTGAATCCACTGCTGTATGTTGATTTTTGCTCAGTTACATGAATGTCACGGTTTTTCGCAAGAATCGGTGCGTTTACATAGTTTGCGGCCGAGCCGAGATGATAGGACAGAATGCCTTTCAGCGTCGTGCGCGTCAGAGCCGCCGTATCAATATCATTCAGCTCGCCGGAATAAGTAATGATTACTTCTTTCAAGCCGCCGACCGCAATCTGTGCGATAAAGGAACCGAGTTTTTCGTTCAGTTCAAAGTACGGCTTTACTTTTTCCATGACATTGGCCGGAATAGACGGTAGGTTCACCGCGTTTTTAAATGGCTCGTCATGTAGAATATGCAGAATTTCTTCAGATACGTCGATGGCAACGTTCTCCTGCGCTTCGACGGTAGACGCCCCAAGGTGCGGCGTCACAATGACTTGTGGCAATTTCAACAGCGGATTGTCCACGGGCGGTTCTTGTTCGAATACGTCGATGGCGGCGCCGGCAACCTTGCCACTTACAATCGCTTCATACAGCGCTTTTTCGCTGATAATTCCGCCGCGGGCACAGTTAATGATGCGTACGCCGTCCTTCATTTTTTCAAATTGTTTCGTATTAATGAGATATTTTGTATCTTTTGTCAATGGAGTGTGGACTGTAATGAAATCGGCTTGCGTAATCACATCATCGAGCGTGCCGAATTTAACGCCCAATTTGTCGGCACGTTCTTGAGTCAGGAACGGATCGTATGCGATCACGCTCATATTAAACGCTTTAGCACGTTTTGCTACTTCAGCGCCAATTCGTCCCAGACCGATGATGCCCAGCACTTTTTTGTTCAATTCTACGCCCGTGAACGACTTGCGATCCCATTCGCCTTCTACCAGTTTTTTGTATGCTGGTGGAATACGGCGAGCCAAAGCCATAATCATTGCAAAAGTATGTTCTGCCGTAGAAATCGTATTTCCGTCCGGCGCATTGATGACAACGATTCCCGCATTTGTTGCAGCTGTCAGGTCGATGTTATCCACTCCAACCCCTGCACGGCCGATTGCTTTTAGTTTTTTACCTGCTTCAATAACAGCGGCCGTTACTTTTGTTTGACTGCGCACAAGCAGCGCGTCATATTCTCCGATAATATCGATCAGTTCCGCTTCGGAGAGTCCTGTCTTGCGGTCAACCTGAACGTCTTCCGCCTCCAGCAATTTTTGAATGCCAAATTCACTTAATGGGTCGCTTACTAATACTTTAAACATGTAATTTACACCTCCGCGGCGCTTGACGCCTTTTCCCCCTAGATATATTTTTGTACTAAAAAAACCTTTCGTGCTCACTACATTCCTGTAGTGAGGGACGAAAGGCTTTGTTTCGCGGTACCACCCTCATTCGCTACTGTCTCGCAACAGCAGCCTCGACCGGTTCTATACACGAGAACCGCAGCTTGTAACGGAGCATCCGTTCAGACCTACTTCTTTCGGTTCAGCCTGACAACTCAGGAGCGCTCAAACGGCAGGGGATTCACCGGTTCGCAGCGACCACCGGCTCTCTGAAGAATCACGTCTGCAGTTCCTCTCCGTCATTGTTGTTTTACGATATTGTTTGTTGTCTGAAAACAATTTATCACGAAAAAAGGATGGAGTCAAGTGTTTTTGGATTAAAAACTTAACATTCTTTATTAAAAAATTATTAATGTTCGGTTTTAGCCCGAATCTTTATTTTTATTCTACCAAGTTGTCGCTAGGATGTAAAGCTGTTTTATATCTCAAGAGTTTAAAAATGTAGAAAGCAAGTTTTATGATATTATTTGTTTCAGACGTGCGAAAATGGTGCCTGCATGATAAAGTTAAAGATAACTCGCAAGCTTTTCTTATTCATCAAAAAAAGGAGAAAGCACAATGGAGATTCGCAAATTGCGCGGCCATCATTTGTTGTGTGTGCACGGGTTTCAAGGCATGGGGTATAGCCCTTCTTTTATCAAGACGATGCGCGAAATGGTAGAATGTATTCGCGACCCGGAATGTGACATCCGGCTGGAAGTAACTATCGGATTTGATGAAGTATGTGGTGCTTGTCCCCATAAAGGACAAACGAAGTGTGAAGCGGGGGAAGATTCCGACCTTCATGTCAGACGGATGGATGCCAAAGTTATCCGCCATCTACATATTGAGCCGGAAAGAACATACAGTAAAAAATGGCTGGTACAGCGTACCGCGCAAATGGTGAAGCCGGATGATCTTGACTTCTTGTGCCTCGGTTGCTCATGGTTGTCTTACGGAGTCTGCAAGGAAGGCATTCGCCGACTCAAGGAAAGATATGGAGACACGGAAAAAGAATAAACTCCCGCTTAGCGGGAGTTTTCGTATGTACATATCGTTTATTTGTTTTCCGTGTAGCGGGCAAGGCATTCGTCAATAAGCTGAGCCGCTTTCTCTGGACCTTCCCAGCCTTCGATTTTCGTTTCTTTGTTTTCTAGGTCTTTATAGCGCTCGAAGAAGTGTGCGATTTCTTTCAATACATGACCTGGAACGTCGTCAAGCGATTTTACGCCATCCCAGCGTGGATCGTCAACAGGTACGCCTAACAGTTTTTCATCTTGGCCTTTGTCATCGGACATAACAAGCACGCCGATGATGCGGGTGGAGATGACACAACCTGGGAATGTCGGGAATGTGGTTAACACAAGCGCATCCAGCGGGTCTCCATCAAGCGCCAGCGTATTTTCTAGATATCCATACTCGGTAGGATAGTGCATTGGGGAGTATAGTACACGATCCAAGCGGAATACGCCTGCTTCTTTATCGTACTCATATTTGTTCTGGCTGCCAGCTGGAATTTCGACGAACACATCAACGACTTTGTTTTCGAATGCCATGAAAATTCCTCCTTTTTGTTCTGGGTTAGCTAGGTTAGTCCAACAAGGGATTCTGCTTCATTATAACAAGTTCTATGTTACAAGAAAAGCGTGTTGTAAGGAGAGAGAAGTAGGAATGAAACTTTTTATTGGATTTGTGGGAAGCCTGTTGATTGCCATAGTAGCATACCGGAAACGTTCGCTGTCGGCGAGCGGAGCTGTGGCTGTAGTAATTATAGGAACACTGATATACGCATTGAGCGATATCAAATGGTATGGTGTGTTGCTTGCATTTTTCATCTCTTCCAGTTTGTTATCGCATCGAAAGAAGGAAGCGAAGCAGGAGGTGGAGAGTTTATTTGCCAAAACTGGCACAAGGGATTTTATGCAAGTGTTTGCAAATGGTGGAGCAGGACTTGTGGCTATCCTTGGTGCATTTATTGCGGCGATGGAAGAAGGGTGGTATGCGTTTTATATCGGTTCGATCGCGGCGGTAACGGCGGATACGTGGGCAACGGAAATTGGTGTGCTGGCGAAAGGAAAGCCGCGCCATATTTTTACATGGCGCAAGGTAGACCCGGGAACGTCCGGTGGGGTGAGCGGGGCGGGACTTGCCGCTTCGTTTGCAGGCGGGACGTTTATTGGAGGCTGTGCCTGTCTGTTTTCCTTGCTTGCGCAAGAAGGGGTGAATGTCCATTATGTAGTGGCGGGAGCTGTAGGAGGTATGATCGGCAGTCTGATTGACAGCGCGGTCGGCGCGGCTTGGCAGCGGATGTACCGCTGTCAGATATGTGGCAAAGAAACGGAACGCAAGCTTCATTGCGGACGGGATACGATTGCAGTGAAAGGATACGCCTGGTGCACGAACGATGCGGTGAACGCGCTGGCGTCTATAGCCGGGGGGCTGACGGCGCTCATCATAACAGGATAAAAAAGAGACCTGCTCTTCGGAGAGAGCAGGTCTGCCGATTTTTCGATGGTTCGTTATTACAAATAAATTACAAAAAGAACCATCGAAAAAAATGTCCAATCCCTTGAGAGAGGAGATTGGACAATCCTCTCTGTGATGAAGCATGTTGCTCCGCTTGTCATTGCCCTGTTAGTGGCGGCGTTTTATCATTTGTTCCTGTTCTTCTTGTGATAGAATACCTACCAAATACAAAAGCTTCACTACTTTTTCGATGCGTCCGGTTTTGCGTGTTTTTTTCATGAAGTACGCCTCCCGGCTGAACCATTTTATTAATTTTATTATACTCAATAGTTTTGACTGCGTGCAACATTTAGTTTTTACTCTATTGTGTTTAACCTTTACCATTCAGTCATTATGCGTTTTACAACATCCTTGATATATCAGTATTTTTTGTCTGTCAGGAAAAACTCTCGGGCGAAAAACGGTATGCCTCACCCAGAGGGTATGCCCTGTGAAGAAGCCCATTTTCAGTTTATGACCATGAGCTTTTTATGACATAAATTTTTTGCGCAAAAACCACCACATCCACCAAGAAAGCATGGACAGAAGTACGAAAATAACCAGTGTGGTATAGGGCGAATCTTGAAACGGGAGCGGTACGTTCATACCGAAAAATCCTGTTATGAAGGTAAGCGGCAGCATAATGGTAGAAATCATGGTCAGGATGTTTAAGTTTTCCGTCGTCTTAGCGCTTACGATAGAATAATACGTATCAAGCGCGCTGTTTACTAAGTCTTTGAACGTTTCGGTCGAGTCGGCGATCCGTTCCAGGTGGTCTTTTAAGTCAATATAGAATGGAATATTCTCTTCTTGAATCGGAAATTGCCAATGACCGTTTATTGTAGCGAATACTCGTTTTTGCGGTAGAATGACGCGGCGGATCAAAATGAGTGTACGCTTAAGCGCGAGGAACTCTTCGGTGACAAGTTCCATATCGTATTCGTACATCTCGTCTTCGATTTCATCAATACGGATGCTTAGCCGGTCAAGAATCGGGAAGTATTCGTCCGTAATGCCGTCAATGATGGAATACAGCAAGTAATCTGCTCCACGGTTCATGTACTCTTTGCTTTTTAAACAGGCGGCCGCAATTCGACCGATGGAAGGCATGGGTCGTTTATGGATGGTTACGATGTAGTTCGGCCCCATAAATACGTTTAGCTCAAGGGTTGTAATCTCTGTGTCGCTTTCCTCATGGTAGCGCAGCGCATGGAATACGAAAAAATAGTAATCTTCGTAATTATCCACTTTTGCGCGCGGACTGTGTTGAAGGCAGTCCTCAATTGCCAGCGGGTGAAAGTTAAACAAATTGGCGATATATTGCAATTCCTGGTTGCTTGTATTAAACAGATCAATCCAGAGCAAGTCTTCGTTGGAATGCAGGAATTCGTTGATTTTATCCAAATCGACATCATGAATCATTTCCTGCTTGGAGTGGTTGTAAAAATACGTTTTAATCAAGAAAATCCCCTCCTTTGCCCTTTAATATATTGATATCATTGAAAGAACAAAAGAAGCCTCTCCCGCGCAAGATGACGCCAGGAGAGGCTTTTGTGCCCACAACAAATAGATGCATGCGAAAAAGCTTCGTATGCTTCCAGTATTCTCCTGGTTGAGCTTCGGCACAGAACAACGTAGAGTCACATGACTCAGCCACCTTAAGTAGAGCCTTAATCCGGCAATACCTGTTCTACCCATTGGCGTCTCTCGACGTTTCCGGGCAGTGGCCTATGTTTGAACTGGAGCCTCGCCTAACGAGAATGCATATGAATCTTTATGACATACTTAGGATATAGACAATTATTGCACTTGTCAATAATCTTTTTAACATCTCCATTTTACATATCTGTTGCAAAACTGGCTGGAGGAAAAGGAGAGAAAGTTTGCTCGTTCAAGAAAATAGCGGGATGAAGCGAGGGATTGAAGAGTTGAGAAGGGATATTAATTAAGATGGTGATAATATGCTGTCCATGAAACCGTGAGAGCCTAACCGGGAAATTGGTCAGGCTCGGATTTACGTTATGAGAGCTTGTTCGATGCAAAAAGCATTTTACTCTTCAACTTTGATTGAATCAGTCGGGCAACCTTCAGCTGCATCGCGAACGTCGTCTTGCAGAATGTCCGGGATTTCAGCTGTATTGGAGTTGTCATCCAATTTGTTGAAAGCCAAGCCTTCATCATCGTAATCGAATACATCAGGAGCGGTTGCGCCACAAGCTCCACAAGCGATACAAGTGTCTTTATCAACCCAAGTTGTCATTCTCTTCTCACCTCCAGAAATTCTGAGAAAAGACGTTGTCCATTTCTCATACCTCATTGTAAACATTGTATTCGTGAATATCAAGATGGTTGAAAAAAAATCGTGAAAGGGCACCAAAAACATCTTTTCTGCTCCACATGGCAGAATGATGGACTATAATTAGATTACAGTAATTACTTACCCGAAATCGGGGGATGAAATTATAACAATGAACATTCAATTTATGGAAGGGCTTTTTCTCCTTGCAGCGTCAAAGTTCCAGGGCGAAAGAACGCCGCAGGCAATCGTACATTTACTGAAAGGGCGGAAAAATAACCAGGTGATTGCAGACGCTGCTTTGTTCGGCGTATCCATGTTGTATGGAGCATTACACGCGTTTTCTGTGGAAGAAGTGAGGAGAATGCTGGACGATTTGATCGCGCGCGGCTGGCTCGGAGTGCGGCCGGGAAAGAAAGCGGGCGTCTTCTGTTTACCGGCCGGCGAAGCCGCACTAATGAAAAGGGAGGCACGCTTCAGATATGAAGCCTGTTGCAGGTCCGTTTCGTCTGTTCATGAAAAAGTGCGTGCCGCACGCTTCTGGAAAAAACTCTCTCTTTTGATTCAGACGTTTTCATATTGGATTGCGGGAGAGACACTGTTTTATCCGGTGGTGGAACAGCGGGAACTTCAGTACGAAGTCAAGCGTGTAATAAAAACGTACCCGGACAAACTTGAGGCGGCACGCCGTATGAAAGAAGAAATGGTACGCTGGATGGAAGGATTGGCAGAAGAAGAGAGGATGCTTCTTTTGCGTCGTTTGAGCGGAAAGGCAAGAGCGGGACTAACGTATCGTCAGCTGGCCAGTATGCTTGATACGGCGGAAGGAGCGGTTGAGATGCACGTGCTTCGCTTGGCTGCCGAACAGTTGCGCCGCCTTAGTTCCGGAGCCTATCCGATGCTTGCAAAGGTAGCTGGAAGCCGTTCCGACGATGCCGCGCTTACGCAAACAGCCCGCTGGACGAAAGCGTTGCTTGCAGCGGGGTTCTCGCTGGAAGAAATTGTTCGTCAGCGTGGTTTGAAGCCCGGTACGATCGAAGATCACATTGTTGAAATTGCCATTGCCGATCCCGCTTTTGATATCCACCCATTTGTTTCTCCAGAGAAAGTGGAACGCATTCATGCGATTGTACGCGAAAAGGGTACAAAAAAAGTTGGGACGATTAAGCGTGAAGCGGGCGATTCTTACAATTATCTTGAAATTCGTCTTGCTTTGGTACGCGCTTCCCAAGGAGGAAGGTGAAACATCGTGAATGCGGCGGTAGACGAAGCATTGCGCACGGCCTTGAAGCGTTATTTTGGGTATGAAGAATTCAGGCCGGGCCAGTTGGAAGTTATGCGTTATCCGTTTGCGGGCGCGAACGCGCTTGGCATTTTAGCGACCGGAGGCGGGAAATCATTGTGTTACCAGCTTCCTGCGCTGGTGCTTCCCGGAATGACGGTCGTTGTTTCGCCGTTAATTTCACTGATGGCGGATCAGGTGCGGAATTTGCGTTGCCGGGGGATTCGGCACGCTGAATATATTAACAGCGCACTTTCTGCGCGAGAACAACGCTGGAAGCTGGCGCAAGTTATCGAGGGAAAAGTGAAAATCCTGTATGTTTCTCCAGAAAAATTGCAGCAAAACGATTTCATGGAGCAACTGGAACGCGTGCCTGTATCGCTGTTTGTAGTCGATGAGGCCCATTGTATTTCACAGTGGGGACACGATTTCCGCACGGATTACCAGCGTTTGCATTCATGTATCTGCAGGTTGGGCGCACCGCCGGTGCTAGCGCTGACGGCAACCGCTACAAGGGCCGTGCAGCAGGATATTTGCCGTGCGCTTTCGATTCCACATGAACATATCGTGCTTACATCGATTAATCGGGAGAATATTTGCTATGATGTTGCATTTTTGGGCGATGAACGGGAGAAGGAAGCAGCGATGTTGGACAAGTTGAGGACGCTTAAAGGACCTGGACTTGTCTATTTCCGCTCCCGAAGCGCGACAGAACGCGCGCACAAGCTGGCGCAGGAGCAGGGGATTGAGCGCTGTGCTGTTTATCATGGCGGTATGGGAGCAGAAGAAAGGTTGTTGATCCAGCAACAATTCCTTGGAAATGAACTGAATGTAATATTTGCGACGAACGCGTTCGGGATGGGCATTGACAAGCCCGATATCCGGTTTGTACTGCATTATCATATGCCTCCTGACATAGAGTCATATTTGCAAGAGGTCGGGCGCGCCGGAAGGGACGGACAATTAAGCTATGCCTGTCTTCTTTTTACACCGGATGACCATATTTTACCCGGCCAGTTGATTGCCGAGGAATATCCGAACGAGGTACAGATTCGAAATTTCTACGATGCTTTGTTCTCTGCTGATAGGCGGATGAAGGGGGTGTCTGAACAAGAGGCGCTTGCGGCATGGGGGCTGGAAGCGCAACAGCTTTCCATTTTGCTGTATCATATGGAACGTCTTGGATTGTTCAGAAGGTTGCGCCGAACAACGAATGGCTGGGAATGGGAAGGCGCAGATTCGCAACCGAAAAGCTTTCAGTCCCTGGCACAGATCGTTTTCCAGCGGCGTGCGGAGAGATACGAAAAGCTAGCAGAAATGCGACGTTGGGTGTCCAGTTCAGAATGTCGACGGCTTACGATTGGACGCTATTTTGCACAGGAGCATCGCGCGGCTTCGGGCAGTTGCTGCGACCGCTGCGGAATCGATATGACCCTTTATCAAGACGGGGAAGAGAGAGACAATATGTTAGAAGAAGCATGGGACTGGAGACAAGAGTTAGATAGTTTGCTTCCGGTTTCTCATGCGAATGGAAGTGACGAAAGATATGGATTCAAGATATACAAATTTAGATAGCCGGACATTGGCTTTAAATGTGTACATATCCCAGGCGATTTTATTTGCGCTCGGTCTTGCCGGGCTGTATTTTTTCTATATTCGCACCGGGGTGGACTGGACGCGTCCTTTTGCTTTGCAGGACGCAGCGGATGTATTCATATACGGCACATTGGCTGCGGTTTTGGTGATCGTCATAGAGGTTATTCTTATTTTGTTTTTGCCGCGTGATATGTTTGATGACGGCGGGCTTAACGAACTGTTGTTCCGTGATTTGTCTGTTGGGCATATTGCCATCGTATGCGCAGTGGTAGCGATAACGGAAGAGTTCTTGTTTCGTGCCGTTATTCAGCCTGGATTAGGAGTTTGGTGGACGAGCGTTTTATTTACACTCGTTCACGTACGCTATATGAAAAAATGGGTAATGATGACAGTGGTATTTGTCATCAGCGTACTGTTCGGCGTACTATTTGAGAAGACGGGAACCGTTTGGACGGTGGTATGGGCTCATTTTTTAGTAGATTTTGTTTTAGGATGCTTTGTGAGAAAAGGATGGTTTCTTGAGCGAAAGGAAGGAATTAGAACCGAAGGGTCGAATACGGAAGACAAGAATACAAACGGGGAGAATGAAGATGTCGATGAATAGGGAAAGACAAACCTCTACTGATCAGGCGGATTCGCTGCGGAAAATAGTGGCACAACAGCAAGGGGCACAGCTGGAAAAAGTGCCGACAGGAACGCTGCCGCCGCGCAGTACGATTCACAAGAAGCCCCCGTTGAATCTTACTCCTTACTATATCGGGGGAACTGTTCTTTTGTTGCTTGTAGCAGTGCTTTGTTTCTGGTGGTATGCGACAAGGAGTGTGCCGTCCGTCGCGCAACCGCGCCCGGAGGTAGGAAGTCAAACGCCTGCAAAGAAGGAATTGACATCTGTATCCGGAACAGCGGTATCCAAGCTGGAACCATCTCAGCAGGCCTCTCAATTTTCAGAGAAGCTTTCCGGTATGCAATCGTCGAAACCGCTGCCGGCTGCGCCGCCGAACGCGAACCAGGCGCCTAAATCCCCTTCTTCAGCGAAGGCGACTCCCGTCAATCCAAGCCAAACGCCGCCGAAAGCCAAGCCTGTGCAAGCAAAGGCAAAAGTGGAAACAGTCCATGCTTCAAAGAGTGCGCCGCCCTACAAAAAAAGACGGCTCCTGAGGCATAGGGTACAGCCGGGCGATACGTTGTACAAAATTTCCGTCATGTATTACGGAACAGGAAAATACCAGTTTTATTTGGCACGGTACAATGGTATCCGCAATACGAACAACGTATATGCGGGTTCAGTGATTAAAGTGCCGCTGCCTCCCCGTTAAAAAACAGACGCTTTTAGGCGCCTGTTTTTTCATTGAGTGGACAATGCCAGCGAGTTTTTCTCATTTTTGGATACACTACAGCGAAGAGGGAACTTTTATATAAGGAGGGACAATATGCCGCATATACGCAATCCGTTGATCGTACAGGCGGATCGTACACTGCTTCTCGAAGTGCGTCATCCGATGTACAGCGAAGTGCGGGATGCGCTTACTCCGTTTGCTGAACTGGTCAAAAGCCCTGATTATATTCACACGTATCGCTTGACGTCGCTTTCACTCTGGAATGCGGCCGCGCTTGGTTTAAGGGCGGAGACAGTACTCAGCGTGCTGAACAAGTACGCGAAATTTCCGGTTCCACCTTCTATCCGGGAAGAAATTACGCGGACGATGGGGCGTTTTGGGCAATTGCAATTGTTCGTGAGGGGCGGCGAGCTTGTGCTTGCGGCCGCCGAGCCGCGGATTATGGAAGAGATTATGAGCTATGTATCCATCGCTACTCTTGTCGGGCGACAGGTAAACGAATGTGAGGTTATAGTCCCGATCGCACAGCGCGGAATGATTAAGCAAACGCTGTTAAAGCTTGGATTTCCGGTGCAGGATATGGCAGGCTACACCGACGGAGAGCGGGTTACAATGGCCTTATGCGAGAAGAGAGGTTTTCAATTGCGGGACTATCAGAGAGCGGCGGTGGACGCGTTTTATGCCGGGGGAAGCGCCTCCGGCGGGAATGGTGTGGTTGTGCTTCCATGCGGTGCCGGCAAAACGTTGGTCGGTATCGATACAATGGTGCGCTTTGGCATGGCGACGCTTGTGCTGACAAGTAGTACTACTTCGGTTAGGCAATGGAAGAACGAAATTTTAGCTCGTACCACGCTTGCAGAAGAACAGGTCGGAACATACACGAGCCAGGAAAAACAGGTGCGCCCGGTTACGATTAGCACATACCAGATGATTACACATCGGGAGCCGGGCTCGGACGATTTTCCGCACTTGTCGCTGTTTCATAAACGCGACTGGGGATTGATTATATATGATGAAGTCCATTTGCTGCCCGCTCCTGTTTTCCGAATGACGGCTGACATTCAGGCTAAGCGCCGCTTGGGATTAACTGCCACGCTGGTGCGCGAAGACGGGCGGGCGGATGATGTATTTAGTTTGATCGGACCGAAAAAGTACGAATTGCCTTGGCGTCAATTGGAGGAACGGGGATTTATTGCGAGCGCAGTATGCATGGAAATTCGGGTGCCCCTTTCCGCTTCGCTGCGCGCAAAGTATACGGATTCTGGTGAGCGGCAGAAATTCCGGATCGCGGCGGAAAATCCGAGTAAAGTACCGGTCGTTAAAGAGGTGCTTAAGCAGCATCAGGGAGAACAGATTTTAGTCATCGGTCATTATGTTTCACAACTGGAAATGGTCGCGCGTGAAATTCAGGCTCCGCTTATTACTGGAAAGACACCGCAGGAAGAACGGGAGAAGCTGTACCGAAGGTTTAGGTGTGGCGATATCCCTACACTTGTTGTGTCGCGCGTCGCCAATTTTGCCGTCGATTTGCCGGATGCGAGCGTAGCGGTGCAAATTTCCGGCACTTTTGGCTCGCGTCAGGAGGAAGCGCAGCGCTTGGGGCGGATTTTGCGTCCGAAAAAGGATGGCCGGATTGTGCATTTTTATTCGCTCGTTTCCGCGAATTCGAAAGAAGAATATTATGCGCATAGAAGACAGATGTTCCTTATCGAACAAGGCTACCAGTATAACTTAAGGATATTAGAATCTTTGCCTTCATAAACCTTCTAAAAATCGCTCGAAATGGGAAGATGTTGTGAATGCGAGAAGGAGAGATGGATGTATGTATGATTGCGCGATCATTGGCGGAGGGATTGCCGGGTTGCAGGCAGCCATTCAACTTGGGCGCTATATGCACCGGGTAGTGGTTATCGACGCGAAAGGTGGACGCTCAACTTTGGCAAGGCGATACGGCAACATTCTCGGGTTTCCCAATGGTGTAAGTGGCAGGGAATTGCGGGAGGCCGGACGGGCGCAGGCGCGGGAGATAGGCGTTGAGTTCATTGAAGGAAGGGTAAGCAGTGCACATAGGAGAGGCAAAAAGTTTGAACTTGTCATCGGCAATAATGAAAAAACTGTATCGGCGAAGCGGCTGCTTATTAGCACGGGGCTTACAGACCGGATTCCGGAAGATATCGAAGGTTTAAAGGAAGCGCTCGGTTTGGCTGTTTACGTTTGTCCGGATTGCGACGGTTACGAAATCCGCGGCTTGCGCACAGCTGTGCTAGGCGCGGGGAATACTGGCGCAGCCATGGCTTGCGTGCTGCGTTACTGGACAGATGATGTGACGTATATTAATCATGAACCGGAGAAAAGCCCCGTTTCGGAGCGCTGGAAAGAAAAATGCACAGAAGCGGGCGTGCGAATGGTGAACGGACCTATTCTTGAGGTGCGAAGCAAGACGGAGGACAAACTATCGGGCGTCCGACTGGCGGACGATCGGATGATTGAAGTAGAAAAAGGATTTATCGCTTTTGGTCATAAAGCTGAGTCTGATATCGCCACTATGCTTGGCGTAGAACGGTTGGAAAACGGACATATTCCGGTGGACGGCAGAACGAAAGTAACAAATATCAAGCATGTATGGGCAGCTGGTGATGTGGCGGCTCATTCCCAAATGCTCTCAGTGGCGATTGGCGACGGTGCCCAGGCGGCGATCTGGATTCATAAGAGCCTGCAGGAATGAGAACAGTTTCTGGATGTATACAAAATTTGGATGCTGATTCTGGCTCGGACTTTAGATTACAAATAAACTCCCTCCACTGCCAATGGCAACGAGGGAGTTTGTTTGCAATCTAAAACGGGACATAAGGTACTCACTTTATATTTCGTTTTTTTATTTTATCCTATTATCCCGCCTTCTTTTCCTTCTAAAAATGCTGCGAGCGGTTCGGCGAATAAATGCGTATCCAGTACTCCCGCCATATGACCGTGCGGACTGTCGATTTCATAGTACGACGCACACCCTCCTTGCCGATTCATGATTTCTACCACATGACGGCTATACTGCGGCGGGAATAACAAATCCGATGTGCACGGAATCATTAATACGCGCGCCTGAATTCGCCCCAGCGCCTCTTCAAGGGAAGCGAACCCACGGGCAATATCATGCATCATTGCGGCACGTGCGGTGTAAATATAATGATTGGCATCATATAAAGCCATACGTTCAGATACCGCTTTTTTAAACTTTTCTGTAAAAGGAGGGGCTTTGTCATAAGTAGAAATAACATCATGTTTCGCGTGGCGTGGAAAAGTTTCATCATACCATTCATAGTGGAAAGCAGCCAGGTGCATTAACTGGAGTCCCAAGCGCAGCCCATCCTCCGGCTCTTCTCCCGTTGCATACTGCCCGTTTTTCCACTTTGGATCAAGCGTAATCGCGTCGATTGCTGACTGCAAATAAGCGAGCGATGTAAGCACAGGTGTCTGCGCACCGCTGATGACCGCGATGCAGGCATCCATCATTTCCGGATAATGAACCGCCCAATTGAGCGCCTGCATTCCACCAGCGGATGGACCAAGCACCGCCACCAGCCGTTCAATGCCAAGCGAACGGATTAGTTCGCGCTGAATGCCTGCCATATCCCGGTAAGTAAAGCTTGGAAACGAAAGGCCATATTTTTCTCCTGTTTTTGGGTTAACTGTACTTGGCCCGGTTGTAATGACATGCGGATTTTTTAACTGGATATTACATAATGTGTCAGAACATATAACAAAGTATTCATTCGTATCGATCGCTTTATCAGGGCCAATGAGTCCATCCCACCAACCTGGTTCTGTATCTTCCGGACTGTATTTTCCAGCCGCATGGCTTGTCGCACTGAAAAAATGACAGACAAGAACCGCGTTGCTTTTTTCAGCGTTTAATTTACCGTATGTTTCAAATCCGATCGTTACCGGAATACTTTCCCCGCATTCTAAGCGGTAACTTTCCAATGAAAATGCCTGCTTTTTTATGTGTTCCATTGTCATGACGCGCAGCTCCTCCTTTTTTTGGCCTGTTCGCCGGTATAATTTTGTCGTCATTTCTATTATTATACAAGAGATGAAAAATAAGGGGACGCATTATAGAACATTTGCTATCCAAGCCGATGTTGCGGAGAAGTTTGGTGTTTTTTCTTATCTCTTATCTTGTTTATATGTAATATTTTGGTTTTTCCTCTTGTATAGTAGGGTATAGAAAAATACAGGCAAATTCACGATTTCATTTTGAGAAGAGTATGGTAAAATACAGAAGGATAGCGGCAGTTGAAGGGGGAAGACAATCTGGTGGATGACAGAAGCTGGGAAGAGTTCCTCATTCCTTACGAACAGGCAGTTGAGGAATTGAAAGTAAAATTTAGAGGTATTCGCAAAGAATTAAAAAAGAAAAATGAATATTCACCGATTGAATTCGTAACAGGTCGTATCAAAAAAATCTCAAGCATTCTAGAAAAGGCGCAAAAGCTTGGAATTCCGATGGACCGTCTGGAAGAAGTAGAGGATATTACAGGTATCCGGATCATGTGCCAATTTGTACAGGATATTGATCGTGTGGTAGAGCTTGTTCGCCAACGTAACGGCAAAGATATGACCATCGTCTACGAAAAAGACTATATAAAAAACCAGAAGCCGAGCGGCTATCGCAGCTATCATATTATCATTAAGTATCCTGTGCATACATCACAGGGTGAAAAAGAAATATTGGCCGAAATCCAAATACGAACGCTGGCGATGAATTTCTGGGCAACCATAGAGCATTCGTTAAACTATAAGTACGAAGGTAATATTCCCGAAGATATCAAAGAAAGGTTGCGAACAACAGCCGAAGCGGCGTATTTACTTGATACGGAGATGTCGGAAATCCGTGACGAAATCCGAGATGCTCAGCAAATGTTCGAATACAAATCAAATATCGTCTCTCGCATTTTGCAGGGGATTCAAAGTTTGTATCAGCGCGGGTTTGTGGTGGAAGCGACAGAGTTTCAAAACCAGTTCCGCCGGATGCGGGCGCGGGGTGATGTGGTAGAGCTCAGGCAGCTTTCCCGCACCATTCAGGCAAAGTTGCAAGAAGTCGAAACACTCGACTGATGTCGGGTGTTTTTTATCGTATTATCGGATGTTCCCGATTCGTGTTCAACCATTTCCTCGCTTTGTGGAATGATGCCTTGGCCGATGTATCATGGTCGGAATTTCGCCGGATGCTGGAATACAAAGTGGAATGGTACGGACGTACAATCAACAGTGGTGGGAGTGTTCAATTTTTGATAAAAGAATATAGAAAAGAGGGGAGATGATCATACTAAAAAGAAATACATTTTTATGCATACATATAGGAAGGTGGGTAGGCAATGAACCGCGATGAAAGGAAAGAGTATTGTGAAGACGAACCGAATTCGTACGGCGCGGGCATGCTTGTTTCGTTTATCATCGGAGCGCTTATTGCTATCGCAATGGTGTGGGGGATTTCGCGGCTAGAATTATGAAATTCTAGCCTTGCGTTTATGTCTCTGTCTCATATTTTTTCTTCTCCCACCTTGTACCTTGCTTTCACTCCATGTTATCATTAAAAAAGTCGCATAATATTTTTGAACAAAAGAGGATCATGCAACGTATTGTAATACTACCACCGAATTTGCGGAGGGAGGGGTCATAATGCGCGTTGAACGTCTGAATCAGGATAAAATAAGAATCTTTTTAACATTCGATGACCTGATGGAACGAGGAATTGAAAAGGATGATATGTGGCGTGACATTCCAAAAGTGCACGAACTTTTCAATGATATGATGAATCAGGCTCAAGACGAAGTGGGGTTTACGGTTAATGGACCCGTGGCAGTCGAAGTATTCTCCCTGCCGGCCCAGGGTATGGTTGTTATTGTAACGCGCGGCAAGACCGAGGTACATGATGACATGGATGATATGGACTACGATGACATATATGAAATGCAGGTCACATTGGAAGAAAGTGAAGATATTGTGTATGTATTTCAGGACTTCGAGCATTTGATTGCGCTTGCGCATCGCGTTAACGCCAAATTGATTGACGGCGGCAGCGCGTACGCGTACAACGGGCGCTATTACCTTGTGTTCGAAGAAATCGATCTACCTCGAGATGAATACAATGATTTCATAGCTTTGCTATCGGAGTACGGCGAAGCTTCCACCCTAACTAAGCACGTCTTACAAGAATACGGAAAAGTAATTGTAGATGGAGATGCGGTGAAAGTTTTCTGCCGATATTTCAGCTGATTGTGCATAAAAAGCGAAGCGCATGGCATGTTTCCATGCGCTTTTCTTATCTTTATAAAAATAATGAAGGCTGGCACTATTTGTAGGTGCCAGCCAAGTTTTTATACAGTAAGATTATTTTGTAAGTTTAACGGCATTTTTCTCGCCGCGTTTTACGTGCGAGCCAGGTGTCACGATAACTTTTTCACCGGAAAGGTTTGTGAAAATAATCGGTGTAATCGTTGACGGTACTTTGCCTTTGATTTCATTTAAGTTTACACGAAGCAAAGGTTGTCCGGCTTTGACTTTCGCACCCTGTTCCACAAGCGCTTCAAAGCCTTCTCCTTGCAATTTGACCGTGTCGATTCCGAAGTGAATCAGAACTTCGCGACCATTGTCAGCCAGAAGGCCGACCGCATGCTTCGTCGGGAATAGCGTAGTAACCGTTCCGTCTATCGGTGATACGACTTCTCCGTTATCCGGCTCAATCGCGAAACCATCGCCCATCATTTTTTGTGAGAAGACTTGATCAGGTACATCTTTCAGGTCTACCACTTTCCCATCGATTGGCATAATAAATGCAGCTTCTGTGTTTTCGCCCGATAGTGACGCATCTACAGGAAGTGGCGCTACTTCTTCTACATAAACAGGTTCTGTTGGGATTTTACCTGCCATTATATCCTTAATTTGTTCTTTCAACTGGTCGGACTTTGGACCGAAGATGGCTTGAATGTTATTGCCAACTTCGAGTACGCCAGCCGCACCAAGTTGCTTTAGTTTTTCCTTGTCCACTTTTTTAATGTCATTCACAGATACGCGTAAGCGTGTAATGCATGCATCTAAATGCTTGATGTTTTCTTTTCCACCAAGTCCTGCCAATACGCCAGTCGCAAAACGATTTGCGGATGCGTTCTCTTGATTGGTTGTTTCTTCTCCTTCACGTCCGGGTGTTTTTAAATTCCATTTGCGAATGGCAATACGGAACCCGAAGTAGTAAATGACAGAGAATACAAGACCTACCGGAATGACTAACCACCAGTCAGTGCGATTTTGGATAATCCCAAGCAGGATATAGTCAATGACACCTCCGGAGAATGTTAGCCCGATTTTTACATTCAGGAGATGCATAACCATGAATGAAAGACCGGCAAACACTGCATGTATCGCAAACAAAACAGGGGCAACAAATAAGAATGTAAACTCGATTGGCTCTGTAATCCCTGTTAGAAATGACGTTAGTGCCGCAGAACTTAAAATACCACCAACGAGTGCGCGTTTCTCAGGACGCGCTTCATGGTACATTGCCAGTGCGGCGGCCGGAAGTCCGAACATCATGAAGGGGAATTTTCCTGTCATGAATGTACCGGCTGTAAGTTCTACACCGTCTTTCAATTGAGCGAAGAAGATTTTTTGATCCCCATGAACGACCTGGCCCGCTTTGTCCACATATTCACCGAATTCGAACCAGAACGGTGCATAGAAAATATGATGGAGTCCGAATGGAATTAAAGAACGCTCAATTAGACCGAAAACAAAGGCTGCGAGTGTTCGATTCGAATCGATCATGCTGTGCGAGAATGTGTTCAGTGCATTTTGAATCGGCGGCCATACAAAAATCATGATAATGCCCAGCACAAGAGTGGAAGCAGCTGTCACAATTGGTACAAAGCGTTTTCCGGCAAAGAATCCTAAAAATTGGGGGAGTTCAATGTTGGAGTATTTTTTATACATAAAGGCAGCCAACAGACCGATGATAATTCCACCGAATACGCCAGTTTGTAAGGTAGGAATACCCATCACCATGGCATACCCTTTGCTTTGTGTTATTGTTTCAGGCGTTACATTTAGGAGAACCCCCATTGTCTTGTTCATGACTAGAAAACCGATAATGGCAGCGATTCCGGCTACGCCTTCACCGCCTGCCAGGCCAACGGCAACACCAACGGCAAAAAGCAGGGCCAAATTGCCGAAGATAACATCTCCAGCTTGCTCCATCACCTTGAAAACCATCTGGAAGGCTGGTGATGCTAAGAATGTAAGCCTTTCCAATAATGACGGATTTTGCAGTGCGTTACCGAGACCTAGCAAAATACCGGCAGCAGGCAAAATGGCAACAGGAAGCATGAGTGATTTACCAACTTGTTGCAATACGCCAAAAGCCTTCTTAAACATGCTTATGTTCCTCCTTTTCCTTTACACGGATGCCACCACGCAAAAAAGGGCATGAGCAATAGAAAGTAGGTAGAATATACAGATACTGTTCTATAAAAAAACAGTGATATATTCTACATGCTTTCCATTACTCATGCCTGGTCGAACACAGTAACACGTCATGGATCGTGTAAATGATTTTTAGTGTGAAGTTTTTGAATCCGTTTTCAAAAGCGAACTCGGGCGCTTTATGAAAAATAATATAGTACAGGCTTTCTTTTTTTGCAATTACTTTTTAATGTAATTGACGTAATTGACAGATTTTACGTATAAACTTTATAGTAAACATGTATTATCATTTATAGGAAATTTATCCATGAACGTGGGGTGAAAAACATATAAGAGGGATAAAGTAAGTCTCGTTATAATTGTGGGAGACAGGAAAAAGAAAAGCTGAATACGGGCACATGCTGCTATGAAGATGGATTTTTTAGCTACTTCAATATATGAAAAGTAAGGGTGAGCGTGATGCGAAAAATAGCGGAGGAACCATTCTGTACAGCAGCCGTTGTGAAGCATTCAAAACGGATGAAGGACAGCAGCAAGGAATTGAACAGCTTCGTGCAAAAGGCATTGAAGGGCTTGTTGTTATCGGGGGAGATGGTTCTTTTCGAGGTGCACAAAAACTTTCCGAAAAAGGGTTACCGACAATCGGAATTCCGGGTACCATTGACAACGACATTCCGGGAACAGAGACGACGCTTGGATTTGACAGACAGAAGGAGGCTATTTGGTGAATAAACAAATTACGTTTGACTACAGTAAAGCGCGGGAGTTTTTCACACGGCATGAACTGGAATATATGGAACCGGACGTGCGCCGGGCGCATGACATGCTTCATGGGAAAACGGGGGTAGGCCATGAATATACAGGCTGGGTAGATTGGCCGCACTCCTACGATCGAGAAGAATATAAGCGCCTAAAACAAGCGAGTGCAAATATTCGCGAGAAGGCAGATATGCTGATTGTTATCGGTATCGGTGGTTCCTATCTGGGGGCGAGGGCCGCTTTGGAAATGTTACGCCCAGCTTTCTATAACCAGTTGCCAAAAGAACAGCGGAAAGGACCGAAAATTTATTTTGTCGGCAACCATATGAGTGCGGCGTATACGGCTCAGCTTTTGCAGATGGTACAGGACAAGGAAGTATACGTAAACGTGATTTCGAAGTCCGGTACGACGCTGGAACCGGCCATTGCGTTTCGTTTGTTCCGCAACTTACTAGAGAAGCGCTATGGTAAAGAAGGAGCAAGACAACGGATTATTGCGACGACGGATAAAGCAAAGGGTGCGCTGAAACAACTGGCGGAGCAAGAAGGATACGAAACATTCGTCGTACCGGATGAGATTGGCGGGCGTTATTCCGTGTTAACATCGGTAGGTCTATTGCCAATCGCGGTAGCCGGAATTGACACTGACGACATGCTGAGAGGAGCCGCTGACGCAGTTAAGCTGTACAGCCAGCTAGATATGAACGTCAACGCTGCATACCAGTACGCGGCCATTCGTAATATTTTTTACAGCAAAGGAAAAAGCATTGAGCTGCTCGTAAACTATGAGCCTTCTTTGCAGTATGTTGCGGAATGGTGGAAGCAATTATTCGGGGAAAGTGAAGGAAAAGATGGGAAGGGGTTATTTCCGGTCAGCATGAATTTTACTACCGATCTACACTCGCTCGGACAGTACGTGCAGGATGGACGACGTGATATGTTTGCAACAACCCTCTGGATAGAGACACCGCATACGCAGCTTGCGATTCCGGAATCAAGCGATGATCTTGATGGGCTGAATTACCTTGTGGATAAAACAATGCATGAGGTAAACGAAAAAGCGTGTGAGGGTACAATGCTTGCCCATACGGAGGGCGGCGTACCGAATTTGAAGATTAACATTCCGGAAGCAACACCTTACTATTTTGGTCAACTTGTTTATTTCTTTGAAAAAGCATGTAGCATTAGCGGTTATGTGCTTGGGGTCAATCCGTTTGATCAACCGGGTGTAGACGCATATAAAAAAAATATGTTTGCTTTGCTTGGAAAGCCGGGCGCAAAGTAAGCGGAAGAAAGCAAAATCATTGCGTTCTCTGTGGGCCATGTTTTACAATGCATTCATCAGAATGAGGAGACGAGGAGACAAGGATGAAGTGGTATGGGCAATGGAAAACGTTATGAGATTAAACGTGTATTAAACAATAACTCGCTAGTTGCCCGTGATGAGCAAAAACGGGAAGTAGTTCTGTTAGGCAAAGGCATCGGCTTTCAGAAAGCCAAAGGGGAAATCATTACTAGCCAAGCAGCTATTGAGAAAGTTTTCGTTCTTTCTACAGAAGAAAATAAAGAGCGAGTAATATGCATGTTTTCAGAAGCGGACGAAGATGTAATTCGAGTGGTGAATGAATATGTTCAATATCTAGAAAAAAAGCTGGATAAGAAAATGAGCGATTGGTTTATGTTGGCATTGATGGATCATATTTCATTTGCGGTGAAGCGGTTGCGGCAGGGAATCCAGATTCATAATCCGTTTTTACATGAAGTACGCAGCCTGTATGCCTACGAATATGAACTGGCTCGCGAAGGAGTATGTATGCTGGAAGAAGGGTTGAATATGACCATTCCTGATGATGAAATCGGTTTCATTGCTCTGCATCTACACAGTGTTCGCGAAAATCAGAGTTTAAGCAGAATCAATCGTTCCTCTATGTTAATTTCCCGTCTGGTTCAGACTATTGAATCTGAACTGGAGATTGAAATCGATAAAACGTCTTTTGATTATGCCCGTTTGCTTACGCATTTACGGTTTGCCATTCAACGGGCGGAAGAAGGAATTGGCCTCGGTGAGAACCATCCATTGAGCGAATTGTTGCGTAAAGAATATCCGATATGTTATAGTTTAAGTTATAAGTTGGTAAAAATTATGCAGAATGAGCTACAATTAACCGTTCCAGAAGCTGAAGCAAGTTATTTAACCTTACACATTCAGCGAATGATTAATCATGTTACAACTCCATAAAATATCGGTACGTGTGACTGGTTCGACCAGGCATGAGTAAGTTTCCTGCAATTGCGATCCGTTAATCGTAAAGCAGGTGATTTTCTCGTGCTTTTTTATTTTTGTGGGAGAAGAAAGCGGTATCATATTCCGTATTTTTTAGGAGGTTAGTAGCGTTGCATTAAAAACTGTTCGCTCTCGTTTTTATGCAACGCTAGTGTATAGGAGGTATATAAAATGGCAGAAAAAGTATTTACAATAAAAAATCCTTCCGGTCTTCATGCAAGACCTGCAATGATGCTGGTGCAAAAAGCAAGCGCGTTTCCATGTGAAGTCACAATTATTAAAGACGATAAAAAAGTGAACGCAAAAAGCATTATGGGTATTATGTCGCTGGGGATTCGTCAGGGAGAAACTCTTACAGTTGTAACGGAAGGTGAACAAGAACAGGAAGCATTGCAAGCAGTAGGTGAAATCATTGAGTCCGTCTTAGAGTAAAGAAAAGACAGGCGGGAGAGGAAGATATACAGTGATGAAATGGACAGGAATCGCCGCAGCTTCCGGATATGCGATGGGCCCTGCTTTTTTGCTGCATGAAGCCAAAGTAGAAGTGGAACGCCGCGCACTGGACGCGGCTGAAATAGCGGGGGAAATCGCTCGTTTCGAGGAAGAAGTGGCGCAGGCTATTCGTGAGTTGGAAGGCATCCGCGAACAGGTGCGTAAAAAAGTAGGAGATGAAGAAGCGGAAATTTTCTCCGCTCATATTCTTGTATTGCAAGATCCGGAGTACATCGGTGCGGTCAAGGATAAAATCAAGAATGAGTTGTTGAATGCAGAAGCGGCATTGCAGGATGTAACGGACAGCTTTGTTATGTTGTTTGAAAGCATGGACAACGAATATATGCGGGAAAGAGCAACGGACATTCGCGATGTTAGTGGTCGTGTCATGCAACGTCTGGCAGGCATCGAAGGCCAGTCGCTGGCCGATTTTGCCGAACCGGTTGTGCTGCTGGCACACGATTTAACACCATCTGATACTGCGCAGCTGGATCGGGAGAAAGTGGCTGGATTTGCCACCAATATCGGTGGACGTACGTCTCATTCGGCCATTATGGCACGTTCGATGGAAATTCCTGCTGTTGTCGGCTTGAAAGAGATTACGTCTGTCATTCAGCAGGGAGATTATATAATTGTGGACGGAAATGAAGGGGTTGTGTATCAGAACCCTGATGAAGCGACCACTTCTCTGTATCGGGACAAGCAGGCGAAATACGAGGCTTACCTTGCGGAATTGAAGAAGTTGAAAGATGAACCATCCATCACTGCCGACGGACATCATGTCGAGGTAGTAGCCAATATCGGAAACCTTCATGATGCAATCGGAGCGAAGAAAAACGGGGCGGAGGGCGTCGGTCTCTATCGGACGGAATTTTTGTATATGGGTCGCATCGGATTGCCTTCTGAAGAAGAGCAATATGAGGCATATAAGGCGGTAGCGGAAACATTCGGCGCGCGTCCAGTTGTGATTCGTACATTGGATATTGGTGGCGATAAAGAATTGCCATACCTCGATGTACCGGAAGAAATGAATCCGTTCCTTGGTTATCGGGCCATTCGCCTGTGTCTGGATCAGCCGGGGATATTTAAAACTCAACTGCGTGCCATTTTGCGTGCGAGCGTACATGGAAATGTTAAATTAATGTACCCGATGATTGCGACACTGACAGAATTGCGTCAGGCGAACCAGTTGCTTACGGAAGTAAAGCAGGAACTGGATGCTTCAGGTATTCCATATAATCCAAAGATGGAAGTTGGAATGATGGTGGAGGTGCCTGCGGCTGCGATGATTGCAGACCAGCTGGCAAAAGAGGTAGACTTTTTCAGCATTGGTACAAATGATTTGGTGCAGTATACGCTAGCAGCGGATCGCATGAATGAACGTGTATCGTATTTAGCGCAGCCGTTCCATCCGGCGGTGTTGCGCCTGATTCGGATGGTGATTCGGGCGGCACACAGCCAGGGGAAATGGGCAGGTATGTGTGGTGAAATGGCAGGTAATCTTACGGCCATTCCGCTTCTGCTCGGCTTGGGGCTGGACGAATTCAGCATGAGCACGAGCTCTGTATTGCCTGCACGTGCCTTGATTCATAAGCTGAACCGTACGGCATTACAATCGCTGGCAGAGCAAGCGCTTGAATTGGGAACAGCTGAGGAGATTATGGCGTTTGTGAAGCGCAACGTACCTGAAATTGCAGAAATTAGAGGATAAGCATAAAAAACGAGACGCGAGATCGTGCTCTCGTTTTTTTCATGTGGTGATGAAGGATATAGGAAAGACAAAACGAAAAAACTAAAAAAGTTTATATTTCATGCTTGCTGATAGATATATGTCATACTGTTTATTTATTTGTAATCAGTAAATAGCAATAAATATAAAAATAAACAGGTGTATTTTTTTTAATATTTGTTTATAAAAAAACATAATTTTTGGTTTTAAAACATACTTTTTTTGATTTCATAGTGAAAAAGCCAGATTTACACCTTCCAAAACGTAAGAGAAAGAGTTATACTGGCTATGTCGTTGTTACCGACTTATGAACAATTTTTGAGGTGGTAAGTTATGGGAGAAAAAGATGTGGTAACCGAAACTTCTGCGAATGGGAGCGCAGAACAGCAGCAAGAGAACCTGAATGTGCTTAAGGCAACACAGACGGTTATTGCTGAAGCCCTTGAAAAAATGGGGTATCCGAAAGAAATGTATGAACTCCTGAAAGAGCCAATGCGCATGCTTACCGTACGTATTCCGGTACGCATGGACAATGGTGAGACAAGGGTATTTACCGGTTACCGGGCCCAGCATAATGATGCGGTAGGGCCGACAAAGGGCGGGGTGCGCTTTCACCCTGATGTAACAGAAGATGAAGTAAAAGCCCTTTCCATCTGGATGAGTTTGAAGTGCGGGATCGTTGACCTGCCTTATGGTGGAGGAAAGGGCGGTATTATCTGCGATCCGCGTGAAATGTCTTTCCGTGAATTAGAGCGCCTGAGCCGTGGTTATGTGCGTGCCATCAGCCAGATTGTAGGGCCGACAAAAGATATTCCGGCGCCGGACGTATTCACCAACTCGCAAATTATGGCGTGGATGATGGATGAGTACAGCCGCATTCGCGAATTCGATTCTCCGGGCTTTATCACGGGTAAACCGATTGTACTGGGCGGCTCTCAAGGACGTGAAACAGCAACGGCGAAAGGGGTAACCATTTGCATCGAGGAAGCAGCTAAGAAAAAAGGCATTGATTTGCAAGGTGCCCGAGTAGTTGTACAAGGCTTTGGAAACGCAGGAAGCTTCCTAGCGAAATTTATGCATGATGCAGGTGCAAAAGTTATCGGTATTTCTGACGCATACGGCGCGTTGTACGACGAAAACGGTCTTGACATCGAATATTTGCTTGATCGCCGTGATTCGTTTGGCACGGTTACAAAACTGTTCAGCAATACGATTACGAACAAAGAGCTACTTGAACTGGATTGCGACATTCTTGTGCCGGCCGCAATCGAGAACCAAATTACTGCTGCAAACGCGCACAACATTAAAGCGAAAATTGTCGTTGAAGCTGCAAACGGGCCGACTACGCTTGAAGCGACTCGCATCCTGACCGAGCGTGGTATCCTGCTCGTGCCGGACGTATTGGCAAGCGCCGGCGGTGTAACGGTATCCTATTTCGAATGGGTACAAAACAATCAAGGGTACTACTGGACAGAGGAAGAAGTAGAGTCCCGTCTGCGTGAAGTGCTTGTACGCGCCTTCAATAACGTGTACAATATTCACGTGACGCGTGACGTAAATATGCGTCTCGCTGCTTATATGGTGGGCGTTCGCAAAATGGCGGAAGCATGCCAGTTCCGTGGCTGGATCTAATTGAAATAGACGGACAAAATCCTCTACAATGTAGATTGTAGGGGATTTTTGTATTTACGAAAAAGAACTCGTTTTTTGATTTCGAATTGCAAAAGATCGGCAAAAAGGTAAATGGAGTCGCAGGAGGGAGAGTAAACATGGAACAGGTCATTATTGTCGGCGCAGGACCATGCGGCATGTCGGCGGCTGCCGAACTGCAGAAAAGAGGCATCGACCCGCTTATTATCGAAAAAGGGTGCGTTGTGAATTCGATTTACGGATATCCTACATTTATGAACTTCTTTAGTACACCGGAGTTGCTGGAGATTGCGGACATACCGTTTATCATCTCTCATGAAAAGCCGACGCGTCAGGAGGCGCTTGCTTATTATCGTGAAGTGGCTGAACGCCGTAAGTTGCGCATTCGTACATATGAAAAAGTGGAGGAGATCAAGAGGCGAACAGATGGAACGTTTGCGGTGCGCACAACCAAGCGAAACGGCGTGCGTGCCGAGTACGGGACCCGCTTTGTCGTGATCGCGACGGGATATTATGATAATCCGAACTATATGAATATACCCGGCGAAGACCTGCCGAAGGTATCGCATTATTTTAAAGAGGCGCACCCATACCACGGTATGAAAGTGGCTGTTATCGGCGGCAAAAATTCGTCGGTGGACGCGGCGATGGATCTGTACCGTGCGGGAGCAGATGTAACATGGATTTATCGCGGAGGGGAGTATTCTCCTTCCATTAAAGCATGGGTGCGGCCTGTATTTGAATCGATGGTAAACAAAGGTTGGATCAAGGCCATGTTTAATACAGAAGTGAAAAGTATTCATGAAGACCACATTGTGGTTGTGCGGAACGGTGAGGAAATAAAGCTTGAGAATGAGGTTGTATTCGCGATGACAGGTTATCGACCGGATCGCACGTTTTTTAACGCGCTAGGCGTTAAGGTGCATGAAGAAACGGGGGAGCCGGAACATAATCCGGAGACGATGGAAACGAATGTGCCTGGCGTCTTTATTGCCGGAGTCATTGCGGCGGGGAATGACGCGAATGTAATTTTTATTGAAAACGGTCGTTTTCATGGTGGGATTCTTGCGCAAGAAATCTCCCGCCGGATGGCCGGGTAGCAGATACGAAGTTACCAGAAAGGAAAAACGAGATGGCACGAACGTTTGGCCATCTCGTTTTTTGCAAAGTTAATTGGTAGTCTGAAAATGTGATTGCAGTGTGCTTAAATATTTCTTTCATCAATATTACGTGGTACCATGATAAAAGGAGAACCGGAAACAAAGGGAGTCGAAAGCTATGTTATCGACCGTGGGAGCTGCGCTTGCTCCTGGTATTGCTATTTTAAGTTATTTTTATCTAAAAGACAAATACGAAACAGAACCGCTTCATATGGTTGTCAAAAGCTTTATCATGGGTATTTTGCTCGTTTTTCCCGTGATGGTTGTGCAGTTTGGATTTCAGGAAGAGCTTCATCTTGGCGTGTTTGCACAGGCTTATTTTTCGGCTGGATTTCTGGAAGAGTTTTTTAAATGGTTTATTATTTATTACACGGTATACAAGCATGTGGAGTTTGACGAACCGTACGATGGAATCGTGTACTCGGTCGCTGTTTCGCTCGGATTTGCTACGCTGGAAAACTTTTTTTACCTGTTATCCCATGGAGTATCGACCGCGTTTTACCGGGCGTTACTTCCTGTATCAAGCCACGGGCTGTTCGGCGTACTGATGGGATACTACCTCGGCAAAGCAAAGTTTTCTCCTGCTTCTAAACAGCGTTGGTTTTTGGTGCTCAGCCTTTTTATTCCTGTGCTTTTGCACGGTACGTATGATTTCATTCTCATGGTTGGGGGAACGGTTTGGCCGTGGCTTATGATTCCGTTTATGCTGTTTTTGTGGATGGTCGCTATTAAACGCAGCCGGGCTGCACTTAACAGGTCTATCGCTGCCGCTTTTGGGCAACACTATGAGCAAGAGGAGGCGGAAAAGATATGACGACAGAACGGGAGCGGTGCAAAGTCACCATTTATTGTCCGGTTTGCGGTGAACGCTACGTTTTGCGCGGTACTCGCGAGAAAAACGGAAAAGTCGAAACAGGGTTTAAACAATGTATTTGCAGCAACAAAGAAAAACTTCATATTCGTTCCGAACCGATCTAAAAGCGAAAGGGAGGATTCTCCTTTTCGCTTTGTTGCATAAATAAGCATCTCTTTCCTCACACTACTACCAAGAACAGGTGCAAAGGCATACAAGGAAAGGTGATGCGGACATGTATTGGAAAATTGCGGGCGTGTTGGCGCCCATTCTCGCGGTCGGGGCTATCGGCGCCGGGATGTGGGGATACCAAGAAAACCAAGAGAAAAATTCAGTGCTCATTAAAGCAGAAAACCAATATCAACGTGCGTTTCATAACTTAAATTATCATATCGACAAACTGCAGGATGAGCTGGGCAAAACAATTGCTGTCAATTCGCGCCAGCAGCTCACCCCGTGTTTGACGAACGTATGGCGTCTTGCTTATTCTGCGCAAAATGACGTGGGGCAACTGCCGCTTACATTACTTCCGTTTAACCAGACGCAAAAGTTTCTTGCCAATGTGGCGGATTTTAGCTACCAAACCGCAGTGCGCGATTTGGAAAAAAAGCCTCTGTCAGACAAAGAATACAAAACACTGCAAGCTTTGTATCGCCATTCTCAAGAAATACAAAGCCAGCTGCAAAAGGTGCAGACCGCCGTCATCGATAAGCATTTGCGTTGGATGGATGTCGAGTCGGCGCTGGCCACTGAAGAGAAGCAAGAAGACAATACAATCATCGACGGATTAAAAGTCGTTGACAAAAGTGTGGGAGGGTACAAAGATGTCGATTTCGGTTCCGGGATTGGCAGCCTGAACGCTGCCCGCAAGCTAAAGATTCAATCGATAAAAGGAACTCCAGTCACTGCCGAAGAAGCAAAAAAGCGAGCGCTTGCGTTTGTCAACATTACGCCCGCGCAGCTTGCGGAAGCGACGGTAGTTGATAATGGCAGCGGCAGAGACTATGAATCGTTCAGCGTGCGTATTGTACGCAAAGGCGATCCCACTCCTGTACATGTGGATGTTGCGAAAAAAGGAGGCAAAGTTGTCTGGGTACTAGACGAACGCGATGTAACGGCGAAAAAATTAAAGATTGAAGAAGCAAAACAAAAGGCGGATCGTTATCTTGCTGAGCGCGGATACCGTTCCATGGAGGCAGTATCGTACGGCCAATATGAAGGACTTGCGGTATTTACATATGTGTATAAACAAGGAGATATACGCATTTATCCGGATACGGTGACGGTTAAAGTGGCGCTTGACAAAGGGGACGTTCTCGGTTTCCAAGGTGAAAGCTATTTGCTTAACCATCGTCCGCGTACACTTGCGAAGCCGGGCTTGACAGAAGCGCAGGCGCGCGCGAAAGTGAATCCGGGTCTTAAAGTGAAGGAAGCAAGGCTCGCCGTAATTGAAAACGAGAGCGGCCAAGAGGTGCAGGCATATGAGTTTTACGGAGGATTAGGTCAAGATCGTTACCGCGTGTATATAGACGCGTCTACCGGAGAAGAAGTGAAAATAGAAAAAATCAAAGCGATCGCTCTTTAGGAGGAATAAAGGCGGATAGGCGCGGCAATACTTGGAAACACAGAAAGGAGTGTTGCGCGTGAGGCGAAGCAAGGATACAGCATATGAGAAGCGTTTTATCTTCTTAGCCGCTTGGGTTGAGAAGTGGCTTACCATAGCGATTGTAGGGGGATGGGTGCTTCTTTTGGCCAGTCAGTTCCTGCTTGCATTCGATTCTGTTCGCTACTTTCTTGTCGATACGGTGAGACTGGAAGGCATTGCATCCCCCTGAGGGCTATGTTACTATGAAAGTAATTGAATAGCATGTTGCCCGCTATCCTTAATTAACACTATCGCTTAGTTTGAATCAAATACAAAAGAAAGAAGCAGGCACGCCCTGCTTTTTTGTTTATTAGCATAATATAAAGCATGTAGCAGGCGTATAGGTAGGGTGAGATGGTATTGTGAAAATTGCGATTGATGGACCGGCTGGAGCCGGGAAAAGTACAGTAGCGCAGCTTGTGGCGAAGCGGCTCTGTGTGCTTTATGTTGACACTGGTGCTATGTATCGAGCTGTGACGCTGACAGCGCTTAAACAGGGGTGTTCAGTAGAGGATGAACATGGCCTACGTGAGCTGCTGGATAAAATGAATCTTACGCTTGAAACGAAGAAGGGCATACAGCGCGTATATGTGGATGGCGAAGACGTAACGGAAGCGATTCGCTCGCCTGAAGTGACCCGGTGTGTATCCACGGTAGCGGCACATCCGCTCGTGCGGGAGAAACTAGTAGAAATGCAGCGAAAAATGGCCAGTACACAGGACGTCGTTATGGACGGACGCGACATCGGAACGGCGGTATTGCCGGACGCAGAACTGAAGATTTTTTTGACTGCGTCGATTGAAGAACGGGCACGGCGCCGTTTTCAGGAGTTGGAGCAGAAGGGGATAACGGTCGATTATAGTCAACTGTTGCACGATATTGCCGAGCGTGACCGTAAAGATAGCGAGCGAAGGACGGCTCCGCTTAAAAAGGCGAAAGACGCTGTGCTGGTCGATACAACGGGGTTAACCATCGAACAGGTGGTTGATCGCATCGTCGAGTTGCACCGAGAAAAAGTTGGGGAGAGAGCGTAACAGTGGGCATTCATTTATATCCTTTCTTTCGCTCGCTTTTTCGCGGGATTTTCGCGAGCGTATATCGCTGGCGTGTAATTGGGCGGGAAAACATTCCGGATGGCGAAGGGATCGTGTTGTGCGCTAACCATATCAGTAACTGGGATCCAGTTCTGCTCGGCTGCGGCATCGAACGTCAGGTGCATTTCATGGCCAAGCAGGAACTTTTTAAGGTGCCGGTGCTTTCCTGGCTTATCAGGAATTTCGGCGCGTTTCCGGTGAAGCGAGGGGCTGGCGATCGTCAGGCGATTCGCAAATCGCTGGAGGTAGTCAATCAAGGAAAAGTGCTCGGAATTTTTCCAGAGGGCAGGCGGAACCGGGCAGGCGCAGGCGATGTGGGCAAAGTGCTTCCAGGTGCGGCTATGATCGCGTTAAAAGCTGGTGTTCGTGTCGTACCGGTTGCGATTATCGGCCCGTACCGCTTATTTCGTCCAATCACAATTATTTATGGCAAGCCTATTGATATAGTTGCCGAGGTGGCGGGGAAAGAAAGCGGGGAACGCACGCAGTACGCCGCTGAAGTCATCCGACGCGAAATTCAGGCGCTTATGGACATACATAAAAAACGTGCGTAATTCGAATTTTTATTTCGTTCAAGCTGTAAGTTGTTTCGCTTACCCAAGGAAGGTGCAGGTTCGCAATTTAGCATGTTTGGCACTAGCGCTCTTATAGATAACTTTGGTAAGCTAAGATAAATATGCTGCTGTTTGTTATAATTGCTTGTTGTTCCTTTTTGGGAAGCAAGAAGCATTTATTGTTATGAATGGCTTTTATTTCAAGGAGGTATGGTCTATGGTAGAGGAAAATCAAATGGGAATGAATGGTCAACAAGGTTTGAAAGGGGTGGAGGTTAATCAGGTATTGACTGGAACCGTAACCCGTGTAGATGAGAAACAAGCCTTGGTTGATGTAGGCTATAAGTATGATGGCATCCTTCCAATCAGCGAAGTATCCAGCCTTCATATCGAAAAAGTAGCTGATGTTCTTTCTGAAGGTCAAGAAATTCAGGTGAAAGTGATTCGCATTGATCAAGGAAAAGACGAGATGATCGTGTCCAAGCGCGCGGTTGACGCGGAAAAAGCTTGGGGCGAGCTGCAAAAAAAATTCGAATCTGGAGAAGTGTTCGGTGTAGTTATTGCTGACGTTGTAAAAGGCGGCTTGGTGGTCGACCTTGGTGTGCGCGGTTTCATTCCAGCTTCACATGTGGAGCGTCACTTTGTGGAAGACTTCTCTGACTACAAAGGAAAAACTCTCTCCGTTAAAGTTATTGAACTAGATAAGGAAAAGAACAAGGTTATCCTTTCTCACCGTGCTGTGCTTGAAGAAGAAGCGAATAAGCAGAAGCAAAAGGTGCTTGAGAGCCTTGAACCAGGTTCTGTTATTGAAGGAACTGTACAACGTCTGACCGATTTTGGTGCGTTTGTGGATGTGGGCGGTGTAGATGGCTTGGTTCACATCTCCGAAATTGCCTGGCACCATGTCGAAAAGCCGGCTGATGTACTGAAAGAAGGCCAGAAAGTCAAAGTAAAAGTGTTGAAAGTGGACAAAGAAAACGAACGCATTAGCTTGAGTATTAAGGCGACGTTACCGGGTCCATGGGAACAGGCAGCTGACAAGTTCAAAGCAGGTGATGTTGTAAAAGGAACCGTGAAACGTCTTATAAGCTTCGGAGCGTTCATCGAAGTAGCGCCTGGCGTAGAAGGGCTTGTTCATATTTCACAAATTGCCAACCGCCATATCGGCACGCCGGATGAAGTGCTAAAAGAAGGCGAAGAAGTTAACGTAAAAATTCTGGACTTCAATCCGAGCGAAGAACGGATGAGCCTAAGCATTCGCGAAGCGTTGGATGAAAAGCAGAAGCAAGAAGTGAAAAAAGAAGTAGCCGCTTACCAGGTGGAAGAAAATGCGCCTGGCAGCATGAGTGTTACTATTGCTGATCGCATGGGCAATATGAGCGACTTGCTTAAAAAATTTAAATCTTAATAGATGACAGAGGGGCGCAATGTCAAGAACTTCACGAAAACGAGAACATGTAGAACATGCGCTGGCGACGGGCCAATCTGAAACCCATGGATTGGATGATGTGAAGTTCGTTCATAATTGCTTGCCTGATCTCACGATGCAACAGGTGGATATAAGGACATCGATCGGCGGACTCGCATTGAGTTCGCCGATTGTTATAAACGCGATGACAGGCGGTGCAAAAGAAACATACAACATTAACCAGTCGCTTGGTATTTTGGCCCGGGAGGCAGGGTTGGCGCTTGCAGTCGGCTCGCAAATGGCAGCCGTGAAAGATCCTTCGCTTGTCGATACATATCGGATTGCGCGCCAGGAGCACCCGCGGGGTCTTTTGTTTGCCAATTTGGGCGCGGAAGCAACACCGGATATGGCGCGGTACGCGGTAGAAATGATCGAAGCGGACGCGCTGCAAATTCATCTGAATGTGATGCAGGAGTTAATTATGCCAGAAGGCGAGCGGGATTTTCGTGGGGCGCTTCGCCGCATTGAAGAGATTGTATCTGTCCTTGACGTACCGGTAATCGTTAAGGAAGTCGGGTTTGGTATGTCGCAGGAAGCGGCCAAACAGCTTGCAGAATGCGGTGTGGCCGCAATTGATGTTGGTGGGCGTGGCGGTACGAATTTTGCACGTATTGAAAACATGCGCCGGGTACAGCCGCTTGATATGCTGAATGAATGGGGCATTTCCACGGCGGCGAGCCTGCTTGAAGTCGCATCGCTTTCCGAAAAGCCCGATATTGTGGCAACCGGTGGCATAAAGAACGGTCTTGATATTGCCCGCTGTCTGGCGCTTGGCGCTTCTTGTGTCGGCATAGCTGGCGCGTTCCTTCGCTATGCGGTAGAAGGCCGGACGGAAGAAGCGGTCAAATATGTGCATAGCCTGCATGAACAGCTTACGATCATCATGACGGCGCTTGGTGCACCAACCATTGCTATGTTGCAGCAAGTTCCGCTTGTCATTACAGGTGAAACGTACCATTGGGCCACTCTCCGTGGCATTGACTGCGCCGCGCTGGCGAAAAGGAAGAAATAAGTCATCAGACAAAGAAAGGAAGAAAAAAAGCCATCCGAAGCAATCATTCGGATGGCTTTTACTTTTTCTTATAGCATTTGTGTCTTGTTTTTCCCGCTTTTCGGCAATAATACAGACAGAAACGCAAAAAGGGGAATCGACTATGAATCCGGGATATTTATCGTTCGTTTGCTTGTTCTTTATTTTGGTGTTTAGCTGGATGGGTACCATGGACGCTTTGTTTTCGCGTCTGCGCATCCAAGCGCGCACATTTTTTATCCTTCTTGGCGTTTTCTATCTGACGAGCGGCTGGTTTATTCCATTCGGGATGGGAGCATGCAGTGTTGGTGCATTTTTGTTGCCCTTTGTTTTCTTTTTTGCCTTATGGAGCAGGCAGGAACGCGACATACGACAATATTCTTTTACCGCCGCTCTGCTTTGCGGCGTTACGCTGTTTTTGTTCCGGTATATGTTGATGATAGATCCGATACTTCAGGTGGCGGATGAAGTGTATCTTGTTGCCGGCGTGGCTGCTTCGCTTGCACCTTTTATGACCCGAAAACCAGAACAGGCTTTTATAATTATCGGTTTTGGGCTTTGTCTTATGGAAGTTTTGGTGCAGTTTTTCTTATACTCGTACGCGCCTTCCGTTACACTGGGTGGATTCATTTTTCGCGATATGCTTGTTTTATCGCTTCTTGTCGGTATGGCGTTGCATTCTGTTTTATTCTTTTGCCTTCGCATAAGTATGTCCCTCATGCGCAAAGTTCTTGTGAAGAGGGGGCGATAAGAGGTGGATTATGTCATTCCAGTGACGTTGGGGGTGCTGTTTGGGGTAGCCGCCCGCGTGTATATGCTGCGCACGGACTATCGGCAATATCCGACCTATCCGCATGGACGGATCATCCATTTGGCGCTTGGGTTTATTGCCGCGCTTATCGGTTCGGTAGTAATTCCGGCTATTCTGAAGGCCGACTGGACGGCGGTGACATTTCTCGGGTTGGCCGCTCAGCAATTCCGTGATGTACGAAACATGGAACGAAACATGCTGCAACAGTTGGACAACATGGAACTTGTGCCGCGCGGTGTCTCTTATATCGAAGGCATTGCCCAGGCATTTGAAGGACGCAATTATCTTGTGATGCTTACCTCGCTCGTGGTTACATTGATTATCCTTAAAGTATCGGTATGGACAGGGGTTTTGGGGGGCATCCTTATGTTTTTTATAAACGGTTGGCTTATGTCGGGAAAAGTAATCGGGCAAATTGCCGATATTGATGAAGGGGAAGTGACCCTCGACGGCCCGAATTTATATGTTGATGATATTTATATTATGAATATTGGGCTTAGGTCGGATCGTGAGGAGATTCGCCGACACGGGGTCGGAATTGTTATCACGCCAAAAAACGCCAATAGCCTGATCACTATTTCTAATTTGGGTCAGCGCCAAGCCATTCTGCATGACGTGTCGGCGATTCACGGTGTATATCGTGATTCCGGTGAACCGGCGCTTGTTCCGCTGGCCAAGCGGAATATGAAGAATGGCAAACTCGGTATTTTCCTTCTACCTGAAGAAAAAGATAGAAGTAAAATTTTAGAAACCATATCCCAAGTACCGGTGCTGGACAGTGCGATTCGCCTGCCTCGCGCGGCTGATGTTAACCAACGAGGGAAGGAGGCACGTTAGGCGGTGTCCATTTCACTTGAAAAATACATTCTTGCTATTATTACGACAGATCGAACCCATGTTGGCGGAGGCGCGCCGATTTTTTATGCCAAGCAGGAAAAAGAATTGCAGCAAATTGCGTTTACGCTGGAGAAAATTCTTGATGGGATAGCGCATGAAATCACGCCTGACACGCTAATTATTGTCAAACATTCGTAGCGGGCGTCTTCCCGTTTGTCTTGCCTGTCCTTACAATTCATTCTATGATAGTAGAGATATTGAAAAAGAGAGGTAGTAAGTTATGGCAAATCCTGTAGTAGCAATTGTCGGCCGGCCGAATGTTGGTAAGTCGACGCTGTTTAACCGAATTGTAGGGGAAAGATTGGCGATTGTCGAAGACGTGCCCGGTGTAACAAGGGATCGCCTGTACAGCAAAGCGGAATGGCTCGGCAAATCGTTTTATTTAATTGATACAGGCGGCATCGCCTTTGACGATCATGACGCTCTTATTGATTCCATCCGGCATCAGGCTGAACTGGCGATCGATGAAGCGGATGTCATCATCTTTGTCGTAGACGGTACCGTCGGCATTACCGAGGAAGATCAGAGCGTGGCTCGCATGCTATTTCGCTCGAAGAAGCCGATTGTACTTGCGGTCAACAAGATCGATAACACAAAGCGCTTGCACGATATTTATGAATTTTATTCGCTCGGTGTCGGTGAGCCGTATCCGGTATCCGGCGCTCATGCGACGGGAATTGGTGATTTGTTGGATGAGGTCATAAAGCATTTTCCAGAACATGAAGAGGATGCATACGATGAGGACGTGATTCGCGTTTCGCTTATCGGCCGGCCAAATGTCGGCAAATCTTCGCTTGTAAACGCGTTGCTCGGGGAAGAACGTGTGATTGTGAGCGATATTGCAGGCACGACGCGCGACGCGATTGACACGCCGTTTATGTTTGAAGGTCAGGAATATGTATTAATTGACACAGCCGGTATGCGTAAACGGGGAAAAGTGTATGAATCGACGGAGAAGTACAGCGTGATGCGCGCGCTCCGCGCGATGGAACGTTCTGATGTTGTGCTCGTTGTGCTCAACGGGGAAGAAGGGATTATCGAGCAGGACAAAAAAGTAGCTGGGTATGCGCATGAAGCAGGGCGCGGCGTTATCATTGTCGTTAACAAGTGGGATGCAGTCGAAAAGGATGAACGGACGATGAATCGGTTTGTTGCTGAAATCCGTCAAGAATTTAAGTATTTATCATACGCGCCTATTTTGTTTGTATCAGCGAAAACAAAGCAGCGTGTTCATACTATTTTGCCGAAAGTGGCTCAAGTGGCGGAGCAGCATGCGTTTCGTATCGCCACTCCTGTGCTGAATGATTTAATTCAGGAAGCGACGACAGTAACGCCGCCGCCGAGCGATAAAGGACGCCGCTTGCGCATTAACTACGCGACCCAAGTATCTGTTAAGCCACCAACGCTTGTGTTGTTTGTCAATGATAAAGAATTGATGCACTTTTCCTATCAGCGCTACCTGGAAAACAAGATTAGAGAAGCGTTTCCACTGGAAGGAACTCCGATTCGCATTCTTGTGCGAAACAAGTCCGAATAGGAGAGGAGATAGAGCCGATGATGGGAGCGGTTGTCATTCTACTTTCGTATTTGCTGGGCTCAGTGAGCTTTAGTATTCTTGTAGTGAAAAAAATTGCAAAAATTGACATCCGGGAGCACGGTAGTGGCAACGCGGGCGCGACGAATACATTGCGCGTGCTTGGTAAAGGCCCGGGCATTGCCGTGCTTTTGCTTGATGCGGCTAAAGGCGCGATTGCCGTCGGTCTAGCAAGCTGGCTGACCAAAGGAAACGATTGGGTGATTGTGCTGTCGGGGATCGCTGCGATTGTCGGTCATAACTGGCCTGTATTTTTCGGGTTTCGCGGCGGCAAAGGCGTGGCGACCACCATTGGTACGTTGCTTGCTCTGACCCCTGTTCCAGCGCTTATTGCTGTGGCCGTTACTATAGTTGTTATCGCTATTACACGCTATGTGTCACTCGGTTCACTTGTTTTCTTTACCCTTATTCCTATCATTTTACTGACACAAGGCGCGTCTTTCGTTTATATTGCCGGAACATTTATGATCGCTATTCTTGGCTACATGCGTCATGTCGGAAACATTAAGCGGTTGCTTCAAGGGACAGAGCGGAAACTGGGAGAGAAGAAAGCGTAAGGAGGGTTGCACATGGAACACGTAGCGGTTATCGGGGCAGGAAGCTGGGGAACCGCTCTTTCGACCGTACTTGCGGAAAACCACGAGCGCGTAGTTCTCTGGGCGCGACGGAAGGAATTAGCGCAAGAGATGAATGACATGCGGGAGAATAGGCGTTATTTGCCCGGCATTAGGCTTTCGGAAAACATTGTTGCTGACGCGTCCATTGAGCGTGCTGTGCAGGATAAGACGCTTATATTGCTCGTTGTCCCGTCTCATGCGATGCGAGAAACTGTCCGAAGCTTGGCGCCTTATTTGCGTAAGAATGCCATCCTTGTTCATGCGACTAAAGGTATGGAAATTGATTCATTAAAACGCATGAGCGAGGTCATCAAAGAAGAAGTACCGGAACATTTTCACGGGCGTATTGCTGTTTTGTCTGGTCCGAGTCACGCGGAAGAGGTTGGCCTTAAAGCGCCAACGACGGTCGTGGTTGCGTCAGAACGCATCCAAATAGCGGAAGAAGTGCAGGATGCGCTGATTACAAATCATTTTCGCGTCTATACGAACCCTGATGTGGTCGGTGTGGAGATAGGGGGAGCGCTGAAAAACATCATTGCGCTCGGCGCTGGAGTAAGCGACGGCTTGAACTTCGGCGACAACGCCAAGGCCGCCCTGCTGACGCGCGGACTTGCTGAAATTAGCCGCCTTGGAATTAAACTGGGGGCAAATCCGCTGACATTTACGGGACTTGCTGGTGTCGGAGATCTGGTTGTAACGGCTACAAGTCGGCACAGCCGTAATTGGCGGGCTGGAAATATGCTTGCGCAAGGTTTTACGCCGAATGAGATCATTTCGCGAATGGGCATGGTTGTAGAAGGCATTAAAACGACGCAGGCCGTTCATAGGCTGGCACAGGAGCTAAAAGTGGAAATGCCTATTACGCGTGAGTTGCATGCGCTATTATTTGAAAATAAAGCGCCGCGCGAGGCTGTCCGCGATTTGATGGGCCGTGTGCGCCGCCATGAAACAGAAGAACTGGCGCTTAAATATTTTGAAAACCATTAACGAACGACATGTAAACCCGTCCTGCTGTGGAAGCCGCACTTTTTTCCTTTCTTGCTCATACACTGTTGTTGTATAGCGGAAGGAGGGAGATGACGGGTATGGCAAATATCCCGAAAAAATTTCTTGATAAATTACAGGCGAAGAACGTAGATACTTCTGAGTTGCAGAAATTGGCGGGTGGTGTGAAAAAAAGCGATTTGAACGATGAGCAGAAGCTTCGCCAGTTGATCCGCCAGCTAGCGGTCATTGCAAGCGTGTCCATAACGAAAGAGAAGGAAGATAAAATCATTTCGTATATTCGCAAGAACAATATTCAGGGCGGTGACATGAAGACGTTAACCAACTTGTTGAAAAATAAGCTGTAAACGATAAGAAATAGGCGTATGAGATGTTACAGGCTTGAAAAAACTAGCATAAAGTATAGCATGATTCACGAAAATAAGGGCTCTCGAAGACGACGCGAGGATACAGAAAAGGATAATGCCAACGGCATTATCCTTCTTTTTTGCTTAACAATAAAGTTCAGGAGGCTTATACTTAAGCCTCCTCGGATGACGCGGTTTCATCCATCTCCAGCAGTGCCTGCACGAGCGGGGAATTCAACAGAGAGATTACTTGGCGGAAATCGATATGATTCAGCGATTTGATAAATGAAAGCGGAGAACGGTCTATCGTTGTTCCGCTTTCCTGTTTCGCCTCCCGGAGCGTCGCTCTTTTGCGGTTATTTTCAACCCAGCGTTCGTACATGCTGATTAAATTTGTTAACGTGCTAAGCGTTTGTTCCAGCTCCGCCATTGTGCCCCGCATTTGGCTTGACCATTCCCGAACAGTGTTGATGGAAGAACGCATCTCTTTCGGGGATTTAGTCAAGAGAGAAGGAAAGTTTTTTAAAAAAGAGGCGGCGGCCCTCGTTTCCGCTTTTGTTGCGGTTGGAACGACGGCGACAGCCGTTTTTTTTGTTTGGGCGGATCCGTTTTTTTTGTGTTTTTTGTTGGCGGCCGCGCGTGTGGAACGCTTCGTGTAAGGACTTTGCCGCTTTTGACTGATCATGTTTGCGCCCCCTTTATCTTGTAGTCAACATTATAGTATGCGTCCATCCCGTGAGAGGTTCGATTGTCCCGGATTTGTGCTATAATGTGAATACATCTATTTGCAGGATAATTTTTGAAGAAAAAGGGGAGCTTGCATGCAGCTAATGTTTTATGCGCTTAGCGCGATCGGTTTGATGATTCTAGCGAGCGTTACTATTGTTGTTGCGCGTACAAGGAAGCGCCGCGTATGGCGTTTTTTGTTGTCGACTGTTGCGTACGCCAGTTTAGTCGCCTCTTTTTTCCTAATGGTTGCTGTGCTGATTACCTTTTAATTCTGCTTTATATGATTGGCTTTTATGTATTTATGAAGCGCAAACAATACAATGTACAACACGGTGAGCGAAATGCCCAACCAGAGCAGTGTCCGGGCTGTGTCTTCCGTCGAGGCAATCAGAAAGACCGGGACAAAAAACACGACGCCGAAAAAAAAGGTGCCTTCAAGAGCTACTTTGATCCATTCGCGGCTCATCAGCATGCTTTCATGCCTCCTATGAATCTTTTTCATGTCTTTACCTTTTCCTTTAAACGACAAAACAGCGTTGATATATCGGTTCAGGTTCATGTATATATAGTAAGTATGCCTGATGATATTGTTTTTATGTATTTTTATTTAGGAGTTGTTGTCATGCCGAAACTTACATTTATCCCGGTGAACAGGAGTGTGCAGGTGCGTATTGGGGAAACGATTCTGCGCGCCGCATCAAGGGCCCGGGTGGCTATTTCCCAGCGTTGCGGCGGCAAAGGTGCATGCATGATGTGCAAAGTGCAGGTAGCGGAAGGAAGCAAGGTTTCTTCGCCGAAAGAGCTGGAGAGGCGAATGATCGGTGCACAGAATCTAGCCCGAGGGATTCGCCTTGCCTGTCAGACGAGAGTGCAGGGTGAAACGCGGGTTCACCTTCCTGAAAGCCGGCTTGCGGCCGTTGTCCGGGCCCAGCTTGAGAAACAACGCCAGGAGTTAGATGAAGAATGAAAAAACGGAATTTTTCCCCATTTTTACAGGTGACAGGTTTGCTGTTCCTGTGTATGCTGGTGCTCGTGGGCTGCGTATATCCTAGGAGCAGGATGCTGCAAAATGCCGCTCCACCTGTCCAACAGATTAAAATGGTGCAGGATGCGGTGGATCAATACCAGAAAGATACAGGTGTGTTGCCTATCGTTACCAAACCGGCCGTGACGCCCGAATTTGAACGTTATCCGATAGACTTTTCCAGAATTGTGCCAAGATACATTCCATACATCCCCGGCGCCGCCTTTGAAGAGGGGGGGAATTACATGTTTGTGCTACTGAATTTGGAAACGAAGCCAGAAGTACGCCTTATCGATTTGACCGTTTCACAAGGTGTACAAAGCATACAACAAAAAGTTAGTCGTTATTTTTTGACCAAGAGGGAATTCCCGTTCGGACAAAAAGTAGCGGACGGCTACTATTTTATCGACTTCGGCAAGCTACATATGAATGAAGAAACGATTTTAAGCCATTTTAGCGGACAGCCGCTTCCGTATATCATCGATGAACGGGGGCGGGTCGGCGTCGATTATTCGATGGATTTGGCAATGGCACTAAAAAGCGCGCCAGATAAGCCGAAACCAGACGAGGACATCCGTTATATACTGCCTGACGTTTCACCGCTCGCACCAGTGAAATCGTTTCCGTATCGCTTAGTAAACGGAGAGCCGAAACTAGTGCGAATAAAATGATAAGAAATATGCACGTTGTTTCTTACCGCTTTATTTTTGGAATATCTTTCGTCTCCTCGCATATTTTTGTACAAAACAGGACAGGGCGGGGCACAGGCGAAAAGCGGGGGCCCCGGAGCGGCTCCCGCTTTTTTCACCTTGGTCGGGCCGTCAGACGGTCTATTTTTCCCGTCGCCCTCATAAGATGAGTAGTGGTCTTATAGTACAAGAAGTAGAAGGGAAAGAAATGCGAGGAGGTATCTAAGTGGAACGTGTAGATATTTTTAAAGACATTGCCGAGCGTACGGGGGGAGATATTTATATTGGTGTCGTCGGCCCTGTTCGCACTGGTAAATCGACATTCATCAAACGTTTTATGGAAGCGATCGTCATTCCGAACATCCCATTCGAAGCGGAGCGGGTTCGTGCTGTTGACGAGTTGCCGCAGAGCGCCGCAGGCAGGACCATCATGACAACCGAACCGAAGTTCGTACCGAACAACGCGGTCGCTATTCATGTCGCCGACGGCCTGGATATTAACGTGCGCCTTGTGGATTGCGTTGGCTATACGGTGGCAGGCGCACGCGGTTACGAAGATGAAAACGGTCCTCGTATGGTAACGACGCCGTGGTATGATGAACCGGTACCGTTTGAAGAAGCGGCAGAATTAGGTACGCGCAAAGTTATTCAGGAACATTCTACGATTGGCGTCGTCATTACCACGGACGGAACGATCGCTGAAATTCCGCGCGCCGAGTACAAAGAAGCAGAAGAGCGTGTCGTAAACGAACTTAAAGAAGTCGGTAAGCCATTTGTTATTATTATAAACTCTACTCATCCGGGACGCCCGGAAACGCTTGCGTTGCGGGCAGAATTGGAAGAGAAATACGATGTGCCTGTACTGGTGATGAGCGTCGATTCCATGGATGAGCGCGAAGGAATCGCTGTCCTGCGTGAAGTGTTATTCGAATTCCCGGTTCACGAAGTAAACGTAAATTTGCCTTCCTGGGTAATGGTGCTACATGAAGACCACTGGTTGCGCGAGAATTTTGAGGAAGCGGTGCGCGAAACGGTTAAGGATATCCGCCGTTTACGCGATGTTGACCGGGTTGTCGGATATTTTGGTGAATATGAATTTATTGAGCGTGCCGCTTTGGCGGATATGAATATGGGGCAAGGGATTGCTGAGATTGATTTGTATGCCAACGATGAATTGTACGATCAAATTTTGATGGAAATTGTTGGGGTGGAAATCCGGGGCAAAGATCATTTGCTTCAATTGATGCAGGAGTTTAGCCTTGCGAAGAAAGAGTATGACAAAATTTCGGGTGCGTTGAATATGGTGCGCCAGACGGGATACGGCATCGCACCGCCTTCGCTTGAAGAAATGAAGCTTGACGAGCCTGAAATTATCCGCCATGGTTCCCGTTTCGGTGTGCGTTTGAAAGCGACCGCTCCCTCCATTCATATGATTCGCGTTGATGTGGAATCAGAGTTTGCACCGATTATAGGCACTGAGAAACAGAGTGAGGAGTTAGTCCGGTACCTTATGCAGGATTTCGAAGAAAATCCGCTCAGCATTTGGAACTCCGACATTTTCGGACGTTCTCTTAATTCGATCGTCAATGAAGGCATTTCTGCCAAGCTATCAATGATGCCGGACAATGCACGATACAAGCTGCAGGAAACGCTGGAGCGCATTATTAACGAAGGTTCAGGCGGATTGATTGCTATCATTTTATAAGCTTTATCTTCGCGGCTATGTTATTCAGCTGCACCCCATCAGCCAAAAAATGTTTAAAAGCAACGACTGACTGTGCGTAAAAAATAGGGAAAAGGGCAAGAACACCGGCTTCTCCTGACAGGCAGAAGCCTTTTTCCTTTTTGTAGCCTGATTCGTTACCATATGGTCCCGGGGCCATAGATTGGGGAAAATCCCTTGAATTACAGTGCTTTCTATATTAATATTAGCTTGTCTACATCTAAAAACATTTGGATTGTGTATATTTATTCAGTATTTGGTTAACAACGTATAACAAGATGCTCCCGTTGGGAGGAGGTGAAAGACATGAACAAAACAGAATTAATTGCGAAAGTGTCCGAAATGGCAGAACTTACGAAGAAAGATGCAACAAAAGCGGTAGACGCCGTGTTTGATGCGATCACGGAAGCGCTGAAAAACGGGGAGAAAGTACAACTGATCGGATTTGGAAACTTTGAAGTGCGCGAGCGTGCAGCACGCAAGGGTCGCAATCCGCAGACTGGCGAAGAAATTGAGATCGCTGCTAGCAAGGTGCCTGCTTTCAAGCCGGGCAAAGCATTGAAGGAAGATATTCAATAGCGGCGTACATATCGCCATTGGGTCGAATTTATTTTATTCATGGCAAAACGAAGGGAGAGCTGTACGTGGGTACAGCTCTTTTCCTATTTTTCGATAGGTTGCCTCTAGTTTGCCCACAGATAGCGGAGCGAGCTGTGTTTAAAATATTCATCTTTGACGCACGTTAAGATAGAGGTGAATGTGTCATGAACAAAATAAAAACGATGTACTGGCTATGGCTGCTTCCGTTAGCTTTGGTTATTGCGCTGGTATATATCGGCTTCTGGCTATATAGATAATCATTGACAGCGCTTCCTTTTTGCGCGATAGTTAAATCCGTAGCCATCTACACGCAAAAGTAAAGAGGGGGAGCGTTTATGAACGGAACAGGTAGTGATTTTATCGTAATTAAAGCTTTAGAGAACGGCGTAAACGTTATTGGATTGACGCGTGGAGAATCGACGAGATTTCACCACTCCGAAAAATTGGATAAAGGCGAAATTATGATCGCTCAGTTCACCGAGCATACGTCAGCCATTAAAGTGCGTGGAAAAGCGATTATCCAGACGAGCAACGGCACAATTGACACATTGGTGGACGAATAAAAGAAAAAACAAGCAGGTACCTGCTTGTTTTTTCTTAAGGATGCGAACGCTGCATCACGCTTTGAAAGCGCAATGTATCATGATAAAGGGGGACGTAAGAAACATGCTTACAATTATAAGACAAGAATTATATAATAGCATAGTGTAGTGCGATAGAAATATGATATACTTTATAAGTATGTTTTCAGCGAGCGTGGAACGTTTTGTTGGGGGATGAACGGATGAACCTTTTGCGACATGACTTTCAAGAAGAAATAAAAGAAATTTTGCGGCAGATTAAAGAAAATGCTGAGCAACGCATTCTCTACCAATACATTGATAATCCGCCCATTTCGCAGCTCCGCGTATGCCTGCTGTATCTTTTTTTACGGCAGTGCGGCGTGCGGGCGTCTGCCATTCGTAGGTATGTTGTTACGGCGATGCTGATTCAACTCGGGCTGGACAGTCACGAACAGGTAAGCCTTGAGAAGGAAGATACGCCGTTGGGGGTACGGACGCGTCAGCTAACCGTGCTTGCCGGAGCTTATTTCAGCAGCCGCTATTATTATTTGCTTGCAGAAATGGAGGATGTACGTGCGATTGGTCAACTGGCGCGGAGTATTCAGGAGATCAACGAGTGGAAAATCAATCTGTACTGGGAAAATGGCTGGACAGCTGAGCAGTATTTACGGCGGAAAGTGGACATTGAATCATCACTGCTTAAATCTTTTGGAAAAGCATACGGCGGGGAGAAAGCAGACGTATGGGTGAACATTTTTTCACAGATGATTTTAGTAGAGCAATTGCTCGGGGAGTATAAAGCCTGTCGTTGGGAAGAAGGGGCAGGGACGTATTTTCGGCTGTTGAGCAAGGAAGAGGGAACACACAATGCGTACCAATCTATGCTGCAGTATATTCACAAAGCGTTGCACCAATGCCGCAAACTCAGCGCACTTTTGGATGATGAGGAAGGACGCGTCGAGCTGAAGCATCTTATCGATCGGTGCGTCGAAGAATTGGACAACCAGAAAGTAAGGGCAGAGGAGATGTAACCATGCGCGAAAAATTGCAGGGGGAAGAGAAAGCGGAGTATGTTCGCTCAGTGTTCGAATCGATCGCCAAAGAATACGACCGGATGAACTCTGTGATCAGCTTCGGGCGCCACGTTGCTTGGCGCGAGTACACGAATAAGCGGATGGGTGTGCGCCCGGGGCAGAGCGCCATTGATTTATGCTGCGGTACATGCGATTGGACCATTAGTCTCGCGGAAGCAGTCGGCCCAACAGGAACAGTGGTCGGCCTTGACTTTAGTCAGAATATGCTTGATGTCGGAGCGGAAAAAATTCGTGCCAAAGGTCTAAAACAAATTACGTTGGTTAACGGCGACGCAATGTGTATTCCGTATCCGGATCATTCATTCGATTATGCGACGATCGGATTCGCGTTGCGTAACGTTCCTGATTACAAGCAGGTTCTCCGCGAAATGATGCGGGTGGTCAAGCCTGGGGGACAGGTAGTTTCGCTTGAAGTGAGCAAGCCGCCGTTCATTCCTTATCGTAAGCTGTTCTTTTTTTATTTTTATAATATCTTGCCGCTCATTGCTCGGTTTGTAGTGGGCAAGTATGAAGAATACAGCTGGCTGCCGCAGTCGCTGACTAACTTTCCTGACAGCAAAGAGCTTGCAGACACATTCCGGGAGATCGGGCTGGAAAACGTACAGACCAAACTGTTCGTTGGCGGGGTTTCCGCGCTGCATATCGGATACAAAAAGCAGGTGGATAAGCCATGAGAAAACTGAAGATTATTCTGGAAATGATTAAGTTTGAACATACGGTTTTCGCGCTTCCGTTTGCGTTTATGGGTGCGATCCTTGGCAGCTTTATCGTAAACGGTACGTGGCCGACGTGGTGGCAGATTTTCTGGATTATTGTGGCGATGGTGGGCGCGCGCAGCGCGGCGATGGCGCTGAACCGTTTGATCGACCGTCATATTGATGCCGAAAATCCAAGAACAGCGATGCGGGCGATCCCAGCAGGACTGATAAAAGAAAAAGAAGTTGTGCTTTTTATCCTCGGTTCATTTATTTTGCTGTTTATTGCCGCGTTTCAGCTGAATATGCTCGCAGTGAAACTGTTGCCGATCGCCGTCTTTTTTCTGGTGTTTTATTCGTACACAAAGCGCTTTACATGGGCATGTCATCTCGTGCTTGGCATCGCCATCGGCCTTGCGCCGCTTGGCGGATGGGTAGCGACGACAGGACAGGTAGACTGGATGGGCATGCTGCTGTTTGTATCTGTCGCGCTTTGGACGGCCGGATTTGATGTGATTTATGCTTGCCAGGACGCCGATTTTGATAGAAAGCGCGGCTTGTATTCCATTCCGAGTTATTTTGGCATCTCTAAAGCGTTGAAACTTGCACGCCTGTTTCATCTGATTACGATGGCCGGATTTGTCGTGCTTTATTTTATTACCAGTTTGCACATATGGTTTGCGGTCGGCATTATCATTGCGGCGCTTATTCTTATTTATGAACACCGCCTAGTGTCGCCGAATGATCTGTCCAAGCTAAATACAGCTTTCTTCACGATGAATGGAATTTTGAGCGTGGTCGTATTTTCTTTCACGCTGCTGGACTTGGTGATGAGATGAGAAAAATTGTTGTTGTCGGAATTACCGGCGCGAGCGGCGCGGTGTACGGAGTGCGACTTGTACAGCAGCTGCTTGACGCTGATTGTAAAGTACACTTGATTGTAACGGAAGCTGGCTGGCAAGTGTTCCGGGAAGAATTGGACTGGGATACGAGCGATCGGGAGGCGGTGATTCGGAAGTATTTTTCACACGGGCAAGGAGAACTTTATTACCATACGTTGCGCGATTTCACGGCGCCTGTAGCGAGCGGTTCGTATCTTAGTGACGCCATGGTGATTATTCCTTGTTCAATGGGAACGTTGTCTGGTATCGCGCACGGTGCATCTGGCAATTTGCTAGAGCGCACCGCGGATGTGATGCTTAAAGAGGGGAGAAAGCTGGTAGTAGTGCCGCGCGAAACGCCGCTTAACGTTATTCAATTGGAGAATATGACGAAGTTGGCGCGGGCTGGAGCGCGCATTGTACCTGCCATGCCCGGGTATTATCACAAGCCGAAAACAATGGATGATCTGATCGACTTCGTGGTGGGAAAAGTATTGGACACTCTAGATGTGCCGCACCAATTATTCCGCCGTTGGGGAGAGTGAGACTATGTCTTCAATAAAAATTGGCAAAATCACATTCAGTAATATTATGCCTATTTATCACTTTTTTCGTATGGATCAATTTGATGAGCATCAAGTAGAATTTATTCCCCAGGTGCCAACGCAGCTGAATCGCGGCATGGCTGAGGGCACGATTGATATGGGACCGATTTCGTCGTTTGAATACGGGCGGAACTATAAGGAGTATGAGGTATTGCCCGGTTTGTCTATCAGTTCGCTCGGCAAGGTACGTTCTATTTTTCTGTTTTCGCGTAAACCGATTGAAGAGTTGAAAGAAGCGAAAATTGCGCTAACGGACAAATCCGCTACATCTATCAATTTGCTTCGCATTATTATGGAGAAATTTTATCAAGCATCGCCAGCGTATGAGACGATGCCAGCCAATTTCGAGAAGATGATGGCGACGGCAGATGCTGCATTGTTAATCGGGGATGATGCGCTGCTTGCTTCTTGGAACAATCACGGCTATTATATGTATGATCTTGGAGAGTTATGGTACCAGCATACAGGGCTTTGGATGGTGTTTGCTGTTTGGGCGGTGCGCCGCGAGGTTACGCGCGGCAAGCCTGAACTTTTGCGCAGTATTCATAACGAGTTTTTACATAGCAAAAAGAAAGGTCTCGCAGAATTGGATGCTGTGGTAGCGCAGGCCAAAAAAGAGTTCGGTGCCACGGCGGAGTTCTGGAAAGTATATTATACGGGGCTGTCGTATGACTTTACCTTGGAACACAAGAAAGGGTTGGAATATTATTATGCGTGCGCGGCGGACCTCGGACTTTTGAAAGAACCCGCTAAAGTAGAGGTTTGGAACACCGATTCCAATAAGTCGGCTGTGTAGGATAAGGAAGAGAAGAACCAGTTGGGTGGAGCGTAATGAAACTAACGGATATTTTTTGGCCTTTTCGGTCGGACATGGATTATATTGAACGCGAGCTGGATCGGGCGATTGATACGAAAGAGCCTGTGCTCCAGAAAACTTCTAGCCATTTGCTCAAAGCGGGAGGGAAACGTATCCGCCCTGTCTTTGTGCTGCTAGGGGGGAAATTTGGCAACTATGATATTGAGCGACTGAAACATGTAGCCGTGTCGCTCGAATTGATTCATATGGCGTCGCTCGTACATGATGATGTGATTGACGATGCCGAACTTCGACGCGGTAAAATGACGGTTAAGTCCAAATGGGACAACCGAATTGCGATGTACACAGGCGATTATATTTTCGCTCGCGCGCTTATGATTGCGACCGAGTTGTCCAATCCGCAAATTCATAAAATTTTGTCGCGTGCTATCGTTGATTTGTGTACCGGGGAAATTGAACAAATCCGCGATTTGCATAACTGGAATCAAAGTTTGCGCAACTATTTGCGTCGGATTAAGAGGAAAACAGCGTTGCTTATTGCTATAAGTTGTCAGCTAGGCGCGCTGGCGGCGGATGCGACGCCCGATGTGGTACACCGTCTTTATGTTTATGGCTATAACGTAGGAATGGCTTTTCAAATTACCGATGATATTCTCGATTTCATCGGTGATGAAAAGAAACTTGGCAAGCCGGCGGGCAGCGATTTACGGCAAGGCAATATCACATTGCCGGCTCTATATATGTACCATGTCAGTCCTGACGCTCGGTGCTTCCGTGAATTAGTAAAAGAAAACAGGGTAGATGAGATGATTCGGGTTATTCGGGAGAGCGAAGGAATTCAGGTAGCGCGCAGATTGGCGGAACGTTATCTGACACGGGCGGCTCAGGCATTGACTCCTTTACCAGATAATAAAAGCAAAGATGCGCTTTTAAAGATCGCGCGTTTTATCGGAGAGCGGCAATTTTAGCATACGCATCGGGAAGCCTATTGCCTCGAAAACTCGCTTTTTTATAGAAAAGAACTTCCCACTTCTACGAGTGGGGGGGAGAGGTTCATGCATAAGTTGAAAAGAGACCTTGAATTTGTTAAAATTCACGATGTGTATTTACACACTGTACATAACAAAAAATGATTTTGAAACATGGAGGGTACAATACATGGCGAAACAACGTACTTTCATTATGGCAAAGCCTGATGCCGTGCAGCGCAACCTGATTGGCGAGATTATGCAACGGTTTGAACGCAAAGGATTTCATTTGATTGGCGCAAAATTAATGAACGTACCGCGTGAGTTGGCGGAAGAGCATTACGCCGAACACAAAGAAAAGCCGTTCTTTGGCGAACTGGTTGACTTTATCACTTCCGGCGCCGTATTCGCGATGGTGTGGGAAGGTGAAAACGTCATCGCAACCGCACGCAACATGATGGGCAAGACAAACCCTGCTGAAGCCGCTCCTGGCACGATTCGTGGCGATTTCGGCATCAGCATGGGCATGAACATCATTCACGGTTCCGATGCACCGGAAACGGCAGAACGTGAAATCAAGCTTTGGTTCAAAGAAGACGAACTGCACGTATACGAAAAAACAATTAACAAATGGATTTAAGTTTGAAGAGAAGGGAGGCTTCTAGTAAGGAGCCTCTTTTTTCTGCTTCTCCGGTGCAGCCAGTCATCCATGTGAAAGATAAAAGCTCAAACGTGTTGCATCTCGAAAATCCGACAATGAAATGAAAAATAAGCAGGAAAAGATGAATAGGACGCGAATACTATTTCTATTGAAGACAATGTTGCAAGTAAGAGAAGGGGATAGGATAGGTGGAAGACAAAGATTTTTTGCAGTTTATTGACAAAGTAAAGCACAAGACGGGGATTGATTTGGCGTTGTATAAAGAAGCACAAATGAAACGCCGTTTGACTTCGCTTCGTGTAAAGCGGGGATATCATACATTTGATAGCTTTTTTGAAGCGATGACCAAAAATCAGGAATTGTTTAATGAATTTTTGGATCGCATGACGATAAACGTATCCGAATTTTTTCGTAATCCGAGCCGCTGGCAGGTGCTTGAAACGAAAATTATTCCGCGACTGTTAAAAGAAAAAGGACGACTAAAATGCTGGAGTGCAGCCTGCTCCACCGGGGAAGAGCCTTACTCGCTCGCCATGCTGCTGTCGCGTTTTATGCCGCTTTCGGAAATTGATATCACGGCGACCGATATTGATGAAGGCGCCATTGCGAAAGCAAAGCGCGGTGTATACGTGGAACGTTCGCTACAGAATATGCCGAAAGATTTGGCTGCAAAATACTTTAGAAAAGAAGAGGCGATGTATGCCATCTCCGACGATATTAAGCGCCGCATCAAGTTTAAGCGCCATAACTTGTTGGCTGACCCATTTGATAAAAATCATGACTTGATTGTTTGCCGCAATGTGATGATTTATTTTACTGAGGAAGCGAAGCATGATTTGTATCATAAGTTTGCCGCATCGCTTCGCACCGGCGGGGTGTTGTTTGTCGGGAGCACGGAGCAGATTTTTCAGCCCCAGCATTATGGCTTTGAGCCGGAAGACACATTTTTTTACCGTAAAATGTAGAGCAAAGAAGAAGATGAGGGCCGCGTCCTGGACTATCACCCAGGTGCGGCGCTTTTTCTGAATTTTGTCTAGGATTTTCCGGGCAGCTATACTATAATAGCACTTAAAAATGAAAAAGGGTGGAGGAAGAACATGCGGTATCTTACAGCAGGAGAATCACATGGACCACAACTTACAGCAATCATCGAAGGAATACCCAGCAATTTGCCCCTTTCTATCGAAAAAATTAATGAGCAACTGTTGCGACGTATGAAAGGATATGGCAGAGGCAGACGCATGCAAATCGAAAAAGATCAGGTGAAAATTGTCGGTGGGGTGCGCCACGGCAAAACGACCGGCGCACCGATTTGCCTTGTCGTAGAGAATAAAGACTGGACTCACTGGCAACAGATTATGAGCCCCACACCGGTGGAAGAAGGGGATGATAAGCGCCGCGTATCCCGTCCCCGTCCTGGCCATGCCGATTTAAACGGGGCGTTGAAATATAACCAGCGCGACATGCGCAACATTCTGGAACGTTCAAGCGCTCGCGAAACTGCGATTCGTGTAGCGGTAGGCGCAGTGGCACGACAATTATTAGAACAATTTGACATTAAAGTTGCCGGACATGTACTTCGCATCGGCGAAGTGGAAGCGGAGCGTGTCGATGTGAGTTTGGAAGAAATGATGCGGATTACGGAAGAGTCTCCTGTACGTTGCCTGGATAGCGAAGCGGCGCAAAAAATGATGGAGCGAATTGATAAGGCAAAAGCCGATGGCGATTCGCTTGGAGGTATCGTGGAAGTCATCGCGGAGGGCTTGCCGGTTGGATTGGGCAGCCATGTACAATGGGATCGCAAGCTGGACGGTCGCCTCGCGCAGGCGGTGATGAGCATTCAGGCGTTTAAAGGTGTGGAGATCGGTATCGGGTTTGAAGCAGCGACGCGGCCCGGTTCTCAGGTGCATGATGAAATCATTCTTGACGAGCAAGGGAACTACTCCCGTAAAACGAATCGTGCCGGCGGGCTGGAAGGCGGTATGACAACAGGGATGCCGGTCGTTGTGCGCGGTGTAATGAAGCCGATTCCGACGTTGTATAAGCCGCTGAACAGCGTTGACATTGACACCAAAGAGACATTTGCTGCAAGCATTGAACGTTCGGATAGTTGCGCCGTGCCAGCGGCCAGCGTCGTGGCAGAAGCGGTTGTGTGCTGGACGCTTGCTGATGCGCTCGTTGAGAAATTTGGTGGCGATTCGCTTGAAGAGATGAAGAAAAACTACGAGAGTTATCGAAAGCATGTAGAGAGGTTTTAGACAATGAAGAGATTACAGGTGGAGCTGGGGGAGCGTTCGTATCCGATTTGGATTGGGCCTGGGGCGCTTGGAAGGCTGCCCGGCTTGCTTGAAGAAGCCGGGATCGATACCGGACGCAAACTGTTTATTGTAACGGACGAGCATGTGGCATCGTTATATCTTGAAAAGACAACAACCATTTTACGTGATGCTGGATATGCTGTATCTCATTTTGTAGTTGTGGCAGGAGAGAAAGCGAAAAGCCTTGCGGTGTACGAACAAATCATTACCGCAGCGCTTAAAGCGGGCCTTGACCGGAAATCGGCGTTTCTTGCGCTCGGAGGCGGCGTGGTTGGTGATCTGGCAGGTTTTGTGGCTGCTACCTATATGCGCGGCGTCGCGTTCGTGCAAATCCCGACGACGCTTCTGGCTCATGATAGCAGTGTTGGGGGCAAAGTGGCAGTGAACCATCCGCTCGGCAAAAATATTATCGGCGCATTTCACCAGCCGAAGCTTGTCGCGTATGACACGGAACTGCTCAAAACGCTTCCGCCGCGCGAAGTGGCAGCGGGATTTGCCGAAGTTATTAAGCATGGAATGATTTGGGACGAAACGTTCGTGACATGGCTGGAAGAAAACGCGGAAGGTTTGCAGCGCTTTGACCATACGCTATTGCAAGAAGCGCTTTTGCGCGCCTGTAGCGTAAAAGTGGCGGTCGTCTCGCAAGATGAGCGCGAGCAGGGACTGCGCGCCATTTTAAATCTTGGCCATACGTTTGGTCACGCGTTTGAAGCGTTGTGCGGCTATGAGAAGCTAAATCATGGCGAAGCGGTTGCGATCGGCATGGTTGCTGCCGCCATGCTTTCGGAGAAAATGGGGATCGCGCACGATGTAAGCAAACGAACGCGGCGCGTTCTTATGAAGTATCGCTTGCCTGTTTCCCTTATGCTCCCGCTTAAAGCGGATGATGTTATCGCAGCGATGCGGCGCGACAAAAAAGGGGAAGGCGGCAAACTTGTGTTTGTACTACCGACTGCAATCGGAAAAGTGGAAATTAAAAAAGATGTAGCAGAAGAGCAGGTGCGTGAAGTATTGCGTGCTTTGCAGGAAGGAGGGGAGTCGTAGTGACGGTTCGGGGAATTCGCGGGGCCATTACCGTTGCTGCCAATGAAGAGACGGCCATTCTGGAAGCGACCGAGCGGCTTATGCGCAACATGATTGAAGCAAACGGGATAAACACGGAGGATATAGCGAGCGTCATAATTACGGTAACGCGCGATTTGGACGCGGCGTTTCCGGCGCGTGGTGTGCGGGCGATTCCGGGATTTGATTTAGTACCGCTCATGTGTTCTAACGAAATTCCGGTGCCGGGCAGCCTGGAGAAATGCATTCGTATTATGATGCTTGTCAACACAGAGAAATCGCTTCGCGAAATCCGGCATATATTCCTGGAAGGGGCAGTTGTGCTACGTCCAGATTTGAGTTCACGGCTTACATAACGTCGTTCTGCCAGAAGAATGGTTGACAGCGCATGAAAAAGCCGATATGCTGAAAATATCTGTAAGACAGAGGAAACAAGCAGAGTGTAAGGATGAAGAAGAGCTTAGATTGAGTCTTAGAAGAGCGGAGCCTAGGAAGAAAATCTGTCTGTATTTGAACGGAACAGACGAACCCGGGGCTGTGCGGCCCCGGGTTTTTGTCCTTTCTTTTCTTCTTTGGCCCTCTTCCAAATATGAGGAGAGGTGAAAACATGATATTTACCCCATCTTTATCCGAAGTGTTGCAACTTAGCCGCAGCTTTACGTTTATTCCTGTCTCCTATTCCTTTTTGGCTGACCAGGCTACCCCAATTCATTTGTATCAGACGCTAAAACAAAAAGATTCGTTTTTATTGGAAAGTGTAGAAAATGAAAGTCGTTGGGCACGTTACTCATTTATCGGCCTGCGTCCTTTTTTAAAACTTCGTGCCGGACATGAGGGGGCCGAATTTATATACCGTGATGCCAAGCGCATCAGGGTAGAAGGGAATCCTTTAGAAGCATTTCGGCGTCAACTTAGCCGTTTTCGCAGTCCAAATCTACCGAACATGCCGCCATTTACAGGCGGTGCGGTCGGTTTGCTTGGTTACGATACGCTCCGTTTTGTAGAAATGTTGCCTAAAGCCTCGCATGACGAATTGCAGCTGGATACGTTGCATTTACTGTTTGTCGACGAGGTGATTGCATACGATCATCTTAAACAGGAAGTCAAGGTAATCGTGAATATGCGGGTGAAAGAGGGGATGTCAGAGGCGGACGTACGAGCCGCGTACGAAGCTGCATGTGGGCGTATTCGCGAACTGGTAAGCCGGATCGCGAAGTCGGAGACCCGGGCATTTGCGCGTGTGGATAACATTCCGTCTGAAGGCATACCGCTTGCCGCAGTCAGCAACATGACAAAGCAGGAGTTTATGTGCCGGGTGGAGCGGGCAAAAGAATACATCGCGGCAGGCGATATTTTTCAGGTAGTGTTATCTCAGCGTTTTGCTGTACCGCACAAGGCGGATCCGCTGCTGGTGTACCGCATTCTCCGGCTGACGAACCCGTCGCCTTATATGTACTATTTTGAAATAGACGGTGCGACGATCGTCGGCACGTCGCCGGAGCTTTTGGTGAAAGTAACAGATGGCAAAGTGGAAATGCGTCCGATTGCGGGCACGCGGCGCCGGGGGATGGATGAAGCGGAAGACGCGGCGCTTGTCGCCGATATGCTTGCCGATGAGAAAGAGCGCGCGGAACATCTTATGCTACTGGATTTGGGGCGTAACGATGTCGGACGTGTTTCCCGTTACGGCAGCGTCGAAGTGACCGAGCAAATGGTGGTCGAGTACTATTCACGAGTCATGCATCTTGTATCTCACGTCCAGGGAACGCTTGCCGAAGATAAAGAACCGTTTGATGCTCTCCTATCTTGTTTTCCAGCAGGTACGCTCTCAGGTGCCCCAAAAATCAGGGCAATGGAAATTATTGCGGAGTTGGAGGGCGAAGCGCGCGGCTTTTATGGCGGCGCGGTAGGGTATTTTGGTTTTGGCGGTAATCTTGATTCTTGCATTGTTATTCGTACCATCCTGTTTAAAGATGGTATGGCGTATGTGCAGGCCGGTGCCGGCATCGTCGCTGATTCCATACCTGAGAATGAATACGAAGAGACACGGAACAAGGTGCGGGCGATGCTGCATGCGCTGAGCTTAGCGGAGAAAATGACGAGCGTAGAGGAGATGAGTGCACATGTTTAAACAGTTGCTTGGCCAGGTGGCCCAAGGGAAGTCATTAACGCGGGAAGAAGCGCGGGAGGCGATGCGTCTGATTATGGACGGGGAGGCGCACCCGACGCAAATTGCCAGTTTTTTAACCGCTTTACGCATGAAAGGTGAAACGGTGGATGAAATTATTGGCTTTGTAGAAACGATGCGCAAGAAAGCGGTCAGTCTGGAGACAAAAGGCGAAGAGCTTCTTGATACGTGCGGAACGGGCGGGGATGGTGGTATCTCGTTCAACATCTCGACAGCGGCGGCCATTGTAGCCGCGGCGGGTGGTGCCCGCGTTGCCAAGCATGGCAATCGAGCTGTATCCAGTAAAAGCGGCAGCGCGGATGTTCTTGAAGCGTTGGGCGTCACGATTACAAGTTCATCAAAAGAAGCGATTCGTTGCTTGGAAGAGACAAATCTTTGCTTTTTGTTCGCACCGCAGTACCATCAGGCGATGAAACACGCGGTTGAACCCAGGCGCCAGCTAGGTTTTCGCACCGTGTTCAATCTGCTGGGACCGCTGACGAATCCGGCGTGCGCCGAACGTCAATTGCTTGGCATTTACGATAGAAACCTGGGGGTAAAGGTGGCGGAAGTGCTGGTGGAACTGGGTGTCAAGCGCGCGCTTGTGGTGGCGGGCGCGGACGGTTTAGATGAAATTAGCATAAGTGGATTTACTTATGTGGTGGAAGTTGATTGCGGGATGATTTCTCCATATACGATTCACCCGGAAATGTTTGGTCTGTCCGTTCATCCTCTGGAAAATGTAGCAGGGGGGGACGCTGTCGAAAACGCGCGGATTATTCGTCGCGTTTTTGATGGGGAGAAGGGAGCATATCGCGATATTGTCGTGTTGAACACGGCTGCTGCATTTTATGTCGGTGGTCAGGTCGCCTCTATCGGAGAAGGTGTTCGGCTTGCGCAGGAGATGATCGATATTGGGGAAGCGAAGCGGAAGCTTGAACAGCTTGTAGAAGTGACGGGAGGTGTTAGCCATGCTTCATAAGATTGTGGCTACAAAAAAGCAAGAAGTGGAGCGGTTGCGCGCGGAAGTTTCCTTGGCGGAAATGGAACGGCTGATAGCAGACTTGCCGCCGTGTTTATCGCTGAAGCGTCGTTTCTTAGAACGGAGACGTCCCGTCGGCGTCATTGCTGAAGTGAAGAAAGCGTCCCCTTCCAAAGGGCTTATCCGCGATCCGTTCGATCCGCTCGCCATCGCACGTGCGTATGAAGCGGCGGATGTGGAAGGGATGTCGGTGCTTACGGACGCGCCGTATTTTCAAGGACACTTATCGTATTTACGTAATATTAAAGAAGGGCTAACGAAGTCAATTCCGCTTTTGCGCAAAGATTTTCTTATTGACCCGCTTCAATTGTACGAGGCGCGGGCGCACGGTGCTGATGTCGTGTTGCTTATCGCTGCGATCCTCGATAAAAAAAGCTTGTGTTGGATGGCGGAGGAAGCCCGGGCGCTGGGACTCGAGATTTTGGTCGAGGTGCATACGGCAGAAGAGCTTGATACGGTGCTTGATGCGGTCGAACCAGATTTACTTGGCATTAACAATCGGGATTTGAAAACATTCACCACGTCGCTTGCGACGACGCTGAACCTTCTCGGACAATTGCCGCAGTCAACTGTGACGATTAGCGAAAGCGGCATTCATTCGCCGGATCATATCATGACCCTTATGGAAGCTGGGATTGATGGAGTGCTGGTCGGGGAGCATTTCATGCGGCAAGCGAACGTAGAGCAGGCCGTTTGCTCTCTTGTTGGACACGCGGCTTATGCTAGCAAGGGGGCCAGCCGATGAGGCCTTTATTGAAAATTTGTGGCATTACAGAAGAAGCGACGCTTGCGCTGATTGCGGAACGGAATCTTCACGTTGATCAGCTCGGCTTCGTGTTCGCCGAAAGCCGTCGCAAAGTCACGCCCGCTGAATGGGAGAGACTGGCGCATACCGTGCCGTTTGGTGCGCGTTCGGTGGGCGTATTTGTTAATCCTTCACTGCAAGAAATTGCGGAAGTATTCCGCGCCGCTCCGCTTGATATCATCCAGCTGCATGGCGATGAAACGCCGGAATTTTGCCGGGAAGTGCGGAGGCGGTTCAAGTGTGCCGTTACGAAAACGTTCAGCATTTCAGATGGGAAAGAGGAGCGCAGGGGGCAGGATGGAACGCGGCATGTAATCGAGTATGCAGGAACCGTTGATTATGTCTTGCTGGATACAGCGTGCGGCGCGCGCCGCGGAGGGACGGGGAGAACGTTTGCTTGGGAGCGGATTGAAGAGTATCATACTTGGGCCAAAGCGCATAATCTACCGCTTTTGGTTGCAGGTGGGCTTAATGCGGGGAATATCGCAGCGCTGCTCCGGCGGTATCGGCCGGACGGCGTTGATATTTCCAGCGGCGCAGAGACACAAGGGCGAAAAGACATCGAAAAAATACAGACGATTATCGAAAGGATGGATGAGTATGAGCAGAGTGCAGTTGAGTAAGAAAAGCAAAGGGCGGTTTGGCGCGTTCGGCGGCCGGTACGTTCCGGAGACGCTGGTAAATGCGCTTGACGAACTGGAAGCGGCGTACGAAGAGGCGCTGTATGATAAGACATTTCAGGAAGAACTTGCGGAATTGTTGCAGCGGTATTGCGGGCGGCCAACGCCGCTTTATTTTGCCGAACGTTTGACCGAGAAGTTGGGTGGCGCGCGCATATACCTGAAGCGTGAAGATTTAAACCATACCGGCGCCCATAAAATCAATAATGCGCTGGCTCAGGGGCTTCTTGCTAAAAGAATGGGCAAACGGGAAATTATCGCCGAGACGGGAGCCGGACAGCACGGCGTGGCGACGGCTACGGTCGCAGCGCGTCTCGGGCTTTCATGCAAAGTGTTTATGGGTGAGAAAGACATGGAGCGGCAGAAGCTGAATGTGTTCCGTATGGAATTGCTCGGGGCGGAAGTGGTACCGGTCACATCGGGTACGCGAACGCTAAAAGACGCTACGAGTGAAGCCATCCGTTTCTGGGTTGGCAATGTAGATACAACCTTTTATATCATTGGAACTGTAACCGGCCCCCATCCGTACCCGCAGATGGTGCGCGATTTCCAGCGCGTTATCGGCGACGAGACAAAGATGCAAATGCTTGAACAGGAGCGCCGCTTGCCGGATTATATTGTCGCTTGTGTAGGCGGTGGCAGCAACGCGATGGGCATTTTTTATCCGTTTCTTGAAGATAATGATGTATCACTGATTGGTGTGGAAGCGGCTGGCCAGGGGCTGGAGACGAAGAAGCACGCAGCGACGCTGACGAAAGGAAGCCGGGGTGTGCTTCATGGTACGATGACCTATTTGTTGCAGGATGAGTTCGGACAAATTATCGAACCCCATTCCATCTCCGCCGGGCTAGACTATCCAGGCGTGGGGCCAGAACACGCCTATTTGCGCGAAACCGGGCGGGCTGAGTACCGCGCGATTACCGACGAGGAAGCGCTGGCCGCGCTCAGATTGTTGTGCCGCGAAGAAGGCATCATTCCCGCTCTAGAAAGCGCACATGCGATTGCGGAAGCGGTAAAGCTAGCGCCGACGCTGGCAAAAGACCAAGTGATTGTCGTTTGCTTGTCCGGTCGGGGGGATAAAGATGTGACACAAATTTATGAACGGGAAGGGAGAAAGTGCTGATGATGAATGTAAAAACGGGAGCTGAACGGATTATCGCCGCATTTTCTGCTGGGAAGCAGGCGTTTATACCTTTTATTACGGCAGGCTATCCTACGCCGAATATAACAGTGGAACTGGCGCTTGCATTGCAGGAGGCGGGTGCGGCCCTTTTGGAGCTTGGCGTGCCATATTCCGACCCGCTTGCGGACGGACCGACGATCCAGCGGGCGTCCGCACAGGCTTTATCCTATGGGGTTACCATTCGACGTGCGCTCGAACTTGCAGCGGATATGCGCGCGCGCGGATTGCGCATCCCTGTTGTGTTGTTTACATATATTAACCCGGTGCTTCAGTATGGAGAAGAAAGAGTATTTAAAGAGATGGAAGCGGCCGGGGTGGATGGCTTGCTCATTCCGGATCTGCCACCGGAAGAAGCTGAAAATATTGAACGGCTAGCTGAAGAATTCAATCGCCCGCTTATCTTCATGGTAGCTCCTACTTCGGAGCAGCGAGTCGCGATGATTGCGACCCGTGCCAAGGGATTTTTGTACTGTGTATCTTCGCTTGGTGTTACAGGGGTTCGCTCCGCGCTCGATCCGGGCTTGACTCGTTTCCTTGCTCGGGTGCGGCAATACGCATCTGTACCTGTAGCGGTCGGATTCGGCATTTCTACAGCCGAGCAGGCCAGTTTGGTCGCGTCGTACAGCGACGGATTTATTGTTGGAAGCGCCTTGCTTGAAAAAATCAAGGAGGCGGAGCCACTGCTTTTAAATCCGGAAACAAAAGAAGAAGGTTTTTGTATAATAAAAAGATTTGTAAAACAATTGCAATCTAGGGTATGATGGATGACAAATAAAATAAATTGGGCAAGAGGTGAGAGTATGATTCCAAAAACCCGGATTGTAAACTTGCCTGTGTATGAACCAGGCAAACCGATCGAGGATGTAAAGCGGGAACTAGGTTTAACTGAAGTGATCAAGCTTGCATCCAATGAAAACCCCTTCGGTTGCTCGCCAAGAGTAAAAGAGACAATCGTGTCACAGCTTGACAACTTGCCGATTTATCCGGACGGCGCCTGCCTTGAATTACGTTCTGCGCTTGCTTCTTTTTTGAATGTAAAAGAAGAAGAGCTTATTTTTGGCAATGGTTCGGACGAAATAGTGATGTTACTTGCCCGCGCGTATTTAGAGCCAGGTACGAATACCATAATGGCAGCCCCGACGTTTGTCGTGTACAAAACGAACGCAACGATCGAAGGTGCAGAAGTGATTGAAGTTCCGTGCGTTGAAGGCAAGCATGATTTGAACGGTATGCTGGCGAAAGTGAATGAGAATACGCGCGTCGTATGGGTGTGCAATCCGAATAATCCGACCGGAACGATCGTGACGGAAGAAGAGCTTATCCGCTTCCTGGATCAAGTGCCGGAGCATGTGCTTGTTGTGCTGGACGAAGCGTATGTAGAGTATGTAAAAGATGACGCGTTCCCGCGTTCGCTGGAGCTTTTGAGAAAATACAAAAATCTAATTATTCTGCGCACATTTTCAAAAATTTATGGTCTTGCGGCGCTGCGCGTCGGCTATGGCATAGCGGCAGAGGAAATTATTGATAAACTAAACCGCGTGCGTGAACCGTTTAACGTAAACCATCTCGGTCAAAAAGCGGCCCTCGCCGCACTGGCGGATCAGGAATTCGTCGCACGTTGCAAAGCGGCCAATATGGAAGGATTGGAGCAAGTGTACGCAGGACTGGACGAGATAGGCGTTCCGTATTACCGTTCGGAAACAAACTTCGTATATGCGATAGTGGAGCGGGATACAAAAGAGGTTTTTCAAGAGATGTTGAAACAGGGTGTAATTATTCGCGCGTTCCCGCAGGCGATTCGTGTGACGATCGGAAGCAAAGAGCAAAATGAGAAAATGCTGGCTGCATTGAAAGCGGTGTTGGCCCCCGCGAAACAATAATGCCCTGCATGAAGCAGATGCAAAGTGGAGGAGAAAGCAGACGTATGACAGAAATTGCAATTCTAGGGGTAGGGCTCATCGGGGGGTCGTTGGCCCTTTCCCTGAAAAAAAACGAAAATGTACATGTTACTGGATTTGATGTAGTGGAAGAGAATTTGCGCATGGCCGAGTCCCTCGGCGTTATTGACAGAGGAACGACACATTTGGCCGAAGCGGTGGTGCAGGCCGATTATATTTTTTTATGCGCTCCTGTGGGCAAACTGCAGGAGTTGATTTCTTTCCTGCGCTATACACCTCTGAAAAAAGGCGCGGTCATTTCAGATACTGGCAGCACAAAAGTGTCCATCATGGAGCTATCGCACGGGTTTGCACAACGGGGCGTATATTTTATCGGCGGACATCCGATGGCCGGTTCTCATAAGTCAGGTGTGGAAGCTTCCCATGATCGTTTATTTGAGAATGCGTATTACGTTCTAACGCCGGCTGAGGATACGCCTAAGACGATCGTGAATGAGCTGACCCGGCTGCTGGCTCCGACGCGCGCGAAAGTGGTGCTGATGGATGCAAAAAAGCATGATGAGGTAGTCGGTGCGATCAGTCACTTTCCGCATATTATCGCGTCCACGCTGGTTAACCAGATCGCTTCGTACAACGATGAAGAAGATTGGTACCGCAGCCTGGCGGCGGGCGGATTCCGCGATATTACCCGCATCGCTTCCAGTAACCCACGGATGTGGCGCGACATTTTGCTGAACAACCGGCAGGTCATGAAAAAGCTAGCTGAAGATTGGAAAAAGACGCTCGAGCGGATTTCTGACTTAATTGAAAAAGCGGACGGGGAAGGGATTGAGAAGTTTTTTGCTGATGCCCGCCGGTTTCGTGATGGATTGCCAGAAAAGAAAAAGGGAGCTCTTTCCCCCTATTTTGATTTATATGTCGATGTACCGGATGAACCGGGGGTCATTGGCCGAATAACGACTTTGCTTGGAAAGCAAAATATTAGCATTACAAACATCCGGATTTTAGAGACACGGGAAGACATTCTTGGGGTATTGCGGATTTCGTTTCGCAGTCAGGAAGATATGGAAAAAGCGAGGGCCGCACTGCAAGCTGAAGGGTATGGCGTATATGAGCGTGAGTAGGAAGGTGGATGACATGAAAAAAATACAAGGCGTAAACAGCGTCCGGGGCGAGGTTACAGTTCCCGGCGATAAATCGATTTCGCACCGGGCTGTGATGTTTAGCGCGCTGGCAGAAGGAACGACAACCATCGAAGGATTTCTTCCGGGTGCCGATTGTTTAAGCACGATTTCTTGCTTTCGCAAAATGGGCATTGATATTGAACAGGAAGGCGAGCATGTGCGTATCACGGGGAAAGGTTGGTACGGTCTGACGGAGCCGGCAGAGGTTCTGGATGTCGGAAACTCCGGTACGACGATCCGCCTGATGCTGGGCATTCTGGCAACTCAACCGTTCCATAGCGTGCTTGTAGGCGATGAATCCATTGCCCGTCGTCCAATGGGACGGGTCACGATTCCGTTGCGCCAGATGGGTGCTGATATCGCAGGAAGACAGAACGGGGGCTTCACGCCATTATCCATTCGCGGCGGAAACTTAAAAGGAATTGAGTATCGTTCCCCGGTGAGTAGCGCCCAGGTGAAATCGGCGGTGCTGCTGGCAGGATTGCAGGCAGAAGGAGAGACTGTGCTGTATGAACCGGGATTGTCGCGCGACCATACGGAACGGATGCTTCGTTCATTCGGTATAGAAGTACAATCATTTGAAGGCGGTGTGCGTGTCCGCGGCGGGCAGCGCCTTGTGTCGCCCGGTCGTATTGAAGTTCCTGGAGATATTTCTTCGGCAGCGTTCTTGCTGGTAGCGGCTGCGATTTTGCCGGGCAGTCATCTTATGATTCGTAATGTTGGTATGAATCCAACCCGGACCGGTATTATTGATGTATTGAAAGAGATGGGCGCCGATTTGATTCTGTACAACGTGCGGGAGACGAACGGTGAACCGGTAGCCGATATTGAAATTAAGCATGCGCCGCTTAGAGGCATAGAAATCGGCGGAGCTATCATTCCGCGCCTGATTGATGAGATCCCTGTCATTTCGGTGTTGGCGACGCAGGCAGAAGGTGTTACGGTTATCCGTGATGCAGCCGAATTAAAAGTAAAAGAAACGAACAGGATTGATACGGTGGTAGCGGAACTCGGCAAGCTTGGTGCGGATATTGAACCGACGGAAGACGGCATGATCATCCGAGGCAAAACACGACTTACGGGTGCTACGTGCGATAGCCATGGCGATCACCGGATCGGCATGGCGGCAGCGGTTGCTGCGCTGGCGGCTTCAGGAGAGACAACCATTCAAAATACTGAGTCCATCAATGTATCGTTCCCGGGATTTTTTACAAAGTTAGAACAAACGATTGAATGAATCATTTAAAAAATTAAATAAATCTGAATAAGTTATTGACTTTTTACCGTTTTTTTCTATAATGGAGATTATAGTATGGTTTCTCTCCACTCCTATCCATATATGGGAACTTCCCATACCGCTTCGTCTATCATGGCGAAGCGGATTTTTTTTGTCGAATCAAAACACGGTTGTTGCTATTTGAAAAGAAAAAAAATCCGGCTGCCAGTTCTTCAGGCTTATTTCCGGATTTTCGTCCCAGAGATGTCATTCATTCGCCCTGAGGAAGTCTGAGTGACTATCTATGTTATGCAAACAGACTTCCATTTTTGGTTGCAGCGTTTTTTAAAAGCATTCGGATGACCGGTACGTCCGCTTTTAGCAATGAATTTTACTGCGCGCAGACATTCTTTGCTTCATTACAACATTAATCAGACGGTCTACCTCTTTGCTTGCTGCCAGCACCTTTTCATCCCGCAAATTCTTATTCGCTTGAATGTAAAGAGAGTGCATCGAGCGCCGCTTTTCCATAATGAGATGAATTAATCTCTTTTCTTCCATCTATAACCACGCCTCCTTGATAAGTCGCATGATTTGATATCTTTATCCAGTCACATGTCTCATTGTATTACTTCGTCCGGTGCCAGAAAAGCCCTAATCAATCGACAAATTATAACAGAATATTTTTCTAGCATTTTTTTTTCGACGCCTCATATGCATGTAGAAATGGACATGTTATGACGTTGTAAAACGTTATCGTGGCGCTTGGCAGCACCTGAAGCGACCTGAAACAAAGCGAATAAACGGAGGGATAAGATGGAATTTATCGTGCGCGGTGTGACCATTGTAAATCCGGAACGCTGTTTTACGGCTGATGTCTGGGTGAAAGGAGAAAAAATTTATTATATTCACGAACATATTGCTCCGAAACCGCCGATAAAAGAGATAGATGGAAGTGAACAATATATGCTGCCTGGCTTTTTCCATTTCGGTTCTTCGCTCGGCAGCACGCGAACAACCAATGATGAATTTAAGGAAGTACAGAAGTCCTGGTTAAAAAAGGGGTTTACAATTTATGTTGATGAGCTTACGATAGTTCATGTGCCTGATTGGCGCAAATGGTTAGGATATGAGTTGGCTATGCATCATAACAGCCGCCTTGCGCATCGCGTCCGGCTTCGTGTGCCGTATCGGCACGTAAGCGAAGCGCTTATCAGAAGCGTATTGGCGCATCGTATTCCTATGCTGGAGATGATGGTGGCCCCATCCGATGAATTGACAGGGTCATTCTGGTCCATCCTCCTTGCCGGCTTTGCAAAATACCGCCTTAGCGTAAAGATTTCGTTTACCGGGGAATGGTCTCTGCGTGAGAAAAAGCGCTGGTTATGCGATAAGCTTTCTCTCCTTGTTTCCATGCTGGAAGGGCGGGGGATTCCGCTTGTGCTGGACGAAGACGAAGGGATCATTCGCTTCCTTTCCTCTGTAAAATATTTGCCCTGGGGATATGTCGCCTGGGAAATGAACAATCGTTCGTCCCTTTCGTTTCGCTGGAAACAGTTTGGCCAGGTTTCGCTGGCTTATGCCTATACGGAACAGGAGGAGAAGCGTGAACACAGGCTGCGCCGCTTGGTGGAAGCTGGAGCCCGGCTTCCCGCCAAGCTGTTTTCTGCTTATCCGGACAAAGGAGCGATCGTACCTGGCACAGAAGCTGACTTTTTTTTGCTTCCAAAAAAAAATTTGGCGAATGATGCAACATTTTGGAGCCCTACTTTCGTCTATACGAAAGGAAGAAGAAGCAAACAATTATTTTTTGCAACGGTATAGCAAACTTCAACTTTTTATCTTTAGATGTTTTTAGATAATGGAGATATCGTTTTTTACAGAGCGTAATAGTAGGGAAGCAAAGAGAAAAGAACAGATATGTAGATATGCTCCCCGGAGCTGCCGAATTTTCATGGGGTATATGGGTGGCGCCGGGGAGGATTGGGAGTCAATGAAGGGGGGAACCGATCTTGGCTAGTATTGATTCTCAGTTAACTGACTCTCAGTTGATCCGTGAGATTAAAGACGGTCGGGTAGACTATTATGCTGAACTTATCAACCGTTATGAGCGCAGAATTCTCGCTTTTATTCTTCATATGTTAAAAAGTTATAATATGGAAAATTTGGCGGAAGATTTGACGCAGGAGACATTTTATAAGGCGTTTCGCAGCCTGCAAACGTTCAGGGATGTAGAAGCATCGTTTTCCACTTGGCTGTATACGATTGCCCGTAATACCGTATTAAGCGAATTACGAAAGAGTCGGAATTCCGAGGTATATCTCGAAGATAGCAAGCAACAGCCTGCGCGTATCGCGCTCGATAAGTTGCCGGAACAGGAACTGCTTCGCACGGAACGTGTGCATCTCGTGCGCCAGGCGATTAACCGATTGCCTGAAAAACAGCGCACAGCCCTTATTCTTCGGGAATACGAACAATTGGATTATAAAGAAATCGCTATGATTCTAAATTCCACCGTAAGTTCTGTTAAGTCTCTTTTGTTTCGCGCCCGTCATAGTATTAAGCAACAGTTAGAACCATACATATTGGACACAGCGCTCGATGAAGCGGAAGGAATGAGATAGGCATGAATTGTAAAACCTTTCGACGACTGCTGCCGGACTATATGGAAGGCAAGTTATCTTCCTCGCTTGAAGAAGAAGTGGAGGAGCACCTCGAACAGTGCCCGGCTTGTCAGGAAGAGCACGCTGTTTACATAGATTCGAATCAGACGTTCCTTCATTCCCCTGTTTTGCCTGCCGCATATGAACATGTTACAGTTTCTGATAAAGTGATGGAGCGAATTCTAAAAGAAAATAAATGGGCATCTCCTGCGCCGGAACACGCCAGGCCTATTTCACCTGTGGTGCGTCGGCTGATTACCGGTTTCGCATTTGCTGCGTTGCTTGCCTGTCTGTTACCTTTGATTATGCTTGGACAGCAGTTAAATGAGGCCATGCAGGCGATGCCCATAGATACAGCGACGGACACGGTTCTATCGGCAGAGGCGTTGTCGCTTGTGCCAGATGCGGGTAAAGGAGCTGGAAAAAACGCTCAATACGGTGTGATCGCCAGCCTTGCTGATCCGATTCCATACAGTTTGTCTGCCAAAGAACGTGTGCCTCGCATTCATTATGGTTTACTTATGGCGTTATTTGGTATACTGGTTACTGTGATCAGCATGAACTGGCTTTCGCGCGTGAAGAAACATACAGGCTGACCGTTCGTTCCGGACGGTTTTTCTTTTTGATGAAGTAAGAAAGCATATGTCATCGTGCAGTGAAAAAGTACCTAATTAGCGCAAAAAGAACCGGGAGGTTTTGCATGGAGCAAAAATGGCAGAAACGGCTGAATCAGGCTCTCGCTTTGCTTGAAGCTGGAGAAATTGCAGGAGGGCTTGAGGGCCTTGAAGAGTTGAAAGAAGAATATTCTGGAAATACTGAGCTTGAGATGCAGCTTGTTACTATATATCATGAGTTAGGACATCATGAGACGGCGCTTGCGATATTAGATAAGCTGGAAGCGCAGTGCGGCGGACAGAGCGAAGAGGCGTGGCACGAAATAGCTGTGTATCGGGCATCGCTATATATTGATTTGGACAGGCTGCAGGAAGCAATGGATATATTGCTTGCTATAAAGGAAGGAGGAACGGATGATTACCGTGTATACGCTTTGCTTGGCGAAGTGTTCTTACTTGAAGGTCTTGAAGAAGTAGCGATCCGGTATTTGGAGCGGGCTGCCGAACTTGCGCCGGACAACGAGGAAGTTCAATATTTATTGGGCAAATTGTACGCCGAGCAGGGAGAAAGTGGACGGGCGATGGAGAAGTGGCAGGCGCTTAAAAGATTTGAAGATGATGCGGCCATTTTATTAGAACGAGCCCGCATGGCAGCACGACAGGGGGAGTTCGAGACAGCGCTTGCGTTATACGAAAAAGCAGCGGAAAGCGAAGAAGTGCCAGAAGCATTGTACGGAGCGGGGATGATCGCATATCAAACGGGAAACTGGCAGCGGGCAGTACGAAGTCTTGCGCGTCTGATTGAAGTCGATCCTGATTATGTGGTCGCTTACCCGTTGCTCGCGGAAGCACTATGGAAGTTAAACATGCGTGAACAGGCGCTGGTAATTTATGAACGGGCGCTTGCGCTCCATGTTGAAGAAGAAGAGTTGTTATGCGGATATTTGCGTCTCGTTGTTACGATGGAAGAATGGGCCAGGGCCGAAAATGCGCTTTCGCGCCTGTATAAATTGGATGAAGAGGCTGCGGCATATTGGTACTGGCGGGGACGTGTGGCAGAAGCAAAAGGAGATAAGGAAGAGGCGCTGCTGTCTTATGAGCGGGTACTATCGACCGAAGATGAGTTTTGGGATACGCGGCAAAGGTATGAGGGTTTGCGTCAGCAGATAAACGGACAGTAAAAATGAGCGCGGTTGTCCGATGGGACACGAGGTATAGTCTGCTTTTCTTTCTGTCAATAATGACAGGTAACAGAGGATAATCGCGAAAGGTGAGATGAGGGTGAATCTGGCTGACACGCTTGTATATGCCGATATCCGGCAGCTTCATCAACTTGCTTCTATTTATAACTTGGAATGCAATCGTAATTCGAAACATGAGCTTATTCAAAGTCTCCATAACCGTTTGACTTCTGCTGCTTTTTTTCAAGATTTGCATAAAGGGCTAAACTGGGAGGAGAAGCGTTTTTTGCTCCCGATTATTTATGAGCGGAAAAAGGAATATACGCGTGAAGCGCTGCTGAGCCGGGCACGGAAAGCATATTGTGAGAAGATCGAACACAATGAACACGAGGAGCTGCTTCATAAAGCGCTGGAGCGCGGGTGGTTATTCCGCATGCAAAAGCAATTTGCCCCAACATTTACAATGCCTGAGGATTTGCGACATCGTTTTCGGGAAATTTTTGTTAAAGAAGTGCGTGCACTTGCATATGGTAATTATACGAAGCCAGATTTATACCGCGACGACACGTATGTAATGGCTCATGATTTGCAAAAGTTTTTGCTATATGTACAAACACATCGTGTACCGCTGTCCAAGGAAGGGGTAATGTATCGTAAGCAGCAACAAAAAATGATGGAACTGATGTCTGTACGCGAAAATTTGACTGATGGAAAGGAATGGCGTTTCGGATACGGAAGGAGATTCCGGGATTATCCCGACCGCCTGGCTCTGTTGTATGATTTTGCACACTATAGGCAATGGTTAAGCGAGCGGGAAGAAGAATTGGTGTTAACTGATGAAGGCATGCGGCAGGTGGCTTGTCAGGAGCAGGGAAGAGAAGAAAGAGCGGAGCGCCTTGTCGAGTTTTGGTTGTTATCTTACAAAAAAGCAATTCCTTCGATTGAAAGTTTGTGGAAGTTAGTAGCTTGCGTTTGCGAGGCGGAATGGTTGGAAGAAGAGAGCCTTATTTGTGCGTTGCGGAACTGGGTTCTTCCCTTTTATTACGATTCACAAGAAGCTGTGATCCGTCGCCGCTTGCTAGCCATGATGGTTCATCTTGGACTTTTGCGCCGGGGCATGTTTCCTGAAGGAAAGGTTGTTTATAGTCTAACAAGTTGGGGTAAATCTTTATTAGATACTAGATAAGTTATAAAATTGTAACTAATACAAGGACACATTACGCAGGTGGGAATATGATAAAGTAGGAAGGTCGTCATTCTTCTTTGTGGAACAGAGCATAGGTGACGCAAAGTTGTTTAATTCTGAATATTGTGGTTATTTTAGGCGCAAGGAGTAAGAAGGCGTTCGACACAGTGAGTAAACATCTATACATTCGGCTACACGGTGCAACATTGATTTGGAGGGAAAACCAATGGGAAAGCAAAAGCTAAACCTTGTTCATCCTTCGACGTTCAGTTTGTTGGCAGAAATGATTTTGGATGAAGCGATTCGCAAATACCGACTTGATACCTTGTATAAGCATATTGATGAGGCACTGGAAGCAGGAGATGAAGCGAAATTTAAGGAACTTAGCAGCGAGTTGAAAAAAATGTTGGATGAAGAAGTGAATGAGTAGCGTTTCTCAGGCAGTTTATGGTAAGCTAAACCCGGAATCTCCGGGTTTTTTTAGTAAAGGAAAAAGGCGAGCGACAACGCCCGCGAGTCTTTTTCATAATTTTGAAAAGAAAACGAAAGGAAAGAAGGGAAAATCATGCGGTGGAAAACGGAAGATATGGAGCAAATGATCGGAATGGAAGAATATGTGGACACGCTTGTTTACCCTGTATGCGTCTTGGGTACTTGTTGGGATATCAATTGGGTAAAGCAGCAGCTTTGGTTGGAGAGAGTATGTGGTTATGTAGAAAGACAGTTGACCGGGCGTCTTTTTTTGTTCCAGCCGTTAAGCGTTATATCTAAAAAAGAAAGTTCCGTGAAGATTGCCTGTGATTTCATCGCACAAAATATTTATGGTCTTATCGACAGATTTCCACATTGTTTAGTGGTTACAAATGATAGCGCTATGTCGACAGCATTAATGAAAAAACAGATCAATACCTATATTGTTTCTGCACCGCCAGAAGAGAAAACGGATTCAAAAACATTTTTGGAAAAAGCGCGGCACGAAAGCGATCGGCTTGTAAAACACTGTATTGCACTGTGGCTATGATGAATAGAAAGCAAATTGTGACAAATTATATAACAAGAAGAAAAGCGCAACAATCTATATTCTTTCCTCGGATGCAAATTCTTGACAGTTCATTCCCCCTTTCAGTATGATGATTATGTCCTGGTAAAGATGTGTTGTAGCATATGCAGCCATTATCATAAGGATAGGAGGTTAGAGTATGAGTGAACGAGACAACAAGGGGGTATCCAGAAGACAATTTCTCAATTATTGTCTCACTGGAGTCGGTGGGTTTTTAGCGTCTGGGATGTTAGCACCGATGATTCGATTCGCGATCGATCCCGCGCTGCAAAAAGCAGACGCGGCCGGCGGAAAAATTCCTGTAGCGAGCTTAAGCGAAATTACCGAAGAGCCGAAAAGTTTCAATTTCAAGAAGAAAATTAAAGATGTTTGGACCGGCGAGCATGAGACTCCTCTAACAGCCTGGGTGTACAAACAGGGCGATCAAGTGATTGCGCTTTCACCAATTTGTAAACATTTGGGGTGTACAGTAAGCTGGAACACGAGTCCAGAGCATAAAAACCAATTCTTCTGTCCATGTCATTTGGGACGTTATGAGAAGAACGGAAAAAACGTGCCTGGGACGCCGCCAATGAAACCGCTTGATCAGTATGAGGTCGAAGTGAAAGGCGGCAAAGTACTGCTTGGTGATGTTAAGGCAAACACGATTGCAGAGGGGGCATAATGTGACATGATTCGCAAAGTGTATGATTGGGTTGACGAGCGTCTCAATGTGACCCCGATGTGGCGTGACATTGCAGACCACGAAGTGCCTGAGCACGTAAACCCGGCCCATCATTTTTCGGCGTTTGTTTATTGTTTCGGTGGACTTACATTTTTTATCGTTGTCATTCAAATTTTGTCCGGTATGTTCCTGACCATGTATTATGTGCCCGATATTAAAAACGCATACGAATCCGTTAAGTATTTGCAGAACGAAGTAGCTTTTGGGGTCATTGTTCGCGGTATGCATCACTGGGGTGCAAGTCTTGTCATTGTTATGATGTTTCTACATACGCTGCGCGTATTTTTTCAAGGAGCATATAAACGTCCGCGTGAATTGAACTGGGTTGTAGGGATGTTAATTTTCTTCGTTATGCTGGGATTGGGTTTTACAGGGTACTTGCTTCCTTGGGATGATAAGGCGTTTTTTGCGACGAAGGTAGGTATCCAGATTGCCGAACAAGTGCCGTTAATTGGCGGATTTATCAAAATATTGCTACAAGGTGGTCCGATTGTCGGTGCCGGAACGCTCGCGCGTTTCTTTGCGATCCATGTGTTCTTCCTGCCCGGCGCTTTGCTTGCTCTTCTGGGCGCACACTTTATTATGATTCGGAGACAGGGAATTTCTGGACCGCTATAAGATGGGGTTCGATCTAAGGATAAGGGGGGTAAAAGAATGGCAAAGCATGACAAGACGATTGAGTATGTCGGTGACTCGCGCGTGCCCGCGAAACGGACGCCGAACATCGCTCCGTCTTATGCAGAATTTCCGGGCAAATCCGAAGCGTTTTGGCCCGACTTCTTATTGAAAGAATGGATGGTTGCTGCGGTTGTTCTAATCGCTTTTCTTATCCTCACCGTTAGCCATCCGGCGCCGCTTGAAGACAAAGCAGACCCGAACAATGCAAGCTACATTCCGCTTCCGGACTGGTACTTTCTGTTTTTGTATCAGCTGCTGAAATATCCATGGCAATCTGGGAACTGGGTCGTATTTGGGGTTGTGGTTATCCCGGGCATCGCGTTTAGCGCGCTGCTTCTGGCTCCATGGCTTGATACATCGCCGGAGCGTAAGCCGTCCAAGCGTCCGGTGGCGACAGGTCTTATGTTGCTTGCATTGGTGAGCATCTTCTATCTAACCTGGGCTGCGGTTGATGAGCACAACCGTTTACATCCAGAACCGGCTCCGGGCGCAGGTGGAGTGGCAGCGAAACCACCTGCTGACTTTAAATCGGATCCGATTTGGACAAAACAAGCAAGCTGTCAAGGTTGCCATGGCGCGAATATGGAAGGCGGACAAGGCCCGGCGCTCTGGAATGTCGGAAGTCGCCTGGACGAAAAACAAATCCGCGATGTGATTACGCATGGACGCGGCGGCATGCCACCTGGTATGTTCCAGGGCTCTTCGGAAGAGCTTGATCAGCTTGTTAAATACCTGGCTGGCCTGAAAGGCGATGGTCAAGGCGCGGCTCCGGCACCGAACGGCGGTACGGTGGCTCCTGCTGAACCAAAGGCAGGAGGCGGCGAAAGCGCTGCGGCACCGACCGGTGGCACAGCCGAGGAAGGCAAAACGATAGCAAACCAGTGCATGGCTTGCCACGGACAGGATTTGAATGGTGGTGCTGGAGCACCGACTCTTCATGGTGTAGTTGATAAGCTAAAGCCGGAAGGTGTGGCTGAAGTGCTTAAGAACGGCCGTGGCGGTATGCCGCCGATTGGCGCATCTTGGTCTGATCAGCAAATGAGCTCGATGATTGAGTACTTAAAAACGCTAAAATAAACGAAAAGAGGCCAGATGGGAAACCGTCTGGTCTTTTTTGGCGGAGAAAATACATAATAAAGGATGAGTAGCATGACAACATTGTGGAAATGGTTTATGGCTTCTTTGCGCGCTTCTTGGTTTCTCTGGACAATGATTATCGTTAACGGTCTAGGTTCGATCTATGGTTTTATCTGGTACGCATATCAGCTGGAGTCGACTTCGCCCGCTTTTTTACGGTTGTTCGTACCGGATAGCCCGACAGCGAGCACGTTGTTCACCTTAGTGCTCATCGCTTTGCTTGCCGGACGTAGCATTCCGTCTTTGGAGGCGTTCGCGGCGGTGCTGAATTTTAAATACGGTGTCTGGGCTGTTGCTGTGATTATCGCTGGCGCCGCGCTCGGAGACGAGCTGAATTGGCAGCATTACATGCTGATGTTTTCACATGGCGGTATGGCGCTGGAATCTTTGTTGTACGCTCGTTTTTATACGCTTAAGATGGGCCATATTTTCTGGGTAGCTGCTTGGACACTGCTCAATGATTTGCTCGACTATACGCTCGATATTCATCCATGGCTGGCGGATGAATTGGAGCCGTATGATCAAATCGTAGGTTTTGCGACGTTTGGGCTAAGCCTTTTTAGCCTTTGGTTGATATACACTCTTGTTCAATATCATCGGCGGTTCGCCCGATAATAAGCATATCCTTGTCCTTTTCCCCATACATATGTAAGTAAGAAGGGGAGGACGAGTCGTGAAAAAAATTGTTTTTATCGTAATGAGTGTTGCTTTCCTTTTTATGGCCTTGTATACAGGATGGATGGTGCTGGGTAAACGTGTCTCCTCCACCCAAGTGCCCGAACAAACGCTGTCTGCATACCAGCGAATGGATCAGTTGTCGCAGGATATTTATCAGCTAACAAAAGAGGAAAAATACAGTGAAGCGAAGCAAAGCCTGACGGAGCTTGGTGTGCTGTTTGCGGAAACGAAGCCGCCGAAAGGACTTTCTCTTGAAGCGGTAAATGCGCTTTCTGATACGATACTGAAAGCGAAGCGGGCGTTTGCCGCTGTGGAACCTGAATCGGATCGTTTGCTCTGGCACGCGCTTCAAGTGCGCCTTTCGATCGACAGTTTGACGCATGAGAGGCAGCCATTATGGAAGAATTATTACAACTCGTATAAGGAACATATCAATAAAATGATACTGCTGGCAGCCGGACGGAAGGAAAGCGATTTTTCTCGGACGTTTATGCAAAATTTGCAGCTATACCAGACACTAAAGCCTGCGTTTACTGTTTCCGCCACCGCACAGCAGATAGAAATGCTGTATTCGATTTACAGTTTTTTATTGCAGGAAACAAGAAAAGCCCAATACAACTGGGACGCGATTGCAAATGCGCTCAATGAATTGAATCGAGTTGTAGACGCCATATTTGTTGGCGAAGACACTTCCGCTTTCGCGTTAGGTATGCCGCCGGAATCGCCGTTCTTAATTATCGCTCTTTTTGCCTCTGTTATTTTTACTGCCTTAGGTTATGTCGGATGGAAAAAGTATAAGGCAGAGCAGAATCTGAAGAAGAAAAGAAGAAGAGAGTTGTAACTTTTCGACTTGCTACTACATCTGCCTCTTCTTCTCGCGCTTGTATTAACTTATTGCATATTATCTATCCGCCCTTCTTCGGCAAAAGCGGCATCCGCAAAACATCTGGGCCGAGACGGTTGTCGTTTTTCTTGCTTTTTCTTCCTAGCGCCTATCGTATTGGCTGTTTCTTCTCATCCAGCGTAAAACCTTCGCCAAATACTTCATGCACATCATTGATGATGATAAATGCGTGGGGATCGGTTTCATGGATGAGATTCTTAAAGCGAACGATCTCATTGCGGCTTACCACGCAGTATAACACCTCTTTATCAAGTCCGGTGTAGCCGCCCCGGCCCTTTAGCAGCGTCGCTCCACGTCCCATTTCTTGCATAATGCGTTGGGAAATATCCACTGCATGATCGGAGATAATCATAACCGCTTTGGCTGCATAAGAGCCTTCTTGTACGAAATCGATAACACGCGCCGCCACAAACAATGCAACCAGCGTATACATCGCCAAATCAAGATTGAGATAATACAGAGACAGGCCGATAACGAACAAATCAAAGATGAACAGCGTACGGCCAATGCTCCAGCCGAAATGTTTATTGAACAGCCGGGCTATAATATCGACGCCACCGGTTGTGCCGCCGAAACGGAATACGATGCCAAGCCCAAGTCCGACCGTCACGCCCGCGTACAGCGCGGCAAGAAGCGTATCATTTTCCATCGGATGGCGAAATGCTGAAAACAGTGTGAGGAAAAAAGACACGGCTACTGTACCGATGATCGTATATATGGCCGACTGTCGTCCGAGCATTTTCCATCCGATAAAAAGCAGGGGTATATTCAATACAAGATTGGTGATGCCTGGATCCAAGTTTAACGTGTATTTAAGAAGCAGGGTAATCCCGGTAATCCCGCCTTCCGCCAGCCGGTTGGCGATGTTAAAGTAGTTAATGCCAAATCCCATGATAGCGGAGCCGACCAAAATAGCGAAGATATTGCGTAGATGATGGTTCATGTATGCCCTCCTGCGATAATGCTAGATCATGGTTATTATATCGAGAAATTTGTCAATCTTCCACCTCTGCGGTAACATAAGAATACATACAAATACCATAAACGTAAAAAGGAGGGGCGTGCATGGAAAACGGGAAGCAATTGCTTACGCTTGCGGAGATGCAACGCATTGTCGATGATTATATTAGCCAGTTTAAAGAAGGCTACTTTTCACCGTTGGCGCTCATGGCGCGGTTGACGGAAGAAGCCGGTGAACTTGCGCGCGAAGTGAACCATTATTATGGTGAGAAGCCGAAACGGAAAGATGAGGCGGAAAATACGATTGATATGGAACTGGCGGATTGTCTGTTTATTATTCTTTGTTTCGCTAATTCATTGAACATTGATCTTGAAAAAGCGTTCCATGATATGATGCACAAATTTAATACGCGGGACAAAGACCGTTGGACAAAAATTGACACCGAGTAAATGGATAATACATATACTGTCATACCATAGGCCAAACAGGGGTGGTGCCGATGGATACAGAAGAAAACATCCACCCGCAATCAGCAGCTGACGCTAGCAGTGCGAACGATTGAGAAGGCCATGGCGCTTGCTCCCCTTTATACGGAGGCCCATTATGTGGCCGGAGAAATTTATTTTTAACGCGGGCAATATATTCTTGCCCATAAGTCAGCCCGCCAGGCGGCAAGGTTGGCTCCGAATTCGCAGAGGGCGAAAACTGCTTGCGCGTCGCCGGAAACAAGCGATGCAGGAGAAAAAAGAGAAGAGGGAGAATGGGAAATGAAGCAAATTCGTATAGCGGTAGCCGGCCCGCGTGGCCGGATGGGCCAAGAATCGGTAAAGATGATTATAAAAGATGAGACGCTGCGGTTTGTCTGCGGCATTGACCCGAAATATAATGGAGAAGATGTTGGCGAGGTGCTCGGTCTTGGAAGCCTTCAAGCTCCGTTTGTTTCCGATATCAGACGGGCGTTAGAGGTATATCGTCCGGATGTGTTGGTCGATTTTACCACACCCCACGTCGTAAAGCAAAATATGATCGCAGCTATCGAGGCGGGCGTACGCCCGGTCGTGGGCACAACGGGCTTTACGCCGGAAGATATTGAAGAGCTGGACAAGCTGTGCCGCGAGCATCAGATCGGTGGCATTATCGCTCCGAATTTCGCCATTGGCGCTGTACTCATGATGAAATTTGCTCAAGAGGCTGCCAAGTATATGCCGCATGTAGAAATCATTGAGTTACATCATGACAAGAAACTGGACGCACCTTCTGGAACAGCGGTAAAAACAGCGGAGATGATCCAGGCGGCGCGCGACGAAATAAAGCAAGGACATCCAGAAGAAAAGGAAACGCTTGAGGGCGCGCGCGGCGGTTATTATGGCGGATTTCGCATCCACAGCGTACGCCTGCCCGGTCTTGTGGCGCACCAGGAGGTTATTTTTGGCGCGGTGGGGCAAACGCTGACGATTCGGCACGATTCCATCAACCGCGAGTCATTTATGCCAGGCGTCAATCTAGCGATCAAAAAAGTCATGGAGCACACAGGCCTTATTTACGGTTTGGAAAACATTATGGTATAAGAGGAGAACAAGGATGAACATTGCGTTAATAGCCCATGACAATAAGAAAAGTGAAATGGTCAACTTTGCGATTGCCTATCGCGACACGCTGACCAAGCATACCGTTTATGCGACCGGCACAACCGGAACAAAGATCATGGAGGCGACAGGAATTCCGGTTCAGCGGGTGCTTTCGGGTCCGATGGGCGGTGATCAACAAATCGGGGCGCTGATTGCGCAAGATGAAATGGACCTTGTTATTTTTTTACGGGATCCGCTAACCGCGCAGCCACATGAGCCGGATGTTACAGCTTTGTTGCGGCTGTGTGATGTGCACAGTATTCCGCTGGCCACGAATATCGCAACCGCGGAAATGCTGATTCATGCTTTGGAACGGGGGAACTTTGCATGGCGCGAGATCGTGCACAAATACAAAGGAGAGGATCAGAAATGAGCGGACGGTTTCCGGCGCCGCTGCACGCGCTGGCATTTGGCGCCCATCCGGACGATGTGGAGATCGGGGCTGGTGGCCTGTTGCGCAAGTGGGCGAACCAGGGGAAGCGGACAGGCATTTGCGATCTGACAAAAGCAGAGCTTTCTTCTAACGGGACGGTGGAGCGCCGCCAGCAGGAGGCGGCAGAAGCGTCTCGCTTGCTCGGTCTGCATGTCCGATTGAATTTGGAATTGCCGGATCGTGGACTTGCCCCGGTTCCGGAGCAAATCCAGGCTATTACCCGCATCATTCGATTGTACCGGCCGCGTGTTGTTTTGATGCCGTATTGGGAGGATCGCCATCCCGATCATGGCATGTGCAGCGTTCTTGTGCGGGAAGCGGTGTTTAACGCGCGAATTCGCAAGTATAATGCTGGAGGGGAAGAAACGTTCCCTCCGCACAAAGTGGAGCATGTAATCGCTTATTTTATTAATGGACAGACTGATCCGCAATTTTTGGTAGATATTAGCAAAGAAATGGAAGCGAAAATGGCGGCACTTGGCGCGTATCGCTCACAGTTTGAAATGGAGCCCGGATCCGTGGCTACGCCGCTCACGGAAGGGTATCTTGAGAGAGTGCGCGCCCGGGAGTATATTTTTGGGCAATCAGCTGGCGTCGTTTATGCGGAAGGATTCGTTAGCTATACCCCGTTGCTGTTGAAAGACTTCCTATGAGAGGGAGCGAGCGATGAAAATTGGAATTACATGTTATCCGTCTGTTGGCGGTTCCGGCGTTGTGGCGACGGAGCTGGGGAAATTACTGGCCGAGCGTGGGCATACGGTGCATTTCATCACGTCGGGCATGCCGTTTCGGCTTGGCAAGTACTATCGCAACATTTATTTTCACGAAGTAGATGTAAATAGCTATTCCGTGTTCCAATATCCACCGTACGACTTAACGCTGGCCAGTCGAATGGCGCAGGTCGCCAAAACGGAGAAGCTGGATCTGCTGCATGTCCACTACGCAGTGCCGCACGCGATTTCTGCGTATTTGGCGAAACAAATGGTAGGTGATCACCTGAAAGTGGTGACGACTTTGCATGGAACCGACATTACCGTATTAGGCTATGATCATACGCTAAAGGATATGATCCGGTTTGGCATTGAGCACAGCGATGCTGTAACGGCCGTATCACAAAGCTTAATCAATCAAACACGGGAAGTTCTTCAGGTTAAAACACCGATTGAGCTTATTTATAACTTTATTGATAAGCGCGAGTACTATCCGCGTGATATGTGCGACATACGTGAGGAGTATGCGCCGAACGGTGAGAAAGTCTTTATTCATATTTCCAATTTTCGCGCCGTAAAGCGGACGGACGATGTGGTGCGCATTTTCCATCATATTAAAAAGCGTCTCACCGCTAAACTGCTTATGATTGGCGAAGGGCCAGAGCTACCGGTCGTGCGGGATCTAGCGTCGGAACTGAATCTGCGCGAGGACGTAATTTTTCTCGGCAAACAGGAAGATATCGCATGTGTGTTGTCTATAGCGGATGTGCTCCTGCTTCCATCGGCCCAGGAAAGTTTCGGCTTGGTGGCTCTTGAGGCGATGGCATGCGGGAAACCCGTTATCGCAAGCAATGCCGGCGGGCTTCCGGAAGTGATCAAAGATGGGGAAACCGGATTTATTCGGCCGATTGGCGACGTGGAAGGCATGGCGCAAAAAGCGGTAGAACTCGTGTCTGACCCGGCGATGTATGAGCGCTTTTCACGTCAGGCGATCGAACGGGCGTACCATACGTTCTGCCATAAAAAAATCACCCGTCAGTATGAAGCCATTTACCGGCGCGTGCTAACCGGCGAAACGGAGCCGTGTCCGAAGTTATGAAAACGGACGTAATCGAAGCCGGAAAGCAAGTGCTCAAGAAGCTGGAGGAAGCTGGATACAGCGCTTATTTTGTCGGCGGATATGTACGCGATACGTTGCTTGGCCGACCTGTGCATGATCTTGACATTGCCACGTCAGCCAGACCCGAAGAGGTAATGGTGTTGTTTTCGCGCACCGTGCCTACCGGTCTTCAGCACGGGACGGTCACTGTGCTTGAAGGAGGAGTACCGCTCGAAGTAACGACATTTCGGACAGAGAGCGGGTATAAGGATCACCGTCGTCCGGACGAAGTACGGTTTGTTGCAACAATTGAGGAAGACCTTGCGCGCCGGGATTTTACGGTTAACGCGATGGCGCTTGATTTGCGCGGGCGCGTGGTTGATCCCTTTGGCGGTCAAAAAGATTTGCAAAACCGGATCATTCGTGCAGTTGGCGCACCGCAGGAACGGTTTGCCGAGGATGCGCTGCGCATGTTGCGCTGCATCCGTTTCGCCAGTCAGCTTGGGTTTGCCATTGACCGCACTACATATGAAGCAGTCCGGGAACTTGTGGAAGATATTCGCTATGTAGCCGTGGAACGTATCAATGCGGAATGGAACAAAGCGCTCGCCAGCCGTTATCCGGATCGGGCTGTAATGGATGTGTTGGAAACAGGGCTTGCCCGGGTTATGCCGGGGCTTAACGTATTGCTTTCCGGCAAGCAGGAGTGGAGCGAGACAGAGCGGGAACGACTTCGTGAAGTCAATGGTCTTGCCGCCCGCTGGTCGTATTTATTTTTAGTCTGCGGCCGGGAAGCGGACGTGGAGTCCGTGCTGCGCGCGCTGCGCAGCGAGAAAAAACTTATTAAATCGTGCCGGCAAATGATTGACTTGGTAGAGATGCTGCGGTTGCCGGAAGCGGAAGAAAGAAGCGAGAGATGGCTGCTTGAATACGGATGGGATGCGTTGAGCAACGCCGCTTCCTTATACGAAATCATATATCAGGCTGCAGGCGTCACGGCGCGCCTTGCGCGTACGTACGATGCTATGCAGGTGAAAACGCTCCAGGAGTTAGCTGTAAGTGGGGCGGAGCTACAGCAGGTGCTGGGCCGCAAGGGTGGACCGTGGATTCGCGCTATGTTACTGAGGCTTTCGCTTGATGTAAACAAAGGAGAGGTGCCTAATGAGCGGCACGCCTTATTATTGCAGGCAAGGAAGGTAATCGATGAATATACGTGAGAATTTGTTGCAAATGTTTAAGCAGGCTGGCGGCGAATTTATCTCAGGCGAAGAAATTAGCCGCCGCTTAGGTGTTTCCCGGACGGCGATCTGGAAGCATATTGAAGAGTTCCGGGAAGAAGGGTATGTGTTTGAAGCGGTACGTCGCTCCGGTTATCGGCTCGTTTTTGCGCCGGACGTTATGATTGCTGAGGAAATTAAAGTGGGTCTTTCCACACGGGTGCTGGGCCAGAAGATTTATTATTATCCGTCGATTGATTCTACTCAGAACAAGTGCCAGGAACTGGCGAAAGAGGGTGCGCCGGAAGGTACGCTTGTGGTTGCTGATCAACAGACAGAAGGAAAAGGGAGACTTGGCCGTGTATGGCACTCTCCACCGGGCGCGAACATCTCCATGAGCCTTCTCTTGCGCCCGGCGCTTGAGTTACAAAAGTGCCCACAACTGACGCTTTTGACAGCGGTCGCTGTGGTGGAAACGCTGCATGAGTTTTGCGGCATTAGCGCCCAGATTAAATGGCCGAACGATATTTTGATTAACGGCAAGAAAGTGTGTGGCATTTTGACGGAATTGAATGCAGAATCCGACCGTATTCATTCTCTTATTGTTGGGATCGGACTGAATGTTAATACGCTGCCGGAACACTTTCCGGAAGACGTGCATGGGATTGCGACTTCGCTTCGCATCGAAAAGGGCGAACCGCTGCGGCGCGTGCCGTTGCTCCAGCAGATTTTGACACGGCTTGAAGAATTGTATGATCTATATCTTGCCAAAGGATTCGCTCCGGTGAAGAAACGTTGGGAAACGTATGCTGTTACGATCGGCAAAAAAGTGACGATTCGTACGCTGCAGGGATCGCTTTCGGGGTACGCTGAAGGCATTGACGAATCAGGTGTGCTGCTGGTGCGCCGGGAAGATGGTTCGGTAACGAAAGTGTATTCGGCCGATGTCGAAATCCATGGTTAAAAATTAGCAAATTTCAACATAAAGAAACAAAAAAGATTGATAAACCATCATTTTTAAGCTTATAATGAGGATGTCAGGGCCGTATCCACGCGGAATGGCACCAGGATGTGTTTTGTTGTTGTCAGTGAAAAAATATTTGAATCTGCTCTGAGCCGATGAGGACCGAGACAGAGGAAACAAGATGCGACCATATCCATAGAAAATGGTTTCAGTACGCCTTCTCCTCTGTTTGAAGGCGTTTTTCTGTGCCTTCAAGCGCCTTTTTTGCCTTAATCGCTCAAAGCGCAAGGAGGAATGAAAATGGGGGGCAATTCACCGATCACGACTCTCTCTTTAAAAGAAATGAAACGGAATGGACAACGCATCGTCATGCTGACCGCGTACGATTATCCGTCGGCTAAATTGGCGGACGAAGCAGGAGTCGATATGATTCTTGTCGGCGATTCGCTTGGCATGGTAGTGTTGGGGTATGATTCAACGCTACCGGTCACGCTCGACGATATGATCCATCATACGAAAGCGGTTACGCGTGGGGTAAAGCGTGCGTTTGTGGTGACGGACATGCCGTTTTTAACGTATCACGGCACGATCGAAGAAGCGCTGCGCAACGCCGGACGCATCATGCAGGAAGGGCTCGCTAAAGCCATAAAGATCGAAGGCGGAGCGGAGCTTGCACCGTTGATTCGCCGCTGCACGCAGGCTGGCATTCCGGTGGTGGGGCATATCGGACTAACTCCGCAGTCTGTACATCAACTTGGAGGATACAAAGTGCAAGGCAAAACGCCGGAAGCGGCTCAAAAGCTAATGGATGATGCGCTGGCGCTTGAGGAAGCGGGAGTATTTGCGCTTGTTATGGAATGCGTGCCAAAGCAACTTGCGGAGTTTATTTCACGTAAGCTTTCGATTCCGACGATTGGCATTGGTGCTGGATCCGGCTGTGATGGTCAGGTACTGGTGTATCATGATATATTATCGTACGGCAGCGACCGCGTGCCAAAATTTGTGAAGAAGTACGCGGACGCGGGCTCACTCATCAAACAGGCGATTTCTAGATATGCGGAAGAAGTGCGCAGCGGAGCGTTCCCGGAAGATACGCATACGTTTGCAATAAGCGAAGAAGCACTTGAACAATTGTATGGAGGGGTGAAAGCATGAGAGTGGTCTCCTCCATTCGAGAGTTGCGGGCCATGCTGAAGGAAATGCGCCCAAAGACGATAGGTTTTGTGCCGACAATGGGCTATTTGCACGAAGGGCATTTGAGCCTTGTTGAGAAAGCGAAGGAAATGTCCGATGTGGTCGTTATGAGTATCTTTGTCAATCCGCTGCAATTTGGTCTGAATGAAGATCTAGAGAAATATCCGCGCGATATCGAGCGGGATTGTCGTCTCGCGGAAGCGCAAGGAGTGGACATCCTGTTCTTCCCACCGGTTGAAGAAATGTACCCGCCAGGCAGTAAAACAATCGTTTCTGTTAAAGAGATTACTGAATGTATGTGCGGCGCGTCGCGTCCAGGACATTTCGACGGCGTGGCAACGGTTGTGACCAAGCTGTTTAACATTGTGCAGCCAGATTACGCGTTTTTCGGTATGAAGGATGCACAACAGGTGGCAGTGATTACACAGATGGTTCGTGATTTAAACATTCCTGTTGAGATCGTGCCATGCCCGATTGTACGTGAAGCGGACGGGCTTGCGCTCAGTTCGCGCAATGTATATTTGTCCCCGGAAGAAAGGAAGCAAGCGCTTGTTTTGTCACGTTCGCTGAAACGGGCACAGGAAATGGTAGAATGCGGGGAACGTGACGCGACAGTGCTGCGTACAGCCATTGAATCCGTCATTCAAGAGAGCCCGCTGGCGGACATCGATTATATCGAAATCCGGAGTTATCCGGAGCTTGTGCCGCTTGAGGAACTGCGCGGCGACTGTCTTATTGCGCTTGCGGTGCGCTTCGGTCGCACGCGTCTTATTGACAATATTATGCTTGTGGCGAGTCAGGAGGATATTGCATGTTCCGTACGATGATGAAATCAAAAATCCACCGGGCGACGGTGACGGAAGCGAACTTGAATTATGTTGGCAGCGTCACGATTGATCGGGACATTATGGACGCCGTGGACATTTTGCCAAACGAGAAAGTACAGATTGTCAACAACAATAACGGCGCTCGTCTGGAAACATACGTAATTGAAGGGGAGCGCGGCAGCGGCGTAATCTGTTTGAATGGTGCAGCAGCCCGTCTCGTTCAGCCGGGCGATATCGTGATTATTATTTCCTATGCGATGATGACGAATGAGGAAGCGAAAACGTACAAGCCGAAAGTGGCCATTATGGATGAAAATAATCGGATTGAGCAGATGCTTGGTGAAGAGATTCATGCGACCGTGCTATAAGTAATGTGAATAGGGAATGGAATAAAACCGGCTTATCAGCCGCAGTCTTGGCAGGTTATTTTCGTGTCAAGACTGCGGCCAGCCGAGGTGGTGCCAAGCGAAAGAAACTTTATTGTAACGGAATTTTAATTTCTAAAAAATTTTGTCTTTTTTTACTGTAATTGTACCGTTTTTTCATGTCTGATTATCCTCCTTCACCCTAATTTCCGCACTGCATATTCATTTTTCTTTGCCGGATTAACTAATTCTTCAGTACTACTTATGAACTGGTTTATCGCCTGGTATGCCTTGATCAAAACTTCTTTTACACAATCCCCCACCTTTTTCTAATTATGAATATACGTATATTTGAAATTTTTTACAAATCAAGTATGACAGAATACGCTCATATTCTTTTCTCTTTTGTGTCACACTGAAAGTAATATGTTGATGCGAAAGGTGGTTTTTTTGTGCTGCTTTCCCACTATTTTGCCGCCCTTAAAGATCGGCTGAATCTCATTGAGCAACAGATGGAGACTGCATCGGAGGGTGACAGGAATCAATTGTATTGCGAAGTGCTGAAACTGCGCCAGATCAGCGATCGAATTGTTGAAGAATGGCTTAGTTTTGAAGACCGCCTTATTAAAGTACAGCGGATGTTTGAGGAAGCGGAAGATGCTTCCGTGTCTTCCCAGCTTCACGATGTAACGGCTGAAGAAGAGACGGAGGAAGAAATTTATTTGCCATATACGCTGGCGGCGACGTTTCGTCAAGGACAAGGTTATTTCACGCTATCCATGTACCATGAAGCGGTGGAGTCCTTCAGTAAAGTTCTGGAAGAGGCTCCCGATGTAGCTGTGGCCCGGCTATACCTCGCATTCGGCTTTCTCATGTCTGGGCGCCTGGATGTGGCATATCGCCAGTTTCATTTGTTGACGGAAACGTGTGTACATCCTTTTATTTGTGCCGCTTCATACAATGCGATGGGGTGTATTGCCATGATGGAAGGAAATCCCGAACAAGGGCTCGGCTGGTTTGAGCAGGCGCTGGGGGCATTCGACCAGTTTGCAGACGCCAGATATAACCAAGCGCTTGCACTGTGCCATCTCGGTCGGTACGAAGAAGCGATACAAACTGCTCGGCCATTGCTTAGAGGGACGGCTCCTGATGTGGATGTGCTTTTGTTGCTTGGTGCATGCTGCGCAAAAAGCCATCGCTTTGATGAAGCATACACGCTGCTTCAGCGCGCCGAGGCACTTGCATATCAGGGAAAGCAACACCAAGCGATCGCCCGCATTTATGAGCAGACTGGAAAGTTCGAGGAAGCGGCCCGTTGTTACCGTGAGATGCTGCCTGCGTCACGTGCCGATGCATCGGTGTGGCATGGATTGGGCTGGTCGCTTTGGCAGTCCGGCCAAAAAGAACAGGCACTTGCCTGCATGAAACGTGCGCTTACTCTGTCTCCGGATCAGCCGGATTACGCGTGTTCATACGCTTGGATTCTGCTGTGCGAAGGAGAGGCGGAAAGGGCATGGAAGGTGTTTGAACAGACGGCGCGTAAATATCAACATCCGTTGGCAAGAGCCGGCATGGTGGAAACTTTGCTCAAACAACACCACTTTGTTGCCGCTGAAGAAATCATAAGCAACCTATCCGAAGATCAAAACGCACATATACGGGCACTTGGTCAGTATTTGAAAGGACGGCTGTTGCTTATGCAGGGCAAACGTGAAGAAGCGCTAGAATATTTTTCACTCAGCCACAGGGCCGGCGTAATTCGGGAGAGCGGATTGTATGCCGGACTTCTTCACTATGCTGATGGCGCCCATGAAGAGGCGTACGAAAGGTGGAAAGAATTTATTCCGGCCCCATAAGCACCGGTTTTTCTTTTTTTATATTGCACTTCCTTTCTGAGTGATAGAAAATAATAAGTGCATCCCTCTCTTTGGAGAAGCGAAGGAAGCGGAAAATGATGAGGTGAAACGATTGAACACGTTTGTTGTGGTCGATTTTGAGACGACGGGCAATCGACCGAAAGAGGGGGATAAAATCATTCAAATCGGTACGGTGCTTATCCGGAATGGTAAAATTGCGGAACGGTTTTCAACCTTGGTTAACCCGCAGACTGAAATTCCCCCTTTTATTGAGAATTTAACGGGTATCACGAATGACATGGTGGTGCATGCTCCGATGATAGAGGAGGTGCTGCCGCCATTGTTGAAGATGTTAGATGGAGCTGTGTTTGTGGCTCATAACGTCTTTTTTGATCTGGCGTTTTTACAGAATGCGTTGCAGGAAGCGGGATATCATCCGTTTACCGGACCTTTGATTGACACGGTTGAGCTATCGCGTCTGTTGCTTCCAAGACAGGAAGGATATCGATTATCCGATCTGTCAGTTAGTCTCGACATTATGCATGAACATCCGCATCAGGCTGATTCCGATGCCGAGGCGACTGCGCATATTTTGTTGCATTTGCTTGAGAAATTACGCAATCTGCCGCTCGTTACGATTCAACATCTACAAAGGCTAAGCAGACTCTTTCATTCCGATATTCAGATGCTGCTATCGGACATTGAACACCAAAAAGTTCGTGAAGGTACGTACGAACCAGGAACAGATTTGGAAGTTATTCACCAAATCTGCTTGAAAAAGAGAAAAGCGATCAAACAAGAAAGTGGCAGATCACTGGAACAAGCGATTGATTTTGATGGGTTTGCCGATGGTCTGTTTGGGGAGCAGGGGTTATTAAAAAAATGTATGCCCGGCTTTGAGTTGCGCCCTGCTCAGGTTGCGATGATGAAACAGGTGTACGAATCATTTGCGTCAGGTCGACATCTTATGGTAGAAGCAGGCACAGGAACAGGTAAATCACTCGCGTATTTAATTCCTGCTGTCTTCTGGGCGAAGCAGCAGGAAGAGGTCGTTGTTGTTTCCACGCATACGATTCAACTGCAGGAGCAGATGTACACACGTGATTTGCCGATTTTGCAGGCGATATTTGGCGATGATGCGCCGCGTATTTCCATATTAAAAGGAAGAAATAATTATTTATGCCTGCGAAAGTTTTCACATAGTCTACAGGAAGAGCAGGATAATTACGATATTCAGTTAAGCAAGTCGCAAATGCTTGTCTGGTTGACGGAGACAGAGACAGGCGACGTGGAAGAAATCAGCCTCCCGTCCGGCGGACAGGTATATTGGAAACAGGTGCAGAGCGACGCGGGTTCATGTTTGAACCGACAGTGTCCCTGGTTTTCGCGGTGCTATTATCACCATGCGCGGCGCAAAGCTCAGCAAGCAGAAGTCATCGTAACGAATCACTCACTTTTATTCACCGACATGAATTCGGAGCATCGAATTGTTCCATCGTATAAGTATGCGGTTATTGATGAAGCGCATCACTTTGACGACGTAGCAAGTCGTCATTTAGGGGATACTATCTCTTCCTACCAACTGGAGGGTATGCTGCATCATCTGCACCCGGATCGCGGTGTGGGGCTGCTTGAAGAAGTAGAAGAGGCGGTACGGGCTTGGAGTATAGCTGATTATGAGGAAAGCAAACATCTTATTGAGGCGGCGTATCAGCAAATTCGCGAAGGAAAAGAAACGATCCGTGAGATGTACAATTTGCTTTATCAGTGGTCCCACCAGCGGGCGAAAGAAAGTGAAGAAATCGGGCATACGGTGCTTCGTTATAAACAGGAGCACTTAACGAGCCGCTGGGGACGCGCCGTTGTTTCTGCCGTGCGTAACAGCGTGGACTTATTGCTTGCCATCGGCAAGAGGTTGGAGGCGATTTACGCAAACATTCAAAGCGATGACGCGCCGATTGGCATGAAAGGACTTTTGACTGATTTAAACGGGGCTGTGCAGGATTGTCTCGAATACGCGGAGCTATTGCATCATATGTTGCTTACAGAAGATGAAGAGCATGTCTATTGGATTGAACTTGACACGCGCACAACCCGCAAAACGATTTATTTGCACCGCGTGCCGATCGATGTATCGAGCACGTTGCGCGAGCGTTTTTTCAACAAAAAAGAATCTGTCATTCTTACTTCGGCTACGCTAAGCGTCAATTCTTCTTTTGCTTACGCGACGGAACGGTTCGGGCTTGCGGACTTGCTCGCGGAGAACAAAGTAAGTACCATCGTGCTTTCCTCTCCGTTTAACTATAAGCAACAGATGCTCGTTTGCATCCCGAGTGAGGTACCGAATATCAAAGGTTCCTCGGAAGAACAATTTATCCGCGCGCTAATAGATTCACTGGCACGGGTGGCCGTTGCAACGAAAGGGCGAATGCTTGTCTTGTTTACTTCATATGCGATGTTGCGCGGCGTATATGAACATTTGAAAGAAAGGTTAAAAGAAGCGAACATTACTGTTCTGGGACACGGGGTGGACAGCGGTAGCCGCAGCAAATTAACCAAGCAGTTTCGCTCCCTGGAAGCCTGTGTATTGCTTGGCACGAGCAGCTTTTGGGAGGGTGTTGATATTCCTGGCGACGATCTATCCTGCCTTGCAATTGTTCGCCTTCCATTCGTCCCGCCGAATCATCCGCTTGTTGAAGCGCGTAACCAGCAGCTGGAGCAGCAAAACAAAAATGCTTTCATGCAGTTGTCCGTGCCTCAAGCGCTCATCCGGTTTAAGCAAGGATTCGGTCGCCTTGTGCGGACAGGAACGGACCGGGGGGTCGTGCTTATCTATGATCGACGCGTTATCGATGCTCGCTATGGCCGGCTATTTCTTCAGTCGTTACCTGAGACAAACGTAATTGTGAAGCCAACGGAAGATTTATTACCCGAAATTTCGGATTGGCTCGCAAGAACAAAAAGCGCAGAAAGAAACAGCAAGGAGGAAGCGACCGAGCCAAAACAGTGGGGGTAAGGTAAGAAGGAGAGGACAAAAAGTGAAAGTGCCAAAAATATCCGAAGCCGTTGTTAGAAGGCTTCCCGTTTATTTGCGTTATTTGAACAATTTAAAAGCAATGAACGTTCGTACCGTTTCATCGCAGCAGCTTGGCGAAGCGCTTGATTTAAACCCGGCACAAATTCGCAAGGATCTTGCCTGCTTTGGCGAGTTCGGCCGCAAGGGGATTGGCTATGAGGTTAACTATCTTGTGGAAAAAATCAAAAGCATTCTTAAGCTTGACAAGCAGGTTAACGTTTTGTTGGTCGGAGCGGGGCATCTTGGACATGCGATTAGCAATTACAACGCTTATTTAAAAGATAGTATGCGAATTGTCGCTATTTTTGATGCAGATCCGCATAAAATCGGTAAAAAAATCGTAAATATGATGATTCAACCATTGGAAGAATTGGCGAATACGGTAAAAGAAAAGAATATCCGCATTGCCATTATTGCGGTGCCAGCGGACGCAGCACAGGCGGTGGCCGATCGCCTTGTCGCCGCCGGTATTACTGGCATTCTAAATTTCGCACCAACGAATTTACGCGTGCCGGAAAACGTTCGCGTCCATGATGCGGATGTAACGATGGAACTGCATAGCTTGGCGTATTATTTATAAAAAATAGAGTAAGGAGGGAAGGCGCGCTTCCCGCGCGCCTCACATATTATGAAAACAATTATCATTCATGCAACAGTGCTTACAGTGAATAACACGAATGAAGTCATCTATGACGGAGCCATCGCATTTGAAAATGGGGTTCTTACATATGTAGGGCCAACGCCGGAAGAATTGGACACATACGGTGAAGTGATTGACGCGCAGGGTCGGATTGTTATGCCGGGCCTTGTGAATACGCATGGGCATACCGGCATGTCGCTTTTGCGTGGATATGCCGATGATCTGCCGCTACAGGAGTGGCTGGAGACGAAAATGTGGCCGCTGGAAGCGCAATTTACCGAAGAACATGTGCGCTGGGGCACTTCTTTGTCTATTGTTGAGATGCTGAAGACGGGTACGACGACATTTGTGGACATGTATGATCATATGGACATAGTAGCTGAGCTTACCGTCGCATCCGGCATGCGTGCCCGTTTGTGCCGCGGCGTTATCGGACTTTGCCCGCCGGAAGAACAAACGAGAAAACTCGAAGAGGCGAGTGCTTTTGCCGCGAAGTGGAACGGTGCGGCAAACGGGCGCGTTATGACAATGATGGCGCCGCACGGAGCTTACACTTGTCCTCCGGATTATATTGAGCGGATTGTGGCACGCGCCCATGAATTGGACTTGCCGGTGCATATTCATATGTCCGAGACGGAATGGGAAGTACAGCAAAATGTGAACGATTACGGCACCCGTCCGGTAGAGCATCTGGAGAAGCTTGGTGTATTTAACAGGCCGACGCTCGTTGCGCACGCTGTTCATTTAACGGATGAGGAATTGGATACGCTGGCGAAATATGATGTAAAAGTATCACACAATCCGATCAGTAATTTGAAGCTGGGCAGCGGTATTGCACGCGTGCCGGACATGATGGAACGGGGGATTTGTGTTTCGCTTGGAACGGATAGTTCTGCAAGCAATAATAACCTTGATTTATTTGAGGAAATGAAAATGGTGGCGCTTTTGCACAAGGGTCACCGCCAGAATCCGGTGCTCGTTCCGGCGACGGAGGCGCTGCGTATGGCAACGATTTATGGCGCAGAAGCGGTTTTTATGGAGGATCGAATTGGATCGTTGGAAGTCGGCAAACAGGCAGATTTTATTATTCTCGACTCCGGCAGGGTGTTTTTCCATCCGTCGCATGATCCGATTTCGCATGTGGTATACGCGGCGAGCGGGCGGGATGTAAAAGACGTATTCGTTCAAGGCGTGCAACTGGTGAAAGACGGCAGATGTTTGACGATGGATGAGGAAGCGGTTATTGAAAACGCAAACCGGATGTTTGCCAGACTGGAGAAAAAGTAAGGGAAAGAAAAAATTCCCCGCCGTTTGCGGCAGGGACAATGGAAGATGGATAGGTAGGGGAATTAAAATGCGAATCCTTGCCTGTGGTTTAAGGCCGTTCCATTATGATCCAAGAATGAAGGTTCGGCTGACGGAGAGATGCAAAATCATCTTCTCCCGCATGGCGAAACGGGGAGGAGAGAAGCATCCATGAAGGATTTCGTTCATCCGACAATAGCCTGGCCACTTCTTCCGGCAATTGTTCAAAAAGACGCGCAAGGTGCGGTTGCTTCACACCCGCTCACCTCCTCCTGCGCTTACGCTTAGTATTTCCGGGGGGGAAAGGCAGTATGTTTAGCATTTTTTGATTCCCCTGCCGCGCTCCGGCGTGGAACATCTTTGAAAATACGGAAAACAGGTAAGGGTAAACTTATGAAAAAGTTTTGGCTATATGGGCTGTTTGTTTTACTTGTTGCGGCATTGTGCGTGGCGACTTTCATTTATTTGCATCTGCGCGGACAGCAACATGCCATTATTGAGCGTGGAACGGAACTTGCGTTGACACGGACGCAGATAAATGAGGTCACTTCCGTTGACGTGTATTACGGAACAGAAGATTATATTGTTGTCAGAGGAAAGACGCAAACAGGAGAAAAACTTGTGGCCTGGTTTCAGGGGGAGCAAGGGGAAGTGGAGAAAATGTCCCGTCTCATCCCTGAAGAGAATGTTATCGAAGCATTAACTAAACAATACCCGAACTTCCAGCTTATCCATATCATTCCAGCCAAGCAGGGGAAGCAGAAGATGTGGGAAGTATTATTTGAAGATGGAGACAATAGTTTGAACTATTACTACATTGATATGTATACCGGTAAATTTTTGAAGGTATATCGAGTGCCCATTGCAGAAGGTGATTTTTAACATAACACGCGAGAAGTCCCCTTCCTCCACGCCTCCGGCGTAGGTGGGGGATGAATCGCGCTTCTTTTTCCCTTCTATTCGTTGTATAATAGGAATGTACGTTCGTAGTGAGAAAGAAGGGGATTCGAATGATTCGAACTGCAAAAGTCGCTTTTACTGCATCCCGCTCCACCATAGATGCCCTGTTTGCTTTAAATCGCTTCTCGGCAGAGGTGTGGAATATGTGCTTGGCTGAAGCGAAAGTCTACCACCAGCAAACCGGGCAGTGGATCGGTAAAACCGAACTACAAAAACGCTTGAAGCGTCGTTTTCCAATGCACAGCCAGAGCATACAAGCTGTGTGCCACAAATATCTTTGGGCGCGAGATAGCGCACATCAGGCCCGAAAGGAAGGGTACACGAACGTCCGCTATCCATATAAGCAAAAGAAGTATTTCAACACAAAGTGGGCGGCGGACGGTTTTACCATTCATCCCAACGGGCGCATTTCGTTGAGTCGCGGCATCTGGGAAGGCAAGCGTCAAGCACCGCTCGTTGTTCGTGTGACTCAGTTACCCGCTGGAACTGTAAAAGAGATTGAACTCGTCTACGACCGGGGCCTGCATCTGTGTCTTACCTACGACGATGGCAAGAAAGCACCGAACCCGCCGGGTTCGCATACATGCGCCATTGACCCGGGTGAAATTCATACGCTTGCAGCCGTCGCAACAACTGGAGACAGTCTCATTGTGACCGGACGAAAAATCCGAAGCATTCACCGCCTGCGTAACAAGAAGCTTGCAGAGCTTCAGCGAAAAATGAGCAAGTGCCAGAAATACAGCCGTCAGTGGAAGCGGTACAATCGGGCGAAACAATATCTTCTTTCTAAAAGTAAACGCCAGTTACAGGATGCCTTGCACAAAACGACGAAACAGTTTGTCGAATGGGTGGTCGCCCAGCAAGTGAACGAAGTCTACCTTGGAGACGTCGAAGGTGTCCAGCGAAAGAAGAAAAAGAAACGTTCTCGCTGCCACAATCAGCGAATGAGCCAGTGGCAGTTTGGGAAAGTAAAGAAGTACCTAACGTACAAACTGAAGGCGGAAGGCATCATGCTCCACAAGCGCGAGGAACGTTATACATCGCAAACCTGTCCGGTTTGCGGGGCGAAAAAGAACGTGCGTGGGCGTATGTATCGCTGTTCGTGCGGCTATACCCAACATCGGGACATTCACGGTGCGGCGAATCTACTGTCCAAAGTGTTGTATGAAAATCAGATTCAGTCCTTGCCGTTTGAAATTCAGAAACCCACGTATCTACGGATCGCCTAAGCGAGAAGTAGTAGATGGTTTGTTCCGACCCACGCCCGTAAGGATGTGTTGCTGAATGATTCCCCTCGCAGACGGCACGTGTCTGTGAGATCAGCGACAACCCGCTGATCGCCTGTTCTATCGAGGTGGATAGTTCAGAAACCCCCACTTCAACCTATGGTAAATGGGGGAGGTTCATCATTATTCCGGAAAAAAAAGCTTGTCCAAATGGGGATATATTTGTGATATACTACGTGATATACAAAGTATATATCACTTCTGTAGAAAGGGGTGGGTAGGGAATGAAGGTACGTGCATTACCCATCTTTTTATCCGTTTTAGTGAGCAGCTTGCTGTTATTTGGGGGTTGGTATGTCTTTCAAAATCAATTTGTGAAAAAACCAATCTCCAATGAAATTGCAGCAATGCAAAGCGTAAAGCTAAACAACATTACTGTCGGCCGTGATGCCATTACCCTTAATGTTTCGTTTAATGATCCGGAGAAGTTTGCCGAAGATTATAAAACGATAAAGAAAATTGCATCGGATAAGGCAAACGGAAAAACGGTAAAAATAGAATGTTATTCTCCAAATATTTCCTTGCAGAAGATTTGGGAGGAGAACGCTTTTGCCGTTGCGGAGGCGATGGAACTTCACACATATTCAAAAATTCCCATCGCGCTTGAAGAAATGAAAAAAAAGCATCGTTTAAAGAATGCAACTTCTTATATGGACGAGCAGAATGTGTACATTTATTTGAATGACGGCAAAGGTCCGTATTATGCGGTATTGCCGCGCGAGCGAGAGGTGAGCCGGAATGGTTAAAGAGATCATCATCGGTGCGGTACCGGTTATCATCGTGTTTCTTGTATTTCTTGGTATCAATGTAGCTCCGTTAATTATTGTAGCGATGGTTATTAGTTTTATTGCGTTTCTGATAATGAGACAAGGCGGCATGCCTATTGCACAGAAGAAAAGCGCGCTGGATACGCCAAAAACGACAGTAAAATTTAAGCAAATCGGCGGACAGGAGCGCGCGAAGAAAGAGTTGATGGAGGCGCTTGATTTCCTGATTCACAAAGATGCGTTAAAAGAATACGGAATTCGTCCGCTGAAAGGCATACTTTTGACCGGACCTCCAGGCACCGGGAAAACGTTGATGGCCAAAGCGGCAGCGAATTATACGAACTCTGCGTTCGTCGCGGCTTCCGGCTCCCAGTTCGTTGAAATGTACGTCGGAGTCGGCGCGCAGCGCATTCGCGATTTGTTTAAAGAGGCAAAGCAAAAAGCCGAAAAGAATAATCAGGACAGCGCGATTATTTTTATCGACGAGATTGACGTGCTGGGCGGGAAACGCGAAGGGAACCAGCATCGCGAATATGACCAGACGCTTAACCAGTTATTAACAGAGATGGATGGTATTACGACTTCTGAAAATCCACGCATTCTGATGATTGCGGCTACCAACCGGGTGGACATGCTAGATGACGCGCTTTTGCGCCCGGGACGTTTCGACCGGCAAATTGTAGTCGATCTTCCGGATATGAAAGCGCGTAAGCAAATTCTCGAGATTCATGTGAAAAATAAGCCGCTCGCAGACGATGTGGATATTGAAGCGATCGCACGCGATACGTTTAATTTTTCCGGTGCTCAGTTAGAAAGTGTAACCAATGAAGCGGCGATTTATGCATTCCGTGAGAAAAGCAAAGTAATTACGCAGCGTCACTTTGCTCAGGCAATTGATAAGGTAATGATGGGTGAACAGACGGACAGAGAATCAACTGCGGAAGAACGGGAACGTGTGGCCAACCATGAGCTCGGACATGCGATTGTCTCCGAAGTTGTTCGTCCGTTATCCGTGTCCCAGGTATCTCTGCGTCCGCGCGGCCAAGCGCTGGGATATGTGCGCCAAAGTCCGCAGCAGGATCGCTACCTGTACACCTTGGAGAACCTTGAACAACAGATTATGATTGCGCTCGGTGGCGCGGTGGCGGAAGAGATGATTTACGGCGGCCGTAGCACCGGTTCCCGTAACGATTTTGAACAGGCGCTTCGTTTGGTGAACACAATTATTGACAGTGGCTTGTCGGAGCTTGGCATTGTAAAAATGGAGATGGTCAGCAAAGAGGCGCTGCATGAAGAGCGTCAGCGCATCTTGAATGATTTATTAGAGCGTACGCGCCAAATTTTGAGCGATTATTTCCCGGTCTTTTCTCATGCGCTACATCATTTACTGCGCGAGGAAGTGCTTAACGGTGATCAATTTCGCGCGATGCTCGAAGAAGCGCGCGCCTTGCCGAAACAAAATAAAATCGAGGAATTGGAGGCTCACCGCCTTAAGGCATAGAACAAAGAAGAAAGGCTAATTCAATCGGATTAGCCTTTTTTCTTTGCTGGTTCAGATGTTTTACGGGTCAGCCTGCTGTGACACAAAACGGTTGTTTCTGCTACATGAGCAGGAAAAGAAGAAATGAGTAGTGTCTACAAGTCTCTCTTACTACTTGTATTTTTCTGCAAGAGAGTTACAATGAAAAGGTATTGAAAAAATAAAATTGTTGCATATTTTGTTGTGGCAGTAGAGGAGGGTTTATTTATGAAAGTAGCGAAGCGCGTGGCGCAAATTACGCCATCTAAGACGCTCGCCATCACCGCTAAAGCGAAGGAATTGCGGAGTCAGGGGTATGACGTGGTTGGCTTGGGAGCAGGCGAACCGGATTTTAATACACCAAAGCATATTATCGATGCTGCTGTACAGGCGATGGAAGAAGGACAGACGAAATATACGGCCGCTGCCGGCATTCCAGAGTTGAAAAAAGCAATTTGTGAAAAGTTAAAACGCGATAATCATCTTACATACAAACCATCACAAATTGTCGTATGCAATGGTGCAAAGCATGCTTTATATAACTTATTTCAAGCAATTGTTGACCCGGGCGACGAAGTTATTGTCCCGATTCCATACTGGGTGAGCTATCCGGAAATGATTACGCTTGCTGATGGGGTTCCGGTATTCGTAGAAGGAAAAGAGGAAAATGAATTTAAAATTACGCCGGAACAGTTGCGCCAGGCGATCACAGATAAAACGCGCGCAGTTATTCTTAACTCTCCGAGCAACCCGACCGGAAGCGTTTATGCTCGCGAGGAACTGGAGGCGCTCGCGCAAGTATGCATTGAAAAGAAAATTCTCATCGTATCCGATGAAATATACGAAAAACTTATTTATGACGGAGAAGAACATGTAAGTATTGCAAGCCTGAGTCCGGAAGCGTATGAGCTGACGATTGTGATCAATGGTATGTCTAAACCGTATTCCATGACCGGCTGGCGCATCGGTTATGCCGCAGGAAACGAAGAAATCATCAAAGCGATGGCGAATCTCTCCAGCCACAGTACATCCAATCCGACAACATTTGCGCAGTATGGTGCATTAGCAGCGCTCACAGGAACGCAGGAGCCGCTTGAAATGATGAAAGCGGAGTTTGACAAGCGCCGCAAAGCGGTTGTCAAACTGATGAACGAAATCGACGGCATTCATTGTGTGGAGCCGAAAGGCGCTTTTTATCTTTTTGCGAACGTAAGCGAAGCCATGAGAAAAGGCGGATATAACGATGTGGACGAATGGGCGCAGGCGTTGCTTGAAAAAGAGTACGTAGCCCTTATTCCGGGTTCCGGTTTTGGCGCGCCGAATCATATCCGTATTTCTTATGCCACTTCTTTGGAGCAATTGGAAAAAGGCATTGCCCGCATCAAAAAATTTGTAGAAGGCAGGTAAGCAAAAAGCTCGGAGCCGACTGTTACGGCAGTCTCCGGGCTTTTTTTGAGAAAAAAAGCGGCGGGCAGAAAACCCTCCGCTTTTGGATTTATAGCAGTTTGAATGAAGTTTTAATTTGGGCGTACATATCATTTAACATATCGGAAATTTCTGTTACTTCCTGATCGCCCACAAAAAGCGTTTCAGATGGAAACAAGGCTGCATACACTGTGCTGTCCCGTTTGGCCAATTTTAAATAAAGGGACTCGTTATAGTCTTCGCTATTCCATACTTTCTCGGGAATTTTTACAATTTCTAATAATTCAAATGAGTGCTTGGTATCCGAAAAAATGACAGCCGGAAATCCATCCCAGTTTTTATCCGTTTGTTCTGTGCGATACTTTCCTTCCCATGAAGCAGGCATATGAAGCGAAAAGCCCATCTCTTCATTGGTGTATACGTTTTTCTCTTTTGCTTCTTCAGCGGAAACGACAGAGACCGGAGTAGTCTGTTGCCCGGTTGGTTGAGATGAGGGAATGTCATCTGCGCGCACGTCCGGTTGTATGATGGCAAGGGCGCTTGCCGTACCGAGCACGCAAATCCCTAGCATGAAGGCCAACAGCTTCGTAGAAAGTTTCATCGCTGCATCTCCTACTTTCTAAATGAAATGTCAAATGTCACTTAACTTTTACCACCGGTTTATTGTTTTCATGCTGCATTTCCCCTTTTTCTGCGCTATACTTTCTCTGGAAATACTTATGATATAGTTATTGTAACAGGTTATTTTTATTTTTTCCTCCGCCTTAAGGCCGAGAGAATAAAGGAAATTCTTACGGCAAAGGAGGAAAGACAGCGTCTTTTGAACCGACTCTACCCATAAGCGAAAAACAAAACTTTTGCAAGACTAAACTTGTCGCGCCAGTCCTGCTATAATCGTTCATACATGAGAGGTGGATTTCAATGAGTGATGTCATAGCGAGGATGCTTGCGGCTGGTACGACTTCGCTTTCCAATCTGGTTTTGCAAAATTACCGGAAGCTCGGTCTTTCTGATGAGGAGATGATGCTAGTTATTCATCTCCTTGGCTTTAAGGCAGAAGGTAAACCATTTCCGACGATTGGTGAACTAGAGGAGAGAATGTCCGCTGACGCCTCAGTCATTATCAAAATGCTGCAGCGTCTGGTGCAACAGGGATATCTTTCAATTGAGGAAACGGTCGATCCTGTAACTGGGGTGCGTTCTGAATGGTACTGTTTTACGCCTTTATATAAAAAAATTGCCGCCTGTCTAGAGAAAGGACAGACAGATAGAGAAAAGCAAGAACGCAGAGATATTAAAAATTTGTACGCGATTTTCGAAGAGGAATTTGGGCGGCCCCTGTCGCCGATTGAATGCGAGAATTTGGCGATGTGGCTTGATCAGGATGGGTATAGTGAAGCGCTTATTATGGCGGCGCTTCGAGAAGCGGTTATTTCCGGCAAACTGTTTTTCCGTTATATTGACCGGATTTTATTTGAATGGCACCGTAACAACATACGGACGCCACAGCAGGCGCGCGAGTACAGCCTTAAGTTCCGCAAGCACCAGCATCGCGGCGAACGTTCTGGAACTGTTTTACAACAAGGTATATCGGGGGCGACCGCGGACGCGTTGCCGCAGGAATTTTCTTTTTACAACTGGTTGGAAGAAGAAAATGATTCATAGATGAGAGCGGTTAATTAACGATGATTTTCCACTGATTTTTATTTAGTAAAGAACGGTCGATGTCATACATATTTGGAAACGATGTGGGAGGCGGACGAATGAGCAACCTGGATGATTTGTTTTTATATACAAATCCGACGCGGCGTGACGTGAAAAATATTTATCGTGAGGAAAAATATGCACGGGGCATTCTGTTGAAAAATGGTGATATGATCGTCTGGAACGGTGATATTATGCATACAAAAGTGATGCCGTTTATTACCGAAACAGGTGTTCATTTTAGCCTGTTCAATGATAAGCTGGAGATTTGCTGGCAGTTCGAATCATGGGCGGAGATTCAGAGGCGACTGGTAGCAGCTAAGCCGTATTTTGACAACTTAGAGTTTCCAGAAGATGGGCGGATTGTGATTGATACGCGCTATTATACACATACTGATGTGTCGTTTCCGGAAATCCGTTATTATCAATTGTTTGAAGAAGGTTTTGAATTAGCGCCGTTAGAATAGAGAAATGTAAAAACCCGGAATTCATCGACCGAGTGGTCTTACCCCTGTCAAGTAGACAGTGTTAAAAAAGCCTATATTTTTATGCGTCCATTTTTTCCCGATATTCGATCGGCGACAGATAGCCGAGTTTTTTCTGGAACCGTTCACTGTTGTAAAAAGTCATATATTGCCCAATGGCTTGATGAAGTTCGTCCATTGACGTACACTTATCCATGTACAACTTTTCTGTTTTGAGATGCGAAAAGAACGATTCGATGCAGGCGTTGTCTAGGCAGTTTCCTTTGCGAGAGTGGCTGCCCACCATGCCCCACTGCTCGATTCGTCTGTTGTACGAACGAGACGTGTATTGGAATCCTTGATCGGAGTGGATCATGGTTCCAGTCACGTTTCTTTTTCTTTTTGCTTTATCCAATGTATCCAGGACAAGCTTGAGGTCATTTCGTTCGGAAATATGATAGGCAACAATTTCGTTATTATATAAATCCTGTATGGCAGACAAGTAAAGAAACTGGTTTTGGAAAGGAAGATACGTAATGTCGGTTACCCATTTTTGATTTGGTGCTTCTGCCTTAAACTGGCGTGCAAGAAGGTTTGGGTACACTACGGATGGTTGTTTGCCAAAGAAACGTCTCTTCTTACGGATCACCGACCGAAGGTCGAGATCTTTCATTAAGCGGTAGACACGTTTGTGATTGACATCGTATCCTTCTTTTCGTAAAGCAACGGTCATACGTGGATAGCCATAAAACGGACATATGGTATATATGGCTATGATGTGCGCCTTGAGCTCCTCTTCTAACTGTTTACGTCTCGCTTTATGTTCCCCTGGTTTCAGCCATTTATGGTATCCCTGACGGGATACCTTTGCAATCTCAAGCAACCAACATAAACGGTAGGTAGAGCGCAGGGTATGGATGATTTCAAATCGCTTCTCTTTTGGAATCACTCCTTGTGTAGATTTGGATATCGCTTTTTTAGGTAATCACGCTCCGCTTTCACATACGCCAGTTCTTCCTCTACACTTTTAAACTTCGTCTTTGGTCGTCCTTTTCTCCAGGCTGTTGATTCCCCTCTTTTATCTTTAAAATCTTCTCCGTTGCGGTACTTTTTCACCCATCGCTTCACCTGTGTATTGCTTCGAATCTCCAGTCGCTCTGCCACTGCTTGATAACTCATTCCCTCTTCTTCATACAGTCGAACCGCTTCCGCCTTAAGCTCCGGTGTGTAGTGTTGAAACTTCTGTCCCTTTTTAGCCATAAAAAATCCCCTCCAGTTAACAGTGAAAATCCATTGTAACACAGGGCTTTTTTACACTGTCAACCACAAGGGGATAATATCAGAGTTTAGTCAGAATCCGGGTTTTTTCTTTTGCCCGTGGCATGCCCACGAGTTTTTCTCATGAATTAGTTGCCATTGATTGCTTGTTGTCGGCGCATACGAATGGCAGCCTGGGCAGCAGCGATGCGCGCGGCGGGAACACGTGGCGGGAGTGAGGAAATAAAGTTTATGCCAACGTTCTGAAGGAACAGTACAGAATGTTTTTCACTAGTGTGCTCGCCGCACACGCCGATGGGCAGATTTGGTTTACGTTTCCGGCCCTTTGCAATGGCAATTTCAATCAGCTTGCCTACGCCTTCTTCGTCAAGATACACGAACGGATTTTCTGGCAAAATATTGTGATCCAGATAGTGAGCTAGATATTTGCCTTCTGCATCGTCGCGGCTGAATCCGTAAGTAGACTGCGTCAAATCATTTGTGCCGAAGGTAATAAAGTCAGCGTATTCAACCATTTTATCAGCGGTTATGCAAGCGCGCGGCAACTCAATAAACGCTCCGATCGGAATATCGATTCGATCGCGGTAGACGCTGAATACCTGTTCGAGCGTTTCTTCCACGGTTTCGCGTACAGCTTTCATTTCGCGCCAGTCACTTACAAGAGGCACGATAATGTTCGGGTAAACGGTCATGCCTTCCGCTTTCAGTTCAAGCGCCGCTTCCGCAATGGCACGGGTCTGGACTTCGTAAATTTCCGGATACGTGATGCCGATTCGGCAACCACGGTGCCCAAATGAAGGATTCAGTTCGTGCAGCATTTCGATCCGTTGCTGTAGCGCTTCTTTTTCGGCGAGCAGTTCTTCATCACCTGCTAGGCGCGCCCGTTCGATTTCGAGCGCAACGGTTGTCGGATGCGGCAAGAACTCGTGCAGCGGCGGGTCAATGAGACGTATTGTAACTTGCTTGCCTTCCATCGCCCGAAAAATGCCGATGAAATCCGATTTTTGTAGCGGAATCAGTTGCTGTAGCGCTTTTTTACGCTCGCGCGAAGTGCGGGCAAGAATCATCCGAGTAACCCGTGGCAGGCGTTCCGGGTCCATAAACATTAATTCCGTGCGGCAGAGTCCGACTCCTTCAGCGCCCATTTTGCGCGCCAGTTTGGCTTCCTGTGGCGTATTGACGCTGCTGTAGACAGCAAGCGTTTTATATTCATTGGTCCATTCGAGAAGGGTGCAGAATTCTTTCGAGAATTTTGGTGGTACCAGCGGAACTTCCCCGAGGATGACACGCCCGGTGGAGCCGCAGATGGTAATGACGTCACCTTCTTTGAGGATAACGGTTCCGGTGTGAAGCTCGCGCCGTTCCATATCAACGGTAAACGATTCGCAGCCGACGACCGAAGGCGTGCCCAAATCGCGTGCTACAACCGCCGCGTGACTGGTTACGCCGCCGCGCGTTGTCAGCACGCCAGCGCTGGCGAGGATGCCATGAATATCTTCTGGGGTCGTTTCCTGACGGACAAGAATGACAGAATGACCGGTACGGTGCTGCCGCTCCGCTTCTTCCGCATCAAACACAATAATTCCCGTGGCCGCTCCGGAACTGGCATCGAGCCCTTTGCCGATAATGTTAAGTTCGGCATTCGGATCGATTGTGTACTGCATGAGCGGTGCAAGCGATGCTGGGTCAACTCGCATAATGGCTTCTTCACGCGTGATAAGCCCTTCATTTGCCATATCGACTGCGATTTTAATATTTGCTTCGGCGGTTCGTTTGGCGGAACGGGTCTGCAGGATGTACAGCTTGCCTTCTTCTACCGTAAATTCGATATCCTGCACGTCACGATAGTGTTTCTCAAGGTTATAGGCAATTTCTTTGAATTGCTCGAATGTTTCGGGCAGCCGCTCCTGGAGGACGGTTAGCTGCTGTGGTGTGCGGATGCCAGCCACAATATCCTCGCCTTGCGCGTTAAACATGAATTCGCCGAACAGTTCGTTTTCTCCGGTGGAAGGGTGACGGGTAAACGCGATGCCTGTACCGGAGTTTGGCCCCAGATTGCCGAACACCATTTGTTGAATGGTAACGGCCGTTCCAATATATTCCGGAATTTTTTGAATTCGTCGGTAAATCATCGCGCGCTGGTTGTACCAGGAATCGAATACTGCGCCGATGGCGGTGATAAGTTGCTGTTTTGGGTCTTGCGGGAATTTATGTCCTGTTTCTTTGAAAACAATTTCTTTGAAAATGAGAATCAAATCAAGAAGATGGTCGCAGCTTAATTGTGAATCCTGCTCTACGCCTGCCTGTTTTTTTATTCGTTCCAGTTCGTCTTCGAATTGTCTTTCATCCACGCCCAGGACGATGGAGCTAAACATTTGAATAAACCGGCGATAGGAATCATAAGCGAAACGCTTATTTTCCTTATGCGCTGCCAGAGCGGCGACCGTATAATCGTTTAGACCGAGATTGAGGATGGTATCCATCATACCGGGCATGGAAATGGATGAGCCGGAACGGACCGATACGAGCAGCGGGCTACTCGGATGACCGAAGCGCTTGCCTGCTGTTTCTTCAAGCGTATGCAGCGCCCAATAGATTTCCTGTTCAATCTCTGGATGGATGTTTTTTCCTTCCTCATAAAAGCGACGGCAGGCGCTTGTTGTAATGGTGAAACCCGGAGGGACGGGGAGCCCAAGCCCGGTCATTTCGGCCAGATTGGCTCCTTTCCTTCCGAGAAGATCATTCATTGTTGCATTGCCTTCGTGAAACAAGTAGACGTATTTTTTACTCATCATTGTCGCCTTTAAGTGGCGGGCACCTCCGATTCAAGTAGCCAATTTGTACATTTTGCTTCCTTTTTACACTATTATAATTACGTATCATAGCGAATACGCCATGACTTGTGAACAAATATTGACTTTATTTTCAGGCATTTGCTACGATATAAAGCGACGAATTCAAATCGTTCTTTATAAAATAATGCTTATTTTTCAGAAAATTAAAACCTGAGCTTCTTGTCAGCAGAAGGCTTGTCCGATATACATAATTCACTTCGAGACAGACAAAAAAATTCCTGCCAAAAGCGGTGCATGATCGTACAGAAATTCAGGGGAGAGTGAAGGATACGGTGGACATGGTAGTTTCTGTTTCGTGGTTAGCAGAACATTTGCATGATGAAAAGCTGGCGGTGGTGGACTGTCGATTTGTGCTGGGACAGCCAGAGAAAGGAAGGGACGGATATAAAACTGAACACATTCCGGGTGCGATTTATTTCGATCTGGAACAGGATTTATCAGCGCCGAAAGCTGTACACGGTGGACGTCATCCCTGGCCGGATGCGGACGTGTTCGCGACTAAGCTTGGCCAAGTAGGGATAGACAATGATACAGCGATTGTGTTGTACGATGAGCAACAAGGGGTGATGGCTGCTCGTGCATACTGGGTATTGCGCTATGTTGGGCATGAAAAGCTGGCGCTTCTTAACGGCGGATTTCCGGCGTGGAAAGCAGCAGGGTATCCAGTAACCGCGGAAATGCCGAAGCGTAGTTCTGCTACATACGTACCCCGCGTCAGGAAGGATTTGCTTCGCAATGTGGACGATGTGCGTCGCCATGTAAAGGGCGGGCAAGCTCTCTTGGTTGATTCACGAGCACATAACCGTTATACCGGGGAAGTGGAAACGATAGATCCGGTTGGCGGCCATATTCCGGGCGCAGTGAATTATGAGTGGCAGTGTGTTGTTGACGAAACCGGGAAATGGAAGGATGAGAAAGTGTTGCGTGAGCATTTTTCCGAATTGCCACGGGATCGGGAAGTGATTGTCTACTGTGGTTCAGGTGTCACCGCCTGCGCGAATTTGTTTGCGCTTGAACGTTTAGGATACGAAAATGCCAAGCTGTATGCTGGCAGCTGGAGCGATTGGATTTCTTACCCCGACAACCCGGTAGCTACGGGCAACGGATGAAAAATCAGGAGACGGGCACTCTGAGTACAGATCTTTATTCGATTCAAGCGACGCCAATCATCCGAACGAAATCTTCGCTCGGCAATTATAAATAACGATAAGATAAAAAGCTTGCCCTTGACGTTACGTCAGGGGCTATAATTTTTGGTAAGCAAGGAGTTAGAAAGAGATGACATACGAACCATTGATTACGAGTTTGTTTGAAAGGAAAGAAATTTCTGTTGAACGAGAGGGAGAAATCGAATGAGGAACTCGAACAAGTTAGCCAATCCTGAAGCTGTTCAGGGTAAAAGAATGGGTTTGCCCAAATGGGGGGATTTCTGGTCTTTATTAAGTAAGCACAGGCCAGCTCTTTGGATTATAATCGTTGCTGTTGTGCTAGGTCTCGGGGAGACGCTTCTTTCCTTGCTTATTCCTTTGTTTACGATGGATATGGTGAATCAATTGTCAGCAGCAAGTCTGCAAGGAACTACAATTGTTTCAATGATAAGCGTCTTTTTATTTCAGGCGTTGATGTCAGGTTGTTCGATTTACACGATGTCTTATGTCGGTCAATATGTCGTAGCCCGGTTGCGCAGTGAGGTATGGCAACGGGTGCTGAAGCTACCTGTTTCGTTTTTTGACCGCAATACTTCAGGGGAAGTGATGAGCCGGATTACCAACGATACGAATGTCATCAAAGATTTTATTACAGCTCATGTTATTTCCTTCTTTTCCGGACTCCTTTCCATTATCGGAGCCGTCATTTTATTGCTCATGATCGATTGGAAAATCACGCTGTTTATGTTGCTCGCTGTGCCTGTAGCCTTGCTCATTTTATGGCCGATCGGTGCCAGAATGTTCGGGGTTTCCAAGAAGATGCAGGACGAAACCGCGCTGTTTCAAGGGGATCTTGGCCGCGTGTTATCGGAAATTCGCCTTGTCAAAGCGTCTCTGGCAGAACCGCTGGAACGAGAGCGGGGGGATAAGAGAATAACCCATCTGTTTCGTTACGGTTTGAAGGAAGCCAGGATTACGGCAATTTTGTCACCTCTAATGATGAGTATTATGATGCTTCTGCTTGTTATGTTGATCGGCTATGGAGGAGTGCGGGTTGCTGAAGGATCGTTAACCGGCGGTGAATTGGTAGCGATTATTTTGTATATGTTTCAAGTTGTTGTTCCTTTCACGCAACTGGCTTCGTTTTTCACTCAATTCCAGAAAGCGATGGGGGCTTCTGAACGGATCATTGAAATTTTACGGGAAGAACTAGAGGAGTCACACCCGCAGGTGATCGAGCAACCGCTGCGTGAGCAAGCGAGTGATCGGCAAAAGTCGCTCCGGTTTGATACAGTCAGCTTCGGTTATGCTCCGGACAAGTTCATCTTACGTGATTTGTCTATGACGATAGAAGCAGGACAAATGACTGCCTTCGTCGGTCCGAGCGGAGCAGGGAAGACGACGTTGTTCTCGCTGATCGAGAGATTTTATGAGCCGTCAGCAGGAACTATTTTTTATGGTTCTATGCCTCTCTCATCCTTACGTATTCAGGATTGGCGAAGTCGTATTGCGTATGTGTCACAGGAAAGTCCGATGATGGGCGGCACGATCCGCGACAATTTGACGTATGGCCTGGAAGAAGTTGACGAAGCAAAAATGAAAGAAGCGGTGGAACAGGCGAATCTGAGCGCGTTTATCAGCTCGTTGGAGAAGGGATATGACACGGAGGTCGGAGAAAGAGGAGTAAAATTATCGGGTGGGCAACGCCAACGCCTTGCGATTGCCCGGGCGATATTGCGCGACCCGGAAATATTGCTCCTTGATGAGGCAACAGCCCATCTGGACAGTGCTTCTGAGCAGTTGGTGCAGGAAGCGCTACGAGTGTTAATGCAAGGTCGAACCACGCTGGTCATTGCCCACCGTCTATCCACAGTACGCAATGCAGACAAGATCTTTGTTCTTGAAAAAGGAGTGATAACAGGGCATGGTACTCACGATGAACTGTTAGTAACTCACGAATTCTACAGAAAGCTGGTGCAACAGCAATTTGATCAAACCGGATGAACTCCGGTTTTTTTGTTAGAACCTTTTTTCCTGTTGTTCTAAAAAATCTTGAATATCTCGCTCAAGTTCTGCCGTTGTTGCGTACGGCGTATCAAGCTGGAGCATTCGCCGCAAAATCCGCACAGTCGCTGGAGTAAGCGTCAATTCTTCTTCCCAGATTCGCTCCGCCTCTCCTGCTTTGGCTTCATACGTACTGTATAGCATAAACAGCATAAAATGGCCGAGCGCGTATATATCGCTCCGTGGGTGGACTTCGCGTTTCAGCCTTTTTTCCGGCCAGTAATGGTCATTCGTTGTTTCCAGGTAAGAAGGGGAGTCGTCCAGATAGCGGGCAAGTCCGAAATCAAGCAGATATATTCCGTCGTCGTTCCAGATGACATTTGGAATGCGTACGTCACGGTGGATGATTCGCCGTTCGTGCAGGTGTTTTATAAGCGCGAGAAGTTCGAGAATGATTTCCCAAGCTTCACGTTCCCCGAATTTCCGGTTTTCCTCAAATAGCAAATCCTCCAGTGTCTTTCCCTGTATATAGTTCATTACGTAATAAAGCTGTCCGTTTTCTTCAAATGAGTCAAATAAACGGGGCATTCGCGGATGGCGCAGCGCGGCAAGCATATTTATTTCATATTCATACAGCGTTTTGCCTTTAGGACTGTTTAGACGGCTTGGACGCATCTGCTTCAGCACTCTCTTTTCTTTTGCTTTATGGTCAAAGACAAGGTAGGAAATGCCGTAGCTACCCATCCCCAGCACATGAATAATTTCATAGTTGCCTTTAATAACAGCGCCGGACGGGTGTGGCCGATCCAGCCACCATTCTTTGATTCGTTGCCGCCATCGTTTGATTATATTCACTGTTCCATACCCCTTTTTTTGAAGCTTGACTTTTGGAGTTTGTTCAGAGTACTTCGCTTTTCTATCTTGTTTATACGTAAATTAGGATTTACAGGTTTCAATCAGCGCGGAATGCCTGGGAAATATGATACATTTTGCTAGATAAAAACGAAAACTTTTTGCTTTTTCCATGACAAGATTAGACAAAATCTATGGGACGCTATTTGTATAATAAATATAACAATAATAGAAAAAGAAGGAGGGGCTTTGTTGTGTTTCGTAATGAATTTTTGCAAGTTGTCTGGGAGAAGGGGTGGGTTGATGTGCAAGAACTGGCCAGGCTGCTAAATACGACAGAGGATTTAATTGAAGCAGAGGCAGGGGTGTGTGCGGCGCACGGTTGGATTCGTATGCTAGATTCTCTTATCGTGGCAACGCCTGCGAGTTTTTTTATTTTCATGATGCAATTTATTTTGACACTCCACATGGCTGAAGCCGTGGGATTCTTAAGTCATTAGCGTCCACAGTTCGTTTTGGACAATACCAGAACCTCATACCATGACGTTCAAAGGAACATGTGACCTACTACCAGCAGGATGAGCACCGCTCATGGATTTGATTCTATAGGAAATGGTTGCTCTAAGTCATCCCATGAAGGGATGGTTGAGCAGCACCGCCTTTTATTCCACAATTCAAACGGTAGGCTTTTAGACGGCATTTTTGTAAGCATAAAGATAGACGGAAAATTCTATTTTTAGACAGTATGGCCTGTCTCTTTTTCCCCTATTTTTTCATAATATGGAATATAAAGGTGAAGGAAGGAGGGACAGGTCATGGAGATCGACATTACCGCGATTACGGCACTTGGCATGGCGCTAACTCCCGTTGTTGCACAGTACTTAAAAGTTCCTAAAAAATTGCGTTCTTTTCTCACCGTTATATTAATCACACTTTTAAATATGGGGAATGCTTGGTTGTATGGCGATGACAATTTGCTTGCAGCAAGCAAGGAAGGAATCATTGCAGGATTGATGGCGGTTGGGATTTATTCCACGGGCAAAAACGCAATCGAGCAAACACAGCAAAGGCGCAGGAAATTATAATGTGAAGCGGACATAAAACTCCTTTCTAGGTACAGACTACGAATAGTACCGGATGAGAAAGGGGTTTTTTTATGTGGAAATGTCCTTATTGCGGAAGTGAATATGGGATGCCTTATCGAGACAGTAATTTAACGGGAATGCTTTGTCTTGAGGAAAGATGCGGCCGGTTTCATACGATGACGGAGGAAGAAAGCCAGAGGGAAGAAAGGCATGTCTATGAGTCCGATATGTAAGCGTTTGTTGGTATCGTTTGCTAAATCGGGTACAATAGAAAGAAAGCTGAAAGGAGCGAAGATATGAGCAAACTAACGTTCGTAAGTCGCGAGCAAGACGGGCTTAGTATTCACGTATTGCCCACAGAAAAATTTAAAACGACGACCATTCTTATACATATTCAATTGCCGCTGCAAGAGGATCTTGTTACAAAGGGAGCATTATTGCCGAACGTGCTCCAGCGCGGGACAGCAACCTATCCCAATCCAGCCCAACTGCAGCGGCATCTGGATTCATTGTACGGTGCTATTTTTAGTGCGGGTGTTATGAAGCGTGGGGAGAAGCAAATTCTCCAGTTTTACCTTGAAATCGCGAACGAAAAGTTTCTCGCCGATTCCCGACCATTGCTTGAAGACGGCATGCGTTTCCTGGGGGAAGTGTTGACGCGTCCGTTGCTTGAAAACGGAGCATTTACAAAGAAAATAGTGGAGTTGGAAAAAGAAACTCTTGCTAAGCGGATTGAAGGGCTCATCGATGATAAAATGCGGTATGCCAACCAGCGGTTGACGGAAGAGATGTGCAAAGATGAGCCGTATCGGTTGCTGGCATACGGGATTCATGAACAAATCCCGGGAATCACTCCGGAAGATTTGTACGGATTTTACCAAGAGGCGCTTACTTCTTATCCGATTGACATGTATATTATCGGGGACGTGAATCCGGAGGATGCGGTAGGACTTATACGGAACTACATTCCGCTGACCCTTTCCAGGGTGAAGCAGCTTGCGCCGACCCCATACAAAAAAGAGGTACGGGAAGAGCGGATCGTAACAGAAGAAATGAACGTGGTGCAAGGCAAGCTTAATATCGGGATGCGCACTCAGATTAGCTACGCAGATGACAATTATGTGCATTTGATGATGTATAACGGGGTGCTGGGCGGCTTTCCGCACTCCAAGCTGTTTATGAATGTGCGTGAAAAGGCGTCGCTTGCTTACTATGCAGTGTCACAGTTAGAGACACAAAAAGGGCTTTGCATGATTATGTCTGGAATTGAGACAGCGAACTATGATAAAGCGCTTGCCATTATTAAAGAGCAGCTGGAAATGATGAAGCAAGGCGAAATTACGGACGTCGAGCTGAACCAGACGAAAGCGACGCTGTCAAACCAGTTGCGTGAAACCCAGGACAGCGCTTCTGCTATCGCCAGCATGGATTACAGCGGACGTTTGGCGGGACGCCACCGTACGTTAGAAGAGACGCTTGCCGCCATTGAAAGTACGACGAAAGAAGATATTGCGCGCGTAGCACAAAAGGTAGAAATTGATACCATTTATTTTTTACGTGGAAAGGGGGAGACGAAGTAAATGAAAACTCGCCATTATGATCGGTTGAATGAGACAATTTATTATGACCGTTTGGATAACGGTCTTGAGGTTTACATTTTGCCTAAGCAAGGCTTCAGCAAAACGTACGCTACGTTTACAACCCGTTATGGATCGATCGACAATGAATTTCGTGTACCAGGAAAAGAGAGAGTAAAAGTGCCGGATGGCATTGCTCATTTCCTTGAGCACAAAATGTTTGAAGAAAAGGAAGGGGATGTGTTTACAGAATTTGCCGCGCACGGGGCGTCCGCGAATGCGTTCACCAGCTTTGATCGCACAGCCTATTTGTTTTCCAGTACACAGGATGTGTCTCATAATGTGGAGACATTATTGAATTTTGTGCAGAGCCCATATTTTACTGATCAAAGTGTAGAGAAGGAAAAAGGCATCATCGGTCAGGAAATCCGCATGTACGATGACGACCCGGACTGGCGGGTATACTTCGGACTAATATCAAATTATTATCATGACCATCCTGTGAAAATCGATATCGCAGGCACGGTTGAGTCCATTAGCAAAATTACGAAAGAAATGTTGTACGAGTGCTATGAGACGTTTTATCATCCGTCCAACATGCTGCTTTTTATTGTAGGTGCGGTAAACCCGGAGGAAATAATGGAACTTGTGCGACAGAATCAGGCACAAAAAACGTACGGTCAGCAACCTCCGATCGAGCGTTTTTATCCAGAAGAGCCGGAAGGTGTAGCCAAGAAGCGCTCGGTAGTCCATCTTCCGGTTGGCATTGCGAAGTGCTTGTTCGGTTTTAAAGACAAGAGGGCTGGGCTGGAAGGCGAAGCGTTGTTAAAACGGGAAGTAGCGACCGAAATTCTGCTTGATGTGCTCTTTAGCCCAAGTTCGGATTTGTATCAGAAGTTATACGAACAAGGACTGATTAACAGCGGGTTTGGCGCCGATTATTCAGGTGAGACGCAGTACGGATTTTCTATTATTGGGGGCGACACGAAAGATCCGGATGCGCTTGTTTCCATTGTTGAAAGCGAGCTGAACGATGCGCTTGCACGCGGCATTGCCGAAGAGTCTTTTATTCTTTCAAAAAAGAAGAAGACAGGCGAATTTCTTCGTGCGCTGAATTCGGTGGAATTTATCGCTAATTCATTTACAAAATACCGGTTTGCCGGGACGGATTTATTCGCGCGTGCAGACATGCTAGAAACGATGACGCTGGATGATGTAAACGCACGCTTTAGGGAGCATATTGATTTCGAACAGTTTTCTGTATCGATCGTGACATCGCCTGAAAAACAGTAAAATATACGGGAAAGGAAGAACATGATGAAAGAACGCAAGCAGGCGTGCGTGACTGGAGCAAGCCGCGGCATTGGAGCTGCGATTGCCCTTAGACTTGCACGAGCCGGCTGCAATGTTACGCTGCATTATCATTCTTCAGCGCGTGAAGCGGAACAGGTAGCTGAGCAGTGTCGCGCTGAAGGGGTGGAAGTAACGCTTGTGCAGGCAGATTTGACAGCAGTAGATGGAGTTGAACAACTGTTTGATCAGATACTCAAATCACCAGATGTTCTCGTATTGAATGCAGGGCTTAGTTCTTACGGTCTGATTCAGGATGTGACGCCAGATGAGTGGGAGAAGATGATGAATGTGCATGTACGGGCGCCGTTTTTCTGCGCCCGTCTTGCGCTTCCACATATGCTGCGCCAGGGATGGGGACGCATTATTACCATATCTTCTATCTGGGGAATAACGGGCGCAAGTTTTGAAGTGTTGTATTCGACTGCTAAGGGTGCGGTCGTCTCGTTTACGAAGGCGCTGGCGAAAGAAGTGGCGCCTGCAGGGATTACTGTTAACTGCATCGCTCCCGGTATGGTTCGCACGGAAATGATGACGGGTGCGTTCAGCGAAGAAGAGCTTGCGGGGATTGTAGAAGAGATTCCGGCTGGCCGCATGGGCACACCGGAAGAAATCGCCGCGCTTGCCGCGTTTCTTGTCGGCGATGAAGCTGGGTATATCAACGGTCAGGTTATTAGCCCGAACGGGGCATGGTATTGCTAAAATGAAAGGAGCTATGCATAAAACTGTCCCAAGCTGTGCATCTTAAACGTGAAGGGCAAATATGCCCTTGTATACGCAAAACGAAGGAGGAAGACGATATGTCAGTCTTGGAAAACTTTCAGGATTGGAAAACGTTTTTGGCGCAACGCGTGACCCAGGCGGCAAGTGCTGGAATGGAAAAACAAACAATGGAAAATATAGCATATCAAATCGGCGAATATCTTTCCAATCATGTTGACCCGAAAAACGAACAAGAACGCCTCCTGAAAGAGTTGTGGGATGCCGGTACGGAAGAGCAGCGTCATGCGATGGCGGGCGCTATGATTAATTATGTACAGAACAGGAAGCAATAACGTATTTTTTATCTTAATCCCCTCTTCGTTGAGGGGATTTTCTATTTCTATCTGTTTTTTATTCATTTGCTGTTTTTTGTGTTGGAAGAATTTTATTTTTTAGTGTAGAATAGTGTCGTTACGGAAGAAGAATCAAGCAGGGAAAGGGCGTTTTACTCAAGATGGAAACAGAAAAACAAGATTGGTATCTTGAATACGAAATTCACAAAAATCGGCCCGGATTGTTAGGGGATATCGCTTCCATTCTTGGGATGCTGAAAATTAACATCGTGACGATTAACGGTGTCGAATCGCTGAATGGGAAGATTAATCGCCGACGCGGTTTACTGATTCGCACTGATGATGCAAAAAAAATCGAATTATTGGGCAGCATACTGGAGAAAGTTGAAAATATAACACTGCGCAAACTGCGTCAACCTACAATTTTGGACTTGCTTGCCGTGCGCCATGGACGCTACATTGAGCGTGACGCGGAAGACAAGCGGACGTTTCGCTTTGTGCGAGAAGAAATTGGGGTACTGGTTGACTTTATGGCTGAGATTTTCAAGCGGGAAGGTAACCAACTTATCGGCATTAGGGGCATGCCTCGTGTGGGCAAAACCGAATCAACGGTGGCGGCGTGTGTGTCTGCCAACAAGCGCTGGACATTTATTTCTTCCACGCTCTTGCGCCAGACTGTACGAAATCAGCTCACGGTGGAGGAAATGAACGGAAGCAAGCATGTGTATTTAATTGATGGCATTGTGTCAACCATGCGCAGCACCGAACGCCACGCGATGCTCATGCGTGAAGTTTTACGTATGCCGTGCACAAAAGTTATTGAACATCCGGATATTTTCGTGCGGGAAACCGAATATGAATTGTCTGATTTCGATTATATTATCGAGTTGCGTAACGATCCTGATGAGGAGATTACATATGAAAATATAGAAACAGGATTCTCCGGGTTCGACATTCCGTAGGGAGTTCCCGGAGTGGCAGGAGGTGGATGATTTGTCTGAGCTCGCAGAAGTTTTACGAAAAGCCAGACAGGCAAAAGGAATGTCGCTTGCTGAAATACAAGAGACAACTAAAATACAGCGCCGCTATCTGGAGGCGATTGAGAACGGAAATTTTGATGTGTTACCGGGGCATTTTTATGTCCGTGCGTTTATAAAAAGCTATGCCGAAGCGGTTGGACTTAATCCTGATGAATTAATTAGTCAGTATAGTTCCGAGCTTCCAGACCCGCCAAAGGTAGAGGAGTCTCCCCCACCGCTAAGGCAAAATCGGCACGGGCGTAAGGAGCGAGACGGCGCCAGCAGCAAATGGATGTCGCGTATTTTGCTTTATTTGTTCGCCATTCTTGTCATCGGGGTGATTGCGGCCGGAATTCATTATGCCCTGAAGAATCAGGGAGCCAATCCGGCTCTGCCACAGACGGAACCGAAAGAAGGGACGACTCCGGCAAAGAAAGAAATTATCGTTCCGCCACCGGATACGCCTGAAACGAAGCAACCGCCTCAGCAGCAACAGCCGCCGGTTGCGAACGGAAAGCTTACACCTGCACCGAAAACCGGCTCAGTTATTAATTATGAATTGACAGGTGCCGACAAAATTGTTGTAAAAGTAACGGCCAAGAAGGGCGATCACTGGATGGATGTATCCGGAACGAACGGTCGAGTTGGCATGAAAACGCTGAAAGAAGGTGAAAGCCAAACGTTTGAAGTGACGGAAGGAAACATGGCGCTTATCCGTGTTGTACGGGCGCGCGATGTCGAAGTGTTCGTCAATGGACAGCCTGTCGATACATCGGAAGCGAAGAAAAGCGGTACACAAAGAATTAAGATTGTTCGTAAATAGTCCCTGAAGTATCAGGGGCTTTTCTTTTGACACCTTTTTTTCAGTATATTATACTGATAAATGGAAAAATGGACGCTTGTGTCTACTGGACGGAGGAAATAGAGTGGATAAAACAGCAACAACAGAGAAAGTAGCGATCATCACGCTCGGATGCGAGAAGAACCTTGTTGACTCCGACATTATGTCACAGTTGATTGATGAGCGAGGCTACCTTCTTGTGGACGATCCGCAGAAAGCCGATGTCGTGATTGTAAATACGTGCGGCTTTATTGATGCGGCGAAAGAAGAGTCGATTAATACGATTCTCGAAGTTGCCGATCTGAAAGAACACGGGAACTTGAAATCTTTAATTGTAGCCGGCTGTCTTACGCAGCGCTATAAAGAAGTATTAATGCAGGAAATGCCAGAAATTGATGGGATTGTCGGAACCGGCGATTTTGATAAAATCACCCGGATTATCGAGGAATCGCTGGAGGGCAAAAAACCAGTTTTTGTTGGAAATCCGGTTTTTTCCTATGAGAATGCAACACGTCGCAGAGTTGAGAAAGGAACATATTCCGCGTATATTAAAATTGCGGAAGGTTGTGATAACAAGTGTACATTCTGTATTATTCCGCAACTTCGGGGCGCGTTCCGGAGCCGCACCATTGAATCCATCGTGGACGAAGCAAAAGAACTTGCTGCTCAAGGTGTGAAAGAGGTTAATCTGATTGCTCAGGATTCCACAAATTATGGGTTTGACATTTATGGTGAACGTGTGTTGCATAAGTTGTTGCGCAAAGTATCGGAAGTCGAAGGGATCGAATGGATTCGCCTTCACTATGCATATCCAGGATATTTTACCGATGAATTGATCCAAGAATTCGCGACCAATCCGAAAGTATGTAAATATATCGACATGCCACTACAGCATAGCGAAGACCGGGTGTTGAAACGCATGTTGCGCCCAGGACGCCAGCGTGATGTGCGTGAGCTTATCGCCAAAATCCGGTCAGCTGTGCCGGATGTGGCGCTTCGTACGTCCATCATTGTCGGTTTTCCGGGAGAAACGGAAGAAGAGTTTGAGAATCTTAAAGCGTTTTTACGGGAGATTCAGTTTGACCGTTTGGGCGTCTTTACGTATTCACAGGAGGAAGGAACGGCGGCCGCAAGATTGCCGGAACAGATCCCGGCGGATATTATCGAACGTCGAGCCAACGAATTGATGGAAGTTCAACGGGAGGTGGCCAGCGAACGCAACGGACGTTTTGTCGGTAAAGTGATTTCTGTGCTGATTGAAGCATATGATGGCAAGAATGATGTATACATTGGCCGTTCACAGTATGATGCGAGCGAAATTGACGGCGAAGTGTTTGTCACCGGCTATAAAGGCGAACTGGGACAAATCGTTCCGGTGCGTATCACCCATTCGTACGACTTTGATCTTGCGGGGGAGGTTATCTAGTTGAACCTGGCCAACCGGATTACGCTGGCACGAATTTTTCTTGTGCCAGTAGTTATGATTTTTTTGCTCGTGCGGTTTGATGATTTCGGATCGGTTAAAGTTGGAGGCGTGCAGATTACATACAGTGAAATGATCGCCGCGCTTATTTTTATTGTTGCCGCCGCGACGGATGGGCTTGACGGCTACATTGCCCGCTCCCGCAAAATGGTAACCAACTTGGGAAAATTTCTTGATCCGCTCGCTGACAAGCTTTTGATTTCCGCGGCTCTCATTTCGCTTGTGGAAATGCAGCGGCTGGACGCTTGGATAGCCGTGGTCATTATTAGTCGTGAATTTGCTGTAACGGGACTGCGTCTGGTAGCCGCGGCAGAAGGATTGGTTATTGCTGCAAGCAGGCTTGGCAAATGGAAGACGGTATTTCAGATTATCGCCGTAGCCGCGCTTATTTTGCAGAATTTCCCGTTTGAAACATGGCATTTTCCGTTTGCCACAATTATGGTTTGGGCGGCCGTGATTATGACAATTGTTTCCGGTGTGGAATACTTTGTAAAAAATAAAAAAGTGATTCCGCTCGCGTAACGTTCACCCGCCATTTTCGGCGGTTGATTTATTTGGGAGGCGTTTTACATATGAGAGCAGAAATTATTGCGGTCGGAACGGAGTTATTGCTTGGGCAAATCGCCAATACAAACGCCCAGTTCCTCTCGCAAAAGTTAGCGGAAATTGGAATCGGTGTCTATTACCATACTGTCGTCGGCGACAATGCTGATCGGCTGTACGTACAGATTCAAGAAGCGCTCAACCGTTCGGATTTGCTTATTTTTTCTGGAGGATTAGGGCCTACCAAAGATGACCTGACAAAAGAGACAGTTGCCAGAGCTGTCGGGAAGCCATTGGTGCATGACGAACAGGCGCTTGCGCGCATTATCGCTTACTTTAAACAGCGCGGCATGACGATGACGGAGAACAACCGTAAGCAGGCGCTTGTGGTGGAAGGAAGCCATGTATTGCCGAACGACCATGGCATGGCACCGGGGATGGTTATTGAACATAAAGGTAAACATCTCATGATGCTACCAGGGCCTCCGCGTGAATTGCATCCGATGTTTAACACGTATGGAATCCCCTACCTTTTGTCACTGATGGGTGGCAAAAACGTGGTGCACTCCAAAGTGCTTCGTTTTTTCGGTATTGGTGAGTCGGCCCTTGAAGAAGAGTTGATAGATTTAATTGATTCTCAAACGAATCCGACGATTGCGCCGCTTGCGGCTGAAGGGGAAGTCACGATTCGCTTGACCGCTAAAGCCAAAAGTGTGGTGGAAGCAGAGACGATGATCCGTTCCGTTGAAGAACAAATCGAAGCGCGCGTCGGACAATTTATTTATGGATATGACGATGATTCGCTCGCTTCGGTGCTGGTGCGTGAGTTAAGCGTACGTGGTGAAACGGTGGCATTTGCGGAGAGTGTGACAGGAGGTTTGGCGAGTCATTTACTCACTTCTATTCCGGGCAGTTCGGCCGCGCTGAAAGGTTCTATCATTTGCTATACAAATGAAGTAAAGGAAAAGCAACTAGGCGTGCCGCGGGATGTGCTTCAGACCACGGGAGCGGTGAGTGGCGACGCAGCGCGTATTATGGCGGAGCAAGTGCGTCTTAGAATCGGAAGTACATATGGAATTGCGATTACAGGAGAAGCTGGCCCACACGCGTCGGAGAAGTCTATAGGTCTCGTCTATATTGGCGCAAGCGATGGAAAACATACGAATGTCAGGGAACTTCGCCTATCCGGTCAGCGTGCCGCAATCCAGCTTCGTGCGGCAAAACATGCAATATTTACAATGCTTGAACGAATAAAAAAAGGTGGTTTTTAATATATGGCAAATTTTTCAGACTTCGCTTTACACAGGACGATTCAGCAAGCCATTTACGATATGGGCTTCGAAGAACCGTCGCCAATTCAAGAACAGTGTATTCCGAAAATTCTTGAAGGATACGATTTAATTGGACAGGCACAGACCGGAACGGGGAAAACCGCCGCGTTCGGTTTGCCGCTAATTGAGAAAGTAACAAACCGTAACGCTGTGCAGGCGATTGTCCTCACACCGACGCGAGAGTTGGCGATTCAGGTGTCCGGAGAACTGCGCAAAATCGCTAAATATAAGCGGATACGTACGCTTCCTATTTATGGTGGACAGTCCATTGGACACCAGATTCGTGCGCTGAAGCAGGGGGTACAGGTCGTCATTGGCACGCCGGGACGAGTGTTGGATCATTTGCGTCGTAAAACGTTACGTTTGGATCAGATCAGCATGCTGGTGTTGGACGAGGCGGATGAGATGCTCGATATGGGCTTCCAGGATGATATTGAGGCAATTATTAAAGAAACGCCATCTGATCGCCAGACGCTCCTTTTTTCGGCGACTATGCCACAGGAAATCCTGAGGCTTGCTCATAAATACATGAGCAACCCGAAGACGGTATCCATCAGCCGCAAAGAAGTGACCGCTCCGACGATTGAACAAGTGTATTACAAAGTATTTGAACGCAGCAAGCTTGAAAGTTTGTGTCGTATTCTAGACAGTGAAGAAATTGAACTCGGCATTGTATTTTGCCGTACGAAGCGCGGTGTGGATGAACTTACGGAAGCGCTTCAAGAGCGTGGATATCTGGCAAGCGGTTTGCATGGTGATTTAAGTCAGGCCCAGCGCGACAAAGTTATGCAGGCATTCCGCGACTCTACAATTGAGCTGCTTGTGGCGACTGATGTTGCAGCGCGTGGTATTGATGTGGGAAATGTGTCCCATGTCGTGAACTATGATATTCCGCAGGATCCGGAAAGCTATGTACATCGTATTGGTCGTACCGGCCGCGCCGGTCGGAAAGGCATCGCGATGACACTGGTAACCCCGCGCGAGATGAAGCAGTTGCGTACGATTGAAAAAATCGCGAAAACGACATTGGAGTCCCGTAATGTACCTTCATTTGAGGAAGTGATGGAACGCCAGCAAAGCATTTGGAAAGAACAGTTGATCTCCCTGTTAGAAAGCGATAGCGATTTGGCGCCGTTTATGGAAATGGTCGAGCAGCTGAAAGAAGAATACACGCTGGAAAAAGTGACAGCGGCCGCCCTTTCGCTTGCATTTGCACCGTCCGTTTCTTCGGTGGAAGAAGAGATGTACGACTTTGGCGAAACGGGTGCTTCCAAGGGAATGGTTCGCTTCTTTATGAACGTCGGCCGTAGCCTTGATCTCCGTCCTCCGGATTTGGTGAAAGAGATTTCCGAGCTGGTTGGTATCCCGAGTAAGGCAATTGGTCGGATTGATATTTTTGATAACTTCACGTTTATTGAAGTAGCGCAAGATATCGCACCGTTCGTGTATGAAGCGTTGCGTCATTCCCGCATCAAAGGAAAACGGGTGAATATTGAACCCGCCAAACCGCGCACCAAGCGATAAAACAAAGCTGAAAAAGCGCAAGCCCTCCCGCTTGGCATACTTGTCAGACAGGAGGGCTGTTTTATTGGATGAAGAACAGCAACGCTCGCGAGCTTTTTTCAGTGAATCATTGACCGCTTATCGGCAGGAAGCGTATGCCTGCGCTGTCACTGTTTTAATCGCTTCGTACGTAATATCAGTCAGCTGTTCTAATTCTTCCAAGCTCATCGAAAGAATCGGCATTAGCACGATTACCGGGCCTAGCGGGCGGATGATGGCGCCGTTTTGCCGTGCGTGCAGAATAACGTTATGCTCTACTTGCATATGCATGGGGAATGTTTTTTTGCTATCTTTATCTTGTACAAGTTCGATCCCGACCATCATGCCGCGTTGCCGCACGTCGCCGACGTGTGGAAGAGTGTGGAATTTTTCTAAATTCTGCGCAAGACACTCGATTTTTGCCACAAGGGAATCGATAAGCTTTTCGCGCTCGATAAGTTCAATGTTTTTAAGCGCGACCGCACAGGCAAGCTGATTTCCGGTATACGTATGTCCGTGGAAAAACGTGCGCAACTCTTCCGGTTCGCCCAGAAACGCTTCGTAAATTTCTTCCCGCACGAGCGTGGCCGCCAGAGGTAAGTAGCCGGCTGTCAATCCTTTGGCTACGCAGAGAAAGTCCGGCTCTACATTTTCTTGCTCGCAGGCGAATAGAGTGCCTGTACGACCGAAACCGACCGCCACTTCGTCGGCGATCATAAGTACGTTATAGCGGGTGCAAAGTTCGCGCACGCCGCGTAAAAACCCGTCTGGAGCGGTAATCATGCCGGCGGCTCCCTGTACAAGCGGCTCGATAATGAGCCCGGCAATTTCCTCATGATGTTCTCTTAACATCGTGTCCAAAGCTTTCAGGCACAACATTTTACACGCTTCCGCGTCGTTGTTTTCCGTAAGGCGGTACGTATACGGTGCCGGGGCTTCCAGACGTTCGAATAGCAGCGGCTTAAAGATATGGTGAAATGTTTCCATGCCTCCGACGCTAACCGAGCCGATCGTATCTCCATGATATGCTTCGCGCAGGGATATGAACTTGTTCTTTTTTCCGGCATACCGAATCGGATCTTTCAGCTGCCAGTATTGGTAGGCCATTTTCAGCGCGATTTCTACTGAGGTAGACCCTGAATCAGAGTAGAAAACTTTTGTTAGTCCTTTCGGGGTAATTTCTACTAACTTTTTTGCCAGCAGAATGGAGGGGACGTTTGCTGCTCCGAGCAGCGTTGAATGCGCTATTTTTCCCGCCTGCTGAATCAATGCCTCGTTCAGTTCTGGGTGGTTGTGGCCGTGCACGTTCACCCAGAGCGAAGAGTAACCGTCCAAATATTTGTTTCCTTCTACATCGTACAAGTAGCTTCCTTCGCCGCGTTCGATAATGAGCGGCTTTTCCCGGCGGTACGTTTTCATCTGGGTAAATGGATGCCACACATACTCTTTGTCCCACATCTCAAGGCTTTGAACTTCTTTTTTCTGCACAATTATCCCTCCTATTGTGATGATTGCGATACTATTATTTCTGCCCGTCTCAGACGTTCAAGCAGCAACGTAAGACGCAAGCTGCGCCCGATTTCAGGAAGTCGTTCACGTATCCGCTCAGGCTTAAAGTCCGTTATGTCAGGCAGCATACCGAGCACGGGCAGGTTCGTGAGGCTGCTTATGATTCGCACATTATCTTGCATCATTTCGCTTGGATTGTCCGGCATACGGTTTACAAGCAAGCCGAGGATCGGGATGCGGCAGGCCCGGGCATACTCAACGGTTAATATCGTATGGTTAATAGTACCAAGACCCGGATGCGTCACAATCAGCAGGGGTAGCCGGAGGTCGCGAATCAAATCCGCGGTCATGTACACCTCTTGCTTCTCTTCCATAATGGGTACTGCAAGCCCGCCTGCGCCTTCCACCAGTACAACATCATGCTTTTTCCTTAAGGTAGACAATTGCTGAGCGATGTGCCCCGGATTAATGCGTGTTCCGGTTTGGCGGGCCGCAAGATGGGGCGAGACGGCGGGCTCCATACAGTACGTACAGAGCGTATTCTGTTCATACGGGAGAGAATGAAGCGAACGGTAAAACGTCACATCTTCCGCAACAAGTCCTCCATCGCCCTGCACGCCTCCGCTTTGGATTGGCTTGTAAGGCACCGCGTCGTATCCGCACATGGATAAAAAAGCTGTCAGGCAGCCTGTAACCATTGTTTTGCCAACTCCCGTATCTGTTCCGGTGACGAAAAACGAAAGCCCCTGTTTCATGCTTTCACCGTCCAAGTAAAACGTCCTTTTAGCGGAGCGATTTGTTTATATACTTTGACAGCAATAATGGAGGCTATGATACAGAGTAAAAGATCGCCAGGCACTGCCAGCAGGAATCCGTAGAGAAACGTTTGCCAGAGCGTGAACGTTTTGCCTGCAATTATGTTCATGGCAATGTAGAGATAGGCTGTCCCCATCATGTATACGATGAATAGCCCGGCGAAATGGGCAAGGATGAAATCACGCAGATTCGGGTTCGTTTTTTTTTCGACAAAATGCCCAATTGTATAGGCGGCAATAGCAAATCCAACAAGGTAACCGAACGTAGGCTTCAGCACATATCCGAGTCCGCCGCCTTCGGTAAATACGGGTGCTCCGGCCAATCCAACGGCCAGATATACGAGTTGGCTGATCAGCCCGAGACGGCTACCAAGCAGTGAGCCGGCAAAGTAGACAAACAGAATTTGCAACGTAAACGGGACGACCGGCACGGGAATTTTGATGAATGCACCGATGGCGGTAAGCGCCGCGAACATGGCAGCGAGGATGAGGCCTGTTGTTGGAAGACCTGTTTTTTGTTTCATAGTTGCATTCCTCCTTCATGTAATCATTTTTTAGAAAAATGTTTCACCACGGTATGTATGTCGAAACATCAAAGGAAATGGACGAAGAACCGTGTTATTGTCAGAGTAAAAGCAATTCCTATCAATTGTCAACCTTTTTAATTTTTTAGTTAACAAATATATGGAAATAAATTCAAAATAAACTTGTGAAGCGAATGAGTGTTCGTAAAAAATGCTTGGCAAACATCTAAAAAAGAGGTAAAATAAATTACGTTGATAGGATGCTTATCAGTAGAATTGATATAAATATGAACGAAGGGAGCGATGGCTTTGTCCGATCGCAAAGCTGCTTTAGATATGGCCCTGCGCCAAATTGAAAAACAATTTGGCAAAGGTTCGGTAATGAAATTAGGAGAAATGGCTGCGACACAGCAAGTTGCCACTGTATCAAGCGGTTCAATTGCGCTTGATATTGCGCTCGGTATCGGTGGATACCCACGCGGTCGCATTATTGAGATATACGGTCCGGAGTCTTCCGGTAAGACGACGGTTGCACTACACGCCATCGCTGAAGTGCAGAAAACGGGCGGCACCGCCGCCTTCATTGATGCGGAGCACGCACTTGATCCGGTATATGCGCGCAAGTTGGGCGTAAATATCGACGAATTGCTTCTGTCTCAGCCGGATACGGGAGAGCAGGCGCTGGAGATTGCGGAAGCGCTCGTGCGCTCCGGTGCAATCGACATCATTGTCGTAGACTCTGTCGCCGCGCTTGTTCCGAAAGCGGAAATCGAAGGCGAGATGGGAGATTCACATGTCGGTTTGCAGGCTCGCCTGATGTCTCAGGCATTGCGCAAATTAGCTGGCGCAATTAATAAATCGAAAACGATTGCTATTTTTATCAATCAGCTCCGTGAGAAAGTGGGCGTTATGTTTGGTAACCCGGAGACAACACCGGGCGGACGCGCTCTAAAATTCTATTCGAGCGTGCGGCTTGATGTCCGCCGTGTTGAAACACTGAAACAGGGGAACGACATGGTAGGGAACCGCACGAAAATTAAAGTCGTGAAAAATAAAGTGGCGCCGCCGTTCAAAACGTGCGAAGTGGATATTATGTATGGCGAGGGAATTTCTCGCGAAGGAAGTTTGCTTGATATTGGAACTGAGCTGGATATTGTCAGCAAGAGCGGGGCTTGGTACTCCTACAATGATGAACGACTCGGTCAAGGCCGGGAGAACGCTAAACAATTCCTTAAGGACAATCCGGATATTGCGCACGCTATTGAGATGAAAATTCGCGATCATTTTGAATTGAACCAGAGCGTATCCTTGCCAACTGCGGAAGAAGACAACAAGGACGAAGAGTTTGTACTGGATTTCGAATAGGTGACGCATGTCTCTATTTAAAACGAAAGAAAGTTTAATTGCTTTATTTGTGTAAAGCTTTTAAACTTTCTTTTTTTTCTCATGGTATGGGAAAGCATATGCTGCTTTGTTTCGGTCGTTAAAGAATAAAAGAGTGCCTTTAGTAGCAAGTTGCTACCCACTGGTTTTCTCTTAGCTTGATTCTATCACAGAAAGGAGGGGCAGGGGGGAATATCGGACAACGGAACAGGCAGGAACTTGTTCTTGTCCGAAGCCTATTCCTTCCCCACCTATAGAGGTAGGGATCTCCTGCGCGAATACGATGAATGAAGAGGTACGGAAGGTGGCCGTTATTACACGGCTGGAACGCCAAAAAAAGAACCGGCACCGGATCAATGTGTATTTGAATGGAGAATATGCATTTGCTATCCATGAAGACGTTCTGATCAAGTACCGGCTAAATAAAGGGTGTGAGCTGGACGAGGCGGAGATGAGAGATGTGTTGGAGGCCGAAGAAAAGAACAGGGCCGAGCAGTATGGTTTACGATATATCAGCCACAGGCCACGCACGACGGAAGAAGTCCGGCAGCATTTGCTAGCGGGAGGCTTTCCACGTGAAGTGGTTGAGGAAGTAGTACAGGGCTTTATTCAAATGAAGTATTTGGATGATGCGCGGTACGCCCAACAGTGGGTTGAAGAGCGAATGCGGCTTAAGCCTCGGGGACGTCATCTGCTTCGGCAAGAACTGCAAAGGCGTGGTGTCGACGCGCGTCTGATAGAGGAAGCTTTTCATAATATGGAACAGGACGTGGAGGAGTCTGCTTGTCTGGAAGTCGCGCGGAAAAAATATGCTCGCCAGCATTTTGCATCGTATACGGAAATGCGGAATAAAATTGGTCCTTTTCTTCAGCGTAAGGGGTTTCCGCTCGACATTATCGCAAAAACGCTTGAAAAGCTGAAGAATGAGCGGCTAGAGAGAGAAAGATAACATCAATTGCTCATTCTTGACATTCTTGCGGTATGATGGCAAAATAAATTTGTATATTCTTCTTTATCGTGGTCCTCTATTTTTTCGCTAGCCTCGATTTGGAATATACACATATGTTTTACAGCGGAGAGATTGGGAAGCGATCTCGTTTTTTAACTAAATCGGTACTTGCTACAATTGTAACAAGACAAAAGACCTCAGATGCAAGGAGGTGACAGAAAGATGAACTTAGTACCTGCAATTCTCATTGCACTTGCATCTCTGGTGGTCGGAGCGGGAATTGGTTATTTTGTTCGTAAATCGTTGGCGGAGGCGAAGATTTCAAGCGCGGAAGAAGCCGCCCGCCAAATTGTAGACCAAGCCGAAAAAGAAGCGGAAGCACTGAAAAAGGAAAAAGTGCTTGAAGCGAAGGACGAAGTTCACAAACTGCGAACGGATGCCGAGAAAGACTTACGTGAAAGACGGAACGAGATCCAGCGCCTTGAGAAGCGCGTGTTGCAAAAAGAGGAATCGCTTGACCGGAAAATGGAGCTTTATGAACGGAAAGAAGCGGAGATTGAGCGCCGTGAGCAGGCGGTTAATGAAATGCACGCCAAAGCGGAAGAGTATCTGCAAGCTCAGGTAATAGAACTGGAACGTGTGTCCAATCTGACACGCGAAGAAGCGCGCGAAATTATCCTGCAGCAGGTAGAACAGGAAGTGCGTCATGAAGCGGCCATGATGGCTAAAGACATTGAACAGCAGGCGCGGGAAGAAGCGGACAAGAAAGCGCGCGAAATTATCACCACCGCAATTCAGCGTTGTGCTGCGGATCATGTGGCTGAAACGACCGTTTCGGTTGTCTCGCTACCAAACGATGAAATGAAAGGCCGCATTATCGGTCGAGAGGGACGAAATATACGCGCTTTGGAGACGCTTACGGGTATCGACTTGATTATTGATGATACTCCGGAAGCTGTTATCTTATCGGGTTTTGATCCCGTTCGTCGTGAAATTGCGCGAACCGCACTGGAGAAGCTTGTGGCAGATGGACGCATCCATCCTGCGCGCATTGAAGAAATGGTGGAGAAAGCGCGCCGTGAAGTGGATGAACGTATCCGTGAGTACGGCGAGCAAGCGACGTTTGAGACGGGGATTCACGGGCTTCATCCTGACCTTATCAAAATTCTGGGCCGTTTGAAGTACCGTACAAGTTATGGACAGAACGTGCTGAAACATTCCATTGAAGTTGCCCATTTGTGCGGCTTGATGGCTGCGGAACTAGGCGAAGACCAGACGCTGGCGAAGCGAGCCGGTCTTCTGCATGATATCGGCAAGGCGATCGATCATGAAGTCGAAGGTTCACATGTTGAAATTGGGGTCGAATTAGCGAAAAAGTATAAAGAACATCCTGTTGTTATTAACGGAATTGCCTCACACCATGGGGATTGCGAACCAACATCGGTTATTGCGATGCTGGTGGCCGCGGCAGACGCTTTGTCCGCCGCTCGTCCAGGGGCGCGCCGCGAAACACTTGAGACGTATATTCGTCGTCTAGAGAAACTTGAAGAAATTTCCGAGTCGTTTGAAGGCGTGGAAAAATCGTATGCGATTCAGGCAGGACGCGAAGTCCGCATTATGGTGAAGCCGGAGCAAATCGATGATTTGGAAGCGCATCGGTTGGCGCGCAACATTACTAAGAAAATTGAAAGCGAGCTCGACTACCCGGGACACATTAAAGTTACGGTTATTCGGGAAACCCGGGCAGTTGAATATGCAAAATAAGAGACAAAAGCTTCTCCGAGCGATCGGCAGAAGCTTTTGTTTGCATCGGCCCATGAAAGGAGAGACTACATGAGATTGTTGTTTATCGGTGATGTGGTGGGGGCTCCTGGCCGCAAGATGCTTCAGGAAATGTTGCCGCGCTTGAAAAATAAATACAATCCGCATTTTACGATAGTAAATGGAGAAAACGCGGCATCAGGGCGAGGCATTACACCGAAAATTGCAAACGAGTTTTACGAGTGGGGGGCCGGCGTCATTACGCTTGGCAACCATTCATTTGACAACAAGGAAGTGTTCGAGTTTATTGATGATGAACCGCGCATTGTGCGACCGGCAAACTATGCGCCTGGCGCGCCCGGACGCGGCGTCACATTCTTGAAAGGCGCGGCGGGAGGAGAACTTGCGGTAATTAATTTGCAGGGGCGTACGTTTTTGCCTCCGTCCGATTGCCCGTTCCGCACAGCCGAACAAATCGTGGAACAGGTGCGGAAACGCACACCATATATTTTCGTCGATTTCCACGCAGAGGCGACGTCGGAGAAACAAGCGATGGGCTGGTTTCTGAATGGTAAAGTAAGCGCTGTGGTTGGAACCCATACGCATGTACAGACCGCGGATGAAAGAATTCTTCCTGGGGGTACGGCGTATTTGACCGATGTCGGGATGGTTGGTCCGCGCGATAGTATTTTGGGAATGGAGCGCGAAGCGGTGCTGAAGAAATTTTTGACTGGTTTGCCCGTACGATTTGAAGTGGCCATGGTTAAAGCGCAATTAAACGGGGTAATTATTGATATGGAAAAAAACACCGGTCGTGCGATCTCTATTCAGCGGATTATGATTGACGAAGCTCACCCGTTCATGGAGTAGTTGGTTTTGAATTTTCGTATTTTTTTCTCCCAAAATAGTAAGGAACAGGAATGATTTGTACCTTCGCCGAATAGAGTAATTGTGGTAATTATCAATCTATCTAAGGAGGTACTTGAGATGGAGGTATTAAAAGTTTCAGCAAAGTCCAACCCTAATTCTGTCGCTGGTGCCCTGGCCGGTGTTCTGCGCGAACGCGGCGCAGCTGAGCTTCAAGCCATCGGAGCGGGTGCACTTAACCAAGCAATTAAAGCCGTAGCGATCGCAAGAGGGTTTGTAGCACCGAGTGGTGTTGACTTAATCTGCATCCCCGCCTTCACCGATATTATGATAGAAGGCGAAGAACGAACCGCGATTAAATTAATCGTCGAACCTAGATAGTTGAATAACCACACCGGTCTTCTATTAGCTGTGCCTGTTTATTCATTAGAATAAGCAGGCTTTTTTTCGTCGTATAGGAAAGGATATGTTGCTTTAAAATATTTCCGAAGGAGAGGATCGTGTTTTAGCATTGCCGAAAAGGGTGTTAAGCGGAGAAAAAGACAGAATTTCGTTTTTTTATTTGATTTTTTTTTATGTTTTTTCATATTAGGGAAAGGGAAAGTTAATTTTGTTAGAATAAATCTTTAAGGAAGGGTTGAAATTTACATGAGAGAGGACTACAATGATAAAAGTTTGAAGTACACAATTTGTTCATATTTTTTAAATAGATACATACAGTAATGACCTGACCAGTGGAAAAGGGCTCAACACTTAGTGTATCTGTTTAAAAAATGATACACTTTTCAGCTGAAAAGATCGATTTATCGTCTTGAAGGGGTGGAGTTCATGATTAGTCAACTTTCTTGGAAAGTTGGAGGACAACAAGGTGAAGGGATTGACAGTACGGGCGAGATTTTTGCGATTGCGCTCAATCGTCTCGGGTATTACTTGTATGGGTACCGCCATTTCTCTTCCCGCATCAAAGGTGGTCACACCAATAATAAAATTCGCGTAAGCACAAAGCCTCTAGGAGGAATTTCTGACAAGCTCGATATTTTGGTTGCGTTCGACCAGGAAACGATCGACGTTAACAGCCCTGAGCTTCGCAAAGGCGGCGTGATTATTGGCGATTCCAAGTTTAACCCGAAAGCGCCTGAAGGAATGGATGTTCGTCTATTCTCTGTACCTTTCACTGAGATTGCCGAAGAACTCGGAACGTCTCTAATGAAAAACATGGTAGCCATCGGAGCTTCCAGCGCCCTGTTAGGTCTGCCGGTAGAATCGTTCACTGAAGTGGTGGATGAACTGTTCGGCAAAAAAGGTCAAAAAGTTGTAGAGAAAAACATGGAAGCCATTAAGCGTGGTGCCGAGTTTGTAGATAAAGAAGCGGGCGGTCCGATTGAAGATCTGCGCCTAGAAGCTGCTGACGGCAAAAAGCGCATGTTCATGATCGGTAACGACGCCATTGCGCTTGGCGCACTTGTGGCAGGCTGTCGTTTTATGCCGGCCTATCCGATTACTCCAGCATCAGAAATTATGGAATACTTGGTTAAGAAGCTGCCTGAATTCGGTGGTACGGTTATTCAAACCGAAGACGAGATCGCTGCTGTAACAATGGCGATTGGCGCCAACTACGGCGGTGTACGTGCGATGACAGCCTCCGCCGGTCCTGGTCTTTCCCTGATGGCGGAAGCGATTGGTCTGGCCGGTATTACGGAAACACCGCTTGTTATCGTGAATACGCAACGTGGTGGCCCGTCCACAGGTATGCCGACCAAGCAAGAACAGTCCGATGTAAACGCGATGATTTATAACACACACGGCGAAATTCCGAAAGTTGTAATTGCGCCGAGCACGGCGGAAGAAGCGTTCTATGATACAGTGGAAGCATTCAATATTGCTGAAGAATATCAGGTGCCGGTCATCGTGCTTTCCGATTTGCAACTATCTCTTGGTAAGCAAACAGTTGAGCCGCTTGATTTGAATCGTGTGGAAATTCGCCGCGGTAAGTTTCTCGGCGGACAAGACATTCCAGAGCAGGAAGGCGAACTTTTTAAGCGCTATGAGGTAACGGAAGACGGCATTTCGCCGCGCGTAATTCCGGGACAGAAAAACGGTATTCACCACGTAACGGGCGTTGAGCATACCGACACAGGACGTCCAACGGAAGATCCGGTACTTCGTATGAAGCAAATGGATAAGCGTCTCCGTAAGCTGAAAAACCTGAAAGTAGATACGCCAGTATACAAAGACGTACAGCACGAAGAAGCTGATGTGTTGCTGGTGGCGATGGGCGGTACGCGCGGTGCCGTTATGGAAGCGAAAGAACGCCTCGCGGCTGAAGGCGTAAAAATTAATTATGCCCATGTTCGTCTTATCCATCCGTTCCCAGTGGCTGAGATGAAGAAATTGGTGGAGAAAGCGAAGAAAGTAATTGTTATCGAGCACAACGCAACCGGTCAATTAGCTGACCAGCTCAAACTGCATGTGGGAATGGCCGAGAAGATTAACAGCATTCTGAAGTATGACGGCAATCCGTTCCTGCCTGGCGAAATCTACAATAAATGCAAGGAGCTGTTGTAAGATGGCAACATTTAAAGATTTCCGCAATAGCGTTAAACCTAACTGGTGTCCGGGATGCGGAGATTTCTCCGTACAGGCGGCGATTCAACGTGCTGCGGCCAACGTAGGGCTCGAACCTGAGAATCTTGCAGTTATTTCCGGTATCGGATGTTCCGGACGTATTTCCGGTTATATCAATGCATACGGCGTGCACGGTATTCACGGGCGTGCGCTTCCGATCGCGCAGGGACTGAAAATGGCCAACCGCGAATTGACGGTTATCGCTGCCGGTGGTGACGGCGATGGTTTTGCGATCGGAATGAGCCATACGATTCATGCGATCCGCCGTAATATGGACATTACGTATATCGTAATGGATAACCAAATCTATGGCCTGACGAAAGGTCAAACCTCTCCTCGTTCGGCTGAAGGATTTGTGACGAAATCCACGCCAAAAGGCTCTATCGAGCCTGCAATGAAGCCGCTGGAACTGGCGCTTGCATCCGGCGCGACATTCGTGGCACAAACAATGTCCAGCGATCTGAAAGGTATGACCAGCTTAATCGAACAAGGTATTAAGCATAAAGGCTTTGCGCTGATCAACGTATTTAGCCCATGCGTAACATTCAACAAAATCAACACGTACGATTGGTTCAAAGAGCATGTGAAAAACCTGAGCGATATCGAAGGTTACGATCCGCATGACCGCATTGCCGCAATGCGTGTGCTTATGGAAACAGACGGTCTGGTAAATGGTCTGATTTACCAAAACACGGAACGTGAATCGTATGAAGCGCTGGTACCTGGCTTCCGCGAAGAAGGTCTTGCGAAACAGGAACTCAAAATCGACGAAGCGAAATTCCAAAAGCTTGTCAGCGAGTTTATGTAATCATAAGCGAAATCAAGCACCGACTGCCGTATGGCGCTCGGTGCTTTTTTTTTATCTCTGTTGCACAAAAAAACATGGAATTGGCAATGCGTTGTCTGCTTTTGTTATCATAAGTGTGCAGGAGAAAAACGAAAGGATGGGCAAAGAATGAGGCTTACGGTATTAGGCTTTGAGTCACCGGCCCCAGGTCCGGGCGGAGCGACCCCTGGGTATCTGCTGGAAACAGCGGCAGGAAAGCTATTAATTGATTGCGGAAGCGGTGTGTACGCACAATTGATGAAGCATATTCGGATAGAGGAATTGTCTGCGGTTGTGCTTTCTCATTATCATCATGATCATATTTGCGATATGCCGATTTTGCAGTACGGCGTTATGATGGCCTCCATTTTTGGCAAGCGAAATGGTACGTTTCCGGTATACGGTCCGGCCGAGCCGCAGGATTGGGCGCATAAGATGACATATCACCAGTATACAGTTCTACACACGGTAATGGAGAATAGTGTGCTGCATCTGGCCGGCGTTGAGATTTCGTTTTTACGCACCGATCATCCGATCATGTGTTATGCGATGAAAATAACGGATGGGAGGAAGACGATTGTATACGGGGCTGACACCGGGCCAGGCACAAATTGGGACATCTTTGCGGTGGATTGCGATTTGTTTATTTGCGAAAGTACGTTTACAACGGAATATGTGCCACGGGGAAAGCGTGCCCATCTTTCTGCCCGGGAAGCAGCACAGATGGCGGAGCGCATTCGGGCCAAACAATTGCTACTTACGCATTTGTCGCCTGACATCCCACGGAAGAAGTATGAGGACGACGCGGCGGCAGGAAGGTATTCCGGCTGCTGGCAGCTTGCCGAAATCGGGCAGGTGATTGAGATATGAACACGATGGAGGCGCATAACCGCGCGCGCTTGCCGCGTATTACGGAGATGGCGCACCGTCTTTTGGCTGAGCGTGTAAAGGCGGGGGATACGGTTGTCGATGCAACGGCCGGCAACGGGCATGACACGCTGTTTTTAGCCGGGCTAGTTGGAGAGACAGGTATGGTACACGCCTACGATATTCAGGAAGCCGCCATTCAAGCGACTGCCGCGCGCTTGGAGAAAGCGGGCATGAGCGACTGCGTTGTTCTGCATCATGCTTCCCACACCGAGATCTCAGCGCTTGCCGCTCCGTTACAAGCCGTCATTTTCAACCTAGGGTATCTCCCTGGTTCTAATAAAACGATCATTACGCGCGCTGATTCAACGTTACAGGCTGTTCAGGCGGCGTTGTCCCGCCTTGTATCCGGTGGCATCGTACTGTTGGTTGTATATCGCGGTCACGCGGGCGGAGAAGAGGAAGCAGCCGTCTTGGAAGCGTATGTACGCAAATTGCCAGCGCGAGAATTTCTTGTTCTCAAATATGAATACATAAACCCGGAGAATCAGCCACCATATATTTTAGCCATTGAAAAAAAATGAGTGCAAAGAGGGGTACGCAAACGCGTATCCCTCATTTATTTTATGCCCGGTTCCCTGGCAGACCAGCTTTTCGTTGGAAGGGGACTTTGACATTTTTGAAGCCGGCGTTATGCGGTGTGGGTTGATGTTGCTGTGTGTGAGCTTCTCGAGCGCGTGGTTTTCCGGGCGGCTTATACAGTTCCGTTGCGAATTCAGCTCGTGCAAAGTCCCGTTTGTTGCGAAAAATGTCATGATGATTCGGCATTTTGGTCACCTCCAGGTTTTTTCGGGGCGTAATTGTAGTATATCCGTCATAAAGAGGGACATAGATGTTAATATTTTCAACGCTTATTTGCGAATTTTATAGGTAAAAAAGTATGATTTGTATTTTTTTCTAGGAACTTCCTCATCTTTTTTGTTGAAAGTTATTTTACAAATGGGTATAATTGCCTAGTAAAGAATTATCTCGCTATGTAAAAAAAAGCAGAATAAATAAGCTGATTTTAATTGTGGATGGCGTTTCATTGATACGCATGATGTGATGAAAGGCTTTTTAACATAAGTAGCGAGAAGCCCCCTTTTTCTATAGGCGGGAGATGGATTGTTCTTTCTTTTGTATTTACAAAAAGTATGTTTCGTAAATGGGAAGAACGGCTACACATTTTGTACACATTACATGAGATATATGGGGGATGGAGAAGCATGCAAGCAGATCAAGTGAACGCGATTCTTTGTGGGACGCGAAGCGTGCTGGAAAATCATTTGGGAATGCAAGTTGTACCTGGCAAACCTTCTTTGCAGGTGAATCCGATCTTTTCTGGCCAGATATCTGTCATCGTCGGAATGACTGGATCGTTGAAAGTGGATTTGATCCTTGGAATGACGCAAAAAATGGTTTGTTCCATCATTGGACGGATGTTTGGTGGTATAGAAATAAATGAAATCGACGAAATGGGATGGAGCGCGTTTTCTGAATTTGGGAACTGGGTAGGTGCGGCATGTTGTACAGAATTGGCGAATAACGGTTACAGCGTTAATATTACGCCGCCGATTATCAACGAAGGGGAAAGCAAATTCCGTTCTGTGCATAAGTTTATCAGCATTCCATTCTGTGTCGAAGGAAGCGAAATCATGGTACACATAAGCGCACAAGGATAGGAAAAAGGGAACAGGCGGATAAGCGGAGGACCTACTTTTCGCTCACCCGCCTGTTTTTTATGGCAAATGGGTTTCGTCATTTACGGGCCAGGAGGCGTTATGGTCGTTATAAAAACCATGTTGGCTAAACCTTCCTTTGTATGTAAAGGATTTTTATTTTATAATTAATTACTTGACTTTTCCTTTGTTTTTATGCTGTTAGTTATGTATAATTCTAGTCGTATCAATATTAAATCATTATTTTTTACGGAGGTTATTATGACACAAGAAGTAAAAAACAATGCATCTTCTTCCGTGGACTTAAAATCCACCAAGAAGGAGAAGGATTACAGCAAATATTTCATCGGTACGCCGCCGAGTTTGAAAGAAGCGAAAAAACGGACGAAAAACGGAATCGCCTACAATCAATTCGAAGGCATTCCAGATGACCTAAAAGATCTGGGGAAAGGCCGCATGTTTCTCATTCGCACGTACGGATGCCAGGCCAACGAACATGACACAGAGACAATTATCGGCCTGCTTCAGGCAATGAGCTTTACACCGACGGAAGATGAGAAGGAAGCGGACATTATCCTGTACAATACTTGTGCAGTTCGCGAAAATGCGGAAGATAAAGTATTTGGTGAGCTGGGCCGTCTGAAGCCATTGAAGAAGGAAAAGCCTGAGCTTATTCTTGGCGTGTGCGGCTGTATGTCACAGGAGGAAGCGGTTGTGAACCGCATCCTGAAAAACTTCCAGCATGTCGATCTTATTTTTGGTACGCACAATATTCACCGCCTGCCGGTGCTTTTGCGTGACGCATTCTTTAACAAGGAAATGGTCGTTGAAGTGTGGTCCAAAGAGGGCGACGTTGTAGAGAATTTGCCGAAAGTCCGCAAAGAAGGCTTACGCGCATGGGTAAATATCATGTATGGCTGTGATAAGTTCTGTACGTACTGTATCGTGCCGTATACGCGCGGAAAAGAGCGCAGCCGCCGTCCGGAAGACGTGATTGCGGAAGTACGGGATCTGGCGCGCCAGGGCTACAAGGAAATCTATCTCCTTGGTCAAAACGTAAACGCCTACGGCAAGGATTTTACGGATATTGAGTTTGGTTTTGGCGACTTGATGGATGAAGTGCGCAAAATCGACGTGCCGCGTATTCGTTTTACGACAAGCCATCCACGTGACTTTGATGACCACCTGATCGAAGTGCTTGCCAAGCGCGGCAATCTTGTAGAACATATTCACCTGCCCGTGCAATCCGGCAATAATGAAATTCTAAAAAAGATGGCACGTAAATATACGCGTGAACAATACCTCGAACTTGTGCGCAAAATCAAAGAAGCGATTCCGGACGTTGTGCTGACGACGGACATTATCGTCGGCTTCCCGGGCGAAACAGAAGAGCAGTTTGAGGATACGCTGTCGCTTGTGGAAGAAGTTGGATTTGATTCCGCCTACACGTTTATTTATTCGCCGCGTCATGGCACACCAGCCGCAGGCATGGAAGACAACGTAAGCGAAGAAGAAAAGAAAGAGCGTTTGCAACGCTTGATTAATCTGGTACAGCGCATCGGACGGGAGAAAAATGAAGCGCTCCGCGGCAAAGTTGTAGAAGTATTGGTAGAAGGCCCAAGCAAAAACAATCCAGATATGATGACTGGCCGCACGCGTACAAACAAAATTGTCCATTTTAAAGGAACTGAAGACTGTATCGGACAGTTGATTCATGTTAAAATAACAGAGCCACAAACTTGGACATTATACGGTGAGGTCGTCACCAAAGTAGAGGTGTAGCGTGCTGATGGAAGAGAAACAGGAACGTACGTATGACTACTCGTCCATTATTGAGTCGGCAAAAGAACTGGCTGCGCTCATTGCAAACTCAGAAGAAGTCGAGCGGTTTAAGCAGGCGGAGAAAAAAATCAGCGCCAACGGACGGGTGCAGGGATTAATTATGCAAATTAAACAGAAGCAAAAGCGCATTGTTAAGCTGGAGCACAGCCGCCAGTACGATCAAATCCCGGAAATCGAAAAAGAAATCGACGCGTTACAGGATGAACTGGACACAATTCCGATTGTCCAGGAATTTAAGCAAACGCAGCAGGACATTAATGAGTTGTTGCAAATGGTTACGAGCGTTATTGCCAATAAAGTGTCCGAAAATATTATCGTATCTACCGGCGGTGATCCGCTGTACAACGACACCGGATACCCGAAGGCCAGGCCAGAAGGCATCAGCGACGGCTGCGGCGGCTGTGCGTAAGCGAGAAAGAAAAATGCATCGAAGTTTGATAAATCAAGGAGCCAGCTACATTTATAAAGCTGGCTCCTTTTTCAGCTCTTTCTATGGTTTTATGAACAAAATACAATTTTTTATAGATCTCGGGCTGTAAACTTGCGTATTGCCAGAAGAAGGGCTGCGATACCATATAGTGCAGTGTATGCCAGCATAATATTGCTCGGGGCAGACAGGCTGCCGAATAAACCCTGGGCAGCGAAAGATAGTGGATTGTCTGCTGTGTCAAACAAGTAGATCGTCATTTTGCGGAAGAGAGAGTCCATTGGGAAAAGTAGGCTGGAGATGATTCCGATATTCATCATTGCTGTTTTCTCCATGAGAACGCCTAGCTGCTCTACAAATCCACCGATAAAGCTAATTCCATATAGAATAATAAGAACAATTCCGCCGTTTACTGTCGTCATCATACTACTGCACAAAAGAGCTACAGCGACAAGAATGAGTGGCTGCACGATGAAGATTCCCAGTGCTTTAATAGCTTGTGAAAACGTAATTTCGACGCGGAGTATGTCACCACCAATCAACTGGTTAATGAGTAGAATCCCAAGAAACAAGCAAGCAGCATATCCAGCAAGCAAGAGACTTAACCCGATGAATTTGCCGCAAATGACGGTACGCCGGGAAATAGGCCTGGCGAGCAGCGTATCAATCTGATGGCTTTCGATTTCGCTGGCGATGCTGCCCACGCTGCTCAAAATGGCGAGCAACGCTGTGATAAATGTAGCGAAATATAAACCGATCCCGAGAATTTGCGTTGCGAAAAATGTTTCTACTATTACGAAGTCAGGCGAATTTATCACTCGTCCTGCTTTTGCTGTCGCTTCCTGGGCCGCAAAATAGGTAGCTATTCCGTAAAACAGGAGAAACGCAAGCGACATGAGTACGGTAATATAAAAAATTCGTTTGTATAAAATTTCTTTACATGTTAGTTTCGCGATTGTCCACATGAGCTGTTTGCGCCTCCTTTTTGTTCACCCAATACATAAATACATCTTCGAGATGCGGCTGACGGGGAGTTGCTTGGTAAATTGCAATTCCTTTGTCGCTCAGATGACGAATCATAACAGGAATATTCTCTTCCTGTTTCAGTGTAAGCAGCCAGTGGGTACGCCCTTCGTCTGTAAAACCAGTGCATTCTTTCTGGATAATAAAGGGGGACAGTTCATCCCATATCGCTGAGGGAGCTGGCCCGATTGTCATATCCACTTGGGGTTTCACAGCGGACAACTTGCGCCAGTCCCCTTGAACAACAAGTTCACTTTTATGAATAATGGCCACATGGTCACATACGCTTTCTACTTCACTGAGCAGGTGGCTGTTCAAGAAAACCGTTTTGCCTTCGTTACGTAATTCATCCATTAGTTCACGGACTTCACGGCGGCCAATGGGATCAAGTGCTGATGTTGGCTCATCGAGAAAAACAACCTCCGGGTCAGAGAGAAGGGCACAGGCCAGGCCGATACGCTGCTGCATGCCTTTGGAGTAGCTCCGAATTTTTTCATCTCCACGTCCATGCAGCCCTACTCGCTCCAACAGGTATGGGATTCGTGTTTTGCGTTCTGTGCGTGAAAGGCCGCATAAGTCTGCGTGGGTTTCTAACAGTTGGCGACCTGTTAGCCATTCAGGATAGCGGAATAATTCTGGAAGATAACCGACTCGCTTTCTTGATTCGATGCTTCCAATAGGAGCGCCGAGAATGGTTCCTTTCCCGCTTGTTGGAATAAGCAGGCCGAGCAAAGTTCGAACAAATGTACTTTTTCCAGCACCATTCGGGCCAAGAAAGCCAAAAACGACTCCGCGAGGTACCTGAAGCGTGATGTTGCGGCATCCAGCTTTTCCATCGTATTGCTTTGTTAGTCGTTGTGTTTCAATTACATACTCCGATTTCAATCTTTTTCCTCCTAACGCACAAAGAGAGCACCTCCTTGTTACAGGAGCCGCTCTTTGCTACTTACTTTACTTCATTTGATTTGCCAGTGAGAGTAAGGCATCTGTATGCGTTTCGTTCTTGCTGTCATATGCGTTCATGTAATGAAGTTTACCGTCTTTTTGCCAGATAAGGAATGTCTGGTTTTCCGCTTCATATATGATCCCCTTTGCACCTTGCACGGTTACTTCGCGTGTTTGGTGTTTTTCATCTATAATATACGGAATAGGCAGAGTACGCTGCCAGTCCTGGATGCTTGCGAGCTGCTGTTTTACGTTCTGCGGGATGAATGGCAAGGACAGAACGGTTTCACGAAGCTGGTTCAAGTCTACATCCTTTGGTACTTGTATTTGCGGAGCACCACTTTCCATATATGAAATGTGTGCAGACGGGTGTGCTTTTTTCGTGTCAGCATTCGCAGGCACCAATTCTATATGAACGGCTTCCGGTACTGTCAGTGAGAATGGTTTGTTGTCCAGTTTTTCGTCAAATTCTACATTGGCTTTCAACTGATGCAGCAAGGCATTTGTTTTCTTCGTATCCAGTTGCATGTGCAGTGTAAAGCTTGGAGACACAAAAATGTTTTCCGTTTTGTATCCTTCCGGTATTGCAGGGAGCGCGTAACCTGCCTTTATAGCATCCTCTCTCTTTTCAAAAGTACGTGTTCCACGGTCTCCATTTTGTTCTCCTACCCATATTTTACCGATCCCTTTAATCTCTTTCATTCCTTTTTCATTTCCCGCGACCCATCTTTCGATCTCTTGTAAATCGGATTGGGTCAGCTTAATCATTTCTACTTTATCCATGCGGAAAATGGAGAGGAACTGGCTTGCAGCCACTTGTACTTGTGGGATAGCCAGAGAGCCAAGAAGCACAGCAGCAGCAGCTGTACCTGCCATGAGTTTTTTGTATGGTTTCTTCATGTTTATCCATCCTTTTCGTTTGGTTTTTACAGGTTTAAGTTCGTGTTGCAAACGCTGTTCAAAGCGTTCCCAGGCTGCATCTGTGTCAATGGAGAGATGGGAAAGCTTTGGCTCGGTAAAAGCCTCTTGTATTGCCGTTTCTGCCCATTGTTCTAGTTTTTTTGCCTGTTCCAGCGAGGTGCGGCAATTTGGACAATGCTCCAGATGGGCAGAGAATGCTTTGCGCATATCACGGTTTATTTCTCCGTCTATGTAAGCCTGAATAAACCCGATATCCGGACATTTCATTCAGCATACCCCCTTATATGTTTGTACATGTTGCGAAATTTTGTTTTAGCCCGCGCGAGCAATGTGCCGACAGATGATTGTTCCACGTTGACAGCCTGTGCTAGTTCTTTATAGGTAAAGCCAGAATATTTCATAAGGAGAAGAGTACGCTCACGTTCTTCCATATTCATGAGTACCTGTCGTACAGATGCAATTTCTTCTTGTTGAAACCATTTTTCTTCCGAAGAAGGACTATACGTTTCTGCTTCGATATTTTGCTTTTTATCTCGCGCAGTGCGTCGCTTTTCTGAGCGTAAGCTGTTATAGGCAGCATATATGGCGGCTTTGGTTAGCCAGGCTGGAATGTTTTGAATGACAGTGCGATCTGTGTGATAAAGCTGAAGGAATACTTCTTGTGCGATGTCCTCTGCTTGAGATTGATCCTTTATGATGCGCATAATTTGCCACACAACGTAAGGATAGTAGGCTTTGAACAGGTCTTTGAAATTATCGGACGCAGCCGAAGAAGTTTGCTTTTTTATCAAGGTTGCTCGAACCTCCATTTTTTCCCTCCTTTCTCGTCCGTTCACTTTATAGAAACCGCTCGCGTGGTTTTTGTGACACGTGACGTGGAAAAAATAATGAACAAACTTTCACTTCAGTGTAAACTTTCCAAGCTCTGCTTTTAATTCGTTTGAAAGAATCGTCGTTTCTTCAGCACCGGCCGCCATTTCTTCAATCGTAGCCGACTGTTGCTGTGCGGCGGTAGCCACCTCAGAAGCAGTGGAAGACTCCTGAATAATACTGGAGATTTCCTGCCATGCATATAATACATGCTCAATATTTTCACTTATGCAGTCAAGCCTTTTTTTCATACTAATCCTTTTAGACAACGATTCAAAAAAGATAAAGATATGCTTTCTTTGGAAGAATGGTATGATATTAATCTTTTCACCCAAGACGCTTGCCCTGCATACTTATGGATTATCAGTCATGATGCTGATCAGGGTGGCATGGATGAGGTGTGAAAGAAATGGATATGGTTGCACCCGTGATGGTTGCCCTGCATACACATGTAGGGAAACGTTGTATGGAGGAGGTAACAACATGTCGAGTACAAATAAAGAGAAGCAGCGTCGGGAAATCGTCACGAAAGCCGTCTGTGGCCGGGGACGAAAATTTTCCGAAGCCACTCATACCGTTACCCCATCCCACAAAATGGTCACTATCTTAGGTGCTTGGGTTATTAACCATACGTACCGGGCGGATAAGGTAGGTGAAATAGTAGAGGTGAGCGGAACGTACGAAATCAACATCTGGTATTCCTACAATAACAATACGGATGCAACATAATCTTAATTGATAACAAAGAAGCGGCAGATTTTTTGTCTTGCTTGCGTTGGATAACAGAACTAGAATAATATACAATAAAAGTAAAATATGTAAATGGAGGGGGAATCTGTGGAATTAGCCACCCGTGACATCTGTCTTAAAAAGAACACCTTATTAAAGAATACATACAGAATAAAAAACGTTATTTCTTGTAGTGAACTGTCGATTGTCTATACTGGTCGTCATGCAAAGAGTGGGGATATTCAAATTATTAAAGAGTATTTTCCAAAAGCATTAGTATTGCGAGATTTGGATGATAAAACTGTTTTATGTCGGCTTCCCTCTTCTAAAGGGAAGTATTACGAACTGATGGAGTCTTTTTTTAATGAAGCTACTATAATAAAAGAATTATGTCATAAAAACATAGTTAGATATATTGATCACTTTGAAGAGAACGGGACAGGCTATATTGTTATGGAATATTACCCAGGGAAAACGCTTGACAGATATATAGAAGAAAAAGAAGTTTCTATGACAGCCTTTTTTAATAAGACCTTGCTTCCTTTGATGGATGCGTTGGATTTTATACATAAGAAAGGAATTATTCACAGGGACATAAAGCCTGAAAATATTCTTATCAGTACAGACGGACAGCCTATACTTATTGATTTTGGCTCCGCTATTTATTATAAAAATGATCCCAAACATAAAATATTTACGACCCCTGGTTTTTCACCTTTAGAATTTTATTCAGAAAAGTCGAAGTTAGGGAGATATTCGGATATTTATAGTCTTGCGGCTACATTATACTATTATTTGAGCGGAAGGGCCCCTCTGGATGTGTCTGAAAGATTGATCGAGGATAGGATAAAAAATGTAAGGCATTATAATAGGGACGTGACGCCTCTGCTATCAAGCGTGATTATGTGGGGGCTTTCAGTAAATTATAAAAAGAGATGCTACTCACTGAAACTTTTTAAAATTGCTTTTTATCTAGAACATCTCCTTCGGAGAATCAAAAAGTTTATGAATGTATAAGGTGGTTCAAAACAAACAATACATCAATCCCAATTCATCCAGAATCGCACAAGATCCCCCGCCTCTAAGCATTAGCATAGGTGGGGGATGAATCGCGCTTCTTTTTCCTTTCGTTCTTTTTGTATAGAAAATTCTGTTTCTTATTTTGGGAAAGTCTGGTTATTTTTAGTTCGAATCCTCCTAAATATCCTCATGTTTATAGGAAGAAACATTTGCAAGGCGTACACCAGCCTTCCTTTTTTTATGAAGGGCGTGACGTAGATGGCAAATCAGATTAGAAACGCCGCGAGTTGTTTCTGTTTTCTACCCACATGTTAATTTTTTTAACAAAATCTCAATCGGAAATAATAAGAAATATGATAAACGGATATTTTATAAATTTTGTAAATAAAAATGTTTTTTAGGTATTAATAGACGGGGAAATTATACCGAATATATAAGGTGTAATTATCCTTTTTAGGTAAAAAATATAAAATGGGTATTTATAGTTAATCTTTAAAATGGAAATATTTCCTATACTAGTATATACATGTTTGATCAAGATATAAAGAGAGCTTTAAAAGATAGATCAAATAATAGGAAAAATAGCATAAAACAATAGTAGAATTATACTGTTATTTTTTATATTGACACGATACCAAAAAAAGGTTTAATTTATATGCTAGAAGTGCATTCCATATTTTTAAATAAAAGTTTTTTATTATATATATTACAAAATAAAGGTATTTATTTTTGTCGATGCTGATAAGTCATACTTTAAATATGGCTACTCGTATATGTGGATTGTTAAAAAAAGTTTTTTTTTACTATGTTATTCACTAAAAACATAGAAAGGAGGAGGCTATAAAAATTTATAAGTTGACGAGGGTTGTACTATGAAAAATTCTTTATAGTAGCTAGCTGTACAAGTCTTGGATACATAAAGTCCAAAGCGGCTTGTCTGTTTATGGAAATCACTTATAAATTTTTATGGCTGAAGATTATGGATATTATTCATCAGACCAATAGAACGATACTGTTTGAGGAAATTAATCCAGAGAAGCTTGACCTTATTACTCTCGTAGGAGATGTAAAAGGGATTGATAGTTTGAGTGATGACAAAATCAAGGAGATTAACCAGCATTTAGTTGTAAGAAGTTTTGACGAATTTTTGGATAAGTTTTCACCCAAGGTATACTCCTTCTACAATGCAGCTAACCAAAAAGTAATGTATACATTGAAAAAGCCAGAAGGTATCGCAGAAGATTGTATATCTGAAATTCATATCGATCAGAATAATGATTTTTTAAAAATGTTATTTACATTGATTGATACGAAGAGAATACAGGGGATAACCAATGTAGACTTTAAGTTTGAAAACCTACTGGACATGATATCTCCGAAAAAAGTTATGGATGATATCCGACAGGTGAGAAAAGAAATTCACTATTTATACAGTAAGTATGAGGAATTAGACGAAGGAGATCCTAAAAAGCTTGATCTTGGAGACAAGTTAAATCATTTGTTCGAAGATGCAAGTAGAAACTATAACAATGTTATGGCCATGCTGCCACTTGCTATTGATGATATTAAGACAAGACTTTTGCTTGGAGGGGCTCAGGAAGAAAATAAATCTGAAGATATACAGGTTGGTATGCTCACTATCGGTGACAACGGTGAGTTAAAAATCATTGAAGCTCCTAAAAGCGATAGCATGGAACTTATGGTAATTGATGAGAATACCAATGGACTGGCCGCCATTTTTGAAGAAGACTATGATTCTGTCACTGAAACTCCTTCTTCTTATGTGAGAGACCTTGTTGTACGCACCTTTTGCCCATTACCTGCAGTTCAGACTGAAATTGATATTGAAACAGAAGTGCAGAACTACAATACTTACCTTGAATTTTACAAGAATGCAAAAGATGACTTTGTGAAAACGGTCAAGCCTTTAGTGGAAAAGATTTTAGGTGTGAAAATGTTTTTTGACCAATATGCTACAAAAAATAAGGGGATGCAGCCTTCGCTTCTGATTACGAATAATAAGCTTGATATGATGGTTAAGAGTACCAACATAATGAGGCTGGAAACGTATCTAAATACGGTAAACTCAAAGAATGATTTTTCGGATACCGTATGGTTTGGTATAGTTCCTTCCGTAGAATTAGAGTCATCGGGAAATTCCAAAGTAAGTAGAGAGAGATTCAAGGGAAATAAAAAAATTGTAAAACAAGACGGCAATACGATGGAATCTTTGGCGATGTTGCTTCATGCAGTTAAAGATTTTAAAGTACAGATATTTTTTAGTTTTGTGACGGGAGAAGAAACCACTTTTAACAATATGGCTACTTCCGGCATTGATAAGTACATAGATAAATGCCAGGTACTGGTGAGAAAAGAATACAGTGAATTTGCTATTCCATGCCTTCCTAACTTTACGATTATTCCAAAAGATAAATCCGGGGTTGTTATTGATAGTAAGATGTTGAAAACCGAAGATGGAGTGAAGATCTCACATGAGAAGGAAGACATCCTTAAGCTGTGGATTGAGGGTGTCTATGTAGGTGCCAGTTATGTGGCCGCTGGCATTGTAGCGGCATACCAGTGTCCGGAATATTTGAGAGAATACTTTAAGAATGTAAGCAGGGAATATCCTGGAGTACGATTTGACATAGAAGCTGGGGATAACGGCCTCAGAGCCGTGACAACGATGGCCAAGGAAATATCGGGATTCACAAATAATATCAAGGACTCGATTAATAGAAAAAATTTTGGTTTTGTTTTCTCTTCTGAGAATGCACAACTAGAAGGAAAAGATATAAAAAGAATTACTGTTTATAAAGCGAGAAGCCTCGCAATGGCAGAGGATGGATTTGATTCGATCTATAAAACGCTTGTAAGCACTTATATAGAAAGGATTCTCCGATTCCAGACTAACGATTTTAAACATGATAACATTATAAAATTTTTCAGTAATAATCCGAGCAGTCAGAAGAGCAAATGGCTTGGTACGCGGGGGTTCATTAACTCCATTATCCAGGATGGAGACGACATAAACTATATCATTGATGACAAAAACAATTTGTGTCATATCGATCTTGTGTTTAATGGAAATGTGAAGAACCTTGAGGTCACAATAACTAAAGCAACGAGCGCAGCCAAAGCATAAAAAGCTGGTGCTATATTCATAAAGCGATTTTGTTAACGAACTTGTAGAGAATCCAGATGAAGTATTTATTTAGGAAAATAATAAGGATGTTAGAGGTGTGTTTTCAAAAGTACACCTTTAAACATAAACCTCGAAAGCACATCAAGTTTTCGAGAGCAATATTTAATAATGAGGAGGTTACTTCGATGGGATTTAAACTCAGAGTAGAGGGAGCCGAAACAATTGAACTAGGTATGGATAACATCATGACTGTAACTTATGAGACAGATACTCCCAATGATTCGAATGCAAGGTCTACAGATGTAGGCGCTACTCTCCAGATAACAGGAAAAATCATCACAGCGACAGATGGAGATAATGCTGATGACACGATGAAGCTAGCACTGTGGTCTCTGATACCGGCTGAAAAGGCTGATTGTTACAGAAAGGTTACTTTGGAAGTAATCGCTGCAGACCAGGTTGTGCGGAAAATTCATTTCCCTAATGCATTTGTGGTAGATTATTCTGAAAGATTTGGAGATACAGAAGGTGTAGGTGTATTTAATCTTTTAATTAAGCAGAAAAAAGATAAGACGGAGAAAACAACAATTGAAGGTGGATATAGCGTTTAATTATATGATGTGCTTTTAAGGATATCAAATTTCCAGGAAATAGCAGCGAAAATGTTAGAGGTGTGTTTTTAAAAGCACACCTCTAACCATAAAAGTAAACTTTTCTAATAGAGGAAAATACACCTGGGAATTCCTTTGAAAAGTATGGTTGGTAAAAAAGGGTAGCAAGGATGAAGAAAATGAAAAATTATTACGAAATACTAGGGATTGAAAGAAATGCTTCCCGGGAGGAAATAAAAAAGGCGTATAGAAAACTGGCGAAGCGATATCATCCTGATGTGAATTCTGGAAGTAGTGAGTCCGAGAAACTCTTTAAAGAAATTAATGAAGCATATCGTATTCTGTATGACGAGTCATTAAGAAAGACCTATGATGCCAAAATGAACGGTGTAAAGGAAGAAAAATCGAATGGAAAACAAGACTCTGATAAAAAAGCAGAAGTTCACCGAGAACATGGAGGGGATCAGTGGTTTGATATAAAGGATATGGAAAAAAATTTTGAACGTTTTTTTGGTTTTAACCCAAAAACTAAGGAAATGACATTGAAAAATAAGAGTATAAAAAATACAAATAAACATTCTATTAATATAACAAAATTTTTTGAAAGGTATTTCCGAGTAAACAAAAAATAATCATCATTTAAATTTGATTACTTTAAAGTTAGCATTAATTATCAAACGGGGGAATGGATGTGAGGGGTGTAGCGAATTTTTTTAAACGATACATAAGGAATTCAAATGAAACGGAAAGCTCCTTCTGGATAAATATTGTAGATATTTTGATTGTAGTAATAGCAGTAGCTGCCCTTATATATGTGTATGGGTTGAATATGAATACCAGCTTAAAAATAGGTGTTAGTCTTCTTCTTTTAATTGTTACGATAAGGTATGTGATAAAAAAATACCGAGTTTTTACAGTTCAACATGAGGAAAAAAAAGGAATTACAAGACTTGTTCTTTTGGATGAAGAGGGGGAAAGTGTAAAGGAATGGTATATACAGGGGGAAACCTCTTTGCTAATTGGTAAAAATTCAAGCCAAAACGAGGTTGACATCGATTTATCTGATGCTGAATATGCGTCGCTGATCAGCAAACAACATGCTGTGCTGAACTATGCTGCAGGAAATTGGTACATTGAGGATATTGATTCTAAAAATGGAATTGGAGTAAAAAAAGCTAACAAAAGTACAAAGAGAAGATTGGAGAATCAAACACCGTATAGGATTGATTCAGGTGACATTATATACATAGCGAACACACGGATATTGTTCAAATAAGAATACATCGTTTGATTCAAAATAAACGGAGGAATAAATGGTATGAGTCTGGCAAGATGCAAAAATGGACATATGTTTAGTACAAGAAAACACGGCAGCACATGCCCTTATTGCAACATTGTGATAGAGCCAGTCCTAAAGAGTGAAAATAGAAAAATGGTGGCAATGGGTGAAGATGAGAAGACAATGCCATATTTGGGGGAAGTAGAGGGAATCGAGCCTGTAACTGGGTGGTTAGTATGTATAGAAGGACCTCAAATTGGTCAGGATTATAGGATTATGGCAGAAAAGAATTTTATTGGAAGATCTGAAGAAATGCACATACGAATTATCGGAGATAATACGATCTCTAGGCGTAACCATGCTGTTATCGTATACGACCCCAAAAAGAGGAACTTTTTTCTGTTGCCCGGTGATGCGTCAGGACTTGCCTATCATAATAATGAAGCAGTGTATTCGCCTGTAGAATTAACCGCATATGATGTGATACAACTGGGCAGAAGTAAATTTATATTTATTCCTTTATGTGGCTCTCATTTTGAATGGGAAAGCAATGCGGCGGGCAAGGAATGATGATCATCATGGAAGAACAGCAATTGCTACCTTACCTGATAGTACTGGCATTTATCATATCTCTTCTTCTTTTATTTTATGTAAGACGGCTTTTGCTGAATAGGGATGCAAAGCCGAATATCCTGATTGGCAATGGGCAAACCATAGGAAGGCGGGAGGAGCAGGATGATTACTTCTCGACGGCAACGACCGCGAACGGAACGATAGCAGTACTGGCTGATGGAATCAGTGGGCTTGCAAATGGAAGGGTAGCAAGCACCATTGCTGTGACTACATTTATACAGGAGTTTTTAAAATTAAATAATACAAAAAACATCCCCCTTTTTTTTACGAAAGCTTCCCGTTTGAGCAATACAGAGATTCTGCGGAACTTCAAAGGAACAAGGGGGGGAACAACACTCGTTGCTGCTGTCATATCCGATGGCTACCTTTACTGGGGAGCTGTAGGAGATAGCATCATCATGATTTTTAGAGATGGTGAGTTTATCAATATAAATCAAAAGCATATTTTGGAGTCTTTGCTGGAGGAGCGCTATCTTGCGGGAGAAGTTACAAAAGATGATGTACTGGATCATCCGATGAGAAAGAGATTAATTAATTACTTGGGCTATGAAGGTTTTAAGAATATAGAAATTTGTAAAGCACCTATTCCATTACATAAAGGTGATAAGGTGATTTTGTGCAGTGATGGGGTTTACAACAGTGTAACAGAAATAGAATTAGAAAAAATTCTTTCCAAGAACATTTCTCCTTATGATGCTGCTCAGGAAATAATTGAAGCTGTGGAATATAAAAGACTGAGGAACCAGGATAATGCAACAGTTATCATACTAGAAAATGGCTGGTAGAATTCGGGGTTGCAGATAAAATTCTGAATGAAAAGGAGGAGTGGAGTGTACGAATGAGAAAGGACAACAGCGAGTTTAAAACAGCATTCCTATCTGAAGCAGGTACTTTCATAAATAACAAAGACTATTTTGCATTTACGGAACTTGACGATATGGCCTGCTGGGTGATAGCACACGGACTCGATTCGGATAGGGAAGTAGAAAGTGCTGAAATGGCAGTCAAAAGCATATTGGGGAATTTTATGAATAATCCTACGATGTCCAGAATGAGAATAAAAAAATACATACAGGAAGCTCACAGATTGTTGCAAGATGAGAGCAGAAGGGTAAGGCTTAAAGCGAGTCTGCTAATGGTAGTAACGGATTATTCAAAAATGATTTGGGCCGTTGCAGGCAACACGAGGCTGTACCATTTTAGGAACGGGAGACTCAATTTTAAAAGCAAGGATCAGAGTCTTGCGCAAATGATGGCAGATGAAGAGAAGATACCGGAAGATGAAATTGAAGAGCATGAAGAAAGAAACAACCTGCTGAACTATATGGGAAAACCCCATGATTTTGAACCTTTTGTATCGAAAAAGTATCAATTGATAGACGGAGATGTGATGGTGCTGTGTACCTCCGGGTTATGGGAGGGGGTAAGTGGCATCGAAATGCTGGATGCAATGGAAGAGGTAAAAGAACCTTCGGAATTGGTTGACATTCTGGAAGACGTTCTTTTGAGTAAACAGAAAAAGATAGTAAATAATTATACCGCAGTCGCAATTTTTGTAAACAAGACCTATCAAGAAGATCCCACAAAAAAAATAAGAGTAATAAAAAGAATCTCATTAGCACTGTTGCTTCTTGCATTAGTTGGGGGAGGAGCGATCGTATATAAGATACAGAACACGAAGAAAAAAGCAGAAGCAGTTGCCAGTATGTTCGAGCATGAGAAAAATGGGGATATTTTCGTGCAGGACGGGGATTATGCGAAAGCCTTAAAAGAATACAGCGAAGCACGGAATGCAGCTATAAAGATTAAAGATAAGATACATGCTCAGTTGCTCGGTAAGAAACAAAGGATAACACAGCTTATCACAGATGGGGACGCTTCCTTTAAGGAAGGCGATTACGCGAAAGCGGTAAGCAAGTATGAGAAGGCGCAAAAAGAAATGCAAGGTCGTAAAGATTTTAACATGAAAGAATTAGAGGAGAAAATACATAAATCTCAATCTTTTATCCAAGTCTTAAATTTGAAGAAAGATGGGGATATGAAATTTGAAAGACAAGATTACCAAGGAGCAAAGAATACATATCAAAAAGCAAGGAAAGCGGCAATTGCAGTTTCCTTTGCTAATGGGGAAAAAGAGATAAAAGCAAAATTGGATGAAGTTGAGGAAAAAATATCCAATCTGGAAAAGGAAAAAAAGCAGCTGGATGGCGAAAAGTTAGAAAAAAAAGGGGATAAGAGCTATTCCTCACAGGATTTTGAGAAAGCCATTGAGTCCTATACTATGGCCCAGGAGGTTTATCAGGAGATTGACATGCTCGAAAAAGTTCTAAGCATAGAACGGAAGATAATGAAAGCCGAGGAAAAGCTAAATCCGATTCCAAAGGCCGGCTTAGCGGGTTCAGATGCTACTCCTAATGGCCAAGCACTCAATAATGACATGGGAGAAGCGGATGCAGTACCTAATAAAGCGGGAGGAATCAAGTAAATGGTCATGAAAGACATTGTAATGGAAAGGTTAAGTAAGATGGAAGACCTTGAGCAACGTAGATTGCTGAAAAATATTATCACAGGGGTTTTTTTAAATCTGGTGGAATATCAGGAAGAAATGAACAGGAAGTTGGAGGAACGGGTCTTTAACGAGGTGAGAGATAGCGAGGAGAAATATGATGTTTATGTGACAGTATGCTCTAGAGATAAATTGGATCCAGTCCATGAATTTCTATACCCGATGATACCTGAAGATGTAGAAGAGAAGACTTATGATATGAAGAGTTTGGCATGCAAAGTAGATCGAAAGGAAGAGGTTCGTCTACTGACGATATTTTTACAGTGCAACTTCATGAAAATAAAAAAACTTATAGATAGCCAGAGAATATTTTCAGGAGAGATAATCACCACAGGAGGACGTTATAGGATCGAGGTACGTCTTCAACAGAACGAAGCTTATATGCACGAAATAGAGAAATTATACAATATTTTCTTGATAAATGGAATTCATTGGAGAACTATAAACCATCCGTACGCGAATAAATTTTTTGATGTCATGTTGGTGGGATGTGAGGGAACGCTAAAGGAAGAGGAAGAAATACTGGAAATAACAATCGATCTGGAAGAATATGAAAAATATAAAAAACTCGATATGATCCCTTTATGGAATATAGAAAGGCTGCCTTTAAAAAACATCGGCTTTCCAGTTCCGGCTACTGACAAGGTAAATTTCGAACATGTGTTATCACTGCGAAAAATGGGCACAAAACATGGTTACCTTGTGGAGGGGAACGAGGAGATAATACGCTACATCAAACGAACGCCAGAGGAGCTTATTATTGTGTCACCTAGGGAAAAATCAGAGGTATGGAATGTGCTTAAAATCACACAACCTGTAGAAACAAACATCGGCAGGATAGAATACGAGCTGGTATCAAACAAGCGAGAAAACAGCTTCGTTAGCGGATTTGCCCGGAAGCAAGCAGTGAGCGTCAGAGCGAAAGGGGAAATTGTGAGGATCATAAACTCGTTTGAAGTCTCCAGGTACCTTGAATTAAAGCATATAGAAATTAGCAAACGGGCGCATGGAATGGAACAAACCTACGGGATGAACCGATTCATAAACGATAATATGGGAGTTGAAAGCGATAAAAAAATTATGCGGCTTCGATTCAAGGCACGCGAAAGCAGCAGCTTTATCCTCTATGATCTTATGAGCTTTCTAGTATCAGAGGTACAACTGTATTTTCCGGAATACAAATGTGAAGGAGCGTTATCTTGAATTACATATGGGACTTAATCATAAAGGCGGAACAGTCTGGCATCGAGAAACAGTATATCCGTTTCGTTCCTGCTAAAGTGTATTCGCCCTATATGGAGCTAAGCAATGAATTGATTAATACGCGGGTTATTGAACAAAAGGTAGAAATCAATCCTTACTATAGATTTTACGACATTTTCCGCGATCTGTTCGATGCCAATAACAACGATGATATAGAGTTAAGGGACACTTTGTTTGATATCATTATTCACTTTTTAGCGGATATTGATCTTATACAGGGGATGAACAAGCGGGAGTATTATATCAAGTTTGTACTCAGGGATATTGAAAGGGGTCTTCTCGGAAACAGTGTTAGAGAAAAAATAAGACGATTTAATAGAGAAGAAAGGGAAGTGCTCGCTCATAATATTTTGCGGCTATATGAAACAGGCGAGGCGTTATATCTGTTTAGAGATACGATGCGAAAAATATTTAAGAGTTGCATCATTTACGCAAATTGTGAAGAAAAGGATGAGTTGCTTATTTACATCGGTCAGGAAGAAAATGAGACAACTCAAGCAAAGCTTGAGCTTATTCAAGAAATTTTTCTCCCTGTGCGTTTTCATACGGAAATTTACTGGAAAAACCACTTTGGTATTATCGGTGTCGCGGAAACCATGCGAATGGACAACATTGCGCTCTACTAATTAGGCAGGCAAGGGAGGCAGGTTGCTATGAACACATATTCATACAGGCTGTATATAAATAAAAATAGCCGAGAAGGGGAACGAAATGCAGTAAGGTACACACGGGATGAACTGTTGGAGATGACGACATTTCAACTGAGAAACATATGTTACAAGGAAAAGTTAGTCAAAGGATTGATCAATACGTTAGACAGGGAGAGTCTAATTGATACTATCTTAAAGTTTAGAAGTGCCGAAGAAAGCTTGTTGATAAAGAGCTTTAAAAAAGACGGGTTTGAAAGAATAGAGTCCGCCCTTAAAAAATATTTGAATACACCGCTGTCGGATAACGGAAATATAAAAATTCCAGCGAAAATGACCATATATACTGGGTTAAAGGTAGACAAGCTGGATCAATATCGTGTGGAGGTTGGACATGACATTGTTGAATCTAATGTACTGCTTGTGAATGATGCTCTCGAATTGTGTGCGATTCTCAATCTCGTAAAAGACGATGTTGGGGATTATTACCTGTCTACGGAAAAAGAAGTTGAAATAAGAAGAACCGGAAACAGAAATTACAGCTTTTTGTTTTTTAGAAAGCAAGATTCAGAATATATTTATAAAACCTACTATGAGGACAGACCCCTTCCTCCTACAAACTTACACTACTATAAGATACCGATTGCAGATTTGGAGATTAGAGAGCTTGAGGAAACAGAGACAGCGCTGGCGATAGATTTTGGAACTTCCAACACAACAGCCGGAGCTTTTCTTGATAACGGATATATATCTTCTCCTTGCAGTAATGATTTGTTAAATGGAAGGATAAGGTTGAATAGCATTAATTTTGTTATGTTTCCTGATACGACTTCCAAGGAGGAATGGATAGAGCTTCTACCGACAGTAGTGAGTGTGATAGATTGCTCCGACCCTCAAGACATCAAGTATAATTTCGGCTATGAAGCACTGAAATATATGAAAAAGAACGGATACAGCGGTCATGCTACAACATTTCATGGGATCAAGAGATGGGTAAACAGCTATACGAAGATAGAGGAAGTAATGGATGGTCAGGGAAACACAGCGCAAGTGAAAAGAAGCGATATTCTAAGAGCGTATATCATGTATGTGATAAAGATGGCAGAGCACCAGTTTAAGTGCCGTTTTAAAAATCTACATATATCCAGCCCGGTAAAATTAAAAACACAGTTTATCGAGATGTTTACTGAAATATTGCCGGAGTATCACATTGAATCCGAAAATGCACTGGATGAAGGCATGGCGGTGCTTTTTAATACGATCGCTGATCAGATAGAGAAAAATAATTTTATAGATGGAGAAGAATACAAAGCTCTTGTCATTGATTGTGGTGGGGGTACCACTGATCTTTCCTCCTGCTTGTTTCGAATTGAAGATGGGCACATCTCTTATAAAATTGATATTCATACAAACTATGAAAACGGGGATACGAATTTCGGAGGAAATAACATCACCTATCGGATTTTACAATTTATGAAGATCGTATTTGCAGACTATTACAGTAATGGAAAGAGCGCAATTGATATCGACAGCTTAATTGATATTCCTGGAACGGATATTTTTCGGCATGTAGATGAGTTTGGGGTTCGATCAGTATATGAGAAATTTGAAGCTTACTACCGTGCAGCGGAAAAAATAATTCCGACCCGATTTAAGGAGTATGAGAACAGAACATTAGATGAATATCAGAGGGTAAGAAATAATTTTTATTTTTTGTGGGAAATTGCAGAGGATATGAAAAAAGAATTTTTTCGGAAAACCGGTATTTTGAGAAACCGGTTTTATTCTGAAACTAAGAACTATCGCGAAAATGACCTTAAAATCACAGCAGTGGATCGCTGGTTCTTATCAGTGTGGGAAAATGGACGATGTAAGGATGTGTATGATGTTCCAGATGTAGTCTTTAATATAAAAGAGATTAATCAGCTTATTAAAGCGGATATTTATGAAATCGTTCGTAAGTTTCTCGAAGACTTTTACCAGGAGGGAAGGCTTCAGGAATATTCAATCATAAAACTCACAGGTCAGTCATGCAGAATTGACGTTTTCCGAGAAGCGTTAAAGGAATTTGTCCCAGGAAGGAGTATCGAATTCAGACAGAAATCAGAAGATACGGGAAAGGTGCCGGACTTAAAGTTATCCTGCTTGAGAGGAGCCTTGCGATATCTCAATGCCCAAAAAGCGGGATATATCGAGGCCAGCATCACAAATCATGCCCCGGTAGTTCCTTATTCGTTAACTGCATTTACACATAATCGGCAGGAGAAAGTGTTGATCAGAAACCAGGAAAGACTGAGCCAGGTTCAGGGATCCATATCCAGGCCGATTGGGGTTACAGAGATCGAATTCTACTTAAAAGGAAACGAGGGAAGTATACGGCACAAGTATGTATACATAAATTGTGCTGAAAACTATAAGCCTGTATTGTACCGGAACATCGCCGAGAAATATGGTGGAAATATACCTCAGGACGATACGGATTCCATTGTAAATGGAGAAGTGAAATTTTTTGTGTTTGCTGACAAAGACAATTGGGGCTTTCATGTCGTTCCCGTTGCAAGACAAAATGAACAACTTTATTTAGGCAAGAAGAAATTTTTCGCCTTTGAAAACGACCTCTCGGAATTGGATTACTTTGATGGATGGAAATAATGAAATATAGAGGAAAGGGGAGGCGTCATTGTTTTTAGATCTTTATCCAAACTTCAAGAAAGGAAGAATCTTGAAGAAAGAGATGTTGGAGAGTCTAAGGGATTATCCCAGGAACTTCATCGACATTCGGTTTAAAGATTATTCGGATGGGGTTGTTGTAGGGGCTGAGATCCTCATTGAGGAAGACTGCCTTACCATCACAAGCGGAATCGTGAAGCACGGAGGCAGAATGTATATGCTTGAAAATGATTGCCAAATCCCTTACCGTGCTACAGGGGAAGAGATCTTAATTAAAATACAGTTTAAAAAAGAAGATGTACACGCAGATTTCATTTCTTATGGTACAGAAATATTTCTGGATGAAGATGTGCGGATAAAACAGGATGAACTGGAACTGGGACGGTTTAAATTAAAGCCAGGAGCCAGATTACGATCAGAATACCAGAGTTTTGCCGACTTTGCTACAGAATACAATACTGTGAATATCATCCATGTGAAATATTCCGGTTTTAGAAAAAGTACCCTTAACCCCGCTATCCTAAGGTACTTTGCAACCGAAATATTAAAAAGTGGCAGTGTAAACCCAAACCCTTATGACATCGCATTTTCTATGCAGTGCATGAACCAGGGCATTGTGGACAGGGAACTCATTCTTCACTATATAGCAAACAGGTTGGGAAAAGGATACAAGGAATACTCGAATGGACAGATACATAAATATTTGGGAAGCATTTTGGAAGAGGTCAAAGGTGGGAGCAAAGCGAAGCCAGGGCTTAGACCTGGCGGACCTCAGAGAGTGATTGTGGATTAAGTATAGCAAGGAATGGTGAGTCTGATGGAATATATGGATGAAAAAATTATTGAATTGATGAATGAAAAGCAGGAGGAACTCGCTCGAATTTTCAAGGAAAATAATGGTTATGAAGGAACTGTACGGCAGGATGTGCAAACAGACTTTATTGAAATAAACGATGAAATCATCCCATTTGAGGAAAAAAGTGTACTGAAGGATAAGGTCAAGCTACGTTTGCCTGAGACGTTTATCGTCATGCCTCCTGAAATTGCGTCTTTGAAATACCCTTCTGAAAGAAGGCCGAATCTGATCTACACAAATGAAAGTGCCTCCATTAACATTGCCTTCAACCATACACAAAGCCCGCTACATGATACAAATATGGAGGCGTTCAAAAAAAGCATGGTGCAAGTCATCAAAAAGACGCAGCCACTGGCCCGATGGTTTGAAGAAGGTGTAAGAAATGTGAACGGAAGAAACATTGGGTTCTGTGATTTTCTAGCTCCGGCATTGGACGTAAACATTTATAACTTACTATTTTTTGCTGAGCTGGAGGGAAGAGCCCTCCTGTGTACATTCAATTGCACGGAAGAAGAGATGAAGGATTGGAAACCTGTAGCAATGGGAATTATGGACTCGGTGAAAATAGTCCGATGAGAAAGGGGAAACTGATATATGAGTCTATCTGTTATTACATATAACAATTTGCAGGTATCTCCATATAAGCTCGTCAACCTGCTGGAGTTAAAAATCACGAAGAAAATCAATGATCATGCTAGATTGTACTTTACGGGAATTGTACCGGAGGAGCTAAAGGATAGTTATGTCGAGATGACTGATACTCACACACAGATCCAGATCAATCAGATAGATGAACAGTCCAACAGTACCCCTCTCTTTACTGGAATGGTATTAAGTATTGAAGTGAAAGCAGTTAGAGATATTTACTATATAGAGGTGGAAGCTGTATCCCATACGTATCGTTTAGATGTTAAACGGAAAAGCCGCTCTTTTCAAAACAAGGACATGCCTTATTCCGCTTTGCTACAAAAAGTAGCTTCTGACTATCCAGGTGTGGATGTTATGGATGTAGCTTCAAAAGCCGCTCGTATCGAAAAGTTCACCATGCAGTATCAGGAGACAGATTGGCAGTTTTTAAAAAGAATGGCCTCCCGTTTTAACACGGGGCTGGTACCGGCATCTACTTTCGACAGGCCCAAGTTTTACTTCGGGGTGCCAGAAGGCGGCTCAAAAGGAAAGCTGGAGGACTTTCACTACAGTGTAAGAAAAAAAATATCAGATTTCCGGAATGCTTCAGAGAACTACATCCAGAGTGTTGATGAAAACGACTTCATCTACTATGAAGCAGAGACAGATCAAGTGCTTGACATTGGCAGCAGGGTAGATTTCAAAGGAAAAAGTCTATTCGTTTGCGAAGCATATACACAGATGAAAAACGGCCTGTTAAAGCATCAGTACATCTTATGTTCAAAAAAAGGGATGAGTCAGAACACCTTCTATCATTCAGGAATTACAGGACTGTCTCTTCAGGGAAAGGTAATCGACGTAGAAAAAGACAATGTCAAGGTTCATCTTGACATTGATCCGGAACAAAGCGTAGCCGAAGCATACTGGTTCCCTTATTCATCGGTATATACAGCAGAAGGAAACACCGGCTGGTATTGTATGCCGGAAATAAATGACTATGTCCGCATTTATTTTCCAAGCAAGAAAGAAGAAGAAGGGATTGCGATCAGTTCGGTACGGAAAGATTCGGAGATCAGAGAAAAGAATAAGCTTGAAAATCCTGGCATTAAATATTTCAGAACGGCGGCCGGTAAAGAAATAATGCTTAGCCCGGAAGAGATTGTCATTACCGGAAAAGATGGAGAAATCTTCATCAAATTAAGTGAAAAAGACGGAATTCAAATCTTCAGCAAAAAAAATATCAAAATTGTCTCGCAGGAAGATATCTCGATGAGCGCGGGAAAGAAAATTGTCATGTCTGCTAAAGAAGAGATCAATATAACTTGTAAGGAAAGCAACATCAAGATGGATGGCAACACAAGCATCACAGGTAAGGAAGTAAAAACAAACTAAGCGCTATAGAATGAGGAGGGAGAAAGAGAATGGTTAAAGAGGAAGTAGTGCAGCAGTTCATAGAAAACGATGTAGAAAGCAAAAGTCTTGAAAGCCTGTTCGCTTTGGAAGAATACTTTCAAATGCATAAAGATGCACTCGCTCAGGGGTTTATCCAATCTTTTAAGCAACTATGCCTAAAAATAAAAGAAATGCAAGCACAAGGAGAAAAGAATAACATCGGATATATTACGTATTCCATGTTGCGTACGGAAATTTTGGAAGGAAGACATATTTATTTACTAGAGGCTTTTGATAATACCTGGTTTTTTGATCGAAAGGAATGCCAGATCGAATATGATGCTAGCTGGGCGTTTCAATTTCTAGATCGATTAGAAAGTGAACTGGAAAAAAGAAGTAAAACATACATGGGAGCCATCACAAAACCGGATATTGAGAAGATAAAGCTGAGAGAGGCTAAAAAATACAATCTGTATGTTGTCAGTCTTGCCAAGTATGCGATGTCACAGGCAACCGCATTGCCCGAATATTCGGATATCGAGAGAGAAGAGGAATTGGAAGTGCGGGTCGGAGAATACCTGGATATTAGCGAAATTGTCTATAAAGAGGATACAAGAGTAAAAGATTCCATAGAGATGAAAGAATGGCTAGAAGAAAAGCTAGAGTATGAGTACGCGTATGAAGTATTCTCCAACCTTGATTTGTCCCACGGGGATTATGAAGGCATTGACTTACGATATGCAGATGTAAAGCACAGTAACGTATCAAAAAGTAATTTGCGTGGGTGTATATTGCTTGGTACAAAATTTACTCATTGTAATTTGCAAGGAACGGATTTTAGCCACAGCCTAATTAGTGAAGCCGACTTTAGCCAAAGTAATCTAAAAGGTGCCATATTTCGTGATGTTGAAGGGTTAAGTGGTTTAATTGATTCAACCTATTGGGAAATGCCAGGACTTACTGCGGTGAACTTTGAAGGAGCAGACCTTGAGGGAGCTGACTTTGAAAATGCAAATCTCAAAGGCGCTGTGTTTGTAGGAGCCAACCTTACCGCTACTAACTTCAAAGGGGCTAATCTTGAAAATGCGGTATTCTCTGTGGAAGATATTGAAAAAGTAAGACTCGATAACAGTCAAAGGGAAAGCATTATTTTGAAATTCTAACTTCCAGGGAAGGGGACAAAGGATGAACTATTTTATCATTTCGCAGGATGAAAGGATACAGGATGCTGTCCAGCCGATGGGTATATCCCAGGTGATTACAAAAGAGATGTTGACAAAAAAGAAAGTCCGTGACATGGACAAGTTGAATCTTCAGTTTCAAATTAGGGAACAAGATACAACAGAATATGTAGACTTTATTGAAAAGCCTATTCCGTTGCTATCTGATAGAGGCAAGCAAATCATAGAAAAGTATGTGCCGAAGCTGTATTTTAAATCTGTTATGCTAAAGGACATGAAACGGTTGAGACAGGAGCTATACTGGCTGATTGTGCCGCCTCGTATAGATTGTCTGTCCGAGCAAACTGAATTTCATAAAGACGGTACGTTAAAAAGGCTAGTGATTGATGAAAGCAAAGCAGCGCCTTATAAAATTTTCAAAATAAAAGGGATTATGGAAGAGTACATTCTTATTAGTCTGGATGTGGCAGAAAGCTTATTGCGGAGAGATTTTACGGGGATTCGGCTCAAAAAAGTAGAAAAGGAAATCGTTGAAGAGAGGGGATAACCTATGGACGTCAAAATTTTTGATAGTAACGGGGAAGGGCAAAGCTATGTAGTGGCAGGGGCGGTGTTATCCTGCAGTTATGGAAGTACGAAGAGCAAACTGCAAGCTCCTTTCAGTCATGGCGTATACAGCAGGGGCAAGGCACAGTTGAACATTATGGATTATAAGCCAAACATTAACATCATGCCTTTCGGCTTGTGCAGCAGTATGGCCAACCCGGCAGTAGCGGCGGCCACAGCGGCCAATAAAGGTGTGCTTACAAGAATACTTTGCACGCCAGTTGTGACGATGCCATGGATAAACGGGAAACAGAATGTCCTGATCGGGAAATATCCCGCACTTCTCAACAAATGCACGAACCAGTGTATGTATGCTGGGATCATCAGTATTGTAGATGATGGACAGGAGTAAGAAATGGAAGGTAGATGTAGCGGGGACTGAAGAAGGAACATGTCACTTTATTATGGACTTCACAGGAAAAGTAAAGGAGGGGTGAGGTGGAAATGAGGGCAGGGTATGGAAATGTTGAGCTTATATCTCCTTATGAGGTGCAACGTCTAAATGAAATTAAAATTGTGAAAACAGTAAATGACCATGCGAAACTCTATGTCACAGGGATAATCCCGGAAGAACAACAAGACTTCTATATTGAAATGGCAAACAGTACGGATACGGTGAAAGTTAACCAGGTGGAAAATGGTCGCATCGTACGGCCACTTTTTAGCGGACAGGTGTCCCATATCGAGATCAAGGCTGTTAGAGGTATCTATTACATAGAACTGGAAGCCAGATCCCATACGTGCAGGATGGATGTGAAGCGGAAAAGCCGCTCCTTTCAAAATAAAGACATGCTATACACTGACTTGATCGAGACAATCCTCGCCAATTATTCTGGTTCTGACTATATTGATACTGTTTCGGAGACTTCCAAACTTAGGAAATGCATCATACAATATGAAGAGACAGACTGGCAGTTTCTGAAACGAATGGCCTCCCATTTTGGTGCGGTTCTTCTTCCAGAAGCGACGGCAGATGCACCAAAGTTTTGGTTCGGCATGCCGGAAGGAAGACCGGGAGAGCTATGGGAGCATCAATACAGCGTGAAGAAAACCCTTCCCATCTATATGAAAACAACAGAGAACGATTATGCAGCAGGGTTGAGCGGGAACGATTTTTTGTACTATCGAATAGAAAGCGAAGCCTATTTCAATCTTGGAGACAGAATAACCTACAAAGGGAAGGAGCGAGTGGTTGCTGAGTCTACGGCTGTGATGAAAAACGGCACCATGACCTACGAATACATATTAGCATCGGAAAAAGGCATCCGGCAAAACCTGATTTTTAACGATCAGATTACAGGGGCATCCCTGGAAGGCAAAATCCTCGATGTAGCCAAAGACACCGTCAAAATTCACCTCGATATCGATAAAACCCAGGACAAAAACGAAGCCTGCTGGTTTCCGTATTCCACACCCTACACCGCTGAAAGCAACAGTGGCTGGTACTGCATGCCGGAGCTAGGAGATACTGTGAAGCTGTACATCCCGGGCAACCGGGAAGAAGAAGCGGTAGCCATTTGCTCCATTCGCAGAGGACAAGACCGTTCTCCCAAGGTAGAAGACCCCACTATCAAATACTGGGGAACGCCGCATGGCAAAGAGATGATGCTGGGGGGACAGGAACTTATTTTTACCGCCAAGGAAGAGGGAATCTTCCTCAAGCTGCATGAAGAAGATGGCATCGAAATCCACAGCGAAAAACCGATCGTCTTTACCTCGGAAAAAGACCTGAAAATCGATGCAGGTAATGAGCTAAGTGTCCAGGCACAGGAAGCTGTCTACATGGTATGCGGTGCAAGCAGTATGATGCTGGATGGCATCACCGATATTCAGGGTTTGCGAGTGGAAATGGAAGGTACGGTGAAAGGGCCAGTTGTTGTAGACGATTTGATAGAAGAAGAGGAAGCTCCACAGAAAGAATGGGAGGGAGACAGGACGGAACTCGCCCAGCACGTAGCAGGATTGATCCCGGGATCAGGAGATGCGGACGGGAATCTTCAGGAAGGCGGGAAAGACATCGCTCGCACTATTGCGGCATGTGTCCCTTTTGTTGGTGAGGTGGCCGCACGAGCGAAAATGGCGCTAAAAGCAGTCAAAGCTAAGAAAGCTGGGCGGAAGACATGAGCTGGTGGGGGACATTAAAAAAGAAGGCAGGACTGCAAATAAGGAAGTTTTCACAGTCGGTGTCAAGAGCGACAGCCGCCGTGCAGCGAACAGTGTCACGAGGAGTAACAGCGATAAAAAAAACGGCATCAAAAACAGGAACAGCCATAAAGAGAACGGTATCCAAGCTCACAACGACCATTAAACAGAATGGGGTAAAGGTACAAAAGTTTATAACATCGGCTGTGAAAGCAACAAAAATGGCTATAAAGAAGGGAATAAAAGTAGCCAAAACAGCAGTAAAGAAGATTGTAAAAGCGGGGAAAAAGATAGGGAAAGCAGCAAAAGCATTCGCAAAGAAGGCAGTATTACAAACACAAAAATTTTTGAATTCGATGGCAAGGGCAACGAAAGCATTTACAAAGAAGACAAAAGGGACATTGGAAGCAGCGAAACAAAAAGCGACTGCATTCGTAAAGCGTGAAGGGGGAAAGGTTGTTACCCAGGCAAGGAAGATAAAGAATAACCTCAGCCAGAATGAAAGGGTTAAGCGATTAAAAAATGACATGCGAAAGGCCCTTGTACTATCTAAAAGTTTTGGAAAGGGAGTTTGGGATGGTGGAAAAGAAGCGTTCACAGATACAGTGGAGTTAGCAAAACAACTTTGGTATAATCCAGAGCAAACGGTACAAAATATTGGTCAATCCCTGAGGGGAGAGTATAGCAAGGCAAAAAAATTTGCTGGACAAATGGTGAGTGACCCGTTCGGAACAACGAACAAAGTTATCCTTGGCATAGAGAAAGAATATGATGAATTTCAGAAATTGAGCCCTGAGCAGCGAGCTTATGTGATTGGGAAATTTGGGGGGAATAAGGTTGTAAACTTAGTAGGCGACAAAGGTTTATCGGTTGTTACTAAGCAAATGGCAAAGGCAGCAATGAGATTACCCCCCCATGTGATAAATGTTATAAATAATGAAAGAGGCTCAATATCAATTGGAGGAAGCAACAGGAATAAAACTACTCAGGGGACGGAAAAAGCTACACCTTCGAAACCTCCTACCAAGGTGAACTATGGTGACCATTATACAAGAGATGAAAAAAGAAGAAAGGTATTAAAACCGAACGTCGAATATACAACTCCATCGGGACACACCTACAAAACCGATGATAAGGGGCGTATAGTAAGTTGTGAAGGAAAACTTAATTTAGAACAAGGAAAAAGAAATACCCATGCTCAGAAGGTGGTGGGTAGAGAAGATAGACTACCAGACGATGAAGGCGGACATTTAATAGCAACTATATTTAAAGGTTCGGGTGGTCTTGACAACCTAGTTCCTATGAATGGTAATCTGAACAAAGGTGAATGGAAGAAACTTGAGAACATGTGGGCAAAGGCTTTAGAACAAAAAAAATCAGTAGAGGTAAAAATTAAGCCTAAGTATTTAGATGGCTCTCAACGTCCTGATAGCTTTGAAATAAAATATAAGATTGGAAAAGGCAGATGGGTAAAAGTCGATTTTGAAAATGTTTCGGGAGGGAAATCAGGTGGATGAAGCTAAACTAGGCAGTATATATCAAGCAATTGCACAGAATATTATTGAAACAATACCGGAGGATTGGGATAAAGTTTATTTGTATGCCGAATTAACTGAGGGAGTGCGTAAATCTTATTTCTTTTATTACCCAGTTGAGAGTGATGAACCTGTATATAGTCATGATATTCCTGAGTTGTTTGATATTAATGAAAACGAGTATGATCAATTGTGGTATCAATTATTAGATTTATTAAAAGAACTATGGGATGAATTTAAAGTTAATTCAAATCAACCTTGGTCAAATCTTACTTTGATACTTGATAATGAAGGTAATTTTAAAATTGATTACAGTTATAATGATCTTTCTAAGGCTGATCCTCATGAGCAGCAAATAATTTGGGAACATAAGTATCTAGGACTCATTCCAGAGGATGACGATGATAGGGAATTTTTAGAAGAATATCTAAAAAGTATTGAAGATAAAACTGAATGATTAGAACTATTATCTACCCCAAACGAGTATTCAAAGCTCGTCTGGGGTATTTTTTCGCCTAAAACCTTCATACACAAACCCCATGCAAGTTACGGAGGAATAGAATCATGATGCGAGGACAAACAACCATCTGCGGTGCGTTAACCCGAAAGGGGACAAGTTGCCAAAACATCCCGATGAAAAACGGGAGATGTCGGATGCACGGTGGAAAAAGTACAGGACCAAAAGACCGGAAAAAGTTGTGTAGAAACCAAAACGCCGCAGGCAACAAAGCAAGGGTTACAACCGGGGAGTATGAAACCATAACGTGGGAGACGTTGACAGCGCAAGAACAAAACAAGTTGCGGCAACACTATGGCTTACAACCTTACCAACGGATAAATAACCCATATGTCATGGAAGACGTGCGTATAGCAAGAATGCTACAGCGAAGCAGAGAGGAGACAGAGGATATCCGCTGGATTCAGATTGAAGAAGCCTTGACAAGGACACAAGGGAAAAGGTTTAAACAAATTTGCAGTATGTTACAGCGATAACCTACGAGAATCGGGTATGCTGCCATTCTACAAGGAATCCCACTGAATACACCGGACAGGGGAAGAGAACGGCATGAGCGAAAGCGCTCGTAGGCATACATGTTATTCTTGATGCCAAACGGGATATGTGTCATACTTTTGCCCATATCATACGCCTGTGCGTAGCTTGCGGATTGTCCGCATCCTTTGAAACCTTCTACACTTGCGAAAACTTATTATACAAACAAACTTCGAGCACTTGATTACCTTCTGGGTAATGCAGGTGCTTTTTTTGTTGTTGAGCCGGGAGAATGGGGAGGGGAAAATATAATGATATAGTCCAATAAGTGTTAAGTTTTTTATATATCCTACGAAAAAATTTGGTAAACAAGGGGGAGAACAAGGATGACGCCAACCGTTTCAGTAGACAAACTTGTGCTGGAATACAAAGACGTGCCGCTGTCTGTATTTTATCGGTTTTTTATGCGTGTGCTGTTGCAGAAGTACAAGGTACGCTGGAGAGTATATCGAAAATTATACTGTTATCAATTTCATATACGGATGGGAAAGGGGGAATATCTACATGTGTTTTACAAGAACTTTCGGGAGAAGGAAGGATTTTTACATACGTTGCGCCTGGAGACACGACCGGAATATTACGAACGACTGAGTGAGATATGGGAATGGTTGCGACAGAAAGCAAGCAGAGTAGAATTTGTAAGCTGTGACATTGCGTATGACGTGCCGTTTTCGCTAGAGAATGTAGTGGTGATGAGCCGCGATATACGGCGATCTTTACACTTGTATAAAACGACTCGATACTTCGGAGTGCCGCATCAGCGAAAACAAAATGGTTACTGTCGGGTGTATGATAAGAAGCAGGAGCTTTGGGACAGGCATGGGATACAAATGGAAGGGGAATTGACACGCATTGAGATTGTGTATAAGCCAGCCGAAAATATTGAACTGACACATATACGAGACTGTCCGCCGGAACAGAACAAGCAGTATTATGCGGCAGTGATAACAGACTGGGCAGCGATGAAACCGAAAAAGGCAGAACAAATACGAAACATACAGAACGGAACAAATCTATACACCCGGTATATACGAGAAGGAGTGAAAAAAGAACTTGCCAGCCAGTATGTGTTGGATTTCAACGGGCTGGCAAGGAAAGAGTGGGAGAGAATACTTGAACCTGTGTATACGGCGGTGCTAGGAGTGGCTTAGTGTTTCTCTAGAACAAGCAAGTCACTGATGGATACGTCAAGTGTTTCACAGAGAGAAGCGAGTGTACGTAGATAAATGCGCTGAACCGGTTGATTGCATAACGTACTGACAGTAGAAGGACGCAGACCAGCTTGGTGGGCAAGCTGTTTTCGCGTCTTTTTTTGTTCGGCAAGAATTTCGTTGAGACGAAGACGAACGGTATAGGACATAAGGGGACACCTCCTCTTGTATGAAATAACGGTTGCGTATAGTGTACGGTCTTCTGGTGAAGAAAACGAGCATAAAATTACGGGTTGTGCAGATTTTGGATGAGGTCGTATACTACGCATCAACGGTAAACCGTTACGAAAATTACAATTTTCTTTACGGGAGGGGAAATACATGCGACAGAAAGTCGTGGGATATGTACGGGTAAGTACCATAGGACAGGTAAAAGACGGGTACAGCCTCGCCTATCAGGTGGAAGAAATTGAACGATACTGTGAAGCGAACGGGCTTGACCTTATGCATATGTATGAGGACAGAGGAATAAGCGGCGCAAAAGTAGATGAAGAGGAGTTAACGATTGAACGGGAAGGGTTACAGGACATGTTGTATGACCTGCGATGGCGAGAAGTAGAGGGCATTGTTGTACTGAATACGTCGAGACTATGGCGTTCGGATATGGTGAAAGTAGTAGTGCAACGAGAGTTGCGCCGCTATAACGTAGATGTGAAGGCGATTGAACAGCCGAACTACAGCATTTATACGAAAGACCCGAACGATTTTTTGGTGAACGGAATGCTAGAACTGTTAGACCAGTATCAGAAGATGGAAATTGCGATGAAACTGGGAAAAGGCAGAACGAAGAAAGCGAAGGAAGGAGGGTATGCTGGAGGCAGAGTCCCGTTTGGCTATACGGCAAGAAAAGGACAAAAGAAGATACAAGTTCATGACGAACAGGCAACCATTGTTCGCCGATTGTTTGCGCTTAGAGAAACAAACTCATTATGGTCGCTGTCGCAGTTGGCGGAACAGCTAAACAGCGAAGGCTATCGTACACAACAAGGCAAACGGTTTACAAAAGTGCAGGTGAAAAATATGCTGGATCGCAAGGCGTTTTACCAGGGCTTCTATACATACGGTGGCATCCAAGCAGTTGGACAGCACGAAGCCATTTTATAAAAAGTTTTCTGCGGTATTTAAAAAATAGAACCTTTTTATTATAGATTAGGCAGGTTACGTTGAGCGAGAAATAAACGGATAGGCTGGCGTCCCAATGCGGGTCTTTAGACGAACGCTTGAACTCAGGTTGCCGACGTTTATTGTTGTTTGACACCATTCATAAACAGGGGAGATGGCTTTTTCATGCACTATAAGCAGAAGCATATTTATGTAGGAGTTGACCTGCATAAGAAAACCCATACGGCTGTGGTCATAAACTGCTGGAATGAAAAACTGGGGGAATGTACCTTTGAAAATAAACCTGCCGCTTTCCATGAACTGATGGCATATGTAAAGTCGTTTACGAAAAAAGGCATGACCCCTGTGTATGGGTTGGAAGATGTAGGTGGATATGGTCGCTCGTTAGCGGTGTACTTGTTGGAAAATAACCAAAAGGTGAAAGAAGTAAACTCCGCCTTTTCGTATGCCGAGCGCAAAAGCTACCCGACCACACAAAAAAGTGATAGCTGGGATGCGGAATGTGTAGCGAAAATCCTGTTAAACAAGCTGGACATATTGCCCGATGCAAACCCGCAAGACGTGTACTGGACGATTGGTCAACTGGTGACGAGAAGGAATGGCTTGGTGAAAGCATTGGTAGCGCTCAAAAACCAGTTGCACATGCAGCTGAGTTATCACTACCCCAGCTACCGAAAGTTTTTTAGTGACATTGACGGCAAGTGTGCGCTGGCGTTTTGGCAGAAGTACCCCGCCCCACATTTACTCGAAGGTGTTTCGGTAGAAACATTGGCGGCATTTTTACGGAAGTCTAGCCATAACGCCTGTTCTACAAGGAAAGCAGAGGACATTCTCTCACTTGTACGAGCAGATGGTGACACGACAAGAAGCTATCAGGAACAACGAGACTTTTTAATTCAAAGCCATGTGCGAGATATAAAATTCAAAAAGCAGGAAATCCAGTATGTAGAAAACGAAGTAAGTAGGATGATGGATAGGCTAGACTACAAACTGGAAACGATGCCGGGGATTGATTTGGTAACAGCATCGGCGTTAGTGGCGGAAATTGGCGACATCAACCGCTTTGCCAGTGCAGACAAACTGGCACGTTTTGCAGGAATAGCGCCTGTCAATTTCAGTTCTGGCGGGAAAGGTACGAACCAAAAAAGTAGACAGGGAAACAGGGTACTGCATGGCTTGTTTTACAATCTAGCAGTACAGCAAGTACAAGTATCCAAAGGCAGCAAAAAGCCTCGCAACCCATTATTTTATGAATACTTCAACCGTAAGAAAGAAGAAGGAAAAACGCCAACCCAAGCGTTGGTATGTGTCATGCGCCGTTTAGTCAACATTATTTACGGCATGATGAAAAACAAAACCGCCTTTCGTATGCCCGAACAGGTGGAACAACGGGTAAGCTAATCCAGCCAAAGGTGGCGTTGTTCATAACAAACAATAGCCGCCATTCGTTGTAGATCGCCAGCTTTACAACATAGGGGACGGGTAAAGCTCCTAATAAGACTTTTGTCGATAATCCATTTGATGATGCAGGGAAACTTAAACCGAATGTGAAGTATAAAGCTGGTGAGCACCAATATGATTATGAAACAGATCATCTTGGTAGAATTGAAAAGTTTAGTGCTGATGATTTAAAATTGACTACAAGAGATAAACGATTACCGCATGCTTCAAATACACCAGGTAAACAGCCAGGAGACCATGCAGGTCATCTGGCGGGAGATAGGTTCGGTGGTTCTCCTGAGTTAGACAATCTTGTCTCGCAATCAAGTGAAGTAAACTTGAGTAAATATAAAAAGCTTGAAAATAAATGGGCAAAAGCAATAAAAAACGGAAAAAATGTAAAAGTTGAGGTTAAAATTAAGTATGACGGTGAAAATCCTAGACCTACAGAATTTGAAGTGATTTATGAAATTGATGGAGCTATTGATAAGCTTGTTATAAAAAATTAAGGAGTGATTCTATTGACTAAGAGTTTTGAAGATTACTTTTCAGAGTTACAGGCTGATATGGTATCTGTATGTTTAGAATACGTAGACCATAAAGCAGAGGATATTTATTTATATTGTTCTTATGAACCAGAGACTTATTATTTCAATGTGTTTTATAGGATTAATAAGACATTTGTACTAAAACATAAGGTTAACGACGCCGTTAGATTAGTAAATGGAACACAAGAATATAATTATGATGTTTCAAGAGATAGACAATTAGGGCTCTTAAATATTTGTATTGAGGATTTAAAGAAAATACATGAGGTATGTAATGCTTTCAATCGAGAGATGCCGACTGAAATGAAATTGCATTATAACGTAGAAAAAAATAGTTTAGTGGCAAATTATAAATATGAGTTAGTATATTCAAATGATGATGAATTACTTCCAGATGATCTATTTGAACAATGGTTTGAAGAGATTAGTAAATCACAAGCGTAGTACACTTCAAGTTTGTAAAATATTTTGTTCAAGTGAAATAATGTATTGAGTATTGAAAATGAGAAAAGGATAGGTTAAGTTTCTAATTTTTATTCGCCGGGTTTACATTTTAGAGGCAGGATCGTACAATCTTATAAACACTTGATAAACTTTCAAAGGCTTATTCCAACTCGAACAATGAGGAGGAGTAAGCCTTTTTTGCATGTGAAAAAATGAGGAAGAAAAATATGGTGTAACCGTCAAGTACCTTTGAACAAAATTCGCTAATCTATTTTCAACAACACACCAGCCTGATCGATACCATCATAGCGGATTACCCCGGGGTGTTAAAGCCGATGATAAAATCCCCAATATAGCCGGAATAAAATTCCCCAACCTACAATAAGAACCATAGACATCTGAGAGGAGCTATGGTTCATGATTACGAGAGGGGAATTTTTTATGATCAAGGAGTTATACCGGAAAGGAATGTCTATCTCTGACATTGCCCGGCAGTTGGGGATTGATCGAAAAACAGTTCGTAAGTATCTTGGGGAAAACTCCCCGCCTTTGAAAAAGAAACGAACGAGCCGAGGAAGTAAACTAGACCGCTATAAAGACTACTTGCATAAACGCATGATAGAAGATGGTGTGTTTAACAGCGAGAAACTGTATGGAGAAATCCAGAGCCTTGGTTATACAGGGGGAAGAACGATCCTGAAAGACTACATCAAGCCCTTTCGGGATACGCATAGAGCGAAGTATACCGTACGGTATGAAACGTTGCCTGGAGAACAGATGCAGGTAGACTGGAAAGAAATTGGCACCGTGATCCTACATGGCGAACCAGTCAAGCTGACAATGTTCGTTGCCGTATTAGGATACTCCAGAATGAAGTATGCAGAAGTGACAACGTCTCAAGACCAGGAGCACTTGATGCAGTGTCTCATTCATAGTTTCAAGTATTTTGGCGGTGTTCCGCAACATATCTTGTTTGACAACATGAAGACTGTGACAGATGGACGGGAACAAGGTGTGGTGAAGTGGAATGAACGATTTGCGGAGTTTGCCTCTTACTACTCCTTCACTCCGAAGGCTTGTAAGCCCTACAGGGCTCAAACAAAGGGCAAAGTAGAGCGAGCCATTCAGTACATTATAAATTCATTCTATGTAGGGACATCTTACGATTCGGTAGAGGATCTGAACCAACAGCTTCTTCGATGGCTGGATCGCGTTGGAAACCGCAAGAAAAACGATACGACAGGGGTTTCTCCGCAAGAGCGTTGGGCAGAAGAAAAGCTTCAGCCGATTCTCCAGAAAGCGGACTATGACACAAGTTATCGTTCCTATCGCAAGACGCATTTCGACGGGACGTTCTCCTATCGTGGCGTGAAATGGATTGTGGATCCAGAGTACTCACAAAAAGAGATACTGGTCAAAGAGTCCCTAGATGGACAAGTGACAGCCTACTATCAAGGAGTGCGCATCTCGTGCAAACAGCTTCACGAGAACGTGATTTTCCTTCCGCAAAAGCAAAATGAGAAACAGGACATTGGAGTTGGCCGCTCTCAACCCGCTTCTCATTTTGAGGTACATACTCGTTCGCTTTCTGAATATGACGAGCTCACCGGAGGTGAGATGTCATGATGGAGAAAATCGAAGAGTACTGTCAAAGATTAAATTTACCGACCATATGCGATATGTGGTCGGAAGCAGCAGAACAAGCTGCCAAGAATAATGTACCATACTCTGCGTTTTTATTCAGCCTTCTAGAAGCAGAAATTGCGCAGAAGCATCAACGTACAACGGAAACGTTACTCAAGTTGGCGAAACTACCGTTTCGCAAAACGTTGGACGAGTTTGACTTCTCTGTGCAGACTTCTGTAGATGAACGGCGTATTCGAGAATTGATGACCCTTTCATTCTTGAAACACAAAGAGAACCTCATCTTTCTTGGTCCTCCCGGCATTGGGAAAACACATCTTGCCGTTTCCATCGCTCTTGAGGCAATTGGACAAGGGCATAAGGTATATTTCATTACAGCACAGGAGCTAATCTCCCAGTTACGAAAAGCGGACCAAGAAGGAAAGTTGGAGAAAAAGCTTCGCACATTCGTAAAGCCAAGTTTACTCATTGTGGATGAGATGGGTTATATGCATCTAGAGCACGGAAGTGCCCACTATCTTTTTCAAGTCATCTCTCGCCGCTATGAACGTGGTTCTATCATCATGACCTCCAACAAGTCATTTGGTGAATGGGGAGAAGTATTGGGAGATCCAGTTATTGCGACAGCGATGTTGGATCGACTTCTGCATCATTCTCGTATCTTTAACATGAAAGGTGAAAGCTACAGATTACGGGAAAAGAAGGCTGCATCACGAAAACAGAAGGGTTCGTGAGGAGCCCTTCTGGGGAATTTTAAAACGGCGATTTTGGGGAAGTTATAGCCGGCCTTGACACGGGGCAGACTATATCGATCAAGCGTCGGAATCTTTTCAATTGGGTAAGTGTATCATTCAATATGATGAAACAGACTGGCAGTTTCTGAAACGAATGGCGTCCCATTTTGGGGCCGTTCTGCTGCCGGAAGCGGCGGCGGACATGCCCAAGTTCTGGTTTGGCATGCCGGAAGGAAGGCCGGCGGAGCTGTCAGATACACATTACTGCGTGAAGAAAAACTTGTCCGAGTTCATGGAAACGAGCGAAAACTACTTCGCAGGACTGGACGAAAAAGCCTTTATGTGTCATGTCGTAGAGACAGACCGCTATGTGAATATAGGGGATCGGGTTACCTTTAAGGGAAAAGAATGGATGGTTGCCCGCTCCACAGCCGAGATGAAAAACGGCATCTTGAGATACGAATACATACTGGTCCAAGAAAAAGGCATCCGGCAAAACTTGATCCACAACGAAGCCCTCGTTGGCGATTGGCGCTTCGCTGGAAGGAAAGATCATCGATGTCGCCAAAGATACCGTCCGGATCCATCTGGACATCGACAAGGAACAGAAGAAAAGCGAGGCATATTGGTTCTCGTATTCCACCTTTTACACCGCCGAAGGGCACAGCGGCACTGCATGCCCCAACTCGGTGACGCGGTAAAGCTGTACTTCCCCGGCAGCCGGGAAGAAGAAGCGCTGGCCATCAGCTCGGTGCGAAAGGGAGGGGGAAGCTCTCCCAAGATGGCGAATCCTAGCGTGAAGTACTGGGGGACCCCTCACGGCAAAGAGATGATGATGGCCGGAAAGGAACTGGTCTTCACCGCGAAACAGAGCGAGGAAGGAAACATTTTTCTCAAGCTGCATGAAGAGGCCGGAATCGAGATTCACAGCATGAAGCCCATCGTCTTTGCGGCGGAAAAGGATGTGGAAATCCAGGTGGAGAAGAAGGTAAGCATCCAGGCGCAGGAGGGGATCTACCTCTTGTGCGGCGCAAGCAGCATCGTGCTGGATGGAACCTCAGACATACAGGCGCCGCGGCTCGAGATGGAAGGTTCGTACAAAGCGCCTGTAGTGGTGGAAGACCTGCCGCAGGAGGAAGAACTGGAAACGGAGCCGCCACAGCAGGAGGAAGAGTCCGGCTTTTGGGGCAATCTCCTGGACGGCGTGCAGCTCGCCCTGGACGTGGTCGGCTTGATCCCCGGCGTGGGCGAAATCGCGGACGTGGCCAACGGAATCATCTCCTTGGCCAGAGGGAACTACGCGGATGCCGCATTATTGTTTGCCGCCTGCATCCCCTTTGCCGGAGCCGCAGCTACGGGTGCCAAGTTCGCCAAACGGGCCATGAAAGCGGCGAAAACGGCGAAAATCGAGAAAAAGATGGTCAAGGCAGCGGACAAGGCGAAGGATTTTGCTAGATTGGCGAAGAAGGCAATCGACCCGTTGAAGGGGAAAGTGCTGACGGCGGCGCGGACGATTAGGAAAGTCGGTAAGGAAATTGCAGCCGCGATTGCGAAATTGAAAAAACGCATTAAGGATGCGATACTAGCGGCAAAAGCCGCTATCAGAAAGATAGCAAAGAGCGTCAAGGATAAGATTAAGCGGGATATTCAAGATATTCGTACAGGGTAGAGGTCAGGGCAGTAGATACCGGAACTGGCTCCCAATTCCCTACTGTGATGTTCATTAAAAAAGAAGGGAAGGATGCCGCGACAGGGGGAGCTGAGAGGGTAGCTAAGGGGACGGCAAAAGCTACACCTTCGAAACCTCCTACTAAGGTAAACTATGGTGACCATTATACAAGAGATGAAAAAAGAAGAAAGGTATTAAAACCGAACGTCGAATATACAACTCCATCGGGACACACTTACAAAACCGATGATAAGGGGCGTATAGTAAGTTGTGAAGGAAAACTTAATTTAGAACAAGGAAAAAGAAATACCCATGCTCAGAAGGTGGTGGGTAGAGAAGATAGACTACCAGACGATGAAGGCGGACATTTAATAGCAACTATATTTAAAGGTTCGGGTAGTCTTGACAACCTAGTTCCTATGAATGGTAATCTGAATAAAGGTGAGTGGAAGAAACTTGAGAATATGTAGGCGAAGGCTCTAAATAGTAAGCCACCTAAGTCTGTAGAGGTAAAAATTAATCCAGTATACAAAGGTGATTCACAGCGCCCAGTAAGTTTTGAAATAGAGTATAAGATTGGAAACAAGAAGTGGGTACCTGTACGATTTAATAATAAGCCAGGAGGCAAATAAATGGACGAGAACAAATTGGGAAGTTTGTATACAAAAATTGCTCAAACGGTTATCCAAATGATTCCGGAAGATTGGAAAAAGGTTTATTTATACGGAGAAATTACCGAAGATGTGGGGAAAACGTTTTTTTATTACTATCCAGAAGGAGAAGAAAAACCAGTATATTTCTATGATGTTCCTGAGTTGTTCAATATAGATAAAGAGCAATTTAAATTACTGTGGCATCAATTGTTAGACGAACTTCAGGAATTATGGGAAGAATTTAAAAATGCTGGACAAGATCCATGGACAAATCTTACTTTAATTTTTGACAATCAAGGCGAATTTAAAATTAATTATAATTATCAAGACTTATCAGATGCTGATGATAACGAGAGAAGTATTGTTTGGGAGTACGAATATCTAGGCTTTGTGCCTGAGGATGAAGATGATAAGAGATTCTTAGAAGAATATTTAAACAGCATTAAAGAGAATGATGAATGATATTTTTACCGGGTTTACAGCTTAGCAACAGGAGATCGTACAATACCACCAACAAACCAAACACTAAAAACTTGACAAACACTGATAAATTTTCAAAGGCTTTATTTTAACTTGAAATCTGAGCAGATTAACCCAAAACGAGTACTTTAAAGTTCGTCTGGGGTATTTTTTCGTCTAAAATCTTCAAACACAAACCCCATGCAAGTTACGGAGGGATTAGAACAATGATGCGAGGACAAACAACCATCTGCGGTGCGTTAACCCGAAAGGGGACAAGTTGCCAAAACATCCCGATGAAAAACGGGAGATGTCGGATGCACGGTGGAAAAAGTACAGGACCAAAAGATCGGAACAAGCTGTGTAGAAACCAAAACGCCGCAGGCAACAAAGCAAGGGTTACAACCGGGAAGTATGAAACCATAACGTGGGAGACGTTGACAGCGCAAGAACAAAACAAGTTGCGGCAACACTATGGCTTACAACCTCACCAGCGGATCAATAACCCGTACGTCATGGAAGACGTGCGTATAGCAAGAATGCTACAGCGAAGCAGAGAGGAGACAGAGGATATCCGCTGGATTCAGATTGAAGAAGCCTTGACAAGGACACAAGGGAAAAGATGTAAACAAATTTGCAGTATGTTACAGCGATAGTAAGATACGGAGATTTAGTAGAATGGGTTTGGGGCCCTGTATTCCTCTATAAGTTGGTGTAAAGCCCTTTTTGTGGTCAAAAAATCCTTGCGGCTCTAAGAGCAAAAATTATGCAAAACGCCCGATTACATAACCTTCCCAATTTCGCTCATTTTCTTCATATCGAGAATCTGAATCTTCCGTCCTGTGATTTCAATCAATCCCTGCTGTTTCCATTTCTGAAAAGTTTTATTTACAGTGATGCGTGAAGTCCCAATATATTGAGCAAACGATGTTTGGTCAATTGAAATATTCCCATTTTCGTGCACTAACTTTAGTAAATAGTAAGCCATCTGGTGTTCTATTCCACTATCAAGGAGGGATATAATTTCCGCTAGTATCCTAAATTTGTAGATGAGAGAATGGGTAAATATCGTTGCAGCATTTGGATGATCCGCACAGACTTTTGATAAATCTTCATCAGAGAAGTAATACAAAACAGAAGGAGAGGTAGTAACTGCCGTAGTTAGATAATTCTCTTTATGAACTCCATGTTCTCCTAACAACATCCCTACCGGAACGTAGTTAATAATCCTTTCGTTCCCTTGATCTGAGAGAAATAAAATTTTGACCCCTCCCTTACTCAAATAGTAGAAACCTTTTCCACTCTCTCCTTGGAGGTAGATTACGGTGTTCTTTTTCAACTCAAGTTTTTGTCCATAGTCTAAAAAGGGTTCCCATGTGTAGCGAAGTTCTAACATTCGATCACCTATTTTCGATCACCTATTCTAGTATGTTAATTATTTATAGAGTGAAATCCAAATCCAGAGTATGCATTGAAGTTATAACAAATGATTCCTGCTAAAAAACTACATTTTTCTTCAATATGATAAAGGACAGATGATCTTCGCTCAACTTCAATTTCTAAATTAAATACGAATAAAAATGAATGAAAATTCTTCACATATTTTTTTCTTCTTACCCTAAATGATCAAACATTTTTACTTAAGCTATGTGAGGGCTCCTTTACAAGCCTTTTTAATAGTTCCGGTCTTTTGATAATAAATCTGCGATTTTGGATCTGTATAATTTTATCTTCTCTCCATTGTTTTAGTATTTTGTATACGGTGATTCTGGTTAGACCTGTACAGTTTGCAAGATCTTGTTGTGATAGAGGAACTTTTATAGTGCCCCAATCTAAAATGCGACGATAAGATGTGTAGAGGTATCCCTTTTGATATAATCATAGCTAACAGGAGGGAACGGAACATGAAACGTCGCAAATGGTCAGCAGAGGAGAAAATGAATATTGTGATGGAGGGGCTGAAGGGGGAACAATCCATCGCCGAGATTTGCCGACAACATAACATTAGCCAGACTCTGTATTACCGTTGGAAAGATGAGTTCATCCAAGGAGGAATGGCTGCCCTTTCGGGTAAACAACGTAAGACAGCAAAAGAAGACGCTGCCGTTCAAGCAAAGTTGGACGAGTATGAGCAACTTATTGGTAAGTTGACTGTAAAACTTTCAAAGCTAAAAAAAACGTTCGACATCTAAGCGAAGAACACTGGGCATTTATCTTTGAGGTAGTGGAAGATTCTCACCTATCGGTGGAAGAAGTATGCCGTCTTCTTGGTGTGCACAAAAGTACGTTTTACCGTCAAAAAGCAAAGGCAACTTTCTCCCAACCAAGTGCTCGTCAACGACCAAAACAGGCAGTGATTCAAGAGAAAGTGCGTGTTCTTTGTCAACAGCATCCTACCTACGGATATCGTAGAATTTGGGCTTTACTAAAGCGCCAGGGAATCGAAGTAAACCAGAAAACCGTTTACTCTGTGATGAAAGCCGAAGGCTTAACACAAAAGCAAAAGCGATATGAAGCCAAGCGCACCTATCAGCCTGTCGATTTTCAAATCAACTCCTCCAATCAAGTTTGGCATATTGACATGACGAAGATTTGGACAAGTGAGGGATGGAAGTATCTTGTGAGCATCATCGATGCCTATGACCGCCGTATTGTAGCCTGGAGTCTCGACAACTACTGCCGTGATGATGAAGCTATCAGTGTGCTGGAGAAAGCGGTGAATGAAGCTTTTCCATATGGTGTGAGAGAGCAAGGGATAAAATTAGTGCAGGATAACGGGAGTCAGTTTACCAGTCGTGATTTTGTCTCCACGTTGAAGATATTGGGAATTGAGCAAATTCGAACGTCATACAAGCATCCACAAAGCAACGGAAAGATGGAACGTTGGTATCGCACATTAAAAGAAGAAGAGGTCTGGGCAAACGAATACCAGAACCTAGAAGAAGCGCGAGCTTCCATCGGCACTTATATTACCTTGTATAACGAACAGCGCCCTCATTCCGCTTTGGGATATCGGGCGCCATTGGAAGTATATATGGGAGAATACTCTACAAAAGCTGCTTGATTTTCGTCGCTTTTTGAGGGTAGCATTACACTTTATAGTTTTTAAAATCATCATAAATATTTAGGAGGAGTATGGCGATTTGCTGTTCGGATGAAAGCGTGTTCAATTTTATGCCTTCAAGAAGAATACGCATTTTGTGAATGATAGTTTGAGCAAAGAGATTTCGTAGATCGGGATATATCATTATTAAATCCTTAAATTGATCGCGAGGAAAATAATAGAGTACACAATCTTTTACGGTTACAGCTGTTGTAAAATGAGCGTACTGATCCAGGGATTGAATTCCTAAAATTTGGCCGGGAACTACAATGTTTAATATCCGTTTTCTCCCTTTTACTGTTGAAGTCACAATTCTCACTAAGCCTTTGTGAAGATAATAGAACCCGTCCCCAATGGAACCCTGGTTGTATATCACTGTTTTTCTTTTTACAAATTGCCTTGTTCCATATTTTAAATAAGGTTCCCAATTGTATTCGGTTTCAAATATAGTTGCCATCATATCACCCCTAAAATATGAATTTTATAATATTATCTAAAAAATAGAAATTCTTAAATTTATTATAATTATTTTTCAAATATTTACAATAATTATATTGATAAAAGTATTTTTTCTCTTCTATGGCGAGCGGGAGTCAATGTTACAGAATTAGTAAAGAATACGATGTCTATGTTTCTACTTGGTAGGAATATTTATGCTGCTTATCATTACTTACCGGGGAAGTGCTGTCCTGCACATTTCTGGATGTTAGGATTATAAACACAGTGCTGAACGAGCATTGAAGCATTAGAGGATTCAAAATTAGATCCCTTGTTTGGAACTCTAGGGTTTTGAATCATAAAGTTTGATGAATGTATCTCATCAGGTTTATGTATGATCTTATGTTTTAGTATGATTTAAAAAAAATTATAAAATACGTTAATGAGTTTACAGTTATTCTGACGATCCAATATTATAATGCAGCTATAAGGTACGAAATAAAAATATAAGTTAAGGATAAAACCGAAAGGAGATAAGAAACGAAAAAACAAGATTTTACTTCTAATTTAAAATGTAAGTGTTTTCAAATGCCGAATATGGGAGGGATCATGATGGGAATTCGTACAGGTGAGCAGTACATTAATGCAGTGAAATCACGAAAGCCTGAGGTTTGGCTGGCAGGAAAAAAGGTTGAAAACGTATTTGATGAACCTGTATTAAGACAGACAGTAATTGAAATCGCAAAGCTATATGATATGCAACATGATCCGGAATATCAAGATAAGATTACTCATTTCTGTGAAGAAACTGGGGAAAGAGTGAACAATGCGTTTTTGATTCCGAAGAATTACGAAGATTTAATTAAGCGTAGAGCGGCGTTTGAAGCTTTTGCGAAGGCTACTTTTGGTTTAATGGGAAGATCTCCGGACTTTTTAAACGTAGTAATTACCTCCATGTACAGCCATTCTAGTTTCTTTGAAAAGTACAATAAGCAATGGGCTGAAAACATACGCAGATATTATCGATTGGTTCGTGATAATGACTTGTTTTTAACACATGCCATCATCAATCCTCAAAATGATCGAAGCAAATCCTCTCATGAGCAACAGGATATGTTTACTCATTTAGGAGCTGTGAAAGAGACACCGGAAGGACTTGTTGTGAGAGGTGCTAAATTTTTGGCTACACTCGCTCCTGTGGCAGATGAAGTTATTATTTACACCTTCCCAGGATATAAACCCGGTGATGAACGTTATGCGCTAGCATTCGCGCTACCAATTGATACGCCAGGCCTTCGAATTATTTGTCGTGAACCGATGCAGGATGGAAAACGTCCGTTGTTTGATCATCCATTGGCATCACGCTTTGAAGAAATAGATGCGTTGTTAGTCTTTAAGGATGTTTTAGTTCCCTGGGATCGAGTGTTTATTTATAACAATGTGGAAGCCGCAAACCTCCTTTATCCAAAAACAGGAATCGCCCAGCAGCCAGCTCATCAGTCTGCAGTGAGAGGACTCTTAAAACTTCAATTTGCTACAGAAGTAACATGTAGGTTAGCTGACTCAATTGGAGTAGATGTATTTTTACATGTTCAGGAAAGCCTTGGTGAGTTAATCCAAGCTGTAGAATCTATAAGGGCATTATTGCGTATTGCAGAGCATGAGTATGAAGTTACTCCTGAGGGTGAGGCTATGCCAAATTGGGTACCCCTTGAAACGATTCGAGGTTTATTACCAAAGATGTATCCACGTGCTATTGAACTGATGCAAACCATAGGAGCTGGTGGATTATTACTGTCTCCAACTGGTGCTGATTTTGAAAATCCGGAATTAAGAGAAGATATAGAACGTTACTATATTGGAAGAGCGGGTGTATCTGCAACGGATCGTGTAAGCGTATTCAAGCTTGCTTGGGATTTGTGCGGCGAAGCTTTCGGTCAGCGCTTACTTCAATATGAACGTTATTATACAGGCGACCCAATCCGGAAGAAAGCTATATTTTACAATTCAATTAAACGTCAGCGTACGTTTGACATGGTTGATGACGCATTACAGGTAAGCAAGTTGAAAGAACTAGTAACAAATAAATAATATGAAATATTTGATCTTCCGTATAGAAATCTAAGGACATTTTTGAACAATATCAATCAGCTTTAAAAAATGGCAAAAGACTTTACCATCATTTTACCATAATTGAATCAACCACACCACCAAATCTTTTTAGGCGCACATATTTTGACTCCTGTTCAAAAAAACGGGTTCGATTAGAACAGCTGGAAATAGATCATGTGATCATTGCACGGTTTGAAGAATGATATGCTAGCCGCTGTCCTCATAAAGGGACAAACAATGCAACCATTATTAAATGATGGGAGGAGTGTATAAAACAATGAGCGCGTTCGTACCGATCCATTTGTGGAATTTTATCGAGGAAAATAAAGACCTGTTAAAACCTCCGGTAAATAATAAAGTGATTTGGAAAGATGCAGAATTGATGGTTCAGGTGATCGGAGGGCCGAATAAACGGCGCGATTTTCATGTGGACCCGTCTGAAGAAGTGTTCTATCAAATAAAAGGAGATTGTTATGTTGAAGTGATGAATTCAGAGGGAAAGCGTGAGGTAGTAACGGTAAAAGAGGGGGAAATGTTTTTGTTACCGCCGAATGTTCCTCACTCTCCGCATCGGGTATCAAATACGATTGGTATTGTTATTGAACGTAGCAGGGCTGAAGGAGAATTGGAGGATTTTATATGGTTTTGTGATCAATGCAATCATGAAATGCATCGCGTAACCGTTCAGTTAACCAATATTGAAATTCAGGTAAAAGAAGCTATCAACGGATTTAATAATAATTTGGATCTTCGCACGTGCAAAAATTGCGGATATGTGATGCCGCCGGAAGCGAGTGAGTGGAAGTGCGAGTAGATTTCCATACGCATATTATTCCCGAAGACATTTCCCATTTGACTGAAAAACTCCAAGGTGACCGCTGGCCTATTCTTAACAGGACATGCACATGCGGCGCCAATATCATGGTTGCAGGAAAGGTGTTCCGTGAAGTAACAGATCAGGTATGGGACCCTGCGAAACGTATTCATGATATGGAACGGGAAAATGTAGACATACAGGTACTATCCCCCATCCCAGTTACGTTTTCTTATTGGGCACCTGTTGAAGAAGCGGAAGTGATGGTTCGCATCCAAAATGATTTTATCGCAGAAACGGTAAGGCAAAATCCGGAGCGTTTTATTGGACTTGGTACGGTTCCCTTGCAAAACACGGAAATAGCGATACACGAAATGGATCGCTGCATGAACGAACTAGGATTAAAAGGGATTGAAATCGGTACGAATGTGAACGGAAAAAATCTCGACGATCCATATTTGATAGAATTTTTTGAAATGTGCGATCAGTGGAAAGTCCCCATTTTTATTCACCCGTGGGAAACATTGGGCAGAGAACGGATGCCTCGTCACAACTTAATGTATACCGTAGGCATGCCAAGCGAAACCTCCTTAGCTGCGGCAAGTTTAATCCTGGGCGGCGTGATAGAAAAATTCCCTCGGCTAAAAATTTGCTTTGCTCATGGGGGAGGCTCATTCCCTTATATTCTTCCTCGTCTTGACAAAGGGTGGAGGGTTTGGCCACATCTGAGGTTAATTGAGCAGCCGCCGAGCTATTATGCTAAAAACTTTTATTTTGATTCGTTAGTAAACGACCCTTTAAATATTCAATATCTGGTTGATCGTTTTGGATATGACAGGATTTTAATGGGATCGGACTACCCCTTCTTGTTAAGGGAAAGTCCTCCAGGCGAAGTCATTGACAAAACGTTGGCGATAACAGAAGAACAAAAACGGGCCATGCTGGGAGAAAATGCTCTTCGTTTTTTAAATATCAAATAAAAAAAGGGATGAAATCATGAATCGTATTGAGGTTACACCTGAACAAAAATTACAGGAACTAGGCTTAACCTTGCCCACCCCGCGTCAAGCCGTCGGAAATTACATCGGTTGCGTCCGAACGGGGAACCTCATATTTACGGCTGGTCAAGGCACGGATGAATACCGCGGCAAGCTTGGTGAAGATGTAACGGTTGAGGTAGGATATCAAGCGGCCAGGCAGTGCATGCTAAATCTTTTGGCGGTCGTAAAACAAGAAATCGGAGAACTCAGCAAAGTAAAGCGTATTGTCAAAATCCTCGGGTTTGTGAACAGTGCCCCTGATTTCACAGAACAACCTAAGGTGATGAATGGTGCTTCAGATCTGTTGGTACAAGTATTTGGGGAGAGGGGAAAACACGGACGATCCGCTGTTGGAATGGCCCAGCTTCCAAACAATAATGCGGTTGAAGTGGAAATGATTTTAGAGATTGAGGATTGGGAGGAGAAATAATATGAGTAAGATTTTAGAAAATCAAATGAAAGTCAAGGATGCAAAGCTATTCATTAATGGCGAATATACAGATGCGATTTCCGGGGAGACGTTTGATACGATTGATCCTTCGACCAATCGAAAGCTAGCATCCGTAGCGAATGCGAATGAGCGAGATGTGCAAAGAGCGATCGAAGTGGCTCAGCGCACGTTTGAAAGCGGTGTTTGGAGCGATATGCCGGTTGAAGAGAGAGCGAAGATTCTTTGCAGAATGTCCGACCTTGTGATGGAACGTGTCGAGGAGCTGGCCCTTGTGGAAACGATGGATGTTGGAAAGCCGATTAAAGAGAGCCGGGGCTTTGATATTCCCAGAGCGGCCTCCAATCTGCGTTTCTTTGCCGAAATGGCCAAATATATCAATTACGAACATTATGATCAATCCAAGCACATGAGCTATTCGAAATATGCGCCAGCAGGTGTAACAAGCTTAATCATTCCATGGAATCTTCCTTTTATGCAAATGACCTGGAAGGCATCCGCAGCACTGGCTGCCGGGAATACCGTGGTTGTGAAGCCAGCTTCTTATACTCCGCTCAGTGCCGTGATGTTAGGGGAAATCGCCAATGAAGCAGGTCTTCCTCCGGGGGTACTGAACATTATTACCGGTCCAGGCAGAACAGTCGGTACAGCAATGACGACCCATCCTTATGTTCGACGTATCTCTTTTGTTGGGGAAACGACCACTGGGAAAACGGTGATGAAAAATGCTGCCTCTCAATTAATCCCTGTATCGCTGGAATTAGGCGGAAAGTCAGCCAATATTGTTTTTGAAGATGCTGATCTGGATGAGGCAGTAAAAGGTTCGATTGAGGCCATTTTTAGGAATCAAGGAGAAATTTGCTTGGCTGGCTCCCGCTTATTAGTACAAGAAAAGATTTATGATAAATTTCTGGAAAATTTTATTGATAATGTAAAAAAGATTAAGGTTGGCAACCCTCTGGATGAAGATACAGATATGGGAGCCCTGGTTTCGAGAAGTCATTTGGAAACCATTGAAAATTATGTGCAAATCGGAATATCGGAAGGTGCGAAGCTTGCTATTGGCGGTAAGCGGGTTGAAGGATTGGCGGAGGGCAATTTCTATGAGCCAACTGTTTTTTATGATGTAGAGAACAAGATGAGGATAGCTCAGGAAGAAATATTTGGTCCGGTACTTGTTGTGATTCCTTTTAAAACGGAAGAAGAGGCAGTGAAAATTGCTAATGATTCGATGTACGGTCTTGCGGGTGTAGTCTGGACCAATGATCTGCGGCGTGCCCATCGTGTAGCTTCTCGAGTAACTTCAGGTTTGCTATGGATCAATTGCTGGTATCACAGAGATTTAAGAACTCCTTTCGGAGGATCGAAGGCGAGCGGAATCGGCCGTGAAGGTGGACGCCATAGTTTTGAATTCTATACCGAAGCGAAAACTATTACGATGAAATTATAGCGGTAGGTTGTAAAGAGTGGCTCAAGAGTCACTCTTTATGTATCCAAGGAGAAAAGGAAGGAGCAGGCTTATGAATTTATTATTAGAAGTAATTGCTAATGAATTGATAGAAGCAGAGCGAAGCAAGCGACCAGTGCTCCCTCTTACACAGCGATATACTGAATTGAATGTAACAGATGCCTATCAAATTCAGCTGGAAGTCATAAAGAAAAAGAGAACAGAAGGACGTCAGGTTATTGGGAAAAAAGTAGGACTTACCAGTGTAGCTATGCAGAAAATGCTTGGGGTTAATGAGCCGGACTATGGACATTTGCTAGATGATATGCGGGTATCCGATGGAGCAACCGTAAAAATTAGCGATTTGGTTAGTCCGAAAGTCGAAGCAGAAATAGGGTTCGTCCTTGCTCAAGATTTAACTGGCCCGAACATTAACTATCTGGATGTATTAATGGCTACCAAATATGTAGTACCAACGATAGAGATTATTGATAGCCGCATTGCGAATTGGAAGATTCAATTAATTGATACCGTCGCAGACAATGGTTCTTCAGCGAAAGTGGTTGTGGGAAACAAGCTGAGTAGGGTGGATGGTTTGGATTTGCGGAGTGTAGGGATGGTTCTTTATAACAATGGGGAACTTATGGCAACCGGTTCTGGAGCTGCCGTTCTTGGACATCCGGCACAGGCGATTGCATGGTTAGCGAATAAATTGCATGAGTTTGGCATTCAGCTTAAAGCAGGAGAATTGATTCTTTCGGGAGCTTTTTCCGGGGCATTGACTGTTAAACAAGGGGATACGATTTCAGCTCATTTTGGATCGCTAGGTTCTGTATCCGTAACCTTTCAGTAAAGGAGGTTGTTAATGTGAGTAAAATGAAAGCAGCTATTATTGGTTCTGGCAATATTGGTACAGACCTCATGTATAAGTTGGAAAGAAGTGAAGTCATCGAATTAACTACTATGATTGGGATTGATCCTGAATCTGACGGATTAAAACGTGCGAAAGATCGAGGGTATCAGGTGTGCTCAAACGGGATTCAAGCCATCATCGATAGTCCTGATTTGGCAGATATTGTTTTTGATGCGACATCAGCCAAAACACATGTAAGACATGCAAAAGTCCTAAAGGAATTGGGAAAATTGACGATTGATCTTACCCCTGCTGCCAGGGGACCGTTTGTGAGTCCGGCCGTTAATTTGGGTGCCAACCTTCATGCTAAGAATGTCAATATGATTACATGTGGCGGACAGGCAACAATTCCTATTGTCCATGCCGTTAATCGTGTGGCTGACGTATCCTATGCAGAAATTGTGGCTACGATTTCAAGCAAAAGCGCAGGTCCGGGAACACGTGCCAACATTGATGAGTTTACGATTACTACAAGCCGAGGAATTGAACAAGTGGGCGGTGCTGATCGGGGAAAGGCCATTATCATCCTCAATCCGGCCGAGCCTCCCATTCTCATGCGCGACACTGTCTATTGCGAAGTAAAGAATATGGATCAAGAAGCGATTCGCAGATCCATTTATGACATGGTAGAAATCGTGCAGCAATATGTGCCGGGTTATCGACTCAAACAGGCCCCCCTTTTTGATGAAAATCGCGTGACGGTTTTCCTTGAAGTAGAAGGAGCAGGGGATTACTTCCCGAAATATGCAGGGAATTTAGATATTATGACTGCTGCAGCGACACGCGTAGCTGAGGATTTTGCCCGTAATATTTTAAATTAGGCAACAGTCGAAATGGCTGCAAGTGAAGAATAGACAGAAAGGAAGAGGTGAGTACAGATGAAGCGCAAAAGTGACAAACCTATTAAAGTCACAGAAGTATGCTTACGTGACGGAAGTCACGTTATGGCACATCAATATACGGAAGAACAGGTTCGCAAAGTTACACGCGCATTGGATGATGCAGGCATGCACTATATTGAGGTCAGTCACGGCGATGGCTTAGGAGGTTCGACACTTCAATACGGTCGTTCTCTTATTGATGAAATGAAATTGATTGAAGCTGCCGTAGAAGAGTGTAAACAGGCAACAGTGGCGGTTCTTTTGCTGCCCGGAATTGGTACCGTTCATGATCTGAAACAGGCACGACAGCTCGGAGCAGGATTGGTTAGGGTTGCGACGCATGTAACAGAAGCGGATGTATCGGCTCAGCATATTAGCGTGGCACGCGAATTGGGAATGGAAACATTAGGATTTCTTATGATGGCCCATATGGCTCCTGTAGAGAAGTTGGTGGAACAAGCCAAACTGATGGAAAGTTATGGTGCGCAAGCGGTGTATGTAACCGATTCGGCTGGTGCTCTTTTGCCTGATCAAGTTCGTGAGCGAATCAGCGCCCTTCGTAATTCCTTAGATATTGAGGTTGGTTTTCACGGACATAATAATTTATCTGTTGCCGTTGCCAATACGCTTGTGGCCATTGAAGAGGGGGCCACGCGGATTGATGGCAGCATTCGTTGTTTAGGAGCAGGTGCGGGAAATACACAGACGGAAGTCTTATTAGCTGTATTGGATCGAATGGGAATTGATGTAGGAATCGATCTTTACAAAACAATGGATGTTGCTGAGAATATTGTCGGACCGATGCTTCCTCGACCACAAGAGATTAATAAAGGAAGCTTGGTTCTGGGGTATGCGGGCGTTTATTCTAGCTTTCTCCTTCACGCGGAGCGGGCGAGCGAGCGGTTTGGCCTTGATCCACGGGATATCCTGATTGAACTTGGAAAGAGAAACGTGGTTGGGGGGCAAGAAGACATGATCCTTGACGTAGCAGCCGAATTGGCCAGAGCTCAAAAAGTGGAGGCGTAAAGATGGAAATTGTGCAAGGATGGAAATTGTTGATTATCTTTTGTCAGCGGAGAAGGAACGGCGGGAAGTCGTAAAAGTCACGGATAAATACCCGAATTTGACTTTTGAGGAAGCGTATGTCTTACAGGAAAAATTGATTCAAAAAAAAGAACAAGAGGGTGCTCGACGAATTGGGTTGAAACTTGGTCTAACAAGTAAGGCCAAGCAGCAAATGATGGGGGTTCACGAGGCCATTTACGGATATTTGATGGATAATATGCTGGCTTTGGAATGGGAACCCATTGATTTCAATCAACTCATCCATCCAAAAGCGGAACCGGAAATCGCGTTTTTCATCGGAGAAGATCTTCAAGGAACCAATATTACTGCAGCGGATGTTTTGCAGGTAACCCAATATGTAGCACCAGCAATCGAAGTTATTGACAGCCGCTACTTAGATTTTAAATTCACTCTTGCGGATGTAATTGCAGATAATTGTTCTTCAGCACGTTTTGTAGTAGGAAGCAAATGGATGTCTCCTGCCGGACTGGATTTGGGAAATTTAGGAATGATCATGTCCAAGAATGGGGAACTGTCTACAGTAGGAGCAGGTGCTGCCGTTTTGGGACATCCTGCTACCTCGGTTGCTTGGGCGGTGAACAAGCTTGGAGAGATCGGAAAAGGCTTAAAGAAAGGGGATATTGTGCTGAGTGGCGCCATATCCGAAGCGATCTCCTTCCAGCCGGGCGATTCGATTCTCGTTCAGTTTGCGGAATTGGGGAGCGTTTCATTTACATGTAAATAAATCAAAAAATTTAGCATGTAGATAAATGGAATAGTGCTCTATCAAATTTGTCGGCGTTTAGTAGAAACTGCTAAGCGCTGTTCCGATTGCTGCTAATTAATATCATTCAACTGAACCGGGCGAATGCCCGGTTTTTCTTATTCTTCATCTAGTAACATGCCAGTTATATATACCATACGGAAGGCCATGTGGTAAGAGCTAGCCACCTCCCTCTAATTAAGCGAAAAATTCGCGGGAATTTTGTGTCTGCTTTATTAACCTAATATCACATGCTCTGTAGTAAGTCATTTTCATAAAACATGTAACTAAAATAAGTACAGGCATAAAAAGTCGTACAAGATATTTTAGTAAATCCTTCACCATAAAGATAATATCGGGTGATGCTTATGATTCGAATTCTTAACATTGAATACGGCAATGAACCCATTTCACAATATTTCATTGAGCAAATCCTTATCTTTCATAAGGAGAGATATGGAAATGATGTGGAAGTCGAAATTTTTGAGCCGTCTGCGTGACGGTCTTTTTTTGTAGGTTGGCGGGCACACCGGGAAGTGACATTACAATAAAAGGGTGATGACATGATACCTGTTGCCATCTATGCCAGAGTTTCCACTGATCAGCAAGGGGACTCCATTGAGCATCAGATTTCTTTAATGAAGGACTACATGAGTCGAAACTTCACTTCGGATTATTATACGAATGAAAGTTTTATCTATGTAGACGAGGGATATAGCGGATACTACACGACGATTCTGGAACGGCCGGCGATGAAGCAGCTACTCGAAGATGCGAAAAGTGGGAAATTTAAAGTTGTATTATTTAAAGAAATTACGCGGATGGGACGTGACGAGGAAGAAAATCTGAAAATCGTGCGGATTCTGGAAGCATCTGGTGTCCGAATTAAATCGAATGACGGGTATGATTCAGAACGCCCGGAATCGAAGCTACTATTCAAGATTAGCAACTTTATGGCAGAAGTGGAATCTGAGCGCATCAGCAGTCGTGTATCAGCGGGGTTTAGGGAAAAGGCACGTTCAGGTAAATGGCCAGCTTCCAAAATTCCGTTCGGATATGTACGTAATGCGGATACACATCGTCTGGAAATTGATGACGTGCAGGCAGAAGTTGTTCGAATGATTTTCAATTTGTATGTAAACGACAGAATTGGCACGCTTACTATTGCCAATCGATTAAATGAGATGGGGTACAAGACAGCCAACAATAACCGTTTCCAGCAAGCTACGATCCGCAAAATACTGGAGAACCCAGTGTATACCGGTGATGTCGTATATGGAACAAAACGGGCAAAGCTGGAGCGGGTATATGATTCAAATCAGAATCTTGTGAAAAAGAATCGAAAATATGTTGAAACCGGAAATCCTGTTATTGCGAAAGATGCGCATCCTGCGATTATTGATCGCACTACATTTTTAAAAGCGCAAGAAATTATGAAAGAGCGGCAGGCCAGGGTAGGACAAACATCAAACCGGGCCAAGTATCCGTTGTCAGGCATTCTGTATTGTGCCAAGTGCGGAGCAGGGATGGTGTCGATTCGTTCTACAAAGCCATATAACGAAAAGTACAATTATCGCTATTACAAATGCGGAAGGAATCATAAATACGGAAATACCGTTTGCGTACATGATCCGGTTCCGGCTCAGAATTTAGAGAGGACGATTTTTGAGTTACTTATGAATGAGCTTAAAAAATCCACAAAGCAGTCATTTCGTTCACGGAACAAAACGAAAAGTAATGCTTTGGAGGCTAAATTGCAGGCCTTGCAAGAGCAGAGAAAGAAGCTACAGAAAAAGCAGGTGAATATCGCTGCGAGCAGTGACTTGTTCGATGCAGAAGCCTTTCGTGAAGTTTTGTCAGGATTAAAAAGCCAGATGAAGACGGTGGATCAGCAGATAGAGACTGCCCGTAAACAGATGGAAGAAAACGAGAAAGCAGAAAACAGGGTGTATACATTAAATGAAGTGCTGGATAACCGTCATAACATTGATCTTAATGATATCCAGGCACTGCGTGCGCTGTTCCATAGATTGATCGAGCGAATCGATATTTACGATAAGACGAGGATAATGAACGTAAAGTTTAAATTTGATTTATACAATTAGAGTACTAACAGAGAAACAACCGTGTTGAAGGAAACCGTGAAGTTTGTGGATGTCGTTCCCCTTTCCTACTACGACCACAATTGCCGTGGAGATGTGGAGGTAACGGCGCGCGTGACACAGGAGCCGAACTGTGTGGAGGCGAAGGTAAAGCCCGGCGGGGGGATCGTGGTCACGGTTGAGCGTGAATACGCGGTAGAGGTGATCGGTGAGACTAAGCTTTGCGTCTTTGTTTGCGATTTGTGCGACGATGACGACAAAGACGACATATTCATCGATGAATTCGAAGAACTGGACGACTTTACGGACTTAGATCCTGATACATTCCTCGATTAAACCGCGCATAAGGAGCTTATAACCGTGGGAGGGAACGTCCTCCCTTTTTCTTTTTCAATCATTATTATTGGGAAAGGGGCCATAGCATGGACTGTTTTTTGCTGTATCCGAATGATAGGCAGCCTGATGCCGCTTTGCTTGTTCAGTGGAAGGGTAAAAGCGGCTCTGTCGTACCTTCCTCTTGCCCAGATATTATATTACAGTGGGAAGACGCGGGATTGTCGTGCCTAGAAACGTACGTTGTCGTGCTAAATGGACGGGAAGCGCTCCACAATGCTTCACAGCCGGAAACGAAACGAGCGATGCTTACGGCGGCAGACATTCCATATATTCATAATGTATCTGCTGCAAAAGAGAAAGATATTTCCGCCACAATCAGGCGTTACATAGCGATCGTGTTTCAGCAGGAGATAGTGAGCCTGTATCGCTCCTCCGGCCGTAGTCTTTGGCTGAACCATCGCATTCGTGAAGGGGAGGACAAATATCGGGAGATAGAGGTCAACCAGAAAATCAGGGAAATCCGGCGTGTTACGCAATACGCGGTACAAAGTGTATATGCACTTGGCCTCGATTTTGCGGCGGTATATTTCGGGGTAGATTTGCGTGGAAGAATATATGTGCTGGATGTTGCTCCTACTTTTCGTATGACACATACGTTGGCACGCAAGTTTATAGCGTGTGTGGAACGTTTTTGTCAGGGATACGCATGTGATGCAGTCGATATTACGCTTGGTGCTGATGTGGAATTTGTACTGCGGAACGCCGAGGGAAAAGCGGTCATGGCGTCCAGTTACCTTCCGAAAGAAGGGGTTGTCGGGTGTGACAGGATCTTGTTGAGAAGTGATCTTACTCATAAACATTTGCCTTTGGCTGAAATCCGGCCTGAGCCGGGGGCGGATGCCAGGGAGCTGTTTCGCAATATATATCACGCTATGATGATAGGTATCCGTAAAATTGGCTCGGAGCAAATTGAGTGGGTGGCAGGCGGGATGCCGCTCTCCGGCTATCCGATCGGCGGACATGTGCATTTTGGCGGGCTGCCCCCAAATTCGCAATTGCTGCGCGCGCTGGACACGTATCTGGCGCTTCCAGTTTTTATGATCGAGAGCTCTCGTTCGCTATTGCGCCGCCCGAAGTATGGGTGTTTGGGAGATATGCGGTTCCAGTTTCATGGAGGTTTTGAGTATCGCACGCTACCAAGCTGGCTTACGTCTCCGAAGGTGGCGCGCGGCGTGCTGGCATTAAGTCATGTGATTGCGCTGTCATATCGGAAACTGCGCCAATTGCCATTGCTTGATCCGGAGATGTACCGGGCGTTTTACAACGGCGATCGTGAGGCGCTGGCGCCGCTGCTCCCGTTTCTCTGGAACGATTTACGTCTTCTGGAATCCTACGCAAGATATGAATCGTATCTCGAACCGTTCGCGCAGCTTGTACTATCCCGTGTTGAATGGGAAGAGTTTGCTGACATCCGCCCTGTTTGGAAGCTTCCGCCGTTTCATCCGGAGTTGACGGCCAGTCGAGCGTACGAGCATAGTGTGTTATAATAAAACAAGAGAAAAAGCAGACACAGGAGAGAAGAAACCGATGAAATATACTCCGATGATTCAGCAATACCTCGCGATTAAAGCCCAGTACAAAGACGCATTTCTGTTCTTTAGGCTGGGTGATTTTTATGAGTTGTTTTTTGAGGATGCGCTCACCGCTTCTCGGGAGTTGGAAATTACGTTGACCGGACGGGACGGGGGCGGCGAGGAGCGAATTCCGATGTGCGGTGTTCCGTATCATTCGGTTGACACATATATTGCTCAATTGATTGAAAAAGGGTATAAAGTCGCCATATGCGAACAGGTGGAAGACCCGAAGCAGGCCAAAGGTGTTGTGCGTCGTGAAGTGACACGCGTGATTACGCCGGGGACGGTAATGGAAGGCAAGTTCTTGCAGGATAAAGAAAACAACTATCTGGTGTCTGTCTTCCAGAAGGATGGTGTGTACGCCCTTGCGGCGTGCGATATTTCTACCGGGGAATTTTATACGACAGAAGTGGGAACGCGGTCGCTTCTGCTTGATGAAATGATGCAGTATCGCCCGTCAGAAGTCGTGCTGTTGACGGGAAGGGAAGAGGACGACGAGCTGGGAGAAATGCTTGTGCTTTATCCGATCGTAGTGACGAAGCGGCCGCCGGATGTCGCAGAGGATGGGGAAGATGTCCGTGCAGGCTTTGCAGCGTTATTTAGTGAAGTGAAAGGAACGAAGGAAAGCACGCCAGCGATGCTGACGGCGACACGCGGCCTGCTTTCCTATTTGCGCGAGACACAGAAACGTTCGCTTGAGCATCTGCATCAAGTTACGCTGTATGAAGCGGCTTCGTTCATGGTGCTTGACCAGTTCACTCGCCGTAACCTTGAACTGGTGGAAACAATCAGGGACAAGTCCAAGAAAGGTTCGCTTCTCTGGTTGCTGGATCAGACGGTGACGGCAATGGGAGGGCGCTTATTGCGCCGTTGGATTGACAAACCGCTGCTCAGCAAAAGCGAAATCGAGAAGCGGCAAGCGGCAGTGCAGGCGCTTCTGGACGGCTGGATGGCACGGGATGAAGTGCGCGCATGCTTAAAAGAGGTGTACGACTTAGAACGGCTTGCGGGGCGCATTGCATACGGAACAGCCAGTCCGCGTGATTTGGTGCAACTGAAAACATCGCTGCTCGCGATTCCGGCACTTAAACAGGCGCTGCGCGAAGTGGCAAATGATTCTGCTGCGTTGCAGGAAGTTCTGGATGGGCTGGATGAATGCCCGGATGTGATCGAAACGATCGACCGCGGCATTGTCGACGATCCGCCGGTTGCTGTAAAAGAAGGCGGATTGATTAAAGAAGGATATCACGAGTATTTGGACAAGCTTCGTACCGCAAGCCGTGAAGGCAAGCAATGGATTGCGGCCCTTGAACAGCAGGAACGTCAGGCGACAGGTATCCGTTCGCTTAAAGTCGGCTATAACAAAGTGTTTGGCTACTATATCGAAGTGACGAAAGCAAACCTTTCGTTGCTTCCAGAAGGACGTTACGAGCGCAAGCAAACGCTTGCCAACGCGGAGCGTTTTATTACGCCGGAGCTAAAAGAAAAAGAAGCCCTTATTCTTGAGGCGGAGGAAAAGCGATCAGAACTGGAGTACCAGCTGTTTGTAGAAATCCGGGAAAAAGTAGCGCGCGAAGTCAAACGGTTGCAGGCGCTGGCTCTTAAGGTGGCCACGGTCGATGTCTTGCAGTCGCTCGCGACAGTAGCGCAGGACAACCGCTATGTCAGGCCAGAAATTCTTACGGAGGGCCCGCTTGTGATTCGGGACGGCCGTCATCCAGTAGTAGAGGCGGTGCTGCATGGCGAACCGTTTGTGCCGAATGACACAGAACTTGGTACCCATCAGCAAATCCTGCTTATTACCGGGCCGAACATGGCCGGGAAGAGCACCTATATGCGCCAGGTTGCTTTAATTGTGATTATGGCGCAGATGGGCAGTTTTGTGCCGGCTGAATTTGCGCAGATTACGCCGGTAGACCGTATTTTTACCCGCATCGGCGCCGCGGATGACCTAGTGGGTGGCCAGAGCACGTTTATGGTAGAAATGAAAGAGATTGAAGTGACGCTGACCAATGCGACAGAACGTAGCCTTGTGATTATTGATGAATTGGGCCGGGGCACATCAACATCGGAAGGGATGTCCATTGCCCAAGCGGTTATCGAATATTTGCATAATGATATTGGCTGTAAAACGCTTGTTTCTACCCACTATCATGAACTGTCTCATTTGGAGACGACGCTGGATAGACTGAAAAATTTCCACATGGCGGTCAACGAGACGGACAACAACGTGATTTTCCTGCGTAAGCTTGTCAGCGGCCCGGCGGATAAAAGTTACGGTATTTACTGTGCACAAATTGCCGGTTTGCCGCAGCGTATTATTGATCGGGCGAACCGGTTGCTGGAGGAGTATGAGGGCGCAGTAGTGCGGGAAGCTGCGCCGGAAGAAGCGGCGAACAGGAACAAGATGTCCGGCCCGGAACAGGAACATATGTCGGTGACGGCTTTTGCGGCGGCCGAAGAGCCGCAGCAACTCGCTTTGTTCAGCGAGCCGGTTCAGCCGAAACCGGAGAAAAAATCCGGCGTTGCTACGCTGGGGCGCGCAGAAGAAAAAGTGCTGAAAAAACTGCGGGAAGCCGATTTGCTGAATATGACGCCCATGCAGGCGATGAACTTTTTATTCGAGTTAAAGCAACAAGTGTAATGATATGTTTTGGTTATTTCAGCACTTATATTGTCGTAGAGAACAGGAGTCTATATTTAGGGAGTGATGCCGATGGCGGTTATACAGGTCATGGATACCCAATTAGCTAATCTGATTGCGGCTGGTGAGGTAGTTGAGCGCCCGGCTTCCGTTGTAAAGGAATTGGTAGAAAACGCGATTGATGCAGGAAGCACACGCATTGAGGTACATCTGGAGGAAGGCGGGCTTGCTTCGATCCGGGTTGTGGATAACGGCTGCGGCATGGCGAAAGAAGACTGCCGCTTGGCATTTGAGAGGCACGCTACCAGCAAGCTGAAACGGGAACGAGACCTTGCCCGCATTCGAACGCTTGGATTTCGCGGCGAGGCACTGCCGAGCATCGCGGCCGTCTCCCGCGTGGAACTGAAAAGCACGCCCAAAGATGGGACAGGCGGAACGCGCATTCGCATCGCGGGCGGCAAGGAGGAAGGATACGAGCCGGTTGCCCATCCACGTGGTACGGAAGTGATTGTGTCAGATTTGTTTTACAACACGCCGGCCCGCCTGAAATATATGAAGACAATTCATACGGAAGTCGGCCATGTGTCTGATGTAATGAATCGGCTTGCGCTGTCGCATCCGGATATCGCATTTTTACTGACGCATAACCAGAAGCAGTTGTTGCGCACATCGGGCAACGGAGACTTGTTGCAGGTGATCGCTGCGGTGTACGGTATGAACGTCGCCCGCAATATGGTCAAAATTGAGGCGGCATCCCTTGATTTTACGCTGTTTGGCTACCTTGCCAAACCGGAGATTACCCGTGCCAGCCGAACGTATATTTCTACATTGGTGAACGGGCGCTATATTCGGAATATGGGGCTTGTGAACGCGATTCTGCGCGGCTACCATACGCTCTTGCCGATTAACCGCTACCCGATTGCGGTACTTGCGCTTGAAATGGAGCCTACGCTTGTGGATGTGAATGTACATCCGGCGAAGCTGGAAGTGCGTTTCAGTAAAGACCAAGAATTGTACGGATTTGTCGAGCAGGAAGTGAAGAATGTCTGGAGCCGGGAGCGTCTTATTCCGGAGCCGGGGCGCCAGCGTCCGACATCCTTTGGGCCGCGTCCGAAAAAAAACGAGTACCAAGCGTCGATGGATTGGTCCTTATTTGTGCCAGCGCAAGATGAACGGAAGGAAGCCGGAAATCATGTTGGGGTTATGGACAGCGGGAATATTTTTTCCGATCGGGAGAAGGCATGGAACCGGGAAGAGGAACGCGCCTTCAAGTGGTCGGAGCAGCCGGAAAAGCGTGATCTGGAATGGAAGCGGGAAATGGTCAAAGCACGGGACGAGGATGAAGTGGCAACATACTCTTCGCAGGATGGTTTGTCTTATGATGGATATCAGTCGGACCGAGATGCGGATTATGTGTCCGAACACCGAACCTCGACAGATGTGTTATCGGAAGAGGAGCGTCAAGTGTTTCCGTCCAATCTTGCGGAACCACATCGAAGCGAGTACGGAAAACATGAATGCAAGGAAGTAGAGTCACAGGAAGCGTGTGAGGGTAGTATGCGGGTGCCGGAGATGTATCCGCTCGGACAGTTGCATGGTACCTATATTCTTGCGCAAAATCCGGACGGCATGTTTATGATTGATCAGCATGCGGCACAGGAGCGGATTTTTTACGAGTATTTCCTTGATAAGTTGCGAGAAGAAGCGGTGGAGAGCCAGGAGCTTTTGATTCCAATTACGTTGGAGCTGACAGCGGTAGAAGCGGCGGCGGTGGAAGAGTATCGCGACTGGTTTGAGCGCGTTGGTGTGCATATGGAGCCGTTCGGTACGAACAGTTATATTATTCGTTCCCATCCCCGCTGGTTGCCGCGCGGCGAAGAAGAAGCCATCCTGCGAGAGATGGTGGAAATGGTGCTAATGACGAAAAAGGTGGATGTAGTGAAGCTAAGGGAAGCGGCGGCGATTACGATGTCGTGCAAGGCTGCCATCAAAGCCAACCGTTACCTGACGCACGCAGAAATGGAAGCACTTATTGAGCGCCTTCGCCGTACGACAAGCCCGTTTACCTGCCCGCATGGCCGACCGATCATTATTCATTTCTCAACGTATGACATTGAGAAGATGTTTAAAAGAGTCATGTAAACATATCTGTAGTGAATAAAAAAGAGGGGATGCAGAAAATCCAGTATTATCAAGGGTTTTCTGCTTTTTTAATCTTTTCTCTTATTCCTTGAAAGGTTCAATTGCTAACATTTTGCTAACCTTTATTGTGCTAAAGTGATTGCTTGTAGTGTTTTATAGCTTGTTCAAAACGGTCGGACGCTTCTTTCTGCATATCCAGTGTGACATGGCTGTAAGTATTTAATGTCATTTGAATACTCGAATGACCAAGACGTTCAGAAACAATTTTAGGATGTTCACCAAGCTTCAGCATAATGGTAGCGTGTGTATGTCGTAAATCATGAAAGCGAATGGGAGGAACATTTGCTTTTTGAAGCAATTTCTTAAAATGATTAAAGATATAATTAGGATTAATCGGTTTGCCGTTTTCTTTGGAGATAATATATCCGTTATCCTGATAAGCATTTCCAAGCCTAAGTTTCATTTTTTGCTGATACAAGCGATACCTCTTCAATTCCTCAATCAGCATTTCGGATATAGAAACGATTCGATTGGAACGCCCTGTTAAACAATGCCCTGTCCTTTTATATAAGAGAGCGTTTTGCTAACGCTAATCTTTCCTTCATCAAGCATACAATCTTTCCAGCGAAGTGCTAAGATTTCTCCTCTTCGCATACCCGTAAAGATAGCAAGGAGATAAAGCATATAAAAATGGGGTTTTGTTTTCTTAGCTTCTTCTAAAAAACGTATAGCCTCTTCAAGTGTCCATACTTGCATTTCTTTTCTCTTGCGGCGCGGGCGATCTACATTGGTCATAATATTATTTTTAAGCAGCCCCCATTTTACCGCAGTATTAAAAGAATTTGTGAGAATGCTGTGGATATATTAAACAAATTCTTCTGAAATTCCCTCATCTAATAAAGAACTATAAAACTTCATAACTTGCACTGGCTTAATATCTATTAACTTTTTGTTTCCAAACGCAGGGATAAGGCGACTTTGAATTGCGCTTTTATATCCAGTATAAGTGGTTGCTCGTAAAGTGGGTTTAGCAACTGTTTTTAACCATTCCTGAATAAAGTCTTTAAAAGCAATTTTGCTTTCTTTGAAGTATTTTCCATTCTCAATTTGCGCAATCATTTCAGCACAGGCTTTTTCTGCTTCTTTTTTTGTCTTGTAGCCTGAAAACCACTTTTGTTTTCTTTTTCCTGTTTTCTCATCTCGTCCGATGTCAAGAATAAAAGTCCATTTGCTTCCACGTTTAACAAAATGCCCTTTCATTGTGCTTCACCTTCTTTTTCCGTTATCATACAAGATCCGTAAGATGAATAATGAGGAAAAAGAGCTTTGTCTCTTTCTGCATGTGAGATGTGGCAGACTGGCACAATTACATGGAGCCGCTTTTTAATCTGTCACAATCGTAATAGGGTAGGGAATGATTATAACGGCCCTACCTTTGAAATTCTTCTATGTAGTCATCAGATAACAAGGTCAGAGTAGACTCGTTCCATTTAATTTGATACCCACTGTGGCCATTTCGCACAAACGGAAATTCTTCACCGTACTCTTTTGAATCATTTGAATCACCTCGATAAACAAAATATCATGTTAATAAACAATAGTCTGTTTACTTTTGTTTCATATTGTACATAATGATAAAAATTTGGTCAATGACAAAATGAACAACATATTGTTTATTATGAAGTGTATATGGTATTTTAAATACGAGGTGTTATTCATGATAAAGTGTAATTTAGCTGTTTTAATGGCAGAGAGAGGACTAAAAATCGCCGATATTGCCAGTGGAACGGGGATGTCCCGAACGACAATCAGCTCCCTGATGAACCACAATGCGAAAGGAATTCAGTACGACACGTTTAATACACTGTGCGAATTCCTCAAAGTGTCACCGGGGGAACTGTTCATCTACGAGCCATTTAAATTTAGCTTCGAGGTAAAAGAAGTAGAGGAGAGGGAGAACGACTTCCTGTTTAAACTGGATGCGGACATTACATACAAAAAGCAGGTGTTACAGGAAGTGATACCGGCCCGTGTGATCCTCGACATGGATGAAAAAGACGAGCTCTGTTATGTTGGGATTGAAGTCAACTATTCCGAGGAAATGACGCAGCTGATCGCCCCGATTCCTCGCATGTTCCATAAGGATATGGAGGAGGAAATCAAAGAGACGATTACGGAGAAGCTGGCTCAGACGTACTCTTTTGCAGAGGATATCGTCGTTACATTGAAGTAGCAGGAGGGTAAATGTTTGGAGAGAAAGGTATAATGAAACCAAGGGGGTATAGGAACAGAGTAGGAGGAAGAGTATGCGTGAATTTAACATAGACGAGTTCTTTAAAGAAATCGATGAAAAGCAACAAGAGGTAAATGAACGGGCCTATAAATTATTTCGCGGGAATGGGCGTAAGACACGGGTCCGACCACGAGACAAAGATGAACAGCGTTGTTTGGATATAATTTGCCGGGAAAAATGGATGCGAGCTGTTGAAGAAGGAAAGGTTCGCTATATCAATGACAGGGAGATGGATTATTTTGTCGATTGAATCGTATCGGGCAGAAGTATATGGATTGAAGGGAAAGCCTAAAACAGAAAAAATGCTCCTGTTCTCGGCAATTTTGACAGAGATACTAGAGTCTTTGAATGTAGAGCCCATCATCGTAGGTGGATTCTCTGTTGAGCTCTACACCCGGAATAGTTATTTAACAGAGGACATTGATTTTGTATTGAACGGTCGAGATAAAGCGAACCAGGTACTATTAGATCTTGGATTTGAAAAACAGGGAAAGGACTGGTATCACAAGGAAGTTGGGTTGATTGTAGAGATACCGGATAACTGGTTAGACGGTGATTACAGCCGGGTTACAAAGCTCAATATCGGGAATGGACGCTATGTTAAAGTAATCGGGATTGAAGATATTATTTGTGATCGGTTGCGTGCTTGTAAGTTTTGGCGTTCCCAAAGTGATTGCGAGTGGGCATTCCGTTTGTATTATGCCCATAGAGAGCGGATCGACATGAAGTATCTGAAGCAGAAAGCAACAAAGGACGGAACGTATGAAATTGTGGAAGAGTGGATAGAAAAAAATAATGAGTAAATCGTAAACCAGAGTAGGAATAGAAAGATTTCTGCGGAGCAAAAACAATGCTTGCGAAGCCTGTTGTAGTGTTTTGGCAATAAAAAGGGGTGGATTTCAAGGAGTCCCCCCTTTTTATATTCTAAAAATTAGCAGTATCTCAATCGCGAAAGATAACGTCCAGGTTGAATTTTTTGTAATGATTTCATGAGAAAAGGGAGTAGGCTTTGGGAAGTTTATTCCCTTTTGTTGAACTAACGTGCAGTTATCTTTAACAAAACCGTTTAAAAAAAGGATTTCACAACATGAATCACGAAATATGGATGTACTTGTAATCAAAAATTTTAAAAAAGGGTGGTATTTATGATTCGTGATGTGGAGGAATTTGTAAAGTTTTTAGATGGATTACGAAAGCGTACCATGCAGTATGTTAAGGTTGTACCGAATTCTATCTTAGAATGGAAACCAGCTGAAGATAAATTTTCAACGGGAGATTTGCTTCGACATCTAGGTTCCTCTCAACTCATGTTCTTAAATGTATTTGAGCATGGAAAATGGATCTATCCAGGCCATGAAAGTAGTAAAGGGGAAAAGATAGAGGAAATTGTTCATTACCTAGAAGTGTGTCATGCAAGGTTAACGGAGGGTTTATTAACTTTAGGAAATGATCTATTGGCAAAAAAGGTTCCAACCCTACATGGACATGAGGTAAGCTCCTGGAGGATCATGATGGCATTGGCGGAACATGAGATGCATCATCGTGGTCAATTATCAACATATCTTCAGATGAATGGAATAGAACCACCTCAAATTTTCGGTCTAAAAATCGAACAAGTTGAAAAAGGTTAATATAAATTATTTATATTGGTTTAGTTTCTCCAAACATGGGTTAAAGAAAAATAAATTTGATACAAATGATTTGTCAAAATTGCCAGGAAGAGATGCAAAATCTGAAGTAGGTATATGAAAAGCTACCAAGTAAGTAACCAGGTAGCTTTTTTTAATTTGGTTTGCTGGAGTTGCCTCAAGATATATTTTTTATATTGTATCTTATTTCCTATTTTTGTATTCTATATACATTCCAATTGACAGTTTAACAGCCAATACGACCAATACGACGTAGTACTCGTTCTGGACAAGATTGTGTAAAGTCTAAAAATCGCTGAACCGCCTGTTCAATCTCCGATTGATTTTTGTGAAACACGTTTGAAATGACACTATCTTTAAGCCAGCGCCAAAGCTTTTCAATTGGATTTAGATTGGGTGAATACGGCGGCAAAAACAATAAGTAGAGTCTCTATAAAAAGAAGGAAGCAAGAGGATATATGGTGGAGTCTTGCTTCCTTGGTTAGAAGGTGATAGGTGAAGAGAGCACCTGTCAGCACTTTTTCATGTACGCAAATAGTATGCCAATGTAACAAAAAAGACGAATTCCTTTGAATCTGTGTATTCTCATGAAATGTTGCATAAATAAGGAAATTTTTCAATGTATAATTGCATAGAAAAATTCCTTTTTGCATTGAAGATAAACAAACACCCCTCCCGGTCGCCACAACCGGAGAGGGGTCCCTGCTTCTGATAACTGTAAGAATATTTTACCACAGAGCAGGGGGAGTAGCTATGCAAATGTCATTTTTGCCTAAAATCGACTGGAAGGCTACACAGAAGCGTGTAGAGGAAGCTTTGGAGACGGCACGTATTTATCGCCAAATTGGTTTTGTTCGCCGTGAAATCGGGATGACGCCTGCTTATGAAGCTTGGTATCACGGTGCGACAAACAAGACAAGTGACCAGGTGGCTGAGTGCGCGACGTGGAATGCGGACGAGGAAGAAAGGATTCGGCAATTGACGGAGCGCGTAGAATGGGCGGTAAGTCGGTTGTCCAAGAAGGAAGAAGAGATTATTCGGAAGCGATATCTGGAAGATGAGAGCTTTGATTATATTGTGGCTGGAGAGGTAGGACTGAGCGAACGGACGTATACCAGGGTGAAGGCTCGGGCGTTTTATAAGTTGGCATTTATGCTGAAGCTGGAAGTGCTGGCTGAAGATCCGGGCCCTGTTCCGGCATGAGTGAGGAAATTAAACAATGGAAAACCAACGAGAGAGGCGGTTCCGAAAAGGAATTGCCTTTTGTATTTTTAGAAGATATCCGATAGCTTGGTTTATGGAAACAGGAATATTTAAAGTTAAAAATAATTATTCAGATAATCATGCTTTTTCTTTATTTTATAAAGGTGTAGTATAAAAGGATTATATTTCTTGAAAAATGTAATTTTTGTGTTTTTCCTATGCTGAGCGGGAAAGAATATAAAAAAGTATTAGAAGGAGAAAAAGCATGGTAACCAAATTAAAACGATTTTTAATTGGACGACCGATGAAGACAGATGAACTTACAGAAGAAAAATTAAGTAAATTAAAAGCGCTGGCTGTTCTTTCTTCCGATGCTTTATCTTCTGTTGCATACGGAACAGAACAAATTCTTTTAGTGTTAATTACCGTTGGTGCAGCAGCGTTATGGTATTCCATCCCGATTTCATTTGCTGTTCTTGGTCTGTTAACAGTACTAATTTTGTCTTATCGCCAAACCATTTATGCTTATCCAACAGGCGGTGGTGCGTATATTGTAGCTAAAGACAACTTGGGCACTTCCGTTGGCCTAGTTGCTGGTGGATCTTTGCTGGTAGATTACATCTTAACCGTAGCAGTGAGCTCCTCAGCTGGTACAGATGCTATTACATCAGCTTTTCCAACATTTCATGAGCATCGTGTTATGATTGCGCTATTAATGATTTTAACGTTAACGATTTTAAATTTACGCGGGATTACAGAATCTGCAACCATACTAATGTATCCCGTTTATTTGTTTGTTTTCGCTGTTTTTCTTCTAATTATCGGTGGTGGGTATCAATGGATGACAGGGAATGTGCATGCTCAGGCTCCCGCTTATGGAGTAGCCGTTCCAGGGATTACCTTATTCCTGCTGTTAAAAGCGTTTAGTTCAGGCTGTTCTGCTTTAACAGGGGTAGAAGCGGTATCAAATGCGATTCCTAATTTTAGAGACTCAGCCCCTAGAAATGCGGCAATAACTCTGATCATAATGGGAGTTATCCTTGGCATTATGTTCATTAGTATTAGCCTTCTGGCTTATGTATACGGCATTGCTCCTAAAGCAGATGAAACAGTCGTATCCCAGATCGCATCAGCCGTATTTGGACGAGGAATTATTTATTACTTTATTCAGGCTGTAACATCACTGATTTTATTCCTCGCTGCAAACACTGCATTCGCAGCATTTCCATTACTTGCATTTATGCTATCAAAAGACAGATTTTTACCGAATATGTTTATGGTTCGAGGAGATCGTCTTGGTTTTTCAAATGGAATCATTTTCTTAGGTATCTTTTCAGCACTCTTGATTATTGTTTCTGAAGGAGATACAGAAAATCTAATCCCTCTTTACGCGATAGGGGTGTTCGTTCCCTTTACCTTATCTCAAACAGGGATGATGAAACGATGGATTACGAAAAAGCCAGCGGGATGGCTTCTCCCTTTTGTTATTAATACGGTTGGGATGCTGACTACGCTTACAATTACCCTTATTTTCTTGATTACAAAATTCTCGCAAGTATGGATGATTTTCTTGTTCCTTCCTGCTGTTATCTTTGCTTTTAAGAAAGTAAACCAGCATTATCGCGACCTTGCGGAACAATTACGCATTGATCTTTCTACAGATAAGCCGGAGAAAAAGGGAAGCGTGATTGTGATTCCTGTAGCGGGTATTACGCAGGTTGTTCGAAATACCATCAGCTACGCTCAATCACTGTCAGATGATATCGTAGCCGTTTATGTTGGATTTGATGAAGAAGAAATTAAAAAAATGGAGGAGAAGTGGGAAGAGTGGAATCCGGGTGTACGTCTTATTACCTTGCGTTCCCGCTATCGCAGTATTGTACGCCCCTTATCTAAATTTATTGATACGGTGGAATGGAAAACTTCAGCCACCGATCATGTAACGGTTATGATTCCACAATTTATTACGAAGCGTTGGTGGCATAATTTGCTGCATAACCAGACGAGTTTATTGCTACGTGCTTATTTATTTGCACGACAAGACGTTAAGATAACGACTGTTCCTTATCGATTAAAAAAATAAGGTTGAATGCCTAACGATTAAAGTAGTCGTTCTCTGAAGAGGAACGGCTTTATGTTCGTCTGCATGCTGCTTTAATGTACGTGCTAAGGCTTGAGGATCGTTTTTTTATTATCGCGTCAAACTGTATCACCAAGTATTGGTGGAACAGTATTAATAATTGTTGCAGTTCTTATTTGGAAATGGGCTGTATGGATGGATAATCAATACGCAAAGAGAAATAAGTCATAAAGTGTTATTAATGCTTTTTATTTGTAAAAAAGTTTGGCGTGAAGATGGCGTAATTTTGGCCAGATATTGGTGCGCCGTTTTGAGATAGGGGTAGTATGATGATAGTGTCAGAAGATAAGCGAAGGGGCCGTTCCGAGGGGAGCGGTCCTTTTTTGGTTGCATAAAAAAAGAGAGACACACGAAGTGACACGAACGTAAGGTGAAGAGGGTGTACCGTACACAAGAGCGCGGAAATTAAAGCATGAGGTCATAAAAAATCTAGCTTGGATTATCTATGATGAGCAAAAGAAAGGAATAGGTGCTCTCTTCATGAGAACGCCTTTTTTAAGTTCGATAACTTGGTTTATGTCTATTTAACAAATAAATGTAGGTTGTTACCCATTGGAACATTTATGCATATCTTATTCTGAAAGTTTATTTTAGGAGGCTTGTTCATGTCCAATGGATTTGTTGCTCGCTCGTTAGATGAGGTTCGTTTCTGGTCCCGTATTATGAAAGAACACTCGTTGTTTATTACATTGGGCCTTCGATGTGAAGATACTCAGCTTATAAATGAAGCACAACAATTTTTTCGTATCTTCGAACAAATTGAGAGCCAATCACACGCTTTTACTTTGAATACCGATCCTCGACAGATTGCGCAATTTAATGCAGAGGTTTATAATGCTGTCTCCCATATTTGGGCTTATAAAAGAAAACTTCTTGGTCTTATTTTACATTGCAAGTTGCCTGGAGCTAATTTATTTCCTTTACTTATTGATCATATAAGTAGAGAAGCAAATTACTTTAGAAATAGGTTGTCAGAGTTAAATCAAGGTCAATTGGAGCCAATACCCGATGCCATTATCGATGAAAACGTATTTTTCTTGCGTATTATGGCCGATCATGCGAAATTTATTGGTCATCTTCTGGACCCGTCAGAACGAAAACTCGTAGAGCAGGCTCAGGAATTCAGTCATGATTTTGATCAATTATTATTTCAAGCAATTGATTTGGATTCTATGCGTCCACAATCACAAACGTCCCCTCTTCTTAGTCAGTTTCTTGACCAAAACAGAGTATCTGTAAAATCACTTCGTGATTTTAAAAAGACGGCTCGTGATTTAATTGAGGCATGCCGTATTAAAAGTATTATTCACCCGTTACTGGCTGATCACGTATTCCGTGAAGCGGAGAGATTTCTGGAGATTATCGATATGTTTGAAAGGGCACTAACAGGAAAAAAATCTGTTAGTAAATGCTAAAAACGTCCGACAATGCCCACTTTATAAACTAGGATAGCCGCTCCAATTGAGAAGTGGCTTTTTCTTTTGCGTAACGTTACAACCGAGCCAGTGAAACGCAAGCGCACATGTAACGCTTCATCTAATGCCGCTTCATTGGTTGGCTTGTAACGTTAAAACTTTGCGTTACAATTGCAGGAAAATAGTCCTTCTTTTACAATAATATTTTGGGTGTTTAAAATCTATTATGCAAGAAAAACACAACTTGCTTTCTTAAAAGGAATATTGGAGCACTGTATTCAGGAAAAAGAGCAGTTCTCTCAGAAATTAAAAGAAAAGCCGGAGTTAAGAAATTTCTAACTAGAAAGAAGTTCGGTGAGAAATATCCGTTTGGCGATTTATCCTTTTATTATGTAGTGAAGACCAAAAGTAACTTTTTATTTTGCTGAATATGGAAAACTTAACAAAATTCTCTTGATATATGATACTAAATATGATACTATAATATCAGGAGGTGAAACATGGCAAGGATAGATAAAATCCTCGAAAAAATGAAAAACCGCCCTAACGGAATACGGTTCGAGGAAATTGCCATCGTGCTTGAATATTACGGATACATACAAGTGAGAAGCAAAGGGTCTCACCATCATTTCCGAAATCAAGCAGGCGATGTAATCACAATCCCAAAGCAAAATCCCGTTAAGGCGGTGTACGTAAAAAACGTACTAAAAAGGATGGGGGAGTGACGGCTCCCCTTCCTTCAAAATATATTCTATCCTTGTAAAGAATAAATGGCAAATAAAGACGTTTCTTATTACATGAGCTTACCCTATACCATTCAGATTCAACATATAAATGATGAAAGCGGTCAGTATTATTATGCGACTGTGCTTGAATTGGATGGTTGTCAAAGTGATGGGCAAACGGTAGAAGAAGCACATAAAAACATTCGGGAAGCAATGGAAGGTTGGTTTGAGACTAAATTAGAGTTTGGCGACCCAATTCCAGAACCGATAACCGATGATGATTACAGTGGAAAATTCGTCGTGCGTGTTCCTAAAAGTTTACATCGGCAGTTAGCACAAATGGCAGCAAAAGAAGGAATATCGTTAAATCAATACGTACTTTACAAATTAAGCCGTTAAGTCGCTCATCGAGCGGCTTTTTCTTTACCCTAAAACGGAGGTGGGTGATAGAAATGGAAATACGAAAGGTACCTGTCAGCAACATCAATTCAGCGCCGTACAACCTGCGTGTGGATTTACGGCCCGGAGATCCGGAATACGAGAAGCTAAAGCGTTCCATTGCGGAGTTTGGATATGTCGAGCCGCTTGTTTGGAACGAACGTACCGGGAATCTTGTAGGCGGCCACCAGCGATTAAAAATTTTACTGGAACAAGGCCATACGGAAATCGAAGTATCCGTGGTTAACCTGGACGAAGTACGCGAGAAGGCGCTGAACATCGCACTGAATAAAATTAGTGGACGATGGGATGAAGAGAAGCTGGCTATCTTGCTCCAGGAGTTGGCTGAGAGTGAAAGTAGTATCGAGCTGACCGGCTTTGATGGTGAGGAACTGGAAGACCTTCTCTCTGCTTTACCTGCTGACACAGAGCCGGATGAGCCCGTCGTCGATGATGAATATGACGTGCAGGTTGCGCTCGATGCTATCAAAGAGCCGGAAACAAGGCATGGGGATATATGGCGCTTGGGCAGGCATTTGCTTGTCTGTGGTGATGCTGCACGCTTAGAAGATGTACAGCGTCTTATGCAGGGTAAAAAAGCAAATCTGGTAGTTACAGACCCGCCGTATAACGTAGCTGTGGAAAGTGATTCAGAACGTCTGGCTGCAGACAGTCGTGATTCTATTTTAAATGACAACATGTCCGATGAGGATTTTGTTGTGTTCTTAAATCAGATATTTGCAAACTACGCCGCGATCATGAAACCGAACGCGGCGATTTACATTTTTCACCCATCTTCTTATCAGCGAGAGTTTGAGAATGCGATGAATGCCGCTGGAATCGTGACCCGTTCACAGTGCATTTGGGTGAAGAACGCGCCGACGTTTGGCTGAGCGCAGTACCGGTATAAGCATGAGCCAGTGTTTTATGCACACATCAAAGGGAAAGCGCCGGCATGGTATGGCGATCGAAAGCAGACGACAGTGTGGAAAGCAGGATTGCCTGTCGAAATTCCACAACCAGAAACCGTATGGGAAGTATCGCGTGGCGATGTGACGAAATATGTCCATCCGACACAGAAACCATTGGATTTGCTGGCGATTCCGATTGGCAACAGCAGCAAGAAAGGGGATATTGTTGTTGATTTCTTTGGTGGCAGCGGTTCAACGCTGATGACGTGTGAACAGATGGGACGTGAATGTCGGAGCTTGAATTGGACCCGGTATTTTGTGATGTGATTAAGCAGCGATTCTATGAAGCAACTGGTATTGAGCCTGTTCTTGTTTCTCGTATTGATGAAGTGGCATAACCGTAGAAAAAGCAAAAGGAGGACGCTGCGAACGCCCTCCTGACAAGCTGCCGGGTACCCCCGACGAAGGATAGCAGAACACCGTGGCCACGGAAGGGAAAGCTGCTATCCTGTTTCCATTTTACATGGAACTCGGGGGTATGTTCAATGAAAAATACGAACGAATATTCTTGTTTTGGTAATAAGGAAAATGTACTGCTGCAGCACGAAATAGAGACGATGGAAAACATTATGGAGTCGAAGTCAAAGTATCGAAAAATCATTCATGCTGGCATTGCACGCTGGGTGAAAGACTTTCAGGAAGGCCGGATTGAAATTAAAACGGTGGATGATTTGAAGAAGCTGATTGAAATCGACTTAGATCTCCAGCGAGATGACGTATAAAAACAAACTCAACTCAAACCAGATTATGGAGGTGGGTGGAATGTAGTGGGACGAGAAAGAAATCCGAATCGCAGAAAAGCATTTGAAATGTGGAAAGAGAGCAGTGGAACTTTAAGTTTAAAGGACATTGCTGCTGCTTTAGTTTTCGGGAATATATACCGTAATGACAAATATATCGCGGAGATAAAACACCATATTAAGAAATTCAGCGCCTTCTGGTATTGAAATTTTCTTTAGCACCTTTTTCTCTTTGTCATCTAGCAGATATTTAAAACTTAAATTAAGCATATATTATCCTCCTAATAAAATATATGGCTACCTTCTTTTGCGCTCCATTTTATACAATTCTTATTGACTTTGCTGGCAAATCCCAAATGTTATATCTTTTTATGTTGTGCATAATAATTTAATAACTGTAGTTGCCCAAAAACACTTACACAAATTTACAATTGAATAGAAAAGAGACATATCTCTTCACCCTGTGTAAAAATAGAAGTACCACCAACCACTTTTACGCAAAGGAGAAGACTATATGCCTCTTACGTATAGGGTAGCACATCAACAGGAAATCAACAATATTTTACGTACCTGGCGTTTCCCACTTTATTTTTCTAAGCCGGTAATGAACCATATGGTTCATTTTCTCGATGGTGTGATGACCAGAGGTTTTTCTGGAACGTTAACCGATATCCATCGTGAAAGCTGCCATTCACAAGACCGACGGACACTGAGCCATTTTCTTACTCATGGGAAGTGGAATGAGCAGCATTTGATGCGTATAATTCAGCAACAATCATGGGAGAGCATCAAGAGGGAAGCGAAACATACACAAGAGCCGATTTTCGTTATTATCGATGATACGGTCTGTAGAAAGACAAAGCCCTCGTCACAGGCATTGTCCCCTATGCAAGGAACAGATTTTCACTATTCCCATACCGAAGGTAAGTCAGTATGGGGGCATGCAGTAGTTCAGGAATTCATTCGATGTGGTGAAAAAGCATTCCCTTATGCGTTTAGCCGATACGAATCAGAGCAAAACAGCAAAATTGATATTGCATGTGAACTGCTTTCTATGGTGCCAAAAAGTTCTTTTTCTACTTATGTTCTTATGGATACATGGTATCCTGCTCAATCTGTACTCGAAACCTGCGCTTTATCTGGATTTCACGTCATTAGCGGTATAAAAACCAATCGTATTATTTATCCATATGGTATTCGGCAGTCAATAAAGGAATTTGCCTCGCACATCCATAAAGAAGATACCGACCTTGTGACCGTCGGTCACGCTTCTTATCACGTCTATCGTTATGAAGGCAAGCTAAATTTCATTGAAAATGCTGTGGTACTACTGTGTTGGGATGCGACCCAGCCAATGACTCTCCAAACTATGCGGGCATTCTTAAGTACAGACGTTTCCTTATCTAATGAGCAAATTCTAACGTACTACAGTAAACGTTGGGCGATTGAGACTTATTTTCGTACCATGAAAAGCAACTTTTCCTTTAACGGTTATCAAATACGTAGTACCGTTGCAATTAAGCGGTTTTGGACATTGCTTTCTTTTACAGCCATGTTCTGCAGTGCAACAGGACACGGTGATATCTTAACAGGACTACGAAGTTGGCAAAACAAAAAGACAGAGAGTTGGATCGAATTTGTTTACTATGAAGCAAAGGCAGGAACGCAGCTGGATTTGATAAAAAATCAGTTACAAGCTGCCTAGGAGAACCTTCGGTTCTTTCTATATGGTAAATTTTGTATCAAATTTTGGGCAAGTCTAGTCATTTATTAACAAATTATTTATTGCATTTTTTACCTTGGAATATTATACTAATTTTGGAATTTATATATTTTTCTATTTTTAATAGAATTTTCTATCTAGAATTCTCTGAGAAAGATTGGTGAAACAATGCCAGAGACCAATTTATTCACTAATGAATTTCAAAAAAATAAAGAACAAAGTATTTCTGATATACGTTCGTTTCTAAGAAAAGCTAAAGATATGCAAGTTGTTAAATCGACTACTCGGATAATTACTACTCCTCCAGTTCTTAAAGAAGAGAATCGAATTGAATTGGAATATGTATTAAAAAAATTATTAGAGATTATCTTAACAATTCCAGATCGTATCTTTGGTGGGGATCTGGAGCAGATGGGGAGATTTTTAGGTTATCAGCCTAAAGAAATTCGAAAAATTCTGGATGGTACTATTCGCTTTGAAGATAAAGTGTTGTCACGTGGAGATTTATATCAAACGCCAGATGGTTGGAAGCTACTTGAATTGAATTTAGGTAGTAATGTTGGTGGCATGACGATGGCTTGGTTAAATCGTTTGATGCAGGAAACACCGTTTTATAATGAGTTGATAAAATCAAATGATTTGAAATATTTTGATCCATTGATATTTTGGGTTAATACGATTCGTGGCATGTTGCAGATAAATAGTAATTCACTTACTCTTGCTATGGTTGAAAGTGAAAAGGTTTTAAGTAGTTATTCTCATACATTGCAGTTAATGGCAAAAGAACTACAGGACCATACCGGTATTCAGTCGTTTGTTTGTTCGCAACGTGATTTAGAGGAAGGAACTGATGGTCTATATTTTAATGGTCGGAAGATAGATGTAGTATACCGATTATTTGACTTGGGCGATGTGGAAGCAGCGCCCGAGGAATATTGGCACATTTTCGAGGCATTAAGGGCAAAGCGGGTTCAAATGCCAATGGGGCTAGAATACAAAATACTAGGGAATAAAATTCTCTTTGCTATGATGTCAGACCCTCAGTATGAACCCTATTTTTCAAATGAAGAGCTATACATAATACATCGATACATTCCTTGGACGCGGTTGTTTGAAGAAAAGCTAATATCTTTTGCATTGCACAATCAAAGATCTCTAGTTATTAAGCCAGCAGATGGATATGGTGGAATAGGGGTTCTTTGTGGATGGGAACATCGAGAAGAGGATTGGAGGAACACTCTATATTCACTACTTAAAAGAAAAGAGAAATATATCATTCAGGAAAAAGTGACACCCTCAACTAGTGAAGTGTACTGTTCAACACCTGAGGGAGAAATAATCTCTCAAGAAGTACAACTTCTTTGGGGAGCCTATTTATTTGACAAAAGATTTGCTGGTGGTATCCTGCGGGCGAAGCCAATAGGGGGAGGTTCTGTAATTAATTTACACAATGGTGCCGCTATTGGGCCGATATTTATACACGGATGAATTGGAAAAGATACTTTTTCGTTTTTGCCTTGAAAGGAGGATTGAGCTATGGCAGTTCTAATTCTTTGCCGAGAAGAAACTAGTGATGTAATAGAACTGAATCGGGAACTGAAAAAACGTGGATACGAAGTTATCGTATCTACTCCTCAGGATATTTTAGTTCGTTCCTGTGGCGGAGAGAATCAGTTTCTTTACCGAAATGAACCTTTACGAATCTCCTGTGTTTTGGGCTGGGTATCTCTTCAGCAACGGGAATATGGTATGTGGTTACTAAAAGCGTTTGAAATAGCCGGTATTCCTGTGATTAACGACACCGATGTATTGACTATAGGCCAAAACAAGTTTCTCAATTCAATACTGCTAAACCATCACAACATTCCACATATCCCAACTTTTCTAGTGGGGAATATGGATCAACTGGATGAAGTAATCAATCAGCTACATTTCCCTTTAGTATTGAAGCCGATTATTGGTGCTAAAGGACAAATGGTAATACGTGTTGATGATGAGAACGCCTTGCGTAATATTGCTCCTTTTTATATGCAGGGAAATAAACCTTTATATGTACAAGCTCATATAAATAAACCAGGTCGCGATATCCGAGTTCGTGTTATTGACTACAAAGCAGAGTATGCATTTTATCGATACTCGGATAAGGGGACATTCTTAACAAACTTGTCGGTGGGAGGCAATTGGGAAGAATGCCCATTAGAATCTGACTTATCTGAACTTGCTGAAAAGTGCAGTAGAGTATTTAATGCTTCAGTAGCAGGCGTTGATATTGTGGAAGATGAACAAGGAAACTATCTGGTTATCGAAGTAAATACCACGCCTGCGATTACATATCCACGTGATGAAACTGTTTTACTAGTCGCAGATTTGATAGAGAGAGTTCTACAAAAAAATGTTACTTCTTCTGATAGTACTTAATACTATTGAAGAGTTACATGAATCAATTTCATAACTCGGAGCCTTAGAGCCCCAAGGGTTTCAGGAGCTTAAAAAAGTAGCACCTCCCCAAGTTTTACTTACAAACATGTGTTAAAAGCTCGATAATCCCTGTAAAAACGCAGTTTTTAATGCGTAATTATGAAATTGATTCACATAAAAAATTTTTTCATAAAAAGGAGATTGATAAGAATGTTGTTGTCACCAGAAGCATTAATTCAAAAGTTGAAAGACATTGTGTATGAAAACCGTAAGATCACTCATCCGTTATACCAAACAATTATGAAAGGTGAAGCGACACCTCTTTTGCTCAAAAATTTTGTTTTACACCGTTATCATATTAAGAGTTTTTGGACTCGTAATATTTCCGCGATCCATTCCAAATGCCCAGATGTTGAAGCTCGTATTCATCTTGCAGAAAACATTTATGAAGAAGAAACAGGTAAGATTTCTGGAACCGAGCGCCATCTTGACTTGTTCGTGAAATTTGGTGAACAGTTTGGATTGACCTGGGATGAGATTAATAATTTAGAAATCCTTCCAGAGAGTCAAGCCGTAATTGATTGGAACAACACTGTGTGTGGACCTAATCATCATTTCTTGGAAGCTGTTTCGGCCTTAATCATTTATATGGAGGGTCAACCACCAGTGGAATGGGAAGGTCGTACAATGAACCATGCGATGAACTATTTCTATAACGTTAACGAAGCGGGTAGATCTTACTTTAATATCCATAGCAGCGATCAAATGGAGATAGAGGAAGATCATGCTGAAATTGGATACGAACTAATACGTAAATATGCGACAACAGAGGAATTACAACAAAAGGTAATTAATGCATTGTATAAATCGATTGACGTACGTATGAAACACTTTAGCGCTATTCTTCGGGTAACGAACGAACAAGCTGTTCAAAAGGGAATAGCAACTATCTAGAAAACAAAAAAGAAAAAATTCACTCAATGCGGATTCTTTCATTAATTGTGGTTGTTTACTCGGCTTCCACGGAAATGGAATCCGCATTTTTCAAAGTGTTGATGCTAGGGCCTATAAATAATGTGGAGGACATTATTAATGGTTAAGTTATTAGATGTGACATTGAGAGATGGTGGGTATACAAATTCGTTTCAATTCGAACAGCAAGTAGCAATTGACATAGTTGATTCTTTACATCAAGCGGGTATCGACTATATAGAGATCGGATATAGAAATGGCCCGGAAGAAGGACCAACAAAATTGGGGTTATCAGCAAGAGTAAACCGTGATTATATACACGCGATACGCACCCATGTGCCTGGTGCAAAGATTGTGGTTATGCTCCACCCACACAATATTTCAGAACAAGACCTTTTAGAACTTAAGGAATTCAATATTAATGTGGTTCGGATTTGTATTCGCTCGGATAACTTGCAAAACGGACTTTCGGTTATTAGATCGGCTAAACAGCAAGGTTTATTTGTCAGTGCAAATTTTGTCAGGGTGACCTATTTATCCCCATTACAGATTCGAGAATGGATGCTGCAAGCTGAAGCTGCAGGAGCTGATTGGGTGTATTTTGCTGATTCGAATGGCCATATGGTTCCAGATCAAGTTAAAGAGTATGCTGAAATCTTTAAAAAAGTTCTCCAGATCCCAGTAGGATTCCATGCCCATCATAACTTGTCATTAGGATTAACAAACACATTGGCGGCGATCGAAAGTGGTATCGATATTATTGATGCCTCTTTGCGCGGACTGGGAAAAGGGGCCGGTAACTTACCCACAGAGGTTTATGTCTCTTACTTAGAACGGATGAACATTAAACATAATTACGATTTGGTAAGTATCCTAAAAACAGCAGAATATTTGGAAAATAATGTGATGCATCGTCCTATGTATCTAACTACTCGTGATCTGATGTTTGGTATGGCGAACTTCTCAAATGATTTTATCAATCCGGTAATGCATGAAGCTGCTACTCAAGATGTATCTTGGCAACAGCTTACACTGAATCTAAGTAAAAGAAAGCCCATAAAGCCGGTTTTTGAGGAAATTAAAGCTGTTGTTGCTGACATAAAGTCTCTAGATAAAATTTTGGCTCCAACTTTAGAGGAGCGATCCTTATGAGTAAGTATTTTCAGGTAGTGACAGTTTCAGGTTCTCCTTATGAAAGAGGATACCAACATGGACAAGTTTTTGGGGAACAAATCCGTTCTTTTCTAGCAGACAATGTGGCAAGGATTAACATTGTCCGGAAGGATAAAATTTCATTAGAACAGGCCCTATCAATGGTTGATGGTTATATTTCGTTTATTGAACGTGACGTCCCAGATATAGCAGAGGAAATCCGTGGGTTAGCTGAGGGAGCCCAGATTACATATCGAGAGGCAATGTTACTGCAGGTAAGGCGTGAATTAATCTCTCGGGGCTTAGAATGTAGCGCTCTGGGATATGTAGATCAAGAGGAGGGTGCTATTATCGCTCAGAATGTTGATTTACCAGGAAACCTGACTGAACTTGGTATTATCCTAAAAATCAAAAGCTCGGTACCAGGTGAACCTAGTATCATGATGTATACCCATATCGGACTATTGGGTTATCTTGGAGTGAATAGTTATGGGATAGGAATTGGCTTAAATATGGTGTTAGCACCAGGTTGGCGAGAAGGTGTCCCTCCTTATCTATTAATTCGTCATCTCTTACATCAACGTAATTTAAAAGATTGTTTAAGAGAGATTCGCAGGATTCGTCGTACCTCATCACGTAATTTGTTACTCTCAGATGGTCATCGTGTTCTAGATATCGAAATGACAGTAGAAGATGAGCGGTTCATTGAACAACAACTAATTGTTCATACAAATCATTATCTCAATAATGAATTTCGTCAAATTGATCAGATTTCACCAAGCACATCGACTTTCCTACGGCTTGAACGCATGCATAGTTTAGCAGCACATTATGATAATAAGCCTTCCCTTCAACAAATACAAGAATTGCTAAAAGACCATACTAATTATCCCAGAAGTATCTGTGCTCATGGTCAAGGGGATTATAGCCGAGGGGAAACGGTTGCCTCTGTTATTCTTTACCCTAAAAAAGGGGTTATGTATGCAGCGAAAGGTTATCCTTGTGAAAACCAGTTTTATCGTTATTTGCTATTTGAAGAATGAGTTCTATTTTTCACAGTTTCCACCGTTGGGAGATGAAATAATATGAAAGAAACGTATATATCGTTGAATGGACGAATTACCCCCTACGAAGAAGCGAAAATCCATGTATCTTCTGTAGCGATGAAATATGGGGCTTCAGTATTTGAAGGAATTCGTGGCTATTGGAATGAAGAACAAAAGGAATTGTACTTATTTGCTTTAGAGCAACATTTAAAACGTTTGCTTGATTCTATGAATTTAATGGGAATGGAGCATGATTATTCAGTAGATAAACTTATTTTTCAAGTTGAAGAGATTGTAAAAGCGAATCAATTAAAACAAGATTGTTACATTCGGGTCGCTGCTTCAATTGAGGCAGATGGTCCTCTTGACACCCGAGGTCCTGTCCTACTAAATATCGCGGCTTTCCCACAGGGGCGTAAACCAATCCAAACAGGAATTAAGGTTTCAATTAGCTCTTGGACTCGCCTTTCGGATAACATGATGCCTCCACGTATCAAGTGTGTGGCTAATTATCAAAACGGAAGACTCGCTTTACTCCTGGCTAAAACCGACGGATATGACAACACTATATTATTAAACCAAAATGGCAAAGTAGCAGAAGCTCCAACAGCTGCAGTCTTTCTCGTAAAGAACGGAGTACTTACTACACCTGTTGTTACAGATGGTATTCTTGAAAGTATTACTCGTCGTTTCTTGATTGAGGTGGCCCGTGAATTGAATATTCCAATTATAGAACGCCAAATTGATCGTTCTGAATGTTACTTAGCGGATGAGGCTTTTCTTTGCGGGACAGGTGCCGAAATATTGCCGATTCGCTCAATTGACCATTATTTGATTGGAGACGGTAAAGATGGAATTATTACTCAACGATTAAAGAACTTTTACTTTGATGTAGTGTATGGAAAAAAGCCAAAATACAGTCATTTATTATTCCCAATTTATAACTCAAAAGGATGATTTCTATGATAGATTTACTTTTTGAAGAACAATATAAACAAACTATTGAAAATAATCGTCATAACTTGCCTCAAGAAATTGCATCCGTTGTAGATAGATGTGATTCTGAGGGGTTTGTGTTTCGGAATAAGCCATTTCCTTTGTACCCTCGAATTAGTATTCTTCCTGTCGAGGTCCGTAATGAAATTCAAAAAGAAGCAGAAAAAATGATTGATATTCTTGAAAAGGTGATCGAACTATACGCTAATGATCAACGCACTCGTGAATTTTTTATGCTAGGTGAGCAGGCTCAAGAGCTTGTTAAAATTGATCCGGGTTACAAACGAAAAATTCAAATCTCGCGCTTTGATACTTATTTAGTTCCAGGTAAAGATGTGTTTAAAATTTTAGAAAATAACACGGATTGCCCAGCCGGAGTAATTTTTACAGGTCGAATATTAGAAGTAATGAAGCGGATTTCTGTCTTAGATGCTTATTTGCGGAAACTTCCACCGTTAAGAAAAGAAGGAATTGATACCACGGATGCATTTATTCGGCAATTACTCGATACCTACCAAGAGTTTAGACCCGGATCAGAAATGCCATCCGTTGCAATCTTGCAAGTAAGAGGGAAGGAAAGTAAAGAAGTTGGAGAAATGGTAAAACAGTTTGCTTTATTAGGCATAGAGGCAATAATTGCAGACCCGCGGGATCTACAGTATAGAAGGGGTAAGCTATACTCGGGTGATTTAGCGGTAGATCTTGTCTGGAATAAGATTAATACAGCCGACTTTATTCCACTGCTCGATGAAGCAGAAAGAATAAAGAATTATTTAAATGCATGTAAGGATCAAGCAATTTGTCAGGTGAATTCATTTCAAGCACGTTTTATTACTGAAAGTAAACTATGTATGGCTTATCTTTCAACTCCTTCCTTTAGTCATTACTTCACGGAAGAAGAACGGAACGTAATCTCGAAACATATCCCTTGGGCCCGAAAATTGGAGGATGGATCTGTAGAGTACAGGGGTAAACAAATTGAATTGAAACAGTTAGCCTTGGAAGAGCAAGAAAGATTTGTTATCAAAACAGCTTATGATATTCGGGGTGAAGGTGTATTAATTGGTTGCTCTACACCCTCAGACCGTTGGAAAGAAATTTTAGAGGAATGTTGGAACAAGCCATTCATTTTGCAGGAATTTATACCGGCACCGGAAATCGAGGTGCCAGTTGACGATTGTCGGTCATTTAGTAAGAAAAAATTTAGTACGGATCTTTTTATGTTTGGTGGAAAGTTCCAAGGATTTGGCTCCAAAATTAGTGATGAATTTAAAGTGAATATTTTTCAAAATGGAAGCAAACAGGTAATTCTATCGTTGGCCGAAGGGGATCGAAATGGAAAGTCAACTATTTAAGGTATTTACTCAAGACCCTAAACATGGGAATTCAGCAGCCGTAATTTTGGCAGAAGAATTATCTGAAAAAGAAATGCAATCATTGGCGACTCAAATAAACACAGTAATAACAGTGTTTGTGTTACCCTCTCACTTGGCTGATGCTAGGTTCCGTTTTTTTTCTATTTCTTCTGAATTACCCTTTTGTGGGCATGGGATTTTAGCAGCAGCTGATTACTACATGAAGGTCACAGGCCACCAACAGATAAAAGTGGAAACTCAAGCCTCGGTGGTTACTATTTCGCGAAATTCAAAGGGGACCATCCACTTTGAAACTACAGGGGTATCAATTATCGATTGCTCATTTGATCAAAAAGAGGTATTAAGTTTTTTAGGAATTAATGAAGATTTGATACACAAGGACTTACCTTTTTGTATTGCTTCGATTGGGAGCCCTAAATTGTTTGTCCCTATAAAAAAACTGGTGACCGTCCAGTCTATCACCCCTGATTTCGAAGCGATAAGTGAGTGGAGTTCAAAGATGAAAGTGAACGGGGTTTATGTTTATACCTTTGAAACACAACATAGTGATTCATCGCTTCACGCTCGAAGCTTTAATCCTTTGTTTGGAGTCAAGGAAGACGCAGCTACCGGGGTAGCAGCGGGTGCTTTGGCTGGTGTACTAGTCCAGGCGGGATATTTTCATTCAACTCTTATTGTAGAGCAGGGGTATAACTTGGGACAGGAAAGTAAAATTTTTGTGGAAGTAGGGGATGTTATTAAGCTAGGTGGATTTGTGACGCAAATTGGGAAAGTAGAGGTATAACAAAAAAGGAAGAACAAAGGGGAGATTTGACATGGAAAATAAAGTTGATTTTTTTGAACAATTAAGAAAATTACCTACATCCTGTATTTCAGATGCCCTAGATATGCTTGGGATCAATGGTGGGTGTGAATTAATTCGCCCGCTCACCCAAGGTATGGCGCTAGTCGGACCAGCGTTTACATTACAATATGAACAGGTAAAGGAAGGTGAAAAGGCTCCGGCAGGTGAATTTATCGATGAAGTACCAGCCGGTAGTGTAGTTGTTATTGCCAATGGCGGTCGTTATTGTACGGTCTGGGGTGATCTTCTTACTATTGCTGCAAAACAAAAGGGAATAAAGGGAACGGTGATTGATGGCTGCTGTAGAGATGCTACAAGTATTATTCAAATGAACTACCCGATATTTACAAAGGGCACCTATATGAAGTCCGGAAAGAATCGAGTAAAACTAGTCGGAAAACAAATTCCGGTTCGTATTGGTAATACGATTGTTCATCCAGGGGATGTAATATGCGCAGATGATTCAGGAGTAATTGTTATTCCACAAGAGGTACTACCGGAAGTTGTTGAAAAGGCTCTAGCAGTCGAAATAATGGAGCAACAAATCATCCGTGACTTAAGAGAGGGGATTTCTATGAAGGACGCTAGGGAAAGGCACAATTACAATAATTTTGCTTTGCTACTTAATAAGTAATACATCTTGGGGGAGAAATGGAATGGCTATCTTGATTTTTAATCGTAGTAAATCTTTTCATTTTAAGGAGTGGTTGAGTGATCTTAATGAGGAACTTGTATTGTTTACTCAAGTAAGTCGGTCGGATTTGGATAACTATAATCATGTAGAAATGATTGAATCCTTTGATCAAAACGGATGGACAGAAATCCGTGCTATTGAACTCCATAAAAACTTTAATTTTCATACTATCATCGGTCATTCCGAATATGATTTGATTCGTGCAGCACGGTTACGGGAAAAATTTTGTATCAGAGGACAAAGGGTTGAAAGTGCACTTGCCTTTCGAAACAAAGTACTAATGAAACAGTTGGCAGCTAAAGGAGGAGTAGAAGTACCTACTTTTCGATCAGTTAACTCCTCGATTGACCTTTTTGAATTCATCGAAGAGAACGGATTCCCTATTGTTATCAAACCAATTGATGGTGGAGGTTCTCGTCATACTCAAGTTTTATATAATTTCGATGAGATGAAATTAATTCTTCAACAAGGACTACCGACAAATTTAATGGTAGAGAAGTTTGTATCCGGCGAAATGTACCATGTCGACGGTATAATGCGGAACGGGGAAATTTTATTTTCATGCGCTTCCCGTTATATAAATGGATGTTTAGCCTTTACTAAAGGAGCAAGTTTAGGCAGTGTTATACTTGACAAAAAAAGCAGAATAAGCAATCGATTGCATCAAGCCTTGAGTACTGTTCTTGCTTCATTACCGGGAGCTCCAATTTTGGCATTTCATGCAGAGTTTTTCCATACTGATGATGATCGATTACTCTTGTGTGAGATTGCCAGTAGAACGGGCGGAGGACGGATAATCGATACAATTAGGGAGGTATTTGGTATTGATTTAAATCGTTTATGGATTCGTCTCCAATGTGGACTTGATGAAACTCCACAATTAACTCAGAAAGCAGATCAATTAGCAGGTTTTCTAATTGTCCCACCAAAAAACGGAAAATTGTTACACTTGCCAAAAGTGGTACCATTCGAATGGGTAGTCGACTATACTTCGTCTGTTCAACCGGGCCAAACTCTTCAGAACGCAGCTTCAAGTGTTGATAGTATTGCGACCTTAATTGTAAAGGGAACGACCGAAAAGATGGTTGAGTCCAGATTGAATCAATTGAACGAATGGTATATGAACGAACTAGTATGGGAAGAGGAATGGGGGGGGTAGGATTGGTTAAAGAACACAATGAGAAATTGTTTACCAGAACATTCTCCCTCTATCTAGCTTCGACCATTATCAATTTTTTGGGGACAGGTATGCATGGTATTGCATTACCATGGCTATTGTTGGAGATGACAAAGAGCCCCTTATCAATCGGGATACTCCTCTGTATCCGAGCATTACCAGGCATATTCTTAGCCCCATATGCAGGCTATGTCGCAGATTGTATGGATCGACGTATCAATTGTTTTCTGATGAATCTTTTACAAGGCATTGTAGTTTTTGTTACAGTGGGTCTTGGCTATTATGGCCTTCTCAATCAGTTTTATATTTATAGCATGGCGCTACTTATTTCTATTGGCAACACTTTCTTCTTTCCAGGGATTCGTGCCTATATTCAGGAAGTCGTGGGAAAAGCTAATCTACTACGTGCCAATTCTTTGACTGAATCATTAACACAGGCTGGAATGCTCATAGGAACTGGTACAGCCGGTCTCGTTATTAGTTCTTTTGGTACGATGACTGCTCTTTTTATTGATGGATGTACCTTTCTAGTGTCTGCTATTTGTATTATTTTGATGAATAAAACTAAGGCTTCTTTTTCAGTAAAGCCCCAGAAGTTTGCCATTTTAAAAACAAAGTTCGAGGTTCTAAAGTATGTTAAAACTAAGTTCATACTATTTGTTACAATCTTGTTATTATTAGTGCCAACCTTCTGTGTACAAGTTAACAATGTTCTAGTTGGGGCTTTTACAATGGATTTACTGAAGTTAGATGCATCCGCTTATGGACTTATTAACCTATGCTACGCAATTGGTGCAATGCTCTCAGGGTTTATACTAGCTTCTTTAACTAAAAAAAGAGTAAACGACAAATATTTTATTTTCGTTTCTATACTTGCTCTTGGATTATTCGAAGGTTTATTCGGTTCTAGTCAGAATCTATCAACTGCTATGCTTATAACGTTTATAATCGGATCTTGTGTTGTAATTACACGAACCTGGTTAAATACAAAAGTTATGAGCATAACTGATAATGAGTACGCGGGCAGGATTCAAAGCACGATTGGTTTCCTAACTTCAGTAATGCTTCTTGTCTCCGGATTAGTGGTTGGAGGGATAGCGAAAAACGTTGGTTATAATTTAGTTTTCTATTTACTAGGTACTTTCGTAGTTCTAATTGCTTTTATCTCTTTGTTTTATTACTCGAGACAGGAGAACGCAACTACTACGAGTAATACCAGTGAAGCTACCGTTAAGGCAAAAGTAAACGAAATGTAATTTCAACATAATTGAATCAATTTCATAACTCAAAGCCCTTGAACCGTAAGGTTCAATAGACATGAAAAAAAGGAGTACCTCCCAAAATCTCGAATAGAGTAGTTGCTCAGACAACTCAATGAGAAAGGTTAGTCTCCTCATGTACTCTATTCGTCAAGGACATTTATTTTCCCTGCAAGACTTATTAGATTTAGAACCTACTGAGCACTACACAGCAATTTTTGAAGGCATCAATATTATGCCTCTGCTTAAAATTGTGTCTAAAAAAGTATGTGAAGGTGCGCCTCAATCGCTTAATTATCCAGCGATGATTTATTCCCTGTTTGCTCGTATTCTAGAAGGTATTGCAACCATTAAACTTCTTGTTCGTCGCTTGAAAACCGATGTTCTTTTTCGTTTGGATTGCGGATTTTCTTTTTCTGATCGAGTACCATCTGAAGCTTCTTTTTCCCGTTTGATTCGAAGAATTAAATCCTCCAATGTGCTCGATGAAATAAATCATGCCCTTGTTTTACAAGCTGTTGAAGAAGGCTTCATTGATGGCAACCACATTGCAATTGACGCTACCCATGTAGAAGCGCGAGACCAAGCTCCACAAAAAGAAGAAGTTGAACAACAACCCGTCAAAGAGCCGAAAAAACGGGGGCGTAAGAAAAAAGAAGCCTATGAAGCATGGAAAAAAGAACAAGAAGAAATCGAAAATCATCTTCCTCTTTTTGAACAGAAAATCGAAAAACAATTGGACTACACCTTCGGTGAACTCCAAAAAGAAATGCCAAACGCTCCTCGGTGGAGAATTAAGAAGAACTCCGAAAATAAAAATGTTTTCTGGTATGGCTACAAACTCCATCTAGCTGTAGAAACCAAAAGCCAGTATCTTTTAGCTCACTTGCTTTCGTCAGGAAACATGAATGATGCTAAAGCTGCTATTCCCCTGTTAAAAGGAGTGGCTGAGCGTTTTCCTTTTCTCAACATCACGAAAGTGATGGCGGATGCTGGATATGACTACAATCCGATTTATGAGCAGATTTATCGCATGAAAGCGGACGGTATCATTGCTTATAATAAGCGGAATGAAGCGCCACCTATCGGTGTCGACAAGTATTTTGCACCGACATGTGTTCGTGAACACTCCTATCGGTATGACAGTTATGATGCAAAATATGAAACACTCAAGTATACAAGACCAAAGGAATGCAAAGGTTGTCCGTTAGCTGACGACACGCTGTGCCAAAAGGTCATTAAAATCAAAAAGACAATAGACTTACGCCGTTATCCTGCCCCTGCACGCGGAAGTAGAGCATGGAAAAAGCTTTATAAGGAACGTACTTCTGTGGAGCGAGTCAATGCCTACTTAAAAGAATATTTTCAGCTTAATAATGTCCGATACCGTTCTGGAGAGTTGGCAAAAGTTCATGTCGATTTGCTGTGTCTATTGTTTAATGCTTCTAAATTAGCTGTAGATCGTATTAATACCAAATTAAACGATAAAGCTGCTTAGTAGGACACGACCTCCGGTCGTTAAAAAAAATTAAATACGGAAATTCTGCAGGTATTGAAGTTTTTAGAAAGCAATTATGAAATTGATTCACATATCTAAAGTCGATGAAAAAGGCGGAATACTCCTTCCAGACGAACTAGCGAAAAGCATCCATAGCGGACTGTTGAACGTTCGGGTGGAAGAGGGAAAGCTCTTGGCGAAGGAGCCAGCACCAGACTATACCCTTACCTGGATACCGGAGAAAAAATAATCCGGTCATGAGCCGGACATTTTCATTATTATCCATATGTAGAAAGGGGTTATGCAATGTAATTTTATCAAGAGCTATGTTTGTATGATAATTTTTAGATCATTAGCGAAATATAGCAAGAGGTAAACGTTTTTTGATGCTAACAAAAATGCTAACATTTTTGCTAACGAACTTATTTTACTTGGTTCTTCTCAACGTATAAAAACTGCATATTGTGCAGAAATAATATGGTTATTTACCTATATTTTCTCTGTTTTTCTATGTTATTTATCAAAATTGAAAAGAGTCATGTAAACATATCTGTAGTGAATAAATAAAGAGGGGATGCAGAAAATCCAGTATTATCAAGGATTTTCTGCTTTTTTTCTTTTGGGATTTGCTCTTAAAATCTTTGATTGCCCACATTTTAACCACCTTTAGTTTGTTAAAGTGTTTTTTTAGCTAATTTCATAGCGTTATCAAAACGTTGGGAAGCCTTTTTCTGCTTGTCCAGAACAAGTACTACGTCGTATTGGCTGTTAAACTGTCAATTGGAATGTATATAAATCAACCTTATAAGCTCCTATTGGTTTACCATCTTCGTAAATAATAGTGGCACGATTATATTTTATTTTTTTTATATTATACCCTTGATTTTTCGCATCCTTAATCAATCGCTAGACTTGCGTATGTTTGCAGTGTTTGCTGATCGTTCTTCATTGCATCACGAACTGATTTTTCGGGCAGTTCTCCCTTCTGTGTACAAGAAACCGCTAATAGTGCTACAATCGTTAGTACAATTATTTTTGTTACATGGAAACTTTTCATCTGCTATACCTTCTTTCTTTTATTTTCAAGTTATAAGATAAAAATGAACAACTAGGTGATGCCGCAAGGACTCTCATTATGTATGTTTTCATGTAAAATAGGTTTGTAGCTTATCTATGAGGGGGAGAAACAACCTTATAACTGGCTTGACAAATCATCGCTGCAGCCATCTTATTAAACAAGCTGAAATTTCACAATCAAAATTCAAGAAAATGATAAAAGAAACCCCGCTGTCCGGTAGCTCGGATGACGGGGCAAAGCATAACCTAGAGATTTAGGCTAGTGGTTCTTTTTATTTGCATTTGCCAACAAACACTTTTGGGAAGTAGTATTTATTGGAGCAGGTATTTCAAAGCGCTTTTTGGTAAACTTTCCAGATTGGACAAGTCTATTGGAGGAATTTTGGGAGAGGTTAGGTTTTCAAAACTTTTATCCGATAAATTGTGTCAATTGTTTATTAAATTTATCACGCTCTTCCCACATCAATCCGTGACCACTGTTTTCAAACGGCACAAGCTTAGAGTTTTTAATTCCCTTATTCTGTGCTACAGCAAGTGGAAATAAGCATATTTTGTCATGCACACCATGAAGGATTAAAGTAGGAACGTTTATTTTTCCTAGATCAAAAAACAAGCTTTCGTCTCTAAGAGAGGCGAGAACTGCTGCCGTAGACCAACCTGCTGCCTGTAGTCCCAATTGGAAGAACCAATTTGAGAAAGGCCTGGTTATATGCTGGAAGAAAAACATACTTCCAAATTCTTCTAACATTTTTGGTCGATCATTATACGTTTCCTGAATGAGTTTATTTACATCTTGCTTGGGTAATCCATATGGAAAATCAGGACGTTGAGTTAGGCTAGGAGCTGCCGCGCCGAATAAAGCAAGTTTGGATACCCCCCACCCTTTATGACGAGCCATATATCGAACGGCGATCGCTCCTCCCACGGAGTGTCCCGCGAGTGTGAAATTTTGTAATTTAAGTATGTCTACCACAGTTCGCACATCGTCTGCCAATCGATCATACGAGTAGTCTCCCCAAGGTTTATCTGATTTACCGAACCCTCTGATGTCCACTCCGATACACCGATATCCCATTGCGGGAAATATATTAAACTGATATTCAAACAGTTTATGATTTGCTGGCCAACCATGTATAAATAAGATTGGCTTCCCACCTCTTGGGTTAACATCTTCTACATAAATTTTTACGTCTGGTTCTACTCTAACATAGTATCCCACGCCGATTCCCCCAATTAGTAAATCTCGTCAGAAACACGTTATTCATTTGGACTTAAAAGGGTGAATGACCGATCCGTTTTTTAAACTGATGCTGCCCGATCAGTTGAATAAGGAAGAATGCTAAGATTAACATCGTGTTTAACAGGGCTTTTTTACACTGTCAACCACAAGGGGATAATATCACAAGGTCGGGGTTTTTGTCTGACCACGTACTTATTTTATTTTCTGCAACTAACTAAAACTGATTTCCGTTTAGATAAAATAAGATTTACTGAACTTTATTTTTCTTATTTTTTGCGTTGTTCATTAAAATTGAAAAGAGTCGTGTAAATGCATCTGTAAGGAACACGAAAGAAGGAAAATTGTAGTTACATTGAAATAGCAGGGGAGAAAAGATTTTAGTAGAATTCAGTGTTAATATCTAATAGTAGCAAAAGCGTGAGCTTCTTTTGCTTTGCTATGTCCTATAATCGTCAGAATGTAAACAAGCTGTTCCTAAATGAGAACAGCTTTATTTTTGTTTTTTCCTTATTTTAACATGATAAATAATAAGAGAGAAAAATAATTTTTAAAAAGTGGCTCAAAATACCTTTCTCAAACGTTTCTATTATTAGAGAAATGTGAAAGGGTGGTAAGGATGATTCCAGAATTTCGTAAGCCATATCAAAACGGAGAGTTGCGGATTGGAAAAGCGACCTGGAATGAAGAGGATCGCTCGGTTAAGTGGGCGTATCGAAGCAGAAATGGGGGGATTTCTCCACGCAGCCCAGAGGTGCCGATAGATGTGCTTTGTGAAATGATGGTGTTTGCTCTAGAAAATGGAGAGATTTCTAAGGAGCAAAAACAACGTTTGCGAAGCTTGTTGTAGTGTTTCAACAATAAAAAGGGGTGGACTCCTTGAAGTCCCCCCTCTTTTTATATCCCAAAAATTAGAGGTATCTCAATCGCGGAAGATAACGTCCAGATGGATGGTGAATTCCTCAAAAATGCCGACTTTGACTTCATCCTCTTTTCCGAATGAGCCAGCCAGTTCGTATTTTCCGTTATCGTTCAGTATGAATACATCAAGTGTTTCATTCGCGGGGGCAACAATCCAGTATTCCCGTACGCCTGCATGCTCATATAACTTGTACTTCAGCCATTTGTCATATTTAGCTGTAGCTTGTGAAAGAATCTCAACAATCAAATCGGGTGTTTCTTTGCATCCTCTCTCGTCCAGCTTTTCCGGATTGCATACAATGGTCATGTCAGGTTGCACCACATTTCAATTTTCAATGAGCCATCTGTATAAGGTAAGTATAGCAAATGTCGGACGAGAATCCTGTCCTTGTTCGAAGCCGATTCATCCCCCACTTTTCCTACGTTTACAAGAGGGGGTCTTCTTGGCTGATAGGATAAAAGTGTTATTACGATATGAAATTGCATACTTAAATGGGGAGGCTACCGTTTATATAATTGAAACAATCTACATCTATAGAGAAAACAGGAGGATAAGATAATGAAACGAACACTCGGACTATGCCTGACCGGTTGTTTATTGTTAGGAGGAGCAGGGGCTGCATTTGCACAAGCGGAAAATCCACATGCAATATCGAATATGAACATCGCTCAAGATTATTCTGGAAATGGACTAAAATACATGATGATTGTAAATGGTCAACCATTACAGGATCGCTCTATTTATACTTCTGGGGACGAACTTATGATACCGTTGCGTCCTGTCGCGGAAGCATTGGGATATAAAGTGACGTGGAATAATGAAAGTCAAAAAATTGAATTATCTAAAGCACATGGTTGGTTCTTCTTAAAAATTGGAGAAGATCAATACAACTTTGCAAAGATGCTGATAAAGCTTGGAAAAGCACCTGAATTAAAAAATGGAAAAACATACGTACCGTTACGTTTTGTAGAAGAAGTTTTAAAACTAAATGTAGTGATAGATGAAACAGGCAATATTACCATTTCAGAATCCGGAGAAATAGCAAATCATATACAAGAAACAGCCGGAATTGTAACAGAAGTAAACGATGGTAACCATGGTAATACCTTGCTTTATGTTATGGGAAAAGCAAATACGAAAAATGGGTATAACTCGATTGCATTACATGTCGATGAAAAAACCGAAATTATTGACGGTTTAACTTCGAAGATATTGAAACCAGAGGATATAAAAGCAAATGCGAAAGTCCAGGCATTTTATGACTCAAGATTAACCAAGAGTCTTCCACCTCAAGGGCATGCCAAGCGTATTGTTGTATTAAATCAGACAGGAAAGGTTTCTGGTACAATTAAGGAAGTACGGCCAAGTAAAGATAGCATTCAGGTACATATAGACGGAGAGTCAGATCAAAACATTGCAAATGATGTTGTATTGAATATCACTTCTGAAACGAATGTGGTATCTAAAGACGGAAAAGTACTATCTCCTGATCAATTGAAAACGGGAAATGAAGTGATCGCTTATTATGGTCCTGTCATGACTCTTAGTCTCCCACCAATGGGTAAGGCTGATACTATCATCATGAACATGAACTAGAATTCTCTCTTTAAAATTAAGGAAGCATATGAAGAATTCTTGTCTGTTATGATAAGAACATACTCGACAGCTTGAGATGGTCAAGAACAGTTTTCAAAGAAAAAATGAGGGTGTCCTAAAAGTGATGGGGCCCCCTTTTGTGTTGCTATATATATGCATATACGAAACAATAAGTAATCTATCTATAATATTGTATTATTTTTGTACTCAAATAACCTTTTGAGAAAGTTGCGTTAATAGGAATATATGTTATTCAATTTCAAAGGCGGTATTTCGAGCGTTAAGTGTTAAATTATGCGGGTCTACTTTGCTAGCATGAATAATAGAAGGACCAATCGGGCAATATCCGTCTTGTCTTTATAGATCCGTCCTCTGACAACAAAAGCGGAAAAGCGATCGTAGGCTTCTGAATCCCCAGATGTTTTGCGAGCGCTGTTTTTACCGGCGCGGTGCGGGAAAAATCATTTCTTTACATATGAAGCGGATACAAGTACAAGAAGAAATATTGTGGAAAAGTGTGGATAAAATGGAGAAGCAGAGGTATGATAAAAAGGGCAAAAGATTATACAGACAAGGGGAGAAAAAGAAAAATGGTTGTCCGAATACGAAGTACAATTCTGGCAGGAGTGACCTGTATGTTGCTCGCTTGGCTCGCTTTCGCGACGCAAATTCAGGCTGCTGACGCATCCGGGCCGTCCGGTGAACTGTACTTTCTGGAACCGACTCCGTATTATAACGCGCCGCAGGATGTGCAGGCAGCTGGACAAATCCCGCAGCATGAAATGCCGGAGCCGGTTCTTGAACAACAGGGGCAATGGTTCAAAATTCACTATGAGAAACGGGATGTATGGGTAAAGCAATCCGACAAGCTGTATGTCCGAGTTCTTCCGGTAAAAACAGGAGAGGATCAGACCCCTAACCGCAAATATATGTTCCTTCATCATCCGCTATCCGTTTATCAGCAGCCGGATGCCCGTTCCAAGCGGCTTATGTATATTCATCCACAGCGGATTCAGGTGCTTAAGCAAAACGGAGGCTGGTACCAAATCCGCACGGATGCGGGGCCAGGCTGGCTATATGCATCGGCAGATTATGTGACCGAAGTCATCGGTGTACGCAAGATCAACGTCACCTCTCCCGTACAATTGTACCCGTATCCAGATACATTCTGGAAGCCGATAGGCACATTGGACAACGTGCCTTATGAAACAATTGCGTATGCGAACGCGGGTCGCTGGTACAAAATTGAACAAAACGGCCGTTTTGTGTGGTTGCATGCCAAGGATGGGCAGGTTCAGCCTGCCAAAGCCTCATATCCTGCCCGCAAAACGGAGGCGAACGGATATGTTGGCAACACGATTTTTATGACCGAAGCCAAACATACAAAAGTCGGTGATTTATTTAAGCGCATGGTGGTCGAATGGCACGGAAAACCGCACTGGCTCTTTGACACGTTTATTATTCGTCCAGTCGGCAAGGAACAGCGTGGCTATAGCTTTGAAACGTTCGATACGACGAAAGGGAATCCATCTGAGACGCTTACTAAGTATGTAGAAGAAATTTTCGCGCCTGGCAAAGAGGTAGATTTGCTGGAGAAGGCAACGTTGAAAGCGCGTGCTTATATGGAAGATTCTACATACCGTACAAATGTTATCATCGGTTTGCCGAACCCGATAGGAACGGTGCATCCGGTGCAGCGCACCGCGCTGGTGGAAGGGTATATGGATCGGATCATTGCTCAGTGGAACGCAAAAAATCCACAAGCGCTGCGGCTTGTGGGCTTTTATTGGACGAATGAAATCGTTCCTGATTCAGACCGTGAGTTTGTGAAAGAAATCGGCACAATCGTGCGCAAGAAGGGATATAAATTTTATTGGGCGCCATATTTCCAGGCAGCAGGTGCCGAACAATGGAGAACGCTCGGATTTGACTTCGCCTGGATGCAGCCGAACCATTACTTCAGCAAAGACAATTTCACAGGCATGGATATGCTAGGAGAGACAAATACGATTGCTCGGCAAACAGGAGCCGGTACGATGCTGGAGTGGAACTGGAAGCTGCTTGAGGATCCGAAATACGTGCGAGCATTAAACGAGTATCTTGACCTAGGTCGCCTTGTGGGTGCGGAACACCCAAGCGTGTTTGTATACGATGGGGAAGGAGCGATCGATGCCTTTTTCCATGATGGGAATTCACAAAAACTTGGCTATGTGAAAGAAAAGCTACTTGCCTACCTTTTATCACCGTCACAAGAAGAATAAAAAGAAAGAGGGCGATGGGCCCTCTTATTTTTTTACGTGTTTTTGGATCACAATGTTGTTGATTTCAATTGTTTGTGAAGCTGTGTCATAGTACATATCCCCGACAATCGTACCTTGATCTTTGGCCATAAGCATAACGCTCCAATCGGCGCTTGCTGGAAATTCCAGATAAGCAGGTACGTTTGACCGGGCATTTCCGGCAATTTCTCCGCTGTACCATTTGTCTGAAGCAACATGATAAATAAGCGTTTGATGTTCCGAAAGGGAAGGCAGGTAGATGCGCAATGTCCCGTCATGCGTCACTTCTATTTTTTGAAACGTTTCATATAAACGTTTTGCCCAGAAATTGATCGCATTGTAATCTCGAATTTGGCCCCGCTTGGGAAGGATAGCATTTTGTGCTTTGTGCAAGTTTGCGACTACTGTTTCAGGGCTGCTGCTAATGAAACGGGTGACAGCAGGATTGTAAGACGGTTGTTCCGGCATTTTTTGCATGGTGGATGCGATGCCAGTGTCGTGGGCCATTTTTAGAAATTGAACCGCTTCCACTCGGCTGACTTTTTGGGAACTTCCGTATCCTGCGATGGTTGATTCACCATCCATGCCTTTCGTAATGCCGTGCTCATACATGTAAGCGATAGCGCCTTCGTCATCGTAATGGTGGCCGCCGGCAGCGGAGAAAAGGCGCGCAACTTGGATACGTGTCAGCGCGTCAGCGCGTTTGGCCGGATCGTTTATGCCTGCTGCCGGAAGATTATATTCACGCGCGAGCGCGTATACTTCCTCTGTTGTTCCTGTTCCCAGCTTGTCCCGCGTGTCAGGGAATAGGCGCATCATCATCGTAAGAAACTCAGCTTCTGTAATCACTTCGCCGGGATTAAAGGTTTCGGTCTGCTTTTCATTCAGTATTCCGGCCTGTGCCGCCCAGGGAAGGGTTCCATTTTTCCAGGCCCAATGGTCGCGCGGCACGTCGGTAAATATACCAGATGCGTCCAGCGCGTAGGCCGGAGGCGCGGAAGCAGCCATGATACCAGCTGCGAGAATAAGTGCGGTGGTTTTTAGCTTTATCTTGTTTGTTTGCGTTGTCATCTTCTCTTCTCCCTTTCTATGTACTAAATATGTTGCATTCATATATTAGGCTCTTCATATATTCCAATGTTTGTTTCAACCTTATTTTCCTCCACTTTCTATATATTTTACCTTATATTTGGCCCTACACCAAAACATGTTTTGCAAAGAGCAATTATGTCATATGTGTGGATGAAAAAAAATATGAGAGAAAATATTCATTTCCTTTCCTTGCAATTCTATCTTTTTTATGCATACTTTGGACTATAAGGCCTATAATATTAATTTTTTTTAACATTATAGCTATGATAATCGACAAATACTGATAAATTTGTTATAGTAATAAATGACTGTAAAGTTATATAAATGCATGCTTCGATAATGGCAAACCCACTGAAAAGTGGGGACGCAAAGCCACGGGCCTACCGTTTATGCTGGCATAAACCATGGCAGCCGGGTTGCCGAAAAGCTGGGGTTATAAATAAATGAATAGGCATATAACCACGGCTGTTTCGCGCACGAAAGAGCCCTTTTTTATTTTCTTTTCAAAAAAACACAAAAAGGAGACGAAAGATGAAACGACAATATTCTATCCAATTCAAACATCAAGTAGTGAAAGAGGCTTTAGAGGTAGAAAGTTTAAGTATAGTCGCGCGTAGACATCGCTTAAACTCCCGCATCATTTATCGCTGGGTTCGCGAATTTAAGGAAGGAAAATATTCACTGGCGCAAAATAAATAGTGGATAAACACGCACGTTGTCTTTTGGCTTTTTGAAAAAATGGACTCCAATGGTATTATCTGAATTTTTAGTTCTATTCATTATTTTTTGCTTATATGATAAAAAGTTCTCTCAAGGGGGAGAACTTTTTATTTTCTGTTGTTTAAAGTATTAAAATACTACGTATTAATAAAAACACGGATGGTTCTTATGTGATTCGGGTACAGTAAAAACGGAGGTGATAGCCGTGGCCATTGGACTTACGAACAAGCAAATCGCGGAACGGCTTTCCGCCGCTTTTACGATCGAAGAAATGAAAGAAGCTGTGCAGGCATTAATGGTGGAGAACAATCGTCTCATTGAACGGCAGTTGCACACAATGTTTCAGGAATATTTAACAGAAAACCATTACGAAATAGACGATGGGATAGAAGACGGGATGCAAATTAGATTTCATTAAAAACGGCGAATGCCCTGCTTTGGGTGTAGAATGTACGACAAAACAAATCCTCCTGCAATTTTCCAGGAGGATTTGTTTTGTGGCGCATCGTCTATCCATCAAGTTTCCTCGCACCAATTGCATTTGTGGCTTTTTTTTGTTTTTGGCTTGTCAGCCAGCTGAAACCGCGGTTTACCAATTGGGCACAAATCGCCGACACAGCGAATGTAACTGCATAGATGCTCAGCATATACAGCGCGGATATAGCTTTGTGATGAAAAATCCATTCAATGGTAAAGTTCGTTTCCATAAACTTGTTAGCGTATATAATAAATGCTGGATGTAGTAAATAGATATAGAATGTTAAACCTTTCTGAAAGCGCAGGTGCAACGCATCCACAATATAATGCAATATCGCCGCGCTGGAGACGAGCAGCGCAAATGTTGCTAAGACAAATATTAGATGGTTAGCTGTATATAGTTTAGATGACATAACGAAAAAGTACATAGTAAATCCGGATAGAACCAATAATCCAATAAGAACAATTTTATGCTTTTCCATAAACATAAACATCGGTTTACGATACCAGTACAGTAAGTGTCCTAAATACAATGTAAAAATCCAAGTCGGTAAAAAATGACGTATACCTAGACCAAACCAGCCATGTGCAATTATATGAATATACATATATTGTATGACAAAGAAAAGGGTGATAACCAACAGAATGTTTTTCTTCATAATTAAGCGGCGGAAAAGATAAGCGAATACATAATACTGGCAAAGCATAAAAATAAAGTACAGGTGCCCTGCGGTTTGACCGGTCAAAACATCCTGCCAGTCTTTTTCGTTTGTCGGTATGCCCTTTTTCATAATAATAAAGTACAGCACACTGGCAAACAGAAAAGGAAAATAGATGTATTTTAGCTTTCCTTTAAAAAAGCGTGTGCCTGAAAATTTTTTTCCATCCAGACTGTGTGCAGTAAAAAAACCAGTAATAATTGCTAAAATCACTGTCCCGTAACGGCTAATCTGGTTCAAAGCTGTCTCCCAGAATGTCCACTCAATGTAATCGTCGACATCCGCAGTGTAATGACCGGCAAGTACAAGAAATGAAGAAAGCAGTTGCATCAAAAACAGTGAAGAGAAAAGTCTTTTATCTGAATACATAAAAATTCCTCCGGATTTTAAGTGCTCTACGCTTATCTATGCTCAGATTATACAAACATTTTATGTTAAGTCAATAAAAAATTCATAAAAGATGGAAAATTATACAATTATACAATGAGAATAATGGCAGGAGGAAAGGACAAGCTATAGAAGGAGGTGGCTATTATGTCCAAAAGAGTGAAATACAATATAACGTTGGATCATAAGCGACAACAAAGCACTCAAGCGACGCCTGGAAAACAGGATAGCGAATTTGCTAGCTATACCGATACTCAGGCGGTACGTCTCGATAAACGGCAGCCAGGCGGTGAGTCGCAAAGCAAATATCCGCGCCATGAATAAAAATGTAAGCTTCAGCTTTATCGGAGCTTTTTGCTGAAAAAGTCATTTTTTGTCGTTAAAAAGGTGGCAAGATCATAGTTTGATCATAATTTTGTAACTCATCTTTAATATGTAGTTTTTACAATATAGATGCATACTTCTTTTGAGAAAGCTATATATTTTGGTTGATATATTGACATTTGTATTGTGGGTTATCCCCTTGGCTTTTCCTTCGAACCGTAAAAGAATACGTATGTATCAATTCTAATGTATATGGCCATATACGGTAGCTGCTTAAGTCATAAATCAAAGGAGGTCGCTGCTGTATGGATTACAATGTTATCGTCATGAGCGGAATGGTGTTTTTGATCGTATGTTTATTGCTTGGAGCGGTTCCCGCCCTATTTTTCTATTTACGAAAAAAGAATGTGAATATATAGGCTTTGACTCCAAAAAATGCGCCTGTTCTTTTCACTTCGGGCGCTTTTTTCGTTCACACATCCTTAGTTTTTATGTGAGAATTCTTGACATAAGTAGTTTCATTCGCTAGATTCAGTGTTTTGAATCCGGTATAATGGAAAGACGAGGCACAAAGGAAAGGATGGAAACGTATGAGTGGCATTGTGGGTTTTTTGGGAAACCGGAGTGCTGTGCCGATTTTGCTGGATTGCTTGGATACGCTTGATTATCGAGGATATGATTCAGCAGGTATTGCGATTTCCAACCAGCAGCATGTCGAGATTCGGAAAACGGTGGGCCGGGTTAAAGATTTGCGCGCGCATTTGCTGCGTGAGCCCGTTATGCACGGTACGATTGGCATCGGCCATACGCGCTGGGCGACGCATGGCAAACCTTCGGAAGCGAACTCCCATCCTTTGACCGGCTGCGATCGCCGTTTCGTGGTCGTACATAACGGTATTATCGAGAACTATCCGCAAGTAAGGCGCTCTCTTATGGCACAGGGGCATACATTTAAAACAGAAACGGACACAGAAGTAATTCCACATTTGCTGGAAGAATACGATACAGGTGACCTAGAGGAGACGGTACGGAAAGTGTTACCTATGCTGAAGGGTTCGTTTGCGCTTGCCATTATGTCCGAAGCGCAGCCGGATACCATTATCGCTGTCTCTCAGGATAATCCGCTCGTGCTCGGAGTGGGCAGGAAGGAAGCGTTTTTGGCTTCGGATATTCCCGCCCTATTGCCGTACACAAGGGAGATTTATCCAATTAAAAACGGAGAAATTGCGATTTTGACACCGGGCAAAGCGACGGTAAAGCGGCTGGACGGAACAGAAGTGACGCCGCACTATTCGCTGGCGGACGAAACGGTTTATGATGTGCTGTTGCACGATTACAAACATTATATGATGAAGGAGATTTTCGATCAGCCGAAAGCATTGGAGGATATGCTGACGGGACGGTTGACGCCGGAAGGGGTGGATCTCCCGGAGCTTGCACAAATATGGACAGTGGAAAAGCTGAAAAATTTGCGTAAAGTTGATATTGTAGCGAGCGGGACATCCAATCATGCGGGAGTTATCGGCAAAAAAGCGCTGGAGCAGTTGCTTGATTTGCCGGTGGAAGTGTCTTATTCATCCGAATTTATCCATGAGCACGGGACGCTTGACGAGCGGAATCTGGTGATTTTGTTGAGTCAGTCAGGTGAGACTGCGGACACGTTATCAGCATTGCGCGAAGCGAAGAAGCATGGTTGCTCGACGCTGGCGATTACAAATACTGCTGGTAGTACGCTCTCTCGGAAGGCAGATTGTACGTTGCTGACGAAAGCGGGGCCGGAGTTTGCGGTCGCATCTACGAAAGCATATACATCACAAATCACGGCGCTTATTCTTTTGGCGATTTGGATGGCGCAAAGGATGGGAAGCGCTAGAAAAGAAGAGGTTTCGGAACTGCTTCAGGCGCTGGAACGCTTGCCGGGTGACGTTGATTCGACGCTCATTATGACGCATGATGCGATTGATCAGTTTGCCCAGCTGACGTATGATCAGGAGCATCTATTTTTAATCGGACGCGGATTGGATTATGTGTTGGCACTGGAAGGAGCGTTGAAATTGCAGGAAGTGGCTTACATTCACGCGGACGCATACGCGGCGGGCGAGATGAAGCATGGAACGATGGCGCTGATTACGCCGGGCGTGCCTGTGATCGCGTTAGCGACACAGGCGCGTGTGTTTGATAAGACGGTGAGCAATATTAAGGAAGTAAAGGCACGGGACGCGTTTGTGGTCGGGATTACAACAGTAGGTGACGATGTGCTCGCAGATGAGGTAGATGAGGTGATGTACATTCCGTCCACGCATTCGTTGTTGTTGCCGATTCTGGCGGCGATTCCGCTGCAACTTCTCGCATACTACGCCGGCACGGTACGTGGTCATGATGTCGACCGCCCTCGGAACCTGGCCAAGAGTTTGACGGTGGAATAGAAGGCAATTAGGGTTATTTGAACTTATGGTTTTGATGTTGTTTGACATTAAAGTCGGTAACCTAACATTAAAGATGGTAACCAATAAAACTCTTTAGTAAGCCAATCACTTAACTTTTTGTATAGGTTGTGCTTAGATAGGGATTTGCAACTAAAAGTTCACCAACAAACGTCGTGTGTGGTTTCGCATACGGCGTTTGTGAAGTGTTGCTCGTAGGAAAAATAATTGAGATGTAGCGGCATAGCATAACTTCGTCTTGATAACTGGGTTCATATGACCATTTACAAATAAGTTTCAACTATTCCGAGTTAACAGAAAGAAAAGAGTGCACCATGGTATTGTAGAAAGACCGATCTCTTAATCGTCGGATATGGTGCACAGTCATTACGTTCAATTCAGTCTAGCATTTCAGCCAAATCTTCTTGAGGGTCCCCAATTAACTTTAGATTAAATGTTTTTTGCAAGAAGTTTAATACACCTGGTGTTAAAAATTCCGGAGCCTTCGGACCAATTCGTATATCTGTTATTCCTAAGCTAAATAATCCAAGTAATATGGCAATTGCTTTCTGCTCAAACCAAGACAATACAATACTGACTGGCAACTCGTTGATTTCACATTGGAAAGCGTCAGCCAACGCGCGCGCAATTTTTACAGTGGAAATGGAGTTATTGCATTGCCCCAGATCAATATATCTTGGGATACCTGTATTTCCTACTGTTCCAAAATCAATATCGTTAAAACGAAATTTCCCGCAGGAAGTAGTTAAAATGACAGAATCATTAGGAAGCAACGTAGCTAATTCCCGATAATAATTACCACCCCGTCCGGGAGCATCACAACCGGCGATCACAAAAAATCTCTGAATCTTGCCTTCTTTTACTGCCGAAATAATTTCCGGTGCCAAACCGATCACCGTTTCGTGGTGATAGCCGGTGACCAGTTTCTGATCCGAGTCGATATTTGCCGATGGCAAATGCAAAGCTTTTTCGATGATAGGAGTGAAATCGTTATTTTCAATTTTCGTAACGCCTTCCAGCCCTGCTACTTCATAGGAGAAGAATCGGTCAGAGTAGGTTCCTTTAATCGGCATAACGCAATTGGTTGTTGCCAATATGGCACCAGGGAATTCTTCAAACAATTTTCGTTGATCATACCATGCCTTTCCGATGTTTCCCTTTAAATGAGGATATTTTTTCAATTCAGGATACCCGTGGGCAGGCAACATCTCCGAGTGAGTATAAATATTGATTCCTTTGCCTTCCGTTTGTTTCAGCAATTCTTCTAAGGCAAGTAAATTATGCCCGGTTACGACAATACATTTTCCTTCGATTTTATTTTGCGTTACAGTAATCGGTTGAGGTATACCAAATCGTTCTGTATGTGCACGATCCAACAATTCCATCACTTTGATCGCTGCCGAACCAACTTTCATGGCCATATCAATATGTTCTTGCAAATTAAAATTCACATTTGTTAAGGTAAAGTACAGAGCTTCATGGGTAATAGCATCAACTTCGGGATCTGTATAACCCAATTCCCTTGCATGTGTTGCATAAGCAGCAATTCCTTTGAGGGCAAATATAATCGTATCTTGTATGCTTGCTAGATCTTCATTTTTCCCACATACGCCGACTACTTTACAACCGCCAATCGCTGTTTGCTCACATTGATAACAAAACACGGATATTGCCTCCTTACTATTTTAATTCTTTTGGATTTAATTTCTTTTGTGTAATCTTTGTGTCTGTTTCCATTATACTTAAGAAATCATTTGTTCAGATGTGATAAGCATCACACTTTGTGATCTATTTCACAAACTAGACAAAATTTCAGGATCTCGTTATTTACTTTGAGCGTTTTGCATAATTTTCGCTCTTAGAGCCGCAAGGCTTTTTTAGTCACAAAAAAGGACTTCACCCCAACTTGTAGAAGAATACAGGTGACCAAACCCATTCCACTAAAGAGGAGGAAGTCCACTGTGTATATTCTACAAGAAACGCTATTTTCCTTTGAAGAATGGCTAAAACTTGAATCAAAAGAGCGATTAGAACTTTTTTCTCTTCTTTGGACTTACGTCCATATGCCAAACAATTAAAAAGTCATACCCCACAAGGAGCACCAGGATATTGCCGCGAAGCCATTCTACGCGCTTTTCTGGCTGCACCTATGGAAGGCATTACGACATTTACCATGCTGCATCGCCGCTTACAAACAGACTTACGCTTTCGTTATCAATGTGGTTTTCGTCTAGATCAGGATGCTCCATCTGTCTCTACATTTAGTCGTGTATTCGCGGATATGGTGGAAAAGCAGATAGCTGAGCAGTTATTCCACGACTTGGTTTCTTCCTGTCAGACCGAAGGTCTGATGATCACACAGCACTTGCTATTGATAGTACAGCGATTGAAGCGTATGAACGAAAACAGCCGAAGAAGGAGTCTGAAACCACAGGAAATGCCACGTGGGGTGCCAAGTTTGATACGTATGGCAACAAAATCACCTGGTTTGGCTACAAAATTCATCTTGCTGTGGATACGGAAAGTGAGCTTCCCATTGCTGTAGAAGTCACACCTGCTCATGTAAATGACGGCGACATGGGACCCGCATTGATGAATAAAGCGGCTAAAGTTTCAGATATCGACCTCGAATTTATCATGATGGATGCTGGCTATGACCAGCTAAAGAATTATGAAGCTGCCCATGAACTGAACGCACAAGCCATTATTCCGCTTAATTTACGAAATGAAAAAGAGCCACCGACAGGATTTTCCTCTAACGGAACACCACGCTGCTCCATGGGTTTTGATATGGTATATTGGGGAGCAGACAAACGGTACTTAAAGTTTCGCTGTCCTCATACCGTTGGGAAAGTTGACTGCCCACATGGTTCTGCCTGGTGCTCTCCTTCTGATTACGGAATGGTTGTTAAAGTGAATCCAAATGACGACTTGCGTCGTTTTAGCATTCCTCATCGGGATACGAAACGTTGGAAAGAACTTTATAACAAGAGAACAAGCGTAGAACGCGTTTTTGCCAGACTCAAAGAAAATCTAACGGTAAATCAACTTCATATCCGTGGTATTCAAAAAGTAAAAACGCAAGTTTTTCTGAACCTCTGTATTTTACTTGCTTCAGCCTTGGCTATGTCTAAAGCGTCTGTACGCCAACGTTGTGCATAAAAAGTAGAACAAAAAATTCTGCCCGTATGTCCTTGAACAGCTTTTAAATCAGGAAGCAACTTTAAAAAATAAAGTAAAATCAACTTTAGTATCGTATTCGCTTTTTCACTTTCGGTGAAAATTGCTATTTTGCAAAACGCTCATTTTGCAAAACGCTCATATAAAAGATTGCAAATGATTTTTTGAAGTAGTTTCTCTTTCTCAAAACAATATCAAATACTAAAATCACCAAATCAAATGTAGTTTATTGCCAAAAAAGAAAAAAATATAATAAAATAACTATAGGTTTACAATATCTAAGATAAGGAGTGATCTAATTGCCAAAATATTTAAAGGTGCTGTTGTGGTCAATTCTTGCATTAGTGATTATATTTTGTCTTATTGGCGTTATTACCTTTTTTTCATACACAATTTAATAAAACAACAAACAAGTATTCTTTTTGTCTATATGCAAACGAATAAAATAATATTTCAGTCAGCCAAACTTAGGGGTCTAGCTAAAGCTGTAGCAAGAGACTAAGTGCTAATACAATCTGACATGAGCGCCTCAAGTAGCTAAATAAAAGGCAGGAAAGAAATGGGGCAATAGGAAATACCATGAAACAGCCGTTCTACCAAAATAAGTTGCATCAGTACCTCTATTAAAGAGGCTCTTTGTCAGTAAACAGAGTGTATGAATATATGAGTGGTGTACTGATTACGTGATAAAACTGCAAGATAATAAAAATTAGCTACCTTATTTCAATAAAGGGTAGCTAATTCATTTTTAGTTAATTAAATATTTCCAACAAACTTAAAACTCTGTCCAGCCTTTGCTTTTTAAGTGGTTTTTCCCATACTGATCTCCGATAACCTGTACATATGCATTACCAATTTGTACATCTATAACATCTTTTATTGGTCCGATCTTATAATCGTAAATACCTATTCCTTTAAATACTCCACCTGAAACATAAAAGTCTTGACTTTGTTTAGTTGTTTTAACCATTGGGTTCAAGTTTCTCTTTACGTATGATTGTCCTCCCAGTGATTTTGTAGCACCATTTGAGTTGTACTCATATCTTCCTTCAACATGGTAGATTGTCCAATCTATTCCCGCAGTAGTCATTGTAAAATCATGTTCTACAAATTTTTCGTTTGCTAGAAGGGATGGGTTTTTAGAGCTTTCTTCTTTTACTTCAGCATTAGCAAATGAATTTTGTATCATGGTTGGATTTTGCATAGCTTCTACAAATTTTTCTTGCTCTTCAATAGATAAATTTTTAAATTGGTTCAAAACTTCTTTTGCATCTTGTACGGCTTCATCTGCAAATTTTGGATCAACACCAAGTCTAAGTGCCTCATCCTTATCGTAATTCTCCAAATATTTAGCGTATGACGCTGGACTTTCTAATGGGTTTTCATTTTCTTGTGCATAAGAAACCCCTCCTGTTAATATAAGACCTACTGTTAATAAAAAGCCTAGTAACAAACTAAAAAACTTCCTAAACACACTATCACTCCTATTCGCAGATTTTTATAGCAACTTCTGAACTGACAGGTTCTCTAATGAATATTTCATTCTGATACACCCCTCAATTCAAAAGGAACTATTATCCCTTGTATACTACCTTCCCTCGGAATTAAGAGATACATTAATTCCAATTATATAAAATGAATTATTTGTAAAAAAAGGTATATTGTTCAATCCCTTTCTTCCTTGTTATTATAACAAATATACAATATTAGGGAACTTACTTTTCTCGCCAAATAATACAATATTTGTACCATTTTCAACAATAAATTACATGAAATGCCAAATAAAAATAGATAATATACTTCCAATCGCTTATTCTTTTTAAATCTCTTAAAAATTACATATCATATAAGAATCTTTTACAAAAAAAGGAGTTTCTATATCGAAGAAATTTTTAGGAGGTTTTTACTTATGGTTAACGTCATATTGAACTTGTTTTATTTTATTTATTATGGTGTTTTAACAATAGGGAAAAATAAAAAAAGATCATTAAGCAAATCGATATAATTAATCAGGATGGAAATAAATATAGCTTTTAGCTGTTAGTTCAGGTATTATCCCTTCTTCCAGAGAACATTCTTGAACTTATGAAAAGGAAAGAATTGATAATCCTATACAGTAAAGACAGTCGTCCTGTCGAAAATGGTAAATATATAGATTGCTATAATTATGAGCGTTTTGCATAATTTTCGCTCTTAGAGCCGCAAGGCTTTTTTAGTCACAAAAAAGGACTTCACCCCAACTTGTAGAAGAATACAGGTGACCAAACCCATTCCACTAAAGAGGAGGAAGTCCACTGTGTATATTCTACAAGAAACGCTATTTTCCTTTGAAGAATGGCTAAAACTTGAATCAAAAGAGCGATTAGAACTTTTTTTCTCTTCTTTGGACTTACGTCCATATGCCAAACAATTAAAAAGTCATACCCCTCAAGGAGCACCAGGATATTGCCGCGAAGCCATTCTACGCGCTTTTCTGGCTGCACCTATGGAAGGCATTACGACATTTACCATGCTGCATCGTCGCTTACAAACAGACTTACGCTTTCGTTATCAATGTGGCTTTCGTCTAGATCAGGATGCTCCATCTATCGCTACATTTAGTCGTGTATTCGCGGATATGGTGGAAAAGCAAATAGCTGAGCAGTTATTTCACGACTTGGTTTCTTCCTGTCAGACCGAAGGTCTGATGATCACACAGCATCTTGCTATTGATAGTACAGCGATTGAAGCGTATGAACGAAAACAGCCGAAGAAGGAGTCTGAAACCACAGGAAATGCCACGTGGGGTGCCAAGTTTGATACGTATGGCAACAAAATCACCTGGTTTGGCTACAAAATTCATCTTGCTGTGGATACGGAAAGTGAGCTTCCCATTGCTGTAGAAGTCACGCCTGCTCATGTAAATGACGGCGACATGGGACCCGCATTGATGAATAAAGCGGCTAAAGTTTCAGATATCGACCTCGAATTTATCATGATGGATGCTGGCTATGACCAGCTAAAGAATTATGAAGCTGCCCATGAACTGAACGCACAAGCCATTATTCCGCTTAATTTACGAAATGAAAAAGAGCCACCGACAGGATTTTCCTCTAACGGAACACCACGCTGCTCCATGGGTTTTGATATGGTATATTGGGGAGCAGACAAACGGTACCTAAAGTTTCGCTGTCCTCATACCGTTAGGAAAGTTGACTGCCCACATGGTTCTGCCTGGTGCTCTCCTTCTGATTACGGAATGGTTGTTAAAGTGAATCCAAATGACGACTTGCGTCGTTTTAGCATTCCTCATCGGGATACGAAACGTTGGAAAGAACTTTATAACAAGAGAACAAGCGTAGAACGCGTTTTTGCCAGACTCAAAGAAAATCTAACGGTAAATCAACTTCATATCCGTGGTATTCAAAAAGTAAAAACGCAAGTTTTTCTGAACCTCTGTATTTTACTTGCTTCAGCCTTGGCTATGTTTAAAGCGTCTGTACGCCAACGTTGTGCATAAAAAGTAGAACAAAAAATTCTGCCCGCATGTCCTTGAACAGCTTTTAAATCAGGAAGCAACTTTAAAAAATAAAGTAAAATCAACTTTAGTATCGTATTCGCTTTTTCACTTTCGGTGAAAATTGCTATTTTGCAAAACGCTCACTTTATGAAAGTACAGGTAAATCCTCTCAAAATCTAACATGAAAGAACAACAGGTGTAGTTAGGTGATACCTTTCTCCTTCAATTTTCCGGGATTGGTTACAAGTATAAATTCACGAAAAGGTAAATTGTTACCACTAGGAGCAAGATATGCAGCTTTAATTAGTTCCCCCTGAAAAAGTCAGTCTTCGAAACATTAGGAATTTCTTTAAAAGTGATTAGTTACTCATTTTGAGGATATTTATGGAGAGATGTGGAGGTTCTTGATGCTTTTTGATGGGTTAACTTGTCTTTTTCGTTCGATCTCATTAGCGATCTGTGAGAGACGATGAAGATTGTAGGCGAAAATGGCATAGTCTACTCAAGCTCGGGTCCTCTCTTTTTTTGAGAGGAGGGGCTGTCTTAAAAGTCATAAATGATGATTGAGGCTCACCTCTTTTTTGTCTGCATATCCTATTTATTGGAAATTGAGTTGTGATGTTCGTATGGATTAGTCTGCTTTTGCCTTCTGCAGCTTACAGAGGGCTACTTTTTTCAAGAGATTGTAGGCGACGCTAATCAGCGCTTCCGTATCCGGAGTCGACGATGATGTTGGCTGGAAGCGTGTCAAATCGTTGTTTCGTTTTCTCCAAATGTTCGATCATGCACCACGTATCGGTTCGATCTTGGTGGACGCTGTAACCGACAATAAATTGATCCTCTAGCATCATCAAGATTGCTTGAAATATTTCTTCAATCAAGCCTTTCATTCGTTCGGAGCGAAAACGGTTAATCGTACGGAAATCTGGCGTTTGACGTGCGCTGATTCACATGAATGGAATCTGTTCACGAACGGCTTTGGCGATTTGACGGGACGAGTAGATTTTTTGCGTGTAGGCGTAGATGATAATTTTCGTCATCGTTTTGGGGTGGTAGCTGTGGCGACCGCCGCCTAGATAATATTTTGTGAAGAGGGCATTATCGAGTTGATCGATCGCATCATTGGCTTACACGAACGACGTGACGAGGAGAAATGAGTTCTTCAATATCCATTGGTAAAAAGAATTGATTCATGATATATATAATTTTTAACATAACACGCGAGAAGTCCCCTTCTTCCACGCCTCCGGCGTAGGTGGGGGGATGAATCGTGCTTCTTTTTCTCTTCTATTCGTTGTATACTAGGAATGTACGTTCGTAGTGAAAAAGAAGGTAATTCGAATGATTCGAACCGTAAAAGTCGCTTTTACCGCATCCCGCTTCACCATAGATGCCCTGTTTGCCTTAAATCGCTTCTCGGCAGAGGTGTGGAATACGTGCTTGGCTGAAGCGAAAGTCTACTACCAGCAAACCGGGCAGTGGATCGGTAAAACCGAACTACAAAAACGCTTGAAGCGTCGTTTCCCGATGCACAGCCAGAGCATACAAGCTGTGTGCCACAAATATCTTTGGGCACGAGATAGCGCACATCAGGCCCGAAAGGAAGGGCACACGAACGTCCGCTATCCATATAAGCAAAAGAAGTATTTCAACACAAAGTGGGCGGCAGACGGTTTTACCATTCATCCCAACGGACGCATTTTGTTGAGTCGCGGCATCTGGGAAGGCAAGCGTCAAGCACCGAACCCGCCGGGTTCGCATACATGCGCCATTGACCCGGGTGAAATTCATACGCTTGCAGCCGTCGCAACAACTGGAGACAGTCTCATTGTGACCGGACGAAAAATCCGAAGTATTCACCGCCTGCGTAACAAGAAGCTTGCAGAGCTTCAGCGAAAAATGAGCAAGTGCCAGAAATACAGCCACCAGTGGAAGCGGTACAATCGGGCGAAACAATATCTTCTTTCTAAAAGTAAACGCCAGTTACAGGATACCTTGCACAAAACGACGAAACAGTTTGTCGAATGGGTGGTCGCCCAGTAAGTGAACGAAGTCTACCTTGGAGACGTCGAAGGCGTCCAGCGAAAGAAGAAAAAGAAACGTTCTCGCTGCCACAATCAGCGAATGAGCCAGTGGCAGTTTGGGAAAGTAAAGAAGTACCTAACGTACAAACTGAAGGCGGAAGGCATCATGCTCCACAAGCGCGAGGAACGCTATACATCGCAAACCTGTCCGGTTTGCGGGGCGAAAAAGAACGTGCGTGGTGCGGCTATACCCAACATCGGGACATTCACGGTGCGGCGAATCTACTGTCCAAAGTGTTGTATGAAAACCGGATTCAGTCCTTGCGGTTTGAAATTCAGAAACCCACGTATCTACGGATCGCCTAAGCGAGAAGTAGTAGATGGTTTGTTCCGCCCCACGCCCGTAAGGGTGTGTTGCTGAATGATTCCCCTCGCAGACGGCACGTGTCTGTGAGATCAGCGACAACCCGCTGATCGCCTGTTCTATCGAGGTGGACAGTTCAGAAACCCCCACTTCAACCTATGGTAAGTGGGGGAGGTTCATACATAAGAGACATTCCTTTCTTGGTAATTGTTGGGTGGTACTTGCATTTTACTAAAAAGGCGTCTTTTTTTTACGAAAAAAAAACGGGGCATCCCGATTACTTTTGGGACAGCCCCTCTGAAGTATTATTACTTCAGAACAGATCGATCCGACAATTCCCCTTTCGGACCGAAGAATTCGAAGTGGATCGCTTCCTCAGCTACTCCCCATTGTTTTAAAGCACCATAAATCGTCTTCATAAAAGGTATGGGACCACAGAAATAAAAGTCTGCGCGAGGGCTCGGCACGATGGTTTGAAGCCATTCCAAATCAATATAGCCTTCTTTATCGTAATTGCGGGCCGCCCTGTCTTCTTCCGTTGGTTTTTCATAACATACAAAAGAGCGTACATTTCCCCGTTCAGTCGCCAAGCGAGTAACATGCTCTCTCATCGCGTGAACTGTACTGTTGATCGCAGCGTGAATGAACGTGACTTCACGTTCAGGCTGTACTTCGGCAAGCGTATTCAACATACTGATCATAGGTGTTAAACCAACACCGCCGCTGATTAGCACAATAGGCAGCTCTTTTTCCATATCCAGTACAAAATCACCAGCAGGTACACTGATTTGCAAAACGTCCCCTTCTTGCACATGTTTGTGCAGGTAAGTGGAGACAATCCCTGCCGGCTTGTCTGCACTTTCATCCTCACGTTTAACACTTATTCGGTAATAATCTTTACCCGGTGAATCCGATAAACTATATTGACGGATATGCGTGTATTTTTCTCCTGGGATACCTATTTTCATGCTGATATACTGCCCGGGTAGAAAGGAAGCGATCGCCTGGCCATCTTCCGGTTTTAAATAGAAAGATGTGATCACATCGCTCTCCTTTACTTTTTTAACCACAATGAATTTTCTGAAGCCTGCCCAACCCCCTTCTTGTCGTTCTGCCTGCTGGTACATTTCCGCTTCCACGCTGATGAATACATCGGCAATGGCTTGATAAGCTTCCTTCCATGCTTGGATAATTTCATCAGTTGCGGCATTTCCAAGCACATCTTTAATGGCTATCAGTAAGTACTTACCCACAATTGGATAATGCTCAGGCTTAACGCCTAAGCTTATGTGTTTGTGAGCAATTTGTATAACGGCTGGCAAGATCGCCTCAAGATTGTCGATATTCGCCGCAGCCGCATAAACCGCATTTGCAAGCGCTGTTTGCTGTCTTCCTTGTTTTTGGTTTGCATGGTTAAAAATATTCAGCAACTCTGGGTGATTTGTGAGCATCGACTCGTAAAAACGGGTTGTGATCGCTTTACCGTGATCTTCTAAAACAGGTACGGTAGATTTGATAATCTCGATCGTTTTTGGACTCAACATTTTGGCTCCTCCTCTTAGTCACTTAGTTGACTTGTTTTCCAATAGAATCCTTGCAAATTCATTATAGAGCAGGGGAATCATCCGGACAGTGATATAAATCACAACCAGATATACGTGGCAGCGTTGCCAAACTCATTGTGTGCCCAGAGCGGGTCCATGTTGGACTCGTGCAAGCTGATGAGGACTAGCCGGTGAAAGTCCGGTCCGGATAATCGCCAGGGAGCCTGGTAGCAGACGGCCGGTACTCAGGGGAAACGACGGGTATCGAAGCGCCGTGTCAAAAGCCCCTTTGGGGGAGCAACCGGTCGGTCTGTAGTATCAAGCGAATCCTGCCGCCGCGTGATGGCAGCCCCAAATAGGGAACAAGCGAGGGCCGAATCGAGAGTGTCACGGTGAAGGCCATCATCGGAACTGGGGAAGATACCTAACCTTGACCAACAGGAAACGGAGACCGTATAACTGGTGAGCCCCGGGAAGTCGGTTCTCCGCCAGGAGGGTGGAGGATGTATTGGCAGTAAGAACACGGTGTAACATCAAATGCTTATGGAAATGATGAGCATGAAGTATAGTGTGAAAAACATTGGGAAAGCTGATTATTGAACTCACATTATGAAGTATGAACAAGCTAGGGCACAAGAAGGCGGTTGGGAAGGTTTTCGGGAATTTGTAGTGGTTAAAAAGGTAAAAGAAATTGACGTGCTCACTTCATTCTTTAAATCCTGCGGACGGAAAAGCAATCGCTCAATTTCAACCTGGGCAATCCTTAACCTTAAAGGCAAAAATACTAGGCGAAAAATATACACATATTCGCCACTACAGTTGAGTACATTGGATGAGGATTAGGGAAAGAGGAAGGGGGATTTTTCCTTCTTACTGGGGTACCACCACATCGCCTCGGCGTATCAAAATCCAGGACGACAATCTACTTCAATAGTGCATAAACTTAGGAGGTATATGTTTATGAAAGCGCTTATATTCCGTGAACCAGGAAAGTTCGAGTGGGTAGAGAAGGACAAGCCGACGATTCAGAAACCGACGGATGCAATCGTAAAAATCACCAAAACGACGATTTGCGGCACGGATTTGCATATATTAGGCGGTGATGTACCGGCGGTAACCGACGGTCGAACCCTGGGACACGAAGGTGTCGGAATCGTAGAAGAAGTAGGCACGGGTGTAAACAATTTCAGGCCCGGAGATAGAGTGCTGATTTCTTGTGTCACTTCCTGTGGAAGATGCGATTATTGCAAAAAAGCGATGTACGCTCACTGTGAAGACGGTGGTTGGATTTTAGGGCACCTGATCGATGGTACTCAGGCGGAATACGTTCGTATCCCTTATGCTGATACGAGTATGTATCACATTCCCCCGGGAAGCGATGAGGAAGCACTTGTCATGTTGAGCGATATTTTGCCGACGAGTTTGGAAATTGGGGTGATTTACGGCGGCGTTCAGCCGGGGGATGTGGTCGCTATCGTCGGGGCCGGGCCGGTCGGGATGTCGGCACTCATGACAGCGCAACTTTATTCGCCGGCGGAGATCATCATGGTCGACCTTGACGATAATCGCTTGGAGCAGTCCAAAAAGTTCGGGGCCACCAAGACAGTTAACAGCTCAGAGGGAAATGCGGTTGAGCAGGTGATGGAATTAACGGATGGAAAGGGCGTTGATGTAGCGATTGAGGCCGTCGGGTTCCCGGTGACCTTTGACATCTGTCAGCAAATCCTGAAGCCCGGCGGACGGCTGGCCAACGTTGGTGTACACGGCAAGCCTGTCGATCTACGCTTGGAACAATTGTGGCTTCGCAATGTCAAGATCACGACTGGGCTGGTTAGCACGAGCATGACACCGATGTTGTTAAAGACAGTGCAGTCTGGAAAGATCAAACCAAAACAATTGATCACTCACCGCTTTCCGCTGGACCAGATCATGCAGGCGTACGAGGTGTTTAGAAATGCTGCCAGAGAAAAAGCGATGAAAGTGATTTTATACAACGATTGAATCTCTTTGAAAGGAACGGCTCAAACCGTTCCTTTGCTCGTTGTGTGCCCGGCATGGATGTCATCTATAGGGTTCAAGTCCCGAATGATGAAGGCAGTTGTAGTCATTAGCTTAAGACAGGGGTGTCGACCGCGAGGTCGAATCTGAAGGAAGTCGGCGGCAAACCTACGACCTGAGGAACACGAACCTCATATGAGGCCAGTGCTCGCTGGATGAGTCTGCAATACACAAGACAAAGTCCTAACTGCCGAAGACAAGTAAAGGTAAATGAGGCAAGTAGATGGAGAGAAAGATGGCACTGTTACCCGGGGAGGTCTGTCTGATACGCCGAGTGTTCTTGGTAACCTCATCCGCCTTACTGTTCCATCTCATTGATTCTGTTCGGGGTCTTATATTATGTTATTATGTGCTTGGGCTTAGCTTAATTCTCATACGTTACCTCCAGTGGAATCGGGGGCGCTTGGCGGACGATTGGGCCAATACAAGGCGTTTATCATGCTCGGCATGTTGCATATGAAGGTACATTATCGCCAGTTGAGCGATTTCATGCCTTTATATCAGCCTATCAAACACAACGACCTTTTGAAGCAAGCGAACTAGCTGTTTTTGATGATTTATTAGCGATTATAAGAGCGTTTCGCTTTGACCGTATTGAAGACGGAATTGCGTTAAAAAATGCATTCGACAGTAATCAATTTATGTCTGAAATGATTTGTTGTAATGCTTTTAGTAATGTGTTAGTTTGTGACACGGAGGACACCTCGTTTATGCAATGGATTGTATGGGGATACAGCCTATTGTATACGAACGTGTCCTCTTTGGCTGAAATTAGTGCCAAAATACATGAGGTTCCCCGTTATGGCCCAAGGCAGTTCACAGCCAAAACCATTGCCTTATGGGTATTGCTCTATCGTAGAGAAGGATTTCACGGTCTAAAACCAAAAGGGCGATCAGATCGGGGACGCTCACGTACAATCATTCAACATCAGCAGTAGACACTTACATGATAGCATATATTACAATTTGAAAATAATGCCTATAAGAGAATAGATAATTACAGTTGAAAATAAGACTGTCATATGAAGTAGGGAATAAATAAACATTGATTTAGCCCATTTCTCTGAATCCATCTTTTTATAACCGAAAATACTTAAGATAAGCCATATAACACTTAAAAGGAGGGCTACTAACATAAGACCGAGACTTAAAGACCCAAAAAGAAAACTTATTGCAATTAAAATGATTAAATAAATATTGGTTTGTATATATGTTCTTTTAACACCTTTGACTACTGGAAGCATAGGAACCTTCGCAGCTTTATACTCATTGTGCTTGCGAATAGCTATGGCATAGAAATGAGGCATTTGCCAGATAATTGTAATCACAAAAAGACCAAGAATAGCAGGATGTGTGACGTCTGGATAAATAGCCGCCCATCCTATTAGAGGTGGCATTGCTCCAGAAATACTTCCAATCTCCGTATTATAAATTGTTCTTCTCTTACTCCACATCGTATAAGGGACAATATAAAAAAACAAACCTAGAAACCCTAGGAATGCTGCTAGAGGAGTTGCTAATGAAAGAGCTACGATTCCGAAGATAGACATAAAGATACCAAGCCATAATACTGTTTTAGGCTTTATTTCTCCTGTCACAGTTGGTCTGTTTTTCGTTCTCTCCATAATAGAATCTATATCTCGATCATATAAGTTGTTAAAAGCTCCAGCTGCACCCATTACTAAAATCGAACCAATCAAAGCAAATATCATTTCCGGCAATTTCTCAAACAGGCTAATCTGATATGTATATAATGCCAATGTTAATCCAGCAAACATCGGAATCAGGTTTGATTTAATAATCCCGATTTTAATAGTTTGCGCCAAAATTTTTGACAAAGTCTGTTTCTTCGTTGTAAGTTTTTTTTCCTTTCGCATTATTCGCTTCTTCCCTTCTTCCCCTCTTCCCCTTTTACTGATTATCTATAATTGTCATAATCCAATTTAGAGTGACATTATTGATGGTTACTTCCGAATTAGAAATACAAAATAAACTTTACATACTTATTAGAATTTATATACTATATGGTATGTTAATGCTATATGGTATGATTGTCAAGAGAGGGAGGAAGAAGAATGGTCAGACGAAGATTAACTCAAGAGGAGCGAAAAAAGGAAACACGGCAATTACTTTTAGAATCAGCTGTTGAGGTCTTTGCTCAATTAGGCTTTCATGGGGCTTCTGTTGATAAAATTGCAGAATATGCTGGATTTAGTAAAGGGGCAGTTTATGCACATTTTCATTCCAAAGAAGAGCTCTTCCTAGCCATATTGGAACAACAAATGAAGTTACATGTGGACAACATCCATCAAGTAATAGACCAACAGCATTCATTTTCACATTTTATTGAAACAATGGATGAATATTTCCTTTCAGTTAGGCAGGAAAATCGAACATGGAACATGCTTAACATGGAATTTCTTCTTTATGCGATGCGTGAAGAATCGGTGCGTCATAAATGGTCTAACATGATAATTGAATCAGTTGAAAAAATTTCAAAGGCCATTGAGAAATTGATGTCGAAAGAGAATTATGAGTCTACTCTAACTCCGAATGAAATGGCATGGACTATTCTTTCGTTAGAAAATGGCATTGCTGTATTATATTATATTAGTGAAGGTCGTATGCCTCATAATTTATATGGAAATGCACTGCAACATATGCTTTTGCCTACTCGTCAGGAAGATTAGAAAATATTCCAATCATAACAGGTGTAAGTATATTAGTTATATTAATCACAAAAAACCTAATCCTCAAATCGTTGCAGTGACTAGGCTGAGAATTTCGTAATGAATTTTGCGTGTTTATTTTTTGTTTTCATCTTCAAACATTAAGTTTTTATAAATAATATCTTTTAACAACTCCGTATGATTATGCAAAAAAAAGTGATTTCCTTTTAGTTCATAAAATTCAACCTCTTTTTCAGCCATTTCTCTCCAAATATTATTATAGTTTTGGGTAAGCTTATCATCAGAACCCAGGATAATTGTCAGTCCACAATCTATTTTTTTACTTTTATATTCATATTTGTATTCTTCAACAATTCTAAAGTCATTTCTTAATATAGGAAAAAAGAAATTTAGTACATCTTTATGTTTTAGCAAATCGCTTGGTATTCCCCCAAGTTCAACAACTTGCTCTAAAAACGTATCATTATCTAAGTGGGATATCTTAATACTTTTTCTTAACATTGGCGGATTAATTCCACTCAAGAAAAGGTGTTCAGGTGCTTCAGTTTGACTATTTTTAAGCTTGTAATATAATTCATAGGCTATATAAGCCCCCATACTGTGTCCAAATATAGCGTATTTTTCATTACCCTTGCTTAATTTAATTAATTCATACATATCATCAACCGCTTCAACGATATCAGTATAACTATTTTCATTAAATCTTGTACCACGTCCTTTATATTTTAACGGTATAAATTCAATTTTATGTGTATTTTTCAGCCAATCCCTAAAAACTGTTTTTGAAGATCCAGCATATCCTAAGCAAAAAACTTTAATTTCAATTACCTCCTAATAATAAAGTATCTAATTCTACTTGATTGTATTCATGAAATTCAAAATCTCCAATCTCCTTCGTTGAGCATATGGACATATGATAATTATCATGAATGATCTCACTGTGAAAGTAAAACATTGTATTATTACCTTCGTGGTATAAATGAATCTTATTGTTTTTAAATGAAAAATAAAATGAATTTAGAGGTGAGTGCAGTCCGCTACCTCTTGCTTTTAAGTAACTTTCCTTTAAAGTCCATATTCTAAAAAAATTTTCCTTGACATTAGAGGCACTACTTATGTAGTTATACTCTTGTTTTGTAAAAAATCTCATTGCCAGTTCTTCATAGTCTAAGTCAATATACTCCTGGATATCAATACCAACATTTTCATTTGATATAGCAATCGCAATAAATTCACCAGAATGAGATATATTAAACGACAGCCCCTTGCTTGAAAGTAGGTAGGGCTTTCCATATTTTTCGTATGCAAGTTCAATATCCGTTAAATCACGGCTAAGTTCGCGTGAGATAAGATATTTTAAGAATAAGTGACTCAGAAGTGAGCGAATTTTATCACTTTCATTTAAAAACCTAGAGATTTTCTTCTTTGTCTCTCTATTTAACAATGGGTATAAACTCTGGTAATCATTGAGATTACGAGAGCCATCTATACGAATTAGATGTACTTGCATTGATAAGCTCTCCCTAATATTAAGTTATCAATAATAAATGACCTGGCAAGTGAAATATGCAGTACTAATGAACTGTATATTTCTGAGCTTTTAGCGATTTTAAAAAGCACTATGGCAATTAGGGAATTAATTTTCTTAATAATAATTCTATTACGAATATAAATATTTATGTTGATATATTATTGGTAATTGTTGCTATTATATTGTGATATTTTCCTTGGGTTTATTTGGTATTTTAACATCCTTTAAAGAGAAATACAAGAAATAGGAGTTTCAATAACTCTCAACTTACCGTGAGGATTAAGAGAGTCAGCGTCTATCGTCTTACCTTGGACTTTAACTATTTCTTTATCTCCCAATACCGTATCAATAAAAAGTAAAGCAAGCCCATTTTTATGGCAATTTGATCGTAACGAAGATTACTTTTGACTGTATATTTACGGTTATGCTACCTGCTAAGAAACAGAATATCAATTTGGAGGAAGTGGATTTCACTTATGTTATTTGAACGCATCAAAAAAATATCAGAGACAAATCCTGACTCTCCAGCGATATTAACTGAACAAGAGTTAATTTCTTATCAAGATTTTTTATTAGAAGTAGAAAAACTTGCAAACCATTTTAAAAAATGTGGTTTGACTCAAGAAACACCACTAGCTATTGTACTTGGAAAAAATGAAGTGATTTGGACAGCTGTAGTTGCCGCGAGTTACTTGAATGTGCCCGTCATGTTAGTAGATCCTAATTTAAAAGAAGCAGAAATGAACCAAATTATGAAAATGTATCAGACTTGTTTTGAGTTGCGGGAAACGAATGGTTCAGTAGCAGGGGAATATAAAGGAGATGTTATTCAGAAATTAAACTGTTTTGGTAATGAGTTTTTATTAATAAACAGTGGAATGACTGCAAATTGTTGGAATGAATACATAGGTTCAACAGAAGATCACAGTTACATCGTTCTGCTAACTTCCGGTTCTACTAAAGTGCCATCTGCAGTAGTTAAAACTGTGAAGAGTATCGTAGGAGATGGGGAACGAATCGGACACTCGCTTGGTATCGTTCCGTCAGATCGAGTACTTTGTGCAGCTCCCGTTTATCATGCATTTGGGTTGATATGCGGCTGTTTTGCAACTTTCTTATTATATTGACATAACTAAATGTGACACCGTGATGCAACTATCTAGTTATGCTTTTGATGGAGCAACATTTGATATTTTCGGAGCATTATTAAATGGGGCAAAAATAATAATTGTTCCTAAAGAAACGATGTTAAACGTCCGCCAGTTAGCTGATTTAATCGAAAAACAACGTATTTCAGTTATGTTTATTACAACAGCATTTTTTAATGTTCTCGTTGATATTGATATAAGTTGTTTAAAACATGTTCGGAAAATTTTATTTGGCGGAGAGCAAGTTTCAGTTAAACATGTTCGCAAAGCATTTCAATATCTTGGATCTAACAAAATAAAGCACGTATATGGTCCAACAGAGAGCACGGTATTTGCAACATGTTATGACGTTAATGAAATGCAAGAATGATCATGACGAGATGCTAAATGAGTACGTAGACCAAATCACGAATATACAGAGTGAGGGTCCATATGTACTTTTTGGATATTCTGGAGGGGGGAATTTAGCGTTTGAAGTGGCTAAAACAATGGAACAAAGAGGTATGCAGGTATCTGACATTATCATGTTAGATACTACACCTTGGAACAAAGAAGTTCAGGAAATAGCATCCACAATACTTGCAGAGGCTGCTAATTTGGCACATTTAGATGCTCTAGAATGGACGGCTACTCCATATGCGCAAAATAAACGTACTAAGTTTCTGATGTACATGGAGAATTTAACAAACTCAGGATTAGTAGAAGCTAATATTCATAATATAGTTGTTGACACCGTAACGAGGTTACTTAAGAAAAAGTGGATAAATACCACATCTAAAGCATATATTGAATATAATGGAATCGGAACACATGATGAGCTACTAAATCCTGAATATATTCAAGAAAACGTAGAGATTATCAAACAAATTTTGAACAAGATTAAAGATAAAGCTTTTGAGGAGATGGTATAATTTTTGTTTAAATGGGGCTGACTCCATAGTCATCAAGTTAAGGTTCAAAAACTTTTAGTTTTTGAACCTTTTATCTATTCTTTATCTATATAAATTTGCTTTGAGATTTTAACGTTTCAAAAACCGATACACAATACATGGAGGGGCCTATCTCCTTCATGTATTGTGTATTTTCTTTTACATCTTGATGAACTAAATCGGAAACTGTAACAAATTTGCACCCCTGTTTCGAAAGAATATCCAGTGTTTTTTCCAACGCTTTTACGGGTTGCGTTTGATTGACTTCAGAATCATGCAGTAATATGAATCCGTCCGATAATTCCGATTATGTAAAAGCCCACTTTTGGGTGTGTAAAAGTGGGGGGAGGAGCAATAAGATGGGTTTTGTGAGATAATCTGTAAGATTTACTTGTTATCACTTATCCTTAAAGGGTTTCCTATTCCTCCATAATGAGTGAGTCGATTCTTCATTCCTATCTCGTATTAGTTGTCACAAATTGAGCATGAAATAACCACCAGAATGATAAAGAGAACAAGAATCACTCCCAATTCTCGTCTTTCTGTTCCAAAGAATCCCATTTTCTCACCTCCTTTTCATGTGACATCTAATTCCATGCTATGTGAAAAGGTAAGGACAAGTGTTAGGTTATAGCCTTAATTAAAGATTTTAGGTTTTTTGCTTGCAAATTTTTAAGCTATGAATAAGCTGAAAAACAAGAGTTTGCTTACTGTTGGTGAAGCTGGCATTCTCTCAGATGGTCGTGTAGTAACTTCAAGAGTTTGGTTTATGAATCCTATTATTTTCTGTTATGCTAATAAAGAAAATGGTGTTGTGTTTTTACGTGTCTATCGATACTCGTATAAATTTGTTCCCTTTTAGAATCTACCTAAATATAAATAGTATAAAATAACCCTACAAAGAAGGAAGAGGAGCAACGAGACGATTGTGGAGAACTGGGAAATCGTAAAGAAATTATCCAGCCGAAAGAAATTAGGAACGGTTTGGTTGGTTCGCAGAAGCAAAAGTGGACAGACTGAAACAGGGTATTTTAAATTTTCAAACCCACAAAATGAAAGGTACATTGGTCCTCTCGCAGGAAATGAACTGCTTGCTTACCATCTGGCTTCAAGGCTGCACCTACCGATTGCCCGCGTAGAAGCAGCAAAGATTAAAGGGCAGCTCGGTGTAGTATCGCTAGCACGCCCTGAGCCTAAATTATATAAATGGGATCAATTAACTAGACATATCTACCATAATATTCCGAGGTTTATTCTTCGCCCTGAAAGACTGCTCAAAATGTTTGTTTTTGATATTTGGATTTGCAACATCGACCGACATGGGGGAAATTTGCTTGCTTACCCTGTAGGGGAAAAATATGATTTCTATCTTATTGACCATGGTCTGTCTCTGCTTGGTGCTGTGCAATGGCAGGGATTTTCCTGGGATCATCCACACTGGGACAGGGTAGTGGGTTACAATCGAAATTACGTAAGAGGCTTAAGCAAATATATTCGTAGTTATGAGCAGCTGAAGCCTTACGTAAAAGTGATACAGCATATACCTTACCAGGAGTTAGAAAAATCTGTTGATTCGATTCCACTGACTATGCTTTCCCATGAAAATAAAAGAACCGTAAAGCAGCTGCTGCTCTCACGTCAGAAGAAGCTGCATACCATTGTGCAGCAGTGGATAAAAGATTACAAAAGACCCCCGGAACCGTAATTTCCGGGGGTCTCTGTTTGGTGCGCCCGGCATGGGCGTCATCTATAGGGTTCAAGTCCCGAATGGCGAAGGCAGTTGTAGCCATTAGCTTATGATAAGGGTGTCGACCGTGACAAGGGCGAGGCTCTGTAAAAATAGGTATTTAAATCAGTAACAATAGCCCAGCATAGTTCATATTTTGTTGAGGGGAGTAATTCGAAGTATTTGGTGGATTCACCCGTTACGCAGTTGTTCTTTGTTTTGTCCTCTTTTCGAGTTGCTGGTTCGCTGCCGGCACAATTATCAATTTAATAAACGGAGGTTGTAAAAATGGATGATTTCAAAGATGAACTCCAGGAGCTGAATGTTGATCATTTCGAGGCAGGCCAACTGGTTTCTTATGATAATCAAAGCCAGTACTATGTTGATCAGTCTCGACAATGTTCTAATTGTTTTCATTGTACCCGTTGCTTTAATTGCTCTCGTTGTTCTAATTGCTTCAATTGTTTTCGTTGTTTTAATTGCTTCAATTGTTTTCGTTGTTTTAATTGCTTTCATTGTACCCGTTGTTTTAATTGCTCAAACTGTTCCCGTTGTGGCGGTGGCCGTTGAGCCCATTGTTTCTAGTTTCTTAACGGAAACCGTGGTTGCATAAGGAGAAGAGCCCCTGCATAAGTTGCTGCAGGGGCTCTTTTCTACAAGAGTAGACATAAGGGACAAATAGCAGTACATAAGATTATGGTGAAGGTGATGGTGCAGAACTTGAGAACAGATCATGGTAAGGAGGAGTGTAATGACAAATTTGCCCCCTTCTACGCGCCTGAAAGTGAAAAGGGACACATTTTTTCTCCCTGATCCAAACGGTGGTGTGTATTTTCGGAACAACGTAAGCTCGTTCCGTATGAAAGGCAGTACGATCGACCAGTGGATTGAAAAACTGATGCCCATGTTCAACGGGGAGCACACGTTGGAGGATTTGACAGACGGATTGCCGGACCAATATCGAGGTCGGGTATATGAAATCGCAGAAATTCTGTACCAAAACGGCTTTGTTCGGGATGTGAGCCAAGACCGTCCGCATCAATTGACGGAGCAGGTTCTCAAAAAGTATGCTTCTCAAATTGAGTTTTTAGACAGTTTTGTCGATTCCGGTGCATACCGTTTTCAAACCTATCGTCAGGCCAAAGTGTTGGCGGTTGGCTCTGGTCCTTTTTTTGTCTCGTTGGTTTCTGCGTTGCTCGAATCCGGATTGCCCAAGTTCCACGTGCTGATCATGGACTCGGTGCCGACCAATCGGCTGCGGTTGGTGGAGCTGGTGGCACATGCCCGCAAAACGGACCCTGAGGTGGCGGTAGAGGAGGTCACCTTGCAGAAGGGGGGGATGAGTTCTTGGCGGGAGGCTGTGCAGCCGTTTGATTCGATTTTGTATGTGTCGCAGGAGAGTAATGTAGAGGAACTGCGGGTTCTTCATGCGATTTGTAGGAAGGAGAAGAAGGTGTTACTCCCCGCCATATGTCTGCAGCAGATGGGTATGGCGGGCCCACTGGTGCATCCAGACTCTGAGGGATGCTGGGAGTCGGCGTGGCGCCGCGTCCACCAATCCGCGCTTTGCAAGGACCAGGGGCTGCACGCCTTCTCCTCCACAGCGGGAGCGATGTTGGCGAATGTGCTCGTGTTTGAATTGTTCAAAAAGGTGACGGGAGTGACGAAATCGGAACAGACGAATCAATTCTTCCTGCTTGATCTGGAGACGTTAGAAGGAAACTGGCATTCGTTCCTGCCCCATCCGCTGGTGACCGGACGTGTGTCAGCTGAATGGGTTCAAGATTTTGATCTTCTTCTTGAACGGAGCTCGAGTAGAAGAGAGCCGAGCGGATTACTTCCTTACTTCAGCCAGTTGACATCGGCGGAATCAGGAATTTTCCATATTTGGGAGGAGGGAGATTTGAAGCAGATTCCGTTGGCCCAGTGCCGAGTTCAGGCAGTTGATCCGCTGTCGGAGGGGCCGGCTGAGCTATTGCCAGACATTGTCTGTGCAGATCTGACGCATGAGGAGGCGCGGCGGGAAGCGGGGCTGGCCGGGATTGAAGCGTATGTGTCGCGAATGGTCGGTCTGCTCGTTACGACGCTTTCCTTACATCAGGAAGTAGAGGATAGTATGGTAGAATCGCAGGAATTTGTCGGTGTCGGAGTGGGGGAAACGGTTGCGGAAGGTGTTTGCCGCGGTTTGCAAAGATGTTTGGCCGAAGAGTTGGGCAAGCAACAGGCCAATCTGAAACCTTCTGTCTTTCGAGTGCAGTTGGGTACGGTAGAAGATGAACGTTGCCGGTTTTATTTGCAGGCACTGACCACAATGCAGGGAGCACCGATGATCGGCTTGGGAGAGGAAGTGCGCGGCTTCCCTGTGGTATGGGTCGGTACGAGCGGTCGCTGGTATGGCAGTGTAGGTTTGAATATAACAATGGCGTTACGGAAGGCGCTGCAACAGGCGCTTATGAAGGCACAAAACCAAGCGACTTGTCCTACGACACACGCGTTAGAGGTTTCATCTGTGCTCCTGGAAGAAAAAGCATCGCTAAGTCTTGTGATTCCCGCATGTGAAGAGACGACACAATCGGAGGTTCTACAGTCCTCCTTGCAGGTCTTGAAACGAAACCGCACGCGGCTCTTGATCTTTGATCTGGCGCTGGAACCGTTTTTGAAAGAGGAATTGGCAGGGGTGTTTGGCGTGCTGCTGCGAGAGGAGGAATCCCGATGAGCGCTTTCGTGGCAGTTGTCGGAGAAGGGCTGTTGGCGGAGCACGTGTACGGAGAACTGTCCGCTCAATACCAGGTCGTTCGTCAGACAGATTTCGAGGCAGGAGTACCGGAAGCGACGGAGTTGGCTCTGGTGTTGCACGATGCCTGGCATCCTTCCGTTCATCAAAAGGCGGAAGAAGTGCTGCGACCAATCGGCATCCCCTGGCTGCGAGGCTTCGTTTCATTTGGCGAAGGCATAGTCGGACCGCTGGTTCGCCCGGGTACGCCAGGGTGTTCCAGGTGTGCCGACAGGCGACGACTCATGGCAGGACACGACCGTAAGGAGATGTGGGAGCTGCAACAGAGGCTGGCGGCGCACGGGGGAGTGCCATGTGACGCGTGGGCATCGCGCACAGGACTTTTGCAGGTAGCTCACCTGCTCGGGGCCGAGGCACAGAGGGTGCTGCAGGGCAGCCAGGCTTATTCGGAAGGACGGGTGTTTTTGATCAACCTGAAAACGCTGAAGAACTCATGCCACTTCTTTCTGCCTGACCCGTTGTGTCCGGTTTGTGGCCGATTACCCGACGATTCATTGATCGCGGCCCGAATTTCACTCCAACCAAGTCCTAAGATCAGCACCGACAGTTATCGCTGCCGTTCGATGGATGACCTGAATAAAGTTTTGGTCAAAGACTATCTGGATTACCGGATGGGCCTTTTGAATGGTAAAATGTATGACCTTATGTCGCCGTTTGCCGATGTAAGTGTAAATCTGCCGTTGTTCGCGGGAGACGAGGGAACAGCAGGTCGGACTCATTCCTATGCGGTAAGCGAGTTGACTGCCATTTTGGAGGGATTGGAGCGATACTGCGGCCTGTCACCTCATGGCAAACGAACGGTAATTCATGACAGTTACCGCAATCTGGAAGATCAAGCACTCAACCCCCTTAAGGTCGGGGTGCACGCGAAGGAACAGTATGCGCGGCCCGGTTTTCCATTTCAACCGTTTCATCCTGATCGCCCAATGGATTGGGTATGGGGCTATTCGTTTTTACAAGAACGTCCAATTTTGGTTCCGGAGCGGCTCGCCTATTACGGCTTGGGTTGTGGGCATGGCTTTGTCTATGAAACTTCCAATGGATGCGCGTTAGGCGGAAGTTTGGAGGAGGCCATTTTCTACGGCATTATGGAAGTGGTCGAGCGCGATTCGTTCCTGATGACTTGGTACGCGCAGCTGCCTCTCCCACGCATTGACCCTTATTCTGCTAATGACCAAGAATTGCAGTTGATGGTCGACCGTTTGCGGGCGGTGGCGGGATATGATGTGTATTTGTTTAACGCGACGATGGAGCACGGGATTCCAAGCGTTTGGGCGTTGGCGAAAAACAGAAAACAAAAGGGAGTGAATCTCATTTGTGCGGCCGGAGCTCATCTGGACCCGGTACGGGCGACGAAAGGTGCGATTCACGAGTTGGCCGGACTGATGCTAACGCTTGACGAGAAATTTGAGATGAACAAGGAGGAGTATGTGCGGATGCTCCACGATCCGTCCCTGGTGCAGCAGATGGAGGACCATTCCATGCTGTACAGTTTGCCGCAAGCGCAGGAGCGCCTGCAATTTTTGCTGGATGAAAATCGTCCATTGCGAACGTTTGACGAGGAATTCAAGTGGAAGGCGAGGCATGCAGACCTGACCGATGATCTGCAGGACATTCTTCAGGTGTTTCGCCAATTGAACCTCGATGTAATTGTGGTGGACCAGACGACACCGGAAATCATACGAAATGGACTGTATTGCGTGAAAGTGCTGATTCCGGGAATGTTACCGATGACATTCGGATATCACTTTACTCGTGTGATAGGGCTGGAGAGGGTGCTCCGGGTACCGGTAGAACTCGGGTATGCGAAGCAACCGCTGACGCTTGAACAGCTCAATCCACATCCGCATCCGTTTCCATAAGCCATGACGAGGATAACTAGGGGGGAGAGAAGGATGAGTCTGGAGGCATTTCTTCACAACCTACATTTTGACATTGACAAGGCAAGGCCACCGGACTTAGAGGTGGACTGGGAAGACGCACCGCTTGCGTATAAGCTCTACCGTGGCTTACCTGTGATTCCATTGTCTTCGGAAGTACCGCTCACGCTCGAAGGACGGGAAGCACCCGCGAAGCCTGATCTTCGCGGAATCGGTCATTTTCTTTGGTACGTATTCGGGCTTACTCAATTCTGCCAGTCAGTCTTTGCCTCGAATTCCACGGAACAAGCGGTAAGCCTAATGCAGTCGTACCGGCGGTTTGTTCCCTCCGGTGGAGCATTATATCCAAACGAATTATACGTGTATTTGAATCTGGAAGATTTGCCTGCCGGGGTGTACCATTATGATGTGGCACACCACCGCTTGGTGTTGTTGCGAGAAGGCGATTTTGATTCATATCTAGCCCGGGCTCTTGGCAATCGCTGTGACATGTCTGCTTGTTTTGGTACTGTTTTTGTGTCGACGATGTTTTGGAAAAATTTCTTTAAATACAATAACTTTGCCTATCGTCTGCAAGGACTGGATGCTGGCGTGCTGATCGGGCAGCTGCTGGAAGTGGCAAAACGGTTTGGCTTCGCATCGGGAGTATACTTCCAATTTCTTGATCGGGCCATCAACCATCTGCTTGGGCTATCTGAACAGGAGGAGAGTGTATATGCGGTTATTCCACTGTCGATGGAGCCGGCGATCACTTGGTTTTCTAATAGGAATAGCATAGACGGGATTGTCTCTGCCACCGAATTGTGCCGAGAGTTGACAGCGGTTCAGCATGATCACTATGTCAGGTCACGAAGGATCACGGAGTATCCGATGCTGATCAAGATGAACGAAGCGTCCCTGATGGAATCATCGCGAATGTTTCGGCAGATCGAGGGGAAGAAGAACGTTATTTGTGAGGGCCAGGCGGTGGCGCTGCCCCATGTGAAGCGGTTGTCGTATGATCTGGCGTCGGTCTGCCGAAAGCGATATTCACCGGATATAGATTTTGTTTTGGGCAAGGTAAGTCAACCGCAGTTAGCCGCTCTGCTGCAAGAGGCGGTGGCTTCCTTTTCGTATCGAAATGATTTGGATGGAGTACATGAGGGACTTAAGTCCCGTGTCTCACTGTATGGTTGTTTGTATAGCGTTGAAGGTATTTCGGATGGTGCATATTATTATGACAGTGCTGCCCATGCGCTACAGCGGGTACGTCTCGGAGATCATCGGTTCTGGCTACAGCACGGAATGGCTGCGGACAATGTAAATCTGTTTCAAGTACCGCTCTGCCTACACGTGGCAGGAGACAAGGATCACCTCAAAACGGTACTGGGATACAGAGGATATCGTATCCAACAAATGGAAGCGGGCATGCTCGTGCAGCGATTACTGTTGGCGGCGTCCGCCATTGGGATGGGAGGACACCCGCTCCTCGGATTTGATGCGAATTTGTGTGATGAGATCTACAAGATGGATTCACAAGGAAAAACCAGCCTGATTCAAATTCCGGTCGGTCCCTATCGTCATCGTCCCAGGTTGGCGGGAAGTTTGCATGGCTAAGGGAGGCAAGAGTGAGATGTTGGAATCAAAAAAATAACGATAAATATTATTTTCCTATCATTGTTTATATAATTAAGAAGGATAGAGGTTTATGTAATGAACAACATTCAAAGTGAACAGGATATAATTGAATTAATTAAAAACGACCAATTGATGATGGAGATTCTTACCCTTGTTAAGGATTTACGTTTGCCTGACTGTTGGGTTTGTGCAGGATTTATCCGTTCAAAAGTTTGGGACGTTCTGCATGGATTTAAAGTAGCGACTCCATTAGAAGATGTTGATGTCGTTTATTTCGATTCAAAGAACATAGATAGTAGTACAGAAAAGAAATTTGAAGAAAAACTTAGGCATATGAATCCGAATATTAATTGGTCAGTAAAGAACCAGGCAAGGATGAATATAAGAAATAACGACAGCCCTTATAAATCTTCAGAAGACGCTATTTCTAAATTTCCAGAAACAGCAACAGCGGTTGGTGTTCAATTAGACAGTGAAAATAATGTTATTTTGACTTGTCCATGTGGCATAGAAGACCTTATTAACTTGATTGTTAGACCTACTGAACATTTTATTCGAAACGCTGATACTAAAGCTGAGATTTATGAAGAACGATTACAAAAAAAGAACTGGCAAGAGAAATGGTATAAGTTAAATATCATTCACATGCTTTAGTTACATAATGAAAGATGGTGTTGAAAAACTCTATTTCAGCGATTATTAGTTTTGCAACACCATCTAAAGAATTTGCAACCTTATATCAAGTTTTGCGTATAAAGAAGACGAAGACAATGGTAACCATAACGTTTTACTGTATGGTTTAATTATATTTTCACTGGGGTGAAATGGTTCTGAATAAGGTAGAAACAAAAGAGTATTTGATGCAAGAGCTAAAACAAGTGGAGACGTGGGAAAATGAGCAGAAGGATTTGTGGTTCTGGGAAAAGTTAGGTCGACTTCCTTTTGTTCTTTTGGATAAGATTACCCCAAAGTTGATTCGGGACAAAATTGGACAGGCCATTGATGAAGTGGGAAGTTATATTCAAACAGGTGGGCAATATTTAATTAGCGAAAAGCAAACGCTGGAGCGATTGCAAACATTCGCTTCACAGGATTTCGATGCTCTTTTAACAATTTCGGGTGTAGCTCATTATCCGTTAGAGGTTATGGACAAGGCTGCCGAGGAGATTGGCAAATCGCGTACGAACATGGCGATAGTACAGGGAGCTACCACGGGAATTGGCGGTCTGTTTACCCTGGCAATTGATATCCCGGCTTTGCTTGGCCTTTCGCTGAAAGTGTTACAGGAGATCGCCATTTGCTATGGCTATGACCCGAAAGAGAAACAAGAACGCATTTTTATCATTAAGTGTATGCAGTTTGTTTCCTCAGATATTGTAGGAAAGAAGGCCATCATTGAAGAGTTAGGTGCGTTTGGTCAAGAAGGAAAGGACAGAGAAGTTATTGCTCAGCTTCAGGGATGGCAAGAAACGGCCATGAATTATATTGATAATTTTGGCTGGAAAAAACTTTTTCAATTGATTCCAATCGTTGGCGTAGTGTTTGGCGCTTATATCAACAAGAGTACGGTTGAAGAAGTCGCGGAAGCCGGAAGAATGCTGTATCGAAAGCGGCGAATTGTAGAGAAGCTTAAACAGGTTACAGAAAATTCTGTCTTATAAAACGCGATTTCATTTGAATAATTTTTTACGAAAAATAAGGAAAAAGGGAAGGCCCGAAGTTTTTGCTAGAAACGGCATACTCGGGTCTGTTTTTATGAGAGAGGATATCTGTCGTGGAAGGTATATGTGCCTAAATTTAAATAAAGGTTCTTCACAGTTTCTTCACACCTGTTCTTTATATTTATAAACAAGTGAAGAGAAACAATAGAAAGGGAAGAGGCAAAATGAAAAAGACATTACTTTTTGCTGGTATTGCCACAGGTGCCTTTCTTCTGACCGCCTGCGGCCAGATGGAGAAAAACTCAGCAACCGAGCCACCAGTGAAAGCAGAGAATAAAGAAACGAAACAATCAGCAACCCAAATTGCAAATCAGGCGAATCGGGTGATTGTAGATTTAGTAGCAAAAGAGTCGCGACAAGAAATGAAGCCGGGGATTACATTGCCGGTTTGGACATACGGAGGGAAGGTTCCAGGTCAGGAAATTCGGGTAAAGCAGGGGCAAGAAGTAGTCGTTAACTTGAAAAATGAGTTGTCCGAAAATGTAACCATTCACTGGCATGGCTATCCGGTACCTTTTGAAATGGATGGTGTGCCGGGGATGTCGCAAAATTCCATTAAACCTGGAGAGTCCTTTACGTACAAGTTTACGGCAACTGTTCCGGGAACGTATTGGTATCATTCTCATAAAAATAGCGCAGAACAGGTGGATAGAGGATTGTATGGTGCGTTTATTGTAGAAAAGAAAGATGAACTGAAGACGGATAAAGATTATACGCTGATTCTTGATGAATGGGAAACAGCAGCGGCAAACCAAAAAAGTTCTAAACAAGGAATGGACCATTCTAACATGAATATAGACAGTATGTCCGGTCAAAATAATAGCAATGGCAACAATCAATGGATGCATGGAATGGATCATTCGAAAATGGGTACTATGAATATGTCCGATAACATGAAAAACAGCAAGGGCCAATCCATGCATATGATGGATCACATGGCTTCTTATGACTTATTTACAGTTAATGGAAAGTCTAGTTCGTTTATTGAACCGTTGGTCGCAAAAACAGGAGAAGTGGTGCGGCTACGTTTTATTAATGCCGGATACCAGCTTCGTTTGATGGATTTCGGTAATGTTCCATATCGAATCGTAACAACCGATGGACAAGATATTCAACAGCCTCTAGAAGTGAAAGGTAAGTTGCTCCCAATTGGACCAGGTGAGAGATATGATGTGGTACTGACTATTCCATCTTCCAGCTTTGAAATTTTAGATTGTACCAAGCGTCCGGCAGCAAAAGATGTAAAAATCATGGTACAAAATCAAGATAACAAGAGCGTTGCGCAAACCGGCAAGGTAACAACGGAGCTGCTTGATATTACAACGTACGGTAAAGCGACAGCTAAAACAGAGCGAAGAAAATATGATAAAGAATTTAAAATGGTTTTTGAGGATGTTATGGATCATAGCTCTGATATGGGAATGAAATATACAATCAATGGCAAGTCTTTCCCGGATACGGAAAAATTAATTGTGAAAAAAGGCGAATATGTGAAAGTGACGTATGAAAATAAAGGGCAAGCGAACCATCCAATGCATTTGCATGGCCACTTCGTCAGAGTGCTGTCCAAGAACGGGAAACCGGTAAGCGGCTCGCCGCTGATAAAAGATACGTTAAACGTCAAACCTGGTGAGACGTATGAAGTAGAATTTGTGGCTGACAATCCGGGGAATTGGATGTTTCATTGCCACGACCTGCACCATGCAAGCACGGGCATGATGACAACGGTTGAGTATGAAGGATATAAGAATCCTGTAAAAGTAGATCGTAACGATCTGTCAGAATAAGCTGATGGTAGCGAAGGAGATGTCGGTGTCTCCTTCGTTCTTTGTTTATATTTTTTAGGTTAAGATAGCTAAAAGGCTGTATGGAGTCTTTGGCGGAAGGAAAAAGTTCAATTGAGCATGCCATTCATATTGCCGGAGAGCGGTTTGCTAAAGGTGAGATTTCGGAAAAAGAATATGAACGAATTCTGAACAGGCTCAGAGAGGATGAGAAGTAGGATGAAAGAAGAAAAAGTTATTTTAATTGTTGACGACGAACAACCGATGCGTCGGCTTCTCTCGCTGTATTTACGCCAATCAGGCTATGCGACTCACGAAGTATCCTCAGGAGAAGAGGCGCTAGCTGCCGTTCGGAGCAATAGATACGGGCTTATTCTGCTTGATATCATGATGCCCGGTATGTCAGGGTGGGAGGTGTGCGAAAGCGTGAGGGAAATCTCGAATGTTCCTGTTATTATGTTGACCGCGCGAGATGAAACGAGAGATAAAGTGAAAGGGTTGGGTTTAGGTGCAGATGACTATATTACAAAGCCTTTTGAAAAAGAAGAATTGTTAGCAAGAGTACAGGCTTTGTTACGGCGAAGTGAAAGATATCATCCTGAAGATGGGAATTATCGAAATAAAAACCTGCTGATTCATGGTGGTATTACGTTGGACAGTGAAAAGCGTGAAGTATGGTATAACCAACAAATGCTTTCATTAACCAGAAAAGAGTACGAATTACTCTACATATTGATGAAACACCCGGGTCAAGTATTTAGCAGGGAACATTTACTTGCTCTCATATGGACAAATCAAGATGTCGAGGATTATCGTACAGTAGATACTCATGTGAAAAATTTGCGGGAGAAGTTGCGGGCAGCGGGAGCGCCTGCCCATGATATTATCAAAACAGTATGGGGAATCGGGTACAAAGCGCAATGAACATGCAAGCACTAGTACAATTTATTCGTAATCGTGTATCAATTAAGCTTGGCCTTTTATTATTGTTTGTTTTTTTGCTTATTCTTTTTTCGTTGGGCAACATTTTATATTCTCTTTTCCTAACTTTCTATCTTTCGCATGTAAATGAGGAATTAGTACAACGTGCGAACAGTCATGCGAATGTATTAAGCGATCATTTCGAACCAACCACAATTCAGCATGTTGTTCGTATGGAGAAGGGTTCAAGAAACATGGTTGTCATTCTTGATCAAAAAAAACAGGTTATCGCCAGCTCAAGTCCAATTACTTCTTTGCATCGGGAGTATCTTAAGGCCAGTGAAAATAAGCAAGAAGGAGAAACATCGATAGAAAAAGATTGGAATACAAAACCTTTTCTTGTTTCTTATTCACCTGTTTTACAGAATAGGGAAGTGGCTGGAACTGTTGTTATGTTTAGTCCCACAGCGCCGATTCGTGAAGCAGTCAATATTTTGCAGCAAATGCTAGTGATTAGCGGCATCATTACCGTTTTTGTCGTTGCGGGAATTTTATTTATCATTTCTCGTATGCTCGTTCGTCCCCTCTTGGAAATGAAAAAAGCAACAGGTGAAATTGCGCAGGGGAACTATGCTACCAGATTGCCTGTTAGAGGTGGTGATGAAGTCGCACAATTGGCTGCATCCATTAATCATATGTCAGATCGCGTTCGCTTTTATCAAAAGCAGCGTAATGAGTTTTTAGCGGATGTTAGCCATGAATTGCGCACTCCGCTTACATATCTTAAAGGGTATTCGGAAATCCTGGCTCATTCACAACGAGAGGGAGAGAATGCCGAATATGCAAAAATTATTTATGAACAAAGCAACCGATTGCAGCGGCTTGTCCAAGATTTATTCGATTTGGCACGGATGGAACAAGGTGATTTTTCCTTCCGCATGGAGCGTTTCTCGCTTGAAGATGCAGTTACAGACGCTTTGTCATTAGTCGAAGTTTCCGTAGAGGAGAAGGGGCTTCGACTTGAGTACCGACCTTTCAGCACTTCTTTGTATGTAGAAGGAGATAGGCAGCGAATCGGTCAAGTCTTGCTGAATGTATTAGAAAACGCACGAAGATATACACCTTCGGGAGGTATCATTTTTGTTAGAATGAAGTGTAATGAACATTACGGAATTGTAGAGATTGAAGATACTGGGCCTGGTATTCCAGAAGAAGATATACCGTATATAATGGAAAGATTATACAGGGTGGAAAAATCTCGTTCTCAAGTGACAGGTGGAGCCGGTTTGGGACTAGCTATCAGTAAAGAAATTATCGAAAAGCATAAAGGAACATTGCAGGTTAAAAGCGTCGAAGGAGAAGGCACGACCTTTGTTATTAAGCTACCATTGTATAATTGACACTCCACACGGTTTCTAAGCCATCACATGAAGGGATTACCGAGCAACACCGTCCTTCATCCCACGATGAAAACCGCAGGAAAAGAGAAGAGCGACAAAATAGGGGCCAAACCAAGCTCTTTTTTCCTTTTCCCGGCAACGTTTCAGACAAAACGGGATACGGTATCAACTGTCTCCCTCACTGAATGGCCCAGATGTTTTTCTGCCGCGTTCTGTCTGAAGCAGAGAGTGGCATTTTTTTGGTTGCCACGAGGAAAAGACGAGGTGCAAGGTTTGGCCCTTATTTTGGCTCGAACGATTATCTTCTTTTCGTGCGTATTTGTTCAAGACTTTTAAATTCATACCCTTTTTTTCGTACGTCATCGATAATTTTTTCCAGAGCTTCTGCATTATCCTTAGAAACCGAATGAAGCAAAATGACCGCACCCGGATGAAGTTGAGCCATGAAATTATCGTATGCGTATTTCCAGCCCCTTTGCGCCTTGGTATCCCAATCTTTATAGGCAAGAGACCAAAAGACATTTGTGTACCCGAGCTGTTTGCTTACTGCCAGCGTCCGTTCGCTAAAAATCCCTCTCGGCGGACGCAAAAAGGAAACCTCTTTTTGTCCGGTCATTCGGATTACCTCTTCTTTTACTTTTTCCAGTTCTTCTTTCATCCTGCTGTTTGAAATTTTGGTCATATCCGGATGACTCCAGGAATGATTCCCGATGATATGCCCTTCCTTCACCATTCGTTGTAATAATTCGGGCTGGCTTTTGACATAATGTCCAGTAACAAAAAAAGTCGCCGGGACTTTTTTCTCCTTCAGCGTATCTAAAATTTGCGCTGTGTAGCCATTCTCATAACCATTGTCAAAGGTGAGGTAAAGCTCTTTTTTGGTCGTATCCCCCAAAAAGATAGCTTCATGCTTTGCCAAAAGTTCCTTAAACCCCTCTTCGTCAATGGAGGGAAGCTGACCGTTTTTACTTTTTTTAAAGCCGAAGTGATACGGAGTATCCTGATAACTTCCTGTTGCATAAAGCGGTAATAAGGAAACGAACAGGACGAAAACAGTAAGGATGGTTAAACGCTTCATTGATGCACTCACTCCTCGGTATGCGTAGCTTTTTATAAAGATATTTTCCCAACAAGACGGAAACATTATGTACATTTGTTTGGAAACCTTTTGCAACTCGTATCATTTCTTCATTTTTCTCTGTAGTCACTCATGATATTCTTTTCTACGCTTCAGCCGTGCGGAGTGTCAATTTCTTGTAGCTAGGTGTAAAGCAATAAGGCCGGAAATGTGGGGAGCAGCCATTGAAGTTCCATCTAGTGTCTTGAATTGCTTACCGAGCCAGGTAGAAAGAAGATTGGCGCCCCCCGCCATTACCGACCGATGCTACCATGATAATTCCTTTTTAACCGACGAGATGTTCATGAATTGGATTGGATTCGTTTGTTTCAACTTCATCATCATCAAATATTGCTTTTGGCAGGCTAGTATACGTTCCCCAATAGTAAGAGATTAAAGAAAGTGTGGCAACGAAAATGATATCCCAAGGATGTTTAAGGACACCGATACCTCCGAATAATCCGAGATAGGAAGCAATCATCATCGTTGCGTAATAAAATACGAGCCACCATGAGGATTTTATTTGTTGTGTGAAACTTACTTTCTCAGTAGGAACCCATTTTTTAAAGAATAAATAAACGATAAACATAACGATTTGAGAACCGAGTAACCAGGAAATCGTTTTCCAACCAGACCAGTATACGATTAATGAAGCAATAATAAATGAAAGTGGACATAAAATAGCCATTCCTTTTAATCGAAATGGACGGGGCAGATCCGGTGCGTTGTGTCGGAAAGCTGCCGCAGAGATTGGAGCAAATGCATAGCTTAATACTAACGCCGCTGAAACAACACTGATTAAAGACTCCCATGACGGAAAGGGAAGAGTCCAGAAGACTGATAAAATAAATGATAACCAAACAGCAGGACGAGGAATTCCTGATTTTTGTTCGACTTTTGTAAATACTTTGAATAATGTTCCGCTACGGGCCCATCCATATACAACACGTGGAGTTGTAGACATATAGATATTACCCGTTCCACTCGGGGAGATGATCGCATCAGAAACGATAAAAAATACGAGCCAATTTAGTCCAAGAACCGCAGCAATATCTTTAAATGGGAGACTAAACTGTTTGTCAATTCCTGCCCATCCATTTTCCAGCATATTCGTTGGTATGCTTCCGAGAAATGCTACCTGTAAGAGAACATATACAATTGTGGACAGAACGACGGACAATATTAAGGCGATTGGAATCGTTCGCTGCGGATTTTTAGCTTCACTTGCAACCGAAACAATGGGTGTTAACCCTAGATATGCAAAAATAACCCCACCTACAGAAATAGCAGATTCTATTCCGAATATTCCGGATGGTGCAAATCCACCTACAGAAAAATTAGCTGGTTTTAAGTGAGATAATAAAACAATGATAGTTATCGTTGGTACGAAGAATTTAAAAATGGTTATAATTGTGTTCGACTGAGCAAAAGTACGTATACTCCAATAATTCAAGATGAAAAAAAGACAAAGTAAACAAAATTGAAATAACCATCCAGATAACGTTGGCAGCGTAGATTCTTCTTGAGTTAAGCTTGGCCACCATGCGGTAGCATATTGGCGAGCTGCTTCTACCTCAATGGCAATAAGACTTGAATAAGCAATTAATGTTATAGAGCCAAGGAGATATCCCATAAGTGGACCATGGGAATAAACAGGATAACGAACGACACCTCCTGCACGTGGGACGGAAGCGCCGAGTTCACAGTAAACGAATCCTAATAGCAGAACGGCTATACCTCCCATAACCCATGATAATATACCAGCTGGTCCTGCAATGGCAGAAACGTGGCTAGCAGCAAAGAGCCACCCTGAACCAAATATAGCTCCAAATCCTATCCAAGTAAGATCAGACAGTGAAAGTTCTCTCTTAAACTTCCCTTGATTTGACATGTAACCTCACCCCTCTGTTTAATAAACATAGTTACTATCGTTGTGATTGTTTTTCATCAGCTGGATGGAATGTTTAAATCCAGCTGATGTGGAAAAGTAGATAGATTGGCAGGAATGGTAAAAAGGATTAATGATTGATTGGCATAGGTGGTATGAGTAAAAATCCTTCCTTTAGCGGGTCATCTTCGTTGTAGATGAATGTATGCATCCCTGTTATCCAAGCTGAGCCAGTAATTTCAGGTATGACTGCTTCAAATTCTTTTACTTTTGTAATATCGACTATCTTCGCTTTGAAAAGGCTTCCAATAATGCTTTCATGAACAAAGAGCTCGTTCTTTTTGATTTCGTTTCGTGCATACAATGTAGCAAGTTTTGCCGAGGTACCTGTTCCGCAAGGAGAGCGATCAATTCCTCCCGGCGGTACAACGACTGTATTTTTGCAATGTGCTTCTTCCTTGGTAGGATCCGTATAGAACTCAATATGTGTTAATCCTTTAATAAACGAGTGCTCGGGGTGGACGACGTCAGTTATTTGATTGATTGTGTCGCGAATTTTAACAGCGGTATCGATAATTTTTGCAGCATTGCTTGCTACAAGTTCTAATCCAATTTTTCGTGCATCGACAATACCATAAAAATTTCCTCCATAGGCGATATCGCAGTAAACCTCTCCAATGTTTTCTACATTAACATGTATGCTTTTTAACAGAAAAGATGGGATATTATGGAATGTTACTTCTTTCGCTTGACCATGTTCTACTTTAATCTTGACTTTTACCAGACCAGCTGGCGTATCTAAACTTAGATCGGTATAAGGTTCCTTAACTGGTATCAGACCAGCTTCAACTAGTGCTGTACAAAAACCAATGGTATCATGCCCGCACATCGGCAAATAGCCGCCTGTTTCGATATAGATTACACCTACATCCGCTTTAGGATGGCAGGGTTCCATAAGCAAAGCACCTGACATTACGTCATGCCCCCTTGGTTCAAACATAAGGAACTTTCGAATCCAATCATATTCTTCTTTCATGTGCAGCATTTTCTCAGCCATTGTTTTTCCTTCTAATTTTGGAAGACCACTAATAACTGTTCTTGTAGGATTTCCTCCGGTATGAGTATCAATAGTATGGAAGATTTTTTGGAATTTCATGAATGTACAACTCCTTTGACTTTAAAGCGATCGTATCTTAATGGTTCGATAGGAATTGTTGTATGTGATTTCTCTTTGATTAGTTCATCAATTAGTTTTCCCGTAATAGCGGCTAAACTGATTCCATCGCCTTCATGGCCAGCAGCAATATAAAATCCAGGAACCTCGTCAACGTGAGAAATAATAGGTAGATGATCGTTTGTCCATGGGCGCAGACCAGCATACGTTCGAATGACTAACATGTCCGCCATTTTAGGATAGAACCGAATGGCACGGCGTGCTATGCATTTAATAACATCAATATTTACAGTTGTATTCATTCCCACAAATTCTCTACTACTTCCAATCAAAAAATTTTGGCTCTCTGTTGGTTCAAATACTAAAGCCACGCCATATTTTTCAGTTGGCGGATCTACTTTTCTTTGGCCTCCAAACTTAGATATAAGATAACCGAATTCCATAACTTTTCTAAGGCCAACAGGTTGTTGCCTTGATGCAACAATAATATGACCTTTTCTGGGTTTAATTGGAATAGGAATGTCGAGCATCTTTCCAATCATGGGAGCCCATATCCCAGCAGCATTCACGACTTTTTTTGCTGTAAATAATTCGCTGGATGTTTCGATTTTAAAATCCCCCGTAGTTGATTTTTTAATGGAATGAACCTCAGTATGGGTGTAAATGTTAGCTCCCTTTTTCTTTGCTCCCTCTGCTAATGCAAATGAAAACAGGTAAGGGTTAACGGTTGAATCTGTTTCGCATTCCAGCCCTCCTAATAAATCATCAGCAAAAAAAGGGGATTCCTGTCTAATATCACTGCGATCTAACATTTTAAAGGGAAGCCCCGCTTCTTTTTGGCGTGCTACCCATTTTTCTGCAGCAATCATTTCCTCTTCAGTTTCACATACTAAAATACTGCCCGGTGCCCTATATTCAAAGTGATGTTCCAATTCTTTGCTTAATTCATTCACTAATTTCTGACTAGCTAGAGACATTTGACTATCGAATCCCGGGTCTTTATCGATCGCTAGTATGTTTCCATCACATCTGGACGATGTTCCGCTTGCTAATTCGTTTTTTTCTAATACCGCCACACTCATTCCTGATTTCGATACATAATAAGCGATAGCACTTCCAATAATCCCTCCTCCTATAATGATTACGTCAAAGTTTTTTTTCAATATGTTCCCTCCTTTCCGATGTTTCTAGTAATATTTTAGTAAGCAATAATCATGCCAATAACAAACGCTTTTAATTGATTCTGAATTGACAAAATATTTTTACATGAATAATATAATTATGTAAAATTTTTTAGAATGTGTAAAAAATATTATACGTTATGTAGGAGGGATACACATGAATTTTAAATTTCCTAGTTTAAAGGAAATCACGAATAAACACGTTATTGTTTTTAAATCTGAAACTGAAATTTCAAGGTCTTTTAATGCTGATGCAGCTTTTCTTATAGATAAGGATATCTTTTATATCACTGATTTTGAGCCTTTAAAGTTATCGAAGAGCAGGATGGTGGATTGTGATACACCCATTGAAGAGGTGATAAAGTATGTGAAAAAATACCGGTATTTATTAGTGAAAAATAAAGAGGGAGAACCGATTGGTTTTGTTGATTCTGTAATCATGTGTGAGTGTTTATTAAATTCGTATAAGTACTTGCATGCTTTTTTTGAAACGGTACTAGAAACGATGGATGCGTCGTGTACGGTGATCGATAAAAATGAAATAGTATGTGCCTGGACAGAAGAAGCGGAGAAAATTTTTTCTGTTTCGAGGAAAGATATCATCGGTAAGCCTATTACAGATTTCTTTGAACCTAATATGCTAGAAATATTAAAAACGTTAAAGCAAGGAAGAAAACTTCATCGTCATCGACATCAACCAAGGCCTGATTTGTTTGTGCTGATTAATTCCAATCCTGTTTATTTAGAGGGAAAGATAATAGGTGCAGTAGTATCTGAAACAGATATTACAAGTCAAGTACGTCTAAACCAGGAATTATTTAATATTTCCGCGGAGGTTCATCGGTTAGAGCAGGAGGTTGCGAGGTTAAGACCTTCAAAGGATTCATTTAGCCTTATAAAAGGGAGAAGTAGAACCATTCGAAAAACGATTGAAATGGCGAAAAAGATTAGTTCAGCTAAATCAACTGTTTTGATATTAGGGGAAAGCGGCGTTGGAAAGGAGTTATTCTCCAAAGCAATTCACGATGCTCGTGAAGCACCAGACGCCCCATTTATCCCTATAAATTGTGGAGCCATTCCAGCATCCTTGTTTGAAAGTGAGCTATTTGGTTATGAAAAGGGGGCTTTTTCAGGGGCAGATCAAAGAGGAAAAAAGGGGAAAATAGAATTAGCAAAAGGCGGAACCTTATTTTTAGATGAAATTGGTGAAATGCCTATCGAAATGCAAGTTAAGCTTTTACGCGTGTTGCAGGAAAAGAAATTCTATCGAATAGGTGGGACAAAGGAAATAGATGCAGATTTCAGAGTCATTGCTGCTACAAATAAAAACCTGGAGGAGATGATTAAAGAAGGAAAATTTAGAGAAGATTTGTTTTATCGTTTAAACGTTATAAGTATTCATATTCCGCCTTTGAGGGAAAGAAAAGAAGACATCATTGAACTGATTCATTATTTTTTGTATGAGTTCTCCATTAGATATAACAGGCCCATTCATGGTATCTCCCAAGATGTAATGAATGAATTATTCAACTATAGCTGGCCTGGGAATATACGTGAACTTAGAAATGTTATTGAACGTTTAGTAGTGCTTGCGACAGACGGAATTATAAAAAAAGACGATTTGCCTTTTGTACATCAAGTTGATACTCGCAGTACAAATATTGATAACTTGTTTGAAGTTCCCCATGCTGATACTGATAAAATTTTATCGCTGAAAGAAGAATTAGAGATTTGTGAGAAAAAAATTATTGAACGGGTGCTCCAAATGGAAAATGGAAATAAGCAAGCGTGCGCGAAGAGGCTGGGTGTTACGCGAGCGACATTATACAATCGAATGAAGAAACTTGGCATTACACTGTAATTCTCCTCGTTTGTTGGCATGTTTTTTGCTCGTTATGTAAATAGAAAAACCTATAACCATTGAATGAGGAGGAAAGACATGAAGACCTCAACAGATTTTATTGTATGTCGATGTGAGGAAGTAACTTATCAAAGTATAGTTGAAACAATAAAAAAATATAAATGCTCATCAAGAGAATTAAAATTGAGAACCCGTGCAGGTATGGGATTTTGCGGGGGAAGAACATGTCGCTATTTTATCGATAGGATTGTTGCTGATTATGGAGAAAATGCGGTCACTCACAATATGCCACTGAAATATCAGGCTCCGGTAAGACCTGTTACATTTGGACTGTTAGGTGATTTAAAATGAACAATCGTATTATTGATCACCCAGTTTTAGGTGAAATGAAGATCGGCAAGAAAGTGCCATTTCATTTCAATGGTCAGTATTATGAGGCATACGAAGGAGAAACGATTGCAGCTGCGCTTTTGGCCAACAATATTCGGACGTTGCGTGTGCATGAAGAAAGTGGTACAGCTAGAGGGATTTATTGTAATATTGGGCATTGCTTTGAGTGCCGAGTGACTGTAAATGGTTGTCATCATGTAAGGGCTTGCATAACTATAGTGGAAGAAAACATGGATATTCATAGCGGAAAAACACAACCAACTCCAATTAAAGATTTATTTAAAGGAGAAAATAACGTATGAGTGAATTAGTCATTATTGGAGCTGGGCCGGCAGGACTGGCTGCGTCAATTGCTGCAAGGGAATGTGGTCTTAAGGTAACATTAATTGATGAATTTATAAAACCCGGGGGAAGATTATTAGGGCAGCTATATCAGGAAAGGGATGGAACATGGTGGAACGGTATTAAAGAAACGGATAAATTAGTTGCTCAAGCAGAAAAGCTCGGAGTAGAAATTACATGTGGGATTTCTGTTTATCATTTGAATAAACATGAACACGGGTGGCTTGTTCACACCAATCATGGAAGTATGCAAGCCCCATATGTTTTGCTAGCAACAGGTGCAGCAGAATATCATGTCCCAATGCCAGGATGGACTTTGCCTGGAGTCATGTCAGTAGGAGCCGCACAAGTAATGACGAATGTTCATCGTGTAAAAGTCGGAAAGAAGGGAATGATTATTGGAGCGAATATTCTTTCCTTTGCGATTATGCATGAATTGCAACTTGCTGATCTTAATATTGCGTGTATGGTGTTACCACCAAAGAATGAGATATCAAAGAGCGCTGCAAAGCCAATGGAAGTCATGAAGAGTTTATTGAGAGCATCCCACTTAGCTCCATCACCTATATTAAGATTCGGAAGTCGCTTACTGATAAATGAATCATTGTGTAAGCTAGCCCTTCGTTTTCTTCCGAAAAAAGGAATGAGTGTATGGGGAATACCGATTCATTTACGGAAGGCAGCTATTGAAATAGTCGGCAATCAGCAAGTAGAAGGAGTAAAAGTAGTTGATATTACGATGGATGGAGAACCCATCAAGGGAACGGAAGAAATAGTACAGGTGGATTTTGTTTGCATATCTGGTGGATTATATCCATTAGCTGAATTGGCTGCAGTAGCGGGATGTCCATTTCACTATATTCCTGAACTTGGAGGACATATCCCACAACATAATGAACGAATGGAAACACCTCTAAAAGGCCTTTATGTTGCAGGGAATATTACAGGAATCGAGGGAGCCAAAGTTGCAATAGCACAGGGATTTGTAGCTGGTTATTCGATAGCAGAGCACACCGGGGCATCGAGAGAAACTGCAAAACGTAAATTGGAAGAAGCAATGAAAAACGTAAAAGACATTCGTGAAAAAGCAATCATCCAGTTCTATCCTAATGTCAAAGAAAATAGAGACAAATTGTACGGTGCATATCAATGTATTTAGTTGAAAAAATGGATGACATCACATGATGAGTTTTGTGAGTCATCCATTATTTTATTGTAATTAAAAATCACCCAATGATGTAATGTCACTGGGTGATTTATATATACGTTTAAAAATGATATTTAATGGCGCAAGTTTTGATTTGGGAGTAAAAATCAAGCGCTGATTGACCTTGCTCTCTTGAATGAGAACTGGATTGTTTCATTCCGCCGAATGGTGCTTGATATTCCACACCAGCTGTTTCTTGGTTTACTCTTACCATTCCAGCTTCCGCTTCTTCTAGGAAACGATGAGCTTTTGATAAATCAGTGGTAAAAATAGAAGCGCTTAATCCATACACAGTTTCGTTGCACAACTGAATCGCTTCATCGTAGTTTTTAGCTACTAGCACCGTTGTTACGGGACCGAATATTTCTTCTTGTACTAACTTATGTTGTGTATCTACTCCTGCCACTACCAATGGTTGAATAAAATAACCTTCATTATCACTTTCGATCGATCCTTGTGCGATAATTTCTGCTTCCTCCTCAGCCATTTTTACGTAAGAAGAGACCGTTTCATATTGATGTTTAGATGCAACAGGGCCGAGATATGAATCTGGAAGCAACGGATCTTTAGCTTTTAATAAAGATACTGCTTCATTGAATGATTTCATAAAGATCGGATAAACACTTTCCTCAACAATGATACGGCTGGTTGCTGTACATTTTTGTCCGGCTGAACGGAAGGCACCACTTAATATCATAGGAATCGTTTTTTCGATATTGGCATCATGAAGGATAACAGCAGCATTTTTACCGCCCATTTCTGTCTGATATTTAATGTTTCGTTTAGCACAAATGGAAGCGACTTGCTTTCCAATCGTGGATGAACCGGTAAAACTAACAGCGTGAATATCTGTAGTTTCGAGAAGGGTGTTTCCCACTTCTTTTCCTTTTCCAACGATAAGATTTAAAACTCCGCTTGGAAGGTTTGCCTGCTGGAATATCTCTGTTAACTTAATAGCAGATAGTGTAGCATTCTCCGCTGGTTTCCATATCACTGAATTTCCACAAATAAGTGCAGGGGCGATTTTCCAAATAGGAATAGCTACTGGAAAGTTCCATGGTGTAATAATTCCCACTACTCCTAACGGAACACGTTTTGAAAATTGTATAACATGTTTATCGCTTGAAGGGATTATATCGCCATTTGAGCGTGTACCTTCTGCGGCATAATAACGCAACAAGTGAATGCCACGTACGACCTCACCTCGCATTTCACCAATTGGTTTTCCCATTTCCCTACTTGCGAGTACTGCTAGTTCTTCAAGGCTATTTTCTAATGCCTCTGCCATCTTGTATAGATAATTCCCTCGCTCAATTCCTGTCATCTTAGACCATATTTTGAATCCTTCTTTTGCTGACTTTTCCGCTTCAAGTAAATGTTTGGCGGAAGAATAGCAAAGGATGCCAACTTCTTCTTGGAGGTTCGAAGGGCTATATACGATCGTTTCCTTTCCGTCAATAGATACCCATTCTCCACCTATAAAGTTTTTGGATTCAATTAATGATTTTGTTTTCATAACCGTACCTCCCGCTCAATGTTTGTATGCATTCCTATTGTTATTTACGACAATTTTAATTTTTTAGAAATCGGAAAGGATAAGGAAGACTCCTTACCCTTTCTCTTACAATTAATGTTTAATTTTTTCTACTGCTCTCTCAAAGTCTCTCCTTACATTTTCATATTCTTCTTGATGTAAAGGAAGTCTAGGTGGGCGTGCAGGACCAACGGGTTGTTCAGCTAACTCCATCATATACTTAATGTATTGAACCAATTGGGGACTAGCGTCATAATGAAATAGAGGAAGAAGACGACGATAAAGTTTCAATGCTTCGTCTATTTTTCCATTTTTGGCTAAATTGAATAATTGAACTCCCTCTTTAGGTAATGCGTTAGGAACACCGGCAATCCACCCTGTTGCTCCTATCATTGGACCTTCTAACGATAAATCATCGACGCCTACCATGACTTCCAAATCTGTTCTATCTAGAATATCATGCATGCGACGGATATCACCTGAAAACTCTTTTACAGCAACCACATTTTCAAATTTGGCAATCTCTTCGAGCAAATCAGGGGTTAAATCTGTTGGGTAATCTCTAGGATTGTTATAAGCAACAATAGGCATACCGACTTTATTAATAGCTTCATAATGGGCGATAATCTCGTTTCGTAAAGGTTTATAGTTAATAGGTGGAAGCACCATAACACCTTCAGCTCCAGAGTCTTTTGCATATTCAACCCATTTTATGACTTGTTGCGTAGATGGAGCAGCGGAACCAACAACAACCGGTACACGTCCCCGAGAAGCTTCAATGACAGTTTGTACTACTTTTGCTCTTTCTTCAGGAGTAAACGTAGCATATTCACCGAGTGATCCTGTAGGAACCAGTCCTTGTACGCCTTCTTGTATGAGCCAATCACATAGCTCATACAATTTTTTATAATCGACTTCAAAATCAGTAGTAAATGGAGTGACAAGAGCAACATAAACTCCTTCAAATCTTGCCATTTGAAATTCCCCTTTCCATTTAATTTTTTATTCATTATCTTGTTATCGCAAAATCCATACCAATGTTTTTTGATAATTATGTAAATTTTTTTATACATAATGCGTTTTTGTATGTATAAAAAAGTTTACAATGTATAAAATTTTATAAGTTGGCTGTTACCACATATTCTGAGGAAACACCCGAGCCAACCAAAACCATTCCCAAAGCGATTTTTCTCATTGCTCTAGTAGATGGAGTTATTTTCGGCTCTTACTTCACACAACCTGTCTTTCCTGATGTGTCTTTCTTTAAAAATCCCGATGCGACTGTGTCGGAAATTGCCTTGTTCGCTGGTAGAAAGGTATTTCAGCGCAAAATGAGCAAGTGCCAGAAAGTATGGGTAACAATGCGACCATTATCCGGATCGAGCCACCTGCAGTTATTTTGTACGAGCAAATTGATATCGTTCTTAACGCGATTGAGAAAAGTCTCGGTATGATAGCTCAAGAAAAAGTAACGTTTTGTCAATAAAGTGAAAATCCCCGAATTCGGGGATTTTCAGTTTGTAGACAAAGTCTAACTTCGTTGTCGATGAGTGTACTATCATGAATGCTATCGAAATTCCTTTATTCTAAATTAAGAACAAAAGCGATAGTGTTCTCCGTATGGTTCATAGTAATGCTACTACCAAGGCAAATACTGATGACCTTTCTACTCAGGATATTTATTCTTGCTGCTCACGATGCCATTGCTGTCCATGATGCCACTGCTGTCCATGATGCCACTGCTGTCCAGGGTGCCATTGCTGTCCAGGATGCCATTGCTGTCCAGGATGCCATTGCTGTCCAGGATGCCATTGCTGTCCAGGATGCCATTGCTGTCCAGGATGCCACTGCTGTCCAGGGTGCCACTGCTGTCCAGGGTGCCATTGCTGTCCATGATGCCACTGCTGTCCAGGGTGCCATTGCTGTCCATGATGCCATTGCTGTCCAGGGTGCCATTGCTGTCCATGATGCCACTGCTGTCCATGATGCCATTGCTGCTGTCTATCTTCAGTCATATTCTTCCCTCCAAGGTATTAGTCTATTTCCTGTATTTAAGATATGTGGTCTGAAAGGAAGAGTGAGAAGAATAAAAGCCCAAAATGCAGTCTCGGAAATTTGGATATGACTTCATATTCGTGAAGAGTGAGAAGAATAAAAGCCCAAAATATCCCCCGTTTGTACCTGTTAAATGAATTGGAAAAATTTGTTTCTATAACCGAGATTATAGGACATAGCAAAGCGAAAGAAATTCACATTTTTGCTACTAACCGGATATCAATAATGAGTCTAGCAGAGCCAAAAGAAAAGAGAGAGAACTAAAATAAAACCATAAAAATATTATGTATACTAAAAGTGCGGATATCCATTTTTGGAGTTGAGTCCATATAATTGTGTAAAAACAGTCTCTTTAAAATTAAGAGAGCCATTTCAAATACCCTCGGTTAGAATGAAGTTGACCAGAAAACATTCCAGGAGAGGGGATTTTGAAAATGGCTCAATACCAGATTACTGTAGATTCGCAGCTTTTGCAGCAACTTTTTCTCGGAAATTCGCAGGATTCGGGGGTGGCCAAGCTGCTGGAATCGGTATTGAATCAGGTGTTGCAAGCCCAGGCTACGGAACAACTGTCTGCGGAACCGTACGAACGTACAGATGAACGCCAAGGTTATCGAAACGGTACATATCCTCATCAACTGACGACGCGGGTGGGAACGATCACCCTTCGGGTGCCACGGATTCGAAATGGAAAGTTCTCGACAGAAATGTTTGCCCGCTATCAGCGAAGTGAACAAGCCTTGGTTTTAGCCCTCATGGAGATGGTGGTGAATGGGGTATCAACTCGAAAAATTGCCCAAATCACGGAGGAACTGTGTGGAACCGAGTTCTCTAAGTCAACTGTTTCCGAACTGTGTATTCGAACCCATTTTCAAGGGGTGACGTGGCAACGGTGTCAGACTCATTTTATGCGAAATATCCTCGATGCCACGCCCAAGCAGCTGCAAGAGGAGTTGTATCCCCGTGTTCGTGCGATTTTGGATGCTCCTGATCTTGAGACCGCACGGTTGTTGTTGCAACAAACGGTGGAAACGTATGAGGCCAAAGCTTCAAAGGCGATTTCCGTTTTAGAGAATGGTTTTGATGATGCCACAGCCGTTCTTCTACTCCCTGAAAAGTACCGCAAACGACTTCGGACAACAAATGGCATGGAGCGACTCAACGAAGAAATTCGCCGACGGGAGTGTCATTCGCATTTTTCCTAACCGTGAATCTGTTATTCGCCTGATCGGGGCTTTGCTTATGGAGATAGACGAAAAATGGGCAAGCGGCAAAAAATATCTCGATATGGCAGAGTATTTGGAATGGCGAGAAACTCAGGCAACAAAAGCGATGTCTAAAGTGACTCGCATTGGCTAATTTATTTCTCTAACCGAGGGGAATTTACACACAAATCTGGACTTGATCAACATATGTCTGTGAATCATGCAACCGACAATTAGTAGGGACTACAACACATCTCTTAACAATGAACGTGGAGGATTAGAAATCCTGGATTTTGCATAAAACACAGTACCCTCGGACAGAGGGAAAAGAAACGCCTGTGAAGATCGTTGGTTGCGAGGTCGATGAAACAGGAATCCACGGGGCTTGCCCAGTGTGAGATTACCAACCAAGAAAATGAACCTAATAAAAGGATTGAATTTATTGCCTTTTGCTTTGAGGGGGAATACGGTTTGAGCCTTAGTGTAAGCCTGATAATGGTGAAGTGTGACATTCGCCCAATGATTCCGAACTGTTTGCCATTTTATTGGGTTACTCATAATGAACAAGAGGCAACATGGGATGAGTTTCAGTTTGTGAGAAGAATCTCACATTCAAAGCTGTCGCCCATTATATGAACTGGACAGTGATCTACGATCCGGAAATGGTTCTGTTTGCTTCCGATGAGGAAAGTGCGTACATTTCTGAGAGTTACGATGTATGTTCAATAATTATCCAGGGCACATCTGGTACGTATGACTTTCATAACTGCTCAGAATGGACAAAGACTCGTAACTTTTTATCAGTTGATGGTGCGATTGTAGAGGACATGGGAGAATGTCTAACTGTGGAAAATTACATCACCCCTGTGACCTTTCCGAGGAGGCACTATTATCTATATTGCAGGGACTGGGAGTTGATTTTGATAAGCTCATACGGGAGCAGAGATTCATCCTCAAGGAGATGGCCTAACTGCACATAGATGATCAAGCACCCGTAAACTCTAACCGTCACCTGTTCAAGAAAAATAAAGTATTAGCCCCCCTTTAAGGAAGGAGAAGGGGGGCTAAAGAAAAAGGTGTGGAACGCGGATTGTTTCTGCATTTTTTTTACAAAAATCCGATTATTTATACAATTACCCAAGAAAAGTGTCGAAATAAAATTATTTTCAAACCATCTATATATTGGTATATTTTGTAGTAGATCGAAAAACAAGGAAATTAATTAGTATTTTGTGTCGTTGTCATGATTTTTGTGTTAGTGGTAGTAGAGTATTCTTCGGCTATTTTTATTGGGGAAGCGCTGACTCATTTATGCATGTTATTCGTTTTTGTATCAGGAAGAATTGTAACAAAAAGTACGACCCAAGACCCTTTCTATTGGAGGGATCTAACGTGGTCTAGGTGTAAACGAAGAAGATCATTGAGTAATTCTTAGTTTCTTCATTGGTGGTAAAGTCGTATATTCAGCGTACGTTGGCTCATACCATTTTGTTTCATTCAAACAAATAGCTTCTTATTACCACTCATGCAGCACGTTAGTAGTGTCGGAAGAGCTGAATTAAAAAGTCATCATTACGGTCGCACACAATTAATCGATTCTTGTCGTACCCGTATCTAAAAGGAGCGCTGATAACAATAATATTTATTGCTTTTAATGTTTTCTGTACAAGTTCATAAAAGTTCTGCAGATCTTCCTTCATGATGAGCAGGTAGGGCTACTGTCACACAAAAATCCATATTTAGTAAAATGTAAGGATATATTACATATTTGTATTTCTCCATATTGTATGTTTCGAACTAATTAACATAAGTCATTCAATATTTAGAGTCTTAATATCTAGTATTTGTCAAGGCCGGCTATAACTTCCCCAAAATCGCCGTTTTAAAATTCCCCAGAAGGGCTCCTCACGAACCCTTCTGTTTTCGTGATGCAGCCTTCTTTTCCCGTAATCTGTAGCTTTCACCTTTCATGTTAAAGATACGAGAATGATGCAGAAGTCGATCCAACATCGCTGTCGCAATAACTGGATCTCCCAATACTTCTCCCCATTCACCAAATGACTTGTTGGAGGTCATGATGATAGAACCACGTTCATAGCGGCGAGAGATGACTTGAAAAAGATAGTGGGCACTTCCGTGCTCTAGATGCATATAACCCATCTCATCCACAATGAGTAAACTTGGCTTTACGAATGTGCGAAGCTTTTTCTCCAACTTTCCTTCTTGGTCCGCTTTTCGTAACTGGGAGATTAGCTCCTGTGCTGTAATGAAATATACCTTATGCCCTTGTCCAATTGCCTCAAGAGCGATGGAAACGGCAAGATGTGTTTTCCCAATGCCGGGAGGACCAAGAAAGATGAGGTTCTCTTTGTGTTTCAAGAATGAAAGGGTCATCAATTCTCGAATACGCCGTTCATCTACAGAAGTCTGCACAGAGAAGTCAAACTCGTCCAACGTTTTGCGAAACGGTAGTTTCGCCAACTTGAGTAACGTTTCCGTTGTACGTTGATGCTTCTGCGCAATTTCTGCTTCTAGAAGGCTGAATAAAAACGCAGAGTATGGTACATTATTCTTGGCAGCTTGTTCTGCTGCTTCCGACCACATATCGCATATGGTCGGTAAATTTAATCTTTGACAGTACTCTTCGATTTTCTCCATCATGACATCTCACCTCCGGTGAGCTCGTCATATTCAGAAAGCGAACGAGTATGTACCTCAAAATGAGAAGCGGGTTGAGAGCGGCCAACTCCAATGTCCTGTTTCTCATTTTGCTTTTGCGGAAGGAAAATCACGTTCTCGTGAAGCTGTTTGCACGAGATGCGCACTCCTTGATAGTAGGCTGTCACTTGTCCATCTAGGGACTCTTTGACCAGTATCTCTTTTTGTGAGTACTCTGGATCCACAATCCATTTCACGCCACGATAGGAGAACGTCCCGTCGAAATGCGTCTTGCGATAGGAACGATAACTTGTGTCATAGTCCGCTTTCTGGAGAATCGGCTGAAGCTTTTCTTCTGCCCAACGCTCTTGCGGAGAAACCCCTGTCGTATCGTTTTTCTTGCGGTTTCCAACGCGATCCAGCCATCGAAGAAGCTGTTGGTTCAGATCCTCTACCGAATCGTAAGATGTCCCTACATAGAATGAATTTATAATGTACTGAATGGCTCGCTCTACTTTGCCCTTTGTTTGAGCCCTGTAGGGCTTACAAGCCTTCGGAGTGAAGGAGTAGTAAGAGGCAAACTCCGCAAATCGTTCATTCCACTTCACCACACCTTGTTCCCGTCCATCTGTCACAGTCTTCATGTTGTCAAACAAGATATGTTGCGGAACACCGCCAAAATACTTGAAACTATGAATGAGACACTGCATCAAGTGCTCCTGGTCTTGAGACGTTGTCACTTCTGCATACTTCATTCTGGAGTATCCTAATACGGCAACGAACATTGTCAGCTTGACTGGTTCGCCATGTAGGATCACGGTGCCAATTTCTTTCCAGTCTACCTGCATCTGTTCTCCAGGCAACGTTTCATACCGTACGGTATACTTCGCTCTATGCGTATCCCGAAAGGGCTTGATGTAGTCTTTCAGGATCGTTCTTCCCCCTGTATAACCAAGGCTCTGGATTTCTCCATACAGTTTCTCGCTGTTAAACACACCATCTTCTATCATGCGTTTATGCAAGTAGTCTTTATAGCGGTCTAGTTTACTTCCTCGGCTCGTTCGTTTCTTTTTCAAAGGCGGGGAGTTTTCCCCAAGATACTTACGAACTGTTTTTCGATCAATCCCCAACTGCCGGGCAATGTCAGAGATAGACATTCCTTTCCGGTATAACTCCTTGATCATAAAAAATTCCCCTCTCGTAATCATGAACCATAGCTCCTCTCAGATGTCTATGGTTCTTATTGTAGGTTGGGGAATTTTATTCCGGCTATATTGGGGATTTTATCATCGGCTTTAACAGTATTTTAAGGATTTGATCAAATATGTTAGGAACGAGCGGCATTCAATACGATATGAAAATACCCATGGTTGAAATTTTTCAAACAGTTGAAGGGGAGGGAACTAGAGCAGGATTCCCCACGACATTTGTAAGAGTATTTAATTGTAATCTTAGATGTACCTGGTGTGACACAAAGTATAGTTATGCACCTTACAAACCTGAATTTACAGCTACGATAGGAGAAATCGTAGAGCAAGTTAAAAGATTTCCGAATAAACATATTTGTTTAACGGGTGGAGAACCTCTGATACATGGGGAAAGATCGTTGATGCTTTTAAAAGCATTAGCGGAGATCGATTATATAGAGGATATTCACATTGAGACAAATGGCGCGATTAACATTAGTGAGGTTTGTAGATTTCGAGAAAGTCACCCAAATTTCAAGAAGAAGATACGCTTCATCTTAGATTACAAACTACCAAGTAGTGGTGAAATGAAAAAGATGATTTTAGAAAACTTTGATTATTCGCAAGATAATGACGAGGTTAAATTTGTAATTAGCGATTCTAATGATTTTGAGGTGGCTACAAGGATTTTAAAGAAGTTGTATAAAAAAGGAACAGTTCTATTTAGCCCTGTATGGGAAACTATGCCACCTGATAAATTGGTAAATCTCGTGTTATCAAATCAATTGGTAAATGTTAAGGTTAGTCTTCAACTACACAAAATTATTTGGGACCCTAATAAAAGAGGGGTATAGGAGGTATGAAAATGAAGAAAGCAGTTGTTATATTAAGCGGTGGGTTGGATAGTGCAACCTGTATGGGAATTGCAAAAGATGAAGGGTACGAATTGTATCCAATTACTTTCCATTACGGTCAAAGACATTCACGTGAGGTTGAAAGTGCTATTAAAATGTCTGAATATTATGATACAAGGAGTCATAAAGTAATTAATTTAGATTGGTTAAGGCAAATAGGGGGAAGTTCCTTGACAGATATAAGCTTGGATGTTCCAACTTCAGGGTTAACAGACGAAATTCCAAATACTTATGTCCCTGCACGTAATTTGATTTTCATAGCATTGGCAACAGCATATGCGGAAGTAATTTCAGCATCAGCTTTATTTCTCGGTGTCAATTCATTAGATTACAGCGGTTATCCGGATTGTCGTCCAGAATTTATTCAATCGATGTCAAAAACAATCAATCTAGCGACCAAAAATGGAGTAACTGGAATGAATATCAAAATAGAAACTCCATTAATTAATATGACAAAAGCTGAGATTATCAAAAAAGGACTTGAGTTGGGCGTTCCTTACCATCTAACAACATCTTGTTATCAAGGTAAAGAACTAGCTTGTGCGAGATGTGATAGCTGTCGTTTACGTATTAAAGGATTCCAAGAAAATAAGATCATAGATCCCATTGACTATGAAAAATCTATTGTTTGGAATTAAAGGAGAAATTTCATGAAACAAAAATACCATCTCGTTAAACATTTCTGGATTGCTTGTGCACATCGTGTACCAAATGCTGGTAAGTGTGATAGAATTCACGGACATAATTATAAAGTTACTTTTTGTATCGAAGGATCAAAGTTAGATGATAAAGGAATGTTAATAGATTTTCGTGATGTTAAGCACTCGATTGAGGATAAATACGATCATTATTTATTAAATGATTTCCCAGAATTCGATGTTGACCAAGGTGGATCTGCACCGTCTACTGAAAAAGTTGCAGAAGTATTTTATTCAATCATAAAAGATCTCTGTTTAATGAAAATAAATCAACCCAAAGTAAAGTGGGTTGAAGTACAGGAAACCAATGAAGTCTTTGTAAGATACAGCGAGGAGTTGGAAAATTAAAATGAACCACACAGTACTCAATGTAGATTTAGAAGAAAATATTAAATTAATTCTTCAATACATTGGAGAAATTCCAGAAAGAGAGGGCTTAATTGAAACTCCTAAAAGAGTCATAAAGATGTATGATGAAATTTTTAAAGGTTATAAAGAAGATCCTAGTTCGTATTTGCGAAAAACGTTTAAAGAGGATCACAGGGAGTTAGTATTGGTAAAAGATATTTCATTTTACTCTCATTGTGAGCATCACATGGTACCTTTTTTTGGGGTTGCTCATATTGCCTACATACCTAACGGTTTTGTGGTTGGATTAAGTAAAATTGCAAGGATGCTGGAAGCTTATGACAGGAGGCTTCAATTACAAGAAAGGTTAACATTTCAAGTTGCTAAAACCATGTTTGAGGTGCTTAATCCTTTAGGAGTTATGGTAGTGATAGAAGCAGAACATTTTTGTATGACTATAAGAGGAGTTCAGAAACCAGGTGCAAAAAACGTAACAACGGAGACTCTTGGTATTTTTACTGAAGATAATGAGTTAGTTCATAAGGTCTTAGACCTTATAAAAACTAAATAATGTTTTATGAAAAGGAGTGATTAAATTGCGAGATATTCACACTGAAACAGAAATCACGCTATTGGGAAATCAAAACGTCGAATATCCAAGTAATTATTGCCCTGATTTGTTGGAGAGTTTTGAAAATCTTCACCCAGATGTTGACTATTTCGTCAAATTTAACTGTCCAGAATTCACCAGTCTTTGCCCAATAACTAAGCAACCAGTCTTTGCCCAATAACTAAGCAACCAGACTTTGCAACGATTCATATTAGTTATGTACCAGATAAAAGGCTAGTAGAAAGTAAGTCTTTAAAGTTGTATTTATTTAGTTTTCGAAATCATGGGGACTTTCATGAAGATTGTGTTAATAAAATAATGAAAGATCTCATTAATCTGTTGGAACCAAAATATATTGAAGTCTGGGGTAAATTCCTTCCTCGTGGCGGGATAAGTATTGACCCTTATGTAAACTGGGGTAAAGAAGGTACTCGTTGGAAACAAGTAGCGGAACATAGACTGTTTAATCATGATTTAAATCCAGAAAAAATTACAAATCGATAAATTAACGGAGGTTGAGTTCGATGAATGTAAACACTGTATCTAATGCCTATCTTATACTTGAAAACGAAATTGCAAAAATGTTTGATGAACAAGTCATAAATGGACCTTTCTATTCTGCATTTAGTCAACGTAAACTGACCGATGAACAGATTGCAAAGTTTAGTATTCAATATGGTCATCACAGATGTTATTTCCATCAACTATTGGGTGCAACAATAGCATGTGCTCCTCCATGCGATAAATGGTGGGCACCAATTGTTGAAAATTTATATGATGAATGCGGCAGGGGTGTAGCAGGTATGGGTCATGGTGAACTCTATAATACTTATTTGAAGAGTGTGATCCCTGATGTTGAGTTAACCGCATTTGGTACACCTGCTATACCAGCTGAGGATTTTATTTTTGAATACAACCGTTTGGCTTTAGACTTTTATAAGAATGCAACTTACCTTGAAGCCTTCGGATATATGGGGCCAGGTAACGAATTATTAACCATTCCCATGTATAAAAGTATTTTAATAGGTCTTGAAGAAAGAGGATATGACTTAAATTTCTGGAAGATCCATATTGAGGAAGTCGAAGAAGAGCATTATGGTTCTATTAGAAATCTTTTAAGTTCTTATGAAGATGAAGAAAGTTTGAAACAAATTGAAAATGGCGCAAAAACTTCTATAGAACATATGAAATGGTTCTATAACGAATTCTATGACTATCTGTTTCTAAAATAGTTTCAACTGTTTTTTTAGGCTAAATTCAAGTAAAGTACATTAATTAAATTACCAGGTAGAAGGAGCTAATCATGACATATCTCGTTCTTAGTTATGCTCATCAAGCGGAGATGCCATACCATGAATGGCTTCCGGAGATAAAAGACCAACTCATTCTATTTGTGAATGGTGAAATTTCAAATTCGTTTAATCGACAACAATATTCATCAATTTTTTCTTTTAAAAATTATAGCAATAATGGGAATGTCGAAAGAGAAGCTATTCTTTTAAACGAGAGACACCATATCAAGCGAATACTGGCTCTTGACGAATTGGATTTGATTCGAGCGGCACAGCTTCGTGAACTCTTTGGTATTGAGGGACAGAGTGTAGAGAGCGCCGTTACTTATCGAGATAAATTAATTATGAAACAGTATATGAGAAAAAAAGGAATACCTGTTCCGGATTTTAGGTTAATAAATTCACCGCTCGACTTATTGTCATTTGTCAAGGAACATAACTATCCCGTTATCGTAAAACCTCGTGATCTTGTCGCTTCAATCGGAGTTTCAATAATCCGTGATTCTACTGAATTAGAGGAATGGCTTACACATCATTTTCGACCTAATATGTTGGCTGAGAAATATATTGAGGGAAAATTATATCACATTGATGGATTGGTAAACGATGGAGAAATAAAACTTTGTTGGCCATCCACTTACCACACACTTAATCGATATTGGTTAGATACCGACTTTCATTCGAGTCATATGTTGGAGCAAGAAAACCCAGTTTTTCAACGATTGGTAAATCTCACAAGTAAGGTTATTGGATTGATGCCTTCTCCAAAGACGTTTACTTTCCATTTAGAAGTATTTGAAAAGCCAAATGGCGAATTGCTCATCTGTGAAATAGCAAGTCGTACCGGATGGGCACGTGTTAATAAGACAATTGAATACACTTTAGGAGTAAATTTAAATTGCTCTGTTTTACGTCTACAATGTGACCTTCCTGCTAATACACAACCGTCTTTACGTAAGCTTGGAGGGTGGATCTTATGTAAACCTCAAGCTGGTGAATTGGTATATGTTCCATCTGAAGTACCTTTTGATTTTGTAGTTGAGTACCAAGTCACAGGAAAGCCTGGAATGGTTTACAACGGAGCTAAAAGCTGTGTTGATTCCATTGCCAACATGATTGTTATGGCGAATACAGAAGTAGAGTTACGTGACAATATAAGTAAAGCCCAGCAGTGGTTTGTTGAAAATACAAAATGGAGGTACCTAGATGAGATCTAACACAAATCATGGGCTGCCTGTTATTAAAACAACAATTCCTGGGCCCAAATCGCAACAACTCCTTAGCAAACTTCGGGAATTAGAAGCACCCAACTTGACAAATACAGATAATGAAATAACGATTGTTTGGGAAAGAACAACAGGCGCGAACATAATTGATGTAGATGGAAATCAATACATTGACATGGCTGCCGGTTTGAATGTTGCAAACATCGGACATACTCATCCCGCTGTTCAGGCTGCTGTTAGCAAGCAGATTGAGGAAATGTTGCAAGGAATGGGTGATTTCCATGCAAACATAAGAAAAATCGAGTTTATGGAATTTATTCAAAAAATTATACCTATTCCAAATGCTAAAATGATCGTGTCGGTTAATGGATCGGATGCAGTTGACAGTGCCCTAAAAACCGCAAATCTAGCAACAGGAAAGAGTGGTTATATTGCGTTTTATGGAGCGTATCACGGGATGGGGGCAAAAAGTATTGAAGTAACAGCACGTCATCATTTCCGAAGACCTTTTAAAAATGAAACAAAGAAATCGACTGCATTTGCACCCTATCCTTACTGTTATCGGTGTCCTTATGGTGAACAAGTTGATACCTGCAAGCTTACTTGTTTAAAAACAGTTCAGGATATGATTGAAAATACTGCCTCAGGAGTAGAAGATGTGGCGGCCGTTATTATTGAACCAATTCAGGGACGAGGAGGAGTGGTAGTTGCTTCACAGAAGTTTCTTCAAGGTTTGCGTGAAATCTGTGATCGTAACAATGTGTTATTAATTTTTGATGAGATACTAACAGGCTTCGGACGTACAGGTAAGATGTTCTCCTTCCTTCATAGCGGAGTGATACCAGACATTATGACCATCGGGAAAGGGCTTTCTTCTGGTTATCCAATATCCGTTTGTGCAGCTAAACAGGAAGTAATGGACAAAGCGTGGGGACAGTATAATGGAGAGCCCATTCATACTAGTACGTTCCAAGGAAACCCGTTGGGATCAGTAATTGCCATGGCATCCATAAAAGAGTTGCTAAATTCAAACTTAGTTGAAAAGAGTCACTATGATGGATTGTATCTACAAAAGGAGTTAAGAAATCGAATCGGTGCTCACCCTAATGTCGGTGATATACGTGGAAATGGCTTGATGGTAGGGATTGAGCTAGTCAAGGATCGAGATACCAAAGAAGCAGCACCAGAACTCTGCTGGGAAATTATACGCAGGGCTATGAAAAAGGGTGTACTTCTATTGAATGGTGGTCACCAAGTCAATGTATTGTGCTTAACTCCTCCACTTTGCATTACGAATGAGCAGTTAAATTTTGTTATTAATACACTTGAGACGATACTCAATGAATTGAAAGTCGAGCTTTATCAACAAAATTAGGAGGCTCTTTATGGATTTTGTTTTTTTTAGCAAGAGACCTTTTGCTTGGGCTGAAAACAAACTTGTTGAGGAAATATCAAAGCTAGGATACAAGGCAGAGGTCTGGGATTGGGATCAAGTTGAAGTAGTAGCAGCTCCTTTCGAATTTTTTTATCAAGGAATTAAGAGAGAACTTCCTAAGGTGGCTATGTTTGAATCAAGAATTCGTTCAAGATATACATTAGGAGATCGGTTATATCTGTTTGATGCACTTGAATTACTAGAACAGCAAGGAATGACAATTTTAAACTCACCACAGGCGGTACGAAAAGCGAGTAACAAGGTATATGCGGCAAACGTACTTCAACGGGCCGGCATCCGTGTTCCTTCAACACGGATGGTCAGTTCGGTAGACCAAGTCGGTAGTTGTTTAAAAGAGTGGAAAGATATTATCCTTAAACCCCTTTCCGGACATGCATCGATTGATATCAAGCGCTTAATTTTAAACGAATTTCGGTACGGGGATGAAATTGCTGATGTTTTAAGTATTTTTCAAGAGATTGAGGTATGGCATCTTATCCAAAACTATAAAGTTCTATGCGCACAGCAATATGTTTCTAATCCTGGATATGACCTACGCATTAATGTAGTTGGAGACAAAGTAGTTTCCATTTGGGCCCTCGATTGTTTTCCAAATACTTGGCGAACTAAGGATATAAATGAAGGTAAGAAATTACGGAAATATGAATTAACAAAAGAACTAGAAGATATTGCATTAAGTGCGGTTAGTGCGTTAGGTCTCGATTATGCTCCAATTGATTTGATTGAGGGACCTGATGGGCCTATAATCATTGAAGTTAATTCTGCTCTGTCAATCTGGCCAGGGCATGAAAAAAGTGGATTCACCATCGATCCAGAGGGTAGTGTGAAATATTATGTTCAAATGATTGAGGATCGGATTAAATCATGAACACGCTTGTTATCGTAGCACCTCCTGTTTACCAAAAATACGTTAACGCAGCTGCACTTTTATGTCCTGAAATAATCTGGATTGGACCTGACGTAATCGAATTAGATAATAAGCGAGAAAATGTTATTTGTTTTGAAGCTAATGCCCGTGTATATGAGGAATTACATCAGGTTTTCAGACAGGTAATTGAACAATATCCAGTTGAACAGATCGAAACGCCCTATGAGTTTTATATAGAAAATGTGGCTTACCTTCGTGAAGTATTCCAGATTCCTGGATCAACGGTTGCTCAAATTGTTCCCACTCGTTACAAAGACGTAATGAAAGACTGCTTTGTACAACATGATGTACCATGCGCCAAACACAAGAAAATTAGCAACCTTGTCGATCTTACGGAGTTTGTTCAATTACATGGGTATCCGATGATTTTCAAACCTTTAAATAATGCTGGCTCTCGAAATGTCTTTCGGATAACCTCAGAAGAAGAAGCGGTTGAAAAAGCAAAATATTTTCTCGATGTTTTAGAAGAGCCATTCCTTGCTGAAGAGTTTATTGATATCCAGCAAGAAGGAAGCTATGACGTAGTAATCGTTGGAGGAAAGGTTGTTTTTGGAACCATTTCTGTTTACGAACCACTTGTTTTGGAAACAGCTGCTCGCCCGGGAGGTCAACGGATCTATATTCGTCATGACTTGCCAAAGGAATTGGATCAGGCGATCAGAATATATGGTCAAAAAGCAATTGAGGCCCTGAACATTACCCACTCTTTCGCTCATATTGAGTACATGATTGATCGCAAAGGACGCTTATTAATTGGAGAAGTGGGAGCGCGTATACCCGGTGCTCAAATTCCCTTACTAATGGGATTATCACAGGGTATATCTATGGAACAAGTATGGGCTGAACATCTTATCTACCGAAGCTGTCAGCATGAATTGAACAGAACATGGCATACTGGAATTCTTTTTATAAATGCTGAAACAGATCAACCGATCCAAAAATTAGAAAACCTCGATCTGATATTACAACTTTACGGTGAGGCTATCGTATACCAGCAGTTACCTTCTATTGGTCAATTACCAAAATTGCACAGACTCAATATGGATGACACTGACGCGTTTATAATAGTAAAAGATAGAAGTTCTAAACGAGTAAAGGAAATCTTAGATGATATTTCTCAGTTATTAAAAATAACTTAAAAAAATTTTTGTTAAAATTCCAGCCGTAATATTTTCAAGTATCAAATAATGACAAGTTGAATGGGAGTTCGTAATAGAAAGATTTTGTGACAAACATCGCAAAGTAAGGGGACTACACAAGAGAAAATACCATGGAATTAATTTGAATGTATTCTTGTCAATACTTTAGAATCAAAAAGCCTATTGGGGAGCGAGTGTCCGTTCGCCCCCTATCATTTTCTATCCGGATCCATATGATTCCAAAAATGGTGGTTTTGACATTGTTAAGTTGTTTCATGAATATTTATGATTTTTATATTGATTTTACAAACAAAAACTGACTGCTAAGTTTAGGATTCCGCATCGCTTATTTTAGAGAAGCAGTTGCTAAATTAACTTGAGAAAGGAATGTAGCAAAGTTGAAACCTCGTTCACTCTTCACCAATCCAACCTTCTTAGCTCTTTGGATTGGCCAGGCAGTTTCTGAATTAGGAGGGGCTTTAGGGGCGTTTTGTAACTCCCTAATTCTATATAATCTCACGGGCTCGAAAATAGAGATGGGTACGCTCTGGCTTATTTACTTTATTCCTTCACTCCTGATACAACTTGTAATTGGACCTTTTATAGATATCTGGAGTAGGAAAAAAATTATGGTTTTCTCTCAGTTGTCTCGTGGCCTTGTGTTTTTGGTTCCGATTTTCATGTTGTTATTCGACGAGATCCATGTTTGGAATCTCTTTGTTGTTCAATTTGTTCTCGGAATTATTCAACCTCTTTATGTGCCAGCAAGTTTAGCAATCTCACCTACCCTATTTAAAAAAAATGAATTAACTAATGTAAATGCATATATAGATGGTACCGTACGACTAATGAGTATTCTTGCACCAACTCTAGGTGGTATCATCTCCGTTGTGATCGGTGTTACAAATACACTCTATATCGTTTGTTTATGCTTTTTATTGAGTGCTACTTCTTTACTTTGGGTGCATGAGAAAAGTTCGGAAAACATACAAGTGAGATTAGCCTGGTTTAAAGAGTTAAAAGGCGGTATTTCCTATTTTCTCAATCAAAAGCATCTAGTTTGGCTAGGATTTTTTGCAGCATTCATTCAATTTGCTGTAGGCGTTACGATGGTTTTGAATGTTCCTTTTGTTACGGATGATTTAGCCGGGAGCTCTTTCGAATTAGGATTATTTCTGTCCGGTTTTCCAGCAGGGTATCTAGTAGGTAGTTTCTTTGTTCCGCGTATAAAAATATCAGAAAATAGACGCCGCTTTATGTTGGGAGCTATTGCTATTGGTGGACTTTCTTTTGTTCTACTTAGTTTTGTTTATGAAATATGGCAAGCTGTTGTACTTGAGATTATTGCTGGAATGTCAACTCCATTTTTTAACGTACATAGTACAAGCATATATCAGCGCAGTGTTCCGAATGAGATGCTTGGGAAGGTTTTTTCAGTTCGATTATTAATAATCCGAAGTGTAATGCCATTAGGAGTATATTTTGGAGGGCATTTTTCTGAGGGATATAGTGTTCGATTAAGTTACTTATCAATTGGCTGCTTGGTGTTTATTGCTGCCGTTATCGGCATTCTTCTCCCATATTTCAAATTTCTTGAGGAAGATACAGTAAACACTACTCTAGATGAAAAATTCGGTTGAATCATGAATTATTCGAAGATGTTGTCCTTAAAATTAATCTCTAAGCTAAGAGGACAATTCGGGATTTAAAAATCCTGTTAATACCTAACATCTGTTCTATAACAATCGCTTTTTAGCGTTCTTCGAGATGGAAAGATGTATTTTCAATTACAAAGAAAGTTTTTTATAGAATAGACGTGTCACTTTAATTTTAAATTTATACTCATAAAAAAGTTTTAGTAGAAATTAATTCACTTATAAAATATTTAGGCAGGTGAATACCATGGATGTTAAAGTTCTTAATACTTCTGCTAATGAGCAAAAGCTTTGGAAACAACTTGCTCGTTTAAAAGAAATCTCTCCTTCTTTGGCTAATTGTGTAGATCTAGAACGAATCAAACGAGTTGCGACAGATATCCACTTTTATGCAGAGAACAATTCCGATTTTGAATCTCAAAAGGAAGGAGGACGTGGAGATGTGTATCGATTAGCGCAGCGTATCCCGGTTGTACGAGCGATTGGTATTCTTAATTTATTTCGTTTAGTTGCTTCAGAAGAAAACCTTGAGAATTTATTACCCAACGATCTTATACTGGATGCTCTTGGTGGGGATGGTGTTTTAGTAAGAGCTTTAAAGCAATTACTTCCTGAATCGTCTATCCCTAATATATTGACGAGCGATTTGTCTGAAGAAATGATAAGAGGTGCAGTAGAGTACGGGATTCCTGCATTATGGCAACCAGCTCAACAATTACTTTTAAAGGACAGAAGCATGGATGGTGTTATTTTAGCATATGGTACGCATCATATTCCTAGAGCCCAGCGATTGATAGTTTGCAAGGAAGGGTTCCGAGTATTAAAGTATGGTGGACGTTTTGTTCTTCATGATTTTGAAGAAGGTTCTCCAGTAGCAAGATGGTTTAAAGAGATAGTTGACCGATATTCTTACACTGGACACGATGTACCGCATTTTACTAGGGAAGAGATTGCAAGTTATCTTATTGAAGCTGAATTTAGATCAGTTAATGTCCACTATGTTTATGACCCATTCATAATAAGCGGTAAATCTGAACCCGAGTTACGAAAAAATCTATCGAGATATCTTATGGAAATGTATGGGCTTTATCGCCTAAAAGAGCAAATGAATGAGGAAAATGCCCTAAATTTTATCTACGAACGAGCTAAAGAAATTTTTCAATATGATTACGAAAAGGTAGGACTTGATAAAGATTTTGGGGTTTCTAAAATTGCAGTATACGAACAGTCTGGAAAATTGAAAATAGAAATGCCGCGTTTAGCGATTGTTGGGGTTGGAATAAAACTATCTACTTAGATTTACTTCTTTAATATTTATGCTTTCTGTTATTTGTAGACAATTTTTAAATAGTGAAGGTAAGAATAAACTTTTTAGTAACGAGAATTGTGATGACAAGACATCAAGGACAGCCTCACCTGTATTGGTTGACTATCTTACGAGCCTCTACTTGGTTGGAACTTGCATAAATTGTGTTATCAATAAATAGCAGAGGATTTAAAGTGATTGTATAATTTTGGAAGATATTAAAGTGTAGGGGATTAAATATTAACTATGGTATCTTGAGATGAGTTATTAAAAAAACTTCAAATGGAGGATCCCCCATGAATATCTATGAAATTGTAGACATGTTACGTGAGTGTGAGAGTAATAAGTACAAGACAATAAATCTAGTACCGAGTGAAAATGAAGCAACTACGCTTTCTAGGTTGCCACTCCTGTTAGATCTTTATAATCGCTATTTTTTTAATGACAAACAAAAATGGAACGAGTGGTTTTTTCGAGGAGCTCAAGAGGTTCATCGACTTGAAACAGAAGTAGCAATCCCATTATTGCAGGAACTAGGAAAAGCACAGTATGTAAATCTTCGTCCTCTATCCGGTTTAAATTGCGGCTTAATTGTATTGAAAGCACTAGGTGGTGGCATTGGAGCAAATATTTTAACTGTCTCGCCAGAACAAGGTGGGCACTTTGCAACTAAAGATCTTGCGGAAAGTCTAGGCTTAAAAGTGAATTTTATGACTGGACCGGATGAACACAGTATTGACTTTGATTTATTAAAAACTCAATTACTGGAAAGAGATGTCCATCTTGTATATGTGGATCAATCAAACTGCCTCTTTCCAATTGATCTAGAAAAACTCGTGCAGTCAGTAAAGGAGACATCTCCCAAAACAATCATTCATGTCGATGTAAGCCATTGGCTTGGTTTGATTTTTGGTAATGTAATGAAAAACCCCCTAGTACTGGGGATTGACTCTTTCGGAGGGTCTACTCATAAAACTTTTCCAGGTCCTCAAAAGGCAGTATTTTTTACAAATAATTTAGAAATTGAGCAAAAGTTCAAAGAGGTTCAATCTTATATAGTAAGTAGCCATCATTTTGGAGCTGTAGCAAGTTTAGCTATCTCTTTGCTAGAATTTAAAAATTGTGGTGGTTTTGATTACGCACACCGAATTGTAGGTAACGCAAAGACTTTGGCTAATGAGTTATATCATCTTGGATACGATGTTAAGGGAAAAGAACGTGGTTACACTATCGGACATCAAATATGGCTGAGTACTGATAATACTGGCATTTCTTCTTATGAGGCTAGTGAAAGACTTTACAAAGTTGGGATACGAGTAAATGTATATAATTCCCTTCCAAGCTTCCGTGGTAAATTAGCTTTACGACTTGGAGTTAACGAAATAACGCGTCATGGTGCACATGCTGAAGATATGGTTGAACTAGCTTCTGTTATGGATGATGCAATTCGTGAGCGATTATCTGTTAGCGAGTTACAAAGAAGAGTGAAAAATATTCGTACAAGGTATATAAATAGCTACGGATATTCAATGGATGACAGAAAGTTGCGTGAATTATGTATACAAACGTTTTTATCAAGTATAGAAGGAGTCAATTGTGCCGAACATTCAACGTGGTGAAATCCTCCACATGACGTTCTTATAAAGCCCAATAATTGTTTTTTGAGTAATTACCCCTTATCTTGTTAAGCTGGTATCAGAAGAACAGAGGGGGGGATTTTTTTCTAAGGCAGTCAAATTGACATGCAGGATTTTCCTTTCCTCGAGGATTTTTTTGTCACCTATTGATACCGGAGAAAACCTCTTATTTCCGATCAGAAATCCAAGTGTGCCCACATTGTCATACGAAACTGAACCGAATTCACATCGCATGGAAAAAGAAAATCTATACCCTATCCGCTGGAGAAAGAGCTGACACTAGTCGCTGTTTACCTGCCTGACGGCAAAACGTTGACAAGTACCGTGAGATCCAATCGAAAGCCCAAAAATCTGATGTTGGCATTGGGTCGATCGAAAACTATGCCCAAGAAGATGGTTTCCATGCTGAAGTTGTGAAGAAAAACGAGCCGGGATCGGGTAAAAGTACGACATCGACACCTAAACCGAAACTGCAGCTACAACCACAACAAACAAATCGAGCAGACGGTTGAGCAGAACATGAACGATGTTTTCTATCCGAACTGTAGTAAAGTGCAGCACCATCGTATAGAGGGGAGCCCGGATAGGGCGGAAGCGATCCGGTACCGGGCGTTGGATCGCGAGGTGATGGGATGAGGAGTTTGCGGAGGTTTACGGTAGGGAACGTAAATCGGACCAAGATCATATCGGCTACTTCCGGGGGAGCAAGCATGCCGGCGACGAGAAAGAGTGGGTGGACGAGCGGCAGCGCTAAGCCAATGCCGGATAAACGGGGCAAGTGGCAGCCGGATTGAGATTGAACGGAAAAACCGTTCTGACGCCGTTTCCCGGATATACTGGAGGCTGAGGACGGGATCGCTCCCTCTAAAATGGCTTGATCGCGTCTGAGCCGCAGCGGTTAATTATTAACAGGTTCGCGGCGCAGGCGGCAGCTGGTTATTTGAATGAACGGTTTGGGGAGAGAGCCTTGTCTATACACGTAAGGTTCTTCAACGCGAAGAACATGTATATGCGTGGAGAAAGGATTCAAGAAGGACGAGAGTGTCCAGACATGGGCACTCTTCTTTTATGTTTTTGTAAGGAAAACGTAGTACTATTTGGTTACTGTTTCGGTTCACCTGACTGTAACTCGTCGGTGCCGATGTTTGGCTGTAGGGGTAAGAATTGCACAAAAAAATATTGGCGATATCAAATTACCAATCAAGATGACTCGATTCATATCTTCTCCTTTCAGCCGATTTCTCATCCCATGCTACTGATATGCCCGGACGCAGGACAAAATAAAAAAAGACTTCCTAATCTTAGAGGTTGAAAAATCTTGGTTTCCTGTGCCTAATGAAATACTCATGACAGGCTGTATTTACTTACAAATTCCTTCAGGGTCAAAAGCTCAATCTTTTGGATGAGTCATTTCCCCTCTTCATCTGTGACGTACTCATGGAGTTTTGTCAAACTTCGGTCATTGGATATGACTACTTTTGCACCTCCGCATATCACATATTCGATGAACATAGCATCGTCTGAGTCAAAAACACCATGAGAGCTAACAACGGGTTCAATCTCTTCGGTTCTAAGTAAATGAAAGGCTGCAAACCCGATTATACGAAAACCAGGAAGGACGATAGGTATACATGACAGAGGTTGTGGCGGACGGTGTTTGTTTCCTTGAAAAAGCAGAGGATACTCGTACGGGCAAGCAGCAACCAAGCCATTGCCCCTAGAGATCCATTTGCCGATCCGTTTACTTGCTCAAGAAAACTGATCGATATTACAACTGACAATTTGCCGTTCTAGTGAATTGGTCATCGCAGAGAAAGGAGATTCCATGAATAACTATCTGGACTGAAGGTTCCATCTTTACCTAAATCCGGTAAAGAATACGTTTCACTGCTTTCGCTGCCAGGAAAAAGGGGGCGTGGCCAAATTCATCGGTCTTCTGGAGGGAAAAGGCGAACAACAAGTGATCGATGAATACAAGGCCAAAACACGAAGCCGCCCGAAGGAAAAAGCGGAAGAAAAAGACATGGGAAGATCATCCTGCGATGAAGCTTTCCGCACACCAATGGAAACTGATGGGCTTTCTCGGGAAGATCGACGGGAAAATGTTTCACACCAACCCGAATTATGCACGCGCGGTTCTTCAGTGGGCATGGCGGGAGTGGCAACTATTCACGTCTGAGAAATCGAAGGAAGCGTTCCATGTCCTTCTGATTGGCAAATACCTGGCGAATGAAAAAGCAGCGGAGGATTTCGTCAGGAAAACCGAGAAAGATACCGGCATTGAAAGTCTTTGGGAGCGCGCCGTGAAGATGCATCAGCTCCCCAAGGATTTGTGGGCGGAATGGGCCAAACGAGCTGATGTCATCGTTCGCGAACTTGTAGAAGCAATTCGGAACGAAGAGAAAGCGGCGGATTTGGAAGGGACCATTCAGCGAGAGTTGCAAAAGATGAAGGAGAGAACGGCGTGACCTGGAAATGGAGTTATATCCGACTCTTCAAATATGACACCTGCCCCCACGCGTACTATTTCCGGCATGAATGCGACGTCCCCCCCAGCCGCGGGGAGCGCCCCATGTACTGCGATAGCTGTAATTGTAGTGGAGAGGCACAGGAAATGCGCTGCCTGTCAGATTCAGTCGCTGATGATGCTGGAAAAGAGCTGCCAGCTCTGAAATAATTTCCACGTTTTTTTCGCGTGAATAGTAATGCCAGAGTCCGATCCGAATATCATCTTCAGTATAGCCGAATCCACTGAGGTAGCTGGCCATCGTATATACGACGTCTAAATCGTTTGCTGCATCGGCTTTGCCGACTCTGTTCCCGTCTTTGCCTATTCCGCCAAAAAAAGCAATGCTTGATGGATTAGTGTCTTCAGAATTGGGGTTTAGCAATCCGTTCCATATCTCCGGCGCAAATACAATACCGGTTTTATGCGACGAAGTATGGGAAAAGGATGTGTCTGCTTTTTTCTTTGAATTTTTGTGGATGTTCCGCTCATATTGATCAATAGCCGCCATAAAGTATCATGGAATTCCGGTGATGGCCTGCATATGTTCAAACAACAATTGTCTTTCCCGGGCTGATGCTTCTGTCTCCGATGCTCCGGGAGACGCAGCCTGGACGGAGAAAGGGGGGCAGAGAAGGCTCAGGATAAGGATGAGAAACAGTACTTTGTATGATATGGCATCCTCCCGTCATAAATAGTCTTGGCTTTAGTGTGTGTAGCGAAGCAGATTTTATAATAACACTCAGTGTCAGGGGACAGGTGGGTTCTTTACTCCGGGCAAGATGTGGGTCACATCAGAGCGGCGTTATGACTCCGCTTTTCCTCTTACGAATACCTGGGCTACGCTGTGCATGATCCCAAGCTAATCTTTACGAAGCTTACAAACCTTCACTTTCGGTCACCGCAAGCTGTACCGTAAGGTACAGCCTTACCCATCTTCTCCTAGCAGTATTCCGGATGATGCACTCATCCTCTGTTTCCGCATTTCCCTTATGCAACCAACCCCTCCATTGCTAGAGACGCTGTTTCGGGCAGAGATAGCCTTTGCGACTAGGCTAGCAGCATACCAGCAAATGAGACCGGTGTTGCACTGTATATAAGAAAGCGACTTGCTTGTCGCACCATAACGGAGATTATAGAACACAAAAAAGCAGCTACCTGGACAAAACCCGATCAGCTGTTTTAATTTACATTTACATTAGTTAGGATCTGCATAAGGACAGCCCGTTTGGAAAAGGAACGGCTGCTTTTGCTTATACCGCAGCTCTAAAACTTATCATTCAATAATGCCTAAGTACAGCAAATCGGTCTCATGAATTTGTTTCGTTACAGGCAAGTTACTCTGTTTTTGAAATTGAGTCACGGCTTGTTCTGTACTCCGATCAAAAATGCCGTGACATGTACCATGATAAAAGCCGGCAGCCCGAAGATGATTCTGGACAAGTTGAACTAGCGTGCCACGCGAACCGCGTACCAGGACGTGATAGGTCAAATCTTTATGACCGGTAATCGGCCCTTCTACGATCACTATTGTTCCGACCGGCACCTTTTCATACAGTTCCTCGATATCCCGATTTCGCATACGAAAACAGCCATGGCTTACATTTTGACCGATCAGATGAGGTTTGTTCGTGCCATGTATTCCATATTTTCCTCATGGTACGTTTAATCCGAGCCAGCAGCTTCCAAACCCGCCGCCCCATCCCGTACTCTTTGAAACAATACGAAAGGTCCCTACGGGGGAAGGTGTATCTCGGGTACCGGGAGCCACTTTGAACATCTTGATTGCTTTCCCCCCTTCAAGAAGCTGAAGATCCTGGTGCCACAGGTTGATACGGATTTCGTAAGAGGCTTTCTGTTCATTTGAAGAATAAGCGGTTAGGGTACATAGAATGAGAACAAAAACAGAAACAACAATCCAGATGATTCCCAGTTTTATAAATTTATGCAAAAAAACTCTTAACATTTTCATAAAACCTACCTCTTTTCATGCTGAAATCACATGCATGCTACCCGATTGTTTTCGTCGATAATTAAATTTTTTTCAATAAAGGCGTGAATAAAGCCGAGCATTCCATGCAGTGAACGGTTTTTTTCTTATCGTTTTCCCATCATGCGTGCTGTATTCGTACTAAAATCGTTAAACTCCCATCTTAAACTAATCGGTTCCTGTCGCCTATCATAGCCAGGAATTAATTTTGTTTGTCATAAGGCCATTTTTTTGACTCTTCTTAATAAACAACATTTCTGATGGCCAGGGCAAAGGGCTACTGCTTTTCTTATCGTATAAGAAAGTATATGTTGCTTTAAAGTGGAAAAGTGGGACCGGAAGGTCCCTTTCTTTTTGGATTCATTGTAAGATGAAGGTATGGAGACAAATATTTTGAAACGTATTTTTTTTGATGAGCGTCAACACTGGAAGCGATTTGTTGAAAAGTATGGAAATCGTATACGTCCAAATGTGATTAAAGAAATTGAAAAATTTCGTACATGTGGTACATCTGAGAATGGCTTTAAACTCTTTGTATGTGAAGGGTGTCATCATGTTCGGAAAATGACTTTTCGTTGCAAGGGAAGATTTTGTACAAGTTGCTCCAATGGGGAAACCGAGGAGTGGGGACGCTTATTGGCAGAAGATATGTTTCAAGTATGTCATCGACATGTTATTTTTACGATAGATGAAGGATTACGGAATATCTTTTTACAGCATCGTGAGATGCTAAAACCTTTCATGGATGAAGCAGTTAAACTGGTGCAGGGCTGGTTTAAAAAGAAGTTTAGAGTAACACCTGGTATTATTGCTGGCTTACATACGTTTGGTTCCCGCCTTAATTTTAATCCCCATGTGCATATGCTCGTTACCATGAGAGGTATGAAAGAAAATGGAGAATGGAAGGTATATAATTATATTCCGTTTTCCATGTTGAGAAAGCAGTGGCAAGTGGTTGTCTTAAAACTTATTCGCCGTACAGTAAGTGAGATAGAAAAGAAAAAGATTCAACCTTTGCTACAAAAAGCGTATTCGGCAAATGCCGAGGGTTTTTATGTATATGCTCCTAAACAGAAAGGAAATGTAAAGGAGCAGTTGAAGTATATCGGACGTTATATTCGTCGTCCTGCGATTGCTTTACATCGTATTGAGGAGTATGACGGCGAATTTGTTACCTTTCGGTATTATGACAAAAAAGAGCAGAAAGAAAAGCGGGAAACGATTTCTGTTGAGGAGTTTATTTCCCGTTTAATTCGTCATATTCCAGATGAACAGTTTAAGGTTATCCGTCATTACGGTGTATATTCCCGGAAACTAAAAGCAATGTGCAAGAGACTTGTATCTGTATGGCAAAAAGAAGTACGAAAATGGATTGTAAATGTGCGAAAGATTCTCCGAAGGAGAACATGGAGAGAGCGGATTAAAGAAGGAACAGGGAAAGATCCAATGATATGCCCTCGATGCCAATGTTATTATGAATACAAGGGAGAAGTATGGCTGCATGGCGGCGAATTAAAAGTAAGATACGCTGTCGATGACATGGCAAGGAGATATCTAACGAGGGAGATTGAACATGGCAAAGTCAAAGAAGAAAAAACACAAGAAGCAAGGCGTAATCACCGTATCTCGATTTCTTCGAGCGAAAAACAAGGTCAATTACGTCTGTTTGGTGTGCAATGAAACAGAAGGAATTCCGTATGATACGGTCCGCTCTTTTGATGCGATGGATGATGGGGACCTTACGGTCCCTCCCCAGTTTAGTTGTGAAAAGTGTGGGGGGGAAATGTACCCTGAATATTACGAGGGAGTACATGGTCAAATTTATAGGCTTGAAGATGTTAAGAAGTAAAAAGGACCGGGCGCATGCCCGGTTTTTCTCATTAACGTAAGCGAAATTATTGAAAATAGATAATCAATCATGGCGAAAATTTTTAATTTTTATAACGGATAATCTATAATGAAAGTTTTTGAAATGATATTTTATTCTACACTTATGATTACTTAATTACATTAGGCACCAGACTTTTTAGCATGTTCAAGTTATCTTGCTTTCTTTTTATCGTTTCATCGCGGAGTTCTATACCATTTTCAGGGATAGGATCAGGGAAGAAGGACTGAAGATCATCTATATTTAAATTAAGCTTGGAATTCTTATTAAATCATCACAATGTAAAAATTGTTTCTCCTATTGCGGTTTATTATTCTTCTGACGACAGTGAAAATGATGTAAATATTGAAGTTGCAGTGCCTGTTATGGGTAATCTGCCTGAATCAGAAAGAATCAAGATCAGGAAATTAAAAGCGGTCAAGAGGATGGCTTGTGTTATCCATAAAGGTAATAATGATAAATTAGCTGATGCTTACACGGCTATTCAGAAGTGGATGGAAATGAACGGATATGAAATTGCAGGACCTAGTAGAGAAGTACACCTTGAGGGATACTGGTCAACGTCTAATGAAGATAAACACGTTACTGAAATCCAAATTCCTGTTGTAAAATCATAATACTAAGCGTAATATTTATTTTTAATACGTCCGATAATACGTAAAATGTAAAACTAAAGCAGCTGATCCGGTTCATCCAGATCAACTGTTTTGCTGTGTCCGATAACTTGGTTTATGTAAGAAGAGCGTTTTGCAAATCGCTCGATAGTAGTAATTCTTACAATTAAATGAAAAATTTTGATAAGATTATATTTAGAAAAAATGTTGTTGAAAGGATAATAAAGATGCTGATTGGGGAAATTAAAGAAATTATTCGCCATCCCGTGAAGTCATTTCGGGGGGAAAGCGTACGGAAGACAACGATCCAGCCTTATGGGTTGTATGGGGATCGCAGTCATGCTTTTTTGGATGGAACGAGACCCGGCCAATTTTTGACAGCCACGCAGCTTCCGGCGATGATTGGCTATCAGGCGGAATTTATCGGGCAAGAGAGTCTGGAGAAGTTTCCACAGGTTAAGATTACATCGCCCAGCGGAAAAACGTATTTTTGGGGAGATGAAGCATTAACGAAAGAATTGGAGGAGAAGTCAGGCAGAAGCATTTCAACGATACAGTATTCTCCAGACCATATTCCATTGGGAGCGATTGAAGAAGAGAATGTTTTGCTTGCTACGGACGCTTCGCTTGCCAAACTTGAGGAATTATGGGGAGATAAAGTGGATCACAGACGTTTTCGACCTAATATTCTTATCGCCATGTACGAAAATATTCCATTTGCAGAAGACCATTGGTTCGGGAAGCGAATGATGATGGGGGAAGCGGAGCTGGAAATAAAGCGGCATTGTGAACGGTGCATGATGATCACGATTAACCCCGATACGTGCGCGTTTGATCCTTCTCTGTTAAAAACGGTAGTTCGGGAGCGGAACAATTATTTCGGAGTCTACGCTTCTGTGATTAAGACGGGTGAAATCAAGGTCGGAGATAAGATTTATTTATGGCAATCATATTAGCAGTAGAGTCAGGAACGATATGAATAGCGGATGGAGCATAGAGAACATCGAGAAATAAGTAGACAGATGCATTTTGTATATCAATATCGTTATATATGCTGGAAAGGGTGAATGTAGGAAAGTGAGAATGTCGAAAGTTTTGTTTGGTTTTATGCTTTTGTTAATTGTATGGGGGGGAATCGGGTGTGGCCAGAATAGCACGCCAGAGGAAAGGCAGAAGCCGGTACCAGTAGAGGTTTCGCTTACGATTATGCCCGAAAGCGTGAAAGAAAAACAACCGGTGAAGATTTCCGCTCGAATCACGCAGAAGCAACGACCGGTCAATGATGCGGAAGATGTTAAATTTGAAATCGGACAAGAAAATCAAGAAAAGAAACAGATGATTGCCGCCAAGAAAACGGGAGACGGGGTCTACTCGATTACATATACGTTTGATAAAGCAGGACAATACTACATTATGTATCATGTCAATGCTGGAGGCATGCACAATATGAATAAAGTGCCGGTGAATGTACAACCGATGTCCGGTGCTGTACAGCGCTAATCAAACTAAATGTATAGTTTTTCAACAATTGAAATAAGTGAATGCATGAATATAAAAAAGTCTTTAAAGGAGCGGGGGTTTAGCCTCTTTCTTTCCTTCAAAAGACTTTTTTTGTTTTTAGGGCCATGAAATGTATGAATACCCACTCATAAGTTGCCCATCGAAGCCCGTTGTTTGTAGCAAATGGCTCATTCGTGTAGCGCAATGCGAGTACAATGACAGAAGAAAATAAGGATACAAAAGAAGAGATCAACCACAGCCAGGGAGTCGCGCTTTTCTTTCGTATCCGCTGCGAACGACCTACAGCTTGGTGTTATTATCTATTATGTGGGTAAGTCCTGTGCTTGTAAATATTTATTAAATATTTGTTCCTTTGACATCAGAAGGAACTTAGGAACTGGATTTTTTTGTCTAAAAACTCCTTTTTTATCCGGATGGCATAAAATAAACATTGGCTTCATATATAATTGCTTCATATTTCGATAATAGCGGTTTTGAATATCCTTTACCTCGAATCCTAGGCGACTTACCCCGCGGGATAGCATGGTAATGCCAATGATGCCTTTAATGTTGTCTCTCTGTGGGTGTTTAAAAATAAAATGGGCCAGCTCGGGCAGCGAGGATTGCACACGATGATAAACATACAGGGCTCGTTTTGTGTCGTTTAGAATGTTTTTCATCTCGTCCATAAGCAAACAATTATGGAGATGTATTTTCAGAAGAAGATCGTTGGGACATATACGTGTTCCATCCGAAAGAGTGAGATGTTGCCCGTGATAACGAATAAGCTTGACGCGGAAAATGTTTTTTTCTTTTCTGTTTACATATTCTAATTGAGAACACGAAAAATAAAATTTGTCTATAAATGACCAGAGTTGAATCCACGTTCCCAATGCAGATGCCTCCTTTCATGCTGGTGTAACAGATGATGAGACAATTTTTTTCTTATTAATGCGTAGCAACGAGAGTAAGTATGCATCACAATTTTTTCCCAATGAATATAAAGGAGTCTGATACTAAGCATGAAAAAAGTTCTTTTTTTTCCATTATTGCAACTTCCTTCAGGTCACCATCAAGTCGCCGATGCCCTTATGCGCTCATTGGAAAAAAGAGCGGAGGGAATCTCGTGCCGAAAAATCGATTTTTTGTGGTATGCGAACAGACACTTAGAAAAAATAGTGACCGGTATATATATGAGGTGGATTTATTACGCGCCGCAGACGTATAAATGGACGTATCAGCATTGCGCCTGTTCGGCAAGCGGCATAAAAAATTACCAATTAGCATGGTATGAAAGACTATTTCAGGACAAAATGGAACAATTGCTTCGTGAAGAAAAACCGGATTTGTTGGTTTGTACCCATGCTTTTCCTTCTTTTTTAATAAGCAGGCTGAAAGAACAGGGGAAAATCTTTACGCCTGCCATTAATGTGTATACTGACTTTTTTATTAACGAAATTTGGGGACGTCGAGGAATTGACTTCCATTTTGTCCCTGCTAGTTCACTAAAGAACGAACTCATGGGAAAGTACAATATACCTGAGGAACGAATTCACATAACCGGTATTCCAGTAGATGAGCAGTTTCACACGACCGATAGGAAATTTCCTGTATCTCCGCCTTACAAAATATTGATATCAGGAGGAAGTAACGGACTGGGCGACATTCTTTCTCTATTGCAAAAAATGAAGCATGCTACCGAGTTTCGCTATTTTATTCTTTGTGGCCATAATAAAGAGCTTTTCCATGAGATTGCTTCTTGGAAAATGGAACATATTCAACCGCTTTCCTTTATTTCATCGAGAAAGCAGATGAATGATTGGTACGAACAAGTGGACGCTATCATTACCAAGCCAGGAGGCGTAACGATAAGCGAAGCTTTGTGGAAGAAACTTCCCATCTTCGTCCATTCCGTTTTGCCCGGTCAGGAAGAAGTGAACCTGCATTACCTGGAATCACAAAAATTGGTATACAGACTTTTATCCCATTCGCCGTATGAAACACAAATACTAAACGTTTTGCAGAACGAAGAAGAACGAAGCAATTGGATGAAAATAATTGAACGCTATCATCAAGATAAGGAAGGAATGGCCTGGGAGAAAATAAAGGAACTAGTGGAATAAAAAGAAGTCCCCAAACGATTCACACGTTTAGAGACTTTTAGCTGGCACGTGTTATTTTTTCGCTTTCTTTTCCTTTAAGCGTATGGAGCGTAATTTCCGGACGGCAACCTGTACGAATATTCACCCCGGTTTGCCCTAATCCTTCGCTGATGTAGTAAGGTTTCCCGTTTCGGTAATGCAGGCCCTTGATAATCTTCATTCTAGCCAACTTCCCCATTTTTACCAAGTGGTAAGGTTTCGGCCAGTGGATTTGGCCGCCATGGAAATGGCCGGAGAGAAGGTAATCGTAAGGCACATCATCCATATGAAGCACGACATTCGGATCATGGGTTAATACAAGATTGATGCCTGTTTTAACCCCTTCATACGATTTGGCAATGTTGCTTCGACGGGTGCTGAAATCATCAATGCCGATGATGTTAAGCACAGTATCACCCAGTTGTAGGACTCTGTTTTCATTCTGCAGAACAATGCAACCATGGCTCTCCAGCGTTTTGCGGAAGAGTTCAAGATGGTGCTTGTGCAGCAGATAGTCATGGTTGCCAAAGACAACGTAAATGCCGAGAGGCGCATTGAGTTGTTTCAGCACCTTAATGTATTCCATGAACGGCTGGATATTTTTCTGACGCTCAAGCTGATCCCCGGTCAGGGCAATAAGATCTATATTTAAATCTTTTACTTTTTCATACAGAGTTTGAGGTGTGATCGAAAGATTTTCAAGATGCATGTCGGAAAGGTGCAGAATATTTATTTCTTTATTCTGCGGCAAGTCCAGTGGAATCTCTACTTTTTGCACTTGTACATCGAATGTGTTGCGGTATGCACGGCGGATTCCAAAAAACAAGCCTAGTAAGAGGATAAAGGTAATGATAAGCATGATAATCCTCCTTTCTCGTTTTTCAATCACGTAATTTATATAATAAAGGGAATCGACCCGAATGAAAATGATGAAATATTGGATAAAGACCCTATAGCTAGCATTGAACATGAGGAACGAGCGGCCGCTTGAAAGAATTTTCAAGCGGGCTTTGTCGATTTTATTGTTGAAATTGTTTGATGTTTTTGAATGGAAGGGATAAACTATTTTTAGAAGCGAACCCCCCTTTTTTCCATCATACATAGGAAAGGATGAGAGAGATGTATAAAGAATTAAATCCGCCAAGCCGTATTTTAATGGGGCCGGGGCCGAGCGATGTTCATCCGCGCGTACTGAAGGCGATGGCAATGCCGCTTGTCGGTCATTTGGACCCGTCTTTTCTACAAATTATGAACGAAACGATGGAGCTAATCAGAATGGTTTTTGAAACAAAGAATGAGCTTACGCTCTCGATGTCGGGCACTGGTAGCGCTGGGATGGAGACGGTGTTTGTAAATATACTGGAGCCGGGCGATAAGGTTATCATCGGTGTCAATGGCCTTTTTGGCGAGCGGATGACGGATGTAGCGGAACGTTGTGGTGCTGAAGTCATCAGAGTGGAGGCACCGTGGGGCGAGATCATCCAGCCAGAGCAAATAAAAGCAGCGCTTGAAAAGCATGCTGGTGTTAAGGCAGTAGCGGTCGTGCATGCCGAGACATCGACCGGCGCCCTTCAGCCATTGTTCGAAATTTCGCGACTTGTGCACGAACACGATGCCCTCTTTATTGTGGACGCGGTAACGTCGCTCGGTGGAATCAAAGTGGGGATAGATGAAAACGAAGTAGACGCGTGCTACAGCGGAACGCAAAAATGCTTAAGCGCGCCGCCGGGCCTTTCACCGGTAACGTTCAGCAAACGGGCGCAGGAAGCGCTGGCGAAACGTACGTCCAAGGTGCAAAGCTGGTATCTTGATCTATCCATGCTTCAAAATTACTGGGGACAGGAGCGTTTCTACCATCATACAGCTCCGATTAGCATGAATTACGCCCTGCGCGAAGCGCTGCGTTTGGTAGCGGAGGAAGGGCTGGAACAGACGTGGGAGCGACATTGGAAATTCGGGAAGGCGCTTCAGGCCGGTTTAGAAGCGATGGGATTGTCGTTGCATGTGGCAGAAGAATACCGCTTGCCGCAGCTTACGTCTGTGCGCATCCCGGAAGGTATTGATGAAGCGGCAGTGCGTAAGCAGTTGCTGGAACAGTTCGGCATTGAGATTGGCGGCGGATTGGGAGCACTCAAAGGAAAAGTATGGCGCATCGGTTTGATGGGCTATTCTTGTCAGCCGCGCAATGTTCTTCTCTTCCTATCGGCACTTGCACAAGTGTTGGAGCAGCACGGGTACAAAACCAGTTCGAACGAAAGTTGTGCGGCCATGCTCGAAACGATATACGGCTGAGAACAAACCTCCGCTATGTTGGCGGAGGTTTGTTTTTTTATTAGCCAGCATTTCGCTTTCGTTCATGCTTACTGTACGGAATGCACATCGGCGTTCCGTAAATTGGGTCTTTAATAATGCGGCAGTCAAGATTAAAGACCGCCCGTACCAAATCTTCCGTCATCACCGACTCAGGAGCACCCTCGGCGTATACGGTCTGGTTTTGCACTGCGACGATATGGTCAGCATACCGGCAGGCAAGGTTTAAATCGTGAAGCACCATAACAACTGTCCGTTTTTCGTTCCGGTTTAATTCAGCAAGAATATCAAGCACTTCTAGTTGGTGCGTCATATCAAGATATGTGGTCGGCTCGTCAAGCAGCAGTGTATGCGTTCCTTGAGCAAGCACCATCGCGATCCATGCCCGCTGACGCTGGCCGCCGGAAAGGGAATCTACCGGCTGTTCGGCGAGCTCGCTCATTTGTGTTGCATCTAACGCCCAGGTTACCATTTTTTCGTCTTCTTCTGACCACTGGCGCAGCCAGCTTTGGTACGGATATCGGCCTTGTTTCACCAATTGCAGGACAGTGAGTCCTTCGGGAGCTGCCGTTGATTGCGGCAAAATGGCAAGACGCCGTGCTACTTCCTTTGTGGATAAACGGGAAATGCTGTGGCCGTCCAGCAATACAGACCCGGATTTCGGTTTCAATAAGCGCGCCAGAGAGCGGAGCAGGGTGGATTTTCCACAGCCGTTGCTTCCGATAAATACCGTCACTTTTCCTTCTGGTATCGTCATGTTTAATTCATTAATAATAATCCGTTCCCCGTATGCGAGCGTCAGATTTTCCGTTTCCAGCGTTTTCATTATCATACCATCCCCTTTTTCAGTGATTCCGGTATTTATAAAGCAAATATATGAAAAACGGAGTGCCGATGGCCGATGTAAAAATACCGACCGGCAAATCGAGCGGCGAGAATGCGGTACGGGCGATTAAATCGGCGCCTGTAACCATGAACGCTCCCACCGATGCAGCCACAGGAAGCAGCCCGCCGAAAGAAGAGCCGACCAGTTTACGGGCAATATGCGGGGCAAGTAGCGCGACAAATCCGATCGCCCCACCGATGGCGATCGCCGCGCCTGCCAGCGTCGCACAAACGGCCAGCAGGATGAAGCGGTCTCGCTCTAGCCTTTGTCCTACTCCGGTGGCAATGTCGTCGCCAAGCTGCTGTACGTTCACGCTTCTGCTCAAGAAGAAAGCGCACGGAATGAGAACGATCGCCCATGGCAAAAGGCTAAGCACATCTTTCCAGTTTGAGCCATACACGCTTCCCGCAAGCCAGACCATTGCTTCACTTGTCAAATAGATCGGACTAATGACAAGTAACAGCTTAGTGCAAGCGGCCATCGCCGCCTGAATGCCGACACCGATGAGTACCAGCCGGAACGGACTGATACCTTTGCGCCAAGCCAGCATATAAATCAAAAGCGTCATGACTATCGCGCCCACCATTGCGGAGAGCGGAAGCCATGCGATGCTTGCTGTTGGAAACAGAATAATAAAACTAACCGCTGTAACGGAAGCGCCGCCCGTAATCCCCACCAAGTCAGGGGAGGCCAGCGGATTGCGTACAATACCTTGGAGGATAGCCCCGGAAACGGCGAGGCAAGCTCCAACCAGAACCGACGCTAATGCTCGTGGTAGACGAAACGTTTGAATAATAAGCGCATGTTCGCTCGAACCAATGCCCAACAGCGTTTTTACCACATCAGCAGGTGGAATGAAAAAATCTCCCATGCCAACGCTTAGAAGGAGCACCACAAGCGTAAGCAGGAAAAATAAAAGACTAAAGAAAAGTGAGCGCTTGTCAAGCAAAAAAGAAACAGGAAACTTTTGACCACGGATAGGAACATAATTTTTCATACGCGAACCCCCTTTCGGGCCACATAAATGAAGAATGGCACGCCCAGGAGAGCTGTAATGACTCCGATGGGAAGTTCTTTAGGTATGGCAACGAACCGTGCCAGAATATCCGCAATCAGCAGCAAAATCGCGCCCAACTGCGCGCTGTACAGCACCATCCAGCGCGTATCGATTCCGACGAGAAAGCGGGCGATGTGTGGAATAATCAGGCCGACAAAACTGATAGGCCCGGCTGCGGCAATGGAACTTCCAGCCAGCATGACAAGCAGAATTCCCATTATAGCCTTAACGAGCGCTGTCCGCTGTCCGACCCCTTTTGCCACATCTTCGCCGAGCATGAGTGTATTGATAGGTTTCGCGATAAGCAGCGAACCGATGATTGCTACTATCATATACGGCAACACGGAAACAAGCACATCGAGTTTGCGCCCGGCTACCGAACCTTCCAACCAGAACAGCACTTCTTCGATTGCCGATTCTCGAAATAGTAGAACGCCTTGCGTAAGCGAAGAACAGAGTGCGTATATAGCGGCGCCTGCGAGGGTCAATTTCAGGGGCGTAGCGCCGTCCCGGCCGAGAGATCCAAGAAAATATACGAACAGTCCGCTTGCCGCGGCTCCAAAAAAGCCGACCCATGTAAGAGAGGCAAGCGTACTGAAAGAAAAGAATGCCACAGCGATTACAATAAACAAAGAAGCGCCGGCGTTAATGCCGAGAATTCCCACGTCTGCGAGCGGATTACGCGTCAAAGCTTGGATTAGCACCCCGGAGATGCCAAGGCAAGTGCCAACCGCCAGCGCGATAAAGGCGCGGGGAACTCGCACTTCCTTAATTACAATATGTTCGTTTGTTCCATTAAAATGGGTATAGGCATCGACCACCGTTTTCCAATTTGTATCGATCACTCCAAACACAATGCTTGTATACATAGCCATGACTATGCAGACAAACCCGATGATTAGCCCGAAAATTTTTAGTGGGGGAGTTGTTAGTATTCCTTTCATGTTGCCATCCTACTTTCCTTCCGATTGCATAGAGCCAGGAAAACTTGCAAAGCTGTGCACCGCCCGCAGCGACGCAAAGCGTCCGTTTTTGCTACATCAGCAGCAAAAGGACAAGCGGGTACAGCACGCGAGTTTTTCTATCTGCGATAAAGTTTACGAAGATTCTATATCTATGTCAATGATTTTGAAATTCATTATCAAAATTAATGATTGACACAGAAAGAGAAAATGGATATGATTATAGCCGTTAATGATAATCATTTTCATAAATCTTGTACAACGCGGTAGAGAAAGAGGGAGTTGTTGGTGAGCATGTTTAAGGGAAAAAGGAAGGGCTTTTCATTCATTCTCTTGCTCGTTTTCATGCTGGTAGTTGCCGGCTGTGGCGGACAGCAAACCGCTTCAGAGAAAACGGATGAGGCGGGCAAAAAACAAAACACGCGCACGGTAAAACACGCGATGGGAGAAACGCAAGTTCCGGAGAAGCCGGAAAGGGTTGTTGTGTTGACGAATGAAGGAACGGAAGCTGTGCTTGCGCTCGGTATGAAACCGGTGGGCGCGGTGAAGTCTTGGACAGGTGATCCATTCTACAAACATATTGCAAAAGAAATGGAAGGCGTGACTGTGCTCGGCGAAGAAAAGCAGCCGAACTTGGAGAAAATCGCGGCGCTGAAGCCGGATATTATTCTCGGAAACAAGATGCGTCACGAAAAAATTTATCAACAATTATCCGCGATTGCACCTACCGTATTTTCGGAAACGTTGCGCGGAGAGTGGAAGGACAACTTTAAGCTATACGCGGATGCGTTGAACAAAAAAGCGGAAGGCGATAAAGTATTAGCGGATTGGGAGAAGCGCATTGCCGATTTCAAACAAAAAGCGGGCGATAAATTATCGACCAAGGTTTCCCTGGTTCGTTTCATGCCGGGAAAAATCCGTATCTACTATAAGGACACGTTTGCTGGAATTATCTTGCAGGAACTGGGTGTTGCCCGTCCAGCTTCCCAGGATAAAGATGCTTTTGCAGATGATGTAACGAAAGAACGCATCCCGGACATGGACGGGGATATCATGTTCTACTACACGTATGAGACAGGGAACGGAGAAGCTTCAAAAGCCGAAAAAGAATGGACAAACGATCCGCTGTGGAAAAATTTGAGCGTTGTGAAAAAACACAAAGCGTACAAAGTGGACGACGTCATTTGGAATACAGCTGGAGGCGTAAAAGCAGCCAACTTAATGCTGGATGATTTGGAAAAATATTTTGGTATAAAATAAAAAATAGAAAAGTCCTTTGAAGTCGCTTGACTTTAAAGGACTTTTTTGTTTTTTCTCCATATCGGGCCTAATAAGGATTGTGATGTTCGCTGGATAGGAACGGCTCATGTACGAGGCTATACGTTTTTTCTTTTCTTCCTTCCTCCCCCTTTTCAACAGGCTTGGCAAAATTAATATATGCCATGAGAAAAGCAACGATGATAGCAACAATGGCCCACCACATATATGTCACCTCGCTTCTTCCTTTCTTATTTATCAGTTTACTGTCATTTTAAAATAAAATGAATAAAAACTCAGTCTGTGCCTCCTGCTCTTTTTCTTTATCTGCTGCATACATTGTGTTGAATAGGTTCGTAGCATAGGAAAAGGAGGAGGTTTTCTTGCCCAAAACATTAATATTGACTAAGCCGATCATTGCGGTGACCGGCAGTGCGGGGAAAACGACGACGAAAGAAATGATCGCGTCCGTATTGAGACGCAGGTGGCGTATTTTTGCGTCATACCGCAGCTTTAACCAGCATACGTGTTCCGCGCGCAACGCGAAGCGCATTCGCCCGTTTCACCGGGCGGCCGTTTTGGAGTTTGGCATGGGCGCACGCGGCCAAATCAAAAAACATTGCAAGTTTATTCAACCAAATATGGGAGTGATTACGAATGTGGGCACGGCGCATATCGGGAATGTGGGCGGTAACGTGGAGGGGATTGCGAAAGCGAAATCGGAATTAATTAAGCATATGAAGCAGACCGGCTACCTGGTACTCAATGCGGACGACCCGAATTCAAAGCTGCTGGAGACAGAGGGGTTCCAGGGGACGATTGTGAGGATAGGCATAAAGAATGAAGCCGATTTTCGGGCGAAAAATGTTGGCTATGAAACTGATGGAATGAGCTTTGACGTTTTGCTGGACGGCCAGGTGCATACGTTTTATATTCCGATTTACGGTGAGCACAACGTATACAACGCGCTGAATGCGATTGCTATTGCAAGTCGTCTCGGTTTTACACCCGAGGAGATGAAAACGGGCCTCCGTTATTATAAGCGGACGCCACGAAGGTTAAATATTTTTCGTTATACGGGCAACATTACGCTCATTGACGACTCGTGCAGCGCAAATCCAAATGCCGTCCGGGCGGCCCTTGATGTGCTGAAAAAAGTAAGCGGAGAGACGAAAGTTGCCGTATTGGGTACGATGCTCGCGATGGGGAAATATTCGACGAAAGCGCATATGGAGGTTGGGCGCTATGTTGCCAGCACAGGCGTGGATTATTTGTATACGTACGGAAAAAGAGCACGCCATATTGCTTTGGCCGCGATTCAGGCCGGGTTCTCCAAAGAGCGGGTGAAAATGTTCGAGTCTGAACAATTGCTGCGCAAAAGCATTGTTGCCTGCCTTAAACCGAACACAACGATTCTTATCAAAGCTTCCCACAAGATCGGCTTGGAGAAAACGGTTGATTATATTAAGAAACAGGCCCGGCTTAAGGGGTTGAAGCAACTGTCATGGAAAGGTCGTTGAAAGACGCGTTTTTCCTTACTGCCAAAGCCGCCTGCCTGTTGGACGCGAGAACAGGTCGGATCTTGTTGCAGAAAAATGCCTATGAATCGCTTCCACCTGCCAGCATGACAAAAATGATGACGGCGTTGCTTGTGCTGGAAGAGGTGAAGAAAGGCCGCATTTCTTTGAAGGATCAGGTGAAGATTAGCCGCAGGGCAGCCAGTATGCGAGGCTCTTCCATGCGTTTATGTGCCGGAGAGAAGATGGCGGTGCGGATGCTGTTGGCAGGGCTTATGGTCGCTTCAGGCAATGATGCGGCAGTGGCGCTTGCAGAATATACGTTCGGAAGCGTGCCGGCGTTTGTCAGGCGGATGAACGAGCGGGCGGCGGAGCTTGGCCTTGAAAACACCTATTTTGTTAATCCACATGGGTTGTCCGCTTCCGGGCATTGTGCAAGCGCTTATGATATGTGTCTGATTGCGCGGGAGCTGGTGCAATATGAAGAAATTTTTCGCTACACATCCCGCAAGCGTATTGTGGTGAGAAGGAAGAACAAAGGCAACATTTTGTTGCGTAATACCAATACGCTGGTTGGCGCTTATCCCGGGGTTGACGGGCTGAAAACAGGATACACACCAAGGGCGAAATATTGTTTGTGCGCAACGTTCGTATCCGGAGGAAAACGGTATATCGCTGTCGTCATGGGTCTTTTAACAAAACGCAAACGAAACGAAGAAGCTGCCCGTTTGCTTGCGTATGCGGCTGCCATTGTTTCCGCTTAATAAACCCAGATGTTTTGCGGACAGATGCTGTATTATTGCAAAAAGTTAATGAAAAGCACAGAAAGAAGAGACGGATTCGTCAATGATCTGAGCAGGCATACGTCCGCAAGTTCTTTCATACGTTTAATCGCGCAGCGTAAAACCCATGCCGTACTTCCGCATCCGGTATTGCAAGCTTTGTCGGCTGATTCCGAGTTCTTTGGCGGCGCGGGAAATGTTATTGTTGTTTTTTTGGATAACGGCACGGATATATTTTTTTTCGAAGGCCGCAAGTTGGCTTTTCAAATCTGACGGCACATCAGGAAAGATGTTGTGCGGATGGTCTGCCGGTTTTGGCGCCAGCGGATGCGTGGACATATGCTCACCCGGCTCTGGACGGGCCGTATCTTCGCGCGTGATATGCAATAATTTGCGCCGGATGTGGTGCGGCAGATGCTCCATTGTAATTTCGTGTTCATCCGTAATAAAATTCATCGTTCCTTCGATGGCGTGTTCAAGCTCACGTACATTGCCCGGCCAACCGTACTCCTGAAACGCCTGCAAAACTTCCGGATGGACGCGCTCGACGTTCATATCGAACAAACGGTTGTATTTCTGGATAAAATGGCGCGTTAAAATTTCAATGTCTTGTTTTCGGTCGCGTAGCGGCGGAATGAACAGCGTTACGACGCCAAGGCGGTAATATAAGTCTTTGCGTAGGCGATTCCCTGCGATCGCATCGATCGGATCTTCATTCATTGTGGCGATAATGCGCACATCAATTTCCGTATCTTTTGTGTCGCCGATCCGGCGGATTTTTTTCTCTTGCAGTGCGCGTAGAAGCTTCGCCTGCAAAGGAGGGCTCATTGAGTTGATTTCATCAAGCAAAATGGTTCCGCCTCGCGCCTGTTCGAACAACCCGGGCCGTTCAATGGCGCCTGTGAACGCACCGCGCCTCGTACCGAACAGAAGGCCTTCGATAAGATGCTCCGGCAGGGCGGCGCAGTTTTGCGAAATAAACGGGCCAGATGCGCGGGCGCTGTCGTTATGCAAGCTTTGGGCGAACAGTTCTTTCCCGGTTCCTGTTTCACCGACGATAAGTACCGATGAAGAAGTGCGCGCCGCGCGTCGGGCCACCTCGATGACTTCTTGAATGGCCTCGCTTTCCCCGATGATGTTTTCGAAAACATAACGCGTATCTTTCTCTTTCAAGAAGTTCTCTCGCAGCATATGCTCTACGCGGGTAATGTCGTTAGCTACTTCAAGCGCGGCGATAGTACGTCCGTTTTCGGTAATAGGAAATGTATTGTTAATAGTCGTAATTTGTTTACCTTTAGCGTTAAAGTACGTTTGTTTAACGTTTTGTGTTGTTTCGCCCTGATGCAGCGCCCGCAGCAGCGTGCTTTCCTGTTCTTCGGTGAAGGTGAATATGTCAAGCAGGCGTTTGCCTAACACCGTCTCTTTATTCATCGCCTCGATTTCGGACATTTTTTCATTGTAAATGATTGAGATGCCGTCTTCATCAATAACATGAATACCTTCATTGAGCCGGTTTAAAATGAATTCGTAAATTTTAATTTTTTGTTCCAGTTTTTCCTTTTCCGACAACGCTCCCATGATTGCACTCCATTTTTCGTTAATTTTTTACTTGCCATAAAATTAATCATGAACATGCAAAAAAATCAAGCACTTCTGAATCAGAAATGAAGCATTTACCTTTTATGTTTTTTCCATTTTCTGTGCCTTGTTTCCCCGGCTTGTTCTTTTTTCTTTTTCTCTGGCACAGGATCGATACCTCCGGGATGGAACGGATGACATTTCACCAACCGTTTGATTGTCAGCCAGCCCCCTTTGAGCGCACCAAAGCGTTGAATGGCTTCAAGCCCATAATGGGAACATGAAGGATAGAAGCGGCAGGAAGGGGGAAGCAGTGGAGAAATGAAACGCTGGTATGCCCGGATGAGCAAAATAAGAACGGTTTTCATACAATCATCCTGTTCATTCATAATGATGGTTGTTGCACGGTCGCTTCCAGGCATATTTCTTTCCACTTCTGCCGCATTTCTTCCATCGGCAGGTCAATGCCGATAAGTATGAGATAGCATTCGCCTGTATTCTCTACCGCTTCCCATTCCGTTCGCTTCGCCGCATACTGCATCAGATATATACCCGTTTTGCTTTCGACGGTCAGATACCCTTTGGCCCGCAGTAGGCGGGGGTGATACGATTTTAGGAAACGTTCCAGCTTTTTCTGCTGAACCGTCCCGGTAGCTGGCAGTGTGAATGTTTGCACACGGGAGTACGAGCCGTTTGCATCTTCTTGTTCATGGCGATGAGCGTGGAGATGGACATGTGCATGTTCGCTGTGTTTCTGCCCTTTTTCATAATGATGTCCGGATTCATGTGCGGCGACTTCGAGGTCTGCTAGGTCTTGGACAGACAAATCCGCTGTGTTTATTGGCTCTTGCCTTTCAATTATGTCAAACACAGGAGCGAGATCGATATCGCTGTATGTTGTAAACAAAATGGGAGAGCAGTCGTTTTGTTTGCGCAGCGCTTTTAGCAATTTGTTTTTATGATTTTCTTTCATACCTTCCGTCTTGTTGACAATAATCATATCCGCGACTTTCACTTGGCGTTTGACCGTACGGACAAGCTGGCGGTCAATTTCGAAGATGCTTGTGTATTCCAGGTAATAATAGGAATCGATTGTAGTTAGAATCGAGTGAAAACGAACTTTTTCTTTCAATTGCGGTTCTACAAGCAGATCCACTACTTCTTCTGGATTAGCCACGCCGGTCAGTTCGACAAAAATAACATCTGGCCGCTTGTGCAGCAGTTTTTCCATACTTTCTACCACTTCGCTTTTTTTGCTACAGCAGATACAGCCGTCAAGCAGTTTTTCGAGCACCTGATTTTCTTGCATAGTAGCGTTGATTAGGCGTCCATCTACATCAATTGTGCCGAGTTCGTTCATCAGTACGGCAGGTTGCAGATTCCGTCCGGTTGCTTCATGTAGCAGACGAAGCAACAGCGTTGTTTTTCCGCTGCCCAGAAATCCGCTTAATATGATGACAGGAATGCGGGTCATATACTTCCTCCTTGATATGAATGTTTCGCCGCGGGTTTGACCGATACATTTAGGTGATGATACTAATTTGATGATAGCATGTTTTTTTAAAAAGGGGATTCATCTCCCGTCTTTATTGCTTTGAACCGGTGGCTCGCTTTGTAACAGGAGAAACCAGCAAGGTCGATGTATTTATCATAGGCAATGAAAAAAACGACGTTCCTCCTTTTTACGTGAAGGGGAGAAACGTCGTAATTTATCATTATCATAGCTATCTCTATCGAGCAGCTGAATTACATTACGTTCGCATCTTGTTTTGCTTTGCTATCTGTTTCGCTTTCCGGCCAGCATTCTACGTTTTTTAATCCGCCAATACTACTGGTATAGAACACCGGATTTTGGCCCTGCTTTTTTTGTTTCGTATAATCCTGCAACGCGGCAAACGCAATCTTACCCAGCAGAGCAATTGCAATGAGGTTCGTTATTGCCATAAGCGCCATGAACAGGTCAGCCATATCCCATACAACAGCTACTCTCTCTACGGAACCATACATCACCATCGCCACAACAGCGAGGCGGTAAATCAATAGCCAGGTTTTATTTGTATCAATAAACTCAATATTCGTTTGTCCATAATAATAGTTACCGACAATTGAGCTAAACGCAAACAGGAATACTGCAATCGCAATAAAGCTTCCTGCCCAGGAACCAATGTGGGAGCTAAGCGCAGTCTGAACGATCGCGATTCCTTCGAGCCCTTCTTGCTTATAGGCATCAGACAGCAATACGATAAAGGCACTTGAACTACAAACCAATAATGTATCGACAAATACACCAAGCGCTTGAATCAGACCTTGTTTAACCGGGTGTGTTACGTCAGCCGTTGCCGCAGCGTTCGGCGCACTACCCATACCCGCTTCGTTAGAGAACAAGCCGCGCTTAATTCCCTGCATGAGGGCGGCCCCCATTCCTCCACCTGCTACCTGCTCCAGGCCAAATGCCCCTTTGAAAATTGTCATAAATACGTCAGGCATAACAGGAAGATTTGTGATTACAATGTATAAAGCCAATAATACATAACCGCCAGCCATCACTGGAACCATCCATTCAGCTACTTTAACAATCCGTTTGAGACCACCAAAGATAATAAATGCTGTAAGCGCTGAAAGTGCAAGACCCATCATCGTGCGATCCAGCCCATACGCGGTTTGGAGGGAAAGCGTAATTGTATTTGCCTGAACGGAGTTAAATACAAGGCCAAAACATAATGTAATCAGAATCGCAAACAAAACACCCATCCAGCGTTGATTAAGCGCCTTTTCCATATAATATGCCGGGCCACCGCGGAACCCGTTTTTGTCCTTTACTTTGTAAATTTGTGCCAGTGTTGCCTCAACGAAAGCAGAAGCAGAACCGATAAGTGCAATCAGCCACATCCAAAATACTGCCCCAGGTCCCCCGATAGAGATTGCGAGTGCAACCCCGGCAAGGTTACCTGTTCCTACGCGCGAGGCGGTGCTGATGCAGAAGGCGCCAAAGGAAGATACAGAGTCCTTCTTTTTGGAATCACCTACTCCATCACCAAGCAAGCGAATCATTTCACCAACCATTCTAAACTGCACAAATTTCGTTCTAAAAGTAAAATAAAGGCCAAGAACAATCAGCATAGCAATTAAAACATAAGACCATAAAATATTATTACTTATTGCAATAAAATTCTCTAAGATAGTCATTATTTCAAACACTCCTTTCTATGTTGTTATAACTTTATTTATTTTACAGCACAACGATAACGCTTACAAAAGAACTATTTTGGCAATGCTCGCTACTCTTCTTCTATTTCGCTTTTCACCAACATATCGTCCGAGATAGGGGTCTCCATCATTCGTTTTACTTCTGTTAAATCGTTTGTCTTTCCAAGCACCCACATTAACTTCGGAACAATAGCTTCCGTGTTCATATCATGAGAATGAATAATCATATTTTGGGCAACCTTTCGTCCTACTTCATACAACGTAAGGTGCTCCCCTTCTTCTATGCATTGAGTGGTAATTACAACCGCTATTCCTGCATCAATCAGCTCTTTAATTTTAGGAAGAAGATTACGCTCTTGGTGCGGAATTCCCCCATTTCCGAAACTCTCTATAATAATTCCTTTATAAAGATGCTTAATCGCATCAAATAATTCCGGCTGCATCCCAGGATACAACTTTAAAAGCAACACATCCGGACATAATGATGTATCAATGGTGAAAGGACGTTTTGATACGGCAGATACATTCATGTTATATGTAATATCAGTATCGTTAATGTAAGCAACGTAAGGGAAATTAATACTTTCGAACGCATCATAGCTTTGCGTTCTCATTTTTACAGCGCGTGTTCCTTTAATGACTCTACCATCAAAAACGACAAATACTCCAGCAACGTCTTCGCAGGCAAAACGAACCGCATCGATAAAGTTTTTCTTCGCATCCGTTTTCTTAAAATAAATTGGCACTTGTGAGCCTGTAAGAACCACTGGTTTCCCCAAATTTTGCAGCATATAGGAAAGCGCAGCGGCCGTATAGCCCATCGTATCTGTTCCATGAGTAATTACGAAGCCATCATAATCTGCATAATGTTCATGGATAGCTTCGGCAATTTTTGCCCAATATTCAGGCTGCATGTTTGTGCTATCAATGTTCATTACTGTTTTGCTTTCGAGGTGATAGCCGCCTTGTTCCTCGGGTAAATAGCGCAAAAGTTCATCAGCTGAAATACCGGGAGTTAACCCCTCTTTCCCCTCCACTGAAGCAATGGTTCCTCCTGTGGCAAGAAGTAGCAATTTTTTCAAGTACAGCACCTCTCTTTTATGCAAATGTAGTCAGTAGCAAGAAATAAGAGCTTTTTTTACGCGATTTCTATTGTTCTCGTAACACCGTCATGATAGTACGCGTATCGAGAATAATACATTTTAATTATAATAATTTTCATAAATGTGACAAGCATTTTTACGCGAATCGCGTACATTTATTTATAATAAATATTGTTACCGCTTTCTTAAATTGTAATTAATGAAAGACAAAGAGAAGGGAAAAGGGGAAACATCGATGAATTTATACCGACTCTATGAACTCAGAAAAAGAAAAAAGTGGTCGCTGCAATATATAGCGGATCAGCTCGGAATCGCGAAAAGCACGTACGCCGGATATGAATCAGGATACCGCCAGCCTTCATTGGATGCCATTAAGAAGATCGCGGACGTAATGGAGACGTCTGTGGACTATTTGCTGAACCGAATCGATAACCCGGACTTTCAGGCAGTTAAAAAGAGAAAAGAAACAGAAAAGTGGATTGAGTTAACGGATGAACGGATGGCATCGGAAGTGAAATTGACGATAGATGGCCGGACGCTTTCAGATGAAGAAAAAAAGCAGTTTATTGCTTTTGTTCGGGCCAGACGGCAGATGGAAAATGAATACAGGTGAGCAGTAAAAAATGGTTGGGCATGCTTGTCTTTTTTACGATAGGGAAGACGGGACGGTTTTTCTTAAGAGAAAATGGAGAAAGTAAAGACATAAAGCAAACGGCGTGCTGTGAAGGAGGAAACATGCAGGCAATACGACTGGTCAATACGAACGAGCTGTCACACCGGGAATGGCTCGCTTGGCGCAGGCGGGGAATTACAGGCAGCGATGTCGGAGCGATTTGTGGCGTAGACCCTTACAGATCGGCCCTTGCTGTATATTTGGAAAAAACAGGGCAGATGGCCGAAAGCGAGGATACGGAAGCCATGCATTTCGGACGTATGATGGAAGAGGTCGTCGCGGAGGAATTCTCCCGCAGGACAGGCTATAAGTTGCAGCGGCGCAATGCAATTCTTCAGCATCCGGAGAAGGAGTGGGTTATCGGCAATATTGATCGCTTGATTATTGACGCGGAACGCGGCAACGGCGTGCTGGAAATCAAAACGGCTTCCGAATACGCACGCAAAGAGTGGGAGGACGGTAATGTGCCGGAAGCGTACCAGCTACAGCTTCAGTGGTATTTATATATTACCGGTCTTACATGGGGGGCGTTTGCAGTACTTATCGGCGGCAATACTTTCCGGCATCAAGTTGTGGCGCGCGATGATGAACTGATTGCGCTCAGCTTCCGAATTTGTGAACATTTCTGGCATCATCACGTGCTGGCAGGTGTTCCACCGCTTTCGGACGGAAGCGAAGCGACCGCTGCATTGCTTGCCAATATATACCCGGAAGGTGAGGTAGACAGCACGCTTATACTTCCGGATGAAGCGGAAGAGCTTATTGCCCAGTGGGAAAAAGCGGAGCGTGATATACAGGAAGCCGCACAGCGCAAACAAGAGGCCGAGAACCGGCTAAAGGCGCTTATCGGTCGCCATGAAACCGGCCTCACATCCGCGCATCGTGTTACATGGAAGAATGTGTCCCGCCGCACGCTTGATATAAAGGCGCTGAAAGAGCAACGCCCAGACATTTATGAACAATTCGCCCGGCCAGCCGTATCCCGGCGCTTCATTATTACATAGATGAAGGAACAGGAGGAGTTTGAGATGGCAGACGATTTAAAAAGCAAACTGGAAGCAAAGGCGAGAGAAACCGGAAGTTCTCCGCCGACACCGGCGCAAACGATCGGCGCGTATTTGAAAAAGATGGAACCAGAAGTGAAACGTGTGCTTCCGAAACATATGGATGTAGATAGATTGTTACGAATTGCCCTGACGACGATCCGCACAAACCCACAGCTTTTGGAATGCACCATTCCATCGCTTCTTGGAGCTGTAATGCAGGCGGCTCAGCTTGGCCTGGAACCAGGGCTTTTGGGTCAGTGCTATATCGTTCCGTACGGGCGCGAAGCAACATTTATTATCGGATATAAGGGAATGATTGACCTTGCACGTCGCTCAGGTAACATTAAGAACATTTATGCTCACGAAGTGTATGAAAACGACGAGTTTGAATACGAATACGGCCTCTATCCATCATTAAAGCATAAACCGGCAATGAACAGTCGCGGGGAATTTATCGGCGTGTATGCGGTTGTTCATTTTACGGACGGCGGATACCAATTTGAATTTATGTCTAAGGAAGAAATCGACAAACGCAGGTTACGTTCCCGTTCCTATAAAAGCGGGCCGTGGGTAACCGATTATGAAGAAATGGCGAAAAAAACCGTAATTCGTCATATGTTCAAATATTTGCCGCTAAGTGTGGAAATTATGCGTGGGGCGGCACAGGATGAAACGGTTCGTTCGGATATCACCGAAGAACCGGTGAGCGTGTACAGCCGGCCGTTTGAGGCACAAGTTGTATCCGCGGAAGATCTTCCATCAGAGTCAGCGGAGGAAGAGGAGGAACGAAGCGGAAACGAGAAAGAAATAGAAGAAGGGAATCAGAAACAGGAGAAGTAGCAGGAGAGTGAGAATAAAGAATGTAAATATGAAAAGGAAGGAGGGGAAGAAATGCGGTGGCTTTGGCACTGGGTGCTTTCGGCTGTTTCGCTTTTGATCGTGGCGTGGTTATTTGACGCGATCTGGTTCGATAGTGTCGGTTCCGCGTTTGTTGCTGCGATCGTGCTCGGTTTAGTCAATGCGATTTTACGGCCGATTTTGCAATTGTTGGCGTTGCCAGTGACGGTTCTTACGCTCGGTTTATTTGCGCTTGTTATTAACGCGCTGTTGTTCATATTGACTAGCAAGCTTGTCCCCGGATTTCATGTGGAGAGCTTTTTTTCCGCATTCTTTGGCTCGATTGTATTGGCGATTGTCAGCAGCATTATGTATGGATTGTTCGAGAAAAAGTAACAAAGAAAACGCCCTACCGGGAACAGGCAGGGCGTTTTGTATTTTAGGCGACCAGAATGCTGAGCGCTTTAATAATTTGTTCGCTTTCTTCTTTCGTTAATTCTGCGCCGTTGTATTTTACTTGTCCGCTGTGCAACAGTTCTAGCAGGTTGAAAGAAGGATCCCACTCAAACTGATCGTCGAATAGCTCGGTTAATTCGATCGTCTTACCAGCTTTCAGCGCTTCTTGCACCGTTTTCATGATATTGCTTCACTTCCTGTTTTCCGTTTTTCTTCAAGCACACGATTTATATAATATGCGAACAAAAAAGATTTGTCCACTTATTCGTAACGATTTTCTTGTGCGCGTGCTTCGTCCTGGATTTCGTTCCGCATTCCTTCAATGCTTGCTCTACGGCGTTCGTTTTTCTCGCGGATTTGTTGTCGTTGTTCTTCTGTCAAATGCGTGTTGCTCATCGTTTCTTCCGCAGCCTCGATGTTGCCGATTGTATTTTGTATCATTTCTTGCAGCTTTCGCACATTATCTTTACGATTGTCAGGTTTTGCCATGCAAACGACTCCTCCTCAAATAGTAAGTGGATGAATGCAGCTGCATTCCAAAACGTATTGTGTGATAAAAATAGCATTTTTATTCGGTGGAATAAGAAAGGCTTTGCATGGAAGCTGGCCAATGACGTCTGCGGTTGGTTCATGGTACAATTTATATAAATGGAGCAGTAAGCGTGCAATAGCTAAAAACGGCGTGAAGGCGGGAGCATGACACGTATGAATAAAAAAGTAACGCCATTTAAGAAATGGCGTAGGCAAAACAAACCGCAAAATCGCACATGGCTTACGTTTATCCAAGTGGTAGGGCTGGCTTCCGCGCTGGTGCTGCTTTATAATGGGGCCGCGAGCCTTATTCGATTGAATGTCTCCTATTTGGAAAATACGTTGATCCCTTCGCAAAAAATCAGCACGATCGGCACTCCTCAGGCGAAAGCGTTTGCCATAGACTTTAGCAGGAAATGGTTGCTTGCTTCCGATATGAATGAGGAAATGCACAAGAAGTTTGCGCCTTCCCTTGTAGGAAAGAAAATGACGTGGCCGCATGCGGAACGCGTAGAACAGCTTCAAGTTACGCGTGTTGCGCCTACAGGCCAATATGAGGGAAGAGTAGAAGTGAGGGCTATTGCTATTTTTGCCGGAACGCGGGAGCGGATTGTCATTGAACTGCCGATCCGGTATGACATCCATGAAAAGCTATATCAAGTAACCGCTTATCCCGTACTAAAAAGACAGCCCGGAGCCTTGTCAGGAAAAGAATAAGGCTCCGGGTTGCATTAGTTTGTACGGATCTTTACATGAAGTTTTGCTGTTTTTTCAATCATTTGCTTCGCTTTAACATCAAGCGCATGCATTTCTTTTTCCGCTTCTTTAAGAAGGGATGCGTTCTTTGTACGCAGACCTTTCTCCGCTTTTTTCATCACAGGAACGTATCGGCTCATGGCGCTATACATTTCTTGATGGAAATCCTGTATTTCTTGATACGCGGGAACTTGCATCTCTTGCAAATCCTTGAGTTTTGCTTCATAAGCCGAAATGGCCGAGTGAACTTTGGCCCGTGTTTGTTGTTCCGTAAGTTTCTGTTCGCTGAGCGCAGCGAAAGCCTTGAGCAAAGCGGCGCGCTCTGCATGAAGCTGTTCGGTGTGGGAAGCGAGGGACGCGAAGTAGCGGTCCAGTTCTTCTTTAGTGTTTGTGATTTTTTCTTTTCGCTTTTGCTCTTGCTTTTCCGCGATTTTAGCCGATAACTCGTTGTCGGTAGGTAGATTTTCCTTAGTTGTACAGCCTGTTAGCAAAAGAAGGGCTGCCGTTGCGACAAGTCCTGCACTTCGGACAAATCGTTCTCCCTTTTTTTGTTTTTCCATGCCATTCCCCCTTTATTAGCTAAAGAAACGGGAAGCTTTTTTCTTTTTGCATATACTGATCAGCACATACAGAACAAGGCATGCAGCTGCGATCCAGATAATGGGTTCGATGAATGGTTTGGCGGCTTCATTTATGTCCTCCCAGCGTGCGCCCAATTGCATCCCTAAATATATAAAAAGGATAGACCACGGAATAACTGCCAGCGTGGTATATAGTGTAAATTTCGCAAGCGGCATTCGCGCAATGCCCGCGGGAATGGAGATCGCATGCCGGACAACCGGAATAAAGCGCGCCGTAAAAATCACACCTACACCATAGCGATTGAACCACTCCTCCGCTTTATCGATTTCTTTTTCGCGGATTAACAAATATTTCCCGTACTTTTTAAGAAACGGACGTCCGCCGTAATAGCCCATCCAGTATAAAAAAAGCTGAGCAATGGTTCCGCCGATGGTACCAGCGATGACTGCTCCCCAGAATGTAATTTTTTCTTGCGAGACGAGAAACCCGCCATAAGAAAGTACGATTTCGCTTGGAATGACTTCCAGCATTAAGCCAATCGCAATCCCGAAATAGCCCAAATCGCTAAGAAAGATTAATATTGACCGAATAAACTCTTCCATGACTCCTCCTATCTTTTGGTCAGCTTACCGTTTTCCTCTTTACCATTGTACAGGCAAGGCTGCTCCCTTCACAAGGCAAAGCTTGCTGCATGGCGAATGATTCCGTAAAAAGAACCATTTTTAATTCGTGGAAAGCTTTCATGCATGCTTTCTTTTATCACAATTCATACTATGGATACCAAGGAACAAGGAGGAAGAAGACGTGCGAGAGCAAATGAACGAGTTACAACCACAGCCGCTTCCGGAAAAACCGAAGGAAGCTCCTGCCGCTCCCCCACCGGTAGATCCACGCAAAGCAACAACCGAACTGATTCAGCAATTCGGACAGACGAATGTGCCTTCCGTGCCGGATAGCAACATTTATTGTCTGCCGATTATTGGGCAAATTGAAGGGCATATTCAATTGCCGCCGCAGAACAAGACAACAAAATATGAACATCTCATTCCACAGCTGGTGGCCGCAGAGCAAAATCCGAATATTGAAGGAGTGTTAGTCATTTTAAATACTGTAGGGGGAGACGTGGAAGCAGGACTTGCGATTGCGGAGATGATCGCGTCGATGTCCAAGCCGACCGTATCGCTTGTACTTGGCGGCGGACATAGCATCGGTGTGCCGATCGCTGTTGCGACCGATTATTCGTTTATCGCGGAGACAGCTACGATGACGATTCATCCTGTACGTTTAACCGGGCTTGTAATAGGAGTCGCGGAAAGTTTTGAATATCTTGAAAGAATGCAAGATCGCGTCGTGAAATTTGTTGTGCATCATTCTAATATCAAGGAAGAGAAATTTCGTGAGTTAATGCTCAAAGTTGGTGAATTAAGCCGCGATGTCGGCACAAATGTAGTTGGTACAAAAGCGGTGGAATTCGGCTTGATCGATGAAATTGGCGGCCTGGGCGATGCGATGCGGGAACTGAAAAGGCGCATTGAAGAGCGCCGTTCGGCCGAGACGAAAACGGAGCAGGTGATGCAATGATTATTTACTCGGCTTTGCCTCTCGAATTGATTTTTCAAAATGAAGATAACGTCGCGTATGAGAATATGGAAATTCAGGTGAACGGTGTAACGATGCTTGTACAGCCGTGTGGAATAAACGAAGCGCGTATCGTACGACTTATCAGTCCTAATCCTTACGACTACATGAACCCGGCGTATGCGCCCGGGCAAAAAATTTATTTTCGCCCAGAGTTTTCAAACCGTGAATAAAAGCCTTGATATTACTGCATTTAAGTCTTAAGTCATGGAAACGTATTTTTTGCACTCCAGCATGCTCGCATGCTCTTTTAACATGACACGTGAGAAGCCCCCTTCCTCCACGCCTCTGGTGTAGGTGGGGGATGGCTCACGCTTCCTTCTCCTTACTTAAGCTAAAGATCAACATTGAGCTTTAACGGAGACATGAATAAAAGAGTTTGTCAGGAAAAGTATTATGTCAGTGACTTAAAGCATCCTTACTTCCATCTACCCATATAGAACTAAATTCGTTGTGACTTATTAGCCCCTAAGTCAATTCCCCCTTGTAATTCTTCTTCATCTAGCACACAAATGGTCTCAGTTCTACATACTAAGCAAACAAATGCATCTTTATTTGATTCTATATCTTTCTTTATGGCATAGCTCATTCAGGTCAAATTTAAAATTCCATAGAGGCGTATTTTTAGAACGATATTTTATAAATGATGATGTTGCAAAACTTACATTGAGCATGGTCGAACATACAAGCAAAAGGATTCATCTTACATTTAATATTATAAGTACGATAAACAAAGTTTTACATTGCCTTTCAACATAGTTGTTAATGGGGTGAGAGTGAGTATGATGACAGCAGAAAACCACGATTACGCTCCTTCCTATTATCATAGAGCTCTACAGCAAAATCAGCCTGTTGCTATTTTAGTAGTGGCCTACAATAGACCGGAATATTTTAAAAAAAGTGATTGAATCACTTGAAAGAAATCCAGAATCATGTATGCTGCCCTTCTATTTTTTTTAGATGGTGGGCCGGGGGCCAAGCAAGAAGAAAACATGATGATCATCAACAACTCTAAGATTAAAAATAAAGAAATTATCACCAGAAAAAGAAACTATGGTTGTGCAAAAAATTTGATCGATGCCAGACGATTTATGTTTGATTGGTGTAAATATGAAAAGATTATCGTGATCGAAGATGACATCATCGTCAGTCCCCACTATATTCGAACTCTTCTTGCTTTACATCAATGGGCAAAACAAAATTATAGCAACATCGGAGTTGTCCAATGTTGGTCCTATTGTTTTTTAAACAGTGAAGAAAAGAGGAAGAAGTTACACTTTGTTCAAAATGGCGAAACGTATTGGTGGAGCTTTGTAAGTTATTGTTTAGATCAAGAAGTGTGGCATGCATTACGGCCAATCCTTTATGAATATGAGACACGCTTTGTTGATAAAATTCCCTGGACAGAAGATTTTTTTAAAGAAAGGTCAAAGCCAGGCTTATCCAGCGTAGGCCCTGATATACGTGCATGGGTAAAACATTTAATCGATACACAGGGGCCAAAACGAGTTAAAGAAGGTCCATGCTTTAAAACGAATATTGATTTACGAGCCATATTTGCTTCGATTAACTATGATATCACGAGTCAAGATTTAATGACTGGATTCGTCTTATGGATGGCTGGATACGTTAAGATTGAAACTGTCGTGAATCGGGCAAGACATATCGGAAAATATGGTATTACCGTGGATGAAAAGCTGTTTAAACTTTTACAACATGACAAAATCACCCTTGATTACTATGAGGAAGATGCCACATTAACTGACTTTAGAGAGATACCACAGTAATTCTTCAATATGAATTGTTATATTTCAGGAGGTAAAACAATTGGCTTCTAAGCTCCCCTCTGTTTCACAGACTCCCGTAGCGGTAGCTTACACTCCAAATTCTATATTGAATCTTAGTAAACCACCTCTACCACTCATTCCTATAATGAATAGGCCTAAAATGAATAGAGAGCGTTATGGTACTTGTACCGCTGTTGGATGGTTTAACAACAACCACTATCTAGCTACTTTAAATTTGGCGACTGAAACGCTTCATACTTATGCATTTCATCCACAAGATCATTCGCTCACTCTTTTACAAACTTTGAATAACCAAAATGGTATGCAATTGCACTGGCCAGACGCATTGGCATTTTCACCGGACGGATTATATCTTGTCATCACTAATACCAAACAAAATATGTGTTCAATAAATATGTATCACATTGATCCTCAAACACACTTGATTGATCCAGTTCCCTTTCAAGTGATACGACATCCCCATGCTGTTTTTCATGGAGTACGGTTTTCACCAAATTCCAAATACATGGTTAGTACTACCACGGATAGTTCTGGACTGATTCTTATTTATAAACTTGATTATGAAGCAAATGGTGCTCCCAAGATTACCCTTTCACAAGTTGTGCAAAACCGCTACCAACTATCTCCATTACCATTCAAGCCTAAAGCGATTGATTTTTCTAGTGATGGCTCACTTATAATCATTTGTTATGGAGTTACTGCAGGCACACAGTCTTATCCAAGTTATGGTGCGTTAGCTATTCATACTTGGGACAACGATACTGGAACCACCGGTACTCAATCTCTGTGTGAACTGACAGGAAAGCCTGAGTTATCTTGTCCTGACGATGTTGCCTTTTCCCATGATGCATTGTCCTCATTCATTGTTGTTCAATCTCAGTCAAATGATACAGTTGTTTTTTATTCTTTTGATAAAATGACCAATCAGATTGATCCACAATTCTTTGCTCTTACCAATCCCAAAGCACAACTTAGTTTCCCACATGGTTTTTCTCTTTCATCTGACGACAAGTATCTTGCTGTTTCCAATTATGGAGATGATAAAGTTACTGTTTATTCCTTGAAAAGTTAAATACACGGAATTAACAAATGAAATGAGTGTTTTGTATAATTTTCGCTCTTAGAGCCGCAAGGCTCTTTTGATGACAAAAAAGGACTTTCCCCCAATTTGTAGAAGATACAGGTGTCGAATCCATACCATACAAGGAAGGGGAAAGTCCGTTATGTATATTCTACAAGAAACGCTATTTTCCACGGTAAATCAACTTCATGTCCGTAGTATTCAAAAAGTAAAAGCACAAGTTTTTTTAAAGCGCTGTATTGTACTGGCTTCAACCCTGGCTATGTCCAAAGCGTCTGTACGTCAACGTTGTGCATAAAAATGTAGAACGAAACATTCTGCTACAACCGTCTGGATCATGTCGTGTAAACCATCGGTCGATGTGCTCTGGAAGCAATTCGTGGTAGCGTGACCGGGTACGAGATTCGTGTTAATGCAGATTATTGAACGTAGAAAAGGGAATGTAAAATATGTTTGACATCAAATCTCCTATATTTTATATTTATAAATGTCAAAAACGTTTTACATTTAGGGGAGTGAAAAATGTCATGATGGCTCTTAAAATTTTATTTTTAGCAGTAGGATTTTCTTTGCTCATATGGGTAAACTCGAAGATAAAAGCAGAAAATAATGGAGATGAACGTATAAAACATATTGTGCAACTGGCTGGATTAGGTGCATGGAATCTGATTATGCTAACGGCGGGGTTAAAAACATTACTTTCTATTTTTGATATCCATTTGTCTTTTATCAGTACTGATGCGACCTTAACTTTTCCTGTGCTGTTTGTTTTCTCACTTGTTTGCTACGGTATCAGTTTTTTGTTTCATTATGTATCAAAGACGTAAGGAAGAAAAAGTATGGAAAATAGAATCAAAGAGTTAAGAAAAGTACTACAGTTGTCGCAAGAAGAACTCGCTAAGGCGGCCAATGTCTCAAGGCAAACTATCAACGCCATTGAAAACAATAAATATGATCCCAGTCTTGAACTGGCCTTTAGGCTGGCACATATACTGGGATGCAAAGTAGACGATTTATTCATTTATCTTCCGGATATATGATTGTGCAAGCAGGCGCTAAGAAACGAGGAATGAAAATGAAAATTGAGGTTCAGGTGGAGAATAAAACGATTGAGCTAAAAAGCATAATAAAAGCACTTGCTATAGGAATAAGCTGGAGTATTTTATTTATTATTGCTGCAGCGTTCTCTTTTTCGTTGTATGAAATGAGAGGAAAAGATTTGATTATCTTTTCTGTTGCTCTTTCTATTCCTGTGTGCCTTATTTTGATATTATGCGTTAAAAAGTACGTGCTTACAGAAAAACAACTGTTATGGTCGAGCCTTGGATTTCAACGTATGAAAAACATACACATTATGAAATATGCTTTACATATTATGTCACTATGGCTTTTAATCATTATCACTCAAATTATAGTGCTAGCTGTTTTCCCGCCTGAGGCAACGAGTTCTTCTCAACTTGTAACATCGCAATTAACCCAAATGAGTTCAGCAGAATTCTGGTTGCTTTATATTGTTGTAGCTATTCTTGTTCCGATAACCGAAGAAATAATTTTTCGCGGCTTGATTTACAAGTATCTTTGCAGAAAGTATGGGTTTGGAATAGCAACGATAGGTTCAGCTCTTATTTTTACAATGGCTCATTTTTTTGTACCGATGCTCTGGGCGGCGTTATTTATAATGGGCTGTTGTCTAGCTTATCTTTTTAAAACGTATCAAAGTATATTCGCTCCATTGTCACTTCATATACTTACAAATAGCATCAATATCATTGCTTTATCCTGGATATTATTTTAAAAGCCGTTCCGGGTTATGGAACGGCTTCTTTCGTTTACATTTTGATTATTATCGGACATTCAAATAAAAACAGGGGAATAGTGGAAAACTTTACTTTAGTTTTTCGTTAATGATTCAAGTGCATTGATAATAGCTGACTGCTTTTGTTTTTGTAGATTCATTCAATCGTTCAGTAAAGAAATTCTTTCCTCCCTTGCGGATGTCAAACGAGCCGGAGCGTTTCCGAAACCTCATGCGCACATCCTTATAGCTTGATAGATAACCCGAGAAGAAAAGTCCCAAACTAAGCCAGAACGCTAGTGTATCAGTTTGCTTTCCTTTGCCTTTTCGACAAACCTCGCGGAGGAACGGTTGAGGAAGTCTTTCAAAGCGACCCCTATGACAAGCGCGATAGCGACATAAACCGCCATCATCAGTAAGTCCTTCCCGATAATATCCCAGAGGATTCCACCTACAGCCTCCCTCATCATGCTGATCGCGTATGTAAACGGCAGATAAGGATGGATCGCCTGGAAAAACGGCGGGGTTACCTGAATCGGGAACGTACCGCCAGAGCCAGCAAGCTGAAGGACCAAAAGCACGATTGCCATTGCTTTGCCGACGTTGCCAAATACGGATACAAGCGTATACACGATCAACATGAAAACAGAGCTGAGCAGCATACCGAACAGGACAAACCAAAGCTTATCCACCACATAGGTTCCAAGCAGAAAGATATCTCCCAGTGTGACCATGAGAGATTGCAAGACAGCCAACGTCATAAATGTAAGATAGCGACCAAAATAGATCTGGTAGCTTTTGTAATTGGCATCATGGTGATGCACTTCCACCGTTAGCAGGGAGACTAACAGTAGCGCACCGACCCAGAGCGATAGGGTTGTAAAAAACGGTGACATGGCCGAACCATAGTTGGGAATCGGGAATAGCTTGTTTTCCTTCAGCACGACCGGTTCGGCAAAAAACTCACTCGTTTTTTTCGCATTATTTATGAGTAGGTTAATAAGTTGGTCCAGTGTGCCTTCCTTTTCCATGGTGCGTATCCAATCTGCCAGGCCTTTGATCCTGGCCTCGATTGCAGGGAGATTTTTTTGTATCGCTGACAGCTCCTGGTTGCCGATGGTCAAGCCTTGTGCCGCGTCATGCAGGAGTCGCTGCACATCCGGAATGCTTTTGTTTGCCTCCACCAGCACAGCATAAGCACGCTGGGTGGCTTTTTTCGTGTTTTCCACCGCCTGAAGGATACGTGATTGTATTTCGCTGTCGTACCGCTGTAGAATATCATCAAGGATGACGGAGGTCTTCCTGGAAAGCTGATCCAAATGGTTGATTAGCTGGGCCGCAGGTTTTTCTCCCTGGTCAATGGCTGATGTGATTGTGTTTACCGTTGCCAATTGCTGCTGGAGGTGGTTACGAATCTGCTTCAGCTTTCCGGTAAAGATGGAAAGGCGATTTCCGCCCGCAAGGTTATCCAGCCGGTCGAATAGCGCGATGATATGCTCCGTGACAGCGATGCCGGTCGACAGGCGTCGGGAAGCTTGATTCAGGGCTGCTTTCACCACGGCAGGCTCGATCTTGGTATCTTGTAGAATATCGGTCAACTGTTCCATAGCCATGGCCGTTTGCTGGAGTAGGAAGAGATCTTGCTTGATCGTCGGGGAGAGCGCATCGAGAGCCTCTGTTGTCCGGTCGAGAAGTTTCTTAAATTTTTGGGTGACATCCATGCCGTCCTGAGTCAACTCTGCCACAATAGGCAGATTGGTTTGGGCTTTTCGGACGATACCGTTTGCCTTGTTAATGTCTTCCAGAGCGATATTCACCGTTTGATTGATTGTGGGAAACATGGCCTCCATCTTGAAGATCAGATTTCTCATTTTTTCGATCATGGGCCGCTGTACTTCCAATTCGAGGCCAATTTCATTAAAGATTCGGAAGATGGTACCGTTTGCCGTTTTGATAAAATTGCGGCTGATTTCATCGACGATTCCGCTGGCGCCTTTGGCGGTAATCTTCGGGGCGATCGCATTGATTTTCTCGTTGACACTGTAGACCAGCTCCGCCTTTTGCGGGTTGTCTGTCAAGACGGTGCCAATCTTCGCAGAGAAGTCGGCGGGAATGACGATGCTGGCATAATAATCGCCGTGTAGAACTCCCCGCATGGCCTCCTGTTCGTTTACAAATGTCCAGCCGATTTTGTGGTTTTCCTTCAACGAGGCGATGACTTCATTCCCGATGTTGATGGGGGTGCCGCGCAGGATTGTTCCTTTGTCATTATTGGTGACGGCTACCGTGAGACCGCCTGTCTGCGAATAGGGATCCCAGGAAGCCTTAATATTGAACCAGGCGTACAGGGAGGGTAAAAAAACGAGCCCAAGTATGATGATGGTGGCGACCCAATTGCTCACGATATTTTTGATGTCGCGGAAATAAAGCAATCCGATCTGTTTCATAGCCAGCTCCTGTTGTTTTTTTTAGTATTGCATCGTTTCGCTTTGGCATACGGAAGCTATTTATCCTGAAATTCTTTAGTTCCCCTTATTCAATGAAAGCAATAACTTGATTTAGCTTTTCCAAAGCGTTCGGGCTAATTTTCAATGTTGAATGCGGTTCTCCCGTTCCTCCGTAAATAAATGGATAACGAAAAAGCTTACTATCTACTATACAGGGTAAAGACAGGCCTACTAACGGAAGGCTGCCAACAGTGTATCCAGTGATCTGTTGGACTTCTTTTGGGTGTGCCAGTTTTAGTTGATTACATTCCAGAATTTCTGACACTTTTTCCAAGTTTACATGCCCGCGATCTCCTGAGATTATCATCGCAAAATACCCTTTTTCTGACTTGAGAACCAATGTAGGTGCAGTCTGACCTATTTCAATTCTGAAATAATCAGCACCTTCTTGTGCTGTATGAATGGGGTTTTCATGATGAATGATTTCAAATTGAACGCCATTTTCTTGTAAAATCGTTTTTAAATGCTCCATGCTTCCTCTAAACTCCTTACGTTTACTTATATGGATATATTTGGATTATAAAAAATATAATGGAACCTGTACGGATAAATCCTTTTTTTAGCCTGCCTGCCCTTCTGAATATCATGAAGCTTGATGATTCATAGTTTATTGGAGGGGAGACCCTAAACATCCTTAGAAGCTTATCTTAGCATATAGCAAAAATTATAAAATTAAGAAAGAAATTTTGCAAAAAAATGAATAAGGTTGTTTGTGTCCAGGCAATAAGGGGGAATCCGGTCGCAACTTTATTATAAGAGAGACTATCTTACTTGGCGTGTTTTAAAACAACGGTAAATTGCACCAACGAAGATGATGGTAAGTGCCAAAATATAGGCATAAAAAATTGGATAAGGGAGTGGAATGGTAATTTCGCTCCAATTCACTGTTCGTTGACTATCAAATATGTTTTCAACTCTCATGAATTCGGTCATGGATGCATTTTTTATGATCCAGATAATGGAAAAATGTGAGATGTTCCGGATGAAAAAGGGGGTAGCAAAAACTACACCCGCAACAAAAAATACAACCAAATATGATCGATTGATTACAGAAAGCCAGAGAACAAAGAGGCCAAATGCCACACATCCCAGCCAGTTTGTCGCAATCTGAATCATGCAGTATTGCCAGATACTTATAGCGTACGGTGACGATGAGTATTTCTGCAGACTCTGAATGGGCAAATTCCATCCTATGTCTCCGACCATGAGGATGTTAAAGGTTATGTTCAAAATCCAAAATCCAAGTACCAATACCGTGATGAATGATAGGGAGGCGAGGATTTTGGCTGTTACCAATTTGTTCCTTCCATATTTGGAACTCAGGATGATGGAATCAGTTTTCAATTGGTACTCTTGCGAAAAGGAAGTGGATAACGCAAGTAAAATGAGTATTCCCTCAAAGATCGACCCTGAAGAGTAAGAGAAATCAGCAATTCGATCCCACGCCATCATCGAGTGCCATGTATAATAAGTATGAGTGGTGAACAGATATATGCTGGCGAATAATCCGATCATCAGCCATACGATTTTATTGTTCCATATCTTGTATAATTCTTGCCAGATCAGTATACCCAATTTATATCACCTGCCGCTTTTTGATGCTGAACATAAGGAGAAGTAAAGAAATAAATCCATAAGTCAGCATGATGATTAAGAGGTACCAACCATACTGTAAAGGAAATCCGAAAAAGTTAAGAAAATGATAGTTGTCGAGATGGTTAAGCTTGATGAAGTCCGTGAAACGGAGAATGTCAAGCAAGAGTTTTACCGGCATAACCAGTGGAATGTTTGCCATTTCGATGACGACGGGAAATATCAGCACAACACCGCCAATAAAAGCCGGTACAATTGATAATTTTGTCCGTGAAGATAATAGTAAGACAAATATTCCTAAAATAATACAACCTAACGTTGCATAAAGCTGTTGCTTGAGATAAAATGCCCAAATTGGCCCATCAAAACCGGTTGAACTAAATAAATCTAACAATGTAACCAAAGGTTGATTCCAGCCACTTAACCCGTAACAATACCCGTTAAGGGAGAAAACCACACATGCTAACAAGGCATTGATTACAGTACAAAACACTGCCGCCGCCGCAATTTTGGCCAACACAATTTTCCTGCGGCCATATCGACTGCTGAAAATCAGGCTGTCCATTCTGGTGGAATACTCATGACTAAATACATTGGACAATCCTAAAATCGTGAGCGCCCCGACAAAAAAGTAGCCGACCTCATTCATATATTGAATGATGTTTTTCCAGCCATTAAGGTAATAGACGGATTTAGGGTATTCTACTTTTTTCCACACTTCGATTTCTTTAAGCTCCGCCTTTTGTAAGGCACTTACGTTCTCTTTTCCCTTCAGCCTTTCTACTTTTTTCGCTGATTCTTTTAGGAACTGTTCATATTGCTCTTTCAGATTCACAGCGTTAACAATATCCGTAGCAACAGAATTTTGAGCGATCAAATCTTCATTCATGGGCTGCTTCCTTGGCGGGGCCTCCAGAACCTGACGGGCCCAGGCTATTTTTTCTTCAGTTATGTTTCCACCGAATTGTTCATAAAACAGTTTCTTTTTCTTCTCGAGCGCAACATTAAGAGCGCCGAAAAAGTGCAAGCAGTAAAATAATATGAACACGCTCAAAGCAATATAGACTACTTTTTGAGAAAAGATTTTGTATAGTTCATATTTGATCAATTGCATAGATTAGTCCTCCGTGTCGCCTGATATTTCCCCGAAATAGCACAGATAGATATCTTCGAGTCTGGGTGTTTGCAAAACAGCAGTGGGCGCAGGTGCTGTATCGGAGATGACCCTGGCCTCTATCTCCTGCCCTTTTCGTAGGACATTCCCCACGGTGTAATGTTGCTCAAGTTTATGGAGCTCGATTGCAGGTACGGTGACATGCCAAACTTTCCCATTTAGTTCATTTAGAATACTCTGCGGGCTTTCCTGTTTTAGCAACTGCCCGTTTTTTAAAATCAGCACTTCTTTCGCGATGTACTCGATGTCAGAAATAATGTGTGTGGAAAGAAGGACAATACGGTCGCCGGATATTTCCGATAAAAGGTTACGGAATCGCACTCGTTCCTTTGGATCAAGCCCTGCGGTAGGTTCGTCCAAAATTAAGAATTTTGGATCGTTGAGCAGAGCCTGAGCGATTCCTAGCCTTCTTTTCATGCCACCTGAAAACGTACCGATTTTTTTGTGCTTCTCCTTGGTGAGATTGACCAAATGCAGGAGTTCGTCGATTTTTCGATCCGCATCATGACGGTTCAATCCTTTGAGTGCAGCGACATACTGCAAGAGGCGATAGGCTGTGAAATAGCTGTAAAACCCGCAATCTTGAGGAAGATAGCCGATTAACGCTCGGTATAAGTCATCCAACTGTTTAATATCTTCACCATCAGCCATTATGCGCCCGCTCGAAGGTTTCAACACATCAGCCAGCATCCGCATCAGTGTGGTTTTGCCGGCTCCGTTAGGGCCGATTAGACCGTAAACGCCTGAGGTTAATTCGGCAGAAACGTCGTTGATCGCGACTTTATCTTTGTACATTTTACTTACGTGGTCAATTGTGACTTTCAAGCAAAACATTCCTTTCAAAATACATATTGGTCGTTGTAAGCAGTTTTTTGATTTGAATCGCAGTACATGCTGTGCCGATGACAATCAGCATAAGATAAAAAAACGTATCAAGCACCAGCAATTTGTCAATGAGAGCAGGTGACAAGAGAAAAACCATACACAGGCTCACCCAAATTGACACCATTGCCATAACGGAGGTGCCCCCTCTCAAACGGATCGCGATCATCAGCGAAAGCCCGCAAACGAGGGTAAAGGGAGTAAGCCAAAAAAGGGTAATTTTATACATCTGAACCGAATCTGACATCAAGGAAAACAAGATCGAGCATACAAAGTTGATAAAAATGTTATAGACACCGATAACAAAAAGCTTGGATAGAATGACGCTAATCGCGTTATACCGACAAGACATTTCCAACTCCAGCATTCGCTCATCCCGTCCTCTAAAGACTTCGATTAGTCCGAGCATGAAAGGTGTAGGTGAGAGGGCAAGTAGCATCATGTAGGGATTCGACATCGCACTCAACCATGTGAATAATGCCCCCGCTACATATAAGGCAATGCTAGTGAGCCAATAAATCGGACGGATAACCGAGATTTCAGAGAAAGCGAACCAAATGATTCGGCTGAATCGGCACAAGAACCCCGACTTTTTCCGCGCCCGAATACGCATCTGGGTTCTGGCTGTCTCTATTGTTGAATTGATTTCGTTTTGATCTGGGAATTTAACTTCAAATTTGTTTAAATTAGCTATGATTTGCTGCAGATCAGCATGTGACACATCCTCAGGAAATTCAGTATTGGCTTTGCTTTTTTTCATCGTTTTTGTCCCTTTCCAAAATCGATTTTAGTTTGGATAATCCCTGCATGATCCGGGATTTTACGGTAGATTCACTGCTGGACGTAATGCTCGCAATATCTTTGATTTTTAGATCATGATAAAATCTGAGCACAATCGCTTCTCGCTGATAGGCAGGAAGTTTCATTACGGCGTTACGGATATATTCACTTTCCACTTTGTGCTGGATCAAATCGATAACGTGTTCATTTTTCTCGGAGATCTTATCTGTCCAGGTGAATGAAGCTTGTCCCAGTTTATACCCCTGGCTTTTGTAATGGTCCCGGCACGTGTTTAGAGCGATTTTAATCAGCCAGTGTTTAAAACTTCCCTCCGTAGAAAAGGTGTCTATGTTTTTGATCATTTTAATAAATGTTTCTTGCGTTAAATCATAGCAGAGATGATATTCGCCTACATTTCGATAGATATAAGCAAAGACCATTTTGTAATATCGATTTATAAGCACTTCCATCGAGCTCTCGATGCCCTTGCGTATTTCCATGATGAGTTGCTCATCGCTTTGCAATCGTCTCACCTCACTTCATTTAATATAACGAAAGAAATAGAAAAAAAGATTTAAAGACATAATTTTTTGAGCTTGGACTTGGAGGCCGTCATGAGAATAGCGACGTTATGAATCAGTAACTTCCGGGGGATGAGGCTGCGGCAAAAATCGCTCTTTTTCCCTATATATCGACAGAATACCCATCATGACCGCTCGTATGTTCTTGTGTTATAATGACCATACGAACGCAAGGGCAGGCAAAAAGGCAACCGCAGCCAGGGGTTGGTTCGGCTGCCTTTTTGCCTGTGTGGCTGATACATAATTCCGAGGTGGTGAAGCCGGTGGCGAAGAAAAAGAAAAGCGCGAAAGAAGCTGGAGGTAGGAAGCGAGATACGCGGACGTTTCTCCGCTACGAATTATATGGGCTTGTTATAATTGCCTTCTCGCTTTTGGCGCTGCTTACATTCTCCAACACGAGCTGGTTTGGACGTTATTTTGCTTGGATTTTTCGCATTGTGGCCGGTTCCTGGGATTTTATGCTGCCGCTTATGGGCATCGGTATCGGCGTGTATGTAATGGCGAAGCAAAAATGGCCCTATTTGCTGGCTCAACGTTGGATTGGCGTATTTCTTCTGTTTTTTTCCCTTCTTGTCTGGAATCATATGCTTTTATTTGACGAGTTGACCGCCGGAGGAAAATTTGCGGGACAGTCCGTTTTATCGGTGACGTGGGAACAGCTGCTGCAGGAAAAAAGACAGGTGGAAGCAGGGAAACCGTCCACAACTGATGTAGGTGGAGGATTGCTTGGCGCTATTGGCTATGCCTTCTTTTCAGCGGCGGCTGGTTCGGCAGGTACTTCTCTTATTGTTGTTTTCATGGTGCTTATCGGCATGATGCTGGCTTTTCAAATTTCGTATGTGCGTTTATTTCAGGCGGTGCGTCGTATGCTTGTCGCGGGAGGAGCGCGGATGAAAGCTGCGGGCCAGGATGCTCTTGTGCTGTTGAGCGAGCGGAGGGAGCAGCGGCTGCGGGAGCAGGCGGAGCGTAAGGCATATGAAGAAAGTCTAACGGAAGAAGACATGCAGACCGAGGAAAAGGCGGAAAGGAAACCGAGTTTTATCGCTCGTTGGTTCGGAAACCGGAACATTGCTTTAACGTCGGATGAGACGGGTGGCGAAGAGTTGCGGCACCATATGGCGGAAAGAGCAGCGGCGGTTCCAAAGGCGGGCGTTTTTTTGAGTGATGCGCCGGAGCCGAAGCAGGCAGAAGAAATCGTCGTTCATGATTTTGCTGAAAACGTGTATCGGCAGGAAGAACATGCGCTGGAGCCTGAATCTGAAGTGAAAACAGAGGGCGCACAAATCAAAGTAAAATTGCACGGGCGCCAAAAAAGAGAGAGCAAGGAGCTGCTGGAAGCTCCTTCGGATTTGCCGCTCGCTTTTGAAGGGGAAGACGATCACCCATCATACCGGTTGCCGACGCCCGAGTTGCTGGATCGTCCGAAAGGGGCAAAGCCCGGCGGAGTGACAAAGAACGTGCAGAGCAATGTACACAAGCTCATCACAACGCTTGAAAGCTTTGGCGTTCAGGCGAAAGTGCTGGAAGTTCAGCGTGGGCCGACAGTTACGCGTTACGAAATCCAGCCAGCCATTGGGGTTAAAGTAAGTAAAATTGTCGGGCTGGCAGACGACATTGCCCTAGCGCTTGCTGCGCGCGGAATCCGGATGGAAGCGCCTATTCCCGGAAAGTCTGCCATCGGTATCGAGGTGCCGAATGATGAAGTGGCACTTGTTACGTTGCGTGAAGTGCTGGAGAGCCGTGAGTACCAAGAATCTCTAGATAAGCTAAGCATTGCGCTCGGGCGTGATATTTCCGGACAGCCGATCATTGCCAATTTGGCGCGCATGCCGCACTTGCTTGTGGCCGGCGCGACAGGCAGCGGGAAATCGGTTTGCATTAACGGAATCATTATGAGTATTTTATGCAAAGCAAAACCGAGCGAAGTGAAATTAATGATGATTGACCCAAAAATGGTAGAATTAAATGTATACAATGGAATTCCGCATTTATTATCACCGGTTGTCACCGATCCGCGTCGCGCTTCGATGGCGCTGAAAAAAGTTGTACAGGAGATGGAGCGGCGGTATGAATTGTTTGCTAAGTCAGGCACACGTGATTTGGAGCGGTACAACGAGTTAGCGCGGCAGGAAGGGGTGGCACCGCTTCCGCTTATCGTAGTTATCGTGGACGAGCTGGCGGACTTGATGATGGTGGCGCCGGGAGACGTGGAAGACGCGATTTGTCGCCTGGCGCAAATGGCCCGTGCGGCCGGTATTCACTTGATTATTGCTACTCAACGGCCGTCCGTTGATGTGATTACTGGAGTCATTAAAGCAAATATTCCGTCGCGCATCGCGTTCGGTGTGTCTTCAATGGCCGATTCCCGAACGATTTTGGATATGGGAGGAGCAGAAAAGCTGCTTGGACGCGGTGATATGCTGTATTTGCCGATGGGCGCATCCAAGCCGGTGCGTATTCAAGGAGCATTTGTTAGCGATCATGAAGTAGAGAAAGTCGTCACGTTTGTCAAAAGTCAACAGGAGGCGCGCTATCATCCGGAGATGATGCCAGGTGAAGAGGAAACAGCAGCCGTGGGGAAACCGGAAGATGAACTGTATGAGCAGGCGGTAGAACTTGTGCGCGAAGCGCAGACGGCTTCCGTCTCGCTTTTACAGCGCAGGCTTCGCATCGGTTATACGCGTGCAGCGCGGCTTGTCGATATGATGGAAGCGCGCGGCATTGTTGGTCCTTATGAGGGTAGCAAACCGCGCGAAGTGTTAATTTCGCGGAACGATTCCCAAATTTCCTGAGAAAAAGGTCAAAAACGGTAGGAAGAAACGGATAGGATAGTGGCCCGAGCGGTTTGCGCCGCTCGGCGCGCACGTCCCGTGTGGAATGGGCGGCGCAGACATATGGGAACTATATGTATAGAAAACGTTTTCATGATAGAATTAGAATATAAAGTAATTTTCATGATAAGAAAGCGGTGGATGTATGGGGAAAATGGTAAAAAGCGTATCGTTGGATATCGCGATTAAAGATTTGATGATTCCAGGTAATAAAGTAGCGATTGTACAGGAAGGCAACACGTTGGAGCACGCCCTGCTCGTTTTGACAAAATCGGGTTATTCTGCCATTCCAGTATTGGATCGGGAGTATAAGCTTAAAGGACTTATCAGCATGTCACTTATTCTGGATTCCATTCTTGGGATTGAAAAGATTGAATATGATAAACTGGGCGAGCGGAAAGTGGAAGAAGTCATGAACAAAAAAGTGGCGTGGATGAAGGAGGATGGCAGCTTTTTCCGCGGCTTGGAACTCTCTATTAATCATCCGTTCTTGTGCATTGTTGATGAGGACGGGGTGTTTGTTGGAATTTTAACCCGCAAATCAATTTTGGCCCATGTTCATAAGTATTTAAAATACGGTATAAAATGAGACAGGCTACGTAAATGCCTGTCTTTTTAAGTGGATAAGAAACATAATGATTGACTATTCAATTTGGTTTCGTTCGCTGAAAAGTAACATAAGTACAGGAAGAGGTGGTTACAAATGCCGAAACGTCAAAAATGATATTAGTTAAGTATGTATGATAATTTGATGGAAAGTTGCCCGTTTTCGATCCCAATATATTCGAGTTTTTCAAATGTAGCGTTAGGGTAAGAGTGTTGCAAGGTTTTCATCGTTTGGCACATTTCATCCGCAGAATTAACCAAAATTTCAATACGGTTCATGAATCGTCACCTCGTTCTTTTTCTTTGTCATATGTATTCGTGCAATATTTGCGGTTTTAAGGGGGGGACTAAAATTTTTTTGCTAAAACAAAAAAGCTTCCGCCGTACAGCGAAAGCTTTCTTTGTGTTTTATTGTTTATATAAAACTGAATGGCTCCATATTACTCGCCGCTTTGTATCACCGGACGAAGACGGCTGTAAATTGGATACGCGATGACCGCTTCTGCTATCCCTTTAATCAGGTTAAACGGTAAGATCGCGTAAACGATAAGCGTCCAGAGGCTGGTAATGCTGCTGTTCGCCTGTTGTGACCAGCCGATAATGTCGGAAACTGACATGCCCATCACGTAGGCAAAGGCCGGAATAAAAATAAAATAGTTGGCAACCGACATAATAAACGCCATCGCCATCGTACCCGCGGTCATCCCCAACCAGAAATTTACTTTGCTCTGCCGTAGCATGCGCATTAGCCACACAGAAACAACAACGAATGTGCTACCGGCAATGAAGTTGGACAATTCGCCGACTGCCATGCCGCCTTGAGTTGTCAAGAGAAAATGCAACACATTCTTAATAAATTCGACCGCCATTCCGGCGAGTGGGCCAAATAGAATGGCACCGATAAGCGCGGGAATTTCGCTTACACCGATCTTGAGAAAAGCTGGAAACATCGGCAGCGGGACTTCCACAAACATTAGTAGAAATCCGATGGTGGACAGCAATGACAAAAACGCTGTCTTTCGTACTTTTCTTTTCATTATTCAATTCTCCCTTCTCCCATCCAGACTATACTGTCGGTCACGGAATTTCACCGGGTCAGCCGGATGCTCGCCATTTTGCATCCGGGTCGCGGACTGAGGAGAATTGGCTCCATCACCGCCGGTCGGGAATTTCACCCTGTCCTGAAGGTTTGTTTGTGTTACAAACTTCACAATCTATTTAGAAATATGTCACGAAAATATATGGAAGTCAATATCCATTGTTTTTCATGAGGAGAAATAATAAATAACAAACAATTGTGACTGCTTATAACGTCCTGCCTTTCATCTTTTACTTCGAAACCATGTCATAAAATTAAAGCGCTTTTATATAGCGCAATTTGCTGTACAATATAGGCAAGAAGAATTCAACTTAAGCGAATGAAAGAAGAAGTGAGGAAAAGGGGAGAAAAAGATGATTTTTGGGATTTCATATGCGGAATGGATCGGCTATATTGTTGTGGTTGTGCTTGTAATTGTATTCGGTTTGCCAAATGCGTGGGTAAAACGCTTGGAAAAATACTATTCCAGTGACCATTTGCATCGTGCTGTTTCGCCCGATGAGGTAAATGCTGTCATTTTGCGCGATTCGGATGGGAATGAAAGAGCGCTAGAAAGTGGAGAACGGGAGCGGATTATTGATTTATTTAATGCTGCTAAACCGGTACAAAAAATAGAGTCGCTGGCGAATACCCAACAAGGGCCTTTGCTGCGCATGGTGCGGACGGATGGAAATTCGCTTGTCATTGCGCCGTATCGCAATGATTTTGTTGTTAGCTGTTTTGACGCAAAAAAAAATGACCGACCGATTACATATTGGGCAAAGCAGGATGCGCTTACGGAATTCTTACATAGGGGGGCGGGAAATGATTGAAAATACAAATGAACAAGCGTTTGCTGAAGGAGTAAAGCGTCTGGCGGAAAAAGACCCGATTATCGGCCGTTTAATCGATGCATATGGCCGGTACCCATGGAAAACGCGGACTGACTATTTTGCGATACTGTGTGAATCTATTGTATCACAGCAGCTTTCCGTCAAAGCGGCGGCGGCTATTGCAGCGAAAGTTCGCGCGTATTTTAGCGGGGAGTGGGCGCCGCAACCCATCCTTGCTGCGGGTGAAGAAGAGTTACGCGCCTGCGGTCTATCTTATTTAAAAATTAGATATTTAAAGGATTTAGCTGCGTTTTTTGCTGACGGAAGATTGAAAGAAGAAGAATTCCCCACTTTGTCGAACGAGGAAGTTGTTCGTCGCCTTGTCCAAGTGAAAGGGATTGGTGTGTGGACGGCGCAAATGTTTTTGCTTTTTGGGCTCGGGCGTCTTAATGTGTTTCCGGTAGATGACTTGGGAATTAAAAAAGCCATCCAGTTCAACTACGACCTTCCCGCGCTGCCTGATAAAAAACAAATGATTGAAATCGGAGCCAAGTGGACGCCGTATGAATCGATCGCTTGCCTTTATTTGTGGCGCAGCCTGAATAACAAGCCGGAATTATAGCCAGACAACGAATAATTCAGCATTTCACTACTCTATAGTAGTAATGGCGTTGTCCCTAAACGTTAACCTTTATGTTTTGATGCTTGCAAGCGGAAAGTACGCACCCTCCTTTTTGCTATCTCATATTTTATAGAGGAAGGCAGACAAGGAGGCTCATGATGAAAGTTTCGTATGTAGGCATATTGCTTAATCAAACGATATACAGAGGTATTCTGAGCGGGCGGACGCAAACTGAAGTGCTCGCCTTTTATGAAGAGGGCGCTCGCATGCATGGCCTGAAACCTTGCTATATTCACCTTGGAGATTTGTACCCGGATCGGTCGACCGTTCCTGCGTACATAGAGCGAGAAGGAAAATATCAGCGTGTCGTTGTGCCTGTACCGCGCGTCATTCACAACCGGGCGCTTTTGTTTTCGGCATATGCCAGACGTAAATTGAGCCGGTTGATGGAAAACGGGATATTTGTATTTAATCGTTGGAATCGCTATAGCAAATTGTATATCCATTCGTTGCTATGGACCGATCCTTCCATACGCCCACATTTGGCGCATACGATCAGCGGAACGCCGAAAAATTTACGCCATATGATGCAGAGGTACGATGCGCTGTTCGTTAAGCCAAACAGCGGCAGCATTGGAGCGGGCATTATGCAGATTGTGCGAAAAAAGAATAGATTCTGCTTATCGTATGTCATGCGGAAAGATGGCCGAAAGGTATGGCGTCATACATTTTTTTCTAAGAAGTTGCCGACCGTACTGATACGACGGATTCAAGCACGCGGATTTCATATTCAGGAACAGTTGCCGTTGGCTACGTTTCAGGGCCGGCCGTTTGATTTGCGCGTTTCTGTCCAAAAAGATGTGTCTGGGGACTGGCAGGTCACGGGAATGGTTGGTAAAGTAGCGCCGCCTGGCCATTTTTTAAGCAATGTAGGGCAAGGAGGTAAGGTATATCGGCTCCCGGTTTTGCTTTCGGCATATCCAGCGCTGGATACACAAATAATAGAGCAGGAAGTATCGGAGTTTGCGCTTCGCGTGGTACGCCGGCTGGAAGAAGCGATTCCGGGCCTTGCCGATGTGGGGCTTGATATTGGCATTACGAAGGAAGGAAAGCCTCTGTTTATTGAATGCAATGGTCGGGATCAGCGCTATGCGTTTCGCAATGCGCGAATGATAAAAGAATGGAAGGCGACGTATGCCAATCCGATGGGATACGCGAAGTATGTGCTTGAAAAAATAAAAAACGAAAAATGAAAAAGGCAGCACCATATGGTACTGCCTTTTCCTGTGAAGCAAAAGCCAGAAGTTGCCTTACTTCATTTCTTTTAGTTGGTCAAGGTTCAATGGCTCAATCGGTGTTGTCGTATCCATATGACCAAGTATGGTTTCCACTTCTTTACCGTCGATGAGCACTTTCATGTTTTTATAGCCGAACTGGCTGAGGATGGTAGCCATCTCTTCCAGCAAGAATTGTTCGCCGCTGGAACCAAGATTAGCCTGTTTAATTTCCTGGGAAAGACTAACGACTGCTGTATCTCCTTCCTTTTTCAGGGACTGGATTTTTACGTTTTTAGGCATGAGCGTTACAAGATTTTTATTTTGCGGACCATTTTGCCACGCTTTTAGGGCAATGGTCGGCAAGTTTGTTTCTTTTTTATATTTGATGACGCGAGGTTCTTTGTATTGCTCCATTAGATTGGCGTCGCTAAACACCAACATCACTTCTTTTTCTTTAATCTCTTCGTCATTTTTTTTATCCATATCATTGTTTTGCGAAGCAGATTGCTCGTTTGACTGCCCAACGGATGGAGATGGCTGGTTGTCGCTGTTATTCTTATGTTGTTGTCCAGCTGGAGAATTTGGGTTGTTTGGATTCTGGGAAGCCCCGTTGCTTGGTGCAGAAGAGGTACATCCCGTAAGGCCTAGTATAACAATAAATATGATGAAAAAAAGTGTGCGAGGTAGACGCATATATATCCTTCCCTTCTGTCTAAAAATAATTTAGTTTTTATTCTTACATAAATAGGTTACCATATAAAACCTGCGTAAGTCCTAATCTCTCTTTTTTATAGCTAAACTTTCCTTTGTTTCTATGAAGAAATATACACCCAAAGTGTTGACAAAGGCATTAGTTTTTAACAGGGTTTGCCTTATATAAGTTAGACGTATGACAGGTGAAAACGATGCGTTTCTTTATTCATTTTTATGCTAAAATAAGCATCGAATGAGAGTGTGGGAGATGACAGAATGGAAACCTCAGCGATGCTTTCGATTGTCAAGGCAATCAGCGACGTGTTTCCGAAGGAAGCGTCCATTGCAATTGCTGACACATCTAAATTTATTTATTATCAGCCCAGCAGGGCGATCGATTTGAAAATTAAACCAGGTGATGAAGTGAAGGAAGGAACGCTGACGCGCAAAGCGCTGATGCGGAAGAAAAAAATCGAGCAGTATCTTGAAAACAGCGTGTTTGGTGTTCCGTATTACGCGATGAGCACCCCGATTTTGAAAGAAGGGGATGCGGAAGGATGTATCACGGCGATTTTCCCGCCGGGAGCCGGGCTGGTGCAAGCGAAGTGGCCGCGTTATCACTTTCTTATCGGTAAAGGAGAAGATCGTTGGGTGCCGATTCCTCTCTATGATATTCATTTTATCGAATCTGAAAAAGGCAAGACGTATTTATATACGGAACGTGGCATGTATCTTAATAAGCATAGTCTGGTCGAGCTAGAGCATATGTTGCCGCAGGATCGTTTTGTGCGTTGCCATCGCGCGTATATGGTTAACGTATATTCGATCGATGAAATTCATCCAGATTTTCACTCTACATTCATGCTTATTATGAATGATCCGGCACGTACTCGCGTTCCGGTTAGCCAGAAATACGCAAGTTCGTTCCGGCGCTTGCTCGGATTTTAGAGAAGAGACCGTCTCTTCTCTTTTTTTTTTGCGCAAAATATAAAACGTTTTCAAAAAGCAAGATTATGAAAGGGTTTTATCCTTTTATTTTCTGTTTTATCGTTAAAATTTCTTCTTTATCACCTTTATAAGGTGAGGAAAGACAATACGTGCTATTGTTTAAATTATAAATTGTTAAAATAATAACGTTTTCATAAAGGGGCGGTAATCATGCTGGAAAAACGTTTACGCAATAAAACACTGCAACAACGCTTGGTCACCCCACAGGAAGCGGCAACCTGGATTCAAAACGGAATGACCGTAGGACTTAGCGGATTTACGCAGGCGGGCGATGCGAAAGCCGTCCCGCGCGCGCTTGTAGAACGGGTAAAGAAAAGTGGCGAATCCTTTAAAATTAATGTATATACCGGCGCTTCCATCGGTTCGGAAGTAGATGGTGTTATGGCTGAGGCTGGTATTATTCATCGCCGTCTTCCGTTTCAGGCTGAGAAGCGAATGAGAAGCAAAATCAATAGTGGAGAGTTGCTATATATTGATCAGCACTTATCCCATACGGCGGAACAGGTGCGCGCGGGCGCGCTGGGCGCTATCGATATCGCAATTGTGGAAGCGGTTGCGGTGACAGAGGAAGGGTATATTGTGCCTACGACTTCTGTCGGCAATTCCTGTATTTTTGTGGAGAAGGCGAAGGAAGTGATTGTTGAATTGAATCTGGCGCAGCCACTGGCCCTTGAGGGTGTTCATGATTTGTATGATGTCGGGCCGCAGGGCAAGCGCCAGCCGATTCCGCTGACCGGTGTTGACCAGCGCCTTGGCACGCAGGCAATACCGGTGCCGCTGGAAAAAATCAGGGGAATTGTTATTACAGACGAGCTGGATACAACTTCGCCTATTGTGCAGCCGGATGAAGAGACTGCCGTTATGGCGGAACACCTTATCGCATTTTTGCGGGGTGAAGTGAAAGCAGGCCGTCTTCCAAAGACACTGGCGCCGTTGCAATCTGGTATTGGTTCCGTGGCAAATGCGGTATTTCATGGATTCCTTACTTCCGAATTTACGGATTTGGAGGTATATTCGGAAGTATTGCAGGATGCGGTATTTGATCTGCTGGACGCAGGAAAAATTCGCTTTGCGTCTGGCTGTTCGATTACGCTTTCGCCGCAGAAAACGAAGCAGGTGTTGCCTAATTTTGAAAAATACAAAGAGCGTCTAGTGCTGCGTCCGCAGGAAATTTCCAACCATCCGGAGATTATTCGCCGTCTCGGTCTGATTGCGATTAATACGGCACTGGAAGTGGATATCTATGGAAATGTGAATTCAACTCATGTGATGGGGACGAATATGATGAACGGTATCGGTGGTTCAGGAGATTTTGCGCGCAATGCCCGCCTTGGCATTTTTGTCACAAAATCGGTGGCAAAAGGTGGCACTATTTCAAGTATCGTGCCGTTTGTATCTCACGTTGACCACACGGAGCACGATGTCGATATTATCGTAACCGAGCAGGGGATCGCCGATCTGCGCGGACTTTCCCCGCGCGAACGCGCACGTCTCATTATTGAAAACTGTGCGCATCCTGATTATCGTCCCCAGCTTCGTGCCTATTTTGAAGAAGCGTGCCAGCGTGGGGGACAAACGCCGCATGTACTGGAAAAAGCCTTCTCTTGGCATATCCGCTATCAGAAAGAAGGCACGATGCTGGAGGAGAAAAGTGAAGAAACAGCGGTGGAAGTTGGCATAAAATAAAAAATATACAAAAAATGTTAAAAACGGAGTGGAGAGTTTACGATATAAAGAAGAGCAACCTTGGGCTGAAATGACCCCTGTCAAGCAGACAGGGGTCATTTCAGCCCAAGGTTGCTCTTTATTTAGTATTTGTACGTCTGAATAGCTGTCTCATGTATACGTAGATATGGGAACAGAGTTTCCAAAGCGTCGAACAACGCACAGGAACCATTATGTGAGGTTTTTCTTTTTTCTCGATGTCCATCTCTCCTTTATCTAAAATTTGCGAAATCTTTATTGCTTGTTTCTTTGACATTTCCTCCTATTCCATTCCCTTATGCGGTAAGTATGTCACATGAAGGAAGCGCTTTCTTTATTATTTTATAAAGATATAGAAGCTACTTGGTATTTATCGCCTTTTTACAGTTTCATTATTTTTGGGTTTTTTCTTTTCTTTTTGCTTTGATTTCCTGTATAGTGGAAAAGGAGTTACGCATAATGGGAGTTTGATTTATATTATGAATCAACAAGATGAGATGTGTGAGATGGGGAACCTGCCCCGTGGGATAAGTGCGGCCTGCGCCATCCCGCAGGCAGAGACGACAGATGGACTGACCTCTGAACAAGTGGTTGCGGACGGGGAGCCAGATGCGTTTTTTTTTCGTGCGCTTGAAAGAATCGGCATCCGGCTCAATGAACCACAGATTCAGGCAGTTCGCGCCGTAGATGGGCCAGTGCTGATTAATGCGGGTGCCGGAAGCGGAAAAACGACCGTGCTGACATGTCGTACCGCCTATTTGTTGCTTGTCAAGCGAGTTCCACCGCAAAACATTGTGCTTGTCACGTTTACCCGCCATGCTGCCCGGCAGATGAAGGAACGGCTTGCGACGATTCCGGGCGTAACCCTGGCAATGGTGAAGCAGATGATTACCGGCACTTTCCACTCGCTGGCACGAACAATTTACTTCCATAAACTGGATGTTCCACCCCGCATCATGAGTGAGAAACAGAAAGAATTTCTCATCGAACAGATTACGAAAGAGTTGGCTACGGGCGAGCAGTATGAACCGGAGACGTTGCTTGCTTTATTGGCGTATTTAAAAAACAATTTGTTGTTGGTAGGCGGTACATGGGCGGTGGAAGAAGTGGAAGGACTTAAGGATGACGCACGTCGCGTGCTTGAGCGTTATGAAGCATACAAGCGTGATAACCATCTGATTGATTATGAAGATTTAATCACTGGCTGCATTGAAACGTTGCGTGCCCATCCGAATTATTTAACCGCATTGCGCCGCCGCATGGCGTATATCATGGTAGATGAATATCAGGATACGAATATTGCACAATATGAAATGATTCGCATGTTGGCGAAGCAGTCCAATTTGTGCGTTGTCGGCGACCCGGATCAGGCCATTTATGGTTTTCGCGGCGCTGAGCCATCCATTATTTTGCGTTTCCCGGACGAATATTCGGATTGTACGCGTATCACGCTTGATATTAATTATCGTTCTCCCGCAGGCGTGGTTGGCCTTGGCAATGAAATTATTCGTCACAACAGGCGCCGCTTTGAGAAACAATTGAAAGTGTTGCCTACCGGGACAGGCCTGCCGATTTATTTTGCCGCGCGTTCGGTGGAAAAGGAAGCGGAGCAGGTGCTTATGCTGATTGAAAAGCTTGTTTCGTCTGGGGAGTATGAATACAGTGATATTGCCGTGCTATATCGTACGAATAGCACAGCGCGTACACTGTATGAAAAGTTGCTTTTAAGCAACATTCCATTTACGACGTATCGGGACGATCCAACGTTTTATGAGTTGTCTACCATTCGGCCTGTGCTTGATTTTATGCGCCTTTCGCTTGATCCGTACAATGAGACAGCACTTGAGGGCATTTTGCCTTGTCTTTATATTAGCAAGGCACGTTATATGAAAGAGATTCAGGTCATTGCAATCCAGCGCGGCGTGTCTTATCTTGAAGCGTTGCGGTACCTTGAAGCGCTTCCTTTGTTCCAGCGCAGGCGGTTAAATGAACAGGTGGACTGGTTGAAAAGTATCGCCAAGTTGAATCCATTGCAAGCAGTGCGGGAAGTTCGCAGCGAAGCCGGAGGAGGATACGACAAATTTCTTGGGAGTGAGCAGAACGGCGCGATTACATATCATAAAGAACTGTTGCGCGACGATCTGTATGAATTGGAGGAAGCAGTTAAACCGTTTGCGACGGTAGCAGATTTTCTCGCCTATGTGGATACGGTGATCGCGCGTAAGGAAACGCGGCGCCAACAAAGTGAATCCGGGTTGGGGCTTACGCTGCAAACGATTCATGCCGCCAAGGGGCTGGAATATCCGGTTGTGATTTTGCTTGGAGCCATCGACGGAGTGCTTCCACACAGCATTGCGGTCGATCCGGATGAGAAGCCGGATTTTTGGCTGCATAAGAAAAACGGGGAAAGAACAGAAGAAGCGATGGAAGAAGAAAGGCGGCTGATGTATGTGGCTGTGACGCGAGCAAAGCGAGAACTGTATATTAGTTCACCACGGTATTTTCGCGGCAAACCTGCCACGCTTTCGCCTTTTCTGCTGGAGGCGTTTCGAGCGGCGTCAAAGGCTGTGGTCACATACGTAACAGATGAAGGAGGAAACAAACAGTGAAAGTGGAAGCGGGAACGATTGTTACAGCAAGAGTGGAACGACGGGCATCGTTCGGCTATTTTTTATCAGTGGATGGACAAGATGTGCTGCTTCACGAGAGGGAAGCGGAGAAGGAATGGGAAGTTGGAGCCGAGGTGGAGGTGTTCTTGTACCATGACCATCAAGATCGGTTAGCGGCAACCCGGTGCAAACCGTATATAGTGCTTGGCGAATTTGGTTGGCTGGAAGTAAAAGATGCTTCCCGGATCGGCGTATTTTTGGATAACGGGATACAGAAAGAATTGCTTTTGCCGGCGGATCAACTTCCGGTGGCAAAAAGCAGATGGCCTCGCCCTGGCGACCGGGTGTATGTTCAATTAGAACATGACAGACAGGGGAGGATGTTGGCCGTACTGGGCCGGGAAGAAGACCTAGCGCAAGTTGCCGAACCGGCGACCAGAGACTTAGCAAATAAAGATATTACCGGTTACATATATAAAACGATTGCGATTGGCGCATTTTTGTTGACGGAAGGTCAGCATCTAGCATTTATCCATAAGGATGAAGCAGATGAACCGCTGCGCCTTGGCCAGCGGGTGAGCGGACGCGTTGCAAAAGTGCGGGATGATGGCCGCCTGAACATAACGACGAGGCGACGCAAGGAAGTAAGCTATAGCCAAGATGCGGAGATGATTTACGGCTATTTAAAAGAACGAGGAGGACGGATGCCGTATACGGATAAAACCGCCCCGGATGTTATTAAGATGAAATTCGGCATTAGCAAAGCCGCTTTTAAACGTGCGCTTGGTAAGCTCATGAAGGAAAGGCGTGCGTACCAGGAGGACGGGTGGACAATTTTAACGGAGCAAAAGTAAGAGATAGCACCGGACGCGAAAAGGGTCCGGTGTATTTTTTCTTATTTTTACGCACATTTTTACAAAATTGGTTTTAAAATTGGGTGTTCAGGGTATAATATATAAATTATTACTATTTATTTGTAAATGTAAAACATAAAGGAGAGTGGGTTTATGTACTACGTGGTATATGAGACGATTTCTTTGTTTGGTTCCGCGAATGTCAAGCATGCGGAAGCATTTAAAACGCTAGAAGAAGCGCGTATATTTGCAAAAGAAATCGCCCAAAAAGGCTCTCCGGGAGTGCGCATTGCGCAAGAAATGAATACAGAGGAAAAGTGGGCAAACTAGCGGACTTGTGTGCCGGGCGAAACGGGCGAAACGATCTCGCTCAGATCTTCGTAAGCAGAATAAAGCATGTTGTTGTTTGCTGTTAATTGCAAGAGTCGGGATAAGGCAGAGAAAAAAATGGGCGAAAAATCCCCACCACGCAGGCGGGGGTTTTTATTTTTGTGGTTAAAAATAAATAATTTAGATAATTTATAATTGTTTTTCTTTGTTTTATTTTCTTTTCCTTTAGGATAAGAGTTAGTAAAATAATAAGATATGGTCAGTATTTGAAGTAGAGTAGGGGTGATTCTTATTCGTACATACAAAGAGATGACCAGCGGAGAAAAGCGCAGCCTCACGCTCTCGATGAAAAAGTACGCCGACGTTTTCCTTGATAAACATAAAGGTGATTTTTCTGGCTTTACGAGCGAAGCAGACGTGATTGATACATTTTATAGTGAATGGCTGAAAGATTCATTGGAATCGCACTATGCGTGGTGCTCGGAAAAGAACGAGAACGCCGCTGGGTATACATCAAAAGGATATCATGAACAAGAAGGATTTGCTGATGAAGCGAAAGCGAAAATTCGCGACATTCTGGCGGAAAAAGTCGATGTAGCAAACATGGATAAAAACTTGCAGGCAGTGAAGATGAAGCCGGAACCGCCAGCCACAGCACAAGCGCAGAGGGGAAAGGCGGAGTTTGCCACAGAGCAAAAAGCGGCACCGCGCAAAAGCAAGCGCAAAAAAACGACGAAGTTAGGGCGCAATGATTTGTGTCCATGCGGTAGCGGCAAGAAATACAAGAAATGCTGTCTTGAAAAAGGAATTGAATATACGTATATCAAAGGAAAATTCGTTACAGTTTCGTAAGGCTACGGAGCGTAAAATAGAAAAACTCGCCCTGCGCGTTTGGGCGAGTTTTTCTTATTTCTAGAACAATAGGCTGAATTTCTTGTTATTGTCTTAGATTTTGTGAATTAGGTACGCTCTTTTTGTCTTTGTTTCAAAAAGGCGTTTCCTATAAGCAACACAATCGTCCAGACGAACGTGGCAAGTAAGGAAGTAGCGATCCAGCTTGGCGTACCGAGCGCATAATACATTGCCAGATGAGCTGCAAAAATTACGACGATCCAAACAAACAGATTCACAGGCCGCACCTCTCTTTCCAAAGTTTCAGTCCTATTGTTTCCAGAAGGGTACAAAAAAAAACTCTTTTCCGTTCGCACATATACAAATTTGGAACGAGCATATGAGCCGAAAGTATTTCGCCATGTTTTGTGCCGTTTGCGTCCTGTCTGTGGGTTTGCATGAATACACAAAAGAGTCTCCATAGCCATCAAGGTAAGAACATAATGGCTATGGAGACAGCCCTTTTTTTATTATTTCTTGCTTTGTTTATGCCGGCAACAGGGTCGGTTCAAGATAATAGAGCACAACGGTAACAACGGCGAGCACAAGTCCCCACACGGTCAGGCTGAATTGGCGCTGGTTGCCTTTTTCCGGTTGAGGCAGAAGGCCGAGAATAATAAGAATAAAGGACATAAGAGCCGCGATCGACAAAAATAGGATAAGAACATGTCCGGTCATGCTTGAACTCCTTTCACGCTTTTTATAGTAGCTACTATATTAACTATACCGGGAGCGCGGCTTATCTGTCAAAAATATACTATCGAAAAAGAATGTATTTTTTGAAAAAAATAGGGTGGAATTTTTTTGAATCGTATACTACAATAATAATCAGAAGATTTATTATTAATATAATCTTTTTATTTCTGGATATATGAATGAATATTCATTCAATACATAACGAAAAGGGAGGCTATACGATGGAAAGGAGCATTCAAAAAGCCGCAGTGCTTGGAGCAGGTGTCATGGGTGCTGCGATCGCCGCACACTTGGCGAATGCAGGTATTCAAACCTATCTGTTGGATATTGTGCCAACCAAGCTTACAGATCAGGAAGAGAAGAAAGGGCTTACGCTGGAACATCCTGCGGTGCGTAATCGGATTGCGATTGAAGCCAAAGAACGATTGCTGAAAGCGAAGCCTGCTCCGTTGTTTGTTAAGCGGAATGGCGAATGGATAATTCCAGGCAATTTGGAAGATGACCTGTTCCGCCTAAAAGAGATGGATTGGATTGTCGAAGCGGTTGTAGAGAATCTTGATATTAAGCAAAAGCTGTGGGAAAAGGTCGAGCAAAACTGGACAGAGGGGACAATTGTCAGTTCGAATACATCAGGCGTATCCATTAATAAGATGATCGAAGGACGGAGCGAAGCGTTCCGCCGTCATTTTCTAGGTACGCATTTCTTTAACCCGCCGCGCTATATGAAGCTCTTGGAAATCATTCCGGGCAACGATACGGATGAGAATGTGCTCTCTTTCATGAAACGTTTCGGGGAGCGTGTGCTCGGCAAGGGCGTTGTGGTGGCGAAAGACACGCCGAACTTTATTGCCAATCGCATCGGTACGTATGGCCTTTTGATCACGTTTGAAGAGATGAAAAAGGAAGGTTTTAGTGTGGAAGAGGTGGACGCGATGACCGGTACGGTAATTGGACGTCCGAAGAGCGCTACCTTTCGCACGCTTGATATGGTCGGGATTGACACATTTGTTCATGTAGCGGCCAACGTGCATAAGAATGTAGCGGATGAACAGGAAAAAGCGGCATTTGTCGTGCCGGAGACCATGAGCAAAATGGTGGAAAAACGCTGGCTGGGCGACAAGACAGGTCAGGGCTTCTACCAGAAGAAAAAAACGGAGTCTGGTCGTGAAATATTGTCTCTTAATTACCGTGAGTTTACTTATACGCCGATGAAGAAGGTCAAGCTTGCCGCCATTGAGCAGGCGAAAGCGGCGGGCGGGCTGGAGAAGCGTTTGAAAACGCTTGTATATAGCCCTTCCAAAGAAGGTCGGTTTGTCTGGAACGTGCTGAAAAAAGTGCTGCTTTATTCCGCAGCGAAACTTCCGGAAATCGCGGACGATATCGTCAGCGTGGATCGCGCGATGAGGTGGGGATTTAACTGGGAACTTGGCCCGTTTGAGACATGGGACGCCATCGGAGTTCAAGAATCGGTGGCGCGGATGAAGCAAGAAGGTGAAATCATCCCGCACTGGGTAGAAGAGATGCTCGCCAAAGGAAAGACTTCGTTCTATGAGAAAGAAAATGGTGTGGCGTATTACCATACGCTGACTGGTGAGTTGAAAGAAGAAGAACGGGCGCGCGAATGGCTGAGGCTTGTTGAATACAAGAAAAAAGCGAAACCGATTCTGTCGAATCCGGGAGCGAGTCTCATCGATATTGGAGATGAAGTAGCCTGCCTCGAATTTCATTCGCCGAACAACGCCATCGGTTTTGACATCATCGAGATGTTGTATAAATCGTTGGCTGAGGTTGAAAAAAATTACCGCGGGATGGTCATCGGTAATGAAGCGAAAAATTTTTGCGTCGGCGCGAACCTGATGATGGTGTTGATGGAAGCGCAGGATGATAACTGGGATGACATTAATTATCTTATTCACCGCTTTCAGCAGGCATCGCTGGCGATCAAGTATTCCAGGAAGCCGATCGTGGCGGCTCCGTTCGGCATGACGCTGGGCGGTGGTGTCGAAGTGTGCTTGCCGGCTGACAAAATTCAGGCAGCAGCGGAAGTTTATATGGGGCTCGTCGAAGTCGGAGTTGGCCTTATTCCGGGCGGCGGAGGCACAAAGGAAACGCTGATACGTGCTACGAAAGCGGCGGAGGAGGTTGATCCGAAAGCCGATTTGCAGCCGTTTGTCAACAAAGCGTTTGAAACGATCGCGCTGGCGAAGGTGTCTACCAGCGCGGAAGAAGCGCGTGAGCTCGGTTTCCTGCGCCGTGGCGATGCCGTTTCCATGAATCGCGATCATCTGTTGTATGATGCCAAACAAGCCGTGCTGGCGCTTGATATGGCAGGATACACGCCACCGCGCCAGGAAAAGATTCGCGTCGTCGGTGCCGATGGAAAGGCGGTGCTTGAGCTTGCCGCTTACACGATGCGCCAGGGTGGCTATATCAGCGACCACGATATGAAAATTGCGAGTAAACTGGCGCATGTGCTAGCGGGTGGCGACGTGAATCGGAATACGTACGTGACGGAGCAATATTTGCTCGATCTTGAGCGCGAAGCATTTTTAAGCCTGTGCGGTGAGCCGAAAAGCCAGGAAAGAATGCACCATATGCTTGTAAAGGGAAAACCACTGCGCAATTAGGGAGGGGGAAAGAAAAAATGAGAGAAGCGGTCATTGTATCAGCTGTGCGGACGGCCGTCGGCAAAGCGCCGAAGGGAACGCTTAAAAACACGCGTCCGGAAGACTTAGGTGCGGCGGTGATAAAAGAGGCGGTACGTCGCGCCCCCGGTCTCGAACCGGGGATGATTGACGACGTAGTTATTGGTTGCGCGATGCCGGAAGGGGAGCAGGGCTTAAATATCGCTCGCATTATTTCCGTGTATGCTGGTTTGCCGACCACGGTTCCGGCGTTCACGATTAATCGTTTTTGCTCTTCCGGTCTGCAATCGATTGCTATCGCGGCAGAGAAAATTATGTGTGGCTTTGCCGATGTGGTGATTGCAGGCGGGGTGGAAAGCATGAGTCACGTTCCGATGACAGGCTACAAGTTGGCGCCGCACCCGGAAATCGTGGAGAAATATCCGGAGATTTACATCAGCATGGGCCATACGGCGGAAAATGTGGCCGAGCGGTTCGGCATTAGCCGTGAAGAGCAGGATCGGTTCGCAGTAGCAAGCCACGCCAAGGCCGCAGCTGCGATTAGAGAAGGTAAGTTTAAAGATGAAATCATTCCTTTAACGGTAAGGGAAAAGCAATTGGATGCCAAAGGTAAACTTCAATTGCGCGAGTTCATTTTTGACACGGACGAGGGCGTGCGGCCGGATACGAATATGGAAGCGCTAGCCCGCTTGCGCTCCCCGTTCCGCATCGGTGGCAGCGTCACGGCAGGGAACGCATCTCAGACGAGCGACGGTGCGGCGGCGGTGATCGTCATGTCGAGGGAGAAAGCGGAAGAACTTGAGCTTAAGCCGATGGCGGTTTTCCGTTCTTTTGCTGTTGGTGGTGTAGATCCGGAAATTATGGGCGTCGGTCCGATCACCGCGATTCCGAAAGCATTGAAGCTGGCTGGTATTACGCAGGATCAGGTTGATTTGTTTGAAATCAACGAAGCGTTTGCGTCCCAAGCAATCCAGGTCATCCGCCATTTAAACATTGATGAGAGCAAAGTGAATGTGAACGGTGGCGCTATCGCGCTCGGTCATCCGCTGGGATGCTCGGGCACGAAATTAACTGTGACTATGCTTTATGAAGCTGCGCGTAGAAATGCGAAGTATGGCGTTGTTTCGATGTGCATCGGCGGAGGTATGGGTGCGGCTGGCGTTTTTGAATTTGTGAAGCAATAGAAGTTGAATAGATCAAATCAGATTTATATAGATTTATATTGGGAGGTTTTAGATATGAGCATACAGGAAACGATGCCGAAAGGCGGGCAGTTTATTCTGGAAGAAGCAGATTTTCAAACGATATTTACGCCGGAGGATTTCAATGAAGAACAGCGAATGATTGCGCGCATGACGCGCGATTTTATCGAGGGTGAAGTGGTGCCAAAAGCGGAAGAAATCGAAAAGTTGAATTATGAGCTAACGGTAAAGTTGCTGCGTCAGGCTGGAGAGCTTGGCTTGCTCGGCGCGGACATTCCGGAAGTGTATGGCGGGGCCGCGCTTGATAAAATCAGCTCTAGCCTGATTGGCGAAAACATGGTGCGCGGCGGCTCGTTCTCGCTGAGTCACGGCGCTCATGTCGGCATCGGTACGTTGCCGATCGTATTCTTCGGTACGCCCGAGCAAAAAGCGAAATATTTGCCATCGCTCGCGACAGGAGAAAAAATCGCGGCCTATTGCTTGACTGAGCCGTCCTCTGGTTCCGATGCGCTTTCCGCCAAGACAACGGCGGTGCTTAATCAAGCGGGCACTCATTACATTTTGAACGGAACGAAGCAGTTTATTACGAATGCTGGTTTTGCGGATATTTTTATCGTTTATGCGAAAGTGGACGGCGAGAAATTTACCGCATTTATTGTGGAAAAAGATTTTCTCGGCGTCAGCACCGGTCCGGAAGAGAAAAAAATGGGCATCAAAGGCTCATCTACTCGTCCCCTTATTCTTGATAATGTAGAAGTGCCGATAGAGAACGTGCTTGGCGAAATCGGTAAGGGACACAAAATTGCGTTTAATATTCTCAATATTGGCCGCTATAAGCTCGGCATTGGTGCGGTTGGCGCATCCAAATGGGCGATTGAGCTTGCGGCTCAGTATGCGAAGGAACGCAAGCAGTTTAAAACGGAGCTTGCGAACTTCCCGCTTATTCAAAACAAGCTGGCCGATATGGCCATTCGCACATATGTAAATGAAAGCATCACGTACCGAACCGGCGGCTATCTGGAGGCAGCCACTCAGTATTTGAATCTTGAAAACTATATTTTTGACGAAGCGGCCAAAGCGATTGAGGAACACGCCATCGAATACTCTATCGTTAAAGTATTCGGTTCTGAAGCGCTCGATTTCGTGGCGGACGAAGGTGTGCAAATTCACGGCGGATATGGTTATATTTCTGAATACAAAATTGAGCAAATTTACCGTGATTCCCGCATTAATCGCATTTTTGAAGGAACGAACGAAGTCAATCGCCTGCTTATTCCGGGAACTCTCTTAAAACGTGCGATGCAGGGCCGTTTACCGCTTATGGAAAAATTGCAGACGCTGCAAAAAGAACTGACTGGATACATTCCATCGATGGATCTTTCCGAGTCAACGGAACTTTTAGAAACAGAAAGCAAAATGCTGGAGTCCGTAAAAAAGCTGTTTTTGATGGTGGGTGGCGCCGCCGTGCAAAAATATATGCAAAAAATCGAACAGGAACAAGAAATTCTTGAAAACTTGTCCAACATGATGATTACGATTTATGCGCTCGAGTCAGCGCTCTTGCGCGCGAAGAAGACGGCCGCACGTAAAGGAGAAGCTGCTGCGCAAATGCAGATTGACATGACACGTGCCTATTTTCAGGAAGTGTGGGGCGATCTTGATAAATGGGCCAAAGAAGCGCTGGCGGCGATAAGCGAAGGCGATACGCTCCGCACGCAGCTTTCCATTGTCAAAAAGTTAATGCGTATGCAACCGATGAATACCTTCGCATTAAAACGTAGCATTGCTAAACGCATTCTGGAAGCAGGTCAATATACCACAGGTGTAAAGTAAGAAACAGGGCTGGTTGATAGATTCCATTATTCCCCATAAAAAGTAGGGGGAAAGCTGGAGGCTGGAAACGGAAAGAAAAAGGTGTACACCTTTTTCTTTCTCCTGCTCCTGCTTTTTCTCTCTTATTTTTCTATTTGGTCTTGCGGTTGGAAGGACGTGTTGGTTCTTGGTAGAAATTAAGGGATAAGGGGTGTACAGAAATGACGTTGGTGGACAATATTGAACGCAGCGCGCGGGAACATGCAAACCGGACGGCATATATGTTTCAGGGAATGCAGGCAACTTACGACGAACTGTATCGGCAAGCTAGGAACGTGGCAGGTTATCTTTCAAAAAAAGGAGTGGGGAAAGGCGATCATGTGGCATTGCTTTTAGGAAATTCTCCTCACTTTTTAATTTCTTATTACGGTATATTGCTGACGGGTGCAGCGGTTGTGCCGATCAATCCGATTTATACCTGGAAAGAAATTTTGTATATTTTGCATGACAGTCGGGCCAAGGTAGCGATAGCGATTGCGTCTTTATTGCCCACGTTTGAGAAGGTGAAACAGACGCTACCGAATTTGCAGGAAGTTGTGTTAGTAGGCGGCGAATCGGAGCACGAGTGGACGTCTGCATTTGAAAAAATGATAGCGCATTCAAGTGAAGGATGGCGACGGCCGGACATTACGGAAGACGATCTTGCGGTTATTCTTTATACGTCAGGCACGACCGGCCAACCGAAGGGAGCCATGCTTACGCAGCGCAACATGGCATCCAATGCTGATTCGCTCGCCAAGTATCTTGGTGTGACGGCGAATGACCGATTTGTAACGGTGCTGCCGATGTTTCACGTGTTTTGCATGACGGTGTGCATGAATGGGCCGGTGGCGCTTGGCGCGACAATGATAATTTTGCCGAAATTCAGTCCGGTAGAGGTCGCCGCAACCATCCGGGAACAGCAGGCTACTGTTTTTGCTGGCGTTCCAACGATGTATAATTTTATTATGCAGACGCCTTCCATTGTTCCAGACGATCTAGCGTCGCTCCGCTTCTGCATTTCCGGAGGCGCGTCGCTGCCTGTGGCGTTGCTGCACAGTTTTGAGAAGAAATTCAACAAGGTAATTTCTGAAGGATACGGGTTATCGGAAGCGGCGCCAGCGACGGCGTTTAATCCGGTACACGGCGTGCGTAAGCCCGGTTCTATTGGCGTGAATATTCCAGGCGTAGAAAACAAAATCGTCGATGCGGAAGGTGTAGAAGTGGAGCGTGGCCAGGTGGGTGAATTGATTGTTCGTGGACCGAATGTAATGAAGGGGTATTTGAATATGCCGGAAGAAACAGCGCGTACCATTAGAGACGGTTGGCTGTACACCGGAGATATAGCATATATGGATGAAGACGGCTACATTTTTATTGTCGATCGGAAAAAAGACATGATTATTGTGGGCGGCTACAATGTATATCCACGGGAAGTGGAAGAAGTGCTGTACGAACATCCGAAAGTGGTGGAAGCTGCGGTCATTGGCGTGCCGGACGAAAAGCTCGGTGAAACGCCACAAGCCTATGTAGTGGTAAGAGATGGTTCGCTAACTGAAGAAGAGCTTAAGACACATTGTCGCAAGTTCCTTGCCAAATACAAAATACCGGACAAAATCATCTTCATTGACGAACTTCCAAAGAATACAACAGGTAAAATTTTGCGCCGCGCATTGCGCGACAAAGTATTGAACCAATAAAGCTCAACACTAAAGCATGTTCTTAACAGGATGCATCACATCGTACGTGTTGATAAATCAAAATGCAGGATAAAACATCCGTCTTTTCTTCCAGTGCTTACGTTATTTTTCTGCCAAAGAGGGTCTTCTATCTGCACCTTTTCACCGAAAGCGGGATTTGCAAAGCATTTGAGTAAAGTCAATGGTAGAGACAGTCTAAGGTCGCTGTTTCGCTTTTGTGCGTTTCAGTATCGGGCAGAAAGATAAAAAAGGTGCGATGGAAGAAATGGCGGATGCTTCCCCTCCTTTTTCCCTGGCAAGCACAGAGCTTGGTGTAGACCCAGCAAACAAGGTCGTCTGTATTATATGTCTTTGAGTTTGGCGATAATGTCTGCGGCGTTTTTGTATTTATCGGGTGTAAAGTGCTTTTCAGCCCAGTCGATAAGTTCAGGACGGCCATTAAGCACGTATGTATCTTCGCCCCATTCTGTGGAAATTTCCCGCACAACAATTCGTGCGCCCTCCACTTCCGCTGTAATCATATTCCACTTGTCCTCTTTATAAACCACGTGCTTTTTTGTCATTTCCGTCTCATACCTTTCTTCATTTTACGTATACTCATTTCAGTGTATCCATTGACTGGACAAATTGCAACTGCTACCCTAGTGTCGTACAAATTTTATGTAAAAGGTGAATGCTGTTGATTACGAAAACTCAAATGCGTCGCATTCTTGACACATTTGCTGAGATGTTTCCAGACGCTCATTGCGAATTAAACCACACAAATCCGTTTGAATTGACGATTGCCGTCGTTTTGTCGGCACAGTGCACAGATGCGCTTGTTAATAAAGTCACGCCTCACTTGTTCGCGAAATACAAAACGCCGGAAGACTATTTGTCTGTGCCGCTTGAAGAGTTGGAACAGGACATTCGCAGCATCGGATTATACCGCAACAAAGCGAAAAACATTCAAAAGCTGTGTCGCATGCTGATAGAAGAGTATGATTGTGAAGTGCCGCAAGATCGTGACGAACTGATGAAATTGCCGGGAGTTGGCCGGAAAACCGCGAACGTGGTTGCTTCCACTGCGTTCGGTGTGCCGGCAATTGCGGTCGATACGCATGTGGAGCGTGTTTCAAAGCGGCTTGGCATTGCGCGCTGGAAAGATACTCCGTTGCAGGTGGAAGAAGCGCTAATGAAAAAAGTACCGCGCGAGGAATGGTCTATCACCCATCACCGGATGATTTTCTTTGGAAGATATCATTGCAAGGCTGTTAATCCGCAGTGTGAAATTTGTCCGCTGCTGGATATATGCAGGGAAGGAAAGAAAAGGATGAAAACAAAATTGTGAAATTAATTAAAAAATATTGATAATTGAGTGGCAGTGGGATATAATTTAAATATAATTAACCCGGTGTCGCTCAGTGAAAGTTTGCCCTTTCACCTACAGTGATGCTATACTCTTACACATTTTTTAAAAACTGAGGGATCGACTGAACCCTGGGCATGAACCAGGGAGGACAAAGCGAGACCGGCCAGTTATATCGCAGCTGATTTTACGCTTACGATATGACTGGCCTTTTTGTTATCTGCCTTGTTTTCTCATTAAATAATGATTCAAATAACACTATGTAAGAAAGGGGAATGTCTGATGCATTTCATGGATGTATGTATTTCTTGCGGTAGAGAGCTGGCTTCCTGGGAGAAAAATCGTGTCGAATGTTTGGATTGCCGGGAAATTGCTTGTGAGACATATAGCGATGATCATAGCATAGACGGAAACATCGAAGATTACACTGCCTGATTTTCCGTAAGGAAGAGCGGCCGGTTGCGACAGACCGGCCGCTTCGTCGTTTAGGCGCGGTGAATAACTCCGAAGACTAACATATATACAAATATGGTAAAGTATAATAAGAAGCAGGAATTCTTTTCCCACCATACGAAATGATAAAAAGAAGAAGGAATATAAGCCAACGAAAGGGGGAAGCGGTTGTTGCCGCACCAGACAATGGAACAAACTTCACAAAAAACGATCCCGAAGCGTTCAGAAATAAAGCCTGAATTTAAGTGGAAATTGGAAAGCATTTTTCCGACAGATGAGGCTTGGGAACAAGAGTATAAAAAAGTCCAGGAACTGATTGAAAAAATTGAAACGTACCAGGGAAAGCTCTCCGAAGCTCCCAGTGTAATCGCTGAATGCATGAAAACGTACGAAGAGCTTGGACTTGCCATGGAACGGGTCTATGTATATGCGCGCATGCGCCGTGATGAAGACAATACGAACACGAAATATCAGGCCCTGACCGATCGCGCATCTTCACTCAGCATTCGTGTTTCAAGCGCTGTGTCATTCCTCGTGCCAGAAATTTTAAGCATGCCGGACGAAAAATTGGACAGCTACATAGCAGATGAGCGGCTTTCAAAATACCGTTTTTATCTGAATGAAATCAAACGGCAAAAGGAGCATGTTTTAAGCGCGCAGGAAGAACAAGTCATCGCCCAAGTTGGCGAGCTTGCGCAGGCGCCGCAAACGATTTTCGGCATGATTAACAATGCTGACATGGTGTTTCCAAACATTAAGAATGAGAACGGGGAAGAGGTGCAACTTACGCATGGGCGCTATATTCATTTTATAGAGAGTTACGATCGCCGCGTGCGGCAAGATGCCTTCAAAGCGATGTACGATACGTACCGTAAGCAGAAAAACACGCTCGCCGCAACATTGAATGCTAGCGTCAAAAAAGACGTGTTTTATGCGCGCATTCGCAAATATCCATCAGCGCTGGCGGCTGCGCTTGATAGCGATAACATCCCGGTAGAAGTGTATACCAATCTGATTCAGGCGGTGCGCGACAATCTGCCGGCCATGCATCGATACGTTTCGTTGCGCAAGAAATTGCTTGGTGTTGACGAACTGCATATGTATGACTTGTATGTGCCGATGGTGAAAGAAGTGAAGATGAACATTCCGTATGAAGAAGCGGTTCGCCTTGTCAAAGAAGGGTTGGCGCCGCTCGGCGACGATTACCGTCGTGTGCTGGACGAAGCGTTCTCCTCTGGGTGGATTGATGTATACGAAAACGAAGGAAAAACGAGTGGCGCATATTCGTGGGGCGCGTATGGCACGCACCCGTTTGTGCTTATGAATTATCAGAACAACGTCAACAATTTGTTTACGTTGGCGCATGAAATGGGTCATGCTCTTCATAGTTATTACAGTGATAAACATCAGCCCTATCTGGATGCGCAGTACAAAATTTTTGTGGCGGAAGTCGCATCTACGCTTAATGAATCGTTGCTTATGGATTATATGTTGAAAACTACGGAAGACCCACGCCAAAAAATGTATCTTGTAAATTATTATCTTGAACAGTTTCGTGGAACCGTGTACCGCCAGACAATGTTTGCTGAATTCGAGAAAACGATTCACGAAAGGGTGGAAGCAGGAGAGCCGCTAACGCCGGACACGTTGTGTGGCCTCTATTACGACTTGAACGTTGATTACTATGGCCCGGATATGGTTGTAGATGAGGACATTAATATGGAATGGGCACGTATTCCGCATTTCTACAACGAGTTCTATGTATACCAGTACGCGACCGGATTTTCGGCGGCCACGGCGCTGTCACAGCAAATTTTGCATGAAGGAGCGCCGGCGGTAGAAAGGTATCTTACATTCTTGAAGAGCGGCGGCTCCGATTATCCGATTGAATTGCTGCGTAAGGCGGGAGTCGATATGGCGTCGCCGAAACCTGTTGTTGAGGCGCTTAAAGTATTTGCGCGCCTGCTAGACGAGATGGAAGAATTAGCTACATACGTGTAAGCCTGCATCCCCGCAGATTGCGGGGATATTTTTTTGAAAAGCGCAGGATACAAGATAACGCCTCGTTCCCTTGTAATAATTGGTTAGCTATGAAAAATGGTCCTATTGTAGGAAAACCATTCATGTTTTTTTGCGTCTAAACTATTGGCTGAGCTTGTTCCAAGAAAAGTGCGGACGTTCCATCGGAAAGGAGATGTGTCACTGGCAACTTAGAGAAGGTAAGGGAGCGAGAAAGAATGAGAAAAATAAGATGGCTGCTTTGGATATTTTTATTGTTGGCTGGCTGGGTGGTGCCCGCGGCAGTGCAGGCAGCTTCGGCGATGACGCTTGTCGTCAATGGAAAAGAGGTCAAGCCTGACGTTCCTCCGCAAATCATCAACAAACGTACGATGGTTCCGATTTATTTTGCGGGGGAGGCGTACGGTGCCAAGGTAGAGTGGGACAGACAAACAGGTACGGTAACGATTGATAATCGGGCTGGAAAAGTAATTAGGATGCAACCTGGCAAAAAAACCGCCTACGTAAATGGGAAGGCAATGACACTTGAAGTAGCGCCTATGATTGTCAAAGACCGCGCCTTTTTGCCGCTGCGCCAGATCGGTGAGTGGCTAGGAGCGACCGTTGGGTGGGACGCCGCGTCCAATACGGTGATTATCAATAACAAGAAAACGATCGCCGTAAACGGCAATCCCTTGACGCAGGCGCCTGTTTACCAACTGCCTTACGGTCACTTTGTCAAGGTAAATGATGTGGCGAAGCCGCTTGGTTACGAGGTAAAAACAGAGGCAAAGAAAGTGATTCTTGAGCAAGGAGCAGAGAAGTACACGATCGGGCAGGCTTCGGCTGCACAGTCGAACGGATACCGCCTGATTGACGGTACCTTTGCTGTTACTCCAGAATTTCTTTCACAAGTAATTGGAGCAAAAGCCGATTGGAACGAAGAAAAAACCGCATGCACATTGGACAAGCTACAATACATTACGGGTATTTCCCGGACGGATGATGGCATCAGCATCGAATCAGAAGGGAAGATGACGTACAGCCATTTTACGTTGTCCAATCCGTACCGTATTGTCATCGACTTTAATCATGCGCGGCTAAAGGAAGGGTTTGATGCGTTTGTAACTTCAGCGAAAGTGGAAAGCGTACGCTATAGCCAGTATAGCCTGTCTCCGGACAGGGTGCGCGTTGTTGTACAGTTGTTCGAGCCGCATAACTATGAGATTATCGCAAGCGAAGGCGTAACGAAAGTTGTGCTGAAAGAAGCCAAGCCGACGCCGCCTCCTACGCCTGCTCCGCAGCCGGACAAACCGGACGCAGCGAAACCGTTTGTCATTGTGCTGGATCCGGGACATGGTGGGAAAGATTCCGGTGCCATAGGAACAGCGGGAAATCCGGAAAAGTCGCTCGTACTGTCAATCGCCAAGGCAACGGAAGCGAGCTTGAAGCAGCACAAAAATTTTAAAGTTGTGATGACACGTTCTGGCGATACGTATCCAACGTTGCAGGAGCGCGTTCAGCTAGCAAATAACCTGAAAGCGGATGTATTTCTATCGTTCCACGCGAATTCGGCTACCTCGAGCGCAAATGGAACAGAAACGTATTACAGAACGCCGCAGAGCAAAGAATTTGCTTCGATTGTTCACAAGCATTTGATCGAAGCAACGGAATTTTATAATCGCGGGTTGCGTACGGCAAACTTTTATGTTATCAAGAATACAAACATGCCGTCCGCGCTCGTTGAAGTTGGGTTTTTGACCAATGCCGCGGAAAACAAAAAAATGCTTGAGCCCGAGTTTCAGAAGCGCGTAGGGGAAGCATTGGCAGCCGCTATTATCGAGTATTACAACAAGCATCATTAAAATATTATAAAAAGAAAGGCTTTTTTCAAGATAAAGAAGGGCCTTTCTTTTTTTTGTCTAATTTTCTAAGATGAGAAAAAACACATGTGGAAGGAGCAATGGACATAGATGGTATGGCAGCGTATTCGCTCTTTTTTATTTATCGCGTTAGGAAGCTTTTTATATTCCATTGCAGTAAATTTGTTTTTTGTTACTAACAAGCTGGCGCAGGGCGGTGTAACGGGGATTTCCCTGTTATTACACTACACAGTTCATACGCCTGTTGGTTTGTTGATCATTTTAATCAATATTCCTATCTTCATTCTTGGGTACATTGTGCTTGGCAAAGGTTTTTTGCTGCGGAGTGCATATGGGATGCTTATGACCTCCATTTTAATTGATGTGACATCGTCGTGGCAGGTGCCGCCGCTACAGAATGTGATTTTGGCACCGTTGTACGGGGGAATTATTGCGGGCACTGGGCTTGGGTTGATTTTCCGCGTGGGCGGTACGTCCGGCGGAGGCGATATTATTGCGCGCGTCCTACAGCATAAATTCAAGCGAATTGATTTAGGGAAATTTTTGTTTGGCATTGATTTTACGATTATTGCTATTTCCGGAGTCGTTGTTGGTGTTGAGCGGGCGATGTTGACCGTTGTGGCTGTATACGTCAGCGCGCGTGTGGTCGATCTGCTTTTGTCCGGCTTTCAGAAACAGCGCAGTGTCATTATTATTTCGAATAAGCCGGAAGAGATTACGCAAGAAATTCATAAACAGTTGGTGCGCGGGGTGACCATGTTGCATTCCATGGGCGGATACTCGCGCCGTGAAGGAGAAGTATTGCTGGTGGTTGTGCAGTTGTATGAGATGGACAAATTGCGCCAGATCATTGAAAAGATAGACAATCGCGCGTTTATCCTTGCGTTTGAGGCGAAAGAAGTACAGGGAGAAGGATTTAGCTTTCCCTCCCCTGCACGCAGGCATATCCAGACGCCAAACCAGTAGGCATAGAAAGCAGAAAGACAGACAAAAAAGAGCGGACGCGACGGTTTCACTCTTTTTTGTTTTTTATAATTGTTTTTCTCTTGGTTCCAGGGTGGAAGGTGTTTCGGTCGGAATATTTTTGGGTATTATTTCATCAGCTGACAAAATGTATCGACGGGCGCCAGGGATCCGGGATAAAAGCTTATGGGCGATAGCCATAATCGGCAGTTTCATTGTAAGCTTGCCAACAGCGATGCCGATAATGGCACCTACAATAATGTCGAGTGGATAATGCACTCCAACATATATCCGCGAATAGGACATAATGACTGCGCACGGTAGCGTCCAGACGATGGATTTCGGAAATAACCGGTACAGGATATACATCGAAACAAAAGAGGACACTGCGTGACCGGACGGAAACGAAGACGAAACCGGCAAATGGATGAGATGATTGATATGTTCCTCTGCCATCGGTGGCCTGGGCCGTGCGACTATAAATTTTATAATGTTTTCCACTACGCCGCCAATTCCAATTCCGGTAAATAGTGTGGCTGCCGGACGAATTCCGCCGACACGGCGGCGATTGAGCAACAGAATGAGAACAATAAGAAACCAGAAGAGCCCTTTGTCACTGATGCGGGTGGCGAAAATCATGAACCAGTCAAGCGAAGGAATATTCAACCGGACATTAATCCAGTAGAACAACTGCTGGTCAAGGGAAAGAATAGATTCCATATATACCACCTGTATTTTGGTAATAAGGTTTATGAAACATAACACATATCTAAAACGTTGTTGTTAATGGTAGTTATTTTATATGATGCTTGAATGCGATGCAAGCTTTTGCTTCTAGAACAGAGCGTATCCGCTTTAAAAAATAGAATTCAGTCAAAATTATATAGCCTAGGGCGCTTGTTTTTGCGTGAAAATGAGATAAGATATAGATTGGCAGACAGTATAATCATGGCAGAATATAAAGAGAGAAAGGGAGACGAAGCGTGTTATTTCCTACTCCAAAAAGGATGGAGCAAATGAACCAGAACGAAATGTCTGCGACCACAGTAGCACCACTATCTTTGAATGAGAAGCCGACGCGGCACTGGCTTCGTGCGGTGGCATGGGTGTTATGGATATTCTTTGCGATTCTCTCTCTCGCGCTTGGATGGTTTTACTTTACGCCGCAAGGCACAAAAGTACGGGAGATTGTCGCAGAAGCGGTATATACATCGAAACAGACAAAGTATACATGGCTGCTTGTAGGATCAAGCGGTGTGGAGAAGATTAAGGAAAATTTTCGTAGGCAGGCGGCAGCGAACCATCTTGTGAAGCAGGACATGAGTTTGGTAAAGGTAGCTCCCCCAAATCCTTCCCACCGGATCACGCCTTCTTCGCTTATCCATGTGGAAGATATCCGGGGGGAGACGTATGTTGGAAAAATTATGTATATTAAAGATCCGCGCTATATTCATGTTGTAGCCAGCCATAGTCCGGGAGGAGAGAAAGTCAGCAACATGGCGACGCGCGAGAACGCGCTGGCCGCGATCAATGGCGGCGGATTCTTTTTGACGGATCGGATGGAAGATATGACAGGGCCGGAGTTTGAAGGTGTAGAGAGAATTATGCACCCGCTTGGCATCGTGGTGAGCAAAGGTAAGAAAGTGATTGGTGATGAAAAAGCAAAACACGACATTGTTGGATTTACAAAAGATGGCGTGCTGATTAGCGGTCGTTACACGTATGATGAGATGAAAAAGCTGGGCGTGCAGGAAGCGGTGAGTTTTCTGCCGCGCCTGATTGTAAACGGAAAACCGATGATTACGGAAGGCGATGGTGGCTGGGGAGTGGCGCCCCGCACAGCAATCGCGCAGAAAGCGGACGGCACTGTCATGTTCCTCGTCATTGATGGGCGGGCGATTCACAGCTTTGGTGCAACATTGAAGGATGTGCAAGAAGAACTCCTGAAACGCGGTGCCGTTAACGCGGTGAATTTGGATGGCGGTTCCTCGTCCAGTATGTATTATCGGGGGAAAATTATTACTAACCCTTCCGGCATGGTTGGAGAAAAGCCGATGCCGAACGCGTTTATTGTATCTAACCCCGTGCTTGAGAATGGCGGAAGCGTGGCTTATCAAGCGCGAAAAGAAAAGTATTCGTAAGATAAAAGGTTGGAAAGCAATTATGATATAGGCACTGAAAAACTCGCGAGGGATTGGCCCGCGAGTTTTTCTTATGAAGGTCTTTACAACTTTCTAATCACAAACATATCTTCGAGCACCAGCCAGTTTTGCGGGAATTCGTTGCCGAGCACCCAATAGCTGACGCCGCGCAGGCCGAAGCGGCTTACAAGTTTATAGCGTGCTTGTATGCTGCGCGCGTCTTCGAACCAGACGATATGGTTTCTGCCGCGGGTATCACGGTAACGGAAGAATGGAGCTTGCGCTTTTTGGTCATACTGAATGGCGGCGTTGTTTGCGAGTGCGATTTCTAGCGCTTGTTGCGGGCTAACACTGCGCGCCCAGCCCCCTCCTGGCATATACGGTAGCGTCCAGTCGTAGCCATATAAATTCACGCCCATCATAATTTTTTTCGGTGGAATTTGCGATACGGCAAACCGGAGTACTTTTTCAACTTCGCCAATCGGTGAAACGGGAAGTGGCGGGCCTCTGCTCCATAACATAGGCATTTCTAGCTCTGTGTTAGGTGAACTATCCACCACTTAGTTATCGCTTGAAGTGGGGGCTTCTTGACTGTTCAGTTAAATTCCAGTTGCACAATCTGTACTTTCTTATTCTTGCGGTTTTTGCGCTGTTCATCGGGTAAGTCTACAACCATTCGCTTCACAAGTAAGTATACCATATGCTTTTTCTCTTCTGGACTGGCATATGGCCATAAGCGCCTGGTGTTCGTAATAATCTCAATCAATTCTTCCTGAGATAGTGACTTTTTTTGAACGGTGTAGGATTCAAATTTCTTCTTGATGTTGGATTCTTGCTCGCGTAGCTCCCCGATCCTCTCACGTAATTCTTCAATTTCGATTAATCCTTCAGAGAATGCAATTTGTAGTCGCTTACGTCGTTCATTCATTTTCTTTAATTCAGCTTCTAGCCGATCATGTTCGGAGCGTTCTTTTTTGTGTGATGATTTTCGAGTTGTTTTGGCAACAGTCGAATAGGAGTCGGTGATTTCATCTAACTTCTCTGCAAATGCCTCTTCAACAAGGTAGTCGGTTAGAGCGGGACAGTCGCATTTTTTGAACTTTACGTTCTGACATAAATATTGCCGAATCGTATATCCACTTTTTTTACGAATCGTATGACCTACCATAGAGCTTCCACATCGAGCGCAGCGGAGAAGCCCGGAGAAAACATACGTTGAGGCAATCTGACGGGGATGCATCGGGCGTTTTCGTTGCATGATGAGCTGGGCATGTTCGAATGTTTCTTTTTCGATGATAGCCGGATAGACCCCTTCAAGTAAAATCCAGTCTTCGGGAGCATTTAGTTTAGCACCATTTCCGTATTCTTTGTAATTCCACCGCAGAGCGCCGTAATAGGCAGGGTTGTTTAAAATATCAAAAATTGCTGTGCGTTTGAACTCATTTCCTTTTTTTGTTCGATAGCCTAGTTGATTGCATTCTACAGCAATGGAAGCCATACCAGCCCCTTGCAGGTAACGGTCATAGATAAAGCGCACAACAGAAGCTTCTTTTTCGTTTATAACAAGCTTTTGGTCAACCAGTTCAAATCCAAATGGGGGAGGGCCACCAGGACGACGTTCTTGGCGCACCATTTGCTCCATACCGAAGCGCACTCTCTCGGCCAGGTTCTCTCTTTCCCATTGGGCTAACGCAGCTACAAGAGTCAAAAATAAACGTCCTATGGCACTTGTTGTATCGTATACCTCGGTGGCTGACTTAAACTTTACCTCATATTTTTCAAATTCCTGAAGCAGCTTATAGAGATCGAGTACAGATCGGGTAAGACGATCAAGTCGGTAGACAAGAACGATATCCACTTTCTTGTTCCTGATATCCCTCATCATGCGTTGCAGCTCCGGGCGGTTTGTGTCCTTTGCTGATACACCTTCTTCGATGTAATGGTCGAATATGTCCCAGTTCTGTGATTGAACGTATTGAGTCAGCCGTTCCTTCTGAGCCGGTATTGAGAATCCTTCTTTGGCTTGTTCATCTGTCGAGACCCTTATATATAGCGCTGTACGCAATGCTATCCCTCCTGTGAATATTGTGGATAAACTTGCTAATAACAGGAATATATGTTCTATTTTATGACGAAAAAGAGAGCCTGAGGGTGGCTTATCCCCCGGCAATAACTTCGGCTGATTCCCCTTCATTATCAAACATTTCAACAGATCCGCCGTTTTGAACTTCTATGCTGGATTCTTTTTGAACATATGAAAACACGTCATAAGAATAGACCATAGAAATAGTAATAATGTAAATGAGAATAGTGCTAACCAAAAATCTTTAAATATGGGCTAGGAAGCGGCCAATAATGAGCCCCATATAATCAAATGTAACGGAATTATAGATTTGATTCCTTTTTGTTTATTCCGATACCAAAGATATGCACCATATATAGCTGCTCCGAATCCACCTATCCAAAGAATGTTCTTTAATATCCAAACAACCAATTCACCTGATGTTCAATCCCCATATGTAAACCCCTCCAGAAATGTTTTATTTTTCCATCCCAAAGGTGTAAATAAAAACGACTTCTTAATAAAAAGCAAGGGAAGTCGCCATCAATTCTAGCTGTTAATTATTCTGTTTTTCTAAATTATCAAGGCGAATATTGAGTTTTTTAGAAAATACCTTGCTGAAAAAGAGTTATCAGAGAGTGATTTTGCAACAGTAATCGGGGGAGCGCATCGTACCGTAAATCGCATACTTAATGGTAAGCATAATCCTGGTAGCAAGTTTATTGTCTGTGTCCTAAGAAATTGTGAAAATATAACCTTTGAACAGGCATTTTCTTATACATTTTCATTACCAAAAGGTAATAAAAACAACTCTAAATCAGCCTGAAAGAAGGTGAGAGCATGAACATCGAGCAGCATCTTGCTGAACTAGGGAAGGAAGTCACCAAATAGATGATAGCTACTTGATACGCTTGAGTTCGCGCAGTTCGGTTTCTTGTTCCAGGGAGCGAAGAGCAAGCGATTCAAGGATTTTGTCTTGGCGTTCTTGCCCTTCAATAAGGCGAGCAAGTAAATCATCGTGTTTTTGTAGTGTCTCTTTTAGTTCTGTTACATCACCTTGTATGTGCGCTACATCCATCTTAAGTTGTTCGAGCGTGGCGCTTTGTACGTCCAAACGTTCGATAATTTTGTTCAGTAAAACTTTTGTTTCATCCATAAGAGATCATCCTTTCAAAGTTTGTAGAAATGTGGTTAACGCTTTCCGTTCCTTTGGTGTGAGTTTCTTGGCAGTCTCGATGAGTTGCAGGAGGTCGGGGGGCAGGTTGGGGGTATATCCAAAAAATTCCCCCAACGTTACATCCAGTGCTTCGCAAATTGATGTCAGCTTATCAATAGATGGTGTGGTTCTGCCTTTTTCTATATCGCTTAAATAAGGTTGTGAAATATGAGCTTTTTTTGCAAGTTCAACTACCTTCATACCTTTTAAAGTTCGTAAGTCTTTAACTCTTTGTCCAATATCCAAAATAATCACCCACCTATCATTATATAGCTGACAACTATATAAAAACAGAAAAACTGAATAAAAAATATCGTAAATAACTATCTTTTTTCTTTTTATATCGCTGAAAACGATATAATAGAAAGTGAAAAGAGGCTGACAGCGATGAAGAAAGTCAGAATGGTGAGAAACAGCAAAGACATGACTCAAAATGAACTTGCTGATAAAGCTGGAATCGCTCAAGCATACCTGAGTGAAATTGAAACTGGTAAAACCATTCCGTCAATACCAGTTTTAAGACGCATCGCCAAAGCTCTCGGCATAATGGTCGCCGAACTGCTGGATGATGAAACAAACAGCCTAAGGAGGTGAAACCTTGAAAACGACTGAGCAACGTCTCGCTGAGCTGGAAGCTCGAGTTGAGAAGTTGGAAGCCGCTATCGGAAGAACTCAAACTTGCCAAAATCCTAGTTCTTCCGAATACCATAATTCGACAGGGAGAGAGGAAAATCTTACAAATTAATAAGTTTAAATCACAGGGCAGTCCTCGTTGTCCTACACCATATCTTTAAGCAAGAAGGGAGGGGAGGATATGAAGCAATCCAAGACGATCATCATTTTCAACACACCTCCAGAAGAACTTTTTAAGCAGTACTTTGACTATCTTGCAAACTCGGGTATCCCCGAGCGTGTATTGGCAGCTGAAGCAGAAGAAAGAGCCAAACAGCAAGAGAAGTCCAAGCCCACTACGCCTACTACCGGGTGAATCCCGGAATTTTTCTTCGGGACAAGCCTTTAAACGAAGGAAAGGAGGTCAGTGCATGAACCACCAAGCCGAAGAACTTCGCAAAGAAAGCGAAGAAATCAGTCGCGGCATCGATCGGGTTTTTGCACAGCGCACGCCGGAGCAAAAGCAACAAGAGCTGGCACGACTGATCGAAGCTGCTCATCGACTACTGGGAAACGCCCGGCGGGTGAAAGGTGGTGAAAGGAGATAGTTGGCTTCTACTTTTATTATCCTATCGAAAGGGGGGGGAGCCATGTACCGAGAGTGTAGAAATTGCGCCGGACTTAGCATCGAGGTTGCATCTGAAGAAATCGGAGTGGCGCCACGGACGCTTAATAGCACAAATGGAGACGGTAGAAGAATGGGGGCAGGAAGTTAGGAGGGTGTTGCGATGAGCTGGAATATACGTATACAGGAAGTGCTAGAACGGACGGCTGACTACGATATGAGCTTGATGGATGCCGAACAAAACGAAGCCTATCAACATCGTCTGGAACTGAATCGAATCAAACTAGAAATGCAAGAAGCCAAGAAAGAAGCTGATGAGTTCTTGAAGTTGGCTGAGGCATATAAAGCAGCAGGGGAAGAGAAAGGATATCTAGCAGCATGGTCATATCACAAATTGAATCTGCGGCGCTATCATGATTTGTCACTTTATTACATGAAAAAAGCTGCCGAGTGCGGGAACACTCAAACAGCTTAGCAGAAATGGTCACAAAAATCATAACACACGTTCGTGTGTACGGCAAGCTCGGGCTTGCTGTAGGGGCCGGGAATTCCACCTCTTAACCACATCTTTTCTCTCTGCCTGGCTCCTACAGCACTTCCGAAAGGAGGGATGAGCTATGAAGTAAAGACATAAGCCCTTTGCCTTCCAACCTTTACTATCTTACAGGGCGATGCCCTGACTTTTTAGCCCATAGGACAAGCCTACAGTCGGTGTAAGTTCGACAGGGGGCCACCACAACAAGAACTACATAGGCGCAGCTAAAGGGCTGCAACGCCAGTGTAGGGGTAGGGGCGCTGGCACGAAAGGGGGTTAGAATATGACGAACTTAGACAGGTTTTCTCAAGGTCTTCCAGACCCAAAAGAAGCGCGAGTCGTTGGTGAATGCATCACTTGCGGCGGTGGAGTCTATGAAGAAGAACTGGTTTGGGGGACAGATGAAGGTTTGTTGCATGACAGACGCGATTGCATCAGGGAGTACATTGCTGATTTTGCAATCCAAAAGGTTGCAGGGTAATCAAAAATGACCTGCGGCAACAGGTCATAATCACTTTGATAATCGGTTACTTAAATCTTATCACGAACGCTCTTTGAAAATCAAATAGGAGGCAAAACGATGCAAGCAAATACTCGTCGCCGAATGGAAAACCATAATACATCACATCCATTATCAATTTATATAACAGTGAAACATCATTGCAAAAATGCGAATCGATGAGCATTGTTTCTTCTGCAATCGTTGCTGCTACATTGGATTTGCCGATTGACAAAAATTTAGGGTATGCCTGGATTATCCCTTACGGAAACAAAGCACAATTTCATCTGGGGTACAAAGGATACATTCAATTGGCCTTGCGGTCTGCTCAATATCGGTATATCAATGTGACTCCCTCTACGAAGGTGAACTTAAAAAGTGGAATCCTCTTACTGAAGAAATCGACATTGATTTTGAATCACGAGCCTCGGATGTCGTAATCGGATATGCAGCTTATTTCGAACTGTTAAACGGATTTAGAAAAACCGTCTACTGGACGAAAGAACAGGTTGAAAAGCATAGGAAAAGATTCAGTAAATCGGATTTTGGGTGGAAAAACGATTGGGATGCTATGGCCATGAAAACTGTGCTTAAATCCCTTTTGTCTAAGTGGGGCATCTTATCTGTCGAAATGCAGAAGGCTGTTGTAGAAGATAAGGATGAGCGTGAGCTAAAGGACGTTACTAGCGAGTCACATGCCGACATGATAGAAGTCGAAGGGATGACAGTAGGTGGAGTCTTAATCTAATAACCAAAAAAGCGTAGCCAATAGTTACGCTTTTTTCTTTGGTAGAAAACATATGGAGGTGTGTAAGTTGTATCGATTTTATTTTGGAACCTTATCCGTATTACTAAAAACCATATTAAATTAAATGGCCAATAGTAACACATTAGATAAAAAAGGAATAAAAAGTAACTTTTTATCTTTTATTTGTTATTATTAAGGAAACTTCTATTAGCAAAGGGAGGAGTAAAAAGTGTTAAACCATAAAAATGTAATGTTTTTATTTTTACTTTCTTTTTTGTTGCTTTCTGCATGTGCGGAAAAGGAGCAACAAACATCTGTACCAGAAATAAATGCTCCTAAACTAGAAGCTCCTAAACTAGAAGCCCCTAAACTAGAAGTTCCTAAACTAGAAGCCCCTAAGTTTGATGTACCAAAATTAAAGGCACCTGATCTCTCTGTAACATCTGATAATAAACAAATTAAAATTCGAATTCCTGATACCGTTCTCTTTGACTTTGATAAGAGTGAATTAAAGCCATCAGCAAAAGTTGTATTAAATGAGATAGGTGAAGTTTTTAAAAAGTACGAAGGAGCAAAAATAGAAATAAATGGGCATACTGATAACATAGGTGAGGAGGCATATAATAAATCACTTTCTGAACGAAGGGCAAAAGAGGTTAGCAATTATTTAAAGGAAACCTATGAAGAAGAGAACCTTCATATAAGAACAAAAGGGTATGGCGAAAGCCAACCCATTGCGCCTAATGATACTGAAGAAAACCGGCAAAAAAATCGACGTGTTGAAATTGTTATTGAGCCTAAAATGTAACAAAATAAATTACGGTAAGCATATATACAGCTTAAAGCCTGATAATAAATCACTACATAATTTCGAGTATTTAAAAAGGAATTATCATTATATATAGGGAAAAAACTGCTACAGTCAATGTAGCTGCCGGGGCAGAGTTGTTATCGTATAAATATCTTGAGAATAGAGGGTTTGCAAAATTAGAAAGAGTAAAGGATAGCGAAAAATACAAACTGGTTATTCTACCTGTAGGAATTTAATTTCTAAAACAACATGAAGAATAAATGTGCATAATTGCGAAAAGGCATCGGATAATTCCGGTGCTTTTTGTTTTATCTTAGAGATAAAACGCATAAAAAAGAGGGGCTGCCACCCCTATGCTTCCTGCGCGATATTCGTTTCTATGTAGCAATACGGACAGCGTTTAAAAGGATTATATCCTACTGACCAATCGTCCACGTCCGTATCAACGTGGTGATTGTCTCGCATTTTCTCGATGTTGCACTTGGATGTAATATTTGCGCTGACATGAACCTCTCTCTTGTAGACATTCACGATATACGTAGCCAAAGTATCACCTCCTGCTACATTCTTCGATAAGGAGTGAGGAAAAAGCTAGCGCGTACGGTATTCAGCCAGATAGCGCAGGAGAAACCAGTCCGTATCATCATCCATACATGATTCCCGTAGCGAAAGCAGACAAAATCATCGCCCTCATCCAAGCAGAATGGAAAGAGAAGGATGAACAAATGAAGCAATATCAGAAAATGTGGCAAGAAGAAAACGCGAAGCCGGACAAGTGTCAGCAGAAGCTGGACGAGTACCACAGAGCAGCAGAGGCGCTGCGTAAGGATATGAAAGAGCTTGGTGAGCTGGCTGACGAGGTGAGGAAGGCGTCAGGTAGGAAGACCGTGAATAGCTGACCATATCGAGCATTTTCTCGAAATGTTTGCGAAAATACCCTACTACCCTTTATTGGGTGGTAGGGCTTTGTATTTATAAAAGAATGAGATACTATTTATATATAATATCTTCTCGTAAGGTTTCCACCTTTTCTAATGCTTGGGCTATATCATCTTCATCAACACCAAAATGTGCAAGAGCATCACGAAGATGTCTAACGATAGCATCGAAGTGAGCAGGCTGTATATTCATTCCTTCGTGCACCTTTGCCATAGACCCACCAGTGTATTGATTGGGTCCGCCTAATGCGAAGCTAATAAACTTCGTTTGATGTCGGCGCTGCTTTTCCATGTCCGTGTTTTTGAAAAAATGGTTCACGGTATCATCTGCTAAAACTAAATCATAGAAGTAGTCCACCACTTTAGCAATTGTCTCTTCGCCGCCAAGCCTTTCGTATAATGTGCTCATATGAACCTCCCTTTGGATAAAACAGTCAATATATATATTTTCACGAAACGGTCTGAATCATTCACTGAATCGAGAATTTCAATTTGAAGAAAAACGACTTATCTGAATTTAACTTTTTTCATGTTTACATATGCAAAGTTATGGGATACATAATTTCTTTCCTATGCGTAACTGTAAGAATATCAAGTAAGTACCAACATCCTCCACATAGGAGCCATACCTGATGAAGTTGCAAACGGCCTTTATATTTCTATTTGTAAATTTTTACTTTATTGTTCTATAATGAAAAGATAAGATTGTACCAGGAGGAATGAAATAAAATACAGGGAGGGGGAATATAATGAAACATGAGGAAGAAGAGAGAGAAAAAGCGGCCGGTGTCGCCTACATCGTTATTGCATATGTTGTGTGGGGATTGTTGCCGCTTTATTGGAAGTATCTTGATGATATTCCTGCTTTTGAGATTTTGGCGCATCGAATTTTCTGGTCTTTCGTATTTGTCGTCTTTCTTTTGTTTTTCTATCGGCGCTGGAATGTATTTGCAACTGCGTTTAAGAACAGAAATAACCTTCTGTTTGCTTTTTTCAGTTCCGTTTTAATTAGCGCGAACTGGTTTGTTTATATATGGGGGGTTAACAACGGGCATGTAGTTGAAGCAAGTCTGGGATATTATATTAATCCGTTGCTTAATGTGGTGCTCGGTGTGCTGGTGCTGCGCGAACGCCTGACAGGATGGCAGATAACTGCGCTGGCGCTCGCGAGCGTTGGTGTGGCGATTTTGACGGTGCAGCACGGCAGAATTCCATGGATTGCTGTCGCGCTGGCGACTACCTTTGCGCTGTATGGCCTTGTGAAGAAAAAGGCGCAGACGGAGGCGCTGGTTGGTCTAGTCCTTGAAACCGCCTTTATGGCTCCGCTTGCGCTTATGTATATTCTGTTGCTGGAAACGCGGGGAAGCGGAGCGCTTGGATATGGTTCCAGCCTTACGCTGCTGATGTTGGTTGGCACGGGCGTTGTGACGGCGCTGCCGCTGCTTTGGTTTGCCAAGGGTGCGCGTGTCGTGCCGCTGTCAACGATCGGCTTTATTCAATATGTATCGCCTACGATTAGCTTGTTAATTGGGGTGTTTGTGTTTAAAGAAGCTTTTACTTTTGTTCATTTGGTCAGTTTTTCGCTGATTTGGAGCGCGCTTCTGTTGTATTCCTTGTCGTACACGAATGTGTTGTCCCCGCTTTCCCGCTATCGAAAGCCGGGTTCGTATTCCGGGCAATTGCGCGAAAAAAAACACTTTCACTAATGATGTGAAAGTGTTTTTTCGCGCGTTTATTTTTTACAAATAATGAGCAAAATCTTTTCATTACTTCACATAAGAAAAAGGCCGTCCCCTCTTTGTGCTCGCATACAGTAAAGCAGGGAGGGAGCGGTATAATGTGGATAAAAGATGAAAAAAGTGTACTCGGCGAGTAGGCGGTATGGGAGTTTTTTGAATTTTTGCTACGGACCGGATTGCCGCAGCGCGTCGCCGCTGCGAAGCAAGAGGAGCGGAGGGAGGAAGGAGATGGAGAAAAGGAGAAATAAGCGTAAAATTTATGTAGGGTGGTATAGGATGTGGACGTAAGATCGTTCCATTTTTTATTTATGAATGCTTATGCGACGGAGTGGGCCTCCACTCCATCCCCATTCATATGTCATAATGATCACGAAATCGACGATGCGGCCGTGGGCGGCGTAATCATGTGCACCATGCCATTCGCCTGTTTTGAGATCGGACGATTTCGGGGCGAGCGCGGTGGACACGAGCAGGCCGTTGTTATGCATAAACGCGGTCAGGCGTTCTAGAAACGCATTGTATAAATTTCGTTGCTCTGGATAAATCCGTTCGAAGTCCACGTTGATGGCGCGGTAGCCTTTTTCCTTCGCGACCCGCAGCACGTTGTTAAATAGGCGGTTTTCCAGTGTGCGATTGGTAAAAATGGCGCTTGTAATCTCTGCTCTGAAGTTTCCCTCTGCAAAGTTCGTAATGACCATCATCGGCGCCACATTATTTTGCAGCGCAGCTTGGATTACGGACGTGTCGTTTATCGGCTCCAGCGAAGCGTCGGACCTTACATGATAGCTAAAAACGGACAGATATGTAAGGTGCGGCGCTGTTTGCCGGACAATCGGGACGTCACGGTTCGGAGCACGCGGCTCAATGTAGCCATTTGTTCCGATTGTTCCGTATTTTTTGCTTACGGAAGGGATAAGCAACACTTGACCAGGCGTGAGAACGTAGGGCGGCGGCAGCGGATTGAGCGTCAGCAGCGCGTCTACGCTGACCCCATAGCGGTTGGCGATGGACCAGAGCGAGTCGCCGGGCCTAACCGTATGTCGTCTGACCCTGGTTGGAATGACAAGCGTCTGGCCGACGACGAGACGATCTGGTGTTCTCCACTCATTAACGAGCGCAATTTCCGCCGGATCGACGCCGTATGCTTGGCCGATAGACCAGAGCGAGTCGCCTGGTTTTACAACATAAATATCCAGAAAGCATCCACTCCTTATTTTTTTCATGATATATTATTCGGCAACAGCCTATTTGGCGCCATTTTTTAGCAGAAGGAGGGATTTTTATGTTGATTTCCCGCATCGCTCTGCCTTCGTCCTTGCCCGATGTAAGCGTCTACCACATTCTGTACAAGTCGGGTGATGCGGTTGTGGCCGGATATTTAGCCCGCCCAAAGGCGCCTGACATATATCCGGGGCTTGTATACTGTCGTGGAGGAATTCGCCGGGTCGGTATGGTACAAATCACATGGATTGAGCATATGGCAGCTTGCGGCTTTGTCGTATGCGCCCCTTCTTATCGCGGGAATGAGGGCGGGGAAGGACATGATGAATTCGGCGGCGCGGACCGCGAGGATGTGTATGGCGCGTTTGATTTGCTTGCACATTTGTCGTGGGTGGACAAAAAGCGCCTCGCGGTTATCGGTTTTTCCCGGGGCGCGATGGGCGCGTTTCTCGCCGCGGCGGAGATGAACTTTGTGCGTGCCGTCGTTTCCTGGGGAGGGGTGGTCGATTTGCATCTTACATACGAAGAGCGCGCAGATTTACGCCGGATGCTCAGACGAGTGGTCGGTCATCCGGTTAAGGACGCGCGCGCCTATATGGAACGTTCAGCGCTGTACCGGGCTGAAGACATCACATGTCCTGTCCTTTTTATTCAGGGAGGAAAAGACGAACAGGTAAGTCCCCGTCATGCGCGCTACATGATAGAACGGCTTGAGCGCCTCGGCAAGCCGTTTACGGCTTGGTATTATCCGCAGTATGGGCACCACTTTCCAAAGGCAGCTCATTATGGAACGATCAGTGAGGCATGCCATTGGCTGAAAGACGTATTGTCGGTCCCATGAAGGGATTACCGAATGAAAAAAATGATAAAATTTTTGAGATTTAGAAATAATATGTTTTCCACTATATGTATGTTACGATTTTAAGATCTAGGTGAATACTAACGATACCACGGTAGAAAGCTATAGGAAAAAGGAGGACACACATATGGCATTTCTCTGGTCTTTGATTGTAGGCGGGATTATCGGCTGGTTGGCAAGCCTAATTGCCGGACGTGACATCCCGGGGGGAGTTATCGGTAACATTATCGCGGGTTTTGTCGGCGCCTGGATTGGTTCAGCGCTGTTTGGTAACTGGGGGCCGGTTATTGGCGGGTTTGCGATCATTCCGGCGGTTATCGGCGCAATTATCGTGGCGTTTGTAGTTAGCTTTATTTTGCGCAGCATGGGTCGCGCTACGAAATAAACAGCTGCGCCAAGAGAAAAACAAAAGAGCCTGCATCCGAAAATTTGGATGCGGGCTTTTCTCATCTGCTTACTTTTGGGAGCGTACTTTGGTCTCCATATAATGGAACATACCTTTTGCGTTCATCTGGATATCGAACTCGAATGTTTTTAGAATTGGATCGTTTTCCGGTACGCCCATTTTGACTAATTCGTTATGGAAGTAGCGGCGTAAACGCTCAGCCACATGCTCCCAGGTCGCATGTTCCGCATATGCCTCTTCGGCGATGCGGGCATACATATTTGTCCGTTCGATATTTTCCGCAATGATGCGTTGCGCGTCCGCATGACGGCCATAATGAGTCATATATATTTGTTCTACATCCAGGTTGGCGAAGCGGCGCAACGTGGCGCTCATTGCTTCCGGGTCAAATTGTGTGGGCGACGAGCTTGGCGTATAGAAGTCAACACCGAATGTTTCTTTTAACCAAGGAAAGCTGATGCCGATGGCGTCACCGCTGAACAATCCTTTACTTACCGGATCGTACACTACAAAATGGTGGTATGCATGCCCCGGACTGTCATAAAATACGAGCGTACGATTATCGTCGATGGCAAGCTCCATTCCGTCTTCCGCGATCATCATTCGCTCTTTTGCAATAGGTATGATCGGGGTAAACAGGCGGTCAAAATCGTCGCCATACACTTGTTTCGCGCCTGCAATTAATTTCGCAGGGTTCATCATATGTTTCGCGCCGCGCGGGTGAACCACCAGCTTGGCGTTTGGCAGTTTTTCGAGCAATAGTCCGGCTCCTCCCGCATGGTCAAGATGAATATGCGTTACGATAACGTATGTAATTTGTGCGGGGGCCACACCCAGCTCTTCAAGCGCGGCGAGCACACGTGGAACGGAAACGCTTGCGCCCATTTCTACGACCGTTTTTTGCTCGCTGTCAATAAAGTAGCCGGTTGAACGACCTTGCTGCATGCGATCCACAAGTTCAATCTGGTATATATTGTCACCGAGATTTACAATATGATTTGTTTTCACTACCATATCTCCTATCATTTTGATTTTTCTAAATTTACTTTATTATAACATAAAGAGCTTGTATATAAGCAAAGTTGAAATGATCACCACAGCGACATTCGGCCTGGAAGTGGTCGTGGTGCGCGAAGGTAAATAATGAGGATACGAAGATGGTAGCCGTGGATAACTTAATAGAATGTTCTGAGAAGAGATAATTGTTCCTTTGTGTGGATGTGATAGCCGTTACACGTACTCGGAATCAAAATCGTGTCGCCGCGTCTTAGTTCCAAATTCTCGCTGTTCGTATCGGTTTCGAGCACACCGCTTCCTTCCGCCACGATCAGTATGTCTGGATTCCCTTTTTTTCCGAGTGATAGGTCACATCCCCCATTTTTAATCAAAAGTTTCTCGATCGAAAAATAAGGGCATGTCAGTAGATGTTCATGTTTCATAGTAGATGTCTTCGAGATAAAAAAGCGCTCCTGGTTCGATTGTGTTGCCAGCGGATTGGAGTTATCGTAAATCATCACATCTGCCGCTTTATCAATATGTAGCTCTCGGCTTTTTCCGTTTTTGTCCACGCGCTCCCAATCGTATACACGATATGTAATATCAGACGTTTGTTGAATTTCGATCAAAATGGTTCCGGATAGTAAAGCATGAAGAGTTTGCGCAGGGACGAAAATCAGCTCGTCTTTTGTAATCTCTTTCGTTTGCAAAAAATAGGGAACTTGTTTCTCTGCAATAGCCCGTAGATATTCTTCCTTATTCTTGAACGTATGACCGTACACGATTTTCGCATTCGGTTTATGTTCCAGGATGTACCATGCCTCGGTTTTTCCAAAGTCACTTTCGACTTCCTTCGCGTAGCAATCGTTCGGATGGATTTGGACGGATAAATCTTCACGGGCCTCAATGAATTTAATAAGCAGGGGAAAACGATCCTGTGGAGAATGGCCTAAATAGTCCTGGGGAAATTCTTCCGTTAATTGAACGAGTGTTTTTCCGGAAAGAGGTCCGTTCATGACAACGCTCATTGCATTGGGATGACTGGATAACACCCAGTATTCCCCAATAGGCTTTGAAGTGCGTACATCAAACCACTCTTTTAATTGGTTTCCACCCCAAATTCGTTCTTGTGGAATAGGAAAGAACTTGACAGGATATGCCTTCATGTTTCATCACCCTACCGATGGATTTTTGAAAAATTCAACAGTCAGGATTAGAAAGATGAAGCAAAACAGCCTAATGCGAGCATTAAGGCGGTTTTTCCTACCATGTATTGGAATTTAGGAGAGGAAAGGTATTTATATTTTTATATCTAGTATGTTTATTCAATCAATTCAACAACGAAAAAAGAAAATGAAGCACAAATAAGGCTTATTTTTTGCAAAAAAAATGGATTTGTTTCTTTTTTCTCTTGCTGACATGCAAAAAAAAAATGAATCGTATTCAATGGAAAACTAAGCAGGCGTAAACAAGAAAAAAATTTATATTTCAAGAAAAAAATAAATGATTTTGCAAGGAATCGACAGAAAATAGTCAAACATTAACATTGATCGCCGTTGTAAAGAATACGAATGATTTTTATATTATTGTTAGCAGCCGTTTTATATGAGTGCTAATAAGTTGCGTGAGAGAAAATTTCATAAACAGTGGTAAGGTTTTCTCTTTGTTCTCGTTTGAACGTACATACTTTATTGTTAGATTCCCATTGTTGCTAAATTTATCAGATGAACCAGCTTCCATGTAAAGTCTTTCTTCTTGCATTTTCTGCTATTTTTAAACTTTATAACATTATGTAGGAGATGATGTAGATGAAAGCATTGCTGTTGGCTGGCGGATTGGGAACGCGTCTAAGACCGTTGACGGAGAATTTGCCGAAACCGATGGCGCTGATCGGAAATCGGCCGTGGTTAGAGCATCTCATACTGCATTTGAAGAGCGAAGGAATTGCTGATTTTGTGATCGCGGTGAAGCACTATCCAGAGATGATTCGTGATTATTTAGGTGACGGAACTTCATTAGGTGTGCGCATTCAATACGCAGTCGAAGAAACGTTGCTTGGTACGGCGGGCGCGATCAAAAATGCACAGGAGTTTTTAGATGATCGTTTCCTTGTTGTGAATGCCGATATTGTTCATCAAGTGGCTATCCAGCCTTTGCTGGATTTTCATCTGGAACACGGAGGAGCGGTCACGATCGGATTGACTGAGGTTAAAGATCCTTCGCAGTACGGCGTGGTCGAGCAGGATCCGTTTGGGCAAATTGTCCGTTTTGTGGAGAAACCGAGTAAAGAAGAGGCTCCTTCCAACCGCATCAATGCCGGTATTTATGTAATGGAAAAAACGGTGTTGGAGTGGATTCCGAAAGGGGAAGAGGTATCGATCGAAAGAGAGACGTTTCCGCTATTGATCGAAAAGGGAATGAGAGTCTACGGTAAAGTCATTGATGGTTATTGGCTCGATATGGGAACGAAAGAACGCTACCGTAAGGTTCACTGGGACCTATTGGAGCGAAAGTTCAGGCTTCCTTTGGGAGGAAAGGAAGAAGAAAATGGCATCTGGATCGGTGAAAATACGAAAATTGGGTCAGGGGTGTTGTTTGTTCCGCCGGTGCTTATTGGAAATCGTGTGAAAATTGGTGATCGCAGCGTGATCGGGCCTTATGCGGTCATAGGGGACCACTGTGAAATCGGGCAAAACGTCCGCTGCTCGGAAACGATTATGTGGAACAGATGCAGGGTTCACAATGCTACACAGTTGAAGAACTGCATTTTTGGCTACGACCTGGAGTTAGGTTCCAAGCATATTCTTTATGAGGCCGTAATGAATCGATGGGCAGGTGGATTACAAGGATGAACGGTATAGCCTATGTAAGTACGTATATTCCAAAAAGATGCGGTTTGGCAACGTATACCCACCATCTAAGGCAAAACGTGAAGGCGGCAAAAGGATGGAAAGGGTTAGATCCGGTTATCGTTATGATCGGATCTAAGGAACAATCGATGTACCAAGAGCCTGATCCAGCTCTTTGGCCTTTGTTGCGTGATAAAAAAGAAGCGTATACCAAAATGGCCAGAAAAATTAACAACAGTCATGTTTCGCTCGTCTCGCTGCAGCATGAATTCGGTATTTTCGGCGGTCATGCGGGCGAGTATATTCTTGAATTTATTGAAAACGTAAAGAAGCCGCTCGTTACTACTTTTCATACGGTTTTTCAAAAGCCGGAAGAACCCTATCGTTCCATTCAACAAGTGATCGCGCAAAGAAGCGACCGTATTGTCGTAATGAATCGAAAGGCGATTCCATATTTAGTGGACGCTTTTTCGATACCGGAAGACAAAATTGTTTTTATTCCACATGGCACTCCGGTTCCGGAACCCGAAAAAAGGGAGCAGTTCAGGGAGCAACTGCAATGGACAGGCCGAAAGGTTTTGCTTACGTTCGGACTTCTAAGCAGGGGAAAAGGAATTGAAATGCTCCTGCACACATTATCAATGGTTGTAAAAGTGGTGCCTGATATACTGTATGTCATTGTTGGTCAAACACATCCTGAGGTAAAGAAACGGGAAGGCGAATCGTATCGGCAAGAGTTGCAGGAACTGATCCGCGAAAAAGGGTTAGAGCAACACGTGCTGATGATCGATCGGTATGTAGCGGAAGAGGACTTGGTGAAGTATATAACGGCATGCGATCTCTATGTCACTCCTTATCCGGGAATGCAGCAGATTACGAGCGGAACGCTCGCCTATGCCGTAGGATTGGGACGACCTGTAGTGACAACTCCTTACACGTATGCGCAAGACCTGTTACGAGGTTATGAAGAATTGTTGGTTCCGTACAAAGATTACACCGCCTGGGCGCAAAAACTGATCCGGCTTCTTTCCAATCCAGACGAATTAAGACAATGGGAAAAAAGGATGGAGCAAATCGGGCGAACGATGCACTGGCCGCATGTGGGAGCGGAATACGCCCGCCTTTTTGCCCGGGTCGCGCAAACGGCTCAGACGCTTTCACCTCGGGGAGAAGGGCAAAGAGAGGTGAAAGAAATTGTATCCTTATACAGTTAGTTTTCGCCATCTGGAACGGATGACGGATGACACGGGGCTGTTGGAGCATAGCTTAGGAATGATTCCCCGGCGCAAAGAGGGGTATACAACCGACGATAATGCGAGGGCGTTGTGGGTTTGTCTCGAGTGGCTTCATTATTATTCGTTAATCCCCAACGAGTCGCAAAAAGAAAAGCTTTTTCATCTTATTGACCGGTACCTGGCTTTCCTGTTATGGGCACAGCGTGAGGACGGCCATTTTCATAATAACTTCGCATATGATCGGACACCGGAACCAGAACGTCCTTCCGACGATTGTCTTGGGCGAGCGCTTTGGGCAAGTGCGATTACGATCGTCAAATTAAGGCATGATCAAGATCGCTTGCTTGCAGCTGAACAGATATTCGATAAAGGAATGGAACCATGCGCCCAGATGGCTTATCCCCGTGGATGGGCTTATGCGCTCGCAGCATGCAGCTTACTGGCAGGTAATCTCACCAAAATTAAGGAAACGCTGGAGCGCTGGGGGGCGGGAATGGAATCCGTTTTACGCTCCCGTGTAAGACTTTTTGAAAATAAATTAACGGAACTTTATCGCTGTCACGCCCGGGCTGGATGGCATTGGTTTGAACCGGTGATGACCTACAGTAATGGTGTTTTTCCGTGGGCGATGCTTCATGCTTATAACGTCACGGAAAAACAGGAAACACGCCAGATCGCCAAAGAAAGCCTTGATTTTTTGATTGAGAAAATGACCGCGCCTCAGGGGTGGATCAGACCCATTGGGAACAGGGGCTGGTGTACGGAAGAGACGAGAAGCAAGTGGGATCAACAGCCGATCGAAGTGATGAAATTGGCGCTAGCCTCAGCGCAGGCGTATCGGGTACTGGGAGATCTTATATATTGGGAAGTGCTTAACAAATGCCGTTCTTGGTTTTACGGAAATAATGACTGGCAAACGCCGCTGGTTAATTTCCAGGAAGGTAGCTGCCATGACGGTTTAACACCGAAAGGAATCAATGGAAATCAAGGTGCTGAATCGACGATCGCGTACTTGCTAACGGAGGCCAACTATTCCATTTTGAAATTGGAGGTTGAGGCAAATGTCTGTTGTGTCTGAGAATGCTGTGATGCCCGCTCACGTTTTTAGGGAATATGACATAAGAGGAAAAGCGGGAGCGGATATTGATCAGCGGTTCGCGTATCTGTTAGGCAGAGCTTTTGGCGACAAAGTGAAAAAAAGAGGAGTAAGTCAGGCCGTAGTTGCAAGGGATAACCGAACGTCTTCACCGGAATTGCATCGTGCTTTAATTAGTGGGCTTCATCGGTCAGGTTGCGAAGTGATTGATGTTGGTGAAGTGACAACCCCGATGTTTTACTACGCGTTGGAACATTTTAATATATCGTGCGGGGTAATTATCACCGCAAGTCATAATCCGGGGGACGAAAACGGATTTAAAATTGCGATGGATAAGACTACCATTTACGGAAGTGCCATTCAACAATTGAAGACGGTGATGAAGGAGCTTAACGCTTCGGAAGCGATACCGGATTCATTTGATTGGGATAAGAATTTGTTGAAACCACGCGATATTGAAACCCCTTATTTACATATGCTGCGGGAAAAAATCAAGCTGGGGCCGAGAAAATTGAAAGTGGTTGCTGACTGTGGAAACGGAACCCCGTCGCCTTTTGTGCCGAAGGCGTTAAAGGCTTGGGGATGCGACGTCATACCGTTATATTGTGAATCTGACCCGAGCTTTCCGAATCATCATCCCGATCCGGTCGACCCGAAAAATTTGCAGGATTTAATTTCTAAAGTAAAGGAAGAACAGGCGGATCTCGGTATCGCTTTTGACGGCGATGGTGACCGCCTTGGAGTGGTGGATGAGAAAGGACACATATTATGGGGCGATCAGCTCATGATTTTGTTTTGGCGTGAAATTTTGCCGAAGTATCCTGGATGCGAAGCGCTGGTGGAAGTTAAATGTTCCCAGGGGCTGGTTGAGGAGATCGAGCGGTTGGGAGGGAAGCCGGTCTTTCACCGGACGGGACACTCCCATATTAAAGCGACGATGAAAAGAATCAACACGCCTTTTACCGGAGAAATGTCGGGACACTTGTTTTTCCGTGACGAGTACTACGGTTTTGACGACGCACTTTATGCGGCGGGAAGATTGTTACGCATTCTGTCGCACAGCGAGCGCCGTTTGTCTGATTTATTTTCGGATGTGCCCCAATATTTTTCTACCCCTGAAACGAGAGTCCCATGTGAGGAAGGGCAAAAGCAGCCGGTACTGGAGCAGGTCAAACGGCATTTCAGCGGGAAGCATGATATTATTGATGTCGACGGAGTAAGGGTTTTATTCGGAGACGGCTGGGGATTGATACGAAGTTCCAACACTCAACCGATTTTGGTGTTGCGAGCGGAAGCCGAATCAGAACAGGGTTTGAAGCGGATCAAGCAAAAAATGGAAAAGGCGCTTCATGCGGCATGTTCTGACCTTGTTATTTCTTGGTGACAGGCATAAACTGATCAAACATGAAAAAGGAGTCCTACCTTTTGATAAATCCTGTGAGCTTTAAGGGAGGACTCCTTTTTTGTTAGCAGGCCAAGTTGATTTTGTTGGATAGGCGGAAGGATTGATTTATTTTAACGGCACTTGATATTTATATTTATATTATGAGATGGTGGATTCCAAGCTTGGGATCGCTATGTTTAATGCTATGTATAGAATAAATGTACATATTTTTTATTTATATCAGCGTTTTCGGCTTTCGGGTCGTGAGATTTCTAGAATTGGAACTTTGGTACAAGGGGGTATGGAGGTGAAAGTGAAACCTTTCGCTGTTGGAGTAGATATCGGAGGAACGAAAGTGGCGATTGGAATCATCGATGCCAAGGGCTGTGTTGCCGCATCGACGATAATTCCAACGAATGTATCGATCCTTGCGACGGAAATGGTTGCACAAATTGCAGAACATATTTTACGCCTGCTTGATAAGAAGGGAATAACAATGGAACAAGTTGCAGGAATTGGCATCGGTGCCCCGGGACCTTTAGACGCAAAACAGGGTAAGTTGATTTGCCCGGTGAATTTGCCGTCTTGGGACGATTTTTGCGTAGTTGAAGAACTAAAGCGAAAAATTTCGGTTCCGGTCCTGCTTCAGAATGACGCAAATTGTGCCGCTCTTGCCGAAAATTGGGCAGGTAATGCCCAAGGGTGCGAGCATTTTATCTATTTGACCATTAGCACCGGAATTGGGGCCGGTGTAGTTATCGATAAAAAATTGGTTTCCGGCTATCGCGGGAATGCGGGCGAGGTCGGTCATATCGTGATTGATCCGGCACAGGGAAGATGCGCTTGCGGACAGAAAGGCTGCTTTGAGTGGGTTGCATCAGGAACAGCGATTGCCAGGCGCGCGTCCGAGGTGATGGGAACGAAGCTTACGACAAAAGAGGTGTTTGCCCTTTACCGAAAGAACGAACCTCGGATCGTACCTCTAATCGAGGAAGCATTTACACATATTGGCATGGGATGCGTCGCTTTAATTAATTTGTTTGATCCGGAGAGGATCGTGATCGGCGGCGGTGTAGCGGAAGTGCGATCCTCTATTTGCAGCGGTTCGAAAGTATGTGAGAAACCATACGCTAAACCCGGCGGCACGCAATACTCCGATCGTTCCAGCGCTGTTGAAAAAAGATGCGGGAATGATCGGCGCAGCCGCTTTGATACATGTAAACTTTGAAAAATGAGGAAGGCTCCGTCATTTTTTCGCGAAAGTAGGTGGGGCGGCGTGCGGCCTGGCCGTTTGGCTTCGTCATGGAAAACGGACGCGCGGGTACATTACTTTCCTTTTTCATTCAGTAAATAGCGCAGGGTGCGGACGCTAATATTTAATAGACGGGCAGCCTTTTTCTGATTGCCCAGTGTTTCACGTAGCGCTTTCGTGACAAAGGCTTTTTCAATTATTCGTTCCAGTTCTTTTATGCGTTTCATAATCGATGGGAAATCGATGTGCTCTATGCTGCTTTGCCATTGTGCAAGCAGCTCTTGTTTCCATGATTCAAGATAGTCTTCAAATGGCAGAAGCGCTTGTCCTTCGTTCCTGGGAGAAGGGGAGGAAGTTTGAGATATACGGACTGGCTTAACGATGGAAGCAGGTAAATAATCGGGAGTAATTCTTGACGTTTCTCCATCTGCCAGCGTAAGTGCGCGTGCTACCACATTGGATAGTTCTCTTATATTTCCAGGCCAGTCATACTCTTGCATCAGAGCCAGTGTTTCAGAGACGAAGAACATTTCGCCGGTTTTGTGTCGTTTGGCAAGGTATTGCACGAGATATGGAATATCTTCTCTTCGTTCGCGCAACGGCGGAATAGAAAGCTTGACTACATTCAAGCGGTAGAGTAAGTCCTCACGGAATTTTCCCTGCCTGACCGCTTCATGCAAATTGACATGAGAAGCGGCAATAATGCGTGCGTCCGTATGACGGTGCTGTTCGCTTCCGATCCGCATAAATTCCCTTGTCTCTAAGACACGCAACAGTTTAACCTGAATGGAAGGGGAAGCATCGCCAATTTCGTCGAAAAATAACGTGCCTTTGCTGGCGATCTCAAATAATCCTTTGCGTGTTTGGGTGGCGCCGGTAAAAGCGCCCTTTTCATGGCCAAACAATTCGCTTTCCAGCAATGTTTCCGTAAACGCTCCGCAGTTGACCCCGATAAAAGGTTGTTGCTGTCGTGCGCTGGCGTGATGAAGAAAGCGGGCAAGCACTTCTTTTCCTGTACCGGTTTCTCCTTCGATCAATACGGTAATATTTTTGCGCGCAATTTTGTAGGCGAGGGATAGCAAATGATGCATCTCGGTACTTTGACCGACAATAAATCCGGTTTGTTCGGCCAGGCGCAGCATTTCCGTTTGTCGCTGATTCACAGGAGAGGTGAAGAGACTGTGAATCAGCCTTTCTAGTTCATCAATATCATCGAACGGCTTCTCGATATAATCTTCCGCACCGAGTCGGATGGCTTCAAGCGCTGATTTTACCGTACCGTAACCGGTCATAATGATAACTCTGCACCCGGGCATTTTTTCCTTGATGGCTTTTAAAATATCGAGTCCGTTCGTATCTGGCAGCTTTAAGTCGACAAGAGCGGCCTGATATGGTTCGCCGGCGAGCGCTGCCATAACTTCATATGCATTGCTAGCAAATGAAAGATGGATATCTTTCCTGTGCAGTAGATAGGAAAAAAACGTTTGTACCTGTGTTTCATCGTCAACAATTAGCATTCGATTCATATCATTTCTCCTTATCATTGTTCGTTTCTTTCATAAGAGCCGGAAGAATAAGGGTAAAGCAACTTCCATGTCCAGCTTTGCTTTCCATTTCGATGGTTCCGCCGTGCGCCCGGGCGATACCAAGGCTGACGGAAAGACCGAGTCCTGTGCCTTGTTGCGCTTCCTTCGTTGTAAAGAAAGGGTGAAAAATCTCGTCTTTGTTTTCTTCTGCGATTCCGCAGCCGTTATCCCTGATGTGCAGGCATATAAACCGTTTGTCTTTTTGAACGGTTTGGATAGCGATGTTTTTTTGTTTTTTCCCGTTTGCGTTGACGGCATCTTTTGCATTGAGCAATAGATTGAGAATGATTTGTTCGATTTGCTGGATGCTTCCTTCTATAAGCGGTAAGTCCGTCTGGAGTTGTACGGTAAGCGAAATATTGCTGCGCTCAATTTGATAACGAACAAGGCTGAGCACCTGATTGACCGCGTCATTTAATGAGCATTCATAAAACATGTAGTCTTCTTGGCGGGAAAAAGTAAGAAGATTTTGAATAATGTTTTTGCATCGTTTACCGCAAATAAGAATATCGTGCAGCAATTGATTCTTGCGTGTTCCATTTTCACTTTCCCGCAATAGAAGTTGCGTATTTCCAAGAATGGCTGTGAGGGGGTTATTTAATTCGTGTGCAACACCAGCTGCCATTTCGCCGATTGCCGCCAATTTCCCGGATTGGATTAGCTGTGCTTCGATGTGTAGCTTTTTTGTTACATCTTTTATGTAAAGAATCGCTCCGTACATCTCGTTCTCTTCATTCAGAACCGGATAAGCAAATACATCACAAATGCGTTTGCCGACAAGCTGAAGTTGTTGATAGGCGGTTTGCCTCGTACGGTAGCATTCGCTTAACGGGCAAAGCGTCCATGTATGAGTCGGGGGACGAAATAATTCGTCGTATTTTTTTCCATAAATTTTGGTTTCGGGAATGCGGAGAAATTCACAAACTGCTTGATTGAAACGAAGAATATGATAATCCATGTCTACATATAATAGCAAGTCCTTCACGGCACTGAACGTTCGTTCCCATTCCCGCTTGCTTTGTAGCACCTCGTTATAGAGCCGCGAATTTTCGATGCAAACCGCTAGTTGGTCGGCCAGTTGCTGTAGAAATGTTAAATCGGAATGATTATATGTATCAGAAGATGTACCGCCAAGGTTGAGCGCGCCGATAGGACGATTTTTGCTGAATAAAGGAACAGCAAGCATTTGCACGATATTTACATTTGACAAGATTCGTTCTTCTGCATAAAGCCCTTGTTGATCCAGAGAAGGGGTGACAGTATGTAACAGCACTTTTTTTTCATGAATGGCTTTCCAGCATAATGAATCGTCCGGGGTTAATAGGGTGCCTGGTGGAATGACCACATGGTTCTGTGGATAGGCGTTGCTTAGGATAAGGCTACCGTTTTCAAACATAGAAAGGGATAGGTAGTCAAAGGAAAAGATATTTTTCAGCTTGTCCATGACATTTTTCAGCATATCGTCTATGGACATATCTACATTGAAACTTTTTACAACCTGATTAATAATTTCAAGTTGCATATTCTTCTTTTTAATTTTGCGCAGGTTCTTTTTTAATTCGGTGTAGTAGTTGCGTTTGGAAGAACGGGCGCCTGTAAGCAGCTCGATAATATCTCGCTTGTTTTCCATCATATATAACCGCCTCCTATAAAGCTTTCCGAAAGATCATTTCCAGTTCATGAATGCCGATGTCACGGGGATTGGTAACCAGGCACACGTCTTCGCTGGCCGCCTGGCTCATTGGCAGGATTAAGTCCTCAGTAAATCCGATATCAGAAAGACGTTGCGGGATGCCGATGTCTGAAGCGAGTTGCTTAACATGGTAGACCGCACGTTTCGCGGCTTCGGCCGCCGTCATATCGGTAATGTTTTGTCCCATCAAAGCGGCGATTTGTCCGAACCGCTCGGGAGCGGCCAAGAAGTTATATTCCATTACATAGGGCAAAAGAATCGCGTTTAGCTTGCCGTGCGGAAGATCGAGATACCCGCCTACCGCATGAGCCATAGCATGGACGGCGCCGAGAATCGCATTTGAAAAGGCGAGCCCCGCTTGCAGGCTGGCCATCGCCATGGCCGCTTTTGCTTCCTCGTTTGTGCGTGAAGCGGTGGAAGCTCGCAAATGCTTAGACACGAGTGAGATGGCGTTTTTAGCTTGTACATCCGTTAGCGGAGTAGCCGCCACGCTGACAAATGCTTCGATGGCATGAGTGAGTACATCCATTCCCGTTTCTGCCGTTAATTCCGCATCCTTTGTAACCAGCGTTTGTGGATCGGTAATCGCGATGTCCGGTACAAGTGACTTGGAAACAATGGTCATCTTGATTTTACGGGAAGAATCCACAATGACGGAAAACTGGGAAACTTCCGAGCCAGAACCCGCAGTCGTTGGAATCATCAGAAGCGGTGGGAGAGGTCGTTTGATTTTATCGGCTCCTTCATATTCATGAATGATCCCGCCATTCGTAGCAAGAATCGCGATCGCCTTGGCCGCATCCATTGCGCTGCCGCCTCCGATGCCAAGGACGGCATCACATTCGCTGAACTGGTAGCGCTGTACACCTTTTTCGATTTCATAGTCTTTCGGATTGGATGTAATATCATAGAATAGCTCATAGGCTAATCCGCTCGCCTGGCATACTTTGATAATCTTTTCGACCCAACCGGCAGCCATGACGCCTTCATCGCTAACAATGAATACCTTATTGGCTCCGATCCTTCGACAGCATTCTCCTGTCTGATGCAAGGAGCCTCGCCCGAAGAGAATTTCCGGTGCAGCGAATTTAGAAATGTGCATGTGTCGCCCTCATTTCGGAGATTTGATACATTGTAACAAAAAATTGGCTAAAAGCGCCGAATTCTTGCTCTTTTTTCCCGCGATTTTTTGCTTCTGAAAGCGGAAGCGCATAGAAAACGCTTATGAAATATATTTTTTGTCTATTTATACTAATCGGAAAATTTGGCATAATCTTTGCGTTAGATGAATAGTGGAAGCGAAACAGCAGGGAGGGAACTTCCGCCTTCCTTCTTTTTCTTTCCTTCATAAGTAGAATTATAGCAACGGTGCAACGAAAAAGAAAATATTTTCATGTAAAGAATTTGAAAGGAGAGAAGAAAAATGGAAAATCAAGTGTTTGGATTTTACATGCCGGCTGTGAATATAATGGGGATTGGCGCGGCAAAGGAAATCGGGGAACGTATGAAATCATACGGCAAAAAGAAAGCGCTTATCGTCACAGATGCAGGGCTTTATCAATTTGGCGTAGCCGATCAAATGGCTGCCTATGTGGAAGAAGCGGGTTTACAAGCTGCGATTTTTCCCGGAGCGGAACCAAATCCGACGGATAAAAATGTAGAAGCTGGTCTTGCCATGTACCGTGAAGAACATTGCGATTGTATCATTTCACTGGGCGGGGGAAGTTCACACGATTGCGCGAAAGGGATTGGTTTGGTCGCCGCTAATGGCGGAAGGATTCATGATTATGAAGGAGTGGATCGTTCCCAATCGCCAATGGTGCCCTTGTTTGCGGTAAACACGACTTCCGGTACGGCCAGTGAAATGACCCGCTTTTGCATCATTACCGATACATCGCGCTCGGTAAAAATGGCAATTGTAGACAAGCATGTAACGCCAACGATCTCCATTAATGACCCGATGCTGACAGTAAAAAAGCCGCCTGCTTTGACCGCGGCAACTGGGATGGATGCATTGACGCATGCGGTAGAAGCCTATGTTTCAACCGCCGCCACCCCGATTACAGACGCATGTGCGCTTCAGGCGATTCGCCTGATTAGCCGGAATTTGCGCGTAGCCGTAGCAAACGGCGAAAACCTACAGGCGCGCGAAAATATGTCGTACGCGCAGTTTTTGGCAGGCATGGCCTTCAATAACGCTTCACTTGGGTATGTGCACGCGATTGCGCATCAGTTTGGCGGTGTGTATAACTTGCCGCACGGCGTATGCAATGCGATTCTCTTGCCGCATGTCGAGCGTTTCAACTTAATTTCCCGAGCCGAGCGATTTGCCGATATCGCTGAAGCCATGGGTGAAAACATCAGCGGCCTGTCGATGCGGGAAGCGGCGGAAAAAGCAATTGAAGCGATTGAGACGCTGGCGCGCGATGTAGGCATTCCGAGAGGATTTGCCGAACTGGGTGCTAAGGAGGAAGATATCGAGCTGTTGGCCGTGAATGCGATGAAAGACGCGTGCGCATTGACCAACCCGCGCAAAGCAACGCTGGAAGATATAAAAGAAATCATTCGCGCCGCATTTTAACATGGGACAGGTCGTGCACCTTGTCCCTTCCACACAGAAGTAAAACCGCCTCCTTGCTGTTCTTTTCTGCTTACGCAAACAGGAGAAGAGCAAGGGGGCATGATAGGACGCTATTCGATCTGGATATTGTATTTCTTCATTCTGTTGTACAATGTTACACGCGAGATGCCAAGTAACTGAGCCGCAGCCGACTTGTTGCCGTATGTTGTCCGGAGCGCTTCCACCAGCTCCTCGTATTCATTTCGTCCTGTTATTTTGCGAGGAAGAGAAGCTTGAGGAACCAGTGGTGTCTGGGAGGGGAGAAACCCTTCGGGAAGATGCTCCGGCTCTATCCGTTTTTGATCCGTTAAAATAACAAGGCGCTCCATCAGATTGCGTAGCTGTCGGATGTTTCCTGGCCACGCGTATTCCAGCAGCAATACGATCGTTTTCGGTGCCAACTCTGGAAACGGTTTGCCATATTTGACTGCAAACTCCTTCAAAAACAGCTGTGCCAGTTCCGGAATATCCTCTTTTCGTTCGCGCAGCGGGGGGATAGCCACGGATATAACATTCAGTCGATAGAACAGATCCTGGCGGAACTGTCCCGCTTCCACCATTTCCTCAAGGTTGCGGTTGGTTGCGGCTATAATACGTACATTGGTCGGAATCGGTTTATGTCCTCCTACACGGTAAAACTGCCGTTCTTGCAGAACACGTAGCAGTTTCACTTGTTGATCAAGCGGAAGTTCACCGATTTCGTCAAGAAACAGCGTGCCTCCAGCAGCCATATCGATCTTTCCTTTTTTCCCTTCGTGAACCGCGCCGGTGAAGGCGCCTTTTTCATAGCCAAACAGTTCACTTTCAAACAGGGCAGCCGGAATTGCGCCACAGTTCAGCGCAACAAATGGCCCCTCTTTCCGCGGGCTTGCGCGGTGTACCGCTTCAGCAAACAATTCTTTTCCGACACCGGATTCTCCGGTGATTAACAGGGTTGCGTCAGTATGGGCCACTTTTCGGGCCAGTTCGATTGCGTGTGTGATCGCTGTGCTGCGCCCTTTAATCTTATAGAACGGATCTTCCTGCTGTTCGGCGTATCGTTCGGTTTCCAAATTGTGCAGGTGGGCAGTCGTGCTGGAAAGCTGGTCATGCAGGCGCACCACATCGCTGATGTCCTTTTCTGCAGAAATGCCGCCGATAATGCGTCCAGAAAGTATTACCGGAGATGTATTGATAAGTACGTGTGCTCCTTCGCGTGGCTGATTGTAATGACGGGAGATGGAAGAACCGTCACGAATGCTTTTGAGCAACATGATCGCGTCTTTTTTAAAATGGCGGGTAATGTGGTGGTGCAGAATGTCCTCCGACGGGATGCGATACATTGCTTCCGCCTGTTTGTTCCAGCCGATCACGTTTCCTTCCGCGTCGACAATAGTCAGCGAATCATCAACCGTATGCAGCACTCCTTCATAGAACGCGAAGCATTCGCGCAGTGCGCGGGAAAGCGCTTGTACCAGCGTTTCCGCCGAAATATATCCGACCGTTTCCCCGGCTTCGGAGATGACGTCGACATCGATGGCGTCCGGCTTGTCTGAAATTAAGTCGAACAGGCGAAGTGTTTCTTTAGCCCGAACGGAAGCGAAACGTTTGGGCAAAGTGGAAAGCGGTTGCATAAGATTATGAAGGAGCGGGTTATAAAAAGAAAAGGGATATTTTTTCATTTGTAATCACCTAGTTTATTATAATTAACAAAGTTGTATAAAATATGGACGGAAAAACCGGGATGATTTACAAAAATGTAAAGGTGGTAACAATATCATTATACAATTAAAAGAAATGAATGTACAATTTTTGGCGCATGGATGGCAGGAGAGAAGCGATCCTGGGGATACGGGAAAGACGTAGGACAGGAAGGTGAAAGATATGATCATCGAGACGGCTATGAAAAAATTTTTTCTATTTCTGTCGCAAAACAGGACGCTGAATCGGGCGGCGAAAAAGTGGGGCCTTCGCTTCGGCGCGCACCGTTTTGTAGCAGGAGAAACGATTCGTGAAGCGATCAACAAGGTAAGAGAATTGAATAAGCAGGGGCTCGTATGCACGCTTGACCATCTCGGCGAGTTTGTCTCGAGCCGAGAAGAGGCGGTGGAAGCAGCTGATTATTGTATTCGTACTCTTGATGCGATTCACGCGGCAAGAGTCAAAAGCAATCTTTCGCTAAAGCTGACTCAGCTTGGACTTGATATTGACAGAGACTTGTGCCGCGTCAATATGCAACGTATTTTGGAAAGGGCGAAGAAATACGGAAATTTTGTAAGGATCGATATGGAAGATTACAGTCATTGTCAGATAACGATTGACTTGTTGCGTGAATTGCGCCGGGAATACAGCAATGTGGGGACCGTAATTCAGGCTTATTTATACCGGGCGGAAAAAGATGTGGAAACGCTGCGTGGTGTGCCGCTCCGGCTCGTTAAAGGTGCGTATAAAGAATCACCTGAGGTGACGTATCCGGACAAGAAAGACGTGGATGAAAATTATAAGCGTATCATTAAAGCGCATCTTTTGAGTGGAAGCCATACGGCAGTGGCCACTCACGACGATAAAATTATTGAATTTACAAAGCAGCTTGTTGCAAGGTATAACATTCCACGGCACAGATTTGAATTTCAGATGCTGTACGGCATCCGTCCCCAGTCACAACTTGAACTGGTGCGCCAGGGCTATACGATGCGTGTTTATGTACCGTATGGCAATGACTGGTATGGATATTTTATGCGTCGTCTGGCCGAGCGCCCGGCTAACGTAGCCTTTGTGTTGAAAGGAATGCTGGTAAAATAATAGGGCAAAAGACTCTTTGTGTTTTCCTATCCACTTGTCTTCTACGATGAGAAACGAATGAATTTTATGGCAAAAGTCTTGAATATTTATATAAAGAGGAGGGAATAAATCATTCTAAATAACTATATTGTAGATAGATATATGCTGTTTTAGTGCTCATTTTCGTAGTATTATAATAACAGGAAAATGAGGTGGACGAATATGGGCACAGAAAATGGATGCACGATTCATAAAAAAAAGAGCAAAAAAATTAGTGATTCAGTATTCACTTTCCTTTTTGGAGATTTAGTAGAGTCGGAAAAGATTAAGTTGTATATGGATGAAGTGACACAGCGTGTTTACGAAGAGAAGATGGAGCCGGATGAACTCAGAAAGAGCTTGTCGGAATTGACTGATCGTTATGTTATGGATGAAATGAATCCGGCTGACCAAGCGAGTGTGATTCGTTATATTAGCGCGTTTGCCAAAATAGAAAATAACGTAAAGGCCAATCTTCGTATCATGAGATTTAGAGAAAGGCATCGAGGGCTAGAACAGGAAGAATTGAATGAAGCGATACGGAAAATCATTTGCCAGTATCAAGGGACACAGAAGGTAATGAACGAATGGGTTAGACAGTATGCCGCCCAGAGGGGGCTTAGACCGGAATGGGTGGCGACGCCGGACTTAGAGTGGATCGACAAGGAAGAGTAACGGGGGCGCATTAAAATATGTGGCCCCTAAGTTGTGCTACATAACTATAAAAAAAAGAGCCTGGAAGAAGGCTCAATTGAAAAGAGGTGTGCCCATATGCTCCTAAGCTCGGGTAAGAGGCAGTGGGACAAGACTATGCTTAGTTTTAGAATACACGCAGAATACGAATTTTGTATCATCATTTTGTTAAGATTGTGTTAAAAATTGTCCCGGCTAAATGGCCGGGACCAAAGAGAATGGGGCTGCCACAGAATGTGGCATGATTTTGGAGATCAATCCACTCATTATACTACTATAGGTATGTAAGTATTTTGTTTTGTTAGCATTAAGATTATATTAAGATTGGCACAAGTTTTTTTCATGTCCGACTAAGATAAAAAGGAGGAAATGTTATGCTTGGACAGGAGGCTGCAGCTTTGCTTTTGAAGCTGCGTGAAAAAAAACCGCTTGTACATAATATAACAAACGTAGTGGTAACAAATTTTACGGCTAATGGGTTATTGGCGCTTGGCGTTTCCCCGGTGATGGCGTACGCTCCTGAAGAAGTAGCTGATATGGCGAAGATTGCGGGTGCCCTTGTGCTGAACATGGGCACGCTCACGAGGGAAACGGTAGAGGCAATGTTGATCGCCGGAAAATCGGCCAATAAGCACGGGGTTCCGGTTGTGTTTGATCCGGTCGGAGCCGGGGCGACGCCATTTCGGACGGAAATGGCGCGTCGTATTGTCAACGAACTTGATATTGCCATTATTCGCGGCAATGCAGCGGAGATTGCCAATGTAATCGGCGAGTCATGGGAGATTAAAGGTGTGGATGCCGGAGAGAAAGGCGGAGATACGGAAGAACTTGCCAGAAAGGCGACGAAAGCGCTGGGCACGGTTGTTGCGATTACCGGTAAAACGGACGTGGTGGCCGGGCCTGACAAGCTGTATATGATTCGTAACGGAGACGAGATGTTGACCCGGGTTACTGGCACCGGGTGCTTGCTTACTTCCATTCTTGGGGCTTATGCCGCCGTAGAACAAGATTTCGTGTTCGCGGCAGCCGCGGGACTTGCGAGCTACGGTGTCGCTGCGGAACTGGCGCGACAAATTGTATCTGCCCCGGGTTCGTACCAGATTGCACTTCTTGATGCGCTGTACAATCTCGAAGAAGCACAAATTATCGAAATGGCAGATATTACAGAAAAATAAACAAACAAAAGAAAAGAGAGGATAGCAATGAACCCAGAAGCATGGCAGGAACGTTTGGGCGTCTATCTTGTGCTTGGCATCGATAACGCGGGAGGACGTAGCGCACTGGAAACCGTCCGCCTGGCTATCGAGGGCGGTGTCGATGTTGTGCAATTACGCGAGAAAAAAGCCCCTCTCCGGCGGGTATTGGAAGTGGGGCGGAAAATGCGGGAACTATGCCGTGAGCACGATGTGCTATTTGTTGTCAATGACAGGGTAGATGTAGCGATGTTGCTGGACGCGGACGGAGTGCATGTCGGACAGGATGACCTTCCAGCGGGTGAGGCGCGTAAACTGATTGGTGACCATATGTTTATCGGTGTTTCGGCGTCTTCGGTGGCAGAAGCGCGCTGGGCAATTGAGCAAGGAGCCGATTATCTAGGAGTCGGCGCGATTTACGCAACCGGTAGCAAAGCGGATGCAGGCGATCCAGTAACGCCAGCGTTGATCGGGGAAATTCGCAAGTTTTCGGCTTTGCCGATCGTGGGGATTGGTGGCATTACTGCTGAAAATTGCGCAGAAGTTATGGAACAGGGGGCAAATGGCGTGGCCGTCATTTCAGCGATCGTCGGGCAGCCGGACCCGAAACAGGCGACCGTTCGCCTGAAGCAGGCGGTAGCCCCGTTTATCGGAAAATAAACAGACATGGAGCGGAAGCTGTATCCGCTCCGTTTTTCTTTCTCTTTTAAAAATTCTGCACACAAACAAACGTTCTTGTTCTTTGAAGTTTTGTGTATAATAGAAGAGGAAACGAACGGCAGCTAAATTGGCGAATATTGCTTTTCGCTATAAAAACAAGTACATTGTAATGAAAGAAACAGGAGGGGATAGATTTGAGTCATCCAAGCGTATCACTGAATGTAACAGCATATAGCGATGATGATATTCGTGTCCTCAAAGGTTTGACCGCTGTTCGCGTCAGACCTGGGATGTATATCGGTTCAACCGGCAGCCGCGGCTTGCACCATCTTATCTGGGAAATTATCGATAACTCCAAAGACGAGGTGTTGGCCGGTTATTGCGATACCATTAAAATTACGATTCATCCGGATAAAAGCATTAGTATCGAAGACAATGGCCGCGGAATCCCGACCGGGATGAATAAAGACGAAGGCATTCCGACGCCTACTGTCGTCTTTACCGTTCTCCATGCCGGGGGTAAGTTCGGCGGCGGAGAAGGATACAAGAAGTCAGGCGGACTACATGGCGTGGGAGCCAGCGTCGTGAACGCGCTTTCCGAATGGCTTGAGGTAGAAATTTACCGTGACGGCCATATCTACCGCCAACGTTTTGAATATGTGGAGGGAGCGGACGGAGATTTTAAAGCCGGTCATCCTGTGACCGACCTTGAAATCGTCGGCACGACGCGAAAAACTGGAACAAAGGTCACATTTCTTCCAGATAAGCGTATCTTTGGCGACATTAACATCCAGTATAACATTTTGCGCGAGAGGCTGCGCGACAATGCATTTTTGTTAAAGGGCGTCACCATTCATCTGCACGATATGCGCCCGGGTGCGCCTGGGAAGGAGACGTTTCACTTTGACGAAGGCATTAAAGCGTTCATTGAATATTTAAATGATGGAAAAAATACGCTGCACGATATCGTATATTTTGAAGGCGAAAAGGACGGAATTGAAATTGAACTCGCTTTTCAATATAACGATAACACGTCGGAAAACCTGCTCTCCTATGTCAATACGATTCCGACCATCGATGAAGGAACGCATGTGTCCGGTTTCCGCAATGCGTTTACGAAAGTGTGCAACGAATACGCGCGTAAGAACGCGCTTTTGAAGAAAAATGACAAAAACCTGACCGGGAATGATTACCGGGAAGGGTTGATGGCGGTGCTCAGCATTCGGATGGACGATCCGCAGTTTGAAAGCCAGACAAAAGACAAGCTGGGCAGCGAGGAAGCTCGGTCTGCGGTCGAAGCGTTTGTCAGTGAGAAAATGAGCTTCTTCCTTGAAGAGAATCCAGATATCGCCCGCTTGATTATTGAGCGGGCCATTGAGTCACGCCGCATTAAAGAAGAAATTAAGAAGGCGGCGGAAGCGTTGCGGGGTTCCGGAAAGAAAGGCAAAAAGAAGGGCAAGCGAACCATAAGTGACAAGTACACGCCACCGAGCAAAAAAGACCCTGCGCGCAATGAATTGTTTATCGTTGAGGGTGACTCGGCGGGCGGTTCTGCCATTAATGGTCGCGACCGCAGTTTTCAGGCAGTGCTGAGTTTGCGCGGGAAACCGATTAACGTGGAAAAGAAGAAAATTTATGAAGTCATTGGCCCGAACGGGAATGAAGAAATCAACACGATTGTCGAAGTTCTTGGCACGGGGATCGGTGATGAGTTCAATGCCAACGATTGCGCGTTTGACAAAATTATTATTATGACGGATGCCGATTATGACGGCGCGCATATTCAGATTTTACTGCTAACGCTGTTCTACCGTTACTTCCCTGAACTTATCAAACGCGGCAAAGTATTTATTGCGCAACCTCCGCTGTACAAGGTGTACAAGCAGGGAAAGAAAGGGCAGGAAATCATCTATGCCTGGACGGACGAAGAGCGAATTGTTGCGCAGAAGAAAATGGGCAGCCAGGCAGAAATTCAGCGCTACAAAGGGCTTGGCGAGATGAACGCAGAACAGTTGTGGGACACGACGATGAATCCTGCTACACGCAAGCTGATTCAGGTGGATTTGGAAGAAGCGTCAGAAGCGGAGCGAATTGTCACTATTTTAATGGGCGATAAAGTACCGCCGCGCCGCGAGTGGATCGAAAACAACGTGAAGTTTGTAATGGAGGAGGAATAAAGAGCTAATGTCATTACCGCATGAAGAGTATTTACAGATGAGCGTGCGGGATGTATATCGCTCCAGGTTCAGCGATTATGCCCGCTATATCATTTTATCGCGGGCCATCCCGGATGTGCGGGATGGCTTAAAGCCTGTGCAACGCCGAGTATTGTATTCAATGTACAAAGAAAAAAACACACCAGATCGTCCGTATCGCAAGTCGGCGAAGACGGTTGGTGACGTTATGGGAAACTATCACCCGCACGGTGATTCATCCATCTATGAGACGATGGTGAATCTGGTTCAGCCGCACAAAATGCGCGAACCGCTCATTGACGGGCATGGTCATTGGGGTACGGTAGATGGCGATACCGCCGCGGCGATGCGTTATACGGAAGCGCGTCTTATGCCGATCGCGATGGAAATGTTGCGTGATATTGAAAAGGATACGGTTGATTTTATTCCGAACTACGACAATACATCGAAAGAGCCGACCGTGCTGCCTGCGCGTTTTCCGAATTTGCTCGTAAACGGCGTGACCGGGATTTCCATCGGGTTTGCCACCGAAATTCCGACGCATAACCTGCGGGAAGTTATAAATGGGACGATTGCGCTGCTTCATAATCCGGACATTTCGCTCGATGAGTTGATGAAATATATTCCGGGCCCCGATTTGCCGGGCGGCGGCATTATCCAGGGTCGGGAAGAGATTAAAAAAGCGTATGAAACGGGAGCCGGTCGGATGATTATCCGCTCAAGGACCCATATGGAAAACGGCAAGCAAGGACGAAAGCTAATCGTGGTCGATGAGATTCCGTATACGGTGAAGAAAAAAGCGCTTGTCACGCAAATTGAAGAAGAAATTATTGAGAAAAACGTGGATGGCCTGCTTGAAGTACGGGACGAAACGGATCGCGAAGGCATGCGAATTGTGCTTGAGGTGCGCAAGGATGCTGATGTGGATGGCATTTTACACTATCTGTTCAAAAAGACAGATTTGCAGATTTCATACAGCTTCAATATGCTTGTGATCGCTGACGAGCGTCCCCAGCAACTCGGTTTGAAAGGCATTCTCGGCGCTTATATCGCACACCAGAAAGAAGTAATTACCCGCCGGACGACACATGATTTGGAGAAGGCGCGAAAACGTCTGCATATCGTAGAAGGAATCATTAAAGCGATTTCCATTCTGCGCCAGGTGATCGATACGATTATGGATTCGGACGGACGGGAAGACGCGCGAAATCGTTTGATGGCGAATTTTGCTTTCACGTATGAGCAAGCGGAGGCCATTCTTGATATTCGCTTGCATCAGTTAACACGCCTGGATATTAAAAGGTACGAGAAAGAAGAAAAAGATTTGAACAAGAAAATTTCCGCTCTGGAGGGAATCCTAAAGAGCGAGAAAAAACTGAACAAAGTGCTGGAAAAAGAACTGAGCGAAATCCGCGATAAATACGGCGATGATCGCCGGACGACGCTCGAAGATGAAATTGAAAACCTAGAAGTTGATATTTCTGTTACCGTGCCGGCAGAGGAAGTGATCGTTACGATTACCGAGGAGCAATACATTAAACGGACGTCGCTGCGTTCGTTTAACAGTTCCGGTGCTTCTATCGAAACGGCTGGCGTCAAAGAAAGCGACACGATACGCTATTTTTTCAGGACAAATACAATCCACCACCTGCTTTTATTTACGAATGATGGATATTTCTATCAGATTCCGGTTCACGAAATTCCAGATGGCCGCTGGAAAGACATTGGCACCAGCTTGGTCAATGTCTTGCCCCTTAGCAAAGAGCAGAAAATTGTGGCCGCATACAAAGTAGATTCACTGGATCGTGTAGCGGATGAATCGTTCGCATTTGTGACCGAAGGCGGTATGATTAAGCGGACAAAAGGAGAAGAATACAGCAAAACCCAGAAAAAGCGCGGCATTGTCGCGGTGAAGCTAAAAGACGATGATAAGATTGAAACAGTGCATATGTGTGGCGAGGAAGATGAGTTCCTGCTTGTGTCTTCCGGTGGTATGGCGATTCGGTTTCCTGTGGCTGAGGTGCCGCTGACTGGACGAAATACGGCAGGTGTGCGTGGCATGAAGCTTGAGGAAGGTGAGCGTGTCGTGGCTTCTTTCGTAGTGAAGCCAGAAGCGGAAGATGTGTTACAAATCATCACAAAAGAAGGGGTCATCAAGCGCACTTTCGTCACCCAGTTTACCACGCAGGGCCGGAGCGGTAAGGGCGTGCTCGTAATTCGGCGCCGCAAAGTGCAGCCGCATGAGGTGAAAGTTGCGTTCCTTGAAGGAGAGATGAAGCACGGTCTACTGGGTCGCACGGATAAAGGCCGTGAAGTACGGATCGACTGGGAGGCGTACTGCAAGCATTTATCAGTAAACGATCAGGGTTCTGTCGGACGCACCATGGTACAGCTTGATCCTGGCGAAGAAGTAGCGTCTATTTTGTTTACAGCGCGCGCGGAGGAAAAACAAGCCGGAGAAGGTGTGGACAGTTGCTCCGAGTAAGCAAAGGAGTACCTTTTTGGTAAACTGGAAATACTGTAATAGAAAAATGACGCATGATGACTTGTATTTTGCTGGCCGCAAAGTTCTTTATTATTCTTTTTGTTTCATGTATAGTAAACGTATAGTAAATTCTTTTAGGGGGAACATTTTTTGAGTAACATCGCTGTCGGCAATATTTTGGAAGGTACCGTTGTAGGAGTTCAATCTTTTGGCGCTTTTGTTAATCTCGGAGAGAACAAGCAGGGACTCGTCCATATTTCACAAATTGCTTCTTCTTATGTCGAGGATATTAACCAATTTGTCAAAGTAGGAGACAAAGTGACTGTAAAAGTGCTGGAGATTAAAAACGACGGTAAAATCTCGTTAACTATGAGGATCAATGAAGAAAAGAAGGATGACCGTCGCGCTTTTAAGAAGCGGGATGAGAACCGCAGTCAAGGCGGACGTCAGAACAGCTCGAAAGAAGATTTTGAAGCCATGATGAAACGCTGGCTGAAAACGAGCGAGGACAAGATGGGCGACCTGGGCAAGCGTGAAAAACGGCGCTGAACGGGACCTTACCACTCTTTTAGTAGATTCAACCACTCTGATTTTCGTCAGAGTGGTTTTCTATGCACTCATATACATATGAAAGGAGAAACCATCGTGTTACTGTACCATGTATTAGGAGCAAAGCAATTTACCCGTCCGGAATTGGACGAGATTTTTGTAAAAACCAAAGAAATGGAACGGGTGGTGGCGGAAGGTGGAAGCGATCGCTACAGCAATAAAGTGATGACGACACTTTTCTTTGAGCCGAGCACCCGGACGCGCCTGTCGTTTGAGTCGGCAATGTCCCGTCTTGGCGGCAAGGTAATCGGAACAGAAAATGCGGCTCAATTTTCGTCCACCATTAAGGGGGAAACATTGGAAGACACTATTCGTGTCGTATCCAGCTACAGCGATGTTATCGTTATTCGCCATACGGATATTGGAGCGGCTGAACGCGCTGCTGCGGTGGCGACCGTACCGATTATTAACGCAGGAGACGGCGCGGGGGAACACCCGACGCAGTCGCTTTTGGATTTGTACACGATTAAAAAAGAACTCGGCCGTCTGGATGATCTGCATATCGTCATGATCGGAGATTTGGCGAACGGACGTACGGTTCATTCCTTGTCTTATTTGCTTGCCAATTATAACAAGATTCACATTTCGTTCACCGCTCCGGAAAACGTACAAATTCCCACATATGTGAAAAAATATCTGGATGAAAAAAGGGTTTCGTACGAAGAAGAACACGATTTGGAGAAAGTGGCAAAAACGGCAGATGTGCTCTATCAGACCCGCATCCAAAAAGAGCGTTTTACGTCGCTTGACGAGTATGAGAAAGCCTGCGGCAAGTATATCATTGATAATGCCTTGCTCTCGGTGATGAAAAAAGATAGCATCGTACTGCATCCACTGCCGCGTGCTGGTGAGATTGCGGTCGAGGTGGATCATGACCCGCGCGCCGCGTACTTCCGTCAGGCGGAAAACGGCCTGTTCGTCCGCATGGCGCTCATTGACAAGTGTTTCTCTATGTAGAAGAAGAAAATTACATATTTCCCTCTTTCTTTGCAAAAAATTAGGAAGAAAATGCAGAGAAGGAGGCGGATGGGGGCAATGCGCAAAAAGTTGCTGATTCCGTTCGCAGGTATGGCAGTTGGTGTATGGCTGATTGTGGGCAGCGGGGGACTCGGGGTTCCCACATTCCGCACAGCGGAGAGAGCAACTCCCCCTACCTTGCACGAGCGCCCCGCTATTGCGGATACATGGGACCTTACAAGGTTGTACGCTTCATCAGATGCTTGGCAAAAAGATATTCAATCGATTGTGAGAGAGGCTGCGCTTATCGCTTCTTATAAAGGAAAATTAGATCATGCACATCATTTATATGAGGCGCTTTCGAAGCAAGAAGAAGCATCCCGTAAGCTAGAAAAGGCATATGTATATGCCCAACTACAATTCGATACGCATACTACCGATTCAATCGCACAGCAAAGATTGCATGAAGCGCGGCGGACGGCGCAAAAGCTGACGCTCGCCACTTCATTTATTGGCCCGGAGCTCGCAAGGCTTGATGACAAAAAGCTGGAACGGATGTACCATGCAGAAAAAAAGCTGGTCAAATATAGGCGCTATATTAGTGAGTTACGCAAAGAACGAGGCCATATTTTATCCGAGAAAGAAGAAAAATTGCTTGCGTTGACCGGGGAAGCGATGGGGACAGCCGCTCAGGCTTACCGGTTTTTGCTTGATACGGATCTTGCGTTTCCTTCCATCAAAGATGAAAAAGGAAAAAGCGTGCCGTTGACCCGCGAACGTTACGTTTCTTTCATGACTTCCCCGAAGCAAGCCGTGCGCCGCCGTGCGTTTGAAGCGGTCTATGGCACATACGCGCAATATGGGAACACGTTCGCTTCATTGCTTGCAGGAGAAGTAAGAAGGAATGTCGTATATGCGCAGGCGCGGCGTTATCCGTCTGCCCGTTACGCCGCGTTGCACGCATCCGACATTCCGGAAAGTATATATGATCAATTAATTTCAACCGTGCGCCATCGCATTCATTTGCTGCATCGTTATACGGCGCTACGAAAAAAAATGCTGGGGCTTTCAGCGCTGCATAAGTATGATTTATATGTTCCTTTCATTCGAGGAAAAAAGCGGGAGTACACGCTTAGCGAAGCGAAAACGATGGTGCGGGAAGGACTTGCGCCGCTTGGCGCAGAGTATCAGCAGAAGCTGGAGGAAGCATTTAGAAACCGCTGGATGGACGTCTACAGCCGCACAGGAAAAACGGGCGGCGCCTACCAGACTGCGGTGTACGGGTATCCGCCGTACGTACTTTTAAATTACAACGGAAGGCTGGATGATGTGCTGACGATGGCGCACGAAATGGGACATGCCATGCATTCGTATTACGCCAATAAGACACAAAACTATTTGAACGCAAATTATGATATTTTTGTGGCGGAAGTCGCATCGACAGTCAACGAATCGCTGCTTTTGCGCCGCTGGATTGAAGAGGCCAAGGATAAAAAAGAACGGGCCATGTTGTTAAACCGCTACCTGGACACGTTTCAAGGGACGCTGTTTGCCCAGACGATGTTCGCCGAATTTGAACGCGATATATATCAGGCGGCGGAGAAGGGAGAAGCGTTGACAGCCGATGATTTGGTGCGACGTTATCGGAAGCTGGTGGCCGAGTATTACGGGCCGGCGCTTACGCTAGATCCGAATGTTGGCTATGAGTGGGCGCGTGTGCCGCATTTTTATAAAAATTTCTATGTGTACCAATATGCGACCGGTTTTTCGGCAGCGACCGCGCTCGCGGATAGGCTTTTGCACGGCGGCCCAGAAAAGCGGGAACAATACCTCGCATTCCTGAAAGCGGGCGGCTCGGCACCGCCGCTTGATGTACTTAGAAAAGCCGGGGTTGATTTGCGGAACCCTGAAGTTATTTCACGGGCGCTTGATGTGTTTGAACAAGCATTGAACGAATTGGAGAAATTGGCGTAAGAAGTGTAAGAGAAGCGGATGAGCTGGGCTGGGAGCCTATTTTGTGCAAAAAGAGGGGCATTCGCTTTGCATGATCATAGTGTAGTAGCATATGAAGACTACATTAAGAATGAATGTGGAGGCTCATTATGGAAAACAAACAACCCGCTTTTACCTATGAACAGCATTCATTTCCGTACACTGAATATGTGTATCCTGTGTCATATCCGCACCACTATGGTTATGTACAGGATGAGCGCGGCTCGATCTGGCCCATTATTCCGTTTTTGTTCCTAACCCCGTTCCTTTTTGGACACAGTAAAAAGTATGTGCCGTATCCATATCCGGCACCGTATCCGTACCCCGCTCCGTATCCGACACCATATCCATATCCGTTTGCACCGTATTAAAAAGTAGCTGAAGAATAAGGAGACAGAAACCAGAAAAACTTGCGAGACATTTGTTCACAAGTTTTTCCGGCTTTTTTTAATGATTTATTGCGCGATTTTGTAATAGCTTGGATAATTTTTTTCATATTCGGCGATTTTGTCTTCATGCATCAGAGTGATGCCAATATCGTCCAAACCTTTGAGCAGGCACTCGCGGCGGTATGCATCCACACTGAACGCAATTTCAAGGCCCTGCTCATCTGTAATCTTATTGTTTTCCAAATCGACGGTCAGCTTATAGCCTTCGGTTTCTGTTATGTTGCGGAACAGCCTGTCCACCGTCTCTTCCGGCAGTACAATCGGCAAAATGCCGTTTTTAAAGCAGTTGTTATGGAAGATGTCCGCAAAAGACGGTGCAATAATTACTTTAAAACCGTAATCGAGCAAAGCCCACGGCGCGTGCTCACGAGATGAGCCGCATCCGAAGTTGTTGCGCGCAAGCAAGATGTGCGCTCCTTTGTAGCGCGGCTTATTTAATTCGAAATTCGGATTCGGGTTGTTGTTTTCGTCAAAGCGCCATTCATAGAACAGGAACTGGCCGAAACCGGTGCGTTCAATGCGCTTCAAGAATTGTTTCGGGATAATTGCGTCTGTATCGACATTGACACGGTCGAGCGGAGCAACCACGCTTGTAATCTTTTTAAACGGTTCCATGTGCTTTTTCCTCCTTTGCTTTTACTTCCCAGTTACGGACGTCGACGAAATGGCCGGCGATTGCGGCTGCCGCTGCCATTTCCGGGCTTACGAGGTGCGTGCGTCCACCGCGGCCTTGGCGTCCTTCAAAATTGCGGTTTGAAGTGGAAGCGCAGCGTTCGCCGGGAGCGAGTACATCCGGGTTCATCGCTAGGCACATGCTACAGCCCGGCTCGCGCCATTCAAAACCAGCTTCAATGAAGATTTTATCCAGCCCTTCTTTTTCCGCCTGCTCCTTTACCATCCCGGAACCTGGTACAACCATCGCCTGCACATGCGGCGCAACTTTGTAGCCGTTGGCGATTTTCGCTGCGGCGCGCAAGTCTTCGATGCGTCCGTTCGTACAGGAACCAATGAACACGCGGTCGATCTGGATTTTAGTCATCGGCGTGTGTGGCTCGAGGCCCATGTATTCCAGCGCTTTTTGTGCCGCTTTGCGCTCATTTTCCGTCGCAAAATCTTCTGGCGCCGGAACTACGCCGGTAATGCCGATTCCCATGCCCGGGCTTGTGCCCCATGTAACCTGCGGTTCGATGGTGGATGCGTCGATGACTACGCGACGGTCGTATTCCGCGCCCTCATCGGTCACGAGCTTCCTCCAGGCTTCTACCGCCTTATCCCATTCTTCGCCTTTTGGCGCGAACTGGCGTCCTTTTAAATATTCAAATGTCGTCTCGTCCGGCGCGATCAGCCCTGCGCGTGCGCCTGCTTCAATTGACATATTGCAGACGGTCATTCTCTCTTCCATGGACAGTTTTTTGATAGCTTCGCCCGTATATTCAATGACGTATCCGGTGGCAAAATCTGTGCCCCACTTTGCGATAATAGCAAGAATCAAGTCTTTTGCCGTTACGCCGAGCGGGAGGTCGCCTTCCACATGCACTTCGAGCGTTTTTGGCTTTTTTTGCTGCAGGCATTGGGTCGCGAGCACATGCTCCACTTCGCTTGTACCGATACCAAAGGCGAGCGCGCCGAAGGCTCCGTGAGTAGATGTATGGCTATCTCCGCATACGATCGTTTTGCCCGGGTGCGTCAAGCCGAGTTCCGGGCCCATGACGTGAACAACGCCCTGCTCTTTGCTGTCAAGGTCAAACAGCGTGATGCCAAATTCTTTGCAGTTTTGCTGCAACGTTTCAATTTGCTGACGGGAAATTGGATCTTCGATCGGAAGGGAGCGGTTTGTTGTTGGCACGTTGTGGTCGACGGTCGCAAACGTTAAATCCGGACGCCGCACTTTACGGCCCGCGAGACGCAATCCTTCAAACGCCTGCGGAGATGTTACTTCATGCACAAGATGCAGGTCGATGTATAGCAGACTGGGTTTGTTTTCTTCCGCGTGGATGACGTGATTGTCCCAGATTTTTTCAAACATTGTGCGTGGTTTCATTCGTCTCTCCCCTTTTTCTGTAATTGTTTATTACTTTTTTGAATCTTTATATAAGTTTTAGCATAGAAAACTGAAAAGTTCAAAGATATAATATTTATAAAATGTATAGGTTTTTCCTATAAAAATGAAGAAGGAAGATTTGAATGGAATTTAGACAATTGCTGTATGCTGTGACGATCGCGGAAGAAAAAAGTTTTTCAAAAGCGGCGGAAAAGTTGCATTTAGCGCAACCATCGCTTAGCCAGCAAATCGCCAAGTTGGAGAAGGAATTGGATGTTATTTTATTTGAGCGTTCAAGTTCGACCCGCCTGACCGATGCAGGAGAGCGTTTTTATGAATCGGCGACGAGAATTCTTGATGCGGTGGAGCAATTGAAAAAAGAGATGCAGGATATGGTGGAATTGGAAAAAGGGACGCTTACGGTCGGTAGTCTGCCCATTACGGGAGCACACATTTTGCCGCTCGTACTTCCCGTGTTTAAAAGAAAGTATCCTGGCATCCAGGTGCGTTTGGTTGAAGAACCGACCCTTGTGTTGGAGCAATTGACGGCCCGCGGCACAACGGAAATGAGCCTGCTTTCACTGCCGATACAGGAGCCGAATCTTGAGTGGGAGCCGATATTGGAAGAAGAAATTTGTCTAGCTGTGCCACCTGATCATCCGCTTTCCCGGAGAAAGGAAGTAGAGATTCGCGAACTAAATGCTGAAGCGTTTATTATGCTGAAAAAGGGCCAGGGGTTTCGCACCCTGGCCGCCAAATGGTGTGAAGAAGCGGGATTCGTTCCGCAAGTTGTATTTGAAAGCAGCAACATTGAAACCGTACAGTCGCTTGTGGCCGCAGGAATGGGGATTGCCTTTGTCCCCAGAATGATCACGCGTTTCTCGAAAGAGGAGATGCTGCCCGTGTATGTATCGTTGCGTGATCCGACGCCGCGGCGCACGCTTGTTATAGCATATCGCCGCGGCCGTTACCGCTCGCGCGCGAGCCGTGCGTTTTTGTCTACCGTCAAAGAGGTGCTTAGGGAGATGGAACAATCGTTCCGTCGCTTTTAACTGTCGCTTTAGGTGAGATGCGGTCTATGAAGTTCAGAAAGCTTGCTTTTTCCGCTCCCGTCATCAGGCGTGGCCGTCCGTTTATGATGTGAGCTGGAACAAGATTTGCCTGTATGCGCTTGCCGTTGAGTGCCACTTCGAGAATCGCCGTCTGGTTACAGAGGTCCATTTTGCTTTTTGTGAAGACAAAATTGCCGAGCGAGTAGGCAATTAGCTTCCCTTTGTACCATTCCACCGGTTGCATGATGTGGGAGTGATGACCGACAACAAGGTCCGCTCCTGCATCCACCAATTTATGCCCCATTTCTGTCTGATATGCTTCAGGTACGGTCATGCGTTCTTTGCCCCAGTGGATAAAAACGATAACCATATCGGCATTTTTTCTTGCTTCCCGGACTTTGCTGTACATACCTTTTGGATTGTACGCGCTGGCAAGTCCCGGCTTGTTCGCGCCAGCCATCCAGCTTGTGGAAGGTAACACACGGCTATAGTTTAAGAATGCGATTGTTTTGCCGCGCTTTGTTATGTAGTGGATTTGCGTCGCTTCTGTAAGATTTTTACCCGCTCCCATGGGGATGAGCTTCGCTTTTTGCAGGTGCTTAATGGTATCGAGGAGCGAATCTTGACCGAAATCCATCGTATGATTATTTGCGAGTCCAACAAGATCATAGCCGCTATCAGCCATTGCCTGGGCCATGCGCGGGTCGGAGCGGAATGTGAATTGTTTATTTTGCGCTGCTCCTCTGGTTGTCAGTGTCGTTTCTAAATTGCCGACCGCAATATCTGCTCGCGCCAGTATAGGCTTCACGTCGGTGAACGGATAGCTTGTTCCGTTCTTTTTAATTTGTTTAGCTACCGTACCGGTGAACTGTAAGTCTCCTGTAAATGCCAGTGTCACGCGGTCAAGGCTCGTAATCATCACATCGGCGTTTTTGGTTTTGGCGTCAGCTATTACGTTCATTAAACCGCCCGCAAGGAGCCCGAGGGCAAGGATGCCTGCCGCAAGCCAAGCGAAGCGGTATTTTCGGTATGTTTTCATGCTATGTTTTTCCTCTCCCTTAGACATGTTCCTTTTATTTCCTTTCTATCCTTATAACATCATATCACACCTATGTTGAATGAAAAGATTATCTTTCAAAAAAATACCTTTGCGCATTCTTGGGCCCATAGTAAAATGAAAAGAAAAGAGAGGGTGGAAACCGTTGTTCTACGTTGTTTTGACTTTCCATCTGCTGGCGATCACGGCCAAGCTTGCCGTGCTGTTCTTGATTCCACGGCTGCGAAGCGTGGAGCAAACCCGGCGTTTTCTCGCCACATATCGGAAGTTGGACTGCGCGGCCGACGTAGTGCTCTGGAGTACGGGCATTGCGTTTTTCTTCGTTACTTCGTTTCAATATTTAATGCAGATGTGGCTGATTGTGTCCATGCTTTTATATATGTTTGTTTTCTATATGATGAAGCGGTTTCTTATGCGTGGTTTGGTAGAAGTAGCAAACAGTCGCAAAATTTATGCCGAGAAAGAATTGAAAACGCTTCGTTTTCAGAACCTGTGTGTCGGACTTTTTTCCATATTTTTAATGGGCTGTATCGCGTTTATGATGATGAACAAACCGTTCTAAATACGGTTGAAAAAAGAAAAAGCAGGGATGGGAAATTGCCTATCCCTGCTTTCATTTATGCCGTTAGTTAACCCATTCGGCCACGGTTTGCTTCGCTTCTTCCAGTTCGCTTTCATGCACATAGATAGCGGCCCTTTTTTCCACAAATGTCCGGATTCCTTTCTCTTCCAGACGTCGTTGCATAGCTCGTAACCGGAAGTCGTTGCGGTCAAGGAACACAACAACCCATCCTTCTTCCGGTTTTGCTGTACTGCTGAACATTCTGCGCAGTTTCTTCAACATGTTAAGATTCACCACCTTAGGATGCCTAAGTTTGTATAGTATGATCTTCGAAGCGTGGGTGGTTTTTTTGACCGGGGAAACGAGCGGAGCCGTTTGTCTTTCATGCCTGTACACAATCTATACAAATACGTATTGTCATCATGCCATGTGCAGGCGCAAAGGGCAATACGCGAAAAGTCCCGGAAACTATAAGATACAGCAATGCAAGTAAAAGGGACTATTGCCAATTCCATGCAATATTTGCACTGTTAATTAATTGTAGACTTGATAAAATTTAAGGTAAGAAAACAGTCAGCTATTTAAAGATAAAGCATAGGAGGGCATAAAAATGGCAATGAAAGCAACCGGTGTAGTTCGGAAAGTAGATGAGTTGGGACGTGTCGTGATTCCGATTGAGTTGCGTCGCAATTTGGGTATCGCCGAAAAGGATGGGCTGGAGATTTTCGTTGATGAAGAAAAAATTATTTTGAAGCGGTACGCTCCGGCCTGCATTTTTTGCGATTCGGCAGAAAATATCACAAGCTACCGTGGACGCAACATTTGCAAGAGCTGTCTGACGAATTTAAAAGAAATGGAGTAAAAAAACAGTCGGCCTTATATAGGGCCGACGTTCTTTTTTCTTTTCTCTATTTAAAAATTAATCACGATATTATTTAGCGCCGCTACTCCTTCGTATTGCTCCTTGAAATAGGCGAACCCTTTCACAATGATGGAATTTCCTTCAGGTGGTTTCGTAAGATGCAATGTAAAATTGGCAAAGACCAAGCGGTTGCCAGCCATCAATTCGTTGCAGAAGAGCGGAGTTAGCCAGTACTCCCCGTTGTTTTTTCCCTGTTCACTCTCGTTCTCTTGAATGTACTGCCATTCATTTGAAGAGGACGATTCAATCAAAAAGGATGTCTGCTTTTTCGTTTTTCTGATCTTTCCGCTCAGTGTTCCCGCTGGAGCGGGCGAAATCCGGATGCAAATGATCGGCGCATGTAGCGTCGCGTTTCCCGTATTTTTCACAATGAAGTCGCCCATAACAAGCACATTGTTTTCTTCATCTTCATCTGGCAAAATGACCGAGTAATTAAAAAAAGCCGCACTTTCTATCCTGCCCCCGTCGCTTGTTGCTCGCTCCTGGTTATCGTTTGGCTTCTGAATAGGCTTAGTCAATTCTTTTTCAATTAAAGCGGTGTAACGTGAAAGTTCAGCACAGTAAGATAGGATGGTTTGCGTATGGTTCTTGTCCATTCTATTCTCCTTTTTCTAAAAAAGTAATGTAGACAAGAAGAGAGGATTTCTCTCCTTGTCTGAGAAAGAATGCCGATTAACCTGGAAAAACAGTAGGGCATTGCGGCGGGAACGGGCGCGGTGGGCATTCGAATGGCAATTCTGGACGTGGCTGGCAGAAGTCGGCCAAAATTTCGAGCTTAACCATCGCTTCCATTTGAATGTCCTGGCACATGTTGATGGAAATATCGAGCTGGAATTCGTCGGTTCCATTTGTGCCGGTGCAAGGGAAGAAAATGAGCTGCGCATCGCATTCAAAATCAGTAATATGGCACTGTAGGAATGTTCCCGGAGGTGCGCACAGGAAAAACTTCTCTGCTACTTGGAACGGTTTTGTTACACAGCAGATAATTGGTTTCTCACATACGGTTGGCAGCACCTTTAAAACAACGGTGACGAATCCTTTTTTCAGCACTTTCACTTTTTGCAGTGTAACTACTTCGCCTGTAGGCAGCGTAACCTGCACATCTTGACGACCACCCGGCTGCGTGATTTCAACGCAGCAAATCGATCCTTCATCTAACGGATCAAGCGGTTTTCCGAACTCGTCGGATAAAAAGCATTCGACGGTTCCGAATTTTGCAACATCTTGGGTGGTTATTCCTGTGGGTAATGTGCAACCAGGGAAAACCTCAGTAAGAAGACCGCGCTGGCTAATGAGTGGAACGTCGACTTGGCGGGTTACCCAGTCAAACACTTTAGGCACTTTGATACATACAGTTTCTTGTTGTGCGCCTTGAATTGCTTCAGGGTTAAATTCATGGTTTATATGCATGCATAACCATCCTTTCTGAAGTATTGGTGGGGATTGGAACTACTTTATTTTATGGAGAGGGCTCGGAGGCAGTTCTAGGCATTCGCGGAATTTTTTACGATAGGTAAAAAAGAAAAAAATCGTTTAGCATTTTTCACGACGACTTCACCTATATCTAGACGGATGCATAAAAATAGAGAGACACAAGGGACATATATCAAGAAGAGGTGATTGATGATGAAAGATGGTTCGATCGTCCGGTTCGAATCAAGTGATTCGAGCCAATTGCAGTTAAAACAAAAGCTAATTAATTTACAATCTGAGCTTTCGCGCTATAAAGTCATTCTCTCGCGCTATAAAGCGGAGCTTTCTCGTTATAAAACAAGAGTCAAACAGTATAAGAATAGTGGAAATCTTAGCCAGATACAGGAAGAACTGAAGAACAAAATTTTATCACTGCAGGATGAACTGGAAGCACAGAACAGGCGTTTGCACGAATTGAGCGAAGAAAGAAGGCATCATATGGAGGAGAAGGAGCAGCTTTTACAGACAATAGAAAAGCTAGCGTGCGAAGTGGATGTCTTGGAAGGCAAGGTTGCGCAATATGAGAACGATAAAAAGGATTGGCAAAAGCGCGTCAAAAAAATGGAAACAGAAGCGAAGACCCTTCAGACACAGCTGTACGAGCAGGAGCAAAGATATAAAAAAGAATGGGAAAATCGGCTTGTGAAAAGAGAACAACAGATTGCGCAGCTCCAAACGCAGCTTGAGGAAAGAACTGAGGAAAATGAAAAGCAGAATCAGCGAGCACAGCAGCGCATGGAGGAGCTTGAATGCCAGCTAGAAGAAATGCAGACATGCCTGTACAAAAAACAGCAACATATTGAACAATTAGAATGGCAAGCGGCACAGTATGAGGCGGAGAAAGCGGAACTTAAGCAGCGTATGGTTGAATTTGAAGCGCAGCTTCAGCAGGCACAGCAGCAGGTTGCGGATGTGAAAGGAGAGAATGAATTAGCGTTGCGGCAGCAAATCGCGCGCTGCGAAGAAGAACTGAAAAAAGCGCAGGTACATGTAGAGGAACGAGATCGGCAGATTAAGGAACTTACATGGCAGCTAGAACAGCAAGCGGCACAGTATGAAGCAGAGAAAGGACAGTTGCAACAGCAAATCGCGCATTATGAAGCAGATTCGAAAAAAATGCAATGGCATGTAGAAGAACGCGATCGGCAAATCGAGGAACTTAAACAACAGCTAAAACAGAAACGAACGCAATATAAAGCGGAGAAAGCGGAGCTTGAGCAGCGTATGGTTGAACTTGAAGCACAGCTACAGCAGTCGCGGCAGAAACATACGAAAGAGAGAGAAGAGCATGAAAACGTGTTGCGACAGCAAATGGCGCATTATGAAGAAGAACTGGAAAAAGCACAACGGCATGCAGAAGAGCGCGAACGGCAGATTGAAGCGTTTAAACGGCAACTGGAACAGAAATTGGCGCAATATGAAGCGGAAAAAATGGAGCTTGAGCAGCGCGCCGCTGAGCTTGAGGCACAGCTTCAGCAAGTGCGCGAGAAGCGCGCGAACGAGAGAGAAGAAGAAGAAATAAGGCGGCTGCAACAGCAAATCGCGCACTATGAAGAAGAGTTGAAAAAAGCGCAGGTACATGTAGAGGAACGAGATCAGCAAATTGAGGCATTTAGATTGCAATTGGAACAGAAACTGGCACAGTATGGAGCAGAGAAAGCGCAAATTCAGGAGCGTATTCGTTATCTTGAAGAGGAAGTGAAATACGCCGAATCGTGTTTGTTGGAAAAAGAGCAGTTAATTGATGAACAAACACAGCAGCATATTAATGAATTAGAACAAGAATTGTTGCTGGCGCAGGAATATTTAATGGAAAAGGATCAATTAATCGAAGAGCTTAAGCTTCAGTTTGCACAAAAAGTTGAGCGGTATGACGCAAAGGAAAAGGAAGCGGAAGCGATACAAGCCATAAATGATGCATGGCAGCATGAACAATTCGCGGCACAATTACAGCAGCATATTCATGCGCTGGAGGAAGAGGTCAAGCAAGCGCAGGAACAATTGAGCAATAAAGAACAGGAATTTGATAAGTTAAACAGCCGGCTTGAAAAGAGAATTGCTGAACACGAGATAGAAAAAAGGCAATTGAGAGAAGAAATCGAGCGGTTGAAGCGACAGATTAAACGAATGGATGATGAGGTAACGCAAGTCCGGACAGAAATAGAAGAGAAAGAGCAACTTATTGCTAGATTGAAGCAGCGGGAAACCCGGCTGAAAAACGAAAAGGCGCAACTGGAACATCAGCTTGATGAGTACGAGGAAAAATCCAGCCGTGCGCAATTTGAACTTGATAAAAAGGATAAACAACTGCAACAATTGCAATCAAAGTTGGATGAAGAAGTGAAGCAGGCGCAGACACAATTATTTAATAAAGAACGGGAAATTCGTGATCTAAACGGTCAGCTTGAGAAGAGCATGGTAGAACATGAAACAGAGAAAAAGCAACTCGTGGAAGAAATCGAGCGGTTGAAGCGGCAAATTAAAAAGATGGATGATGAGGTAGCACAAGTTCGGACAGAAATAGAAGAGAAAGAGCAACTTATTGCTAGATTGAAGCAGCGGGAAACCCGGTTGAAAAACGAAAAAGCGCAACTGGAAAGCCAAATTGATGAATATGAAGGAAAAGCGAATTACGCACAAACGGAACTTAATAAAAAAGACAAACAATTGCATGATGAACTTCACAAAAAAGACAAACTGCTTCAACAATTAAGGGTACAGTTCAACGAAGAAATGAAGCAGATGCAGGAGGAGTTATTCAACAAAGATCAAGAAATTCGTGAGCTAAATAGCCGATTTGAGAAGAAAGTGGCGGAACATGAAACAGAGAGAAAGCGACTTGCGCAGGAAATTGAACAGCTAAAGCAGCAGATGAAATTGACAAATGATACGGTAACGCAAGTTCGGATGGAAATGGAAGAGAAAGAGCGACTCATTACCAAGTTGAAGCAGAAAGAAAACTGGCTAAAAAACGAAAAAGCGCAACTGGAAAGCCAAATTGATGAATACGAAGGAAAAGCGAATCACGTCCAAACAGAACTTGATAAAAAAGACAAACAGCTGCATGAACTGCAACAGCAACTGGAGAAGCAGGCGATGCAATATGAAGCTGAGAAAAAGGAACTGGAAAATCATATTGCCCAGCTTAAGGAAGATACAGAAGAGGCACACACTCGTATGGTCGAGAAGGAACAGAAGATTGGGGAGTTAGAAAAACAGGTGGTCGAGTTAACGGCGCTTCCGCAAAAAGAGGCAACACCTGCACCGGAAACAGTGGCCGTAAAGAAGCCGTGGTTTATGCGAATTTTCGAGGAACAGAAGGCGTTTGCCAGGCCAAACCCGTCAGTTATGATGCGGGTTACTGATATGAAGAGAGGACAGATCAACGCAGGAGGAACGTTTAAAAGGTTGCAGCAGATGGCGGCACATGGACAGACGAAGCCTGCCGAAAGCAATAGAACCTTTAACATGCAGCAGATGGCAGCACATGGACAGACGAAGCCTGCCGAAAGCAATAGAACCTTTAACATGCAGCAGATGGCAGCACATGGACAGACGAAGCCTGCCGAAAGCAATAGAACCTTTAACATGCAGCAGATGGCGGTGCATGGACAGATGAAGCCGGCCGAAAGCGAAGAAACCTTTAATATGCAGCAAATGGCGGCGCATGGACAGATGAAGCCTGCCGAAAGCGAAGAAGTCTTGAATATGCAGCAAATGGCGGTACATGGACAGACGAAGCCGGCTGAAAGTGAAGAAGCCTTGAATATGCAGCAAATGGAAGCGCATGGACAGACCAAGCTGGCCAAAAGTAAAGGGACATTCAAAATGCTGCAATCGCTGGCCACAAACGGACAGATGAAGCCTACTTCCGAAAGTAAAGGAACCTTTAACTCATTTTCTTCTTTCCAGGTATCGGAAGAAGGGGGGCAGCTTTACAATATACATGAACCGAACAGAGCTTTTGCTGAAGATGAAAATACGAGAATAGAGATGTTCACGGAAAATACAGGAGATAGAGTAGAACCTGCAAAAAAAAATGTGATGTTCGGAAAAGAGGAGGAATAATGTTTCCCGCTCCATTTCACCTGCACGAAGCAACATATGAAGAGATGATTGCTTATTGTAAACAGAAGCTTCCGAACGAAGCGTGCGGACTCATTTCTGGTCCGATAGGGGCTGAGATTGGTCTTACGCTCTGGAAACTTTCAAATGAAGCAAAGAAGCCAGATCGCTTTTTATTATCGAAGCCGGCTGTAGCGGAAGTATTGGAGAAGATGAAACAGCAGGGAGAACAATTAACAGGAATTTTTCATTCGCATCCCACAACGGAAGCGTACCCTTCCGTAACGGATATCGCCTACAACCCTTATCCGGAGGTGGCTTACATCATTGTATCGCTAGCAGCTCCGTCTCCGGTTGTACGTTGCTTTACAATGAAAAATAATGAAGTGCGGTCGCTTGAGCTTGTGTTTTTCAGAAGCGATTAAAAAACAGGGTAAGGAGGTTTTCTATTTCATGTAAGAAAGCCTCTTTTTTTACTCTATCACACCATTTTGTGCAGTAAGCATATTGTGTTAATAGGATGGTACATGCTAGTAGAAAGGAGTGGTTAGCATGAACAACCCTAAGTATCGGGTAAGCCCGGGACTTTATCCGAATAAAACCAACAGCAAAAGTACAATCCTAAAGCAGGGAGACAACATATGGGGAAGTTATGGATTTTCACAACAAGCTCGGAATAAAGCGAAAAAAGGCGGATGCGCTTGTGGCGGAGCCAAGGTGGTAAAAAGGAAATAGAGATAACAAAGTGAGAAGCGGAAATCAGACGCTAGGCGCCTGCCTGCTTCTCACTTCTTTTGTTCCTTTTTATCTGAAAATTTTCCTATCACGGTACAAATGTCGGAACATACATGAAGAGATAGATATTATAGAAAGGATATCGATATACCAAATGTTATGAATATAGAAAATAGATAATTTCCCTACGACAGACGCGGAGGCATTTACATACTAGAATAATAGAATATAGTAATCTATCCTTTCGAAGACACTGGTGGGGAACAGAATCGGAGATAAGGAAGATGGATAGGAAGGCTCTTCAGTATCTTGCCGGGGAGCTTTCTTTCGTTTTGAATGAAGGGCTCATTTCCCTCTTTTCTATGCCCCTATTCTTTTGTCAGTCGTGCGAATGTTGGAACATGGAGGATGATGAGCGATTTGCTTGTTGCGTAATTTACGGGAGTCAAGGAGATGACAGACTTTTTTATATGCTGTCTTGCTATAAACGCATTTTGATTTTATAAAATGTGTGAATTCATCAGGGTAAGCGTGGAGTCAATGAGATATGCATGTATATAGAATATAGTAAATGAAAAAAGGAGATGATTATATTGGCTTGTAGTTTTTGTTTAAATTCGTGCTGTCCAGGTTGCCGTCCTGCTAATCCAGTGATCTTTTGCCCGCCTTCATGTCCGCCCCCTGTACGGGGAGAGGAATGTAATTTGCTTTGTGAATTACAAGTAAGCGAAAGCGTGCCGGTTACGCCCCCCCCTACTACCCAACAGCCCATTACTTCGGTGACGATCACAACTGACCAGGTGGGCGATCGGGTGTATTTGGAAGGAACGGTAGAATGGGCTCCGGCTGGCCTTACTACTTTACCGATCACGGTTCTCCCGTTGAGCATTAACTTGGGCGTCCCGGGAACGTTTAGAATCTGGCGGGATGCCATCGGACCGGCTGGCGTGAACGTTTTCGAAATTACGGATACAAGCTCGCTTCTAAACTTAACGCTTTCCGCTCTGGTTCTGCCTCTTACGGTTACCCTTGCGTTCAATCCGACAACGACGAGCTTCCACTTTGTCGATCAGAACGTGCCGCCGGGAACGCATACGTACTTCCTGACTGTAGATGTGCCGCCTACCTCCAGCGGAATTACGACCTCCGCATTTGTCTTTACCGCTGAAGAGATTAACCCGAACCCACCCGTATAATAGGGAAAAAGCACAGAAGCTCTCTGTTAGCATACGCTGACAGAGAGCTTTGTGTTTTGTTGAAGGCGCTGGCGATGCCGTCTGATACGGACGGAAAAAGAGCGAGAAGGCAAACGCCTGCAAGTCGTTCTTACATAATAAGCCAGTCTGCCTGTTAGCCATGGGGAAGAGTCCGAATAAAATTTCTAAATTCATCTTCCAGCCCCTTTTTCGCAATAAAACATTTCATAAGCGAATATGCGCTGATGGTTCGTTGCATATCTTCCTGTTTTTGCTTTACTAATTCACAGGATTTCGTATACAATTCGCGCATTCGGCTGTATTTTTCCCGGTATTCAATCAATAATTTGCGCGACTCTATACATAAATCGAATAGTTCGCTGCACTGTTCATGGTATTCAAGCAGCAGCCGAGTCAGTGTTTCGTTGTGGTATTCTTTGTATTTTCTTCGTATTGTACCGCGTTCTTTTAATAAAGCAAAAGGGATCACTTTTTGTTCTCTGTCCACTTTTATCACCCCACTTTTTAACTATTGTATTATCGTGTTGTCCAGCCTGTCTCGGCTCTTATGGAGGATGAGGATGTATTTTTACTTTTGTGGGGAAAAGGGACATGAATAAAAATTGCCGGACATAAAGACCCGGCAGTTGCAGATGTCCATCAATGCTATCCATTCGTAAGATGGGGTTGAAGAAAGGATGAAGCTTATGTTTTTGACTCAATGAGGGCCGCCGCTCCCGCGATGGCGAGAATCACCAGGAAAATAAATGAGGCTGGCAAGAACCAGTATAACGTGACTACCAGCGCGGCGGACCAAATGCCGACGCACCAATAGCAACTTAAAAGTTTGCCGATTAAGCGACGCAGGCCTGTTCCCTTGATCTCAATGTGCTGGATGGTCTGGCCATCTACGTCTTCTTCATGCGTTATGGCTAAAAAAGGGGCTCGGATAAATGATGTGATTTCGTCAAATACAAGCAAGTGGGTAAGGCGGAAAGAAGCGAAAATGAGAATAACCAGATGAATCCATGAAAGTTCAGGCAAGCTGTCTCCTCCTTTTCTGAAATAAGTAGCTCTCCAGTCAATATTGTATTTTATGATATCCCCTTGTAGAAAATGAGAAAGCGAAATGCAGGTTCCCGTTCCTTTATGACTATTCCTCTTGCATTTTCTAGTCACATATCCAACCATTAGGAAATACGATAAAAAAGAGGAATCGTGTTGAGGTTGAGAAGAGGATAGAGAATGGGGGGAAGATGTGAATGGGTACCAAAAAAGCAAAAGTAAGCCTGTGTATGATTGTTAAGGATGAAGAACAGCATTTGCCTGCCTGCTTAGAGAGTGTGCAATCGCTTGTCGATGAAATCATTATCGTGGATACTGGCTCAACAGATCGAACCGTTGCGATTGCCAAAAAATATGGCGCTAAGGTGTTCCACAAACCTTGGGAAGACGATTTTTCTAAGGCGCGCAATGTTTCTTTGAAGAAAGCGACAGGAGATTGGATTCTACAGCTGGATGCGGATGAACGGCTCGAACAAGAAGACAGGAGGAAATTTCAGGCATTAATTCAATCAGGGACAGCAGAAGGCTACCTTTTTCAAATTCTCAACCACAACTTTGAATTTACCGGAGATGTATGCGTATTTCCCAGTGTCCGATTGTGGAGGAATAGGCCTGAATACCGTTTTGTTGGCGCTCTTCATGAACAAATTACTTTGTCTATTATTAAACGGAGCACAACGGACAGCTTGTTAATGACACCGATTCGTATTCATCATTATGGATATTCGGCAGCAGTAATGCAGAAAAAACGCAAAGTAGAACGAAATATAAAAATTGCTGAAGCGGAGGTGAAAAAACATCCTGGCCATCCATTTCATTATTACAATCTTGGTACGGAATATTTAAATGTAAAGCGATATTTGGAGGCAAGTCAGCAATTTCAACTTGCTCGCAAGCATTTGCAGGACTTTCAAGAAATCTGGGTAGCAAGCTTGTTCAAGAATTATACCAGTGCGCTACTGGCGATGCGGAACTTTCCCGAAGCCATCCATCTTCTTGATGAAGGAATACAACTTTTTCCGGATTTTACAGATCTCATTTATTTGAAAGCAGTTTGCCTTTTTGAATTAGGTGAATACTCACAAGCGATAGAGATGTTTCACCAATGTCTGGCTATGGGATCATCTCCTATTCATAAGTATCCCAGCAATAAGGCATTAAGTAATGAGAAAGCCCATTATGCTTTAGCGCTTTCTTACAGAAAATTAAATCAAGTCGATAAGGCGGTTCACCATTTCCAGCAGGCATATGTATGTAACCGAAAATGGACGGAGCCTCTTTATCAACTGTTTCCTTTGCTTTGTAAGAAAAGTTCGGTGGAAAAAGCAACGGCGAAATTGCATGAGCTTGTCCAGCCTGCCCAGACCGTAGACTATATGTTGATGGCGCAACTCCTCATAACATGGTATCAATTTACAGCAGCCAAACATTATTTGCTGGAAGCAGAACGGATAGAACCAGCTAATCAACAGATTTTTTACCTTGCGGGAATTTGTGCGTTGCGAGAAGGAAACTATGCTCAGGGCATTTACTGGTTGGAGCGCCTGAATAAAACGTTCCCTAATTATGGCGTATCACGCCTTTTTCTTTACTATTGTTACGCAGCGAGCGGGCAACAAGAAGCCGCCCTTCATTTGATGAGCAGCATTGGAAATAATGAATCTCTTTTGCGCGCGCTTGCGAAAGTATATTTAGAGGAAGCCGCCCTGTTGCTACAGGAAGGGCTGTTTTATCATCCTGATTCTAGCATCATCAACAAAGAACAAATTCATCAAATCCTGGAGGTTATGTCCCTTGCCTAAGTTCCCTTGCCTGAGCTTGTGTATGCTTGTTAGAGATGAAGAAGAGTGGATGGCCCGTTGTTTAAATAGCATAAAAGATGTAGTAGATGAAATGATCATTGTCGATACAGGCTCGTCTGACCGTACGGCAGAAATTTGCCAGTCGTTTGGGGCGCAAGTATTTCGCTTTTCCTGGAATGGGAATTTCGCGGATGCCTGCAATTTTGCTCTAGAACGTGCAACAGGGGATTGGATTCTCTGGTTGCATGCTGATGAAGAACTTGATGAAAATGATCGGGATCAACTGCGCGCAAACCGGGATAAAAAAGAATACCATGCTTTCTGTCTGCCTTTCATTACGTACTATGGCGAAAGCTCCGTAACAGAAAAAGGAATTCAGACATCCCATATCCGACTGTTTCGAAATCGCATGGGTTATCGCTTCATTCATCCGCTCTACGAGAGGCTAAATATTGAAGAGGTAGAAAACGACGCGAAAATTGGATTTCTTCCTGTAAAAATTCATCGTTATGGATACTTACATCATGTGATTGAAAAGAGAAAAGAGGCAGGCTCACCACTCGATGCAGGCATCGATCGTATCTTCCACCCGCTGATTCAATCGCTGATTGCGAAGCGAAACTATATTATGTCGCTTCATATGCTTGAAAAGTTAGAGCATATCGGCCTATCGAATGATTGGCTAAGCAGCATGAAAGGATTATCTTTCATGGGGATTGGATTACTTCCGAAAGCGAAAGCGCTATTGGCCAGTGTGCCGAGTTCAAGCCTGTATTATTTTCAGTCGTTAGAAGCGCTGTGTATCATTGCTTGGGTTGAAGAAAAATTCAATGAAGCCGATATGTACGTAAAGCAAATGGAGACGCTGGCAGGTCATGATAGAAAAACGGTGACCTTCCGCTTGCTTCATCAACGATTTACTACAAACCATATGGACGATACGAAAAACATAGATATCGAAGCCGTTAGTGAAGTATTTGGTAAATGTGTTGAACTTAATGGAAAAAAGCAGCTGGAACAACTTGTTTCGTTCATGCATAAGACAGAAAATACGGTGTTGCAGCAAAAAGTCTCCAAATTAGTAGATGAATTTGGATATGTGCCCATAAATATGCCTTGTTCTGAAAAGACACAAGAGAACCCTTTGTTATATGCCGCCCACTTGCTTTCCCAACAAAAGTACCCGGAAGCGAGAAAACTTTATAAACAGATGATAAACCAGCAGCCGTTGCAAGACGAGATCCGTTGCAAATTAGCGGCGACCATGCTCCTTGAATTGAAGCAACTGTTAGCAACGAAGGTAGCCCTTTACCCCAATTTATACAATTTGTATCAAGCTGTTACCGGTCTACACTCTACATTAGAGTACCCATCCAATCCTTCTGTATGAATCAAGCAGCCGTATCTGGTGTTTTTTTCTAAAGTGAAACGTAACCATCCAATTAACATCATGTGTACAGGGGTTCTAAACATATCATGGGTAAATAAAATACTGGAGGTGTGCGCTTTGAATTCGGATACGTTTAAAATAAACTGGGTAGGCTCACAATGTATCAATCATAGCTTAGCCTTGGTAAACCGGGAACTATGCAAAAGGCTCATCGTCGAAAACAAATTTGATATTGGGATTATTTCCTATGAAGAAGATTCAAACTTTGTTATGGATAAAGAAATGAAGTCAATTAAGGAAAGATACGTTACGAGAGATAGTCAGGCAGATATAACGGTAAGGCATCAATGGCCGCCCGACTTCACCAGGCCAAATAGCGGTAGATGGATTTTAATGCAACCGTGGGAATTCGGCTCCATTCCACGGAAATGGTACATTCCTATGAAATATTGGGTGGATGAAATCTGGGTTTATAGTACCTATAACAAAGCATGTTATGTACAATCGGGAATTCCCGAGAGCAAGATTAAAGTCATCCCGCTTGGTGTCGACGAAAATACGTTCCATTATCATGTGGAACCGATGGCTTTAAATACGAATAAGTCTTTTCGGTTTTTGTTTGTCGGTGGCACCATTTTACGCAAAGGGATTGATATATTATTGCAGGCATACTTAGATGAATTCACACCGGAAGATGATGTTTGTTTGGTGATTAAGGATTTTGGAACGAATTCGTTTTATAACGGGAGGAATTTGGGAGAGCTGATTCAACAGTTGCGGTTGGATAAAAAAAATCCCGAAATATTGTATATAAATCACGAACTGTCCCCTGACGAACTCGCGGGTTTGTACAAAGCATGTGGTTGTCTGGTTCATCCTTACCGCGGAGAAGGATTTGGGTTGCCCATTATTGAAGCGATGGCGTGCGGTACGCCCGCAATGGTTCCTTCTTTAGGGCCGAGCAAAGATTTTTGCCATGAAGGGATTGCTTTTTTGATTTCATGTGAGCAAGAAAAATGGCCAGACAAAAAAATCGGTGACATGGAAACCATTGATTTTCCATGGTGGTTGAAAATTAATAAAAATGAATTGCAAAGAAACATGAGATTCGTCTATGAAAACCAGGATGTAACAAAGCAGAAAGGACAAAAAGCAAGCCAGGAAATTCTCTCTACATTTACCTGGAACCGCAGTGCCCAATTGGTTTCTGACCGTTTACAAGCAATGCTTTCGGAGAAGCAACCAACGAGAGCAAGCGATCAAGAAATTATCAGCACCGAAATCCAAAAAGGGGTGGAGTTATATCAACAAAATTTAGGAAATGAAGCACTGGATACTTTTTTGCGTGTAATGGATGCATATCCGACTTCCCTTCATGCCCGGTATTATGCGGCGACTCTTCTTTTTCGAAAAAATGAGACAAGGGCGGCGCTTGAACAGTTTGAGTTTATCTCTAATATTATGCAGCAGCAGAATGAAACCTTTCAGGCTACGCTCTGGAACTATATTGGTATTTGCTATACGAATCTCAAGGAATATAATAAGGCGCTGGCGGCGTTTCGCAAAGGGATAACAGGAAATCCCGTAAACAGGTCTGAGGTGATCAGTTGTTATCAGAAGATGATACAACAGTGCAAGAAAAAGGAACAACTCATTGAATTGTATCATGATGTAGGCAGGCATTATTTCGAAATGGGCAATGATTTCCGCGCGAGGGAGATGTATGCTAAGGCTTTAGAAATCGACGCCAACCGGCAGGATGTACAACAAAGCCTGCAAAAAGTGCGGGAACGAATATTGCTTACAAAAGAAACATACACAAGCCATCAGGCGGGATTTGAAGGAAAAGACGTTCAGGAATTGTATCATCGTATCGCCCACAAATTTGAAGGAGAGGAAGACGCTATACGTCAGCTTCGGGAATACTGGGTGCCTTATTTTCTTCCGGGAGACAAAGTGTTGGATATCGGGTGCGGCAATGGGCTGCTTATGGAGATGTTGAATCAAGTTGGCGTCGAAACAGTCGGGATTGATTTTGACAAGGAAAAGGTTGTGCAGGGGAGGGCGAAAGGATTAAATATTGAGGAAAAACGAGCAGAAGATTTCCTGGCTGGGAAAGAGGAGATGTATGACGGAATTTTTATGGGACATATTATTGAGCACCTTGCGCCCAAAGATTTGTTAAACTTGTTCATTCAATGTGTCAAATCCTTAAAGAACAATGGAAAGATCATCATTTTGACCCCAAATATTGCCCATCCTCCTGTAGTTGAGAACTTTTGGCTGGATTTGACGCATGTTCGCCCCTATCCAAAGCGGTTAATAGAATCCATTTTAGAAACGTTCGGGCTAACGATAAAAGAGTCCCATTATCAATATAATAACTATGATTATTATGTAGTAGCGCAAAAGCGTGCTTATGAGGTATTATGGCATTCCCCGATTTATAACGCTTCTGGATATGCTGAGGAACAGAAAGTTTTTCTGGATGCATTAAAGCCGTTCCCTTTAAAAGTAAAAATTGAGCCGGCAGAACATCAGCAAAAGCCTGAATTAACAAACACTGAGATGAGAAATTACGTAACAGCTCTGCAAAATAACACATTGAAACAACCGCTTATTCATTATCAAGCCGCCCCGGCTTATTTGTTTTCTTCTCCTTGTGCTCCCATCTCCATTGGCCGTACGATGTTTGAAACAGACTCACTTCCGCCCGGTTGGGTAGAGAAGATGAATGAGTTGACTGAAGTATGGGTGCCCTCTGAATTTAATAGAGAAACATTTGCAGCGGCAGGTGTAGAAAAAGAACGAATCTTTATTTTGCCGGGAACAATTGATGGTAAGCTATATAATCCGGAACGAGTTCAACCTTATCCTCTCGCAAGTGCGCACGCATTCAATTTTTTGTCAGTATTTGATTGGAATAAGCGCAAAGGCTGGGATGTACTGGTTAGTGCCTACTTTAAAGAATTCTCTTCTAAAGAGAATGTATGTTTGATTTTGAAGGTAAGTAAGATGCTGGAAGGAAATATAAACCCTCGCGCAATGATTTTAGAGCAGGCAAAAAGAATGGGAATAAGCGACATTCCTCCTGTACAAATCATTGACTCTTATTTTACCGAAGAAGAGATGATTCGATTATATGCTGCTGTAGACGCATTTGTACTGCCTTCACGTGGAGAAGGATGGGGGCGTCCCTATATGGAAGCGATGGCGATGGCTTTGCCGACGATTGGCACGCGCTGGGGTGGACAGACCGCTTTTATGAACGATACAAATAGTTATTTAATTGATATAGAAGGGCTAGTTCCTATTGAGCGGAGCATTCCATATTTCGGAGAGTTGGATGGCCACAAGTGGGCTGAGCCGAGCGAGAAACATGTAAGAATTTTGATGCGCCAAGTATATGAAAATAGTGAGCAAGCGAAACAGGTCGGGATGAAGGCGAGAAAAGATGTCCTTGACACATTCTCAAAACAAAAAGTAGCTGAACGGATGTACCGGCGAATGGATGAGCTTGTGAAACATTTTTATGGTTGAGAGGGTTCTTATCCTCTTACCACTATACAATGTTGAAACATCAAGTCATATGTGTAGAGAGCATGCGTGTGCAAAAATATGGGCAAAAGGTTGATAGAAAAGTGAAATTAATTTTACTATCCGGCGGGTCAGGAAAGCGGTTATGGCCATTATCCAATCCTTCTCGTGCCAAACAGTTTTTGAAAGTTTTAAAGCATGAAGGCACGAAATTAGAATCTATGGTACAAAGAATTTGGCGGCAATTATGTTCCGCCCAGTTAGCAGATGCGACCTATATTGTCACAAATAAAGAGCAAGTGGATATAATTCAAAATCAAATAGGGGACAGGATTCGGTTAATTGTAGAACCAGAGCGGCGGGATACATTTCCCGCGATTGCCTTGGCTGCTAGTTATCTTTATTCTTTCGCTCAAGTAAGTTTGGATGAGATTGTATGCGTATTGCCTGTCGATACGTATGTAGAAGATCGCTTCTTTCAGAAGATGGAAGAGGTAGAGCAAGCGATTCGTGAATCAAAGGCTGACATTGCTTTAATCGGAGCTTATCCAACCTCCCCTTCCGAAAAATACGGTTACATTGTTCCTGTTCATCATGAATTGATAATGCCTTATATGACAGTACGAAAGTTTATTGAAAAGCCTTATAAAGAGGAAGCGCAAAAGCTAATCGAGCAAAAAGCATTATGGAATTGTGGAGTGTTTGTGTTTAAGCTCAGTTACCTGCTGAATCAATTAGTCAAAAGAAGGCTTCCGCTTCGCTATGAAGAACTGGTTGCACGATATGCTGAATTTCCTAAGAGCAGTTTTGATTATGAAGTGGTAGAAAAAGCGGATCAGATTGTAGTCATACCTTATGAAGGCGATTGGATAGACCTGGGGACATGGGATGCGCTAACAGAGAAGATGGATACTCATGTAATCGGAAAAGGAATGGTAAGCATTGATTCAAACAATACGCATCTGATTAATGAACTGGAAATCCCTGTTGCTGTTCTAGGTTTATCTAATATTGCCGTGATTTCAAGTCCTGATGGGATTTTGGTAGCGAATAAGTCAGCCAGCCCGCGCATGAAAGAAATCGTGAAAGATATCGGACAACGACCGATGTATGAAGAGAGGCGCTGGGGCTGGTACCGTGTCTTGGATTATAAAAAGCTTGAAGATGGAAATGAAGCATTAACCAAAAGACTCAAAGTGCTAGCTGGAAAAAACCTTAGTTATCAAATTCACTTGAAACGAAAAGAAGTCTGGATCATTATTTCCGGAGAAGGCGAATTTATTCTTGATGGAAAGGTGTCGCGAGTAAAACAGGGAGATGTGCTCCAAATTCCTGTTGGTTCCAAGCACGGGGTCAAAGCAACCTCCGATCTGGAGTTGATTGAAGTGCAAATAGGCAGCGAGCTTGTGGAAGAAGATATTATTCGTCTCTGTATGACGTGGGAAGAAATAAAAAGCGTGTGAAGCACTTGCTTCATACGCTTTTTCAATACTTCTACAAAATGCTCCAGTTCGCGCATCGTAATTAGGCACTGGCTTTTGCCGTCGATGGTGGTACATGTAAGCTGGTCTCACCGTTTTTTTCCTTTTGCATAAAATAAATAAGCTTTAGAGGTAAGGGGGTGAAACATATGAATAGACCCATTCAATATATAGATGCTCATACTGTACTAACAACTTTGTTACATGGACCTTATATCTATTTAGATCAAAGGGATGTTTTACAAAATCTTATCATCCAACACGGTTTTTGGGAAAAGTGGGTAACGGATACTTTTTTAGGTCTGGTAAAACCAGGGATGACGGTGTTAGATATCGGCGCCAATTGTGGTTATTATTCCCTCCTAGCTGCAATGCATGTTGGCCCACAGGGAAAAGTTCATGCGTTCGAGCCGAATCCATTTCATCATGATAATTTCATGAAGAGTATAGCGATAAACGGGTTTACGCATGTTGAGTTACACAAAGTAGCATTAACAAATACAAATGGTGAAACGATGCTATATATTCCTGGAACAGGAGGAGCTAGCATTTATAACCCAGGGACTCCAGGGACAGCAGAAGTGAAAGTACAAACCGTTGTGTTCTCGGAATATTTCCCGAAACAGAAGATAGATGTGATCAAGATTGATATAGATGGGTCGGAACCGCTGATGATGGATGGCTTATTCCAGCTTATTGATAGTAATGATGAAATCCAAATTATCATGGAATACTGCCCGGTTCTGTGGAGTGCAGGCGGGTATCATCCTTTACCTATTTTGCAAAAATTCGCCGAACGTGGTTTCAGTTTTCATATTATTGGATATGATAGTCAACTTGTTCCAACAACTGTCGAGGCACTGGCGATGTATTCAAGACCCGAACACCTCGATCTAAAGATTGGAAGGAGTAAAGCTTTATGTTAATCTCTCAACTGTGTAAAGAACAGGACTTTGAAACAGAGTGGTTTAAGAACGCTTGCACGCAGTTGCAGCATCCTCATGTGTATCATCGAAAATTATGGGAGTTTTGTTACATTTATCAAGGGCTTCTTGAACGTGGGATGCTTGCTTCTGGTAAAAAAGGATTGGGGTTTGGCGTCGGCAAAGAGCGGCTTGTATCCCTTTTTGCAGCACATGGATGCCAGATTGTGGCGACCGATTTGGATGTTGATAGAGCGAAAGTGCAAGGGTGGGTAGACTCGAATCAACATAGCAATCATCTTGATGAATTAAATCAATACGGATTGTGCGATGCGGAACAGTTCTGCAAATTCGTCACCTTTGAAAATGTGGATATGAATCATATTCCTGATAAATACGAGAATCGCTTCGATTTCACATGGTCGTCATGCGCATTCGAACATTGTGGTTCCATTGAATTAGGAAAGAATTTTATTATCAATCAGATGAAATGTTTACGTCCCGGTGGCATAGCGATTCATACCACAGAATTCAATGTTTCTTCTAACGATGAGACATTGGAATATGGCATAACCGTCCTTTTTAGAAAAAGGGATATTGAATGGATGGTGGAAACGTTACGGGCAGCAGGACACTCCATTGACATTGATTATTCTCTTGGGAATGGGCAGATCGATTCATTTATCGATGTTCCGCCTTATACAAGCCAGTACCACCTGAAGCTGCAAATTGGCCAGTTTGTGTCTACTTCCATCGGTCTTATTATAAAAAAAGCGGAGGCATAAAGAGCATAAACATGAAAAGAAGCCAGATTTCCCGGAGGAAGGAAACACTGGCTTTTTGCATGGTAACGGGTTGCTACTTCTCTTTCATTCGTGCTAAATCCGCTTCAACCATTAATTGAATCAGTTCTTCAAAACTTGTTTTTGCCTCCCAGCCAAGCTTTTTTCTTGCTTTGGCCGGATTTCCCAGAAGAATATCAACTTCTGCAGGACGATAAAGCTCAGGATCGATGACAAGATAGTCTTCATAATTTAGTCCTGCATAGCTAAATGCAATTTTACACATATCTCGAACGGATGCTGTTTTTCCCGTAGCGATCACGTAATCGTCAGGATGTGGTTGCTGCAACATGAGCCACATTGCTTCTACATAGTCACCCGCATATCCCCAATCCCGTTTTGCATCAATGTTTCCTAGTCGAAGCTCGTTCTGTTTGCCCACCACGATCCGGGCTACGGCGTTGGTAACCTTGCGGGTCACGAATTCTAACCCGCGCAGCGGAGATTCATGGTTAAATAATATACCGCTGCAAGTAAACATATTATAACTCTCGCGATAATTTTTTGTCATCCAATGACCAAACAATTTTGCGACACCATACGGGCTTCGCGGATAGAATGGGGTTTCTTCCGATTGAACAGGTTGCTGCACCAATCCGAACATCTCGCTGGAAGAGGCTTGATAGAATTTAATTTGAGGATTGGTGAGCCGGATGGCCTCCAGCATATGCAAAACGCCCATCCCCGTCACCTGTGAGGTAAGGATTGGCTGCTGCCAGGATGCTCCCACAAAGCTTTGTGCAGCCAAATTGTATACTTCATCCGGCTCTATTTTTTCTATAATTCGGATAAGGGAAGAGAGATCCGTGAGATCGCCATCGCTATATTCTACTTCTGTATCTATGTTTAAATACGATAATCTCCAGAGAGCATTCGTGCTGCGGTGCGCAAGCAGTCCTACAACTCGGTATCCTTTCTTTAACAGCAATTTCGCCAGATAGGCGCCGTCCTGACCAGTGATTCCGGTAATTAACGCCGTTTTCATCCACGCTCACTCCTTTTGCACTCTCCCTTTTTGTTCGCAAAATTCCACTTTCCTATCTTACATACCATATGAAGGAAAGAGCCAATTTGTGATTTGTAGGAGCAAGGGGAGCTACGGCTATGAGCGTACTTTTGGTTCATTCAGAGATGGCGCAAGGCTTTTAGTTATTGCTGCCTTTCTCCTTTAGCTTGTAAAAAAGCGATGCAGTTCGTCCATGCTTTTCGTTAGGCGGGCGGGAGGCAGGCTTGCGAGAATTTCGGAGCCGTACGGCTTTGTATGCAGGCGCGAATCGAGAATCACGACCACGCCGCGGTCGCTTCGCGTTCGGATCAGCCGCCCGAATCCTTGTTTGAGCCGCAAGATGGAAAACGGCAACATATATTCCCTGAAGCTGTTCTGGCCTCGTTTATCGAGACGGTTCATGCGGGCTTTAGTAAGCGGATCGGTTGGTACTGGAAACGGCAACTTGACGATTACGACGCATATTAAATCGTCACCCGGCACGTCGACCCCTTCCCAGAATGATTCACATCCAAAGAGAACGTGATTTGGTTGTGAACGGAATTGTTGCAGAAGCGTGTCACGTGATAATTCCGGTCGGTGTAACAGGCCGGTTAGTCCGTGTCGTTTAAGCCAGGGTATCATCGCTTCATATACTCGGTTCATCTGGCTGTATGACGTAAACAGAAGAAATGTCCTTCCGCGTGTCGTCATGACAATTTCTTTCATTGACGCGATCAAAAAAGCTTCGAACTCTTTTTCCGCAGGAGAGGGAGCTTCATTAGGTACAAGCAGGATCGCCTGCTGTTCATAGCGGAACGGACTTGGCGTTTCTAACGCTTCGTATTCGTCGATGCCCATCCGGTTCGCCACGAACGAAAAATCGCCCTGTGTTGTTAGGGTGGCGGATGTCATAATCACCGTTTTTTGTGTAAATAACTCTTCGCGTAGCAGTTCGCTCACGTCGATTGGGGCCGAGTACAGATGCAATAGCGAAGCCCAGGCAAAATCATCGCGAATGAGCGAGCGATGCCCTTCGGCCCCGGGTTCTTCGTATGCAACCCATGTTGCCCATTCATCGGGAGACTCGTTGCACAGCACATGTGTAACCATTCGTTCCATTTGTTCGATTTGGGAAATGTAGCGGCTGAGTCCGATAACGGTTTCCTCTTCGCCTCCCGCTGCTTTCAATTCTTTATGTTTATCGGCGAACAACGTTTTCCACTCTTTAAAAAGCGGAGCCACTTCGTTGTTTGCGATGATGCTTTTTTTTAGCAAATATTCGTTTTGTGGCCGTTCGGCGAGTGCGCGTGCCAGCGGGGCGAACAGTTCCACAAGCTTTGCTACGAGTCGCGCTCGGATGCTTTCCGTTTGCTGCTGTAAATCTGACGAATCCAGTTCCCGCGCCCAGTGCGCCCGTTTTTTCAGAAAGCGGTTGAATAATATGTTTATTTCTTCGATACTTACATGGTATGTATACTGTTTTGTGACCTGATCTTCCACCCGGTGCGCTTCGTCCATAATGACTGCATCGTATTCCGGTAGAATGCTCGCGCCTTGGCGTCTTAGGATCAAATGAGTAAAGAATAGCGCATGGTTTACTACGATAATTTGCGCATTTTGTAATTTTTTACGGGCGTTTTGAATAAAGCATTGTTTATAGAACGGACTGTTTTTGCCAAGACAGTCATCGCTGTCGCCCTGGATCGCCTGAAACAGCGCAGGCGGAACCGGCAGTGGAATTTCTTCGCGGTCTCCCTTTTTCATCGCCGGGAGCTGTTCTCTCAGCTGCCTTACTATTTCCCGCTCCGGCGTTTCTGTCGTTAAACTGTCTTGCCAAAGCTCCTCCAGTCGCCGTTTGCATATGTAATGACTGCGGCCTTTGGCCAACTCGTAGCGAAACTCTTCAGCTAATTCCGGCGCAAGTTCGCGGATGACTTTATGTGCCATCGGCAGTTCTTTTTCGAGTAGCTGTTGTTGCAGCGTGATCGTATTGGTGGAGATAATGACACGCTTTTCGTTTTTGAGCGCCCACCATACAGCCGGTAGCGTGTAGCCGAACGATTTGCCGGTACCTGTTCCCGCTTCAATAAGGCCATGTGTTTCCTGCTTCAGGCAACGCAGCACGAGATTGGCCATTTCAAATTGCGCCCGTCGCGGTTGATAGGCGGGCACATGCTTGGAAAGGATTCCATCCCGTTTAAAAATTCGGTACAAGGTTTTTGAATATGTCATCATATATAAATAAAATCCTTACTTTTTCTTTCATCATAGCAAAATGAATATTCTTATTCCATATACGTCACGATTATTATTTTGATTTTGCTAGCAAACCCGGCAGGAATCCGCAAAAAAAATGGTGAAAATAAGGTATGGGAAACAAAGAGACGGCCGCTCTTGTTTTTTGTATTCGAGGGAAGCGAATTAGGGAAAAGAAAGGTTATAATAGATAGAGAAGCAGAACGATGCACAAAGAAAGGATGCGAAAGATACTTATGACTCATCAGCTTCAGCAACAAATCCTTCGAGAATTGCATGTCAGCCCTACCATTGTACCGGCTGATGAAGAAAGGCGGCGGATTGATTTTCTGAAAGCATATGTCATTCAGACCGGGATGAAAGGATATGTGCTCGGAATTTCTGGCGGCCAGGATTCTTCGCTGGCTGGCCGCTTGGCGCAGCGCGCGATGGAAGAACTGCGTCGTGAGACGAACAAAGAGTATCTATTTGTCGCCGTTCGTCTGCCGTATGGCGTGCAAAAAGACGAGGAAGACGCGCAGCGCGCGCTTGACTTTATTAAACCGGACAAAACGATTACAGTGAATATTAAACCGGCGGTGGACGCCGCATACGAAGCTTTTAAGGCAGCGACGGGGGAGACGTTGTCCGACTTTTTAAAAGGCAATATAAAAGCAAGAGAACGTATGAAAGTACAGTATGATATTGGCGCGCATTATCGATTGCTTGTGATCGGTACGGATCATGCCGCGGAGGCGGTGACCGGCTTTTTTACCAAATACGGGGACGGCGCGTGCGATGTGACTCCGCTGACAGGACTTACCAAGCGCCAGGGGCGCGAATTGTTAAAGCATATGGGAGCGGACGAACAGATTTATATGAAAGTTCCAACCGCGGATTTAGAGGACGATAAACCGCTGCTCCCGGACGAGGTGGCGCTGGGTGTTTCTTACGAGGAAATTGACGACTACCTCGAAGGCAAGGCAGTGGATTCGAAAGCGGCGGAGGCAATCGAGCGCCATTATATGAAAACGCGCCATAAGCGTCATCTTCCGGTATCACCTTTTGATACGTGGTGGAGAAAATAGAGCGCCAAGGTGCGGAAAGGGAAGTCCGTCGACCGTTCGGAAAATCTTAAGCCGATCGAGGAAATTTTGCAGGGCTAATACATATCAAAGAAAGGAGAACAAGATAGTGGCAAATCCAGAGGATAAAAAAGGGTATACGTTTGCGCCGTACTCTGGCAGAGTGGAAGCGGGCAAAATCCGTGAACTTGCGCTGGCGCTCGGCGACGACAATCCGATCTATACCGATGAAGCGAAAGCGAAAGAGGAAGGGCTCGACGCCATTCCGATCCAGCCTACATTCATGGAAGTAATCGACATGTGGTATGGGTCAAGCTTTGAAGATTTGATGGAGCAGCTTGACATTGACATGAAAAAATTGCTGCACGGTGAACAGGAATACGAATATTTCGCTCCTGTATACGCAGGGGATATGATTTACGCCGAGACAAAAGTCACCGATGTAAAAACAAAGCGAAACGGTATGGCGTTTTACACGCTTGAGACGATATACAGAAATCAAAACAACGAAAAAGTAATGGCCGCCCGCATGATGTTGGTCAAAATGCCGTAAGGAGGAAGAATATGGAACCATATTTGCTTGCGAATCGTGATGTGCAGGTGGGGACCGAACTGCCGCCGCTTGAAAAACCGCCGATTACCCGGATGCAACTCATTAAGTTCGCCGGTGCGTCAGGTGATTTTAATCCAATACATACTGTGGAAAGCGTGGCGCAGGAGGCCGCGCTTGGTGGTGTTATCGCCCATGGGATGCTGATTATGGGGTTTGCTGGCCAGGCGCTTGCTACGTGGGTGCCACGTGCATCGATTAAAAAATTTGGTGTCCGATTTTCTGCCATTACCCGCCCGGGCGATCAGATTACCGTGCGCGGACAATTGACCGCGAAGGAAGAAACGGATGAAGGGACATTCATTAAAATTAAACTTCAGGCCGTAGATCAGAAAGGTGAAGTAAAAGTGAAAGGGATGTGCGAAGCATTGCTTCCACGCGCCTAAGTAGCGGCGGGATTGTAAAAGGCGCTGTACGGCTGCGTACCGTGCTAGATGGCATCTTATTTGACTGGTACCTGTGCTAACGATTGGATTGTGGGTGTAAAAAATATTTTTAGTAGAAAGAGGTGTGGGAAATTTTTGTTTCCCGCACCTTTATGCTTTTTGCGTTTATCGCGGTGGATATGTTGCCATTTGGCCAAGCGGGTAACTGTATTCAATCGGTTCATCAAACGTAACATAATCAAGGTATACCATGAGCAACAAATACCGTGTTCCTGTTTCGGGATCGCTGAGAATGATATGATCGCGGCCAGCAGCTTCAATCACGCCTTTAAACACTTTTGATTCGCTGGTGCCGCCCCGCTCAAATGTCATGTATACGGTTGCTACTTTCCCGCGGTTGAGACGCAAAATGTTTTCAATATAAGACTGTTCCAGCGGCAGCATGCTTGGCATAGGCACTTGTAGCTGTGCTTGCGGCGGGGCGGTCGGAGTTGTAGGCGTAGGACTTTGACTTACACCGGGTGTTTGGTTTTGCGGAATGTTCCATCCGTATAAATATTGTGGATACGTTTGGCGATTTTCAATTGTATAATACGGATAATACATATTGCTCCTCCTTAATACGTTTGGTATACTGCAGGACAATTCTCCGGAACGGGCTGGAAAAAGCAATGAGATTTATACCGGCCAGCATTCGGTTGGTTGAACCATTGAGCAGGACAATCTTCTGTCGGTTTAAAGAACCACAAAGAGAAGTTTGCCGGATGGTATCGCTCTCCATTAATTACTTTTCTTGCTAGACGAATCTCATTCGCTCTTGCCCGTTGATAAAAATATCCCTTTTGTGTAGCTTCGAAACCACCAGGATACTGAAATACCATTTGTCGAATGTCGGTAATGGGTTGGAAATCAAGGCAATTCGCTCTTACGCGATTAACGCCGACATTTCCGACCATAAGCATGCCTAAATTACCTTCGCCTTCTGCTTCCGCGCGTATAAGCCGGGCCAGCAATTTAACGTCCTCTTCTGTTGCACGTACAACAGCCAATTTTTTCACCTCCCGCTTCCTTACTTATCATATTGAGGAAACGAGAAATTGGTGATTCGCCTATACGTTTTATGGCATTTGTTTTATTATGAAAAAGTGGTTCGTTATACACAAAGTGAAGGAGTGAAAAGCATGGCACAGGATGTGAAAAAGACTACGATTGGTTTTGTCGGCACCGGGGTTATGGGCAGAAGCATGGCCGGTCATTTGTTGAAAACCGGTTATCCGTTGCTTGTCTACAACCGCACCAAGGCCAAGGCAGAAGAACTGATTGCGGCCGGAGCGGTTTGGAAAGACACGGTTGCTGAACTGGCGCAAGAAGCTGACGTTATTATCACGATGGTTGGTTATCCGAAAGATGTTGAGGAGACGTATCTAGGTGAGAACGGGATTTTGCCGCACGCCAAACCCGGTACATATGTTATCGATATGACTACATCGAGTCCGCTTCTGGCAAAGAAAATCTATGAAGAAGCGAAGAAAAAGGACATTCATGCGCTGGATGCACCGGTATCCGGCGGTGACATCGGGGCACGCCAGGCAAAACTGGCTATTATGGTTGGTGGGGAAAAAGAAGCATTTGAAAGGATGAAGCCGATTTTTGAGCAAATGGGGACGAATATCGTCTACCAGGGAGAAGCCGGCTCCGGACAGCATACGAAAATGTGCAATCAGATCGCTATTGCGTCCGGCATGATTGGCGTATGTGAAGCAATGGTATATGCGAAGCGAGCAGGTCTTGACCCGGAAAATGTTTTGAAAAGTATTGCCACCGGCGCGGCTGGAAGCTGGTCGCTTAGCAATCTGGCGCCGCGCATGTTGAAAGGTGACTTTGCGCCGGGCTTTTATATTAAACACTTTATTAAAGATATGGGGATCGCGCTAGAAGCCGCAGAAGAAATGGGAATGATGACGCCGGGGTTGAAGCTGGCCAAGTCGCTGTACGACGAGCTTGCGGAGAAAGGCGAGGCAAATAGCGGCACCCAGGCATTATACAAATTGATAGACCAGCAGTTATAAGACGCCAGGAAAAGTAACTTGGCAGAAGAGCTAACAGCCCTGATTTACTGCGGCAAAACGGTAGATCTGCCCGCATCTTTGGGCATTGGTGTTACCGCTAAGCAAAAATAAAAAACGGTAACAAGGAGGAGCACTAAGTGATGAAGCCGTTGTCTTTGATGTTTTTGGCTGTGCTATTGGCGTTGCTGGGGAATGGTTTTCCCGTTGGTGCGGAAAGCGCCGCGTCGAAAAAGAGCGCCTATGTGGATGTGGCGGTGGCTACCTTGTGGATAAAACCGGATATTGTCCGCCCTGTTGATGCTCCGTCGCTCACACATCCTGTCGATATGTGGAAGTGGACGCGCTCCATGACGCTGGAAGAAAAACTTGGCTTGGTTCCAAAACTGGAGACACAGGCATTGTACGGAAACAAGGTCACAATTTTGGAACGAAAAGGAAAGTGGGTGAAAGTGGCGGTACACGGTCAACCCACTCCACGCAATGCACAAGGATATCCCGGCTGGATGCTGGCTACCCAACTGACATATAACGAACGCTTTGCCGCAAAAGATGGCCAGCCGTTTGTGCTGATCACGTCTCCGACAGCGAAGTTGTACAACTCGGCTACTTTAAAACATGAGGAAATGGAAATTAGCTATAATACGCGCCTGCCTTACGAACACGAAACGAAAGACGCCTATCAAGTACTGAAGCCGGACGGTAAGCATGCTTGGGTGAAGAAGCAGGACGCTAAAGTGTACGCGTCAATGAAAGCTATCCCGAAACCGACCGGAGAGCAACTTGTGAAGACGGGTAAGAAGTTTCTTGGTTTGCCGTATTTATGGGCAGGAATGAGCGGTTTTGGATTCGATTGTTCCGGCTTTACGTTTACGGTATATCAGTCGCACGGCATAACTATTCCGCGCGATTCATCCGTACAGGCGAAATACGGAACGCCGGTGGCGAAAGAAAAACTTAAGCCGGGGGATCTTCTGTTTTTTGCGTATAATCAGGGGAAAGGCAAAGTTCATCATGTGGCAATGTATGCCGGGGATGGTATGATGATTCATTCGCCGAATTCGGCGCGTACGGTGGAAATCATTCCTGTAGATACGCCAGAGTACGCGAAAGAATTTGCCGGCGCGCGGCGCTACTTAAAGTAGACAAAGCCCCCCGCCTACACGGAATAAGGCGGGGAGGGGGTAGTTACTTACATTTGGCGGGAGGACGGGAGCGTTTCATCGCCGTATATTTGGCATTCCTTGAGAGGAATGACTTTTGTGTTTTTGGCGAATTTATAGCTGAGCCACAGCACGATGAATAGCGGTAGTCCAATGTAAGAGACGAGCACGCCATTCCAGTCAATGGTTTCTCCCGTAAACGCTGAGTAATTTTGGCCGAGGATGACAATAAGACAGAGGACGAAAGCAAAAATTGGACCGAACGGGAACCATTTCGCTCTATAAGGTAGCTTGTTTACATCGTACCCTTGCGCGAGATAAGCTTTGCGGAAGCGGTAATGGCTTATGGCGATCCCGATCCAGGCAATGAAGCCTGACATGCCGGATGCGTTTAAAAGCCACGTATACACGACGCCATCTCCAAATACAGAAGCAAGGAATGCGGCTGCACCTACGAATGATGTTAAAAGCAGGGAGTATACCGGAACGCCGCGTCGGTTCACTTTTGCGAACAATTTTGGGGCTTTCCCTTCTTTGGCGAGTGCCCACAGAATGCGTGTGGAAGCGTACATGCCGGAGTTGCCAGCGGATAGTACAGCCGTCAAAATCACGGCGTTCATGACCGATGCCGCGAAGGCAAGCCCTGCTTTTTCAAACACGATCGTAAATGGACTCATGGCAATGTCTTCGATGCCATCATGAACCAGGTTTTCGTTGTTGTACGGAATAAGCAGACCAATAACCAGAATCGCCAACACATAAAACAGCAAGATGCGCCAAAACACTTGCCGAATTGCTTTTGGCACATTTTCTCTCGGATTATCGCTTTCGCCGGCCGCAACGCCAAGCAGTTCCGTTCCCTGGAACGAAAAGCCCGCGGCCATGAAAATGCCAAGCATAGCCATAAAGCCGCCGTGGAATGGTGCGTCATCTACGGTAAAGTTTTTAAATCCTATCGCTTCACCGCCCATAATACCAATAATCATGAGCAGACCAATAACGATAAAAATAATGACGGTCGTTACTTTAATCAGCGCGAACCAATATTCCGATTCCCCGTATCCTTTTACTGATAAATAGTTTAAGCCGAACATCAGAAGAAGAAATAAAGCACTCCAGAGCAAGGACGGGCTATCCGGAAACCAGAATTTCATGAGCAACGTTCCCGCAGAGAGTTCTGCCGCGATCGTAATCGCCCAGTTATACCAATAGTTCCAGCCTAGCGCGAACCCAAGCGCCGGATCGACAAACCGGGACGCGTAGGTGCTGAACGAACCGGATATTGGCATAAATGTAGCCAGCTCGCCAAGGCTTGTCATAAGAAAATATACCATGATGCCAATCGCGATGTATGCGGTGAGCGCGCCGCCCGGACCGGCGTCATGAATCGCGCTTCCGCTTGCGAGAAACAGACCGGTACCGATCGAACCACCGAGAGAAATCATGGTAAGATGGCGGGCTTTAAGTCCGCGTCGCAACTGTCCTGCAGACGCTTGCTCGCGTGGCTGTGAGGAATTCTCCGTTGTTATTTGCATCGCAAAAACACTCCTTTTACTGTTGTGGTATGATGCTAAACTAAAGGAAGGAGTGCGAAATAAAAAATGCCGCCGGAAGGAAATCTCCGGCGGCATTACGTAAAATCCGCATCATACCTTCCATGAAGATAGCGCATCACGTTCGTTCAGAAAGCAAACGTGACAGTTCTGCCCCTGTTCGGTGACAGCCCCAGCCCGCGCGCACGGAGAACGCACACAGACTTCGGCGATTTTTCCTTTCCGACGAATTCATAGACGTTCTCCGCGTCTCTCCCGCCGTACTTATAAAAACCGCGACCTCTACCTCATCTATATGATGATGAGGATTTTTTCTATGAATTTACATAAACAAAAATAAGTATAGTAGAAGTTGAATGATAAATCAATACTTGAAAATTTGGAATGAATTATTGACCCGAAGATGCGTACATCCGGTAGGGTGTAATAACCGTTTGTAAAATAAATTTTGATAGAGATGATTGGAAGGGGCTTATATCATACAGAATTGATACATGTTAATGGAAATACTTATCATCGAATGTGTTTCTTTCGAAGACAAAAGTAAGCAGGACGAGAATGGATACTACCTGCTTCGCGCAAGGTGCATCCGCTTCTCTTTTTCACTCCTCCTGCCTTTTTTGTTTTATTGTATGATACAATAAAAACAAAAAAGGAGCCATGTGTCCTGCTTTTATACGATTATACGATCACTTGTTTTCTCAACGTTTTTTTCAGTTCTTTTTTCAGGCGCGGGTCAATCGTCTTCGCTTTCATGATCTGCTCGTATGCCCGGCATAGCGAATGCCAGTAGGACGCGTTATTGCGCTCTGGAGCTGTCTTCAAGAACGCGATATAATGCCTGACTGCCTGATCGGTGAGTGGTTTTTTCAGCATTTCATCCGTCACATAGACCATTTTGCGCTTTTGTTCGTCTTTGTACGCCACATACGAAAAGCCGATAATGATACTGAACATGAAGAAGATACAAAGAATTTGCATCATCATTGTTAAACCTCTTTCGTTTTGAACATGAGTTTTGTTCTAGCCATGCCACAGCATAGCAGAATTTATACCTTTTGGCACTAGGGTTTTTGTTTTTTTAAAAAATTATTCAAGAATATGGGGATTATATGTTTATACCTCCAGATACTTTCGCGCAATCAGCCATTCGAAAATGGGTTGAAAATCAGAATATTTCGCTTGTTCAAGTTGCGGGACGTTTGCGGGAATTGCTATACCAGTTTGAGCTTGCGGGGGACAAAAAGCGTGCGGAGCGATGCCGGGATTTGCTCGACAAAGCGGAAGCATCCGAGTTTGTCATCGCATTTTGCGGTCATTTTTCGGCTGGCAAATCGACGATGATTAATGAGTTGATAGGACATGATTTATTGCCAACAAATCCAATTCCGACAAGCGCTAATGTGGTGAAAGTCAAGACAGGGCCTGCGCGCGTGACAGTGACGTTTAAAGAACAGGGGGAAGTGAATGTTACCTACCCGTATGATATGCAAGAAATTCAGGCATATTGTACGGATGGTGATCGGGTAGACCGGGTGGAAATCAGTTACCCAAATGACCAGCTTCCGCCGGGGGTGACAATTCTCGATACGCCAGGTATTGATTCGACAGAGGATGCGCACCGGGTGGCGGCGGAATCGCAGTTGCATACGGCTGACCTTGTACTGTATATCATGGATTACAACCATGTCCAATCTCGGGTGAACAAGGAGTTTATCGAAACGCTGCGAGAGCAAATGAAACCAACCTGGCTCTTGGTCAACCAGATCGATAAACACGTGGCGTTCGAAGTGCGGTTTGCCGAATTTCGGAGCAAAGTTGAGGACGTGTTTACAGGGCAGGAAACGGACGCTTTTCCGCTTTTTTTTACGACAGTGCGTGAGCCGGATCATCCGTACAATGATTTGCCGCTTGTAAAGCATCGATTGGCGGATGCGATCGTCAAGAAGCGGCGTCGGATCGTGGAAACCGTGCTTACAGCAGCTTGTTTGCTGATGCGCGATCATTTAATGTGGCGCGAAGCGACGCGGCGGCCGGAGATTGACGCATGTCATGCGAAACTTGGCACATATCGGATGGAAGATGAAGAACGCATCGCCCGTGAGTTGAGAGAAGCAAAAGAGCGTGAAGCGGCGCTTTCCGAGGAAACCGAGCGGTTTGAACAGGAATTTTTGGCCCAACTTGAGCGTTTGCTTAACAACGCGAATTTGATGCCATATCATACGCGCGAACTGGCGCGTGCGTTCGTTGAATCAACGCAAGTGAGTTTTCGTGTCGGTCACTTGTTTTCGGGTCGCCGGACTAGGATCGAGCGGGAGCGGCGGCTTGCGCGCTTTCACAAAGAGGTATGTGAGAATGCGGCGACATATATTGATATTCACCTTAAAAAAATGATGCTTGAACATCTGGAAGTATACGGGGTGGAAGACGAAAAGCTGCGTCGCTCCATTTACGAAATGAAAGTGCCGATTACGAAAGAATGGTTAACCGGTTTGCTAAATAGGGGCGCGCTGTTTAACCGCGAGTCTGTCATGCGCTATACTTCTGTTGTCGCAGACGCGATTCGCAGGCTGTATTCTGAAATGGCAAAGGAGAAAATGGAAGCAGCGCTGGCTAATTTAAAGAAAAACCGACAGAAAAAAGCGGACGCGCTGACGGCAGCGCGCAGGAAGCTTACCGAAAAGCTCACGGCAGCGCGGACGCTGCGGACGATAGCGGAAGGACAGGTGCGCGCCTTAAAACAGATGATGGCCGCGCTTGACGGAGCGCGGGATGAATACCATCCGATTGAAGAAGAGGTAGGGGATGTGTCCGCCGCATTCCTGGCGTTTGCCTCGCGTGGAAGACGGGAAAGGGCAAGAGCACGGGTACATATCGGGCGCAAACAGGGAACAAACAGACGCTCGCGCAAAGAAAATGCCGGGCAAATAAAAGCGCGTGCTGGCGCTGCGGTGCAAGCCCTTGAAGAAAGCGCCCGCCTGCTTACGTCTTTACCCGGTTTCCATGAGACGGCGCAAGAGCTTGCGGCGCGTGCGGATCGGATGAGAAGGCGGCAGTATACGATCGCCTTGTTCGGTGCATTTAGCGCCGGAAAATCATCGTTCGCTAATGCCTTGTTAAAAGACATGGTATTGCCTGTATCACCACATCCGACAACCGCGACGATTAACTACGTGCTTCCGCCGGCGGAAGGGCATCGGCATGGTACGGTCGTGGTTAAATTTAAAAGCGAAAAACAGATGTTGAGCGATATGAATCAGGCGCTCGAGCTTTCGGAGCGGCATGTGTCTTCGTTCGCTGAATTGGAAGCACTGCTCGACGCGCATGAAACATTCATGCGGAAAAGGAAGGAAAAACGGGTGAAGGCGGAACGGGAACCGGGCGCTATGGGGCAAGAAAGCGGACAGGCGGAAGCCGAAGAAGAGCGTGACCCGTTGGAATTGTTACGGGATGAACATCTCTTTTTCTTAAAGGCGGTGCGAAACGGGCTTGCTTGGATGCAGGGTCGCTTTGGAACGGAACAGAAAGCGACGCTGGAGGAAATGCCTGCGTTCGTCGCCGTGGAGGAACGTGCCTGTTTCGTGGAACAGGTGCAGCTGTATTACGATAGTCCGCTGGCGCGTCAAGGCGTTATTCTCATAGATACGCCGGGCTCCGGTTCGCTGAATGCGCGCCACACAGAGGTCGCGTTCAATCACATAAAGCATGCGGATGCGGTCGTGTTTGTAACCTACTATAACCACGCGTTTTCGCGCGCGGATCGTGAATTCCTTATTCAGCTAGGCCGCGTAAAAGAGCATTTCGCCAAAGACAAAATGTTTTTCATCGTCAATGCGGCTGACCTAGCTGGTTCTGAAGACGAGATCGACGACGTATTGGCTCATGTGGAGCGCAATCTGCTTGCCTGTGGGATTAGAGGAGCCCGCCTATATCCAGTATCAAGCCAAATCGCCGTATTGGCCGAACGGCACGCACGTGGGGAATTGACGGAACAGGAAGCAGCGCTGTACCGCAAGCTAACGGGTACGGGATCGGACGAAGTTCCCCTTAATGGCGCGGAAGGACGGTTTTTTTCCGGGATTACGTTGTTTGAGGAAGATTTTTATCGGTTTGTAATGGATGAATTGACCGAGGCGGCGGTGGACGCGGCATATGAAGAGATCGGACGCGCGCTTGCAATTCTGGACGCTTGGCGCACGGAGGCACGGGCCGGAGAAAAAGAACGGCAGGAAAAACGAGTACAGGCCGATAGGGCAAGACGCGATTCGTTGGATGTAGTCAATCGATTGGATACAGAGATTGAGCGCGGGCTAGTCGAGCAGGAAATTGAAGAATTGCTCTATTATGTGAAACAACGCGTATTTTACCGGTACTTTGACGAGTTTAAGATTATTTTTAACGCGGCGGCGTTTTCGGATGAAAAAGAGGAAATGCAGACCCTGTTGCGTCGCTATACAAACGAGATGCTCCGCTTTGTTGCGTTCGATTTAGCGCAGGAGATGCGGGCGACTTCGCTTAGGATTGAAAACTTTCTTGCGCGTATTTTGGGCGGGATTCGTCTCCGGGCGGAACGAGAACTCAAGGAAGTGGATGGAGGGTTCGCGCTTCCGGTGTATGAAGCGCCGGAATTTGCTGCGCTGTCTTTTCCGGCTGGCTTGCATGAGTTGAACGCCTCAGCGTTTGCTGATTTACTCGCCCCATATAAAAGCCGCAATGCTTTTTTTGTGGAAGAAGGGAACCTTAGATTGCGCGATGCGCTCGAAGTTCGGTTGCGGGAACCGGTAAGCGAATATGTGACGGATTGCGAGGTGCGGATGAAGCGGGCGTACCTTCCAGCCTTTGATGAAGAGGTGGCTCGGATATGTCAGGAGATACGACGAAAGGTGGAAGAATACTATACGGGTAAGCTAACTGCGCTTGGAATGACCACTAACATTCAAGCGCTTGACGATGCGTATGAATTATTGCAAAGACTTTATCATTCGCGCCCTAGACGAACAGCATCCACTTAAAAAAGTGATATAAACACTATGCAAAAATTATATAACGTTGTATAATAAAAAAAGTTATAAAGCATGTCCCCTTTTAGCCATTCTATCGTGGTAGTTAGTGTGGCACATTTTTCGCCCTGGAAACAGGGCTTTTTTTTATCGTTCGAGAAATACGTTTGTTGATTATCCAAGGCCACCTTCATTCTCGATTGATTGCAAAGAACGGTTCCCCGGTTTTCGACAGGGAGTTTTCCGGAACGCGGGCAACGTGGTTAATGAACTTCGGGATTACCTGTGATACAATTTTTGAAGATTAAGGAGGAGATCCGTTGTATAAAGTGTTCATAGTCGAGGATGAACCAAAAATCGCTGAAATGCTGGCCGCTCATCTGGAAAAGTACGGATATCAACCGTATGTTGCCTGCAATTTCAAAAATTTGAAGCAAGAGTTTCTGGAGGTTCGCCCGCATCTTGTTCTTTTGGACATTAACCTGCCTTATTTCGACGGGTTTTACTGGTGCAGGCAAATCCGCACGGTGTCCAATGTGCCGATCGTTTACGTGTCGGCCCGTTCGGGCGAGATGGATCAAGTGATGGCAATCGAAAACGGCGGGGACGACTATTTGACCAAACCGTTTCATCTCGACGTCGTACTTGCAAAGCTGAAGAGTTTGTTGCGTCGCACCTACGGTGAATACGCCTACTCGGTTTCTTCTTCAGACATCCTCGATCTGTCCGGGCTGGTGCTCGATCGTTCTCGTTTTACCGCGGAGTTCAGAGACAGATCGATCCATCTGAGCAAGACCGAGTTTCAGCTGTTGGAGGCGCTGGCACGAAAAGCGGGACAGGCCGTAAGCCGGGAGACACTGCTGGAGACGCTATGGGATGACACTACATTTGTGGATGATAACACGTTGACGGTGAATGTAACTCGTCTTCGCAAAAAGTTAGAAGAACTTGGCCTGGGGGATTGCATCGAAACGATTCGCAGACACAGGTACAAGTTGAACGTTCAATGGGCGGATGAACAAGCAGCGTGGATGGGAGGAGAGGAACCGTGACCCTGGCCCGCTTTCTTTGCGATCGTCTGCCACTTTTGTTGCTATACTCGGGCTCGTCCGCATTGGTGCTATTGTTTCTGTGGTTAGGTTTGCACTTTCGCGGGGTGGGCCTGACAGTATCCGAGATTGCATACATGGCGATTTTGCAAGCTTTCGCCGCGTTCCTGTATCTCGCTTATGACTACATTCGGCATCGGCTGCTCTACAGACAGTTGAAGACCTCTGGCAAAGATTTCGATGATGTGCTGCGCATCATGAGTCCGGTCACCGGCGAGGAAGAAGCATTGGTGCGCCGTTTGCATGACATGCATCGCGTGTATGCGACCGAACTGTTGAAGCACCGGCAGAGTCAGGAGCGCCATCTCGAATACGTCCAGATGTGGGTACACCAAATGAAAACGCCCGTGTCCGTCATCGCCCTTCTTCTGCAGCAGCCTCCAGATACGGCGGAACCGGAGCGCATCCAAGTGGAAACGGACAGGAAATGGCTGCATTTCATGCTGCAGCAGTTGATCTCGAATGCGCTGAAGTATTCGAGGTTAACCGGACGCACCGGGCTGTCCCTCGACCTTCGGGTTCGCCGGGAAGGCCGCGCTGTTTTGCTTCAGGTTGAGGACGAGGGGATTGGTATACCCCCGGAAGATTTGCCGCGTATCTTCGAGCCGTTCTTCACAGGCGAGAACGGTCGTCTGACGAAGGAGGCGAGCGGCATGGGACTATACCTGGTCAAACAGGTGCTCGACCGGCTGGGGCACCGCATTGAAGTATCGTCTTGCCCGGGGGAAGGTACGACCGTGACGATCGTGTTCGAAACGCGGTCGCTGACAAAATTGACATGACAAAATCCAGGCGAACCTTGCAAAATTGTAAGGTTCGTCTTTCGTTTTGTAAGCTTGAGCAATGTAAAAAATGACCGGTTGCGGTACTATAATGGAGCCAACAGATAGCCAAAATGTAAAGAAGGAAGTAATGATAGGAGGAAGATACCATGCAATTGCACACAAAAGCATCCGGAGCCGCCGCACCGGTTTTGCACGCTGAAGCATTGACCAAAATTTACGGTTCAGCGAAAAATGCCGTTCTCCACAAAGCGCTGGACGAGGTAAATCTGAAAGTGTATCCCGGCGAATTTGTCGGCATCATGGGGCCATCCGGTAGCGGCAAGACGACGCTCCTCAATCTGTTGGCGACGATCGACCGGCCGACGTCGGGCAGGGTGACGATAGACGGAATGAACCCTGCAACCATGAGCGCGAAGGAACTCGCGCTGTTCCGCCGCCGTCAGCTCGGTTTCGTTTTCCAGGATTTCAACCTGCTCGACACGCTCTCGATCCGGGAGAATATTTTGCTTCCGCTGGTGCTTGATAATGCGAAATCGAAGGTTATGGAAACAAAACTGGAAGAACTTGCCCGCCACCTGAACATCAGCCAAATTCTCGATAAGCGGACGTACGAGGTGTCGGGTGGACAGCAGCAGCGGACAGCGATCGCCCGGGCGTTGATCCACGATCCTGCCCTCGTGTTGGCGGACGAACTGACCGGCAACCTCGACTCTAAGGCGGCTCACGATGTCATGAGCGCTCTGAAGGACATGAACGAGCAGCGCGGCGCAACGATTCTGATGGTGACGCACGACCCGTTCGCGGCCAGCTTTTGCAAGCGCGTCCTCTTTATCAAAGACGGCAAGTTGTTCTCGGAGATCCGCAGAGGAGATAACCGACAGGTATTCTTTCAGCATATTCTTGATGCGCTGAGCGTCCTGGGAGGGAATTTCAGTGAAGTTTCGGCATCTCGCAACTAGCAACATTCGAGGCAACTGGCGCCAGTATACAGCGTTCTTTTTTAGCAGCGTTTTCTCGGTTATGATCTTTTTCCTTTACGCCCAGTTCATATTGCACCCGGATGTCGTGGGGGGGAAGCTGCAGGCAGCCAATTACGTGAAACAAGGAATGGTTGCCTGCGAATACATTATCGTCATCTTCTCCTTCTTCTTTGTGTTGTACTCACTGTCGGCGTTCCTAAAGTCACGGAGCAAGGAATTCGGTTTGCTGTCGCTGTTCGGCATGACGAATGGCCAAATCCGGCGAATGGTGCTGACGGAAACGATGGTTATCGCTGCTTTGGCGACCACCGTTGGCATCGGACTCGGTCTGTTGTTCTCGAAGTTGTTTTTGCTTGCGTTGAGGGAAATTTTCAAAGGCGCGCGTTAGGCGACTTACGAGACGCAGATTTGTGGAATCGAATTTAATAACCGGAAACAGGTACGTGAGCTGGATAGAGCAGCTCCGGATGGAATTTTCAAATTTTCGCTTATCATGGAAACAGGTGCCGCTGTTATGTTATCATCGTTATGTCAATACTTTCGGGCAGACAGGAGGAATTGAGCATGATTCACAGCATGTCGAACAACGCGGTCCTGGCGAACGGCGTCAAAATGCCGTGGCTCGGGCTAGGCGTATGGAAGATGAGCGAAGGCGGCGAGGTGGAACAGGCTGTCAAGGCGGCGGTTCGTGCAGGGTACCGAAGCATTGATACCGCGGCCGTCTATGGCAACGAAGCAGGCGTGGGCAAGGCGATCAAGGAGTGCGGCGTACCCCGTGAACAATTGTTTATTACAACGAAAGTGTGGAACAAAGATCAAGGTTACGATTCCACGCTGAAGGCTTTCGAAGAAAGCCGAAACAAGCTGGGTCTCGAGTATGTCGATCTGTATCTGATCCATTGGCCGGGAACGAGCAAGTTCAAGGAAACGTGGAAAGCTCTTGAAAAATTGTACAAAGACGGGCTTGTCCGCGCAATCGGGGTAAGCAATTTTAAAGTGCACCATCTGGAAGAGCTGATGGCTGACTGCGAAGTAGTGCCGATGGTGAATCAGGTCGAGTTTCACCCGCTGCTGACGCAGCAGGAGCTGCGCCATTTCTGCAAGGAGCACCGGATTCAGCTTGAAGCGTGGAGCCCGCTTATGCAGGGACATCTCGATTTGCCGGTTCTGACCGAACTGGCCGGCAAATACGGCAAAACGCCGGCACAAATCGTTCTGCGCTGGGATTTGCAGCACGGTGTGGTGACAATCCCGAAGTCGACCAAAGAAGAGCGCATCCGCGAAAATGCGGACATCTTCGACTTCGAGCTTTCGCTTGAGGATATGGCGGCACTCGATGGTCTGAACAAGGATCACCGTTTCGGCCCTGATCCGGATCAATTTTTCTGATGACTACAGCCCTCCTTTACGGAGGGCTTTTTTCTACCTCTTATGAATCGCTTTACAATAAGTGGAAATAAGTACTCCTAAAGCAGGGATGCCTGGGGATTTTATGCTGCCAAAGTTGAGTAATTAACATGAATTTCCTGGTATGATACCTAGGAAGATGTGCATACCATAAAGTAGTTACACATTTTTGGAAAAGAGGTGTGAAACATGAAACGAAAGTTCGTTACCACTGTAACAGCGGTGACGTTTGCGGTGTCCGTCTTCCCCATGCCGGTTGTGCTTGGCAGCGAAGTCATGAACACGACCGAGATGATTAAAAAGGCGCAGCGGCCGGAATATAAGACGCGTGCGGATATTCCAGCGAGGTACAAGTGGAACTTAGAAGACATTTATATAAGCAAAGAGGCCTGGGCAGCCGATCTTAAGAAACTGGAAAGAATGGCAAACGCGTTCCCGGCCCATCAGGGGAAATTGGCGGAATCATATGCTGTGTTTTTGAAAGCGCTTAATGATTTAAGTGATCTTATGCGGTTGCGCGATAAGGTATACGTATACGCATCCATGGGCTTTGATGTTAATGCCTCCAATTCTTCATTGAAAGAATTGTTTGATAAGGCGGAGAAAGAAAGCGTGCTCGTTTCGGAAAAAACGTCTTGGTTTACACCGGAAGTGCTGGCCATTCCACCAAACAAAAGAAAAGCGTATCTGGCCAAAAAGGAGGTTGCCCCGTATAAGCCGTTTCTTGAAGATTTGGAACGGATTAAGCCCCATACGCTGAACAAAGAAACGGAAGCACTGCTGGCCCAGTTTTCACCGCTCGGACAGAATCCAGAAAATGTGTATTCGTTGCTCAGCAAGGATGTGAAATTTCCGAAAATTAAAGACGAGAACGGAAAAGAAGTGCAATTGACGCGTGCCAATTTTACGGCTTATATGGAAAGCAAAAATCGCAATGTCCGGAAAGCGGCATTCGAAGCGTATTACAGAACGCTTGAAGAGTATCAGGATACATTTGCTCAGGTGCTTTCTGGAAAAGTAAAAGCGAATAATACGTACGCCAAGGTACGAAAGTATCGCAACGCGTTGGAAGCGAGCTTAACGCCAAACAATGTGCCGGTAAAAGTGTATGACCAGTTGATTCAAAGCGTCAACAAGGGGTTGCCGCTTTTGCATCGCTATATGGAACTGAAAAAGAGGATGCTCGGCGTCAAAGAGCTGCACATGTACGATATCTATACACCGATTGTAGAGGCGAATTCATCGTATATTCCGTACGAAGAAGCGCAACAACGGGTGCTGGAAGGGCTTAAGCCGCTTGGTGAGGAGTACGGCAAAGTGCTAAGCAAGGCGTTCACAAGCGGGTGGATCGATGTGTATTCGACCGCTGACAAGCGTTCCGGCGCATACCAATCAGGCGCGTACGACACACATCCATATGTGCTATTAAATTATCAGGGTACGACTGATGATATATTTACGATTGCGCATGAGCTTGGGCATGCTATGCACACATATTATACAAATCGAACCCAACCGTATATTACAGCCAATTATCCGATATTTACCGCGGAAGTCGCTTCTACACTAAATGAGGCATTGCTATTTGAAAGCATGTATGCTAAGGCGAAAACAAAGCAAGAAAAAATATATTTGTTGAATCAGCGCCTCGAAAATTTTCGGACAACGCTATTTCGTCAGACACAGTTTGCTGAATTCGAAAAACTGATTCATGAAAAAGAACAGGCAGGCGAGTCGTTGAATGCGGAAGCGCTTAAGAAAATGTATATTGATATCAATAAAAAATATTATGGAGCAGCCATGGTGAATGATAAAGAAATTGCGATGGAATGGGGACGCATTCCGCATTTTTATTACAATTTCTATGTCTATCAGTACGCGACCAGCTTTGCCGCTTCCACAGCGCTGGCTGAGCAGGTGTTGAAAGAGGGCAGACCTGCCGTGGATCGGATTCGGGAGAAGTTTCTATCTGCGGGTAATTCCAAAGCGCCGATTGAAATATTACGGGAAGCAGGTGTTGATGTATCTACATCTAAACCAATCGACGATGCATTGAAAGTGTTTGCAGAAACATTAAATGAATTGGAAAAACTGATAAGCCAAAAATAATGATAGATCATCTTCATACATTATTTTTGCTTTATGTTTTCTATGAATTTTTCCATAGTTGAATATGTCATTGGACCCATAACATGCTGGCGGATGATTCCGTCCGCGTCGATAATAAAACTAGTGGGAACAATAGTAACTTGATACATGTCAGCCACATGCGACTTCCGGTCAAGCAGCACTGGAAACTGCATATTCATTCCTTGGGCAAACCGTTTGACATTCGGCACGCTGCTTTCCGTTTCCGTAAGATTGACAGCTAGAATTTCTACATTTTTCTCTTTATAAGCACGATAAAATTTTACCATATCAGGAATTTCCTCACGACACGGAGGGCACCAGGTCGCCCATATATTCAAAATGACGATCTTTCCTCGCAAGTCGGACAAGTGCATGGTTTTGCCGTCCAGTGTCTCCAACGTAAAATCCGGCGCCTTCTTGCCTTCCTGCACCCCTATTTCTACGCGCTGTGTTTCTTGTTCTGTCTTTGGCTCTATTTCTTTCCTTGTCACTGTTTTATTTGCTGTCGTCTCAGCGCCGGTCTGTGTTTCTTCTTTTTTACTGAGCGTGCTGTAGAGCATGCCGCCAATAAGCACAAGCAATACAAGAAGTACCGCCATTTTTTTCATGGACTCTCTTCCTTCCTTCCATGTTTTTTCCCAATGTACCTGTCCTATAAGTATAAGCCGAAAGCAAGCAAAAATAGAAGTCTAAGAAAAACCCCCGGAATTTTTCGGAGGCTTGCGTTGTATTTGATTTGATTTCTTCTTCTTGTCAGAAATCCTTTCGTATGATATAACTTCATCTGTCTACCATACTAAAGGAGGAAACAGTGTTGTTAAATGCAGTGGTTGTATCTGTGCTTGTTATCGTTGTGCTGTCGCTTTTGCGGATTAATGTTATTTTTGCATTAATCGCCGCGGCGATAACGGCTGGTTTAATGGGGGGACTCTCGCTGAAAGAGGCAGTTTCCACAATGATTGAAGGGATGAGCGGACAAATGGAAACGGCGCTCAGCTATGTGTTGCTTGGCATGTTCGCAGTCATGATTGCTCGTTCTAATATTACGTCCATTCTCCTAAAGAAGTTAATTAGTATACTGAAGGGAAAGCGCGGTGTTTTGCTTGTCACGATTGCGTTTGTGGCATCGTTATCACAAAATGTTGTGCCGGTGCATATCGCATTTATTCCTATTCTTATTCCGCCGCTGCTTTCTCTGTTCAATCAGATGAAAATTGACCGCAGGGCTGTTGCTTCGGCGCTTACATTTGGTCTACAGGCTCCGTATATTATGATTCCTGCTGGTTTCGGACTTATCTATCACGGTATTGTGGCAAAAGAGATGGGAAAAAACGGGATGCCAATTGATGTATCCATGTTTCCGAAAGTGATGCTGATTCCGGGGCTCGGGATGATTTTCGGGCTTTTTATTGCGTTGTTTATTTCATATCGCAAAGAAAGAACGTATGTTGAAAAAGAAAATACGCTTGTGTTATCAACAAAAAATGAACATGCAACAACAGCTTTTACCGGTAAGCACGCGCTTACCCTGACGGCGATTCTAGGGGCGCTTGGCGTGCAACTATGGATGGAATCCCTTGTGCTTGGTACATTAACTGGAATTCTGTTGATGTTTATATTCCGTATTGTTTGCTGGAACGAAGGCGATGAGGTTGTACAGCGCGGCGTGGTCATGATGGGATTTATTGCATTTGTTATGTTGCTGGCGTCCGGTTACGCGTCTGTGCTGCAAGAAACCGGGGCGGTCAAAGGGCTTGTAGCGGCGAGTGGCGCATGGCTTGGAAGTAACAAAATGCTGGCTGCCGCTATTATGTTGCTGATCGGACTTCTTATTACGATGGGCATCGGCTCTTCTTTTGGTACAGTGCCGATTATTGCAACGATTTACGTACCGCTATGCGCCGAGCTTGGCTTTTCGTCTCTTGCGACCGCAGCGCTTATCGGGACAGCGGGTGCGCTTGGCGATGCTGGATCGCCGGCTTCTGATAGTACGCTCGGGCCGACGTCTGGCCTAAACGCAGACGGACAGCATGATCATATATGGGATACGTGCGTCCCGACGTTTTTGCATTACAATATTCCTTTATTTATATTTGGATTCATTGCGGCTATGGTACTATAATTGATAAATAAAATAAAAAGGCGATGGTGTCGTGCGTGTGTGCAGGCAGCCATCGCCTTTGGCTATATTGTCTGAAAAAATTGTGGTTGACGACCAGCGCAATGCCTGCGATGAGTACAGACGGGCTCGCGAGGTAGCAGGCGCATCGGAATGATCCTTGGACGTTTACATAGTCAAGTTTGGTTATATTCACACAATCGTTATATAGTTTAGCTATAATGACAGATAATGATAATAAAGTGTGATAGATTGCATGCCTATTCTTTTGCGGTTCGGGGTTAGATTCCACTATCCTTTGCTACAGGATAGGTAAGATAACAAAGGAAATTCATAAAGGGGAACATAGGAATGGATGAACGAGCGTTATTGCTGTTAGGTTTATTAAAGAATCAGAGCCAGCACGGTTATCAAATTAACGAATTTATCGAACGAAATGTAAGTCAGATTATGAATTTGAAAAAAGCGACGGCGTACGCCATTCTAAACCGACTGCATGAGGCCGGCTATGTGACGTTGCGTATGGAGCAGGAGGAGAATCGTCCGCCGCGCAAGGTGTATTCGATTACGAAAGAAGGAGAGAAGGAGTTTTACCGCCTCTTGCAAGAGAATCTTTCGCATTTGGAGCAGGTCACGCTGCCGGGCGATATCGGGTTGATGTTTCTTGATCATCTTTCGCCGTACGAAGTGATATGTTGCCTTCAAGCAAGGCTCAAAAATCTGGAGGAACAGATTAAAGTGTATGAAAGAGTGCCGAAGCATGAGCATAATCCAAGCGTAGACCTAACCATCGATCGCCGCCTTCGCTTGCTTAAAAGCGATCGGGATTGGCTTCAGGACACAATTGCTCACCTTTTGAAAAAACAGAGACGGGACACATGATATCCCGGTTCCCTGTAAAAATAAGGGAGACATGTAAGAGGGATTGTAAGCGTGCAGAGAGATTGTAGCAATCATAAGGAGGGAAAACAGGGCATGAAATGGATTTATTGGATGGCGCTATTCAACACAAAATTCCAAGCGAGCTGCCTTGTGAAGCGGATGGAGGAAGACTGGTGGACAAAAGGATACAGGAGTCCTCGTGTCATTGAAATTTTTCGGGTAAAAGACGGGCGCTATGGCGTCCGCTATATGTGGTAACGCAGAGTGGATATCATGCGAGTCCAACTCAGCAGGTGCCGTCCCGCCGTCTTTTTCACATTCGTTCGTTAACAGGATATCCTTCACGCACCAAGCGTTTTTCAATGCGTTCGATATGTGCGCGGTTGTTTGTTTCCAGCTCCAGTTCCACTTCTGCTTGACCTGGAACAATGCGCGGGCTGATACGGTGGTGATGGATGGAAATAACATTGGCGCCTTCTTGCGCCAGGATCGATAGCAGGCGATTAAGGTTGCCCGGCTTATCATGCACGGTCGTCGCAATGCGTATATACCGGCCTGATTCGATAAGACCGTGTTCGATGATGCGTGACATGAATGTCACATCTACATTTCCGCCGCTCAAAATGACGGCCACTTTTTTATTGGTCAACGGTATGCGGCGGTACAAGAGCGGCACGAGTGCGGCGGCGCTGGACCCTTCGACGAGCAGTTTGCTGCGTTCCAGCAGATACAACATTACGCGCGAGATTTCGATATCTTCAGCTAGAAACACGTCATCCACGTATTTTTGCACCAATTGATACGTTAGGGTACCTGGTTTCTTGACTGCAATACCATCAGCAATCGTCCCGGTGCTTTCTACAAGTACCGGTTGTCCCTGGCTTAACGATGCGGCCATACTGGCGCATGCCGCGGCTTCTACGCCATAAACCTTCACATGAGGCTTAAGCGTTTTTATCGCTGCCGCAATTCCGGCGATAAGTCCTCCACCGCCAATCGGACAGACGATGGCATCCACATCAGGCAATTGCTCAAGCACTTCCAGCCCGATGGTTCCCTGGCCTTCGATAACACGCGGATCATCGAAGGGGTGCAAAAATGTAGCTCCGCTCACTTTTTGCACTTCAAACGCTCTTTCTAATGCTTCATCAAATGACTGACCGTGTAAAATGACCTGTGCGCCGTACTTTTGCGTAGCCTGCACTTTGCTGAGCGGGGCGCCTTCAGGCATAACGATGGTGCTTGTGATGCCAGCTTTTGTACTGCTGAAAGCAACACCCTGCGCGTGATTGCCAGCGGAGGCCGCCACTACCCCGCACGCTTTTTCTTCTTCGCTTAGGGAAGCGATTTTGTTATAAGCACCACGTACTTTGAAAGACCCGGTTTTTTGCAGATTTTCTAGCTTTAAATAAAGCTGGTTTTCGGCCAGTTCGCTGAATGTGGTCGAGTAGTCGAGCGGAGTGTAGCGGACGACAGGTTGAAGGATAGCTCTTGCCTGCCGGATCCCGTCGAGTGTAATCATGTGAATCCGTCCTTCCGTAAGAAATAGATGGTGCCTTTAATTATAATGATACGAACGTCGATGGATTCCCATTCCCTTCGGCGGCAAGAGAACAGGAAAACTGGAATTTAAGTCAAATGTATCATCAAACTTGTTCCGATATGTTAGATTTTCCTATTGTACTATTTTGTAATTCGGTTTGTCCAAAAGCCACCGTAAAAAAATCTCGGTTCGTACGAAATCACAAACGCTTTCGGCGCCAATTCTTTAATCGTCTGGTACAACTTCTTCTCGTTTCTTCGTTTCGCGAGTACATTCATTACAACACGCTGCCCATCTTTACCGTTTGCTTGCCAACTGGTTACCCCATATCCTTTTTCACGCAGGATACGGCTAATATCATTCTGAGATGAATCAAGTACAATTTGCACAGTTACATAGCCAAGCGCTAACAGTTCCTCGATTTTGCTACCCATATATACGCCGGTGCCCCAGCCAATACAATAAGCCGCAAGATTGAACGGATTATTAAGATTACCAAGCACAAGAGAAAGACCCATCAAATATACGAACACTTCCACCATACTGACGAGGGAGGCTAACAGCTTCTGTCCCTTCATCACCATAATCATTCGGATAGTAAAAAACGATACATACACAATATTAATGGTAAAAATAATGAGCAGCTGTTCCATTGTTTTGCCCCTCCTGTTTCAATGCAACATACAACTTTCTTTCCTTTCATCTCGCATAAAATATCATACTCCTACAAAAACTGTAAAGCTAAAAGCTCACTTCTTAACAAAAAAAGCGATCTCCCTTATGTGGGAGACCGCTGAGCATCATGTTTATGATGTAGCTATTACTTTTTCCGCAATAGCTACCACATGCTCCGGTGTGAACCCGTACTCTTCCATCAATTTTGTGCCAGGAGCGGATGCACCGAACCTAGTAATGCCAAGCACCTTGCCTTTATCGCCTACGTAGCGTTCCCAACCAAGCGGATGCGCCATTTCGATAGCGACGCGAGCTTTCACGTCCGGTGGCAACACTTTATCTTTATACTCTTGCGGCTGCTGTTCAAACAGTTCCCAGCTCGGCATGCTGATTACGCGGATGCGGCGGCCTTTCGTTTCAAGCTTTTGCTTGGCCGAAAGCGCTAGGCTTACTTCTGAACCGGAGGCAATAAGCAACAAATCCGGTGTACCGTCCGTATCAGAGAGTATGTACGCGCCGCGCGCTACCGATTCAGTCGCTTTTTCTTTTGTTCCTTCAAGTATAGGCAGGCCTTGGCGGGACAGAATCATCGCGATCGGCCCTTTGCTGCGGCTTACCGCGTAACGATAGGCGGCGATTGTTTCATTGGCATCAGCTGGACGCAGCACAGTTAAGTTTGGAATCGCGCGCAGCGCAGGCAAATGCTCAATCGGTTCATGCGTTGGTCCGTCTTCACCAACGGCGATGCTATCATGCGTGAATACATAAATGACAGGTACATCCATCAGCGCCGAAAGTCGCATGGCCGGACGGAGATAATCGGCAAATACGAGAAAAGTGCCGCCATATACTTTGACGCCGCCGTGCAGCGCCATTCCGTTCATGATAGCAGCCATTGCATGCTCGCGCACGCCGAACCAGATATTGCGGCCTTCATACTGGCCGGGCATAAAGTTCGGCTCGTCTTTAATCATCGTCTTGTTGGATGACGCCAGATCAGCAGAACCGCCGAGAAAGAATGGCACGGTTTTTGCAATCACGTTAATCACTTGGCCCGACGCTTCACGCGTTGCGACTTTTCCATCTTCTGGAGCGAAGGAAGGCAATTCGCTGTCCCAGCCTACGGGCAATTCTCCGCGCATCGCTTGTTCGAATTGTTTGGCAAGATCCGGATGAGCTTGTTTGTACGCTGCAAACTTCTCGTTCCATTCCTGTTCGGCCCGCTGCCCTCTCATCTTGACTTCCAAGAAGTGAGCTCGCACTTCTTCCGGGACTGTAAACGGTTCATGTTCCCAATCATACGCTTTGCGTACCAGTTCGATTTCTTCGGCGCCGAGCGGCGCACCGTGCGCTTCCGATTTTCCTGCTTTGTTCGGGCTTCCGTACCCGATCGTTGTGCGAATTTCAATTAGCGTCGGGTGTTCTGTTTCGTTTTTCGCCTTGGCAATCGCGCAGGAAATGGCTTCGATATCGTTACCATCTTCCACACGCAAGACATGCCAACCGCATGCTTCAAACCGCTGTTTCACATTTTCAGAGAATGCAAGGCTTAATTCTCCGTCAAGGCTAATATCATTGGAATCGTATAACACAATCAGGCGCCCCAGTTTCAAATGGCCAGCAAGGGAAATGGCCTCAGCCGCTACACCTTCCATCAGATCGCCATCCCCACAGAGGACGTATGTGTAATGATCAACAATATTATGGTTTTCGCGGTTGTATTTTGCGGCAAGGTGGCGTTCGGTCATCGCCATGCCGACCGCCATCGCGATTCCCTGTCCAAGCGGGCCAGTCGTTGCTTCCACGCCCGGTGTGTGACCGTATTCCGGATGTCCCGGCGTAGGACTGCCCCATTGGCGAAAGTTCTGTAAATCATCAAGTGACACATCATATCCGGTCAGGTGCAGCAGGCTATACAATAGCATGGAACCATGTCCTGCCGACAGCACAAACCGATCTCGATTCGCCCAGCTTGGATTGGCGGGGTTATGCTTCATAAAACGCGTCCAGAGCGTGTACGCCATTGGCGCTGCTCCCATTGGAAGGCCGGGATGACCGGACTTCGCTTTTTCTACCGCTTCAATCGAAAGAACACGTAGGGTGTTGACTGCGAGCTGGTCAAGCGTTTGGTTGTTCATTCCGTTCCAAAGCCCCTTTCATGGTTCATCATCTTCTCGATGCATGTGTATGATGTCTTCCTACTTTTCATTATGCCAAAAGCAAGCTGACAAATAAAACTTTTTCCAGTGTATCTTTCATTTGTCGAGAGAACAGCACGTTATCGGGCTTTTGTAATTTGTAATATGGAGCACAGCCTTGTCATTTTTCTTGAATGTTTGGGTGATTGCATCTGCAATAGGGGGATATTTCATGAATTCATCTCAAATATTTCTTTTCAAATGGATGGCAGCTTCTGTTAAATAAGTTTGGTAAAGTAAAGGGAATACTGTGTTTATACCGCGGTGTATGAATATGTAAATGACAGTACATAAGGAGGAGGGAATGCGTTGAAAAAAAATACGATTGCCTTCGTTTTTGCACACCCGGATGATGAATCATTTGCATGTGCGTCAACGATTCGTGAACTAGTTGTTCGAGGGAATCATGTTGTACTTTGTGTGGCAACCCTAGGTGAAGCCGGGAAAACGGGGCGTTTGGGCCCCATGACTAAAGAAGAGCTGGCGGCAAAACGGAAACAGGAATTGCAAAAGGCAGCAGATGTCATGGGTATATTTGCAATCCATCATTTAAATTATCCTGATGGGAAATTAGCTAGCATAGATCGTTATCAATTGGTAAATGATATTGTCACGTTTCTTAATGATCAGCAGGCGCAAATTGTTATCACTTTTTCGGAAGATGGTATTTCTGGACATCCGGATCATACCGCAATTCATCATGCTACGCGTGAAGCCATACTAAGTGGGGAATGTCCAACTGTACAAAAATTATATTATGTTGCTAGTCGAGCACTAAAAGAAGCAGGTCATTCTCCAACTGTGAAATTTGATAGTCAAATTCATTGGGAAGTAAAGGTAAAAGCATTATTGGCTCATGAGTCACAAATTGGGTCTGTCAAAAGGGTATTTGGGGATTTGCAGGAACCGCTGAGTGGATTTAGATTCGAATCGTTTGTTTTAGCCTGGGAGCGAGGCGTATATTGGCCGAATAAGAAGGAAACGTTCTTAACAGATGACAGGTAATCTATAAAAATAAGTTGCTAGGTATATGTCTTGGCAACTTATTTCAGCGACATGCCTTCTGGACATTGGGCGTATACTAGCGTAGAATAGGCAATTAAGAAAGGGATTGTAAGCGGCTATCAGGTAAGTGAAGCAAAGTTTTTTTGATATATATGCATTATTTTTTAAAAGGATTGGAAACGATGAACCGCGATGAGACTTGTATGGCGTGCGGTAAGCCGATTCAAGAACGAGTATATGCTGTTTATCGCAGCGCCGCCGAAAACAAAGAAGAAGAGAAAAACGTAGCTGGGTTCTTGTGCAATGTGTGCAGCAAAAGGCATAAAATGAAACCAGTAGGGAGAAAAAACCCGTTTGTCAAGCTGGAAAAGTTGAAAGAGAGGTTGGAAAGGTAGGTGCGCGTATGTCACAGAAATGGGGCGCGGACTGACCAGTAGTCATAGATGCTTGTATTTATTTATCACTATGCTATAATATATAGAAAAAATTGTGCGGCAACGGAGCCACTGTCATATTTGGCAGGGGCTTTTTGCGTTTGCGAGGAGGAAAATGTGCATGGCAGAAGAGAAAAAGCGGTTTATCCAGGAATTTGTGCCGGGCAAACAGGTAACATTAAGCCATTTAATCGCCAATCCGGATGAAGATATGTTTGACAAGCTGGGAATTCCACAAGGGGGTTCCATCGGTATTCTGACGCTGACCCCGAGCGAGACGGTGATTATTGCCGGCGATTTGGCGACGAAGGCGGCCAGTGTAACGATCGGCTTCCTTGACCGGTTTACCGGCAGTCTCGTCTTGGTCGGCAGCGTGTCAGAAGTGGAAACCGCAATGCAGCGCATTAATGAATTCTTAGCGCACAATCTCGGTTATACGCCGGCCATGATTACGAAATCATAGTCAGGGAGGAAAGGAAATGCAGAAAAAACATCGCGCGATGCTGATTGGTGCCATCGGGGCAGGCAAATCCACGCTTACCAATGCGCTCTTAGGACGCGATGTGCCCGCTGTGAAAACTCAATCGCTCATCTATCGGGACTGGATCGTAGATACGCCGGGCGAATATACCGAAAACCCGCTGTTCTACAAAAATATCATGGCAACGGCGCTTGAAGTTACCCATGTGCTTTTTATTCAGGATGCGACGAACCCAAAGACCATTTTTCCCCCCGGGTTTGCAACAGGTATCCCGAAGCTTGCTATCGGGGTAGTAACGAAAACCGACGCTCCGGAGGCAGACAGAGAACGGGCGGCGCGACAATTGCGGCGTGCGATTCCGGATGGCCCAATTGTGTTCGTTTCAGCGTATAAGAACGAAGGGTTAGAGGAAATGAAAGCGTTGATCTCGTGCCATTCACGTGAAGAAATGAAAGATTATTGCGCGAATTCTAAATCAGAAAATATTTCTTACATGTAACCCTTTACAGATAATTTTATTTCTATTATCATTAAGATAATAAAATGAATATCTGACAGGCAAAGGCGCCTATCAACAATGAGGAAGTGTGCGTGTTGTTGGAGGAGCCTTTTTTACGTAAAAGGAGTCTTTCAAGTATGATTGATGTCGCAGAAGCAAAACGAATCTACCATTTATGCCAGCAGTACACTCCTCTTAGCGAAGAAGATATTCGAATTATTATCGGAAAAAGTGAAGCGCTACAAATGATAGCGGATGTTTCCCAAGCGAACGTTTTTATCGACTGCCCGGTGAAAGATCGGAGCGCTGTCATTGTGGTGGCGGAAGCGGCTCCCACAACCACGCACTCATTGTATAAGGAGAGCGTTGTGGGAAAAGAAGTGTTCGAATCGTACGAGCCTGGTGTGTTTCGTGCCTATCGGACAGGAAAGCCCGCGATTATGAACCGGGCGTTGACTCAGGAGGGGCACCACGTTAAGCAAAATGTGGTACCGATTAAGAACGGCAAAGGGCAAACGATCGGTATGCTGATTTTGGAGCAGGATATTACACTGCAGGTAAAGCATGAAAAGGAATTGGCTCTTTTATCGGAAACAACGCAGGAATTCAGCCGCACGTTCTGGGATTTGATTTCTAAAGAACAGTCGATTCCGGATGTAATCGAAGAAGCGCTACTTCTATTGCGCGAAGATGGGACAATTCTGTACGCAAACAATTTTGCGATCGGCCTGATCGAATCGCGCAGCGGTCTCACGAGACAAAATTACACGGATAAAAAAGTGGACGAAATTTTTCCGTTCATTGCTGAGAGCGATTATCTCCATGACGGGGTCATTCAGCGAGAGGTACACGACCAAGGCATGGTGTACGTTCTGCGCAGCATTTGCCTGCAGCAAAAAGATAAGAGACGGCGCCTGCTTCTTTATTTGCGAGATATTACCGATTTACGGGATAAGGAGCGCCAGTTAATGGTTAAATCAGCGGTTATCCAGGAGATTCACCACCGGGTGAAAAACAATTTGCAGACGGTAGCCGGGCTGTTGCGTCTGCAAATGAGACGGGGAGTTCCCGATGAAGCAAAGGGGCTGTATCAGGAATGCTTGAACCGGATTATTAGCATCGCAACCGTTCATGAGGTACTGTCATACAACGGAATCGAACAGGTAGCGATGAACCAAGTCATCGAAAAGATCGCGCGCATGCTCGTTTACAATATGGCGTCTGAAGAATGCAAAGTGGATGTTGTCATGGAAATTGAGGAAATCGCTCTCCAGTCCAAACAGGCGGTATCGCTTGCACTGATCCTGACAGAGTTGGTTCAGAACAGTTTAAAGCACGGGTTTGCGGGACGTTCCTCAGGCGTTGTTCGCATCCATTTTTATAAGCATGGAAATGAGCTCTGCCTTTGTGTAGAAGACGATGGGAAAGGATTTGAAGCGCAGTCAGCAACCGACCAGCTCGGGCTTGAAATTGTGCGAAATTTAACGCACTTTGACCTGTGTGGAGCATTTGAGATTATGCAAAATGAAGGGGGAGGCACGCGAGCAAGCGTCTCCTTTCCGGCAGAACAGGGGGAGTGACGGGTGAGTAAAGGCAGATTGATGGTCGTGGACGACGAGTCTATCCTGCGCATGGATATTAAGGAAATGCTACAGGAAGCTGGATATGAAGTGGTGGCGGAAGCAAATAATGGGGAAACCGCGATTGAACTTGCCGCCCGCCATCGTCCTGACTTAATCGTCATGGATGTAAAAATGCCAAAGATGAATGGATTGAAGGCGGCCCGTATTATTTACCGTTCATTTGATATTCCGACGATTCTGCTGACCGCGCATACGGAAGAAGAGCTCATTGCGGAGGCGAAGGAAGCACATATTTTCGGATATTTAGTCAAACCGATTACCGAAAAAGATTTGATTCCGGCGGTGGAGGTTGCTATCGGCCAGTCCCGGCATGTGAAATCGCTCCTCGGCAACATTAAAGAGATGGAGAAAAAAATGGAGATACGCAAACGGGTGGAAAAGGCGAAAGGAATTCTGATGGATGTCTATCAACTAAACGAGGAACGCGCCTATCAAACGATGCGTACATACTGTATGAATACGCGCAAAACGATGGGCGAAGTGGCGGAATACGTCTTAAAGAACCGTGCGCTTGACATTCATTCGCTTCTTTAACAACAATGTTTTGGTTCATAAAACAAAAAAAGAATAGACAGAGGCAAAGGCGCCCTATGTGACGGACCCCTACATTCCGTCGTATAGGGCGTTTTTTGGATACAAAGAAAGGGGGGGAATCATGCGCCGGGTTGAGCGAGAAGTTGAACAGATTATTAGCGCAGGTATCGACATTGGGACCAGCACCACAAAATTGGTGATTAGCCGCTTTTCTCTGATGAACACGGCTGGAGCCAGCCAGGTGCCGCGCATTGAAATTATTGACACCGAAATTATCCATAAAAGCCCGATTTACCGTACTCCGCTCAGCGCAGATTATTTGATTGACATTCCCGCCGTATTTTCCTTGGTGCGCATGGAGTATGCAAAAGCGGGTATCCGTGCGGAAGATATTCAGACAGGTGCGGTGATTATTACTGGCGAGACAGCGACCAAAGAAAATGCTGAAGAAATGGTACGCCGCTTGTCCGATGAGGCAGGTGAGTTTCTCGTCGCCACTGCAGGACCAGATTTGGAAGGGATGATTGCGGCCAAAGGTTCCGGAGCCTATGAATATTCGAAAGTGACAGGCAGAACGGTGGCCAATATTGATATTGGAGGCGGAACAGCCAATATCGCCGTTTACCAGGCAGGTATATTTAAAGGAACGTGTACGCTTCATATCGGTGGCCGGCTCATTGAATATGAGGATGGACAGGTAAAAAAGATTTCGTCGCCTGTACAGAAGTTGATCGCACAAAAAGGAATTCAACTGGCCCTGGGAGATGCGGCGGACTCTTTGGCCATCCGTGAAGTGACGGTGGCGATGGCGGACACGCTCGGCCGGATTTTAGATGGAAAAGTGGAGCTGGAAGACGAGCCGTTGCTGCTCGGTCACCCGCCGGACTGGAATGTTCCGGTAGAAGACATTATGTTCTCAGGCGGTGTGGGTGAGTGCATATACCATTTGGAAAAACGTGAGGAAGAAACCGGTATGCCTGTCTACAACGATTTAGGCGTACAGTTGTCCGAAGAACTTCGCCGTCATCCGGCGCTTGCACGCTGGAGATGGATTCAGCCTAAGGAGACTGTGCGGGCGACCGTACTTGGCGCGGGAACGCAGACGACAGAAATCAGCGGCGCAACGATTCAGGTCGAGAAGGAATCGTTGCCGATTAAGAATTTACCTGTTTACCGTCTATCATTTGAAAATGAATCGAACGGCACGCGCGAGAAAATATTTCGGGCGGTGGAGCAGGCGATTGCCTTGTATGATCCGAACAGGGAAGGACGGAATTTCGCCCTCTATCTGTCCGATGTGCCGATGCTCAGGTTTTACGAGGTGCAGGAAGTAGCGGCCGCGATTCTGGAAGCATTCTGCAAGCAGCCGGATCAAGGTCAGCCGCTTGTCATTGTCGTGGAAAACGATATGGCCAAAGTGCTTGGGCAATCGCTCATGGCTATGAAAGCGGAGCGCAGTGTGCTTTGTATCGATCAGATACATGTGGAAAACGGGGATTATCTTGATATCGGACGGGTGCTGCAATCAGAGGTTGTGCCTGTCGTTGTCAAAACGCTCGCGTTCCATTCTTGAGAAAGGAAGGTGTACCGATGAGGTTGAAGACGACGCTGCAAAACCAGGTATATGAGTTTAAAGATTTAAAAGAAGTATTTGCCAAGGCAAATGAGGAGAAATCAGGTGACCGGCTTGCAGGCCTAGCCGCCGAAACGGTGCAGGAGCGCATCGCAGCCAAGCAGGTGCTCGCCGGATTGACGCTTGAGGATATTCGCTACAACCCTTTGCTTCCACCGGACGAAGATGAAGTGTCTCGCATCATTGATGAACAGGTCAACGAGACCATTTTTCAGGACATTAAAGGTTGGACAGTGGCAAAACTGCGGGAGTACATTTTGAACGATCGGGTAGGGGACAGGGAATTGAAGCGGCTGAGCCGCGGGCTGACAAGCGAAATGATCGCAGCGGCCGCAAAGCTAATGTCCAACCTCGATTTAATTCACGCTGCGAATAAAATCGAGGTGATTTCCCGTTGCAATATCGCCATTGGACAGAAAGGCACGCTCGCGTCCCGCCTGCAGCCGAATCATCCGACCGATAGCGTGGACGGTATTCTTGCTTCGCTGAAAGAAGGATTGTCTTATGGTGTAGGCGACGCAGTTATCGGCATCAATCCGGTAGACGATTCGGTGGACAGTGTAAAACGGCTCCTGCAAGTGACACATGAGTTTATTAGAGAATGGAAAATTCCGACACAAAACTGTGTGCTTGCCCATGTTACTACTCAGATGAAAGCGATTGAACGCGGTGCGCCTGCCGATATGATTTTCCAAAGCATCGCTGGGACGGAAGCGGCTAACCGTTCCTTCGGGATTACCGCCGCGATGTTGGAAGAGGCGAAGCAAATGATCGCTGAAAAAGGGATGAGCCAGGGGCCGCAGCGTCTGTATTTTGAAACAGGCCAAGGCTCGGAATTGTCAGCGGAAGCGCACCACGGCATCGATCAAATGACGCTGGAGGCGCGAAACTACGGTTTTGCCCGAAAGTTTGATCCGTATATTGTCAACACGGTTGTCGGCTTTATCGGACCGGAATATTTATACGACAGTAAACAGGTCATTCGTGCCGGGCTGGAAGATCATTTTATGGGCAAGATGCATGGCATTTCGATGGGGGTAGATATTTGTTACACCAACCATATTCGTGCTGACCAGAACGACATGGAAGAACTTGGTGTGCTGCTGACGGCGGCCGGCGTCAACTTTATTATTGCCACCCCAATGGGAGATGACTGTATGCTAAATTACCAGTCGATGAGCTATCACGATATCGCGACATTGCGTCAGACGATGGGCAAGAAGCCGGCGCCGAAGTTTGCAGCCTGGCTGGAAGAGATGGGAATTACGGAAGGCGGTAACTTAAGCAAACGGGCCGGCGATCCGACGATTTTTGCACGTTAGGAGGAGAGAAAGTGGATCAGCAGCTAATTGAAACCGTAACCCGTCTTGTCATGGAAAAATTGAAAGCGGTGGAAGCGCAACAGCCTCTTAAAGAACCGAAGCTGAAAGCAGAAACGAGAAGTTATGGCTCCGTGAAAGTATGGGATCATGTAGCATCCGGACGGGAGAAAATCACGGAGAATCCAGTCACCCCTGTAACGGAATCTACCGCCCGGCAGACGAAGCCGGTGGAACCTTCGGCGACTGGTGCTAACGGTGGTAGGAAAACAGGGATTGAAAAGCCGCAAAATAAAGAACAACTGTTAACCTTGATGAAGCAGACTCCGGCCCGGATCGGCATCGGACGCGCCGGACTTAGACCGAAGACGGACACGTGGCTTACGTTTCGCCTTGACCATGCGGCCGCGGTGGACGCCGTGTACGGTACGGTGAATCCGGAGCTGTTGAAACGGCTGAACCTGTTCAGCGTAGCCACCTGCGTAAGCAGCAAAGAAGAGTATATTCTTAGGCCAGATTTAGGGCGCCGTTTGAGTGAAGAGGCGAAAAAGACGCTGCGTGAACGCTGCAAATATAAGCCGAAAGTACAGATTGTTCTCTCTGACGGGTTGAGTTCACAGGCGGTCGATACGAATGCGGAAGATACGTACTTAGCTCTTATGCAATCGCTGAAAAACCTTGGCATTGAAACTGGCACACCTTTCTTTGTAGAGAAAGGTCGCGTAGCGGTGATGGACGACATCGGCGAGGTGCTTGAACCGGACGTAGTCGTATTGCTTATCGGTGAGCGTCCCGGACTGGTTAGCGCGGAGAGTTTGAGCGCGTACTTGTGCTATCGTCCGCGGAAAGGGACAGTGGAAGCGGATCGCATGGTTATTTCCAATATTCATGCGGGCGGGATTCCGCCGGTAGAAGCGGGAGCGTACCTCGGCAATGTAGTCCAAAAAATTCTGAAGTATGAAGCGAGCGGCGTATCCCTCGTGCAGAAAGAAAAATAGAGGAGGTGGGGAGAAGTGGAACTTCAGCCGATTCGAGCAGAAGTGCTGGCGGTGCGCATGATTCCGAATGTAGACGAGGCGCTGGCCGAGCAGTTCAAACTAAAGCCGGGCCAGCGAAGTTTGGGAATGATTACAACCACCATTGACGACGTAGGTTACACTGCGCTTGACGAAGCAACCAAGCGGGCGGAAGTGGAAGTTGTATATGCTCGTTCGTTTTACGCAGGCGCGGCGCACGCGTCCGGTCCGCTGTCCGGTGAATTTATCGGTATTATCGCAGGCCCTAATCCGGACGAAGTGGCCAGCGGTATTGAAGCGATCGAAAATACCATCCGCTACGACGCATATTTTGAGGCGTTGAATGATGAAGGCACGCACACCTTATATGCACATGTAGTGGCTCGCACCGGAAGCTATCTGTCGAAAGTGGCGGGCATTAACGAAGGGGAGCCGCTGGCGTACTTAATTGCCCCGCCCCTGGAGGCGATGTATGGGCTAGACGCCGCGCTGAAGGCAGCGGATGTGAAACTGGCCGCATTTTATGGGCCGCCGTCCGAAACGAACTTTGGCGGCGGGCTTCTTACCGGAACGCAATCAGCTTGCCAGGCAGCAGCGGCCGCTTTTCGTGACAGCATTATTCAAATCGCCCGTCAGCCCCTTGTCTGGTAAGCGAGCAGGAAAGGAGTGAGCAGTTTGCAGTTGGATCGAGATTTGCAATCGGTGCAGACAATGCGAAACGCCGTGCGTCGAGCGAAACAAGCCCAGCAGGAGTTTAAAGGTTACTCACAGGAGCAGGTGGATCGCATTGTCAAAGCCATGGCCGATGCGGCGTACGAAAAAGCGTACGATTTGGCTTGCCTGGCTGTAGAGGAAACCGGGCTTGGCGTTATCGAGCATAAGGTGATTAAAAATCAGGTTGGATCCAAAGGGGTATATGAATCAATTGCCGGTGTCAAAACGGTTGGTGTCATCCGGGAAGTCCCGGAGGAAAAGGTGGTGGAGATCGCCGCGCCGTTCGGTGTCATCGCCGGGATCGTACCAGTTACCAATCCGACTTCGACCGCGATTTTTAAAAGTTTGATCGCTCTTAAAGCACGGAACGCCATTGTTTTCAGTCCGCATCCGTCCGCGACGAGGTGCACGGTGGAAGCAGCCCGCGTCTGCTATGAAGCGGCTGTGAAAGCCGGAGCGCCGGAAGGCATCATTGGTTGGATTGAAGAGCCGACCATGGGAGCAACGGAAGGGCTGATGAAACACCCGGATGTACATTTGATTCTGGCGACGGGCGGCAGCGGGCTGGTACGTGCTGCTTACAGTTCGGGTAAGCCAGCATACGGCGTTGGCCCGGGCAACGTACCAGCCTACATTGAGAAAACGGCGAAAGTGGCGCAGGCCGTTCAACGTATTATTGATAGTAAAACGTTTGACAACGGTACCATTTGCGCCTCGGAACAGTCGGTTATCGTTGATCGTAATGTACGGGAGCAGACGCTGCGCGCATTCAAAAATAATGGAGCATACGTGTTAAACGAAGAGGAAAAGAAAAAAGTTGAACATGTTATCTCTCCCATGCGCGGCAAGCTGAATCCGGCGATCGTAGGCAAGAGCGCGTCAGTGATCGCGGAAATGGCCGGCATCCGGGTTCCGCAGGAAACAATGCTCTTGCTTGCGGAAGAAACGCAGGTCGGCAAAGAGATACCGTTCTCGATCGAAAAATTGTCTCCGATTCTCGCATTGTACACGGTGAACGGTTGGCAGGAAGCAAGCGATTTATGTGAGAGGTTGCTGGCGCTTGGCGGTCGCGGTCATACGCTGGTGCTGCATACGGAAGACGACGAAGTGGCGCGGACGTTTGCCCTGCGTCTGCCTGTATCACGCATTCTTGTCAACACCCCGTCTTCCATCGGCGCAGTCGGGGCAACAACGGGACTTACCGCATCGATGACGCTTGGCTGCGGAACGTTCGGCGGTAATATTACCGGAGATAATATTACGGCGCATCACCTGATGAGTATAAAGCGGTTGGCCTACCATGCGAAAGATGTGACCGTACCGAAGCCGGGAAACGGCACTGTAGACGTTCGTACAGCGAGCGCTAAAGAGAAAAGCGAAACAGGGCAAATCAAGGAAGTGGTAGCTCAGGTGCTGGCCCAAGTCGGACCGGTTGGTCGGATGGACAAGCAGACGGTGGCTGCTATTGTGGATAAAGTGCTCGCGCAACTATAAATTTATCACCGATTTGACGCATCGGCATTGACTTGTGCTGAGAGTGTGTCGGTATAGTAAGCAAGATCTATATGCAAAAGGATGTTATTTTTACAGATTACAATATATGAGGAGGAATAAATGATGGCAAGAGAATTAACAGCCCTGGGAATGATTGAGACGAAAGGCTTGGTTGCATCCGTAGAAGCTGCGGACGCAATGGTCAAGGCGGCGAATGTTCATCTTATCGGGAAGGTGCATGTTGGCGGCGGCTTAGTAACCGTGCTGGTGCGCGGTGACGTCGGAGCGGTGAAAGCGGCGACGGATGCTGGAGCAGCCGCGGCGCAGCGCGTTGGTGAACTTCTTTCCGTCCATGTTATCCCGCGCCCGCACAACGAACTCGAAAGCATCCTGCCGAAGGCGCAGCTTGATTCATAATGATTACCGATAAAGCGATTCTTGAGCGCATCGTTGAAGAGGTGCTCGCCAGGCTCTATCCGGCCGCTGAACCTACGCGGCCGGTCAAACCTGGACTTTTGCTCGTCTATCCGGGCGAACTGGAAGCGAAAGCCGTTGATATTATTGAAAAAGAATTGCAGGCAGGATGGAATGTATATCATGCGCGGGTGGAAGAAATCGAGCATGTGTCTTTGCACCGTGATGTGAAGCAAACGGTATTTCTTGAGACAAGTCAAGATTTAATTGTTCAGGGCGCGTTAGGGCTTACTGGAACCGTGGAAAGCCGGTTGCTTGCGGAAGCGTTGCTGGCGGGCATTCCTGCGTTGCTTGTCCCGTGCGTTTCCTTGAAATGGCTTCTTCATCCAAAAACGGGAGACGCGGTGCTCTCCCAGTCGGCCAAGCGCTACAGACAGCATATTCGCGCCTATACAGACACGCTTCGTTCCTTTGGTGCTACCCTTGGCTCTATTGCGGATGTACTGGCGTTGGCTGACGAGGAGGCACGGATGGAAGAAAGAGCAGAAAAGGGAGGAATGCCGCGTTTGCGCCCTGTAGTATTTGAAGGGAAAGTGCTGACCCACAGCGATGTGCAGCAGGCGAAAGAAGGTGTGATTTACGTATCCCCGTCCACGGTGATTACACCGTTAGCTCGTGATGCAGCGCGTGCAGGGGGCGTTACGATTCAAGTGGATGAGGGGTGATGCACCGTGCGCATAGGAACCGTAGTTGGCAACGTGTGGGCAACACGCAAAGAAGACGGATTAACCGGGCTTAAATTTTTATTTGTACAGTTGGAGGACACAAAAGGCGTGCCGGTAGATGTTCCGCTGATCGCCGCTGACCGCATTGGGGCAGGAATCGGCGATACGGTAATGGTCACGCTCGGCAGCGCCGCCCGGTTTGTCATTTCGGAAAAAGATGTGCCGATTGATGCCGTAGTTATTGGCATTGTGGATTCAATAGATGTGGAAAGCAGGTGAAAGATAAATGGCACAAGCGCTTGGTATGATTGAAACGAGAGGGTTGATCGGTTCGATCGAAGCGGCGGACGCAATGGTGAAGGCGGCTGATGTGAAGTTGCTTGCCCAGGAGAAAGTGGACGCCGCGCTCGTGAGCGTATTTATTGAGGGAGACGTAGGTGCGGTACAGGCCGCACTGGAAGCAGGTAAAGCCGCGGCGGAACGCGTCGGCGAACTTGTATCATGGCATTTTATTCCGCGTCCCGATGAAGAGGTGCGCGCGGTGCTAAAAAAGTCTGATCCGCCTGCTAAGCCTTCTGCCCCAGAAAAAGAAGCGAAAGCGGGCGGTGCCGGAACACGACGCAAAAAAGAAGCAAAAGACGCAGCGCAGCCGCAGGTCGTAGCAGCACCAGACATTTCCTTATCAAAAGATCAGGGTGGCGACGCAAACGGTTCAGAAGATACAGGTAAGCCGTCAGGTAAACGGTAAGAGGCTCTGGGTGGAAAGGAGGGAAAATCATTGAAACTTTCGTGTGTAATCAAAAACACGAGCTATTCTTTCTCGTCCGTAAAAGAAGTGCTGGCAAAAGCAAGTGAGGAAAAGTCCGGCGACAAAATGGCAAAAATCGCGGCTGAGTCTTCGCTCGAACGGATGGCGGCCAAAGTGGTGCTTAGCGAAATGCGGCTTGCGGATATTTATGAAAATCCGGTGATTCCTTATGAGAAAGATGAGGTAACGCGGGTTATTTATGACGGAATAAACCTGTCCATTTATAACGAGATAAAAGACTGGAGCGTTGGAGAGTTACGGGATTATATATTGTCTCACAGGACTGGGGCACACGAGTTGCAGCGCTTAGGTCGTGGGTTGACGAGCGAAATGATTGCGGCGGTCGCCAAACTCATGTCAAGCATTGACCTGGTAATGGCCTCACAGAAAATTCGCCCTACCGCTCACTGTAATACGCTTATTGGCGAAGAAGGAAGGCTGGCGTTTCGTTGCCAACCGAACCACCCGACTGATTCACCGGAAGGGATTCTTTTTTCGATTAAAGAAGGTCTGTCATACGGCTCAGGAGATGCAGTTATCGGGATTAATCCCAATGTAGATACAGTAGAGTCAGTATCGCGGCTGCTGCACATGTCACATGACTTTATAATGAAATGGGAGATTCCGACGCAAAATTGTGTGCTGGCCCATATTACAACACAGATGAAAGCGCTGGAAAAAGGTGCCCCGATCGCACTCATGTTTCAAAGTTTAGCGGGGACGCAAAAGGCGAATGAAGCGTTTGGTGTTGATAAGAAATTGCTTGATGAAGGGCTGGCTATGATGCGTCGCCTTGGCACAGCCGCAGGCCCGAACGTTATGTATTTTGAAACCGGGCAGGGTTCGGAAGTGTCGCTGGACGCTGCACACGGCGTGGACATGCAGACGCTTGAAGCCCGTACGTATGGTTATGCCCGCAACTGGCAACCGTTCATGGTGAACAATGTATCCGGCTTTATCGGCCCCGAGACGCTTTATGATGGGCGCCAGATGATCCGCGCTGATCTGGAAGATTTGTTTATGGGCAAATTGCACGGTTTGCCAATGGGGATTGCTCCGACGTATACGAACCATATGTATGCTGACCAGAATGATCAGGAAATTGCTGGTATGCTGACCGCTTTGGCGGGCGCGAATTTTTATATGGGGGTGCCTGCCGGAGACGATGTGATGTTAAATTACCAGGATACAAGCTACCACGATGATGCGAGCCTGCGGGAAATGCTAGGCTTGCGTCCGTTGCGAGAGTTTGAAAAATGGCTTGAGAAGATGGGCATTATGGAAAATGGAAGGCTCACCGAACGTGCGGGCGATCTTTCCATATTCGATTAGGCGGGGTGAGGATATGAATCAGGAAAAAATTGAACAGGTCGTCGAACAAGTGCTGCGGGAATTGACGAAAAAGCTTCAGGATGAACGAGCGGAAGCGCCTGAGTCGCAGGAAATCACCCATGCCGAGACCATTTATTTTTCAGAGCAAAAAGAAATCGGGGTAAAACACCCGCACAATCGGGCCGCGATTGAACGGGCGCAGCAGGTGACGCCGGCCCGTATCGGCATTGGTCGCGCTGGCACGCGCATGCGGACGAAAGACTACCTGCAATTTCGTATCGATCATGCGGCGGCGCAGGACGCAGTCATGAAAGATGTGTCTGATTCGTTTCTTGCTTCCCTTGATTTGCCTGTCCTCCATACTTGTGCGGAAGATATGGCCACTTATTTGATGGATTTGGATAAAGGAAGAAAGTTGTCTGATGAATCAGCCCGCTGGCTGGAAGAGAACGGCGATAAGCGGAAAAACGTACAGATTCTCGTTTGCGATGGTCTCAGCTCTTCCGCGGTAGAAGCGAATGCCCGCGATTTGCTTGCATCTTTGACACAGGGTCTTACGCTAAAAAATTTGAGCATGGCCAAGCCGCTATTTGTGAAACGGGCGCGCGTCTGGGTGCAAGATCATATTGCTTCCATTGTAGATTGCGATGTCGTTATATCCCTTATTGGCGAACGTCCAGGGCTTGCCACAGCGGAAAGTTTAAGCGCGTATATGATATATCGCCCGAACGAAAAAACGGTAGAAGCGGATCGAACGGTTATTTCTAACATTCATAAGGGTGGTTTTCCACCTTTGGAAGCGGGCGCGTATCTGGCTGATTTAATAGAAGACATTATTCGTCATCAAGCGAGCGGCGTAAAGTATATGCAAAAGAAGAATAGTCAGAATAGTTAGTCTATCGGGAGGATTGCTTTATTTATAAAGGGGGATTAACGTGGCGCAACTCGGTACGTATGTTATCTATTTGCTAATGGCTTCCGCAGTTATCGGAGCGATTGCGGCCATTCGTGACAGCGAAAAAGGATTGGGCCGCGAATTTATGGAAGGTCTGCATTCCATCGGCTATATTTTTGTTCCATCTGCTGGCATTATGGCAGCGATTCCTTATTTGTCGCAGGTCATCGAAGCCATATTTGGGCCTTTATATAATATGGTGGGTGCGGATCCGGCCCTTGCTGCTACTTCCATTATCGCGGTCGATATGGGTGGATATCAATTGGCAGAGAAACTGGCGGAGACGAAGGAAAGCTGGATTATGGCGATGATCACGGGCTATATGGCGGGCGCGACGATCGTATTTTCCATTCCGATGGGACTTGCTATGTTGGACAAGCGCGATCATAAATATATGGCGCTCGGAGTGATGTCAGGGATTTTGACTGTTCCTATCGGTGTATTTATTTCCAGTCTTTTGATTGTTTTGTCCGATGCGAAAGTGAGGAAGATAATTGCGACGGACGGCGAGGCAACGTATCAGCTTGCGCTGAGCTTTGGCCAGATTTTTCTCAATCTGGGTCCGCTCGTGATTTTCGTTGTGCTGATTGCGCTCGGTTTACGTTTCTTACCGGATATGATGATTAAGGGATTTATTTGGTTCGGCCGGATTATGGATGCATTTATTAAGCTTGTGCTTGTATTCTCTATCGTTGAATATTTTACGGGCGTATTTACGAAGCTGCTTGGCAGCTGGGGCTTTGATCCGATTATCGCGGATGCGGAAAACCAGGTGCGTGGTCTTGAAGTTGCCGGTTATATTGGTATTATGTTAGCGGGCGCTTTTCCGCTCGTTTATATGCTCCGGAAATATGGGGCAAGGCCGCTGGAGGCGGTTGGACGCCGGCTTGGCCTGAGCGCTATTGGCAGCGCCGGGTTGCTTGCTACCGTCGCTAACATTCTGGCGATGTTCCGCCTTGTAAAATCAATGCCGCCGAAAGATAAAGTGGTGAATATTTCATTCGCAGTATGTGCAGCATTTTTGTTTGGCGATCATCTGTCCTTTACCGCCAACTTTCAGCCGACACTAATTCTACCGATTATGTTGGGCAAAATCGGCGCAGGGGTCATTGCGATCGCACTTGCGTACTGGCTTTCTGTACCGAAGGCGCTGGAACTGGAAGAACAGGATCGCGCCCTTGGTGTGATTGGAGAACATGAATACAAAGAGATGAGCGACAGGGTGGATGTTCCACTTGAAGGCGACGAGCAACCATATGATCCGAAGCTAAGCGGGCTCTAACATTTTGTATATTGGTGTGAAAGAATCAGCAAGCCGCTTCCCACATGTTTCCGGCAAGACGGAAAAAGGGAGCGTGCTTGCTGATTTTTCTGTGGCATTTGCGGAACCAGGCATTTGAAACAGTGGCGCAGAAAATGGTAAAATGCAATGTAAGTTATTTTTGGATGCGTTGTACAATGCGGCATTTTTTAGGAGGTTTATGGATGGAAATTACGGTCAAAGTGAACAGGTATGTCGATGCATTAAAAGAAGTGACATATTATCTCGTATCGGTTAATGCAAGAGAAGGACTCCTTCGCAATGATCATATCGATAAATTGCTTGGCACAAGCTACCGAGATATCGCGTTTGCGCACGGAGGATTTGTTGAGAACGGAAACGAAGTGTATTTTGCGACCCGCGAGGAAGCGGAAGAAGTGCGCGACATCATTAAAGAAATGCTCCGCAGCCGGTTCGAACAAGCGATGGATAAAGAGCTTACAGAAAGCTTCGTCGAGTGGGAGGTTCTTGAGAAAAACGCAGGCGTTGTTATCATTGCCAAAGATTTTCCCGATTTGGACGGAAATCCGGTTATGGTCGTGATGAACGAGGATGTATATTTGCTTCAAGTTCCCGGAGAAGAAAAATATGTTGCTCTTGCTCGATACCGTGAAGGTGAAGCCAATTATAAGGCGGAGAGCGACGAATTTGAGCATTGCATTATGGCACTGACCGATAAAGAAATTGTGCGTGTGGAGCAGGATGCGGATGAAATTTTTACATGGGATGTGCTTGAAGAAATTTCCGAAGTATATAAACGGTTCGCAAACATTCGCAAACAGTATTTGCGTGTCGTAAAATAAGTAGTAAAAAATCCCGCCGATTCGGACGGGATTTTTTCGTAGTTTCAAGCCATGAAGTGAACAGGAGGAAAGCGCGGCATGAAGGTCAGCATTGAATGGACATACAAAGCGGCAGGTCGTACTGCATTCGGAAAAACGAAGCCGCTCAATCCATAGAGTCGAACAATGAGGCGGACGCGCTAGCCGGGCAGGCGTTGCGCGGAGAATTTATCGTAAGCCGCAAGCAACTGTGAAAAAACTGGCATGTTCAGATATTTTAGTATAAGATATGAGTATTCGGAAATATAGAAAAAGTCGTATTGTGACAGTGATGGACGACAGAAGTGGGGGATTAAGAAATGAAAGTAGCAAAGTTCGGAGGTACGTCTTTAGCGAATGCCGAACAAATTAGAAAAGTGTGCGATATTGTGCTTGCGGATCCGGATCGGAAAATTATCGTCGTATCCGCGCCAGGAAAAAGAGATAGAAATGACACGAAAGTAACCGATTTGCTTATCGCCTTGGCGGAGAGGTATTTAGCGGAAGGCGAAGCGGAGGCGGAATTGGCGGCAGTAGTGGAGCGTTATCGAGAAATCGCCCGAGGTCTTGAATTGTCAGAAGAGATTGTGGATGTAATCGAAGCGGATCTGCGCGAACGCTTAAAATTGGATCGCAGCCGACCTGAGATGTTTATGGATGCCCTGAAAGCGAGCGGGGAAGACAACAACGCCAAAGTTGTAGCACGCTATCTGCAAAGCAAAGGCGTTGCGGCCAGCTATGTCAACCCGAAAGAGGCGGGGCTTTTGGTCAGCGATGAGCACGGCAATGCTCAAGTGCTCCCGGAATCGTACGAATATTTGCGCACGCTCCGGGAACGGGAAGGTATTCTTATTTTTCCGGGCTTTTTCGGATATTCTCCGGCCGGAGAACTAGTGACATTCTCACGCGGCGGCTCGGATATTACTGGCTCAATTTTGGCCGCGGCCGTCAAGGCGGATTTGTACGAGAACTTCACGGATGTGGATTCCGTATTTTCCGCCAATCCGAACATGGTAAAAAATCCGCAACCGATTGAAAAACTTACGTACCGTGAAATGCGGGAATTGTCATACGCTGGCTTCTCCGTGTTCCATGACGAAGCGCTAATCCCGGCTTTTCGCGCGGGTATCCCTGTTTGTATTAAAAATACAAACAATCCCTCAGCTCGGGGCACAATGATCGTGTTTGAGCGTGAGCCGAATGGGAATCCTGTGGTTGGCATTGCCAGCGCGGACGGTTTTGTCAGTATTTACGTCAGTAAATATTTGATGAACCGTGAGATTGGGTTTGGCCGTCGGCTGCTGCACATTCTCGAAGATGAAAACCTGTCGTACGAACATATTCCGTCCGGCATTGACGATATCTCGGTCATTTTGAAGGAAGATAGATTCGATGCAGAGATTGAGAAACGCGTGGTAGAGCGTATTCGCAAGGAATTGGCTGTAGATGATGTCGTCGTGCAGCGCGGATTGTCTATGATCATGGTCGTAGGCGAAGGCATGCGCCACAATGTTGGCACGACGGCACGGGCGGCTGGTGCGCTGGCGCGAGCACACGTTAATATCGAGATGATTAACCAAGGATCTTCCGAAGTCAGCATGATGTTCGGTGTGCAAGCGGTAGACGAGGAAAAAGCGGTGCGTGCCATTTATGAAGAGTTTTTTCAAAGCGGCCCCGAAAAAAAGCACGCACTCGAAAAAGAAACAGTAACGAACCGATAAGCGGATTAGCCATAAAAATCGAATAAAAAGGAGGGGGAAGCGTAGAGCCGGCACGATTTGATCTAGTCGGCCCTGCGCGCATCGATATGTATATGGTCATTTACGATGCGATAACGGATTTTGGGTTCCTGTACAAAAAGGTCGAAGCATTCTCTACCTTGGACGAAGCAAAAGCGTTTGCCGTCGAAAAAAAGAAGGAAGGCGCACAAAATATCAAGCTCGTGCGAGAAGTAATGAGTTTGTGAGACAAACGGGGGTAGAAGATGAAACAGCGGATCTGGATCTGCTGCTTTTTGCTTATAGCACTTGTAGCGGCTGGATGTACGGAGCGGCAGGAAAAAATGGTATACTTAGGTGAATCAAAGAATTGGAAAGCGATGCTTACGGCCATTCACACCCCAGGTTCAGACAAAGAAACGCAGGTGCTTCGCCTGTCATACAAATCGCCTGACATTGATTCTGTCTATGATGTAAGCTACACGCTTGCGGGGGTACCGCGGGAAATCAAGGGCAGCGAAGATAATATGAACAATAAAAGTGCCATCACCCGCCGCATCGTATGCCAAGGATGCAAGCTTGCAGGCGAAAGGGATACATTTACGCTAACCGTGGAGTGGAGCCCGAACCGCAAAGAAATGTTTACGCTCAAATTCATACGCAAAGAATAGGCCCTTCCTTCCCGTATATTTAATAGCTATTAGGGAAAAATACGGGACAAGGAGGGGCTCTTTTATGATTGAAGTCAAATTGCAACCTGCTTGTTCGCATATTATGTATTTTGGCGCTGTAAAAGGTGGGCGCTTCTCGTTTTCCCTTCAGGATGACGCGCTTATTGGCCGTCTTTCTTCCTCTGAATTCGCGGCATTTTTGAAAGATAACAATCTGGTGACATATCATGATGCGCTAAAAAGTTACGAAAGCGGAGAAATCGTTGGCCGCTTTGAAACTTTGACGTAGCGTTCCCTCCTGTACTTTACCTGAGCCCTTCTAAGGGTTCTTTTTTGTTTATATGTACTTTGGAACGTTTATACAGTGTAAAAAGATATGGAATTCGAAGAGAAAAATAAGATATTATGGACTTATGAATTACCTAAGATTTTTAATTAGGTATAAAGAATCATACAGGTAGAGAGTGAGGGAACGTACGTTGACATCGAGTTACGTTGATTATTTTACGGACCGGCGGGGAAGGATAACAGCCTGCATGGTAAATACATACGTTAACGATGAAAAATATCATGCGATAAAAATCGAGTTGGGCAAAGAGTATGTAGTGCAACCGCTTAACGCGTTAAAAAAGAAGCATCGGGGCCGGCACTGTATTGTCATCGGGTTTATACAGGATGAAACCGGAATGCCTGTAGACGCCAGGGTCAAATTTTTGGATACGAATCGCACGGGACGAGTCAGTATCCGCGATCTGCGAGAAGCCCGCTTGGTTAACGTGAACGCAGAGTCAGGATTTCACGAATGATTGCTTTTATCCGGTACCTCTTTTTCAATCATTTCTTTGCTTTGGGTGATGTTTTGAAGCCGTAGATTAACGACGGCTTCTTTTGCATGAATGACGTCCTATGTATTATGTGAGTGGTTTTTTTGAAATTAGGCAGGAAGGTTTCTTTTGTTATCGAAATTATTAAATAATTCATGATAGAAGCAAAAAGCATTCCAAAGCGATAAAAAGCGCAGGGGGAGACGTCATGCATTCGGATGGATGGGATTTATATTTGTTTCACGAAGGCAGCTTATTTCGCGGTTACCGGGTGTTTGGTGCGCATCTGTGCTGCGAACAAAACAAGGCAGGTGTGCGATTTGCCGTATGGGCACCGCGCGCAAAGCAGGTCAGCGTCGTGGGCGATTTTATGGCTGGTCAGGTGCGCGGCACATGATGCAAAAAGTCAGCGGGTCGGAAGGTGTATGGTCGCTCGATGAATACCGCTGCTTGAATTTTCTTTTCTAATTCTTGTAGAGTTAACTGATTGAATTCCGAATATCCTGATTGTTCTAGGGAAATTACTTTTCCTTCATGGACGGGATATACTCCCTGCCAGCCTCCAATGATCGTGTATAAATGAGTTCCTGCAACGGATGTAAGAAAACATACGTATTCTCCTTCTGCCATCGGACCTGGATAAACTTTATTTAGAGGATGCGAGGGATCAGGGAGCGGTTCAATCCCGGTCGATAAGACACGAATCGAGCGCGGGCCAGTTCCTTTCAAAAATTTTTTTACATGAAAACTCTGCACAAAATTGACCAATTCACCACCTTCAACCCGTTTTCCTGTTGGCTGCTTCTGGTTCGCGGCATCGAACTTTCCGAAGGCGATGATGGTTGAACTATTTATCAACTCTTTTACGTTTGTTGTAGGTTGACTGTTGATAATAAATTTTGGAATCATATTATATTGGGCCGTTGCGGGTAGATCACATCCCAAAAGCAAAAAGATACAAACAAAATGCTTACATAATTGTTTCATTGACTCTCACCTTAGCATAATATTTGAAAGAACGTTTCACAGATGTTGCCTATTCACTTCATATGATAAATAGTTGGATGAGTAACAGCCGTAATACATCTATATTTTGAGAACGTTCCTTATGTTTTATGTGAGAGCTTTGCGAAAGCTAAATGTTAATTTTTAACATTGGATGATTTTAACCGAATTCGGGGATTTTGTTATTGATGGGTTTACTATCATTCATGTTATCGGACGTTGATTAGCTTCATCCTTTTTTAAACATAGATGAATAGAAGAGGGTGCCCGTTATTTCGGAGCCCCCTCTTTTGATATTATTTGTCTTCCTCTTCCTCTTCGTCTGCCTCATCTTCAGATTCTTCCAATTCCAACTCCACTTTATCTCCATCTTCGAATTCGACGTCTACTTCTGCTACTTCAGTCCAATCAACTTCAGCAAACATACTTTTAATCGTGTCTTCTGACGATTCCTCTAGGTCGTATTTTTTTTCTTTACCGTTCTTGAATTTCACTTGAATTTCTTCAACTTTCTTTTCTCCGTTTAACAATTTTTTAATGTTTTCGGCAAATTGCATGGAGATTCAATCCTTTCTTTATGGTATAAAAAGTTTTCCCTCTATAATACTATGCAATGATCTAGTGTTGTATTATATGCACGAACATCAGAAAGTTGCTTTTATATATAGAGCCTGCTTATCGAACAGGAAGACCGAGAATCCCACGCAAAGTACTGCTTACATGCTTCTTGCTTCAATCCTACTTTAGTGTTGTTTTCTTACGGAAGTGTACTTCTTGAACGCTCTCATTCTTACTGGGGTTTTACTGTTGGGCTTTCAGAGGTACCACCCGCGAAAAGGCGGGCAAAGTTGGATTTTTATATTAGTTTCGCAACAACATCAATATTTGTATAAAATGTTAAAATTATATATTTATTGTTTAAAATTCCAGATAAATTACCTACTATTTAGTTAACTTGCGGATGGATACTAGGGAGGTGGATAAAAGTAAACTCTATTATTTAGCTACGGTAAACTAATAGTTAAAAAGTGCGGTTTGTTTGCTTGATCAGCAAAACTAGATGCATAGCTTATAAAACTTTAGAGGAGAGAACGATATGGGACATGTCATTACAGGAATACGTGCAACAGGAATACCGCACCTAGGAAACTATGTAGGGTCTATAAAACCAATCATTGATTTGCAAAATGAACATACGTTTTTTCAGGTTGTGGAGGATTTACACGCAGTTTCACATGTGAAAAAAGCTGATATTTTAGAACAAAATATCCTGACTATTACTGCCTGCTACCTGGCCTGTGGCATTAATGTAGAGAAATCTATAATCTGGAGACATCACAGGCGAAAGAGCTAACCCGTATCATGTCTGTTTTGTCTGCATGTACATCTCCCGAAGAAGTGGATGAATTAATGGATAGACAGAACAACCAGGGCATGGATTTTCTGAGCTACATGTATCCTTTGCTGATGGCTTCTGATACGCTCATGGTTAATGCAGATTATGTATTCGTTGAAGTGGACCACAAAAACGGCCTGGCGTTTATTAAAAATTTGGCTGAGCGATTTAATAATATGTATGGAAACATTTTACGTGTTCCTTGTTAAGCTTATTGTCGACTTTTAGCTCGATGGAAGAATATGATTCAATTAGTGCAAGCCTTAAAAACAATGAGATTGATTGTGTTTTTGTCAATAAATAAAGAGTTAAATCCAATACGGAAAAAGTTTGCAGAGATTATTAAACATCCCGATTATATTCAAAATGTTTTAGATAACGGATTAAAAAAGATGAGAGAACACAGTGAAAGTCACATTGAAAAGATGTTAAAGGCTGCAGGAGTTTACTACTAGTCGCATCTTATAACTTTAGGAGAAAGTTTGACCCCAACGAACGAGAAAATCCTTGTTTGAAGGGGTCTATTTGTTCTACTTCTATTCGATTAATCCTATAATTTTATTTACCTTGTTTAGATGAAGAGGGTTGATTTTCAATGTATAATTCGGGTGACCAGAACCCCCATAAATGAATGGATAACTTTGTAGACGGTAATCAACTAAATAAGGAAGATCCATTCCTACCAACGGTATGGTGCCGATTTCATACCCGGTAACGCTTTTAATTTCATCCGATTTGGCTAAACGGACTTGAGTGTATCCTAGAACATCACTAATTCGATTTAGGTCTAGTTTTGGACTGTTTCCCGAAGAAATAACAGCAATGTACTCGTCCTCTGCTTTTAAAACAAGAGTAGAGGCGGCCTGCCCTTTGTTAATTTTTAAGATTTCGATGCCGTCTTTTAGCGATAATATGGGCGATTTATGATAGATAAACTCGAAGTCAACTCCTTTATCGGATAATGCTTGTTTAACCTTTTCCATAGAATTTCCTCCTTGATAACACCGGTAATTTTCTTATATGCAAGTTCACGGCGCTTAACAGTATCAGTTCAAGATGTGGTCGCAGCTTTTGTTCTGAAGCATACAAAAAAACATTTTTCTCCCTCGTACTAATTTCTGTGTTATATACTTGGTAAACATCTTTTGCTTGCAGAAAACAGAAGATAGAAGCGAAATCCGAGTGAAATAAGCTCAAAAATGGTCGCTTCTTGATCCTCTGTATAAAAAATAATAGATTTTTGAACCCCTGTATGACTGATTTCCCTTTGTTTGAATAAAGTAGCAGCTTGGACAGAAAATAAATACAGTTCATGGGTATTTTCGGATGGAATTTCATTTACAATGTTGATCTTGCTGTCTATCTCAATTGCAGTAAGGAACTTACATGTTTTATCAAGTGCTCTATGAAGTATATCCTCCTCACTTTTTAGACAGCAAACATTTAACATATTTTTTCACCTGCCGTTCTTCTTTTTTATAGAAATACAGAAAAACTTACGGTTGTATAATAATGTAATTTCAATCCTTTTTATACCAAAATTAAGAAAAAAATTATTGAACATTTAATTCAAAAAATATTCAATTTATTTTACGAAAAACTAGTAATTATACGAGTTTTATAAAAAATGGAATTGTATATAAATGGTTTATTCGGTGGAAGGAGAATTAAAATGGCCCAATTTCTTTTTTTGTTACCGCCCAATCCTAGAGTATACTCAGAAAAATCAACAGAGGTTATAGAAAACTCGTCTCCCCCTTTAGGAATTTCTTATTTAGGAGTGTACTCGAGCAAAAGGAATGTGAAGTACGTATCATAGATATGAATCTAACAGGAATGAATGTAGAAGATATCGTTCCTATTATAGAAAAGGAACAAGCACAAGTCGTGGGCATTTCAACAGGCACGCCAACATTTCCAAATGGTGTAAGAATCGCTGATTTAATAAAGGCAGTACATCCACAAACATATATCGTTTTTGGTGGAATCCATGCAACTTCCTTGCCGAACGAAGCCCTGATAAACCCATCAATTGATATTGTATGTCGCGGTGAAGGTGAGCTTGTTATTGCTGATTTATACGAAGCGTTAATTCTATCGAAAAAACCACTTGCTGAAGTTCCAGGTATCTCTTTTAAAATTGATGACCAAGTGATTCACAATCCGCCGCGTGAATATATTACTAATTTGGATGAAATACCATTCCCAGCAAGGCATCTCCTTTCACTGAGTAAGTATTCCCAACGAGGGGCGATGGTTACTAGTAGAGGATGCCCTGCAAGATGTATTTTCTGTTCTTGTGGTGCATTTGCCGGAAGAACCATTCGAACGCGTAGCCCTGAGAACGTAATAGCCGAAATAAGGGTAATGCATGAAACATATGGTATTACTCAATTTCAATTTCATGATGACACCTTTACCATGTTTCCCGATCGTGCCATTGAAGTATGCAAATTATTAATAAAAGAAAATAAAGGATGGGAGTTTGGTTGCCAGTCTCGTGTAACGCAAATTACACAGGAGCTTGCAGACATTTTATACGCAGCAGGTTGTAGAGCTATACAGTTTGGAGTTGAATCTGGAAATCCTTACGTGCTTCGCTCTATACGGAAAGGAATTACGTTAGAAAAAGTAGAGGAAGCTGTAAAGGCGGTACGAAAGGCTGGGATTCCACATATTACTTGTGGATTTATGGTAGCCCATCCTGAAGATACGAAAGAAACAATAAAAGATACTGTAAATTTTGCTAAAAAATTAATTGGATTAGGAGCTACAAGCTGCCCAATGAGTATTTTTACACCATATCCTGGTACGGACATATTCAATAATCCGGAGAAATATGGAATAAAAATACTAAGTAGGGACTGGGAAAAGTACACTTTTTCGCGCGCACACATTGAGACAAAAAATCTGACTCAACGGGAAATACATGAACTATATGTTGAGGGGCTAATTCAAATTCTTGAGGCGCAAGGAAATAAACCTTTTCAGAAGACTTCTTAACCAAATCGAGAGGATAACTTAAGCAAATATTGGTGGGAGGGGTCGGCATGGATGAACGGTTACAAATGTATAAGGAGTTAACAGAGTTACCAGGTGCACCGGGTCATGAGAAAACTATACGCAAAGCAATGGAAAGATATATCCGGGATTATGCTGATGAGTTAAGTACAGACAATCTGGGAGGCTTGATTGCCCGAATAGGGAACAGAGGGCCTAAAATCATGGTAGCTGCCCATCTTGATGAAGTGGCTTTTATAATCACATCAATCACACAAGAAGGCTTTCTTAAGTTTCTTCCTCTTGGTGGGTGGTGGAATCAGGTTATGCTGGCACAGAGAGTAACAATTCATACGAAAAAAGAGGTAATAGATGGGGTTATTGGCTCGATTCCACCTCATGTTCTATCAAATGAAGAGCGTAGAAAACCCGTTGAATTAAAGGATATGTTTATTGATATTGGAGCAACCAGCAGGGAAGAGGTAATAGAATTTGGTGTGTCTCCTGGTGATATCGTGATTCCGGTTTGTCCGTTTACGGTAATGAAAAATCCCAAAGTAATGATGGCTAAAGCCTGGGATAATAGGGTCGGTATCGCTATCATTATTGAGTTGTTTAAACGTTTAAGACAAGTAGACATTCCGAATCGTGTATTTGGAGTTGGTACCATACAGGAAGAATTAGGGATGCGTGGCGCTAAGACTGCAGCATATACCATTTTCTGAAAACAGGGGAGGTTATTTTTATTTTTTGTCTAAGGGTGTTGCAAAACGCATAATTTCTGAATAATGGGTAATAAAAAAACCACCTGTTTGGAAAAAATGGTGAGTATCCAACCATGAACCAAAAAGGTGGATACTCCCATGCTGCCCCAATTTACAATTATGAAAAATAATCGCTTGATTTTCTAAGCATATTTGGACGGATAGCAATATGCTTTTGGGCGTGGTTTATTTGACTGCACCGGAAAAATAAAGCGACTGGACGCGTTGCACCGTATCGTCCAAATTGTTGGGAATCTGCAGGATGGAATACCCCATCAAGTACGGTGAACCCGGTGCGCGCAGCACAATTTTGGCAATAATGTGACCCTGGTATTCATAGAAGAAAATGTTGTAGCTTTTGTATCTTTTATTCATATGATTTAGCAGAAAATGCACGGCAATCTGCACGTAATCCCCCATCTTATAAAGCGATTTCAGGTCGCTTAACACAACGTTAAATTCGGTGAAGCCACCTCGCGGACGGGTCGATAGATTGAATTCGACGCCGGGAGAACGGTCGATGACGATCCCTTGAAAATGTTCAGGCAGAAGGTGTGTGCGGTAATCGACGTCATAAAGCCCGACAATTTGCATATGTGCGTGATAAATCGAACCACCAGAGTGTATGCCGTGATTTTTGAAGAAAATAACAGAGCGGTATTTTCCGCTCTTTTCTATTGCGAGCCAGTTGTGTATCGCAAAATCAAACAGCGAATGCAGATGTTCTTTTCCGTATGTCGACAAATCACCTTCGCACGTCTCTGTTTCTATCAGTACCATCTGGTAGGCGCGCTCAAGCGTCTGAAACTTGTTTTCAATCAATAAAAAGGGGGCTTGCTGGCTAATAATCACCCCTTCTTTAAAAATGGTCTCCCGATCGCAAAACGGGCAGTTTGTTTCCCGGTTCAGAAGAGTTGAAGGTTTTTCCCGTGCGATGTTCGTTTGAAATTTCAAATATGTATGCATAGCCTACCTTCTTTCACCCGTAGAATGTTATATGTGTATTAAAATCATACTTAATTTTTGATAATCTGAAAACGTCTGTACGTGCCATAGGCGGTTTTCACGTTTCATTTAGTGAAAAAACAGGCTACAATAAAAATCTGTGGACATCATCAAAAACGGGGAGAAAGACATGGATTTTACCGTACAGTACCTTTCTTTTTTTGTTGTGCGCGGCGCAGATGAAAACGAAACAGCCGCCGGATACAAACATTATCAAACGCTGGATGAGGCAGGTTACCTGGGCAGCGCGCTTAAAGATTTTCTTGATGGAGAGTTTGCGCGTATTGTAAAGCGCAAAGTGGATCGCAACCCAAAAAATGAACAGGCGCCCACGAAAATCGGCCGTTTTATTGTAGAATCGGGCTACGAACTGGAAAGCAACCCGAATTATAATCTGTTTGCCCGCTTGCAGGAAGCGACCACCAAGGAAGATTTCCGGTGTCAGAGCGAAGAGCTTGCGCGGGCATATGCGAACACGAGCGCGGTTCGCGGGGGAGCATTAATCGTAGCGCGCGCCAAGCTGGACAAGTATTTTGACAAGGCGTTCATATTTATCATGAAATGCGACTTTGAGCCGAAAATCGCTACCATCACCGATGAGAGCAGCCTAATTAGTCAGGTGGAAATGGCGATTAGCGCGAAAAATATGAAGTCAATCCAATATCCGCATATGCCGGAAGAAGGCATGGTGGAGGAGTGGGAGCTGAAAATTCACCAGGCGTCGCATGCCCGTTATTTCGAAGACTTTCTCAAATTTGTTCAGTATGAAAAATCGTTACCGGAAATTATGAACACGCAAGTCATGGGGCTTGTGCAGCAGTATATTGAAATGACGTACGAAGCGGAAAGCGAAGAGCGGCGGCAGGAAGAAGAAGCGATAGAATTGTGGGCCGCAAGTGAGAAGCGCGAGTTGCAGAAGAAATGGTCGAGCGAACAAGTCATTGAAGCGGCGGCCGCGTTGGTGGAGCAGAGGCCGGATTTGGAAATGAAGCTGAAGCTCGACCATATTGCCATTAAAGCGTTACTTGCTGATTTCGGCGAAAATATTCACATTGCAAGACTCGGCGAGCGGTATGTTGTATTAATTGAAGGAAATACGTTTCAGTTTGAAAAAGGAGTGTCTCCGGTTGAATTGCTGCGCCCGGATGAACTGGAAGATGTACTCGCGCGTATCAGGCAAAAACAAACGCGGGGCATGGAGGATGCAATAGCGGAGGACGACAAACCGCCGTTTTAACATGACTAAATCTTTTGCGATGGCTTGTTGGATTCCTGTTGGATGATTCGATGTAAATCGTATTTTTATAGACCTGTATTTTTAAAAGAAATCATAGTGGAGCGAGCTGGCATCGCTGTCGACTGGTTGGATGAGGTCATCCTCGGAAACGTATTTCAATCCGGTGGAAAAGGGAATCTGGCCTGGCAAGCGACGCTAAAGGCAGGGATTCCGGAGACGGTTCCCGCCAAGCAAAAAGCAAGCAGGCAGTCAGAATAGCCTGCTTGCTTTTTACGCATTCGACTGTGCAAAAATCAACAAAATAATCATAAATGCCAAAAGAATGCTGGCTAAAATATATACGAGGCGTCGCACAAATTGCTTTTCATCCATACTTTATTCCTCCGTTTATCAGATCCTTTTCCAAAAATTATAGCACGTACCATTCTTTCATAAAAGAAAAGAGAAAGTACAAACCCAAATTTATTTTCCTATTCTATTGTGTTGTAACAAAAACATGTCTTTTGCTTACGATGGTAGTAGGGAAAACCGAAATGGTCATACAAGGGGATGGGAGGTATGGAGCACTTTAGCGTAGGCGAATGGGTCAGATTCCCATACAATGATAAAGGGAGAATACTGCTTCTTACCGGTTATGTGAAAGAAATGAACAAGGTGCAAATGATGATGACGGTATTTGTTCCGACAGTTAAAGACGGATTTTCCACGGCGGCGCGCAGCGGCCATTTTCGTGTACCGCTCGATGTGGCGGAAAAAATAAAGGATTTACAACTAGAACGAGAGGACTACGACACGTTGCTTGATATGGCGCTTGATAGCAGAGATGAGCAGTGGTTTGAAGAGCTGGTATGCAGGCGGAATAAAATGTAGCGAGGAGACTCGCTGCATTTTTCTTGCCGGAAAAGAAGGATGGATTTTGTGGTTGCTATAAAGGTTATGTCAGGATAGGGAAACAACGGGCTAGAACAAGCGCTCCAATTGCCCGGCGTAGCGTTGGAGTTGTGAGTAGTCGATCATGCCTTGCTCGTAAAAACGGCATAGTTCCGCGAATTCTTCGCTTTTGACCATTTTATAAAAGGATAGCCTTGGAATGTCGCCGCGTAAGCGGTTACGAAATTCTTTTTGCGTCGGAGCCCCCACGGAAGATTCACCTCGGTTAACAGATTGTTTTTTTAGTTTCGGTTTTTTAGCGTGAAAATAAACATAGCAGGCATAAAACAACCGAATCTATAATTTTATGAATAATTTGGAATATGTTAATTGATATCTTCCTAATTTTACTATATTATGAATATATTATAACAATCTCGTAAGGAGGAAGCAGTATGAAAAAGATGTTTAGGATTTTGTCATCTATCGTACTGGCAACGACTGTATTAGCACCTGCTGTATTTGCAGAAGAGGCTCCAACGCTTTCTTCAGAGAAAATTAGTACAGAAGAAGCCAAAGTAACAACACTAGAAGATTTAGATCGGAAGTTTAATTTGGAAAGTGTTGATGTTTTGCCTAAAGGAGTCATCCCTTTGAAATTTAATTCTGTGACAGAGGCAGACCAATATTTGTCATCAAAATATCTTAATGTAAGTCAAACAGCAGATAATGACAATTTCTCTCAAATGAGTGAAAGCAATGCAGGTAATACAACAGGGGAAATTCTTAGCACGCAAACAATAACAAAAACTAAATCTACTAAATTACAAGGTAGAATAAATCTAGATGTAACAGCAGTATATATACTAAAAAATGGATACATTTACAGTCTAGAAAAAGTAACGTCAGATATATCGGGAGAGACAACAAATTTTTCATGGAAACAAACTAGCTATACAGAAAAGAGACTTGACGCGAATAGAACAATTGCATTGACTGTGTATGGGGAACTCACAGAATATATGTACGTTAACGGACAAATAAGAAAAATTGTAACATCAAAAAATGTTTATGTGGAATTTCATGGTGCTTAATATTACAATAATCAGCCTGAGCAATGGGGCTGATTGTTATAATTACAAAACAATAAAAGCATAAATTATTAACTGTATTTGCCCAAAATGGATAACATAAATTTACAATAGTAAACAAAAAGAGACATCAACATTCATCCTGTGTAAAAATAGATGTACCACCAAACATTTTTACGCAGAGGAGAATGCTGTATATCTCATACGTATAGCGTAGCACATCAACAGGAAATCAACAATATTTTGCGCAAGTGGAATTTCCCGCTCTGTTTTTCAAAAGCAGTCATGAACCATATGGTTCATTTTATAGATGGTGTCATGACCCATGGCTTCTCTGGTACCCTTACCGATATTCACCGAGAAAGCTGCCATTCACGAAATCGGCGTACACTCAGTCATTTCTTATCACACGGAAAATGGGATGAAAACTACCTCATGCGCATCATCCAGGAAAAAACCTGTATCTTTATTGCTAGCTGCAACTTTAATGGCCGGTGCCGGAGTTTCGAGCTTTTCCGCTGTAGCAAGTGCTGCACCTACTACTCAAGATATTCAGATTCAACAAAATGAAAAATTAGACATTAGAAAATTTGATCAGTTTATCACTGTTGAAAACGATCGTTTTATTATCGCTGATGAAGCTGCCTTAGAAAAAGTGGCCACTAATGAAGAAGTAGTTTTAGTTAAGACTGCACTTGACCAAGCTAACGGAATTTTAGATGAATCTCCAGGTGCTGTTCTTGATGGAGAAAAAACTTTCACGGTACCTGCCAAGCAAGAAATAACACAAAATAAGACTGGAGAATTCGCTAGTTTAGCTGCTTCTGGAGAAGGAATACGGGACATTAAGTTTCATTGGTGGGGCGTTGAAATTTATTTAACAAAAACGGACGTAAATGCTATTGTTAAAGGAGGAATCTCAGGAGGTACAACATATCTGGGAGCTATATTTGGTGGCTTAAGTGGAGCAGTCGCAGGTGCTGTAGCAGGTGCTGTCCTTAGTGAATATGCAGGGGCCGTAATCGTTCCTCTCAAAATCACTTATACGTACTTATCTCCTATGCTGCCAAGTGTTTCCCCACAGTAAAGGAGGGAGTCTGTGAGTAACAGCGCGAAAAAGGCACTCATTTCAGCCGTTATCGTCGCTATCTTAGTTGGCTTGTTTAGCATAACTATTTCCGAGCAAACAGTAAGATTAGTCGTTACTATTCCTGCTGTGGTAATTGCGGTTCTGCTAGTTTATTTCTTTATGCGGGATAAAACAGGTGGAAAAAACAATAAATACTAAAAACAAAAGAGGCCGCCCCATATAGGGCGGCTCGATTTTTGGAGTCTACTGTTATAATAAAATAAACAACGATAGGTTTTTTGCTATGATTTAACTAATAACTGTAGTTGCCCAAAAACACTTACACAAATTTACAATTGAATAGAAAAGAGACATATCTCTTCACCCTGTGTAAAAATAGAAGTACCACCAACCACTTTTACGCAAAGGAGAAGACTATATGCCTCTTACGTATAGGGTAGCACATCAACAGGAAATCAACAATATTTTACGTACCTGGCGTTTCCCACTTTATTTTTCTAAGCCGGTAATGAACCATATGGTTCATTTTCTCGATGGTGTGATGACCAGAGGTTTTTCTGGAACGTTAACCGATATCCATCGTGAAAGCTGCCATTCACAAGACCGACGGACACTGAGCCATTTTCTTACTCATGGGAAGTGGAATGAGCAGCATTTGATGCGTATAATTCAGCAACAATCATGGGAGAGCATCAAGAGGGAAGCGAAACATACACAAGAGCCGATTTTCGTTATTATCGATGATACGGTCTGTAGAAAGACAAAGCCCTCGTCACAGGCATTGTCCCCTATGCAAGGAACAGATTTTCACTATTCCCATACCGAAGGTAAGTCAGTATGGGGGCATGCAGTAGTTCAGGAATTCATTCGATGTGGTGAAAAAGCATTCCCTTATGCGTTTAGCCGATACGAATCAGAGCAAAACAGCAAAATTGATATTGCATGTGAACTGCTTTCTATGGTGCCAAAAAGTTCTTTTTCTACTTATGTTCTTATGGATACATGGTATCCTGCTCAATCTGTACTCGAAACCTGCGCTTTATCTGGATTTCACGTCATTAGCGGTATAAAAACCAATCGTATTATTTATCCATATGGTATTTGGCAGTCAATAAAGGAATTTGCCTCGCACATCCATAAAGAAGATACCGACCTTGTGACCGTCGGTCACGCTTCTTATCACGTCTATCGTTATGAAGGCAAGCTAAATTTCATTGAAAATGCTGTGGTACTACTGTGTTGGGATGCGACCCAGCCAATGACTCTCCAAACTATGCGGGCATTCTTAAGTACAGACGTTTCCTTATCTAATGAGCAAATTCTAACGTACTACAGTAAACGTTGGGCGATTGAGACTTATTTTCGTACCATGAAAAGCAACTTTTCCTTTAACGGTTATCAAATACGTAGTACCGTTGCAATTAAGCGGTTTTGGACATTGCTTTCTTTTACAGCCATGTTCTGCAGTGTAACAGGACACGGTGATATCTTAACAGGACTACGAAGTTGGCAAAACAAAAAGACAGAGAGTTGGATCGAATTTGTTTACTATGAAGCAAAGGCAGGAACGCAGCTGGATTTGATAAAAAATCAGTTACAAGCTGCCTAGGAGAACCTTCGGTTCTTTCTACATGGTAAATTTTGTATCAAATTTTGGGCAAGTCTAGTAATAAAATATGAACGGAATTTGACACTCCACATGGCTAAAGCCAGGGGATTCTTAAGTGATTAGCGTTCGCAGTCCATTTCTGTTTTGAACAATCCTTAAGATTACGGTGTGCCATCTCTTTAGCCCCCTAGAGAAGTTGGACACTAAGAGTGTGTTTTGATTACACTTATAGTGACAGAGGGGGAAGACATCCATGACAAGAAGAAAGTATTCCATTGATTTTAAAAAACAAGTGGTGAAAGAAGCGAAAGAGACCGGTAATTTAGCAGCCGTTGCTCGCCGGTATGAATTATCTGCTAACATGGTGGGGCACTGGAAGCGAGAGCTGGAAAGCGGAAAACATGGAGACATCGACTTCTCTACGGTTCCTGTCCTAGATGCCGAAGAAGTTGTGAAAGAAAATGAGCAGCTCAAACGCCTACTTGGCGAACAGGCATTGGAACTTGCGATTTTACGTGATTTGATAAAAAAGAAAAACCCTCACTTGCTGAAAAACTTGAAGTAGCGGAACGCTATATTCAGCAGGGCTATCCGAAACGGCTAGTCTTGCGTTTTGCCCGAATTCCACGCTCCACGTATTACTACCATCGAAAACGAAAAGGGCAGGATGTGGAACCAGTGAAAAGTGAAGGACGAGTCATACCGGGCTATTCCCTAAAGCAGGACGGCACAAAAGTGTCCGATGAACAGATCAAAGAATGGTTGATGGAAGACATGGAAGGCGAAGCCTATGCCTATGGGTACCGTAAACTGACCATCTTTTTACGTCGGATCTGCGTATCATATCAGCTTGTCTTGTGAAGCAAAGGATGCGAGTCGTACTGTACAGCAGGCATTGTTTAAACGGCAGTTATTTGGAACAGAAGCACGTCCCGTCTTTCGTTCCGATAATGGCCCACAGTTTACGTCTCATCACTTTAGCCAAGCGTGTGAAACATTCGGTATTGTGCATGAGCGTATCCCGCCGCGAACACCGAATATGAATGCGCACATCGAAGCCTTTCATCGCATTCTGGAAGATGAATGTCTGGCACGTTATGAATTCATGTCCTACGCAGAGGCTTATCAGGTTGTAGCAGAATTTATCCGCTTTTATAACGAAAGGAGAATCCATTCTAGCATTTGCGATTTAGCGCCACAAGAGTTTTATGTGCTCTAAACAGAACGTAAGTTCGTGATAAAAGAAGTCCGAGTATAAACGAGTAATTGTTTGAAAAAAGACGAATAAGGTTGTCTGTGTCCAAATGGTGGGGGTTAATCCGATTGCGTGATTCCCTATGATTTCAAACGATATGAATCCGAGAAGCAAAGTAAAATTCAACTGGCCTGTGAGCTTGTAGCGAATTTACCACGTTGTTCACAAAAGAAATATCTTCTTATTGATACATGGTATCCTGCCAAAAGTGTACTTGAAACAGCCGCACAATCTGGATGTCATGTAATCAGCGGCTTAAAAACCAATCGCATTTTTTATCCGCAAGGGATTCGTCAATCATTGAAAGAATTTGCGAACCATATTAGAAAAAGTGATACCGACCTTGTGACCGTCGGTCACACTTCCTATCGTGTTTATCGTTATGAAGGAAAACTAAACATGGTTGAAAATGCTGTAGTGTTTTTATGTTGGGATGCCGCTGAGTCGCTCACCTTGAAAAACATGCGAGCTTTTCTAAGTACAGATATTTCGTTATCTAGTGAACAAATTCTATCCTACTATAGCAAGCGATGGGTAATTGAAACATACTTTCGAACGATAAAGGGTAATTTTTCGTTTGACTGTTATCAAGTACGAAGTACAAAAGCAATTCATCGTTTCTGGACACTGCTATCTTTGTACCGCTGCTTTTTGCATCCTTACAGGACACGCTACACTTCTAGATGGATTACAGCGATGGCGGGTAAAAAAAAGCCAAAGCTGGATTGAATTTGTCTATCAAGCAGCAAGAGCAGGAGAGTCGCTGGATTTTATTCCAAAACAGCTGCAAGCTGCATAGGGAATTCTTCGTTTCTTTGTAGATGGTAAATTTTGTTTCTAATTTTTATAAAACTATACAAATCATCTACCATAGTATACCCAACAATTGCTTTACTCCTTTTCCTTTTTAGCTCTTTTATTTTTTCAAACTTTCTCCTCATACGCCTCATCTGATGTTAGCCAGCATTTTGCTATAGATGCGGATTAAGTCCTCGATATCTTGGGCAGATAAGCACTCATAAAACTTCTTCATCAATTCTTTGCGTATTAATTGAGCTTTTTGTAGTGTTTCCCTTCCTTTCTCCGTAATTTCAAGCAGGACAATTCTTCGATCTTTTTCCGACCGTTTACGTTCCACATATCCTCCGGCAATCAAACGATCGGACAGCCCGGTAACGGAAGGAAGCGTAATATTTAATTCGTTAGCCAAATCCGAGACCCGTTTAGGTCCCTGCGTTTCCAGGATTTCCAGCAGTAACGCCTGGGAACCTGTGAGACCGGATTCTGTGTTTTTGTGCAAATTGCTGTTGATTTTCCGGGATAGCACGCGGAAAATTTCTTCTAATTCCTCCAACAAGCGAGTATGCATATTGGTTTCTTCCTGCATCGTTTTTCAGCCCTTTTCCTCGGTTAATTAATGAGCTTTCGAATTATTAGTATAACTAACAATTCGATATTATATTGATTTTTTATTTATTCGTCAACCGGTTGGGATATATTCTGACTTTTTTGAGATGGCTGATTTTATGTGGATTTGACACATAATGTTCATTGAATATTTAACGAAATGTTAAGAAATTAAAACATCACATTAAGAACTTCGTATTACAATGAAACTTGAAGAAGAAAGTACCTTGTGAGGAGGATATAAATTATGAAAGATTGCGTAATCTGCGGCAAAGAAACGGAAGACATATGCATTTGCCAAGTTTGCATGGACGTTCAAGAGTTCGGTTATCCGTCGTTCCCGGCGTACGCGTTGGTTGAAAAAGAGGAAACAGAAGAAAAGGTATTGGAATTGGTCGGCTAATATACATTGTTGATGTTTTATTATTTGCTATTTTTACACACAATAAATCAGGATGTCTCTTTTTTATGAATGGAAAAACGGAGTGCCTTGTGTTGCACTCCGTTTGCGCTTATTTCGCTTTGAAATGAACGACAGCGCTGTAAAGCGGACGCCCGGTTTCCGGATGGAAGGCGACGTGGTGGGTAACCGAATGTACTTCCAGCAGCAGCGCCTTGTTGTTTTCGATTTGCTCGTCGATTTTTCTCTCCAATGTCTTAAGGTCGTTTGCCTCGAAGAATTCGATCTTGTCATGAATGCGTTCCAATTTGAATTCCATTGCGTTTATCTCCTTATCTTTAGTTTTTCCTTTACTCTATCATTCTTATTATAGAAGGAAGGGAAGCGACCGGAAAGTGGGGGGGATTGTGTGGAAGATATGCCTGTCTTGCTGCGGAAAATTTTGATAGAATGGAAAAAAGAAGGCGAAAAACAGTGGAGAAAGACAGGCGTGTAGCCTGCCTTTTGCTTTTATTTTTATAATTGGGAGAGAAAAGGACGGGAAGATAGCATGAAGTTTTTTCATACGGCCGACTGGCACTTGGGGAAAATTATCCAGTCAGTACATATGACAGAAGATCAAGAATACATTTTACGTCAATTTGTGGCAGCGGCATGCGAAGAAAAACCGGATGCTATTATTATTGCCGGCGATGTATACGATCGGGCGGTGCCGCCTACTGAAGCGGTTGATTTGTTGAACAGCGTATTCAACGAACTTGTCATAGAGTTAAACATCCCGGTACTGGCGATCGCAGGGAATCACGACAGTCCGGACAGGCTGGAATTCGGCAGTCGGATTATGAAAGACAACGGCCTCTATATCGCCGGGCGGTTTCGCGCTGTGTTCGAGCCGGTCGTGCTTTGCGATGAATATGGGCCGGTGCATTTTTACCTTGTGCCATATGCCGAGCCGGGACGGGTTCGCCATGCGCTCGGGGATGAAACGATTCGTACCCATGATGATGCGATGCGAGCGGTTACGGCGCGAATTGTCGAAAATATGGATTCAAAAGCGCGGCATGTATTCGTCGGTCACGCGTTTGTCACCCCTACAGGTGAAAAAGAAGAAGGTGTAGAAAACGCGAGCGACGCGGAACGTCCGCTTTCCATCGGCGGAGCTGAGTATGTTCACGCCCGTCATTTTGCGCCGTTCCATTATACTGCGCTCGGCCATCTGCATCAGGCGCACCACGTCGGAAGCGAGGTCATCCGCTATGCCGGCTCACCGCTGAAGTATTCTATTTCCGAAGAGCACCACAGGAAAGGGTTCTATATTGTTGAATTGGACGGACAGGGGAAGGTACGTGTCGAAAAGCGCCCGCTTGTGCCCCGGCGTGATATGCGCACGGTTAGCACAACCATTGAGGAACTGGAAACACACGAACGAAGCGACGATTATGTGTTCGTAAAGCTGTTGGATGAAAATCCGGTGCTTTCCGCCATGGAACGTGTGCGCACCGTATATCCAAATGCAATGCATGTATCGCAAAATTTGATGGCGCGGCAGGCGACCGAGCTTGTCGCTGAGCGGATTGAGCAGCCGGAAAAAGATGATATTGCCTTATTCCGCGCGTTTTATAAAGAAATTCGCGGTATGGAACTAACGGAAGAGAAAGAGCGTATTTTCCGCGAAGTGCTTGAAGAAGTGTTCGCGAAAGAAGGGGAGAAAGTATGAGGCCGATTAAAGTGACGATGACGGCGTTCGGACCGTATAAACACAAAGAGACAATTGATTTTACGGAATTGGGCGAACATCGTCTGTTTGTCATTTCAGGAAACACCGGCGCAGGCAAGACAACCATTTTTGATGCCATCTGTTTCGCGCTGTACGGCGAAGCGAGCGGTGAAGAGCGCAATGATGCCAAGTTTTTGCGCAGCCATTTTGCCGCTGATGACGTACATACGTCGGTGGAACTAATTTTTGAGTTGCGCGGACGGACGTACCGTGTGTTCCGCCAGCTTGGTCATGTAAAAGCTGGAAACAAAACGGCGACTGGAGCGCAGATTGAACTGTATGAGGTGACAGGCGATGGGGAAGTGCCGTGTGTGGATCGGTTTACCGTGAGCGACGTAAACCAAAAAATTGAGAGTTTGCTTGGTTTGACCAAGCATCAGTTCAGCCAGATCGTAATGCTTCCACAGGGCGAGTTCCGCAAGTTGCTTACATCCGAAACGGAGAACAAGGAAGAAATTTTGCGCCGGATTTTTAAAACCGAGCCGTACCAAGCGGTAGAAGACGCGTTGAACCGCCGGCGGAAAGAAGCGGATCGGCGCGTGGTGGAAGCGTGGAAAGAGCAGGAGAAATTCATTAGCCAGATTTCGGCTTTTTTGCCGGAGCGCGAGGGTGCGTTGTTATTTGTGGCGCTTGAACAGGAGACGCGCAACATCCACCAGATTATGACGGGACTTGCCGAAGAGTATGCGTACCATGATACGCAGGCAATGATACATAAAGCAAGGCTGGCGCAGGTGGAGGAAGCTTACAGGACAAAAAATGAAACCTATCACCGGGCGCGGAACATAAACGAGAGGTTCGCTGAACTAGACAGGAAGCGTGCGGCCGCGGAGGAGTTGGAGAATAAGACGGAAGTGATGGAGCGCATGGAAGCACGGCTCCTTTGCGCCGAGCGGGCAGGCAGAATTGAAGCGCATGAAGAGCACTGGATGTCGGCACAGCGGGAAGAAGCGGAGAAGGAGCGGGAATTGGCGCGAGCGCGAGAAGCCGAAGCGTGGGCGAAAGAGCGCCTCGCGCAGGTAAAGCGGACGTATGAGCAGGAGGAAGCGCGTGAGCCGGAACGTCAGACCGTAGCGCGTGAAGTGGAGCGTATGCGGGAAATGCTGTCGGTGGTGGAAGCGCTCAGCCAAAAAGAGGGCAAGTTGCGGGAGCGAAAGCAAAAGCTTGTACAGCTTGAAGAATCGTTAGTAGAGGCCGTGCGTCGGCAGGAAGCTGCCAAGGAGCAAAAGGCTGCGCTTCTTGCGGAAATAAAGGAACTGGAAGGAAAAGTGGTAGCGCTCGCCCGGAAACGAGAGCGTCTAGCGGAGATGCGGTTACAGTTTCGCGCTGTGGATAAATACATGGAATGCGAACGTTCTTTGTCTGCGTTAAAACGGGAAGTAGAAGCGAAGCGGGCGGCGTGCACAGCGGCCGGACAGGAATACGAGGCGCTGGAGCGGCGCTGGATTGAAGGGCAGGCGAGCCTGCTTGCCCTGCACCTGCGCGACGGGGAGCCATGCCCGGTCTGTGGCAGCGCGGAACATCCGAAAAAAGCCGGAAGCTACGGTCACATCCCGACGAAAGAGCAACTACAGGAGGCCAAGAAAGCGCGTGATGAAACAGAGAAAGCACTTCGTGCGGCTGAGGCCAGGCTTAATGCTGGGCAAGAGTCATTGAAGGGATACGCGGAAGAGATGGCTTCCTATGGCTTTGATCCTTACGAGGTACGCGACGTGCATGCGGGCCTTGTTCGTGAAGGGCAGAAGCTGCGGGCAGAAGTAGAGACGTTGGAACGGGACGAAATGAAGCTGGCTGAACGGAGGCAAGAATACGAGCGGCTCGAAGCACAATGGGAGCGGCAGGCCGAACAGAATAGCAGGCTGGAGCGTGAGTTGCAGGAGATGCGAATCGCCTATGAAAGAGAGCGCGCCGCATATGAGACCCAGCTTGTATCGGTGCCGGAACCGCTTCGCTCGCTTGATATTTTGCGTAAGCACTATCAGGAAGCGGTACAGCGTAAGGAAGAAGCAGAGGTGAAATGGAAGCGTACGCAGGAGCAGTACCGCCATGCATCCGAACAGGCGCTTAAGGCAAGTAGCAACGTGCAGCACGCGCAAAAGTTGCTTGCGGAAGCGGCCGCGCGGAACACGCAGGCGGAACAGCGGTTTGCGGAAGCGCGCTTCGAAGCCGGGTTTATGACGGTCGAAGCGTATCGGGAAGCGAAGTTGCCCGCGCCGGAACGCGAGCGGATGAAGAAGGAGTTGGAACGCTTTGCCGCAGAGAAGACCGCGGTCATGGCGCAGCTTAAAGAGCTGGAGCGGGAGCTTGCCGGTAAAGAGCGGTTCGATACGCAGGCGCTTTTGCGCGAATTGGAATGCCTTAAAGCGGAATGCAACGAAGCGCGCGACGCGCACCGCGCCGCGTTAAACTGCCGCGATAAAGCGCATGAACTCGCCGAACATATCGCTAAAGCGAATGAACGGGTAAAGGCAGTGGAAGAAGAGCGAGCGTGCATCGCTGATCTGTATGATGTGGTGCGCGGAGAGAATCGGTACAAAATTTCATTTGAGCGGTATTTGCAGATTGAGTTTTTGGAAAAAATTATTCAGATGGCGAACGAGCGGCTGTATAATCTTTCGAACGGGCAGTTCCAGTTGCGGCGCAGCGATCGGCTTGAAAAACGGGGACGCCAGAGCGGGCTCGGACTGGATGTATACGACGGATATACCGGGTATACGCGCGATGTCAAGACATTGTCCGGCGGCGAAAAATTTAACGCTTCCCTTTGCCTTGCGCTTGGGATGGCCGACGTTATTCAGGCGTACCAGGGAGGGATTTCGATTGAAACGATGTTCATTGACGAAGGATTTGGCTCACTTGACGATGAATCCCTGCATAAAGCGATTGATACGCTAATTGAATTGCAGAGTTCCGGCCGTATGATCGGGGTCATTTCGCATGTGCAGGAACTGAAAAGCGCGATACCGGCCACGCTTGAGGTGCAGAAGACGAAAGAAGGGTACAGCCGGACAAAATTCGTGCTAAGAGAATAGGAGGAAGCAGCAATGCCTCATCGACTGGCGGAATGGATACAGGCGTACCTGGCGGATACGGAAAGCAGGAAGCAGGCGGATGAAATGGAAGAAAAACGTGCGGCGTTCCGCGCTCATTTCACGGAGCTTGAGCGGCTGCGCCAAGGTGAGATCACGCTGGAACAGTTTAAAAAAACGCTGGACCATAAAACGAAGATCAAGCACGTTATCGGCGGAAAAAAAGTGAATATCTGGGGATTCAGTGGTTTTTCCGGGCAAATGTTTTTCAACCAACTGTACAATCAAGCCGTGTCCGCTGGTATGGTGGACGAGCTCACCGCTGCTTTTCTTGCTGCAACGGAAATTCCCGCGTTAGGGACGGGCGGATATAGGTGGACCACAGAAAAGCTGGAGGCATTCGCAGACGCGGTGTTTCGGACGCAAAAGGCGGCGACGGAAAAAGGATATCCGTCCCAAAAATGTGCGTCCGTCAAGTTTTCCACGTTTTTTCTGAGTTTTTTTTGGAATTTGCAGGACCCGGGAAGATACCCTATCTATTACCGCGCGGACCGCGACGCGCTGGCACATTTCGCTTATGATACGGATGGACAGGAGCGCCCGTTTGACAGTGGAAGTTACATGCGGTTTGTCCGGATTTTGTTTGAACTGCGTGAAGAAATCGGGCGAATAAGCGGGGAGACATGGAGTTTGCCCGAGTTGCAACACTTTTTGTTTTATGTTGCGCGGCGCGCGGGTGAGATAGAGAGCTCGCCGCCCGGAAAAGGAAGCTTGCAGGCGGATCGGTTTGCCCAGCGGCTTACGCGCTTGCTCAGGGAGTATGGTTTTCTTGTTTCAAATGCGGAAGAGGTTGAGGCTGTGCAATTGGAACTTGGCGAAGAGTACCGGGACAAAGTAATCTGGCGGTTTGCGGGCAGCGAAGGGAATGCAACGTTCGCTTATGTTTTTGTATGGGATGTGCCCGGAGAGTACATTTGCGCGATTCATGAAGAAAACGAAGAAGGCTTTTTGCGGAAGAGGTATACGATTGAAACGGAAGATGAAAACACGTTTTTAAAAGAATTTGAGACATACCTTGCCCGCAAAGGAGACGAGACACGATTCTATACGCTGGACGACATGGCGGACGATACGTACCTTCCGCGCGCGACGCTGGAAGAATGGCTTAGTTTGCTGCACGAGAAGAAACAACTGATTTTGTACGGTCCGCCCGGCACGGGCAAAACATACGCCGCCCAGCGTCTGGCAAAAGTAATCGCTCAGAACGAACGCCGGGTTTGTCTTATCCAATTTCACCCTTCCTACACGTACGAAGAGTTTATCGAAGGATTGCGGCCGGAAGTGGTCGAAGGGGAAAACGGGGTTACGCACATGAATGTTGTAGTCAGGCCCGGCGTATTTCTTGAGCTGTGCAATGAAGCGCTAAAGCAAGAGAATAGAGAATGCGCGTATGTTATGATTATTGACGAGATTAACCGGGCCAACACGGCCAAGGTGTTCGGGGAATTGCTGTACGCGCTTGAGTATCGAAACTTTCCGGTGCCTTTGCCGTATTCCAAAAGCAAAATGGTGGTACCGGATAATGTGTATATCATCGGTACGATGAATACGGCCGATCGCTCGCTATCGCAGCTTGATTTTGCCCTTCGGCGCCGCTTCCCGTTCGCGCGCTTTTCCCCATATGAAACAGAGCAGGCGCTAGAGCGTTATCTGAAGCGACATTATCCGGATTTAGCGTGGCTTGCAGAAGCGGTGCACGAAGCGAACCGGCGAATCGGGAATTTTGATTTTTGGCTTGGTCATGGCTATTTTATGAACCGCGGTTTGTCCGCGGAAAAAATACGGCGCATTTGGAAGTATGAAATTATTCCGTATCTGGAAGAATATTTCATCTGCGAGCCGGAGCGGGTGCATGAATTTGAGCTAGAAGCGCTGCTTGCTGAGAGGAAGGAACGATATGAGGGAATATAAACGGCAATATATTTTGCGTGAACACGAAACGTTGGAGGGCGTGGAGCTGGCCTCGGCAAGCGCTGAAATGTTGCGGCGAGAATTTTCGTACGCGCTGACGCTTCGTCCGTCCGTGCGAGGGGGGTGGGAGCTCAAGGCTGGCTCTCATATCGGGCGCATTGAACTTAAGGATGCCTCCATACGTATTCAGCCTAAGCTGCCAGCGGATATCGTATGGGAATGGCTGGCCCGGGCGTACGACATTCGTTCGCTTCGCTTTTATCAAGATAGGAGCGGATTTACGGAAAAGCCAGGCGACTTGGAGTGGCTTGTGAAGTTGTTTATTGCTGAATGCAGGGATATCGTCCGACGCGGCCTGTGCAGAGGATATGTGTCGCGGACGGAGAAATTGGGGGGTGTCCGCGGTCAGCTCGCTGTACCGGAGACGTTGCGCTTGTGGAGTAAGCAGGAGTATCGGTTCGGTTGTACGTATGACGAACATACGGAACGAGTGCCCGAGAATGGTGCGATTTACGCCGCGCTGTACGATATGGAAAGAAGGAGCTACCATGATGCGAGCATCAGGCGGGAGATTAAGGAACTTATGCGCTTGTTCGTTGCGGGACGGGAATCAGAAGAGCAAAGGGGACGTCCGCGGTCAGCGCGGGAGCGGCTCGTCGAAGTGGAACGCATTCCGATAACACGGCTTAACCGGCATTACGCGGATGCGCTGAGCCTATTGCGCCTGTACTGGCGGGCGGCGGGGCTCTCGATGCATGCAGGGCATGTGTATTGCGAAAGTTTCGTGCTAGATATGAACGAATTATTTGAACGCTATATCGCTCGGCTGTTATCCGAGGAGTTGCGGCCGCACGGGATTAAGGTGCGCATACAGACACGGCACTGGCTGGGGGAAGGTGGGCGCCTTGTGGTGATTCCTGACATTCTTTTGCAAGACACGATCGGACGGGAAATTGTGCTTGATACGAAATATACAGAGCGTGCTAGGGGATATGCGGAGCATCCGCATGTGTACCAAATGCTAGCATATATGACGGCACGCAGGGCCGATACCGGAATTTTGCTGTATGCTTCGGGACCGGAGTGCGTTGATCGTATTCGGAATACGGGACAGACGATTTATCGCTGGAGTCTGGGTCTTGATGTTCCTCTTGCGGTGAGCGAACATGAACAGCATACAAAACGAATCATCGCACGAATCCTCCGCCTGTTTTACTAGAAACTTTTGAAGTTTACCCCTATACACCTCTATATAAACCGTTCTACATCCAGCGGATGCGAACGGGACAGTGGTCGCGTACCGGAATTCTTTTCGTCAAGGGTTGCCGATACGTCTCGCTCGCTCCGCTTTCTCATGATTTCTCTCGGACGTTTGGCGGGACGAAAGGCACGGGCAACGCACCCCGCGATTCTGGCGTCGCAAGCCTTAATGTATACACCGAATTTCTGCGCTTATATAAAATAGTACAAAAATACTGCGTACTAAATAATTTAAAAAAAATCCCTCTTCCACAAAAGCAAAGAAGGATTTTGTATGACATATACACATTAGATAGTTACTGTACTTTTTTGTTCCCTTTTTATATAAATCCAATACAAAATAAATGCGACAGCTGATATGAGCATTCCTGAGATGTATGGAAGTCCCATTTGTGTGGAATAAAGCGCACCTCCGATCGGTGGGCCGGCGATGCGACCGAGTGAATCGAACGAAGATAATAGTCCGGTAGCGCTGCCTTGGCCACCTTTTGCTTTTTTGGTTACAAGCGCTGAAACGCTCGGACGGATGACACCATTTCCGATGCCGAAAATCGTCACGAAAATAGCGGCGGTAACAAAGCTGTTCGTAAGCAAGATGAGACCAAATCCGATAATGGAAATAACAAGACCTGCCTGGATAACAGCACCTTCCCCGAATTTTTTTGTCAATCGGCCGACGAGACCGCCCTGTACGATGGCTCCGGCCACCCCCATAATCATAAAAATATAGCCCAGTTGCGTCGTATTAACACCAGCACGCGCCGCTGCAAAATAGGCGAATGTCGCCTCCAGACCTGCGAGCGAGAAAGAAACGAACAGTTGCAACACGTACAAAACGGCAACTGGCCCGTTAAACGCTTTCCAGCGGGATTCTTTTGTGTCTGTATTTTGCATCGTTCGTTTTTCAGCCGGTAGTGACTCGCTTAGGAAGAACAAGACGAAGAAGAATGTAATTGCTGAGACCATCCCCGCGATAAAGAATGGCATGTTTAAGCTGGTTTTTGAGAAAACCCCGCCGATAGCCGGGCCGAAGATAAAGCCGAGGCCAACCGCTGCGCCGATAATTCCCATGCCTTTCCCGCGGTTTTCTGGCGTGGTAATGTCGGCGACATAGGCCATCGTTGTTGGCATGTTGGCGGACGATAGGAGTCCCCCGAGAATCCGGGCCGCGAATAACATCCATAGCTTGGTGGAGATAGCAAACAAAAAGAAGGAAATAGACAAGCCGGCGATGCCAATAAGCATTACTGGTTTGCGCCCGATTTTGTCGGAAATTCGTCCCCATATCGGCGCGAACAGAAATTGCATCAAGGAGTACACAGCCATCAGCCAACCGAGCTGTTCCGGCGTTGCGCCTACCCGCTCGGCGAAAAATGGCAGCACAGGAATAATAATGCCGAACCCTACCATAACAAGAAACATTACGACGAACAAAAGCGGCAACGCTTTTTTATTTTCCATATTTCACACCCCATCAGAAGCCCATTGCCCTATTATAAAGCGCTGGTTGGTTATCTATATTGTTTACCAGAAAGCAAAAGTGATTCGATGAATGTAAAAAGGTCATTTATTTTTGACTAATCTGACTGTGATTATACGACTTTGAAGAGGATATAGTCAAGTGTGACTATACCGCTTAAAACAATCAACTCATACGGAAAGCCTGTTTATTTTGTCGAAAAATCACGAAAAGAAATGGTTGTACTGGTGTCCGAACTCCCATACTCTTGTATAAAGCATGAAGGTATAAAAATGAGGTTCTATATGTGAATATAAAATAAATAAGAACAGATGGGATGACTATGCAAGTGGGGGAGACGAGTGAAGAAGCTGCAACGAACGTCGCTATTCATCATATTATCGATTACGTTTTTTACGACTTTGCTGTACGCTGTGTCCGCTATCGTAATGAAGATTAGCAAGGTAAAAGAAACGACCAAAATAGCAATAAAACCGGCTGATTTGCGCAAGCCGGAAGAGAGAAGGGAATCTGGAGCGGAACGTTGGACACCAACTGAAATAATTACGGTAAGCGCCGCCGGTGATGTCACAATTGGACGTGACGAAGCCTACCCGTATCCGTTTAGCTTCGAGCATGAAGTGATGAAGAATGGCAAGGCTTTTTTTGGAAAGCACATTCGGGCTATTTTTAATAGAGACGATTTGACGATTGTCAACCTAGAGACGACGCTGACGACAGCGACCGCCAAAGCGACGAAGACATTTCGTTTTAGGGGAAAACCGGAATATGTGCAAATTTTGACGCTGTCAGGCATTGATGCCGTAAATCTTGCAAATAATCATACGCATGATTATTTGCGGGAGGGATATGAGGATACGATAAAGAATCTGCAAAAATATCATATTGGCTATTTTGGCTATGACAACAAATATATGAAGACGATAAAAGGAATCAAAATTGGACTGCTCGGGTATGAAGGATGGGAGAACAGCGAGAAATTACAGCGGACGATTGCCCGTGATATTGCCGAGCTACGTGGTCGCGGCACACAAATTGTGATCGTAAGCTTTCACTGGGGGGTGGAGCGCAGTTATTATCCGAATCGGACACAAAAAGCGCTCGGCAGATACGCTGTGGAGCGGGGCGCTGATCTTGTCCTTGGCCATCACCCGCACGTAATGCAAGGAATTGAGGAATACAAAGGAAAGTTTATCGTTTACAGCCTTGGCAATTTTATGTTTGGGGGCAATAAAAATCCTAAAGATAAAGATACGTTTATTTTTCAGCAGACGTTTTATGTTAAAAACGGCTCGTTGACAGGAGAACAGGAGATCAGGATCATTCCTTGTTCCATTTCTTCGGTAAAGGAAAGAAATAACTATCAGCCTCTGCCGTTAAAAGGAGTAGAAGCGGAGCGCGTACGGGCAAGGCTAAAAGCGTACAGCCGCAACCTCGGTGAACTGGACTGGAGCACGATTAAATAGCCAAAAATAAGCGATGCGAAAGCGTCAAGGGCCTGTCCTTGGCGCTTTTCGTCTTTACACATAAGCAGTGAAATGCCCGTGAGTTTTTCTTATCATGATAAACAAACAGAAAAATGTTGTATACAGTACCGGGGTATGATATATTGAAAAGTGAAGGAAATAGATACATTAAATTAGAGTTTTTTTTATTATACTATACATAGGTATAGTGTAAGGAGGGGCGCTAAATGTCGGCGAGCAAACAGACAGCGATTCAAATAAAAGGCATGACGTGTGCGGCTTGTGCCAACCGCATTGAAAAAGGGCTTAAGCGAATGGAAGGAGTGGAGGAAGCGAATGTTAACTTTGCGGTGGAGAAGGCCGTGGTTACGTACGACCCGGAAAAAGTGACGCTCTCCCAGCTGGAAGAAAGGATTGAAAAGTTAGGATACGCTACGGTAAAAGAGCAGATCGATTTCCAAATTGCAGGCATGACGTGCGCGGCCTGCGCGAATCGGATTGAGAAAGGGCTTAGCAAAATGCCTGGCGTAACGGAAGCGACCGTCAACTTTGCGCTGGAAACTGCCCACCTAGAGTATCTGCCTGCTGAGGTTTCTATTGAAGATATGGTGTGCAAGGTGGAGAAGCTCGGTTACAAAGCGGTGCCGAAACAAGAAGATGGGCAGGAAGAGAATCACCGCCGGCAGGAAATCAATCGGCAAAAGCGGAAGTTTATTATTTCAGCGATTTTATCTTTTCCTTTATTATGGTCGATGGCCGGACATTTTTCGTTTACTTCTTTTATCTGGATGCCGGAATGGTTGATGAATCCCTGGGTACAGTTCGCTTTAGCCACTCCGATCCAGTTTATTATCGGAGCCCAATTTTATATCGGCGCGTATAAAGCATTGCGCAATAAAAGTGCAAACATGGATGTGTTAGTCGCACTTGGCACGTCTGCTGCTTACTTTTACAGTTTATATTTAACGATTCTATCCATTGGTCAAGCGCATCATGCCCCAGAGATGTATTATGAGACCAGCGCGATACTGATTACATTAATTTTGCTTGGAAAACTATTTGAAGCTTTGGCAAAAGGGCGGACGTCCAAGGCCATTGAAACATTGATGGGCCTTAGGGCGAAGCAAGCGCTTGTCATTCGAAACGGACAGGAAATGCTCGTTCCGGTGGAAGAAGTGATTGTCGGTGATATGATTGTGATAAAACCCGGCGAAAAAATTCCTGTTGACGGCGAAATTATCGAGGGCCGTTCGTCTATTGATGAATCGATGCTGACGGGAGAAAGCGTGCCGGTAGAAAAACAGGTGGGCGCAAACGTATTTGGCGCGACGGTAAACAAAAATGGCGTGCTGAAAATAAGAGCCACTAAAGTCGGCAGAGAGACAGCGCTTGCGCAAATTATTAAAGTGGTGGAAGAGGCGCAGGGCTCGAAAGCACCGATTCAGCGCATTGCGGACCGTATCTCAGGAATTTTTGTCCCGATTGTCGTTGGCATCGCTGTGCTCGTTTTCCTTATCTGGTATTTCTGGCTTGTTCCTGGAGACTTTGCGAACGCGTTGGAAAAGCTGATTGCTGTGCTCGTAATCGCGTGCCCATGCGCCCTTGGCCTGGCTACCCCGACTTCGATTATGGCCGGTTCGGGAAGAGCGGCTGAGCTCGGCATTTTGTTTAAAGGGGGCGAATATCTGGAAATTGCGCACCGAGTAGACACCGTCGTGTTTGATAAAACGGGAACTGTAACAAAGGGCAAGCCGGAACTGACAGACGTGGTGGCGGAAAGTATAGAAGAAGCGGAGTTTCTGCGTCTTGTTGGTGGAACAGAGAAAAACTCGGAACACCCGCTCGCGGAAGCGATGGTCGTTGGTATAGAGGAAAAAGGAATCGCCCTGCCTTCAGCGGAGCAGTTCGAAGCTATCCCGGGCTATGGAGTGCGGGCTGTAGTGGAAGGCAAAGAGGTTCTCATTGGCACACGCAAGTTAATGGAAACATACGGAGTGGATGTAAAGCGGGTGTACGGGAGAATGGATGTCTTAGAAGATGAAGGAAAGACCGCCATGCTTGTCGCTGTCGACCGAAAATACGCAGGATTGGTAGCGGTCGCGGATACGGTGAAGGAAACGTCACGCGAAGCCGTGGCGCGACTTAAACGAATGAATATTGACGTTATGATGATAACGGGAGACAATGAACGAACAGCACAGGCGATCGCGCGGGAAGTAGGAATTAAACAGGTTCGCGCCGAAGTGTTGCCGGAAGATAAAGCAGAGGAAGTAAGGAATTTGCAGGCCCAAGGTAAAAAAGTCGCTATGGTAGGAGATGGGATTAACGATGCGCCTGCGCTGGCGGTAGCTGATGTCGGTATTGCCATGGGGACCGGAACGGACGTAGCGATGGAGGCCGGGGATATTACTTTGATGCGCGGCGATTTAAACAGTATTGCTGATGCGTTTGTGATGAGTCGGAAAACAATGACCAATATTAAACAAAACCTGTTTTGGGCGCTTGCTTACAATTCGCTCGGCATTCCGATCGCTGCCGCAGGATTTCTTGCGCCGTGGGTGGCTGGCGCTGCTATGGCCTTGAGTTCAGTATCGGTCGTTCTTAATGCTCTACGCCTGCAAAAGGCGAAAGTAGAATAAGGGGGTGACAAAGACGATGGAGCCGATGATCCACGAAAATGGACAGGAGGTGTGCAATCACGGGAGCGAACGCACGAGCCATCATTCAGAGAAGTTGAAAAATAATTTAATTACCCGGCTGAATCGGATTGAAGGACAAATCCGTGGAATTAAGGGAATGGTCGAAAAAGATGTGTACTGTGACGACATTCTGAATCAAATCGCTGCCGTTCAGTCTGCGCTAAACGCGGTTGGCCGCCTCCTTCTGGAAGGACATATGAGAAGCTGCGTGATCGAGCGAATCCAGGAAGGGGATCATGAAGTGATTGATGAATTGTTAAAGACAATGAACAAATTAATGAAATAATGCACTTTTACTGATATGGAGGGAATAACAAGATGCAAACTGTAACGATAAAAGTAGAAGGAATGTCTTGCGGGCATTGTGTAAAAGCAGTGGAAGGAGCGCTTGAAGAAATCGGTGCCAAAGGCAAAGTCAATCTGAATGAGAAGACAGTGCAGGTGGAATATGATGAACATAAATTGACATTAGAAGCTATTAAGGAAGCGATTGAAGACCAGGGTTACGATGTTTTATAAACGAAAAGATTGCTAATTGTAAATTAAGAAGAGAGGCTGTCTCAAAAGGTCGTTAAAAAACGTCATGAGGCAGCTTTTCTTTTTTATGCCAAAAAGGGGGGCCAAAAAGTAGCTTTTTGGCCCCCCTTTTCTTAAGTATTAACTATAAATTGTTTGCAGGATTTCCAGATTCACTTTCTCGTTTTTGCGAATGCTCATTTGTTTATCTTGATGAAATACGTCGAGAGGCGAGACAGGAAGCTCTCCGCAGATGTCTACCCCATAAATTTTGGCAGAACAATGGATAAGCGCTTTCACTATCGCTTGCAGTTGAGCAAGTGTCATAACGCCCTGATCCCAGTTTGTCTCGACTTCTTCAGGAGAAAGAACATCTTTATCAATGCTGATATAGACTGTATCCGTATGGATGCTTAAAAGAATGGAAGAAATAAACGTATTTATGTTTGTTTCACGGAGTTGTTGGCTCGTAAAAACTGTGATGTAAGAAGAGAAATGCGGATCGATTTGCGCCGCCAAATCGGATCGGGTGCCGATGAGTATAACGTGGCGCAATAGAGGTAAATGAAGCAAAGCATCGACAACCCAAGAACCGCATGAAAGAAAGTGCTGTGGCACATTTGTCATCATGTCCGTATGGTTGTCAAGAAGAATGAGGGTAAAAGGACGATCGACTTCCTGAAGAAGCGTGCGTGAGACATAATGGTAATTGCCGTTACCGACAAAAGTGATGCCACCTGGATGTCGTCTCTGATGCAGCCGTTCAGCAATCAAACGAAAGGAATCCTGCTCACAGTATCCGTTTGTATGTTCAATATCTTCACATTCGATCCACGTATGAGGCAGAGCAAGCAGGTTCGTTTGAGGAATGTAAACGTGATCGAAATTGCAGATGGTAAGGTCATCATATAGCAATCCCATCGCGATCTCTCCTCTGTTTTACAGCAGACGCGGAATCGAGCAAAGCAATACCGTGATGCTGCATTTTTTTCTATACTATTAATATAGTAGTAACGTCTATATAAAACAATATATATTCCAGTATATTGTGAACCTCTCCCACTTCCTGGCGTGTGAGACACCTTTCATAAGTGGAAATTCACTTTCATTTTTGAAAGAATCTTTTCTTGTATTTATTCTGTTTTTACTTATACGTCTATATTTTTTAATTTTTAAAATTGGCATAATAATTGCTAAATTTAAATGGGCGAAAGCAAGTGCATTTTAGCTAGAGGAGGAAACGTATGATGGGAAAATATCATGTAGCCGTCGATGTTGGTGGAACCTTTACTGACGTATTTGTTTTTGATGAGGAAAAGGGGGAAATTGCTGTTACGAAAGTATCTTCTACACCTGACAATCCAGCTCGAGGCATTTTAGAAGGGATTAAAAATTCAGCGGTTCCGATATCTGAAATTTCATTATTTTCTCACGGTACGACCGTTGGAACCAATGCCTTGATCACAAGACGCCTGCCAAAAACAGCTTTTATTGCAAGCAGAGGATTTCGTGATGTACCGGAAATTCGTCGTGGAACTAAGCTAGAATTATGGGACGCCTATGAAGATGTAGCACCTCCGTACATACGGCGTCGTGACCGGTTTGAGGTTACAGAGCGCACAGACTATAGCGGAAATATTATTACTCCGCTTGATGAACAGGAAGCGCGCGAACTGGCCCGTATCCTGAAAAGGCGCGGGGTAGAATCCATTGCGATTGGTTTCATGAATGCATATGTGAATGGAACAAATGAACAAAGAATGAAAGAAATCCTTCAGGAAGAAATGCCGGGAGTCTATATTTGTACATCGAGTGAAACGCTTCCGGAAATTTTCGAACATGAACGAATGAGCACCACAATTGTAAACGCTGTGCTGGGGCCGATTGTAAGTAATTATATTCAGGAACTGTCAGATTCTTTGCGTAAAGATGGATATAAAGGAGATGTACTTGTACTTCATTCCGGTGGTGGCGTGATGACGTCCGAAACGGTTCCGAGGTATGCCGCTCGTCTCGCCAGCTCAGGAATTGCGGCCGGTGCGATTGCAAGCGCTCACATCGCTAAATTATGCGGATTTCAAAACGCGATTGGATTGGACATGGGAGGGACAAGTACGGATATTTCTCTCATGTATAACGGTGAGTTACGCGTTACAAATGATTGGTATATCGAATATGGTTATCCGATCGGGTTCCCGAGCATTGAAATTCTCACCATTGGTGCCGGTGGTGGTAGCCTAGCCTGGATTGACGATGGGGGTTCACTTCGTAACGGTCCGCAGAGTGCAGGAGCGACACCCGGCCCAGCTTGCTATCAACGCGGGGGAACAGAACCAACGAACAGTGATGCCAATGTGCTATTAGGTCGCCTTGGAACGGAACTTCTGGATGGGAAGATGACGCTTGACAAAGAAAAAGCACGCGAAGCGATTCGAAAAATCGCTGAACCATTCGGCTATACGGAAGCAGAAGCAGCGAACGCCATCATCAAAGTAGCAAACGCTAACATGTGCGATGCGCTACGTCTCATTTCCGTTCGCCGTGGATATGATCCGCGTGATTTTGCGCTTGTTGTGTTTGGTGGTGCAGGTGCACTTCATGGCGCACATCTAGCGAAAGAATTAGAGATTCCAACCGTAATTGTACCACCGCATCCGGGAATTACGTCTGCTATGGGATGTTTGCTTGTTGATGTAAGACATGACATTTCCAAAACGTATTTAATGAACATACAGGATGTCTCATTGACTGAATTAGAACAAACATATGTAAATATGGAACAGGAAGCGGCTAAACTTCTGGAAGAAGAGGGGGTACCGCAAGAAAATACTCAACTTATTCGTTATATTGACATGCGGTATACCGGACAATGGCGTTCATTATCTATTCCAGTTTCCCGTCCGATTCACTCACTTAAGGAAGCATTGGAGCGGTTCCACAGGGAACATGAGCGTGAATTCGCATTCTCAAATCCGGAACAAGGGGTTGAAATTTACGGCCTACGCGTAGCGGCCACCGGAATTGTACCGAAGCCGGATTTACCAATGGAGCAGCCGAAAGGCAATATGAATGATGCGATTCGGGGCAAGCGAGATGTTTATTTTGAAGAAAGCGGGGGCTTTGTAGAAGCAACCATTTATAATCGTTCGCTGCTCCCTGTAGGTTCTACATTCCAAGGGCCAGCAATTGTCGAGCAGATGGATTCGACAGTTGTTATTCCGCCAGGATTTACGGCTGAAGTCGATCCGTATAAGAATTTACTGTTAACGTACAAAAAAGATATGGAGGCGAAATAATGAGTCAAACACAATCTGCCATCACACGTCTAGATCCGGTAACGTTTGAGGTGTTAAAAAATGCGTTTGTAAATTTGGTTGACCAGATGTCTGAGCAAATTCTGCGGACATGCTATTCTTTCGTGATTTATAGCCGTGATTTTAGTTCGGCTATTTGTGATGCTGAAGGGAACACCATTATGCAAGGAACGCAGGATATTTCCGTTCATGTAGGAACACTCCATTTAACAGCCAAAGCAGTACTTGAAGATTTCGGAGACGATATTCATCCTGGGGACGTATTTTTGATTAATGATCCGTATCGAGGTGGGACACATTTTTGTGATGTTCGCGTAGTTCGACCGGTATTCTATGATGGAAAACTTATTTCTTTTATGCAATCGAACGGGCACTGGGCTGATGTTGGTGGTAACGTTCCGGGCTCCTTCAATGTTCGTTCCAAAGATCATTATGGGGAAGGGATGCGAATTCCACCGGTACGGATTTGGAGCAAAGGTCAGTATTTGCAGGATGTGGCCAATCTTCTGGTGGCCAATATGCGTGTTCCGGAAGAGCGCCTTGGCGATTTGCGTGCGCAGGCGGAAGCAACCAAAGTCGGGGAGATGCAACTTGTTCGTTTAATCGAAAAGTATGGTCTTGATACGGTTCTCATTGCTTTTGAAGAAGTGCAAAACTATGTGGAACGTCTCGGACGAGCACGTATTTCCGAACTGCCGAACGGCACATGGGAAACAACAGACTATATTGACATGGATCCGGAAGTTGGTGATCAATTAATCCCAATTCATGTGCGTATGACGATTAAAGATGATGAAATTGATTATGATTTGACCGGTTCACATCCCTACATCAGCTGCTTTTTGAATGCTGGGTTCGGCGCTTCTTTTTCCGCGGTCATTTCCGGAACAAAAACATTTTTCCCGGATATTCCGCTTAATTCTGGTTTTTATCGCTTCATTCATGTGAATTTGCCCGAAGATTCTGTTGTAAATGCACCGTGGCCTGTAGCTGTAACCGGTTTTTGCTCCGGTGCATACGAAAAAATCATGAACGCTATTTTTGAATTGTGGTCTGGTATTATGCCGGAACGAGCGCTTGCCTGCTCGTTTAACCTGGAATATTTGTTAATCGGTGGTTGGGATCGACGCGCCGGATATGACAATTACTTTATGTGGTATGACTGGATGGCCGGTGGACACGGTGGTCGTTCATATAAAGATGGAGCGAATGCGATGTCTCCGGTATTTGGTGTCGGATTAAGCATTCAGCCATGCGAAGGACAGGAGAGGTTGTCCCCTGTTATTACAACGCATCATGAAATTGTAACAGACTCTGCTGGTCCGGGGAAATTTCGCGGTGGCTGTGGTGTGCGTAAAGGTGGAATATTGACATCATGTGAAAATACGGTTATGTCGTACTGCTGCGATCGTTCGCGCTCTGTTACATGGGGGATTCAAGGGGGACTTCCGTCCTTGCCGCATGGAGTAAGGTTAAATCCAGGTAGCGATAACGAACGTTTTTTGGGGACGGTATTTTCGAGTGTGGCGCTTAAACCGGGGGATTCATTCGATCGTCCTTCCGCAGGTGGTGGCGGATTGGGTGACCCGCTTGAACGTGATCCGAAGCTTGTATTGGAAGATGTGATCGATCAGTATGTATCCATAGAGCGTGCGCGTAAAGATTACGGAGTTATTATCAAAGAGATTGACCGCGAGATTGACCTGTTTGAAATTGATGAGGAGGCAACGAAAAACGAGCGTGCGTACATTCGAGCCAAACGCAGACAGTGGTTGCAGGAAGATATCGCTTCCGTAGAGGAAAAATTTAAAAGAGGAGAAATCGATGAACTGGATGTAATCCGTCGCTATGGTGTGATTATGGATTACACAACCGGGCATGTTCTGCCAAATTCGACAGCACAATATCGCGATATGTTATATAAACGCACGCTGGCCCATTGGGAGTAGCGGTAAGATTTTCGTTTGTTTTCACGACATTACAGCCGATGCACAAAAGCAGGTGTCTTTCATAGATGCCTGCTTACTTTATTAATAAGAGTTCATGAAAATGGGACTTTTTTCATGAGGGAAAGTTGTTCATTCTTTGATAAAGAAATTGTACAATAATATAATCAATTTCCTATATTACGTATTAAAGATATATTTAGGAATTTTTGTGGAAGTATAGCAGATTGGTCGTTTTGTGAATTGCAGAACGGGAAAGAGAGGATAAATTATGAAACAAGCGTTTTATAGGATTAGCCTGCTTCTTTTTCTCTTGATGGGGATGTTGTCGGCGGTGGTTCAAGCTGCACCCGCTCCTTCCATTCAGCTCTGGATGAATGGAGAAAGAATGAAGCCGAAGATTCCTCCACAAATTCAAGTGAATGGACAAGCTGTGACAGAGCTATTTGGACAAAACGGCAGTTGGGATAAAGGGAAAACAACATATTCCATAAGTTCTAAAGCAGTCAACGAAGTCGATGAAAAACCGAAAGTAGTTATTGAAAAAGTGAAAATTACAGGGCTTGTGCAAAAGGAAGAAATGATAGAGATAGAAGCGAATGGAGAGGTACAAGCCAAGCATTTCACGATGAACAATCCGTTCCGTATTTGATGTAGTAATGACACGAGAAGGCGACACGTTCCCTGAATTGCCTGAACGAGTAAAGATAGCGAATGGGGAAAAGGCGGACTTGTTTATCTCCGTCCATATTAACTCGGCCACTTCGTCGTCGGCTAAAGGAACAGAAACATACTATTACACTGCAAAAAGCAAAACGTATGCAAATACCGTTCATAAATATCTTATACAGGCAACAGGGTTTTCGGATCGAAAAGTCAAAAAAGCGAGATTTCAGGTCATCAGAGATACGAAAATGCCCGCTGTTTTAGTAGAAATTGGATTTATTACGAATCCTTCAGAAGCGAAGCAAATGGCTGATGAAGAATTCCAGAAACGGGTTGCAGATGCGCTGTATAAAGGCATTCGTGAATTTGTTGACCAGAATTAAGGAATACGAAAACGAGCTTTGTTTTTTGTCTTCCTTAGCGTATATTTTTGTTATGGTACAGAAATAATGACTTTCTTAAAAGATGAGCAAGAAGTAAAGGTCATTGACTATGGGCATAAAGATAGATGAATTTTTACATAGACATTAGAGGCAAGAGGCAATATTTTTCTGCCTCTTTTTTATTATGTAGCGTTTTAAGAGGCTCCCCTTCCTTGTCCATTGAAATCAAAAATGATTTACATTCTCACTGCATTATGATATGTTTCTATTAAACCAATCATCCGATGTTTGGAGGTGTGTGAATGAAATTACAAAAAACAAACCGCATGACGCTGGTCGAACAAGTGGCCGCACAAATTGAAGCCATCATTGAATCAGGGCAATGGCCGATCGGAACCCGGATACCAGCCGAACCAGAACTGGTTAGGGAATTGGGGGTTAGTCGAAATACGTTGAGGGAGGCGATTCGAGCCCTCGTTCATGCCGGACTTTTACGAACCAAGCAGGGAGATGGCACGTATGTATGCTCAACCAGTGTTCTTGGTGCGGCGCTGCAACGGCGTATTCAACAATCCAATATATTGGAAACGCTGGAGGTACGTGATGGGTTGGAGCAGCAGTCAGCACGGTTGGCTGCCCTGCGACGTACGGACGAAGATGTGGAAAAGCTGCGCGCCTGCCTTGCCGCTTGTGATTCCGCTGCGGAAGCGAATGATATGGATGCTTATGTCGAGTTCGATATCCAATTGCACCAGGCAGTTGCAGAAGCTACACACAATAGTGTTCTGATCGATTTATACGAATATATGACAGAAGCTGTCAAACGATCCATTCGTGAATTAGTCGAAGTTGCTTGTTGTGATTCTCATCAAAAAGTGCATCATGAACTCATTGAAGCGATTATTCAACAAGATGAAAGGCAAGCTGTTGAGGCTGTCCGTACCTATATTGAACAGTTTAAAGAAAAACTTCAACAACATCTGGAGGATGAGAAATGAGTTCACACCATCAGGCGATTGAGAAGCACTTTCAAGAAAGTGATGAGCCCTCACGCTCGTCTGCCGGTATCTTGCTGCTTATACTTGGAATAATCTTCATTGGAATGAATCTTCGAGCACCGCTCACATCAGTAGGTCCTTTAGTAGGTATGATTCGTGATGATTTAGGAATATCCAACACTTTAGCCGGTATGTTAACCACTTTACCTTTGCTCGCGTTTGCTTTCGTATCTCCTTTTGCGCCTAAGCTGGCCCGGCGATTCGGAATCAATGCGGTGGTACTCGCCTCTTTACCTATATTAACACTGGGTATCATTTTACGTTCCGTATCCGGGATCGGTACATTATTTTTAGGTACAGCCCTGCTTGGGTTTGCTATTTCGATTTGTAATGTTTTGTTGCCGAGTTTAATCAAACAAGAATTTCCGCTCAGAATTGGATTTATGACGGGTATCTACTCGGTAGCCATGAATTTGTGTGGAGCGATTGCTTCAGGAATCAGCATCCCTCTTGCTACCGATTTTGGACTAGGATGGAAGGTGGTTTTGGGCTGCTGGGCTATTCCCGCTTTTCTTTCACTTCTTGTTTGGTTGCCGCAAGCCCGTAATCGACATAAACAGATGATAGCTGTTAAATCAGATAGGAAAAATGAGCCGGTGAACGTATGGCGTTCGAGACTCGCTTGGAAAGTGACAATATTTATGGGGCTACAATCTTTGATGTTTTATATTATTGTTGCTTGGATGCCTGAAATCCTTATCGAACGAGGATTAAGTGCTAGCTCCAGTGGTTGGATGCTTTTCTTACTGCAATTTGCCTTGCTTCCGTTCACTTTTATCATTCCTGTTATTGCAGGACGTATGTCCAATCAGCGATTATTAGTCATTATTACGTTTCTTTTGTTTGTTGTTGGATACTTAGGTCTCTTGTTCGGAGGGAACCTACTTATTCCGGTATGGGCTATTTTGATTGGCATTGGGGGAGGATGTGCTTTTAGTTTAAGTATGATGTTCTTTAGCCTTCGTACCCAAAATGTTCACCAGGCAGCAGAATTGTCCGGAATGGCTCAGTCCGTAGGATATCTTTTGGCCGCAATAGGGCCAACTCTTTTTGGATTGCTGCATGATATGACACACAGTTGGACGCTTCCACTGTTCATACTGGTTGTGGCTTCGGCTTTACTTTTGATAGTTGGTCTTGGCGCAGGAAGCAACCAATACGTGACTTCAAAGGAAAAGAACTAGAACATACAAAACTTTACCCATTATTTTGTTAAAATTAATCGTACAAAATCATGTAGCTGGAGGAATAAACCTTGAAAGTATTAAAAACGTTCACTCGTATTTATGTTAGCGACTTAGATACTGTATTACCTTTTTGTGAAGAGCTTTATGGTGTAAAAACAGAATTAAGATTTACATATCCTGAAATGAATTTGGAACTTGCATCAGTCGGTGATCTTTTGTTTATAGCTGGATCACCGGAGGCATTAAAACCATTTGAAGGCACGAAAGCTACATTTGTAGTAGACTCATTAGATGAATTTCTAACTCACCTTAATAAAATAGGGGTAAAGGTTATTAGAGAACCAAAACAAGTCCCTACAGGGAAAAATATGACTGTACAACATCCCGATGGAACGATTATTGAATATGTTGAACATACCCAAGCTTACATTGAGAGTTGACACACATTCATTATACCTTCTTATGTTCGTCAAGTAATAGAATGATTCAGTTTAAGGAGGGTTTTTATGAAAATCAGAAATGTACATGAATCAGATTATTCTTACATAATTACTCGTATAAACCAGTGGTGGGGGGGAAGACAAATGTCGGACATGCTCCCAAGATTGTTCTTCTCTCATTTTCAGGAAACATCTTTTGTTATTGAAGATCATGATCGAATTATCGCTTTTGTTATTGGATTTATATCTCAAACACACCCAAAAGAAGCATATATCCATTTTGTCGGAGTCCATCCCGATGGGCGCAAGAAAGGTTATGCTAAAAAACTATATCATCACTTTTTTGAGACGGTAAAACAGAGGGGTTGCAGTATTGTCAAGTGTGTTACTTCTCCGGTCAATAAAGCGTCTATTGCTTATCATACAAAGTTAGGTTTTGACATTCTTGAAAGTGATATAAAGATTGAGGGGATTTCTGTTCATAAAGATTATGATGGACCTGATCAAGATCGCGTCGTGTTTCAAAAAATCCTTTCTACCACATAGCCCATTTTTTGTTTTAAGGGTACTTGAAATTTTTAGCTGGATAGCGATGCATAGAGGAGGCAATCTATAAATTAATAGGACTTCAGGTGCTGTAATTTTCAATTGACCTTTTATCTCTCCGTGCTCCCCCGTTGCTTCTTTTACATTCCTAAAAACATTAAGTATTTGAATCGCATGTGGCAGCAATTTTTCACCAGCTTCAGTTAAAAAAATCCTTTTTCCGATCCTATCAAAAATGGGAGTTCCCAGTTCTTCTTCTATTGCTTTTATATGAAATGTTACAGTCGACTGGGAATAGTTAAGAAGTTCAGCCGCTTTAGTGAAACTCCCTGTTTGAATAACAGCTTTAAATGTATTTAGATGCCTAATTTCCATGAAGTCCAGCTCCTCCTATTTAAAAACTCGATAGATATATTTTAAAACACTAATTTCACTAGCTTAAGGAAAAAACATAAAATAATAATTGGAAAAATCGATATAAGAATTTTATCTTTCAACTTCATTTTTTCATGATTGTAAAAATCATATTATTTATATATGAAAAGATGATATAATAATGGGCAGACAGTACAAAATCTTAGTGAATTCAAAAATTAAGAAGTCTATGCAGACAGGTATTTTGTTGAAAAGGAGTATTATTCCTTGGTTATTTGTTCTGATGTGGAGCAGTGGGGGGATTTTTGTAAAAATTGGTTTACACTATGCCGATCCATTTATTTTTCTGTTTTTTCGATTATTATTTTCCTCTCTTCTTTTTTGGGGAATGTTGCTCATATTTAGACCTTCATTACCAACAAATTCAAAAGAATGGATGGATGTCATTTTCACAGGATTATGTATGCAAGCTGGTTATCAAACCTTTTATTTTTTAGCTTTAGATTACAATATTTCTCCTGGGCTGCTGGCCATTATACTTGGAGCACAACCTATTCTTACAACATTTCTTTCAAGAGAAAAAAGTGGAAAAAATCAATGGATAGAGCTCATTATTGGAATCATCGGTCTTACTTTAGTCGTGCTCGATAGTACAAAAATAGCGAACATTTCAAAAATAGGCATGATGAGTTCATTGATTTCACTCCTTTGTATTACAGGAGGAACCATCTTACAAAAGTCTATACAGGTTAATCAAATATCAAATATGACGATTCAGTATACATCCGGAACTATTTTTTTATCCATCTTATTATATTGTTTTGAACAAAAAGTAAGTTGGTCTCCTATGTTTTTACTCTCCCTCTGTTGGATGGTATTCGTTGTTTCAGTAGGAGCAACCTTATTGCTCTATCATATGATACGACAGGGCAATCTTACAAATGTAACAAGTTTATTTTATTGTGTACCACCTGTGACAGCTATATTCGATTTCTTTGTGTTCAAAAATAGTTTAGCAATGCTGAGTATAATCGGTATGGGTTTGATTGTCTTAGGAATTTTTCTTGTTAACAGACAAGGCAAGCTGGTATGATTCACAAAAACATGCATCTGAATCCTCTTTATTACAAGGAAAGCTTTGAATTGAGTGTAGAGACAAATGGAGCCCCCTCATCAATATGAAAGCCATATGGGTAGCGAAAGTGTATGTCCGTTTATAAGCGATGGTGAAGCATGTGTCAATAACTTCTACAGGTGTAACCAGAAAAACTCGCAGGCTCGCTTCGCCGTAATATCCTGACGCTCCTTGTGGAGTATCACTTTTTCATTGTTTGGCATATGGTATATAAATACAGTTTCAGTTATAGAAAAAGTGGGAAAAGGATAATAGGGGGAGTATACCCCTTTTACTCTACCGAATGGTCATTTGAAAATGTAAGGAGGAGCAGATGCAAGCAAAAAAAATGGACTGGATTACGTTTACCATCACTTTTGTAGTACTGATCGCCGTTTGCATTCCACTGGGGCTATACCCTGAGAAAGGCGGTGAAATGTTAACGGCGGCCAGTAAGTTTTTTACTAACACCTTCGGGATTTCGTATCTTTGGCTTGGAATCGGTGTATTTTTCTTTCTTTTGTGGGTCGCTTACGGACGATATGGAACGATTAAATTGGGTGAGCCCGGAGAACGTCCGGCTTTTTCTACTTTTAGCTGGGCTTCTATGTTATTTTGCGCGGGGATCGGTGCCAGTATTTTGTATTGGGGAACGATTGAATGGGCGTATTATTATGAAAGTCCGCCATTCGGTCTGCAACCCGGTTCTACGGAAGCGATCGAATGGGCCGCCACATACGGCATTTTCCACTGGGGACCGACAGCATGGGCGATTTATTGCCTGCCTGCTGTACCGATTGCATATTTATACCACGTTCGTAAGAAGCCCGTATTGAAAATCAGCGAAGCGTGTCGGCCATTCATCGGCAAGGCGGCAGATGGTATTCTCGGCAAAATGATCGATATTTTATTTATGTTTGGATTGCTGGGAGCTGCCGGAACGACGCTCGGTCTGGGTACGCCGATGATTTCAGCCGGCATTAGCAAAATGACGGGAATTCCGGAATCATTCGGTTTAAACATTGGAGTATTATTGATTGTGACGATTATTTTTTCTTTTAGCGCGTATTCCGGATTACAAAAAGGGATTAAATGGCTGAGCGATATGAACATGGTACTGACTTTTTTGCTGTTGACCTTTATTCTTGTCGTCGGTCCGACCCTTTTTATTTTAAAAATGGGAACGAACAGCGTAGGCTTATTACTGGACAACATTTTGCGAATGAGTTTATGGACGGATCCAATTACAAAATCAGGGTTCCCGGAAAGATGGACGATGTTTTACTGGTCATGGTGGCTTGTATATTCGCCGTTTGTAGGATTATTTATTGCTCGTATCTCGCGCGGTCGTACCATTCGCCAGATGATTATCGGCACTCTTGTATGGGGAACGATAGGCTGTACTGTATATTTTGTTATCCTTGGAAATTATGCAATATATTTGCAGTTAAATGATATCCTTCCTGTATTGAGTATTTTGCAAGAAAGCGGTGCGCCGACGGCGATTATTAGCGTGATGAATACGCTACCTTTCAATAAGATAATGGTACCATTATTTTGTATACTGGCTATTATTTTCTTGGCGACTACGTTTGATTCTTCCGCTTATGTGCTTGCAGCAGTAACCCAAAAGCGCGTCGATAATGACCCGTTGCGTTGGAATCGAATGTTCTGGGCATTCGCGCTTTCGCTTCTTCCGATGGTTCTTATGTTTATTGGCGGGTTAGAAACGCTTCAGACAGCAAGTATTTTAACTGCATTGCCGCTTGTTTTTATAACCTTGCTGTTGATTCTTTCATTCGTCAAAGCTGTACAACAAGATGAAAAAAAGAAAGTAGTAGCGGAAAGAAAAATGTTCTGGGAAGCGGAGAATACGCGCATTCAAGCTAAAAAGCGACATAGTGAGGCGGGGATGGAAAAAAAAGCAAGATAAAATATACCGGTAGGTCATTTCTACGAAGTCATGCGCTTTTTGCATGGCTCTTTCTTTATGGGGTACGTTTGGAGCTACGGTATATACGGCGGCTGGAATATCCCAGCCGTCGTTACGTTTCCACTTTGAAGCTTCGTGCCGCATACAGCGCAGGCGTCGAGAGAACAGAAATGACGAATTTAATTAAGTATGTGGTAATGAAAATATCCATCCATACACCAAAAGAGTGAATACCGGCAAATGCGATCGTACAGAAGACGAGCGAGTCAATCAATTGGCTGATTACCGTACTTCCGTTATTGCGGAGCCAGAGCTGATTGGGCTTCGGAAATTTCTTTTTTAGGAAAGTGTAAATTTTTACATCCAGGAATTGGCTGATGAAATAAGCCGCCAGGCTTCCTAAGGCCAAACGTGGCATAATACCGAATAGTTTTTCCATCGGCTCTTGGGCGAAGTCGCTCGCATGCGGCTGAAATTTTAGCACCATTTGCATGATAATCGTTGTCATAATAAGAGTAAAGAATCCAAACCAAACGGCCTTCTTCGCGTCCTTTTCCCCATACTTTTCGTTCAACAGGTCGCTGGTAAGATAAATTGTTCCATACATCGTATTGCCTAATGTCATGACAAAACCAAACAATTCGATCGTTTTGACTACCTGGATATTGGCCAGTACGGTCGCTACGCCAACCCAAGCGTATAGCCCGACTTTGCCGAATAGACGGTAACAGACAAGAAACAATAAGAAATTGACCAGGACAAATACTAAGCCGAAATAAAAATTATACATTGTAAAATGCCTCCTAGTTTTGATAACGCGGGATTTTGCGAACCGCGGCTTCGGTATATCCGAAGCATGATTCATTTTACTTGTTGAATGAAGAAATCACAACAAAAAATTACAAGCCCAGCATTGGGGCTAGGCCTGTAATTTTTGGCTTAAAAATTATTATTCTACAAGGTGGGGGAAGTCCTTTTTTGTTACTTAACACCGCCAATAAATACGACGATTTTTATCTATTGCTTTTTTTAAGGAAACTTTTCTTTCTTCAATGGTTTCGTATTTATGTCGTGTAATTTTAGACACTAAACTAAACAGTAAGTATAGGATATATAGGCCTTCATCAAATAAGAAATGATTACGCTTTTTTCCGTACCAACGAGACTGCTCAAGTGCAAGTTTGTTCTTTATATATTAGTACTTGGAGGATATTCTATAAGACGAAAGAGTATTCTCTCATATTATACTTCCAATAGCGCCCGATATCCCAAAGCGGAATAAGGGCGCTGTTCGTTATACAAAGTAATATACGCAAAAAAAAGTTACTCCGGAGAGTGACGCACAATCATTGAGTCGATTCACTTGAAACAAACCGACAATTAGCTATACGATTTTTTTAGCGATCAAAATAAAGGTATCATTTCCGCAATCTGGACACCTTTGATTTTTCAATTCCTCAATCGTGGGGAAGTCTCCCTGAATGCCAACAAGTATCGATCCATTGCATTGCTTACACTGGTAGGTGCGTATCGTCCGCTTGACCTCACCTGTATAGAGCACATCTTCGAAAGAGCCGGTAATATCGGGAGATGTCAACTCCGTTGTCTTGAGAACGATCATCTGTCCCCGATTTCCAATCATCTGCGCTCCTTCATACTCATTAAAATGCGAAATCATTTCTTTAAGTGATAAACCCATACGTACAAACTCACGCTGTAATGCTAACATAAAATCAGGCGATTTATGGGCAAACGACAAAAAGATTGGCAATCCTTTTTCTTTCTTCAAGGCGCTTATTCCGCGGGAAACGAATAATGTCATCCCCTGCAGCGTATAAGGCGGGTCCGTAAAAAAGCAGTCGTACTGTCCGTGTAACTCCTCCGAAAGAGGTTGCCGTAAATTTGCATAGTGACAGGTAACCGCTATTCCTTTCCGATCCGCTATGTCGCGAATATACCGCAAGAATCGCTTATCGATATCTACGACTGTAATCGCCGCTTTTTGATTCTTTATGTTCGGGAACAATCGTTTGAGAAGAAAGCCAAGCGACACACTGACCAGGTCGTCATCACCAACACACAAAACTTGCTTTCCGATCAACGCATGCTCCCTCAGGCAAAGAATCGCCCGACGTAGACTTGTTTCAGGTGTACATTTTGACTGGTCAATTTGTACATTAACTTGTGGTCGTAATTGAAATAATTCTGTGAGTAACGATAAAATATCTGCAAGCTCGGTCTTCCAATCTGTCTCATTGACCATAAGCTTTTGATATAAGGCTTTGTCTAATCCACCATATCCCAACTCATTTTCGATATACGCAACTCCTTCATGGGTACAATGCACACCACGGTCCTGCGTTAGAGCACCTGCCTGCATGAGTTCCTTCTTGATCGCGGTAGCAACCGGAACAGGCAGAAGCGTTTTTCGCGCCAGCTCTTTTGTGGAAATGCCGGGCCGTATATAACATTCCACTAAAAGTTGCTCGATTACCCGGGAGCCCTCTTGAAGACGTACATTTGCATTTGCTTGTTCTATATAATTTTTCATGGAATCACTCTCTTATCATCGATATTTTTAACGTGCTATATTCGTTCTGGAAAAGCACGCACGTCATCCAAACGGTTATTTCACTTTTACCCCAAATAAAAAAGGACAGAAAATGAACATATAGCCCATCTTCTGTCCCTCTTAGGGAATTGACTGCTAAACGACTTTCGCCAGAATGGAATAGGCGTTAAAAAGTTCCTATTCCTGACATACGCGTAAAAAAATAAAACCGTGCATAAGAGCACGGCTGTTTGCAGTCAATGAAATATCATGGATGGCCGTCGTGTTCTTAACCAATATAGGTTCATCCACTTGTATCCATGACAAATAAACCACTCCAAAAGTGGATGTTTGCCAAAGCAACAGAATGAACCATATAAAATTAATTAGTTAAGAACAAATACCGACATCAAGACAACTCCTATTTTTAAAGTTATGTTCAATTGTAATTTAAAAATATTAGAAAATCAAGAGGAAAGACATATCCTGTTACTAATAAGATTTTTGACTACACATTATCAGCTTGTAGACAAAGTCTAACTTTCAGACAGGTCTGCCAGCTTTTTTTGTCGAATGAAATAAGTAAACTTTCTTTGAGGGGGAGAAAACGACATGTTTTCGAAACATTCGTCTGAAGGACGCCATCAAATAACTTCAATTTCTGTACTGGAAACCGCATAAAATCTAGGGAGGAGGGTTTCTATGTCCTATCATACAAGACCATATCCCGAATGGTCGTGGTCGCTTGCACGCGATCAGATGTTTCACGCGTGCAAGCGGCAATACTATTATCATTATTACGGCTCTCATGGAGGCTGGTTGATGAGAACGAAGCCGAGAACTTAGTGATATCAACCTTTCTAACCATTTTAAATTTTATGGTATTAGTTTAATTTTCGGAAGTGGTAGCATTTTTGGTAGCATATCTATCCAATACTTGACCGAAATTGTCTGCTGCTTCCGCCTGCATACTCGGTAGCACATGAGAATATGTGTCAAGGGTAAGTTGTGTGCGACTGTGTCCAAGTCGTTCTGCTACGATTTTCGGATGTACTCCTTGTTTCAGCATGATGGTCGCATGCGTATGACGCAAATCATGAAAACGAATTTTCGGTACTTTTGCCACTTCGATCAGGTTGCGAAAACGCCTAGTAATGTTGTTCGGTTTTAGTGTTGTACAAATACTCGTCATTACGAGAGTATCATCGGGTTGTTTACCTTCTATGGCTTTTTGAAGGTCAGGGACGATGGAAGAAGGAAAGACAACAGTTCTGGAACTTCCTGATGTTTTGGTTCCTTCTTTAAATCCTTTTCCATTGTTCAACATGATTCGGTTAATGCTAATTGTTCTGCGTTGTATATCTACATCACGCACACGCAAACCAAGTATTTCGCCCTGACGCATTCCGGTATAGATAGCGAGCAAAAATACAATATAGTATCTACTTTGTTTTGCTACGGCAAGGAAACGGATTGTTTCTTCCTCACTCCAAACATTGAATTGCTTCGCTTTTTGTTTAGGTTTTTCTACGGTATGAGCAGGATTCGTAGCCAAAAGTTGTTGTTTAACAGCAGAGGTCAATGAACTGGCGCATACGCTGTGTACAAATCGTACTGTTCCTTTCCTTCTGCAAGCCCTTTTTTTCTCATTGTTTGAATCAAATCCTGGATGTGTTGCGGTGTGATCCCATTCAACTTTAAATGACCTAGATAAGGAAGAATATGCTTTTGACCATGTTGTTTTTATATACATGACAATTATAAAATTCACTGATTATACCATATTTAAGAAATTCGCTACATTTTCATGGACGAAAGAAGCAAACTATGCGAAAAGTGAAATATTCGGGTGGGATTTTATAGATATAGCAGTAATAGGAGGTAATACACATGGAATATAAACACGAATGGACAGAAGAGGAAATGAAGGCGTGGCATTACTGGGAAATGGAATGGCTGAAGAAAGATTTACTTAAAATGACATTGTCTGACCTGCCATCTTTGAGCGTAAGCGAAAATGGGCAAAGGTTCAGTGAACCTTAACAAGAATGATTTTATTAAACAAACTATTGATTTTTTTCCTAAATTTGTTATATTAAAAATGTGTTAATTAACATTTTTTTCTATGTATGGGAAAACAAGAAAAAAAGAAAGGAGATTAATAATGAAAAAAGCATTGTTTATATGTGCATTAGCATCTTTGGTGATTCCTACTGTTGTATCAGCCACTTCAACCAATTCAACATCTTTAGCCGATCCTACTATTATTGAAAGCAAATCTCATTCATCTGAAACTATTCCAGCTAGTATGGAGCCGGGTGTTGTAATAGAATATGATGAGAACAATAAAATGCATATTGTTCACAAACCAAATTTGGAAGATTTTTATGTTGAAGTCGAAGACTTAGAGCAAGTGAAGAGTAATACAGCAAAAAACAACAACACTTTAAAATTAGAAGACAATGCTATTGTCCCTAATTTTGAGAATGAAAAATTATTTTTACCTAAACCTCAACCGGGAATGAGAGTAGCATATGATGGTCAAGGGCTTCCTGCTTTTATTAAAGTAAATGGGGAAGTTTATTATGGAGATAATAATAAACAAATGTCGGCTCCAGTAATACGTAATCAATATGTGTATGGAAACATTACTTGGTATGACGACGCAATTGGACAAGAGAAACATAAATTGGGGCCAAAAGATTGTGCAACAAAAAGAGGATATGATGAGCCAGACGTTGGAACACCAATCATAGTAACAAAAACGGATGATGGGAAAACTGATACTTTAACAAAATGGGATGTAGGAACACTACCTAATGCAATTCTTGACATCAGATTAGAGGAAATGAGAGATTATTTTAACGTACCAGCAGGATATAAAACAAAAAATGGTAAGAAAATATCATATGGTAGTTTTCAAGGTAAATACATCCATAAGTAATGTTTTTTATAAATGAGGGAAAGAAATCTTTCCCTCATTCTAAATTTCTTGGAAGTGAGTGATTTCGTAATGAATAAACGATATATTATTCTTTTATCTATTGCTTTTCTTGTAGTTTTAATCCTATATGGAGGATATACATTATTTAAAAGAAACACATCCTTTATTGTATTTACATTTACCGATCTAAATCAGGTAACATATTATTATAAGTATGATTTAAAAAATCAACAAACCGAACAACTTTTGGAAAGTAATATAACTACGGCACCAAGAGCTGTTTTACATAAACAAAAAAATGAGATGTATTTTCCTTATCGTTCTTCGGATGGGAGTGTTCAATTATTCAAAAAAGATTTAAATCAAAGAAATAGTGAAAAAACTCAACTAACAAATTCATTGTATGCTATTAACAATTTTTTATTAGCAGACTCAAAAATTTTTATGAATGTTGTTAATGGAAATCATCGTAACTTACAATTAGCAACTTATGATATTGAGAAGAAAAGGCTCAATGTTTGGGATTCTAATGACACGGATAAAAATATAAGAGATTTTGATTACAGTAAAACGACTAATAAAGTATATGCAGTAGTTTATTCAAACAAAGAATTATATGATAAAATATTACAAGCTAGGTCTACAAATCCATATGTTTTAAGCCCCCCAACGTATACTATTGTTGAATATGATAGTAATGGTAATAAATTAAGGGATATTTGTAAGATAAATAAAGGCATTGACAGAATATCTGTATCTAATCAAGGTGATACTTTATTAATTTCAGCTACCGAACAGGAGGTTGTTGGAAAGTCAGCTATTTATAAAATTGATATTGATAAAGGCTCACTAACCCCAGTTTTGGTTGAAGATAAAAACCATATGTTTCTCACTGAACCGCGTTTTTCTCCTGATAAAGAAGGGTTTTATTTTTTGGCATCTCCTAGTAATAAAACATTAAAGGATAAAGAGGGAGTGGAGGGAAGAAACAGAATGCTTTATTATTTTAATTTCAATAGTAAAAAAATAACAAAAGTTTGGGGTAAAGAAAACGGTACAATAAATCATTTTATGATTCAATACTAAAAACCTTTTAAATAAAAATCGTTAAAATTGCATACACTCATTTAAAAACATGGGTTGTTAAGGGGTTTATAATTATTTTATAATATTTTTGATATTCAAGATGTAATTTATGATGGAGAGTTGGTGAACTACTACTAACTCTTTCTTTTTTATTTTAGGAGTAACTTTAAATCAGTTTTATAGCGCCCCAATCTAAAATGCGATGATGAGATGTGTAGAGGTCTCCCTTCTGATACAATTATAGTTAACAGGAGGGAACGGAACATGAAACGTCGCAAATGGTCAGCAGAGGAGAAAATGAATATTGTGATGGAGGGGCTAAAGTGGGAACAATCCATCGCCGAGATTTGCCGACAACATAACATTAGCCAGACTCTGTATTACCGTTGGAAAGATGAGTTCATCCAAGGAGGAATGGCTGCCCTTTCGGGTAAACAACGTAAGACAGCAAAAGAAGACGCTGCCGTTCAAGCAAAGTTGGACGAGTATGAGCAACTTATTGGCAAGTTGACTGTAAAACTTTCAAAGCTAAAAAAAACGTTCGACATCTGAGTGAAGAGCACTGGGCATTTATCTTTGAGGTAGTGGAAGATTCCCACCTGTCGGTGGAAAAAGTATGCCGTCTTCTTGGTGTGCACAAAAGTACGTTTTACCGTCAAAAAGCAAAGGCAACTTTCGTGCGACCGAAACAGGCAGTGATTCAAGAGAAAGTGCGTGTTCTTTGTCAACAGCATCCTACCTACGGATATCGTAGAATTTGGGCTTTACTAAAGCGCCAGGGAATCGAAGTCAATCAGAAAACCGTTTACTCTGTGATGAAAGCCGAAGGCTTAACACAAAAGCAAAAGCGATATGAAGCCAAGCGCACATATCAGCCTGTCGATTTTCAAATCAACTCCTCCAATTAAGTTTGGCATATTGACATGACGAAGATTTGGACAAGTGAGGGATGGAAGTCTCTTGTCAGCATCATCGATGCCTATGACCGTCGTATTGTAGCCTGGAGTCTCGACCGGCACTTATATTACCTTGTATAACGAACAGCGCCCTCATTCCGCTTTGGGATATTGGGTGCCATTGGAAGTATATATGGGAGAATACTCTACAAAAGCTGCTTGATTTTCGTCGCTTTTTGAGGGTAGCATTACAATTCGTAATGAAGACGGTACAAGTACACCTTATGCGACTATTCAAAGCCAAACAGGTAATAGTTGTACAGTACAAGCAGGTAGTACAGTCGGAAAATATGTACTTCTAAAAGCGACATTTGTAGATGACTTGAATGTATATACTGAAAAACGGATACTGATTAAGTCGATATTTTAAAATTTAACCTGCTCGGAGTTAAGTTCTGAGCAGGTTTTATTGTTGCACTATTTTTAGTTAGTGCAGAATTTTGTTATTATTAAACATACCAAGTAATGGTTGCATCTGTGATTAAAAATGATGATTAACCGCCCGTATTTTTTGGTAGCATTTCATCAAAACAAAAATACTTATTCTTGAATTATGCTGTATTTCACTTACTTTTTAGAAGTATACTTTCGTTAGCTTGATAAAAATAAAAACAAACAACTTCTGTACTGGAAACTGCATAAAATCTAGGGAGGAGGGTTTCTATGTCCTATCATACAAGACCATATCCCGAATGGTCGTGGTCGCTTGCACGCGATCAGATGTTTCACGCGTGCAAGCGGCAATACTATTATCATTATTACGGCTCTCATGGAGGCTGGTTATTAACAGCTACACCTGAAGCACAGACAGCCTATCGTTTGAAACAAATGAAAAATTTATACATTGTGCTTGGAGACGCTATACATACAGTTGCACAGAAACTATTGGAGCTGCGTGAGATGGGAAAACCTTACCCAAAGCAAGAACAGGTTATTTCATATATACGTAATCTATTAAACGCGGCTTATCGTGATTCAAAACAGAAAGACCGATGGTGGGGATACCCCAAGCAATATACGATGCTTCATGAAATGTATTACGAAGGGGGGCTTTCGCCCGAACGCATCGAGGTGATCGCCAACCGAATCACCACATGTGTGTCCAATTTGTTAGCAAGCACAAGCTGGCGTGAGATTCGCGATAACCCGGATGTTACACTACTGGAAGTGGAAACGCTTAAAGATTTTATTTTTCATGATGAAAAAATTTATGTAAAACTCGACGTATTATACCGACGCGGTGACGGAACATGGGTGATTACCGATTGGAAAACAGGCAGGATAGCGGAAAAAAATGAGGAACAATTACGATTATACGCGCTGTACATTCATGAATACTACAGTGTACCGCTTACACACATTGAAGTACGAACCGAATATTTATTAGATGGCATATGCACCCGTACCCATCCTGATGTGGAAGATATCGAAAGAATCGTGCATAAAATCCGAGCCAGTTTGAACAGTATGAAAAGCTACCTGGCAGACTCATACTACAACCGGCCTCTTCCGCTTGAACAGTTTGCCGGAGCAGGGCATCCTTCCGTCTGTAAATCTTGCAATTTCCGCCAGATTTGTTCAGAAAAACAATAGAATTTTTCTTGAATGTATCGAGCGTATCCTATCTATGATTTACGACTAAAGGGGAGGATTCGTAAGAGATTCTTCTTTCTTCCCAAAGCACAAATAAAGAAAGGAGATAAACGCGTTATGTGCGTAATCTTGTTTGCTTACTGTGTTCATCCGCAATTTCCGCTTATTATTGCCGCTAATCGCGACGAATTTTACAACCGACCGACCGCGCCTGCCGCCTTTTGGGACGATGCACCCGATGTGCTGGGCGGACGCGACTTGGAGAAGGGAGGAACATGGATGGGCGTGACCCGTACCGGACGCTTTGCTGCCATTACAAATTATCGCGATCCAAAGCATATGCGCCCTGATGCCAAATCGCGCGGACATCTCGTGAGCGGTTACTTAACCGGAACGGATACGCCTATTGTCTATCTCGAAAAAGTAAAGCAAGAGTGCGGGTTATATAACGGGTTTAACCTGTTGGTGGGGGATACCGAATCGCTTTATTACTATACACCGCTACATAACGAAATTAAAGAAGTAAAGCCAGGCATCCACGGATTAAGTAACCATATTTTGGATACGCCTTGGCCTAAGGTGAAAAAAGGAACGCAGCGCCTGTGGCAAGCAATAAAAGAGGATAAAATAGAAGATGATGTATTGTTTTCTATTCTCGCGGACATGGAACAGGCAAAAGATAGTGAATTGCCAGATACAGGCGTAGGTATTGAATGGGAGAGGATTCTTTCGCCACTTTTCATCAGCAGTAAAAAATATGGTACAAGGTCTTCCACAATTCTTATGATAGATAACCATAAAAATATTATGTTTACTGAAAGGTTTCTATTGTCCGATTTGAGAAATTGGAAAGTATCTACTTTTCGTTTTCACATTTAATGCTCCTTTGGAAGTAGGCCCACACATTCACAGGCTCTATGGTGCCCCGTGGCGGTTTGCGCCGCGGGAGCAAAACCACGCTTAAAAAGCCGCCTGTATTGGCCAAACTGGACAGTAAACCGACCTAATTCGGTGGAAATATTTCACGAATAGGGGGGAGAGGTAGCATCCGTCGATTTTGGAGTCATTTGCTCAACAAATGGAAAAGAGCCGCGCAAAGCGGCTCGATGGTGTTTCTAGTATCCTGCGCCAGTTCAAGGTTCAATTGTTTGAGAAGAATGACGTATTTGAAGCAAGCCATTGTCAACAACCAAGATAACCTGACCACTTTGTTGAAGTTCTGTTATATAAGATCGAACTACAGCGCTAGTTAGTGTATGTTGAATTACATTATTAGCTATATTAAACTGGCTCATCACTTGTTGCACCAGGAAATCAAGGCTCGTAGAGTGTTCCGCTATTTGTTCAAGAATAAAATCTTTCGTCTTTTCAATCATCTTTAGATGTTCCTCAATAAGTTCTGACAGAGAGAGGCGTTCTCCTCCATGATAAAGAACATAACTATTAACATTAAGCCTCTCTAGCTTTTCAAGAGAATCCTTAGTTTTAGCAATATCCGTGTAAAAAAGAATCCCATGTTTTTCTAAAGTCTCTTCTCCGAAAATCGCATCCCCTACATATAAAACCTGGTCCGGTGATATTATCCCAATCATACCTTGTGTATGACCGGGTAAGGTTACAACTGTAAATGACTGGCCACCAATATCTAGCGTATGATCTTCGTATTTCAGCACATTAGTCACTTTTGACGGCTTGGCTTCTAGAAATTTGTTGCGCAACTCCTGAAAAGGAAGTGCACCTAAGCAAAAACACAGAGGTTCTAAAAAAGGATCTTCAATGAAATGTGTTTCAAATCGAGTCGCATATATTTGTATGTCAGGATATTTTTTTTGAAAAAAGTGATTTCCACCACAATGATCAGCATGGCTGTGTGTGTTTATGATTGCAGTAGGCTGATAGTCATTTTCCAGTATAATTTTGTCCAATTTTTTAGCTAGATCCTTATCAATTCCACTTGCTCCTTTTGTACGATTTATTAAAAATTATTTCAAAATTGTTAAATTAAGGGGTAAAAATATTCTTTTTGTTGAATTTTATATAGCAATCTACAAAAAAGGAAAGTGCCTAAAAAGATGACTGAATTCACGGAAATGGAAACTTCTGAAATAGAAGAAATGTTGGAACAAGCTGTTAATAAATATGGAATGGAAGGATTACCTCACATCCTTAACACTCAAACTTATTTCCATTCTAACCTACTGAAACGATATTAAACATTTACTTCTTTCATCCACTCCGTTAAATGAAGTAAGACAATCGGCTATATAAACCATTGCTAACTTATAACAAGCGCTCGCATCCATTGGTTCAACCCAAATATTTCTATGATTTGATAAGACAAAAACTAAAAAATGCACATTCAGTTATATAACAGTATTTATTTTTCTTTTTTATCATAGTACAATATATGTTAGAATATTGCATAAATTTTTTATCTTCTTATTGAAAAGCAAGAAAAGTGAGGAAGTAGGAGTGGATAGTATGGAGACGTCAACGCGCAAAGATTTTCATTGCCTGATGCGTGAAGAGGCAAGAAGGCTTTTGGCGCACATTAAAAACGAGACAGATTACAACCGGAGATATCAACTGTGTGGCTTGTTACTGGAAATCTACGAAGAACTTGATATCGAGGTCAGAGACAATGCATCATTCTGGGGGGATATTCGGCTCAATTATCATCATTTTGTCAACCATTATTCATAACTTAACTAGAGCTCCCTTCTGCCTGTTAGGCAGGGGAGATTTTTTTGTCCATCCGGGAGAAATTATGTACAATAAAATGACGAGAAAAAATCTACACAAAGCGGTGATTGAAATTGCTAGAGTTAACCGGAGAACGTGTCATTCCACATCTGATGAAACCTACGAACGGATTGTTGCTCGAACACTTGGCCCGCTACTACTTCGCCATTCCTTACGCAAAAGGAAGGGTGCTCGACATTGCCTGCGGCGCCGGCTATGGCTCGCATATGATCGCTAAGAACGGAAAACACGGGAAACAAATTGTGAAAGAAGTGGTGGGCGTCGATGTCGATAAGACAACCATCCGGTATGCACAAAAAACATATGGTCACCCGCACGTTACGTTTCGCCGGGAAGACGCAACCGATCCGAACCTGCCGAAAAAACTGGGGCAGTTTGATACCATTCTCAGCTTTGAAACACTGGAGCACCTTGAGGATGAAGCACAATTTATGAAAAACCTATATATGATGTTAAAACCGGGTGGCACTTTGGTTCTTTCCACGCCGTTTGGTAAGGGAAGGGGAAAGCCGTGTGGCGTGCCGTTTCACGTACATCAGCTAACAGAACAGGAATTTTGCGAGCTTTTCTCTGGATATTCGCAAGTGGAAATTTACTATCAGCGTGGCGTCACATTTGAGCGCGAGAAAAGAGATGCTACGTATCCGTTAGGTATCGCGGTTTGCGAAAAATAAGCTGAACGATATACATTCGTTTCACCAAAGTATCTAATTTGAAAAAAATGGAGCGCATAAGAAACCGCCCCCAGAAAGTGGTAGATAAGGTCTTTCGGGGGCGGTTGCTTATTTTTCCGATAGCGCAAGCTGGATGCCAATAAGAGAAAATATGATTGCTTTTGCGAGATTTACATACTTGCTTATTGTCGCATTGTGCAAAATCTTTTGGCCCACGCTTCCGGAAAGTAGCGCGACGACGCTGAAAATAATAATGGCCTGAATCATGAACACAAAGCCAAGCACAATCATCTGTAGCGCGTTATTTCCGGCACCGGGTGTCACGAACTGGGGAAGAAAAGCCAAAAAGAAAAGCGATACCTTTGGATTTAACACATTCATCAAAATTCCGCGGCGATACAATGCGCCGAGCTTATATTCTGTAATCGCTTCAACAGGCAAAAGCGGCGCATCTTTTTCTTTAAACGCCTGCCATGCAAGATACAGCAGATAGCACGCCCCTGCGTATTTCAGCGCCTGAAACGCGACTGTAGATTGGTATAGAATAGCGGAAATTCCAAATGCCGCAGCTAGGGTATGAACAGTTACACCTGAGCACAGGCCAAGAGCCGTGGCAATTCCCGCTTTTTTGCCTTGCGAGACGCTTTGCGTAATCACAAATAAAATATCAGGTCCCGGCGCCAGTGTCAGCATGGCTGATACCGCGGCGAAATACAATACGTGTGAGATCTCCATATTTTTTCTCCTCTCTAATGTGAACTATCCGCCATTAATCACTTTTTTACGATATTTCATGACCAAGACAAGATGATAATACAACGCGAACACTGAATGATGATTATTGTCTAAGAGAATGAATGTATCCCTGTTTATGCCGACGAATGACTTATCTGAAAACCGATCGCAGCCGCGATAATACCTATGATGATACTGCTCCCTATATACCAAACCATTTCCTTATGTTTTTTCAGCTTTTTAAGCTGAAAAATCTCATACTGAAATGTCGAAAAGGTTGTAAATGAACCGAGGAATCCTGTGCCAAACATTACGCTCATCTGCCAGTCAACATCCGCCCCATACAGAAAACCCAATAAAAAAGAACCAACAATATTTACCGTTAACGTACCATACGGGAACGAAGAATCTGTCCATTTATTTACAATATTAACCACTATAAAACGGCTAATGGCACCGATAAATCCTCCAACCGCAACCCATACCACATCCATCATTTTTTCCCGCTCTCCTGTGAAAATTGCTTTTTTTCGTAACTGCCTAGCTTGACGCCCAGATAAGAGCAAAAATACCCACCGATCAGGCTAGCTGTAGTATACAAAATCGCGAATATGTAATGTGAATGATGTATGAATTCCAGCGTTTCATAGCTGAAAGTAGAAAATGTAGTAAACGAGCCCACAAAACCTGTTCCAAACGATAACCGAAAATAAGGATGCACCGTAAAGCGAGCAGTAGTTAAAGTATAGAAAAATGCCAGAATAAAGCAGCCGAACAGGTTAATAAGAAAGGTAGAGAAAGGGAATAACATTCCTGCTCCGACCCATATTCCTAATAAATACCGACAAACAGCACCTGCAATACCTCCCAAGCCCACAAGCAGATAAAGCATATGATTCATCCCTTCATCATAATTTTCCTAAACAAAATCGTTCCAGCTTTTTTGTTTGGTTATTCATGACAGACAGGGCATATTCGATCTGAAAAAGCCAGTTTTGCAAAACTGGCTTTAACTGGTTTTGGCTTTAATGTTAAAAAGAGATCACTTTAAACGCGAGTAAAAGCACCAATACCAAAAGAAGAATGAATAACCCCCAGTATGGACCTGTTTGTATTCCCTTACTAGCTCTAATAAGTATTAATTCTATCACACCAATCATGCAGATGGCTACAATTCCTTTTACTACATAGGCCAAAGGGAAGTGAAGGGTAACAAGCATTGCAATCCCCGTGACAATCATAATAGCGGAAACCAATCGCAATAAGACACGGGTAACCTTTTGGAGCTTCGTTTTTTCTTTTTTGATGAATACAAAACTGATTACGGAGAAAAGCAAAATCCAAAACCATGAATGGGCATGGGTTTGATATAGCATATGAAATACATTTGGTGACACCGTCGTTTTCCTCCTGGCTTTTTTTGTCCAGCTTAAGTATAGCAATATTTACACTATTAGTATATGAAGTAACTGTGTAGATTCATTGACAAACTTGTGGCTACTTTCAAAGTTACAACGATAAATGCTGCTTGGCTATGCGCAAAGATTCCTGAAGCGCCGGCGTGACCAATACATCACGACGCCGGATGAAAACCGTTGGCACTTTTCTGTATTGTGCCGGGATCTCGTGAAGGAACAATGAAGAATACGTTCATCCTGTAACTATTGTTCAAGTTTTGAACGTCAGATATAATCATTTTATTAAATGATATTTGTAATTTACAATAAAAGCAAGACACAGGCAAGAATAGAAACTCACTGACACACTCATTTGGCTTTTCATGCAAGCGAGATTAGAAAAGTGGCTTTTGGATTGTGCTTTACCACATACCATTTTAGAAGGGTGTGATACATATGTGGCCAAATACAAAGGTATCCAAAATGTTAAAGATTGACTATCCGATTATTCAAGCACCTATGGCAGGAGGGGTCACTACACCGGAGTTGGTTGCAGCTGTTTCCAATGCTGGTGGTCTGGGGACGCTGGGAGCTGGGTATATGTCTCCGGAACAGATAAGGGCCACTATCCGTGAGATAAGAAAAATGACCGAACGTCCATTTGCGGTCAACTTATTTAGCCCGGAACCAATAGATGAGTCGCCTGAGAAAATCATACAGATGAACAAATATCTGAAACATTACCGAGAACAATTAGGGATACATTCTGTTCCGGACATGAGAAAATATACAGAATCATTCGATGAGCAGATCGGTGTAATCCTTGACGAAAAAGTTCCCATTTTCAGCTTTACATTTGGCATCCCATCATCAAATATCATTCATCAATTAAAAAATAAAGGGACCATGATCATTGGAACTGCAACAACGGTTCGTGAAGCAATTCTTCTTCAGGAAAACAATGTTGATATAATCGTGGCTCAAGGAAGTGAAGCGGGAGGACACCGCGGCACGTTTGCCAGCCCATTTCAAAACGCGCTTATCGGGAGCATGGCTTTAGTGCCGCAAATTGTCGATCATGTTCACATCCCGGTTATTGCCGCCGGGGGAATTATGGATGCCCGCGGTGTTGTAGCAAGCCTTGCTTTAGGCGCTTCCGGCGTACAAATGGGAACAGCCTTTCTCACGTGTCCGGAAAGCGGAGCGCATGAAAAATATAAAGAAGCCTTGCTTAACAGTACGGAGGAAAGTACGGTAATTACCCGCTCTTTGACAGGAAAGCCGGCCCGCGGAATAAAAAATGCATTCATTGCAGAAATGGAGAAATTTCAAGGTGATGTTCCTGATTATCCGATCCAGCATGTATTAACTCGTGAAATTCGGCAATCAGCCGCTAAGCAAAACCGTCCGGAATGGATGTCCATGTGGGCAGGGCAAGCCTCGCGTTTATCCACGACCTGGCCTGCTAGTGAACTGGTAGAGCAAACGGTTGCCGATGTGTCTCGCATCATTCAACAATTGGGCAATTCATCGATTCAGAATGCGTGATCGTTATAATATGAAAAAACGAAGGGTGATGAATCCCCTTCGTTTTTTGCGTTCCAGTCTATGAATTCGTTACTAAATTAATAAAAACAATCACGATCCCAATCGGCACTAACCATTTCATGAGCCATCTCCACGTTGTATAAAGGGAAGGAGAGAAATTTCCAGTAAGTAGAAACTCTTGCTTAACTAAAGTTTCATCCATTTTGTGGATGATAAACAAAGCAATGAGTAAATTACCAATCGGCAGTAAAAGGTTGCTTACTAAATAGTCCGTCGCGTCGAAAACGGTTTTACCAAAAATCTGAAAATCAGCAAGAGAACTGAATGAAAGGGCAGCAGGAATTCCAGCAATAAAGACAATAAGTCCGGATACCCAGGAGACCGCTTGACGAGAACGGTTTCCATTTGCCGTAAAGGCAGAAACGATAATTTCAAGTAAACTGAATGAGCTTGTTAATGTAGCGAATAAAAACAGCAATAAAAACATGCTAAAAAACAGTTCACCAAACGGCATTTTTGAAAAAACGGTTGGGAGTACGATGAATAATAATCCAGGGCCCTCTGCTGGCTCAAGACCAAAGGAGAACACAGCTGGAAAAATCGCCAGACCGGCGAGCACTGATACAAAAATGTTCATAATGACAACCCAACCTGCTGAAGATGGAATGCTTACATCTTTACTTAAATAAGAACTATATGTGACCATACAGGAAAACCCAACAGCTAAAGCAAAAAAGGATTGGCCCAGTGCGTATAAAATAGCTTCACTCGTAATATTCTCAAAGCTTGGTGTTAAGAAAAAGCGCACACCTTCCATTGCTCTTTCTAATGTAAGAGAACGGACAACGAGAACGATGAAAAAGATAAATAATAGCGGCATTAAGTATTTATTCGCTCTTTCAATACCATTTTGAATACCGAAAGATACGACAATGACATTGATGAGTAAAAAGAGAGCAAGTCCGAGGAAAGTGGTCATATGGTTTGAAATGATCGCTTCAAATAACTCTGAATAACTTGCACCATCTTTAATAATCATTCCCGGTATAGATAAGCCTGTATAAATAAGAACCCATCCTCCGACAACACTATAAAAGGATAATAGTAAAAAGCAACCGATAACTCCTAGCCGGCCAACCCATATCCAAAGCGTGTCCGGAGCTAATTTTTTATAAGCACTGATCGCTTCTTTTTCAGCACCGCGGCCAATAATAAATTCAGAGATTAACATCGGAAGTCCTATTAAAATCGTAAAAGCAATGAAAATAAGAAGAAAAGCACCGCCGCCACTCATGCCAGTGACGTACGGAAATTTCCAAATTGCACCTAATCCAATCGCTGCTCCAGCTGACGACAGGACAAACCCGATTCTTGAAGACCATTGTTCTTTTTTTCTCCCATCCATTTCCCCTAAACCCCTTTGCGATTTTCTGTGAAACAACTTTAATCCACTAATACGCCTAATACGCCGCTATATCATAGTTTTGTACGGATGTTCCACAATTCCGGGAAGAAGCAATGATTAAGCACCTTTTTTAAATAGGTAACACCAGATGAACCACCCGTACCCATTTTGTGTCCGATAATCCGTTCGACCGTTTTCATATGGCGAAAGCGCCATTGCTGAATCCAGTCTTCGATATCAATGAGTTTTTCAGCTAGCTGGTATAAATCCCAATATTTATCAACCTCTTGATAAACAGCAAGCCAAGCAGCTTCAACGGTTGGATCCCCTTTATATGGTTTGGAGTAGTCACGTTCTAAGAGGTCTGAGTTGATATCAAATCCAGCTTTCGCCAGTTGTTTAATCGCAACATCATAAATGCTTGGTGCCTCATACGCTTGTTTCAATTCTTTTAATAGCTCAGGAGCTTTTTCATAAATTTTTAAGACATGGTCGGATTTATAGCCTAGGGCGAATTCAATCATTCGATATTGATATGATTGAAAGCCTGATGCCTGCCCTAGCTTATCGCGGAACTCCATATATTCGGAAGGTGTGAGCGTTGACAAGACATCCCAAGCATAAATAATTTGCGATTGTATTTTGGAAACACGTGCAAGCATTTTAAAAGCAGGAGCAAGGTTATCTTGTTCAATTTGTCGGATACTTGCCCGAAGCTCGTGCAGGATAAGCTTCATCCATAATTCACTTACCTGGTGAATGATGATAAATAACATTTCATCGTGATGATCAGATAAACAGATTTGACTCGATAAAATTTGATCAAGTTTTAAATATTCGCCATACGTCATACGGTTTTTAAAATCCGTATGAATACCACGTTCTTTTTCCATTTCTGAAAGATGTTTGCTCATTTACATTCCCTCCGTATTTACTCGTCTAACGACTGCTCGAACCGGGCTTCCATCTGCGCCCTTTATTGGAAGCGGAAGAGCGATCAGTTCATAATCACCTGGTTCAATATGATGAAGAACGATATTTTCTAATATCATAATTCCATGTTTATAAAGTGCTTGATGTGCGGACATTTCTTTACTATCAAGCGGATCAACAGATGGCACGTCAACGCCAATAAGCTTCACTCCATACTCATGTAAATAAGGAGCAAGATCAGGTGAAATAGACGGGATTTTAGTCGGAAATTGATCAGGTTGCTTTTGGCGTGACGTTCGTAATAAAAGTCTCTCGACACCATGTAAGTCAACGTTCTTTAGTTCGCTCGGCCCGATTTTTTCTACTCCTGTTACATCAACCATCCGTGCTTTACCAATGAAAATATTGATATTTAGCTCAAGTATTTTTTCGCCATGATTATCAAAATGAAACGGAGCATCGACATGTGTCCCAGTATGAAGACTCGTGGTTATTTTGCCGATATTCACAGAGCCAGTTTCTTCTTTTGAAAAAGCTATTTCATAGGAAAAGGGCGTATCTCCTGGCCAGTGAGCCATGTGATTATGAAGCGGTTGAGAAATATCGATCCACATTGCTATGCCACCACTTCTCGATTGTTTTCATATTTTTTGTAGCGTTCATTTTCCATAATATCTTTTAAGATTTGAACCGATTGCCAAACTTCTTCAAATGTATTGTAAAGGGCAACGGGAGCCAAACGAATACCGTTTGGAGCACGGAAATCAGGAATGACCTTCGCATCTTTTAGCGCTCTACAAATTCTTGCTGCTTCCTTATGTTCTAAAAAGATATGCCCGCCTCGTTTATTGTCTTCAAGCGGATTACCAAGCGAAAAGCCATAATCGTTGAGCTCTTGTTTTATTAAATCAATCATGAATTGTGTTAACTGCAAAGATTTTTTTCGGATGTTTTCAATCCCTGCTTCATGAAATATTTCCAGAGAGCCGATCAAGGGAGCAGTGCTTAAAACATGGGGAGTGCCAATCTGATAGGCTCCGGCATCTTCAGCAGGTGTTAACGTATGTTCCATATCAAATTGCTTTTCTTTTTTCGAGCTGAACCAGCCAGCAAGGCCAGGTCTTTTTCCGAAGTGCTTTTGATTTACGTAAAGGGCTGCAACACTTCCTGGGCCGGCATTTATATGTTTATAATTGCACCAGAAAGCAAAATCGACACCCCAGTCGTCTAACGCATGGGGAATAGCGCCAATCGAATGACATAAATCGAACCCGATGAGAATGTTTCGTTTATGGGCTTCTTCTGTTAAACGTTTCATATCCAAAATTTGTCCGCTTCTGTATAAAATACTGGGTAAAACAATTAAAGCAACTTCATCGGTCATCTTTTCAATAATGTCATCTTCGTGAAGTGTAAGACCATCACGACTTTTCACACGAATTAAGTGTTCAGAAGGATCGTAACCTTTTAGTTTCAATTGACTTTTTAATGCATAAATATCTGAAGGGAAATTTAATTCATCGGCTAAAATTTTTGTCTTTTTTCCTTTTGGTTCATAAAAAGATGAGACTAATTGATGTAAGTTTACGGTCGTGGAACCACTTACAATTACTTCATTCGCTTTGGCACCTACTAATGGAGCCATCTTTTTGCCTAAAGTTTCCGACAAATAAAACCAGGGATATTCCCCATTTGTCCAACCGTCAATCCCGTATGTTTTCCAAGAATCTAGGATGGAGAGAAGGGACTTTTCGGCACGCTTTGACAAGAGTCCAAGAGAATTGCCATCCAGATAAATAACTCCATCTTGCACATAAAATTCATCTCGAAATTTTGCGAGTTGATCATTTTGATCCAATTGTTGGGCGTTTTCACGTGTTAAGCTCATAGGAATCACTCCAAATATATAATTTTTCCTCATTTCTTAATAATTAAAATATAAGTTTTCATTGATACTATGTCAATGATATAATGTCAGTAATATAGAAAAAGCGGCTAACAGTTTAGCAGAGAACAGATTGAGAGGGTTGAGAAAAGGTGAAACATGAGATTGCGAAGCTAACAACGAGACAAAAACAAGCACTAGAGACTAGACAGAGATTGTTAGAGGCTAGTTTAACGGTTTTCCTGGAAAATGGATTTCAAAAAGCAACCATCTCGCAAATTATTAAAAAAGCAAAAACAGGTTACGGTACAGCATACGTGTACTTTCAAAATAAAGACGAGATATTTATGGAATTAATGGAACATGTGATGGAGAAATTTTATGAAGTAGCGAAATGTCCATTTGAACCGAAGACAAAGAAAGAAGCTTATGACATGATTCAACATCAAGTTCGACTTTTTTTAAACCTTGCTGTTCAAGAACGGAAAATCATGAAAGTTGTAAAGGAAGCCATTGGAGTATCACCGATTATAGAAAAAAAGTGGCAAGAAATTCGCGAACGCTTTATTAAACGGATTACCGAAGATATTCAATATTCTCAACAAAATAAGTTAGCGAAAACAGATTTGAATTCAAACCTTGTGGCAAGAGCTTGGTTTTATGCGAATGAAATGTTTATGTGGGAGCTTGTTAATCAAGAAGAATCATCAATAGATGAGATTGCCCTTCACCTGACGACGATGTACACGAGTGGATTGTATGTATAGTTAAACGTTTGGCTCTTTTGAAACAAAAGCTGTTCCATCTCAATCATTGACTAAAAAGAAATTTAGTGAACACGGCACTTACTAAAAACAAATTTCGGCTTAGAATGATAATGGTATAATTATTAGAGACAAAATAAAGGTAGGATGAACAATGAAAAAATTAGTAATGGGAAAGCCAATCGAACAATGGAAATGTGAAATAAATCTTTTAAATAAGTTAGTTTCTTTATATGAGGTGTTTTGGAAAAATCCAAACCATACTTCAGTTGAAGAGGCGATGTCAGGCTGCTTTTTGACGATAGAGGATGTAAAAGAAGCAGAGGCTCGGCTTCATCGTTTTCGTTCTTATATTCAGCATGTTTTTCCTGAAACACGTGGGCAAAACGGAATGATTGAGTCTCCACTTGTTGAAATTTCGAGAATGAAACAGGCTGTTGAACAATTTTATGGTCTTGATATTCCAGGTCGATTTTTTTTGAAACTTGATAGTCATCTTCCGATTTCCGGTTCAATCAAGGCGCGTGGTGGCATTTATGAAGTGTTAAAGCATGCAGAAGAACTTGCGGTAAAACATCGTCTATTATCCTTAGAAGACGATTATTCAAAGTTAGATAGTGAATCATTCCGAAAGTTTTTCTCACAATTTTCCATTGCAGTAGGTTCAACAGGAAACCTCGGTTTAAGCATCGGAATTATAAGTGCAAAATTAGGTTTTCAAGTGACGGTTCATATGTCACAAGATGCCAAACAATGGAAAAAGGATTTGCTGCGAAAACATGGGGTGACAGTCGTTGAGTATCAAGAGGATTACTCAAAAGCGGTAGAAGAAGGAAGAAAACAAGCGTTACAAGACCCGACATGCTACTTCATTGACGATGAAAACTCTCGACATCTGTTTTTAGGCTATGCGGTAGCGGCTTTAAGACTACAAAAACAATTAGAAAATATGAATATTAAAATTGATGAAGATCATCCGTTATTTGTTTACCTTCCTTGTGGAGTCGGTGGAGGACCAGGTGGAGTTGCATTCGGCTTAAAAATGATCTATGAAGACAATGTTCATTGCTTTTTTGCAGAACCAACTCATTCTCCGTGTATGCTGCTCGGTTTAGTGACAGGCCTTCATGATCAGGTGTCTGTTCAAGACTTTGGAATTGATAATAAAACGATTGCTGACGGTTTGGCTGTAGGAAGACCTTCTCGATTTGTTGGGAAATTAATGGAGCCACTTTTAAGCGGAAGCTATACAGTTTCCGACGAACAATTGTACAGGTTATTAAGTATGATGATCGATGAAGAAAATATTCATTTAGAACCATCTGCATTGGCCGGTGTTTATGGGCCTGTTTCGCTCATAAGAAAAGGGCAAGATTATATTCACCAACAGAAGCTTAAAGATAAAATAAAAAATGCAACACATATTATGTGGGCAACCGGAGGTAGCATGGTTCCGAGAGATATAATAAGGCAAGATTATAAAAAAGGAAAAGAGTTATTAATAAACTGGCAGTAAAACGAATGGCTTTCCTTAAAAAATCGTTCAGGGAAGCTCAGACTAGGCGGGGATATAATGGCAAAGAAAAAACAGAACGATAGGAAAACTCTAGTCATAGCTACGATTATCTTTTTAATTATAGGACTGAGTATTTTTTTAATTTTCTACACTCTTTCCAAACCGGAAGAAAAAACGAAGGTTTATCACTTTTCGTATGAGAATCAGCCCTACATAGGAAAAGAAGATGCTCCGGTACAAATTGTTGAATTTGCTGACTTCAAATGTCCTGTTTGTGCAAAATGGGAGGACGTTTATTTCCCTTTGCTAAAAAAGGAATTTATTGATACAGGAAAAGTTAAGTTTGTGTTTATGAACTTTCCGATTCTTGGTGCTGACTCTTATACAGCTGCTGCGGCGGGAGAAGCGATTTATCATCAAAATGAACAAGCCTTCTGGACATTCTATTCTGCCATTTATAAAAAACAAGGGGAGGAAAACGAGGAATGGGCAACACCAGAATTTTTGGTTGAGCTAGCCAAAAGAAACGTACCTGGAGTCGATTATGAAAAGTTGAAACATGATCTTGAACATAAAACATATTTATCTGAAATCAAACAGGATGCCAAACAAGGGGAGGCAGCATCTGTTCCTGGCACACCTACGTTTTTTATTAACGGGAAGAAAATAGATTCCATTCATTATGAGGATATGAAAGCTGCTATCGAGCAAGAATTGAAGGCTGTTGACACTCCACGCGGCTGAAGTCGTGAGATTCCCGGGTCGTTTGGAAGGGATACCGAGCAACGCCGCCTTTCTGTAAACTAAAGCAGCTACCCTTGGCTAGAACGAGGGGAGCTGCTTTACTCATGAATGTTCTGTTTTTCATCGTGAAAATACGACATATCTTTTTCATGCCCTTCACCACTCTAAGCTAATTTCACCATTATACCTTATTTTATCATTTATAAATGGCTTTTTTATGGAAATGTTTACGTGTGTTGAAACATTACGCCAGTCCCTCCTGGTGGATACTCCCAGTTAATATTATGATAAGGGCACCCCATAATGGAAGCACCGCATTCAATGCAGCGTTCTTGATCAATCTCAATTCGATTGTCTTGCCACCGGTATACTTGTGTCGGGCAAAAATACGTGCAGGGTTTATCGATGCATTTTTTTAGACAGATTTTCGGATCGATGATTCCAATAAACGTTTGGTCAGCAGGAATGCGCTGCACCAGTTCCATCGGCGCCATATCGGTGCGTGTAATCCCCCTATTTTGCATTACAGTACCTCCCAATTTCGAAGCGCCTGCCAGACGTCCTTTACTGATTTCAAGGGAAGTTGCATTTGCTTCAATTCTTGTTGAATTCTTTTCATTTTATCCTGCTCAGCACTCATATCGACACGAAAATATGCTGAGCCAAACTCGTTCATCGCCCGGCTGATTAAATAATCGCTGTCCTGATACTTCTTTACATACTTATCATAATTTTTCTTAGCGCGAATATCATTCATAAAAAAGCTCTCGTTAATTTTCCATCCGTATCCAGCTAAAATCTTCTGACTAAAATCGCCTTTGGCATGTGCCTGTAAGGCGATTTCCGCCGCCATCTTGCCTGATAACATAGCTAAATCCGTCCCGCGCCTGCCGCTGACCATTGTCGCAGCATCACCTGCGACGAGCAAATGATGATCATAAAGCTGCGGAATCATTTTAAAGCCGCCTTTTGGAATCATGTGTGCCGCATACTCAATCGGCTCCGCACCACGCAGCAGGCGGCTAATCATCGGATGGCGCTTCGTGCGTTCCAAAAGTTCATAAGGGCTCATCCTTTTCTGCGCTAGCTGATTTAAAAAGCCACCGACGATAAGTCCTAGTGTTTCTTTGCCTAACCAGATGCCAGCCTTCCCAATGATGCCTGCAGTCGGGTATCCGACAAATCCATATACTGCTCCTTCATCACCATCAAGATGAAATCTCTCTTCCATAATATCACGAGGCAGACGGAATACCTGCTTTACATATAGCTTCACTGTCTCGGCAGGAATATCGGAACGCAGGCCGGCCTGTTTTGTCAAGAATGCGTTAATTCCTTCGGCCAAGATGACAATATCAGCATAATATTTTTGTCCATTATCCAGCTCAACACCTTGGACTCTTCCCTTACTAAATCGGTGTTCCGAGTATAACAATCGAGTAACCAGTGAATGAGTTTGCAATACTGCCCCTTCACTTACCGCTTTCTGTGCCAACCAACTGTCAAACTTACCACGGTGAACGACCAGTTTGTTATAAGGTGGCTTTCCGTAGGTTTGGTTTGTAAATCCGATTTGAAACGCAGAATTGTCATCAAGAAAATATAAATATTCTGTTGTGACAGCACGTTCCCATGGCGCTTCTTCCCAAAACTCTGGGAAAATTTCAGCGGTCGGCACGGCATAAATCGTACCGCCGAACATATTCTTACTGCCCGGATACGTTCCCCTCTCCAGCAGTAATACTTTCAAACCACCACGCGCCATTATATAAGCAGCAACCGATCCGGATGGCCCGGCTCCCACCACAATCGCGTCATACGTGTCCTGCATACATCTCATCCTTTCAAAAAGCGTCTTTTTTTACTGTTTGTTTTTCTGAAAGGTTTTATACTGCTAAATCGATCATCCTTTCGATGTTTTGAGTGATAAAGGTTGGCTAATCACATAAAGGTCAAGCATTGAAACAACTCGATAGAGGAGGAGAATCCGTGAACACGTTTGATTTGACGGGCCGGGTGGCCATCGTGACAGGAGGCAGCAAAGGTTTGGGAGCGGGGATGGCTTTAGCGCTCGCTCAGCATGGAGCAAATGTGGTGGTTGTAAGCCGCAAAGCAGAGGAAGGAGAATTGGTGGCTGAGAAGATTCGCGGAATGGGCCGCAAGTCCCTTGCTTTAGCGGTTGATGTCCAAGACATTGCCGGTTTGCATCGGATGGCAGAAATGGTGAAAAAAGAATTTGGCCGGATCGATATCCTGATCAATAACGCGGGAATCGGGCTCACAAAATTTGCTCTTGAAGTGACAGAAGAGGATTGGGACAAGGTCGTCGATACCAATCTAAAAGGGGTCTTTTTCTGCTCCCAGGCCGTTGCAAAGGTGATGAAACAGCAGAATGGAGGAAAAATTATCAATATGGCTTCCGTTGCCGGGGCAGCAGGAGCCATTGCCATTGCTCCGTACTGCGCGAGCAAGGCTGGAGTGATTAATTTAACGCGAGCGCTGGCTAAAGAATGGGCTCGCTATAACATCCAGGTCAATGCCATCGGACCGGGATATATTGAAACGGATATGAATAGAGAAGAGCTGGCTAATCCGTCTTTTTATAACAAGATCCTTTCCTCAGTAACAATCAAGCGCTTGGGGGAAGTGAACGATTTGTCAGGTGTGGTTGTGCTGCTGGCCTCTGATGCTTCTAACTATATTACAGGGCAGACAATCTATATTGATGGAGGCAGTTTGATTTAGTTAAGGTATCCAATCTATTTTTTGGGGCGATTAATGTAGGGAAAGACAAAGTAAAGACCATCCTTTCATTTTTAGATTCGCACTAAATAAGGATGGTCATTTTTTTGCCTTTTTATATCATGTTCTTAACTTGATGGAGGATGTTGCAAAACGTATAATCTCTGAATAATGAATAATAAAAAAACCACCTGAAAAGATAGAAAAAAAGATGGTAAACTTGTACAAAGAAGAATATAGCTATAATGATATGAAAAGAGATTTGCAAATTGGACGAGAATTCGAGTTTATTTATAATGGAGTAACCTATTACCTAAGTAGAACTAAACAGGGTTGGATTCTCGTAAGTTCTGATGGCCTGGAAACAGAAAGTGCAACATATAACGAATTACTAGAAAACATTTTTGACAATAAAAACATAAAAGATTTGTGGGATAAAATTGAAATTGTTCAAGTTTTTTTAAAGGTCCTATAACAAAGCCATCTGTATTATAATCGCAGATGGCTTTTCATCTGTCGTCGGTTCCCTCATCAATGGAATAAAGATTGACGACATCTTTAAAGCCTTTCCAGGGAATTTGTTCAGGGGTTACCTACTTGTTCACTATTGTCCAGAACAACGGAACCATCGACTTGCTCCCTCGCCTTAGACCTCCGACATTATTGCTCCAGAATTATTAAATAAAGCTGATTATGTGATAACTCTCTGCGGCGATGCAAATGATAAATGTCCGGTGACTCCTCCTCATGTGAAGCGTGAACACTGGGGATTTGACGAACCAGCCAAAGCTACCGGGACAGAGGAAGAGAAGTGGGACGTGTTCCAACGTGTACGCGATGAAATTGAAGATAGAATGAAGCGTTTTTGTTTTATAACAGAGACAAATGAAAATTGATTGTTTTACTTATCATTTGTATAATGGAGTTATAAATTGGTACCTATGTCATGATGAGTTGAAATTTTTTGAATATGGAGGGATGTTTATGGAGCTAGATGCTAAAAATCCGATACCATTGCATGTTCAGTTAAAAAATATATTAGAAAATCAGATATTGCAGGGACAGTATACGGAAAAAATCCCAAGTGAAAGGGAACTAATGGAAATGTACTCTGTTAGTAGAAGTACGGTTAGGGAAGCAGTTTCCGCTTTAGTTCGCGAAGGAATTTTAGAAAAAAAACATGGCAAAGGAACGTTTGTATCGCTTAAGCCTGTACAAGAATGGTTGCGGATAACTAGTTTTACTGAAACGATTAAAAAGATGGACATTAAGCTGTTAGATAGCGGAATTGTTTCTACGCCTGAGAATATCGAAAACGTGAGTGGTTTCCATGATGAATCTTATTATATTAAACGTTTGAGATTAAAAGATAATGTCCCTATTGCAATTGAGAATCATTACTATCCTATGGAAATTGGTGAGAAATTAGCGCAATACGATTTAAATAAAACCATTTTATACGATGTGTTGGAAGGGGAACTAGGCATTCATTTCTGGGAGGCAGAACAAATTATTACATGTGGTTATTTGCCCAAGGAAGAGGCAAAACATTTAGGTGTTACAGAATCTACTTGTTTGTTGATTACCGAGCGCATGATTACAGATCCAGATGGCAACCTTGTAGAGTATTATAAAGGATTCTTTCGTGCTGATATGTATTCCTTTGTAATGAAGATGTCACGAAAACCGAACCTGCTAGTTTGAGTTTATATGTCCACTTTGTTCGGTATAACTCATTTTTATTTCCCGAATAGGTGGGCTTTTTTGTTATACTAGAAAGTCATTTGTATGAAGGGGGCGTTTGTTATGTCGTATATAGCTGTCATGCTTCTCTTAGTTTCAGCGTTTCTTCATGCTACATGGAATTTTTTATCTAAGCGCGCAGAAGGAGGAATCGCATTTGTATGGCTTTTTACTGCTATTGGGACTGTTATTTATACACCAATTGTATGTATCTTTCTTTTTTTAAAACCGTATACGGGAGAAAATACGAGTTTTGTGTATGTATTAGGTAGTATTTTTCTTCATCTTTTGTATTTTGTCATTTTGCAAAAAGGATATACAAAAAGTGACTTTTCTTTGGTTTATCCTGTTGCACGTGGACTTGGTCCAATGCTTGTAACCATCATGGCTATTTTATTATTTAACGAACAACCTTCTATGCTTGCATTTATTGGTACCGGAATAATTGTAGGCAGCGTCTTTTTTTTGACGGGAGGTTTTACAATATTCAAGGACACCAAGGCTTTATCAGCGATTCATTATGGATTATTTTTAGGTATGATTATTGCTGCATATACATTGTGGGATAAGTATGTGGTAAGCTATCTTTTAATCCCTCCTTTATTATTGGATTACTTAACCACACTGGGACGTTTTATAGTGCTGACTCCCGTTGCCTTGCAGTCCTGGGCAGGTATATGTTATGAATGGAAAACACACCGGAGGGAAGCTATTGGGGTAGGGATTCTCAATTCATTAGCCTACATATTGGTTCTTAGTGCTATGGTTTTAGCCCCTATTAGTTATGTAGCTCCTATCCGGGAGCTTAGCATTTTAATCGGAACGATATTTGGCATTTATTTTCTACGGGAAGGATATGGGTGGAAACGTATTATAGCGGCAAGCACGATTGTAATAGGAGTAACATTTGTTGTGATTGGATAGATAAAGGAAAGTACAATATAAAAAGTCTGATATTTTAAAATAGATCTATATTTTTAAAAATTTAAAATAATGTATTGACTTAACTTTTAACAGGGGATACAATAACGATAACAACTGGTACTGACATCATGATGTATAAATACTAGTACGGATGTCATGATGTTAGCTCCAGTACATATGACAAAAAATAAATAGTCATTCTATCAATTCAGAGGAGGAATGAAATCATGGAAAAGGTAAAATCAAAAATCAAAACAGGAACAAAAGTAAAAATGACACCAAGCGAGGCAATCGTAGAAACCTTGGTAGCTGAGGGAGTTACCCATATTAACGGAATTTTAGGCTCCGCTTTCATGGATATGTTAGATTTACTTCCTACGGCAGGTATTCGTTTTATCGGGGTTCGACATGAACAAAGCGCAGCTCACATGGCAGATGCATATACCCGTATTAGCGGGGTAGCTGGGGTTGTCATTGGACAAAATGGTCCTGGAATTACCAATATGGTAACTTCGGTAGCAGCTGCTTATCAAGCTCATACTCCTATGGTTGTTATTTCTCCTTCTGCAGGAACTCCCACTATTGGGTGGGACGGTTTCCAAGAATGTGATCAGGTCTCTGTTTTTAAAGCGATTACAAAAGAGACAGTACGTGTTACACATCCAAGTCGGGTCGCTGATTGTTTACGAACAGCATTCCGTATTGCGTATGCTGAACGGGGGCCCGTCTTATTCGATATCCCTCGTGACTATTTCTATGGTGAACTGGAAGACCAAATTCTTGAGCCTCATCAATATCGTGTCGATGCTCGTGGATGCGGAGCACCGGAATCGCTGGAAAGAGCAGTCCAATTGTTAATAGAAGCGAAAAATCCCGTTATCATTTCTGGTCGGGGTACGGTTGACTCCGATGGGATTGATGCGGTGAAAGCCATTGCCGAATACTTAACAGCACCGGTAGCGGTTTCATATATGCATAACGATGCATTCCCGGCTAATCATCCTTTAGCTGTTGGACCAATCGGATATATGGGTTCCAAAGCAGCGATGAGGACTTTGGCGAAAGCGGATGTTGTGCTGGCGATTGGCACACGTCTATCCGTATTCGGAACGCTGCCTTGTTATGACATTGATTATTTCCCGAAGACAGCAAAAATCATTCAAATAGATATTAATCCACGGAATATCGCGCGTACACATCCGATTGAAGTGGGAATTATCGGGGATGCACGGGCGGCTAGTGAAGAAATTATGAAACGCTTAAGAGAAATTGCGCCAAACCGAAAAGAAGATCGCGATCGCTTGTTAGAAGTTGCAAATGAAAAACAGGCATGGGAACAAGAGTTAATTGATCTGGCTATGGTAGAAGGAAATCCGATTAATCCTCGCAGAGCTCTATTAGAACTTACAAAAGTGTTACCTGAAAACGCAATTGTGACAACAGATATTGGAAACGTTTCTTCTACAGCCAATGCGTATCTCAAATTTAATGAGGGTCGGAAACATATTGCAGCTCTTACATTTGGCAATACAGGCTTTGCGTATCCGGCAGCTTTGGGGGCTAAAATTGCTAGACCGGATTGCCCGGTTGTTGCGATTGTCGGCGATGGAGCATGGGGTATGAGCTTACATGAAGTAAGCACAGCAGTAGAGGAGAAGATACCGGTTGTGGCCTGCGTCTTTAATAACGGAGCATGGTGCGCGGAAAAGAAAAATCAGGTTGACTTTTATAACAGTCGCTTTGTTGGAGCTGATATTGATAACCCTGATTTTGCTGAAGTGGCACGTGCTATGGGTGCTGTCGGTATTCGAGTTGAGAAAGCCGATGAGTTAGGGGCCGTAATTCAAGAAGCGATTGAATCGAATAAGCCTACGGTTATTGATATTCAAGTAGATGGCACGCAATTAGCTCCTCCATTTAGAAAAGATGCGTTAAGAATGCCAGTTCGCTTGTTAGAAAAATACGCACACTTAGATTATAGAAACTGGTAATGTTACGTTGTTCTCTAGCAAATGGCTCATCATCATACATCGACATTCGTTCATGGAGTGAGGGGAAATGTCGAAGCTTCAAAGTAAATTTATATATAAGTGTAAGGAAATGGGAAAGGGATGGGGTATGATGAGGAAAATAATAGAACAAAGTAACAAAAACCTTACAGAATCTTTAGCATATCAATTGGAGCTAAATACGATTCCTGTAGGTATATCAGCCAGACATGTTCACCTTTCCCTTGATCATATCGATATTTTGTTTGGAAAAGGATATCAACTAAGGATCCATAAAGAATTGTCCCAGCCTGGTCAGTTTGCGGCAAAGGAAAGCGTAATGATTGCTGGACCTAAAGGCACTATAGATAAGGTAAGAATACTGGGCCCCGCTCGCTGCACTACACAAGTGGAAGTATCCCTAACCGATGCCCATCGTTTGGGGATCTCCCCCCCAATTAGGGATTCAGGTGATCTTGCCGGAAGTAGTCCAATTACGATCATTGGCCCCAAAGGCTCGATCTATTTAAAAGAAGGGGCAATTATTGCAAGCAGACATATTCATATGTCTGAAGAAGATGCCCGGCAGTTTCAAGTTCATGATAGGGAAAAGGTGCACGTCGTATCGCAAACGAAGAGAGGGGTTATCTTTAGCGATGTGAAAATTAGAGTAAGTGCTGATTATCGTCTGGAATTTCATATTGACACAGATGAAGCGAATGCTGCTGGGCTTACCAATCAAGATCGGGTTTGGATTTTAAAATGAAGTGTACTTTTCATAGAAGGAGGATAAAGGATGATCATAGGTGTTCCAAAGGAAATTAAAAACAACGAAAACCGTGTAGGGATGACTCCTGCTTCTGTAAGCGCATACAGAGATAATGGTCATGAAGTATGGGTAGAGACTGGAGCGGGATTAGGCAGTGGGTTTACGGATGATGATTATGTGGCTGCAGGAGCAAAAATAGTTCATACACCTAAAGAAGCTTGGTCAGCTGAAATGGTTGTTAAAGTAAAAGAACCTCTTCCTGAGGAATATCGATTTTTTCGTAAAGGTTTGATTTTATATACGTATTTACATTTAGCTGCGGAACCTGAATTAACGCAGGCTCTTATAGATAATGAAGTTATTGCGATTGCTTATGAAACGATTCAGCTGGATAATGGAACTCTTCCACTGCTGACTCCGATGAGTGAAGTAGCCGGGCGTATGTCTATTCAAATTGGAGCTCAATTCTTGGAAAAATCCAAAGGTGGAAAAGGTGTTTTGCTTGGTGGCGTACCAGGAGTAGCGCCGGCAGAAGTTGTCATTATCGGTGGTGGTGTTGTAGGTACGAATGCGGCAAAGATGGCCATCGGTCTGGGGGCGAATGTTACGCTGTTGGATATTAATCCTGCTCGCCTTCGTCAGCTGGATGATCAATTCCAAGGACGTTTAAAGACATTAATATCAAACAACTATAACATTGCAGAGGCAGTAATGAAAGCGGATTTGCTTGTTGGAGCTGTTCTTATACCGGGCGCGCGTGCGCCACGACTAGTAACTGAAGAAATGGTCAAAACAATGCAACCAGGTTCGGTTATTGTTGATGTAGCCGTTGACCAAGGGGGTTCCATTGAAACAATTGATCGTACCACTACACATAGCAATCCTACGTATGAGAAGCATGGAGTACTTCACTATGCCGTAGCAAATATGCCCGGGGCTGTTGCGCGTACCTCAACAATCGCTTTAACGAATGTAACGACTCCTTATGGGTTACAAATTGCAGGGAAAGGATATAAGCAAGCAGCTTTGGACAACAAGCCTTTAGCGAAAGGATTTAATGTAATTGACGGAAAAATAACGTACAAGGCAGTTGCTGATGCGCACGGGTACGAGTATTATTCGATCGATTCTGTTTTATGTAATACTCCTGTAACTATTTAGTTATTTTGATTCAAATAAAAGATAACGAGGAGGCTGCATTATGCAAACAGAGCTGAAAACAAACAAACTTATTGAGCAAGACAAAGAGCATTTATGGCATGCTATGTCCCGCTATAATGAGAAAGCAAGCCCAATGATTGCAACGAAAGGGGAGGGAGCTTGGTTTACCGATATTAACGGAGACAAATACATGGATGGCGTATCGGGGCTATGGTGCCTAAATCTAGGACACGGCCGCAAAGAAATTGTGGATGCTGCTTATGAACAAATGATGAACTTATCTTATTTTCCGCTAACCCTTAGTCATATTCCAGCTATTCAATTATCAACTAAAATTAGTGAACTTCTTCAAGGCTCTTACACAACCTTTTTTTCAAATAGTGGCTCAGAAGCAAATGAAACTGCATTTAAAATTGCTCGTCAGTATCATACACAAAATGGAAACCAAGGAAAATACAAATTTATATCCAGATATCGCGCTTATCATGGTTCAACTCTCGGTGCGTTGAGTGCAACAGCCCAAGCTAATCGAAGAATGAAATACGATCCTGCCGTTCCAGGATTCATCCATGTTCCACCACCGTACAGCTATCGTTCTTTATTTGGAGAGAACGCGAAAAATTCTGACCTTTTGGCAGCTGACTATATTGAGCAGGTCATTAATTGGGAAGGTGCTGATACGGTAGCCGGTGTTATTCTTGAACCTTTCATCTCTGGCGGTGGTGTCATCATCCCATCCAACGAATACTTAAAACGTGTTGCTGAAATTTGTAAGAAATATGATGTTCTTCTAATAGTAGATGAGGTTGTTTCCGGATTTGGTAGAACAGGTAAAATGTTTGGATTTATGCATTCGGAAGGTGTACAACCGGATATTGTAACAATGGCAAAAGGGCTGACAAGTGGATACCTTCCTTTGGGAGCTACCGCTGTGAGTTCTAAAATTTACGAAAAATTCAAAGAAAATGGCTCGAACAATCATTTGCGCCATATTTCTACGTACGGCGGACATCCCGCATCATGCGCGGTAGCACTTAAAAACATTGAAATTATAGAAAACGAAAACATTGTAGAGCGTGTGTCGCAATTAGGCAAAACCATCTTAGGCGAATTACATGATTTAATCGAGCTAGATAAAGTAGGAGAAGTTCGTGGAGTGGGATTCTTATACGGTATTGAATTGGTGGAAGATAAAGTATCAAAAACTCCGGTTTCAGAAGAATTTATGGGAGCTATTATCGCTGCTTGCAAAAATAAAGGATTAATCATTGGCCGAAATGGTGATACGGTTCCAGGATATAATAATGTACTAATTATTGCCCCACCACTTTCTTCAACAGAAGAAGATTTGCGTTTTGTAGTAGATACGGTAAAGACTGTTTTGTATCAACTGTGCTAAGTAATGATAATTAAAAGAGGACACTGTAAAACATATCATTCATAATTAATGAATAAAACGGAGTAGAAATCCACCTTGTTTGAACAGAATAAAAGATGCTTAAGCAAGGTGGATGCTCTCGTGACAATCTCCATTCCCGTAAAACATGCTTTTTTAGAATTTATGATGTACTTACAGATAGCATGAGGATAAGCAGTGTACAAGCTGCATTCGGAAAAGTTGCTTTTTCACAGGAATCAATTTACGGTCAGACCGTTTCCTCTAACCAACCCTATATAATTTATAATTCAGTTTTCAAGATTTAAGAATATATGGATATGTATCTATAGTATACCAAATTTTTCATTTCTTTTCTACAAAAAAAAGAGTTGATTCTACCATATTCGTAAAAGGGACAGCTGACCTATCAGGATTCAAATTTGTATTTTGATAAAGGAGGATGCTATCTGTGTCAATGGTTGAAAAAGAATCACAAATTCAAGCAACTGAGTCACATGGACTTAACCGCAGCCTATCAAATCGTCAAATTCAAATGCTGGCAATTGGAGGGGTAATTGGGGTAGGTTTATTCTACGGATCTACTACGGCTGTAAAATTGGCTGGTCCAGGGGTATTAATCACTTTCATCCTTTGCGGTGTGCTTGCTGCCATTGTCATGCGAGCACTTGGTGAAATGACCGTAGAAAACCCTGTTGCCGGCTCATTTAGTCATTACGCCGGGGATCTTCTGGGTGTCCGGATGGGGTTCTTGACAGCGGGAATGTGGTGGTTTTATTGGATAGCCACTGTCATGTCTGAACTTGCTGCAATCGGAAGTTTAGTACAATATTGGTTTCCAACTTTTCCGGCGTGGATACCTGGGCTGATTGGGCTTATTCTTTTTACTCTCTCTAATATGCTTGCCGTACGAATTTTCGGTGAAGTAGAATATTGGTTTGCTGTTTTGAAAATTTTCGCCATCGTTGTATTTATGATCTTCGGCGGACTGATCATCCTTACGGGAGTTTTCAATGATGGATACGCTGTTGGCTTAACCAATCTTTGGGTAAATGGTGGTTTCCTTCCGCATGGCTGGCCAGGGGTTTTTGCGACGATTTCGCTGATTGTACAAGTCTATAGTGGAATTGAGACGCTGGGTGTTGAAGCAGGAGAATCCCATGATCCTGCACAGACGATGCGCAAAGCTTTCCGCTCCGTGACGATTCGGATTTCCTTCTTCTATATTGGGTCTATTTTGATTGCGTTGAGCGCATTTTCATGGACTTACATACTTGAGAGCAACGTAAGTCCTTACGTTCTAATGTTTACGAAAATTGGTATTCCAGTAGCTGCAGGGCTTGTCAATTTGATTATCATTTTATCTGCCCTTTCTTCTTGTAATACTGGTGTATATGGCGGTAGCCGAATGCTCTATGGTATGGCATGTAAGGGACTATATTCTCCCAAATTTACTAAGCTGAATCGGAATCAAGTGCCTCATATAGCGGTTTGGATGACGGCAGCAATGATTTCTATAGGAGTTGTCATTACGTATTTGGCACCTGAAAATGTGTATGTTTGGATAACGAGTGCTTCTGCTTTTGCTTCACTATGGACATGGGGTACGATCTTAGTGAGCGAATTGGTTTTCAGACATCGGGCCAACAAAGAAAAGAAAATCCTCCAATTTGGGATGCCTCTATGGCCTGTTTTACCAATTATTGGTCTGCTAATGTTAGTTATAGCCTTTTTGGCGATTGCAACTTCCCCTTTAACGAGAATCTCCGTATTTGGGGGAATCGGTTGGTTAGTCATTCTGTTAGTGTATTATCAGATTAAGGTTAAGCATAGGATTAACGCTAATGATTGGAATGGTATACAGTACAAGAAGGAAGACCTTGATGCTTCTTAGTGAAGACCGATTCGGAACGATTATGGTTCTGCATCATTTTGTTAACGCTTACATTTATAAGATAATTCTTAAACTGGAGAATATGCCTAATCTTCATAAGTAGATTTTAAAGAATAAAACAAGAGGGGTTTTCCTATAAGTAAGCTGGGAAGGCCCCGTTTTTTGCTTGCTTTTAACAATGGGGCCTCTTCTCGGCGATTTCTCGAAATGAAACCTTTACAAAATTTTATTTTTATGATATTATAAAATTTTAATAATTTACATAAGGGGGTGGGTTTGGTATACTTCTTTTTAGATGTTATCTCTCAGTTCTTAAGGAGATAGACTCTAAAAGGAGGATATTTAAATGAAAGAAAACCAAGTCAGTCTTACTGCAATAATGACCGCCTACTTACGTGCCTACCATGCTATGAATGATACCCCAAAAATTTTTGATGACTTTCTAGCCTATCGTTTGATACCAGAGGAAAGACGTGCACTCATTGAACAAGGATTTTCTAGGGTTCTCCAGATTAATGTTCCCGAAAGTAACTCGACATGCTCCGACCAGGCGACAAATCCCTTGCCGTCTTTATTGCAAGCCATGGGGTTACCTAATGTTCTTAGCCGTTCAAGATATACGGAAGATAACCTTGAGCAGGCTATAAAACAAGGGGTGAAGCAGTATGTGATACTCGGGGCTGGGATGGATACCTTTGCTTTTCGTCGTCCAGATCTTCTAAGTAAGGTTCAGGTATTTGAAGTTGACCATCCGGCCACACAAGCCTTCAAACTTAATCGACTGGCTGAATTAGAGTGGGAAATCCCATCAAACCTTCACTTTGTACCTGTAGATTTCACAAAGGAGAGTTTGGCTGATGCACTCAAGGGAACTTCGTATGACGTGCAGACTAAAAGTTTTTTTAGTTGGCTAGGTGTCACAATGTACTTAACTCGAAACGAAGTGTTCGCAACGCTGCGTTCCATTACCGATATTGCCCCCGTGGGCAGTGCGGTTATTTTCGATTACTTTGTACCAGAAGAAGCTACTCCACATATGAAAGAGATGCAGGAGGATTTACGAAAGATAGGCGAGCCGATCAAAACGACCTTTGACCCGTCAACACTGGCTTTTGAACTGAAAAGTTTAGGGCTCCGTCTTCATGAGAACTTAAGCCCATCCGATATCCAAGAACGCTATTTTCAGAGTCGAACGGACGGCTATTATGCAAGTAAACATGTGCACTTGGCGAGGGCAGTAGTAGAGTAAAAAAATATGTTCTCCCAATATTGAGCGTTTTGCAAAATAACAACAAACGTATTCACTCAGCAACAGAGTATTTTTCGTCTGTCTATAAGCTATCTTTTCTGTGAAATGGTACAGAAAGGATAGCTTTTTGTATATGAAAAATTAAATTTTGCAAAAAAGTTGCGTAGAACCTATAATAATCATGGGTTTGTATATTGTACGTTTGCTGTTTTGGCATTTCTTTACAAAATGTGGTGCAGTGGAAAGATAGAAGCTAGATCACCACATGAAGCATCGAGTGTGCTGGAGGATAGATCGCGAGTATGTACAGTCTTCTCTTTTCAGACAGAAGGCTTTTCTTTTTTATGAATATGAAAAAAGACACGGGTGGGAAAATATGAAAACGTTAGTATTAGCTGAAAAACCGAGCGTAGGGAAAGACATCGCCCGCGTGCTTGGTTGCAATCAGAAACATAAAAACTATATGGAAGGCCCAAAATATATCGTTACCTGGGCGCTTGGCCATCTGGTCGAATTGGCAGAGCCAGAGGATTACGACCCGAAGTATAAAACGTGGAAGCTGGAAGATTTGCCGATTTTACCCGAGCGTATGCGGCTTAAGATCATCAGAGAAACCTCGCATCAGTTCCGGGCGATTTCCCAGCTTGCGAAACGAAAAGACATTAAAGACCTTATTATTGCAACGGACGCTGGAAGGGAAGGGGAACTTGTAGCTCGCTGGATTATGGAAATGATCAAGTGGAAGAAACCGTTCAAGCGCCTCTGGATTTCTTCGCAGACAGACAAAGCTATACGCGAAGGATTTGCAAACGCAAAACCAGGTTCGGTATATGATAGTTTGTACGAATCAGCCGTCTGCCGTGCGGAAGCTGACTGGCTTATCGGTCTGAATGTCACACGGGCGCTCACCACAAAATATAACGCTCAATTGGCTGCGGGCCGGGTACAGACGCCAACGCTGGCAATGATCATTCAACGTGAAGAGGAAATCAGAAAGTTCAAGCCGACCGAATATTGGACGCTTACAGTGGACTTTGGTGCATTCTCAGGTATGTGGCGCTCAGGCATGAACCAAAATAGCCGCATTTTTAAAAAAGAGGCGGCACAAGCGATCGATCAAAAAGTCTCTGGACAAACCGGTAAAGTAATACGGGTTAAAACAAGCGAAAAAACAGAGCCGCAACCGCTGGCATATGATTTGACCGAACTGCAACGCGACGCCAACAAACGATACGGCTTTTCTGCCAAACATACAGCGAATGTTTTGCAACGTCTCTATGAACATCACAAGCTGGTCACCTATCCGCGAACGGATTCGCGCTATTTGACAACCGATATGGTACCGACGTTAAAAAGTCGTTTGGAAAGTATTGAAGTAGGGCCGTACGCGCAATTGGTGCGTCCTCTGCTGAAACAAAAATCGCTGCGCATTACCAAACGTATTGTCGATGACAGCAAAGTGACCGATCACCATGCCATTATTCCGACAGAAGAGCCGGTACGCCTAAACGACTTAACGAATGATGAGCGAAAATTGTATGACTTGATTGTACGTCGTTTTATCGCGTTGTTCTATCCACCGCACCGCTATGAAAGCGTGCAGATAACGATTGATGTGACAGGTGAAGAGTTTTATGCCACGGGAAAAACGGTCAAAGACACCGGCTGGAAAGAAGTATACGGAAAAGATTCGTCCTCTTCCAACGAAGACAGAGAAGAGGATGAACCTGCGGAACAAATGCTTCCATCGTTGCATGAAGGGGATAGTGTGACTGTCAAGCACAGCGCGATTCACAGTCACCTTACCAAACCGCCGCTTCGTTACACAGAGTCCGATTTGCTTGCCAGAATGGAGAAAAACAATCTCGGTACTCCAGCGACGCGCGCCGATATTATCGAAAAGTTGCTGAATATAGATACGATTGAGCGTCAAGGAAACCGCCTGCTTCCGACAAAAAAAGGATTGCAGTTGATTGAGCTCGTCGCAAACGAATTGAGATCGCCGGAATTGACAGCCAAATGGGAACGTCAATTGGAAAATATTGCACGCGGCAAAGGGGACGCGAAACATTTTCTCTCTGGAATTCGCCGTCAGGCGGCAGCGCTTGTAAAAGAAATTACCCAAAGCGATGTCGAATACAAGCCGCACAACGTGACCGGTTCTAAATGTCCGGAATGTGGCCAGAACCTGCGGGAAATCAAAGGAAAACGCGGCAAGATGCTGGTGTGCCCGGATCGTGAATGCGGTTACCGCCGCTCCGCGGAAAAACAACTGTCCAACAAACGTTGTCCGCAATGCCACAAAAAAATGGAGATTCGTACCGGAAAGGCAGGAAAATTTTTGCAGTGCAAAGCGTGCAATGTAATAGAGATGCTGGAAGACAAAAAAGGGGCTCAAATGAACAAGCGCCAGGAACGTGCATTGCTTAAGAAGTATAGCAGCAGTGAAGGATTAACGGCTAATCTGGGCGAAATGTTGAAGGCGGCTCTGGAGAGTAGCAAAGAATAATGTTTTTGAATAAGGCAGACTGTTGATGATTCAAGATTCAGGATAAAGCGTATCTAGGTAGTGAAAAACTTGCGGGCATACCCGCAAGTTTTTCATTTTTCTACTCCCAGGGTTTTTTCGTTGTCAAAAACTCGGCGAGCCGCTTGCTTTCTTCACGTCTCATCTTGCGCATCTGCGCGCGCTGCGCCGCGCGTTCATGCAATTTTTTTTCTTCTTCTGTTTCGGGAATCACGCCCGGTACAGGCACTGGCTTTTTGTTCTCGTCCAACGCCACAAACGTCAAAAAAGCAGTAGCGGCAATTTTTCGTTCACCAGTATACAATCCTTCCGAAATCACTTTCACAAACACTTCCATCGAGCTTGTGCCTGTGGAAATAACAAACGATTCCACACATACAGAATCCGTAGGATTAATAGGGTGAAGAAAATCAACGGAATCAGTGGACGCTGTCACGACTGGCATGCGGGCATGACGGGTCGCCGATAGTGCGGCCACATCATCAATATAAGACATTAATTTTCCTCCGAACAGCGTACCATGTTGATTCGTGTCAGGAGGAAGAACGATGCTTGTTTTTACGACTCTTGAATCTTTTACATATTTCTTTTCCATATTGATTGCACACCTTATATAAAAGTTTTATGTATATACAATTTGTCCTGTAATGAGAGGGTCCATCGCTTTAATTTTTACCATAAGCTATGAAAAGAGCTTACGTCAGATGTATATAGATACAAAATATAAGCATAAATGCTTCGACTACATCATTCATTATAATACCGATCTTATTATTTCAAAACAGGTTCATGATAAGTTTATTTTTTACGATTTTTCGGTTAAGTATCAATTTTTTAGGAAAGTGTTATACACTTTGGTTGACTGTTATATACACATGCGCGCTACAATCAATTTGTGAAAAAGAGATATACATAACACTCTATATAGAAAGTTAAGTGTTATATAAAGCATTATGACAATTATAATTTTAAGAAAAAGGCAGGAGGAATTAGTATGGCACAACAAGGAACAGAACGCGTAAAACGCGGAATGGCAGAAATGCAAAAAGGCGGCGTAATTATGGACGTCGTAAATGCTGAACAGGCGCGCATCGCGGAAGCTGCTGGCGCGGTTGCGGTTATGGCGCTTGAACGCGTACCGGCGGATATTCGAGCAGCAGGCGGTGTAGCGCGCATGGCAGATCCGACAATCATAGAAGAAGTTATGAACGCTGTTTCCATTCCGGTGATGGCGAAAGCGCGCATTGGTCACTTCGTGGAAGCAAAGGTGCTAGAAGCGTTGGGCGTAGACTACATCGACGAATCCGAAGTGTTAACTCCGGCAGATGAAGTGTTCCATATTAACAAGCGCGAATTCACCGTTCCATTCGTTTGCGGAGCACGTGATCTCGGGGAAGCGCTACGCCGTATCGGCGAAGGTGCATCCATGATCCGAACAAAAGGTGAGCCTGGCACAGGCAACATCGTGGAAGCGGTTCGTCACCAGCGTATGATGCAGAGCCAAATTCGCAAAGTAGCGAGCATGTCCGAGGATGAACTGATGGCGGAAGCAAAAGCGCTCGGTGCGCCGTATGAACTGTTAAAGCAAGTACATGATACAGGCAAATTACCGGTCGTAAACTTTGCTGCAGGTGGCGTATCCACGCCGGCGGATGCGGCCCTTATGATGCATCTTGGTTCCGATGGAGTATTCGTAGGTTCCGGTATCTTTAAATCCGAAAATCCGGAAAAATTTGCGCGCGCGATCGTCGAGGCGACAACACACTACGAAGATTACGAATTAATCGGCCATCTGTCCAAAGGTTTGGGCAACCCAATGAAAGGGATTGATGTAGCGTCCCTGCTTGAAAACGAGCGGATGGCTGTACGGGGCTGGTAAGCGATGAAGATCGGAGTACTGGCGTTGCAGGGAGCGGTCGCTGAACACATTCGCCTGCTTGAGCAGGCGGGTGCGGAAGCGATCGCCGTCAAAAGAGTAGAACAACTAGCAGAACTGGACGGCTTGGTCATTCCGGGCGGCGAAAGCACAGCCATTGGCAAACTGATGAAAAAGTACGGATTTGACGTAGCGCTTAAAGAATTTTCTGCACAGAAAAAGCCTTTGTTCGGCACATGCGCCGGAATGATTATTCTCGCCGGAGAAATTGAAGGGCAGGACTGGACACACCTTGGACTGATGGATATAAAAGTGGCACGCAACGCGTTCGGACGCCAGCGCGAAAGTTTTGAAACCGATCTTCCGGTGGCAGGTATTGCCGAAGATTTCCGCGCTGTGTTTATCCGTGCTCCGCTTATCCGCGAAGTAGGGGAAGAAGTCGACATCTTGGCGCGATATAAAGACGAAATCGTCGCCGCCCGCCAAGGGCATTTGCTCTGTGCTTCCTTTCATCCCGAACTTACAGATGACAAACGTATGCACGCTTATTTCTTAGAAATGGTCAGGGAGTACCGGACACAGGAAGCGGCCGTTGCCCAATAAATTAAAATTGCTTAAGACGGCAAGCGAAAACGCTGGAAGCGGCGGGCGCTTGCCGTTTTTATACAACAGGCGTTTTTCTGTAAGTGACCGTCGCCTCAATAAACGCCGCAGTCGCCCGGCACAATTCTTTAACGCCCTCTGCAAGCAATGGTTCATTCATAAACGAAAAACTGAGTCTTAGGAAATGGTGTTTCGACTCAATCGGATAGCAGGCCGCTCCGGGGAGAAATGTAAGCTGATAGTTGCTGGCATACATAAGAAAGTCTTCCGTATCCACATGCGGAGGAAGCGAAAGCCATAAATTTACTCCGCCTCTGGGTGTAAGCCAGCTAATCCCTTCCGGCATATGCTTCGCCAGCAATTCAATCATCATATCGCGGCGAAGTTGCAGAGCAATGCGCAATTTTTTAACATGGTTGCGCATCCGTTCCGAATAAAGCAGCGGGAGCACCGCTTTTTGCGTCAATAGCGGGCTGCCAAGATCCATATTGCCTTTAGCTGCGACCAATCTATGAAAAATTGTGCCAGAAGCGACCAGCACGCCAATCCGGCAACCGGGAGCGAGTATTTTACTAAGGCCTTTCAAATAAATCACATGGCCGAGCGGGTCCATGCTTTTTAGCGAAGACGGGGGCTTATTCTCATAATAAATTTCGCTCCACGGATCATCCTCTAGGATGATGCTCTGTGTCTCATAGGCAATGTCAAGCAACTGGCGTCGTCGCTCGATACTCATCACCGTTCCGGTTGGATTATGAAAGGTTGGCATCGTATAAATAAGCTTTGGCTTGTATTTCTCACATAGCGCCGCCAGCATATCTACTCGCATTCCATCCTTATCTACAGGCACGGGAAGAATGGTAGCCCCGCGCCAGCGGAATACATCAATCGCCGCAGGGTAGGTAGGCGCCTCGGTAATGACGATATCCCCTGGGCCGACAAACGTCCGAGCCACGAGATCAATGCCCTGTTGTGTTCCATTCGTAATTAAAATTTCTTCCGGTGTTACTTGAATTTGCTTATCCCGTAAATAAACAGTTAGTTCTTGACGCAGCGGCAAGTCACCCTGAACGTCGCTGTACGTGGAAAGAATTCTCGGCTCCTCAGCAAGAATGCGCTGAATTTCTTTTTCCAAGTACCGGTTTGGCAAAAGCCCGGGGTCAATCGTAGAAGAAAAAAATTCATAGCGGGCCGATACCTGGTGATAGCGTGAAAACTGCGCTCGTGGCAAATAGTCGGGAACCGACAGTTGCCAATCAAACGGCGACTCTTTTTTTGGCAGCTCTTTTTTCGGCGTTGTATCCGCCGCTTTTGTCCGTACAAATGTGCCTTTTCCTTGAATACGTATAATATATCCATCTTCTTCAAGCGCATCATACGCTTGAACGACTGTCATGAAACTTACATGAATCTGTTTAGCCAGCGCACGGACAGAAGGGAGACGTGTGCCTTCTTCCAACAACTCCGACTGGATACGGTCCACAATCGCTTGATAAATTTGCTTGGCCAACGGAACAGGAAGCTGCCGGTTCACTTTTATTTGCATAACGGATAACTCCTTATTAAGTGTTATATAAAGATATACTGTTATATAAGCATAACATAATCATCAGTTTTATAGAAAGTGCTCCTTCGTTCAATATTTATAGCCTTTCCATCGTAATCAAAGCAGCCGTTCCCATCCACGGAATGGCTTTATTGTTATGTGAGTAAATAATAAAAGGTTATGAATAAAAAATGTATGGATGTTATCTTTTTTATTTTTTCTGTTCTCCGTTTTGATAAGCCGCGATGAACTTAGGAAATCTCCCGAAATAACTAGTACTTTTATGAGCTTCTCTTCATATTCACAAGATACGGTTTAATATTTTTAATAATACAAAAACAGGAAAGATGGTTGATTTATAAAGTTATATTAGTAAAATAATCCTGGTAGAACCAACCTATTCTAATCTGAAAAAGGCAAATCTATCGAAAGGTAGAGACGTAAAGCCAAGGGTCTAAGGTTGCAAAACTATGACAGCCGGTTGCCAAAATTGTAGCGCACATAAGTGCCGTTAGTAAAAGCATTCTATCATCTTATCAAAGGTTTACAAATCGGGTGTACTGCATATTGGCACAGGCTATTCTAAAGAATATGGATGGCCTTTTTCTTTTAGTATTAAAAAAATAAGAAAATCAAGCAAAGGGAATGGGGGATAAACATGAAGATGAAAGACATACAAGCTTTGTTTCCAAGCGAAGATGGAAACAAAGAACGTCGGCAGGTGCTACTTCAATTCATGCAAAACATTGTGGAGGGGCTTGATCGCCTGAAAGACCCACAACGCGCAACACTAGGATCGATGCAGGAGAGGACAGGAGAGTTTTACAAGGATATTATAGACTGCGCGCAGGTTCCAGAGCGCGGAATAGCATTGGATAAAGTCGTTGAAGAACTTCTCGGGTTAGCCAAAGGACATCCGTATCATACAAGAAATTTCGTAAGTAATGTATTGCCTATGGCAAGTATTCCAGGTATTCTGGGCTCTTTACTTACTACATTGTTAAATGGCAACAATTTATGGGATGTATACGGACCGGCTGGCGCGGAGGCAGAAGTAAAAGTCATCGCCATGATGTCCAAACTGGCGGGTTATGACGCTACAAAATCATGGGGATACACGACATGGGGCGGGCAAGGAGCCGTATTCTCAGGGCTGCGCCTCGCTATCGCCAAGCAATTCCCGGATGCTAAAGAAAAGGGCGTGCCTGGCAATTTGTACTGCTTTGCTTCAGAAAACGCGCATTATAGCCTTTTTAAATCCATGGAGGCGACCGGCATCGGCAGTAACCATTTGATTACGGTCAAAGCCGATCCGCTAACGCACGCTATGAATACAGATGATTTGCGCGAAAAAATGGAACGTGTTATTCAGCAGGGAGGTATCCCCATATACATCGTCGCCACGACAGGGGCCACGGATTCATTCGGAATTGACGATATAAAAGCGATTAAAGAAACAGCCGATGCAATTACGAATCGATACGGGCTCCATCCGGCGCATATCCACGCCGATTCGGCGCTAGGCGGATTCTATTGCCTGTTTAACGACTACGATTTTGCGCGCAATCCGCTTCAACTCGAACAGCCTTTGTGCGAGAACTTACTGCAAATCCGCGAAAAAATGCAGCATTTACATCTGGCTGACAGTCTCTGCTTCGATTTTCAAAAGCTCGGACAAACGCCGTATCTTACGAGCCTGTTCCTTGTGAAAAACGGAAAAGATATTGGGCTGCTTGATTTGCATGAGTTCGAAACACCATATGTGGGCAACCGGGGCTATGGCAGTTATCACACAAGCTACACGCTGGAATGCTCGCGTATGGCCAGTTCGATCGCGATATACGCGGCACTGTTGGCGTTCGGCGTGGATGGCTACCGCCAAATCCTTGCCAATTATGTGCGGGTGAATATGGCGTTCCGCGACAGGCTATTGGCCCGTTTTTCGAATGTGGCTGTTACAAATGAGAATAATCCTGGACCGATTACGACTTTCCGGTTTTATCCAGAACAGGCGGAGTGGCACAAAGAAAGAGCAGGGAAACTTACAGGCAAGCAGATTAAACAGAACAACGAATGGAACTACCCAATATTTGAAGAATTAGGCAAACACCGTGAGCACGTGTTTTTCGGCGATACAACAAGGCAATGCTTAGTCGATGCATCCGATGTTTCAAAACGTGTACCTGTTTACGCTGCTAAGTTTTTTTCGATTTCTCCTTATACAACGGTAGAAACGTTGGACGAAATTGTTGAATTTTTGGCGAAACGTGTGGCATGCGTAGACACAATGCGAAATGCGAGGGAAAAGACCTATGTTTAAAACAAAAAGCTCCCTCGGTAAAAAAATTACCGCCTATTTTGCAGGTTGCATTCTCGTATTATCTATCATCTTCAGCTTTGTTTCTTATGAGCTTTCCATGTGGATTGTTAATCAATACGTTTTGCCCCAGTTCGAGAACACGCTGCAAACCAATATCCGGGAACTTGAGCGGAATTTGGACAAGACGCTGGCTACTCGTTCGGACGCAGGCTCAGACTCGGCCTATGCTAGCCTGCTGGCTTTCTTAAATGAACAAAAACAGGACATGGGTGCCGAATATGTGTATGTGCTCGGAAAAAAAGATAAAGCCTATATCGTTGCGCTGAGCGGAGCCGCTGAAAAACGAAACGCGGACTACACGTTCACCGCAGGGATGGAAAGAGCGTTTGACAACCCGGGAACCGTGCAGTTTAGCGAGGTATACGAGGACAGCTATGGTGTACATAAATCGGTCTTCACCCGTCTTGCGGGAACGGATATGATCATCGGCATTGATATGAACGCAGAGTTTGTCAAGAAGTTGAATCGCTACATTATTGGTATTAGCATCTTGCTTACACTGGCACTTATCGTTTTCGGTTTTGCCGCTGGCTATTCGATAGCGAGAAAAATCATAAAACCGATACAGCTCCTCGTCCAACATACACAAAAAGTGGCAGCTGGCGATTTGCGCGATGAAATAAAAATTGCAAACAACGATGAACTTGGGCAGCTTGCGACCAGCTTTAACCATATGAGCCAGCAGCTTAAAGATATGATTTCACAATTGTCGGCTACATCAAACCATGTGGTGGATTCATCCGAGACCTTATCCGCCAACGCGCAACTGACAACGGAGATGGCACACCAAATGGTAGCGGCGACTGAAGAAATTGTATCTGGCAACCAAACAGTGTCGCAAGCTGCGGAAGAGAACGCACAAGCTATGGGAGAAATCGCCTCGGGCATCCAGCACATTAGCGAATCAGCTGTTGCTGTTGCCGAACAATCCGTCAAAGCGGCACAGGAAGCGAATGACGGTAACGATCGGATTCAAAAAGCCGTATTGCAAATGGATTCGATTTCTGCTTCACTTTCCCATTCGACGGTACTTGTAAAGCAAACAAACGAGCGCACAAACCAAATTGGCCATGTAGTGGAATTGATTACGAGCATAGCCGATCAAATTAATCTACTCGCGCTTAATGCAGCGATTGAGGCGGCCCGCGCTGGAGAATATGGCCGCGGATTCGCGGTAGTAGCGGACGAAGTGCGCAAGCTTGCCGAACAATCGGCCGCTTCTGCAAGCAAAATTGCAGGCTCATTGCATGCCATTTGCGAAGATTCGATTAAATCAGTGGAAGCGATGAATCAGATGGCGGCGGAAGTACAGGCCGGAACAGAGGTCGTAAATGAAGCTGGTCAAGCGTTTGAAAATATTCTCAGTCTCATCGACGATATTTCACAAAAAATCCAGGCGGTTTCCGCTGTAACACAACAGGTATCCGCAAGTGCTCAGCAAGTATCTGCATCGGCGGAAGAAACGGTACAGATCGCCTCGGAATCCCTTGAGAATACAAGAAAAATAGCAGCTAGCTCCCAGGAGCAGTTAGCGTCAATGGAAGAGAGCGCAAATGCTATCAAAGAACTGCAAGCACGGGCCCATTCATTGCAAAGCAAGCTCGGCAACTTCAAAATTTAGCAGGAGGAAGAAGAAGGTGTCCCAGAGGTGATGGGGCACCCTTTTTTCCTGCTTTAGAAATGATCCCTTGATAAATAGAAAGCCTATTATTCCTATGTAAATATTTCTAAAAAATAAAATAAATAGTATATATAGAAAGTATTGATTAAATGCATTGTAATGGTTATAATGAAATCGCTTGATCTAAAAAGGAATGGGAAAGTACATAAGTAAAAAAGTAAGGAAAGGGCATATTTCGTTTTATGCTCTTTTTTCGTGCGTAAAAGGTTTTGATTTACAGTATTTGTTATTGTGTGATATTGTATCATTGTTTATTTTGCGACATTCCAAAAAATAAACATAGGAGAAAAAAAGATGAGAGAAACATATTCTGTAAGGGAAAAAACGCGGCAGCTTCTGGTGATTCTGCTTCCAATTTTAATTACACAATTATCACTATATGCGATGAATTTTTTTGACACAGTCATGTCTGGCCACGCCAGCCCAAATGATCTGGCGGGCGTTGCAATTGGTTCCAGTATCTGGATGCCGGTCTATACAGGCTTAAGCGGAATTATGCTGGCCATAACACCGATTATCGCTCAATTAGCCGGGGCCAGAAGTACAGAGCGCATGCCGTTCACAGTCATACAGGGGGCTTACTTGGCACTCGCGTTGTCTATTGTTGTTTTCATTGCCGGTTCGTTTACGCTCAGGCCCATCCTTGACATGATGGAACTGGAGCCCACCGTGCGCGATATCGCTTATCATTATCTGATAGCTATTGGCTTTGGCATCGCGCCGCTGTTCATATCTATGGTGTTTCGCTGTTTTATTGATGCCCTTGGCTATACGCGTGTAACGATGCTCATCATGTTAATTTCGCTGCCCATAAACGTGGCGCTCAACTATGTGTTCATTTACGGAAAGTTTGGGTTTCCGCGTCTCGGCGGGGTAGGAGCAGGATATGCATCCGCGATTACGTATTGGTGCATCGCGTTTTTAAGTATATATGTTATTCACCGGATGTCCCCGTTTGCTAGCTACCGTATCTTTCGCTGCTTTTACCGCGTGGCGTTCTCTGCGTGGAAAGAGCAACTCAAGATCGGAATCCCGATTGGCTTTTCGATTTTTTTTGAAACAAGTATTTTTGCGGCCGTTACGCTTTTGATGAGCGAGTTCAGTACGGTGACGATCGCAGCGCATCAAGCGGCCATGAATTTCGCGTCGTGTCTGTATATGGTGCCAATGAGCATTGCGATGGCCCTAACGATCGCGGTTGGGTTCGAAGTAGGGGCACGGCGCTTTAAAGACGCGGTACAGTATAGCTATCTTGGGATAGGTATGGCCGTGACGATGGCGCTTGTTTGCGCTTGTCTGCTGTTTTTCTTTAACGAACAAGTCGCTGGACTGTATACAACCGATGCTGAAGTGCTTGAATTAACCATGCAATTTCTAATATACGCGCTTTTCTTCCAGTTATCTGATGCCGTCGCCGCTCCGATCCAGGGCGTGCTACGTGGATATAAAGATGTTAATATTGTATTCCTCATCGCGTTCGTTTCCTATTGGCTCATCGGCCTTCCAGTCGGCTACATGCTTGCTAATTATACGTCCCTTGGCGCATTTGGCTATTGGATCGGATTGATTACCGGTCTTTTGTTTGGAGCGATTGGTCTTTCGCTGCGTCTTGTTTACACGCAGCGAAAATTTCACCATGTATCAAAAGGAAGCCGAACAGAGCGGTTGGATAAAGATCTAGCCAATTGAAAGGATGGGAGTGTTTGTCTTTTTGTGGGTAATGCGATATAATTTAAATGTTAAGAAAATATATTTTTCAAGCATGGGATTGCATAGAAAAACCTGACTGTTTGCAGCGCATCATTCAGCACCGTATTTTCAATATACTTTGTAGTTAACGAAACACTTGTACGGAAAGGGGTATGGATATGGATAGCATACAAGGCACTTATCAAATCGTTGATGGCAGCGGTAAATTGGCTCTTGGAAACAAGGAAGTCATTTCCCTGGTAGTAGGAAAAGCGATTAAAATTCTTCACCCCGAACACGGATGGCTGCAGGGAATTTATCAGGGCAACGGTGAGGTCGTTCACCCACAAGGAACATATTCGTTGAAAGAAGGCGACATGATTCGTATTTTAAAGTAATTCTGCATAGAAAAGCAGGCGCACAAAGCGCCTGTTTCAGATTGAAGAAAAACTCCCTCTACTCAATGGCAGTAGAGGGAGTTTTTCGTGTATGCATACGAATTTTCCAAAAGCCTGTGAAACAATTGATAGAAGAATAAAGGAGAGGACAAATTTAAAAGTTGCTGCGCGACTGCCCACCGTCCACATTCAGCGTTGCGCCGACCACCCAGGACGCTTTCTCAGAAGCGAGAAAGACGGCGACATTTGCAACTTCTTCTACCGTGCCGAAGCGGCCAGCCGGAATCTCGTTTTTTACAAATTGCTTAATTTTCTCCGGGTTTTCCTGAAGACGCTTCTGCCAGTTTCCGGTCGGGTGCAAAATTGAGCCTGGCGCGATGCCATTGACGCGGATGCCGTACGGAATGACTTCGTTTGCCAGCGCTTTCGTAAAGCTAATAAGCGCCGCTTTCGCCGCATTGTACGTCGGTTTGCCGCCCGATTCACGGCCGTAAATCGAACTGATATTAATAATGCTTCCTGCTCCTTTTTCTTTCATCAATGGAATGACTGCCTTGCTTAAATCGACGGCTGGATAGAAGTTAATGTCCATGGCCGCCTGAAATAGTTCGAGATCCGTGTCAAGAACGGTGCCACCGTTGCTTCCGCCTACATTGTTAACCAAGACGTCAACGGTTCCCCAATTGTTTACAACCTGGTTTATGATACTTTTGCGGGCCTCCCTGTCTGTCAAATCAGCAGGAAGCGCGAGAATACCATCCATTTCTGCGGCTGCTTCCTGCAACTCTGTTTCGCCGCGTGCAGCAATCGCCACTTTTGCTTCTTCCTCGTAAAAAGCGCGAGCAATCGCGCGCCCGATTCCTTTGGAACCGCCCGTTATAAGCACCACTTTATCTTTTAGTCCTAGATCCATTGTGTCACACCTTTCCACTTTGCTAGGAAATACATTTTATCATACCATTGGGAAAACCAACATAACCATCAAAACAAACTTATACGTTCGGTCAGTTTATCATAGACAAATTTTGCAGATTGTACCGTTTTCTGAATTTGAAGTGCTCGCGCTTGGCTTGCTAGGGCAAAATATGGCTTATGCTCTCTCGACTTTGAAGTAACAATTTTTGTATAACAAATGAGGGGACACTTCTTTTTTTACATATAATAGAATTGGCAATATCCAAATTACAAATTATTAAGTAACTATAAAAATATTATGTAAAGTAGTGTGAGAACAATGCCAAATGATGATTTTTTGAAAGGATAAACGGGTAATTATATAATTGCAAATGAATAAAGGAAGGAATATATGTATGAAAAATTGTCTTGGTGCGCAAATTTTATAAACTGGGTATCGAAAAGGAGAGAGACAACATGTGTAACATGTATCCAGACGACGGCTTTGCACTGCATACGGATCTATATCAAATCAATATGGCAGAAACGTATTGGGAAGATAACATACATCAGCGGAAAGCAGTGTTTGACCTTTATTTCCGCAAGCTTCCGTTTGGAAATGGATTCGGCGTTTTTGCTGGGCTTGAACGGATTATTGAGTATATTCAATCGTTCCGCTTCACGGACAGCGATCTTCAATATTTAAAGGAAGAGTTGGGATACGCAGACGATTTTCTGGATTATTTAAGAACGATGCGTTTTACCGGTACGATCCGTGCCATGGAGGAAGGGCAAATCGTGTTCGGTAACGAACCAATTCTTACGGTGGAAGCGCCGCTTATCGAAGCGCAGTTGATTGAAACAGCGTTGTTGAATATTGTCAATTACCAGACGCTTGTCGCTACCAAAGCGGCACGTATTAAACATGTAGTAGGAAATGCCACAGTTATGGAGTTTGGTACACGAAGGGCTCATGAGTTTGACGCGGCCATCTGGGGAACGCGCGCCGCCTACATCGGCGGCTTCGACGCTACGAGCAACGTACGGGCGGGAAAACGTTTTGGCATTCCGGTCGCGGGCACGCATGCCCATGCAATGGTACAAGCGTACAAGGACGAGTATACGGCGTTTAAAACGTACGCTCGTCGTCATAAACATTGTGTATTTTTGGTAGATACATATGATACGTTGCGTTCGGGCGTACCGAACGCTATCCGCGTAGCTAAGGAATTAGGCAATAACATTCATTTCGCCGGCATCCGCCTCGATAGCGGAGACCTTGCCTATTTATCCAAAGAGGCGCGGAAAATGCTGGATGAAGCCGGATTTACAGACACAAAGATTATCGCTTCCAATGATTTGGACGAATACACGATTATGAACCTGAAAGCTCAGGGAGCAAAAATTGATATATGGGGGATCGGAACCAAGCTAATTACCGCGTATGACCAGCCAGCGTTGGGTGCCGTTTATAAGCTGGTCGCCATCGAAGACGAGAACGGAAATATGGTGGATACGATTAAAATTTCTGCCAATCCGGAAAAAGTCACTACTCCTGGAACGAAAAGAGTGTACCGGATTATCAATACTATCAACCAGCACGCGGAAGGCGATTACATTGCGCTCGAAGATGAAAGGCCACAGGAAGAGGAAAAACTGAAATTGTTTCATCCGGTTCATACATTCATTAGCAAATTCGTTACAGATTTTGAAGCGCGCGATTTACACAAAGAGATTTTCAAGGATGGAAAGCTTATCTATTCGCCGCCTTCGCTTGACGAAATCAAGGTGTTTGCAAACCAAAATTTGGCTTATTTCTGGGAAGAATATAAACGAACGTTAAATCCGGAAGAATATCCGGTCGACTTAAGTCAGAAGTGCTGGGACAATAAAATGCGTAACATTGAAGAAACGAGAGAACGATTGCAGCGTTTTTAAACTGTTTTATTTATCCAAAGCACAACTGGCAATCAGGACTGACTGTGCCAATCGTTTTTCTGGACATGAAGCGATGGATCGTACAGGTTATTCCCGGAATCGAAGGAATATGAGATTAAAGATCCGAATGTACGTTGGTTGTTTGAACGTATTGATAGGTTAGATATCCCCGAAAGGGCACATGAATGTTCGCTATCCATATAAGCAAAATAAGCAAAAGAAGTATTTCAACACAAACTGGGTGGCGGACGGTTTTACGATGGTTAGCTGGGAGGGTAGCGTTTTTTGATTTATTTAGAGAGTATGTTGTCTAAATATTGTATAACTGACTCTCGACTTTTCAAAACGCTTTCTTCCCTTTCCTGATCTTTTTTCATTTTTTTAACTGCTTTATTTAGCACATCTTGCTCAATTGTCTGTGGGATGACCACTACACCATCTACATCTCCAATAATGATATCATTAGGATGAACTGTTACTCCTCCGCAAGAAATAGGGACATTTGTTTCGCCGATACCAACCTTATTGCTTGCTGCCACTGTTGTTCCTTTACAGAAAACAGGAAAATTCAAGTTTTTGATTCCCATAACATCCCGAATGACCCCATCGACAACGATTCCTTGAATGCCTAGTGTTTGTGCCATTCCTACTACAAAATCACCGGCGATCGCACGGTATGTATCTCCTTTGGCATCAATAACCAAAATGTCCCCGGGTTTTGCTTCTCTAATTGCTTTTAGTACGTAAAAGTTATCTCCGGCTGCTGTTTTTACAGTAAAAGCTCTTCCGACGATTTTATACTCTTCTTTTAAAGGTTTAATGTCTGGATGCAAGTTATTAAGCCCTTGCATTGCATCAGATACACAGGTTGTCGGAGTTTCGCGCAATTTCTCAATTATGTCGTTCATCAATGTTCCTCCTCACAATATAATACTTGTTTTTCTATTTTGAGTTATCTTGTTTATATTGTATTATAACAGATTATATTAGTCAATTTTTGTTATACAACTTTTATATTCGTTTTGTTTTTAGGGAAATCGTAGGATGACTAAAATTCACCATGTTATTTTTTATAATGAGCGTTTTGCATAATTTTCGCTCTTGAAGCCCCAAGGCTCTTTTAGTCACAAAAAAGGAATGCACCCCAACTTGTAGAAGAATATAGCTCCCTTTATAAAAGACTGTTTATCTATCAAGTCTTATTTATATATAATGATAGTACCAAACAAAATGAGGTGCTTGACATGCAAAACATCCTTTAAGTTTGTCGTAGAAGTAATGCAGACGTGCCGGACAAAAAGCCTTCTCGCTCGTAAGAGAAAGGCTTTTTATACTGAGATATAAATGTACAAAGGAAAGCTCATAGATAACTGTATATTCAGTCCAATAAATAACTGAACTCAATGTGATTTATGAGCAGAAAATTGGAAAAGTGCTAGCGGAAATTGATCAAAAAATATGACGTAATATATATAAACAAAGGTGTGAAAACATTATGGCTCTAAGATTCGTACTTGGCCGCGCTGGAAGCGGAAAAAGCGCGTTCTGTCTGGAAGAAATCCGTCGGCGCTTGGAACAGAAACCGATAGGCGAGCCTCTGATTTACCTTGTTCCGCAACAGATGAGTTTTCAGGCGGAATACGAATTGACGGCAAAATCCGGAGTAAAGGGCACGATGCGGGCTCAGGTTTTCAGTTTTCGCCGTCTGGCATGGAAGGTGCTACAGGAAACAGGAGGATTATCCCGAATTCACATCGACAGTATCGGGATTAAAATGGCGTTGCGCCGTATCCTTGACAAACGCGGTAACGAGCTCCGCGTATTCGGACGCGCAGCCAATCGGCTTGGTTTTACCGACCAGTTGGAAGAAATGTATTGTGAGCTTACCCGCAATGGCATGACCGCGGAAGATTTGCTGCACCACAAAGAAGCACTTATCCGGCACAGTGTGGAGGAGCCCGGATTTCTCGCAGACAAGCTGCACGACATGCACATCATTTACGGGGAGCTGGAGCAATATCTGGCGGATCGCTATCTTGATTCTGAGCATTATCTGCCGCTGCTGGCGGAGCGACTGGAACATTCCCGTTACATACAGGGTGCAGAAATCTGGGCAGACGGCTTTGACAGCTTCACCCCTCAGGAGATGGCCGTACTTCGTGCGTTGTTGCTGTATGCGGATCATCTTACCATCACACTTACCCTAGATAAGCCGTATGATGGAGAAACGGAACCGGATGAACTGCATTTATTTTACTCTACTGCTGTTACATATCGGAATTTACTTACATTAGCTAAAAATAGCGCCATTCACGTGGAAGTGCCTGTGCTGCTTCCACAAGCCGGCCTGCTTCCGCGCTTCGCGCACGACCCGGCTCTTACGCACTTGGAAAAATGGTATGATAGAAGACCCGCCGCACCCTATCCGTATGAAACAGATACCATTCGCTTGGTTGCCGCCGCGCACCGGCGCGCTGAAGTGGAAGGAGTCGCCCAGCGCGCGCTTGCGCTTGTGCGCGATCAGGGGTATCGGTGGCGCGATATTGCTGTACTTGTGCGCGATATAAAAGACTATGAACATTTATTTATGACGGTTTTTCAAGATTACCAGATTCCGTTCTTCCTAGACGAAAAGCGCCCAATGATTCATCATCCGCTTACAGAACTGATCCGCTCCGCGCTGGAAGTCATCCGCTATAACTGGCGTTATGAATCGGTTTTCCGTTGTATTAAGACCGAGCTGCTGCTTTCTCCAGTGGAAGGGGAAACAATGGAAGACATGCGTCACAGCGTCGACCGATTGGAAAACTATGTGCTGGCATATGGCATAGAAGGATACCGTTGGACAGACGGCAAACGTTGGATATACCGCGCATATCGCGGGCTTGATGAAAATGCGGTACAAACAGCGGCCGCCATACAGCGTTCGGAAGGGGAAGAAAGAATAGAGGTGAAACTGAATGAGCTGCGTGCCCGCGTTGCAAGGCCGTTGCAAAATCTCGAAGAATCGCTAAAAAAGGCAAAAACGGCACGGAACATGTGCCAGGCACTGTATGAATTTCTCATCAGCCTTAATATCCCGAAGCGCTTGGAAGCATGGAGTGAACAGGCAAAAGACGCAGGGCGACCGGAGCAGGCGCGCGAACATGGTCAGGTATGGCAGGCGCTGATCGCCATGATGGATCAGATCGTTGAGGTAATGGGCGAAGAAAAAATGGAACTCGATACCTTTGCATCCGTCATTGAAGCTGGCATGGAAAGCCTGACATTCGCGCTCGTACCACCGGCGCTTGATCAAATGCTTGTCGGAAGCCTGGATCGTACGCGTTTTGCCAATGTGCCGTGCGTGTTTATTCTCGGCATTAATGATGGCATCATCCCAGCGCGACCAAGCGAAAACGGTATGCTATCGGAACACGAAAGAGAACTGCTACTTCAAACTGGCATGTCGCTCTCGTCTAGCAGCCGCCGCAAACTGATGGAAGAAGAATTCATGCTATACCGAGCGCTTACTTCGGCTTCGCACAAGCTGTTTCTAAGTTACGCGCTCGCCGACGAAGAAGGGAAAGGATTGCTTCCATCCGGTTTGATAAAACGGATCAAAGATATGTTCCCGAAAGTACGCGAGGAATTCATTACAACGGAGGTGAGCGAAATTGCCGACGAAGCCGCCCAGCTTGCGTTTGTGGCGAACCCGGCGCGCGCGTTGTCATATGTAAGCGCGCAGCTACAGCAATGGCAAAGAGGGTATTACATTGCTCCGCTCTGGTGGGATGCGTATAACTGGCTGCAGCGTGAATATCCGGAACGGCAAAAGCAGGTCACACGCGGACTTTTCTATTATAACCAGGAAGAGCACCTCCAAGAACAAACAAGCCGCCAACTGTATGGCACGAAAATCCGAGCAAGCGTCTCACGTATGGAAAGATTCCAGGCGTGTCCCTTTTCGCATTTTGCTTCGCATGGCCTAAAATTAAGGGAGCGTGAACTGTACCGGCTGGAAGCGCCGGATATCGGCCAGCTATTTCATACTGCGTTGAAAATGGTCGGTGAACACATCAAAGCCCACGGATTGGAATGGGGTTCGCTCGAAGCTGACAGGATGCATAGATTGGCAGCCGAGCAAGTAGAAACGTTAAAACCGTTATTGCAAAAAGAGATTTTGTTAAGTTCAAAACGAAACCATTATTTGACTTACAAATTAAAAAATGTGGTCGGGCGGGCTGCCGTTGTATTAGGTGAACAAGCGCGCCGCAGCAAATTCACCCCCCGCGCGCTCGAGCTTGCATTCGGCCCAGGCGCCGAACTGCCGCCGCTCACTTTTACCCTTCCAAACGGGTGTGTAATGGAGCTTATCGGGCGAATTGACCGGGTGGATGGCGCAGAAAGTTCGCAAGGATTGCTCCTGCGCATCATCGACTACAAATCAAGCGCTACTGACCTAGCGATTGAAGACGTATACTTCGGTCTTTCGCTGCAAATGTTGACATACCTTGATGTGGTAATCTCCCAGGCGGAAGCTCTGTTTGGACAGGCGGCGAAACCGGCCGGAATTTTATATTTTCACATACACAACCCGCTGCTGAATGGATCTGGACCACTGCCGGACGAAAAGTTGAAAAACGAAATACAAAAACGTTTTAAAATGAAAGGGCTTGTGGTGGAAGATGATGAAATTGTACGTTTAATGGACAGTGAGCTGGACGTGAGCGGAAGTTCGGATATCATTCCGGTAGCCATCAAAAAAAACGGAGAATTCGCAAGCCGCTCCAAAGTCATTTCAGTTGAGCGCCTGGATCAACTGCGCCGCTATACGCGTAGCTTGATTAAAGAAATTGGCCAGCGCATCACCGATGGGGATGTGGCGATTGACCCGTACCGCCACAAGGCACGAACCGCCTGCACATATTGTGCTTATAAAGCGGTGTGCCAGTTCGATCCGTTCATTAAGCCTGGTGAATTTCGCGTGCTGCGCGACGAGGACAAGGAAAAAATCTGGCAAGATATCGCTGCAAGAGGAGAGGAGAAATACGAATGACAACCCTGCAAAAACCGGCCGACAGCATATGGACCGATCAGCAATGGGAAGCGATAGCGGCACGCGGCTCGAACGTGCTGGTCGCCGCCGCTGCAGGCTCAGGAAAAACAGCGGTGCTTGTCGAACGCATCATCCGCCGTATTTCCGATGAGCAAGATCCGATCGGCGTCGATAATTTGCTCGTTGTCACATTTACGAACGCTGCCGCTGCGGAAATGCGCCATCGCATCGGGGAAGCATTAGAAAAGGCAGTTGCCCGAAATCCTTCCCCGTATTTGCGGCGCCAGCTTACGCTGTTGAACCGGGCTTCGATTACCACTCTGCACTCTTTTTGCATGGAAGTGCTACAGCGGTATTATTATCTCATCGATATCGATCCTTCTTTCCGCATCGCAGACGATACGGAAGCGAAACTGCTGCGTCAGGAAGCCATTGATCAGCTGTTTGAAGAAGAATACGGGGAAGAAGAAGAAAATTCGCTATTTTTCCGGCTGGTAGATAGCTATACAAGCGACCGCAGTGACATGGAATTACAAGAGCTGGTACAAAACGTATACGAATTTTCTCGCAGTCATCCATGGCCGGAACACTGGCTCGAAGAAATGGCGCGTATGTATAAGATTACCAAATTCGAAGAATTTTGTGCCCTTCCTTGGTTCGATTCTCTACGCCAAAGCGTATGGCTTGAGTTGAACGGAGCCATGGAACTGCTGCGTCAGGCTGCGGATATCGCCAGGATGGATGGCGGGCCTGCGCCATATCTAGGCACCCTCGACCAGGACGCCACCCTAATCGAACGACTTATCCATACGAGCTACGGAACGTGGGAAGAGCTGTACGAAGCGTTTCAAGGAGCTGCTTTTAGCCGCCTTAACAGTTGTCGCGGCGCGGATTACAATAAAACGCTGGTGGAACAGGTGAAACATTTGCGCGACCGCGTAAAAAAAATAGTGGAAGAACTGAAAGATGAGTTGTTTGCTGTATCGCCGCGGCTACATTTTGAAACCGTTCAGGAAATGGGGCCACTCATTGATAAGCTTATTGACCTTGTGCGAAAGTTCGGGGAAAGATACAGCGCGTTAAAGCAGGAAAAAGGATTGGTCGACTTTTCTGATTTAGAACACTATTGCTTACAAATCTTGCGCGATGAAACGGCGACGCCGGACAACCTCATTCCCTCAGCGGCCGCGCTGGAGTACCGAGCGCAGTTTGGCGAAGTGCTCGTAGACGAATACCAAGACACCAACGCAGTGCAGGAGATGATCATCAGTCTTGTGACGAAAGACAGCGAAGCGGAAGGCAACCTGTTTATGGTGGGTGATGTGAAGCAAAGCATTTACCGTTTCCGTCTCGCTGAACCGGGGTTGTTTCTTGACAAATATAAACGGTTCATGCCGGACGGACGAGGAGGCGGAAAACGAATTGATCTTGCGATGAACTTCCGAAGTCGTCGTGAGGTCATTGATGGTACAAACTTTGTATTTCAGCAGATCATGAGCGAAACGATCGGGGAAGTGGAATACGATGAAGCCGCCCGGCTCGTATTCGGTGCCAAAGACTATCCGGAAACGGAAGAAACCGATTCCTGCATTGAAGTGATGCTGATCGATCGAAACAAAACGAAAAGTAAAGACGAAGAATCTGTACCCCTTCAAGAAAATATGGAAGAAGGGGGAGAGGCAAACACCGGACAAGCGTCCGATCCGTCCGAACTGGAAACGGCCCAGCTAGAAGCTCGTCTTATCGCGAACAAAATTAAAAAGCTGGTGGGTGCGACTGGCGAAAACCCATACCTTGTATACGATAAAATGAGTAAAACAATGCGTCCGGCACAATACCGTGATATCGTTATTTTGTTGCGTTCGGCAAGCAGCCTGGCATCGGTCATGGCAGAAGAGTTCAAGTGGCAAGGAATTCCCGCTTACGCCGAACTTTCCGGAGGGTACTTCGCCGCTACGGAAATTGAAGTTATGACATCGCTTTTGCATGTCATTGATAACCCGTTTCAAGATATTCCGCTCGCCGCTGTGCTGCGTTCGCCGCTTGTTGGGCTTAACGCGGAAGAATTGGCGCAGATTCGCTTGGCACAAAAAGAGAACAGCTATTACGAAGCACTGCTTGCCTATCTCGAACAGCATGCGGACGATCAGCCGCCGCTCTGGCGGAAACTGAACGAATTTCTAACTCGTCTACAGAATTGGAGAACGGAAGCCCGGCAGGGCGCTTTATCTTCGCTTATCTGGCAAATCTACCGTGAAACCGGCTATTATGACTTCGTCGGCGGTTTGCCGGGTGGCAAGCAGCGTCAGGCAAACCTGCGCGTCCTGTACGATCGGGCTTGCCAGTACGAAGCAACCTCGTTCCGCGGCTTGTTTCGCTTCCTCCGGTTTATTGAGAAAATGCAGGAGCAGGGCGGAGATATGGGAACGGCGCGTGCGCTCGGTGAACAAGAAGATGTGGTGCGTATTATGACGATCCATAAAAGCAAAGGGCTGGAGTTTCCGATCGTATTTGTCGCTGGCTTGTCCAAGCAGCACAATCTCCAAGACTTGCGACGAAATTTTTTATTGCACAAAGAATTGGGATTTGGACCAAAATATGTTGATCCTGTACAACGTATCAGCTTTCCAACGCTCCCGCTTATTTCCATGAAACGGCGCATGCGCCTAGAACTGCTGGCTGAAGAGATGCGGGTGTTGTACGTGGCGCTTACCCGTGCGCGCGAAAAATTGCTCCTTGTCGGCACGGTGGATAATCTGGCCAAAGCGGTGGGAAAATGGGCACAGCACGTGTCGCTGCCTTCATGGATGTTGCCGGATTATGAACTTGTCAAAGGGCGTACATATCTTGATTGGATCGGACCTGCGCTCATACGGCATCGGGATGGTGAATTGCTGTATGCATATATTGACCGGACGGAACGCGCACCAGATTTTATCCGTGAGCATCCTTCACGCTGGAAAATCAAGTGTTATCAGGCTTTTGAACTAATAGAAGTGTCGGGCGAAGAAGAACAAATTCAGCAAGAAATAGCGGGCGCGGTCGCTGAAGGACGTCCCGTTCCTGTAAGCAGCCCCTACCGGGAAACGGTGGAACGCCAGCTTTCCTGGAAATACCCGTACCGAAAAGCGACCGAATTATTGTCCAAACTGTCCGTATCAGAACTGAAACGGCGTCGTCAGGCTGCGATGCAGAGGGAAGAGGTAGGCGGACCTGCATATATGTCAGGGCTTTTCCGGAGCGAAACGGCAGAGCGTCCCCAGTTTCTGTCGGAAAAGAAACTGAACGCGGCCGAGAGAGGAACTGCAACGCATACTGTTATGCAGCAACTGCCGCTTGACTGCGCGCTTACAAAGGAAGAAATCGAAGAAGCAATCGCGCGCATGGTTCGGCAAGAACTGTTGACGCCACTGGAAGCGCAAGCGATTGACATCGTGCAAATTGAGCGGTTCTTTCAAAGCGATATCAGCCGGAAAATCCGAGAAAACGGCGGGCGAATTTTCCGCGAAATCCCGTTCAACCTTTCGCTTCCAGCAAGCGAAGTTTATCCGGAATGGAACCGAGGCGAAAACGGAACGGACGAGCAGCTGGATGAAACGGTATTGCTGCAGGGGGTTATCGATTGCCTGGTAGAATATGAAGACGGATGGATATTGCTGGATTACAAGACGGACAATACGGTCGACTTACCGGACGCGTTGCTAAAAGCAAGGTACCGCGATCAGCTTGCTAGCTATGCCCGAGCCGTAGAAGAAATTACGGGTCGCCCAGTGAAAGAGAAGGTACTATATTTCTTTGATGGTTCCCGCATTTTTTATTTATAGGATTTTGACCAAAAACAAACCTCTTTAATTTTTAACAAAATGCTAACAATTTAACCAATCATTCATCATTGATTTAAAAAGTTTTTTCTGTACCATTAATACTATCCTACGTTAGGATAGTATTTTTGCTGAATATGTTGTCACTATCATTTGGGTTCGGACATGTCTGAACCCACTTTTTTATTTTTGGCGAAATGGCATGAAAAGGTATGATTGCATTTACCGTCGCTTTCGTTTGCCGTCACCCCATTTTACAATATATACGTCCAGATGGCGGCGTCCGAATTTTCGAACCTGGTTCATGTTTGACATAAATACGTCAATTTTGTTTCCATGAATGGCGCCACCGCGATCATGAACGGTGCGGTACCCGATTCCTTCGATGTAAATGACCGTTCCAAAAGGGATATGCCGCCCGGCGGCCACCGTAACTCCCGCTTTCGTTCGGTGGCCGCTGGCCGTAATCCCGTAATCTGGATGACGCGATGTTTTTCCTGTTTCTCTTAGGCCATTCGTGTATGCCGAGATATTCCCACGAAACTTCTGTAAGTAATGAGCTGGGCGTTTTTTATCCGCCGCTATAACCTGCTCGTCCCGATTTTCATCGGGAAGCGTCGCTGCCAGTACAGGACGCACCTTTTCCCGCTCCCAAACCTGAAGTAAGAGAGAAGAGGTGTATGTAAGAGTTTCTGTGATGGTCCCATCACCTTTTTGCACCATCGTATCGCCACCCTTAGCGGGATATAACCACATAATGAGCACCAACCCTAATAAGAAACATCCCATTTGCCTAACTTTGTTCATTCCTTCTCCTTTCATTCCTTAAAAAATAAATTTGCTAGAATCGAACGATTCTTTTCATTCATATGGCATGGTTTCTTCTAGTAGAACTTTTTTCTACATTCAGGGAAAAAGTGAATAAAAACCTTGCGTTTTCATAACATAGAAAAAAGAAAAGAAAGGCGTGAAAAAAATGATGGGACGGCAGGATGTCGAAAAGCTAATTGCTGATATTCAGCAAGAACAAATCCAGGCCGCGCTTAACGCCAGTAACCTGCCTGAAAGTGAGGAAGTGTATAAAGAAATTGGCCGAGCGAAAGGCTTGGCGTATGTGCTCGGCCTTTTAAAGGAAAAATTGCGCGATTAATTAATATGCACAAATGAAAGGAGAAGGATGATGAATACACCTTATTTATGCCCTAGATGTAAAACAAACCGAACTCGATTCGCTATTATGGATCAGATTCCGCGCTATGTAAAAATGAATCCGCAGAGCGGAGAAGTGGTGCAGGAATATGCTGCGAATGAGCTTGATCCGTTTCATATGCCTTATCAGGGCAGCACGCGCCGGATTCAATGCGGCGCCTGCGGCTTGATTGAAGATGAACAAACTTTTATCGCGATGGCGCACAATTATCGAAAATAGCAAGGGAAGAAAAAAGGTTGTTGGACATGCATGTTCAACAACCTTTTTTCTTCCCTTTTTTCTTCCTGTGGCTTTGGTTACGCCTGCCAGCAGGAACTATCATAATGAAAAACGAAAAATTGCCGATCGGCTAAACAAGCGTAAGCGAGTGCGTTGTCGCGACCGGTTGTTCTCCGACAAGTATGAGGCCCGGTTTTCCGCTCTCTGTTACAAAAGACGCACGCGTAACGACAGGAGCGCCTTTGCGGCTTACGTACGGAAGCACACGGTAGTCCGTCTGCCATTTTTCCGGCGTTACCGTACAACGCACATAGCCACGATGATTATTAAAAAACTTAATATGCGGATTTTCCTGCAAAATGCGCTCCGTATCGGCGCGCACATCCGAACCGTCGCCACCTGACGTGATCGAAGTGCCTACGATTTCTACACCAAGCGTTGCGGAATTCGAGTCATTAAAATCTTTTTTAATCTCCGCAGCCCAGTTCGCGTGTACATCGCCGGTAAGAACAACAAAATTCCTTCCGGCATGCTCCGCCATAAAATTCACCAAACGATCGCGGTTCGCCGGATATCCGTCCCAAGCATCCATGCTGAGCTTTTGGCCGGGGCCTTCGGTGTAATCACGCTGACAGAAAAACACTTGCTGTGCTAGCACGTTCCAACGTGCTCCTGAGCGGGTAAGGCCATCCAACAACCATTTTTCTTGTTCCGTCCCGAGCAATGTGCGTTGCGGATTCAGCGATTCCGGGCTTGGCGGCTTAGAGCCATCTCCATTGGCCTGATCATCCCGGTATTGGCGCGTATCAAGCACATGAAACTCCGCCAAATTTCCGTATGCGAAACGACGATATAACTGCATAACGACTCCTTGCGGCAAGGAGGAACGACGCAGTGGCATGTGTTCGTAATATGCTTGGTATGCGGCTATCCTTCTTTTCATAAACGCTTCCGGAGATTGTCCTTTTTCTGGAATAGGCCCGGCATAATTATTTTCCACTTCATGGTCATCCCAGGTTACAATCCATGGAAAAGCAGCGTGCGCTTCGCGCAGATCCGCATCCGTTTTATATTGTGCGTATCGGTTGCGGTAATCTTCCAGCGTCATAATTTCGTTTCCTTGGTGGGTGCGGACGTTGCCGCCGTCTGCCACATATTCATTGGCTCCGTATTCGTAGATGTAGTCTCCGAGATGGAACACAACATCTAAATCTTCTTCGGCCATCCGGCGGTAAGCAGTGAAATACCCGTGCTCGTATTGCTGACAAGAAGCAAACGCGAACGTCAGCCGGGCGAGAGGTGCTTCCACCGCAGGCAATGTTTTCGTACGGCCGGTCGGACTGATTTCCGCTCCTGCTTTAAATCGGTAATAATACCATGTGTCCGGGCGCAGTCCATTTACCTCAACATGGACGGAATGGGCCAGTTCCGCACGGGCGAATTCCGTTCCGCGCTGTACAACATGACGGAATCCTTCATCCAATGCCACTTCCCACTGTACGGGCACATTATGAAACGGCATGCCGCCGCCGTTAAGTGGATCTGGAGCTAGCCTTGTCCACAGCACCGCTCCGTCAGGCGACGGATCGCCAGAGGCAACGCCTAGCGTAAATGGATATGATTTGAATTTCGGGGACGCGTCCACCGGAATTCCTTTCAAAGAGCCAAGTAAGGTCAGCCCAAGCGTTAGGCCAGCGATTTTTCCTGTAGCACGCAAGAATTCGCGCCGTCCCATCTTCTGCACGTTCAGTTCATTCGATTTACATAATTCTTGCAACCATTTGTTTTTGTCCACTGAATGGTTCCCCTTTCCTTGATGGATATGTGGTTTGAAATTCTCTATGCATTATAAAAATAGAAATGTTAAGGAAAGGTAATAGATTAGTATATAATATGTAAAAATTTAAAATTTTAGTAAGTTATTCTTAGTTGCCTTGTTTTGGAATCCATCTTTTTTCATAAATCGAAGAAACATTGTTTTCTATGGGCATGTATCGGAAGACGATGTGGATCTATTTCGGCGGCGCTTAAGTTCCGCTTCTCGCGCTTTAATGACTTCGCTTCTGTTGCGCAGCGTATGTTTATGCAGCAAAAATTCGTTCTGTAAATCGCTTGTGGACAGCCAGCGTACATTTCGCTTGCTGCATCGGATTTCGCATGCCCGAAGTAATTTATCAGGACGGATCGGCAAGTTCATATCCGTATAAGGTTTACGTTCATGAATTTCTTGTTTTCTGACTATTAAACGATCGATTAATTCCTGACCGAAAAAACCATACTGATCCAATTCGGCTGCATCAAGCCGCTTCAGTGCGCCTGCGATCATTTTTTCCGCGCCGGCAAAATTACCACGCCGATGATGGTATAATCCGACCGCGATCTGAATTAAGCCGACCCACATCTCGTTCCGTTCTTCTTTCGGCAAACTCTTCCAATATTCTTCTAGTACCTCATGGCACTCGAAATAATCGCGATCCGCATGGAAATATACAAGATAATCAATTAAAGCTTCGGGATACATGTATAGAACCTCGCTTTACCTCAATATCATTTCCTTTTTTTAGTATAGCAAACTGCTCTTGTTTTTTCTTTTTACGTGCTTCGCTCCAGATATACTCAAAGAAAAAAGCCCTTATTTTGAGGGCTTTGCTACATATAAGAACAAGCTTCTGGAATCCCGTATAATTTCTGCGTCGCACGAGTGCTGGACGCGGCGACCTCCGCGAAAGCGAGGCCACGCAATGCTGCGACTGTAGCGATACTGTCTCGCAAAAACAACGGGGTAGTTCTTTTTCCCGTAAACGGCCCACTATGTGGCCAGGGACCGTCTGTTTCCAAAAGCAGGCCGGAGAGAGGAACGCGAAGCGCTAGACGCTGATCTCGCTTCCGGTAGCAAACTTCCGGGGTAAGCGAAATATAATATCCGCATCGGATGATGCGATCGATCACATCGTCTGGCGCCTTGAGCCAGTGAAAATGCGCTTTGCATACACCTTGCGCAAGGATGATCTCTAACGCGGGTTCCGCCTTGTCGTGGACAGCATGCAGCACGAGCGGCAAATCTGTCTCTGCTGCCAGCGCGGCGAACTGTCCCAATAATTCCCCATATGCTTCTGCCCATGCTCCAGCATGCGGACTGTAATAAGGAAGTCCGACTTCCCCGATGGCACAAAGTTTCTCTTTCTCCTGTTTTATAAGTGAAAAGATCTCCTCAATTTCAGCGGGGTGGGGGAAAGGTTGTTCCGGATGATAGCCGATAGCCGCATATACAAAATCGGGATACCGTTTCTTAAGTTCCAACGTCCGATGTGCGGAAGCAAGGTTCATAGATACAGCTATCACCGCACCGACACGCGCGGCTTGCCATTCCGGGATACACTTGTCTAATTCGGTGTCTGAATACTGATCAAGATGGATATGAGCATCAATCAGCATCGTATCATTCCAATTTTTTTCTCCCAGCGAACCCATCATAAAGACCGTGATAGTGCGTAATTTTTTCTTCGCCTTCCCGCCAGCACAACAGCGCTTCCTCTCCATTTATAATCGTTGGAAAATCAACCAGCCCCGGCTCGATTTCTTTTAATTGGGCCCCCTGATTACGGATATTGTTGACATGCATCTTCGCCTGTATTTCTAAAAATTCCATGCTGCTTTCTAATTTAAAGATATATTCTTCCTGTGTATCAAGTGCGGCCTGTTGGACGTGTCGTTTTTTGTATGTCGTCAGCTCAAGATATTTCTGTCGGAATTCGTTGCGAATCTGCTGTAGCGCCGCGATTTCTTCGCGAATCATTGGTAACAGTTGATTTGCTTCCGCGACAGTAAAATATTTTTTTGACATCGGTTCTCCCTCCTTGCTTGTATTATACTGAAAAAGCATGGCTTATGGACAAGACTTAATTCTTTCATATCTTTATGCTATACAGCTCAACGATTACATGGAAACAAAGTAAAACCTCTCCTAATTAAGGCTTCATAACTTCTTTCCTTTTAGGAAATAATGTACTTGTTCATTATTCCTATGATCGTCAATAAGGGGGAGAATCATGGAAAATCGAGTATATTATGTAGCAATGGGAGACTCTTTAACCGAAGGCGTTGGAGCCTCAAGTATCGAATCCTCTTTTGCAGCAAAATTTTTTAAGGCCATAAGGCAAACACCTTATTGTCAATATGTAAACCTTGGTCGCTCCGGCATGAGCAGTAGCGAACTTTTACAGTATATCGAAAAAACCCCTGTAAGGGAGCAATGGCAAAAGGCTACAAATATTACCATTACTATCGGGGGAATTGATCTTATTGAAACATATAAAAGAAAAGGAAGCATGGCTGATTATTTCACAACCATTTACAAATTAAAGCGGAATGTTAATCAGTTATTGCAACGAATTACTTTTGATAATCCCAATGCTGAAGTTATGATTATGGGATTTTATAATCCTGGACACCCTGATGATGCTTTATATTCTTTTGCCAATATGCTCTTGCAAAAGGTAAACAAAATATACGGGATGCTGGCCAAGCGATATAACTCCCATTTGGTTGAGCCTTTTCATGATTTCTTGAACAAACCACATCTGTTAGCAGATGTGGTACACCCGAACGATCTAGGTTACGAGACCATCACTCATTTATTTTTAGAAAAAAGAAACAAAGGATTGTTTGCTGACTTCAGTGATCCCCCTTCATGGATGAATAAAGCAGTACAAACAAAAATTAGGGCAGACTGATATTATTCCCTTGTGGTTGACAGTGTAAAAAAGCCCTGCAAATGAAAAATCCTCCTAAAAAACAAACAAATATTCGAAGGGATAAATCGGTGCTGAATCAAGATTTTCTTGTTTTTTTTAGAAAATGGTTGCTATTTCAATGATTTCATGTATGATGGAAATAGTTTCTATTTTTATTCAGAAGGGGGATTTGTGATGAAACATTCGCTACCATTGGCTGCCTTGCTGCTGGCCTCTTCGTTCGTTCCTGCCGTTCCGGCTCTTGCCGCCGAGACGGGGAGCGAGATGATCCAGCCTGTGGAAGCGGCTGATGCAAGTGAACTTCTTGCTCCTATTCCACCCGCTGTGCAGAAATCGATGGACAGGTTATTTGCGCTGCAGCCTGAATTGAAAAAACTGCACATTGTTACAAGCGGTACCTCAGAAAGAGACGGCAAATTTTTTGTGCATCTGAGTAATCGTTTGCCAGAAGCGGAAAGGGAGCAGAGGGGAGAATCAAGTGCCTATCTTGAGTTTGATGGCAAGACCGGAGAACTGTTGAGCTTTAATCTGCAATTGTTGGAATGGGCGTCTGAGAAAAATCCGTCGCGCCAGCTGGCGTTTGAGGCGGCGGAGCGGTTCCTTACGCAGTGGTTTGGTGCAGAAAACAGGCAACAATTCGGAGAACCGCGATTGAGCGGTGGAAGCGGTTCTGCTATCCATCACGAGGATGGGACAAAAACGGAGTGGAGTGAGCGCCATGTGGATTTCCCACTTATGCTGAACGGCCTTCCCATTCTCTATGAAGGACCGCAATTGGGCATTGATGCTTTCGGCCATGTTGTAAGCTATACATACAGGCCAGTGGACCTTGACAAAGTTTCTGCACCGAAGCCGGATACTGCTAAGTCTGTAGAAGAGATCAAGCAAAAAATCGCCACCGCTGATAGCTTGGAGCTAAACTATGTAGAAGCACAACCGGAGAAATACAGTAGCCACCCATACTCCGAACAAAAAACGAAACCGGTACTGAAGTATGATTTTCTCGGTTATACGTATCTTCATCCTGAAAACGGAAAACCAATTGATATACTGAGCGGGGAAGAATGGAGAAAAGACAGGGATAGCTCCGTCTCGAAGAAAGAAATCACGCTCAATCCGCAAGGGCAATCGCTCATCGTTCGTTCTGAGGAAGAAGCGAAACAGACGCTGGCAAAACTGTTTGGTGTCGAGCAGTTTATATCCCAGCTGCGGCGGAGCGAGCATTTTATGACTGAAGAGGAAAACAGTCCGTATCAGTCATACAATTTCGAGACAGAAGACCCTCGAATCACCTTGCATGCCATGGTAGAGAAGAAGACGGGACGTGTGCAAAGCGCCAGCTGGTCGATGTACACAGAAAAAGAACAAGAGGCAAATGCGACGATGGCAACGAAAGAACAGGCGCTTGATACGGCGCTTGCCTTTTTGGAGAAGTATGCTGGGCCAACGGCCAAGCACATTCAATGGACAGATTTTATTTGGAAGGAACTGGAACCCCCGGCCTGGGTTGATAAAAGCAAACTTTCGCCAGAGATGATGGCAAGTGGGCCAAACGAATATTGGTTTTCTTTTTATGAATTGCACGAGGGTATTCCCGTACAGGATCGTTCCTACTCCGTAACGGTGGATAAGCGAACAGGCAAAGTGAGCGGATTCTCCTTTGCGGCTCCGCGAGACGAACTGAACTTACCTGACGCACAGAATATCGTAACGAAGGAACAGGCGCTTAAAACTTTCCTGAAGAACAAACCGTTGAAGCTGCAATACATTTGGCCAAGATACATGGATCAGCGTGCGCCTTCCCCCATCCTTATCTATGCGTGGGGCCATTCGGAAGAATATGGGTATGTGGATGCTCTGACAGGCCAATATGTAACTGTGCCGATGGAATGGGATGAAGAATAGGGCCCTCGTTTTTATGCAAAAAGGTGAGGGAGCATGAGCGAGGGCATTTCCTTACTTAAAGGAAGCAAATATTAAGTAAGGCCATAATCGACGATGGAGATACCTGAGCCCCATATTTGACGGGGCTCAGGTTATTTATTTGCTGGAATTGTTTTGCGTTATAAAAACGGAATCTTAACGGTTAGTTTTGTAATTCCACATTTCTTCTTGGATAATCGATCGGCTCAATGACAAGTTCGCCTGGACGGGCAGCCTGATATACGGCAGAGCCGACAATATCCGCGACATTGTCCAGCTTTTCTTTGCTAATCTTGTCAAGCGTATCATTTGGTGTATGGTACCATGGTTCGACTGGAGCGTGAATAAACAGAGCGGCCGGAATGCCAAGCGCATGGAACGATTCGTGGTCACTGCGGCCTTCTTGGCCGTATGGCAACACACCGGAGAGGCGGGAGCTTGCTGCAGCACCTAGGTCGGTCACCCGGTTTTTCTTGCCGTCAATCGTATACATGATTAAGTCACCGGCATCCTTGCTTCCGACCATGTCCAGTTGGAACATGCCGATTGTACGCTTGATTTCATCTTCACTGAGCGAAGCCGCATATTTCTTCGAACCGATTAAGCCGTTTTCCTCCGCGCCGAAGGTGATGAAGCGCAGTTCCGTATCGGTTTTTAGTTTGGACATCACACGTGCGAGCTCAAGGGTGACCGCCACGCCGGAAGCGTCATCGTTCGCGCCCGGAGCTTTTTCCACCGAATCGTGGTGTGAGCCGATAATAATAATGTCATTGGTGTTTTTCTTGTTGGCATCCGGTTTTTTAGTCGCGATGACATTGTGGGAAGTGAGCGTTTTTACTTCAGCGCCCGCCACTTTTACAGTGGCTGTGATCTTTTCGCCCGCTCGCAAATTCGCCGCCAGTGCGTCCCCCTCCTGTTTCGTAATACCGACAGCAGCTACGAATGACGCGTCCGAGCCGCCGAGCGTTCCGTTTAGTTTTCCATCCGTATTGTTGTAGATGATAACCGCTTTGGCCCCTTGCTTGGCCGCGTTGCGTACTTTGTCAGCGAACGAAATGTTGCCTCGCTGAATGAGGGCGATTTTTCCGTTCAAGTCTTTGCCGGCTACATCCGCAGTTGTGCCGAGTCCCACATAGACAAGTTCGGCGGTGACGTCACTGTTCGGGGAATATGTAAATGCTTCTCCTTCTTTCTTCTCTGTTCCAATTTTTAATGTCACTTCGGAAGGGGCAGTATATCCCTCAAACTGAAACGGCTGCACTTCTACATGATAACCGTATGATTTAAATTGTTGCTCGATATAGCGAACGGCTTTTAATTCCTCTGGTGAACCGGCTACACGCGGTGCCTGGGAAAGAAATTGGATGGTGTTGTACATGTTTTCGGCGTCTGTTCGTTTCGTGATTTGGTGATCCGCATGGGCCGGCGCGGTGTGTTCATGTTGGATCGGGGCAGGCGGCGCAGCATATACAGTACTTCCAGCCAGCAAGCTTGCGGCCAAGATGGTAGATAGAAAAGAAAAAGGCTTGTGCATCATGAATGTATTGCCTCCTTACATATTTTTGTAATTCAAAATTATGGATGGATTTTGGAGAAGAGCCAAGGGTACACAGACCGACATTCAAATAGGATAAGAACAATAAATTTTCGTTTCTATGAGATTGATTAATAGGAAAAAAATAACAGGTTTTTTTTGTGAATGGGACTATTGGCTATATTGTTGGTTATCATTAATTTTTTTGACCTTATATTCAGAAAAAATGAACATCAAGCATCTTTGGCATTTTGTTTGTAATTTTTCATATAAACAAATAGTGTAACTATGAACAAAGGAGTTGGATACATATGCAAAAAAAACAAATTTGCCAGCGATGCCATCGCGAAATGACAGAGGAAACCATTTGTGGCCGTTGTCAGGATGTATTAGAATTCGGCTATCCATCCTTCCCTTTTTATGAACTTGAAGAACATAAAGAAAGGGAGCCTGTTGCACAGTAAGTACAGGCAGGAACCTTTATATCGAGAGGTTAGGACAAAAAGGTGAAACGCGCTATCTAGCAACGTTTCGCCTTTATTTTTTAAATAAATTGAAAAAAAAGACAAAAAGCAGTACCATTCATTTTAAAGAAGCTAAGGGGGGAAGCGTATTCGTGATTTCATTCCCGTTTCAGAAGATGATTTCCCAGCAGCGAATCCGGAGACAGACAGGCCGAGCGTACTGCCCGTTAGGAAATACGGCTCCTTATACGGTGTATCCCCATACAGAGGAAGAAATTGCGCTTATTTTGCGTCATGCAAACGAACGTGGCCTCACAGTTATTCCCGAGGGCGGCGGTACAAAAAGGGGATGGGGAGGAACAAAAGAGAATGTCGACTTTTTGCTTTCTCTTTCCGAATATAAGGGCATCATCGAGCACTCGCCTGGAGATATGATTGTCACCGTACGAGCTGGCACGACCATTCAAGAGTTAAAAGAAGGGCTTGCCGCACATAAGCAAATGCTTCCACTTGATCCGCCTTGGCCTGAATTCGCCACGATCGGCGGAGTCGTGGCGACGAATGAAAGCGGGCCAAAGCGGTTGCGGTACGGCTCGGCCAGAGACCATGTCATCGGCCTGAGGGTGGTATATCCTGATGGCACCGTGATCCGGACGGGCGGAAAAGTTGTGAAAAACGTAGCCGGATATGACATGAACAAGCTGTTTATCGGTTCCATGGGAACCCTTGGAGTAATTAGTGAAATTTCGCTGAAACTTCGTCCTCTTCCCCAGTATGAGAGCCTGGTTCTGCTTGTTTTTCCGGAGAAAGATATAGCAGCGATGCGCCCTTTTGTCGTTTCTCTGCTTGATTCAGTATTGGAGCCGTTCTCGCTTGAGCTTCTAAGCCCAACCTTAACGGAGCGAATGTATGGGGAAAATGGCTATATGCTAGCGATCGCGTTTGAAGATGTCGAAAAGGCCGTCCGCTATCAGGAAGAATGGATACAGTCTCACAGACCGCCCGTCAGCCGTATGTACATTCTGGAATGTGAAAAGGCGGAAAAATGGTGGGACGATTTTAGTCGGATTTCCCCGCGCGGAGCGGAGGAGGAAGGTCTTTGGGATGCAAGGGTGACAGTGAAAATCGGCAGCAAGAACATGGATGTTCTTGACATCGTGCCCATGTGTCATATGCTGGGTCAGGTTAAAGGAATAACCGTGAAGGCTAGGGGAGGAGCAGGCCATGGTTTGAGCTATGTATATATCGGCGAACATACGGAAGAAACGCTTCTCTCCTATATCGAAGAGGTGCGTTCGTTCATCGGCCGAAAGGGAGGATATGCCATTATTCAGCATGCCCCGCTTGCGCTGCGCCAGAAGATAGAGGTATGGGGAGGTACGCCCTCTTCTTTCTTTTTGCTTGAGGGCATAAAACGTTCGATTGATCCGAACCGCATATTAAATCCAGGACGGTTCATAGGAGGGATATAAACAATGAGCCAAATGCCCACAGATTCAGCCGAACACGAAAAACGGGAGCCGGTCTGTGTTTCTTCCGGCAATTACCTTTGGCCCGATCCGCCGAGCGAGGACAAGTATTCAGCTTGTGTGCACTGTGGTATGTGCCTTGAGGCGTGTCCGACGTATGATGAACTGGGACAAGAACACCAATCCCCGCGCGGGCGTGTCTATCTAATAAAAGCCGTGGCGGAAGGAAAGATGGATGTCAACGAAGCGTTTGCCGATCCTATATTCACTTGTCTGGATTGCCGCGCATGTGAGACGGCTTGTCCGTCCGGCGTGCAGGTGGGGACGTTAATTGAAGAAGCGCGAGGGCAGGTGCGCCAGGCCATGCCTTTGACCGGATGGAAGAAGGCAGTAAATGATTTGTTTCTGAAAAAGGTATTTCCTTATCCGGCACGGCTGCATACGCTCGGGAGTTTATTTGCCTTCTATCAGAAAAGCGGGCTGCAGAAACTGGTGCGAAAAACCGGTTTGCTCCATTTGCTTCCGTCCTATTTGCGTGATATGGAGGCAGTCATGCCGAGCGTTTCCAAACCTATCATGAAGACGCATCCACGCATCATACCAGCGGAAGGTCCCGTTAGGAAGCGTGTCGCCTTCTTTACCGGTTGCGTGATGGACGCTATATTTGGAGAGGTTAACGAAGCTACGATTCGTGTGCTAACGAAGAACGGGTACGAAGTTGTGATTCCGGAAGACCAGCGCTGTTGCGGTGCCCTGCACGTTCACGCAGGAGAACGCGAAGAAGGAAAAAAACTTGCCAGGCGAAATATCGATGCATTTCTCGCTTTCGACATCGACCGGATTGTAGTAAATGCGGCCGGTTGCGGTTGTGCGCTCAAAGAGTATCCAGAACTGCTGCACCATGATGAGCGATACAGGGAAAAAGCGGAAACGTTTGCCGGAAAAGTGGAGGACGTAGCAAAATTTCTCTACGATAATGGGTACAGGAAGCCACGCGCGAAACTGAACGTTAGCGTCACGTATCATGATGCCTGTCATCTGGCGCACGGGCAGGGCATTCGCCTTGAACCGCGCCAAATCCTCAAAAATATTCCTGGCGTAACGATGGTAGAATTTCCTGACGCTGATCGCTGTTGCGGAAGCGCAGGCATTTACAATCTGACCCATCCGGAAATGGCGGGCAGGATTTTGGATAAAAAAATGGAAAATGTGCCGCGCGAAGTGGAATTGATTTCTATGGGGAATCCCGGCTGTATGCTGCAAGTTGCCATAGGCATACAAAAGCATGGACGAAATCAGAAGGCGGTGCACACAATCCAGCTGTTGGATTGGGCATACCAAGAAGAACAGAGGCAAACCGCAAAGGAGGGATAGGTGATGCCAGATCGGATCGTTCAGGAATTGACAGCTATCGTCGGGCCTGATGCCATTTTGTATAAAAAAGAAGATTTGCTTGCCTATGAGTGCGACGGGTATACGATTCACAAAGGGCTCTCTAGAGCCGTTGTTTTTCCGTCCACAACGGAAGAAGTGGCTGCGGTGGTCAAATATTTACACAACAAAAAAATTCCATTCATCCCGCGTGGAGCAGGTACAGGATTGAGCGGAGGTGCCACTCCGCTGGGCGGCGAAGTCATAATCAGTTTGGTACGCATGAAGAAATTGCTGCATGTTGATCTTGAGAACCGCTTGGCGGTCGTGCAGCCGGGATTCGTGAATCTGAAGCTTACGCATTCAATTTCTCATAAAGGATATTACTATGCGCCCGATCCTTCCAGTCAATACGCCTGTACGATCGGGGGAAACGTCGCCGAAAACGCCGGGGGTGCTCATTGTCTGAAATACGGCGTAACGACCAACCATGTGCTTGGCCTTGAAGTTGTGCTTTCTGACGGCAAAGTTGTTGAAATCGGAGGTGTCCCCGACGCGCCGGGCTATGATTTGGTCGGACTCTTGACAGGTTCCGAGGGCACACTAGGAATCGTAACGAAAATTATTGTCCGCATTCTGAAAAATCCCGAAGCCAAGCGAACGGTACTTGCATACTTCGATACGGTAGAGGCGGCAAGCTATACGGTGTCTGATATCATTGCTGCTGGCATCGTTCCCGCCGCGCTGGAAATGATGGATACAGTAGCCATCCAGGGAGTGGAAGCCGGAACATATCCGGTCGTGCATCCGCCGGGGATTAAGGCGCTTCTTCTGGCTGAAGTGGACGGCATCGCAGCCGGAATTGACGAGCAAGTTGAACGAATTGTCGGCATATGTGAGAAAAGGGGTGTCGTTGATGTAAAAGTGGCGCGAGATGAAAAAGAGCACATGAGATGGTGGGCCAACCGGAAAACGGCGTTTGCAGCTATGGGCAGCATTTCGCCTGACTATTTGGTACAGGACGGCGTTATTCCACGAAGCCGTCTGCCGGAAGTGCTTGCGGAAATTCAAACCATCAGCGAACGTTCCGGCTTGCGTATCGCTAACGTATTCCACGCCGGGGATGGGAATCTTCATCCGCTTATTCTGTTTGACGCGCGGAAGCCGGGCGAGGCCGAATTGGCTGTTCGAGTAGGCTCGGAAGTACTAAAGGTATGCGCGGATGTCGGCGGAACGATTACAGGAGAACACGGGGTCGGCATTGAGAAGAAAGAAGAAATGCGATACGTATTCAGCGAGGAAGAGATTGAAGCACAAATTCAAATCAGAGAAGTTTTCAATCCGGAGAATTTGCTAAATCCAGACAAATTGTTTCCGACTCCGGGTCGTTGTGCGGAGGTAAAGAAGGGGAGGCAGTAAGGCGGACGCCGCTTTTGATACCTAAGATACAGATAGAATGCCCTCTTTGATAGATAACATAAGGAAAGACAACACAAGTGAAAAACGGAGCGGTGAGCCACTAGATGGGCCACTATTTGTTTCCACGCCTAATCCCTTAGAAGTAAGAATCTTCTCGACTGATATGATAAAATACATCTGGGATTAGGCGTTTCTGAATGGCTAATTATGAAATGATATTCAAAGATGATAAAGAATGTTTTTCTATCTTAAAGTTTTGTTAATTAACAGTTAGTTATATAAGACAATATACGAAAAGAATATAAATACTGCGTACAAAAAATACATACAAAAAACCAAAAAACAAAGCTCAAAAAACTGCTTCCTCTGTGGTTTAATACACGTATAAAAATAAAGGAAAAATAGAAAACAAGGAGGAACCAAATGGAACTTGCACTTTGGTTTATTATTGGTGCGTTATTTTTGTTAAGCCTTGTAGGGGTCGTCATTCCTGTCATCCCTGACGCGCTTTTAATATGGCTTGCTTTCCTTATTTACCAGTTTGGCATTGATAACGCGACGCTCGGATGGACATTTTGGGTGCCGATGACCATTCTTACTTTGTTTATTATTGGCGCGGATATGCTTTCCAATATTTACTTTGTTAAAAAATACGGCGGAGATAAATGGTCAATGATGGCTGCGGTAGCCGGGATTTTACTTGGGCCGTTTGTGCTTGGCTTGTTTCTTGGTCCGCTCTCCATCGTAGTTGGGCCGTTCGTGGCTGTGTTCTTGGTTCAACTTGTACGCGGCTGTGGAGCAGAGAAGTCATTTCGCATCGCACTTGGAACATTACTGGGATTTCTTAGCAGCACGATAGCCAAAATCATTATTCAGCTCATTATGATGATCTGGTTCTTCATCGTTGTTCTGTAAATGTAAAAAATAATAAATAAAGCAAGATAGAACATGACTGAGACACTTGTCAAAACAGGCTACAGACTGGATTTTACTTCCACATCCAATCTGTAGCCTTATTTTTCAGGCGTATCATCAACGTTTTGTATTCGTTCTTATAGTGCTTAATTAGAACATGAAAGAGGGATAAAAAGTGATAAAAAGTGATAAAAAACTTTTCATTTTACTTACTTCTAATAGGTCAGTTTATGGCTAATTTAGGAGACGCTTTATATACAATCACTGTTGTCACCTTAATTTATAAGCTAACTGGATCTGCAACTTTATCTACAATGATTCCTATTATTCAAACTTTTTTCTGGTATTTTTAATGATGGTAACAAACTATTTAGGGGGAATATTGATTTTAGTCTTTGTAATTTCATTTATAGACGGTTGGACCAGACCTTGTAGAAATTCCTTAGTCTCTCGTTTAGTTTCCTCAAATCAAATAGTAAAAGCAAATAGTTTATTATCAAGTATTAATCAAATAGTTCAGATATTAGGTTGGTCTTTAGGAGGGATACTAATCGTTTATATTGGAGAGATCTATGTTTTATTGATTACAATTTGTTTGTTTGCTTTATCCACAATATCGTTGTTTTTTATTAAGGATCCAACAAATGATACAACAGTAAACCAAGACGCGGAATCTAAATGGAAGCGTTTCAGCTTTGGATGGATAAATATTTGGAATAACAAAATTTTGCGAGTTGCAACATTAATGGATCTTTTTGAAACATTCGCAGGGAGTATTTGGATTGGAGCTATTATTCTAGTTTTTGTAAAGAAAGTACTTTATAAAGGTGAAGAATGGTGGGGGTTTATTAATGCAAGCAATATAACCGGAATGTTGATTGGAAGTGTAGTTGCGTGGTTTTTAGCTAGATGGATTAATAAAAAACTCATCGTTAGTCTGTTTTTATCTTCTTTATCAGTCTGTATCCTTACTTTTATATTTGCGCTAAATAACAATCCATGGATATCACTTGGTATCGTATTGTTAATGGGAATACCATATCAATTAAGAGACATCTCTCAACAAACTATATTTCAAAAAAACGTAGAATATTCTATCCTGCCAATCGTTTTTTCTGCCCATGGGATTCTTATATACATGGTATTTGGTTTATCGGTACTAATCATGGGATTATTATCTGATCTATTTGGGGTTAAAACAGTGTATTTAACAGCTGGCACCCTTTACGGAATATCCGCACTTCTAACGGCGTTAGTAAAATCAAAAGTTAATATTGAAGATAACATAAAAATCAAAAGTACTTTGTAGAATTTTATTATGTTCTTCTCCTTATTTTATAATCTATTTATTACAAAATATTATATAATATGGTATTATGGATGATTCGTTTACAAATATATCAAATAGGAGGGAAAGTTTATGAAAAAAATGTACTAAGAGTTTTATCCTCTGCCGTATTAATCACTGCTTTGTTTACACCTTCTGCATTTGCAGAAGAACCAAGTAGTCCATCGGAAAAATCTCCTATGACAACAATTGAATAATTGGACAAATAATTCAATCCCGAAACTGCGACAGATAGTGCCCCTTTTGCTGCCGCCGCTGAAGTCAATGAAAAAGTCTCACCTGTACTAAATGAAAATGTTATCAGTATCTTAGAGAAAAACAATATTGACTTTCAAAGTTAAATGAAACATCACCTGAATTTATAACTGAGGTTAATAAGTTGCTTAGCTCACAGTCACAAATCAACCTTTCTGAGATGAAATGAGATGATTAAATTTTGGGATACTTTATTACTTTCATACTTAACTTTATAGTAGCTTACTTTATCTACGATGAACCCAGCTATGTTAAACCTTTAATGCATTCTGTTTTTATACTGACTTTGGTTGTTATAATGGATTTAATTAAGAAAAACAAAAAGAAAAGAAAAAATTAATCAAGTTAATGAACAAATGGTACCGTCAAGAATCTTGTGTAAGTAAGCAGGGTATCCACCGGAGGTGGATAGAAAATCGGAATCAACTCCCTCCTTAGTGACTCAGAAAAAAATACAGAAGGTTCAGTCAAGGGCAAGCTAAAAAGCGAGGGCCTGCCGAACCCTCGACGGGTTCTTCTATTTTTTACCATACAAACAGGAAGTTGATTCTACTCTCCATATTTTTGTTTAAATTTGTCTTGCAATGCCATATAAGCAGACGCAAATTCCTTTAGCTTGCGGGTAGACCAACGTTCTTGTAAGTCTTGCAGCGTAAGGTACACAATTTTCTCTGCCGCTTTGAGATTCGATAAGCTGTTCATGGGCTTTTAGGCGTTTACGAATTTCTTTGTTTGTACGTTCAATCCAGTTGGTTGTATAAATGACACCTCGGATCGAAGAAGGATAAGACAAAAAGACTCTAAATATTGGTGAATAACCTTACACAAAACACAAAATAATTACGTCATCTATATTATGGAAAAGAAGCAAGAGTATATAATAATTCCAGCATATAAATTATCGGTTTCACACTGGGTCTTTGCCCGTATTTCTGAGGTTGGGGAGTTCCGTATCGTGGCCCTTCACAAATCAAATGTAGTGCAGGATGTAATTTATAATAATTGAAAGGAGAGGGTTGTAGCCTCTCCTTTTTTCTTAGGGACAATAGCCAACTAAAATATATAATTTATGTTTAATTGATATTTAAGGTTGTTTTAATTCCTATATATCCCTTTTTTATAAAAAAAGGGGGGATATCATTGAAGAAACCATATTCTTATGGGAAATTAAAAGGTGGGTTAGAAAGGAGCGTAGTGAATTTTATTCAACAATATAAAAGAGGATTATCTAATCGTGTTGTGAAAAGCTTTTTATATAATCAGGAACATTTTCATTTGTTTTTAAAAGCAATTTGTTTTCCTACAGCAGATAATATCGAAGAATTAAATCAAGCCTTCCGAAGGCATTATATTGTTATCCGCTTAACTCACTATCTGTCTAAACTTCTAAGTCACACCTCACGAGATTATTACCACAAGCACAAAAAAAGACAGTATCATTGTCTACTTATTTTCGATCAGCCGATTAACAAGGGAGATTCCGTTGAAACCATTGGCAATCTTATAGATATAAATGAAAGTGATACTGCGGAAAAAGTAATTAATAAACAAGATAATTTTTTAGAGCACATCGAAGACTCTTCTTTGTATCACATCTTAACTACATTGAGCAAACGGCAGCTCGAAATTCTAGAATTATCCTTTCTGGACAATCTCACTCATAAACAAATCGCAAAAATCTTAGGTATTACACCTCAAGCTGTGTCTAAATCATATAGACAAGCAGTAAAGAAGCTAGCAGAAGCATACAAAATGAGGGATTCTTATGGAACAGTTTGACTGGGTAGGGGTGATTTCTAATGTAGGCTTTCCCATTTTTATTACGATTTATTTATTGGCTCGCTTAGAAAAAAGTTTTCAGCAATTGGAGAATATAGTGAAAGAACTAATTGACGAAATAAAGAAGAGGGAAACAAAATGAAAAAATTGTATGAACTGGTTGACAATATTCATGATAAAGAAACAATGTTAAAAATTATTAGATTGTTTGAGCCGAAAATTAAAAAATCAAGTCGTTTTATTACCTATTCCGAACAAGAAGATATAGAACAAGAACTACGGATTGAAATGATAAAGGCGATTCAACGATTTGATACATCTAATATACCTGGATTTTTTGAGTTTTTAGAGAGAGCGAATAGTGAAAAGTAAATAGAAATGCAAAAAGAACCTTCCTTCCATAAAAGGTTCTTTTTTTGGTTGTTTTCTTTATCACCTATTCCCTTTTAAGACATAGAAGCCAGTACCTAATCATTCGTTCACCTAAAGTATGGAATAAAAGCGATTATAGTAAAGGGAGTACTAGAGTTATTCCAAAATTCTATTTTTTTAAAGTGGTTGTTATTTTACACCTTGATTCCCTTTTCTATAGTAGAACTTCACAAAAGAGCTAAAGGAGGGAAAATATCATGAGTTCTCCAGAGAAATTGTTTCGCTGTTTCCAAGAAGCAAGGCGAAGTCAAGCACAATACTCTAAATGCTTGCAAGACATATGCTCAGATGGAGAGGAAAAACTTTTTCAGGAGTTAGCTATGGATGCTGCAAAACAAGTAAAGAAAATTAAAGATTTTTACAGAACTTACTATGGGACAAACCTCACATCTTGTCATTGTCGAAAGGAAAGGGGTGATTTATCTAAAAAATTTTTTGGCGGTATAGCCAAGTGGTAAGGCAAAGATCTGCAAAACCTTAATCCTTGGTTCGAATCCGAGTACCGCCTCCACCAAATTTTTAATAAGGAGAGTGTAACTTATGAAACAGTTTGTATCCGATGTTCAGGAGCAACAGTTGGTTGAGCAAGCGAAAAAAAATAAAGACTTTAATATCCTTTTGAAAGGATTAATTAAAGACAACATCTTATTAGCAAAAACCACAGCTTTTACATTAAAAAAAGGGGAAACTATTGTAAATGTTTTGGAGGTCAAATTAGGGAACATAAAAGTTCTTTTTACTGAGTCTGAAGTAGAATCAGTTTTTGGGAGTAAAATTGAAAAGAAAGGAGATATAATCGAAACTACTGGTTATAAAGTTATTGACAACCAAGTTAGTATTGTATATAACAAACAACATACTGAAAATGAGTTTCAAGAAATCCAAGAAATAATGAACGAAAAAATTAATCAAATTGATAGTCTTGATAATAAAACAGAATTAATGGATCTTCCATGTATTTATGGAAATTATTGCGGTCCTAAGTGTGGGTCTGGAACACCAATTAGTCCTGTTGACTGGTGCTGTAAGCATCACGATGATTGTTATGGGAATAATGGTTATTTTAATTGTGAATGCGATAGAAAGTTAATTCATTGTTTAGCACCTTACGTATATGAAGGAAGCGAATGGGCAATTATTATAAATGCTTATTTCCTTAAGCAGTATGAATATAATTGTACTTAAAAAGGTAATTAGAATCATTACAGAAGTAGTGTATTAAACACTACTTCTTTTTTTTGGATAAAATTCCTTGAATTATGATATATAATAAATTTAAATCTAATGATTGAGGTGTTGTTATGAATCAAATTAAATCTCCATGTAATATTGTAGGTTTGGTTTCTTTTTTGTTTTTAGTTTTTTCCATAATAGCCTTTTTTAGTGGTTTTCGCTTATTTGGATCTGAATGGGTGTTGTTTTATGGAAGTAATATAATAGGTTTACTAATTGGAATATCTGCCTTTTTCTTTGAAAAAAATAAACAAATGAACTATTTAAGTAAGTTAGGACTTTGGGGTAATTTAGCCATGGCTATTTTGTTTTTTCCGCCTTTTTACTTTATTTGGGGCACTATTCTTTTTGGTCCTTAAAGTTTTTGATATAGTCAATAATTTGGGGTCCCACCACATCGCCACCAAGCTAGTGAAAAGGAAAAGTTGAGAATCGAAAAACTTGATCATTTTTCCTTCCCAACTATCATATGATCCAGTCGCTCCAATTCTTTTTCCGGGTTTCAAGCTGCTGTAGCCAAGAGCAGGTATGAGCAAAAAGCAATTCGGAGGCAGAAATGGTAGAGAACGTATGATCAGCCCCTTCAAGCGTGATCGCACGACATTCCCCTGTAATCTGCTGCCGCAATACGCCTTCATACAAATAGCAGGCGTCAACCGGAATGACTTCGTCGCGTGTCCCGTGCAAAATAAGTGCATCATCAAGAAAACCAGCGCCAGATGCAAGCGGTTGTGCTTCTGCAAGTGAAATGAAGAATTCTTTTTTAAGACGGTAGCCACTGTATTCCGTTTCGCCGTTTCGCATTGCTTCTTCATATGCATCGTTGCCGATGATGCGGGTAATATCCGCGAACGGATGGGCTACCGGTGCCCAAAGAATCAGCGCATTTACCCGCGTATCTCGTTCTGCAGTCAAGCGGGCAATGGCACCGCCCAAACTATGGCCGAGCAAGAACACACGTGTTTTATCAATACAATCGATGCTTAGTACATAATCAAGTACATAACGCGTTTGCTCAATAAAACTATCGATGCCGTAAGAACCGTATTCGCCATTGCTTTCTCCGCATCCAGCATAATCGAAGCGCAGAACAAAATAGCCTTCCGCTGCCAGTCTGCGCGCCGCTTTAACAAATAAGCGGTTAACCCCAATCCGATTACCGACAAATCCATGGCAGATAATAATTACAGGCCAGCATTTCTCCTTTTGTTTCCTTTTTTCTTCGCATGGATAATGCACACTGGCGACAAGTTCAAGACTTTGATACACGATGGTAATACTGCGTTCCATATTATTTCCTCCTTCAATAAATAAAAAGCTTTCTTCTGAAGAGAAGAAAGGAGGAGAAGAAAAGATCCTTTCTTATCTTTCAGAACAAAATGTCCTGTAGGATGTAGCACCTTGCGAATGCATCCGCCGGTTGCTGGGTTTCATTGGGCCTAATCCCTCCACCACTCTTGATAAGAACAAGAAAACCAAGTATAAAGATGTGATATATTATCTTAAAGTATAGCTATAGATGCTATTGACGTCAATAAAAACTTAAATTCAAACCTGTATAGTTGGTATTATTTCTTTTGCCAAAAACACGCATAACTAAAGAAAGCAGCCTTTAAAGGCTGCTTTCTTTAGTTCTCTAGATTTAATGAATGTTGCGGTATACCCCGATTACTTTGCCAAGAATGGTAACTGCAGGAAGCAAAATCGGCTCCATCGTCGGATTCTCTGGCTGCAAGCGAATGTGATTTTTTTCTTTGAAAAAACGTTTAACGGTTGCCTCATTTTCTTCTGTCATCGCCACGACAATGTCCCCATTGTTGGCGGTTTGTTGTTGGCGAACAATGACGTAATCCCCGTCTAAAATACCGGCATCAATCATGCTCTCTCCTTGCACACGCAGCATATAGACCGTATCATTTCCAACCATGTTTTCCGGCAACACGAAGTATTCCTCAATGTTTTCCACCGCTGTAATCGGCATACCGGCCGTAACTTTCCCCAATACGGGAATCGTTACAGTCTTAACGGACGCGTCTGTAGCTTCATTGCGCTCCCCGTCTAAAATTTCGATAGCGCGCGGCTTTGTCGGATCGCGGCGAATCAGTCCTTTTTTCTCCAAGCGTGCCAAGTGTCCATGAACCGTAGAGCTGGAAGCGAGGCCCACGGCTTCACCGATCTCACGTACGGACGGCGGATAGCCTTTTTCCCTGACTTCTTTCTTTATGTAATCAAGGATGGCAAGTTGACGGCTGGACAGCTTTTTCATACTAACACCCCATTCTTTCTATGAAATCTTCCTTGTTCTTAATTATATCAACATTTGTTCTAGTATACAAACATAAGTTCTAATCTTTGTTGACAAGAACGCTTGTTCTGATTAATATATTGATATACAACTAAGAACAAATGTTCTTTTTCATTCAGTTCTATTATACATAGACAAGCATAAACTCTCAATAACGAAAGCGAAAACAATAGAAGGGGGATAGTACGATGAAGATGAACAAGAAATCATTACTTATCGGAATTATTATCGGTATGGGTATCCTCGGCATGGCAAATCTTGTGTTTGCATCTATTGGCGGAAACGATAAGCCAGCGAACCCACTTGGTGTTGAGGTGATAGTAGAAGCTGGCGATACGCTCTGGTCGATCGCTGATCGTTATAATGAGAAGGCTGGCATGTCCATTAACGAGCTATTATTTTATATCCAGCGCGAGAACAAGCTTGACAGCGCCATTGTACATCCAGGTGATCATATTATTATTCCGATTAAATAAAGTAAAAAAGATTGTGGGGAGAGAAAACGCTTGATATATAAGAGGTTCTCTCTTCTTTTTTTCTTAAAAATAGGCAAATGACCACATTTTGACCACCTTTTGTTCAGCCTTATGTTTTCGTAAGCAAGCGACAGCATAGTCGGAAAGAGAAATAACTCTTTTGGAGCCTCTAGTTTTCGGCTCTTGAAACTGGAGTTTGCTAGCGCCTGTACGATATAACGTTTGTCGAATGCTGATTTTCTTTTCATCAAAGTTACAATTTTGCCAACGCAGTGCAAGAATTTCTCCTCGGCGCATTCCGGTATAAATTGCTAGGAGATATATAATAAAGTTGCTGTTTCCTTTCATAGCTTCTAAAAAGTAGTTTGCTTGTTCTAATGTCCAAGTTTTAATATTGGTTGTCTCTGGCCGTGGAGCTTTGGCTAATGAAGCGATGTTTTTTGGGATAAAATTTCACTCTGTTGCTGCGTTTAGTGCTTTTCTGATAATAGAGTGTATATTACGAATGTAGTTAGAAGAAAGGCTATTATCTAGTTTCTTCTTATATAGTTTTTGAAGATGCATTGGCTTTAAATCTTTGAGTTTAATATGTCCTAAAAAGGAAGGGGAGAGAATTGTAAAAAATAATCAATGATTTCACCTTTCATTTCAACAAGGCCCGTCCTATTTTTTGTAGCAAATACCAATTTGGTTTTTTCAACTTCAGTTTATAAGTGGAAAGACCTTATTGCTTACGTTAGCTCGTAATGGGGGGATTTTTGCTTATGTCTATTTGGTATAGCGCAGTAAAAATGTATTTTGACGAAGGATTTTATACAACGGATGATGTAAAAGTATTTGTTGGTGCAAAATGGATTACAGCTGATGAGTATCAACAAATTACGAATGAGCCATATTCAGCTTAACAAGCGTCTTTTCCAGATCGGAAGAGGCGTTTTTATTATGGAATTACTATTGTAATAGTATCTGGCCCCGTAACTTGACTGATAATACTACCGTTATTTATTGGAGCGACGATTACTTCTGTTTCTTTCGTTAGCAAAAATGCAATAGCTAAAGAAAAGAACAAAATCATTAACAATAATGAAAATAAAAATTTTTTCACGGTAATCCCTCCTAATAAACAAGCTTGGACACAAATAATGAGGGAATATACCTGAACACAGTCGCTTTAGCGGCTTTTTATTTTCCCCAACAGGGGGTGAGGAGGAATATAAGGATGGAAGAAAGCTTACTGAAGATTTTGTTTCAACAGGGGCCGTTCGCGGCCCTTTTTGTTTGGTTATTATTGTCCACTAAGAAAGAAGCACGGGAACGCGAGCAGAAACTCATGGAACATATAGACAAAGAGACATAGTGTTAAAGTCGTGCTGACGAGAACGAGTCTTCATTAAACGGATGAATTTGGCCGAATTCCGGCTTTTTGTGTTTAATGAGTTTACCATAGTGGACAGTATCAGACACTATGAATATAAATGGCATTATCAAACAGGCAAGAATTTGTATGAATTTCATGTACTCAAATTCATTAAACAAGGTATTTACGACTACTTAAAATAGGTACTATTATTTATTGAAAGAGTGTAAAATAGATACATATTCATTCATGGAGGAGAGGAAGAAATGAGTATAAGCAAGAAATTGTTTTCTGGGTTTTTTGCTGTTCTTTTGCTTTTAGCGATGATAGCGGCAATTGGCAGTTACCAAATTTCATCCGTAAACAATACATACTCTAACTTAATTGATGACCGAGTCAAAAAACTTAATATTACTAAAGAGCTGAAGTATTTGTCAGCACAAGAAGCTAAAGCGGTTTGGGGATATTTAATTTCGGGTGATGATTCGGATTTCAAAAGTTATGAGGAAAGCAAAGGTAAATTCTTGGAACTATTAAACCAAATGCAGAAGATTACAAAGTCGAAAGAAGCTCAAACCCTTTTGCAACAGTTAAATCAGCTTCATATTGAGTACGAAGAAGTAGCTAAGCAAATAGCTGCGTACAAAAAACAAGGTAATGTAGAAGGCTACATTGCGCTTATGAAGGAAAAGGGAACGCCTATAGGAGTGAAATTGGCTGCAAAAGCGCAACAGTTAGAAAAATACCAGCAGGATTCATTACATAAAGGGAGCCAGGAAACGTCTGCTAAAGTCTCAAATGTTAAAAGCGTTGTATTCATGATTTCGATTGTTACGTTAGTAATCGGAATGCTTATTGCTTTTTATATCAGCCGCATTATATCTAAACCCGTTATAGCAGTAGCAGAAGCAGCGAAACAAATTGCAGAAGGCGATCTTTCCATCTCTGATATTCATATAAAAAACAGAGACGAAATTGGGGAAATGGCACGTTCGTTTAATCACATGAAGCAAAATTTGCGGGAGTTAATTCGTAAAGTGAGTATAAGTTCCGAACAGGTAGCTACTTCTTCCGAGGAATTGTATGCAGGTTCTGAACAGTCTGCTGAGGCAGCCAATCAAGTAGCTACGTCTATTCAAGATATTTCTAGCGCCACAGATGTCCAGATGAAAAGTATGGAAGAAAATAGAAAGGCGATGGAAGAAAGTGCAGCTGGATTGCAACGTATTGCTGAATCAGCTTCCACAGTTTCAGAATCATCCACAGAGGTGCTACACGAGGCTGAACAAGGAAATCAGATCATAGTTAAAACGATACAACAAATGGAAAGCATAAATCTTTCCGTGCAGGAAGCTGCTGCTGTAATTAAAGATTTAGGAGAAAACTCAAAGCAGATTGGAAAAATTATTGAGGTTATTAGTGACATTGCAAATCAAACAAATCTCCTGGCGCTTAATGCTGCAATTGAAGCTGCACGGGCAGGTGAAAACGGAAAAGGATTTGCTGTTGTTGCAGATGAAGTAAGAAAACTTGCAGAACAATCCAAACAATCTTCCGAACAAATTGCAGTCTTAATTCAGAACATACAAGAAAACACGAGACATGCTGTAAGTGTAATGGAAAAAGGAACAGAAGAAGTCAAGTCTGGATCTGCAATCGTACATCAGGCAGGAGAGGCTTTCCGTCACATTTTGGATTCCATTCAGCAGGTTACTAATCAGGTACAAGAAGTATCAGCAGCAACAGAAGAAATATCCGCAAGTGCAGAACAGTTGACAGCCTCTATAGACCAGATTACACGTATTTCGAAAGATATATCAATGAACACACAGGCAGTTGCCGCAGCCTCTGAAGAGCAGCTGGCATCAATGGAGGAAATTACAGCTTCTGCGGATTCTCTAAGTAAGCTTGCCCAGGAATTACAAAATGAAGTGACCAAGTTTAAGGTTTAATCCCCTACAGTAAATATAGATACACTAAAAAAGCAGTTCTAAGTCTTCTAAAGGAACTGCTTTTTTTGCATAAGGAATATTATCGGATGCGCATTAATTCACAAAAATATTTTCCTTTATATTCCTTATGTGTGTTTTCATGTAAAATGGTTTGTAGCTTACCTATAAGGAATTGAAATCTCACATTTATCACTGCAAAAGAAACCCTTCCTATGTTTTTAGCCTACCTAAAAAGAAACAGCCTATTTATTTTGAGGCTGTTTCTTTCTAATCTTTATATACATGTGTATATATAGACCTAACCCTTAATTCTTTTTAACGGTGAAATAGTAATATCTTTTTTCACCATTTCCTATATCAACAGTAACAAGCGCTTCACCCGGCGCCACGCCTTTTACCCTTGCGAAAGTAAGTCCATTTTTATCCTCATAAAGACGGATATCAATAACATCCGGCCAACCGTATTCAGGTACGAAACTATAACCGTAAATCTCGCGAGAAGTGCTACCAACCCTTAATCTTTCATAAAAAGTATCTGATGCTATTTTGGAATCCGATACTACTGTATGTTCTGTAACAGGTGAAATCGATTGTTCAGAAGCGAAAGCGGCTGGTGTTAAGGAAATGGATAGAGAAAGAGCAGATAATGTAGCTAAAACTTTTTTCTTCATTGATTCATCACCTCTTTAATTTTTTGAAACTTATAGAAATTCCTAACAATATATTAATGTATTTTTCTTCCTATTTATATAAAAAAATTTCATCAAAATTCTGTGTAAAATGACAATAAGAGAGTGAATTAAGGAGAATTTCGTCTAAAAATATACATAAATGTAAATAAATATAACTATTATATTAACATACTATTAATAGTAAGATTTTTCTTGATATTATGTGGTAAAAAATACCCCGCTGTCCTTATGGATGGCGGGGATTTTTATTTTCGGCTATGTTAACTAATATTGTTGATTAATAACTAATAATGATACCTTGTTCGTCAGTGGTATCTACTTTAAAGACTTCATATTTCTCGTTATTCGGTATTTCAATAAAAGATTTCCCATTATTATCTTCAATTGCAACGCTTAATGAATAATCTCCTTTATAGTCACTTTCGTAATCATAATAAACTCCATATACACTATTTTGATGGTTTTTCAGTTTGCGAGAGGCTTCTCCCCACATAGTTTTGATTTTCTCCATCATTTGCTCATCATTAAAATTATTAGTTCTAATGCTGTTGATGAAATACAGCTTCATAATAAGTCATCCCTTTCGATAAAATATTTATTAAATTCTGATTAAATATTTAAATAACGAAAACGTTTGTGGTGATCATAGGTTGCAAGGACGATGAAGCAAAAATCAACAAGGGAAACCCCGTGTAAGTGTTAAAGAGAATGCAGAGTATCTTTACTTTGATAAGGTCTAGTAAAATAAGGGCAGTTGACATTCGAGGAAACCATGCTATAATGAATGGACACTTCCGGTCTCCTTTATTCACAACCTCAAGTTATACTTATTATAGAGAGGGGGATATGACTGGCATGGTAACCGAAGAGAAAATTAGACGGATTAATGAACTTGCCGCTAAATCGAAAAGTACGGGGCTTACGGAGAAAGAGAAAGCGGAACAAAAAGCGCTACGTAATGAATATATTCAGGCAGTTCGCCGTTCGCTTAAAGCAAATCTCGAATTGATTCGTTTAGTGGATGAAAACGGAAGGGAAATAGGGCCCTTGCCAAGAAAATATAAACACTGATACAGTCCCTCCGCATATGTTGGAGGGATTTTTTGCCCTTACATAAAGAAAAGAGCGTAGGTGAAAAAATGAGAGTAGGATTATACGCAAGAGTAAGTACAGAGCGCAAAGAGCAGGAAACGAGCCTCGCTCGTCAGATGGAAGAGCTGAGGCGATATTCATCACAAAAAGGTTGGACAATTGTCCATGAAATTTCTGAACAAGAAAGCGGTTTTGACATGGAACGGTCCGGACTTCTGACGCTGCTTGAAGCGTTATCAAACGGTGAGATCGAAGCGATTGTCATTCAGGATGAATCACGGCTGGGACGCGGCAACAGTAAAATTGCCGCCCTTCACCAAATCCGCAAACTGGGTGGCAAAGTGTTCTCGCTTGATAATCAGGGAGAATTACAGGTAAGTGAAATGGAGGGCATGGTGTTGGAAATTCTCGCGATTGTGGAAGAATATCAGCGCAGACTAACCAACCATAAAATTTCACGTGGCATGCAACGTGCTATTGCAAAAGGATACCGTCCAGAGAAAAATTTAAAAAACACTGACCAAGGCGGGCGCAAACGGAATGAACTTCCGATTGACGAAATCATTAAGTTGCGCCGCAAAAAACTTACATTCGAAGAGATTGCCCTCACGCTTCGCGGATTGGGATACGAAGCGTCGCGAGCCACCGTCCATCGTCGCTTCCGTGAGCATATAGCCGCTCAGCAAGTCGGAAAAAACGGCGAGAATACGGGAAGATGAAAAAGTATGTAACGGAACTTTTACCAGTCTGGTATCATTATAATGAACCAAATTGGATAGAAAAATACAGACACAAAATACATATACAACCACCCGCTTTTTAAACGAATCATATGAAAAGCGGGTGGTTTTTGTTTTTGAGGTTGAGAACGTAATTTTTATGTTAACATGATTTTAAGCTTAGTTATGAGAGGTGAGTATCGTTGGAGTGAAGTAGAAAATTAAAAAAGGATAACAGAAAGGGATAGTGTTCGACTGCAAAAAATATAGTCAGTTTTATGAAAAGGGCAATACATTCTTTTTCATTTAATAGATTTTAGAGATTATTTCTATTCATTCGCAAAACGGTTTCGATAGGTATTTTGTACTTAATGCATATTTTTCTTAAAAAAACAATACCCATTCTTCGTGAATAAAGCTAGAATAAGAATATAATCGGTACATACTTTTTACTATTCGCCCGTAATTTGTCGCTTTTGTAACGTGAAAAATAACAGAGAAATAGAAAAATAAAGAAACAGATAATAGAAAAATAGATAAACATGGGGATGGTGAAAGCAATGAGAAGATTAGCGTTGGCAACTTTTTTGTCCATGGCTATTGTCACGCCTGTATCGGCTGCCTCTTATACCGTTGGCAAGGATGATACTTTGTACAAAGTAAGCAAACGGTTTGGTGTTTCGATAGAGGAATTAAAGAAGGTAAACAAATTGACAAGCGATATAATTAAGGTCGGACAAGTTCTAACAATTCCAGGGACAGAAAAACAAACAACTGGAAATGGCAAAGGTTCATTATCCTCCAGAAATGAAACGAGCGGTATTTTGACCGATTATGTGGCGGCAAATTCCACCAAACGAAGCTCGGTGGTAGCTACGCGCGGGCAACAATCGTCAAACACTGCAAAAGTAGCTCGGCAAACGCCAACATTGGCTCTGAACCAGGAAAGGGAAGAAAAAACTTCGCGTTCTGAATCAAGAACATACGAACCAAGCCAGATGAATGCACTTATTAATCAGCTCCTTGGTATTCCGTACAAATGGGGCGGAACCACGCCAGAAGGATTTGATTGCAGTGGTTTTACGGCATATGTATTTAAATCCATGGGTGTCGATTTGCCTCGCACTTCTGAGGAGCAGTTTGAAGTCGGTCAAGCTGTAGAAGATGAATTAAAACCAGGTGATTTGCTGTTCTTTGATTCGGAGAAAAAAGGCTATATTACTCACGTGGGCATATACATAGGAGACAACAAAATGGCGCATGCCGCATCAAAAAGTGTGCGCATTGATACCTTAGACTGGTACTTTAAAAATTACCAATATTATGGGGCAAAGCGTTTATTCTAGAACAGTGTGTTGATGTAATAATCCCACCTTCATGCAAAGGAATACTTTCTTATTCTTGTTCTTGAAGGTGGGATTATTTTTTCTTTATTCTTATGAACCTCCTACTATGGGAGAAGGCGACGAAGCAGACAAATCAATAGAAAAGTTGTGAAGAGAAGGACGAGAAAGTATGATAAAAAAAAGTATGATAAAAAAGAAGAAAAATGAATGACGGAAACAATCGACAAAGGCAGAAAGAAGGGGGAAAAGCAAGCGTCATGAACAAGCACATTGTTGTACTAGGTGCCGGTTACGGAGGTATGGCCTTTATCAACACTATATTGCCACATATACCATCTGATGTGTGCATTTCAGTTATCGACAGATTGCCTTGTCATACTATTAAGCCAGAATATTACGCGCTGGCCAGTGGATCGTTGAACGAAAACAAAGTCAAAGCAGCTTTTCCTATACATAGCCAAGTCGATTATATTCTTGATGAAGTCGAGGAAATTCAAGTTGCCTATCATAAAGTAATATGCAAAAACAACGAAGTGGCCTTTGACCAGTTAATCGTTGCGCTTGGATGCGTAGACAACTATTTCAACGTACCTTGGGCGGAAAAATATACAGAAAGCATTCAAACTTTTGGCCAGGCGATGCGGACGAGAAAAAAAATTGACCAGTTACCTCCAGGAAGCTGTGTAGCAATTATTGGCGGAGGGCTTTCCGGGATCGAGTTTGCCAGCGATTTGCGCGAACAACATCCCGATTTGAAAATTATATTGATGGAGCGTTCGAATGAAGTATTGTCGACGTTACCAGACCGCATCCGAAAGTATGTGCGCCAACATTTGGAAGATAATTCTATAGAAGTAATGACGAATGTAAGCGTGACGATGATTGATGAAAGGGCCATATATTATGGGCCTGTACAGGAATGGATGGAATACGATATGTGCGTATGGGCTGCAGGTATTAAACCGAATCCGGTTGCAAGTCCGCTTCTGGCTTATAGTAACGCCGATCGTTTAACTCGTATTGTCGTGAAAGAAAACTATGAACTTCCGTATTATAATGACATATTTGTTATCGGGGATTGTGCGAGCTCGGAATTTGCTCCGAGCGCCCAACTTGCGCATATTCAAGGTAAGCAACTCGGACAATATTTCATTTCTGTATGGGAAGGTCGTGAGTATCTTCCAGAGCCAATTAAACTAAAGGGCGTGTTGGGGTATCTTGGAAAGAAAACAGGATTCGGCCTTGTAAATGGGAATGTGCTACTTGGAAAAGTACCGAATGTAATTAAATCGGGCGTGTTGTGGATGCATAAGCATCATTTGGGATAATGATATTTCCCGCGCCGTAGACAACGCTAATCACTAGCTATAGCTAAATTGAAAGTCTGCGCGCGGGAACATTAAATAAATTTAATACTTACTTTTTACATTTTTCATTTTTTATCTCAAAATCTTAATAAATCTTAAGTTTTAAGATTTATTTCTATTGCGTCCGATAATATATATTATGTAAACTAATAAAATCCAATCGTCCCAATAACTCTCCCCTCTTCAAGTTCTTTATATGACGACATAAAACCATCCCCATTCTGCGACATAAACACATGAGCATAATTTTTTATGACATAAAACTATCTTTATTCCTCTTTAATGCGTATACATTTATGTCACGATTTTATGACATAAATGTATACGCATAACTCACAAAAAAATATTATTTTTATCTGTGTATTTAGATGCCACCATAGGCTGCGTATACTAGGAATGATTCCATACAGCCTTAAATTTTTATTTTTCTTCTTGGGCAAAACGCTGAATTCTTTTTTCAATTTCGTCACGTACATGCTGGAAGAATGCCCATTTTTCTTCTTCCGTTCCAGTAGCTTTCGCAGGATCATCAAATCCCCAGTGATCACGCTTTACATGAGGAGGAGTCATTGGACATTTATCATTTGCATCACCACAGAGAGTTATCACATAATCAGCTTTATTTAATAATTCTGGATCAATAATGTCGGAGGTCTGATTTGAAATATCGATCCCCTTTTCTACCATGACCTTTACAGCGTTTGGATTCAATCCGTGAGCTTCAATCCCCGCGCTATAGACATCATACTTGTCGCCTAAATATTTTTTCCCGAATCCTTCTGCCATTTGGCTACGGCATGAGTTACCGGTGCATAGGAAATAGATGATTTTTTTATTATCTGTCATGATTATTTCTCCTTAGGATTTATTGTATTTCCTCTTTCCTTATATTTTTTGTTCTTTAAAGTATTTTCTCTGAAGCCAGAATGCAGCATTCACTAAAGCAATTAGGGCTGGAACTTCTACAAGAGGACCAATGACAGCTGCAAAAGCAGCACCAGAATTGATACCAAACACTCCGACAGCCACAGCGATGGCTAACTCGAAGTTATTTCCCGATGCAGTAAAGGCTAGAGTAGTTGCAATCGGATAATTTGCCCCTGCTTTTTTACTGAGATAAAACGATACAAAAAACATGACCACAAAGTAAATGAGTAACGGAATAGAAACCCGTATTACATCAAGTGGCAGTCGAACAATGACATCCCCTTTTAACGAGAACATAACAATAATAGTAAAGAGCAACGCGATGAGGGTAATGGGGCTAATTTTAGGGATAAATACTTTTTCATACCACTCTCTGCCCTTCGCCTTCACCAATACCAAGCGCGTTAGCATACCAGCAAGGAAAGGAATACCTAAATAAATAAAGACACTTTTTGCAACTTCGCTGATGGTAATATCTACGACAACGCCTTGTAAGCCAAACCATCCTGGAATAACCGTAACAAACACATACGCGTAAATGGAGTAAAAGAACACTTGGAATATGGAGTTAAATGCAACAAGTCCTGCGGCATATTCAGGATCTCCTTTCGCAAGGTCGTTCCAAACAATCACCATGGCAATACAACGAGCAAGCCCAATCATGATTAAACCAACCATATATTCTGGATAATCACGGAGAAAAAGAATGGCCAATAAAAACATAAGAATGGGTCCAATAACCCAGTTTTGTAAAAGAGAAACCCCTAATATCTTTGTATTGCGAAATACATGCCCCATTTTTTCATAACGAACTTTGGCTAACGGCGGATACATCATCAAAATGAGTCCAATCGCTAAAGGAATGGATGTGGTTCCAGTTTGATATTTATTCAACCCTTGCACAAAATCTGGAGAAAAATAGCCAATTCCAATCCCAATAATCATGGCTGCGAATATCCAGAGAGTTAAATAGCGATCCAAAAAGGACATCCGTTTACGAACGGGAATTTCGATCATTTTCATCACTTTCCTTTTAGCCGTTGTTTTCCCTTTCACACATCATCGAATTTCTTTGTTTTTCATACACTTCCAGTTTTTCTTTAAGGGAAGGTGCATGCTGCAGAATAGCCTGAACCACCGGATGAGCCGATTCATCTAATCGATAATACATCCATGTTCCTTGTCTGCGTTCCTGTACTAATCCTGCCTGCTTCATTTTTCGCAAATGTTGACTAATTCCTGGCTGAGAAATACCAATCATTTCAACTAAATCACATACACACAATTCTTTTTCTTGTAAAAGTAATAAAATGGTAAGCCGTGTTTTGTCTGCAGTTAGTTTTAATACCTCAATCATTTCTTCAAGAGAACGCTCCAATATATTCGCCTCCAATTATATAATCTTATAACTATATTATTATTCACTTATATAAAATGCAATTCCTTTTTTACCATTTGGATGCCTATTTTATACGTTAGGTTTGTCGGTACGATCATTTTTCATAAAAGGAGTATTATTGCTTGATAACGACAAATGAGGAGTTATGCACTGACTTTTATGTCGTAAAATTTACGACATAAAAGTCAGTGCATAAAAATAAAAAACCTTATAAAATAAGGTTTTAGAGAATTGATTAATGCACATAAAGCCATGGGAAGTTTAGAAGAATATCAGCCCCATCCTTTCCAACCGGTATTTTTAAATAAAAACGGCGAAAAACTGAACCCACGTGGTTTACATAAGATATTTATAGAAATCTTGCAAAAAGCGGGTCTGTCACCTCAAAGGAACTGTTCTAGTTTCAGCACTAATTCTATTCAGTCTTCACTTTATATTTTTTATAGCTCGAACCAATATCATCATATTTTTAAATATTCCATTAAATCATTTAAAATTCCATCTAAATTATCCCTACAAATATTAACATGAATAATTGTTATTTTAACTATCCCATTTTCCGTTTCAATCTCATATTTACCAAGAGGATTTATATATCCATTATTAATACGGAACATCGGATAAACTAAGATAATGTTTTTGCAATTATATGCTAGTGAATACGAAAGCATTTGATAAATATCTGCTTGTGACACATTTACGTCTATGCCATGAATAGGATTTTTATATTTTACATCAATAATCGTTTCGACTTTTCCATCTTTAAAAATAGTTATATCTGGTTTTAACATAAATGCTTTATTCTTTTTATCTAGATATTTTTGAGGCTTATGATAGAGAACTGAATACTCCTCTAAACCTTTTAAAGCTTTGTAAACCGTATATTCAAATAATTCATTTAAAGGAACTAAAAATGTAAATGTATATTCATCCCCATTAGACATGCCAGCTTGTTCATTATAATAAAACAATTTTGATAAATTAAATAGCGGAAGGTATTGATGATTTAATCTATTAAAACGAATCTTATCAAATATTGTTTGGTTTAATTTTATTGTCTGGACATGTTGTAGATACAATAGCCCTGTTTTTAACCTTTTCTTATTTTCAGCTATTTTTGTTATTCGTAAAAGTCTTTCAATAGTAGTTTTAAAAATCTGGTTTAGTAGAGTATCCTCCGTAAATTCTTCATATATTACATAATGCAAATAATTTAGATCACGATTTCTTAGCAGTGATTTTTGAAAAATGATTTTCCCTTTAATAAACTGTGTGTTTTCTTCAATTGGCTCGTATTGACGATGAACATTTACCTTGAATTGGTTAAGAAATTCTTTAATAAAGATCGCTATAAAAATTTCCAAAATATCATTTTGATATTTTGAAACCATCTTTGGGGTAGGTATTTCTTTTACCTTTAAATAGTTTGAGTAAGTAAGAAGGCGAAACAATAATTGTATAGAATGCTCCTTCTCTGCCTCTATTTCTCTTGATTCACCATCCCGGAAAATTTTAGGAAGAATTTGTATTTGTAAATTTTTAGATGCCACAAAGCCAACATATTTCTTTAACAATACTCGATGATCTGAACGTACAATAAAATTTTGGCTACCCCAAATCCGTTCAAAAGACTGAAGCTCTTTAGTTTGCTCTGGCGTAAGATTAACATAACAAGTTCTATCTTCAAACACCGTAATCATTTCTGAAGGCTTCATCTTTACTTCTCCGTGTAAATCGCCATAATGGCTTGTTCGAACTCAGTATATTGATTATTATTGGGCTTTATACTTAGGTAATGAATATTCCCATATTCATCTAAAAATTTTGAGCCAATAATTTCTTTGATTGTTTCAAAGTCTTGATAAAAATACTCCATAAGCAAAGGAAGAATTTTATAATACCATGTTTTATATAAATCTTCTAGAGTAATGATATCCATAAAATAGGCATGCCCAATTCGATGATCTCTATCTAAATGCTTTTGAATTTTTTTATTCAGAGCATCTAATAATTTGTCTAATTCTATTGAATGATTGACCCTTGCGCTTATATTTAAATACGGTTTGATAAAAATTGTAGGGTCAGGTTCAACTTCAAGAAATGCGAAACGTCTTCTTAATGCTGTATCCAACATCGCTATTGAACGATCAGCTGTATTCATCGTACCAATAATATATAGATTTTCAGGGATTGTGAAAGACTTTTTAGAATAAGGTAACGTAACACTTACATTATTTCGTTTATCTTTTTCAATTAGCGTAATTAATTCTCCAAATATTTTAGAAATGTTTCCTCGATTGATTTCATCAATTATTAGATAATAAGGCTTAATATCATTTGAAGAAACGTGTTGTTTTTCTTTATCCTCTACGTGAACCAGCTTAAGAATATCAGAAATAGATATTCTTGGTAGTTCATACACTGTTTTTAACGTTAATTTTTTCCGTCCATTAAGTTCAAAAATATCTACTGGTTCCTCAAACTCTTTCAACCATGCTACTTCTCTTGTGTGAGGATAAATCATTTTGGGATTGTATTTATAATCACCTTTTACAATTGCTATATCCCGAATAGTTGTTGGACCATCATAGACGAGAATAATATCCCCAATGCTCATTTGATTCACTAGATTATCTAAACTACTTGCATCCTGAAGCGGCTCAGGTTCATCATAAGATCTTTCTTTATTTAAACTTGTAAATATATCTTCATATGAGAAATTTGTTAGATCTTGATTGCTGAGCCAACCAACAGCAATAACTTTTTTTGTCTTACATTCATTATAAACATCATCACTGCTTCGATGTCCCAATGACACTTTCCATACCTTTGAAGAATCACGTATTAACTGAATGTCATTTGAGTGTATGTCTGCTTTTAATAATTGAGTAGATGCAGACTCTACAAATTCTTTTAGAATACCATCTTCTATCTTGTATTTAAGATCAGTGTTATCTTCATTGCTGAGTTGAGGACGAATTCCTTCGATAAATTCTTCATATGAATATGATTGATGGAAAGTTACAAATTTAACACGTTCTTCTTTCAAAACAGTGTCAAACTTCACGTATTTGCCATTTCGTTTAGTCTCAAAACATTCAATAATCTTTTTTGTAGCATAAGTTTTACCTGTACCCGGTGGACCATAGAGAATGAGGTTAGGGCTAAATTCTAATAAATCCGCATATTTTTTGTACTCCTCTAATTCTTCCAAATGTTCTTCTACATCATCATGTTCAAGATCTTCTCCCTCCCTAGGATTACTAATATCGTTTACGGATGAAGTTCTAGGTGTTTTTCTTCTCCCAACTAATATGTTGTCATAAAGCTGAATAGGATTATCGACAATAAAATAACCCTTGTCTTCTAGCTCTGAAAGGACACTTTTAATGTATTTTTCCTTATTTGGAGCTATATCTTCTTGGGCATACTTTAATAACTGATTTAACGAATATTTTGTTGGGTTTTTTTCGTTGTATAAATTTTGAAGAGGAAAATAAGGATGCCAAGCCCCATTTTGATATATTTTTATACCTACAATTTGTGTTTCACGGTTAATGATAATATTTATATCATTTTCTTTAGTATCTATTGCAGTATTTTCTAAGGTAATAAATATTTTTCTTTCATATTGAAAATTATAGCGGGTTGGATTATCAGGTGCATTGGGTGAAAGTTTTATCTCGAAAAAACCACACCCCATAGTCGCCTTAGATATTTTATTAAGTAAATTAATGTCATATTCAAAGTATGGATATTTAATAAATTTTTGAACACTCACAGGTTCTTCAAATATATGTACTTCATCAAATAAGACGACCCAGTTATCTTCCTTATGAATTTTGTTTGGCTTCTCACCATAGCCCTTTACCTTCCAAAGAACATTAATCTTAGAATTAAAAATCGGAAAAACATAATCTCCCGGCTTAATCCCTCCATACCAAGGATTGCCCTCTGGACCAGCAGCATAGAACTTCTCTTCTATCTGCTCCGGCTTATCCTTTCCAAACTTCCCAAAAAAAATTCTTCCCATTACTTAAACTCCTTTACTTTTACTATAAGCCTATTGTCTTATTTATATTATATATTTTATCTAACAAAACTGATCTTTTCATTTACATAAGTTACCCATCTATATCTCCCCTTATAATAGACAGTACATCCCCTTCTTTTTTCTGTCTACGTTTTTTTGTTCTAAAAAAAGGAATAAATTGGTGTTTTGACCTTTCATTTTGCATAGGAGCCTCAGGAAGAATAGTCAGTGAATGACGAAATGATCTAGCTCTACTGATAAGAATCCAGAATAACTTATAATTCTTACCTGTTTTAATTTTTGCATTAATATACCAATATACCCTTTTTCTGATAAAATATGATAATTCATTTTTGGCATTTCTCACTTAGAAAATAAGAGCAAAATGATACATATGAAATGGAGGGTTTATTATGACTCCAATAAATATGGGGCTATTAATGGGTGCCGTACCTTTTTTTATCTCTTGTTTTCTTAATTTGTTTCAAATCGTTTCTTTTGTTATTGGTCTTATCTTAATTCCCTTAGGTTTTCGTATAGAATTAGGTTACTTCAGTGTAGGAGCCGGAATACTTGTGACTTCTTTCTTTGGCATTGTCATTACCATCATAATACATGATTTTAACTATAAGAAACGAAGCGAAACGTATAACCCTTAATCTTGTTATGCTGATTCTAAACCCGTTTCAAAATTTTATTTTCATTAACCGGAAAGTTTGTGTTTAGAGTCTTTAAGGCAATAAAAAAGTAGGGTACCCTCGGAATTGTCCAGATCCCATAAAAGAAGAGTAACCCTACTATATCTAGTATCCCTCATTCCGATTTATCAAATCAGTTGAAATCCCTATTTCGAAATTTTATGAAAGAAAAGCTTGCACTCATTATGCGGGAAGAGCTAACGAACTTCCTGCAGGTGGAACAGCCTGATACTTTAAACAGTAAAAATGGGCAGAGGATGGTTTCCTCTATTTATTAAATCGTATAATTACATTAAATCCTCAAGAATAAATGAAGCATGTTTAATCAAGATTCATCCAGATAGACTTCACTTGTGTATATAATTCAAGCGCGTAAGACCCCATTTCACGACCAAAGCCGGACTGTTTATAGCCGCCAAATGGCACGGCCGCATCGAGCGCATTGTAGCAGTTTACCCAAACGGTTCCTGCTTCCAGCGCATGAGCAACCTTGTGCGCTTTTCGTACATCCGTCGTCCATACGCCCGCAGCGAGCCCATACTCACTATTGTTCGCACGCCGGATTACGTCAGCAATTTGCTCTTCATCATCAAACGGCATGGCAGCGACAACCGGCCCAAAAATTTCCTCTTTAGCAATTGTCATATGATCTTGAACATCGGCAAAAATGGTTGGCGGTATAAAATATCCGGCTCCTTCCAGCGGCTGTCCTCCGGTGAGCGGATTAGCCCCTTCTTCGATCCCTTTCCGCAAATAATTAGATACCCGCGAAAACTGCTCTTCTGATACCAGCGGACCAATTTGAGTCGATTCATCCATGCCGGCTCCCTGCTTAAGTTTGGATGCATAGCTTGTCATATCGGACAACACATTATCAAACACTTTTTTGTGCACAAATAGCCGTGAACCTGCGCAGCATACTTGCCCCTGGTTAAAGAAAATTCCCATTAAGGCCCCGGGGATTGCTTTGGAAAAGTCAGCATCCGGGAAAATAATATTCGGTGATTTCCCGCCGAGTTCAAGCGATACACGCTTCAAGTTACCTGCCGCCTGTTGCATAATTAGCTTCCCGACCTCTGTTGATCCCGTAAACGCAACTTTACGGATACGCGGGTGTTGAACAATCGCTGCTCCAGCCGTTGGTCCGTAGCCTGTAATAATATTAACGACTCCCTCCGGGAAGCCGGCTTCCTGAATCAATTTCGCCAAATAAATCGCAGAAAGCGGTGTTTGTTCAGCACTTTTCAAAATCACTACATTTCCTGTTGCCAGGGCGGCGCCCAGCTTCCATGTAGCCATTAGCAGCGGAAAGTTCCATGGGATAATTTGGCCAACCACGCCAACCGGTTCACGGCGCGTGTACGTAAACATGTTTCTGCCTACTGAATTATCAATTACCTCTCCAGCTATCTTTGTTGCCCAACCAGCATAGTAACGAAAATGATCGATAGAAAGCGGAATATCCACGGCACGTGCCTCGCGAATCGGCTTGCCGTTATCAAGTGTTTCGAGCTGGGCCAATGCTTCCGCATGCTCCTCTATTAAATCAGCGAGCTTCCAAAGCATTCTTCCCCTCTCGCTTGGTGTAACTTTTGACCAAGAACCTTTAAACGCACGTTCTGCAGCTTCTACCGCCCGGTTCACATCCTCCTTATCCGCTTCATATACAGAAGCGATTCTTTCGCCTGTAGCTGGATTGATCGTGTTAAACGTTCTACCAGAAAGTGATTCGACAAATTCCCCTCCAATAAATAATTTCTTCGGCTCACCCTTCAGAAAATCCTCTACACGTGGGTCAATGGAGACTGTAGCTATTTTCTCCATCTGCATTCCTCCTAACATATAAATTTATATAATTTTTTGATGATTCTGTTATACGCTTTTATGCATTTTCCATGCCAAGAGAAAACGTTTTCTTTTCAAGGAATCCTAAAGGCATCGTATTGTTCCATAACGGAACAATTGTGTCATTATGGAACAGGATACCCTTCTAATCTATCGAAACATTGAGTTCGCATCATTGCGTAAAACAGAAATTTCCTAACACCACGTTTCATTAAGGGATAATTCACACATACATTCGGACTTGAATCACCCAAAAATACGGAATATTATGATAAAATCTTTTTAAATGAGATGCTTATTTTAAATTAAGAGGTGAGAGAAATGCCGGAACCCATTAATACATGGTTAAAAAAGTCATGGGAACGAAGCCGAATGTACAACGTAGATCCAGCGGTGGCCAGGGATGCAATCCTTGGAGCCTCTGAATTTAAACAGTACAGGGAACAGAAAGAAGCATTTCTTCGGGAGATAAAACCGACGCTCGAACGTTTAGCTAATTGGTTGAAATCTTCTGGCTCTGTTGTAGTAATCTGTGATACAGCGGGATATATCCTGAAAAGCATGGGAGATCCGGTGTTTTTGAACGAGACAAAAAAAATTCATGTAGTAGAGGGCGCTTGCTGGTCCGAGCAGGTACGGGGCACCAATTCTGCAGGGACAGTAATTGTTGAGCAAAAGCCGCTAGCTGTAGTAGGAAGGGAGCATTATCTAGAAGAAAACCATATCCTATACTGCGCGGCTTCACCAATTTTTGATCCTCATGGCCGCCTGCTTGCTGTGCTTAATGTTAGCGGTTACCATGAGAAATACCACCCTCACATCCTTGGAATGGTGGATGTCATTGCGAGAGAAATTGAAGATCGAATTCTCATTCATCGCTCTGATAAACAAATACTCATTTCTCTTTACCCTGAACACAAACAAAACCAACAGGCATTGCTTGCAGTAAATCATGACGGGGTTTTAACCGGCACCAATCGGGAAGCACGGGAGATGCTACAACTTGATAAGTCAACAATTGGAAATGTTCATCTTTCTGAACTCATTTCAGATGTTCAACGGTTGCTGCAAAGACATGGTAAAATTTGTTCAAACGATATCTTTGCTCTTCAGGATAAAACAAAGGAGCAAAGCAGATGGATGGCCTCAGTATTGATTGATATGCGTCCCCATTTTAACGCACCGCTTGAAAAGCGAAATTCAAAACAGGCGACATCACTCAGAACTCCCTGCACATTTGCTAATCTATATGGTAATGACAGAAGCTTTCAGACCGCGATTCACCTCGCAAAGAAGGCGGCTGCAACCGATTATACAATTCTGATTACCGGTGAAAGCGGTACCGGAAAGGATATGGTTAGTCAGGCGATTCATCAGGCAAGTCTTCGGTCAGGAAAACCATTTGTCGCGATTAACTGCGGTGCGGTTACAAAAAGTCTCCTGGAAAGCGAATTGTTCGGATATGAAGCGGGAGCTTTTACAGGAGCCAAACAGTCTGGCCATCCCGGAAAATTTGAGTTAGCCCACGGTGGAACACTGTTTCTGGATGAAATTGCGGAAATGCCACCGGAAATGCAGGTAGCACTACTACGAGTCCTTCAGGATTTCACTATCACCCGGGTCGGTGGTACAAAACCAATTCGGGTTGATGTACGAATTATCGCCGCAACACACACAGATTTATGGAAAAAGGTACAGGATGGCAGTTTTCGAGCCGATTTATTTTATCGTCTGCAGGGGATACATATTACGTTGCCACCACTTCGTAAACGATCCGACCGTCTAGAAATTGCTCGTTTTCTACTACGAAATATTCAAGAAGAACTGCAAAAGGAAACTCTTTCCCTTTCTCCTGCAGCAGAGCGCTTAATCGAGAACTATGCATGGCCGGGAAATATCCGCCAACTTACTGGCGCACTACGTGAAGCTGCTTTTTTAGCAGACAGCTCAATGATTGATCTCGTCCATTTTCCATCCTATATTCTTTCTGACTATACACCTCATGTAAACAAACACGTCAGTTCACTCAAGCAATTGGAAAATCATGCAATTATGGAGACTCTACAAAAAACGGGCGGCAATATTTCGCAAACTGCACGTATTCTTGGTATTGGACGCAATACTTTGTATAGAAAATTAAAAAAAATATAAGTGGAAATCATCCTCATCTTTTTCACGCCTAATAACGTTAGCTATCGTCGATTCCCAAATACAAAACCCCCGCTTGGACTGCATGCAGTCCAAGCGGGGGTTTTTCTTTCCAAAGAAAACCTGAGTAAGGATAGGAGATTTTTTGTTTTTTCTTCTCCTTACCGAACGGGAAGACGGGATGCGACAGCCAGATTGAGCAGGCCGTTTCCTTCGGCGCGTGCACCGTATCCGAGCGGTACGGTACGTTTGCATAGCTGCGCGTAAAGCTCACTCTCCGTTAGCGTGCGTCCAAATTCTTGCTCGCAACGGTTAATAATAAGTGCCAATGCCCCTGCCACGTGCGGCGTCGCCATTGAGGTTCCTGACAGCACTCCGTATTTGTTTCCCGGATATGTCGAAAGAATATCCACGCCGGGAGCGACCAGGTCAACTTGGTTGTTCGTATTTGAGAATTCGGCCAGTCTCCCATGTAAATCAACGGCTCCTACCTGGATGACTTCATTATAAGCACCAGGATAGGAAAGTTCCGGTGTGTCGGGGTCGTTGTCCCCTTCGTTTCCTGCCGCGCAGACGACAAGCACCTGCTGGCGGACAGCCTTCACAATGACTTTATGCAATTCAGGTGAATCTTCGGGACCACCAAGCGACATTGTAATAATACGTACGCGTTCCCCGTTCGGTCCTCTCCACTGAAGCGCATATTCGATCGCGTCAATAATCCACTGATAGTCACCAGAACCATCTGCGGATAATACTTTTAAAATCAACAGGCTAGCTTTCGGGGCAACCCCGACTACACCTTTATTGTTTAAGATTGCGGCTACCGTACCCGCGACGTGTGTACCGTGGTAATGGTTATCTTCATAACGGTTAGGATTTCCGTTATAATCGGTCGTGAAATTTCTGCCGCCGATAATATTGTCTTTTAAGTCAGAATGGTCAAGCTGGCAACCGGTATCGAGTACAGCAACAACAACCCCTTCCCCATAGCGGGCACTTTCCCACTCTGCCGGAGCCTGAATCATTTCCACACCTTGTGGAATCTCACGGGTATACTCCTTGACCTCGGTTACAACAGTTGGAAATAGATACATTTTGCTCATACGTGTTTCCCCTTTCATAGTTTATTTACATGGTCATTGTCCACGGTATCAGACAAGCATTCGCCAGGTTTCAGGCTTTCAATAAATTCCCAAAAGCCCGGTGTCGCGCTTATATCAAAGCGGCGCAGCGCCCTGACAATTTCCGTTTTCACCTCTTGTTCGACGTCATCCCTGTCTCGAAATGGAATAAAACGGCTTGATTTTTTGATTTTCGGTTCAAAGAGATGAAGAATGGCACATAATGCTTCCGGATCATTCTCTCGCGCTTTATGGGCCAGTTCGTATAATGTCGCCACGGGAATTCACCTCTTTCTCATTTCATCGATCATGTCCTGCACATTTTCAGATAGTTGCTGGAAACTTTTCTCAAGGCGAAGCAACACATAAAATGTCACCGCGATTGGAAAGCCAACCTGACGAATAAAGTTAATCCATTCGCTCGGCTCCAACGCACTCACCCTCTTTGTAGAATAAACGCAAAGTACGTATGGCCTTGTTATAAGATTTGGCGACGGATTGTCGGGAAATGCCAAGAACTTGTCCAATTTCCGTATGCGTCAAATGATGTAAAAAATGCAATTCAAGAATGTCCAGTTGCCTGCGGGTCAATTGCTGTAGAGCTTTATACAGCGAAGGATTTGATACGTGTTCCAGTAGATGTCGCGTATTGCGCACGACAATATCGATGACCTCTTCCTCTTTGTCTGCCACCTCATACTCCGGTCTGTTCGTATCCAAGCTGATGTCACAAAATGGTGCAAGCGAATAAGAGTGCCGCTTTTTTTCTTTCAGATAACAATCCCTGGAAACCCGTGAGATAAGTTTGGAGATGTAATGAATAAGACGTATTTCGGTGAAAAATTGCTGGAAGGCTTCGTCAAGTTTTTTGCGGTGATGGAGAGTTGGAATGCAGACGGCATCGACAAACAGTTTATAATATTCCGTATTACTTAAAAAGCTGTCGATTACCCGGTTTGATAGTTCATGTTTATGCTGTATAAGGAATGCGGTGAATATCGCTTCAAGATCTGGATACGATTCTTTGTACACGAACGGATATTTTTCCATTTCACCCCTCCCTTCACTCTATAAAGAAGGAAATACGGAAACATTTGACAACCCAGATTCAAAGAATCGTTCTAAAATAACAGAGATTATCATTGTGGTATAAGCAAAATTTACTAATAGATAAATGAATAAAGAACTAGGAGGGAAAATGTGTCCATTTGCAGATTCCTTGTCACAAAAAGATAAAAAGAGGAAGAGAACAAGAATGCCTGTCCTTTGGTTCTAACATATTTACTTTTGCCATCAAACATTCTTGTTCTTTTATTATAGCATGGAGCATACGAGGAAAAAAGAAAAAAATTCTAAAAAATCAATAAAATGTAATGTCGTTTGTGGTCATGTGAGCTATTTGCGTTGTTGTTCAATGGTATGAATTAATGTATTGAAATATAGTGCCGCTTTTATCATACGGACACCGTACCATGAGAACATCTCCCCGTCTACCAAAAGCGGCACGCTATCAGGAAATTGTTCATGAAAAACATTTCGGTGCGTCTCTTTGAAAGGAAACGGTTCGGAAGAAAGAAAAATAAAATCAGGCGCTTCCTCACGCAAATCTGCCTCCATCACTGTCGGGTAACGCCCCGGAAAGTCTCGGAACACATTTACAAAACCGCATTTTTCAAGCAGCGAATGAATATACGTATGATTGCCTGCTGCCATATACGGTTTCTGCCAAATAAGGTAGGCGACACGCACATCCCGCGTCGGCTTCAGCGAAGCAAAATTTGTCTCAATTCGCGTGATAATGTGTTGGGCAGCATCTTCTGTTCCTGTGATTTGACCCAAATCCCGAATCATTCGTAGGGCGTCCGTGTAATTTTCTACGTCTGTTACATACACCGGATAGCGCTCAGCCAGCGCTTCAACCATTTCTTTTGGATTTTCTTCTTTTTCCGCGATAATGAGATCCGGCTGTAATTCTTTAATTACATCCATTTTTATTTGTTTCGTTCCACCTACACGCCTGACGTTCTTTACTTGCTCGGCCGGATGGATGCAAAACTGTGTACGTCCTACGATTTTTTCCTTTAATCCGAGTGCAAACAGCGTGTCAGTCAGCGACGGGCAAAGTGAAACAATGCGCTGCGGCGGAAAGTGAAAGGTAACAGCGCGTTCTGCATGATCTATAACCGTCTTGTTTTCCATGGTTTCACCACCTGTGTATGATTCTATGAATCGGTCAACTATTTAATAAAAACAGAGCCTGGTAAACCTGTCCGTATTGCTACTGGGATTGGTATTCCAACCTCCCTACACTGATTTCCTTTTCCTTTTTCCAAAAAGATCCTGGGTAAACCGAATCCATTCTCGTGCCGCAAACGAAAGATACCGATCTTTGCGCCAAATCATGACTAAATGCCAGGGGATGATCGGTTCAATGAGCGGCAGAACCCGAATCCGATCCGCATCAAGTTCACGACAAATCGGTTCCGGAAGAAGAGCAATGCCAAAATTAGCTGCCACCATTTCACTAATAAAATCCCATTGTGAACTCTCATATATCACGCGTGGCTGAAACCCTGCCTGCACACACTCCGCGATAATTCGATCATGGAGAGCAAAATCTTCGCGAAAAAAAACGAACGGCTCTTGTGCTAGCTCGCATAATGATACCGCTTCTCTATTTGCCAATGAATGGGATGGATGGACAAGTAACATCAACCTCTCCTTCACAAGCGAAAATGAATGAAACACCTCCTCATTTGTCGGTGATAGCACAACCCCGATATCCAGTACACCATTTTCAACATCCGCTTCTACTTTCTTTGCACCATCTTCTACAAGCTGAATTGTAACATCCGGATACTGCTCACGGAACTTTCCAAGCACTTTAGGAAAAAAACTTGACCCGATCATCGGGGGTAATCCAATCCGAATATGCCCCTTTTTCAAATTCATCAGATCATCCAGCTCGGACGACAAATTGTAAAATGAGTTTACAATATCCTGCGCCTGAGCAAAAATAATCTGTCCGGCATCTGTTAATTCTACCTGTTTTCCTAAACGATTAAACAGCACAACCCCTAGTTCCTTTTCAATATTTTTAATCATTTTACTAATGGTTGGTTGCGTGAGGTATAAAGCCTGGGCAGCTTTCGTAAAGCTTTTGCACTGTGCCACCTTCAAAAAACATTGCAAATGCCGTATATCCATTTCATATCTCCTTTTCTAACTATAGATAAAAGGAATAGTATACATTCTATATATGCATTTTACCTATGAAAACAAATAATGTACACTTTTCACTGAAAGGAGGGAAGAGAAGTGACAACCCTACTCAAAGGTGCGGGGCAAATTGCTCTTTTGTGCGTCTTTTCACTGGTCATGAACAAATTAGTCGACTTCTTTCATTTAAAAATACCAGGCAGCATTTTAGGTATTTTTATCATTTTTACTTTACTACAAACAAAAATAATCCGGCTAGAATGGGTTGAATTGGGCGCAAAATGGTTACTGGCAGAGCTGTTGCTATTCTTCATTCCATCGGCTGTTGGAATTATAAAATATAAAAGTGTTTTGGTAAATGACGGAGTATATGTAACCATGGTCATTGTTTTCAGCACGGCCATTGTCATGGCCTGCACAGGGCTAGTAGCAAAAAAAATCGCAGAAAGAAAGGAGCAAAAACCTTCATGATGATTTCTCTTTTTAGCCTCATTTTCACAATGAGCCTTTACTGGGGAGCCAAGTGGTGTTATAAGCATAAACCGAAAGTCTATTTGTCTCCCCTGCTTACGACACCATTATTTATCGTTGCTTTTTTATTTTTGACTCATATCTCGTATGAATCATACAATACAGGCGCAAAATGGCTAAGTAATATGCTTGAACCGGCCACCATTGCATTCGCTGTTCCACTTTATAAATATTTCAATATATTAAAAAAGCATGCGACTGAAATTATTGTCAGCGTGCTATCAGGTTCGGTTATAGCCATTGTTTCGTCATTGTGTGTTGCTAAAGTGCTACATCTAAATACGCAAATTGTTAATAGTCTGATCCCACGTTCCGTAACCACACCCATTGCCATGGATGTGTCTGAAAGCATTGGCGGTATACCTACTATTACAGCCGTATTTGTGATTATGACCGGATTGCTCGGCACAGTTATTGGGCCGATTATCATCCGGTTACTGCGGATTGAGAATGAGATTGCCCGAGGCGTACTTCTTGGTACAGGAGCGCATGGTGCAGGTACTTCAAAAGCTTTTGAACTTAGTTCCATTACAGGTACGATTTCCAGTTTATCCATGATTATGGCAGCGCTCATTACCTTATGTATGGCACCATGGCTCGTGCCCATGATACTGAGAATTTTTTGATTTATGCACCTCTGAATCGTACCGTTCTCGTCTATAAGATTCCATACTGTCGGTTCTGCGTCACCTTTTCCCAGCCCATCTCCTTTTACCAAAGGTGCCAATTCTGTGGCCACTGAAGACTGTGCGGAATCGCAAGCAAGCGCCCCCCTTTATAACAGTGTGCAAGTTGGTTGAAAATAGTAGGGTTAAGTTTATACGCAGTATTATTTTACTTTTGTGCCTGTTTAAGAACTTTTATGTACATTGTTTGATCTGGCGTCTGAAAAGCGCGCGCGTAGCCTTTTGCAACCATGGTGTGATTTACCATTTCTCCTCTCAGCCACACGTAAGCCAGAATGTTTCCTTTTTCATCTCTTGCTTGTTCGTCATATTCGAGCGCAACTTGCTGACCGGTGACCTTTTCTTTTAAAAACCACCTCGCTTCTCGTGTTGTGGAAATCATTATGCCTTGCAGGCGAACAGTATAGCTCTTTCCATCTATCATAGCCAGAATTGTATTATCTTTTGTTACTTTATAGACATAGGCAGTAACAGTATCACTGGGTATACCTTGTTGCAGCTTAGCTGGTTCATTTGTCAAATGCCAATAGGCAACTGCAAAGAAACAAAGAAACCAAAAAAGAAATACTAGATCATGTGGACGAAACACAATGATTCTCCCTTCTCCAATATGTCCTCTTTATCCATATGTGTACAGCGCCCAGGAATTGACTGATTTTCTGTTTAAAAATAGAATGAAAAGAAGAAAAAGAAAAATGGGGGGCACAGATGAAAGAACGGTATATGTTCATTGACTTTGAATTTACAACGTTTGACAAAAAAGAAGCTCCGAAAGGCTTTTTCCATGAGGTCATAGAAGTGGGGATGGTTATCATTGAGGAAAATGAAATTGTCGATACATTTTCCTCGCTGGTCGTTCCTGTCTTCTTTCCCCAGTTGGGCGAAAAATGTATCAAGCTGACTGGAATTACGCAACAAGACGTTATGGAAGGCATCGAATTTAAAGCAATGATTGACGAACTGCTTGCACAATACATACGGGAGAAGACAACGCTTGTTACATGGGGCGATTTGGATATGAAGGGATTACGCCGCAATTGTCGGGAACACAATATAAAATTCCCTTTTTCCGTAATGCTGGAAGATTGGCTGGATTTGTCCAAAGCATACCAGTTCTACTATGGGCATAAAGACACACCTGGCCTATGGTACGCTTTAGACAAATACGGATTGGCTGAAACGGCACAGTCGCACCGTGCCCTTGACGACGCGATGGCAACATTTAAGGTCATGCAGATGATGCAGAAAGACCAGTGGGTATATACGCGGGAAAAACCAAAAATGCAAACATCCATTGCAGATTTAATGGGGAGCCAGATGACGCTTTTGGAAAAACTGAAGCAACAACTTTCCTAAAAAGTAAATAGCGCCCCCCGTTTTTTGTGCGGCGGCGCTTTTGATTTGAATGCATATGGTCGAGGGAAAGTGAGGGGTTCTGAACGATCCACCTAAATTCCTAAAGCGGCTGACTCTTATTCACTATGTTTATTTATTTTTATTATATTCCAGTTCACTCCATTTATTTGTCTTCACAGGTGGCTTGTATGTACGAATCTTCTCTAGGAGAATTATTGGGTCGCTTTCGCAAATAATAAACTCTTTATGTGTCGAAGGCATAAAACCTCCTTCTACCGCTTTTGCAATCATCTCCATTAAAGGGTTGTAGTAGCCTTCTACATTTAATACTGCTACAGGCTTATTATGTATTCCTAGTTGTCCCCAGCTAACAAACTCAAAAATTTCTTCAAATGTTCCATATCCTCCAGGAAGAGCAATGAACGCATCGGAAAGCTCCCCCATCTTGGCCTTTCGTTCATGCATATCTTTTACTTCATAGAGATGAGTGAGGTTCTGATGAACCACTTCTCCACGGAACAAGTTTGTAGGCATGACGCCTATAGCGGTACCACCTTGCTCTAATACCGTATTCGCTATCGTACCCATAAGTCCGATATTTGAGCCACCATATACTAGCTCAATTCCTTTTTTTACCAACTCTTTCCCGAGCTGAATGGCAGATTCTTTATACTCAGGATGAGTTCCGGGATTAGATCCAGCAAAGACACAAACACGCTTCATTTTATCGCTCTCCTATTGTTTTTAAATTGTCCAATGTCATTATATTATATATTTCAAAACAAAGGGTACGAAAAAAGATGAATAAGGTTGTTTGTGTCCAAGTAATGGGGGTTAATCCGTAAAAAACATCGTGAAAGGACTCGTCTGCTTGAATAGCTTGAATAATATCGTTTTGTTCAAGTGAAACCTTTAAATTATTATTACTTACCTCCATCATTTTTATATCTGAATCCTTTAACAAAGGAACCGCAAGTCGAGCAGCTAAAGAATGTAAGGCTGCTACGACAGTAAATGCATGTTTTGCCTCCTCTGGTTTTAATGGCGTTACACGGGTAGCGGAACCGGGAACAGATTCTACAAGACCCTCATCTTCAAGACGTTTAAGCGCCTCTCTAACTGGGGTGCGGCTTATTCCAAAGTCTTCGGCTAGTTCCTTATCATTCAAACGTTGCCCCGGCTCTAACTTCAACATTATAATAGCTTTTTTTAAGGTCTGATATACTTCATCTCTAAATGACAAATTGGTAAAATATTTATATAAAAAATAGAATAGGAATATGGAATGGAGTGCTTCTGGTTCTTCATCGAATGATGTTGTTTCTTACAAGAAATTTGCCATTGAATTTGATCGGAATGCCTTCTCCATCTTTTTCTGCATGGATATGCAGATGCGGCTCTGTCGTGTTTCCGGAATTGCCCACTCGTCCAATCGGTTGACCCTCCTGTACAACTTCCCCTTCTTTCACTGCAACACTGCCTTCCTGCATATGTGCCATATAGATCACTGCTTCTTCATTTTCACACACAAGAGCGACATAATTTCCCTCCGGTCTTTCAGAATCCATATCCGGTGGCATGAGGTCAGGTGCATCATTTCTTACTTTCAGCACTTTACCGGTACAAGGACTTATCACTTCATCACCGTAAATCATGTATCGATCAAGCTGTTTTGGATATATGCCATTCGAACGCATACCAAGCGTATTCAATTTCACAATATCCAAGGCATACTTTTGCGACGGATAGGCATTATGATTATTCATTTGCACATGATTGCCACCTTGGAGCACATAATAAGTTCCTTTATGCAATGGGAAAGACAGTTCAATCGCTTTTTTTCCTGTCACATAACTACTAAAAACAAAAGTATTATATATGCCAAACACAAGCAAAAGCACTGCATAGATCGCCATATATACTTTCTGCCTGCGGCTGAATTTGATACGAAGCGGCAATGCCCGCGCTTTTTTCCATGATCGGTAAGTCGATAAAGTTTTGTGCTACTTTTAATCGCTTCTTTTGTCATTTTATCATTATTTTCATGATACGTATCTTACATTTTTAGAATAAAAAAATACTCCCCTTCATATAGGAGTATTTGAATCGTTCTCAACTTGCTTCCATTGTATTTTTTATACGTTCTCGCTTTTGCAAGACTTTTGTAGTATAAGAAAAATCACCGTAGCAATAGGGGTATCGAAAATTGTTGCGATCCTCTCCACAATTGTAGACATTAGGTTCTTTTTTTACCTGAATTGCGGAATATTGCTTTGCCAGTTCTTCCGTATGCTTCTTACCATGTGCAGCTATAAAGTCAATGTATCCTTTCCCCATATTATACGCCTGTATAACAGTAGGGAAGTCGACTTTCTTTTTTGTTCCGTACGTAAGAACGTCATTAAAATGTTTTACCCCCTGTCGGATGCTCCAGGCAGGATCATTGATTGTATTTGGTGGAAGACCGGCCGACTCTGATGCCTGCATTGGGTCGCCTCCTTCCCCTCTGCTTTCCTGATGCATCAAGGCAAGCAGCGTAAGTGTATATTCTTCCAAATGATACTTTCTTAATTCAGCTCGTAACATAGGTTCATACTGCTTAACTTTCTCGTACCTATCTATCCTAGGGGGTGTCGGGGTATCATAATCCGTTCTGTAAGTAAACAGTAACGCCATAATGAAAAGCCCGAACATGATAGATAGGATACCTATCCATTTCTTTATTCGTTCCATTCTTCTCTCCCATCGCTATATCTCTTTATGCTTTATGTATATACGTTCTGAGTGCTCATAGCATAATAGAAACGACGATAAAGCAAATCAACGAACCAATCCAACCATATAATATACATCCGATGTCTTTTGATCAATACCCTGCGGTTGAAGTAGTGTTACCGTATCTTCTCCGAATTTGAGATACATAACTAATTTTGCTGTCATATCATTCTGCATCTCATGTATTTTTACTTATCGTATCTTCTCTCTTATCTAATTTTTTATATCATCCATATTTACCAAATAATTAAAATATATATTTTTATTTCTTGTGAGAATCTTATGATCTATTCCATAATAGAGAAAATACCGCAATCAATAAAGAAAATGCCGCATGGATTACAAAATTTAGAATGAATGGGAGGAACAAATATGAATCTTATTCCTTATGCCGGTACCAACCACGCGCTATTTGTTTTGTTTGAAAAAAATGATTATATCAAAAATGAAAAAGGAGGAAATGTATGGATCAAGAACAACGAATTGCCGAGTTAGAGGCCCGCGTGGCGCAGCTGGAACGAAAAATAGCGGCCCTTCAGCCCCAAAAACCTACACTGACTGGGATAAACAACGTTTCGCCTGCGGTGAAATCGCACACGGTGTCAGAGAAAAAAGAGCCGACAGACTGGGAAACACTTATCGGTCGTGTCTGGCTGCCACGCATCTTTGTCATCGTGCTACTGGTCGGCATTGTTTGGGCATTTAAAGCTTCGATTGATCGAGGATACATTACCGAACCTGTGCGTATTGTGCTTGGTTTTATCGTATCCGGGTGGCTCCTCTGGATGGGGAGTCGTCAAATGAAGCATCAACGAACCGGGCTTGGCCAGGTTTTGTTAGGAGCTGCCATTTGTATTGTGATACTGACGACATTTGCTATGCATATGCTGTACGGATTTATCCCAGCTTCCCTAGCCTTTCCGCTCAATATCATCTGGATCGCGGGCGGTGTCTTTTTATCGTATCGCCATCGGTCACAGGCGCTGGCTGTGCTATCATCCCTAGCCGGTGTATTTATTCCGTTTCTTGTAGAAAGCCATAATCCGAATTCTTTGTTTTTTGTTGCATACGAGATAGCATTGTACGTCACGTTTTTATATGTGGCAATACGAAAGCAATATCTCGTTTTGTATTACACGTCGGCAGCTCTGTTACAGATTGTTTTCTTTCTCTTTTTCATCATTACTGGAGGCGAAGAAGGAAGTACTTTTGCGGTTGGCAGTATAATTCAGCATGCAGCCCTGCTTTTGTTTTTCCTGCGACAAACCGTGTACATGCGCAGTCAGACAGGTATGCTGTTTACTACATTTGTACTGACAACGGTATGGCTGAACATCGCATTTGCTGAAGTACAGGTAGAATGGATGCTGCTTGGCATATTTGTGTTGTATGGAAGCATAGCTTATGCTTTGCTGGGACGAAACCGGAAGAAAGCGGCCGTTGCCATATCGATCGCTTCTTTCGCGCTAGCAAGCTATATACTGTACGTACTGGAAAACGAAAATGAGACGATAATGATACTGTTGGAAGGAACGCTGGCATTGTATCTGGGGATTGTCCTGCAGTCAAAGTTACAGCAAATTACTGGTGGCCTTATTTATGGTCTCAGTCTGATGGTAACCATTGCGCGTGATATTGAATTTGTCGTTTCATCAGTGACGTTCAACTGGTGTGTTATGCTCATTACGGCAGCCTGGTTATATAAACTGCTTAAGCAGAAGAGGCTATTTAAGGAAGAAAAAGTATTCCGCATAATGGGTGTAGGTTATGCATTTTTGTTGCTTGTTTTTTTAACGGAATTTACCGGAGCGGTCATGCGTGAGATGTCGTTTGAAATAATGCAGCTAGCTATTTCTACAGTTTGGGCACTGTATGCAGTGGCAGGAATTCTTTATGGTGCGAGAAGCGCCAACAAAGATCTGCGCCGCCTGGGAATGGCGCTGCTTATTATAACACTGCTGAAAGCAATTTTCTTTGATTTACCGTTTCTGTCGCTTCTTGTCCGTGCTGTTTTGTTCATTGGTCTTGGCGTTATTGGACTCATTGTATCGCGCTTTTTCTATACAACTAAATAAATGTACGTTGAAATTTCAATATTTGTAATGTGGCATGAGGAAGAGGAAAAGATTCGTTTTTATCTTTTCCTCCGTCTTCTCTTCCCTCTGTTGACTAAAACACACTTCCCATCCATATCAGACAGCGCAATGTTAAAAACAACCAAATTATGATTTTGTGTCTGTTTGTTTCTTCGTCAAGAAATTCTCGATTTTATATTCGGCCCTCTTCTCTTCCATCCAAGTATTGTATACAGGCTGCATTTTCTTGGCGAATAACATGTCTTTTATTTCACTTTTGCTTTCTTCATAATTCGCTTGTTTCGCTGGCTTTTTTTGTTCTACCTTAATAATGTGGTATCCAAATTCTGTTTTCACTGGGTCGCTGATTTTCCCTGGCGCTAATGAAAAGGCGACTTTGTCAAACGGTTCTACCATCTGGCCCTTGCCAAAAAAACCAAGATCGCCTCCCTGATCCTTATTGTTTATATCTATCGAATATTTTTTTGCCAGCTCGGCAAAATCTTCGCCAGCCGCTAATTTCTTTTTCACTTCGTCCGCTTTTTCTTTCGTTTCTACCAAAATATGGCGGGCTTTTACTTGCTCTTCCGTTGCAAACATCGCCTTGTTTTCTTCAAAATACTTTTTCATTTCTTCTTCAGTTATTGGAACTTTCGGTTCAAGCAGCTTTTTCACTTTTATATTGATGGCCGCATCTTCTCGCAGATCCTGCAAAGAAAAACCGGTTTGTTTCAACGCTTGATTAAATGCTTCTTCCGTTCCGAAGGAATCCTTTACTTTTTTTAACTCCTTATCTATATCCGCCTGTGAAACGGAAATGTTTTGCTTTTTGGCTTCCTGGTTGATGATACTGTTTGTAATTAAGACGTCTAATGCTTGCTCTCCATTTTGTTTCACCATAAAATTATACAAATCATCCCTGCTAATCGTTTCCCCATTTACGCGAGCTACGGCTTGTTCATTTGAGCATGCACTGGTGATGAGCACAAGCCCGAGCATCAAAATGAGAAGTAAAAATCGAACATTTTTTTGAAACACTTCCTCGTTCTCCTTTCTAAATTTCCTTTTAGAACAATCAATCGTTTACACATCAATCAGCATACCATTTCTTCATGAAAAAAAGGGGAACAAGGAAACATTCATAATCTTCTCACTTTATGATTTCCATTTAGGGGAATGAAAACAAGCGCAACGGGACACAGAAAAAATAAAGAGATTGGAAATATCATCCAACCTCTTTTTTTCCTGCTCTTCGATTTTCCAACTACAATACCGGTATCCAAACGAAAAAATACATTCAATAAAAAAGGGAGCCACGATAAAACCACTGGACAATGATGCCTACGACTCCAAGGCCAATCGCCCACCATCCCAGGGTGTTCGCCTTACTAAACACTGTGATCAATCCAAGGATTACGGCAGCCCCGCCAAAAAGAAGCGGAGCGTAGAAGAAAGCAACAATCCCCGCTACGATGCCGATCCACCCCAACCATAGAGCAGAGGTATCACGTGTTTCTTCCTCTCTTGTTTCCTCTCTTGTTTCCTCTCTTGTTTCCTTTACTTCATCCATTTTATCACCTCCTTCAACTTTTAGTATTCCCGGCTTTTTTGCATTTGTTCCGTTCCTTCACAGTTTCTTAAAAAAGGATGCAAATTATGCATGAAAAATCGCTTGTATTTATTGGATATTGCAGTCTTTTTCTACTGTTTCACAGCTATACAAAAAAGTAACAATAATCCGGTGTAGCCAAATAAAGGATAGAGGAAGCCAAGCAGGGAACCAAATCCAATCTGACTAATTAAAAAGCTAAGTAATAAAATCCCTACTATCATCCATTTTTCCGATATAACGAAGAATTTCTGCATTTTGCGCGAAATTCCAAACACGTTACCAATTAGCGTGGTAAAAATTTCGCCATAAACGACGATCAGGAATAAAATATGAATAAATGAACCAAAATCTTCGAGCACTTCAGCGATAGGAACATTAAATTGTGCTACGTTCGGTAAAGAAGAAAGAGCTAAATGATAAGAGATCAGCATACAACAAAGACCGATCCCTCCCCAAAAACCTCCCCACTTCAACACGCTTTCGTCCTTTATTTCTTTTCCAAGAGGAACAAGAACAGCCTGTGCCATAGCCAGATTAAATGCCACATAAGCAAAGGGACTCACAAGCGACTTCCAGGTTACCTGTGCTTCTTCTTTCTGAAAAACATGGGAAAAATCATGGTGTCCCAACAAAGAAGTAGCAATCAGAAAACTAAAAAAGAGCATCATCGGAACGACCAAGGAATTAACAGCAAGAATGCCATCCAGTCCTTTTATCATGACGGCATAGCAAAGAATCAGCGTAAATAAAATCCCCCATTGATAAGAAAAGCCTAATTGTTCTTCAAAAATGGAACCCGTTCCTGACAACATGACCGACGTAACACCAAATAAAATAAGCAGCGTCAGTACATTGATCACCTTACCAACCATTTCACCGAATATATAGGTATTTAATTCTTCATAGGAATAGGCGCCAATCCGGTGGGATAGGAGCATCATTTTCGTGCCAATCCAAATAAACAACATTCCACTTACTAAGATGCCGATTAGTCCTACCAGTCCGTAAACAGTAAAAAATTCAACAATTTCCTTCCCGGAAGCAAACCCTGCCCCAACCACAGTGCCGATATAAGTGGCTGCAATTTGTAATATAGTTCCCCATCTTTTCTTCATATCCCCACCCCTGTAAACAGTAAACTCACAAAACCTTACTGCATGGAAAGATTGCTTTTTTATGCAAATTATATGTAGACATTTTGAAAAAAAAGACAGGCTGTACGATTTAATTTTTCGCCTTTTTGACAAATTCTACATTCATTCATGAACAAAAATATCGGCCTCCAAAAAATATTGGGAGACTTCCGGCCGGCCAAAAATAACGGTAGATACTACATGCCTTGCCGGTTGCCTGCTTCCAACCATCTTGCTGCTGAAACAAAAGAACGATGTAAAAACATCAAAAGTTTAAAAGATGGCATATTAAAAATTTTCCATAAAAAAACCGCAAACCCGGAATGAAAATCCGGTTTGCGGCATAAAATATAAATAAAAATCAATGCAAGCTTAGCGTTTTTGTCAATGAAACCTTCCACCTTCTTACCGTTTAACGTCCGTGGAATTTGTTCGACAAATATACGGCATAATGAATGGTATTTCTGGCTACATCCAGCTCTAAATCAAACGTGGGAGGAACTCCGGGACGCCAATTCACCTCGTAAATCCATATCTTCCGGTTGGCGTCTAATCCTACATCAATGCCCAGTTCATCAAAAGATTCGTCATAGATTTTATCCATATGTTCGGCAAAAACGAGGGAAAATTGTTCGAGATATCGTTTAACATTGTAGGACTCCTCCTCAAACTCCTGAATTAAAAAAGATTCCAGCATCGAGATGGCGCCCCCGCTATTTAGATTAGTTACAATTTTTCCCGGATTGGCGATTCGTGGATAAATGTTTGTAATCACCCATTTGCCTTCTCCGTTTTTCTGAACATGCAGGCGAAAATCATAGGCGCTTCCATATTTTGTTTTTGATGAAACATAACGCTGAATCAAATATTCTTCATCTATAACCAACGGATTTAACAATTCCCGAAGCGTTTGTTTACTATAAGTTGAAGTATCGTCCTGATTAATAACAGTGTACGTGCCATTATTTTCTTCTATAAAGATAACCCCAATCCCTTTATGACCGGATACAGGCTTTATGACTACATTTTGATGCGCAGCCAAAAATTCAAAAACATCTTTCATACTCTTTATCATCATAAAAGGAAGAAGATATTGAGAAAATTGGCCATTTTTCTTGACTCGTTCATACACACTCGTTTTACTGCCTAGCGAGTGACTTGTAAAAGGAATTTGTTCAGAAAGTTTTTCATGAATATCATACGCCTTCTCAGTCAAAGGACTGCCTGCATTATAAATCACATCAGGAAATGGCATTTTTCTTTCTATCCATTCTCCTTTTTCCAATGCATACCCTAGAATCGTTTTCTTTTCCATATTCACTTTTCCGGGGGTAAAATAGAAAAAATCAACCCCTTCCGCCTTGGCAACAGCAGCAAATGCATATGCTTTTAGAACTTTCTCCGGGTGTTTACGATAATGGAGCATGCCGATTGTCGTCATGTTCCCCCTCCTTTCTTAAAATCAATAAAGATGAAAGTGGATTTCCTTGGCTGCGGCTTTCGCGATTGTTTTGGCTTCTTCCTTTGTAGAAGACGAAGCCATGACATAGGCATAACGGTGCCCCATCGATAATGGAGGATGCAAATACGTTCCCCGCTTTGGCTTAATATATACATCATCAACCCCTTCATATCGCCAAGCTCTGTTTCTTCCGGTTACCAATTGCAGTTCTCCTGACGAAGCTAACGTAATATACTGAGTAAAAACGAATTTCTTATATGTTTTTTGTAAGGACGGCGCTTCTCCAATAGCTATTTTAATAATTTGTTCAGCTAAATTAATGCCATAAGCAACCTCAATCATTTTGTTCATGGCTCCCCCGGATATTCTGGGATTCGCTTCTATCAGTTTCCATTGGTTTTTGTGGAATTTTAATTCCAGATGGCATGCCCCGTTTTTCATCCCTAACATTCGAATGATTGATATAACAGCACGCGAAAGACTTTCATATAAATGCTCCTCTACTTTTGCAAGCAAAGAATAGCCTGTTACAATAAAGCGTTGCTCTTTTGAAATTTCTTGTTCAATAATAGCTACAATGTTCACCTTATTTTGGTAAACCAACGTTTCTACCAAATATTGCGGTCCATCAATATATTCCTCAACTAAAATAGGGCTTCCTGGATACTTTTGCTTTAATTTGTTTACACAAGATTCAAACTCAGATTTGCGGTCAACTTTTAAAACGTCTTTCGAACCAGCTGAATGGGGAGCCTTTACAATGAGCGGGAATGTCAGCTCGTTTTCTTCTATAAAAAAAGATAAAGATCCTTGCTTATATATCGCATAATTCATATTAAAAGGAGTCTTTTGCAAAGCGCTGCGTGTTTGTATTTTATCTTCCATTTTTAAAATGGCTTCCTTGGACAGGTCTGTATGACAAAATTCCTCCGAAAGAACCGCGGCCGTATAAACAAGTCCATCAACAAAACTAACAATCGCCTCAATGATTTTTCCTTGTTTTTGTAGCTGTTTGATCTTTTCTCTCATTGATGGTACATCATCTAAATCAATCGATATTAATTCGTGGACATCGGAAAATTCCGCTCGTTGCTCCAGATTTAGCTTACGCCTCGTAAAGAGAACGGTATAAAAACCAAGCCGTTCGGCCGCCCGAATCGCTTCCCGACTCGAACCGGACTTGCTTGTTCCTATAAATACCATCGTTCTCATACAGCCAACCACCTCTTTTTCTCTCATTAAAGTAGAACCGCACATTGTCTCATTGTGTTTACAAATACAATGTATCTTATGCACGTACAAAACGGGTTGGTTATAGGTGAATGAACTGTATTTGAAAGCGACGGATATAAATTTCTCCACGTTTGTCGTCACCAATCCATTCTTTTTTGCATTCTCTATACAGTGTGAGGGTGTTGCAAAACTAACCTAAAGATAACATGTGATAACACCGTTCAGTATGAAAAAGAAAGGATGGATCGTATGCGTTCCTATATTATTTCCCAGGCTCAATACAATATATATAAAAATCAATCGATTATATACAAAGCTCAATCTGCTACATATAAAAATAAACATAGTACATCAACGCCAAAAAAAGTCGCAACATGCTTAGTGGCAAACCTGGAAGAGCAAAAAGAACTGGACGAGGAAATGCCAACAAATATTCAAAAGCAACTATTATCTGAAAGACGTACAAAGGTAGTGAGCAGCCAACAAACATCGGCTCCTTACGATGAAACCATATGTAACCGGTCTGTCCCTTTTAGTTGCAATATTGTGCTACCACAAGGATTCAGGCTTGCCCCTTCTTTTGCTCCTGACATTGCTTTTAACACAGAGGGGATCGAATGCATTATTGATACTTGTACACAAACCGCTGAACATATCCCTCATTTTGACCAAAAGGAAGCGAATTGTAGCGGGAGCCTTCAACGCGTGAGAGCGGTAGGCTATATCCAGTTTATTGTCAGTATCTCTAACATTACGGGAAACGTTGGCAGAGATTTAGCAGCGATTAGTCGCTTGGGCTCAGTTCACGTGAATCATACGATTTACTTTACGCGCGCTGAAAATCCCTGCCCGGATTTCAGTAACATCGTTGTTTCAGAACTACGTATTGATGAGGATCTCTCGTTTACAACGGATTGCGGAGAAACCGTTCTAAACATCAAAGGGACATTCGAACTTCCAGCCTATAATGAAAGCGAATAAAAGCATGCTATACATCCATATTTTCTCCCTTAATAGACTCACTAATACGGAAGCGATCATGCCGCCAACATAACGAAACAACGAAACGTTGAAAAAATTCCCGATGCAATTCCTGTCATCTTTTTGGGAACGGCCTGTAACATCCTTTAAAACAGTGGTGGCCATTCTACAACGGAAGGAACTTTATATTCTCGCGCTACCGTGCCCGCATGGGATAAAACCCCTATATACATTCCTAATATTTAGGCATAAAGAAAGTAGGGCACATTATGCACCCTACTTTCTTTATGACGAATACCTTTATAAATAATAATTAATAATGATTTAAAAATAATAGCCGTTGAACATCATACAAATGAAACTGAATGGATTTTAATGAATTATACCGGAAATCTACGATCTAGCTCAGTATAATTTTTTTGCTTGCCGGCTCCCACTTTGCTTTCACTCCTAAAAATGCGGCAACCACATCAAGCGGCACCATAATATGTGCATCTTTCATTTCAATATCTGTAGGAATCGGCACTTTCATACTGTTAATACCCACGATATCGCTTCCTGCCTGTAACTGAAGAATCTTTTTGTCTTTAAGAATGGTCATCGTTTGGCTTGCTTCATCCCAGAGCAACTCATTTTCATGAATCCCCAGCGCTTCGGCCAAATGATGAATCGGCGCATAAATGTGGTTCTTCTTCATGTAAGGAGCAATATTCATTTTTTTCTCTGTGTGCCCTATGTAATAAACCAGCTCTCCAACCGAAAAAGATATCTCTCTTTTTACTTCATGCTTTTCATCTGAACCGTTAACTGAAACGTACGGAAAAGACATCACCTTCGAATCTTTCAACTGTTTTTCATGCGCCAGAGCATCTCCCCATACGGTTAAATCATACAATCCATCTGCCATCGTACGGTTGGTAGAAATTTTAATATCAGAAACCTGGATGACGGAAGGTTTGGAACTTTCTTTTTTGATTTTAAAAGTAACTCCATTAGAATAAGAGTCATCTTTCAGTTCTTTCTCCTCTACCAGCTGAACCGAATGCTCATCGATTTGCAAATCTCCCTTGATGACTTTAACCGTCGGCACTTCACTAAAGCGCATACCAACTCTGGGAAGATGAAATGTAATATCGGCATTTCCCTCTTTTCTAAATGCACCTGCCACACGTTCAGTAAAAAGAAGATCGGGTGCCGGCTGAGCTTGAACACCTAAACGGAGCGGACGTTGTTTTTCGTTTTTAACGGGCTCAATGCTTGCGCCCTGAATAACCCTTGCAATCAAAACCTTGCTTTCCGTAACGCCATCCCCTTTAATTGTCGCTTTTAATTCTCCTTCTTGATCAATCCTGGCGACAAGGCGCATGGTTGCTGTCAGTTTATATTTCTCCTCTGAACGATAGGCTGGGACATGGATCGTAATTTTACTTGTTGTCGTTTCGACGCGTAAATCGCTATTATGCCAAACCTTAATTTTGTCCACCGATGAAAGCCCTTTTGGCAAGGAAAAAGTAACTTCCCTTCCAGGCAGGAATGTCCCAGGAATCAGCTCCTCGATTTCAACCGTGGTCAATGCATTTTCATCCTTCTTTCCCGCTACCAACGTATGAACTTTATCCACGGTAACGGATACCTTGTATTCTTCTTTTTCACTCTTCACCGATTTATCCGAACTACTCGCTTGTCCATATGACGGATACGAAAATAAAATAGAAGATATAACAAGTGTAGCCGATCCTACTCGTTGTATTGTCTTTCTTTTTATCACTTACATTCTCCCCTTAATAAATAAAAATGAAACTCATTATCAATTAAAAACAACAAAAAAAATAATCTAGCCGATTTACTTCCCCCTTTTTCATCTTTTAATCAATAATGATTATTATTATCAATATCAATTATAGTTTAGTTATTATTAGGTACACTGTCAATATCCTTTTCCATATACAGTTGGTACCATCAAGAAGTTTGTGTAAATAGGGGTCCGTACCCTCCGCCCGATGTGATATGATCATATGGGCAAAATTCGAATAGAAAGAAAAGGAGCGATGATATATTGTATAAAATGATTGCTATCGATGCTGTTATACTATGATGAACCTGAAGCACTTGATGCACTAGCAAAAGAGCTAAACGAAGAATTTGGGGAGGCGGCATATATTACGAAATCAAAGCCATATTTTCTTGAAGTTATGCACCCCGAAGCCAGCAAAGGCCAAGCGATTCTTCATCTGGCAAAAATGTTTGGCATTGACCGTTCGAAAATCATCGGCATCGGGGATAGCTATAATGACATCGATTTGATTAAAGTCGCCGGTCTCGGCGTCGCGATGGGCAACGCGCCGGAGTTTATTAAACAAAAAGCCGATTATGTAACGCGCTCCAACAATGAAGAAGGCGTGCGCCATGTCATCGAAGAGTTTGTACTGCAAAAAAGCACGAAATCAGGTTCATTTTAGCGATAACATTCGCATGACGCACGTATTATATCCGTATTTTACTCCTGTTTTGTGCTACAGTTCGGGCAGAGAGGTAAGTACGGTTGCTTTTTCCCTTTTCTTACACATCGCTGTCCGAATTCTTTTTATCATCCATTCCGTTTGCGTCTGCTGCCAGTTTCTCTACCTCCACTCTCGTTGAAAAGAAAGTGGCACCTCCTCCCATATCAGATAAACGGCTTGGCGTCAGAGCGTTCACAATGCGTTTTGTTCCTGGCTCATCCGCCCAGAGCCCCTGGCTGACAACCGCACCTGGCAAAACATTTTCTGCAACGAAAGCGGTCAGTTCGCATTCACCACGGTTATTATAGACACGAACCTTTTCTCCATGCTCAATGCCCCGTTTCCGGGCATCTTCCGGATGAATGTGCAGGCGCGGCGTTTTCTCCATCGCTACATGCTTAGCATTATTAGAAAACGTTGAGTTTAAGAAATTATGGTTCGGCGCCGAAACGAACAAAAGCGGAAACATCTCTTCTTCTTTAATAGGTTCGTATGTCGGGAGCGGCGGCAATCCCTCTTTTTCCATCCGCGTGGAATACAGTTCAATCTTGCCGCTCGGTGTCGGCAGGCGCCCGGGGAATTTCGGAGCCTTGCTACTATCGATTTTCATAAACCGTTTCTCATGCAGCGCTTCATACGTAATGCCGTCCAAGTATGGATTCGCCTCGCGGTCGAGAATTTGCCGAATCATCTCCTCTTCCGTATCTTTAAACGCTTGTTCTTCGAACCCCATCGCCTGTGCAAGCAGACGAAACACGTCCACATTGGATTTGCTTTCCCCGTATGGTTCAAGCACCGGCTCGTGCAAATGCACGTACAAATGCCAGTATGACGTGTACAAATCCAAATTTTCAAACGCCGATGTCGCCGGCAGCACAATATCGGCGTAACGGGCGGTCTCTGTTAAAAATAAATCATGCACAACCGTAAACAAATCTTCGCGCGCAAAACCCGCTTTTACTTTATTTGTATCCGGCGCCACGACAAGCGGGTTGCTATTGTAAACAAAAACAGAGTAAACGGGCGGATCGAGTTCAGTGAGCGCTTCGCCAATTTGATTCATATTAATGGAGCGTGTCTTCTGCTTCAGCAAATCCGGACGTTGCAATACTTGAAAATTGACGGCTGAGTAGTCGCTGTTTCCTTTAATGGCCCCTCCACCTTTGATATGCCACTGGCCGGTTAAGGCCGGAAGACAGGCAACGCTACGCACGAACATGCCACCATTGTCATGATGCTGTGGCCCATTGCCAATTCGGATAAATGCGGGCGATGTTGTACCGTACAAGCGCGCCAGCTTATAAATATCTTCCGCTGGTACTTTTGTGATGGCGGAAACCGTTTCCGGATCATATCGCTTAACATGTTCACGCAATTCCTCATGCCCGACTGTATGCGCAGTAAGAAACTCCTCATCCACCAGATTTTCAGCAAATAACACATGCATCAGTCCGAGTGCGAGTGCCGTATCAGTTCCCGGCAAAATCGGAATAAACCAGTCTGCCCAGCGGCCAGTCTGGTTTTTGTGTACATCAATGACGACAACCTGGGCACCGTTTTTCCGCGCTTTTTCTGCGAGCGTAACCTGATGCATATTCGTACTGACCGCATTGCAACCCCAGAAAATAAAAAGTTTCGCATGCACGGTTTCCTCCGGGTCGGTGCCATACCCACCGCCCAACGTATACATATATCCGGCTTTGCCAGCGGCATTGCAAATGGTACGCTCTAGCTGACTTGCGCCGAGTCGGTGAAAAAAACGGCGATCCATGCCTTCCGCGTTCAGAATTCCCATATTGCCGTAAAAGCTATACGGCAGAATGCTTTCCGCGCCATGTTCGCGGATAAGCGCTTTCCATTTAGATGAAATGGTTTCGATCGCTTCTTCCCATGTAATGCGGGCAAACTTGCCCTCTCCCTTCGCCCCGATGCGCTTTAGCGGGTATTTGAGTCGGTTCGGATCATGAATGCGCGCCGGCATGTTGCGCACTTTGTTGCAAATGGCCCCCTGTGTTACTGGGTGTGTCGGATCCCCTTCCACTTTGACGATTTTTCCATCCTTTTTATGTACAAGCAAGCCACACGTATCCGGACAATCAAGCGAACAAACGGAAGGAAATATTCCGTCTTTTTCTTTTGCGTACGAAGCCATCCGCTTTCCCTCTCCTTTCCATACTTACTTTAAGAAACGTTTACTCTCCTTTATCCCTTCTTCGTACCGTTACTTCTTCACGACCGCGTGTCCGCCAAATTCGTTGCGCAGTGCGGCGACAACTTTGCCATGGAACGTATCGTCTTCAAGCGAACGAAAGCGCATGAACTGGGACAGCGCGATAACTGGAGCGCTCGCTTGCAGTTCCATCGCAGTCTCCACTGTCCAGATTCCTTCACCGGACGAATGCATAACGCCTTTAATATTTTCTAGTCTCGGTTGTTTGGAAAACGCGTTTTGCATCAGTTCCATCAGCCAACTGCGGATAACGGAACCGTTGTTCCATACACGGGCCACCGCTTCGTAATCATAGTCAAACGGACTTTTGTCCAGAATTTCAAACCCTTCACCGATGGCCTGCATCATCCCATATTCAATACCGTTGTGCACCATTTTTAAGAAGTGGCCGCTGCCCGGCTGTCCTGCTTTGAGAAAACCGTTCGGCACAGAAATGCTTTCAAACAACGGAGTGATATAAGCAAGCGCTTCCGGGTCGCCGCCGACCATGGCACATATCCCGTGCCGCGCACCTTCCGTGCCGCCGCTTGTGCCACAATCGACGAAATAAATTCCTTTTTCCTTAAGCTGCGTATAGCGAGCGAGCGTATCTTTATAATTGGAATTCCCGGCATCGATTAAAATATCACCCTTTTCGAGATAGGGTACCAACTCCTCGATCACTTGACTGGTGATTTTTCCAGCTGGTACCAACATAATAATAACACGTGGCGCCTTTAGTTTTTCCGCGAGTGCGGCCAGAGAATCAGCTCCTATCGCACCTTCTTTCGCAATGCGTTCCACGTGTTCGCCTACCGTATCATAGGCAACGACTTCATGCTTCTTGTCCAACATGTTTAACGCCAGATTGTATCCCATTTTTCCGAGTCCGACCAATCCTACTTCCATTTCTTTGCCACTCCTTTGTTTTTTTGTCTTCGCTCCTTACTCTAACATGTTGCACGGAGACGCAGCAATGCTTCAGAATCAGAATGAAAAAACAATAAAGAAGATGCACGCGCACATAACTGCTTTCTGCCCGGCAAAGTTACACAGGCAAAAACCAAGCACACTGCATCTTCTTCCTGCTTTCTTCATTATCCGTTTTTCTTCATAAAGTCTTTCATGAATTCGCTGAGTACCTTGCAGCTTTCATACGGCACAGCATTGTAAATGGACGCGCGACAACCTCCGACGGAACGGTGACCGTTCAGACCTACAAAACCTGCTTCTTTTGCTTCGGCGAGGAACTTTTTCTCCAGCTCTTCAGAAGCGAGACGGAACGTAATGTTCATCAGGGAACGGCTGTCTTTTTCCGCATGTCCTCTATAGAAACCTTCACTTTGATCAATAACATCGTAAATGAGTGCCGCTTTTTCTTTATTCATTTTCGCAAGCGCTTCAAGGCCACCTTGCTCTTTTGCCCACTCAAGCACAAGGCTAAGCATATAAATCCCAAACGTCGGCGGCGTGTTATAGAGGGAGTTGTTTTTCACATGTGTATCATAACGAAACATTGTCGGCACGTTCGCGTTAGCACGCTCCAGCATGTCCGGTCGCAAGATGACGACGGTAACACCGGAAGGCCCCAGATTCTTTTGTGCACCCGCATAGATCATCGCGAACTTGCTGACATCGATCGGATGGGACAGGATATCGCTTGACATATCCGCAATGAGTGGTAAATCACCGGTATCGGGAAACGTAAACCACTCGGTGCCAAAAATCGTATTATTGGACGTAAGATGCACATACGCCGTATTGTCTTCGTATTTCAACTCATCCAGCGCCGGAATACGGTTGTAATTTGTTTCTTTTGTGGAAGCGACCACGTATGTTTCGCCAAGCATTTTCGCTTCTTTATGTGCTTTCTCAGACCAAGAACCGGTCATAATGTATCCCGCTTTTTTACCTTGTGCAAGAAAATTCATCGGAATGGTCGCAAACTGCGTGCTGGCCCCGCCCTGCAAAAACAGAACGTGATAGTCTTCCGGAATATTCATTAGCTCTTTTAAGGACGCGATCGCCTCGTTATGTACCTGCTCGTAAGTGGCACTGCGGTGACTTAATTCCATCACGGACATGCCAGTTCCCTGGAAGTTTACAAGTTCTTGTTGAGCCTTTTCCAAAACGGCGAACGGCAAAGCGGACGGGCCCGCATTAAAGTTATAGGCGCGTTGTGCCTGTTTTAACATCTCTATTCACTCCTTGGTCGGTTTAGAAAAAACTTTGTCTTTATCCTACACCTAATTTTCATAAAAGAAAAGAGAGGTTTTCATTCAATCTGAATACTTTTACACTTTTTAAAGATTGAGGGGAGGGATTTTCTGATACAATAGGACGTTGGAGGAGTGATATATAGATGAAAATTGGATCGCATGTTTCGTTTTCAAAAAAAGGATTATTAAACGCGGTGGAAGAAGCCATTAGCTACGGTTCCACTTCGTTTATGGTGTATACGGGGGCACCACAAAACACAAAACGAAAACCGATGGAAGAACAATACGTCGCAGAAGGCCTGGAACTAATGAAGCAGCACGGGATCGATGACATTGTTGTACATGCTCCCTATATTATCAATCTCGGTTCCTATAAACCGAACACATTTGAACTTGCGGTTTCGTTTTTGCAGGAAGAGATCAAGCGAGCTGAATATCTTGGGGTAAAAAACATTGTGCTACATCCGGGAGCATACACAGACAAAGACCCGGAATACGGCATCAATCGGATTGCCGAAGGACTAAATGAAGTGCTGCATCGGGGGCAGACCGTCAACATCGCGCTTGAGACGATGGCGGGCAAAGGCTCCGAAGTGGGCCGTACATTTGAAGAATTAGCGGCAATTATCGATAAAGTGACATTGAACGACAAACTGACGATTTGCTTTGACACATGTCATACGCATGACGCCGGATATGATATCGTGAACGACTTTGACGGCGTAATGGAACATTTTGACCGGATAATTGGGCTTGATCGTCTTGCCGTCTTCCATATCAATGACAGCAAAAACTTCCGTGGCGCCGCGAAAGATCGGCATGCGCCCGTTGGTTCCGGACTTATCGGATTTGACGCCATCCATTACATCGTTCACCACGAAGTCGCACGGAACAAACCGATTATTCTAGAAACACCATGGATCGGCAAAAACAAAAATGACCAATCTCCAATGTATGAAATCGAAATCGCTCTTCTGCGTGGTACAGTGGAAGAACGTTTTACGGATAACTTCCGTAGCGATGTCGAACGACTGACTGCTTATTTCGCCAAAGAAGGTATTGACCGCCGCGAATATGTGGTACAAAATTGGGAAGTGCTACAGGATAAACAATTGAAAAAAGCAGATCCGCGCGAACCGCTTGAGAAGCTATTCGACACGGTCGTAGACGCAGAGCTTTTACCAAGCGAGTCTGAAGAAGGCATTTACAAACGCCTGATTGCTTGGCTGGCTGGTCTTCAAACAAACTAAATTGAAAAAGAAAAAACGGGGAGGAAATTCAAATTTCCTCCCCGTTTTTTCTTTGAAGTCCAACCGTGTATCACATCTACTCCAATTTTTGCACAAGGCTGGAAAGAAAAACTTCAACCAGTCTCGTTCTTTCCGCATGCGCCGGATAAATGTACGAAAACCGCCGCAAAAACGGCTCGCTTTGAAGTGATAATTCAGCAAGTTCGCCGTGCTGCAAATGCTTTTTGACCACCCAGCGGGATAACAGCGTAATCCCCAATCCGGCAATAACCGCTTCTTTGACCCCCTGATTGCTGCTTAATGTAATCATTTTTTTCACTCTAAGACCGAATGCCCGGATCACGTAGTCAGAATAGACGCGTGTGCCGGAACCTTCCTCCCTCACTACCCACGTTTCATCCTGTAGTTCATCAGGTGTTACTGTCCCACGCGCTGCAAGCGGATGTGCAATGGGGACAACAAGCACCATTTCGTCTTGCATAAACGGGGTAATCCGCAATTCTTTATCGCTCGTTTGTCCTTCAATTAAACCGATATCCATCTGTAACAGTTTCACAGCTTCAGCAATGCGTTTTGTATTGCCGATCGTTACCTCCACTTCGACCTCCGAGTACCTGCGGCTGAAGTCGGCCAGCAAAACCGGCAGCACGTACTCCCCGATAGTGAAGCTCGCTCCAATGCGGAGCTTTCCTGTTACCGTGTGTTGATGCGCGTAGATGTCTTCTTTCGTCTTTTCATATAGGTTTACAATTTGTTTGGCTCTTTCATACAACATTTTTCCCGCCGTCGTAACATACAGATGCTTCGGCGAACGATCAATCAGTTTTGCCTGGAACTCCGTTTCAAGATGTTTAATATGAAGACTTACGCTTGGTTGGGATAAACGAAGCTTTTCCCCTGCTCTCGTAAAACTTTTTTCTTCCACCACCGTAATAAATGTACGCAATGCGTCGTAGTACATATATCTTCCCTTCTATCATTAAAAATATTAATCTTTAGCATAATATATCTATATTTTACTTATCATTTAATCTTTCATATATTGAAAAATGAAAAAAGATTATGAGAGGAGGGCGAAACATGGATCAAACAGCTATGCAAAAACCTTCTGCCAGCAAAGACGTTTCTATTGAGAAGACATCTCCCGAAAAAAAAGGGACTGTTCTTCCGTTTCTGCTGGGTATCGGCCTAACATTGCTGATTGCCGTAGTAGCAAAATATGTGGCGATGCTTCCTTTACTTAGCATCATCGGTCAATTGGTCATCGCTATTCTGCTCGGGATGCTATGGCGATCGACTCTTCCTGTCCCGGAAAGAGCACATAGTGGAATCACTTTCTCCAGCAAAAAGCTGCTACGTTGGGGAATTATTTTGCTTGGTATGAGGCTGAATTTATCCGATATTATAGCGTCCGGACCGAAAGTGTTCACGATTGCGGCCGCTGATATCGCATTTGCGCTCTTGGTTGTATACTGGCTTACCCGGCTATTTAACGTTGACAGGAAACTGGGCATGCTGACGGCATGCGGAACAGCGATTTGCGGTGCAGCGGCCGTGGCGGCGGTAGCTCCGCAAGTCAAAGCGGACGAAAAAGAAACAGCGGTCGGCGTTGCGATCATCGCCGTGCTCGGTACACTATTCACGCTAGCCTATACGCTATTGTATCCAGTACTAGGACTTACGGAGAAGGGTTTCGGCGTGTTTTCCGGAGCAACATTACACGAAATCGCCCATGTCATTGCCGCAGCGGCGCCGGGCGGGCAGGCGGCAATGGATATTGCCATTATTGTGAAACTGACGCGAGTAGCATTACTCGTACCCGTAGCGATACTCATCGGCTGGTGGTTTCAGCGGCACGCGGCAAAACAAGCCGGGCAGAATGACGATAAACGCACTTCTTTGCAAATTCCTTGGTTTATTTTAGGTTTTCTGCTTATGAGCGGAGTCAATACGCTAGGTATTATACCGGAAAATGTCGCCGCCCAGATTGTTACAGCAGCCTACCTGCTGATTGCGATGGCAATGGCCGGGCTTGGGCTTAACATTGAAGCAAGCGCGTTTAAAAAAATGGGAGCCCGTCCTTTCTGGGCGGGATTCATTGGCTCGATCCTGCTTTCCTTGTTTGGTTTTGCTCTTGTTTGCTTCCTAAGACTTTCTTAAGCGCTAAAACGAAAAAACCTGACATCATCCTTACATCACATCGTAGGATGTTCTGCCAGGTTTTTTCTATGCATGTGTTATCCATATCATAAACAATCAGTTATTTGCTTTTCCTGCATCTATTCATCCGCAAGCGGATGCTCTCCACCTTCCCACGGGTTTTTGAAAAACGCTTCCACATCTTCACGCTTTACCTCTTCAATAGAAGCCGGTCTCCAGTTCGGATTACGGTCTTTGTCCACAAGCACGGAACGTACACCTTCGTAGAAATCGTGACTGTGCATGAAATGCATGCTCATGTCCATCTCCATACGGAAACAATCAGCAGCCGACATGTTTTTGCCACGGATAAGCTGTTCAAGCGCCACGGCCATCGAAATCGGGGATTTGCTGCGCAGCGTTTTGGCGGTTTCAGCCGCCCATTCGTCTCCTTCTGCGGCAGATGCATCCAAGGAAGCGAGAATGTCTGCGACAGAGTTATGTGCGAAATGTTTGTCCACTTTGTCTTGCACGTTTGCAAGCTGTGATTCCGGCACCTCTTTCACCGTGTATTTTTGGATAATTTCACGCAGTTTGTCTTCCACCACTTTACGTCCGCCGCATGCGATCCAATCCATGGTCTGCACGTCTTTTTTCAGCGCGTCCCAATTCGTGGATTCCATGTAATGGTCAGCTGCTCCAAGATAAATCGCGTCCGCGCCGTTGAACAAGTGTGCAGTCAATGCGAGATAACGTCCCATATGGCCAGGCATTTGGTTTAAGAAGTAACTGCCCCCCACATCCGGAAAGAAACCAATATTCATCTCTGGCATGGATAATTTCGAGCGCTCAGTCACCACGCGGTCACTGGCAAAGATCGATAAGCCGACACCGCCCCCCATGACAATCCCATTCATGTAAGCAACAATCGGCTTTGTATAACGATATAACGCAAGGTTCATTTTATATTCGGTAGAAAAAAACGTAAGCGCATGTGCCTCCACATTATCGTTACGCTTATCGTAGAACGAGCGCATATCTCCACCAGCACAGAGCCCTTTTTCGCCAGCACCTTCAATTATAATAATCGCAACGGAATCGTCTTGTTCCCATTCAGTCAATCTTTTTCCAATTTCCTCCACCATTCTAATAGACAAAGCGTTAATTGCTTTCGGTCGGTTTAACAGAATATGTCCGACTCCATTTGTTACACTAAACAGCACCTCATTGTTTGCTTGTACCGCGTTCTCCACTCTATAACCTCCTGTTTTTTCTTTCTATTCAGTATTTTTTTCGACAAAATTTGCGAAATTCCTTCATAATTTCTTATGTAAAAGCGGCCCATCAATCACTTTATCATCTATGAATGAAAGATGAAGAATTCTTGCGATTGTTGGAGCGATAGGTACGATATGTTCATTTGTTACATACCTTGTGAAAAGAAAAGAATTCTGACGCAAAACCTGAATACGAGCAGGTGACCTTTATAATGAAACGAAAAAAGGGCAAACAGAAAAAAGGCGAAGAAATTTTCTCGCCCCAAAATTTACAACTGATCGGACAGGTGCTGGCTACGATTGGCGCTGTTCTCCAGACTATCGGATACGTACAGGAGCTAGAAGAAGAAAACAATAAGAAAAATGGATAACGTATGAAACCCGAAGCCTATATCGACTTCGGGTCTGTTCTCAAGCATCCACATTACCAGCTTGCTTTTTTCACGCCAGGCAACTGCCCCTGGTAAGCCAGTTCCCGGATGCAAATTCGGCACAACTTAAATTTGCGGTATACGGAATGCGGACGACCGCACCGCTCGCAGCGGGTATATGCGCGAACTTTGAATTTCGGCTTCCGCTTGGATTTTGCGATCATTGATTTTTTGGCCATAGCTTCCTCCTTTACATTTATTAACATCTATCCTATCACACAAAGCGTTATCTATATCAATACAACTCGATATATCGACATTTTTTCATGGGATCGAGAGAAATAAAAAAGACACCCGACAATGTCGAAACATCAAGTCAAATGTATATATATATCATATCACTGCTTGCGTTTGAGCGCAAAACCGCATTTCAATTTTTCTGCGCCTCTATTTCTTCCACAAGCAAACTTAATTCCGCCCAGCGCTCCACTTTTGCTTCCAGCTCGGCGTCGATCTTTTCTTTTGCGGCGGTCAATTCCTGCAATTTGCCATAGTCGGTAGCGGCCAGCGCCATTTCCTCTTCAAGCTCCTGGCTGCGCCGCTCCAGTTCGCTAATCTCTTGCTCAATCGTTTCAAACTCCCGTTTTTCTTTGTATGACAGGCGGCGCGGCTTGTCTTTTTTCTCACGGAGAGCAAGCTCCTTCTTCCCTTTTACGACTTCAGTCGCTTTTTGCTCTTCCCGCTTCTTTACTTCCAAATATTCGCTATAATTGCCGATATACTCCCGAATTACGCCATCACCTTCAAATGCAAATAGGCGGTCCGCCATACGATCGAGAAAATACCGATCGTGTGACACGGTAATAACAGCACCAGGGAACGTTTCGAGATAGTCTTCCAGAATGGAAAGCGTCTGGATATCCAGATCATTCGTGGGTTCGTCCAATAGCAAAACGTTCGGCTCACCCATTAAGACACGAAGCAAATACAAGCGGCGCTTTTCCCCGCCGGATAACCTGCCAAGCGGCGTCCCATGCATATCGGATGGAAACAAGAAGCGTTCCAAAAGTTGGCCTGCCGAAAGTGTTTTGCCGTCCGCAAGATGAATGATATGCCCGGCTTCTTTAATATAATCAATAACACGCTGCGTTTCGTCCATTTCTGTATTTTCCTGTCCGTAATAACCAAGCCGTACAGTCGGTCCCAGCACCGCCGTCCCTTCCGTCGGTTCGAGACGACCAGCAATGATTTGCAATAAAGTTGTTTTGCCGCTCCCGTTCGGCCCGACGATACCGACACGGTCGCCAGGGACAGCGATGTAGCTGAAATCGCGGATGAGCGTTTTTCCGTCAAATGATATCGAAACATGATCAAGCTCGATGATTTTTTTGCCAAGTCGCTGCGTTTTTAGCTCAATTTGTAGCGTTTTGCTTCGTTCCTGTGGCTTGTTTTCCTGTAGTTCACGGATGCGGTCGATACGGGCTTTCTGCTTCGTTGTACGCGCCTTCGCCCCGCGCCTGAGCCAGGCAAGCTCGCGGCGCAAAATATTCTGCCGGGTCGCTTCCATCGCCGCCTCACGCTCTTCGCGCGCCGCTTTTTGTTCCAGAAAATAACCATAATTTCCGGCATATGAGTACAGCTTCCCTCTATCAAGTTCAATAATACGATGGACAACACGATCAAGAAAATATCTATCATGCGTGATCAAAAGCAGCGCCCCTTTGAAACGCGACAGATAACTTTCCAGCCATTCTATCGTCTCGTTATCGAGATGGTTGGTCGGCTCATCCAAAATCAACAAATCAGCCGGATTAATCAGGGCGCGCGCCATCGCCACCCGCTTGCGCTGCCCCCCGGAAAGCAAGCGGGTTTCCGCAGAAAAGTTATCGATGCCAAGACGCGTTAAAATTGTTTTGGCGTTCGTTTCCAAATCCCAGGCACCAGCGCGATCCATTTGCTCGTTAAGGCTAGCCAGCTTCTGCTGGAGCTTTTCATTTTCCGGATGTCGAGCTAATTGCTCTATCGTCTGTTCATATTCTTTAACCAGTTGGATCAACGGAGAATCGCCCAGAAAAACTTGATCCAGTACCGTTCCTTCTTCTTCAAATGCTGGATTCTGCGGAAGATATTCGACGCGTATGCGATTTCCGATAGTGATCGTTCCGGTATCAGGTGGAATGATGCCGGCCAATACTTTCAGCAACGTCGATTTGCCTGTGCCATTCACACCAATCAGACCGATTCGCTCCCTTTCCTGAATACCGAAGGAAATGTTTTCAAACAGCGTTTTTATGCCATACGATTTAGAAAGATTTTCTGCCGTCAAGATGTTCATAAATACAACGATCCTTTTCTATGTAATCATCTAGTTTTCTCATCTTTTATTATAAATGAAATGTGAGCGAAACAAAGCCGAGTTCAATAAAATTTCAGGGATATTTCCCCATTTGATTGTCTTGTAAATCACAATTCCAACAAAAAAACTGTAAAACACAGCTACGACCGCTGATTCAGTCGAAATAAAAATCCCGCTGTAAATTCCGCATTCATCAAAATGAACAAATGTTTACAGGAGCTAGTTTTACGATTTGTTTAATGACAAAAAATTATTAATATAAATAATTTTTACAATATTTTGTTGATTAAAGTTTATTAAGTATATATAATCAAACATAAAGCAATAAAAAATGAATTTGTACTTTTTTATTTATAGATGATATTGCAAAACTAACATAAAAATTCAATATTATGAATAAGTACGCACAACTGACAGTGGAAATAGTAGCGATTTTTACCATACCAACGAGGCTACTCAAAAGAGAGTTTGTTCTTTAGGCAGCAGAATACATGCTCAATTTCTTTTTCAAGTACACGCCGTGGCTTCGAATCCTTCTATTATTGGATACAAAGTTTGATGACAGAACATCAAAAGACAGAAGTTATTGTCGGTTTAGAACCTACTGGGCATTATTGGTTAACACTAGCTGCTTTTTTACGAAATCGTAAGATTTCGATCGTCGTTGTTAATCCTATGCATGTAAAAAAGTCAAAAGAATTAGATGATAATTCGCCAACAAAGAACGATCCGAAGGATGCGCGTGTGATTGCACAACTCGTGAAAGATGGGCGATACTCTGTACCTTATTTCCCGAATGGTGTATACGCCGAGTTGCGGGAAGCTGTGAAAATAAGAGACGATATCTCTTGCGAGATTCAGCGTATTCAAGGAAACATTCATAACTGGTTAGATCGCTACTTTCCAGAGTTTCTGGAGGTATTTGCAAGCTGGGAAGACAAAGCAGCTTTAGAAACGCTTAAACACTTTCCTTTGCCTCAAGATATCATCGAAGCAGGCTCTTCCGTCATTCTGTCTGTATGGCAGAATAAGATGAAGAGAGGATTACGGCCCGTACGGGCCGTTGAACTTGTGGAACAAGCTAGGCATTCTATTGGCTTGCATGAAGGTGCCAAAATGGCTCAATTGGAACTAAAAACATTGCTCATGAGCTATGAACTAAAGGAACAATTACTTAATCAAGTTATGAAAGAGAGCGAAGAGCTACTGGCTCATATCCCAGGGGTTCAAGAGATTCTAACAATCCCTGGAATGGGAATAACCACCGTGGCGGGTTTTTTTGCCGAAGTTGGAGATTTGTCGCGATACCAGCATCCTCGACAACTTCAAAAATTATCCAGATTGAGTTTGAAAGAAAATCGTTCTGGAAAATATCGTGGAAAAACACAGATTACTAAGCGAGGACGTCCTCGGCTTCGTACTTTACTCTATCGAGTCATTCGACCAATGGTGCTCGTAAATCCAGCTTTTCAAGCACTGCATACCTACTATACGACACGCCAGGAAAATCCATTACGCAAGCAACAATCGTTGATTGCCTTATGTTGTCGTTTACTTCGTATCATATTTGTGCTTGTACGTAAACAAATCGCTCGGGAAAAACGCTAAATATGTCAACCATCAAGCGTTGGACCGACGAAGGCTATCTCGAAGAAGTGATTGACGAACGTGAACGGTTTTGGGCACTAAAGCTGAAGCAGGGAAAAAAAACGCAACCTCTACTCCGTGTCCATCGTTTTTTCTTTTTTGTATGAAAAAAGATATATCGCTCCTCTCTATGATATATTGGACGAAGTAATGTATACTGACGGAGACGAAATGCTGTACGCAGTTGTAACAGATGTGCGAATGAGCGAGGGCCGCTTCTTATATAAAATCCAGTTAGAAGATTACACGGTATTGCAGGATATAGACGAAAAAGCACTGGCAGGTGTACAAGAACATGGTCAAAATTGAAATGAAAAATACAAATGAAAATATTTTGGTTGCAAGAAAATTTCGAGATAAGAACAAATACAATGTAGAAAATTTTAATCTTTATTTCAGCGAAGATAACAGTACCATTATTATTGAAGGGAACAAACTGCTGATTCCCTGCAAAAAGTTTCCCCTCCCTAACATAAAAATAAAAGGCTTGCTTCATCCGCGCGGCGAAGAATTCGAACTTGTAGACGGAGAAAAGGGAAAAACAGTAAATCTTCATTTGGATGCCGAATTGGTAAAAGAGATTAACGCGATTCGAAGCTATGTCAAAAGTAAAACGCAGCATGAAGCTCTGCTTGAAGTGTTTAAGAAAGGATTGGAACAGTACAAAAAAGAACAGGGCGGAACAGAATAGCGATGAAGCACCCCCGTCGAGCAAACGAGGAAACACTCGCGAGGTGTGTTTCAAACATTGCTTTTTCCATGTGGAGCGTGTGGGACGGAGAAAGATCAACAATGGTCTCCTTCCTCAAAGTACCTAGATGTTTTGCCGATTCGACTGAAGAGCCACAAAGCGGCCGTTTGGCTTTTTTGAGGAAAAAGAGCGAACAGCAACACCCGCGAGTGCTTCTTATCATGTAGAATCAGCCACCGCTAACGGGTGGAATGAATGCTACTTCGTCGCCGTCTTGCAACGGGTTCGCAAAGGCGGCAAATTCCTGATTCACCGCGACCATTGCGGCTGGAATCCGGGAGGCAAGCGACGGATATTGTTCGGCAAGCCACCTTTTCACGTCTTCCGTGGTCATTCCTTCCTGCCACGTCATTTCGATCGTTTCTTTGCCTGCCTCTTCCGCCATGGCTGCAAAAAGTTTGATCGTAATCAAGCGTCTTTTCCTCCAATCTCCGGTTTTCCGGTCGGGTATGGTGTGATTTCTTTTTGATCACCAATCCATTCTTCCCCATCTTCCCAATGCTCTTTTTTCCAAATCGGGACGATTTCTTTCATTCGTTCGATGGCGTAACGAGAATATTCGTAAGAATCCGCTCGGTGCGGAGTCGCAACTGCAATGGTGACAGCGATATCGCTAATGTCGAGCCGCCCGATGCGATGGGTAATAGCGACGCGGGCCTCCGGGCACTTCTCCTGAATTTCGCGGCCGATTCGTTCCAGTTGTTTCTCCGCCATTTCTTTGTAAGCAGCATATTCAAGATACAGTGTTTTTTTACCTTTCGTTAGTTCACGCACGGTACCGACGAATAAATTAACGGCACCGCAGTTCGGATGAATCACTTTGCGCATGACCTGCTCTACAGATATCGTATCTTCCACAATTTCAAACAGCTTCAATCCGTTTCTCCTCCAAGATAAAGTAACACTTCCTTCATCAGGCCGGTTACATCATTTATGTGATACTGTGGACATGAAATGTTGGGAAGGGGTTCCCAGGCGGCAACCATAAGCACAGATGTAACATTCTCCAATAACTCTGTATGTTCCGGATGCCGGAGAACGACGATTTTCGGATAATCGGCCCATTTATATCCCTCAATAAACACCACATCCATATCTTCATACATCGGGAGCAATTCTTCAATGGAGCGCCGTTCCTGAATCATGATCGCCGTTTTGGCGGCAGAGGTAATGGATACAATGCACGCACCCGCTTCCCTGTGTTGCCATGTGTCCTTGCCCGGTTTATCCACATCAAAATCGTGGGCGTCATGCTTAATAGTTCCGACTTTATAGCCACATGCGGTCAGCCTAGCGATCAGTTTGACAAGCAATGTCGTCTTCCCGCTGCCTGAATAACCGACAACCTGTAATACGTGCGGCCTGTGTTGCGTCATAATGCTCTCCCCTTATTCTCCCGCATTGTACGGTAGCAATAGAATCGTAGCTTTATCCCCTCTGCTTATGCCGCTTCCTCCCGGCGGGATACGAAGCAGACAATTCGCGTCGGTGATATTGGTCACGACACCGGATTTATCCTGACCAACCGGGTAGACGACTATTTTTCCGTCTTCTACCGTCCAGGAACTGCGGACGTACCGCGTGAACGAAGATGGCTTTTTCATATCGAGCCCCATTGTCGCTTCGATTTCAGGTAAAGTCACTTGTTTTTTCCCTTGCATCGTCTGCAACAGCGGACGGACAAACAGCTCGAATCCGACGAAACAAGCGCCTGGATTACCGGAAAGCCCGAAGATGAATTTATCCTTATAGCGAACCGCTGACGTTACGCTGCCCGGGCGCATCGCGATTTTGTTGAACAAAAGTTCTGCTTTCAAACGTTGAAAAACTTCGACCATAATATCAAAATCGCCGACTGACACGCCGCCGGACGTAATCAGTATATCGGTTTCCTCCAGAATGGAAAGCACCGTTTCTACCGCTTTATCCGGGTTATCTTCAAGGTTGCCATATAATACGGGAATGCCTCCTGCCTGACGAACTTGGCTTGCCGTCATATAGCTATTACTGTTGCGAATTTTTCCGTAGCGCAGCGGCTCCTCCGGCTGCAAAAGTTCCGAGCCGGTGGCCAGAATCCCAATTTTCGGCTGGCAATATACAGGCACCTGTGCATAACCGAACGTGGCAAGTAGGGCCATCTCTCCCGGACCGATGCGTTTGCCGGCCTCAATAAGCAAATCGCCTGTTTTCGCCTCTTCTCCCAATTGAATAACATTCTCACCAGGTTTCATTTCCTTTTTAATACCAACGATTTTTTTCGTTGGCGCTTCGTTTTCCGTTGTCATCTCAAACATAATAACACAGTCGGCTCCTTTTGGAATGGCGGCGCCGGTCATAATGCGTGCGGCCTGTCTTTTTCCGACAAAAAAAGCTGGCTCATCACCGCAGGCAATCGCTCCGACAATTTCCAGTTCAACAGGTTTGGTGATGCAAGCGCCAATGGTGTCTTCTGAGCGTACAGCAAACCCATCGTACGGAGATTTTGGGAAATGTGGCACATCATTAGTGGCACGAATCGGCTCCGCCAGCCTGCGGCCTTCGCTTTCCGTCAACGGAACAAGCTCCACGGCGCCTGTTTCGGCAAATGCAAGAATACGTTGCTGGGCTTCCGCCACCTGAATGGGTTCTCGGTGAAACCTCATGTTCTCTCTCCCTTTCGAAAATGATTGTACTCTTCCATCGTATTTACGTTATAAAAAGGATCGGCTGCAAAATAAGGCGTGGCGTCCCACTGTTTCACTCTGGATGCCTGTATCACATCGAACATACGTCGCCGTCCACTTTGCAAAAGCTTGATGACAAGCGGATATAACCTGCGGTGGTAAAGCGCACATAACGGATGCGCCCGTCCATTCCACAGCGGGAGAACGATATCAAAATCGGCACGCAACTCGTCCGACTGCGCACGCAACATTCGTAACAGTTCCAGAGTAAGCGCGGGCATATCGCACGCTACCACCAGTAATACATCGTGCTTAGATACACGCATGGCGGTCGCTATACCGCCAAGAGGTCCCTGCCCTAGTATGTCGTCTGAATATATAGGAACACTGTCTGAAATCATGGTCAACCGTTCCCGGTGATTGGACACAATTAGACAACTATTCGCCACTAAATCAAGCAATTTCCATGTCCGCTCAATGAACGTAACGCCGCTCACTGGAAGCAGCTCTTTGGGCCTTCCCATCCGCGAGCTCCGCCCGCCAGCGAGAATCACGCCTTCCATTCGCTCGCTCCTTCTCTACAAAAGTTGGTATTATTCATCTATTTTACCTTATTTACAATTTAAAAAAACGGTTGATGAAAGATAAAGAGAGCGAACGCGCAGCTTCGCTCTCTTTATCTTTCCTAGTTTCTTATATTTCCGTCAACGCTTTATCCGTTGTAATGGCTTCATACGCTTCTTCAAGGACGCTGACAAGCTGACTCATGCCAAATTCGATTTTCTCCGGAACAGAGTGCGTATAATTGAGACGGAACGTGTTATGTTTCGGTTCTTCTACATAGAACGGGGAACCCGGAACGTACGCTACGCCTTTTTCAATCGCTTTAGGAAGCAGCGATTTCGTATTGATTTTCTCATGCAGAGAAACCCAGAAGAACATGCCTCCCTGCGGAACGACATACTCGAGACCAGGCAAGTCTAATCTTTGCAGCTGGTTAAGCATGGCATGCATTCTTTCTTTGTAAACGGCGCGCAATACCGCAATATGCCCGTTCAAATCAAAATCGCGCAGCAAATAATACAGGGCCTGCTGGTCGATGGAACTGGAATGAAGATCAGCAGCTTGCTTGGCTTGCGCCATCATTCGGATGATCTGATAGGGCCCCATTACCCAGCCAGTGCGCAAGGCGGGCACGACCGTTTTGGAAAACGTGCTCGTATACAGTACCGTTTCACCGTTATCAAGCGCAGCAATGGGTGTGTAATTGGCCGCTTCATCGAATTGAATTTCTCCGTACGGATCATCTTCAAAAATAATGACATTATATTTTTTCGCAAGGCGCAACAGGTGTTCGCGGCGCTCAAGCGACCATACTTTGCCGCTCGGATTGGAAAATGTCGGCACAACATATACGAATTTCGGCAGATGAGTTTTCATTTTTTTCTCTAGGTCTTCCGGCAACATACCGAACGCGTCCGATTCAACCGGAATGACCTGTGCTTCGTACGATTGGAATACCTGAAGCGCCGCTAGATATGTAGGATTCTCCGTAAGAATAATGTCGCCCGGGTTCAGCATAATGCGGGCGAACAAGTCAATCGCTTGCTGGGAACCGGTTGTAAGCAAAATATTTTGCGTATCCATACGAATGTTCTTGCGCTGCGCCATCCGTTCCGCAATCGCTTCGCGCAACAGAATAAACCCTTCGGTTAAACCATATTGCAGCGAATGTTTTCCGCTCTCAAATACCCGCTTATATGCTTCTTCTACCGCTTCAAGCGGAAACAAATCATCATCGGGCAATCCACCAGCGAACGAGATGATGTTCCCTTGGTCAATAACTTTTAAAATATCCCGGACCGCGGATGATTGGAAGTTCCGGGTTCGTTGTGCAAATGCGTATTTCATAATCCAGCCACCTCGATATGCTTTGCTTTTTAAAATATTAAAAATACATTATACCTTTTGAGCGAGATTGGCAAGACCTTACGCTATTTTTCTTCCAGATTTTTTGGAATAGACGGATAAAATGCGTTCGCTTGCAAAGCCGTTCTTCAGGCAGAACACCCAAAACATCCAAGTAGTCCAATGTTGGAGATAGCCCATGTTTTTTCCGTTTTTCAAACGGTTTTGCTGAAACGAAAAAGCAAACTTCACTTTTATCAAAATTAGCCAAGCACGATTCCGCCTGGATCTAAAGTATATAATATCTTCAATTCCTCTTGTGTCGGCTCAGGGAGGTAACTCCAATTCGGATCAATATCAATGGCAAAACCGCTGTTCTCCTGCACTTGCTCCAGTTTCACTCCTTCGTATAAGTGCAAAAGAGTCAATCGACGCGTTTCTTTGGGAAAACCGTAAACACCTAACTGCGTCACCACGCGGTACGGCCCCGTATCCGCGGGCAATCCTCGGCTCTCACGTGCACCTGGACCGTCAAAGTATCCCGGACTGGTGATAAAATCGAGTTTGGGCGTAAATTTTCTTTTATCCTGCTTCATTAAAATAATCGTTCTCCAGCAGAAGGAAGCGATATCCGCTCCGCCACCGGAACCGGGAAGTCTGACTTTCGGATTTTCCCAGCTTCCAATCACCGTTGTATTTAAATTTCCATAAGGATCAATTTCCGCTCCCCCAAGAAACCCATACTCGACAAAACCCGCCTGTGCGAGGCTCATTACATAATCCATGGAACCGACAATAATTCCGTTCTGAAACGTCAACGACTCACTCACCTGAATGGGCAATCTTCCGGTCGGCTGGCCCCCGACTCCGCCTCCCTCATAGATAGTAAGCAGGCCCGGTGCATGCGTCCGCTGGGCCAAGACCGCAGATAAAAGCGGCATTCCCGTTCCAACAAATACACTTTTATTGTTTTCCAATAATCTTGAAGAAGCAACGATCATCCGTTCCATATCTGTTGCCATAGCTCTTACCTCCTTTTCGCTACCGGCGGATAATCCGCAATTCCTTTCTCAATATGCTCCAGTTCACGCAGTACGCGCAGACCCCCGATTCGCTCCAAGTACTCATAGTGGTCTTTTGTGCCCCGGATATACGTGTTGAGATACTCTTCCACACCTTCATCGGTCAACGACGCGTCCAGCCATTCCTGCCAGTGTATTTCATCAAAGGAATACAGATATGGAACCTGGTTCGGATGAGAACCGTACGGCACTTCAACGACTGAATCCACTACAAAATAAGGGATTTTCGTATGGTCAGGACGCTTTCGAATTTCATCCGTTGCCACAATTTTTTCCGTCGTGACAATAACGTGCTTGGCAGCATGGGCCAGTTCGAAATCTTCTGTGATATTGCCGTCAATTTGACAGTTACCATATTTATCCGCACGATGGACATGCAGAATCACAACATCGGGATAGCAGGCAGGAATCAATTCCACCGGCCTTCCAGTAAACGGGTCTTGTATGCGTACAGAACCACTGTAGTGCAGCGTGTCGGTGCCGATTGCCGTGCGTGTGGGATAAAACGACAGGCCCTTCATAGCAGCCGTAAAACGCCATTGGAAGGCGGCATTTGTTGTCTCAGAAATGACCTTTAACTTTCCACTTTCTACTGCCGCACGAGCTGGACGGGACAGTCCTCTAATTTCATCCCCGAAGCCATAGGCCACTTCCGCTTTTGAAACTAGTCCGGCGGCTGTTAACAAATTCCAGTCATGCTGAGAACCTTTGGCTCCTACTGTCAAATCGCCGATCCCCTGTCGAATTATTTCGTAGACGGCAGCCATAGGGGTACGCACGGAACCCATACCGCCAAAGACAATATAGCTTCCCGGTTTGACACCCCAGCTTATCGCTTCTCGTAACGTTGTTCTTTTGTCGCGCAGTTCTACCGATTTATGCTGACGTCGGTATGCCCGTATCTCATCCGGGTCCGCCCATCCAAACAGGTAGGGGTTTACTTGTGTTGCTTCGCTTGTCATCAGCGATCTCATCTCCTTACTTAAACCATTCAGCCCATTATTTTTGATAATCTGGCTTTACGAATCCTTCAAATTCTTTATCTGTAATTTCTTTAAATTCAGATGATTTGTAAGCTTCAACTAAATCTTTCACAAACATTTTATCTTTGTCTTCTGTTCTAACTGTTAATACGATCATGTAGTGAGGTGGCGTTTTTTCCAACGCAACCGCTTCTTTAAGCTTTAATCCGGATGCGATGGCAAAGTTTCCGTTAATAAATGCGTAATCGGCGTCATCAAGCGAACGTGGAAGTTGGGCCGCCTCCAGCGGAAGAATAGTAAGTTTTTTAATGTTTTGTGCAATATCTTTTTCAGAGGCTTTGGTTGGATCGATCCCTTCTTTCAGCTTAATCCAGCCAAACTGGTCAAGCATGGTTAAAGCTCGTGCCTGATTTACTGGATCGTTCGGCAGTGTAACCGTTGCCCCTTCCTGAATATCATTCAATGACTTATGTTTCCTAGAATATAGCCCTATCGGCGCTGTCGGCACTTCAAGCACCCCTGTAAGATGCAAGTTATGGTCTTGCGCAAACTTTTTCAAGTATAGTGGATTTTGAAATACGTTGGCATCCAGCGAACCTTCGGCCAACGCTTTGTTTGGCTGCACATAATCACTGAACTCAACCACTTCAATTTTATACCCTTTCTTCTCAAGAATCGGTTTAATCCCTTTGTTAATCTGATCGCTGTATGGTCCTGCTGTAGCACCGATTTTCAATTCCTTTTTCTCTCCGTTTGCTTTACCGGCTGCAGCTGTTTCTTCCTTCGCCGAGCCGCAAGCTGATGCAATCATTGAAAAAATGAGAATAAGCGCCATAATGAATACAGACTTTGTTTTCACCGGAAATCCTCCTCAACAAGTTATATACTTTCTGAATCCAGCCCATCCCTTACACGTCTACATGAAATCTATGTACCGACAATATTTTTTTACTCTTTCACCTCCTGAATGAATAAAAAAATTGGCCTCTTGTTACACAAGAGGCCGACGGATGATGAAAAGTTGTCACATCGCACCTCCTTATCTTTCAGGACATAAATCCTGTTGGAATTGGCACCGTTTGGATGTAGTCTCCAATGGTTGCCGAGGTTTCACCGGGCCAGTCCCTCCACCTCTCTAGATAAGAAAGTAAGTATTCAAAGCAGTTTACTTTGTATTATTTTATTACTACAATTCCAATTAGTCAACTAAGTTTAATTACATGATATACAAATTTTATCTTCCTATCTTTGTGCCGCGATTTCTTCCATAATGTGATCAGGCAAAATCAACTGCTCGATGCCAAGCATATCGGCCACTTCGTCCCGGCTGTAACCGCGCAGCATCTTCTGCACAACAAACGTGTTGCGCAGTTTTTGCGCATGGATGTGCAGCCCCGCTTTTTTGCCGAGCGTGTTCAGAATAAATTGGATGCTGCGCGGGCTCATTCTTTCCCCCTGCCGTGATGTAAACACAAACGGTGAATCCCCGCTGACTTCTTTGTATGCCCGTAAAAATCTGGCTTCGTGCGCCGTGAGGACAACCCGTCGTATATTTCCAAGCGAAATGCCGATAATTGTGCTGTCATTTTCCCATATGATTTCGTTCCACAATAAATTCGACGCCTCCTGAATTCGCAGCCCTCCCCATAGAAACAGCGAGATAAGCGCCATGTTGCGCAAATAGATCTCCTGCTTATTTTTCGCGGCCGCATCCTGTTCGACGGTACGAAGCAAAAAGTCCACTTCCTCATCCGTTAAATAGAACGCCTGCTCCTCCTTTTTATCCGGTCGCCGCTTCAGTTTAGCGCACGGATCAATGCCAATTACACCTTTAAGCCATAAAAAATGAAAGTAGGATTTGAGCGCCGATATTTTTTTGTTAACGGTCGACACCTGACGCCCTGCTTTCAATTCTTCTTCGATAAATTGGGTTACTGTCGAGTAACCGATTTGATGCAATTCCATATGGGGATGCACCCTGCCAAGCCAGGCGAAAAAGATGGTCATTTCCATCATATAAGAATGAATCGTTAAATCAGCTCTCATCTGCTCGATCAGATATTGTTCGTACTCATCGTGGTAGCTGAAGCGATAGTTCATAGCACTCCCTCCTTCTTTTTTGGTGTGTTTGGTTTATGGTTTGTTATTTTATACGCAGTATTTTTATACATTAATTTTATTGAATCTTCTTCCTTTTCTCAAGCTTTTTTAGCCGAGAATTTACCGCAGCTTTCATACAGACTATTAATAAAAGTAAAACGCCAGCAGAAAATCTTTAATGACGCCGGAGAAGAGGAGTACATATAACGGATGTGCTTTATCACAGCAACGCAACGAAGGCAGCAGAAAAAAGAAAGAGCACGGGGCAACATTTCCGCGCTCTTTTATTATGCTTATTCATCTTTATATCGTCATATTTTCATAAATGACTGACAGCCCCATGCCACCAGCCATACAAAGCGTTACCATACCATACTTCACACCTGAACGCAGCATCTCATTCATCAGCGTGACCGTCAACTTCGCTCCGGTTGCACCCACGGGATGGCCCAGCGCAATAGCGCCCCCATTCACATTCACGACATCCGGGTTCAAGTCGAGCTCTTTTATTACTGCAAGCGCCTGGGCCGCAAACGCTTCGTTTAGCTCGATCCGCCCAATATCCTCTAACTTTAATCCCGCTTTCTCCAATGCCTTGCGTGTCGCCGGCACCGGGCCGATCCCCATAATATTCGGTTCCACGCCCGCGCTCGCGAAAGCTTTCACCTTTAGCAACGGTGTAAGCCCTTTTTCTTCCGCTTTTTCACGTGACATCATCAGTACGGCTGCCGCTCCGTCATTCATCGGGCAAGCGTTGCCCGCCGTAATCGTGCCGTCTTTTTTAAAGACCGGACGAAGCTGCGCCAGGCTGTCAAGATTAATATCAGCGCGAACCGACTCATCCGTCGTAAACAGCTGCACCTCTTTCCGCCCGGTCACTTTTACCGGGACAATCTCATCGTTAAAATGCCCGTTCTCAATCGCCTGCAACGCTTTTTTGTGACTATCGTACGCAAACTTATCCTGTTCTTCACGACTGATGCCGTAGCGTTCAGCTAAACGTTCTGCTGTCATGCCCATATGTTCGTTTTCAAGCGAGCAAATAAGTCCGTCTGCAAGCAGCGCATCTTCCATTTCAATGTTTCCAAATTTGCTGCCCCACCTGTTTTTCACAAGGTATGGTACATTGCTCATGCTTTCTACACCTCCGGCGATAACAACGTCTTCTTGGCCTGCCGCTATCGTAAGCGCGGCCGTCGTAATCGCTTTCAGGCCGGAGCCGCATGCTTTTATGACAACATGAGCCGGGGCGCTGCGTGGGAATCCTGTGCGCTGGGATGCAATGCGCGCAGAGTTCAATCCGCCGCCGTGCACATATCCGTGCCCAAAAATAATTTCATTAACCTCTTCTTTCTTCAGCGAAGTTTTCGTCATCAATCCTTCCAACACCTGCACACCTAGCTCAACCGCCGGCACGTCGCGCAACGATTTTCCAAACGCTCCTACAGGCGTACGTGCACCCGCTACGATCACCGCTTCTTTCATATTCTTCTTCCTCTCCTTCTTCAGCCAGTCTTATGCACCTTCTTCGTCTCCATCATAAGAAAAAAGCAGAGCGCAAGACATCCGCCGCGGCATCTGAAAATCACACAAATTTTTATACATTGTGTACAAACGCAGTACCTTTACCGCTAACACGCTTTCGTCACTACCATGATCGTTTCCTCAGTTATTCTTTGCAACCCATCGACCTTGATTTTCAACAATGATTCCGTCATTACGTTTTTGTTACCCATCCATGCCCGGCCAACCCTCTCTTCATACGATAAGAAAGGAGGTGATCGCTTGGCATACTCTATTCATGTTTCCCTTTTTGCCCACACGCTGACGCTTCAGCAAAATAATCGCGTGATCAAAACATACCCCATCGGCGTCGGAAAAATGCTCACACGTACACCTATCGGCACATTTTATATCATCAACAAAGCTCCCAATCCCGGGGGGCCGTACGGCACCATGTGGATTGGCCTTTCCAAAAAACATTACGGCATACACGGCACCAACAACCCGGCTTCCATCGGCAAAAACGTATCGAAAGGTTGCATTCGGATGCACAACCGAGACGTCAATGAACTGGCACGGATCGTCCCTATTGGAACGCCGGTATACATTCGTCCATAGTCAACTTCCCCACCTCCGCTAACACTTGGGGGTAAAGTTTCGTCCCATCGTTCAAGCGTTCCGTCCGCTTTCTTACCCACCTCCGCTAACACTTGGGGGTAAAGAGCCTATGCGGTTTGGGATAAAAAAAGCACCCTCGTCATCCAAAGGTGCTCTAAGAATAAGTTATGATTGCTTGATTAGCAATCCATCTTTATGTCCCAGCGTCGCTACGCTGGTTTTCTTTTCCTTTTCTATTTTTTATATATCTCCCTTATCACATGACCTAATTCAGGAATAATCAACTTGCTCATCGCAAGTCGCACCGCACCCGAAGAGCCCGGCATGGAGAAAATAGCTCGGTCTTTATATACGCCCGCAATTGCCCGACTCAAAATGGCCGCTGAACCGATATCTTCCGTATAACTGAGCATGCGGAAAATCTCGCCAAACCCCGGCAACTCTTTTTCTAACAAAGAAGCGACCACTTCATACGTCACATCCCGCTTCGCAATCCCTGTTCCTCCGTTCAAAAGAATAGCATGCACATCCGAAGCGGATACCGCTTCTTCGATTGCCGCCGCAATCGCATCCCGCTCGTCTTTGACAATCTGGTAGCGCACGACCGGATGGCCTGCTTCTATTAGAAATCTGCGAATAAGCTGCCCGCTTTTATCCGTTTCCTCATTTCGGGTATCGCTTACCGTAATAATCATGCAGCCGACCTGCTTCGGTGCTTCTTTTTTATGTTCCGCTACTGACACGTGGATCTTCCTCCCCTTTTCCCGTGAATACCGGCTCACGTAAACATAAGGTTTATTTTTGCAGCGCTTCCGCTACCTGCACAGCACGATTAAGGAACGTTTCGATCTCCTCACGTGTTTTGCCAGCGCGGCTTACAAAGCGAACAATCTCCCTGCCGTTCCGAAATGCGACAAAACTCGGAATACCAAAAATGTTAAGCTCTTCGGAAAGCTCGGGAAACGCATCACGATCCACGCTGATGAATGTTACCTTATCTTTATACGCCTCTTCAACTTCCGGCATAAATGGGTCAATCCGGTGGCAATCCGGGCACCAATCGGTATAAAATTTCGCAACAGTAAGCTCATCGGATTGAATCGCTTCCCGAAATTGTTCAGCTGTTTTGATTTCTTGCATAAATATTCACTCCTTGACATTGGTGTAATCGTTTTTCAAGAGAACTATCTCTTTCATTATCTTATCTTTTTCCTGCGCAAAAAAACACGAACAGCCTCTCTTTCATTTTTCTAAATTCTCTTCTTCTCTCATAACAATATTACTAGCAACTGTTACGAGGGAGGAAAATGCATGTCCAACCTTTTTGCTGAACGTTCACTCCACGAAATCCGCTTCTGGAGCCAGATTATGAAAGAACACGCCTTTTTTCTACGCCTCGGGTTTACTTCTGACCAATCACGGCTGATTCAAGAAGCAAACCAATTTTACCATATGTTCGAAAACATTGAGGAGCGCGCAGGTGCTTTTGCTGCTGATACTGACCATGAAGCGATCGCACGCTTTAATATGGAAGTGTATCAGGCGACGACCCGCCTTTGGACCTATAAGCGCAACGTGCTTGGGCTCATTCTATCCTGTAAAATCCACGCTCATCTCTTTCCATCGTTCATTGATCATATAAGCCGGGAAGCCGCCTACTTTATGAACCGGCTTGAACAATTGAATCGCGGCATGCTCGATCCGCTACCAGACACTGTGATTAATGAGAATGTTTTCTTTCTCCGCCTGATGGCCGATCATGCAAAATTTATCGCGCACATGCTCGATCCGTCGGAGCGAAACCTTATCAGCGAAGCGACCGATTTAAGCTATCAGTTCGAGCAATTGCTATTCCAGATGGTCGATCTTGAATCGATGCGCCCTGCTTCGCAAACCGCGGGCATTTTAACCCGGCTCCTTGAGGAACATCGCGAAGCCATGCAAAACATCCACGCCTTTAAACAAACGATACGTGAGTTACTGGATCTGTGCTGCCTCCGGGGCATCATACATCCGCTTTTTGCTGATCATACGTACCGGGAAGCGAACCATTTCCTTGAGCTGCTCGGACATCTGGAAGCGAGCTTGACAGCAGGACCGGAGCCCTCCGCTAAATAATGCTTTTTTCTTTTAATTCTTGAATCATCTTGTCATCATATCCTAACCCGCGCAACACTTCTTCCGTCTGCGCGCCGCGCGCAGGCGGAAAAGCTTGCGCTTCAATGTTCGCCTCAGCCAGCAAAGGATTCTTCACCTGTGTAACGGAAGGGTGCTCGTTCCAGCGCGCAAACATGCCCCGGTCAAGCAAATGCGGATCGTCCAATGCCTCTGCCAACGATAATACCGGTGTCAGACAAACGTCTTCTTCTTTAAAAATATCCATAATCTGCTCAGCTGTATATTTCTTGAAATAGGCCGTTACTTCCTTTTTAATGCACAGCTGCTTGGCAGGCTCCAAATAATCCGGCATGTGATCATCAAGTCCGGCCACTTCACAAAAGCGCTTCCAAAACTTCGCCTCAAGCGCTCCGAGAGCCATCCATTTCCCATCCTTTGTCTCATAAACATTATAGCAAGCAAGCGCCCCGGTCAGCGGATTGAACGAAGGTCTGCCACTTTCTCGGGCCGCAAGATGGTACCCCAGTGCCGGAATCATAAACGGCAACACACCATCCGTCATGGCAACATCAAGATATGTGCCTTTTCCTGTTCGCTCCCTGCCAAAAAGCGCAAGCAAAATTCCGCTAACCGCGTGTAATGTACCGGCCCCTATATCCGCGATCTGAACCGGAGGAAGCCATGGCATGGGCGTCTTTCCTGAGTGAATGCAATCATGGAGCAACCCGGTAAATCCTATATAATTCAGATCATGGCCGGCCTTTTTCGCATACGGCCCGTTCTGTCCGTATCCAGTAATCGAGCAATAAACAAGACGCGGATTTATTTCGCACAATGCCTCATAGTCCAATCCAAGCCTCCGCATAACGCCCGGACGAAATCCTTCCACCAGTATATCGGCCTTGCAGACCATCTTCCGTAAAATCTCTTTTCCCTCTTCCTGCCGCAAATCGAGCGTCATGCTTCGTTTGCCACGGTTAACGAGTTGGTAAAGCGCACCCGCACCCGCAAGCATCGGTTCCATTTCGCGCGCATAATCTCCCAATCCGGGGTCTTCAATCTTTACTACATCCGCTCCCCAATCCGCCAGATACATCGTACACAACGGCCCTGGAAGCAACCGGGTTAAATCAAGCACCTTGATTCCATGCAACGTCCGATGCATATTCTCCCTTCTCTCTATAGATTTTTTCCTTTCAAATAAAAAAATAGCACACTAAGGTGCTATTGGCTATTCACTAACCCACAGTTCTACAACTTCGACTCTCGGAATTTTCTCACCAGGTTTTGGGTTTTGCTTCAACACAGTCCCTTTTTTAAAGAACGAAGATTCAAGATAATATTTATAACGCAAGCCCGATTCACTTAGCTTCTGGCTGGCTTCCTGAAGGGATAGACCTTCTACGTCCGGCACCTCTACTCCCGCTTTATTTTCTTCCGACTGCTGTCCGCCTGTCTCTTGGGAAATCGTTTCAACCGATTTAGCCGAACTCGGTTTATCGTTTTGTGCAAATGCGAACGCCACTACACAAACGATTGCTACCAGCGCAACCGCAGCCAAGCGTTTAGGCGACAGGCCTGGAACCTTGCGTTTTTTCGCTTCTACGTGGGCGCGCGTTTTTAGCGGAGCTGAAAGCAGCCCATGCGATGTTGTATTCTTTCCCTCTTCCTGCACAGAAAAAGGACGAAGGCCCGCTTGTGTCTTTTTAATATAATGATAAAGAGATGTAATATCTTCCAGCGTTTGCGCCAGCATTCTTTCATACTGTTCTGCCCTATTCTTCTGTTCACGACGCCAGATCGCCCGGAGCGATTTGCGGATAATAAATAGATCTCCCGGATATGATAAAGACATTTCTTCAATGACTTGCTCAAGCGGTAGCTCAATCTTTACCTCGCCGAACATCATATAATGCATAAGACGAAACATATCGCTAATTTCACGGCCGACGGCTTCTTCAGATACAGCCCAGCTATTGATCACTTTCACTTCTCCAGTTTCCGTTAACCAAAGATTATTTTTAGTAAAAAGCAACCCCCGGCCTTTCGTTTGGCTGGCCTCTTGCAAAATTTGCACAAACTGGCGAGCCATACCAAGCGCCTCCTTCAAAGACAGTGCACGCGACTTGGCCGCCGTGCCAAGCAGCAGGCCCGGGATGTATTCCAAGACGACAAACGCTTCGTTTTCCGTCTCCCCTCGATCCAGGATTTGCAGAACGGATGAGCCGTGCATCATGCATTCCGGGTACGACGATCTGCGCGGAAAAATATAGAGAAGAACATCGCGCTTTAAAATTTTATCGTGCCCGCGGTGAAGCTGCCCTATTTCATCCTCGTGCAGCAGCATATCCGGCACATAACGCTCGTACAATCCTTTTTTCATATGCAATCATACCCCTCACATCGGTTTCTCAAGCTGTCGTTCTAGTCCGTATGACTTTCTTCAAGACTGAAAAACTGTCGTATCTTTCTTGCATCACCATACACAGCACACAGTCCCCAGGTTGAATCACGGTGCTTCCTGTCGGATTTTTAATGATGTAGCTGTTTCTTTTTTATATTCATGATTTTTACATCTTGTTGTGCCAAATTCAACTCTTTTAGCGGAATAGTTATTACCTGTTTATCCTTACTTATACAGTACTAAAAAACGATGTGCAACAAACATCCTCCTACTTCATCTATATGTCTGTCTACTACCTAATATTAAAGAAGACATCTTTGGATGCAAGCGAATTTTAGTTGCATTTTGTAATAAAAATAAAAGTCTCCCTATTTTTTTCTAGGGAGACTTTTCTGTTCTATACATCATTTAGTTACTTTCCGCAGCATGGCTAAGTTTTTGAATGTAATAATCTGCTTCTTTTTTGTTGAATTGGCCTTCCCATTTGGACATGACAATGCCAGCTACCGTGTTACCCAATACGTTTACAACCGTACGTGCCATATCAAGCAAACGGTCAATACCTGCAATGAACGCCAAACCTTCCACCGGAATACCAACAGAGCCGAGCGTTGCCAGCAACACAACGAAGGATACACCCGGTACACCGGCAATCCCTTTTGATGTCAGCATCAGAACAAGCACAAATGTAATCTGTTGGGTAATAGAAAGCTCAATGCCGTACATCTGCGCGATAAAAATGCCAGCTAACGCTTGATATAGTGTACTTCCATCCAGATTAAACGAATAGCCGGTCGGGATAACAAAGGATACGATCGATTTCGGACAGCCCATTTTCTCAAGCTTTTCCATAATGCGCGGAAGTACGGTTTCGCTGCTGGAAGTGGAATAAGCCAGCAACAGTTCTTCTTTTAATACGCCCATTAAGCGGAAGATACTAATGCCTGCCCATTTTGAAATAACGCCCAATATGACAACAACAAAGAATATCATCGTGAGATACACTGTAATAAACAACTTGCCAAGCGGAATGAGAGAAGATACCCCGAACTTGGAAACTGTTACGCCAATTAACGCAAATACACCGAACGGTGCAAACCGCATAACCATATTCGTTACGTTAAACATTGTATCCGCTACCAGTTCAAAGAAATTCAATAACGGTTTGCCGCGTTCGCCAAGCTTGGCCAAACCAAGACCAAACATCACTGCAAAGAAAATAACTGCCAGCATGTCCGCTTTGGCCATGGATTCAATGATATTGGTCGGTACAATGTTAACAAGCGTTTCCGCAAAACCGTGCGCTTTTGTTTCTTCTGTTGTGTGAACATACTTACTGATATCTGTTTGAGAAAGATGAGACATGTCCACACCAACGCCGGGCTTAAAAATGTTCGCTACTAAAAGACCAATAATGATAGCGATCGTTGTTACAATTTCGAAGTAAATGATTGTTTTACCGCCGAGCTTACCAAGTTTCTTAACATCACCGACTCCAGCTACACCGACAATAAGCGTAGAAATGACAATCGGCACAACAATCATCTTAATAAGATGAATAAAAATGGTTCCGATCGGCTCAAGAATTTCTGCTACTTTCGGATTGCCATAGAAAATCGCACCCACGGCGATACCGAGGATCAGACCAAGCAGAATTTGTCCTACGAGTCCGAATTTCTTCATTTTGTCACCGCTTTCATTCAGGATTCTCAACTTTATGTTAATTATCTATAAATTAAGTGTAATCTCGATCGACAAAATCCTACATAAAAACTCATAAAAATACAGATTAAGAAAGCCTCGTGGGCATTGCCACTCACTTTTTTCCGCAACAAAGTGAAACAGCCACTTATCCACTCAAACAAAAAACGCATAAATCCATATTGTGAATTCATGCGTTCTCTTTTCATCTTATTTCATATGTGCCGGACGTGGCAACGAACCAGTCCGATGATAAATCTCGGCCAGTTCATCAATTTCTTTTTTCAATTCTTCTACAAGCTTCTCTTCCGGAATTTTGCGGGCGATTTCACCATGTTTAAACAGCAGTCCTTCTCCGCGCGCCCCGGCAATACCTATATCTGCTTCGCGTGCCTCACCCGGTCCGTTGACCGCACAGCCGAGCACCGCAACTTTAATGGGTGCCTTCACTTTTGCAATATATTCTTCAATTTCATTGGCCACAGAGATTAAATCAATCTCGATCCGCCCGCACGTCGGGCAGGAAATCAATGTTGCTGCATCAGACAAAAGGCCGAACGTCTTCAGCAGTTCACGACCCACTTTAATTTCTTCCACGGGGTCGGCACTCAGCGACACGCGCAGCGTCGATCCGATACCTTGCGCCAGCAACGCTCCGAGGCCAGCGGCGCTTTTTACCGTACCAGCAAACAATGTGCCCGCTTCCGTAATGCCGAGGTGAAGCGGATAGCGAAACGCTGCGGCCGCCTTCTGATATGCTTCGATCGCCAACGGTACATTGGAAGCTTTCAACGATACAATAATATCATGAAAATCGAGCTCTTCTAAAATTTGGATATGGTGTAGCGCGCTCTCGACCATCGCGTCAGCTGTCGGATAGCCATACTTCTCCAACAGATGCTTTTCCAAAGAACCGGCATTCACCCCGATTCGAATCGGCACGCCATGTGCTTTGCAGGCCCGGACAACTTCCTCGACCTTTTCGCGCCTTCCGATATTACCAGGGTTAATCCGCACTTTATCAATCCCATTCTCAATCGCTTTCAACGCAAGTCTATAGTCAAAATGAATATCGGATACAAGCGGAATGGAAATCTGCTTTTTAATCTCCTTAATGGCTTCCGCTGCTTCCATGTTGTTCACAGTCACACGCACAATCTGGCAGCCCGCTTCTTCAAGGCGGTAAATTTGCTCCACGGTCGCTTTTACGTCCGCGGTTTTTGTCGTGGTCATGCTCTGCACGATCACCTGATTGCTGCCGCCGATTGTCAAATTCCCTACCTTCACAGGTCTGGTTTGTGTACGATGATACATCCTTTACGTCTCCTTTTCAGGAATATATTTGTTTCTTGCCTTTTCTATCTTATCATAAAACAGAAAACGCGAGAATGTATCATCTACGGCAATAACGCTTCACACTAACAGCTTATGGTTTAGCGCATTGACCAGCTCTTCTTCAACCCCTCCTCCTTTTGTAGCCTTTTATGATTCGAACAACCGGTTGATGTCTACGCCCCGTTCCCGCAAAATCTGACGTAGCACCTGTTTGTGCTGCTGCTCAGTGTACGTATTCATCCCGAGCGTTAATGCGGCCGACATCTCAATATCGTACAAAATGTCTTCGAGTTCGCTCGTCGGTAAACTGCTGTAACGTTCATAAAGACTTTTGTGTTCGCTCATCTTCCGTTTCCCCCATGCCATATATCGTATTCGTTACCCATGTATAAACGCTATCTTTATATGTTATACAACTTCTATATATGGTGTTCGCTTGTACCGACAAGCGAGGCCACCGCCTCCGCGAGCGAACCAAAAACATAGTCCGGTTGCGGTTCTTTTCCCTTTAGATTTTCTTTACCGATATACACCGTTTTTAAACCAGCTCGATGCCCGGCTTGAATATCTGTATAAAAGTCGCCCACCATATAACTTTTAGAAGGTTCAATATTATATCGTTTTATTAAATCAAATATCATTCCCGGTTCCGGTTTACGGCAAGTACACCCTTCCTGCGGTTTATGAGTACAAGCCAAAATTTCCGCTAACATCCCACCCGCTTCTTTAATTTTTTCTTCCATATAGTTATGAATTTCAGCGAGCGCTTCCCGTTTCATGTATCCCAAACCAACACCGCCTTGGTTTGTTACGACAAACACTTTGTATCCTCGCTCATGAAGCGTGCGTATCGCCTCGAGCGCTCCCGGTATAAAAACAAACTGTCCAACATGGTTGATCGGGTGAGGATTTTCGTTAATGACCCCATCACGATCCAAAAAAAAGGCTTTTGTCATCCGTACCCCTCTTTAGATGTAAGAAAAATGATGTATTCATATGAAAATACTACAAATATATTCATCATTATGATAAATAATCGTTTCGTTTATTGATGTAGAAGCGAAACTGCAAAATATGCTCTTTTTATTGTTTCGCTTCGTGCTGGTATGTATCCTTCCAAACAGAGGAAAAAAACCGCTCCGGAGTCTGGAACGGTTCTTTATCCTTTGGTAATTTAATATAACAAACCAAACTTCCTCGCCTCGAATTCCAGTTCTTCCCTAAATTTCGGATGAGCAATTGCTAAAAGCGCTTTTGTACGCTCAGCAATGCTTTTTCCGCGCAAGGAAGCCACACCGTATTCCGTCACAATGTGATCTACATCGTTTTTTGAAGTAGTGACAACCGAGCCGAGCGTAAGCTGCGGACGAATGCGGGAGATCGAGCCATCACGCGTGGTAGAGTGCAAGCAAATAAAGCCCTTTCCGTTCTTAGCAAAACGGATTCCGCGTGCAAAGTCCGCCTGACCTCCGCTGGAACTATAATAACGTCCAGCAATCGTTTCCGAGGCGCACTGTCCCATAAAGTCCACTTCTGTCGTCGCATTGATGGAGACGATGTTATCCTCCTGTCCGATAATACGCGGGTCATTGACATAATCAACCGGCAGCATTTCTACGCTGGTATTCTCATCAATAAAATCATACAATTTCTTTGTGCCAAGCGCAAAGGTTCCGACAATTTTTCCTCTATGCGTTTTCTTTTCAATACCGTTGACGATTCCTTGCTCCGCTAGATCAACAATACCGTCCGTTATAAGCTCTGTATGAATACCGAGATTTTTATGATCTTGCAAAAACCCGATAATCGCGTTCGGAATGGCACCGATTCCTACTTGCAACGTCGCTCCGTTCGGAATCCGTTCCACCACATAGGCAGCAATTTTGCGGTCGATATCGGTCACTTCCTTTTCTTTTACCTCGTACAGCGGATAATCTACTTCAATGTAGCCAAGAATCTGGCTAATATGTATCTGATTCGATCCGAAGGTACGCGGCATGTTTGGATTCACTTCAAGGAAAAACGGTACTTTTCCAATAAAGGAAGCAACATAGTCAGCCTGCGTACCAAGCGAGAAATATCCGTGCTCATCCATCGGCGCGGCAGCGGCCAGCACGAGCGACATTTTCGTTGTTTCCCGTAATAGACGCGGTACCTCATGAAAATGATTGGGAACAAGATCGCATTCGCCAGCAAGAAACGCTTTGCGCGAGGCGCCGCTTAAGAAATACGCAACATGGCGCAAATGTTTCCGGTATTTTCCGTGAATGTAGTCGCGCTCTTTAAGCGCATGCATCTGGTGAATACGCACGTCGAACCAGCGCTCCGCATGTTTCTCAATCGTATCCAAAAGCACGAGCGGCTCACCGTTCGCGAGCGGAACAATAATGTCATCCCCGCTCTTGATGTACGCTAATACATCTTGTGGCGTTTTTCGTTTGTTCTCCAAATCAATGAACTGATCCATTCATTCAACCTCCATATATACAGTTAACTTGATATATCAGCATCGTATTTTCTTACCACAGGGCGAATATCAAAACATCAAAAACTGTACAGCGAGTATTTTTCCTTTATTCATCATAAATGCCAAAGCTTATGCAAGCAACCAATTTTCTGTTAAGAATAAGTGAAAAGTCCACCCCGCAGTTTCAGGGTGGACTTTCTTCTATACCGTTATTTTCTTTTACATGTTTTGCTTTTGCTTCGTGATTTCAGATTCCAAAACCTGCAGCTCGCCCATACCACGAATCAGCTTACGGGTATAGAGCTTTTCGGGCTGCAAAATGTTGACCATATATTCGATCGCAAGTTCCGGATCAACCGTCTCGCCACACGTGTAGCAATCGAGCGCAGCAAACCCTTTTTCCGGATATGTATGAATCGAAATATGGCTTTCAGATAATAGAACCAGTACTGTTGCCCCTTGCGGTTCGAATTGCTTCGATTGTACGGACAAAACCGTAGCACCGCAGGCCTCCGCAGCTTCAACAAGATGATGCTGCAAAAACTCCGCACTGTTCAACTTTTCAAAATCGACACCCCAAGTATCAATCGCAACATGTCTTCCGAAAGTAGAATATTCCACTTTTCGGTCCCCCCTCCTAGCAATTTTGTGTTGAAAATCTCGCTAGGACCTACGTCATTCACTATATTTCGAGGAGAAACTTCCTTGAGTGAATCCTGGTTCCTAATCTTTTCACAACAAAGAAGATAGCATGTTTCTAAAAAATTTGCAACAGTTTCTTATGGATACTTGGGAAACTTTTTACGCTTCTAATACAAACAATTGATGAGAGAGCGTAGCTAACTGACGATCCACCTCTTCCGTTGGCAAATGTGCTGCTTGGCGTTGATTGCGAAAATCGAGCAACTGATCAATATGCACCCTAAGCCATGCGATTTGATCTTCAGCGCCCTGCGCTTCGTATAGACGCTGCAAGTCTCCTACCGTATCCCGGTATTCAAAGACAAGCGTTTCGCTATCTCCTTTCCGTTCGATAATTTTCATAACTTTCCCTTCTTTGTAATGATAAATCATCGTATACGTTGGATATACCCGATAAACGACAGCGTCCCCTTTAAAGCGGCGCACAGCCTGGCGCATTTGGTTCGCCAATTTGGCGTCCCGAATAGTATACCTGCCCTCAAAAGTGTACATATTTCCGATCAGTTTAAAGGATAGGGGGATTTCTTTTTCCCTATCAAACAGTACGATTTCCTTTTCACCATTGTCATACACTCGAACTTCTGTCTCAAACTCTGCACATTGAAACATTTCGATAAAAGATTGCAACTGCCAAGTACTTAATTCAAGCACAAGCTTCTTGTATTCGGTGGCTACTCGTTGAGCCATACAAATCTCTCCCATATATTTTTTCCTATCGTAATTATTATACCGAAAAGCTATATCTATTCTCCAATCGCTTATACAATAGAAAAAGTAAGGATAGAAGAGAAACAAAAAGATAATTTCGCTAAATAGCTGTTGATTCTTGTCTATATCCGTTATATTATGAAAAATTACATTTTTGTTTACCTGACATTTATTTTACCAGTACTGCGGCATCTTCTCTTGCTGCGCTCAGCCGTTCGTCTAACACCGGGCGAAGCTTGAGTTCCGCCTGTAAGTCGTCGGCCAATGCTTTCAACGCGTACACATCCGGATTGCTGATTACGGCAGCTACATGTACTTCGCTCCCACTGCTAACTGTTTCCACCGCGTGCAAAAACCCTTCTCCACCTGATAAAAAGGAAATCAGACGAATTTTCTGACTGTCATTCGTTTGTTTTGAAAAGGTAAAGAACGCCAGCACCACTTTTTCCACACCTGTGCTTTGCTCCACGTCTTCTCTCATGAGCCCCTCTTTATCGGGTGTAAATGTCCAACCACGAACAATGTTTAACATATCTTCCACAATCGCGCTTCCTGTAGGCAGCGCTCCTGCTCCCTTTCCGGTAAATGATACATCTCCAACTACATCGCCGGTAATAAAAACACCATTGCATTCATTTTTAACTCCGGAGAGTGGATGAGCGTACGGCACCAACGTCGGCACAACCCGTAAGCAGCATCCTGCGTCCGTGCGTTCTGCGGAAGCAAGCAACTTAATACGGTATCCCAGCTTCTCACATACTTTCATCTCTTCACCGGTTATGGACGCAATTCCTTCGCGCTCCTGTTCCAGTACCGGGGTGTCGGGGCCGAAGCACAGATTAGCTATAATCTGAATTTTGTTAAATGCATCATACCCTTCTACATCCGCCGTAGGATCAGCCTCTGCAAAGCCAAATTCCTGTGCCTGTTCCAGCGCTTCTTGATATGTGAGTCCTTCTTCTTCCATCTTGGTTAAAATATAGTTGGTCGTACCGTTTAAAATACCGTATACACGCGTAATCCGGTTTGCCTTTAATAGCTGGCTTAACGCATTTAAAATTGGAATGCCGCCACCTACGCTCGCTTCGTATAGGAGCGAAACACCATTTTTGTCAGCCAGCCTGTGCAAATGTGTGCCATAGGCAGCGATCATTTCCTTATTCGCAGATACAACGTGGCACTTCCGTTCAATCGCTTGCTCGATATAACCGAGTGCGGGGGAAATCCCGCCCATCGCATCAATCACAATCTCCGGATTTTTCTCCCAAATGGTTTCGATCTCTGTAGTCAAAAGTTCCCGTTTTACTTTCACGCGGCGCGGCTTTTTAACATCGCGCACCAGAACGCCTACCACTTCAAACTTGACCCCCGCCTGCTTTTCGATTCGTGTAGCATGTGTATGTAAAATCGTCATAACTCCTGAACCGACTGTACCCAACCCAAGTAACGCAATTTTCCAAGTTTTCATAACGTATCCCTCCCAAAATCTATAACCTGCGAAATAAAAAACCCTCTTCCAGAGAAGAGGGCTGTTGGACCATATCGATCCGCAACACGTTCCTCCTCTCATCTGCCAAAGCTTATACACAAGCTTTGATGGAATTAGCACCTTTCAGGCTTTTGCCTGCGGTTGCTGAGGTTTCATCGGGCCATTTCCCTCCGCCTCTCTGGATAAGAGTTTTCCGTTTCGTTCGCTATTTAATTGATTTAAAAATTATACTATCGTGTTTTTCCGCGAATGTCAAATATTTGTACAAGCTTTTTTTATGGTTTTCCGCCAGAGATTCAAGCTACTTGAACCAAGAGAGAATTTGCTCGATCAAATGTTTCAAAAATAAAAGCATTTCCTGTACGAGCGATTTTGCTTCCGGGTTGTTATTCAGGAACTCTTGAATTTTTCCTTTATAGCTTGAAACCTGCTCCAGCGTTTTGTTCCAGTCAATATCTAAATTTTGGATTTTACGTAGAATGCTGACGAGGGATTCAATCTCCGCGTCGGAAAGATTCAGTCCCATCTGATCCGCTACGCTGCGAATCATTTCGCGCAATTGGTCGTCAGACAATTTACTCGTCTGTTTGGCCAGTTCCGCTTTCAGGCGTGTCAGAAGCTCAGCCGCTTTTTCTTTATCGCCGATCGTCTCACCGATTTTCGCGGTGGTGACCATCTCTTCGTTTGCCACTTTTTTCTGCGTTTCATCAATTTTTTTCCCGGTTACCGTTTCATACGCCTTCATAATTCCTGTCAGCGCAGCCGTGCCAGACACCGGGAACGGGGCATCAATTTTTACAATCGCGTCTTTTACACCCGCCGTCGCCAATGCGTTTTCGTACATGGCTTTGCTAACCCAGGTAATATTGTTTGTTTCAACCACAATCCCCTTGCCAGGTTCAGCGATTTGAATCATCGCCGACGAAATGGCACGGGTACCGATCACGCTTTTACTGAGCAAACCTTCCAGATATTTATGCTCCTCCGCGTTAGTGACGGTAATTTCTTGCGCGTTCGGCGCATTAAACCTGCTTTTGATTTGTTCTTTCTGCGCCGGTTTTAAATCCTGGCCAAGCGTGATAATGGTGTCACCCACCGCAGCGTCCGCATACGCGGTCGCAGTCGTCAGGATAAAAAGAAGTAGGGCTAAAAGCAGCCTCCTCACTTCTATTCACTCCTCCCCATCTGAAATGATATCCCATCTGAATTATAGCACAGAGAAGAAAAACAGCCAGAGCTGTGCGCATATACATGCGACAATGGAGTCATTTCACCCGCGCAGCGCCGACTCCATCAAGAGTTCCCTGTTTCTAACCAACAATTATGTCGGTTAACTAACTTACAGCCAAACTATAATCGGTAAAAACAAACAAGTCAACTCCCTAAAGAAGTGGTGGTTTACTCTCAAACACGATACAATATGTTATTTATCGTTTTTATATGCGTATATGCGGTAGCGAAAAAGAGGGTGTCCCACCACTTTTGGGGACACCCTCATAGATCTTATCTTACTTTTACCGCTGTTCCTGTAGCGATACACATCATCATACCATCGCGCAACGTTTCAAAATCTAAATCTACCCCAACAACCGCGTCGGCTCCCATCGCTCGCGCTTTATCTGCCATCTCTTTCAAAGCAATTTCCCGCCCCTCCGCGAGTTTGCTTTCATACGCGCCGCTACGACCACCGATAATGTCTGTAATCCCGGCCAAAAAATCCCGTACCACGTTTGATCCCATGATGGCCTCGCCTGAAATCACACCCAGGTACTCCTGAATTTCTCTTCCTTGAATCGTCGGCGTTGTCGTAATGATCATACCATGATTCCTCCCTTAACAAGTGTGCGCCTTACAAAGCGTTCACTATGTTTTACGGTTCACTTACCGTATCGTTTCAAAAATCTGGCTCACATGAAACATTCGCGAACAAGCGCATGGAAAGTTTCCCTTTTCTAACTATTAAAAAAAAAGCACATATTCCTGTATCCATTCAAAGAAATATGTACTTTCGTGAACTCCCCACCACTTAGCTATCGCTTGAAGAGGAGACTTCTTGGCTGTTCAGTTAAACAGGCCTGTCAGTGTAGTCGTTCTCTGACCATTTGTACATCCGTAACCGGGGCCTGGCACGCAAAATTTTCACACACGTACACAGTCGCTTTGCCCTTTCGAGCGGTTTTATCGGTGAGCAGCGGGGCAAGCAGCAGCAATTTCTCACGTGTTTCATCCGTCACAACCGATACGACGCTGTTCGGTATGAAGTGCGCTCGAATTTCCTGAATCATCTCCTCTGCCACCTTTTTATCCGGCGCCGCAATAATAATTCCTTGGTTGGTCCAAACAGGAACTGAATCGCCATCATGAAATGGGCATGTGCCTGTGGATAAAGAGAAATCTCCCCAGCAAACGCCGAGATTTGTTCGCTGGAAAGACGCATAATATCGTTTTTTCCCGTCAGGCGTGCCAATCTAAGCAGATTCATCGCTGTTACCGAGTTGCCGGACGGCATCGCTCCATCATATAATTCTTTCGGTCGAACCAGCAATTGTTCGCCGTCACTGCCGTAGAAATAAAAGCCACCCTCTTCATTGTCCCAGAAGAGCGCAAACTGCTTCTCCTGAAGCTGAAGCGCGATCGAACACAAACTGTAAAAGCTTTGGATAAAATATTAAATATCCTTTCTAAACAAGAATACAAATTTGTTACAATTTCTGATCTAGTCCATCAAAACCTAAAAGAAAACACACAAAAAATGGAGAACCCATACCCCTCCATTTTTTGTGTGTCAGTTACCTAATCCCCACCATGTTTTTAAATTGCTGTATTGTAGTGGTTGAAAGAATTCCGTAGCGCGGAATTTCAAAAGGCGGAGTGCCTGGTTGAACTTTGCCGGGACGAGTGGTAAAAGCCATTGTATACCCTGCTTTTTTAAGCAATTGAATAGTACCCTCAACAGTTTAAGTACTTGTTCGTAGTTTAATAGGAACTTATGGAGAGGGCGGAATAAGGGAAGCATAGGTGTTCAATAATGTTTTTGTAACTTGCTCGATCCCAAAATTTTCCTTAATAAAAAGGCGGTTTTGTCGTCCCCAAATCAATCTTTGTCTCTTTGAAGTAGAAAGAACCGTTTTTATATTTTTTGCGAGGAGAGAACTCGTGCATGGCTGAATAGAATTATGATCACCAAAGTAGTAATACCAGGCTTGCTGAAGGTTGTTAGGATATAGAGTACCAAAAAAACCATGCCGTCCTGCAGAAACGACCAGACGAGAACATGCCATCGCCTCCAGGGCGACACGTCCTGTGCCAACGACACAGTTACTGATTGAATATAAAGAACTCATCATGGTATATTCACCTAAAAAATGAATAAATTTGTATTTAGATTTACCTTGAACTTTTTCTATCATTTTTTTAATCTCACCATCATGAAAGCCCTTCCCAGCAATAATCAAATGCAAAGAGGGAAAATATCTTTTGCGTAAATAACAGCAGGCTTGAATAACCTGTTTACATATTTTTGCCTTTTCCCAACTTAATCGAGCTGCGTACAGAACAACCGGGGCATGTAAGGGAATCCTCATTTTTTTAAGAAGATTCGTTTTTTGTAAGGGTCGGTATTGTTTTAGATTGATTCCGTTAGGAATTAAAGTAGAAGAAATATTTTGTTGCATGAGCCAATGTTGTATCGGTTGACTCACACTGATGATAGTACCACCATTTTCCGCAATATCAGGTAGATTTTCTAAGCTTTCATACGTACCATGTACTGTAAACACGAAAGGAATGCCTAGTTCTCTGGCGACAGGAAAAGCAAATCGTGCTGAAGTTGTTTGATGACCATGTACAACGGTGATTTTCTCCCACTTCATAATTTCCCTTAGTATATTCTTCGTTTCTTCCCATATATCAGAAGAAACGCTTCCTTCTACTTTGCACTCAATTGGATAAATAGGACAACCAAGGGACAAAAAAGAGCGATGTAGAGGCCCTGTTTTCCCAACGATAACAACATGTACCCCCTGTTTTATCATTTCTTTGGCTATGGCTAAAACGTGTGTCTCTGTACCACCAATATATAATCCGTCCATAATGATTAAAACACGTTCGTTTTGTAGCGTCATTGTCATTTATCCTCTTCTTTACCGAAGTATTTTCTTGAACGCTGTAGCGAATGGGCACGATAGTAGTAGAGAACTTCAGGAATATTGTTAATAGGTATACCGTTATTAAGAAACTTGACAATAAACTCGTAGTCCTCTGCCCCCTCCATTCTCCTTGTCAGGCCACCTATTTGGTCAAATATCGAACCTCGAAACATAATCGTTCCATGGCACACACAATGTCCACCTGCGGCATATGTTTCCCTGATATCATTACCATATTTAATCCAGTTAGCTTGTTCCTGTTTATTGAATGCGCCATTTGTAAAGGAGGCGTAGTTTGTTCCAACCAAGCCCACTTCGGGATGACTACGAAGGAACTGTACTTGTTTTTCCAAGCGTTTCGGATGGGATAAATCATCGGAATCCTGAATGGCGATAAATTCCCCTCTTGCCATAAATAATCCCGTCGTTACAGCCCCAGGAAACCCAATATTTCGCGGCATCTTAACTTCTAGAACACGACGCTTGCGCGAAAGTGCTACACCTGATGATTTTCTCCATGCCTCAATGACCTGGGAAGTTCTATCTGTTGAAGCATCATTAACGATGATAATTTCAATATTGTTATAGCTTTGTTTGCGCAAACTATCCAAACATTTTCTAATATAGCGCGCTCGATTATAAGCCGTAACAATAATGCTTACACGTCCCGGAACTCTTTGAAATGACATCCTTTCTTCCTCCTCATGTTGTTATAGTAGGATTTCTATCGCTTAGTACAAATTATGTGGCAAAGAATTGAGTGTATGAGCTTGTACCTATTTATTAAAAATATACTTTTTTCTCTATCACTTAAAATAAAACTCTATCACTCTTTGCTTGCTTGATTGAGTGTGTTTTTTCTAATTTGAAAGAGAAAATTATGCTAATTTTGCAACAAGCTCAAGTATGTTAGAATTCAAAACGAGTCTTCATCATTCTAATTATGTTTTATGAAAGAGTTACTTTTGTAAAATTTTTGTATAGAATTGCTGATAATCAGCTGCAACACGTTCCCAGCTAAAATGGGAAAGTACCGTTTTTCTTCCTACTTCAGCTAATTTTTTTGCATACGCAGGTTCATTGAAAATCTTATTTATTTCTTTAGCAAAAGCTACAGGATTTTTATAATCAAGAATAAGTATACCGTTCTGTCCATTGATAATTTCTACAACCCCACCACGTCTTGATGCAATTACAGGTAGTTCACTAGCCATAGCTTCTACACTAACCAGTCCGAACGCTTCGTGGAATTGAGTTGGAAAAACAAAACAATCCCCTAACCAATACATTTTATACATAACAGAGGGTTTCACACTCCCTGTAAATAATACAGGGACCTTTCTTCGTTTTGCTTCACGCATAAGCCTTGCTTTATAACCTTTTAGATATGGACCTACTAAAACAAGACGAACGGAAGGAATCGTTTTTTTGACAAGACTAGCGGCTTTAATAAGGATATGCACACCTTTTCCTGGAATAATTCGCCCAGCGTATAAAATAATAAAAGAAGACGGGAGAGCATAGCGAGCGTACATATCACTTTTTTCTTCAGGAGTAGGCTTCCTAAAACGGGACAAGTCTGTTCCTAGGTGAATTGCAGTAATTTTATTTTCATAATGTGGAAATTTACTCGCGTAGTAATTTCGAAGAAATTGACTATTACATATAATTGCAGTTGATTTACGAATAACATCATGTTTTTCTTTTATCGTTAAGAAGTTCATAAAAGTTAAGGAATGTAGCACAAGAACAAGTGGAATATTAGGAAAGTGACGACGCAGAATCGGAATAAAGCGGGGACGGTTATCAACCTGAATACAGTCAAATTTATGAGATTTTATATAGTGTATGACATTACGTACATAACCTTTTCCACCTGGAACTCGGACAATAGTTAGGTTTCCACTTTTAGAAATACGGGGAAGGCTGTTTGATTTCCGACTAATAATAGTAACATTATTTTGTAATGCGAGTCGCTTAGCAGTTTGATATATACTGATTTCAACTGAACCTCCAGTAGTTTCTGAAACAGAAAGCATTGGAGGGGCCACTATTAAAATGTCCAACTCTCGCTCCCCCCTTTTTAATATTAATGTTATGCAATAAAATAGAAAAGACTAAATAGTATCTGCCTAAATTCTCTTTTATTATTTTGAAAAATTAAAGATTACGAATATCATACTCTGCAAGGAGTAGATGAGCCAGAGACTAACTAAAAACACTGAAAGAAAAACTCGTATACAAAATCTTTATATGCTACACCACTTGTTCATTTGTACAAAAAATTATATTACTGTAGTTGCCCAAAAACACTTACACAAATTTACAATTGAATAGAAAAGAGACATATCTCTTCACCCTGTGTAAAAATAGAAGTACCACCAACCACTTTTACGCAAAGGAGAAGACTATATGCCTCTTACGTATAGGGTAGCACATCAACAGGAAATCAACAATATTTTACGTACCTGGCGTTTCCCACTTTATTTTTCTAAGCCGGTAATGAACCATATGGTTCATTTTCTCGATGGTGTGATGACCAGAGGTTTTTCTGGAACGTTAACCGATATCCATCGTGAAAGCTGCCATTCACAAGACCGACGGACACTGAGCCATTTTCTTACTCATGGGAAGTGGAATGAGCAGCATTTGATGCGTATAATTCAGCAACAATCATGGGAGAGCATCAAGAGGGAAGCGAAACATACACAAGAGCCGATTTTCGTTATTATCGATGATACGGTCTGTAGAAAGACAAAGCCCTCGTCACAGGCATTGTCCCCTATGCAAGGAACAGATTTTCACTATTCCCATACCGAAGGTAAGTCAGTATGGGGGCATGCAGTAGTTCAGGAATTCATTCGATGTGGTGAAAAAGCATTCCCTTATGCGTTTAGCCGATACGAATCAGAGCAAAACAGCAAAATTGATATTGCATGTGAACTGCTTTCTATGGTGCCAAAAAGTTCTTTTTCTACTTATGTTCTTATGGATACATGGTATCCTGCTCAATCTGTACTCGAAACCTGCGCTTTATCTGGATTTCACGTCATTAGCGGTATAAAAACCAATCGTATTATTTATCCATATGGTATTCGGCAGTCAATAAAGGAATTTGCCTCGCACATCCATAAAGAAGATACCGACCTTGTGACCGTCGGTCACGCTTCTTATCACGTCTATCGTTATGAAGGCAAGCTAAATTTCATTGAAAATGCTGTGGTACTACTGTGTTGGGATGCGACCCAGCCAATGACTCTCCAAACTATGCGGGCATTCTTAAGTACAGACGTTTCCTTATCTAATGAGCAAATTCTAACGTACTACAGTAAACGTTGGGCGATTGAGACTTATTTTCGTACCATGAAAAGCAACTTTTCCTTTAACGGTTATCAAATACATAGTACCGTTGCAATTAAGCGGTTTTGGACATTGCTTTCTTTTACAGCCATGTTCTGCAGTGTAACAGGACACGTTGATATCTTAACAGGACTACGAAGTTGGCAAAACAAAAAGACAGAGAGTTGGAGCGAATTTGTTTACTATGAAGCAAAGGCAGGAACGCAGCTGGATTTGATAAAAAATCAGTTACAAGCTGCCTAGAAGAACCTTCGGTTCTTTCTACATGGTAAATTTTGTATCAAATTTTGGGCAAGTCTAGTGTATAATTTAGTTTATTTAAGTTTGTTTTTGGCTGCATTTTCGTGAAGTTAATTGGTAAAATATACATGAACATATCTTCCAAGCAAATATTTTTATACGGTCTTGTGGACAACCGTTCAAGCAAAGATGGAAGAAGTGTTCTATTATTTGATAAAAGGAAGTGTTACATGATGAAGGAATATCTCGAACGTGAACGTTATAACGAAAAATACAACTGGTTAGTGATGTCTAAAAGTCCTTATTTGAAGCAACATGAAACAAATCCTGTGAATTGGTTGGAATGGTCACCAGAAGCGTTTCAAAAAGCGAAAAGGGAAGGTAAGCCTGTCTTTTTGTCCATTGGCTATAGCTAGCCCTGTAATGGGGCTAACTATGAAATAAACGAAAAGAGGTTTAACTTAGTACATGTCACTGGTGTCATGTCATGGAGCGAGAAAGCTTCGAAGACGAAGAAGTCGCGGCAATCCTGAACGAACACTATGTCTCGATCAAAGTTGACCGGGAAGAACGTCCGGACGTCGACCAGATCTACATGACCGTTTGCCAGGCCATGACCGGGCATGGCGGCTGGCCGCTCACCATCATCATGACGCCTGACAAAGAACCTTTTTTTGCCGGCACCTATTTTCCGAAACAGAGCAAATACGGCCGCCCGGGGCTTGTCGATATTTTAAATCAAATTCATAGCAAGTGGCTTGAAGACCGGGATCGCGTTGTCCGTACCGGTAAACAGATCACGCAGGCTATTCAGGAACATCGTATAAAAACAAAAGGAAACGGCGAACTTACCGAACAGACGCTGCAAGAAGCGTACAGCCAATATGTAAGCACGTTTGACGGTGAATACGGCGGGTTCGGGTCGGCACCTAAGTTCCCTTCGCCACATAACTTAGCCTTTCTGCTGAGACACTGGAAACTGACAGGGGAAGAACGCGCGCTTGCCATGGTTGAAAAAACGCTTGATGCTATGCGCCGCGGCGGCATCTACGATCATATCGGCTTCGGATTTGCGCGCTATTCGGTTGACCGGGAATGGCTTGTTCCGCACTTTGAAAAGATGTTGTATGACAACGCCTTGCTCGCACTCATTTATCTTGATGCCTACCAAGCAACGAAAAAAGAAGAGTACGCAGAAACAGCGCGTCAAATTTTCACATATGTGTTGCGTGATATGACGCACCCGGAAGGCGGATTTTATTCGGCGGAAGACGCCGATTCCGAGGGCGAAGAGGGCAAGTTCTATGTCTGGCGTCCAGAAGAAATTCGCCAAATTCTTGGAGAAGAAGACGGCACGCGTTTCTGTCGGATTTACGATATTACGGAGCATGGCAATTTTGAACACAACACAAGTATTCCTAACCTTGTTCGCAAGTCGCTGGATCAGGCGGCACGGGAAGAAGGAATGGAACTGGACGAACTGAAGCCGTTCATCGAGAAGTGCCGGGAGAAATTATTCACGGCACGGGAAACGCGCGTGCATCCGCACAAAGACGATAAAATTTTGACCGCATGGAACGGTCTGATGATTGCGGCGCTGGCACGCGGGACAGTAGTGCTAGGTGACACGATATACGTGGCGGCAGCTGAACGGGCGCTCCGTTTTATTCAGAATCGACTGCAACGGGAAGATGGGCGTCTTCTTGCGCGGTATCGGGACGAAGAGGCGGCGTTTCTCGGTTATTTGGACGATTATGCGTTTCTGATCTGGGGGCTGCTTGAACTGTATGAAGCCACTTTTAATACGGATTATTTGTCATACGCGCTTGAGCTTCAGGGAAAGCAGGTTGCGCTCTTCTGGGACAATGAAGAGGGTGGCTTTTATTTTTACGGCAGTGACGGCGAAGCGTTGTTGTTTCGACCAAAAGAATTGTATGACGGAGCCATACCTTCGGGGAACTCTGTGGCAGCGCTGAACTTGTTGCGGCTCGCTCGTCTTACTGGTAAAGAAGACATTGCCCGCTTAGCGGATGAGCAAATCGCTGTATTTGCGGGAGAGGTAGCCCTGTATCCACAGGCACACGCGCATTTTATGATGGCGGCGCAGTTTTTGTTTGGTCCGGTGAAAGAAATCATTATTGCTGCACCGAACCGGGAAGCCGCACAGGAAATCGTTCAGGAAGTTCAGACTCGTTTTATGCCGAATGCGGTAGTATCAGTTATCACAGATGAGACGCGGGAAAAATTACTCCTGCTTGCGCCTGTGTTGACGGATAAAACGACACAGGATGGAAAGGCGACAGTCTACATTTGTGAAAACTTTGCATGCCAGAAGCCTGTGACAAGCCTTGAAGAATTGAAACGCCAATTGAAATAAATGTATGTTCTAAAGTAAAAATAAAAAGTGGAGAAAGTTCTTTCCGGACGCTTCTCCACTTTTTTGTGTCTATTTTATTAACATAATATCATATCATAAAGTGCCAAACATCAAAGCTACGCATCTTCCAATACATTGAAAGTTGGTACAACAACCGATGGATTCACATTCCAATCGCTGCAATTAAAGCAAAGGTAAATACAACAACACACCGGGATAGCATAAGTCTAGAATGCTCACGCAGATTTAGCCATAGCAAATAACCGGGCATTCCATAAAATGTAGCTGATACCATGCCATGTCCGCTTGGAAAGCTGTACCCCCCACTTTTACCAAATGTTTGATATCTGCACGGGTACGTCGGAAGATTAATTTTAGTATACCATTCAGCAAGGAACCCTCCAACAAACTGGTAGCAAGAATAACAGTTTCCCAAACGTGGTGCAAACGAAACAACAGATAACTTCCTACCAAGAGTATAACACATATGAGTGTAACGCCTGAACCGATGTGCGTAATAAAGATAGCCACCTTGGCAACTATTTCGCTGAAAAAATTTTGAATAAAATCGGTGACCACTCTATGGAAGGTTGTTACCTCTTGAGATGAAAATTCTTCCACCAATTTTGCAAATAAGCCTAGAAAAAGGATGGCGGCTACAATTCCCCAAAGTAAATGTGCGCCAAACTTTTGAAGCGGAGACCGGAAATAGCTTTTGATTTTATCTGTTAGAAACATTCGTAATCCCGCTTTACTATTTTGATTCCATTCCAATCGGAGTCAAAGAGTAAAGGGATCAGTGCCACAATAATGGTATTACATTCTTCAAATTCGTTGTTTAGATAATCCTGAATTAAATCAACCATAAAAATGACCAGTCCAAGAAATAGAATCGTTGTTCCTAGAATAAGCATTCCTCCTCGCCTATAAGATTTCATTTCCCCCTTTTTATTATCACGAGGCCATTTGTTTTTTCTTACTTATCTTTTCCCAAATCCATACTGTCATAATTCCCAATGAAATCCAAATCTGACATATAAGTAGAATTCAACCAAATAAAGGGAGGTTGATACCTGCAATGACGAGTCCAGCTCCTGTTGCTGCTTTTATTGTGGCGGGTCTTTCGGTACTTTTCGGCAACCATTCTCCCATTCTTATGCTGACGGCAGCCAGTCCTACGATGAAGAACAGCAGCACAAGAAGTAGCAGAAAAATAACAAATGGAATCCCGATCATGGTGATGGACAGTAAAATACTGAGAGCAATAACCAACAGGCTGCCAATAAATCCAATGGTAAGCAGTTGGATCGGTGAACGATATACGTAAGCAACGAATGGATCTATTCGATGTTTCAATAGGTACACCGTAAGAGGCGACAAAATAAAAAGAAGGAGACTGCACGCTATTCTCACCAGCCAGATACCGAGAAGAGTAATGCTAGCAATGAACAGACTATTTTTTGTCGCATTATCGAATGCCAAACTCAGAACATTATCCGTTACATGGGCTCCCGGTTCCTGGTGAATGCTCCCTCCGATTACCAAAATAATGCCTTCAATTTTCGCTGATTTCTTAACGGTAAGATCACCATTAAAAATAACAATAGCCTCACGCACCGTTCCATAAATCGTTGCATCTCCACCGATAACAATCACATTTTCAACCGATTGTTTATCAGGAATAACGGTACTTTGATGCATAAACACATCTTCGTTCGCAGCAAAAACCGTTGTGCTTGAAAAGGAAAATAGGAAACTGACGATGAAACATAACAAAAATCGTTGGTTTATTTTTAGCAAGACTATCACTTCCTTATCCTGGTATCTTCATAAGAAGGAACCGACGCAATGACCAGATTAATAAGAACAAAAGAAAAACCGTAGCCCCTGCTATCCCAATGAAAAGGGAAGGAAGCGAGGCCGCGAATACAGGAACAACTTGAAGTACGCTCACCATAATCGTAACTAACGAAGAAAAAAGGCCAATGCTAAGCGTAGCCAAAGGCGATAGGCTTACCATAAAAAGCAAAAGTAAAGTTACAGCACTACCAGTCTCAAAGCGAGACGAGCCGTATGAAGACGAGATTTAATTGTTCCAACAGGGACTTGTAAGATATCAGCTATCTCATCATATGTCAAGCCTTGTATATCCCTTAGGATAATAACCATCTTTTGTTCGGGAGAAAGTTTTTGCAGGGCCTCTTCAATGCTTAGCTGCAGCTGTTTATGCTCCATGGTATCTCTTTAGCCCCCTAGAGAAGTTGGACACTAAGGGTGTATTTTGATTACACTTATAGTGACAGAGGGGGAAGACATCAATGACAAGAAGAAAGTATTCGATTGATTTCAAAAAACAAGTGGTGAAAGAAGCGAAAGAGACCGGTAATTTAGCAGCCGTTGCCCGCCGTTATGAGTTATCTGCTAACATGGTGGGGCGCTGGAAGCGAGAGTTCGAGAGCGGAAAACATGGAGAAATTGATTTCTCTATGGTTCCGGTCCTTGATGCCGAAGAAGTTGTGAAAGAAAACGAACAACTTAAACGGTTACTTGGCGAACAAGCATTAGAACTTGCGATTTTACGTGATTTGATAAAAAAGAAAAACCCTCACTTGCTGAAAAACTTGAAGTAGCGGAACGCTATATTCAGCAGGGCTATCCAAAACGGCTAGTCTTGCGTTTTGCCCGGATTCCACGCTCCACGTATTACTACCATCGAAAACGAAAAGGGCAGAACGTGGAACCAGTGAAAAGTGAGGGACGAGCCATACCGGGCTATTCCCTAAAGCAGGACGGCACAAAAGTGTCCGATGAACAGATCAAAGAATGGTTGATGGAAGGCATGGAAGGCGAAGCCTATGCCTATGGGTACCGTAAACTGACCGTCTTTTTACGTCGGACATACGGGCTTTGTATCAACAAGAAAAAAGTGTACCGATTATGCAAGGAGATGGATATTCTACGGCCACAGCGCCAAAAACGGGATTCGTACTCGAAAAAGCTGGCACGAAACCGCATTATTACCGGCTCGAATCAATTGTTTGAACGGGATAAGTATTGCAGCACAGCACCTTTACATAACTCAATCGGAGAAAAAGGTCTTTCTTTTGCAAAATGGGATGAGATAATACCAAGTTGGACAAGTTCCTAGTACGTCTCATCTGAAACGTCAAATTCAATTCGTGGCATTTACAATCACCTATCCGTTTTTATAATCTATTTTATCTGGAAAGGAACCTGATTATGTCCATTGTTATTTCACGTAAGGAGGCCCAGTACCAGCGTTGCTGTAACCAGGGGCAAAGTAGTAAGGAAAGATGGCATTTCACCAGAACTTGATAAGGTAAGGCAAATTGACTACGTATTAAAAAAATAGTTTAGATGCTACAGAGGGAATCATCTCATCGAACAAAAGTATCTTGATTCAAAAGAGTTAACGGATATGTACAGCTATATAGAAAATTGAATTTTAATATAAAATAAGGCACTCCTTAAAAAGAGTGCCCTTATAGTATATTCAATTTTGATAAAATCACTTTCTTCTATAAAGGTAAGCACATAAAAATATTAGTAATATGCTCGACATTGCTACAAAACTAATTGAACGAGGATGATCACTAAACATTTCATAAATTGAAAGCCCTATTGTCAGAAGGGCAGCACCTATGCTTATAGCCAAAAGAATTGGTTTAAAAAGGCGAATTATAATCCCTCCTTTTTAGCTACTGAGGCCAAACGAAGAATGGAATATCAGGTGAAATATATGATTCTGCACAACGTATTCCTACACCCGTTCCCCATGAGTTAGCAGCACCAATAGCTGCAGCTCCAATTCCCATAATCGCACCTACAACCACAGAAACTGCTTTAGCAGAAATTGGACCAAGTTTAGACTTTAAGAAAGTTCCTAATGCAGAAGCTGACACTCCGCCCCATAGGTAATTAGACAGCAGGGTTGCATTACAACTATCTAAATAAACTATGTACCCATACCAAGTGTCCTCAATAGAATTTTTCCCCTGGCAATTACTTTGAATAGCCATACTATCTTTATTCATTTTTTGATGAACCAATTTAGATTGTTCATTAATAATCTCAAAGCTTCTTACTGTGTCTTTGATAAGTTCTTCAGATAAACCTTCTTCTCTTGCGGCTTTTTCATCAAAATACAGCCCTTCTTCCGTTTCTTTAACAAACGGGGAAATAGCATTCATTTCCTCTTCTATTTTTTGAATAGTTTCTGGATTAACTGGATTTGGGCCTTCTTGCGCTGCTGATGCAAAACTGGATAGAGATACTACTAATAATAGTACCAAACTGACCAAAAATGAAATCTTTCTTTTCATAAACTTCATCCTCTCCTATATTTTTAACACATAGAAGATATTACCATAAATGAATCAATTTCATAATTGCTTTCTAAAAACTTCAATACCTGCAGAATTTCCGTATTTAATTTTTTTTAACGACCGGAGGTCGTGTCCTACTAAGCAGCTTTATCGTTTAATTTGGTATTGATACGATCTACAGCTAATTTAGAAGCATTAAACAATAGACACAGCAAATCGACATGAACTTTTGCCAACTCTCCAGAACGGTATTGGACATTATTAAGCTGAAAATATTCTTTTAAGTAGGCATTGACTCGCTCCACAGAAGTACGTTCCTTATAAAGCTTTTTCCATGCTCTACTTCCGCGTGCAGGGGAAGGATAACGGCGTAAGTCTATTGTCTTTTTGATTTTAATGACCTTTTGGCACAGCGTGTCGTCAGCTAACGGACAATCTTTGCATTCCTTTGGTCTTGTATACTTGAGTGTTTCATATTTTGCATCATAACTGTCATACCGATAGGAGTGTTCACGAACACATGTCGGTGCAAAATACTTGTCGACACCGATAGGTGGCGCTTCATTCCGCTTATTATAAGCAATGATACCGTCCGCTTTCATGCGATAAATCTGTTCATAAATCGGATTGTAGTCATATCCAGCATCCGCCATCACTTTCGTGATGTTGAGAAAAGGAAAACGCTCAGCCACTCCTTTTAACAGGGGAATAGCAGCTTTAGCATCATTCATGTTTCCTGACGAAAGCAAGTGAGCTAAAAGATACTGGCTTTTGGTTTCTACAGCTAGATGGAGTTTGTAGCCATACCAGAAAACATTTTTATTTTCGGAGTTCTTCTTAATTCCCCACCGAGGAGCGTTTGGCATTTCTTTTTGGAGTTCACCGAAGGTGTAGTCCAATTGTTTTTCGATTTTCTGTTCAAAAAGAGGAAGATGATTTTCGATTTCTTCTTGTTCTTTTTTCCATGCTTCATAGGCTTCTTTTTTCTTACGACCCCGTTTTTTCGGCTCTTTGACGGGTTGTTGCACTTCAACTTCTTCTTTTTGTGGAGCTTGGTCTCGCGCTTCTACATGGGTAGCGTCAATTGCAATGTGGTTACCATCAATGAAGCCTTCTTCAACAGCTTGTAAAACAAGGGCATGATTTATTTCATCGAGCACATTGGAGGATTTAATTCTTCGAATCAAACGGGAAAAAGAAGCTTCAGATGGTACTCGATCAGAAAAAGAAAATCCGCAATCCAAACGAAAAAGAACATCGGTTTTCAAGCGACGAACAAGAAGTGGTTGCAATACCTTCTAGAATACGAGCAAACAGGGAATAAATCATCGCTGGATAATTAAGCGATTGAGGCGCACCTTCACATACTTTTTTAGACACAATTTTAAGCAGAGGCATAATATTGATGCCTTCAAAAATTGCTGTGTAGTGCTCAGTAGGTTCTAAATCTAATAAGTCTTGCAGGGAAAATAAATGTCCTTGACGAATAGAGTACATGAGGAGTCCAACCTTTCTCATTGAGTTGTTTGAGCAACTACTCTATTCGAGATTTAGGGAGGTACTCCTTTTTTCATGTCTATTGAACCTTACGGTTCAAGGGCTTTGAGTTATGAAATTGATTCATTCGGGAAAATTGTACGCTTATATAAACGAACAATGAACATTTCATAGCGTATCCACCAAGTTAAAAGTTCTGGAAGCCAGAACTCTACTGTTTAAAATATTTACTTTGCCCCTGGTTACAGCAACGCTGGTACTGGGCCACTTTATATCCCACTACGTTCAGATAAAACTGTACAATTTGAAGAAGAGAGGTGAGATATGTGACTTTACTTTATATCCCACTACGTTCAGATAAAACTATGGCATTCATTCCCTTATCTACAAACTGACCAACTTTATATCCCACTACGTTCAGATAAAACCCAAAGGGAATTCCAGGCACGCTGAGGTAAAGTCTTCTTTATATCCCACTACGTTCAGATAAAACGCCGGACCGCTGGCTACTCCACCGAAACCTTTAATATCTTTATATCCCACTACGTTCAGATAAAACGCTAGTGAAAATCCTTGCGAGCAACGCCGTATACCCTTTATATCCCACTACGTTCAGATAAAACCCGCATACTTAAATGCATATTGCATGTCTAGAATACCTTTATATCCCACTACGTTCAGATAAAACTGTGTTTTTCCGCCCGTTCTTGCACACTGTAAGCAAACTTTATATCCCACTACGTTCAGATAAAACGCGTACTCATAGCTACGCCTCCTCTTTACTAGATTCCGCTTTATATCCCACTACGTTCAGATAAAACCTTGTCGTTCATCACTCTCATACTTAGAAAGTGTTGACTTTATATCCCACTACGTTCAGATAAAACCACTAGAAGCGAATAAAACAGCGTCACAATGGCGTCTTTATATCCCACTACGTTCAGATAAAACGGTAAGTAAGGAAGGAAGCCACAAATGTGGACTTCCTTCCCTTTATATCCCACTACGTTCAGATAAAACCTGTTATGCTATTAACGCATAACGCAGAAATGATAGACTTTATATCCCACTACGTTCAGATAAAACCTGTTATGCTATTAACGCATAACGCAGAAATGATAGACTTTATATCCCACTACGTTCAGATAAAACCAAATTAAAAATTTCCGATAACAAACTCACTATAGCCTTTATATCCCACTACGTTCAGATAAAACTCCCACGAGCGCCGCTGAAAATACAAATACATATTCGACTTTATATCCCACTACGTTCAGATAAAACAAAAGTCAGGGCATCGCCCTGTAAGATAGTAATAGTAACTTTATATCCCACTACGTTCAGATAAAACTCCTGGCCGCGTAGAGGCTCTATAGCAGCCCATACTGCTTTATATCCCACTACGTTCAGATAAAACCAAGTTTATGTCCAAACAGTTCAGCTTGAATAGCAAGCTTTATATCCCACTACGTTCAGATAAAACCAGTACTGGAAATGATGGTAACGATGGGCTGACTGCCTTTATATCCCACTACGTTCAGATAAAACACCGGCTCAGGAGCAGGTTCGGGAACTGGTTCAGGAAACTTTATATCCCACTACGTTCAGATAAAACGTAAATTTAACGAAATGGTAACGAAAGTTCGTGTAACCTTTATATCCCACTACGTTCAGATAAAACTTCGCGCCATTCATGCGATCCTAAATAAAAGTTTAAAAACTTTATATCCCACTACGTTCAGATAAAACTGGAGCGATTGGATCATATGAAAGACCACGAACAGAATCCCTTTATATCCCACTACGTTCAGATAAAACTCATGTGTTCTAGGTTGGTTTGGTTTGCGCTCGTCAACTTTATATCCCACTACGTTCAGATAAAACCAGTTTTACCGCTTGAGCAATACGGACGCAAAATCACTTTATATCCCACTACGTTCAGATAAAACTCGTAACTCATGCGTTAATCACCTCGCTAATTGGACGGCTTTATATCCCACTACGTTCAGATAAAACAGTTAGATTTACGACAACAGGACGCGGCCCTACTACTCTTTATATCCCACTACGTTCAGATAAAACGGAGATTGCAAAAAAAATGGCAGAAGCCAGAAAGGTATTCTTTATATCCCACTACGTTCAGATAAAACCATACCTAGCAGCATCAATAGCATGATTATTCTTATCTTCACTTTATATCCCACTACGTTCAGATAAAACACACGCAAGATCGTTGAGCGTCATCGTCGTTTAGGCGTCTTTATATCCCACTACGTTCAGATAAAACACGTTTGCGGGCGTTTCAGGGCAGACAGGGCGGGCATACTTTATATCCCACTACGTTCAGATAAAACTGCAGATCAATAGCTATTTGCCGTTCCTGCTCTTTCACACTTTATATCCCACTACGTTCAGATAAAACTCTTAAAACAACACCTGGTCAATATAACCTGTCTGTACTCTTTATATCCCACTACGTTCAGATAAAACTTACCTACACCTCAAGTACACATTCGTTCGGGTTTTTGTCCTTTATATCCCACTACGTTCAGATAAAACGTGCATATTTTGCGGATGATTTGCGTAGCGGTCATATTGCTTTATATCCCACTACGTTCAGATAAAACTTAGGGTACTCATCATATGTTTGTTCATCAAGAATACTTTATATCCCACTACGTTCAGATAAAACGCAAACTCGTATACTGCTTCGTCTGGAATTGTATATTGCTTTATATCCCACTACGTTCAGATAAAACGACGATAGTGTTAACGATGCCATCCGTGATTACCTTCTTTATATCCCACTACGTTCAGATAAAACCCTAAAAACCAAGCAGCCAAAATCCTTTATTTCTCAAACCTTTCACGTTCCAACAAATCAACCAAAAATCATTTTTTGCAGTAAACCGGCAATTCTATTTTCATACTCTATAAAAAAAGCACGAAAACCTTATCACACAAGGCTTTGTGCTTATTCTACCAAAAACTATCTTCACTGCAAACTACCCATTCTCTTCTAAATTAAATTCACAAGTATTGGTTTCGGATTAACCCCCATTACTTGGACACAAACAACCTTATTCATCCTTTTTCGTAAAATTCCTCGCTTATACTCGCACTTCTCTAATTACGAACTTACGTTCTGTTTGAAGCGCATAAAACTCTTGTGGAGCTAAATCGCAAATGCTCGAATGGATTCGTCTCTCGTTATAAAAGCGGATAAACTCTGTTACAACTTGATACGCCTCTGCATAGGACATAAACTCATAACGTGCCAGACATTCATCTTCCAGGATGCGATGAAACGCTTCGATGTGCGCATTCATATTCGGTGTTCGTGGCGGAATACGCTCATGAACAATTCCAAACGTTTCACATGCTTGTGTAAAATGATGAGACGTAAACTGCGGGCCATTAACGGGAAGCGTATCTGTTCCAAATAATTGCCGTTTAAATAATGCCTGTTGTATCGTACGACTCGCATCCTTTGCCTCACAGGACAGACCCATATGATACGCAATGACCGAACGGTCATATACGTCCAGAACGGACTGGATGAAAAAGAAGCGGTCTTCTCCAGCGATATACCCGTATTTAATGTCCGTTTCAAACAATTGATTCGAGCCGGTAATAATGCGGTTTCGTGCCAGCTTTTTCGAGTACGAATCCCGTTTTTGGCGCTGTGGCCGTAGAATACCCATCTCCTTGCATAATCGGTCCACTTTTTTCTTGTTGATACAAAGCCCGTATGTCCGACGTAAAAAGACGGTCAGTTTACGGTACCCATAGGCATAGGCTTCGCCTTCCATGCCTTCCATCAACCATTCTTTGATCTGTTCATCGGACACTTTTGTGCCGTCCTGCTTTAGGGAATAGCCCGGTATGGCTCGTCCCTCACTTTTCACTGGTTCCACGTTCTGCCCTTTTCGTTTTCGATGGTAGTAATACGTGGAGCGTGGAATCCGGGCAAAACGCAAGACCAGCCGTTTTGGATAGCCCTGCTGAATATAGCGTTCCGCTACTTCAAATTTTTCAGCAAGTGAGGGTTTTTCTTTTTTATCAAATCACGTAAAATCGCAAGTTCTAATGCTTGTTCGCCAAGTAACCGTTTAAGTTGTTCGTTTTCTTTCACAACTTCTTCGGCATCAAGGACCGGAACCATAGAGAAATCAATTTCTCCATGTTTTCCGCTCTCGAACTCTCGCTTCCAGCGCCCCACCATGTTAGCAGATAACTCATAACGGCGGGCAACGGCTGCTAAATTACCGGTCTCTTTCGCTTCTTTCACCACTTGTTTTTTGAAATCAATCGAATACTTTCTTCTTGTCATTGATGTCTTCCCCCTCTGTCACTATAAGTGTAATCAAAATACACCCTTAGTGTCCAACTTCTCTAGGGGGCTAAAGAGTTTACACATAAAATTTGACAATTCTCAATAGATCCTTTAAAGTGACAATAAGTAAAAAGAACGGAAGGGTGAACCAACTACATGAAGTACTAATCCTATTTATGAAAACCATCAACTGAAGGCATTTTTTAGCAGATGAATGTCTCTGCCTTATTTTTGATGTCTTCAATCGGAGTTTTCAGAATAGGATTGGATTTCTATAGTTGAAACCAAAAGGAGTAGTCTCTTTTTGATGTCCACCTATACCTATGCCTCCTATTCTGAATGTAGATAGGGGGCATTTTTTGTCCCTGAAAAAATGGAAAAAACGGGGATGATGATATGATTCTATTAGAAGCACTTAATATAAAGCACTATGTAAAGGATCGTTTATTGCTAGATGTTAACCAATTACAAATTCATAAAAATGATCGGATTGGATTAGTTGGCCGTAATGGCAGTGGAAAAACAACATTATTGAACATATTGGCTGGAAAATTACCCCCAGAAAATGGGACGGTAATTCGTCATGTTCACTGTGAACTTTTGCCACAGCTAAAAAGAACAGATACAACTAAAAGCGGTGGAGAAGTAACACAGGCATATATTAATGATGCCATCGTTAAGGCTCCAGAAATCTTATTTGCAGACGAACCAACCACAAATCTTGATACAGAGCATATTGAATGGCTGGAAAAGAAACTGATTCAATGGAAAGGAGCTTTCGTCATTGTATCTCATGATCGAGCATTTCTGGATGCCCTTTGCACAACCATATGGGAAATTAATGAAGGACAGGTAAACGAGTATAAAGGCAACTACAGCGATTATGCAGAGCAAAAAGAAGTGGAGTATCGTCAAAAGAAAATAGCTTATGAAAAATATGAGATGAAGAAAAAACAGTTAGAAGAAGCATTGAAATTAAAAGAAAAAAAAGCTGAAAGAGCAACAAAAGCTCCGAAAAAGGTAAGCAAATCAGAAGCAAAAATAACGGGTGCCAAACCATACTTTGCTAAAAAACAAAAAAAGTTGCAAAAAACAGCAAAAGCGATTGAAACACGGCTAGAAAAGTTAGAAAAAGTAGAAAAAGTTAAAGAGACTCCTCCACTTAAAATGAATATACCTAATGAAGACACGTTTAAAGATCGAATTATTCTTCGTGTACAAGGTGTTACAGGTGCCATTGGCGAACGTATTCTTTGGAACAAAGTAAGCTTTCATGTTCGTGGTGGCGATAAACTAGCGATTATCGGGCGGAATGGCAGTGGAAAAACGACTCTTGTGAAAAAAATCATCAATCAAGATAAAGGTATCACGATTTCTCCATCTGTGAAAATGGGCTACTTCAGTCAAAACTTAAATATAGTAGATGTTGAAAAGTCGATTTTAGAGAATGTCAGCTCCACTTCAAAACAGGATGAAACATTCATTCGAACGGTACTTGCAAGGCTGCATTTCTTTAGAGACGATGTTCATAAAGTTGTAGGGGTTTTGAGTGGAGGTGAGCGAGTAAAAGTAGCGCTTGCAAAATTATTTTTGAGCAATATTAATACGTTAATTTTGGATGAACCGACGAATTTTCTCGATATTGAAGCTGCTAGCGCATTGGAATCGCTCTTAAAAGAATATGAAGGAACCGTAATCTTTGTCTCTCATGACCGCCGACTAATCGAAAACATCGCTACACGAATTTTGGCTATTCATAATAGAGAGATTGAACTGTTTGAAGGAACTTATAAACAATATAAACATTATGAGCACCAAAAAAAGCGAAATATTGGGGAAGATAAACGGCTCATACTTGAAACAAAAATATCAGAAGTACTAAGTCGGCTAAGCACCGAACCATGTGAAGAACTGGAAATGGAGTTTCAACGCCTTTTAGAAGAAAAACGAAAATTGGATATGTTTGAATAGCTTAAAAAAGTGCCTTTTGTAAAAGTAGTAAATTTAAAATTGAGAAGATAACTTTATGGATAAATTCAAGCAAGATAAAATGCTAAAAAAGAATAAGTAATCCAGTGGGGAATTTGCTGATTCAGTTAACCGGTTTATGACCGGAACTTAAATAAGTGGTAAAAGGCGGCTGTATTATCAAAGTTTTCATAACAGGAATAATTATTATTGAATTCCTTACGCTATTTCGCATCGGATCGGTTAGCAAAAGTTTAACAGCAACGTTAATTATGCGGCTTGTGCAAGAGGGCATTTTGGATTTAAATGTACCCATTCATACGTATATACATGAGTTTACTTTACAGAATAAAGAGGATACTCGCAGTATTACACTCTGTATGTTGCTGAGCCATACCGCTGGTTTTCCTGATGGTGGAGACATCGTTGGAGAGACTATGCGGGAAATTATTTAGGTGCGGAAAGAGAATTTGTTAGTATAACAATTGAAGATACTGAGCTCATGATGGAGTGGAATGGAGAAAAGATGCCTGGCATTTTGGAATACGTAGATGACAAGAAACAAAGCGTAATTGAGAAGTAAGCATTAAGTAGCTATGGAAAATATAAAAAAGAAAAATTGTTAGGGCTGTCAGGCTGATGATGTTTAACTTTATCATCAGTCTTATTTTACGTATTAAGTTTTTTATTGATTTTTCCAAAATAAAGGGAGAGAGAAGAAATATAAAAAATGTGTTTACTATTTACGTTAGCAAATTGTGATGTTGTAATAATTTTCTCGAATTTATCAGAGCAGAACATTCAGCTCATTTGATATAGAGAGCGTTATATGGATGTAGCATATGAGTCAAGAGAGATAATAAAGTGGTTTTTCTTTTTTTAAGAAGCAAATTTATATAATTAGCCAAAGGGGTGTTTTTATGTCCGAAAGAAGAGCATCTGAAGTTGAAAAACGGATGGATGAAGGTCACAGCACTGGTATTGGAACGAATTATAAACGACTTTATTTTTTAATATGGCATAGTACATTTGAATACTCATCTGCTTTTTTTAGAAAGGAAAGTAAAAAACTGTAATAGTTCTAGTTACATGAACCTCCCCCACTTACCATAGGTTGAAGTGGGGGTTTCTGAACGATCCACCTCGATAGAACAGGCGATCAGCGGGTTGTCGCTGATCTCACAGACACGTGCCGTCTGCGAGGGGAATCATTCAGCAACACACCCTTACGGGCGTGGGGCGGAACAAACCATCTACTACTTCTCGCTTAGGCGATCCGTAGATACGTGGGTTTCTGAATTTCAAACGGCAAGGACTGAATCCGGTTTTCATACAACACTTTGGACAGTAGATTCGCCGCACCGTGAATGTCCTGATGTTGGGTATAGCCGCACCACGCACGTTCTTTTTCGCCCCGCAAACCGGACAGGTTTGCGATGTATAGCGTTCCTCGCGCTTGTGGAGCATGATGCCTTTCGCCTTCAGTTTGTACATTAGGTACTTCTTTACTTTCCCAACATGCCACTGGCTCATTCGCTGATTGTGGCAGCGAGAACGTTTCTTTTTCTTCTTTCGCTGGACGCCTTCGACATCTCCGAGGTAGACTTCGTTCACTTGCTGGGCGACCACCCATTCGACAAACTGTTTCGTCGTTTTGTGCAAGGCATCCTGTAACTGGCGTTTACTTTTAGAAAGAAGATATTGTTTGGCTCGGTTGTACCGCTTCCACTGAAGGCTGTATTTCTGGCACTTGCTCATTTTTCATGGTGGAGCGGGATGCGGTAAAAGCGACTTTTGCGGTTCGAATCATTCGAATCACCTTCTTTCTCACTACGAACGTACATTCCCAGTGTACAACGAATAGAAGGGAAAAAGAAGCACGATTCATCTCCCACCTACGCCGGAGGCGTGGAGGAAGGGGACTTCTCGCGTGTTATGTTAAAAAATTTCCGTTAAAAATGGGAACCCAAGCATTTTCGGCAGGTAAATATTCGATAAATACTTTCCCTCTGGCATCAAGCTTCTTTCTTCAAACCTGCACCTCAACTATTTTTTAACATGACTCCGTTCTGAGTTTTCTTGTCAGACATTGCACAGCAGATATGGTGCTCTAAGATGTTATCCTGGCTTAATTTTAGAATATCCGCCAGGTTTATCACCTTCGTATTATTATACATTATTTTGGATCAGCTTATCGGACATCGGTGTAGCTTTTGTATCTTCTTTTTCCCAATCATAATCAAGCAGACCAATCATTTTTCTTGACCGCTGAACAGCTCGGAAAAAGCCGCATGTAATCCAAGGGCGCCATATCTTTTCCGAAACTCTTCTATCGTACCTTCCTGAATGATCTTCCCATTTCGTAGAAATATAACCCGATCTGCAATCGCCTCAGCAACATGAAGCTGATGAGTTGAAAAAAGCACGGCATGCCCTTTTTCCTTAATCCCTTTGACAAGACGAACAAACGAATCCATCCAATACGGATCAAGTCCGTTTGTTGGCTCATCCAACACAAGCAGTGGCGGGCGGGACAATAATGCCTGGGCGAACAATAGACGCTGCCGCATTCCTTTTGAAAAAGCAGAAACAGGTTGGTTTTTTACCTCTTCTAATCCGACCCATTCTAATGTTTCTAAGATCTGTCCTCTCTCAACCCCTCGTAATTTCGCCCAAAAAGTCAATGTCTCTATCGCCGAAAGGGCATTGCCAAATTGATAATCATCCGGCATATATCCAATATATTGCGCATAACGTTCACGTTCCTGCTTCCATTGTATCCCCTTTACAAAAATGCTGCCTTTTGAAGGCTGCGACAATCCTACAATCATGCGTATGATCGTGCTTTTCCCCGCTCCGTTACCTCCACATAAAGCAATCACTTGCCCTGGAAACAACGTCATATTTATAGACTGGACAATGGTCTGGTTCTCAATCATCTTATAAACATCTTGCACTTGCAGCACAGGTTCAGTCACGTAAGCGTCCCCTCTCCCAAAGCACAACAGCCAAATATATTGAAAATCCAACCCACATCACACATGCCCACAGAAAAACAAGTATTCCACTGGGATGATTGATCCATTCAACCCATTGATAATACTCCGGGCCAAGAACAGAACCCCCTCCCAATTTCACGATAACAAATAAGCGAACAAGTTCTGCAGGATTCATTAAAGTTAAACATACAAGTGCTGGCTTAATCCAAAGATACGGAAGCAATCCTAAAAAGGAAATAAGAATCATTGGCCATCCGATAATGGTAAAAAACCAAATACCTACACAAAAGGTTAAAGCTTGCCAGCGGTTTTTAGCCAGCGTACCAACGATAAGAGCAAGGGCTAGAAACAAAAAAATAAGCAGCATTGAAAAAACAAAAAACAGTATATAAACAGGAAAAGCAAACGATTTTCCAATCAAAGCGCCAATTATGCCTATTAATCCATATCCAAAACTAATAATAACCAGCAAAACAATCGTTAAGCCTATGTATTTTCCATTAATAAAGGAAGCTGTACTCATTGGATACGTAGACAGGAGCTGCCAGCTTCCTTCTTCCTTTTCTCCGGTTAGAGAAAAGGAACCAAGCAGCAGTGTCATAAGCGGTAGCAAGTATAAAATAAGATTTAGCATCGTTCCGGTTGTACTTGAGTAACCTTCAATGAAATTTTGTGTGTTAATGAGGAGCAACGTAAAGCTAAAAAAAGAGAAAAGAGCCATAAACGAATAGGCCCATGGATTACGAAATCCCATTTTAATTTCTCTGAGCGCAATCGCATTCGTATGCATCTTATGAATCCGCGCCTTTCTTATCCATCTTCATACTGTCGGAATGGCCGTGCTTCATTTTGTGCATCATATCCATGTTGCGCTCCCATGTATGAGAGTGTAAGTCATTCGCGTTCATTAGCTTTCCTTTTCCTTGCCCATTCAAAAACGTTTGTGCTGCTCCCTTGTCCTTAAATGAATAAATTCCATATCCCATCGGTGTTTTGAACGTTTTATCGTAAATAAAAGAGGCTTCTTTAAGAGGAACCCATTCTTTTGTATTATAGTCCCGGACATATTCGGCTCCTACTTGTTCTGTTCCGTTTTTCTTCTCCCACTCATTCAGGCAACCAATATCGTCAAATTTCAAGGCTTTTCCATCTTTAAGAATGATTTCGGTCGAATGTTGATTGTCCGCTACTTGCATATTACAAACTGAACATTTATCCACATTCTCCTCAATGCTTACAGGATGATACTCTTTAGTTCCACAGCCTGATAATAAAGCGATGGACAATACTGATGCCATAATAAGCCCTTTTTTCTTCATATTCTTCTTACCCCCAAATAGAAAATTGTGCTAATAGATGCTACAAACAAAAACACGCCCATCCATAAAGTGTTTTTCGATTGTAAAGAACGGTGTATATCAGTAGTCAAAGGTGGTCTTATCAATGGTGAAGTATCTTTTGTCCAGGAATCCTGATTTGTCATAAACATACTTTCTAAAAAAAACATTCCTGGAGATTGGAAAAATAACTGATAGGCAGGAACCGCTTCTGTCAGCTTTTGAAAGAAAGGGTTTATCGCATAAGGAATACTGCTATGACCTGTATTCGCCATATCAATTCCTTGAAAATTGTCCCAGTAATTCTCTTTTAGTTGATTGTTGCGACTATCAATTCCTTCAGCCTGAATGACATTCGCATAAAACAGGTTGCTGTGGCATGTATTCTGCTGAGCATTTTTAAGCTGCAAACCAATAAAATTTTGATGAATCACGTTATTCCTCAGATCGTTGTTTTGAGATTGCTCAACATACATGCCAACGCGGTTCCCTTCCAATCTATTTCGCTCAATAATAGACGTTTGCACATCATACAAAAGCAATCCTTGGGAATTAACATTTTCACTCTGTTTATAAAATGTGTTTCCAATTACCTGGGTGTTTTTTGCCCCCATAATCATGGCCCCTGTTACATTATAGGAGCCTACATTATGACGAATGATCGTACCGTTTGTGTACATACAATGAATGCCATATCGTGAGTAATCAATACGATTGCTTTCCACTTGATTCAAATTACTATTTTCGAGATAAATACCATCATGCAGGTTCACAACCGTATTTTCTATGATGTTGTTTTGATGGGATTTCCATAAGTCAATGCCGTTTCCTTTTTGCGACATTTTAGCGGGTGGTTCATCCTTTTGTTCCAACCAAATAATCCGTGTTTCTCGAATCGTATTATGGCTAGCATTGCTCAATTGAATTCCAGAAGATTTTGTTTGTATCGCTAGATTTTCCAGGATATTATCATTTCCTGTTATAACAATCGCCGCCGATTCTTTAGATAAAGAATCAACAATCTCTATTCCGGTAAGACGACTGTGATCTGCTTTTATTTGAATAGCAGGCTGCTTGCTTTCATTTCGAATGCGAACCTTACCATTTACTACTTTAAGATGAAGAGGCTTGTCAATAATGATGGGGCCCTTATAGTCTCCAGCCTGTATCAGCAATGTCTCACCAGGTTTTGCAAGTCTGATCAGGTTTTGGAGATTATCTGGGGAACCCTGCTCATTTGCACTCCCTTCTTGATTGGAGAGAAAAGAAAAGATACATATAAAAATTAGACCTTTTATCAGTTTATGGGACAATTCGTTCACCTGCCTATAAACATCCAGTCGTAATTGACACCTCTTCTATTTTAAACCTGTAATAAGAACAGAAAAATGGCTCGAATGAGTCATCTTTGCACTCATCTTCTATGATTTTTCAACGTTACCTTTTATGCCGTTCTTTACTTATTCTACTGTCAACCCATGCCGAACAGCATAAGCAGCCAGCTGTACACGATTATCAAGATGAAGCTTTTCTAACAAATTTTTTATGTGATTTTTTACCGTATTTTCCGCAATCATAAGACGATTCGCTATTTGTTTATTCGTCTCACCTGCCGCTACCCAAGAAAGGATTTCACGTTCTCTCGGCGTCAAAGAACCCGGATCCGGTTCATTAGATGTCTTCTTTGTACGAAAACGATATAACAATCGATTGGCTATTTCTCTCGATACTTCTACATCCTCTCCAAGCAAAGCATGAAGGTATTGTATCCAATCATCCGGCTCCATATTCTTCAATAAATACCCCTGTGCACCGAATTGAATAGCCGTAAACAAATCCTTTACATCATCCGAAACCGTCAGCATGACAACATGGATTCTTGGATAAGCCATTCTGATCTTCCGAACCACTTCCAGCCCATTTAACCGCGGCATATTAATATCGAGCAAAAGTAAATGAGGCTGAAGCTCACCACAAAGCTTAAGAGCTTCCTGTCCGTCGGCAGCTTCTCCAACAATAAAAAAGACTTCGTCGCTCTCCAATACACTGCGGATGCCTGCTCGTGCTAGCGGATGATCATCTGCAATAACTACTCGATATTGCTTCATTTTTTACTTCTCCTTTGTCACAATTAGTTCTGTTCCCCGCGTCTCTCGCTTAAAGAGACGAAAGCTTGCTCCTAGCTGTTCTGCTCGTTCCTTCATCATGAAAACACCATAGTTCTTTACAGATATTGCAGCGCTATCAAACCCACACCCATCATCGATAATTTTCAATTGCCATCCCCCATCTCCCCCTTTAAATTCAATGATTACATGAGAAGCTCCAGAGTGCTTCCGAATATTAGCAAATGCTTCTTGAATAATAGCAAAAAGCTGTATTTCTTCTTTTGGCGTAAATAATTTATGAGGAAGCTCAATGTCTTCCTTTACATCAATTCCTGTTAACGCACTCCACTCCGAAAGCCACTTTGCCAGTCGAGAGGTAAGTACATCTCCCTCCTCAGGTAAAGAACGCAGATTAAAAATCGCCTGTCGCACATGATTATCGATCATTGAGACAGCATGCATTGCCTCAGCAATGTGTCCTTGCTTGAGCTTAATATTGAGAAAGAAAAGAGTTTGCGCAATTCCATCATGAAGTTCAGAAGCGAGCCTTTCTCTTTCCTCATACACAGCCCTTTTCGCTTGTTCCTGTGCTAATCGTTCATTTGTTGCACGAATAATACGAAACATCCATACAGAAAATAAAAGGGAAAGAATAAATGTAAGAATTGTGATATATAGATTTCCCGTTTCCATAGATAAATACTCCAAAAGAAATTCATGACGTATATATTCAAATCCACCTATCAGCAACGTAGGCAAAACAACGGCAAGTACTTGTAAAAGACGATAAGACATAAAGCGTATTCTCCTTTTAACGTTAATCTTAAGTATCCATTTTTATAATAACTTAGTCCTTCACAGATTAAGATAGCTCATCTGGGCTATCACTTTTACTGTAAGAGATGCTATCATTTGCTGCCCGCCAAAGTAAAAACTTCAGGTATCTCCAAAACAAAAAAACACCATCCTTCGTCCCGTTGATTAGAAAAAGAATCGTGTTTTAATATGCGGCCTTTCATCAACCCATCAAAAGACCTTGTTTCTTGGTTCTGTATCTTGGACAAAAAATAACATGGTTATCCAACAGGAACCCCCTTCTATTTCATCATCATATAATACGCACGAAATGATGAAGGATAAAAAAATGTGAACACTTCATAGATAAATTACGTTTATTTAAAGGAGGAGCTTTATGCAACGACTTATCATTTTTGCCATCATTGGATTTTTTGCCCAGTTAGTGGATGGCTCATTAGGGATGGCATATGGAGTCACTTCCAGTTCATTGTTACTTCTATTCGGCATTTCCCCTGCGGTTGCATCTGCTTCTGTTCACATGGCCGAAGTGGTCACTACTGCCGCTTCAGGTGTTTCCCACATTCGTTTTGGCAACGTGGATAAGCGAACCGTTTATCGCCTTATTCTTCCTGGCTCCCTTGGTGCGTTCATCGGTGCTTGCTTTTTAAGTAACTTGCCTGGAAATATGGTTAAGCCTTATATCGCGATTTTCTTGTTTTCTCTGGGTGTTTATGTTCTCTTTCGATTTTTGCTCGCCGGGGTTAAGAAGATTCCCGCCGCTCAAACTAATCGCACTCCAAGTAAAAAATTACTGGTTCCGCTCGGCTTCATTGCGGGATTTGCTGATTCTACAGGAGGAGGTGGCTGGGGGCCTCTTGCTACGCCTGTCTTGCTGTCACGCAATGAACTTGAACCTCGCAAAGTAATCGGTTCTGTAGACACCAGTGAATTTGTTATCGCCTCTTCTGCTACTCTTGGCTTCCTCATATCATTAGGCTTGGAGCAATTCCATTTGGGATGGGTATTCGCATTGATGATTGGAGGGGTGGTAGCTGCTCCAATCGCTGCTTGGCTAGTCCGCAAGATTCCATCTGCTATTCTTGGAGTATTAGTCGGGGGACTCATCATGATTACCAACCTCAAAACATTATTCGAAACCTTTGGTATAAGTTCCAATCATGTTCAAAATTTGATTTATCTTTTTTTCACCTTCATTTGGGCAGGTACTGTAGCATATAACATTTTACGCCACCGAAAACAGATTCAGCAATCAGAGCAAACGGAATGTTTGGCAACCTGTGAGAAGTAATGGAACAAAAAACCGGAATAAGGATTACACGTAAAGAAAGCATTGACAGATAATGAATAACCTGTTATGCTACGAGTAATTTCATAAGAAAAGAATGTCCACTAGGGGTGCCGTTTACGGCTGAGATAAGGTTTTCCTTGATCCCTTTGAACCTGATCTGGATAATACCAGCGTAGGGAAGTGGCAGCGACGAATCATAAGCCGGAATATGCCTTCCGGTTTGTCCGTCTTTGTCTCGCGTGCCGCTCTGCTACCAGGGCGGCTTTTTTAGTCGAGAAATGGCGTCCACAGTTGGGCTTTCTACATTTTTCATATTGTTCAGGGAGGAATGATTATGTCATTTACACAACAATTACGCGAGGCGGCCGATCCGATTTTTGAAGCGATTTTCCAGCACCCGTTCGTACAAGGACTAGCAAACGGCGATCTCAAAAAAGAAGCGCTCATTCATTACGTTAAACAAGACTTTGAATATTTGAACGCGTTTGCCAGAATTTATGGTATCGCCATTTCCAAATGCGAATCGCGCGAAGATATGCAGATGTTCTGCGACCAGCTTCCTGTCGTACTGCACGGAGAAGCGCATCCGCACAACAATCTCTGCCGCGTCGCTGGCGTGCGTTACGAAGATTTGCAAGGGTATCCACTTGCGCCAACGGCCAGCCACTACATCCGTCATATGCTCACGGTAGCGCATGAGGGGACGCTCGGCGAAATTTTGGCCGTGCTGCTTCCCTGCCCGTGGACATACTTAGAAATCGGGCAAAAACTGATGCGCGAAGTAAATCCAGACTCTTCCCATCCATTCTACGAATGGATTACGTTTTACGGCAAGTCAGTTGAAATGACCGTAACCGACAAATTTCGAGCACGACTTGATGAATGGGCATTGAATGCATCCGATAAAGAAAAAGAAAAAATGAAACAGCATTTCCTGACCAGTTGTCAACTGGAATACGCGTTTTGGGAAATGGCATACACGGAAGAAGCATGGCCGGTGAAAATCGGGGAGGCAGCGCGCCGATGAACTGGAAGATGCGTGAAATTGTGCTGGCCGTCGTTCTCTCGATCGCCTGTGGTGTATTATATCTTGGCTGGTCCACCCTCTGGTTGCCCATCTCGGCGCTGGTAGGCCCGGTCGGTGCGGAATTTATGTTCGGCGTATGGGTCGTGGCCAGCCCTCTTGTCGCTTTTATCGTACGCAAACCGGGAGCCGCACTCATCGCCGAAGTGGCCGCAGCTGCTGTTGAAGTGTTCACCGGCAGCCACTTCGGCCTCTCTTCCCTGCTTATCGGCATCCTGCAGGGGCTTGGCGCCGAAATCGCGTTTTTCATGTTCCGTTATAAAAAATATTCGGTGCCTGTGTTAATGCTGTCCGGGGTATTGGCCGCGATCGGAAGCATGGTATATAGCTTACTGGCTAACGGGTTTGCCTATTATACAACCGGTGTGCTGCTCGCCACATTCGGCCTCCGCGTCATAAGCGGTGCCATTCTCGGAGGCCTGCTTGCAAAGATCATTGCCGAATCGCTCGCAAAAACCGGCATTCTTTCTTCCTATGAAATGATGAAACAACGCAGACACCACGGTGGTGACCCGTATGACTCCGCATCTGGCGTGTAAGGATGTCTCCGTCCGATTCTTTGATTCTCGCTTTTTTACGTTAAAGGATGTTACCCTCTCCATTGAGAAGGGAGAAAAAGTTCTCTTCCTCGGACCGAGCGGTTGCGGCAAGTCGACGCTTCTTGCCGCGCTGGCCGGCCTTATTCCTGGCTCTATCGAGGCGGAAATAACAGGCGAAATCGTCCGTCCGGACAGAATTGGCATCATGTTTCAGGACCCTGACGCACAGTTTTGCATGCTAACGGTCGGAGACGAAATCGCATTTAGTTTGGAAAACCGCTGTGTGCCCCGGAACCAGATGGATTCACTCATCGAAAAGGCGATGGCACAAGCTGGGCTATCTTTGCCGAAAGATACTCCCATCGCCACGCTATCTGGCGGAATGAAACAGCGGCTCGCGCTCGCCTGCCTGCTCGCTTTGGACGCGGACACGTTATTTTTCGACGAACCAACCGCCCAGCTCGATCCGCAAGGAAGACAGGAGATTTTCGAGTTATTGCGATCTTTTTCCGATAGCGACGTTACAATGGTATTTGTTGAACACGTGCTGGACGAATTAATTGACTGGATGGATCGCGTCGTTCTGTTCGATGCTGGCGGCCGCCTTATCGGCGAAGGTACGCCAGAGGACGTGCTGTCCTTATATGGGAAAGAAATGGAAGAGGCCGGAATTTGGAAGCCGCGCCTCTTTCCTCATACAATGGAAGAAGTATGCGCCGACCCTTCCCACCCTTTACAAACAGAGTGGTCGTCCCAACTCCAGCGAAGCAAGGCGAAGCATACAACTTCCTCTCTGAGAACGAATGAACCGGTTTATACGGTGCATGATCTGTCGATTTCCTATGGAAAAAAACAAGTGCTCACTTCCATCAACTTCTCGCTGCATGCGGGGGAATGGGTGGCCATAGTCGGAAAAAATGGGGCCGGAAAGAGCACATTGCTCAAAGTGTTGGTTGGCTTGGAAAAATGGAAGCAGGGCGACATTCTGTTTGCAGGCCGGTCGCTAAAAAAATGGCCAACTAAGGCATTGTTCGAACAAGTCGGCTTTGTTTTTCAAAATCCAGAGTTGCAGTTTGTAACCGATCGGGTATATGACGAAGTAGCATTCGGCGGGAAAGTAAGGGGCTGGAATGAAACAGCGCTGCATGAGAAAACGATACGGTTGCTTCAGGAGTTTGCGCTTGAACCGTTCAGCGAAAAACATCCATTTACATTAAGCCAGGGACAAAAGCGCCGGTTAAGCGTGGCTACTATGCTTTTGTTTGACCAAAAAGTACTATTGCTGGACGAGCCTACGTTTGGTCAGGATGCAGGCACGTGTGCGCAGCTTCTTTCCCGCCTCCAACAACGCAAGGAACAGGGTACATCGATTATCATGGTTACCCATGATATGGATCTGGTAGATCAGTATGCGGATCGGGTGCTGTTGCTTGACAATGGAACCATACAATTCGACGGTACACCGTACGAGTTGTTTTCTTCTCAGCTTCCCCTTCCCGGCCTGATTCGTCCGCTGCCGTACGAATGGGAAAGGAGGATAAAAGATGACGCACGATTCGGGCTCGTTTCTTACGCGCGTGAATCCATCCGTTAAGCTAACCGCACATCTTCTAATTATGATGTTTCTAATGACCATCGGCGATCCAGGTACATCTGCCTTACTCTGGCTACTTTCGCTTATCATCGGTGTCGCGCTCGGAGGCTGGACATGGCAGTATATAAAACGACGCATCCTGCCATATCTCGGCTTCTTTGTTCTCGTATTCTGGATGCTGGCTGCTTTCGGCAAAGGCGAGGCAGTACTGTGGCAGTTCGCCTGGTTTCGGATCACGGAAGAGGGCGTCTATCATGGTTTGGTCATCGCGTTCCGAATGCTCGGTTTCGTAACATACGGTCTACTATTTACATCCACGACCGATACAACGCAACTTGTCATGAGCCTAATTCAACAGTACAAACTTTCTCCAAAATGGGGATACGGACTGATGGCAGGGATGCGGTTCATTCCGCTATTTGAAAGCGAGCTGAAACAAATGAAAGCCGCGCATAAAATCCGCGGTTTTCATACGCAGGGAAAGCTGAAGGCTTTTGCACGCTATACGCTACCTTTATTCGCGCAAGGCATCCGTAAAGCAGAACGGGTGGCTGTGGCAATGGAAGCAAGAGGATTCAACGGTTCCCGCAAGCGGACGTATTATCATACGCCGATCGTGGCGAACCTGGACTATCTGTATTGTACTTTTCTCTTTTTGGCCGTATTGGTTATTACATTTTCCTCCTATTTATTTGGATGGTTCACCTGGGTATGGGATTCATAACATGCACACAAACCAGCTCGATCATTGGGCTGGTTTGTGTGCTCAGCTTCCTTTCTTTTGTAAAAGATAAAACCGTTTATCTTTGTACGTTCTCATAGACAAAATCCCCGAATCCGGCAGACAATAGTAGAATTCGAGGATTTTTGCTTTATAGTTGGCGAAAAAAATGAGGCAGGCTACCCTATTAGAGAAAAATCAAACGTTAATAGTTTCTTAATCTCCCGTGACGAACGAAGCGCATACTTTTCCATCCACTTGGCGATAAATCCGGTCATATGAGCGGCAGCGAAGCTATGCCCCTGCAAATTAAATTTTTGCAGGGGTCCTTCCAGACGCTTGGGAAGTCCAAGAGCGGAAAATGACACCGGCTCATCTGCATGATAATAAAACTCATCGGCCCGGCAATCTTCACTTGCTTGCACTGCGAATACAGACGGATAATAACCGGGCCACAACAATCCCCGCCCTTTATCACAAGCGGAAACAATCACGATTCCCGCCCGCTCTGCTTTCTCGCACACATCCCGCAACTCCTTAACATCGCGGCGGACACCAAGACTCAAGTTAATGATATGCATTCGCGCGTCGATACACCATTCGATCGCGGCACATAGTACCTCAATGTGCGCGCTTAGTGTCTCGTGAAAAATTTTGACCGCCCAAATCTCAGCATCCGGTACATGTTCGTACAACACACCAGCCACCGCCGTTCCATGTCCTAGCCGATCGTGATAAGCATCCGATATTCGGATCATCCCTTCGTCCGACACATGGAACGCAAGACCACCGGCGACCTTTCCGATATGGGAATGATGCGCGTTCACTCCGCTGTCAATCTGGGCAATACGTATGTTTTCGCCTCTTCCCCAAACCTGTTTAGCCATGTCGCCTTTCCAACGCCGCATTCTCATTCCCCCCTATAGACGAATGAACACGTTCAAGCAAACCCCCATCCTCCATGAACCAAATCCGATCCGCCCATCCAATATGTTGCATACGATGGGTAATCATCAACACCGTCTTGTGCCATAAATGCCGGCGAATAAATGAAACAATGTCCTGTTCCATCTTCTCGTCAAGATGGCACATCGCCTCATCGAAAATAAAAATATCGGGGTCTCGCAAAAATGCCCGGGCCAGCGCCAGACGCTGCTTCTGTCCCGTCGACAATGCCCTGCCGCGTTCTCCTAATTTGCTATTCAGTCCCTCCGGCATCTCCATGATTTCCTGCCATAATCCTACCGCCACAAGCGCCTGCTTGATTTCTTGTTGTGAAAACGAATATGCGCCCATTTGCAAATAATCGACTACCGTTTCATGCCATACCGGCGTGTCATGTGTGACAAGACATACGCGACGATTCCAGGAGTCGCGCGTAAAGGTTCGGATATCGATACCGTCGCAATAAATCGCGCCGGACACCGGAGTATACAGTCGCGCCAGCAAATCAGCAAGCGTGCTTTTTCCAGCCCCGTTCGGCCCGACAATCGCTACCTTCTCTCCTTTTTTTACGGAACAAGTAATCTCTTGTAAAATATCGCGTTCCTCTTCATGGCGAAAACGCACCCGGCGAAACTCTAAAACGGAGCGAAATTCAGGCATGACTTGCGTCCCATCTTCTTGCACAGGCAAATTCAGAAGCTCCTGAACCCGCACGATCGCGGCTTTTCCTTTTTGAAAACGAATGTACAATTGGGCAAACCCCTGAACAGAACTGAAAAATTTCGCCTGGTATGCGCTAAACGCCAGCAACGCGCCAAGAGTCGTCTCGCCCGCCAGCACTTTTCCCCCCAGTACACTGACCGTACCGATGGTCGAAAGCAAAATCACCAACTGTGGAATGCCCTGCGCGCAACCGGAAAAAAACGTAAGCTTCATATGTTGGCGGTTTATCGTTTGCAACTCGTTCCTGTATTTTTCGGCGCACCACATTTCCAAACTTCCAGCCTGGATAAAGCGCAGCGAAGACAGCGTATCGAATAAAAAGCTTTGATTGCCGGCGGACAGCTTGCGCAACTGTAAATTCTCCATATACAATAAATGGCGAAATTTTTGTAAGCCGACCAGCAAAACGGGCAAGAGCAAAAAACAGCACATTGCCATCGACCAGTCAAGATAAAGCAGGAAACCAACTTCCAAAACAACATTCAGGCTGACAATCACCGTCTGCAATATCCAATCGGTATACATACGCTGCGCTTCTCCCGCATCTTCATTCAACCGGGAAATGGCATCTCCCGCTCTTTTTTTGGAAAAAGCGCATAAAGTCGTACTCAACAGCCGCTCATACAATGCGCCTCTTATGTTTGCTGCCATATGCAAATGAACGCGCAGATGATAATACTTCGTCGCCAGGAAAAAGACATACATTAGCAAAATACACCCGATCCCCCACGCCAGCGCAAGCGAAAACGGATACGCGCGCTGGATAAACACCCGGTCAACGATAAACTTTCCTATCATTGGCTGCAACGCCAATAAGACGGTGGCGATCATATTCAGCCATAACATCAACAACAGCGATTTCCAATATGGAACAATAAAAGCGGACAGCTTTTGCGGCATCCTGCACCTCCTATCTGTAGTAGCACATCAGCCCTGACTCGCAGAAAGAAGGCTGGTTTCTCACCTTTTTGGCAAAGCGCTGCACGTCTTCCGCTTCTTCCTGCGCCCGCACGCGGTCTACTACCGCTTTTACCAGCTGTACGCTCGCCAGTTTCCGATAAGGAGAGCCTTCCCTTCCGACAATTTTCAACGAATCCACTCCGGCCCGATACAAAGCGGGAAGCGCGCACAGACCGCACGGGCCGAGGGGAAGCCCGTCTTCCGCGAGCTGGCAGCCGCAATCATTCACAAACCAGACAAACTCACGGTAATCCTGCACTTGTCTTGTCAGCATCTCCACCTCGGCGGGTTCCAGTATCCGATCGCCGTCCGTCGGTATGCCGATATATTCCCACTGGCTCTGGGAGCAAAAGGCGCCGACCCGGTTATGGGTTGTATGGCAAAAACTTTCTTCATATACACACCCATCGTTTAAAATAAACATTTCGAGCTCGATCTCACCGGCGGCCTGCTTCAGTCTTAAAACTTCATCTACCTGTACCGTACGCGGCAGTACAATCCTGCTTGCTCCAAGCTCTCTGTACAGTTCGATACTTCCGACATTCAGCGGCGCTGCCAGGCTGCTCACATGAAGATTGGCCCGCGGCACATGATGCTTGATGGCCATCATGAAACCAATATCGCTTACAATGAAAGCATCCACCCCGATGCTCTCCGCGCAATGCGTAACCAAATCCAGCAACATCGGGTATTGTTCCTCTACGTAATATGGGGCGTTCAGCGTAATATAAACCGGAATCCCGTACCGATGCGAAACCTCAACAATACGTCGCAATTCCTGAAAAGACAGGACGCCCGCAAACGGATTCCGCCGATTTATCCACACGCCGGCTGAATATTTCTCCATCCATTCCAGCGGAGTAATTCCACAATAAAATTCTTCGGCACCGTTTTCCGCCAGCATTTCCACTTCCTGCGCCGAGCCTAATGGAGCTAGTATTTTCATATGTCTGTCCCCTTCCTCCATCTTTTGGATTTCACACGGGAATCCGCGGGCTGTATACCACTCTCCCACTCTCCGCTTTGGCCATGTTCGCTAATCCCCGCTTTACGATATCCCGGTTATGGGTATAAAAAGCGGTGTTGCCTTTTTGGAAAATGCGATGCCTCATATCCGGGATGTGCCTGTTTTTCAGCTCAAACGTATAGCGTTGACATTGCTGTCGGCAGTTCGGATCACCGCGAAACTTATCTTTTTTTTCCGCTTCCATAAATCCCACCATACAGGCGCTCCCGCTGGCCACGCAGCCGAACGGAAAATGAAAGGACAGCATGTACGGCGATGAATATTCAAGCAGCGCATGTTCCTGAATCAGTTCATCAAACTCAAGTCCTGCCACATTCCCCTCCTGCAAAAAACGTCCAAACCATTCCGACAACAACCCGCTCCCTGCAAACACACGGCGAGCGTCTGTTGGCGCGTTCTCATCCGCATAATAATCCGCTACCCGCGGATCCCGAATCGTCCTGTTTAACAATCGTCCTATCACAATATGCAAAACGGGAAAATGCTTGCGGATATGGTGATATACCCCCCAGTCATTAACTACAACTTCAAGCGGCCGCTCTTCCTTTACAGCCATTGTCTGCAAGTAAACAAGAATTTCAGGCAGCGCCTCAAATTTCACGGTATGGACATACGGGATGACAAACGTAAACGCCAGACCGTGCTCCTGACTATATGCAAGTGCTTGCTTTACAGCAGTGAGAGAAGGAAGGCGATACTGGCAAAATTCAGATCCAAAGTACAAGCGATCAGGCTGCCGCCTAGCCCCGCACATTTGCTCCCATACCGAAAAAAACATCGTCTGCATATTTCTCTCTATTTCATTTAAATGCGTGCAAGCCGACCACGGTTGCCTCGAAAGCTCCAAATCCCGCAGCGATTGGATCGCGACCGCAAATTCTTTCATGATATATGCACCTTCCTTCCGTTTCATCGGCGGCGCCGCCATATGAACCGTAAACAAAACAGTTAGTTACGAATCGCCTTTACTTTAATATCCATTCCGTCTGTTGGTGTTTTTAAAATTTTCTCTACATTCAAATCTGTATCCGCGATAATAAAGTCATTACCGCCACCGCCTAAATAAATCTTCTTTCCATCTGTGCTCATGTTAATGCCGTAAATCGTACCTGTAGGTGCTTTTACGTCTTTTATCACATGCCCGGTTTTTGCGTCTACTTTATACCAATGGTTCATAATGGAATATCCGTAACGTTCGTCCGGATCGATAATGGCAGAAAACATACCGACAGGCTCTTTGTCAAAGTCTTTCTTTTTGACTTCTCCGGTTTCCAAATTAGTCCAGCTCATTCCTTCTTTCACCGTTCCATCCGGATAGGTGGTCACCGTCGGGAAAGAATTAAACTTGCTGTTATCCCCCCGCGGAAAAAGCAGCAAAACATTCGTAGAACCATCCTTGCCGTTTTTGATTCCTTCCTTTTCTTTTAGCTGCCATTGCTTCGTATCCAACGTGTAAAGATCATATCCCCATACAAACAATGTGTGCGGATCATTCTTTTTAAATACCATGGCGTGAATGCCGTAAGGAGCTTCCAAATCGCGCGTAACCTTTTTGGTTTGCAAATCGATCTCGATAATTTTGCTTGGAAGCGCCTTGAAAATATTGGTTCGTTTTTCCCCTTGTGTCACAAACGCATACGCTTTAGAGCCATCCGGAGATATCGCCGAACCCCATACCCGGCGATCCAGCATGCCCTGATCCGTTCTTCCTGTCAGATTGATTTCATCCATCACTTTGTTTTGCAATGTGTCAATCACATACAACGTCGTTCGCCCATTTGCGAGCAACAACGCCTTTGTCCCATCTTCCGTAAAACTCAAATCCCGGGTCGGTCCTTTGACTTTAACACTGGCGATAACTTTCGGAATCGCAGGATCGATCACCGTCAGTTCGCCGTATCCTGTCACAAATACCCGTTCGGTGTACCCCTGAGCTGTTGTTGTATGTGCGCCGGAAAAGCTGAACATAAGCAATGTCAACCATATGCTAAGAACAGCGATTACTTTTTTCATCACGAATGACTCACGCACCCTTCTTTCCCGATGCCGGAAATCCGATCAAGAAACGCTGGATTTGCCTTGGCAATTTTGACATATGCTTTCAATCCGATCACCATCCATTCGTGCATCCATTCACAGTAGTGTGCGTTCGGGCGACGAAAATCCCCCTGCCGCTCCATCGCTTCATAATAACAGCCTCCTGAGCAAATATGCTTCAGGGCACACATCGTACATGATTCTTTCCGCTCTACATGCAGCTGCTCCAACATCTCCCGTTGACGTTCGCGCTGAATGCCCGAATAAATATCGCCCATTTTAAAACGTTCATCCTCATTAAAACGATGGCACAAATACAGTCCCCCGTCGGGACTAACAGCAAAAAAGCCCAGCCCTGCCCCGCACCCGTACGCTTTATTTGTTCCGATATGGAGTTCTTTTAGCAAATTGGTTAAGTTGGAAAATCCGAGGTAACGTCCGTTGACCGCATGCTCCACATATAAGTCGGCAATGTCTGCGAATTGCCGGAGCAATTCTCGCAACTCTTCACCGTTTAATAGCAGATTTGCATCTGTTTCGGTAACAGGAGCGAATCCTACTTCATAAAACCCTTTGGCCAGCAAATGTGAAAGCGACGTTTCCACCGCCTCAAATCCTCTGGATACGGTCACCCGCGCACCAACCGGAGCGGTGCGGTGGCCTTCCACCAGCCGCTCCACATTTTGGCTCACTCGCTCATACGATCCTTGTCCTCCAGCGAAGAGACGATGCTTGTCATGCGCTTCTTGCGTACCATCCATGCTGACCGACACCCCTATGGAATACCTATTTAAAAACGCAATGCGCTCAGGTGAAAGCAGCGTCCCGTTCGTGGTCAACGAATAACTAATTTTTTTGCCATAGAGTTCGGCTTGTTCCGTGCCGTACTCAACCAAATGCTGTAGTACATCCCAGTTTAGAAAAGGTTCGCCGCCAAACAATACAATGGTCACTTCCTGTTCATGAAAACTGTTTTCCATCAGAAAATGAACAGCCTGCTCGGCTACTTCTTTGGATAAATATTTTTTCGGGGCACCGTATTCCCCATCTCCTGCATAGCAATACGTACACCGCAAATTGCATTCATTGACCAGATGAACGACAAGCGTTTTTACAGGCATATTATCTGTTTGGCGGGGAGCAGAAGGGGTGCGGGAAAACACCCCCTCACCCTCCGCGCCTTCATCGTGCACGATTTCCATTTTTGCCAGCTCTCTTATGGCTTCCTGCCATTTTTCGTCCCTTTGCATTTGAACGGCATACACATCTTCTGCCAGAACCGTACAATCCCCTATGGGTTGCCCATGCTGTTTAGCGAAGGAAAGAAATGAAGAGGCCGCCTCATCCAATTCCATAATATTCCCTGTTAAACCATGAAATAAGTAATGATGTCCATCAACGAAAAAGTCAATATAATTGCGAATCTGCATCGTTCCCATAATATCCCCCCTTTTTTCGTTAATTTACAATATTATTGTAGTCAGGCACCGTTACGATAAGGTGCGTTTTTCCGATGAGTGTTTTTCCACCGCTTTCATATTTTGCGATAACGGTTGCACTTCCTACATTTTCTGCGGTAAACACCCGTTTCGCATTGGTTCCTTCCGTTCCCGGAGTAAACAAGCCGCTTTGATCTATCTTTCCGATATAAGCCAGATCCTCGCCCTTGTTTCCTTCCGGATACGGAGCAAGCGACCATTTAGCTTTGACCGGCATCAGTTGCATATCATCCGCCGTTCCTTTCTTTCTGTCCGGGCCATTGCTATAAGCGTATGCCACGAATTGGGTGCTTACTTTATGCATCGGTCCAGCCCCTCCTACCCGCGAAACGGCGTATGAAGGCGTCACCTTGACATAATCCACACGGTGATACACCGCAAGCTTTTTATGGCTGATTACCTGTCCAGATCCGATAGCAAACGAGCCTTCGGCAACGTTTTTGCCCACCGCTACCGTGACTTTTATTTCTTCATTTGATACGGGCGTTATTTTTTGCACGGAAACACCCGCCGGAAGCCGCATATCTTTTGCCGTAAGTTGCTGCAAATTCATCCCGTATAATGTAATGTCCTGCGTTTTTCCCCGCTCGATCGCCTGCGGTTCCATATGAATAATCTCCGGCTTTTCCGTCTGCACCTTATAATATATCTCTTCCCCCGTAATGCCCGGATCACTTGCATCAGACCAATCTCCCTTAATGACCGTTCCACCTTCCAGCACATTAAACGTACCGGTGAGCTTCTTTTTGTCCTGCTGATACTGCGTCCTTAGCGCATAACCTGTATACAGGCGCGCCTGTCCGCGCATAGTAAGTGAACCCGGTTCATGAAGATATCGGATGGTTTTTGTTTCCACAAAACCGTCTTTGTCTTTCACGAATTCACTATCCCCAATGTATGTCCCTTTTGTGCCTCTAAATCCGACGACTTTCCATTTTCCCTGCACATCATAACCTTTTCCTTTCCACTGCCTCCACTCTTCTGTTTCCAGCGGATATTGCTCAGCAAGATAGCGAATGGCCGCATCCGCCACCACCGGCCAGTCCATATGACGATGGTTCAAATAAATAGAAGGAAGCATGACGAGATGGAAATCTTTCAAATTTTTCCATTCTTCTTCGGTCCGTCGCTGGGCCATGAAACGCCCACCCGCATGACAGGTCATACATGCGTTTTGTACATTTTCATTCTTTACAGATTCCGTATAGGATGGTTTATTTGCCGTCCAATACTGCACAGCTTCGGCTTCCTCAGGAGCAAGGCCACGCTCCGCGCTTAAATCTTGAATCAATTGCCGCCGTTGCTCATCGGTCAACTTCAACCCGTGAATCCGTTCCATTCTGGCGATCGTTTGCGACCATCCTTCCGGCGTTTTCCGCATGTACTCGATGCGTGCCAGCTTTCCGTTTTCATCTACCGCATGGCAGCCCATACACGACGCTTCGACTTGTTTACTGACATGGACGGCGCCTTCAACCTTCATAACTGAAGCGCTTTCTTTTACGTCCGACTGATTTTGAAACCAAATAAAAAGAATTCCTAGGCAACCTACCACAAGTAACAGTAAAATCACGCGCATGCTTGTTTTCTTCATCGCCTCTCCCCTCGCACTACGGCTTTACATACTGCAATTTTCGCCAATCGTTCGCCGCAACCGGGCAAACATCAGAGTATGTGCTATAATTTGTAAGACCATCAGGCACTTGCGCCGCCCACCAGCAATCGCCATAACATCCGTAAATATCGCGATAATGCGGCTGGCAAAGGCCATCAAGCACCATCCCCGAGAAATCCGTCTCCCATCCCGGGTCAAACAACGTGGAGCATCCCATCGGCAGCAAAGCCAGCCCTTCCACTTCCGGCTCTTTTTTGAGATCAATACGTTTTTCCAGTTGTTTTCCTTTCCAGTTCAACGGTTTGATATGTTTCACTTTACACTCCCCTTCCAGTTTAAACTTTTTAAATAGTTTAAACTTTATAAGACAAATTAGCGTCACACTTTCATCAAAAAACGATAAACTTTTTATCAACTTCTTTTGATAGTTCTCCTATAAAACCTTTATATTTTTCAAAAAAATTTAAGCAATAGTTGACTTATGAGGTATAATTATAAGAAAATTTCGATAAAGAGATGTACATCTCAGAAAGCGATGTCGCTATATGGATACATCAAGTCAAATGTATAAAGAGGTGAACGAAATGGAGCCTATACTCATTGTAGAAGACGATAAGGATATTCAAAAACTGCTCTCTACTTGCTTTGAACAAGAAGCCTTGCCGTACTCCATTACTTCGTCAGGCCTCGAAGCGGTGGAAAAAGTTAAAAAAAGCTCCCCTTCCCTTATCCTTCTTGATATTATGCTGCCGGATTCGGATGGTATTGAAATCTGCCAGCAACTCCGTATGCTCACTTCTTGCCCGATTATTTTTTTAAGCTGCAAGAATAAGGATACCGATAAAGTGTTGGGATTAAGCATCGGCGCGGACGATTATGTGGAAAAGCCTTTTAACATTAGCGTACTAATGGCCCGTGTGCGCGCCCATCTTAGGCGAAACCGCATTTTGCAAAAGTTTCAAAAACAACAGACAAAACAGCATATTCAATTCGATAATATTTGCATTAATCTTCACGCAAGAGAAGTTTACCGCGACGGAAAAAGCATTCCTCTTACCGCTAAAGAATTCGATTTGCTCGCATTTCTGGCGCAACATCCGAATCGGGTCTTCTCTGCTGAGCAACTGCTTGATCATGTGTGGGGAATGAATACGTTAAGCGAGAAACGAACCGTCGTCGTCCATATCTCAAGTCTCAGGAAAAATATTGAAGAAAACGCTCTTCAGCCAAGATATATTCTGACGGTCAGAGGAGTTGGATATAAATTTGCGGCTTTTTAACATCATACGTAAATCTTTTTTTCTTAAAATCGTCTGTTTTACGACCTTGCTTTCCTTTATTCCGTATGTCCTGCTCGGTTGTTATAGTTTGATCCAGGTTCATTCGCTGTCGAGCACAATGGCAAACGAACAAATTCAGAAAACGATTACCAATGTGCTCATGCAAAAATTGGCGTTACTAGAAAAGGAAACAGAGATCAATAATGCTGAATTTACCAAAATCGAACACAATTTAAAACTGATTCGCAAGCAAGCCGAATATTTATTTGCGAAAAAGTCCGATTTTATAGCTTTGCGCAAGCCAACGATCACGTTACAACGGGATCCGAAAGGGTATTTCTTTTATCCTGATAGGCAAAACTCCCGTTTTTTTCTCAGCGCTTTGACCCCTATAACGAAAAATGTGCAAAGCGATTTGGAGATCGTATCTCAGTTGGAACCATTATTAAAAGAAACGGTGCAAAACGAACCAGGATTAAAAGCCGCCTTTTTCGGCTTTGCTGAATTCGGATTTTTTATCTATCCACCGATAAACGCTGAATATGAAGTGTCCACGGGCCGACTTCCTCCTGATATTCGGATCCAACAGTATGAGTTTTATTATATTGCGGATGCCGAGCATAATCCGGAACGGGCGGTAAAATGGACCCGCCCGTATGAAGATGTTACGCATTGGAAATGGGTAGTAACAGCTGTCATTCCTGTATATTCGCCAAACGGAGTATTACAAGGAGTTATTGGGGTGGACTTTCCGCTTGACCGTATGGTACGCAAATTTCTCGATTTCACTTTCACTGAACCGAATGCTTTCGCCTTTATCGTAGACGAGAATGGCCATATGATCGCCAGCAATCAGCCATCCGGGCGGAAGTTGTCCACCCCTCTTCCCGGTTTTGGAAGCTCTTCGGACGCCTTCAAACCATACATAGAAAAGATGAAACAAAAGAAAAAAGGCATCGTGAAGATGGCTACAGCAGAGGGAAACGCGTATCTTTTGTTTGCCAACATTCCCAGCAGCAGATGGATGATGAGCTTTTATATCCCCGAAGCGGATATTGCGAATCCTATTATCGCCGAAACGAAAGTGCAAATATCTTCGCAAATGAAACAATTCGTCATTCCGTTTTTGTTCTTTTTGTTCGTCGGCGCGTTCCTTCTCATTTTCTTTTCTTATCGTTTTTCGCGAACGGTAACCGAGCCTGTGAAAAATTTGGCCATAGCGCTAAAACAAAGCGGGAAAGGTCATTATCATCAGGAAATACCGATTACCTCACAGGATGAAATCGGCAATTTGACGAAAACGTTCAACAGGATGAGCCAAACGATTGAACAGCTCATCGCAGAACTGAAGAAGCGGGCAAATGAACTTGAAGAAAAAGTAGGGGAACGAACAAAAGAGTTGCAGGAAGCGAATACAAAACTAACGGAAATGTATGAGAAGTTGAAGGGAGCAGAACAGGCGCGGGCGGAACTTATTGCACAGGTATCCCATGATTTAAAAACGCCGCTGACAACCATTAAGGGATATTTGCAAGCTTTGCATAAGTACGAATTTCCGCCGGAGAAAGAACGAGAATTTATTCGCACGATTCTCACCCGAATTAATCATACGATTCAATTGATTGACGATTTGTTTGAACTTTCTGCTTTGCACATGGATCAGCTGTCTTTTCAAAAAGAATGGATAAACCTCGATTTCTTAATCGACTATGCCCTGGAAATGGTCATCGCAGAGTTCGCGGAACCGAACATCGACGTTTATACTTCATACGAACCTGAATTGCCGCTCGTATTTGTTGATCCTGCGAAAATCAACCGCGCGCTCGTAAACATTTTGAGCAATGCGGTGAAATATTCGCGGGAAAAAGAAAAAATCCGCATCGAGATTGCGTGCTATCAAAAAGGAGAGTTTATTATAACGGAAATTAAAGACAATGGCATGGGGATATCAGAAGAAAACATGGAAAAAATTTTTACGATGTTTTATCGCGAACCGAAAGTGAAAGAAGCGAAAATAACCGGGAGCGGGCTGGGAACCAGCATCGCGAAAGGTATCATCGAAAAGCATAACGGTACCATTTCGATTACGACAAATTCCGATGTTGGCACTACAATTATTATCTCTCTTCCAGTTATGCATATGGAGAAGGAAGATAGCAGGAGTTAAGAAAAACTTGCGGGCAATGCCCGCAAGTTTTTCTTAAACTATTAATAATTAATGTACTGATCGCGTTCCCACGAGTGAACAGTGGTACGGAACATATCCCATTCGATCTCTTTTGCTTCAATGAAGTGCTCAAGTGCGTGTTCACCGAGCGCCTTGCAAATCACTTCGTCGGCTTTCAGTTCTTCAATCGCTTCTTTCAACGTAGCCGGCAGACTTGCGATGCCCGCTTCTTGGCGTTCCGTTTCATTCATTACATAGATATTGCGGTCAATCGCCGGAGGTGCCTGCAATTTGTTTTTAATGCCATCCAGACCGGCAGCCAGCAATGCCGTTAATGCCAGATACGGATTTGCGGCCGGGTCTGGATTGCGTACTTCAATCCGGGTACTCAAGCCACGGGAAGCCGGAATACGAATTAACGGGCTGCGGTTTTTTGCAGACCATGCTACATAGCAAGGTGCTTCATAACCAGGAACAAGACGTTTATAGGAGTTTACAGTCGGGTTTGTGATGGCTGCAAAGCCACGGGCATGCTTGATGATGCCAGCCAAGAAATGCATAGCTGTTTCGCTTAGTCCCAGTTCAGTTGACGGATCTTCAAACGCGTTCTTGTTGCCTGCGAATAGAGACAGGTTGCAATGCATACCGGAACCGTTAATACCGAACAACGGTTTCGGCATGAAGGTCGCGTGCAGACCGTGTTTACGTGCGATCGTTTTGACTACCAGCTTAAATGTTTGGATCTGGTCAGCCGCCTCTACAGCATTCGCATATTTGAAGTCGATTTCGTGCTGACCAGGTGCTACTTCATGATGAGACGCTTCAACTTGGAAGCCCATTTGCTCGAGCGTCAGCACGATGTCACGCCGACAGTTTTCACCAAGATCCAGCGGGGCAAAGTCAAAATATCCGCCTTGGTCATTCAACTCGTTTGTCGGCTGACCGTGTTCATCCAGCTTGAATAGAAAGAACTCCGGCTCCGGTCCGAGATTAAACGAAGTGAAGCCGAATGATTCCATTTCTTGCAGCGCCGCTTTCAGGATTTGGCGCGGATCCCCCATGAACGGTTTGCCATCTGGTGTGTATACATCGCAAATGAAGCGAGCCACTTTGCCATCTTCCGTCGTCCACGGAAAGACAACGAATGTGTCAAGATCCGGATACAGGTACATGTCGGATTCTTCGATGCGTACAAAACCTTCGATGGAAGAACCGTCAAACATCATCTTGTTATTGAGCGCCTTTTCGAGCTGGCTTACCGGAATTTCTACGTTTTTAATCGTTCCAAGTAGATCCGTGAACTGCAAGCGGATATATTTTACATTCTCTTCCTTGACTAAGCGATAAATATCCTCTTTCGTGTACTTTGCTGCCATCTCAAACTACCTCCTTAAAAATCTCTCCTCATAAGCAAGGAGACTCCCTTATTTTTGCTTTTATTTTTTTTAATGGAAGAAGCGGGAAAGCTCCCCCCAGTTAAGCGGCGTCTGTCCCGGCCGATTCGCGTGCATAATCTGCTGCTTGAGCAGTTCATGCAGCTCGCGGTCGGTAAGTTCCCTGCGTTTCTGCTCTGTTTTTTCATCAATCATGTTCTCGTTGCGCTTTTCCTCGTGTTTCATTTCCAGCACTTGTTTGATGCCAGCAATGTTTAATCCTTTCTCCAGCAACGCTTTAATCTCCAGCAGGCGGTCGACATCGTTGAATGAAAACAGGCGTTGGTTTCCTTTCGTCCGCGCCGGAGAAATAAGCTGTTGCTGTTCATAATAACGGATTTGACGGGCCGATAATTCAGTCAGCTGCATCACAATCCCTATCGGAAAAAGAGCCATATTACGGCGAATTTTGTCTTTCACGTTTTTATCTCCTTTCGCCGGCGAATCTCCTTGCTTCCTTAGTTCTTATTCTACACATGTCAGGTTTTATCGTCAATACATGTAAGATAATTTTACATATATTTTTTGAAAGATACCGCCTCTTTTTAAATTTGTAACAAATTCTTTTTTAACATTTCGTCGAGCGCGGTCAGTACACCAACTTTAACATGGGAAGCAGTCAGGCCACCCTGGACGAACCCCAGGTACGGCGAGCGGATCGGGCCATCCGCGGACAACTCGATGCTGGCACCTTGAATAAACGTGCCGGCCGCCATAATGACCGGATCGGCGTATCCCGGCATCGCACCCGGCTGCGGTACAACGTGCGAATCGACTGGCGAGGCTTTCTGGATTCCTTGGCAGAATGTCACCAGCCCTTCTGCCGTGCCGAATTCGACAGATTGGATCAAATCGGTACGTGGCGCGTCCCAGCGCGGGTTCGTTTTGAATCCGAGCTTTTCCAAAAGGCCTGCGGTAAATACCGCTCCCTTCAGCGCTTCACCAACGACATGCGGCGCTAAGAAAAAGCCCTGGAACATTTCCAGCGTCCCATACTGCGTCGAACCGACCTCGGCGCCGAGCCCCGGTGCGGTCATCCGGTAGGACGCCATCTCCACAAGATCCGCCCGACCAACGATATATCCCCCACTCTTGGCAAGACCGCCGCCAGGGTTCTTAATAAGCGACCCGGCCATAATGTCAGCACCAACTTCCAACGGCTCCTTGCTCTCGGTGAACTCTCCGTAACAATTATCCACAAAGACAATGATGTCCGGACGAATTGCTTTTACGAAATCAATCATTTCCTTTATTTTTTCGATCGTAAAAGAAGGACGGTCAGCATAGCCGCGAGAGCGCTGAATGCCGATCACTTTTGTCCGACTGTTGATGGCACGAGCCACCGCTTCTTTGTCGATCTCTCCCGCTTCCGTCAGCGGTACGGCGGCATAGCTCACCCCGAACTCTTTGAGCGAACCTTTGCCGTGACCTCTTACGCCGACGATTTCTTCCAGCGTATCATACGGTGCGCCGGTAATATACAAAAGCTCATCTCCCGGACGAAGAAGGCCGAACAAGGTGATCGCAATGGCATGTGTACCGCTCAAAATATGCGTGCGCACGAGCGCCGTTTCCCCGCCGAATACTTCGGCATACACTTTTTCCAATGTTTCCCGTCCCATATCGTCGTATCCATATCCGGTCGACGGAGCAAAGTGAAAATCGCTGACTTGGTGTTTTTGAAACGCCCTCAGCACTTTGAACTGGTTGTAATCTGCTATTTTTTCAATCTCGCGCAGGCGTGGATAAATCTCCGCTTCTACCTGCTCTACATAAGGGGCCAGTTTATCTCCATGCATCAAGTACGAAAACACGCTATCTTCCCTCTCTACCTCTACTTTTTTATATGATAAACTGCAAAAGTTCCGGGGAAAGTTGTGTAACATTTCGACCTTCCACTTGCAGTTCATAGTACATGCCGTCCTCGCTAATATTTTCGTGGACGATATGCAAGTTACGGCGCACAAGCGCGTATAAATCGCCACGTATGGTCGGCAGGCGCAGCGTATACCGGGCATACCGACTCTTTATGTGTGCTTCGATGACCATAAGTAGACGCTTTATATCCTCCGGACGGTGTGCGGATATGTACAAGACTTCGCCTGTTACCGGCGCAATCGGTGCTTCGGCAACCACATCCATCTTATTGAATACTGTCAAGCGCGGGATCATGCCCGCCCCAAGTTCGGTAAGCACGCTGTCTACCACTTCCATGTGGATTTGGTGGTCTGGATGGGATGCATCGACGATCTGAACGATAACATCCGCTTCTGCCGCTTCTTCCAGCGTGGAACGGAACGCGGCTACCAACTGGTGCGGCAAGTCCTGAATAAATCCCACCGTGTCGGTCATGATAATTTCTTCGCCTCCAGGCAACCGTACGCGGCGCGATGTCGGATCAAGCGTAGCGAATAGCTTGTCCTCTTCCAGAACGCCCGCCCCGGTGAGACGGTTCAAAATGGTCGATTTTCCTGCGTTCGTGTAACCGACAAGTGCTGCCTGAAACACTTCGTTCTTTTTACGACGTTCACGGTACAACAGACGGTGCCTTTTTACTTCTGCCAACTGGTGTTCGATTTCGCTGATACGGCGGCGGATGTGGCGCCGATCCGTCTCCAGCTTGGTTTCCCCCGGCCCCCGGGTTCCGATGCCGGCTCCAAGTCGCGACAGCCCCGCCCCTTTCCCTGTCAAACGCGGTAATCTATACTGTAATTGGGCCAGCTCAACCTGCAATTTTCCTTCGCGCGAATGGGCACGTTGGGCAAAAATGTCGAGGATGAGCTGGGTGCGGTCAATCACTTTGCATTCAATGGCCTGCTCAAGGTTGCGGATTTGCATCGGAGTCAGCTCATCATTGAAAATGACGAGATCGGCTTTCAGCTCAAGCGCAAGCTGATTGATTTCTTCGACTTTGCCCTTGCCTACATACAAGCGTGCATCTATTTGATTCCGCTCTTGTGTCAGCGAAGCGATAACCTCCGCCTGCGCCGTCCGGGTTAGCTCCGCCAATTCCTCCATAGACAGCTCGAATCGGCGCTGGTCACCGTGTTTCTTATAGCAGCCGATGAGGATCGCCTGCTCGGTTTTTTGTTCATCGACAATGTGTATAAAAAACGCCTCCTTTCACACACGTAATATGCAAGCTTCTATGTTAGCCACAGAACGTGCTTGCGTTGTAGAAGTTTCTTTATTATCTTACCAAATCTCTATCACATAAACACGAAGATTCCAGCAGAAAGGAGGAAGAAGATGGCTTTCGGCGTGAAACGTGCAGAGCTTGAAGCATGGAAAGAACAAGTTCGCAGAGGAGAAGTGGCGTTCATTACCCATTTCTGGCTCCATCCGCGCTGCCCCGATATTACGACGGTCACAAAAGCAGGATGCGCCGATCTCGCTGCTTTACTCGCATGGGGGGAAAAATATGGCCTGGGCAGCCAACATCTTCATCACCGCGAAGAATTCCCTCATTTTGACTTGATTGGCGACAAGCAAAAAGAAGTGTTGGTAGGCGAAGCGCTCTGGGACCAGATCAAACGTTTTCGTATTAAAATATAGGGAAAGGTAAACATTCCTTCCCTCTAAACGCAACCTATTTTATAAAAGAATCGTCTATACAGTAAAACATGGACATAGGAGAGATAAATATGAAGAATATACCTACTGTTAGAACATTATCTTGTGCTCTACTTCTCGGGATGTCTATTATTTCCGGATGGGTGCCTGCCGCCTATGCCCAAACATCCGTGCAAAGTTCAGAAGTTGTTGCCCCCGCCGCGCTGCGCACAATCACCGTGACCGGTCATGGAGAAGTTACGGTACAACCAGATATCGCCTACATTCAGCTCGGGTTATATACAACAGGAAAAACAGCCCGGGAAGCACAGGAAAAGAATGCCCAGCAATTCAAGACGATTCATAACGCGCTCATCCGCCTGCAAATCGCCGAAAAAGACATACAAACCGTGCGTTTTTCCACCATGCCGGAGTATACGTGGGAAAACAACAAGCAGCAATTTAAAGGGTATCAAGTCGAACAAATCGTCCAGATCAAATACCGTAATCTGGAGAAGATCGGACAGGTGATGGATACCGCTGTCGCTATCGGAGCCAACCGGATTGAAAATGTCTGGTTTAGTTCGGAAAAAATCGAGGAGCACAAACTCGCAGCCATGGATAAAGCGATGGATAATGCCCGTCTAAAGGCGGAACGCATAGCGAAACATGCCGGCGTGAAAATTAAAGACATCGTGCAGATCACTGACAACATTACCCCTCAGCCTATTCCTATGTACCGCCAGTCAGTGGTTGCCGACTATAGCGCACAAGAAAAGAGCAACGCGAGCAGCCAGGTGTATCCGGGCGAATTGAAGATCGAAAGCACTGTAACAGCAACCTATTCATACTAACTTCACGTTCTTCACAAAAGGAGCTAGAAAGACGAAGAAAATGCCCCGCAGGTTTACTTGTGGGGCATTTTCTCCTATTCCTCTTCTCTTTCGGCTTCCGTCATAGAAATGAACCGCGGCGGCTCCTGCCCAGTAATCGGAATTTGTCCGTCCCGGCCAAACTGATCCAAACGCGACGGGTGGCTGCGCGGATGTACCCGCTCCATCGCCTGGCGTTTATTTTCGTCAGTCATGAAAGCTCCCCCTTTTTATAAACGCTATTTTTAGTATGGCCGAATCGCAAAAAATTATCGAAGACAAAAGCCAAGTTACAAAATTAAACCGTCAATCACTTTCACAAGATTTACAATTTCCGGCTTACTTACCTGTGCATCTGCACCCACTTTCTCTCCTTTATGGCGCAAATCATCCGTAATCAGCGACGAAAAAATGACAACCGGTAGCTTCTGCAACTCCGGATGTTCTTTAATGCGTTTTGTCAGATGATGCCCGTCCATTCCCGGCATTTCGATATCTGTAATTACCAGTTGAATATGCTCGGTTACATCCTGCCCTGTGCCGACAAGGTGTTCAAGATAGCGCCATGCCTCGTTTCCGTCCTCGCATGCTTCAACGTGCGTATATCCTGCCTTATGAAGCGTCTCTTCGATCAGCTTGCGCAGAATGGCAGAATCTTCCGCCAGCAAAATGCGCTTGGCCGAAATGGGCCGCTCGCCAAGCTCCCGCATCTGTCCGCTTTGGAATCCCGCTTCCGGGCTAATGTCCACCACGATCTTTTCAAAATCAAGCAACAAAATAAAGCGATCTTCCATTTTCACCACACCGGTTGTACTGCTTTCAAGGCCGCGTGTGAGCTCGGATGGTTTCTCGATTTGTTCCCAAGAAATCCGATGAATGCGCGAAACTGAATGCACATGAAAGGCCACCTTCATCTGATTGAGTTCCGCAATGATAAATTTGTCCTGTTCCGGATGCTCAGATGGCGGAAAGCCGAGCGCTTTTGCCAAATCAATGACTGGAAGCACTTCTCCACGCAACTGAATAATGCCCATTACATGAGGATGGGATTTCGGCGTGCGCGTCACCGGCAGTGGATTAATGACTTCACGTACTTTAATGACGTTAATGCCAAACACTTCCCCAGCAATGCCAAACTCGATAATCTCCAGTTCATTTGTACCACTTTCCAGAAGAATTCCTTTGTTATTTTCTATGTCCATGTTCCTGTCTCCTTTCGACTTGCTCCATAAGCAAACTATGATTTATAAGACATTATTTCTAGTAATAGAGTACCTTATAAATTTAGGTTTTTTCTACATAAATATTGATATATTTTTAGAAATTTGTTTGTTTTTTCTTTTTGTACGCAGTATTTTAATACTATTCCTGGCCTTTCCATACTGCGACATTTACGACATTGACATTGTGGACAAAAATAACGATAGTCCTGTACCCTGTCATGGGGCCCGGACTGTCTGCCATTTAAGATTGCCTTCTAACCGCATTCAGCACGTATAGTATTCCGTCTTATTTTATTTATCTTAAGGATTGTAATCGCTCCGTTTTCTCTCTCGTCAGAATCCCTTTTTGTCATTTTTTAATATCCAGAAGACTGGGCAATAAATTTCCTTCGCCCAATCATCATAACAGCGCTGTTCAAATTCACTCAAATGCATACAATCTTTATTGAATCACACCATGAGCTTTGATTTGTATCATTGGTGCTACTCTAACAGTCGCCCTTGAAAATTCATCCATCCAGTGAGTATCAATCTTTTTCCATTGCTGATATTGGTAAGCACGTGCATACCATCCAAATCCAAACGGATCGAGATGGTGCTTCTGCACTTTTTTAACCAACCTATTTAATTCTTTTTCGAGTTGATCCGTGATGAGAAGAGTTAATTGTTCTTTCTCCTTCTCATTTTCCATATCGATATGAAACGTACGTTCCACTAATGTAACATCAAGTTTCATCTTTACATCAAATGAAAAATGGTTTTTTCTATAATTTGTCGAAATACGACGGTTAATTTTATTTACATTTATTGTTACAAAGTTAGTCCCTTTTACGTTTTCACGAAAATTCAGGGTTTTAAATGATCCTGGAGGCATACGGATTGTAAGGGATACCGGCAACTTTGCTTCGTCCTGCAAAATAAGAAGTAACGCACTTTCTCGACGAGTTAGCGACAGTTTATACATTCCTCTATCATTTAAAAGCGCAGACCCAGTGACAACAATTCCCGTCTTATCTGCTTTTATTTCTGAAATCGCAGGCGTAATCCCTTTATCAAAAAACATTTTATGGAATTTTTGCAGCGTGGTAAAAACCGTTTCATTGGACTGATTTGCCACATCAATTACATTATTTATATACACAGGAAAGCGAGGCTTATCGCTAAACTTACTGTTCAAAACAGAAGAAACTGGCCCCTTCACAGCAACCATACGCATATTTCCCGTGTTTTTCGGATCGCGATAAGCCACGTCCAGATAAGGTACGCTGCCCTCTTTTTTCAATATTTTGTCACCCAATAGAAATACTTGCACTTTTCCGGTAGCAATTTGACCGTTCGCTGTACTGTTAAACCTCTCCCTTGCCTGCCTGACTGTGTTCACTTTGGATCCATACACTTCGTATTTCTTTTTTGTATCTTTACTAAAAACCGGACTTATTTGATAAACCATTAGCTCATTATCTTTATCTAAATCAATCCCATACGCTAAAGATAGCGTTAAGTCCTCCACATCAAGCCGATCGCCACAGCCCGACATAAAAAATAGCCATAAACATACCACAATAAATTTTGCCCGCTTTCTCATCGATCTTCTCTTCCTTCCAATAACGTATAACCCATTACATCTAAAAACACACAACGAGAAAAGCAGAGAAGTTCTGAAGCATACAATAACTACAAAAAGCAGAAATGAAAAACACGATAGTTGCCAGTCTTTTTACTATACAGGCAAGAAAGGTTATACGTCACAAAAAGTGTAAGGGATACCCGATGTTAAGAAATAAAAATATAAATTGACTTCTTTGGCGCAGTATATTCTTAGGAGTAGTATGGACAAGATCTCCGTCAATTACCCAAAGATTACAGAAGAAAAATCCTCTTCGTTGCTATTTTAAGTTAGCACTTGGTAACAGCTTCGCTGATACGACTCCGAATACTAGCGAAGAAACGGAAGATCATGGTTAGCCAGCGCATCTTCCAGCCATTTTGGATGCATTGGCAAAAGCTCTGAAGGCAGACGATCGTGCGGAAAATAAGCCAGTTCAAGCGTCTCGGCGCAGCGGGGAGATAATTTTCCCCCTATAACCTGCGCTTGAAAACATGTGGTAACAAACTGTACGACGCGACCATCCGGATAATAAAACGTTTGCGAAACAGGATCAGAATAAATCCCAATTAACCGTGTTATCGCAACTCGTAAGCCTGTCTCTTCCCATGCTTCACGGACAGCAGCCTGCAACACCGTCTCACCAGGTTCTACATGTCCTGATGGAATTCCCCACAACCCGACATCCGCCCTTTTTTGAAGTAACACCCGATTTTGTTCGTCGAAAATAATAATGGCCACCCCGGGACGAATTTGTGTCGCTTTTTTCATTACGTATTCAACCTCCTTAAAAAATAAAAAAAGCCCAAAGAAGAAAAGCAGCGCAAATACGCTGAACTTTCCCCCTCGGGCTTTTTGTGCCAATAGGTGCCTCTTGCACAAAGCAAGATCTGTAGCGCTCGGTCGCAGTCCTTCATATCAAATATAAAGCGGAACCCTAGCTACCTATTCCCAGTTCAGTCAAAGGAAACCCATCGCTTTTTTATTTTTTATTATACCTGCACAAGATCAACCATTTCAATAAAAACTTACGCTTTATAATCATCATTCAAAATTCAATGCAAAAAAAATAGCAAAATATACGCCATTTTTTTTGCATTTGCTATTTTTCTTGCAGGAAAAATTCCCCTTCCATCCTGCTTCTTGCACCGGACACAACGAATAAAGCTTGTTCTTCTCTATTGTTTTGTCAATAAAAGAGCTTAAGCCTGAAATTTTTTCTACGAGCTTCCCATTTTTGTGCCCAAATTGGCGAAATAATTGCAATAAAATTTAGTAAATTGAAAAACAAATTATATACTTTATTCTTTTTATTTTGTGCGAAGGTGAATGCTAAAAATTCGCATATCGGTTCATCTCCAAAACTTTTCTTCTCTATACTACAAATCAAAAAATGAGGTGGTTACATGAGCCAATCTCCATTGCAAGTAAACGAAATGATCGAACCGGTAACCGATACTTCCAGCCAGTTGCATCGCGGATTAAGAGCGCGGCATTTGACCATGATTGCCATCGGTGGTTCAATCGGAACCGGCCTCTTCTTGGCAAGCGGTGCAACCATTCACTCAGCCGGCCCCGGCGGCGCGCTCGTCGCGTACCTAGCTATTAGCATTATGGTCTACTTTTTAATGACAAGCCTTGGTGAGATGGCTACATTTTTACCAGTATCTGGTTCTTTTAGCAGCTATGCATCCAGATTTGTCGATCCGGCGCTTGGCTTCGCACTTGGTTGGAACTACTGGTATAACTGGGCCGTGACCATCGCGGTAGAAATCTCGGCCGGGGCTCTTATCATGAAGTTCTGGTTTCCTGATAGCTCTTCGCTTCTCTGGAGCGTCCTCTTCCTCGGTATCATGTTTGGCCTTAACTATTTATCGGTCAAAGGATACGGGGAAGGCGAATACTGGTTCGCATTAATCAAAGTTATTTCCATTCTCGCTTTTATTATTGTCGGTATCAGTATGATTTTCGGCATTATGGGAGGGGAAGCGGTCGGATTCAAAAACTTCACCGTAGGGGACGCCCCGTTCCACGGCGGATTTATGGCCATATTCAGCGTCTTTATAATCGCGGGCTTCTCTTTCCAGGGCACCGAGCTGGTCGGCATCGCGGCAGGGGAAAGCGAAAAACCAGGGAAAAACGTACCAAGAGCCATCAAACAAGTATTTTGGCGAATTCTTTTATTTTACATTTTGGCTATTCTGATCATTGGCCTGATGATTCCATACACGGATGAACGTCTCATCAATTCTGATATTGAAAATATTGCTGTAAGCCCTTTCACTCTAGTGTTTGAAAAGGCGGGACTGGCATTTGCGGCTTCAGTTATGAACGCCATTATTCTGACCGCCGTCCTTTCAGCGGGCAACTCCGGCATGTACGCCTGTACGAGGATGCTATGGATGCTGGCCAAGGAAGGAAAGGCACCGAAATTCCTTGGCAAAGTAAATAAACGCGGCATTCCTGTCAATGCTCTCTACATAACGTCGCTTGTGGGCATGTTAGCGTTCTTGTCCTCGCTGTTTGGTGACGGTACCGTGTACATCTGGTTGCTGAACGCGAGCGGTATGTCCGGATTTATCGCCTGGGTTGGCATCGCAATCTGTCATTACCGCTTTCGCAGGGCATACGTGGCTCAGGGAGGAGATATAAACGCGCTTCCTTACAAAGCGAAATGGTTCCCGTTCGGTCCGCTCTTCGCCCTTGTGCTCTGTATTATCATCATTCTCGGCCAGAACTACGGCGCGTTTATGGAGGAGAAAATCGACTGGAATGGCGTGCTCGTTTCCTATATCGGTCTGCCATTGTTTCTCATTCTCTGGCTGGGATATAAGTTTATTAAGAAAACAAAAGTCATTCCTTTGCATGAGTGCGATTTTAGCCGCGATCAATAAGCTTGACGTACAAAAAGATAGCCCGGCACATAGCCGGGCTTTGTACTAGCGCAAAAAAGCGACAATATGCCTCTTCCTCCTGTGTGGTCTCGCGGAAAGTCAACATAAGCACAGGAAGAAGAGGGATATTTGTCAACAGACCGAAGTTATGTAGCCGGAGCATTCGGCCCCTCCAGCTTCTTATCCCCGTAACCCGGTGCTCTTTCCGTATCCTTTTCTTTATCCGCCTGCTTCATTCTCTGTTCTGTGCTTTGATTTTTCGTTTCTTGATCCTTCATAACTTTGTAACCCTTTCCTTATTATCAATTATGATTTGCATGTATATTTTTTGTTAGAAGCAGAGAAAGAAACACGGAAAATTTTTACGTTAGATTGTACAACGCGGGAAAACACTTCTTAAATTATGCTATTACAACATCGGCCTCCACAAGCACTTCCACATTTCCTTGGACAGCTTTGGAAACCATGCACGCTTTTTCGGCGCGTTCAGCCAGCACAACTACGGTCTCGATCTGCTCTTCTGCAGCTTCCGCTTCCAACGTAATGCGGGGACGGTGGATAATTTTTTGAAAACGCGGGCTGCTGCCCTCCATGATCACGATTCCTTCTGACTCCAAATGCAAATCCGATACGCCAATTCCCCTGTTTTGGAGAATGGCTGCCAGCGTAATCAAATAGCAGGTCGCCGCCGCGCCGATCAGCATCTCATCAGGATTCGTGCCAACGCCTGGACCGTTCATCTCTTTTGGAACGGAAATCGGCGCTTGCAGGTTGCCCACGGAAATGCGCCCTTCTCCGTCCCGTCCTCCTTTCCAATCTGCCGTCAAATAAAAATGGTGTTCCGCCATAGTCCCATCCCCCCTTTAAAAATAAACCAGCGATTTTTTTTGCCTATTCGCTTTCACATCCACAATCCGCATATAAAAAGTATTAATTATGATATTCATTCGCTGTGGTAGTCAAAATTCCTTTTTCTTTCTATTTTTTATTTATGTGGCCTGGCGCTGTAAAATAAAAGCCTCATCAGCGGATCAACCGTAAAATCCAATCCTTCATATCCACAATCCGCAAATGTTTTGGGGAAAGATCCGTACCGCTGACAATAAGGGGCACAAGGGAATCCTGTTCGTGCAACGAACCATGCCCGGCCCCATTAATGTGCGTATGAATACTCGGCCCCGTCAATTCGCACCCTGGTCTAGCTGTTAGTATAAGATAGCGCCCCGGATGTGAATGCAGGGCACCATATAATCTAGCCAGGCCATCAGGATAGCTGCCATATGCGATTCGGTTTCCTGTTACAGATAGATCCAGAACGGAAGCATCTCCTTGCATAGACCACGTCTGTCCATACGTATCAATGTACCGACCGTTCCGCCGGTAGAAAAAATCCCCTTCTTTTCCTCCGTTTACGATCCGAATGAAAGAACCTTCTTTCCAGGCAATCACATCGATCCGTTTATCCTTTTGCAGGGAACGGGCAATTTCGGACAGGGACAACCGCTCATCCAGCGCATAAACATACGCCATTCTCTCATTAAAACCAAGCACGATTTGATCCGTTTTCCGAGCTGGCTTCCCTTCCTCTGCAATCCGATAAGAAGACAAAAGGGAAGGCAAATCGATCAATGCCTCTTTCCGTTCGCCGCCGATCGACGTTTGTCCACTGTCGCCCATAACAATCCAAATCGCCTCTTTGAGCGCTGTCTCCCACGATCCATACGCCGCAAATATCTCCTGTATCTGTCGATCAGCCCTCTCAATCTCTCTGGTAACTGTGATTCCCTTTTTATGGATGGCCTGATCCAACTCAGGAAAATAAGCGATGGTAAAAGCGGGAAGCTTTCTCTTTTGAATTAGGTACTTGATCTCATCAGCAGCGAATTTGTTATTAAATCCGAACTTTTTCCAAGCATGATGGTAGCGACTATCCGGCTCAATTTGCGATAGCACGCCTAGCGAGAACCATTCCGGCCCAAACGTTTTCAAACGGGCAGGAAATGTTTTATCTACCGGAATCATTGCAGATGTATGTAATATATGAGGCGTCTTGCCTCTATAAATAAGCGCATTAACAGAGGCGGACGCTTTTCCTTTGGCAGCCAGCTCTTCATGGATCGTTTTAACATTGCGGCTTAGATGAACATTATTTAAATTATACAGGCTGTCATACAACATTTGTCCAAGCCCCGTCTTCAACGTTTCCCTTATTCCCCCGCTACCGTAATTGACGATACGGTTCTCGGCTGCGTCATACCAGACAAGTCCGGGCACGCGATGCAGGTCAGGATATGTTCCGGTTAAAAGCGTCGCGTCAATCGTAACGGACATGGTGGGAAAAGAACTTACCATTTTGGGAAAATACCGTCCATGCTTGAGCAAAAACGCGAGCGCAGGAGCGCGTCCGTCCCTGATCACTTCCTGTAGCGGCTTGTGCATCAATGAATCAATCATGAGCAGAATGACAGGTTTCTCCACAGGCGAAGAGGATTTCATTTTTATATCGATTGGGTTCGGAAGACGAAAAAAAAGATTCCATCCTCCTGCAAGCGCAGTCAGCATGACAACAATAGCAATGGTCAAATATCGTTTACCCTTCATTGCTTATCCCCTATTCCAGCGCCGCCTCGGTTTGAGGAAACCGTCCAGCCGTTCATATTCCGGTTTTGCTGTCGCGGCATTTCTTTATTCCTTTGGTTCGCTTCTGGCAATGGATAATCTTAAGCTTCCACAGAAAAACGATATTATACATTCACCCGCTCATCGCCAGCTGAATGACTTTGTATTACATCTTCGTTCCTCTCGTTCCGAATTCGCTGATTTGCACTTTCACGTTAATATCTACAGGTATTTTGCTAAAATGTTTATCCCAGTCTTTTTTGACTTCCTTCCAAACTTTGGGGTAGTAGATACTGAGCTGTTTGCCAAATCCGGCCACATCAACTTTAAACTTCTTCTGTGTTTTTGTCAGCGCCTTCTGAGTTAAACGTTTAATTTCCATCTCTGCTGCCTTCTCGGCTCTTTTTATTAAGTTTTCTTTGAAAGCATTTCCCGGCTCCAACCAGTCTTCACGAAGTGACCCTTCCGTCTCGATGTCTACGGTGAAAGAGATGTTATTTCCCTGCACTTTCGGCTTAATCCTGCTTCTCATTTTTCCTACTTCATACACCATGGTTTTTCCTGTTTTTTGGTCTGTTCCTTTCACAATGCCTGCTTTTCCTTTTCCGCTCATCCAGTTTAGCCCTTCCATTTCGTCCTCACCCAGCCAACCGACCATTTTGTGGGTTTTTCCGTTTATTACGGTGGCTCCGGCTACTTTTGTTCCCGTTTTGGAGGTGACTACACGCTGCATAACAAAGCTGGTTTCCGACGTTAGTTTTTCCGACATGTCACCCAGTGTCATTTCGGGTGCCATCCGCAGGGTTTTCTTGGTGTTTTCAATCATTTTCGCCATTTTTAAGGCTGGATTAGCCATAATCGGTGGCTTTTTTTCGAACGTTTCCCGTGCTTTTCCTTTCGCGATAAGCATTTTGATCGTCCGTCTTGATTCAGGATTGCGAAGGAAAAAATTGATAATATCGCGTAAATCAGTAGAACGAGCTATCTCTTCGCTAATGACGATCACTTTTAGATGCTCATAGTTTGGGGGACGTGCTACGCGGGTTGACAGCTCTCGGACAATTTCAAAGATGGTTTCGCCTTCATTGACAACGTTGGAATACGGCTTATTCTTTCCCGTTCTGGTTTTTCCTTCCACTTCTTGTGGTATGATAAAATGGTGAACCATCAAAATATGCTTACGTTCCTTTGCTTGTCCCTTTAACTCTTCCTTTTCCTGTTTTTTCGCTGCTTTCGTTGCAGATTCGTCAATAGCGACTCCAAGCACGATACCAATGTCTTCAAGTTCTACCCGATCCCAGCAACCTGTTATCATGATGAGGGAGAGGAGAAGAGAGAACATGAATGTCCTTTTAGTTTTTTTCATGATTCCCCCTCCTTGCTTTAGCCACAAGCCATAAGAAGATTGGAATAATCATAGTAAAGAATATTGCTAAATATCCCATAAACTCGCCCAGTTTAAAAGTGGCGTTTAAATCTTTCGGATACATAGCGATAATGTAGATGGCCGGTAACACTCCAAAAACAAAATAATACATGTTTTTTTGGAAAAGTTGTCCCAAACCCAGACTGGCTGCATAATGATAAGGGACAAAAGTTGTATAGATGGCCATAATCCAGACAATCACCAGAAAAGAGTCAAAACGTTCGAAAAAAGCGCCGGGAAACTCGATATCTTTCGCCAGCGTCATGGTCGGCCATGTCAGCGTCTTCAGCTCCTCTACCGTAAAGATACCAATGGCCACCACGACCACCGATATATATAAAACGATTATCGTACTAATTGCCGTAATAGTTGATCTTACGGCCTTGTTTGGCTCTGTCATGAATGCGGTCACAATGAACATGATTTCAAATCCCGTGAAAGAAAAGGCGGTATTTTTTACCCCTTCCCATACAGGCGTGAACCCTTCACTTAGCAGTGGACGAAGATTGTCCAGTTCAAAATGGCTAAAACTTAACGTCAAAGTTAAAAAAAGAATCAGGACGATAGGGAGGGTAAACAATTCGCACAGCCGTGCGATCGGATTGATGCCCCCCACTGTTAGATAAGTGGCTACACTCATAAATACAATGATTACCACTTCAATCGGTGTTTTTTCTAACACAAAGACATGGATGACTTCCCCTAAAATCCGCACTACGTATCCACAGACAAAAATACAATAGACAATCAGGAGCACGTTAAGAATCGTACCAATAAACTTTCCGGTAAGAGCTTGACTGTACTGATAGAAAGTGTACTCGGGAAATAGGAGGCTTACTTTTGTGATCATATACCCGGCAAACAAGGAAATAAGGCCACCTAAAAGCAGAGAAATCCAGGCATCCGCTGTTCCGGCAGCATCCAATACTCTGCGGGGCAGCGTAAGAATGCCTGTTGCTAACATGGTATTGGCTACGACGATAGTAGCCTGTGTCTGCGTGATTCGATCTTTCGGATGGCTAATCATGAAAGGCCTCCTTCTCCTGTTTATTGCCGTTTGCGATCTTGCGTTTTGTTCATTTCCGGTCGCTGCTTCATCATCATCAGAGGGGCTCTAATCACCATATCTTTCCAATCCTTTGGCCGATAAGGGGTAAAAGAAGCCGTGTAATGAACGCCAAAGCTTTTCAATTTTACAAGATGAGCATTAATCAGAATGAAAAACAAAATAACACCGTACAGACCAAGCACAGCAGCCGACATCATCATTCCGAAGCGGAGCATCCGAATCGCAATCCCAGCCCCATATTGGGGAAAAGCGAAGGATGAGATGGCGGTTAAGGCAACGACAATAACCATGATCGGGCTTACAATTCCGGCTTCCACCGCTGCTTGACCAATAACGAGCCCTCCTACGATGCCGACAGCCTGTCCTACCGGTTTGGGTAGGCGAACCCCGGCTTCCCGCAAAATTTCAATGATAACTTCCATCATCAACGCTTCAATAAGAGAAGGAAAGGGAACCCCCTCTCTTGTTGCAGCAATGGAGATCGCTAACTTTGTTGGAATAAGCCCCTGGTTATATGAAATTAAAGAAATGTATAAGGCAGGGAGAAACAAGGCAGTAAAAGTGGCACCATATCGCATAGCCCGAATTAAAGAGCCAGGCAACCAGCGCTCATAGTAATCTTCTGGTGAACTCATAAGCATAGAAAATGTAACTGGTACGATAAGAGCGAAGGGAGTACCGTCCAATAGAAGAGCTACACGTCCTTCCATTAATGCACTCATCACCCGATCGGGTCTTTCCGTGTTTTGTACTTGAGGAAAAGGGGAAAGGTAATTATCCTCAATTAATTGTTCAACATACCCTGATTCCGGAACATCATCAATATTAATCCTTTCCACCCTTCTTTTTACTTCCGCTACTAACTCCTCATTAGCGATTCCTTTTATATAAACAATCGCTAAATCTTTTTTTGCACGTTGGCCTACTTTGTAAACAACCATTGTGAAATTTGGATCTTTGATTCGCCGCCGAAGCATCGCCGTATTGTTGCGAAGCGTTTCCACAAAACCATCCCGCGGTCCCCGTACAAGCGATTCGGTAACCGGTTCATCGATGGAACGACCCTCCCAGCCGGTTATGCCGAGAATGAAACCACTGTCTATTCCATCAATGAACAAAAGCGCATTTCCGGAAAGTACCTCAAGAATACAATCGTTCAGGTTATGTGCCTCTTTTATTTCCGCTATCGGAATGCCAGAATTTATCACCCAATTTTTTATGTGTGCTGCTCCATCAGAAAGTTGTTTTGCCTTTTCTGCTGCTGTAGGCTCTTGCATTAAAGGTTTCATGATTTGTTCGTGCAAAGCTGTCTTATCTACTAAACCATCAATATAAACAATAGCTGCTTTCCATAATGTGCCACAAAAGGAAAACTGGCGAAAAATTACATCAGGACTATGTCCAATTTGCTCTCTTACTACTTGTAGGTTGCGCTGTAAACTGCTTGTCAACGGACGTACCTCGCTCGGATGAATGGCAGCAGAAGAAGTTTGGCTTTTTTTTTTACGTGAATTCAACCACTTAAACATAACAAAATCCTCCGTTTTTTATCCGCGTAGCCACTTAAATAGGCTAAAGATACCGAATGGGACAAGAAAAGATACCAGGGCTCCGATCCATATATCCCAAGTTGGTAAATAAGAAAGAATGGTTTTTAACACTGTTGATAATCCTTTACCACTTTTTTTGTATTTTGCTGTATTTATGATTTTTTTATTCTTCAAACAATCAATCCCACAAAAAAAGACTGCCACCCCCGTACAGCTGACAGTCCTCATTTGTTTCTATCGGTTTTCTACCACGATATATGTGGCTTTTATCGGTCCGTGTACGCCGACAATCAAATTCATCTCAATATCCGCACTGTTGCTCGGACCGGAAATGAAATTGATGCATGAAGGGAACGTGCCTTTTTCTTGCGCCATCTCATGGATGCGCCGGGTCGCCTGCGTCATGCGCGGCACAATCGTACTCTTCGGAATAACCGCGATATAATACTTGGGCAAAAGGCTTACGACCCGCCCTTTCTCCCCGCTGTCAAATAGTACGACCGTTCCCGACTCGGCCAGTGTCATATCACTAAACGTAATTCCGATATCCGCTTTTTCCGCGGCGCGTATATTTTCCTCTCCTCGTTCCGGATTCCATACATACACATCAAGGTTTTTGTCTGCTTTCTGGCGATCGAAACATACATCGAGTCCGTACTCTGCAAACCGTTGATCTTCCCATCTGATGATGGATTTCGCCCTGTAAAACGCAATCGTTTCTTCCATCACACGCGGAAGCGTTGCGCTTGTCGCCAGCTTCAGATCCGTGTGGATCCGAAGACACTGCTCTTTAAGTACATCAACAAGTTCTTCCATGGAACGATCCTTATATTTGCGCAACTGCGGACCATGCGTCCAGTCGGGCCGCACGACGCCGTCCGTCCGTCGTTCGCGTCCGAGTCTTACCGCAATCTGATTCAAAAACGCTTCACGGTTTCGGATGGTCATAACTTTTTCCCTTCTTTCTGCCGTTTTTCAAACCACTCTCTGAACGATTCGCGCGCCGGTGCCGGGAAATCCCGGATATCCGTCCATGGTTTGACCGGTTTCGGGCCTTCTTTGATAGTATCACCGTTCATGAACGGCCCCAAGACGAACGGCGCCGCTTTTTCGCCCATTGCAAACAACTTTGGCGAGCGCGCCGCCAGCCCGAATCCTTTCATGGCCAACTTTTCTCCAAACGATGAACGCCCCTCGTCCTCTACAATTTTGCGACGGTGTTTAATCAACAGTTCATGAAGTGGAATCCGCACCGGACATGCTTCCGTACAAGCCACGCACAAACTGGACGCATACGGAAGTTCCTTGTAATCATCGTATCCACCCAGCAAAGGGGAAAGCACGGCACCGATCGGGCCTGGGTAGATCGAACCGTACGAATGACCACCGATATGCCGGTATACGGGACAAACGTTAATGCAGGCAGCGCAGCGGATACAATGCAACACGCTCTGAAACTCCGTGCCCAAAATGTTAGAACGGCCATTATCAATAATGACCAAATGAAATTCCTCCGGACCGTCCACCGCTTTTTCGCTTCGTGGGCCAGTTAATCCCGTCACATAGCTCGTTAATTTCTGTCCGACAGCGCTACGGCACAGAAGCGATACGAGAATGTCAAGCTCTTCCCATGTCGGTACGATACGTTCCATGCCCATTACGGTAATTTGCGTCTTCGGTAGCGCTGTCACAAGCCGGGCATTGCCTTCATTCGTCACAAGCGTAATCGAACCTGACTCCGCCACCGCGAAATTACATCCGGTAATCCCAATATCTGCTGTCAAAAACTCTTTGCGCAACTGTTCGCGCGCAAACCAGGCAAGCTCCTCCGGTTTCTCCGTCCGATCGTAGCCCCGCTTTTTCGCAAAAACATCCCGGATTTGTTCTTTGTTTTTATGAAGGGACGGAACGACGATATGAGACGGAGCATCATGGTCGTCCAACTGCAAAATGTATTCCGCTAGATCAGTCTCGATCACCTCGCAACCGATCGCCTCCAATGCAGCATTCATACTGATTTCTTCCGTCACCATCGATTTTGCTTTGACAACTTTTTTGCCGTTGCGCTTTTTGACCACATCAGTAATGTATTCGTTCGCTTCTTCAGCTGTCTGGGCGAAAAACACGTGGCCACCAGCCTTCTCGACGTTTTCGCTGAGCTGGTACAAATAATAATCCAGATTCTCCAGCGTATGGCGGCGAATATCTTCACCGAGCTTTCGCCACTCTTCCCAATCTCCCAATTCTTCGGCCGCCGTTAACCTCCGGCCGCGCAGCCGTTCCTGCGCGGAACTGACCGCACCACGCATGAATCCGTTTTCAATCCCCTGAGCAACCCGGCTAAAAAATTTGTCATTCCCGATTTTCATCGGCATAGCTTCCGCCCCCTTCACGTTTTGAATGGTTTAACACCTGAGCAATGTGCATCACTTTAATCGGCTTTCCTTTGCGGTTGATTCGGCCGCCTATATTCATCAGGCATCCGCAATCGGCTCCGATCAGTACCTCCGCATCCGTTTCCTCGATATGTCGTATTTTTTCATCCACCATTTGTTCGGATATTGGCACCATCTTAACGGAGAACGTACCACCGAACCCACAGCAGTCATGAGCGTTCGGCAACGGAGTAACACGAAGACCTTCCACATGCTCCAGAAGCTTCATCGGCGCTTCCTTTACACCCAACAGACGAGTCATATGGCAGGAACGGTGATAAGTGGCGTTTGCCCGAAAGGCGGCGCCCACATCCTCCACGCGTAACACTTCGACGATAAATTGGGTAAACTCATACGTTTTTGCCGCCAATACCCGCGCTTTCTCCAGCCATTCCGGCTCATCTTCAAACAATTTGACGTAATCGTGAAGCATTGCGGCGCATGAACCGGACGGTGTCACCACATATTCGGCACCGGCAAACGTTTCGATCATGTGCCTCGCAATGTTTTTCGTTTCTTTATGGTATCCGCTATTGTACGCAGGCTGTCCGCAACATGTTTGCGCCTGCGGAAACTCCACTTCGCAGCCAAGTCGCTCCAACACTTCTACCGCATCCTTTGCCACACCCGGATAAAATACATCAGCGAGACATGTAACAAAAAACGAAATTTTCATAAATTCATCATCCTTTCTGATGATCGAGTCATCTGATGATATGATATTAAAAAACGCACCTACTACTCGTTCCATTTCAGTATACAAACATCTCGCCAAATGTTCAACGTGTTATATTGCTTTTCACGTGTGTCACACAACAACCGAATGTGGCATGTGGAGGAAGAAGACTTCTCGCGTGTTGTGAAAGAGGCGGTAAACAAACAAGTTTCATCCATATAGCGCCGGCTATATAATAAACAGCCGACGCTTTCAACTTAGTACTTTTCTCACTCTTATTGATTTTCCACAGAAATAATCAGGCTATCTATCTTAGACAAGATGTTGCTTTGTATCACCTTCACCTTTCCGAAATCCGTCGCTTCTGCATAAATGTTTTTACGTTCATCATGAATCGCTTTCGCTTCCGCAAGATAAGCGGTGCCTTCTTTCATAACAGCAGAATATTTTGCTTTGATTTCTTGCAATTCAGCAGCATACTTTTCATCCGTTCCCGGAGCGATAAGCCGAGTATACATGTCAATGATCTCATCACTGTCTCTAGTCGGGAAATGTTCGTGAGGTGCGGTACTATCAAAAATGGCAATGCTTTTTTCAGGGATGATCACCATATCAAGGCTGTGCGGATCTAAGCCGCAATGGTATATTTCCACATTATATCCGCGCTGTTCCGCTACAGCCGCCAGTTTTTTCAGCATTGTCGATTTGCCTGAACCCGGACGACCCTTAATGAAATATCTCTTCGCTATGTCTTCGGTAAGATTTTGAATATGATCGACCGGCCCTTCCGGTGTAGCTGCCCCTAAAAACATTCGGCGCACCGTTGCCGCCTTCGGGAGTACCTGCTCTCCGATAATACGTTCAATCACCTCATCCGTAACCTTATTCGCCTCAACAACATTCATGTTTTCAATATAAAACCGCTCCCACTCGTCATGTATGCGCAAAGCTTGAGCAAAAGCATCATACGCTTTCTGAAAGGCGCGCCCTACCGCATCATTCAACTGCATAATATTCACCTTATGCGCACGCAAATAACTGACATCCCACGCTGTTCCTATATCAACGTACTCTTCAACCGCCCCCGGAGCGTTCGACTTAATGACCCGGGGAGCCGTTCCATCTACGATACCTACTTTCAATCCTGCAATGATGACGCCATCAACGGAATGATTGTCAGAGGGGCAATGGATCCACTCAATCTCATAGCCCCGTTCCATCATTTCTTCACCTATGGCTTTTATCAAAGACGATTTACCTGTTCCCGGCCCTCCTTGAAGAATGAAGAGACGCTCAAGGTTCTGGAGGACGGATTCATAAAAATGATAATAACCTCGAGCAGTATTTCCCGCAGCGTAAATATTTCGCACCTTTCCCATCTACAATCACCTCTTAGAGTAAGTGGATAACTTTAGTATATTCACCACGTGACTCTGAGATGTTTGCCTACTTTGTATTCGTTTCTATTCGCATATTTATCTTTTTGCGAAATAAGCTATATAGTATGACTATCATATCCTCACTCTTTGCCGGTTCAAAAGACTTAAAGAAACGGGAGATAAACGCACCTTTTATGTTGGGGTGTGTAAATTATCATCCGTGCCCAGAATCCCTCTAATTTCGTTAACAGCCGATATGACTTCATAATTCTGCGTATTTTGAACGTTTTTTTCTATCTCGGGAAAAACTTCGTTTAATAAGAACCGAACACTCTGATCAGGATAAGGATGTTCTCCTGCTGGTGAAGTGGTCGCCATACTCATATTGCTTTCGAACTGTTCATCTGACATCCCCACTACTTTTTCTTTTATATTTCTTATTCTACTGGAAAGCTCGGCGGCAGATGGAAGAAATGTGTTCTCTAATGTTTCAAGCGCCTGAGTCAGAATGGATTGTTTATTATTCATAAAACCAATTTCTCTCCTTTTACGATTTCTTTTATTTACGCTTTCCCCCATCATGATTTTTCATACATCCCGTTTGCTGATTCACTGGCGTTTCTCTTCATTCTTGCTTACAGTACGCATGAATTCCGAGCATTTCGCTCCCGAATCACTTGGCCATACATATGAGAGGGAGGAAACAGAATGGAGATTCAAACCGTACAAACCGTTGCGGCCATTCGCCCCGAGCAAATGGCCGGACGAACGGTAATTGTGATTGATGTGCTCAGGGCGTCAAGTACGATTGTAACTGCCTTCAACTGCGGCTTTGCCTCTGTGATTCCGGTTGAAACAAGCGAGCAGGCGTATGCTTTACGCTCTTCTGATACTGTTTTGGCCGGAGAACGGCATTGTAAAAAGATCGCCGATTTTGATTACAATAACTCTCCTGCTGCCGTGCGTGCAGGCAAGCATACAGGAAAGCACCTCGTTCTAACAACGACAAATGGCACAAGAGCTATTCAAAAGACAAAAAAAGCAAAACATGTATTAATTGGATGTTTTCTTAATGCCCTCGCATGCATCGAAGAAGCGCTGAATAAAAATTGTAATATTACGCTGTACTGCGCGGGTACTCGTGGAGAATTTGCTTTGGAGGACGGCCTTGCCGCGGGATTGATGGTTCATTTGGCCAAAAAGCGTGCCGCTGCCATCCATACCTGTGATGTATCCGAGGCACTGGAAGCCTGTTACCTTCAAATGGCTCCCCAGCTTCCCGAGCGCCTCCTTACCACTACCACAGGCAGGCGTTTGGTTCAGCATCAATACACAGAGGACATTCTATACTGTGGCCAAATCGATCTTTTAAAAATTGTCCCTATTGTCCGAGAAAAAAGAATACTTTCCTCCGTTTCTTCATAGAAGTGAAGAAAAGGACAGGGGTTGGATGCGGATGCACGTATCTTCAGGCGAAGCAGCACTTGTTATTCTGATTATTGTCGGCCTAATCGGTCGCTCGCCGATCATCGCTACGGCGGCAAGCATGCTGTTAATGCTCAAGCTTACCTCTCTGGAGCGCTTTTTTCCGGCGGTAGAACGGCGTGGAATGGAACTGGGTCTCCTCTTTTTAACCATATCCGTTTTAGTGCCGTTTGCCAGCGAACGAATCACCGCCAAGGATCTTCTCCCGCTCTTTACTACGCTTATGGGGGTTATCGCGCTGACAGGAGGGGCGCTCGCCACTTATTTGAATGGAAAAGGATTGGATATGCTCCGAGCTCAACCGCACCTAATCGTCGGTCTTGTCGTCGGCTCCATTATCGGCATTGTCTTTCTGCGCGGTATTCCGGTTGGCCCGTTGATGGCGGCCGCGATTACCGCCCTCTTATTGAAATTTATTTATTTTGTTTCAAAATTTTTCTAGACCATTACGTAGGCGCTTTTTCTCTTTTTCTGAAAAGGGTGGTTGGGCCATGCTCTTCCGTTGTATCCCCCTTGTTTTTTATGCCGGGTTTAATGAAAAAAAGAGACAGCATCAACGTTGCAAGGCTTACTCCCGTCATGCTCAAAAAAACTGTCTTATGCGAAATTTTCATTAACCAACTGAAAAGAGGAGGGCCAAACGCGACACCAAGAAAACGAACGCTCCCGTATAAGGATGTAATCATGCCTCTTTCCGCCTTTTCCACAGCTCCTGTGATCAGCGTATTTAAACAAGGCAACAAAAGACCCGTTCCGATGCTTCCTAACGTCAGCAATCCAATCATAAGATAAATCTGTTTAAAAAAAGCGACACCAAACATAGAACCGGTTAAAATCACAAGCCCGGCTACCATTACTTTTCGAATAAGCGGCTTATTCTGCTTAATTTTTGCTCCCGTAATGTATGCGGTAACAACCATTCCGAACAACGGAATCGCAAGAATACTTCCTTTAAGAACCCCATCGATTTTAAAGGTTTCTTCCAATACATCGGACAGATAAAATAAAACGCCGAAAAGAATAAATAGCCCAGCAGAACCAACAAAAAAAGCGGGAATAAGCCATCTTCCTTTATTTTTAAAAATTTGCTTTAATGCTTTAAGATATTGAAAAAAAGACTTTTCTTCCATCTTTTTCTTTTCCTTCACTCCAAACCATACATAGGCAGCCACAGCAAAGCAGAGGACGGGAAACGTAAAAAATACGGCATACCACGTAACGAGAGCAATCAGCGAGCCAATAATTGGCGATAAAATTTTCCCTAATCCGTTAGATGATTCAATAATCCCCAGCGCTTTGCTTTCCTGAGCTCCCGAATACAAGTCGCCGATAAGCGCCATAGCGACATACGCTGTTCCTGCTGCTCCGATTCCCTGAACGATCCGCCCGATCAGAATCATCGTATAGGAATTTTCCATCAGCCAAGCGGCCAGTCCCGACATAATTCCTCCGATTCCATACAAGATTAATGAGGGAACAATCACCCACTTACGGCTAAAGCGATCAGACAAATAACCGACCACAGGAATAATGATACCTGCCGCAAGGGAGAACAGCGTAATCATGAGACTTGTCTGAAACTGGGATAAACCCAGTTTTGCCTTCATCGTGGGAAGAACGGGTACTAACATCGAGTTCCCCAATACCATTACTAAAGGGATAAAGGCAATCGCAATCATGGCTGATGTCCCTTGTTTTGCCTCCATTCGACTTCCTCCAATTTTTTGCTTCTTTAATTTCGGCTCTTTATTTACCCTTTCCTTTACGATTATTTTTGATACCAATCCACTTTATCCAAATTGCCCAGAAGCCTCCTCCCTCAACGCCTGTCGCGTAAGGAGAGGACAAATCGACTCAGGACAAGACGTGTCTTCTGAATATGTTCATTGTCCGCCTGTTCTCTTTAGATTTTGAAAAAGATACGTAATCGAAGCGAAGGAGGTGAAAAACGAAAGAAACGGCACAAAGCATTCATCATAAGATGTTAAATGGTGGGAGTGTTCAAGCCAATTTGCTTATCATCCGCAAGATAGGTTGCCTGCAAACCGGAACTCGTATGCCCTAAAATAAACGTGTCAAACCTTAGGCCACGACGCAGGCATTCAAGGTTGTAAGCATCCTCGAACTGGATGTTTCCCATATTTACATTTCGTCCCCAAAAATGAATCAGTCCTATCTGCTGGTTTTTCTGCGGCGCTTCCCATATAAGGTGTTTTCTTACATCAACCGGAATCTTTTTTTCAACAGCGCTCAAAAACTCTGTATCAAGCTTTCCTTCTTTATCGTATATGCCTACATTTTTTCCTGATTCCCTGCCCTCAACAATAACGTACGAAGCCCCGCACTCCAGATCAGAATAAAGGGTTTGTTGCAGGTCTTCTACGCTAAGATGGCTGCCGCTTGCTTTCTTGCCGCATTCCGTAATAACAGTGAATCCTCTTGCTACTATTTTTCGTATCACAGTACGCCGCTCACTGGCAGGCAACTCAATGGTTCCATCAGAAATTTCCAAATGACTAAACCCCATCTGTTCCATATAATCCAAATGTTCTTTGAGCACACCTTGATGGTATGCGACTTCGAACATTGTCCCCCCTGGATATAGGAAAACGCCGGCTTTTTTGGCTAACAAAAGCTTCTTTTGCAAAATTTCGGACGGATACAGGGCTACAGTGCCGAACCCGAGTTTAATATAATCAACATATTGACCGGCAAGCTGTAAAAATTCTTCAAATGAAGCCAAGCCAACTCCTTTATCAATTAACATGGTCAAACCAACATCTTTCGGCTTTCCTGCTCTTTCTCCCGACGGATCAACAAGCCGTGGATGATAAACGCTGTCTGGATGGTTCACAGCTACAAGTTCCTCCTTATGGGCGGGTGTCTTCTGCAAACCATCCTATGCGTAACAACCTATACAGGTTCTTCTTTTATTTCTCTTCACCGTTATCCTCATTGTCCAGTTGAAGCAACTGGCCGCCCAAATGAATGTATATATTCGGTTCTTTCTCGCCATCTCCAAGAATCGCCTTTTTTAGGCCATCAATAAAGCTGGCTGTCATGTCAATAAAATTCTGTTTCTCCCCTTCCTCATTCAACTGTCCCATAATGTAAAGCTCCTTGTCCTCTTTATATAGATAAGCAATATAACCAATCGCCCTGCCTTTTGCATTCACTACATTTACGATCTCTCCCTGCTGATTCCGAAATTCTGGTTTAAAAAATATCAATAGTCTCCCCCCTTTCATGTATGTACATGCAAAACAACGATTCTATGCGATGGCCTGTATACCTGTATATAGGGTGGCTAAATCTTGTTCTTCTTAACCTTAAAACAGGTAAAAAAGAACAATTAAAATTGAGCTTTCCACTCTTTTTTTGTTACAATAAATGTAGTTTTATATTCTTTAAATCTTATGAAAGAGTTGGAGCTTACTTATGAGTAATGTTACGAATAGTTTGGATGCTACTTCACAAATAGCCACACGATCACGTCGACTATGGATGGCTGTTGTGTTAGGTTCGCTGTCTGCTTTCGGACCACTGTCTCTAGATATGTATCTACCTTCTCTCCCTATACTGGCCAGAGATTTGCATACGAGTACATCACTGGCCCAGTTCAGCTTAACATTTTGCTTACTCGGGCTTGCGCTTGGACAATTACTTGCCGGACCGTTTAGTGATGTACGAGGACGCCGTCTGCCTCTTCTTGCTAGTCTCATTATTTACGCCGTCACATCACTGTTATGCGCTTTTGCGCCTTCTATTTTGGCATTGATCTTGTTGCGGTTTGTTCAGGGATTAGCAGGAGCTGCCGGGATTGTCATTTCGCGTGCTATCGTACGGGACTTATACTCCGGTTCAGAATTGACAAAATTTTATTCTCTTTTAATGCTAGTCAACGGGGTTGCTCCAATCGTTGCTCCTATCGCAGGCGGGCAACTATTGCGGGTGACAGCCTGGCCGGGAGTATTCATCGTACTTGGAATCATTGGTATACTTATGTTTCTTGCTGTTCTTTTCGGTTTACCGGAAACACTGTCCTCTCAAAATCGCTCAGCGGGTGGTATCAAGAACACGCTATCTACATTTCGAGGGCTCGTTAGCGATCGTGTCTTTATGGGATATGCGCTGGCCCAAGGGCTGGTCGTAGCCGCTATGTTTGCATACATATCCGGTTCGCCGTTCGTCCTTCAGAATATATACGGTGTTTCACCTCAGATGTTCAGCATGTTCTTTGCTATTAACGGACTTGGTATTATTATCGCTACTCAAATTACTGGCAGATTAGTGGATCGGGTGGGTGAAACAAAGCTGTTCATCAGCGGGCTTGGTCTTGCTTTTCTGGGTGGCATTATGCTCCTTGTCATGATTCTTATCGGAGCCCGGCTTTCTGCTGTCCTACTACCATTGTTCGTCGTTGTGTCAAGCGTCGGAATCGTAACGACTACCGGTTTTTCTCTGGCAATGCAAAATCAAGGACAATCGGCAGGCAGCGCATCTGCATTGCTTGGATTGCTATCATTTATCTTTGGAGGAATGGTGGCCCCTCTCGTCGGCCTTGGCGGAAGCTACACGGCTGTACCAATGGGCATTGTAATCGCCGTCGCTGAAGCCAGCGCTATATTATGCTATGCCACCCTTACACGGCATAAATCATTCAAATGCTAAAATATTAAGACATGTGTAAATGCGAAGAAGCCAATCTTGAAAGCAGTCAAGATTGGCTTCTTCTTATTTCCGCAATAAGCATGGCTATTTTTATTCTTCATGCTGCATCGTTTTTACGAAAATAAAAGAATGGACAGAATGTATAAATAGTTGATATTTTATAGACTAAATTTTATAATGTCTATTATATTACAAACTAAAAAGGAGTTTGTTTGCTTATGAATAATTCAGAACGATTTTGGAATGCATCGTTGGAGGAACTTAAATGTGGGTATATTCTAGAAAATGAGCATTATATATGTCTTCTCTGTGGTGCAAAGTTTGAAAAAGGCATTATTTACCCTGATGAAGGCACTCTATATGAAGCTGAAAGGTACATACGGCTCCATATTGAGAAAAACCATCAATCAGTGTTCGATTACCTGATCCAGCTGGACAAGAAACTCACAGGTTTAACAGACCGTCAGAACCTTCTTCTTCGGCTACTTTATCAGGGAAAAAGCGATGCCGAAGTCCAAAAAGAAATGAATATCGGAAGTGCTTCCACGATTCGAAATTACCGCTTTGTACTAAAAGAGAAGGAACGTCAATCCAAAGTGTTTTTAGCCATAATGGAACTGTTAAAAGAAAAGGACAAACATGCGCCGGCTTTTATGAGCCTTCATAAAACATTCGAGATTTTGGATGAACGTTACAATGTTACCGAGCAAGAAAGAGAGAAGATTTTGAAAAAGTATTTTCCTGAAGGCACGGATGGACCATTGGATACTTTTCCTAAAAAAGAAAAAAATAAGCTGGTTGTCCTTTATGAAATCGCAAAGCGCTTTGATAGTGAACGAACCTATAATGAAAAAGAAATCAATCAGATTTTAAAGGAAGTTTATCATGATTATGTAATGGTAAGAAGGTACTTAATTGATTACGGATTTTTAGATAGAAAGTCAGATGGAAGCCAGTATTGGTTAAAAAGTGATTCTAAAAGAAAGGAAGAGGAACACATGGAGCGTAAAAAAGAATTGAAACGACTATACAAAGAATGGAAACCCCAGGCTGGAGTTTATCAGATTAAGAATACTAAAAATCAGAAGATTTTTATAGATAGTACTATGAATTTGAAGACAATAAATGGAAAGAAGTTTGCGTTGAACCTGGGTGGTCACGTAAACAAATCGCTTCAAGAGGATTGGAATCGATTCGGAGAAGAAGCCTTCGTCTTTGAAGTATTAGAGACCTTAAAAGTGAAAGAGAACGGATATTTTGACGCAAAAGATGCGTTAAAAAAACTGAAACAAAAATGGCTGGATACACTACAACCTTATGGTGAACGTGGATATAATCAAAAGAAATCCTAACAAAAAGGAGAAATAAAAGTTGAAACCACCCCAAAATATAAACAAAGAAGATACGAGTTCACAGAGTAAGGAAACGAGCAACCACCCAGTGTGGTACTCTATGTTCATGTTTCTTATCCCTCTGATTATTAGCAATGCTCTGCAATCGATTGGTCAATTAGCTGGCAGTGTTGTTGTCGGTCGTTGGCTTGGCGTAGATGCCCTGGCTGCTATTTCTGCCTTTTTTCCATTATTTTTTCTACTTATTTCATTCACTATCGGAATAGGTTCAGGCAGTTCCATCTTGATCGGTCAGGCATATGGTGCACGTAATGAAGAGCGTGTTAAAGCAATCGTTGGTACCACACTCACCTTTACTTTCATTCTTGGAGTGGTGTTAGCGGTGGTTGGGGGTCTATTCACTTGGGATATCCTGCAACTAATAGGCACACCAGAAAATATCATTGCCGTAAGTGTCCATTATGCGCGAATTTTATTTTGGTTTATGCCGGTTATGTTTTTATATATTGCCTATACCACTTTTATACGTGGTATAGGTGACTCCAAGACACCGTTTTACTTTCTTATTATTAGCACGGTACTCGATGTAGGATTGTTACCCCTTCTGATTTTTGGTTGGCTGGGTCTGCCAAAACTCGGTATATACGGGGCAGCGTACGCGTCCATAGTATCAACGGTTCTAACATTTGTCATCATGCTTATCTACCTAGACAAAATAAAGCATCCACTTCGATTCGATGCATCCGTTCGGAAGCACCTACGGATGGATGTAGGATTGCTCAAGTTGCTACTGCGTCTTGGCATTCCATCCAGCATCAATATGATACTCGTATCCCTGGCTGAAGTTGCCGTCATCACATTCGTGAATCGTTTTGGTTCCGATGCTACCGCAGCGTATGGTGCAGTAAATCAAGTGGTCAGTTACGTATCAATGCCAGCAATAAGTCTAAGCATTGCCGTCTCCATATTTGCCGCACAGTCTATAGGAGGGAATCAGTTCGAGCGACTAAAGAAAGTGATTCGGGCAGGTGTGCTGCTTAATTATGTAATCGGTGGGATTTTAATCATACTTGTCTATGTGTTCTCGCAGGATATTTTGTCATGGTTCTTAACAAGCAAGCATACGCTTGATATCGCACATAGTTTGCTAATGATCACTCTGTGGAGTTATTTGATTTTTGGCCATGCACTGGTCATTGCCGCTACAATGCGTGCGAGTGGAACTGTACTGTGGCCAACTGTGTTCAGCATAATATCGATCTGGTGTGTTGAAGTGCCTGTTGCTTACCTGCTTTCACACTTTAGCAGCCTTGGCATTAAAGGAATATGGGTTGGATATCCAGCTGCATTCATCATCAGTCTCGCTTTACAATATTCCTACTATCGATGGTCATGGAAGAAGAAGCGGATCGTGCGTCTCATCCATTAAGAAAGTAACATGCCAATGGATTGCGTATCATCGAACTAAAAAGTATAGATATGGATACAGACATTATGATTAGCTATGATTGACGTAGAAAAACTGTAAAGATGAAGAAGCGGGGGAGGCTGGAGAGCTTGGCACCATTCCCTACCCTTTCTCTCTGCCTCCCCATTTCTTTGTAGTTATCCCCCCCCTTTTCATATAGTGACTGACCAATCGCATTCGAAATAACAAATAAATTGTTCAATATCGCTATTTTTTCACCATAGTAGTGCTAGCAGTTCCTCCACCATTTTTGCGCTCCCACCTTTGACGCAAACAACAATCTCGGTATCCTTTTCTAATCAGCAACCAGCCATTCCGCTCCTGTAGCTCTGACTGCCTTTTCCCACTCAACGGGTATGGAAACATTGCTAATCAGAACATCCGTATCTTCAAGATCAGCCAGCTTATAAAAATTGCTTACACCAATTTTTGAGCCATCAAACATGACAATGGTTTGTGTAGCTTGTTCCATAAACTTTCGGGACAGCATCGCTCGCTCAACATCATAACTTGTGATGCCTCTTTCCGGAGAAATTCCATCAATCGCAATAAACGCTTTATCTACATAAAAGTTTTCCATCATTTTTTCCGCTAACGAACCTGATGTACGGGAATAGCGCGGATTTACCTTGCCACCAATAAAAAAAATTTCCCCGGAAAACAACCCTTGATTTTCATACTGCAACAGAAGCGATAAAACAGGTACAGACGCGGTAATCATCGTAAGGTTCTCTTTTCCCGTAAGATAATGCACAAGTTGAATCGTCGTCGTGCCGTCATCAATTGCGATAATTTCATTATCCTGAATCAAGCTGGCAGCAGCTCTTCCTATCCGCTTCTTCTCTTCCGCATAAAGAATCTCGCGTGTGTAGATAGAAGGCTCTTCTTTGCCGTAGTTTACTTTTACAGCCCCACCATATACCCGTTTCAGTTTCTTTTCATTTTCAAGCTCTTCCAGGTAACGCCGGATCGTTTCAGACGACACTTCCAGCTTCTCTACGAGCTCCGTCGTTCTTACTTTTCCGGATTCATGCAATAGATGCAAAATAAACTGTTTTCTTTCTTCTCCAATGAGTGACACGTCACCAAAGCCCCCTGTTTTATTGCTTAATCCTTTTTGATTAGCGTGACATAGACTCTACTATCGCCTGCGTTTCCGCACCAATCTCCGTAATTTCCTCATGAACAAAAATTTGACGCTTCTCCAACTCTTTGAAAATAGCAGCCGGATCAAACGCTTCTTCCGGTGTAATGACACCTGTCGCCTTTACCATCCCTTTTGCCAGCATTTCCGTTGCAATGGCCATCGGGATACCGACGTTACGTGTATACGCACGCAGTTTTTCCCATCCTTCTACCGAACCATCTGAAGCCGGGTGCGTATGATACAACGTATGGCACATCCGTTTTCCATCCTTCATGCCTACGACTTCCACATGCAGTGAATATCCGTACAGCTCGGTTTCCGTTCCTTCTTTGGAATTGAACAAATATTCGCTAATGCAATCAAGAATGCCAACTTCTACGCCTTTAACATTAATTTTTTCATTGCGCAAAAAGCCCCATTCGTACAGCGCGCGAACTAATTGCATGTTTTTCTTCGGCCATGTGCCGCGCACTTCGATCAATTTTATACCTTTATGCGCCAACGCTTTCGCTAGGGTCTTTGTTTCCGCATGCGGAATGATATACTGCACCGTTGTGCCATATGGCTCCGGCAGGCGAATTTCACGGGGTCTTGCAAACGGCGGAACTTGTACAAATTCGCCATTCTCATATATAACACGGTCTGGCAAATTCGGATCATATTCATAGGTGGTCGTCTCCGCAATCGAACGCGAAAAAGCAATCGGACGAAACGCGCCATGGCTTACACGAATGCTTTCCACTTCATCTAATTGGTTAGCAGCATGCATCGCCATCATTTGCGTTACGCCTGGTGTCATCCCGAAGCCCGGTACGCATGTTTTTCCATTCTTTTTGAACACTTTATCAGACGCACTCTCTTCACCGAATCCGTTCAAGTTAATACCGTGGCACCCCGCTTCCGCAATGCATGCCGTAGACAACCCATTCAGTGTAATGGTCGTACCATCCATTACGACATCGTATCCTTTCATTTGCTGTACCGTCGCCTCGCGGTTCCGCACATCAACTTTTTGGAAATCGACACGTGGGTCGTTCAGCCACTTTACCACTTTGTGACCTTCCTCTTCGTTAAAATCGGCCACTGTAATTTTTTCAAACGAAGAATGCTGCACCAAATCCAGAATCGCTTCCCGACAAATTCGTCCTGCCCCACCTAAGCAAAATACTTTCATGTTCATTCTCCTTTACTATATATCATCTCATCTTTTTACCAAAATATGTTTTTCTCGATAGCCTCTACCAGTCGTTTCATATCATCCGGGTACACTTCTCCAATATTTCCGATGCGGAACGTATCCATCGTCGTAATTTTTCCTGGATAAATCACAAATCCTTCCCTCTTCAACCGGGCATAAAACTCTTTAAACGTAAATAATGAGCTTTCTGGATAATAGAAGGATGTAATGATCGGCGATTGATGCTGCTCATCCAACAACGGCATAAATCCAAGGTGCTTCATCCCTTCTATCAACGTGCGCTGATTCTGCCGGTAGCGCGCTTCCCGTACCGCAATACCGCCTTCTTCCTCCAATTCTTGCAATGCAACGTAAAAAGCATGTACAACATGCGTCGGAGAAGTAAAACGCCATTTTCCGTTTTGCTTCTCCATTGTGTTCCACTGGTCATATAAATCAAGCGATAATGAGCGGGCCTGTCCTTTACACCCAGCAAGCACTTCTTTTTTTGCCAGAATAAATCCGAAGCCCGGAACACCTTGAATGCACTTGTTCGCACTGCTGATTAAAAAGTCGATATCCAGTGCCGCTACGTCGAGCGCAATGCCGCCGAAGCTGCTCATCGCATCGACAATAAAGCATTTGCCATACGCTTTAGCTACCTTCCCAACATCCGCGATCGGATTCAGCATCCCAGTGGTCGTCTCCGTATGTACCACTGCAATATGCGTAATATCCGGATCGTGCTTTAGTTCTTCTTCCAGGCGCGCGACATCTACCGGCGCAACTTCTCCTGCATCGAGAACCATCGTTTCAATGCGCAGCATGCGGGCCATCTGTGCAATCCGCTGGCCGTACGCACCGTTGGTCAGCACAAGCAGCTTGCCGTTTTCCGGAATCGCTGTGCCAATAACGGACTCAACGCAAAACGTTCCGCTTCCCTGCATGAGCACAGCCGTATAGTCTTCCATATTCGAACCAGCCAATTGCACCAGCTTCCGGCGAATGGCTTGTACGAGTTCATTGTAATCGTCATCCCATGTGCACCAATCACGCAACATTGCTGCTTTGACCCGCTTCGTTGTTGAAAGCGGTCCAGGCGTTAATAACAAATAAGAATTGTCTGGCAATTGATGGAGCATCACTTTGGACATTTTCTTCTTCCTTTCTTTCTCTGATTACGGGCGTTCGCCTTGCCGCATGCGCTCATTTATCTCGGCAATCACTTCTTCCAGTTCACCGATCGTTTCAATGACAAAATGGGCCCCGGCGTGGAGGAATCTATCACGGACATCCGTCATTTTTCTGCTGAGTACATCTGTATCACATGCGTGTACTTCCTCCTCTGTCATACCAAGCTCGCTGCTTCCTTTAATTACACCTACCGTCCATGCTCCAGCGTTTCTTCCTTCCTGAATGTCGCTCAGCGTATCGCCTACCTTTACAATCCGCCACATTGGATATACACCTAAGCGCATCGCGTTCGTATAGCACATCCAGGGGAACGGACGGCCTGCCGGCACTTCATCCGGTGTCACAAGCGTATCCGGCTCATACCCGTGCTTCTTCGCTTTCGGTACGATAACATGCATCATATCTGTCGTGTATCCTGTCGTAGAGCCGATTTTCATCCCTTGTTCACGCAAACGATTGACCAACTGGACGGCTCCCGGAACCGGTTTCGCATGATTCGCAAGCACGGAAAACAATCTGGCTTCAAAATCGGCATATAACTCATCAATATCTGCATGATCCGGGCGTTTGCCATGCTTTTCCTCCCATGCACCGGCAACACGCTCCATAGCACAAATCGCCGCAATATGCTCACGCTTCAAAAGCCCCATCGGCTCCCGCGCTTCTTCCACGGTAATCTCCACACCTTTGTGTTTGAAAGCTTCCATAAATGCCGCCAGCGGGGCGAAGCATCCGTAATCAATCATTGTTCCTGCCCAGTCGAAAATCACAGCCTGTATCATTGTCTTCTCCTCCTCTATCATTTATCGTTTTTGCCATGCTTGCGTACGCTGACGCAATTTGAACGTCAGCCCTTCATATATGGTTCGCACAATAATATTTGTTAGCACAATCAGGATTGACATCGCTGCTGCCGGGGCAATATCGCCGGCGTCATCCATATTGACAATCGCCACCGATGCCAGTTTGAAATCCGCTGAATAAAGGAAGACTACAGCCGAAATCGTAACCATCGAATTCACAAAATAATAGACAGCTATTTCAAGAATCGCTGGCAATGTCAACGGTACGGTAACCCGGAAAAACGTTTTATAAAACGGCACCCTCATAGACTCAGAAACAAGTTCAAATTCCTTGTCCAGCTTTTTCAACGCACTTGTTGCCGTAATGAATGCCACCGAATAAAAATGCGTAATGTTCGCCAATATGATGATATATATCGTTCCATACATCCAATTCAGCGGATTGCCTGGCTGGTTAAAGAAAAAGATGTAGGCGAGACCAATCACCAACCCTGGAACCGCCATTGGCAAAATCGAGATAAAATAACCAAATTGACGCAGCATCGGCATAAATCTAGTTTTTTCAATCAAGTACGCATTTACAAACGTGATCACGGTTCCGACAACTGCACTTAACGCAGCTACCAGCACGCTATTCCAATAAGAAGTCATTCCATCGCCGCCAGCGACCGTTGTAAAATCAAAGTGTGCCAGCGTAAACGTTACATCATACGGCCATACTTTCACGAACGCCGCCAGCGCTACCGCGCCAAGCAGAACAAGAATGGCGCCTGCTACAAATGAGCAATACACAAAACAAAGACGATCACGCAGCGGCTTTTTGTCCACTCGGTAAGGAATGGACTTAGCCGTAATAAATGAGCCTTGCTTTCGTTCTACCAAGCGATCTACGATAAATGCGAGCACGGCCGGAATCAACAAGAGCATTCCCACAGTGGAACCCATGCCCATATCTTGCTGTCCAATCACATACTTATAAATGTCCGTTGCCAACACGTTATATTGTCCACCAACAATTTTCGGAGCACCGAAATCGGTAAAACACAGTGTAAATGTAACAAATGCGGAGCTAACAAGCCCATATTTAATGCTAGGCAATGTAATGGTGAAAAACTTGCGGATTTTGCCTGCACCTAGCGTATCCGCCGCCTCGTACAACGTATAATCCGCGACCGCCAGCGAAACGCTTACGATCAGAAACGCCTGCGGGAATGTGTACACAATTTCCGCCAGAATGATGCCAACCGGACCGTACAGATCAATATTAATACCCTTAGAGAAGTACCCGAACAGCCCTGTTGTTACCACTCCCTGATTGCCAAACAAATAGGTCAATCCAATGCCATACATCATCGTCGGTGCAAACAGCGGAAGCAAGGCCACATATTTGAAAAATCCTTTCCCCCTCATCGCCGTACGATGGAGCGCATAAGCATACAGGAACGCTAGCATGACGGATACAACTGTCGTAACAGTGGAAACGTATATCGTATTCACAAGAGACTGTGCCAGCGTTGAATTGGAAAAATACGAAATGAAATGGGCAAACCCGACAAACGCTCCTGTTTTATCGAATAATGCCTGGCGAAACAAAACACCAAGGGGTATGACTATACTGACAAAGAGCGAAACAAGCATTACAAGTAACAGCGCTTTTTGAATCCATTCATCTTTTCCGGTTTTCTGGCGAATCATCGGCGAATCCAGCAATCTCGCTTCCCCGCGCTCATTTTGCCACCATGCTTTCTTCAAATGAGATCAGCCTCTCCATTGGTAATTCAAGTGATAACCTTTTATCCTTTTCCAGGCGAATCCGCTCTGATACATGCGCCGATACATCAAGCATCACCATCTGATCCGTTAGTGTATTGCGCTCGTCTATCATTTGCAGCATGACCCGGTAAAACGGGCCACGAAATTCGACATCCCGAATCACAGCCTGCAAGCCAACTTCACTTTCCACTTCCATGATGCGAATATGTTCAGGACGTACGGCCATCAACGCTTCCTTTCCTGATGTAACGTCGCTCAACTGGGAAGCAGATAAGAAATTAATGGCTCCGATAAAGTCAGCCACAAACGGAGAGTTTGGATACTGATATACGTCCTCCGGTGTCCCGACTTGCACAATTTCTGCATGATTCATCACCATAATCCGATCTGCCATTGTTAATGCTTCTTCCTGATCATGTGTAACCATAATCGTTGTAATTCCTAATCTGTCTTGCAAGGCGCAAATTTCTCGCCGCAGTTTCATGCGTACTTTTGCATCGAGTGCCGACAATGGTTCATCCAAGAGTAGAAAATCAGGTGACAAAGCAATGGCACGCGCCAGTGCAATGCGCTGCTGCTGTCCTCCCGAAAGCTGAGACGGATACTTGTCTCGGATATGTTCTAAATCCACCATTGCCAGTGCTTCCCGCACTTTTTCATCAATCTCCCGTTTGGACAGCTTTCTGTTCTTCAAGCCATACGCAATATTTTGATAGGCCGTTAAATTCGGAAACAAAGCGTACGATTGGAATACCATCCCGAAATTACGCTGTGCAGGAGGAAGGGACGTTACTTCCTTCCCCCCGACGAAAATTCGCCCCTGATTCGGCTGTTCCAATCCGGCTAAAATTCGAAGAAGCGTCGTTTTTCCACACCCACTCGGACCAAGCAGGCAAACAAACTCACCCTTACGAATCTCAAAGCTAATATCACGTAACGCGGTAAATGTACCAAATTGCTTGGAAATGTTATGTACAGAAAGGTATGCATCGTTCATAAGCCCATCTCTTCTCCTTTCTACTTTTTCGGTTCGCTTTTTGCGCTATAGCGCTTGTCCCATTCCGCTAAAATCTTATCACGCTCAGTCGCTGCTTTATTAAAATCATAAGGAATGAGTTGCTTTAACGGATCTTGAGTATACCCTTCCGGAATGCCCTGTCCTTCATTTTTCACACTAACAATCGCAAAGTTCTTGTTGTATTCTTTCATCGCTTCACCGCTAATCGCCCAATCAAGAAATAGCTTCGCTTCCGGCTTGATCTCCTTCTTTTTCACCAGCGCATTTGCCTCCAGATCCCATCCAGAGCCCTCTTTCGGGAATACAACTTCCACCGGCGCTCCTTTTTTCTTCTCCGTAATCCCACGATAACCAAAGGAAATCCCGATTGGATATTCCCCTTGCGCCGCCATTTTCGCTGGCTTGGAACCGGAATGCGTATATAGCGCAATATTTTCATGCAGCTTATCCATGTACTCCCATGCCTTTTGCTCCCCAAGCAATTGATGTAAACCTGAAACCGTCAGAAACCCTGTGCCGGAAGAAGACGGGTTCGGCATGACGATTAACCCTTTGTATTCTGGCTTAATTAAATCAGCATACGTTTGCGGAATCGGAAGCTTACGCTTTTCTAACTCTTTTGTATTTACAATTATCGCTGTTTCCCAAGCGTCAATTCCCACCCAATGCGCAGGCTCTGCTTTATCTTTAAACTGTGGAACAATACGTTCAATTCCTTTTGGTGAATAACCTTCCAGCATTTGATTTTGATCTAACACCAGCAGGCTTGTCGCTGCTGTCCCCCACACAACATCCGCTTGCGGATTTTCTTTTTCCGCGAGAAGCTTAGCAGTAATGACACCAGTCGAGTCGCGCACAATATTCAGTTTAATATCAGGATATTTTTTCTTGAATGATTCCAAATACGTTTGAATTTGGTCATCTTCTAGTGCCGTATAGATCGTTAACTCTTTTGCTTTTCCTTCCCCATTTCCCTGCGTTTTTTCTCCCGTCGTTGCCTTTCCACCGCCGCATCCTGTCAAGATAGCTAACAGCAATAGCGTCATCACCAGCAACAGCTTGCTCCATCGCTTCATCTTTTTCTCCCTCGCTTCGTTTTATCAAATTTGTAATTGCTTGACACCTCTCACTATAAAGAAGAAATGTTAATCTAATATTAATTCCACATTAATTTTTGTTTGTTTCGTTGTTTTTACCTGTTTTTAATTTGTTTTTCTCTTTTCCTTTCACCTTGGTGTGTTACCATTCGTGTTAATTAAATGTAAAAAAACTCGCAGACATGCAAAAAAAGTTTTTGGCACGCACTGCGAGTTTTTGTCTGATGTGAAAATATTCATAGAAAAAAGAGTGTCTCTTTGCAGCTTGTAGACCTGTCTGAAAGTTAGACTTTGTCTACAATCAAAGAGTGACTTCTTTAATTGTTTACCTTTATTTCCTGTTATCGTAACCTCAGTTTTGGAACAGGAAGTTGAATGATAAAGCCTTCTGGAGCCATGTTAATAGCGTTTTGAATAGCAGCGGTATCATCTTGTACTCCATCAAAATTCGCCTCATAATCAGAACCATTAATTACGGTTTTAGCTTGGACTTTCTCTTGAAAAAGACATGCATTCAACACAAAAATCATTAGCCCAAGAGTGATAAAAAAGTATTTATTCATCATTGAGCCATCGCAAAAGAAACGGGGCATTGCTTCCAGACTGTACGAAAGTACGCAAACAAAGTGAGAGATGAATTTCGGAAGAATGTTAAAAGCTGTGCTATCGATCAGCTAAAGCCAGTGTGCTTTCAAACGGCATTTTCTGTCATGAAAAAGCGCAGAAATCATGAGCCGGTTTGTACGGGAACGTCCGGATGATCTATAACTGTCAGCAAATTCTCGGCCGCCGTTCTTGGATGTGCAGGCGGAATTTGCTCCGGATAACCGATTTGTAGCAAACCGACGATGCGCTCGTCCCTTCCTACACCCAGCTTTTCTTTCACATCCTCTTCCTGCAAAAATGGATTCGTTCGCCATAAAACGCCAATCCCTATTTCCCATGCCGCTAACTGCAAATTTTGAATCAAAGCACTGGCAGCGGCAAAATCCTCGTCTCTCTCATGTTCGTTCGGATGAAGAGGCATGACGACAAGCAGAAGCAACGGAATACTTTTAAAATAATCCATTCGCTTATTAACGGTCTCCACATCCATCTTCAAAGGACCATGAATTAAAAACTCGCTGATCGCATTTGTTAATACAGTCTTTCCACTATCCTTAAAAACAATGAAGCGCCACGGTTCCCGTAGTCCATGATTGGGCGCCCATACCGCCACATTAAGCAGCTCATTCAGAATCTCAAGGGACACCGAATCAGATTTGAATTTTTTTATCGTTCTTCGCTCCTGAATGACAGTTGCTACTTTTCCTTTCGCTATTGAATGATTCATACATCCACACCTCTAATCAATAATAATTATCATTATCATATAAAACATTAGTCTCTCAGTCAAGCTTAGAGTGTATAGCACACGTTCTAATATCCGGAGACAGTCGTTTTTGGGCTTCTGACAGAAAACGATCATAACGAGCGAGCCAGTATTTTGCTTCTCCTCAGCTGTCACATGGTCACCGTTAAAGGATTGTTATTCTCGTCAACGGTATACAAATCTTTTATCAAGATATAGATGTCAATGCAAACCGTACGCCGCGGCTGATCAAGACCGGCAGCACCGATATATGGCCCTCCTCCTCGAACTCTTTGAACTCTACGTGCACTCCACAGTCTGCGAAGGCAGATAGACGTTCTGAAAGCTCCTTCGCGTTTTCGTTCATGCGACTCTTATGTGATTTTTCTAGCTCTCCCGCCGCGATCATGAGGCTAACATTTATACTTTCCTGCTCCAGAAAGGAAACGAATTGCCGCTCCGCTTCAAAAATGAACGACTTGTTCCAATGAATGGAGGGGCTGCCCGCGACATACGTTTGAAAAGCATGCGGATGAGTAAAAAGCACTTGCAACACAAAGAGACCACCAAGTGAATGGCCAAAGATAGTTTGTCTACTTTTATCAATTTTGAACGTGCGCTCGATCTCGGGTTTCAGATCCTCTTCGATGAATCGCAAAAATAATTCTGCTCCTCCGAGCTCCGGCCATGCTCTTCCGTCAGGGCTTTTGGGCAGCTCTTCAGCTGGAGTCGGCAGAGTAAAATCGTAATAACGTGCGGAATCAAACGGGGCTTCGGTCTGATAGCCAATCCCAACGATAACTGCCGGAACAACTCCGGTCTTCTCGTGCGCACGCGCCTGTACGCGCACAGTCTCTACCATCGTTCCAAATACAGAGTTGGCATCCAGCAAATAGATCACCGGATATCCCGAGGGTGGCGGAGCCTCATTGGGCTTAGCGACAAAGATTCGATATTTACGGTTGTGGACGCTAGAATGCAGCTCCCACTGTTCTGTATGCGGTATTGTAACCTCACTGCCTGCAGTATGTTTGACCGGCGTTTCAATCTGCTTGATTATCTTGCGAGCCATTGTTAGCATTTCCTCCCCTAATCCTAATAGAATCCTTTAAACTTTTCTCAATTAGCTCCGCCCCTTTTTCCTGTAAAGCAAAAAAATAAAATACGGAACGCCAATGATTGCAGTGACGATACCTACGGGCAATTCTGCCGGGGCAAAGACCGTCTTGCTGATATAATCAGAGATCATCACTAACAGTGCCCCGACAACTCCGCATACTGGAATGATTCGTCTATGTGCATTGCCGACAAGATACTTCGCGATGTGAGGGGCCATCAGACCAATAAATCCGATCCCCCCCGATACGGATACACATGCGCTCACAATGCCGATACTGCTTAATAAGAGCACCGCTTTTTCTTTTTGCGAGGCTACACCCACGCTTATGACGCTGTCTTCATCCAATTGAAATAAATCCAGAATATATGACTTGCTCACAATGACAGGAACAAGAAGTACAAACCATGGAAGAATAGAAATGATATATTTCCAATTGGCATTGTAAATGCTGCCCGAATTCCATACCACTGCCATCTCAAAGTCGTTAGGATTCATTTTCAATGTCAGATAAAGCGAAACAGCCCCTAAGCCTGATGCTATTGCAATACCGGTCAGCAAGAGACGTTGCGATTCCAGCTTTCCATTCTTCCAAGAAAACAGGTAGATAAGGAACGCTGCGAGAAGCCCGCCTATCAAGCCAAATAGCGGCATCGCCAGAATAGACGTCCATTCGTCTCCTTTACTTTGTCCTTGATAAAAAAACAAAAAAATGACCATAGCTGCACCTGCGCCCGAGTTAATTCCCAGAATCCCCGGATCAGCCAATCCGTTTCTCGTAATGCTCTGAATGACAGCCCCTGCGATGGCCAACCCCATTCCAACCAGCATGGCGATGATGATTCTTGGCAGACGAAATTCAAAAATGACCAAGTCCTGATCAGGCTGCGAATCCATTCGCAATAATGTCCGAATAATATCCATGACCTTAATATCAAAAGCGCCGCTCGTCAAACTCATATACATAGTAACTAACATCATGGCAATACCGATAACTAACGCGATGACATAGCGACTTCTAGAAACATTATTCACGCGTCCCGCCTCCCCTCGTTCTGATTAAATAAAGAAAAAAAGGAACGCCAAGGAGAGACGTGACCACACCAATCGGCATCTCGAACGGATAATTAAGGAATCGGCTGAGCACATCACACAGTGCAAGAAAGAGTCCTCCAAGCACCCCGGAGCATGGAATTATCCATTTATAATCGGCACCTGTCAAAAAACGGGCGATATGAGGTACGATAAGCCCTACAAATCCAATCTTCCCTACAAGCGCCACCGAGATGCCCGTCAAAATGACAACGCTGAATGTAGCAGCAAACTTGATCAGCGTCGTTTTTTGCCCCAAGCTAACGGCAATCTCTTCACCAAGAGATAGAACAGAAATGGATTTGGAAAGCTGGATTGCCATCACAATGCCGACCACGGCAAAAGGGATCGCGAGCTTAATCAGTTCTGGATCCATCTGGTGCAGCCGCGCATTGTACCAAAAGCTGATGTTTTGCGAGACTTGGAAATAGGTCGATAACGCTGCGGAAATGCTGCTTAGAAACGTACCGATGATCGTACCTAAAATCGCCATCCGAACCGGCGAGAGCCCTCCGGGAAGCAGAATTGCCATCCCGAACACGAGGACGATGCTAAGCGCCGATCCCATAAAAGAGTACAGAATCATTTCTATAGACGAAGAATTCGGCATAAAGATCATACAGATCGTAATCGCAAAAACCGAGCCGTCAGAAACCCCCATAATAGAGGGAGATGCAAGATAATTTCTTGTCATACCCTGCATAAGCGCTCCTGAAATGGCCAGAAAAGCTCCAATTAACAGAGCCCCGACCACCCTTGGGAATCTGGAATGCATAATAATCTGGTGATTCACATTTCCTGGATCAAAAGAGAACAACGCATCACGAATCGTGCTTATCTCTATGTTCTTGGCTCCATATAAAATCGACAAAAGAATCGTAAGTACAATGAGAAATGGTGAACTCCATAGGATCAGGGCAGATGGAGAAATCCTTGATCGCATAGCGCTCTACTCACTTTGTTTGAACTAATTTGCTGCTTTTAATGGCTTCCAAGAAGGCAATTTTACTGTAAACCGTACCGCCCTGAAGAGTCGGATCGACCAAATTGACAAACACGTTGTCATTTTTTACTGCATTGATGCTTTTCCAAATCGGATTTTTTTGCAAATCTTCAAGCACCTTAGGTGTGTCTTTATTCTCAGCTTCCGAGAATTGAACAAAAAGGTAATCCGGGTTCATCTCAGACAGCTTTTCAAGAGAAATCACTTGTTGAGCCTTCGCTTGCTTCACTTCTTTCGGAACCATAGCCCCCAGATCGGAATATACTGATGGATTAAAGAACACATTTTCAGGATAGATCATGATGCTGCCTGCCCGCACCCTCATAACCAGAACGTTCTTGTCTTTAAAAACAACTCCGATCTTTTCTTTAAGCCCATGAACCTCCTCATTGTACTTTTGCAATGCCTGTCTGGCTTGCTCCTGCTTCCCTGTAAGCTCAGCCAACAAGTTTAGGTTAGATTCCCAATTAGTGGAAATGTGTGAGACGGGGATCGTTGTGGCTATCTTGTTCAGTTTTTCCACTGTTTCGGCAGGAAACTTAGTGCTGGCCAGAATAACATCCGGCTTAAGCTTCAGGATGGTTTCCATATTGGGCTGAGTCTTCTCCCCGACCCCTTCCGCACCTTCGATAATCTTGGCAAACAGTGGCGCGAACCTGCCGCCGGTTGTCATAGCTCCCACAGGTTTAACGTCAAGTACCAGCGCATCTTCCATTGATTCCACCGACCCGGTAATGACAATTTTTTCTGCTTTCACTGGAACGCTGTACTCTTTGCCTAAGTAATGAATGGTTCTCATTTCGTTTGTAGCGTTCACCGTATTCTTGGAAGAATTGTTTTCAGACATGCCTTTGCTTTGCGAACTCGTCGTTGCAGCGGTTGCTGGCTTGGCCTCCTCTTTCGCTCCGCAAGCTGCCACCCCAAACATCATCATACCTGCCAAACCTAATGCCCATACTTTCTTATTCATTCTACTGCTCCCTCTCTACTGTCATATCATTAGAAGCATCCCTGTAGGAGCTTCCGTAAATTATGTGTTAAAACCTTGTCATTTGCATGCTGCACTGTACTCTCCGTAATGAAGACATTCCACCTCCAGACGGACAATCCTGAAAGCCTATGTACTCTTTCTTAATAAGCAAACAGGTGTTATGACATTCCTCCTAAATAATGAACTCCGACTCTTTTTTAAGAATCATTATCATTTCAATGATAATGATTCTCATTAAAATTATAAACTACGACTTTCACAATCGAACATGGACAATATCCAGAATTAATTTGGACAATCTCCATAAAACGCGGCATCAGAAAAGGGCTCTCTAAACGGCCTGAAATAGTTGCTTCAACAGGTCATCCACTATTCGTTCACAGGCATACGCAGAATATTCCCGCCATGGATCGGAGGAAATTAAATATACATGGTTCCTGCGGACGGCTTTCAAGTCTTGCCACAGCCGGGAAGTTTGCAGCAATTGCCATTGGTTCAATGATTGCGGTTCCTGGCATATATTCAGTAGAATCCGATCAGCATCCATTTCCGCTAATTGCTCCAAGGTGACAGCTTGTTTGTATTCAGCATCATTGAATCGAGGCACCATATTCAGCTGTAAATCATCGTATAACACATCTTTCATCCCGCGGGCGGGGCAAAGATAATAACTTTTCTTATGAATACTCATAATGAGCATGGTGTCGTTTCCTAATTCCCGATTCAGTCGTTCTCTGGCAGACTTCACCTTATGCTCATAGTTATCCAGCCAGTAATCCGCTTCTCGCGCAGCTCCAAGGAATTGCGCCGTCAGCTGAAATTGCTCCCGCCAATTCTTTTCTTTCCAGGGAATGTAAAATACTGGTGCAATTTTTTCCAGCTGTTTCTTCTCATTGGGATGCAGATTGTCCTTGTCGCATATCACAACATCCGGTTGAGCAACGTTCAGCGCCTCAATATTGGATTCCCAGTCTTGATTGAACCGGTATGCGCTGAGATGCAGCGGAATATCTGTCCGATACATTTTGTGGTAGTAAGCTGTCCATTTCGGGTGAAGCGGAGCGGCATAGGGAATGATGTTGAGCGCAAGCATTTGGCCGAGAATCGCAGACGTATAAGCTACGATTTTGCGACGACGATTCTTCATATAGACTGTAGGAGATACCCCTACCTCTTTTTTAAATTTGCGGCTAAAATAAAATTCATCATTATAGCCCACTTGATGAGCGATATCGCGCAGCCGGGCATCCGATTGTATCATCATCTTCTTGGCATTGTTGAGCCTCACTTCCGTTATATAATCGATCGCGCTTTTACCGTACGTTTTTTTAAATAAGTCGACGTAATATTTAGGGCTAATATCCGCCATGCGAGCCAAGAACTCAATCGTCAGGCTTTCGTTGTAATGGCTGTCGATATAGGCCTTGGTGCGATCCAGCGCTGTTCGCTGGTCTGACTCAGGAAAAAGCCGAATATTTTTCAGCAGCCAATACAGCAATTCCTGAAATGCGGACTGCCCACGAAACCGTTCCAATGAATGTTCACTGCGGCAACTCCTGTACATCAACTCGCATAACATAACCATCTGGGTATCTTGATAAATCGGAAGCTCTCTTTGCAGTGGGAACGCTTCTCTCGAATCCGAATCCCAAGATACATCAAATCTGATGACATATAGCTCCCCCCTCTCCCCTTCCTCTGTAGATATTCCAATGGTTTGTCCGGGTAAAGCGAAATGAACGGCATCCTGTCTCAATCGGTAATCCGTATAATCGATCGTCAAACGTCCCTCGCCGTTCTTTACTATAATCAAGACATGCGACTCAATGAGTTGTTGCTCTATCTGTCCGACACGCACTAATTCGATGCTTCGCAATTTACACCAAAGATCGTCCAAAAAAATAGACGTATGTTCTTTATCAATACGTGGATTTAGCAATATGGACACCTCTATCCAATACGAAAATGATAATCATTATCATATTGATAAATTAACATAGAGTACGAACAACGATCAAACAGATTCAAGATACAAAAATAGATCTGTCTCTCTGCGAGACCGATCTATTATGCTCAGTGGCTTAATCTGTGTCCTTTTCTCCTATCTTGGCCTCCCCTGCAACAGCAGATTATTGGCTTGCATCGCGAGGTGGAGGCTTCTCCAACGAGAGTCATTTTACCAAGCTATCAAGCTTGTTTTATGCTCTATATCGGAAGCATGTTAAAATTCTTCTCGCCATAGTTTTCGAGGTATGATGTGGAGAAGGTAACTCATTTGTGACTGAGTAGCCCTCTCCAAAAAAGAAACCTTGAAAGGCATAAAGCCTATCAAGGCTGAAAATAGTAATCATCTAATCAACTAATATAGATATGAATGTCGAAATTAATACGTTCATTAATAGGATGACCCACAATCGGAAACAAATCCGACAATGCGGCGCGGTAGAAAGCTAATGATTGCCGTCCCTTTGAAATAAAATCGTTACAAGGTAAATGATAATATGTAACGAAGCAACGCCATTACCACGATCCCTGTCATGACCGTGGCAAGCAAACTTCGAGTAAAATAAGCGACAGCAAACGCTGGCAGGGCGGCAATGAGCCCAGTGGGCGACGGCGAGAAAGATCCGTTCGAAATAAGCAGCTCTTGGGCCAGCAAGGCGGACATAACGGCAATCGGAATATGATTAAGCCAGCGAAGCACCCAATCCGGCAAACGAATCCGGCTCAGCACAACGAGCGGTAAAACCCTTGGTATGAAAGTAACAAGTGAGGCTCCCAGAAGCATCCATAGAAAACTCCATCTCACTTCCATTTCTCGATCCACACCCCTATATTTGCAGCGATAATGATAGCGATCAATACTCCAGCGTTTTCGGATACGAAAACAGTTCCAGCGATCGCTATAACGACTGCACTGATCGCAACGACCAGATCAACGCCAAACTTTGAACGTTCTATCAATTGTAGCATGAATAAGCCGATAAACATGGCAGGTAAAGCGAAATCCAGACCGAACTTCTCCGGCGAAGTGAGCCATTGGCCAAAAATCCCTCCAGCCATATTGGCTAGCAACCAGTTGAGATAACCGGTAAAATTTAAACCGAACATCCATCGGTCACTTCCCCTTGCCTTTCCAGACAGCCGAGTAGCGGCAACGCCAAACGTTTCGTCCGTTAATTGAGATCCGATCAAGACGTTTTTCCATACAGGCAGATGACGATAATAAGGGGCGATCGCCGCACTCATTAGAAGATGGCGCAAATTGACAAAAAACACGGTGAAAATAATAGCTGTAGCCGGGTTACCTGCTGCCATCATCCCGGCAGCGATGAACTGAGCCGAACCAGCATACAACAGTAAAGACATTAGAGCAATTTCAGCCAAGGACATACCGGCCGTTTTCTCCACCACGCCAGCAGCAAATCCGATGCTCAAATAACCTAATACCGTGGGCAAGCAATCCTTCACACCTTGAATAAAACTTTCGTCGTTACTTGTCGGGTAATCCAAGTAAACTTCTTTCTCGCTCATGATTCCTCCATTGAGAACTTTTCTATATAAGAAGTTATTGTTATAAACACTAACATGCATGTGTTAAAAAACGGTTCTCTGCTAGTCGAACCGTTTTCCCCTCACGACATAAACCAAATCGGGGTTATTTCGCCAAAGTGCATCCAACCTTTCTGAACCAAACTCAGCGGTAATTTCTTCGATCATAATGTCGTGTCGAATATATTCTGTCGCAACTAATACGAGCACCGGATCGTGTGTCTTAACTGCCCAAGAGGTGGATTCATCCGAAAAATTGGCGATTAACACTTCTTGGCCGTCTCGGGCTACAATCGTCAAATGGCCGTTCGTCCGCTCTTTTACGACTTCAGGCGTCATGTAATCATGGTGAAAGGTTGCCCCGATTTTTATGTCCGGCGCCCCGAAAAGAACGGAGAAGACATGAACCCCTTCCCGAAGATGTCGTTCTACCGCCTCTTGAATCATCGGAACTTGCGGTTCCCAGACGGAAAGCCATAACTCCTTTTCGGCCCTGCCGATCATCTCTGTCATTTCATTCAAGACCAGTTCGTCGCTGCGAATATGCCATATCACGTCCATTTCCCGTTCCTGCTGCAGCATGGTCAGTTTTTTCTCTAAATAGGAAAATGAGCGATCGAATTGTTTCCTCAACCGGTCGATTAACTTATCAGCGGGTACCGGGGAGTATTTTACCGGTTCGGAAGGGACAAGATGGACAGCGCCTTTGTCCATCAGTTTCCCCAACACCTCGTAAATCATTGATCGAGGCACGCCTGAACGCTTGCTGATTTCATATCCTGTTACCGGATGAACCTTGAGCAGACTAACGTAAGCTTTGCACTCATACAGCGAAAAACCAAACTTTTGCAGTTCCTTAAAGATTTCCTCCATATATCACACACCCAATCATTACGTTCGTGTTCATGACCGTACCTCCTGTGGAGCATGAATAATTCTCACTTCCAGGCGCTTGTTGTTTTTTCCTTTGCTTTTTACATTGGTAATCTCCATTTGACCAATTTCTCTGGTACGTTTCACATGCGTACCTCCGCATGCTTGTTCATCGACAGAATCAATAGAGACAAGACGGACATGGGTAACAGAGGGCGGAAGCAGGCTGACCATCGTCTTGATCATGCCGGGAATATTTTCTGCTTCCTCCCTGCTTACCGTGCGGTACGAAATCGGATAATCCGAATCAATTATGCGATTTGTTTCTTCCATGACGTCGTTAAGCTGCTCCGGTGTCAAATCGTGAAGCTGGTTAAAATCAATGCGGGCTCGGTCAGGATAAATTTGATTACCGGTACACAACGCGCCGTACTTTTTGTAAACGACCGCGCTGAGTACGTGCAAAAGTGTGTGGTGCCGCATCAGTCCGTAGCGGCGCTCCCAGTCAACTCGAGCAAAGACAGGGCCCTTTTCCAATTTCTCCGCATTTCTCACATAGTGAACAATTCGCCCCCCTTCCCGTTTCACCCGGTAGACCTCAAACATCTGCTCGCCTTGTACGAGCATGCCAGTGTCATGCTCCTGCCCTCCCCCTGTAGGATAAAAAACGGTTTGATCCAAAATTACCTTGTCCTCCGCGATTTCTAAAACGGAGGCTTCACATTCCCTTCGATAGCTGTCGGTCAAAAATAATTCCTTCGTCAAGGGTCATCTCCCTTTCTCTTTCGGAGTTATTATACTAACTACTTAAAATGAACGGAAGAAAAACGGCTCAACACGAAGTGAACCGTTTTTCGGGCGACTCTATGTATATCACATAGCTACACTTGTCAAATGCCACCCACTTATTTTTTTATTTCCTGTATCAAAAATAAACCGTCCAAATATAAGTAGTTATATTATTACCCACTATAATTCAGACACTTCCAAAATGTCAAGCATTTCAATCAAAGCGACGAGGGGAATCGAATCGTTCCCTATCCATGTTCTTTCACGATTCCTGGGATAAAAAGAACGATGTATTCACTTCTATCTTCTGAACTCCCATGGCAATTTTATCCCTCATTTTCTTAAAGAGGGAAGTACGCCGCGCCACGGGTGCGACCGTACGACGCAATCCGAGAAAGGTCGGATTTTTTATTGCAATCAAGCGGGCCTGCATCGCTTGAATTCTTTGAATTTCCGCCACCGCCGGTTTGCGGTATAGCTCGTAATTTTTTAAAAAGGATTCTTGCAAAACACCAGATCCTTGAGTAGTCATCGCTTTCATGATAGAGTCGTGAGCTATGACCGCATCTTGAATCGCCAAACTGTTTCCTTGTCCCGAAAACGGCGAAGCGATGTGAGCCGCATCTCCAAGCAATAGCAGTCCATCCCGCACCCATGTATCTGTCATCCCTACCTGAATGTCCAAGACAGAACACTGCTTGAAACTTTTAAGATGATAAGGCAACACGTCTTGCAAATCCGGCTCGATGACAATCAATGTGCGAATAAAATCATCGATTCCTTTTTTTACAAGCTCGGGATATGTTTTTTTCTTAATCACCCAACCGACCTGTACCTGATCCTCTCCTTTCGGAATATAGATCAGCATACCTTCGTCCTCAATCTTTATTTGCAACGGATAGTCTTTTCCCAAGGCTTTGGGCATATCGAACCAGACAAAGTCAAACTCAAATTTGTCCATCGTTTGGCTTATGTCCGCCAGTTTCCGAATCGTGGAATAGCGTCCGTCGGCGCCGACCACTAACCGGCTGTGCAGTTCGATCTCCTCCTCTTGGTTTATCGCCAAAATTCCATGTACGGAATCACCTCGTTTGATTAAATTCTTTGCTGTCGTTCCGCCAAAATAGGTGAAATTCGAGAATCGAGAAGATTGTTGTATGAAATATTCCAACAACGGAGGCTGCGAAATATTTAACCCGTAATTGTAAGGAGGCTCAAGTTCGTCAAAACGAACTTCAAACAACGTTTTTCCGTGATCCACAAACTTAAACATATCAACGCGCTCATGTGGGATGCGTAAAATGTCTTCCAGCAATCCGAGCTGATCAAATAGCTTTAACACTAAAGGTTGAAAAAAATAGCCTCGAAATTCACGGTCCAAACTATTGTGCCGTTCCAAAAGTGCGGTTTTCACCCCACTCCGGGCAAGCAAATAACTGAGCATGCAGCCACCCGGTCCAGCTCCGACGACGACTACATCAACATCAAATCTGTTCAGTGGGGTTGACTTACTCATCTCTGTACTTTTCATTTGGACAACCTCCATTTAATTAATTAAATACTTAGTAAATAAATATTGTAAAAAAATTATTGTAAAACTTTTAAAAACTGGCGAACGGATGTCTCAATATATTTATTACGATCCGTTTCATTATCGGCGAACCGATCGGTCATCAGAAAATAAAGAACCATGGCGGTCTGTATATTACGGATGGCGATCAGCAGATCATGCGTTGCCACTCGAACACGGGGTGCAAGATAAGCATGTAACAGTTCCACACCTTGTCGAATAACCCCCTCAAGCCGTTTGCGAACGTCAGAATTATGTTGTGCCTCGCCAAAACACATAACAATCAGATCTTGCTGCTCGTGCAAGCTGCGAAACAATGAGTGGAAATAAACCGTCAGATTATGCTCAAGCGATGCCTGATTGTCCATCTTATTCAACACTTCTTGCAAAGAATGAAGGAGCGTGTACTTATCTAAGATCGCCCAAAGCAGATCTTCCTTCGACTGAAAATAGTGATAAATTAAACCGTCAGTAACCCCCGCTTCTTTAGCAATATCTTTAGTCGTACTTTGACTGAAGCCCTTGCGTGAAAACGTTCTGAGTGCGGCATCGATCAGCCTGTTTTTCGTTTCTAAAGCCTTTAGTTGGCGGTTGGTTCTCATCTTCATTGCGATTCATCCTTTGCAGAAACTAAGATTCAATTAATTAAGTACTTACTTAATAATATTGTGTATTTTCTATTTTGTCAATTATATCCTCCATTCATGAATGAATTCACCAAACACTTGACAGGGTTCTGTTTAAGAAAAGCTTATATTCTGATCCCCGACCCGTTCTACACGATCAAATTATTGTTTTCTACATTTCACGAGCAAAAAAAGCGGTCTCCTTCCATGTTCGGCCAACTCCGGTCTTTCAACCACCGCTTCAGATATCGCCTCCGGCTCTTCCACCAAGTTACTTTTGATTGGTAGGAAAAATGAAAATTGGCTTATCATCACGTTTATATAACCAGTGATTATCTATGTTACTATTACCTAAATAAATATCGAGAAAAAAGACACCAACGAATGTGTTGGTGTCAGATTGAAGACAGGGTTCTGCAAGGAACAGGATTTACAGGCTGAATCATTTTTCATTTTTCCGTTCGCCATTGCCTGTTTGAATTCATGTGAAGAATATCGTATAAATTCTTATCAGACAACGTTCAGAACAAGGATTACATCAAATTATTTGACAACCTTCTTTTCTGATAAAACCTCCAGCAAAGCCTGAACGAATTTTAGTCCATCCTGAACTGTAGGATCTTTTAACAATTTCAACAGGCCAAATATGGATATATTCGTTTGATTCTGTGCTGCCCTTTCCTTTGCTTCCTTCACGATCGATACGCCCTCTTGAACACGTTCCGTCACTGGCGTGGTGACCAGTTTAACCGTATCTGCCAGGTATGCCAAGGATTCCTTATCTGTGATGAGAGGTTCAATGGTCGAAAATAATCGGTCAAGCAACGTTACGCATTTTGCAATTCTCGGGAGACTTTCAATCATAACCGCAAGGGCTTCCATATTTTCCTTGTTAAGAGCAAGTTTTGAGAACCTATCCACGCGTTCAGCCAAATAATTAATAGAATCGGTATCACTGGCAAAAGCTGAAACCACTTCTACGCCTTGTTCCACTTTTACGATTGCTTCTTTCACTTGAGGGAGCTTCTGAATAAGCATAGCCAATGCTTCTTGAACTTCCGGGTTGGACAGCTCGTTTATCCATAGAGCTGAATCTTGCTTCAAATTTTGCTGTTTAATTTCTGTGTCCATTTATTCTCTTCCTTTCGTCAAAAACATTTTGCGTGAACCTTTTCACCATTCGATTCTGCTACATAAGGAGTGTATCCTTAGTGATTAGTTTCACAATCTCTAAGATACATGCCTGCTCATACGTAACAATCGCTCCCGCATATGGCGAAACGGAAAAGGCTCACAAGGAGACCGGTTACATAAAATCCAACTAGCCCAAGTTTATTATACTCCTGTTGCAAACAGCCAGAAAGTATAACTATACGCAAACCGTATTATGGAGGATTCCATTATGTGCCAAACAGCCCTTCTTAAATATGTAAGCTAATTACTACAATCCCCTATTTAAATAATATATTAGAATAATGCTTACATTGCAAATAGGAGCTTTGAAAAGGAGAAAGCATCATTCACACAATGTCAACATAACTTTTGAAAAGTTGCCATACCTTCCCCGCAATTTTTTCCCGTTTTTTCTGTACAATACAGGTAAACACCCCGGGGCATACAAGGAGGATACCTTATGATTAGAAAACAGGAAAGATATCTACTAATGGTTTCCATAACTGTGGCAATGGTTATGCTCCTGTCGATGCTTGGTCGACTGTTTCGCTAATAAGGGGGATTGTCATGTTTGCATACGATGCAACATTATACAGCCGAATTTTGACCGAGGTGACGTTGGCGTTTCATATTCTGTTTGCCACCATTGGTGTCGGCATTCCATTAATGATTGCGCTGGCCCAATGGATCGGCATTAAACAAAACGATCCGCATTTTATCCTGCTGGCGCGCCGCTGGACAAGGGGTTTCGTCATTACCGTAGCTGTCGGCGTCGTAACCGGAACGGCCATTGGTTTGCAATTGAGCCTGCTGTGGCCGAAATTTATGGAACTGGCAGGTCAGGTGATCAGTTTACCTTTGTTCATGGAAACATTCGCCTTCTTCTTTGAAGCGATTTTTCTTGGCATTTACTTATATACATGGGATCGCTTTAAAAAACCAATGAAGCATTTTCTTTTGCTGATCCCGGTCGCGATCGGCTCCTCGCTGTCTGCCTTTTTCATCACTGTTGTGAATGCATTTATGAACACGCCGCAAGGTTTTGAGCTCAAAAACGGGGTCATTACGAATATTCAACCGCTCGTGGCCATGTTTAATCCAGCAATGCCTACGAAAGTGGCTCACGTACTGGCTTCGGCCTATATGACATCGGCCTTCGTGCTGGCGTCCATTGCGGCCTATCATCTGTTACGCAACAAAAAAACGCATGTGTACCATAAGAAGGCATTGCATTTGACGCTCGTTGCTGGTTTTGTGTTTTCCTTAGCTACAATCGTAGTCGGTGACTTCTCTGGAAAATTTCTGGCCGAATATCAGCCAGAAAAACTAGCGGCTGCCGAATGGCATTTTGAGACAAAACCAGAAGCTCCGCTGATCTTATTCGGTACATTGGATGAGAACAACGAAATCAAAAACGGGATCGAGATTCCGTACGGGTTAAGCATTTTGGCGCATAACCGCCCTTCCGCTGAAGTAACCGGCCTGAATGAATTTCCAGTAGATGAACGCCCCCCGCTCTATATACATTATTTGTTTGACCTAATGGTCGTCATCGGGATTTTGCTGACAATCGTTGCTTTCACCTATCTTGTACTGTGGAAACAAAAACAGAAACGTAGCAACATCAATCTGTATCATAAAGCGCTCATGTTTCTTGTGCTATTGTCGGGCCCGCTTGCGCTCCTGGCCATTGAACTCGGCTGGATTTTTGCTGAAGTAGGACGACAGCCGTGGATTTTGCGCGGGTACATGAAAACAGTAGCTGGCGCAACAACCGCCGATTATGTGGATGTGCTGCTCATCTTCTTTATTATCCTTTATGTTCTACTCGCCATTGCAAGTACATTCATTTTACGGAAAATATTTAAAAACAATCCGGTAGAACATGAACTCAAAACAATGAACGCCTCACAGGAGGTGAACGTATGACGCTCGAATTGGTTGGAATTTCGGTTCTTTGGCTGTTCTTGTTCGGCTATGTCATCATCGGCTCGATCGACTTTGGTGCCGGGTTTTTCAGCACATACAGCGACTGGTCTGGCAAAAAGCATATTATTCACAAAGTCATTCAACGCTACCTATCGCCAGTATGGGAAGTAACAAATGTATTCCTTGTGTTTTTCTTTGTTGGAATCGTGGGCTTTTTCCCGAAAACCGCCTACTATTATGGCACGGCACTGCTGGTTCCGGCCAGCATTTCAATTATGTTGCTTGCCATTCGCGGCTCCTATTATGCGTTCGGCACATACGGGGCCAAAGACAATAAACTCTATACCTTTCTGTATGGTGTAACCGGTATTCTCATTCCCGCCTCATTTACAACCGTACTGACGATATCCGAAGGAGGTTTCATCGAAGTAACAGACCAAAGCGTACGCTTGCTATACAGCAAACTGTTTGCCAGTCCTTATTCGTGGAGTGTGGTATTGTTAGCCATTGTTAGCGTACTGTTTATCTCGGCCAGTTTTTTGACCTATTATGCTCATGCTGCCGGGGACGAAAAAGCAACAGCACTGCTCCGCATCTATACATTGCTCTGGAGTTTGCCATCAATTTTAGCCGCGTTTGTCGTACTATTTACACTCAAGCAGCACAATTCCATGCACTTTGCGCGGATGCTCGACATCGCCTGGGTATTTGTGTTATCCGTTCTGTGTTTCGCGGCCGCAGTGTATCTTTTCTATAAGAAAAAGCGGTACGGCACCGCGTTTGGTCTTGTGACATTACAATACGGGTTTGCTTTCTTCGGCTACGGATTCTCCCATTACCCATACCTATTGTATCCTTACTTAACCATTTATGATGGATTTACGAATCAAACGATGGCTATCGCGCTCATCGTCGCCTTTATCGCCGGATTGTGCTTGCTTCTGCCTTCTTTATATTTGTTGTTGCGACTGTTTCTGTTCGATAAAAAATACGTCCAAGGTCAACGATAAGGAGGAAGATACGATGCAACAATTTCTGATTACGTATGCGCCCATTCTCGTAGTAGCCCTCTCTGTTATTGGCATGTTTATATGGGGAGCCAAAGGAAAGTTTTTAAAGCATATCAAATAAAACAAAAATCAACTGGCAATCGATCGAACATGATATCTGTTCCCAAATCGAGGGGCTACCCGCTGAACCAATGCAAATAAAGCAGTCCTCAGCAGGATATTCAAATCTGACTTATTTGATTCAGTTAAGCATTAGATTTAACGTAATAAGCCAAGACGACTCCCGCTTCAAGCGTTAGCTAAGCGGTGAGTCGTTCACTATCATCTGAACACAATGAATCCAGATACTAGTAATCCCGTACCTACAATTGCTGCTAATAATTGTGCGAAAATCATGTTTTTACGGGCTATCCAGACAATGGTAAGATTAAACAAGCTATGCACAATAAGAAGAATCAAGGTTAGCAAGGGGATTTTCGCTATAAGCAGGGTCGCTCCAATATGAAAGGCAGTAGCAAAGATCCGTTCAACCACACCCCACCATGGATTTAAATAAAGCGTTCCTTGTGATTCTAAAAACTCTTTTGCCTGAATCGCCTTTTCGTCATTTTGCTGAAGAACATAGATCAAAGCCAATCCATTGATAATGGTAAACAATACTTCAATCGCAGCCCATCCTTGCCCAACTGAGAGAGCCCAAGAAAAAGAAGATCCAGTCAGCAACAAAAGGATCAAACGAACCCCTTCCTCTAAAGGTCCAGAAGATAAACCAATGTAAAGCATGGCTCTCTCTTTGGGCAATCCTTTCATAAGTACAGTGACTGGTCCGCGCAACATAAGCGCAACCACCCAGCCAAGAGCACCCAAACCAAATGCTTTCCAATGAATGTAGCCAAACACATAGTGAAAAAAAATCCCGATTGATAGAGGAACAGCTAGATAAAAAGGGATAACAAAGAGAAACTTGCGAGCAATGTTTTGAAGTGATTGATCAGATAAAGCATTTTCATTTTTAGGCATAAATTAATCCCCTTCTCTATTATCATTTGAAGACGTTTGTTCCGGCTGAGGAATGATGATCGTTGAAAGTGTCCGGGGACGTCGACCCGGGGCAGGATGGTTTTTAAAAAATGGTTCAACAACGGAACGAAGCGCTTTTATCAATTGAGAAAACTCCTCATCATTTACGTACAATGTAGCCTTTCGATAGCTAACCCCATCTGCTTCCAAATCAAACTGTTCCTGCTGAAGATACCTTTGAAAATCAGATTGAAGAGAAGCTAAAAAAGTTAAAAAATATAACATATGCTCATCACGGCTACAGTCTGCTAAGTCATCCTTTGTCAAATTTGCTCCTTGTTCCATCAGTGCATAAACTTTCTCTGTTGTTCCACGCACTTGACGTTGATCGATTACATAAATAATATCTCCTTCAAAAAGCTTATTAAGGTGTCGATACAAGCTAGCCTGCGGGACATCTGGTAACAACTCTATTAATTGCTGAGCCGTTAGATGTCGACCACCGATGAGAGCTTGAACGATACGCAGTCGGATTGGATGAAGGAGTAAGTCTGCCTTTGACTGTTTCATTATTGTTCACCTATTTTTTATTATTATTAATAATGATAATAAAAATTGACTAGTATTGTCAATCCTTAAAGTAAATCACAATCAGCAGCAACTTCTACACCAAAGCAAGAAAAACAGTCAGACCATTCACCATATAATACTGGATAAAAATCTGATCATTACAAAAAAACACCCAATAGCTATCAAAGATCCTCTTTCGCCTGTTTAACCTCCTACAAAAAAACAGGCGAACCCCCCACCGATATGAGAAAAAAACGGTCTTTGATATATTGGGTGTTACTAGAGTTTAATGATTTATTGTATTTCAGACGAAGTCGGTGTTTGGAGCATTTGATAATAAATCCTTAGAATATCTTCTCCATACCCCTTTCCCGGAACAGCCCAGCGACCATTTAAATCTTGCCAGCTTGGCGCTATCCCTCTGGCTACATACTTAAAACGCGGATCTACCAACTTTTCACCTTGGGGAAGGTTTTGTTTTGTAGCATATGCATACAAATGCTGAATATGTGCCAGCACTCCTTGTTCCGGGCTTTGGAATGAGTTTCCCTTATTCGTTTTACTATTCCCAGTGGCACCGATTCCGGCATAATTATACTGGTTGGCCTCAACAATTCCTCCAAATCGATGATATCCCGTCTCTTTTATCATCTGACAAAAGGCGATATCGCCCCGTATACCGTATTTTTTACCAATTTCGAGATACAGCTTAGGCAATTCCGCAGGAAAGTTGGGGTTTACAGCACGAGCGAATGCAAGCATTTGTTCTTCTGTAGCTATTGATTCTCCGATAATCGGCTGTTTCTCTTCCAGTAATTGAGATAAAGGTACAGAAGTGACAGAGTACAAAGACCCTTTATTGCTCTGCGCATATGTAATATGTTTACTAGAAACCGGGAGCATTCCTCCTGTATATACCATACTCGTAGCAACCGCAACAAATACGACTTTTCTTACCATATATTTATTGTACAATCCCTTTCTCTTAACGTATAAAACAGTACGAAAGGTTTGCACTCACATCCTCCTTTTCATTTTTTGCTGAAAATATATGTAACCTATGTAAGAGAATAGAGTCTATTAAATACTCCTATCATTTTTTATTAGACTTCATTTCTTCCATTTAGTTTTGCTTTTTCATTTTTTATTTTTCATTTTTTCGACTCAAAACCAAAGAATAGAGTTAAATGAGAAAAACTCGCGGGCATTGCCGCTCGTCTTCGCCTTTTTCCTATACGTTAAAAAACCTCCTGCTTTGGCGCAGGAGGAAACAGAAACAATGCAACCTAAACTTATTTCTTTAAAGGTTATACAACGTTTTAACGTCCTGAATTTGCAAGTACATTCCTTTTTCCACATCAAACTGCGGATCATACTGTAGCATATTTTTTGCTTTGGTAATATCTGCCCATGTATGTTTCGGATCGCCCGGCTGCTCCGGCAAATATTGTCGTTTGGCCTTCTGTCCCGTTTGCTTTTCAATAATATCAATGATTTCGTTTATCCGCAACCGCGAAATACCTCCAACATTAAATACCTCACCTATATAGGGCGATTGCATGGCTAAAATGTTGGCCGTCACCGCATCCTTAATAAAGGTAAAATCTCGTGACTGCTCTCCGTCGCCAAAAATCGTAACAGGCGCATCTTGCAAAATGGAATAAATCATTTTGTGAAAAGCCATGTCCGGACGTTGTCTTGGGCCAAATACGGTAAAGTACCGAAGCGAAATGACGGGGACGTGAAAATTGCGCGCATACAATTGGCACAAGTGTTCAGCCGCTAGTTTTGTCACGCCGTAAGGGGAAATTGGATGCGGAGTTCGCTGTTCATCCGTAGACCCCATCATCCCCCCGTATACGGAAGACGAAGAAGCGTATATCATTTTTTTAATCGAAGAATGTTTTACTGCTTCTAGCAACAGCTGCGTAGCTAAAACATTGTTCTTCGCATATTTTGCAAAGTGTTCCCCCCAACTCGTGCGCACGCCCGGAATCGCCGCCAAATGGAAAACGTAGTCCACCTTGTCAAGAAGCGATGCAAGCGGAAAGGCGGCAAGATCAACTTCCATAAAGCGAAAGCGGCTAAACTGTTTTAACGACTCCAGATTGCGTTCTTTTATCCAGCGTTCGTAATTAGATGTAAATATGTCGATACCTGTTACATAATATCCGTCCTGTAACAGCGCATAGCAAAGACTTGAGCCGATAAAGCCGCCGCATCCGGTAACCAGTACCTTTCCCATTAGTTTGCCTTCTTTCTAATGACAACTTTTGCTTCCCAAACATCAAGAATTTCATGTGCCACACGGTTCCAACTATAGCGTTCAAGAGCCAAGCGGCGATTTTTGCTTCCCATTTGTTCCATAAGTTTCGGATTGGAAAACAAAGTAGTAATTGCTTCGGCAAATGCTTTTGGGTTTTCCGGCTCGCTGATAATAAGCCCGGTCTCATTGTGAACAACGACTTCTGCGTTTCCGCCACGCGCTGTCGTGATAATCGGCAATCCGGCGGCCATCGCTTCGTAATGGACACGAGCCAGCGGCTCTTCCCACTGGGAAGGACAGACGAATATATCACCGGCCCAGAACCATTTATGAACTTGATCCGCTGGCACAAATCCTGTTGTAACAATCGGAATGGGAGAGCGTGCGGCAAGCGCACGAACGTACGCTACATAGTCGCTAATTTCATCGTCGCTATACCACTTGCTTCCTACCAAAACGAGGGCCACATCTTTGTACCTGTCGGCTACATCGGTCATGGCTCGCACAAGGATGTCCGCACCTTTCTTTGGTGACAGGCGACCCACAAAGAGAATGACTTTTTTGGAGCTGAGTTCATATAGGGTTCTTAGACCTTCCCGCTCTTTTTTTGCCGTACCAGGACTATCCGGAATGTATCGCTTAAGATCCACGCCGGAGTAGATCGTTCGTAATTTATCAGCTGCCTGCGGGTACAATCCGGCAATCGTTCGGCCCACATAGTCGCTGACAGTGATAATACGATCTACTTCCTCAATCGCTGTCTCTGCTTCGGAAGAACTAATTTTCTCCGGAAGAAACATGTCATTGTGCATGCTTAGCACAATACGTGCGTGCGGAGCCACTTTGCGCACAGGAGCGACCAAGCGAGGGCGATTGAAAATATGAATCAAATCAAAAGTATGCTGACTCAGGTAAGAAACGACTTCTTCCATATAAATATCAAATACTTTACCAGGAACCCGTACATAGTTTACATTCCCAATTTTCTGCTGTGTGGGAAGCTCCGGATCAGCAATACCAAGGATGGTAACATGATGATGTTCACCGAGTATGGGAGCAACCCCATCAATGTACGTTTGAATGGCTCCGCCGCGCACAGGCGGAACCGGAAGTTTTTCCGTACAAATCATCAAAATTCTGGCCGGTTTAGGCAATTCGTATATTTCAGGAGAAAGCAGTATGGTATCACCCGATTCGGTAACTTCTTGTGTCTCCAATATTTGTACTGTTTCATCACTTTCAGTGATTTCGATTTTCCCTACATCTTTTGGACGCGGCCGCTTCCATACCGTACCCTGTTTGACCCTCAATTGTTTTATGTTCGTATTGGCCTTTTTCAGCACAGGAAATGACCAGGATACTTTCTTTGGCGTATTCACAGAAACCACGAACTGTTTCACGCGTCTGTCCGATGCCTCATTTTTTCGGCTGTAGCTCAAAACGTTTTCCTCCTTTATGCTTTTTCTGCAATGCCTTTTCATAAACGGCAAGCGTACGCTTCATCATCATCTCCAGAGACCATTGTTTCTGTCCCCATTCTTTCGCGTTATCTGCGATTTGATGGCGCAACGTTTCTTCTTCCATCACTCTTTTTAAGTTAAGGTATAAAGGCTCTTCTTGGCCGGGAGGTGAAAGAAGGCCCGTTATTTCGTGCTGCACCATTTCCGTGATACCACCAACTGCGGATGCTACAATGGGCTTTCCTGCCACTTGTGCCTCCATGACAGAATAAGGGCAATTCTCTTGTAGAGAGGGAAGGGTGCAGATATCCACCTTTTTCAGCAAGGCGGCGACATCATTACGGGCACCTAAAAACATGACATGCTCTTCCAACTGCAAATCTTGACTCTGGCGCTCTAAGTCTTTCTGTAAACTGCCAGCTCCGATAATCCAACATACCCAATCCGTTCTTTCGTTTTTTAGTCTAGCAAGTGCCTCAAGTAGGTGATGGTGACCTTTTAGTTTATGAAGCCGGGCAACACAAGCGATTATTTTTTTATCCAAAGGCGACACAAATTCGTCAGCGCTTTCCATCTCTTTTAGGAACCGCTCAATGTCCATTCCATTTGGAATCACTTTCATATAATGGGAAGGTACGTTGAACTGTTGAACAAGGAGATTTTTCATCCATTGCGAAGGAACAATCGTCACGTCGCTTGCTGTAACTCCGTAATATTCAAGCAGTGAGCTATATGTCCAATGAGGGGAATCTTTCGATGAGATAACTCCATTCTCTAGTATCTCCACCGTATAGCATCCGTGAATGGTTGCAATCAAAGGGGTTTCCTTTCGCTTCACCCGTGCAATTGCCATAGTAGAAATAATGTCTTGTGTATGGATGATGTCATACTCTGTTACCCCAAGATGAAGCGCGGCTGCTTCGTAAATGCACCGCTGTAGTTCCATATCTGCAATCTTTGGATCAGATAGTGAATCAACCTGGTAATAAGCCGGTGAAAAAACAGGAGAAACCTGTGTTTTAGCTTTTTTAATGTCAAAGTCATTCGTCTGGTGGAACATATAGTAGCTTCGTTTTTCTGGATGATGAGCGAATACATCGACATCATGCCCCATTCGTTCCAAATATTGCTTTAGTTGCTGAACGTATGTCCATAATCCTCCTATACTAGGAAGGGCAAAAAATGAGGCTAATAAAATCTTCATTTTTTCCTCCTTTCCGGCCGGATTTCATTGTGTTCAAAGAAGTCGACTGCTGAACTCCATATAAGGAAATACGGCTTTAATTGCTCGATGGCCTCGCGCACGTGCGATTGCCGCTGGATTAAGTGTTCAGTTAACACATGCAATTCATCCTGGGAAACTTCCCACTCCTCAGGTATATCGATGACTGCTTCTTCGATTTGTGTTCTGCTTAATGATTCAAGCAAGGCAAGCGCCTCATCAAACGGGCGGGGACCATCAATGAAGGGCACGAATCTTTCATACACTTCGCCCCAATATGCTTCAATATGACAGCTGTTTTGCCTTAGTATGTCACTGGTCCATCCAGCACCGTAGAAGCAACTTCCGTGATCAATCAGACGCAGGGTCCATACATCTTCCCGAGTAACAATGAAATTGGCGCTGCTCCCGGCCCGGTCATTGTTATTAATCCAATAATCAAATACAATGATTAATGGCACTTGACAAAGATTTGCACACTTAGAGATAGAGTCATTCGTAGCGTGTATTGCGTTTGGGTAAAAGACGCTGCCGAAGTGCGGTCCGGGCGTCAGGTGAAAAGGAGAAAGGTCAGGCGTTGTGACGATGAGTTGTTCCGGAATATAAATGATTTTTCCCTCAACAACAGGAAGATGTAAAAGCTTTCCCAAGCGATACGCGATCAGCTCATTCGGCAAAATCCGGATTCCTTGGGGATTGGACATGAACTTAATTACATACTGATTCCCGTCATCGCATTCAAATAACTGCGGCCGACAAAATCCGGTACGCATCGGCCTTATATAACGAGCCGCTGTTATTGTTGTCACAGTAGATGCCTCCTATATAGAACATCTCATATCTTCATCGCCTTTATATCCCCTTCTTTTGATGCTCGCGGCATGTAGGCTGTGATTCATCGTTGCTCTCAATCCATAAGGCGTGCCTGCCGGTTCACTTCATAAGGAAGAAGTAAATGTCCAATTGTTGCTTAGTTCTTGCAGGGCAGGCCATTTCGTTGCATCCGATGCTTCCAGCCGCTGCAGAAGGCTACTTAATTCATCATTTAGAAACGTTGTTGGACTGTATACCATTTCTTTAACATGCTTATAAAATTCATTCGGTAGTGACATATCAATAATCAGCACTTGATACAACTCAGGTTCAATAGGATTTGCTTCATGGTATGCTTCAATCATGCCCCGCATCCATGTCACATCCCAGTTCCCCATATCATCCATGGTACTTGTGATTAACTTGCGTAAATCGCGGATGGGTAAATCATATGCGACTCCATCCAAATCGATAATCCAGATGCCACCCGGCCCTTGCTGTCCGTTGGACCAACCGTAATCTTGATGGGCAATGCCCCAATACTCTTCACCTCTGGCTACTAGATCGGCATAAGGAGAACGATTTAATTTTTCAAACGCTTCGCGCGCCTGTTGCTCATACACATCGACCATAGAAAGGATATGCTTGCTGGCGGACATATCGGAATAAGTAGTAGCCAATACTCTAAACCACCCGATTTTCGTAATAATTTTTTGATACAATTTTGGATAGCGATAAAGACGAGTTGCACGCTGCGCACCTTTTGGCGGCACATAACCTCGCGAATGACGATGAAATTCACCAAGCCCGTAACAAAGTACTTTCGCCCCTTCCAAATCAATTTTGCTGGCTTGTGTTAATGGTTCGATCCATTCTGTGACAATCCAGAGCTTTCCGCCGCGTTCCACATAGTTCTGGCCTTCCTTCGTCTGAATTAGCTTTGGCACTCGTGCCCCCTGCCCTACTAGATATTCCTGTGCGCCAATGCTGAAAAGGCTGCGCTGCGGAGAACGATGTAACACTTTTAAGCTGCGCGGCCCTTTATCCGTTTCAATTCGCCAGATTGCTCCTCCTTTATCTGGCTTAGATGTAATAAGTGTCATGCCTGTTACTTCCATTTCATAATGTGTAGCCACTTGTTTTGCCATATCTTCGATTTCTGGAGGTACGGTGGCCAAGTCTTCCTCTACGGTTCCCCATGGCTGAATGAGATAATCCGTCATTTCTTTCCTCCTTCTTTGGCTTAAAATGTCTATGACAAGATATGCTAAGACAAGGATTATAGTATAGGCTGACGTCTTAAATTTCAAAAATTTATCTTGTGAATGCGAAAACTAGGCGCTGAAATATAGGTGTTTCACCGTTTCACTCGTCCTGCTTGCTTCGTAAGCTGTATAAATCATAAAGAGATAAGGAGCGAGGTGAGCCTTATGAAAGTGGCGGTCATTGGATGTGGATATGTAGGGACTTCAACGAGCATTGCTTTTGCTATGTATGATCATACGGTTGTTGCTATCGATAATGATATGGGAAAAATAAAGAAGTTAAAGCAAGCGGTTCTGCCTTTTTATGAAGCAGGCATGGAAGAGACGCTACAAAAACTTGTAAAAGACGGAACCCTTTCTTTTACAACCGATATGAAAGAAGCAATCACACAATGCGATGTTTTATTCATTGCTGTGGGTACCCCCTCTTCGTCAGATGGCTCAGCAGATTTATCGCATGTGGAAGAAGTAGCACAGCAAATTGGAAAAACAATGGAAAGTTACAAAGTAGTTGTAATCAAAAGTACCGTACCGATAGGTACATGTGACAAAATAAAAAAAATCATTAAAAATGAGCTGGAAAAAAGGCGTCTGGCTCTCTCTTTCGATCTAGTTTCCAACCCTGAATTTCTGCGGGAGGGAAAAGCGTTATATGATGCGCTGCATCCGGAAAGAATTGTTATCGGTTGTGACACAAAGAAAGCGCAGAAAATCATGCAAGAATTGTATAAAGATATAAAGACGAACATACTCTTTGTTAGCAACAAAGATGCGGAAATGATTAAGTACGCCTCCAATGCATTTCTGGCAACTAAGATTTCATTTATCAATGAATTAGCGCGGATATGCGAAAAAATAGGCGCAAATATTATCCAAGTAGCAAAAGGCATGGGAATGGACAGTCGGATTGGGTTCCAATTTCTCCAGGCAGGAATCGGATATGGTGGCTCTTGCTTCCCGAAGGATATAAAGGCTTTGCTTACCTTAGCCTCCGAAAACGGAAATCCTCTGCATATTTTACAAGCTGTAGCTTCCGTTAATCAAACACAAACAGATTGGTTTATGGAGAAAGTACAAAAAGCAATAGGCCCACTCTCCGGAAAACGGATCGCTGTCCTGGGTCTTACGTTCAAACCAGAAACCGACGACATTCGTGAAGCGCCTTCTTTGAAAATCATTGATTATCTTATAAAGGAAAAAGCTTTCATTACGGCTTATGATCCAAAAGGTGTCGAACACGTCAAAAAATTGTATCCCGCGATTCACTACACGTTTACTCCACTGGAGGCGCTACAAAAAGCGGACGCTGCTTTGCTCGTAACGGAATGGAAAGAAATCGTGAATATAGATTGGCAAAACGCTAAACATATCATGTCTCAACCGTTTGTGTTCGATGGAAGAAATGCGCTTAATTCCTCGGAAATGTTAACATTCGGCTACCATTATGTAGGGGTAGGCACACCCCATGCTTAATTAAAAGGAGAAATATATGAAAGGCGTTATTTTATGTGCAGGCAAGGGGACGCGCATGCAGCCATTTTCTTCTACGGTTCCAAAAACTCTTTTGCCCATTTTAAATCAGCCTATTCTTTATCATTGTATAAATAAAATGAAAGAGGTAGGAATCCGGGAAATCGGAATCGTGATCCATCCTCGGCAAAAAATGATTATTGATTATGTTTCCGCATACAAAGGAGAGGTAACGATAAAGTACATGTACCAAGCGAAACCGTTGGGCATTGCGCATGCGCTTATTCAGGTGCAATCGTTTGTTGGTGATGATTCTTTCGTACTGATGTTAGGAGATAATTTAATTATGGAACCTCTGCACACATTAATACAAGCGTATCAAGGACATAAAGGCTCTATTCTTCTCTCCCAAGTAGAAAATGCGAGCGATTACGGAATTGCTGAGATTAAGAATGAACGTATTATAAAGGTAGAAGAAAAACCTGAGAAGCCGAAAAGCAATCTTGCGATTATCGGTACTTATATGCTTGATTCTTCTATTTTCGAAGCAATTCAACATATTACGCCTTCAAAAAGAGGAGAGTATGAAATTACTGATGCAATTCAGTGGATGATCGAGCAAGGGTACTCTATTTCTTATTCGATTACTGAAAAACCATATACAGATGTCGGCACAATTGAAAGATGGCTGGATGCCAATCAATGGACGTTAACAGAACAACTCGGGCACAAAGTACAAGTAGGAAAAAATACCACCCTGGAAAATTGTATTTTGCAAGGACCTGTTCTTATTGGAAATAATTGTACAATTAAAAATGCCGTTATTGGACCGTATGTTTCCATTCAAGATGACTCCATGCTTACAGATTGCATGGTAGAAAATAGCATCTGTCTTCAAAACACGAAAATTGCGAATGTACAGTCGCTAATTTGCCGCAGCATTTTTGGACAAAAAACCATCGTACAGGGAATCCCCAATGAAACAGAACATGTACATTTTATCATAGGAGATCATTCACAGATCTCCATTCTTACCAAACCAAATGAACGATAACTTGTGTTTGATCATATGCTGCTGAAACCGAGGCCATGTCGTAATATTGTTCACTGCATGGCCTGCTTCTGTGATCTATCCGTGTTCCTTCAAAAGCTCGGCCAATCTCGTCAGCTTTTTCTTTCTCTCGAGCCGCACCTGCATGGCCTGATCTACGGTAATAGCCAAAAAACGGCACTTCGACATTGGCCTGGATTGAGCAACAATGTCCAAATCCGTGCTGATTACGGTGCCGATTGTGACAAATCCCCCACCCGACGTGGCATCGTTGAGTAAAATAATCAACTCCTCTTCGTTTGGAACCATAAGCGCCCCGATCGGATAGGCAAAATCGACGACATTTGAGAAACCATCACCGGCTCCGAACGGGGGCTCATGCTCCTTGAAAGCGATTTTCGCTCCGGTATAGCGATATGCCACCTGATTCGATTCCGTCGATACTGTCCATTCCGAGTTCAAAAAGGCTCTGATTCCCTCATCGCTCACCCGGTGTCCGGACAACCCCATAACCACACGAAGGTCTTGAAAATTCTTGTATTCAGGAATAAATTCAGAAGGGAGCCGTTTTCCGACCTGTTTAAAGGCTCCTGGGAGCGGTTCGCCGATCTCCAATTCATCTCCAACATCCAATTTTCTCCCTTGAAAACCTCCAAGCCTGCTCAGGGTATAAGTAGAACGACTTCCAAGAACCTCTGGAACTTGAATCCCTCCAGAAACACAAAGATAGCTTTTTACCCCTTGTTTACAAAACTTGAAAGAAAGAATATCTCCCTCGTTTACTTGAACGGGTTCCCATAGGGGAATCGGCTGCTGGTTAAGATACGCCTCCATCGGAGCTCCCGTTATAGCAATGACCGTTTTTTTCAAAAACTCAACCTTTGGGCCAAGCAAGGTCATCTCCAGCCCGGCAAATTCCAACGGATTACCAAGCAGCAAGTTACCCACCATAAAAGAGTACTTGTCTGCGGCTCCTGAAGGAGGAAGCCCAAAATGATAATAACCTTGGCGTCCTATGTCCTGTACAGTGGTCCATAAACCGGGTTCCAATATGCGTAGCATTCAGAATCCCTCCATCAATTCCCGAATATATACCTTCCCCTTTGTCACATATTCCTGCGGCGAAAACTCGATGTATTTCATTCGATAGCGATACGTTCCCTGCTTCACTTCCTCTACGATCCGGCTATATTCCCGCTCATCAACGGAGCGATACTTCCAAATATCTCCCGGTCGCGCCAAAAAATAAGTATCCTCCAAATCTACCAGACGTTTTTCATTATCGTAGACAGGAACTGCTGATATGCCGATTAACTGATAGCTCCCCGGGCCATTGACAGGATAAACTACAGTAAAAGCTCCGCCAACTCCTACAGCTTGTCTGGGAGTGTCCGTTCGAGGACTTAGATATTTCGGAACCTGAATAATTTCTTGCGGATGCAAACCCAGTGGAAACCCCCAAGCCGTCCCAGGCAGAAAGCCAACCATCGTAATTAAATAGGGCATGCGTGTATGCGCCTCGATAAACGCTTCTTTTTCTCTGAATCCGTTTACCTTCATAGCAAACTCGAAATTAGAAATATCAGGTTCTTGATGACGGCTTTTAAACCGCCTAGAATATTCCCGCGTAATCGGATCATCATACCAGACAGGGATTTCTACCATACGAACCGATAAATTCAACTCTGCCGGATTGCTTTTCGTAATATCGATGTCCTTCAAATAATCAAGCAAATCCCTAGCTGGTATAATCTCCGGATTATAACGGACCAAATACGAAGCGTTGGAAGGAACGATTTCGATAATACCCGGGATATTGCGCTTCCTTAATTCATTGACGATAGCCAATGCTTTAAAATTGCTTTCTGCGCTCATATCACGGGAAATTTCCGCGTAAATGTATTCATCTCCACCAAAATCAAACCGCGTTTCCGGCAATGTAAACAAATGGCTACCTCCCTTTATTTAAACAACTTATTCATTCGTCTGCTAATGGTGGCCGGACTTACTCCCAGCACTTCCGATACTTTAGCCGCTGTTCCATATTTCTTGAGCCCAAGCTGAATCAATTGACTTTCCAGTTCGGCTACGGCCTCCTTAAGCGGCATCAGCTCAAACACCATCGTTTTCTTGCGCTTCCCCCCTGCTTCACCGTACAGCACCCTCAGTACATCTTCACGCTGGATGAATTCCTCGCGGCTCGTTACAATCAACCGTTCAACAATATTCTGCAACTCCCTAACATTCCCCGGCCAATCATAGTTTTCCAACACTTCAAGCGCCCCCGGAGAAAATCCTTTTTCCATCTGGTACGTTCGGTTAAACTGTTGAGAGAAATAAAGAACCAGGGAAAAAATATCTTCCGTACGTTCCCTTAAGGGAGGAATATGAATCGGAATAACATTCAGCCGATAGTAAAGATCTTCTCGAAATTCCCCCTGCTCCATCATATCCTTTATATTTTTGTTGGTTGCCGCAATCACCCTGACATCCACAGGAATGGTCTGTACACCGCCTATCCGTGTCACTTCCTTCTCCTGCAGAACCCGAAGCAACTTGACCTGCATGTTTAATGATAACTCGCTGATTTCATCAAGGAAAATCGTCCCCCGATGGGCCATTTCGAAAAGACCTGGCTTTCCTTTCTGATCCGCGCCGGTAAAGGCTCCCTTCTCATAACCAAACAATTCGCTCTCGATCAGATTCTCAGGAATCGCCCCACAATTAACCCGAATGAGGGGATAATCCTTGCGGCGACTCGCTGCGTGAAGGGTACGGGCAAACACTTCTTTCCCCACCCCTGATTCTCCCTCGAGCAGAACGGTGGAGTCGACCTGAGCGATCCGCTTCACTTCCTCGACTAAGTCCTCCATAATACGAGAGCGATAAATTAAAGGTTTATCAGCACTGTATCGGTTCATCAGCTGGTCCAATTCCTGTTTGTATGTATTCGATTTCTTAGTAACTCGCTTCAATTCCTCTTGCAGTTGATTCGTTTTCGTAATATCGCGCGAAAGAACGACGACTTTTTCCAGTTTCCCTTCATGATAAACAGGAGTTGCGACAGACCAAACTTTCCGTCCATGAACAGTGTCCTGAATCATGGTTAGCTTCTTTTTTTTCTTTATGCATAGATCGACGATATTAGGCCGGAATACTCCCTTGCGTTCGAATTCAGCAACATTTCTACCAATGACCTTCTCAGGCTGATCCAAACCCCAAAACTCCTGCAAAAATGTACCTGCCAACCGAATCACTTCACCTTTTGGATTGACGACAAGAATTTGCTCATGGGAGGAAGAATAAACCGCCTGCAAATCAGAGTACAAATTACGCACAAATTCCAATTCTTGAACAGCTTCCTCAAACGCTTCACGAAGAAAAAAAACATGTACCAAACCTGTAATCCGACCGTCGATTCGGAGCGGAGAGAAATTCCCGCTGATTTGCTTGAAGTTAATTGAACTGTTCACGCTGATAAATGTCTCTCCTTGAATCACTCGATCCAAATCCTTATCCATAGTAAGTAGCGTTTTGTAATTACGAGACAAAAGAAACGAGCGAGACAGCCCCAGAATATTCTCTGCTGTTTCATTAATGAATTCAATTTCAAAACGAGTGTTTGTTCTGATGATTCCTACCCCGGCCCCGTCTAAAATTTGATTCATGTGTCTAAGTTGCAGTTCATTCATCTGGTGGCGCGCTTGCTGCACCAAACTGTAACCGATGATTTCTCCACCCGGATTTACCCCTAGTACAACAGAAATATTGTGATAGTACTCAACAGGGTGCATGTAAGGAACTTTGAGAATATCTTTTCGATACTGGATGGGTTGCTGAAGGTCTGGTGTATGTCGCAATTGTTCCAACAGAGAATCCGTATGGATGAAGCCAACAATATTTCCCTTATCCATGACAAAAGCAATATCGGCTCCCCGCTCGTGCATTTCACGCAGAACATCCTGAATCGTACTTTCCCGGTTCACCACCGCCGAAATCGGCCGCAGAATTTGTTTCCAGGTAATCACGTCATACACCTCCTACTAACAAACGAAATCATTTCCTCTAAATTATAACAAATAATCTTTCAAAATTGAAATTAATTTCATAAATGAAATTATATTAGAAATAAATAGGCTGTTGATCATCAACAGCCCACATTCAAAACTTCTCTAATAGGAGCAATCTGAACCCCGTTTTCACGAAGAGCCTCTACAATGGTTTTGGCCAGTTGTGAGGCTCCTGGCGTGTCCCCATGAATGCAGATCGTATCCGCTTGAATGGCTATCTCTTCACCATCATGTGTCATAACTTTTCCTTCTTTGACCATCCTAACCACACGCTGGGCCATCTCATGATAATCCTTAATCTGTGACCCTTTTCTCGTTAAAATAATCGAACCGGTCGTCGTATGCTCGCGATCTGCATAAGCTTCCCGTGCGACCGGAATCCCCATTTTTTTTGCTTCCTCTAGTACAGCGGAATTGTTCAAGGCAAAGATAACGGTTTGCTGATCAACTTCCGCAATCGCTTCTAGAATCGCCCGGGCCAGCGCCTTATCTTCCATAGCTTTCATATATAATGCGCCATGGGGTTTACAATGCTGAATTTTTATGTTTGCCGCCACGGCAAATTCGCGCAGGGCTCCTAATTGATAGGTAACATAATCCTTAACTTCTGCCGCTGTACATGTCATATAGCGGCGACCAAACCCTAGCAAATCCGGAAAAGCAGGATGCGCCCCGATGCCGACTCCGTATCGTTTGGCCAGCTCCACCGTTTTCCGCATTACATGCGGATCCCCTCCATGAAAGCCACAGGCAATATTGGCGGATGTAATGTACTGCATCATTTCTTCATCATTACCCAACTCATACAAACCGAAACTTTCTCCCATATCACAATTCAAATCCACTTTATGCAACTCGTACCACCTCTTTTCAGGAATAGTCAGACAAGCAATTTCTCAAGGAAACGTGTCGTATAATGTCCGTCCCGGAAATCTTTGTCCTGAACAATCTTTTGAAGCAGGGAAACGTTCGTCGTCAGACCTTCCACCGCGATTTGTTCCAGGGCCTTTTCCATCTTGTGGATGGCATCGGAACGATCGCGTCCATGCGTAATGATTTTCCCAATCATCGGGTCATAAAATGGTGTGACTGTACTGCCTTCGATCACGCCAAAGTCCAGGCGCACCTCCTCCTTCGGCAAAGCTAACCGCTTCAAAACGCCCGGCGAAGGAAAGAAAGTTTTCGGGTCCTCGGCATATAGTCTGCATTCGATAGCATGACCTGTTTTTCGGATTTCTTCTTGCTGAAATGGCAACTTTTCTTTGGCAGCAAGACGGATTTGCAATTCTACCAAATCAAGACCGGTGATTTCCTCCGTCACCGGATGCTCAACTTGCAGGCGTGTATTCATCTCCAAGAAGTAAAAATTTCGATTTTCATCGAAAATGAATTCCATCGTCCCCACATTGGAATATCCAATGTGTCTTGCTCCCCGCAAGGCGGTCTCTAACAGCTTAGCTCTGGTTTCTTCATCCAGAAAAGGAGACGGGCTTTCTTCAACGACTTTCTGGTTTCTTCGCTGTACCGAGCATTCCCGCTCAAATAAGTGTACCGCATGGCCATAGGCATCACAGGCCACCTGTACTTCAATATGACGTGGGCCAGAAATCCATTTCTCCAAAAATAAGGTCCCATCACCGAAATACGACTGAGCCCGTTGCATGGTAGACGCAAACGCTTTTTGCAGTTCATCGGGATTATGGATCACCTGCATCCCAATCCCTCCACCACCAGCGCTCGCTTTTAGCATAAGCGGGTACCCTAACTGGTCGGCGATAGACAACGCTTCTGTAACAGAATCAATTTTTCCATCCCATCCAGGAACCACTGGCACCCCCGCCTGCTGCATCTGACGGCGCGCCTCAATCTTACTGCCCATCAACTCGATCGTCCTAGCATCCGGACCGATGAACACAATTCCCTCTTCTTCACAGCGACGAACAAAACGCGGGTTTTCCGACAGAAACCCGTATCCGGGATGAATCGCGTTTGCCTCTGTTTCTTTGGCAACCTGGATCACCTTCTCAATGTCCAGATAGCTCTTTTTGACCTGAGCTGGACCGATGCAAACAGCCTCATCCGCCTCCTCGACAAAAGGCGCGTCCATATCCGCTTCTGAATAAACAGCTACAGTTCGAATCTTCAACCGCTTACAGGTTCGGATAATCCGTCTGGCAATCTCTCCTCTGTTGGCAATTAAAATTTTGTCAAAATAACTCATACTCTACCCCCATGTTACGTGTTGGAATAGGGATTCAAACAAACTTGAATCCCTATCAGCATCACTGTTACCTTTTGATCACGGCTATTTCCTGTCCGGCATCCACGATTTCTTCGTTTTCCACACAAAAACGTTCAAGGACGCCGTCTGATTCCGCTTTGATTTCATAAAAATTCTTCATAACTTCGATTAAGCCGATAGTATCCCCGACTTTCACGGTGTCCCCTTCCTTTACATATACATCCTGGTCCGGAGCGGGTCTGCGGTAAAACACTCCAGGAATCGGGGATAGGATGGATTTGCTTTCTGCCACAGTTCTTACCTCCCATTCTCTGAAATTACTTGTTTTATTTGCGCAATCTTGTCCTTCATTTCCCGCCTCGCCCGCAGAGCTTCTTCGAGGCTGACAGACACGAAACGCACCTTTTCATTCGTCTTAATTTGTGCCATCCGATTGAGATCGGCGCTAATAATCGTAGCAATAGTAGCATAGCCGCCGCCCGTCACCGCGTCATTCAACAAAGCGATTGGTTCCACTCCATCCGGAACTTGGATGGAGCCAATGGGATAGCCTAAATCAACAACATTCGAAGGATTGCTTCCGGCACCGAAAGGCTGCTCCCGGGGGACAAAATTCAAGCGTTCACCCTTGAAGCGGTACCCGACACGGTTCGCTTCCGGCGTTACAGTCCAATCCAGGGACAGGAAGCGCTCCTTGCTTTCCTCTGTTAAGCGGTAACTGCAAAGCCCCATAAGCACGCGGATTTCATAAGACTTGGAGAATCTTGGGATAAAAGTCTCCGGAATGCGGGTTCCCGCACTGATCTTCCGGCGGATGTCGCTGCCGATGCAGAGTCCATCCCCGGCTTGCAGGGCGCGACCCTCAAAACCGCCAATTCCACACAGCGTATAGGTTGAACGAGAGTCCATAATAACTGGAACATTAATTCCACCAGCTACAGCAAGGTAAGCCCTCGCCCCCTGCCTGATAAAATCAAAAGATAGCTGGTCACCGGCTTTAACAGCGATTGTCTCCCACATCGGGGCCGGCTGTCCATTAATCTTCGGGGGGATTTCGCCGCCCGTCACCGCAATAACAGAATCGCGCTGGAATTCGAGCGTCGGACCCATATATGTAATCTCCAAAGCCGCCGCATTCTCGTCATTTCCTACAAGTAAATTGGCAATAACGTAAGAATATTTGTCCATCGCGCCAGAAGGCGGCATTCCAATTTCGTAGTAGCCGATTCGGCCCTGATCCTGAACCGTCGTTTGAAGCCCGGGGGTTATCACTTTAATCATACATATAACCTCCCTAACACGTTTTCAGAAAACTGTTTCGGATTCTCGATAACATCATGGGGCGTAAAAGTAATTTCCGTCGTTAAATAACGGAAAGTACCTGCTTCCACCTGTTCCCGGATCGATTCGAACTCTTCCTTTGTCACACTGCGATAACGGAAAATATCTCCCTGCCTGGGAAAAGTCATAGAATCTGCAAAATCCGGCAACCGCTGCTCCTTGTCGTAAATAGGAGCGGCCGCTATGCCAAACAACTGATATCCGCCTGCTCCCTGCACCGGGTAGATAACGGCAAAGGCTCCGCCAAAGCCAAAAGCTCTCTCCGGCGTATATGTACGCGGACGAACATATTTCGGCACCTCGATTTGCTGCTCCCGGGGCACCATCTGATAGCACCAAGGCAGTCCGGGGACAAACCCGACCATAGACACTAGATAGGGATAATCGGTGATAGCCTGGATCAACTCTTCCTTGGATGCGAACCCATTAATGCGAGCAGCATATTCCAGATCGGTAGAATTCGGGTCTTGGTGACGGTCTCTGAAGCGCATCAATGCTTCGTGTGTCCACGGATCTTCAAACAAGATCGGGACGTCAACAATGCGCGCGGATATTTCAAAGTCATCGATCGAAACAGAGTGTTCCAAGTCCTTCAATTCCTTAATAAGCACATCCGGATGCAACTGGTCGGGATCAACCCGAATCATATAGGAAGCATTGGAAGGACAAATATCCAGGATACCCGGAAGCTGTTTTTCTCTCAATTTTCGAGTGATGGCCATGGCTTGGAAATTCACTTCAAGGCTCATTTCTTCCGCCAGTTCCACAAAGACAAATTCATCTCCGCCATACTCATAACGTACCATCGTTCGTTTCACCTCACTCAAGAAATGGCATAGCTTCTTTTTGACTTACTCCATAAAAATTCAATAGCAAAAACGATACCAAATAGACAAAATATAATAAATAAATTTTATATACAGTTAATTCAAAGCATTGGCTGGCCTATCCTATTCGAAACGAACCAAACACCCAAGCATAATCTTTCAAAATTGAAAAATATCTTTCAAATTTGAAATTTATCATTTCACACCTTCACAACCAACTTTTAAATGTCGTTATAAAGTCATTACACATCAAAAGCCCGGAATTCGGTTGAATTCCGGGCTTTTGCCTTATTTGGTATTCAATGAAACGGTTACTTTGAATAAGTCACCGTCTACTTCAATATCTAAACTGCCTTCGTGAAGGTCTATAATCGATTTAGCAATAGCAAGCCCAAGTCCTGAGCCTTCTGTATGACGAGATGTATCACCGCGTTTAAATCGTTCAAACAGTTCGTCTATATCTTCACTAAGCTCGTATTTAGTAATATTTTTAAAAGCAATTACCGCTTTGTCATTTGCTTTTTTCACTGAAATATATACTCTCGTATTTTCTAATGAATATTTGAGGATGTTTCCAATTAAGTTGTCAAACACCCGCCACAGTTTTTGTCCATCGACAACAGCATAAACAGGTGTATCAGGGGTAGTGATCCGAAATTGCAATGTTGACTCTTCGATTGTTTCATTGTATTCAGCTAATGCCTGCTGTAAAAGCTGGACAAGATCTACTTTTTCTTTTTCAAGCTCAATGTTCCCGCTTGCCATTTTGGATGCTTCAAATAAGTCATCAATGAGCACTTTTAATCGTTTAGACTTACGGTCAATAATCTCAATGTATGCGTCACGCTCTTCATCTGTTACATCTGATGTCTTCAAAAGCTCTGTGTATGTAATGATAGAAGTTAACGGTGTTCGCAAGTCATGACTTACATTTGTAATTAGTTCCGTTTTTAATCGTTCACTTTTCGCCTGTTCCTTTTGTGATACTTTTATACCATGCTTTAATGCATTAATATTGGCTGCAAGAACGGCTAACGCCGATTTCCCTATCACAGGTATATCCTGCTCGAAATTTCCATGTACTAACTCGTCCGTGTTGGTAACAATACGATTAAAATAACCGCTACGCTTTATAATTATGATGAAAATTGGAACGCAGATCACAATAAATAAAGGGATATAAATCCATATATATATGGGCTCTATAAGAACAATTGCCGCACCAACGCCAAAAGCAAACACAACCGATAACAGAATAAATAGTTGCATACCAATACTTCGGATGAGAAACGCTTCCTTTATGCCTTGGTATGCTCTGTGTAGCAGGGCCTTTTGCCAATCTGCTTTTAGGTTCGCCGGGGCCTTTGCTCTCTCTAACAAAAATTTTCCTTGAATAAGTGTTAGTGCAACAAAAAGGGTTGTAACGATTAAACGAAAGAGTGTATCTCTAATATAGATATATAAATTTTGATGTAAGGATAGGGTATTATCCATTATGAATAGCAAAAGCGTGAGAAGTCCCGTAAATACTAAAGCCATTACTGTTACGTCTATCGGAATACAGTTGTAGTAAGGCTGCCATTTCCCTGTAGGAATGCATTGAATGACCCTTGTTTTTTTGTTTAAATAAAAACTCAGCAGAAAAGCGAGAATACCGCTAATGGTGTAGATAAAAAAGATTTTTTGTTTTTGTTGAAAATCATAATAATCTGCCAGAATAGGGTTTTCTGAAGACGCTGCTTTCGGTAACGCAATCTTCCCCTCAAACGTGCTCGTTTCCTTTTCTATTAACGGAGTGACCACATCATTATCACCAACAAAGCGATATTGTCCGCCAGTTGAAAGGTAAGCATATTTTGACGAAGGATAGCTTTGAATAAATATCATATTTTTATTGTTTATAAACGTATCTATTGAATCGCCACTGCTTATATTTACATTCGTATAAACTTCTCCCGTTGCGGTGTTCTTTAAATAATACGTAAAAAGCGCTTTGTATCTCATAAAATCCGAACGGTAATTTTCTATCTCACGAAAATATTCGTCAATCTTTTGTTCTTTTTCTTTAACGATTTTTGCCCGGACATGTTCGTCGCTTTTAAAATTGTTTGTAATATCCTCTATTTTCTTATCTCTTTCAGCAATATAGGCATCAGCTACTTCTTTGTTGCCTGCTAACAGTGCATCCTGAATTTTATGCTCATATTGACCTTTTATATTTGAGACTTGTGTCGATAAATCTCCATAGCGATAGCGGTGTTCTTCAATTTCCTCAGCTGTAACGGTAATCTTCTTTTTGAGTTCTTCTTTATTTATATTATTTAATTCAAACATCTTTAGATAATCAACAAACTGATTTAGTTCATCTTCAAACTGTTGAGTCTGAAAATAATCTTTTTTTATATAGTCTTTTCCGTTAAATAACCCTGAGATAATACCGCTTAATCCGAAAGTAAATAATAAAATCCAAATCACGAATATCATCTTACTTTTCGATTTTGTATCCAATTCCCCATACCACCTTTAAATATTTTGGTTGTTTTGGATTGATTTCGATTTTTTCACGAATCTTACGGATGTGAACGGCTACAGTATTTTCAGCATTAAAACCTGGTTCCTTCCATACCCGTTCATAAATTTCGTTAATAGAAAACACACGTCCGGCATTTGTCATAAGCAATTCAACGATTTTATATTCAGTCGGCGTTAATTTCACAACTTCACCGTCAACCGTTACTTCTTTTGCCGACTGATCTAATGTAAGACCATTGAGATGAATCACTTTTTCTATTCCTTCGTAAGTGCCCAGAGTCACGTATCTTCTTAGCTGTGACTTCACTCGAGCAATAAGCTCTAAGGGATTAAACGGCTTCGTGACATAGTCATCAGCACCAACCTGAAGACCTAGAATTTTATCCATATCCTCGCTTTTGGCACTAAGAATAATAATCGGAATGTTTTTTTCTTCACGTATTTTAAATGTAGTTGCGATACCGTCAAGGCGCGGCATCATGATGTCTAAAATAATGAGGTGAATAACATGCTCGTTCAATTTTTCAATCGCTTCGATGCCGTCTTTTGCTTTTATAACCGTCATCCCTTCATTTTTTAAATATATTTCGATACCATCCCTGATCTCTTTTTCATCATCGACAACTAATATGGAATAATGATTCATATTTTTTCACGCTCCCTTCAAAAGCATATCATGGTCAGTTCCCGGGACTTTCTATATTGTAAGATGTATTTCTTAACATTAAATTAAGGGAATCCTTAAGACTTTCTTAAGATTTATACTCTTTCTTAAGGATATACCATTGTATAACCCTTTTTCATAAATTCTCATGTAGGTACATGGCATACTTGTGAAGGAAACCACAAGCAACATAAACCAAGTTATCGGCCCGTTTTCTTTTTTGTTTTATATTTACTTTCACAGATTCATGTTGACTAATTAACTTAGGGTGTTCCAAAAGTGTAAGTGAGGAAGTTTTCTATCGCTCGAAACAATATATTTAGATTTTTTGCACAAATGAATATTTATATGTAGGTATCGTTTCATACCAAAGGGGCTGGCTCATGACTTTTGAGACAGCCCCCAGTTTCCGTGTAATTAAAGAAAGTGGCGTCAATTTTCCCCTCTTCTATAACTAACATTAGTTGCCTGCCTGAAATGTCGAAACGTTAAGCACCTATATCGTTTAAAGATTTTAAGAAGAGCAGAAATAATAACATTTAGTTTCTCTATTCTACTCCTTCTTATTTGATAATCCCAGTGGAATGATCAGATACATAGCATAGGCACATACCATCCAGATCGTGAACGCAATGACTTGATCTTCTGAAAGTTTTGGAAAAACAATCGAATGATTCCATACTGAAAAAGTGTCAATAAACAAACCGATCGCAGAACCCCAAATTCCAAGTTTAATACTTGCATACGGTGATTTGTCAAGTTTTTTATAAATAAGTAACACAACATATAAAACAATAGCTGTCGCAGCTTCTAGAAGTAAGAAAGTTCCCAAAAAGTTATCTTTACTAGGATCCACTAGGACTAAGTCTCCAAAAAGTACAAAGAACATCGTTGCACCTAACCAAACAAGAAAAGAAAAAAGAAATGTAAGACCTAATTTGTGTGTAAACATGTTCATCCTCTTTGCCCTTCCTTTATTTAAAAGACACTATCGTATAAAGTTATTTTCACCCAGGTAATTTAACAAGATAAGAGCAACTAAATCAATGCTTTTGCGTCTTTTCTGTTAGTTTCAGCAGAATAACTTCCAATTCCTTGTAGACCTCTTCAGATGAAAAGTTAGATGAAATTAAAGATTGTAATGCAAGACCATCAACTAATGCGTTCAATAAAATCCCCCAAGTTTTTAAAGATACTCCTTCAATAGGAGAACAACTCCATATATTAGAGAGTTGATCTGTTAAAAACGCATTTTCATCGTCCAAAAGTTGACTCAATTGATTTTTTATCATTTCATTCTGGAATCCAAATACAATTAACGTTAAAAATAACTGATGGTAACAGGAATCTTCCTTTGTTCGTGATTGGGCAGAAATGAGTCCTTCTTTAATCTTTTCAATTGCTGGCTTCGGATCGGTTTTTAAATTGGCCCATGAAGTGTAGCAAACATCTCGAACGACTTCAAAAATAAGCTGTTCTTTTGTACGAAAGTGATAATATACGGTTCCCTGTGTCACATTTGCTTTTTCTGCTACCGCTTTTAACGTCAGCTGTTCTATTCCATGCTCCACAATACATCTCTTAGCCGAATCAATTAATGTTCCTTTCGAAGTGACATTTGGTCTGGCCATTTCCTTCTCTCCTCTTAGTTAGTTAAATAACTAATTTATATAAATGACTGTAATATGAATAGTTTGGAATGTCAATATTAAAACACGCTCAACTCCCACTCTTTCGATATATGCTCAAGGAGCTTAACGCCTGCGACGCTGTTGCCGGCCTTATCGATCGCCGGACCGTAGATGCCGATGCCACAGCCGTTGTGAAACGGCGTAGCTTTGTGGATCCGCGATGGAACCGCCGTCATAATTCCACCAGAAACTCCGCTTTTGGAAGGGGCTCCTACAAAAGCAGCGAATTTTCCGGAAGCGTTGTACATGCCACACGTTAGCATAATCGCTTTTGTCAGACGGGCAAGTTCCGGATGAATCATCTGTTTCTCTTTCAACGGATGGTAGCCATCACAGGCAAGAATCAACCCGATGCGCGCCAAATCTTCGGTGGTCACTTCAATGGCGCATTGCCGTAAATATACGTACAGCGCCTCTTCCACTTCACATTCGAGGAATCCTTCAGCTTTTAGAAAGTGGGCAAGCGCAAAATTATAATGGGCGGTGTTCCACTCGGACATAAATACTGTTTCATCCACCTTGGGATGACGCCCTAACAACTTCGCAAGCAATTCTAACAAAGAATCAAACTTTTCTTCTTTTGTCGTTCCCGGAAGCAAAGATGCGATCGTAATAGCGCCCGCATTAATCATCGGATTAAACGGTTTGCTGGGCTTTTTTAATTCCAAGCGCATAATCGAATTGTACGGGTCTCCTGTCGGCTCTACATCAACCCGTTCCAGAGCGTAGGAAACTCCTTTATCGAGACAAACGGCCATAAAACTGATAACTTTCGAGATGCTTTGCATGGTAAACGTAACATCCGCTTCACCTGCCTTGATTACTTCTCCGTTATGACCAATAATGCAAATGCCGAGCTGGCTCTGGTTGACATGCTGAAGCGCGGGAATATACGACGCGCATGCGCCTTCAAGGGTATACTTACGGTACTGTCGAACCCAACAACAAAGCTGTTCGGCGCACTTGTCTTCCGTTTGGTAGCGATTATCATCCATAAATTTTTCCCTCTTCCCGTTCTCAAAAATCTGCTATGCCAATAAATAAACATATTCTTTCCAAAATTGATGCAACTAACCCGCATTTCTACTACACATATCGATCGTATCTTCACAAATCCAGGCGCTTTTTTATTGTTTTTTGTCGTTTATTGCACATAGAGAGTAGAATTTGACGAGCGATTCTTGTTTCATCTCCCTTGTTATCACGATAAAATAATCAGTGAAAACCTCGTAGGATACCTCTTTTAAATCCCCGGTTATCCTTCCTTGCTCGGTGCGCCTCTTAGCACCCTCTTTTTTTTTCAAAAATAAAAAGCGGAACGTATTTTCCGCTTTCTCTCGTTGCGCCTTGTATACAGGAACGCTGTCTTATTCAATGGTCACCGTTTGCGTGGACGGCATAGCAAGACCGCGGGCGTTCACAAGCACAGATACCTTATATTTTCCTTTTTCTTTAAAAACTTTCTCAATGCCGTACCGCCCTTCTCCAAGATGTTTACCCTGTATCCGCTCGCCAGTCTTCTGCCCGACCTTTCCTATTTCAAATTCGACGCTGGAAGCATCGTCCACTTTTTCTTTGCCCTGGGTGACTTCAACATAAATCGTAACCGTTTCGCCCGCTTTGCTAGATTCTGGTTTGATCACGAACTTCCCTTCTAACGGCATTTCGTGCGTGTCGGTTTCCCCAGTGCAGGCAGCAAGCGCAAGTATAAAACAAAGCAATAACCCGGCTATAAACTTCCATCTTCTCAAGCGGTCTCTCTCCCTTTCCGACAATTGATAAAAAAGTCTGGAGTGTTTCGGTTTCGTCTTTATTTTAGCACAACCAGGCTGTTCATCGGCCTTTCTTCGCGCTTATTCCGCGCCGAAGAAAATTGATTAGTCTATCGGAAACTTATGTTTATGTGGGAGCCGGTTAGCGCATCCGTTCCTGCATTCTGATTGATAGGATGAACATTTAAAGACTAAGACATTTATAGCGTCCAATTTATCAATAGACCCGCCTGCACAAGTCCTCCTCCGAACCCGTAGAGCATAACCTTATCTCCCGTATGTAGTTTCCCTTCTTTTTCCCCTTTGTCCAATGCCAGCGGAATGCTAGCGGATGATGTATTCCCATAATATTCTAGACTCCACAACGTCTTTGCCAGCGGAAAACCGCTGCGCTGGCAAATCGACTCAATCATGCGTAAGTTCGCGCTGTGTGGGACAAACCAGTCCACGTCCTCCAATTGGTATCCACTTTTTTCTATCAAACACCGCATTCCCAAAGGCACACTGGTAACGGCCCATTTATACACCTCTCGCCCGTTTTGGACAATGCAGCCGTTGCTTTTCAATTCTTGCCCTTCCATTTTCTGAGACAGTCCGGTTCGGTACAGGTACAGGCCACCTTCTCCGTTAGAAGTCATATGCGAAGCCAAAAAACCTGGATTCGTTTCGTCATATTCTACCAATACAGCGCCTGCTCCATCCCCGAACAGAATGCAAGTAGTACGGTCGCTGTAATCCACTGTTTTGGACATTGTTTCCGCACCAATAACCAGCACTTTTTTGTTTACGCCTGACGTTATCAGAGCGTTCGCCATCTGCAACGCATACACAAAGCCCGCACACGCCGCATTTAAATCAATTGCCCCTGCATTCTCTATTCCTAACCGAGCCTGCACTTGGCTGGCAACACTCGGAAAACCATAATCTGGCGTCGTCGTGGCAACTAAGATACAATCTACATCTCGTACGGACTTTTCATATCTTTGTATTAAATCTTTTACGGCCGCCACGCATAAATCTGTAGTAAACTCCTGCGGCCCAGCAATGCGCCGTTCCCGGATGCCGGTTCGGCTGAAAATCCATTCATGACTCGTATCAACCATTTTTTCAAAATCAAAATTCGTAAGTACGCGCTCCGGAACATAAGTTCCAATAGCTGTAAGCTTGGCCTTAGATAAGAAACTCTGCATATCCATTCCCTCCTAAGATTTATAATACAACATTATAACACTAGCTATTAATATCAGGTGCTAATTTTTAAAGAAAAAGCCCCATGAAAAATATCGTAAAGAAAACTCCTTAAAACTATAGAATAACCAATAAAACGCTCCTTGAGACGATCATCTCAAAGAGCGTTTTATTTTTACCAGCTGCCGTTCACCGATGATATCACTGATTCCTCCGGCGCACCGACTGCTTTGCCGGATGCATTCCGCATCAACCGGTCGTAGTGCTTTTCCATGCTTTCAGCCTGTGCAAAAGCCGCTTTGATTGTCGTCAAATCCCCCGATTCGATGCCTTTCCGCATTAAAATTGCAAATCTCTCATACTGACGTATCATTTCCAAATAAGAATCATACAGCCTATTCAACTGCGGGTGCGGTTTCGGAATAGACATAGCTTTCTTTACTGCAGCCTCGTAAGCGTTAAGCTTCTCACCAAGTCCTTTGCTCCAATCTTCTAGCTTAAATTCACTTTGCATACTCCCCTGTAAGTCGGCACTAGTTATAATCAAATCATTCATGTATTCCGCAGCCTGCAACCCAAAATCCGCAGCATTTTGCGCAGACACCGTCAGCAGGGGCTCTGACATATCGAACGTGCCTTGAATTGCAGCATCTTCTCCTTGCGTCATTTGGGCATCAGGCACGTTGCTTGATACTTCTGCAGACATATTCCTAAAATCATGTTCGGAAAAATAAGTGCATGCCGACATAGATAGAGCAAAAACAAGCGCAACAACGAGACTGGTCAAAAAGTTTCGGATCAAGTTATCCCACCTCGTTTTCATATATATTTTTTTCAAGTTCAAACCATACCTTGTCTTCTGTACTTTCTTCGCTATCAAGAGGGCTCCATCATGTTGTCGATGATCTAACCGCTACAAAAAAGCGAAAGTACGCGCAGAAATAAAGAGTGGGATTTCTTTATCTTAAATCTTTTGTAATCCATATTTTTAGTTTACATAATAAAAATATGGTAAATTAAAAACCAATCCCCGAATCAGACTGCTTTCCGCCTAATTCGGGGATTCATTCTTACGAAAAATCAATTTCCATTTTTCACATCTTACCGCTATAAGTGTTTTTTCAACACGCGCTTCAATGTGCTCACAATAAATGCTACATCTTCGTCTGTAACGGATAGTGGTGGGGAGAGGACAATTACATTATTAAAGCCCGCTACAGTATCGCCGTTTCTGCCAACGATCAGACCATTCGCTTTACAATCCGCGATAATCTGGCCTACTTTCGCCGGTGCGGCAGGCTCTTTCGTTTTCTTATCTTCTACCAGTTCAATGCCAAGCAGAAATCCAAAGCCGCGAATATCCCCGACCAAGGGATGATTCTCCATTTCCTTCATTTCTTCCTGCAAACGTTCACCGAGCACACGTGCACGTTCGATTAAATTTTCCTGCTCCATAATCTCCAGGTTTTTCAAAGCGAGCGCGCAAGCCGCCGGATTGCCGCCAAACGTATTAACATGACGCAGATAACCGTATTCGTCCGATGCTTTGAACACCTCATAAATATCCCTGCGAACCGCCGTCACAGAAAGCGGAAGGTAACCGCTTGTCAAGCCTTTGGCCATTGTCACAATGTCCGGGTGTACACCAAAATGCATATGACCGAATTTCTTGCCTGTACGCCCGAATCCACAAATCACCTCATCAATAATTAGCAGCACACCGTATTTATTGCAAATCTCCTGCACTTTTTCCATGTAAACCGGATGCGGAACGATAATACCGCCACCTGTAATCGCGGGCTCCATAATCACGGCGGCCACTGTTTCCTTGCCTTCCCAAATTATCGTTTCTTCAATCGCTTGGGCGCATTGGATATTAAATTCTTCTATACTTTGCCTAGCAGGGCGACGGTAACTATCCGGGGGACGAACGTGAATGAAACCGGGTGCCAGGGGTTCATACTTATATTTCCGCACTGCCTGGCCCGTCGCCGCCAGAGCACCCATGGAGTTTCCGTGGTAAGCACGGTAGCGGGAAATAAACTTGTAGCGGCTCGGCTCGCCGTTTTGCTCATGATATTGTCTTGCAATTTTAAAGGCTATCTCGTTCGCTTCAGAACCGCTGTTAGAGAAAAAAATAACATATTCTCCTTCGAGCCATTCATTTAGTTTTTCAGCCAGTTGAATGGCAGGAAGATGGCTTTGTGTGAGCGGAAAATACGGCATCGCTTTTAATTGCTCATACGCTGCTTCCGCCAGCTCTTCCCTTCCATATCCGACATTCACGCACCATAATCCGGCCATTCCATCCAGATAACGGTTTCCATTGATATCCGTGATCCATGCCCCCTTCGCTTCTACAGCTACCGTAGGAGGAACCTTTTCATTATAAGGCGTGATATGGTGCCACAAATATTTTCGGTCGCTGGCAATTACATCCTCAACTTTGTTTTGCAACATAGACATATTTTCACCTCCTCAGTTAAAACGAATAGCGCGCGGTGACCATCTTTTTACGAGTATAGAATTCAACCCCATCGCGGCCGTTGGCATGAAGATCTCCATAGAACGAATTCTTATAACCTGAGAATGGGAAGAAAGCCATCGGCGCGGGCACTCCGAGATTGATGCCAATCATGCCCGGATCGATTTCATCACGGAGCTGACGTACCGCTTTCGCGCTGTTCGTATAAAGACATACACCATTGGCAAATTTAGACTTATTGGTAAGCTCAATCGCCTCATCCAAATCTTTTACGCGGACAACGGAAAGAACAGGGGCAAAAATCTCGTCTTTCCAGATGGACATCTCCGTTGTTACGTTATCAAAAATTGTAGGACCTATAAAATAGCCTTGACCATTTACCGCTGCATCTTTTCTTCCGTCACGGACAAGCAATGCGCCTTCCTTTTCGCCCGCTTCGATATAACCGATCGTGCGCGCTTTATGCGAATCGCGAATAACAGGTCCTAAGAAAACGCCTTTTTCAAGCCCGTTTCCAATCTTGATTTTATCCGCTTCCTCTTTCAGGCGGCTTACGAGTTCATCCGCGATCTCTCCGACAGCCACTACGACAGAGCAAGCCATGCACCGTTCACCGGCGGAACCGAAAGCGGCGCTGATGATATTTTTGGCGGCATAATCCAAATCAGCATCCGGCATAACGATCGAATGGTTCTTTGCGCCGGCAAGAGCCTGCACACGTTTTAAATTCGCGGCTGCTGTTTTATATACATATTCCGCTACAGGCTGTGAGCCGACAAACGATACTGCTTGAATGTCCGGGTGTTCCAAAATACCGTTTACCACATCATGCGCTCCATGCACAATATTTAACACTCCATCCGGAAGCCCGGCTTCCATAAGCAGTTCGGCAAGACGGTTCGCCAAAAGCGGCGTACGCTCCGACGGCTTTAGCACAAACGTATTTCCGCAAGCAATCGCCAGCGGGAACATCCAGCACGGAACCATCATCGGGAAATTAAACGGTGTAATACCGCCTACAACCCCGAGTGGATAACGGTACATACCGGACTCGATCCCAGCGGCAATATCAGGAAGCTGGGTGCCCATCATCAGCGTAGGAGCTCCCGCCGCAAACTCCACGCATTCAATGCCACGCTGCACTTCGCCATACGCTTCCTCGTAGCTTTTGCCATTCTCAATCGTAATGAGACGAGCCAATTCCTGCCAATGTTCAACAAGGAGCTGCTGATACTTGAAGAGAATCCGGGCGCGGCGCGGCACCGGTGTTTTCTTCCATGTTTTAAACGCTTCCTTCGCCGCTTGTACCGCTCTGTCTAAATCTTCCCGTGAGGATATCGGAACATAAGCAATAATTTCGCCTGTTGCTGGGTTAGGTACTTCCTCGTAACGAGAAGTAGCAGCTTCCACCCATTTACCACCTACAAAATTTTTCAATGTCATTACTTTATCTTTTGCAATTGTCATAAAACACACCCCCATTATTCTTACATCTGTTTACATGCTGTAGCGTTTCTTTCACTATAGCAAAGCTTATGAAACGCTTACACTAGACAAAATGTCAAAAATAATACCATTTATTTTAAACTTATAATAACATTAAAAATAAAAAATGAATGGAATGGGGATGAATCGCAGTGCATTCTGAATTTATACTCACAGTAAACGATGTATTAAAGCGCCCCCTATTTCAAGAAGCACGCATCATTGCCGGAAAACACGGGTTGCATCGCCGTATCCGCTGGGTTCATATTCTTGAAACCTCTCATTTTGACACCCTAATTCACGGAGAAGAAATGATTCTGGCAACCGGCATTGGTTTTCAATCGGATGGACAACGTTTCGCATCCTATCTGCAAAAATTAATAGACGCGAACGTCTCCTGCTTATGTTTAGAAATCGGGCAATACGTAGAGTCCGTTCCTGACGAGATGATTAAGCTTGCCAACAAGCATAACTTTCCGCTGATTATCTTTCTGAAAACGGTCCGCTTTGTGGATATCACGCAGGATTTGCACCCGTTAATCATTAATCGCCATTATCAAATGCTACAAAAGCTTGAAAGTGTTTCAAGGGAATTTCACCGTCTATCCCTTACTTCTCAAGGTGCTTTGAATGTTTTAAAATTGCTGCACGACAGTACGAAAACGCAAATCGTTTACCTCCCAACCCAAGGAAAGCCGGTTTTTATACCCACCTTGGAGCCGATTGCCCAAAATGATTGGCTGACTTTTCTTTATGGACATTTGCAAAAATTATGCCAGCATCCTTTCAATCTATCTTCTTATCGTTTAAAAAAGGAAGACAAAACCATGCTTCTACAGCCTGTAGGTGCCATGGGACAAGTCTGGGCATTAATCGCGATGGCGAGCAAACAAGAGCCGAGCGAATATCATGATTTGTTATTGGATTCGGCCTCTCTTTCTATCGCCCAGGATTTATTACGAAAGCGTTATATGGAAGAGCGAAAACTCCATGCCGAAAATTTGTGGGTGAATGATTTATTGCACAATCGACTCAACGAGGAAGAGCATATCAAAACACTTATTGGCCCGGATTACAACAAACTCAACAAAATGAACTACTGGGTTTGCTTATTTGAAATTGAGCACATTCCCAATGAGAAGGAAAGCATTTCAGAGGAATCGCTTGAATCGATAGGGTTCCATCTTTCTTTGCTATTGCGTTCCGCTTTTGAACAGCATGCCTTTCGTCCATTCATCACTCTTAAAAATAACCAGCTTGTAGTCATGGCCCTTGATTTGACATCATTCGGGCAATCAAAGAAAAAACTCCAAACCAAAGAAAGACTACAACAAGTATTAGACTATATCAAAGAGGCAAACGCAAACCAAAAAATCGGCCATTTTCATCTGCGCATCGGAGTCGGACAATCTTATCGCCAGTTTAAAAATGCGCATCTCAGTTACCAGGAAGCAACGCAGGCGCTTTTGCTGTACCCTTATTATCAAAAGCCGCTAATTTTTTATGATGAACTGGGCGTGTTTCAGTTGCTTATTCATCTTCAGGAAGGTAATATTCTTGAATCATTTGTGCATCGTTACCTCGGCCCATTAATTGAAGAAGATCGGCTTAAAGGAAGCGATCTCCTTTACACGTTGAAGGTATATCTAGAAAACAACGGCTCAAAAAAGCTTGCGGCCGAAAAACTTTATATCGTTAGACAGTCTCTCTATTATCGACTAGAAAAAATCAAAGAACTGCTTGGACAAGATTTTATGTCTCCAGAAAACCAGTTGGCGCTCCAATTGGCGCTGCGCGCATATAAGTTGCTATACCCGGATAAATCAGGCGATATCACAACATAGTCGCCACATGAAGAAAAGGAACTGAATGCTTAAAACGTCAGTTCCTTCATCCCTTTTGTTCTCCTACGTATACGCATAATGGCCCAACAATGCTTCCGCGATTCCAATAAAGTATTCGGACTCGCGACGAATATGATTCAAAACCGTGACTGCAGTCGGGTTATTTTTTAATGCACTACTTTCCGTTCCCAGTTGATTTAATAACTGAACAAACTGATGGCTCTGTCCGAGCGCACAGCATACGAGCTGCATGATTTCATTGTATACCATCGAATCTACACGATGACCTAATCTAACGACTCGTTCAATATATCTGACAAAAGCGGCTTGCGTTTGTGAAAAAGCCTGTTCCCAACCCTGGAGCGCCTGAACAAAAACAGGCTCCAGATTCGGTACCAAAGCGCGAATCACCTGTGTATGTTCTGCTTCCTGTAGTTTCCAAAATTCGCCTTCATCCAGAATCCGGAGCGGCATTTTTTCTCCATAATAAAATTGCATCGTGTCAACTCCTCCTGTATGAAAATGTGGCCCTGATTAACATATGTAGGCAAAACAGAAATGGTGAATATCTTCTCCAGAACGCACCCCGAATAGCCATCATCCTACACAAAAATCTTGAAAAATATGGATATCTGCATTCCTCCTCATTATTTTCTGTTCCATATAAAAAAATAAAGGTAGCCATAAATTTCGCAGGACAAATGAAGGAGGTACACAATGGCTGATACATGTTATTATTGCGGTCATGATATGCAAAATGCCCATTGCGTTACTTTTTATGATTCCAATACTGAACGCAATGAACTTCTGTGTGACGAATGTTATGCCGAATGGCTGGAATCCACAAAAGGTTGACGCTTCTCACAATCTAATGTTAGAAATTTCACAGTGCTGGATGATCAATTTTTTGCACGGAAGCATCAAGCAAAACATACAAACGGACTGCCTGATCGGACAGTCCGTTATCCTATCGTTTGAAAAAAAAATGAAGCTTATATATACCAAATAGTAACAAATATGAATTCCGTTGTTTTTACTCTATAAAAAATAAATGTCATAACCAGGAGGTCTACAAATGCCAAAAGGTGGGGCTTTAACATAATCATCGACACCCCATGCTTAACCTTGAGAAATATGGAGCGACCAGGTGAAAATCCCCCATACGCTAATGCCAACTAACATGAACAAAAGAAATAAGTCTCTATATGTATGTACCGTTTCATACCAAAGAGGCTGGCTCATAACTTTTGAGACAGCTCTACTTGCTTTTATTCTAACGACTTTAACAAATCATCAATGTACGATAACACTTCCTCAGAGGCTTTAGAAAGTAAGCGCAAATGGTTTTCGGCTTGAAGAATATTTCCATTCTTATACGATTCCGCAGCTAATCGTGCCTGTTCATGTACCTGTTGATGTGGAACATCTAATAAATTAAAACTTTTATAACTCTCCAATCTTTCACGGGTCGTAGCATCAAAATACCATTTACCCAGTCTACAAACCTTATGAGAAGACACATCTTCCGGACGTACTATCTCATATCCAAGAATCATATTGTAAATACGCCATTTCCATAAAATATGGTCTGTCTTTGCTAGCTGTAATAATGCCCTGGTAGACAACTTAATATTATTATGGAACACTTCTGTTCGTAATAACTCTGTCATTTTACTAAGTTCATATACAGTTTTCCCTGTATCCTTTCCTAACTCTTCAATCTCTTCTGCAAGCTTGCTAATGGATACCATGCGTTGCGAAATTTCATCTACAGAAGCTGCTTGTTGTTGGGAAATCGCTGCCGTATGGCTGGTTGCCTCATTAATTTGCTGAATATCTTCCGTAATTTCCGTTAAAATAGGAAGAGCCAATTCAGCCTCATCAACTCCTTTTTTAATCGATTCAGCAGTTATCGCGACAGTATTCGATACATCTGAAGAAAACACTTTTAAATTTTCTACACTCACATGAACCTGATGTAAGGAATCAACCGTACTTTCTGCAAGTTTTCGTACCTCATCGGCCACTACCGCAAATCCACGTCCATACTCCCCTGCTCGGGCTGCTTCAATCGAAGCATTTAATGCAAGTAAATTGGTCTGATCGGCAATCCCTCGAATAATTTCAACAACATTGACGATAGAAGAAACATGATTTTGTAGGGAAGAAAATTTATCGACAATGCTTTCAAATGTTTCTCCTGTATGCACAATATCGTTAAGTGCCTTTTCAATTACCTGTTTTCCTTCTGTCGCTTTCGATACGGCCGTTTTGGTTTTTTCTGCTACAGATGCAGCATTATTTGCAACTTCTATAATTGAAGCCTTCATTTCTTCCGTTGCCGCAGTGACAGTTTGTATATCCGAATTTTGCAAATCAAGCTGCCTCACTAGCTCTTTAATTTGCATAACTTCGGAATTTTTATCCATCAATCGTGCAATTCCTTCGGCTACCTGTTCAATAATCTTTTCTGTATACACCTCAATTAATATTTGATGTTCGATATTAATAGCACGCTGCAAAGCTTCTGCTAATTGCAAATATGTTGATGGCAAAATTGTTTTTTTAGAGAATAAAGACATTTGCAAAAAGAAATGTAGTTGATTGAAAGCCACAATTAGCTTTCCTATATTATAACGTCTTATCCGCAGTTCATTAAAAAAAGGAATAATTTTATCTACGTACTCTTTATCCCTTTTTTCGTTAAAGAAAATATAGAGGTATCGTTTGATTTCCTCGCTATGAATCTCCTGTTCCCCTTCTTCCTTCAACTCGATAAGATATTTATGAAAAAGATCAGCGGCTTCTGAGATTGATTCCTGTACTATTTCCCTCACTTGAAACAGAGTATTTTCATCTTCTTCTGTAAAATGATTGTAGGCAAGTGTATCTTTAAATCTTCCCTTAAACTCGATGTTAGTTCCTCTTTCTATAAGTTTCAGCGCAGAAATTTGAGGGCGGATATGTTTAAACATAAAATTCCTCCTTTATACTGTTAACCTACACGAAACATTTTAGCAAGGATTACCAATTAGTTCAACCGTATCATTTTTTGTCTTTGTTTATAGTCATATTATACTAAAATAAATAGTTTATTATTCCTATTTATAAAATCATAAACATACTACACAGCCTAAATTGACTAAAATGATATGCATCACAAAACAAATAATAAAGATAAAAATCAGAGGAACGAATGAAATGTGTCCACTAAATAAAAAAAAGACCTGAATTGCATCAGATCTTCTTCACTGAATTGAAAGCGAAATAATAGCTGAGCGGCTATGGCGGCAACTAGAAGTTCATTTTATAAATTGAGCGTGGTCTTCCTTTTTGATAAGGCTGTTCTTCACCAGATATTTCTGCATAATTCTTCTCTACAAGTATTTTTAACATTCTCTCCGCACTGCGCCTGCTTAACTGCAAGTAATCAGCCAGATCATTCGCGGAAAAACCATGATTGTGACGCAGATTGGTAAAATTCACTATTTTTGATATACTTGAAACACTAATACCGGTTTTTTTAGCTATTGCAAGAATACGCTCATCCTGACTCTGCAGCTCAAACATTTTTGTTATCTTTTTATTTAATGGCCCAATTACTTTCTTTTCTTCCGTTACAATAAAAACACTGTGTTCGTTCAGTTTTTTTGCATGATACAAGCCAATTTGCGCATGTTCCTCTGCTTCTGTCACCGTAATACCGAAACCAAAACCAAAGTTGATGTTCACATCTTTCATTTCTTTTACATGATTCAATAAAGGAAATACACGGTATCGATCCGTTAGCTGTTCAACACCGCCCCTTGTTCCATAAATCATAAACGTGCGTTCATCGACCGTTTTAACAGACGCATTCATCTTTCGAGCGAACTCTGTAAGAAATCCAAATATAGTAGCTTTTAATTCTTTTACATCATAATGATCCTGATCATGTTGATCAGCTATTTGAACGATTCCAACCGCAATTTGTGAAGATTTACTTAGTAAAAGCTCTCCTATTGTTACAGCTTGTTCAAGTGTAGCGATCATATTTTTTCGTGGGATCATCATACGAAGGCTTGGAATATTTAGTTTCTGCAGTTCATTGTAAACAGACTGCACGCTTGTCAAAACAAATGAAGTTTCACCTTTCTTCCAAAAATCGTAATGAAATTGAACGATCTCATCTGTATACCTATGTTGATTCATTTTGTCTTCAAACTCTTTAATAAAAATTGACGTAGTGTCTAGTCCCAATTCATGAAATATATTATAGACCACTTCTTTTTTTGGAATATCAATAGAAAGCTTTGACGGATAAATACCGAAAGCATGCTGTATATGATATAAAGACAAAGAAAAGGCCAGTTCGTCAAAGGGAATGTAAACAGCATGCAAATTGTACTCCTCAATTTTACCTTTTGCCATATAATAAGGAATGGGACCTGTGAAAAAAAGAACCGTACAGCCCTTTGCTTTTTCAACAAGTTTCAAACTTTCCTCAGGTTTTTCATAAATGAAAGGTTTAATACCGATACGTTCATTCTGATTTAAACGGATGATTTCATGAACCATTTTTTCAGAACCGATCACTGCAATATGAACAACCATTTTATCCTCCAACGGTAACAAAAATCATAAGAAATTGTTTAACATAAAATTCGCTTTTTCGATTCTGTACAAAAAACTTTATATTTAATATTAAACCGCTGAAAAATTACAAAATCAAATAAAAGTTTCCCTTTCCCTTTGGTTCTTATGCACGCAAGTAATCAAAAACAAGTTTTCCCACTTGAGCGATCACCCGTTGGCCAGAAGCATTATCAGACAGTTCTGTTGTTAAAACAGCTACATAAGCATACTTTCCATTAAAACAGAAAATGCCAGCATCATGTTCGGTTCCTGGAAGTTCTCCCGTTTTATGAGCAAGAGTAGCATGAAGGGAAAAACCGCCTGTAATCAAGGCAGGCAATTTTGTATGAAACTGTTGGTTTAAAAGAGTATCATAAACAGCTTTTTTGTTTTCTTCATTTAATATACTTCCTTCTACTATCTCCTTCAAAAAGCGAACGATATCACTGGCCGATGTCATATTATCCTTACCTCGTTTGACCGCCTCATGATCCATCATCATCCGTACCAAAACGGTTTGTCCACAGTTTAAATCAGCCGCTAACTGATTCACAGTATCCATGCCAACATTGCGAATGACCATGTTGGTTGCCGTATTATCAGAAATCATGATCATAAGCGAAATCAGATCTTTTAATGTTAAGCGGAGTTCAGGTGAAAGATGAGAAAGAACGCCCATCCCTCCTACCCTATCTTCGGGTAGGAAGGAATATTCACTGAACAAGTTCAATTTACCTTCTTGTGCTTGACGATATGCTGCAATCATGATTGGAATTTTAATCAAACTTGCAGACGGAAGCGGATCATTTGCATTAATCAAAATGTGGCCCTCATCTGTTTCAATGGCAACACTTACTTTTCCATCGACTTGTGACACTATTCTCTCTACATCTCTTCTAAGTTTCTGCCAGTCCATATTAAGCCACCTCTTTATCCGTCATAGTTTACAAAAATAACACACGTATAACAATAAATAAAACGACAATAATGGTTACAAACACCCCGAAGATAATTACATTCTTAAGATCTTTTGAGCGAGCAAGTCCCATTGCTCCTAAAGCATCTCCGGTCGGATACAAGAAGAACGGCATTTGTGAACCGACAAGTAGTGCCAACACCCAGACAGACATCGGAATATGCAAGTCCATGACAGTTGGAATGAACATCTTATGCATAAGAATGGAGTGTGCAACCGCTGCACCAGGAATACCCGCAATGTTTACGATCGTGCTTAATATCACCATTGTAGCTTGTCCGCCATTCTCTACATAAGGAAGAAGCAAGTTTTTAAGCGCTTCAAAACCTCCCATTTTTTCAGTAAAATAAATGAATGGCGTAAATAAAACAAATTGAATGAAGATCCACAGCAATGGTTTTGCACCTTCTACAAATGTATCAGCAATTTGATTCGGTGACATTCTGCCGGCAAGACCAGTTATAATGGCTGTTAATAAAATGACGACAATCGTATACGTTGATCCGCCTTTAATCATGATACCGTATACAATAGATGCGATGAGCGTTACTAAAAAGGCAACTGTTGCCTGAGTTGTAATTTTTTTTTGTTTCAGCTCCACTTCCAGTTCTTTCTGATTGAAACCGCTTAAATCTTCTTCCGGATAAGAATGCTCAATAAGAGACTTCTTCAGAATCATTTTTGAATAAACGAATGTGCATAACCATATAATGATGGCAACCGGAAGACCAGCATGCAAAAGCACTTGAGGATACGTTAATCCTGTCAATTCCATTAATGTAACTACTGGCGGAGTAAATGGTCCGATTAAAATCCCCGCCGCCGCTGCGCCGTGAAAAATAATTGCTACAACGCTCGATGATAATCCAGCCGCTGCCACTACCGGGATAAGTACGGGTGCAACAATGGCATTCGCACCTGCCAACGTTCCTAATAATGCAGCTAATAAAGATGATGCTATCATTGTGCTAATCATTGCTTTATTGGGCGTATTAATGCCGACTTTATTCATAATAAAATACACAATATTACGGGCAACTCCTGTTTTTTCCGCAATTTTTCCAAGTCCGCCGCCCGCCAAAATAACCAGACCAATATAAGCGATAAAATCTGTCAGCCCGTTTTTCCCAATGACCTTTGCAACATCCATTAAACTTGCACCGCTCATAACCGCTCCAAAAATAATGGCACCGGAAATGGCAGCGATCGGATTCCATTTTCTGAATATTAGGATAATAAAAACGATAAGGGGGACAAGCCCCCAGAGCGAAGGGGAATGAATCATAAAAATCCTCCTTTTTTGTTTTAATCAAGTTGCTCATCTACGTTCAAAATAGCTTGAAGCATCACATTACTGGCAATTTCAATATCGTCCGGGGTACTATATTCTTGTGGACAATGGCTCTTTCCGTTGATACTTTTTACAAAAATCATCGCCGTTTTTGAAATATCAGCCATATGGCTTGCATCATGTCCGGCCATACTTGCCAATCTTACAATTGGCACATGACGTTCCTGTGCTGCCTTTTCAATACAAGCAACAATATCCATATCTAAATGAACAGGTTTTTGGTTAAGAATATTTTGCTCTTTAACGTCCACTTGACGTGCCTTTCTAATCTTTTTCCATTCCGCTTTAATATTGGCTACAAGCCGTTGAATATCTTCTTCCGTTTCTCCACGTACTTCGAGAATAAACTCTACTTTTCCCGGTATTATATTTGCTGCATTTGGAAAAACGTTAAACTTTCCAACCGTACAAACGGTATCTTTCGCGTCCTCTCTTCCAAGCTTTTCTGCTATGAGCACCATTTCTGCCGCTGCTGTAAGCGCATCAAAGCGATGTTCCATCATCGTCGTTCCGGCATGATTTGCCTGGCCGATAACAGTCACTTGATCGCGGTAAATACCGACAATTTTATCAACGGAAGCAACTGAAATATTTTGTTGCTCCAAACGTTTACCTTGTTCGATATGAAGCTCAATAAAAGCTTTTTTGTCTTTCTTGGCTTGAGCCATTTCGGAAAAATACTCTAGGCCGCCGCCTGCTTTTTGAAAACAGTCGGCCAAACGTGTGCCTTTCGAATCTGTCACATCCATCAGGTGTTCAGGAAGTAATTTTCCAGTAAAACTGCGGCTGCCCATAGTGGACACATTAAAATCGTTTGGTTCCTCAGCGGTAAACGATACAATTTCAAGATCATGATTCAGCATGATATTATGGTCTTTTAATGTTCGAATGATTTCTTTTGCGACTAAGACACCTAAAGCACCATCATATTTTCCCCCGTTAGGTACGGTGTCAAGATGAGAACCAATGACAATCGTTCCCTTTTTTCGACCATTTCCCTTCATCAACCCCCATATGTTAGAGGCACCGTCCACTTTTACTTCAAGTCCGAGTTGTTTGAGTTCGTTAATAAATAAGTCCCTTACTTCAAAATCCGCTTCCGAAAAACTTGGTCTTGTTATGCCGTTGTTTGGATCTTTTCCATAACGTGCATACTTTTCTAAATCATTTTGCAGTCGTTCAATCGAGATGTTCATTTAGACTCTCTCCCAAGTAATGAGATGTTGACATCAATGCCTAATCCTGGCTTGTCCGAGACTTTCATCGCTCCGTTTTCCACTAGATCCATCATAGGCGTTTCAGTAATGTCATATTCATGCAAATAAGCTCCACATATAAAGTCGCTCGGATTTTTGACAACTGGGGTACTTGTAACAAATTGGGCACTTGCGGCAATGCCGATACCGAGCTCCAAGTTGCTTCCAACCGTACAGGACATTCCTGCCGCTTCCGCCAATGCAGCAATCTTTCGAGATTGATAAATTCCGCCTACTTTACAAACTTTCAAATTGATAATATCAGCGATGCCAAGTTTGATGGCATTCATCGCGTCTTCAGGGCTAAAGACCGTTTCATCGATCATGATTGGTGTTTTTACTTTTTCACGGATTTCTTTTATACCGAAAATGTTCCATTTTCGAACTGGCTGTTCAACCGACTCAATTTCGCCCGTCTCCTCAAGTTCCTTAATCACTTTAATTGCAGTCGGTACATCATATCCCTGGTTCGCATCCAGGCGAATCTTTGCCTCTTTTCCTGAATCGCTTATCGCTTTACGAATTAGATTCACTAAAGTGATATCTCTTTTCGGCTCATTTCCAACTTTAATTTTGATCACGTTGAATCCTTCATTCACTCGTCGTATGGCTTCTTCGTAAGCATCTTCATTATTCTTAATACCCACCACATATGTGAGTGGAACCGTTTTTCTAGTTTCTCCACCCATCAATTTATAGAGCGGCTGGTTCAACGTTTTTCCCCATGCATCATGAAGCGCGATGTCAATCGCTGATTTTGCTGCTGTTTGTGCGTAAATCACCTGATTCATTTTCGTATGTGCAACCGCTATTTCGTCAACAGGCAAGCCAATCAACGCCGGTGCTAAATAAAGGTCGTTTACCAGCTTAATTGTTTCTGCCGTCTCCCCCATGAAGGCCGGAGATGGAGCGGCTTCACCGAAGCCGTGAATGCCATTTTCCAAAATTACTTCTACAATAGCATGTTGTCTTATGTTTGCAGAATACAAAGAAATTTGCCACTTGTTTTTAAGCGGTACTTCTACAATGTGAGTGACTATTTTCTTTATTCTATTGGTCATTCTCTGTTACCTCCTGTTTTGTCGTTATATAGTCGTTAATAGGGTAAAAAAATAACTTTTTATCATTTTCCGATATTTTAATTTTGTCGCTATAATTTCGTTAATTAGAATATACTCGTTTCTTTGTTTTTTGTCAATTAGAACTTTTTTTTCAATATCAAAATATGACTGATTCTTTTCTCTCTAAGACGGGTAACACTCGTTACCGCCTCCATCTGATATTGTTAATTGGAAACTCTGTTAGAGCAGTACACCTAGATTTCTAGCAACAAAAGATAGGTAATTTTACCAAAGACGTAAAGGCATCTGCCATTATAAATTTTGCAGATGCCTTCAAGCTTGCTTAGCTCTTGAACTCTTAATAATAAAGCGCCTCAGAGAATCCGCACTTTTTGCATGTCCGCACATACGCGTCTTCTTTAAAATCATGTTTACATGTATCCTGTATCGTCCGTAACTGCTTCTTTAACAAAAGAATCTCTCTCGATAGCATTGCGATCCGATTTTCAATTTCTTTTACTTGTTTCACCGATAAATTTCACTTCCACTTTCACGGAATTCCCTGGCCTTTTCTTTCATCCCTTCACTCAGTGCGTCTTGCATATCCAATCCTTTGCTTTCCGCATATGCCCGAATGTCCTGTGTAATGCGCATACTACAAAATTTCGGGCCGCACATGGAACAAAAATGAGCGGTCTTTGCGCCCTCCGCCGGCAGTGTTTCATCATGGTATTCCCTCGCCCTTTCCGGGTCAAGCGAAAGATTGAATTGATCGTACCAGCGAAACTCAAACCGCGCCTTTGAAAGAGCGTCGTCGCGCACCTGTGCTCCGGGATGTCCTTTGGCCAGATCCGCTGCGTGGGCCGCAATCTTATATGTGACGACTCCCTGGCGCACATCTTCCTTGTTCGGCAAACCAAGATGCTCTTTTGGCGTAACATAACACAGCATGGACGTTCCGTACCATCCGATCATCGCCGCACCAATCGCAGAAGTAATGTGGTCATACCCTGGGGCAATGTCTGTTGTCAACGGCCCCAATGTATAAAAAGGAGCCTCCTGGCAAATTTCGAGTTGCTTATCCATATTTTCCTTAATTTTATGCATGGGTACATGTCCAGGCCCTTCCACCATTACCTGTACATCATGCTCCCATGCGATTTTGGTAAGTTCTCCAAGCGTTTCCAGCTCAGCAAACTGCGCTTCATCGTTTGCATCAGCAATACTTCCAGGCCGCAGTCCATCCCCTAACGAAAACGCAACATCATACGTTTTCATAATCTCGCAGATCTCTTCAAAATGCGTATACAAAAAGTTTTCTTGATGATGCGCCAAACACCATGCAGCCATAATAGACCCACCGCGTGAAACAATTCCTGTGACGCGTTTGGCTGTGAGCGGTATATAGCGTAATAATACCCCGGCGTGGATCGTAAAATAATCGACTCCCTGTTCAGCCTGCTCAATTAACGTATCCCGATAAATTTCCCATGTTAATTCTTCCGCTTTTCCTCCCACTTTCTCTAATGCTTGATAAATGGGAACCGTACCGACCGGAACCGGAGAATTTCGGATAATCCACTCGCGTATTGTATGAATATTTTTGCCGGTGGAAAGATCCATAATCGTATCGGCACCCCAGCGAATCGCCCATGTCATTTTTTCCACTTCCTCTTCAATGGAAGAAGTAACGACTGAATTCCCAATATTCGCATTAATTTTTACATGAAAATTTCTCCCGATAATCATCGGTTCGCTTTCTGGATGATTAATATTCGCTGGAATAATCGCCCGACCCGCCGCCACTTCCTGCCTTACAAATTCGGGGGCCATATTCTCGCGAATAGCGACAAACTCCATCTCTGGCGTAATGATACCACGCCGCGCGTAGTGAAGCTGTGTGACATTTTTTCCTTTCTTTGCACGAAGCGGACGGCGTGCGTATCCTGGAAATTCTTCCTGCACAGCCCGGTCGACACTCGAACGAAAGCCATTATCTTCCGGCTTTACTTTTCTTCCTTCATACTCTTCTACATCGCCACGCTCCTCAATCCAAGTACGGCGAATTTTCGGCAATCCTTCCCTTATATTTACGCTATACGTCTCATCCGTATAAGGACCGCTCGTATCGTATACGCGAACCGGCTTATTTTCCTGCAACGCCTCTCCGCTTTTTGAAGGGCTTAAGGCAATTTCACGCACCGGCACCCGAATATCGGGCCTTGACCCTTCCACATACACTTTTTTGCTATTTGGGAATTTTTCGACAGTTAAATTTCTTACTTGTTCCATACTACCTTTATCCTCCTTTTCCAATTTGAATACATTGCAAAAGGACAAGACAAGGATCATAACCGTGCCGCAGATGAATATATCAAAAAAGCCGGATTCACAAGGACCCGGCTCTTCTTAACAAAACATCTGCACACCCGCAATAGATGGGAAGACGCAAACATTACGCATGCAAACTACTTTCCTACGCTGGTATGATCCAGATCAGGTCCCAAGGGTTTAGAAACGTACGCGTGTTTCATTCTCAGCCCGGACTCCCGGACACCCCTAGTAGTAAAATGATTCAGTTGTAAACTTCGCGCAGCCAAAAGACCCTGCGCTTAAGAAGATTATACCAATAAATTACTAGATTGTAAAATGGAAATTTTACAAGCAAATTTTGTCTTACCATCCCCTTGTAGGATAGTAAGACAAAAGATAATATAAGTATAGTAAGAACGTTTTTTCTTTGATACCGGAATCATACGGAGTTGTGGTAGGGAATTAGCTACTACGTAAAATGATTCCTGTACCAATAGGTAAAAATGGTGTACGACGAAAACTGTCGGAGGGTACGCTCATAAAGATATGGATGCTCGTTGGCGGTTCAACCCAGAAAGCTCTGTCGAGAGAACAGTCAGTTGTTCACTTATCCTTAAAATAAGAGAGGGGGAGATATCCATGCATTGGATTTATCTAATTCTTGCGATTGGTTTTGAAGTCGCCGGAACGACATGTATGAAACTTGCACAGGGATTTACTAAAATACTCCCATCCATAATGATGGGCATTTTTTATGTGGCCAGTCTTTCTTTTTTAACAATATCATTGAAAAAAATCGATGTAAGCTTAGCATATGCTATCTGGTCCGGTCTGGGAACAGCGATCATCGCCATTATCGGCGTTTTTCTCTTTAAAGAATCGCTGACGGCGGCAAAAATAACCGGCATTATTTTTATCATTCTGGGCGTTGTGCTGCTTAATCTGTATGGAGAAGCGCACTAATATACGACAAATAGAGACTGCTACCTTCGCCATGCGAGACTTTCACCCTACAGACAGCACCCATGCCAGGCATACAAAAAAAGCGCAAAAGTCTCCTACACTTCTGCGCTTTTTTGTTCATACCTATAGATATCGTTTCACACCAACCACCTTGTAGTGAGACAAATACCAGTCGATATCATTTATCTTCACCTCGCCCTGACCACTGGCTGCATGCGCCATTCGGCCCTGGCCCACATAGATACCTACATGCGATATTTTTCCGTCTCCAGTATCAAAGAAAAGCAAATCGCCTGGCTGCATGTTTTTTAAAGAAACAGACGTTCCTTTTTCGAATTGCTGGCTTGTGGTGCGTGGTAAATCAACACCAAGGGATTTGTATACATATTGTGTAAATCCGCTGCAATCAAATCCTTTAGGTGTTGTACCACCCCAACGATACGGCGTGCCAAGCAACGGCTCGACTTTGCGCATCACCAACTCATCAAGACGAGAATCCGTACGAGATGCTACCTGGCGTACCGGTTCTGTTTTTGGCACGGAACCGAACAATGCTTTCTGCAATATAACAGCCGCTTCAGCACGTGTTAATTCTTTCTGTGGATTGAAATAGCCATCGTCTCCTAAAAAAACTTGTCTTTGTGCAACTGCTTGTACGCTATCAATAGCCCAGTTACTCACTTTGGCTTTGTCCAAGTACGGCAACTGCCGATCGGAATGAGAATAGTTAAACGTGTGGGCGATAATTACAGCTGCTTCTTCCCGCGTAATCGGACGCTCTGGAGCGAAGCGGGTGTCTGATACACCTTTAACGATTCCCATTTGGTATGCTTTTTTGACTGGTTTATAGTACCAACTGCTTTCCGCTACATCTATAAATGGAAAGGTATGTATATTTTCTTCTTTTTCTATCGCCCTTGATAAAATCGCAGCAAATTCTGCGCGAGTTATCTTTTTGTTCGGCGAGAATGTGTTTGCGGTTGTTCCTTTTACTATCCCTTTTTCATAAAGATTATAAATGCTTGGTACTGCCCATGATACGTTGGATACATCCGTAAAATTCCTGCTTGCTTCCGCCGTTCCAGAAAAAAACGGGGCGAATCCACTTGTTAAAGACACCGAAAACAATCCTGTCATTACTAGCTGCTTAATCCCTGTTTTTTTCGTTTTCATAGCCTCTTTCCTTCATAGAATTGGTTGTTATCTGCTTTATTAAACACCACTCTTTGTTTCCGTTGGATCTTTCTACTTATCATATAAATATCGTAGAAGTTACCTTTCACATTATAAAAATGAATTGTTATCAAACTATGATCGTTTTGTGAAATTTTTAAACATCCCTTACCTCATTATCTTCCAGCATGCACCATAAACCATTGATAATTCGACTACGTTTTTGCTTATATTTTTTTCTCACAGGCACAATCGATCAATATGGAACTCGAAAACACCTGCATTAGTTTTTAGAATAAGGGTTGCGAAATAACTTGGAAATAAAAATGAACCTCCCTCCACTTATAGAAGTGGGAGAGGTTCATAAACGATTTATTCAGGCAATGGAGACCACTTTATTTCTTCTTCAATAGGCTGTGTTTCACCAGGTATGATTGAATAATATGGATTAGCATACAACAGCCTTGTTATAAACCATCCTTCTTTACCATCTACCGTAAGTTTTTCGATAATAAATTTTTCAGTACCTAGAGTCGAGCCAAAAGAAGTGATTTCTGGATAAGTCACTGTATATTCTACGGCTGTCTCGCTAAGTTTCTTTTCTTCTTTGACTGTGATGGGCCCAACCCAGGGACTTGATCCTCCAGTTGTCCAATTTTTTTCACGAACACGTTCTTCAGCCTTTTTCCGAAGCTCTGGTGATAATACAGCGTATTGAAGAGCTCCGCTCCGTGTCTGCTCGCCACGTCCCCATAGCTTCATTGCTTCTTCAGGTGTAGAAGCAACAAGAGCATCTTCGACCGCTGCTAGTTGCTGCTCAATCTCCGCTTTGTTTGGCGCTTGAATAAAAAGTTGATTTGTTTCTTTGTTATACTGAACATCTGCCCAAAATAATTGCTCCAGCCAATCCATAGGAATATAAAAATGCCCATTATGATTTTCTGCACTATTAACGGCATAAGAAACATATTCACGATTGACTGTAATTGAAATCACTCGTTTAAGAGATGAATCCGGAAGATTCAAAACCAATTCGTGATCGCGATGGAATAAGGGCTGGTTTTGAAGAAAAAGCCATGCCTTTTTTGCATTTTCTGTAAGAGGCCACATTTCTGCTTCTTTACTTGCCTCATATGTTTCCAATGCTCTATTATAGGAGGCTAATTTCGCTATCTTATCCGTAACGTCTTCTGTCTGAATGAATATATCACGTGTTTTAGGATCCCATTTGATAGAACGAGCACCTAACTGTTCGGCAGCCCACCGAATAGGAACCATAACTTGGCCATTTACTACGTGTATACCCGGTGGCGTAGCAACGGTAGAACCGTTGACTTGAATAGTGAGAGGAGAAGCGACAGATGCATACGCTTCTACTGATCCTAAAATTAACATTGTGACCAGAATTGATAGAATCGCCCAAGCTTTTTTCATTTTTTACTCAACCTTTCATCTGTTGTTTAAAAGCAATAATAGGAAATTTCTCATAGTAAAAAACATGATCTAATGATAAGGAAGTACTGTATGTAAAAATCTCAATGGAACATCCCTAATCCAAAGTATGCAAAGCTAAAAATCACAAGTAAAGAAATAATATAATAATATGGCTGTTTTATAATCTTAAAACTGTATTTACCTAGAAGTCGAAAAACAGCATCCTCTGTTTTATAGCCGAAGAAAATCATAATCACAGAGAAGAGAAAAAATACTGTCCACCCATAATTTTTAGGAATGAACATGATTAAAAACATGACTAGAGGTAAAAAAGTGCAGGTATGGAGCAATCTCCCTAAAGTATTGACTCGGATTTTATCCTTTTCTTTTGTATTTTGATACCACTTTTTTATTGAAAACACCATTCAACACCTCTACCGCCTCTATTTTCTATATTTTACATCAATACCCTTTATTTTAATACTCTTTATTTTGTTGGAAAATGGTATTGTAAAACAAAAATGACTGCTAATACTATCAATCCAGATACATACTTCATTACGAACCACTTGTAGAAAGTTGAGGAATAACCTATGGATTTACAGGATTTACGTTAGCATTGCTTCAAACAAAAAGGGGCAGGGGAGGCTTTTCCATTCGAAGATGATGTACACGTTTGAAGCTTCGTTTCCTCATACACACCCAGAGCATACAGGCCATATGCCACGAGCGCACATCAGGCCCGAAAGGAAGGGCATGCGAACGTCTGTTATCCATATAAGCATAAAGAAGTATTTCAACACAAAGTGGGCAGTAGACGATTTTACGATTGACCCCAACAGACGCAAAAGTCGAAGCATTCACCGCCTGCGTAACAAGAAGCTCGCGGAGCTTCAGCGCAAGGAGAAAAAATCTTATATATCAAGCGTTTCCTCTCTCCGAAGCATTTTTTTGCTTTATGTTATAAGAATAAGGGTTGCGAAACAATTTGGAAAAACAAAGGTAAATAAAATTAAATATCTCTGTTTATCTCAAGTTTTTGCAAGAGGAGAGAGAATAAAAAGGAAAGAAATAAACTAAGTATGTGGTCAAAAATGTGATCAAACAAAAACCCGGCCTTGCGCCGGGTCTTCTCTTTCACTCGCTCGTACAAAAGCTAAACATCCCAAGCCCTCTTACGATAGGAATGAGGGAAATTTTTCTAAATAAAAAGCCGCTACTATAAGCAGCGACCTTCTTCCCACTACGTTCAGATAATTACTACAAAGTACAACTGTTAAACTTTATATCCCACTACGTTCAAATAAATCTAATGATGATTAATGATACCATTTAAGTCTCTATAAATCAGTTTCAATTCCTCATAGGTAAGCTACAAACCGGGGAGCGCGGTCGCGGAATTGGCGAAGTATACGAGTTTCAATTCCTCATAGGTAAGCTACAAACTCTTCTGGAATGTCATCCAAACTTTTTGGAACATCAGTTTCAATTCCTCATAGGTAAGCTACAAACTTAACCTATTGGGACGGGATGGAAATTGCGAAAGGTTTCAATTCCTCATAGGTAAGCTACAAACCCATTTTACATGAAAACATACATAATGAGAACCCTTGCGGCATAACGTTTTTTTAGTTCTCACACCAAAATATAAACATACGCCATATGATAAGCTATTTTTTACGTCCTATCGCCAACTTCCATGTTTATACGTATTTAAACCAAAACCACATGTCGTCGATCCCCCACCTTTTTTGCAGGATTAGATGTCGACGACATCGACAACAATCGTTATTTATTTTGACCTATATCGTTATATAAATTTGCTTTGAGATTTCGATGTTTCAAACAACCAATTCTGGATAATACTTTCTCAGGACACGAATGAATAAATTCAAAAAAATGAGAAACAGATAAGCGAATCTCCGATTCATCTTCTCGTACTCTTCATCTCCAGGCTACAGTTCAACACGTGGATTATACTGCGCTGGGTTAATGCTACTTACTGGTACTTTCCGTATTTCCATGTTGCCATTCACCTCCAAAGCAAAATAAAAAGCACCGCGTGGGTGCCTATTCCTTGTCCATAAACTCTTGAATTTTCTTTTTCTCCCATTCTGAACCGAATAATCCTCCAAATCCCAGAACTGTTATGCCGTGAGCGAGTAGTCCAATCCCCCATCCGAACAAAGGAAAATAAAACCAAGTACTATCACGGGAAAATAGCAAATCAATAAAAAACAAACCGATGTTAACTAAAATAAAAACAACCAAATGAATATAAAACCCTTTTAGCGCTTTTACTCTTTTTTTTGCTCTAAGATACTTCTCGTTTTTTTCCATTTTCTTCACATCCTTTCCCTAATAAAATCAAACGTGAAAAAAAAGAAAAAGTTTCATAAATAAGACCGCTCCCCTCGGAACGGCCTCCTTCGCTTATCTTCTGACACTATCTTCTGTTCTTTAAAAAAGCGTTTCTGGCGGCGTAGCAATTCGCCATACACCATTTACTTTTTTTACTTTTATTGTTTTAATTTCCGGTTTTGATTGATTATCAGGATAAGGGATTGATAATTTATATTCCTTAGTTGTTGAAGAGCTTTTAGTCAGTTTTGCTGTTGCTTTATCAAATTCTAGAATGTTTCCTGTATCCGCATTTACCTGTGCCATTCTTCCTTTGTACTCAATGAAGCGCTTTTTTATATATGCTTCACTTGCTTCTTTTGTGAATGTCTTCATTAAATAATCAAGTAGCTTTTTTCTTGTGCCAATATCAGAAGAAAGATATCGATACTCAGAATTTTTTACATTGAAGACTTCCATTTTTCCCTTGCCACCACCATCAGCGTAAAAATATCGTTTTTTTGCTTCTACAATTAACGAAATGATATTCTTTTCGTTTATTGCTTTGATTTGTGTAGGATCTACAGCTCTTTGTTTTGTAACAGCTGCTGCAACAGGTTCTGCAATGACAGGATTAACAGAAAGTAAACCACAAGACACCACTAAGCAACCAATTAGCATTTGTTTTTTCATGTTTACATCCTCCTTTAGCTTTCTACTTTCTAAACGAAAGGTTGAAGGAAAATGTTGCTACTACCTTTCCGTAAAAAAGCCTTCACTGGATTTTTTATGCTGACACCGGCTCATCAGCCAATACTTCCAGATTCAACATGAATGCAAGCTAATATACGGCCTTTGCTTTCTGTCTTCCATACGTACTCTCTGACATTCCTAACTCTGTGCAGACAATATAATCAAAGACATCCTCATCTTCTAAATAGCGCTTCTCGATGATTTGACGCTGACGTTTCGGTAGACGCTTAACCGCTCTTTCAACGCGCACTGTAAGCCTTCGGACCCTTTCTTCCTCGTCCACATTCCATGTGGCAAACTCAGCCACCTGGTCACTTGTCTTGTTGGTCGCACCGTGATACCGAGCTTCATAAGCAGGCGTCATCTCGATTTCACGACGAACAAAACCAATCTGACGATAAATACGTGCCGTCTTCAACGCTTCTTCTACGCGGCGCTGTGTAGCCCTCCGGTTAATCTTCGGCAAAAACGATAATTGCATACCTAATTCCCCCTGCTCATGGTAAATTATTTTTATAGGAAGTAAGCAGGGACCCCTACCCGGTTGGTGGCCGGGAGGGGATTTTTTTATTTATATATCCAAAAAATTGAAACTTTCTACCTTTTTATTCCGTTTATAATATGACTCCCTTTTTTACTACCTCTATATAGAGAGGTAGCAGTGTATAAGGCACACCTCTTTTACTTCCCCTTCTGTAACTACACAGAAAGGGGCTTTTTTATTCCCTTTAAAAACTGCTCCAACCTTGTCCAGATTTCGAGGTAGTAGTTCTCTAACGACTTACCGCAATGCAAAATTCTATACACTTTATGCCACTCCTATTTTTAAAAACGATTTTGTATTTTTCATCCATTTTGTCCTTATTTAATTTGCCATTACTAACGACGCTTTTTCCTCTTCTTCAATCAAAAGACGCAACATATCGCCTCGATTCATTCCTGTTCCCATAAGTTGATGAATGACATATTGCTTTTCACCCAATAACTTCTCTAGGCTTTCATCGACCGTATTTTCTCCAATCAAAGAATATACTTTAAGGCATTATATAATTGAATTTGATGAGTACGTAAAGGGATTTTCGGCGAGTAACTTCCTGATAAACTGACAGATTCAACAGATAAATCATTACGATGATCAAGTAGTTTAAGTAATTCTTTGTCAATTACATGAACAGGCGTTTTTCTCGCCTTTTTCCTTCCAGGGACTTTAGGCAGTCGTTTCCTATATACTACTACTCCCGATTTATGCTCCATATCTGTAAGCGTTTGAGATTCATTTTCTTCCTTTTTATCGTTCGTAAGAGGTTCTGCCAATTCTTCAGTTTGTTCATCTTCCTGTTTCTTCTTTCCAAACAAGCTGAATATCTTTTTAATCCAACTCCACATATTCATAACTCCTGATGCAAAAAATAAAAATGATAGGATTACCAATATAACCAATAAAAGAAAAACCAGCTCAATGAAATAACTTTCAATCTTGCTCTCTTATTGCTTATTTAACAGGTTCTAGTTTTTCTTGTAGAATTTCTTTTAACAGTCCCAGCTCACTTTCTTCTTCCTGATTATTGGTATATAGTGCCCCAATCTAAAATGCGACGATAAGATGTGTAGAGGTATCCCTTTTGATATAATCATAGCTAACAGGAGGGAACGGAACATGAAACGTCGCAAATGGTCAGCAGAGGAGAAAATGAATATTGTGATGGAGGGGCTGAAGGGGGAACAATCCATCGCCGAGATTTGCCGACAACATAACATTAGCCAGACTCTGTATTACCGTTGGAAAGATGAGTTCATCCAAGGAGGAATGGCTGCCCTTTCGGGTAAACAACGTAAGACAGCAAAAGAAGACGCTGCCGTTCAAGCAAAGTTGGACGAGTATGAGCAACTTATTGGTAAGTTGACTGTAAAACTTTCAAAGCTAAAAAAAACGTTCGACATCTAAGCGAAGAACACTGGGCATTTATCTTTGAGGTAGTGGAAGATTCTCACCTATCGGTGGAAGAAGTATGCCGTCTTCTTGGTGTGCACAAAAGTACGTTTTACCGTCAAAAAGCAAAGGCAACTTTCTCCCAACCAAGTGCTCGTCAACGACCAAAACAGGCAGTGATTCAAGAGAAAGTGCGTGTTCTTTGTCAACAGCATCCTACCTACGGATATCGTAGAATTTGGGCTTTACTAAAGCGCCAGGGAATCGAAGTAAACCAGAAAACCGTTTACTCTGTGATGAAAGCCGAAGGCTTAACACAAAAGCAAAAGCGATATGAAGCCAAGCGCACCTATCAGCCTGTCGATTTTCAAATCAACTCCTCCAATCAAGTTTGGCATATTGACATGACGAAGATTTGGACAAGTGAGGGATGGAAGTATCTTGTGAGCATCATCGATGCCTATGACCGCCGTATTGTAGCCTGGAGTCTCGACAACTACTGCCGTGATGATGAAGCTATCAGTGTGCTGGAGAAAGCGGTGAATGAAGCTTTTCCATATGGTGTGAGAGAGCAAGGGATAAAATTAGTGCAGGATAACGGGAGTCAGTTTACCAGTCGTGATTTTGTCTCCACGTTGAAGATATTGGGAATTGAGCAAATTCGAACGTCATACAAGCATCCACAAAGCAACGGAAAGATGGAACGTTGGTATCGCACATTAAAAGAAGAAGAGGTCTGGGCAAACGAATACCAGAACCTAGAAGAAGCGCGAGCTTCCATCGGCACTTATATTACCTTGTATAACGAACAGCGCCCTCATTCCGCTTTGGGATATCGGGCGCCATTGGAAGTATATATGGGAGAATACTCTACAAAAGCTGCTTGATTTTCGTCGCTTTTTGAGGGTAGCATTACAGGTACCGAGTTTACCGCGAAGGACCTTAACAAGATAAAAAATGTACTATGAAATTAAATAGAAATGTTTAAGATAGTTATTTTGAGCCACTTTTAAAAGACTAATTATTACTTTTTGGAAACGCTATAATGATAAAACATGTGATAAAAGCCACCATCGTCACTATAATACCAAATATTAAACCAATGGACTCCATAAAGGTATCCTCGACGGGATACGAAGGTTTTAATGTCATTAACCTGTAAACGAACACCAAACTCAAAATAATATAAAAACTACTTCCTACTAACCCCACCTTGAAACGATTAGCCTTACTCCCTTGCCATGATTTACTTATTATCATCCAAAAACAGACACTAACAATTACAGCAAGGAGCATGATAATTACATGGACAAAAGGAATGATGAAATAGGCAAGTAAATAAAGAATAAAACCAACTAAAAAAAATAGAACAGCATTAATAAAAAATAAAAATACTCCAGTTCTCCAATGACTTTGAAACCATGTAGCATGTTTCATTTTTTGAATCATTTTATAATCAACGTTGATTTTTTCCATCAATGAATTTTTAAAGAGTAAAAAAACAAAGATTGCAACAATGCCAATAAATAATATGGAAGACATAATATCCCTCCTTTTCTTTTACTTCAAAGCTAAATTTAAATGGCTCGTAGATGAACCATTCTCCCGGTGACACTTTGAGGAATAAACGTATCATACTGAATTCCTTTCGCATTGTGGTTCATCAGGGAGCTGGAGGTGACTCAAGTGATTCAAGTGATTCAATCGAACTTACCGGTTCTGATGGCGAAACATGGAGTGAGAACGTTAGCTGAAGTTGTAAGACAAACAGGTTTGTCCAGGACAATGTTAACTGCGGTCTGCTACAGCAGGGGAAAAGGGATTCCGTTCGATACGATGGATGCCCTGTGTGAGATGTTCGGGGTTGGCATTGGGGAACTGCCCGTTATTCGCTTCCATGATCTCCGGCATACACATGCAACCATTTTGCTACAACTTAGCGAAAATCCAAAGATTGTATCTGAGCGCCTAGGACATGTTAACATAACTATTACTCTGGATACTTATTCTCACATTCTGCCTGACATGCAAAAAAACCTTGCTCAAAACTTCGACGTTGCGATGAAAAATCCAGTCAAAAGGAATACAAAATCAGCTTTAGTAGACTAAAGGTGGTCAAAATGTGGTCAATTTCCTATTTTTAAGAAGAAAAAGAGTAAAAAACCCCTTATATATCAAGCGTTTCCTCTCTCCGGAGTATTTTTTTGCTTTATTTTATAAGAATAATATTGATTAATTAATTTATCCAGTTTTTTACTCATAGCTATTACCGCTGGGTCCGTTAATTTCCTAACGCTAGCTACTCTATTTAATTCTTCCCTCGCCTCTTCAATCGCACACAAAAGAAACTCTTCTTCGTTCAACTTTTTTCTCCTTTAACATCTGTAAATAGATTTATTAATGACAGTAAATGTAATGTCCCGATGGGATGTATACCCACAGTGACAACGGTAGTTGCGAGTAAATCCTTTCTTTCTGCGTTTGCAAACAGGACATGTTTGAATGCTATACGATTTGTCTACAAACAATACCTTAATGCCTTGTGCCTAGCATTTGTATTGAAGGATTTCCTTTGTTTGTAGGAATGCTTGGCGGTTCTGTCCCCTTTTTGCATCGCTTTATGCGTGACTTGTGGCACAACACCTGTATGTTTTGACTATGTAGACCCTACTTTCTATTGAGAAGAGCTTGCTGAACTCACCTCCTTTTATATGATTTTCTACTATATCATAGAAGGTAGGGATAGAAAAATAAAAAAGCGATTCCATCCCCCACCTAGATAGAAAGAGGACTTCTCGCTATTCATGTTAAAATATAATTAAAGAAGCAAAATCTCTTTTCCCTTCTTTGTTATGCTTTATGCTCTCTTTCAAGAATAAATCACCGCAGTAGACTATCAATAATAATATAAAAAAATTAGCATATAATCCATATTTATGTGTGTACAGGAGATATTGTATAATTTAAGGAGCGGCATAGCATGAATCTTTTAATGTTTTTCCTCTACTCTATACCGGAAGAGTTTCTCATTGTAGCCCTATGCATTACTTTAGCAGGTTATAATATATCTGCTTGTAAATTGAGATATATTATCGTTTCGCTTCTTCTCGCAATTAGTGTGAAAGCTTTACAACTGTTAGATCTTTCACTACCTTTACGCTCTTTTTTCCAATTTGTGATACTCATCATTTTAGTAAAGCAAGGAATGGGGATTCCATTGCTTCCGCTGATTACTTGTTCCGTCATCACTTTACTTGTGCTTCAAATGAATGAACTTCTTGTAATGAGTATATTTACAAACTTTTACGATAAAACGCTACAAGAAATTCAGATGGAGCCTTTATTATGGTTTGCAAGAACTTTACCCAATCTGCTCCTAATGTCTTTGTTTCTATACATAATTAAAAAATACAAAATATTCTTTTTCAAAGAAAATATTCCTTCCAACAAACTTACTTTTCGTTCATATTGGATATTTTCTGCGTTTTATACGTTTGGCATTATCGGAGCCATCACATTGGAACAAGGCGACATCGGCCCAGGATATATCCTTGTTTGTATCGTTATTTTTCAAGCTTTCTCGCTGTTAGTCATTCAGGAACTGGTCAAATCAAATCGGCATGAAACCCAACTAGCGGTTTATAAAGAATCGATTAAAAACATGACCTCTTTATTTACAACGATTCGCTCACAACGCCATGACTTTGCCAATCATATTCAAGTGCTATATATTCTGGCCAAACAAAAAGAACATGAAAAATTGTTACGTTATATCGAACAGCTGGTCGGTCAAATCACATCAATCAATGAAGTTTTACTTTCGGATAACCCTGAACTAAGCGCTTTGTTGCAAACAAAGATCGCGCAATTTGCACAAGAAAAAATTCGGTTGCGCTTACATCTCACCTCTTCATTGACTGAATTAGAGATACCTGTGATAGAATTGAATCAAATTATCGGAAATCTATTAGACAATGCGGCCGATGCTATAAAAGCAGCCGATTACCCAAGCGATGAAATTCTTTTAGAAACAATCAAAATAAACAACAAAGTGCAAATTAAAGTGAAAAATTATCGCCCTATTATTCCAATCTATTTACAAAAGAAAATATTTGAATACGGATTTTCTACAAAGCAAAACCATTCAGGTTTGGGACTGGCAATCGTAACAAGTCTAGTAGAGAAAAACAAAGGAACCCTGTGTCTCATCAGCAATGAAAAAGTCGGAACCGAATTTACCATTACATTTCCGGTTAAGGAGCTGAAAAAGATTGAGCAAAAAACTGGCTGATACCATCGCTTTAGCGCTCATCAAGCACAGCGATACCCGGCACCCACTTCCTGTTCTGTCCTATGGCCTGCAAATTTTAATCAATACCTTAATTAAAATTGTTATGATTACGATTATCGGCTGGGTCTTACATATCTTACTGGAACTTTACATAATGATTTTCTTTTTCGGCAGCTTTCGTATGATTACAGGTGGGGTTCATGCGCATACGTTCTTTAAATGTTTAACAATCAGTCTTGTTTCTTTTGTTTTATTAATCCTATTATCTTCTTACACTTTGCCCTTTTTTATAGAAAATAAATTCATTATCCTTCTTTCGCTCTTCCTCTTTGGCACAATGATTACATGGCTTTATGTTCCGGCCAGATGGGGAAATAGAAGATTCTCCAAAAAGAGAATCACTGTGTCAAAATGGTTATCCATTTCTTATCTTGCTCTTATTCTCTTGTCCGTTTGGTGTATACCTGCACATTCTACGATAAACAAACTACAAGAAATTTCATGGATCGCGGTTATGGGAATTACCTGGCAATGCATTCTCGTTACACCATGGGGATACGCGCTCTTCGATAGAATCGAGCGGATTACGTTATTGAAAGGAGGTGACAACAATGTGGCAAAAAATGAAGGGTAAAATGTTTGGCGGAATCGCTTCCATTGCCTATTTGCTTGCTTTAACCGGTATTAGCACAAACAGTTGGTGGACATCTTATGAACCGGAAATTCCCAAGGAACTGCAAAAGTAATGACTTCACGGCCGGGAACAAAAAACAGGACTCCTGGTTAGAATAACCAGGAGTCCTGTTGACTTTATAGTTCTAAAGAAACAACAGCAGACGGCTTACCACTCTCTTTCCTTCAGGCTTTGGACGAAACCTATCTCCCTCTTACCACAGGGTAAGTGTTATGTAATAGTAGCCGCAAAACTCTTGCCGAAATCTCGGCACACGTCCTTTTCTTCTTTCTCAGGAGCCAGTTCCACTTTAAGTCCTGGCAGGGTCACATCGGCTCCTGATGCTTTGGCGCGTTCCTCCAGAATGTCAACCGCTGCACAAAAATCTGGGTACGATGTATCTCCTGATCCGAAAATCGCCGCTTTTTTTCCTGTTAAATCAAGAGATTCCATGTCATCATAAAAGTCAAGAAACTCATCCGGCAATTCGCCGTCCCCCCATGTGTAAGCTCCCAGCAAAAAACCGTCATAATCAAGCAAATCTGTAGCGTTTATTTCTACCACACTTTTTATATCTACCAATACTCCTTGGGATTTTACCCCTTCCGCTACAAGTTCGGCGATTTCTTCTGTATTTCCTGATAAACTAGCATAGACCAAAATAACGTTTGCCATTCCTCTCCCTCCAAGAAAATGATAATCATTATCAATACATTCTTTAATGTATCAATAATGATAATCGTTGTCAACTGTGTGAGTGAAAACCGGGAAATCGATCTGTGTTGACCTGTAACCTGCCTCATCTTTACCGAAAGAATTAAAAACGTTATAATTCCTTTTGGTGTTTTTCCCTATTTTCTATGATAAATATTAGAACATCCGGTCAGATAGATATCTAAATGAACAAATGAAATGTTAGTAAAGGAGAGAACAACATGAAAGCAACCGTACGTTTAACATTTATGGCTCTTCTCGTAGCCATCGGAACCATTGGTTCGAGTTTTTTATGGTTTCCGGCTGGCGTGGCCAAAGCTTATCCTATACAACACGCCGTCAACGTCATCGCAGGCGTTTTACTTGGTCCGGGAGCCGCCGTTTTTATTGCCTTTACCATCGGAGTCATCCGCAATATCCTGGGAATCGGGACGTTACTGGCGTTTCCGGGAGGAATGATCGGGGCTTTCCTTGCCGGCTACTTATACAAGAAAATCCGCAAAACTTGGGGAGCGGGTATTGGTGAGATCGTCGGTACTGGCCTCATCGGTTCCTTTGTTTCCATTCCAATCGCCACCCTGTTAATGGGAAAAAGTGTAGGTGCCTTTGCTTTTGTTCCCCCTTTTCTCATTAGCAGCGTGTCTGGTGTCCTTATCGCCTGCCTTCTGCTTCCTTTGCTTAAGAAAACACCACTTGGTGACTATTATAAATAATATATATATAGATCTGAATTGATGTCTTAACTGGAAAAATTTTACCATACTGATTCCTATAAAAATTTCAAAGGAGTCGGAATGTATGGGAAAACTTGTCGTAACACAAGCACATGGTTTTACACCGGAAAGTCTGCGTGTAGAAGAACGAAAAATGCAAGATGTACTCTTTAAGCAACGCCTTATGGCGGTTCGACTGGTCATGGAAGGATACTCGGCCACATGTTCTGCAGCAGAGAAATGTAATGCGGCTACCTTTTTGAATTTTTTACAACAACTGCTCACTCAGTATACCGATAAATTTGTGATTTTGATCCTGGACAATGCCAGAATCCATCATGCTAAGCTAGTACAGCCATTCTTGGAACAGAATCGCCATCGTCTTTTCTTGTTGTTTCTTCCGCCATATTCACCAGAATTGAATCCGATTGAAAAAGTATGGTGTTGGCTCAAAGACATGGTCATTGTGAATCGTTTTCACAGAAACGAATCGGGTGTGCAGACCGTTAGAACGTTAGCTCAGTTCTATATAATAATGAATATTCTATACCAAAACAGTATCAAAGTATATGGAGGAACATAATATTATCTGAATTTAGCTAGAAAAATAGTTGCTGATGATCATAACGACATGTTTAAAGGTTTGTCTGAGCAAAGGTATTCAAAAACCTCCATTTTCACTAAAAAATACAAAAATTAGGAATAAGATTGAACTTAAAGCAATATATTTACAGATTCTCAAAAAATGTATAAAATAGTTTTTCGATTCTAATTTTTTCTAAGGAGATGGGAGTTGTGAAAAAGAAAGTTGTATTATTGGGGCTGTCTATGGGTCTATTAAGTAATCCTGCTATTGGAACGGTATGGGCAGAAGGAGCTGCGAATCCTGTATTTTTTCAGAATGAGAATGAAGAATCGACCACGTTTACTTCAACTACCTCGGATCAATTGCAAATAAATAAAATGAAGGCATCCCCTTTTGATGTGATGGCATATGCAAAGAGATGGAAAAGAAAGGTACACCGTAATCCTGAGAGCAACAAAGTAGAATTCATTTCAGGGCAATTTAAACCTAAAAATCCTTATAATTTCAACACTGTTGTTCAGGAATTCGTAGGTGCAAACTCGGATGTTTTTAAAGTAACAACGGAAGACACCATACAGGTAATGAAAGAAGAAATGACTCCTTTGGGAGATTATGTAATTCGTACCCAGCAGTTCTTCAGAGGAGTGCCCGTATATGGTTCGACACAAGTATTAAACTTAAATCAAAAAGGAGTGGTAACAGCATGGTCCGGAGGGATTGTTTCAGAACTGAACAAGCAAGAAAACCTAAATAAAGCAAAGAATCTTAGTCAACAGGCAGCGATTCAAAAAGCCGAACATGACCTAGGTTTTATCCCTGAGTATTATATTCCACCGGCTGTCGAACTTGTAATTTACATGAAAGAAGAGATTGCGCATTACGCTTACCATGTAAATCTAAATTTTCTGAATCCACAACCGGGAAATTGGGATTACTTTATAGATGCAAATGATGGAACAATTTTAAATAAAGTCAATCGTATCCATCAAGTGCAAGTGGCGCGAAATATGGTCGATTCTAACCAAATTGGATTTGGAATAGGAGTGCATGGAGATAAAAAACAAGTAAATACAGTATTTTCTAATTCGTATTACTATTTGCAAGATAATACTAGAGGTAAGGGCATTTATACATACGATGCCAAAAATTCAAACCGGCTCCCGGGCACGCTATGGAGAAACGCGGATAATCAGTTTACTGCAAAGTATGATGGTCCCGCTGTAGACGCACATTATTACGCAGGAGTTGTATACGATTACTACAAAAATAAGTTTAATCGTAACAGCTATGATGGAGCAGGAGCGCCAATAAAATCAACTGTTCATTATGGGAAATCGTATACGAACGCGTTTTGGAATTCCTATCAAATGGTTTATGGAGATGGGGACGGGTCTACCTATCCATTCTCAGGAGCATTGGATGTAGTAGGACATGAGTTGACGCATGCTGTAACGGAAAAAACGGCAAATTTAATTTACGAAAATGAGTCTGGTGCTTTAAATGAAGCAATGTCCGATATTTTTGGGACATTAATTGAGTACTACAATAATCAGAATCCTGATTGGGAAATAGGTGAGGACTTAAGTTTTAATAGACAGGGATTTCGTTCATTAGCTGATCCGACAAAATATGGTGATCCGGACCATTATTCCAAAAGATACCGTGGTTCAAACCAAAACTATTTAGTTCATACAAACAGCGGAATTATAAACAAGGCTGCTTATCTTATCAGTGAAGGCGGAACCCACTATGGCGTTACCGTGAATGGAATCGGCAAAGAGAAACTGGGAAATATTTTTTACAGGGCATTAACACAGTATCTTACAGAGTCAGCTACATTTAGCCAAATGAGGGCAGCAGCTTTACAAGCCGCGACGGATTTATATGGAGCAGCAAGTGCTGAAGTTATAAGCGTGGGCAAAGCTTTTGATGCAGTAGGAGTCAATTCTATAGACTTGTCCTAATGTCTTAACCGATGAAAATTTGACAATACTGGCTCCTAAGATAAGACTAAAGGAGCGACTTATTATGAGAAAAATGAAGATAACAGAAACCTACGGCTTTACGGTGGAAAGCTTATGTAAAGAAGAGCGAAAAATAAAAGATGCTTTCTTTAAACAGCGCCTTACAGTGTTCGTCTCGTTATGGAAGGTTATTCATCTACGGAAGCAGCCCGCATTCCAGGAATATATTGTCAATCCTTGTCCGTAAAAATGAATCGGAGAGTTGCTTATCCGTTTCCAATTTTTTGAATTTATTTTATTGTCTAGAATTGGTTGTTTGAAACGTTAAAACCTCAAAGCAAATTTATATAGTTTGTGAGGCGCACCAGGCGATGCATGGCTCACTAGCACCTTTAGGCCTTGTTCCTAGTAGGCTCTGACGTATGTGCCCACAGTTTTTTTATTCCGGCCAATGATGGCATTGATTTGCTGCTCATATTTGTACCCCTGCAGAAATAAAGAAAGGGCTTGGTAGCGTTCATACATGCGCTTGTCTTTTGTCTGTTTCATCGCTTGTTGTACAGTTTGCAGTTCTGTTGGATGAGTATTCATGTCTATTTCTCCTATCCTGTTCCTAGTTTGTTTGCTTCTATTTTTTGTAACACAGGACAGAAAGGGATTTTATTTAATTCAACTTATATAGAAATAAATAAAGGTTTATGTATATATGATGGTGTTGCAAAACTAATAATCGCTGAATGGTAAATGTTAAATTTAATGGGGAGAATCCTGAAAATATCAGGCTTTTCACGATGTGCAATTAATGAATTATGCATAATAATGCTCAGCTATGAATTAAAAATGAAGTTTTGCAACATCCTCTATATATGTAAGAATTAATACCATTGGGCTAACAGGAAGTGATATTTAGACTGTTGAGAGATTCTCGGTGGTCTTTTTTCTTTTTTGATGGTATTGCAAAACTAACATAAAAATCCAATTTTATCAATAAGTACGCACAAATGACAGTGGAAATCGTAGCGATTTTTGCTATACCAACGAGGTTGCTCAAGGGAAAAATTGTTCTTTAGGCAGCAGAATACATGTTCAATTTTTCGTCGATAATCTATATAGAACTGAGCTAACGTTCTAACGGTCTGCACACCCGATTCGTTTCTGTGAAAACGATTCACAATGACCATGTCTTTGAGCCAACGCCATACTTTTTCAATCGGATTCAATTCTGGTGAATATGGCGGAAGAAACAACAAGAAAAGACGATGGCGATTCTGTTCCAAGAATGGCCGTACTAGTTTAGCATGATGGATTCTGGCATTGTCCAGGATCAAAATCACAAATTTATCGGTATACTGAGTGAGCAGTTGTTGTAAAAAATCCAAAAAGGTAGCCGCATTACATTTCTCTGCTGCAGAACATGTGGCCGAGTATCCTTCCATGACCAGTCGAACCGCCATAAGGCGTTGCTTAAAGAGTACATCTTGCATTTTTCGTTCTTCTACACGCAAACTTTCCGGTGTAAAACCATGTGCTTGTGTTACGACAAGTTTTCCCATACATTCCGACTCCTTTGAAATTTTTATAGGAATCAGTATGGTAAAATTTTTCTAGTTAAGACATCAATTCAGACATCAATTCAGATCTATATGGAAAGAAAAAGTGGCCGCTCTACAGCTATTGCATAAAAAGCGTAAAAGAAAGCTATATCTGTTTAATAGTAAGATAGGTGTCAGGACAATTACGAGCGGACCCTACCATATTGATGTTAAGAAGATCCAGCACTGACCTTGCCGTTGCCAGCGGATCGATCGTTTGCCAAAACAGCTCCATATGCTGTTCCAAAAAGGCAATATCCTGTGGACATTTTAATAGCTTATGCACCCACTCATCCACTTCCTGTTCCGCATCAATCCGCACTGCCAGCTTATGTTTCGTCAGAAATTCACAGTTATTTTCCTCATGCCCGGGAAGCGGCTGATAAATAAACATGGGAAGCTTCTTTGCCAGCGCTTCAAAACAGGTGATTCCGCCGGCCTTCGTAATCAGCCCATCCGCGGCATCCATCCACTGGCTGATACTTTCAACGAACCCAAGGATATGAATATTCGGATGATGAAAATTTTTATCTTTATACAGCGCCTGCTTCAGGCTATCATTATAGCCTGTACAAATAACGATCTGCAGGGATTCTCGCCATTTCAAAAGAATATGGGCCAGGTGTTCAATCCCCCCGAGCCCCAATCCTCCGCCCATAATCATAACCGTTGGCATGTCCTTTATGCCGAGCGTGTGCCGTACCTCCTGCTTATTACGCTTCATACGAAAATCTGATGTAATAGGGAGCCCGGTAATCATCACTTTCTCTTTAGATATGCCCATACCAATAAGTTGGCGGTACACTTCATCACTAGATACAAGATAAAGATCGACTTCAGGCTGCACCCACACCCCATGCGCATAAAAATCCGTAATAATCGTGCACAGAGGCAATGGATATCCTAAACGCTTCAAACGGGATACCGAAGAACTGCTGAAAGGATGGGTGCAAATAATCAGATCCGGATTAACGCGGGCAAAAACGTCTTTAATCGTACGATGAAGCACTTGATAGATAAACGATTGTTTCCATCCAGAAATCGGCTGATTCTGTTTATAGTTGTATACTTTGCGCCACACAGAGGGGTACCGGGTGATCATTTTCAAATAAAATTGGTACACTAGCTTCGCAGCAAAAGGATGAAGCTCCTGCCCAAGTTCCAACACCTGCGTATGCACGGAAGGGTCCAGTAATGAAATCCCCTGCACCAGTGCTTCCGCCGCTTTCGTATGACCTGTTCCTACTGCTTCGGATAAAATAAGCACTTTCTTTTTCAAGAGAAATTCCTCCGCGATACTAATAAGTGTATCTGTCCTTTTTTAATAGCGCTATCCAAGCCATGCCATATAAAACGAAAATAAACATGATAATAATCAGCCAATTCAATGTAAAATTTCCGGAAAGCGCCGGGAGTGGCTCAGGAAGCGAACTACGACTGTTGATATTAGTAATGGTTCCACCCACCAATTCATACCCCCATTTGCTAACAGCCAAATAGAATACGCCCTTTATATAGTCCGGTTTAATATGAACAAGCGGTACGAGGGCGCCAGATAAAATAATTTGGGGAACAAGCAAAATGGGAACAAAGCTAACCGCCTTATCCGAGGTAGACACACAGGCAGATACAACAAGTCCCATCATTACACCCGCCAGTGACAAAAGAAAAAAAGCCAAAAAGTTAAGCCAGAATTCCGGCAGGGCAAGTCCATATGTAACAATCGACACAAGCAAAAATGTTTGTACCGCACAAATAATAGAAAGAACGGTGATTTTAGAAAGCAGATACGGTATGACGAGCACACTAACGTATCGCTCCCGGCGATATATATCCTGCTCCTTGACAATTTCACGCGCGGCATTTGAAGTGCCTAACCAGATTGCGGTAAACACCATCAAGGCAACTGCATTCGACATGAAGCTGCGCCGATTTTTTTCCTCCTGTATTTTCCGCTGTATCTCATCAACCTTTCCCAAACGAACGATTTGTTGGGTAATTTTCAGTTCCTGCGTCCGGTATTCACTATAACGGAACGTAGGAGCGCTATGATAAAAAGCGATGACAAGCAGGCAGGGAATAAACACAGCCTGCAACAACAAAATCATAAGATGTCTGCGATCGCGTGTAAGCAGTCGGACATAGCGTTCCGTAAGTACTCTCCACTGTTGGATAAACGATGAGACCCTCTTGACCCTCCTGTCCTGCGCTTTAACATTTACGGCTCGCCTGTCCCTTTCGCTCTTTGCTGCAAATAACTGGTTGTTTTTATGAATATGTCCATCTTTTTCAAAAAAGACAGATTGTTTATAAGCGGCTGCCCACCCATTCGGGGGATTTTCTCGTTCCATCTTTTGATAAATGTCTACAAACGAATCAACGGAAAAATACGTAAGCGCTTCAGACGGTGAACCGACAAAAGCTAACCCGCCTTCCTGCGTGAGAAAAACGATTTTATCGTACAAATGTATGTTGTACGTAGTATGGGTAGCCATAATAATTGTAGTTCCTTTCATTTTAAGCTCACACAGGACTTCCATGATATTCTTTTCCAACCCCGGATCAAGCCCGGATGTAATTTCATCAAGAAGCAAGAGAGACGGGTTGGTCATAAGCTCAACGCCAATGCTAACCCTCTTCCGCTGACCACCGCTTAAATTCCTAACAAGCATGGCCCGGTGTTTTGTCATCTTTAAGTCAGCCAGTACTTCCTCTACCCGCTGTTCCATAACAAAGAGCGGTATATCTTTATGAAATCGCAAGCGCGCGGCATACAACAGCGACTCTTCTACCGTTAAATCCAAATGCACGATATCATGCTGTGGCACATATCCAATACAAGAGCGAAATGCTTCATACTCCTCATAAAAATTCCGGCCTTTTATCCATACCATTCCTTCCGTGGCCGGAACAATTCCGGATAGCGCGTGAAGAAGTGTGCTTTTTCCCGCTCCGCTTCCACCTAAAACAGCAACCAGCTCTCCTGGATATACGGTAAAAGTAATATCGTCAAGCAACTTCTTTCGTTTCTTTTGCCGCGCCTGTGCTGTGCAAAACGTTATATGTTCAGCCTTAAGTACGGGCATTGGACAAAAATTACTCTGCTCGGATATCATCCTTTGCCCGGACGCCGTGTCCCAAGAAACTCTCGCCGTCCAGCCATGAATGCCTTCCATACTTTACCTCCTCTCTAGTATTTATTTTTTGACGTTCATTTTTTCTTTTATACCCACAACCTCTCTACGTTTATACGTTTAGATCATAAAAAAAACGACAACAATGAAAGCAACGAAAATAAAGAACGGCATTGATTCATACAATAAAGCGACTTTATATACATACTTAAGGAGATATTGTAATGATGAACCAAACAAAGAACGAAACGCTGGAATGGGGAATGATTCTCCTTTTTTTGCTCCCTCCTTTGGGCATGGTATGGATGATCGGGATAGGACTTTATCATATATGCAACAAGCTTCTGCATAAGCAAACAATAGAAGCTCTGCATCCAACTTCCTTCTTTTTTTTAACTTTATTTTTTTCTTCGCTTGGAGCCTGTCTCCATCTTAGAGAAGGCCTATATTTTTTCATACCCGCAATGGTGCTAGGATATTTCGGGATATACTTATATGTAAAAGAAGGAGATACTGCGCGAAAGCTAAAAAACTTTAGCCGGATAACCGTACTCGGTGGACTCTACATCGCTACCATTGGACAACTTCAATTGCAAAAAGGATATGTATACGGAGGAAGCTGGTGGCTTGGCATGCTCACCGGCCTTATGCCGCTTGGCTTAGAAGAGAAACATCGCTTGTTCGGCAGCGCCTATAACCCTAACTTTGCTTCTTTTCTTCTTCTTTTGGCACTGGCATGCCTAATATCTGGCATATTGCAAACGATCAAAGCGCGGAAAAATTGGATAAAACCTGTCCTTTTATATATAATTCTTCTTTTTCCTATCACTCTTGCAATTAACCAAACAGGTTCTCGGGTAGGAGTAGCCATCACGATGTTGCTATTTTTTTTACTTGTCTGGAAACTTTGCTGGCAGGCTGGGGGATTGCTTATGGCTATCGCCAGCGCATACCTAGTATATACTGGATCATTTTCTGCTATCATTCCACGTTTTGAGAGTATCGTCCAGTCTTTTGAAACAAGACAAGTCATCTGGAAAAACAGCATCCAAGTGTGGAACAACTCCCCTTTGTTCGGAGTAACGCCTCTTGGATTTAAAGAAGCGTATGCTGTGTTTGAAAAAACAGGAATTGCGCATGCACATAATATAGTTCTTGGTTTTTTTTGTGAATACGGAATTATAGGGGGTACCTCCTTTCTGCTGCTTATCATTACATCCTTGCACAAAGTAGTCCAAGCATTCTTTTTATCGAGGCAGCATGATGCAAAAAGCGAATTGTTTTTCTTCGTTTTACCGGTGCTTCTATTAACCGGCGTGCTGGATCATCCGCTGATTTCACCGCAGACAGCGCTGCTCGCGATTATTCTACTGGGGAGCTGGGATCGGTATACGGATCATATCCTTGCACCTTCCGCCTCGTTTTCATCCACGAAAAATTTACAATCTGACTAAAATAGAAATGCGCGATAAAATCAAGCGCTGCGTCTAGACCATAGCCATACATCAACAAAAAAGACCCCACGACGATAATGAACCAGAACATCACAGAATTACAGCATAAAGAAAACGGTACCGCCTCCTTCGCCTCGCCGATTAGAACCGCAAGAATTGGCAATGGACAACAGATACATAATGTTTTATAGTTAAGTAAATAATGGAAAGCAGTGATTTCTATTATATATTCCAGTATTCCAGCGCTTGAATTCCATCGTAAGGAGATCGAGAAGTATGCCATTTGAAATTCTTTCGATCAATGTAGGAAAACCAAAAAATGTTTTCTGTGACGGGATGGAAATTACGACGGGAATTTACAAGAAACCGGTCACAACTGAGGTATTTTTGTCTACTCTGAATTTTACAGGGGACGGACAAGCTGATTTAGTACACCACGGCGGCGTTGATAAAGCGGTCTGTGTTTACCCTTATGAACACTATCCGTATTGGGAAACACAGTTGGGACAAATGCTTGAGTTTGCCGCATTCGGGGAAAATCTGACGGTTAAGGGAATGACAGAAGAAAAGGTACACATCGGTGATATTTTTCAATTGGGAGAAGCCGTCGTCCAAATCAGTCAGCCGCGACAACCCTGTTATAAGCTAGCGAAAAGATACAATATAGTAGACCTGCCGCTGAAAGTTCAACAAACCGGCTTTACTGGCTTCTATTTTCGTGTTCTTCAAAAAGGATGGGTAAATCCCGCGAGCACAATACAGCTTCTCGAACGCCATCCGGCCGGCATTACTGTCGCATTCGCCAACCAAATCATGCATCATGATAAAAAAAACAAAGAAGCCATTCGAAAACTTTTGGAAATTGATGAACTTTCTGCCAGCTGGAAAAAAACATTGCAAAAGCGCCTGAAAGGGGCCGACACCGATCCACGGAAACGCCTGACAGGAGAAAGCTGACGGCTCTACCTTATTGCATCGTTTTGGCGACTCTCAAACAAAAACGTTGAATTTGCTTCCCCCATAAAAGAAGCGGTTTGTGCAAACCGCTTCCCAAATGTTCCAAACGCACTGGCCCCTCAGACTTTATTTGTCCATTTCCCAGACTAATGTTTCCATTGCCTTACGCATATTTTCAAAGCGCAAATGCACCCGAGCGCCATGCCCTGGGAGTATCCATTCAAACCGCTCTGTAAGCAGACGTTTCATCGAGTCGCATTGTGCGCTCCACGAATACCAGCAATAATCTTTGTGCGCGTCCAGCTTGCCGGCTTCCCGATCCCACGCCAAATGATCGCCGGTAAATAAGAATTCGTTTCTGTATAAGAGTACCATATGTCCCCTCGTATGACCCGGAACAGGAATGATACGGAAGTCCTTTCCCCATTCAACTGATTCCATCCCATCAATGATATGTTCTGCATCCGGCTGGGCGCTTTGTTCCAAGCGATGAATAATCCGTTCCGCGGAAAAATGGTTCGCATATTTGTCTGCATCAGCCACATCGTCTCGGTGTGTCAAAAAAATATAACGAATTCCACCCATCTTCTCAAGCTTTCTTACAAGAAAAGGAAAATATCTAGGCGAATCAATGAGCCAGTTACCATCGGGATGAACCAAAAAATAGCTGCTACCGCCAAACGATTTACGGGACGTAAACCCGCAATAATAAATTCCGTTCGTCAAAGGCAACGGAAATAACTGTCTTGCCTCCCCTAGCCCACGTACATCCTTACTTCCGATGGCGCCCGTCGGGCAGGAAAGCAATGCGTAAAACGTTCGCTGTTTTTCCTCCTGATTCACGGGCTGGCGGGTTACAGCCGAGTAATCTCCTATTTCCGAGAACGTGTCAGGCGCCAACTGACGACATGTATCACAATTAATACAGGCGGTATTCACATAAAAATCGCCGTCCACATTCGCCTCCAGACGCCGAGGTGTATTCATTAGCACTCCCTCCTTTTTCTTAAAGTATACTAAACTTTCCAATTTTGAATGTTGATTTTATCAAAATTTCTTATTTTAGTTTTATTCCTTCATTTGAGCCTCTTACCGCAAAACGAGCGTTAAAACATCAAAAGAGTCACTCTAATACAATCCTATGTTTTCTTGACAATAAATACGAAACAGCATATAATTTTTGCAAGTAAACACTTGCATAGATAGGAAGAGATAGAAATGGATTCTAACCGTAATGATACCCGGGAAAAAATTTTACTAGCTACGATTAAACTAATGCGAAAAGAAGGAATCAAAGCGATGACGACCCGCAAAATAGCAAAAGAAGCGGGAGTCAATGAAGTAACGCTGTTTCGTCATTTCGGTAATAAAGAAGGGCTTGCGAAAGCAGCGGTTGAAAAATTCTCGTATGAATCAAGCATGTTAAAGATTTTTCAAAATGTTGAATGGGATCTGGAAAAAGACTTATATGAAATATGCAAAGCATATCAAGAACACTTAAATAAGAATCAGGATGTCATCATGATCGGGCTGAAAGAAGCAAATTCATGGCCTGGGCTTATCGAAGAAATAGCTAACATACCGCGTCAACTCAAAGTCTTGATCATTAATTACTTTAGTAAAATGCAGGAAAAAGGAAAAATAATCAATACAAATCCAGAGGCCCAAGCCATGAATTTTATGTGGGTAAACTTCGGATTTTTTCTCTCACGCGCCCAATTTGGTGAAAACGTAACCAACTTATCTCATGATGAATTTATAAAACATTGTGTTCAAATTTTTTCTAGGGGTCTGAAACCCTAGATTTTTTTAAAGGGGGTGAAAGTATGCACTTGCTTTATATAAAAATAAAAATAAATTAAAAGTAGACATTATTTATAATAAAATCACTCAATATTCTTATTTCTAAAAAGAAAGATTTTTATAAAAAAGGGTGGGGAATATGGATAAAAAGAAAGTAGCCCGCATTTTTATCGGCGGCATTATTGCAGCCGCACTAAGTGTAACAGGTTATTACATATATGAAGATTATTATTATGTAAAAACAGACGATGCGATCATAACCGGTGACATTTATAAAATTGCCCCAAAAATGACCGGAAAAATTACAAGCGTCCATGTGAAAGAAGGCAGTCATGTTAAGAAAAATGAAATCATAATGGAGCAAGAGCAAGCGAACAATATCCCGGTTGATGATGCTTTTATTCGTTCGCCCATTTCAGGCGTTATCATCCAAAAAACAGCCAAACAGGGAGAAATCGTTGGGGCCGGCGCCACGATCGCGATGGTTGTTTCAAAGAAAGATTTGTATGTAAAGGCGAACATAGAAGAGACGAAAGCAGCTGCCGTTAAAGTAGGCCAGCCGGTGGATATTACGATTGATATGTATCCGGGAACGACTTTCCACGGCAAGGTGCAGCAAATTGAAGAAGCGACCCAATCTACCTTCTCGCTTTTACCCCCTATGAATGCGGGCGGCAATTTCACGAAGGTCACACAACGTATTCCAGTGAAAATTGCCTTTACGGAAGGCCCTTATGATTTTAAGCCAGGATTAAATGCGGTTGTAAAAATTCATGTGAAATAGGATGTGCTTGCAATGCAAATTTCTTATTGGCCCGGGGTATTCGCACTTATTATTGGAATCTTTATGTCAATTCTCGATACGAGTATCGTTAATGTTGCTCTTCCTAAGATGATGAACGTATTCGGGGTGTCAACAAGTGAAATTCAATGGGTGCTAACCGCATATACAATGGCTATGGCTGCCGTCATTCCGCTGACCGGGTATTTATGCGATCGGTTCGGCATGAAACGGATGTATCTCATTTCATTTATTTTATTTACCGTGGGCTCATTATTTTGCGGCTTAGCCTGGAGCAATAACAGCATGATTGTCGCACGTATTATTCAGGCGCTCGGCGGTGGGTTGATTATGCCGGTCGGACAAGCTCTTATCTTCCATACCGTTCCAGAGGAAAAAATGGGGGCAGCCATGGGGATATTCGGCATCTCAGCGATGGTAGCACCGGCGATTGGGCCGACACTCAGCGGGTATATTGTCGAGTATCTTGACTGGCGCATTATTTTTACTATCAATGTTCCAATTGGATTAATTGGCATTTTAATGGCGTGGACCTTCTTACAAGAAACAGAAATAAAAAAAGATAAGGTGTTTGATTTTCCTGGTTTTATTTATTCAACCGTTATGTTAACCAGCTTATTGCTTGCCGTAGCAAAAGGGGAAGAAAAAGGATGGACTTCTTTTTATATCGTATCTTTAATCATGATTTCGATTATCTGCCTCTCACTGTTTATTTATCGTCAGCTAACGGCTAGGCACCCGCTAATAAACATACGGCTTTTTACAATCCCTGATTTTACATACGGTGTAATCGTGAACAGCTTGATCATGGTCGGAATGTTTGGCGTCGTTTTTTTGCTGCCGATTTACGCGGAATCATTGCTCGGCCTTACCGCGATGAAAACAGGGATGATGATGCTTCCGCAAGTACTGGTACAAATGGTGGTAACGTTTGTTACATCCGCCATTCTCATGCGAATAATCAACGGGAAATGGCTTATTCTTGCCGGCCTCCTAATCATTTCAGTGAACGGATATTATTTAATCAGGCTGGATGACAATACAGCGTATGAGCATATTCAATTTTTGCTTATGCTGCGGGGAATCGGACTCGGATTATGCATGATGGTTTCCATGCAAGTTCCGCTGCAAGGTCTGGATAAATCACAATCCGGCGATGCTTCCGCTCTCATGAATACAACGCGCCAGGTTGCTACCTCCATTGGCGTTGCGATATTAACATCCGTATTTCAAACACAAGGTGTCCGCCATGCGGTTCATTATGCCGAAACAATAACCGGTGACAATGCGACAAGCAGTTCTTTTCTTAATAGCTTGCAACAGATGTATATAGCACAAGGTATGGGAAATGAGGCAGCGTACGCTTCCGCAATAAACTCGCTTACAGGTTTGGTAAAAAAATATGCGACCATTCACGCACTGGATGATGCCATTCTTGTGACTACATTCTTCATAATATCGGCCATTCCTATGACTCTATTGCTTAAGGGAAAACAAGGTATGGCTAAAAATGAAAAAACGAATACCATTGCGGAAATGTAATTTCAAATCAAAATAATAGGTGGGAAAACGCATGAATAAGCGTACATTTTTAATCATTAGCATAATAATGAGTGTTGGACTTGCCGGATGCAGTAAAGCGAAGCCTGCGAACCTCGCTTTAACAGGCAGCCAAGCGAGTGCAAGCAATGCGACAAATCAAAGGGACGTCATGACATATTCCGGGAAAATGACAGGAGTTGTGGAAACAAATATTTTCGCCAAAACACCTGGCCGAATTGCAAGTGTGCAAAAAGATGTCGGGGAGCAGGTAAATGTGGGCGATGTACTCGTAACGCTTGAAACGACAGATTTGCAGGCACAATTAGCGAGTGCCAAGGCAGATTTGGCGCTTGCTGAAGCGAAATATAACGAAATAAAACGCGGAACCCGTGAAGAAGATATCCGCTCCTCAGAGGCTGCGTATCAACAAGCGTATCAAAAATATTTAGATGTAAAAAAAGGAAAACGTCCACAGGAAATAGCAAAACTAAACGCTACGCTCAATGAAGCAAAACAAGCGTATGATCTAGCAAAAGTGAAATATGATCGTATAAAGGCTCTATATGAGCAAGGTGCGACATCGAAGCAATCGTTAGATGATGCGGAGATAGCACTCCGACAAGCTGAGACGAAATATTTCAATGCCAAAAACGAACTGTCGCTAGCGCTCGAAGGGCCAACGGAAGAAACGCTGAACGCGCTTAAAGCCAACGTAGACCAGACGAAAGCTATGCTTGATAAAGCGAAAAATGGGCCTACGAAAGAAGCAATCGAACAAAACGCTGCAAGTGTTGCCAAAGCGCGAGCGCTCGTCCAACTTCATGAGTACAACTTACAGAATGGAGTCATCAAAAGTCCGATTAAAGGATTTGTAGCTACTAAAAACGCCAATGCCGGAGAAATGGCCAATCCTTCAGCACCACTTATGACGATTGTCAATCTGGATCGCGTGTATCTGGTAGTAAGCGTACCGGAAAAAGATTTAAAATACATGAAAATAGGGAATGAAGTGAACGTAAATGTGGAGGCAATCGGAAAGACGATGAAAGGTAAAGTGAGTATGATCAGTCCCAAAGCCGACCCCGGTACAGATAAATTTACAGTTAAAATCATACTGAATAATGCAAGCCATGAATTACGTGCCGGCATGACAGGGATTGTTATCATTTCAAAATCATAAGAAAAATAGGCTGGCGCCAAATGCAGGCGGCAGCCTTTCTTTTTGCTTATTCTTTTTCAAAATCTTCCGCTCTAAGTTCCATTAAAATATCCCGATTCACCTGATGTTCCGCATGTCCAGTGACGATTCGGATGGCCTGCTGGCGAATCGCCTTTTCAATCATGTTGCGTACGCAGCGGGCATTGCTAAAGTGTTCTTTCTCATTTTCCTGCTCGCGCATTAACTGTTTGCGGACAAGATAACGCGCCTCGGACGATAAATAATACGCCTGCTCTTTGCACATTGCATCCGCGATTTCCAGCAATTGTTGAATCGTATAGTCTGGAAAATCAAGCTTAATCGGAAAACGGGATGGCAGGCCGGGATTGGACGCGAGAAATGCGTCCATTTCTTCGTTATATCCTGCGAGAATGACAATTAACTGCTTGCGGTCATCTTCCAAACTTTTAATCAATGTATCAATGCATTCTTTTCCGAAGTCTTTTTCTCCGCCCCGTACCAGCGAATACGCCTCATCAATAAATAAAACGCCTCCCAGCGCTTTCTTAATAATATCGCGCGTCTTGGACGCGGTATGTCCGATATATTCTCCAACCAAATCAGCCCGTTCCACTTCCACCAGATGACCTTTTTCCAGAATGCCTATATCTTTGAACAGCTTTCCCAAAATCCGGGCCACTGTCGTTTTACCTGTTCCCGGGTTTCCACGAAATACCATATGAAACATATGCGGCGCATTATAAAGCCCCTGCTCTTCCCGCAGTTTACGTATCGTTAAAAATGCGTAAATTTCATAAACAAGCTTCTTCACATCATCCAATCCAACGAGGTTTTCCAGCTCTTTTAACGCCCCGGATTCCCGCTCCAGCGATTTCTCCATACGCGAACTAATAATTTGTTCGCGGCTTGGTGGCCTGGAAATATCGTTTTGAAACACTACTTTAATCTGGTTGCCTGTCGTAGTCTGACCCGTCGCCTTCATTCTCTCACCCCGAATCGCTTCAGCGCTCGTTCTTTTATGTGTTCGCCCGATTGTGTGGTACGCGGCAGCTTCGTTTGGGCGAGACGGTTTTCGTTTTTGCTGTTTATATTACTGTATGTGTCGGATTAACAAATTAGGATTTCGACAAAAGTTTTTTTCTATTTCCTCTAGATGAAAACATTACCAACAACTTTTATCGGAATTATATGTTACGATATAAAAGGCTGCGGCATTTCTAAACTTTTTATTAATAGGAGTGATGACATGAAAAAGATTATTGCAGCATCCGTATTATGTACATCTTTGCTTGGATTTAACCTGCCTGTTACAGAGGCGGCAAACATATGCCCTGCGCCAAAAATTGTAAAAATATTCCCGCAAAATTATAATGCGACCCAAACAGACTTACAGCAGTTGATTAACCAGTATTTCAAGCAATATCAGCAAACAAAGCCTGCCGCACCAGCACAACAAGTCCAAGAGCCGGCCAAACAACCAACACAAACGATAACGAAACCTGCACAAAATACGGCTCCCGCTCAAGCTCAAGCACCTGTGACCAATACTACAACCCAAGGATTGACAGCAGATGAAAAACAGATGCTTGACCTTGTTAATCAGGAACGCGCAAAACAGGGCATTACCCCGCTAAAAATTAACATGGAACTGCAAAAGCTGGCCCGCCTGAAAGCAAAAGATATGATCGAGAACAACTATTTCAGCCATCAATCCCCGACATATGGTTCCCCGTTTGACATGATGAACCGTTTCGGTGTGACATACCGCACCGCGGGTGAAAATATTGCAGGGAATTCTTCCGTACAGGGCGCGCATACGTCCCTGATGAATTCTCCGGGACACCGCAAAAATATTTTGAACCCGTCCTTTACGGAAGTCGGTATCGGTATTGTCGATGGTGGTCCGTACGGCAAGATGTTCGTGCAAATGTTTAAAGGATAAATATGAAGAAAAAAGGGGTGTCCCATCACTTTTGGGACACCCCTTTTTATTACCATTTACAATCAATCAACCTTTGAGACAGCCTTTATCCTGTCTATAATGTGATCTTTTGTGTTTATCTCTTCTTTAAAAAAGAGAAAGGAAGATGCATCCTTTCTCTTAAGAAGTTTGAGATTGCTTAATAGTAATTGTAAATGTGATTTTTGTATTTGGATACGGATTTCCGTTGTTCCGCACCAGTTCAACTTCAAATGTATGCGCTCCTGGAGTGAGGTTGCCGACTTTAAAGTTATTTGCATACACCCGGCTCAACTTGCCGTCGACCCGCACATGCACATGCCCCTCACCATAGCGCAGTTCAGTTGCTCCCTCCGGCACGTACATAAAATTACGTGTCAAAAACGTCAAATACACGGTATTGCCTTCAATAGAATGCGACACCGCAAGCGAAGGGGATTGCGCGAGAACTTCCCGGCTTTCTTCCGGCTGTTCAGGCAACGCTTTGGGCATTTGCCCCTGACAACCAGCAAACATAAAAGCCAGCGCAATCATCAAACCGCACATTATCGTTTTGTTCATCTCTTATCCTCCTATGAAGGGTTCTCTTTCACAGGATGGACAGGAGAACGAATTTCTAAACGATTATTTGACCGAGATTTTTACATCATCGCTAATCAATGTCTGTCCTTTCACAATCACTTTTTCACCCGCGTTTATGCCAGTAACAAGAGCGCGCTCGCTGTTCTGTTCAACAACGGTAATCGGTTTGCGCACAGGCTTGTCCCCCTGTGCAATATACACATACGGTTTGTTGTCTTCTCTTAAAATCGCATTCGTTGGAATCACGATACCTTTCTTCGCATTTGGCGAAGCTACATTCACCTGAATTACCATGCCGCCCTTAATTTTGCCATCCGGATTCGGTACTTCAACCGTCACTGGATAACCTTTAGATTGCTGGTTAAGCGGACTGATGGTCGTTACCTTTCCGTTCTTATTCAGCTTAAGCGACGGAATTTCGATATCAACCGTCTGGTTCACAGCGAAAAGACTAATCAGATTTTCCGGTACGTTGATTACCACTTTCATCGGATCCAGATTTGCCAATACGATAAACGGGTTTTGGGGGGATGCAAAATCGCCCACTTCTCCGTTAATCGCACCAATCGTACCTGAAATCGGAGCGGTTACCACTGCATTTGCTAGTTTATCACGGGCGATTTGCAAATTTACTTCCGCTTGCCTCAACTGCTGACGGGCCACTTCTATATTCTCTCCGCCCTTCGCGTTTTTTACTTGTTTCTGTGCAGTCTGCAAGGATGCAAGCGCGTTTTTGCGGGATTCTTCCGCGCTGCGCTTGCTCTCTTCCGCATTCTTTAACGCGACGCTTGCCTTCTTTTTAGCAATCTGCGCTTCCTGTAGGGCGATTTCTGCATTTTTCAACTGTGTTTGTGCCTTCTCTAATTCTTGTTTTGTCACAGCACCCTGACTAAACAGCATTTGCATGCGATCCGCATTCGTCTTCGCGTCATTATATCCTTGCTGGGCGCGAGCGATCTCAACATCCGCCTGCTGGAGACCATTTTGCGCGTTGACGATGCTGTTTTTGGCCTGTTCATACGCACTATTCGCCTGTGAGAGGCTACTATTGGCCTGATTCACTCCATTTTGTGCTGAATCAATCCCGTTTCTCGTCTGCGCTTCCATTTGAGCGAGTGATGCGCGGGAAAGTGCCACGCTCTGCTGCTCTTGCTCAACCGAATAACGTAGGTCTGTGTCATCAAGCCGGAACAAGATATCGCCCGCCTTTACCTTTTGCCCTACTTTTACCGGAATGGATACGACTTTCGCGCTTACTTTTGGCACAATATTGACCTGTTGCGACGGTTGGCTTGTGCCGGTCAATTCCCGGCCTTTATCCAATGAACCCATTACAGCAGACACCACTTCGACCGGAACTACCTTCGCCTGAACAGGGGCAGCGGCTTCTTGGCTCCCACCTGCCCCACAGCCCGCCACAAGGACGCTACTTACTACCAGGCTGGCCATGGTCATTCCTAACACTATCTTACGCATTGAACGCTTCTCCTCCTGTTCCTTTCTCTCTCCGCTGTCTTCTCTTTTCCCGGCGTTCCCTTCTACGACGCTTCCGCTTTTGAATCATATCATCAAACAAGGTATACACAACCGGAATCAGAACGAGTGTAACCAATGTGGAGAATGTAAGACCAAATGTGACAACAATCGCGAGTGGCGCATAGCCTTCAGCCCCTTCCCCACTACCAAACGCCAGCGGAAGAATCGCTAACACAGTCGCAAGGGTCGTCATGACAATCGGGCGCAAGCGAACCGGGCCAGCTACAAGGATCGCCTCATCCCGTTGCATTCCTTCTTTACGCAACGTATTGACATAGTCAATGAGAACGATCGCGTTGTTTACCACAATCCCGATCAGCAAGATATAGCCCATCAAGGCCATAACACCAAGATTCTCACCTGTTACAAGAAGACCAACTACTACTCCGATAAAAGTAGGCGGAATCGAAAACATAATCACAAACGGATAGAATAATGATTCAAACTGGCTGGCCATTACCATGTACACAAGGACAATGGACAGCAGAATCGCCAGGCTTAAGCTGCTAAACGCATCGGCCATATCTTCCGCCTGCCCTCCGGTTGTAACATGATATCCTTCCGGGAGCTTCAAGTCTTTTAGTTTCGTGTTGATATCCTTGATAACAGAACCTAAATCACGGCCTGCAATATCGCCAGTGACCTTCACTTGGCGCGTTTGATTGGAACGCGTAATCTTCTGCGGCACACTTTCCTTTGTAATCGTGGCAACTTGTCCGACGGAAACCCGCGCCCCGGAAGGTGTGGAAAGCATAAGGCTATCAATATGATTCATTTCATCCCTGAAATGAGACGGAAACTGAACACGCACATCAATTTCATCATCGCCGGTACGGTATTTCGTAGCTACCTCACCGTCAAAAGCCGTGCGAACGGCCGAGAGCACTTGCCCGGTTGTAATCCCGTACTGGGAAGCAATATTGCTATCCACTTTTATCTGAATTTCATCATTTACGCTGTCAAGGGAGGAAACAACATTTCGCGTCCCTTCTATCCCCTTCACCAACTCAACAACCGTGTCGCTTAAATCTCTTAATGTATCCAGATCATCCCCGCTCACCGCGATATCGATCGGACTTCCTGTTCCGCCGCCGCCACCCGGATCGGTCGCTTGTACAGTAATATCGGCGCCGGGAATGCCTTTCACACGATCGCGTATTTCTTCAATAACCTCATCGGTTGATCTTGTTCTTTGCTCTTTCGGCACAAGCTTAAGCTCAACCGAACCGGTATTGGATGAAGACGATGCAGAAGCCGGACCTCCTGAACCGACAGAAGTATAAATCAACTGCTTCTCCGGCACACTTGCAGCAATTTTTTCGATCTTCTTCAAAATATTTTCCGTCTCTTCCAAGCGGGAGCCAGGCGGCAATTTTACATTAACCGTCAAGCTTCCTTCATCAAAAGAAGGCAAAAATTCCTTTCCGACAAGCGGTGTCACAAAGATACCTATCGAAACAACAAGAGCGACAATCGTCCCAAAAATAACCGTTTTCCGATGCCCTAATGCCCAACGAATCAATCTTCCATAAGCCTGGCTCAGCCGATAAAATCCTTTCTGGAATAACACCATCGGCGATTTGCTTGATGAATGTATGTAATCTTCCGGCTCCTTTGGCATCTCGGTCAATAATTTCGACGACATCATCGGCACAAGCGTAATGGCTGCGAATAGCGCGGCGATGTGCGAGAATACCACCGTTAAGGCTAAGGGACCAAATAGCATCTTTGGCAGTCCCTCAACAAATACAATCGGAAGAAATACGCAAATTTGCGCCAGCGCAGACGCCATAACCGCCGTACCGACTTCTTTTGTACCAATAATGGCAGCCAAATCAGGCTTAAGCCCCTGTTGACGCTTGCGGTAAACACTCTCAATGACAACTACCGCAAAGTCCACCAACGAGCCGAGCCCAAGCAATAAACCACTAAGAGAAATAAGGTTGATCGTCTGCCCGGTAAAGTACATAAGTGAGAACGTTGCAATAACAGATATCGGAATAACAATGGCAATGACAAGCGTAGAACGAAAGCTGTTTAAAAATAGGAACAAGATAACAATGGCAAAGATACTGCCCTCTATTCCGTGGCCAGCTACTGTATTAATCGAGTCTTTAATAAAGACTGAAGTATCAAGAATGGTTTCAATTTTAACCCCTTTCGGCAGAAGCGGCCGAATCTTATCCAGTTCTTTCTGCACAAGATCCGCAGTCTTTACCGTATTCGCACCCGTTGCTTTCATTACCTGAAGCCCAATGCTTGGTTGCCCGTTCACCATACTTTTTTGGCTAACCTTCTTATAACCATCTGTGACGGTCGCAATGTCAGCAAGTTGAATGACTCCTCCGCCTGCACTCTGTGGAAGATAAATAGGCGTTTGCGCAATATCTTCAGGACTGTTAAATTCACCGGTGACTTTGAGATTAATATCTTTGTCACCTTCGATTACGTTACCAGCGGTTCCGGATAAATTACGGGCAGAAAGTGCCTGATTGATCTGATCAATGGTCAAACCATATGCATCCATCATATCCGGATTAAGTATAACCTGGATCTCACGTTCTTTTGCACCGCTTATTGTAAGCGAAGCAACACCCTCGACCCGCTCGATTCGTGACTTAATCACATCTTCGGCAATTTTATTTAGTTCAACAACATCCATAGGACCAGACATAGCCAACGTGATAATCGGCGCGCTGTTCGGGTCCATCTTCAGCACACGTGGGGAACCTGCATCTTTCGGTAACACACCACGCACAGAATCGATTTTTTCACGGACATCCAATGCTGCCTGATCCATATCCGTTCCCCAGTTAAACTGGATAATCACAAGCGAAGCACCGTTCGATGACTGTGATTCAACCTTTTTTACATTACTAACAGTTCCAACCGCCTCTTCTATTGGCTTAGTCACCAGTTTCTCGACTTCCGCCGGCGCTGCCCCTTCATCGCTTGTTACAACCGCAAGAACCGGTACCTTTAGTTCAGGATATAAATCAACTTTAAGCATTGGTAAGGAAATCACGCCAAATATCACAAGGGCGACGATAAGCATCGCAATAGTGACCGGTCTTTTTACGGAAAAGTCCGCAATCTTCACTCCTATCTCTCCTTTTGCATTTCTTAAGCTATATAAACATTGCGCTAACGTTTTAACACATAAAGTCTTCTTACACTTCTCAAGCGAGGCTTCTCGCCTAGAAATCAGCTTTTTGATTGAATGATGAACAGGCAAATGTCCCATTGCACGAGGTCATGCAATGCATGTCCATCAATATACATCCCTCTTGATATTTTGGCTTTCATCTTTCGTCTCCACAGTTTTTCCCTTGAACTACAAAAGGATGCCAATCTATCAAATCAGATGTATATACACACTCACAAAAACCGATCACCTATTCGCGAGCCCTCTCTTCTACAAGAAGCGCTGAAACAAAACATGCAACATACCTGATCTGTTCAAATGTTAAAACGATAAAGTAAATGTATATAGTGCTTAGAAGACGCATGTACTTAATAAAGATATACGGGCAAAAACAGTAGGTAGTTTCACCCCCATATTTTTTGTCAAAACCTATGAACACATGTTCATTTTAAACGATCATACTAAAAAATCAAGCGAAAATTTTGTAAATGACTATGACTTTCGCCCTCTTTTGAGAGATAAAAATCATTTTGCATGAAAATTCTCTTGTGGAATTGCAGGGGTAACTCTTTCCCGATTCTTTAGATTACGGAAAACGCACTATATAACAAACGTAAGTTCCTTTATAATTGATATATCCGATCGCTACAAGAAAACAGTTATCGCATAAAAACAAATTCTGTCGCTATGGGAATGATGTAACCATAACATGAGAGAGTCAATCCAAGCCTGATGGTGTAACTGCACGAAGAAGAGTGTTCAAGCATCTAATTTATGTATAACCTTGACCGAAAGGCAGTAACAGCACTACCTATGGCTTTCATGATGAAGATCAATGGGAAACAGAACAACGGTTTTAAAAGATAAAGTCCCTGTCTAAGTGAATCGCTTCCTTTCACAGAAAATCTTGTCATTTTTGAAAAGACAATGTCACAAAACTGTGCCTTATACAATGATAAGGGAAGACTCCATATATTTCAATAACGAAGATGATTACCGGTCTTTCCTATCCTTCGTCCCACACGTTTCTCCTGGTAAGAAGCTAACAAAAAACCTCAAAAGCGTTACCTTTTGAGGTTTTTTGCATATCCATGCAGCGTTTTGATTTTCGTAAAGACACTCTCTACATTCTGTATAAAATTTTTCACGTCCCGCATGGATTGGGCAATTTGGTGTGCCATGAGCTTACGCTGGGCCGATTCTGACTGCTTGCTTTTTTCCCATTCTTGAACAATAAGCTCATAATTGCGCTGCCGAGCCAGCGCTCTTACTTTCTGCCGCTGCGATTTGGCCCAGGCGACGAAATCCGGGTTCTGTCTTGCGAAGCGTTCCAACTCTTTTTTCGTCATCCCTTCACCTTCATTTCTATACTTCTGCTATATCGTACGCAGCGGCCAAAAAGCAAGGAAGAGGGACAAACGCCCATTCATCTCAAGGAAAGGCTACGTTCAGCTCTCTCAAGTTGCTTTTCAAGCTTGTCGATATCCCGTTCGATCTGCTGGATATCCTGCTCAAGCAACTCCTTCAACCGCCGTTTTTCTTTCAACAACTTTCGCATTTGTTCCAACCTTTCCCCCATATCAAATACACCAAGATACATGGCTACCCCTCCACATTTAACATTCACATCTTTATATATATATGCATACCACCAGAAATATAGAAGGGAAAACGCCCAACTTCTGTTCTCGAAGCCAAACTTTTTCCCCTTTATCTGAAACATTCACTTTTGTTATCCGTATTAATAAAATAAATACGCAAGGAGGCTAAAATGCATGAATGTTAAACCAGCTTGTGTGATTATCCACGGAAGCACATTTTTCGCTCCGGTACTTATTCCGTTATTGTTTTACTTTTTGTCCGATCATCCGTATATAAAAGAAAAAGCGATGGAAGCGCTTTTGTTCCACGTTTTGATGGTCATTGCACTGTTCATTTCTTCTCTGCTCGTCATTGTGCTGATCGGATTTGTATTGCTGCTGATTTTTTCACTTATTGGGATTTATTATCCGATCAAAGGCATCGTGTACGCACTGCAAGAGCGCCCTTTCCATTATCCGATCGTGCATGGCTGGGTAAAGTAAAGTACTACATTTCAAATATCATTAGTGGAGCGACGCGAAAGCAAGCTAAAAAATAAACGCCCAGGAAATGCGCTCTTGGGCGTTTATTTTTTGGCTCTGTTCAATTCAGAAAGATGAAAGTCGCGAATCCGTTCGGCCGCTTTACTCGGCTGTATTTCTTACTACCATACAAATCATCTCTTACTCCTTGCGCATTGTCCGCGCGATCCGGTTCCCCAGCGTTTGCAGCAATTGTACAAGCACAATTAGAATAATAACCGTAATGATCATGACAAGCGTTTCCCAGCGCTGAAAGCCGTAACGATACGCCAGATTCCCCAAGCCGCCAGCACCGATGATTCCCGCCATCGCTGTTGCATCGATCAACCCGATGATCGCAATGGTTAGCGAAAGCACAATCGCCGGACGTGCTTCCTTCAACATCACATTGAAAATAATCTGACGTCGAGTCGCGCCCATCGCCTGAAACGCCTCAATCAATCCTGCATCCACTTCCAACAGTGCCGATTCCATCAAACGCGCAATATACGGCGACACGTACACGACAAGCGGTACAATCGCGCCTTCTACACCGATAAATGTGCCAACGATCAGCTTGGTCAGCGGAATGAGCGCGAACAGCAGAATGATGAACGGCACCGAACGAATAATATTGATTATCGTATTAATTATTTGAAAAATGATCGGTTGTTCAAAAATATGACCTGGGCGAGTAATGACAAGCAGCACGCCCAGCGGAATCCCGATAAGCGTACCGATGAAAATTGATAGCCCGACCATGTACAGCGTTTCCTGTAGCGCGGGTAAATATAAATCCCAATGCGGATCCGCTCCACTAAACATGATGAATCACCTCCGCATGTATTCCTTGTTCTTTCACGTATTGCAACGCTTCATCCAAAACGCTCGCTTCCCCGGTCAGCGAAATGACCAGGTAGCCGAAGGTCGTATCTTTAATTTGTGTAATATGTCCGAACATGATATTCGGCTTCAGGTGAAACTTCTCTGTCAATTCCGCAAGCACCGGCTGTTCCGTGCTTTCCCCGATAAATGTTAGGCGCACGATGCGACTTCCTGGTGCATGCTGCACGCGCTCAAGAAAGCCTGGTGGCAGTTCGTCGTCAAAAATATTGCGAATAAAATTTTTCGTGGTCGCAGTTTGCGGGCGTGAGAAAATGTCAAGCACCGAACCCATCTCCACGATCTTCCCTTCCTCCATCACGGCCACACGATCGCAAATTTTCTTGACGACATGCATTTCATGGGTAATAAGCATAATTGTCAGATTATACTTCTTGTTAATATCCAGCAACAAGTCAAGAATCGATTCTGTCGTCTGCGGATCAAGCGCGGATGTCGCCTCATCGCACAGCAAAATCTCCGGATCATTCGCCAGCGCCCGGGCAATCGCTACACGCTGCTTCTGACCGCCAGACAATTGTGACGGATATGCGTGTGCCCGTTTGGATAGTCCGACGACTTCCAGCAATTCCGTTACTTTCTTTTGAATCACGTCCTTTGGCGCCTTGCTAAGTTTAAGCGGTGCGGCCACGTTGTCAAATACCGTACTGGACGATAACAAATTAAAGTGCTGAAAAATCATCCCGATCTTGCGGCGCGCTTTGCGCAGCTCATTTGAAGAAAGCTTGGTCAAATCCGTGCCATTGACGATAATTTCTCCCGATGTAGGACGTTCCAGCAAATTGATGCAGCGGATTAATGAACTTTTTCCGGCGCCGCTGAATCCGATAACGCCGAAAATCTCGCCTTTTTTGATTTCAAAGTTCGCGTTTTTAATCGCATGGACGGCTTTGTCGCCACTTCCATATATCTTTTCAAGATTGCGGACTGAAATCAACGTATTCCCTCCTTTAATTAAGAAAAACTCGCACGCTTGCACCCACACGCCCTTTTTCCACATTGAAATCAAACAGCCGCATTACGGGCGAATCGGCAAGCTTGTTCCTTTAGATCTCATACAAAAAATCTCTTTTACAAAAAAACCTCTTTTTCCGAGACAAAAGAGGGAGCATCTTCTCTCTTCTCTGCCGTAAAACCATATGCTGGCAAAACGCACACTTTCTATGCGCACGCCATCTGCTCGTTTAAGCACAATAAATAATTTAATCATTTTCATAAGTTTAGTCAAATAAAAAATGCCGGGCAGCATGTCGCTGCCCGGTAGTGCGCCGTAAACGAATATTACTCGTTATCAGACATCAAAGAAACCGGCCGTTGTGGTAAGAAGGTAGAAATGGCATGCTTGTATACCAATTGCTGTTTTCCTTCCGTATCAATAACGACAGTAAAATTATCAAACGCTCTAACAAGTCCGCGAAGCTGGAAACCATTCACCAAATAAATGGTGACAGGCACGTTCTCCTTCCGCAGATGATTCAAAAACGTATCCTGAATGTTGATGGTATTTGCCATGATAATACCTCCTCGTATAGTATGTTTAAGCCCCTCGAAATTGCGAATTTCCAGTTCGATTTGAGAGACTGTTAACCAAAAAACAAAAAGCCAATTCCCCCCTTGTAACTCTGAAAAAGGGAGGCCACCATTCTCACCCAAATCGTAAGATTGGATTTTTCATGATGTTTCTGAACAATGATTTTTATAATTTTTTTATTATATTTCGTCGCTTAACCGAACTTTCCTGCCACAGTCTCATAAATTGACTCATATATAGACGCGAGGGGCTGCCCATTTATAGGGGTGACATCGAACCAAATGATATCCTTCATAGCACGAAACCATGTAAGCTGACGCTTCGCAAAATTTCGTGTCCGCTTCTTTATCAGTTCAATCGCTTCCTCTCTCGCCATCTGCCCTTCCAAATAGGCGATGATTTCCTTATAGCCGAGAGCCTGCATAGAACGCAGTGAAGCATTATACCCTTTTGCCAGCAATCCTTCCACTTCTTCCACTAGCCCTTCCGCAACCATTGCATCCACGCGGCGGTTGATGCGTTCATACAGCTGTGTCCTGTCCATCGTCAGCCCAATAAGCAGCAAATTGTACGGCGACTCTTCGCTTCGCGTCTGATATTCGGACATAGGCATTCCAGTCACATGGTGCACTTCGAGCGCACGAATCACACGTTTAACATCATTTGGGTGCAACCGGTTCGCTGTTTCTTGATCCACCGCTGCAAGCTTGGCATGTAGCGCCTCTTTGCCATATTTCGCGACGAATTCCTTCATTTCTTCCCGATATGCTTCGTCTTCTCCAGCCGCAGAAAACTTATAATCATAAATAACGGATTGAACGTACAAACCCGTTCCACCGACCAGCATGGGAAGCTTCCTGCGCGCATTGATATCTTTGATAAGGGCCACGCATGCGCGTTGAAAATCAGCGACGGTAAACTCCTCATCCGGGTCGCAAATGTCGATCAGATAATGCGGTATAGCTTCTCGCTCCGCTTCTGTCGCCTTGGCCGTTCCAATGTCCATCCCGCGATAAAACTGCATCGAATCACCGGAAATAATCTCGCCATCAAACCGCTTGGCCAGTTCCAGACTAAGCGCTGTTTTCCCTACCGAAGTCGGTCCAACTATCGTAAGCAGACGCTGTGTACTTCCACTCATTGCGCTTCGCCTCCGACTTCGATAATTCCGTATGTAAAGGCGCGTTCTGCTTTCGGCAGGCGCACAAAACCAAGCCGATTAAAATCAACACTGTCCCGGTGGTTTTTCATCACGACGCGTCGACGGGCCACACGCTTTGCTTCTTCTACCGCCTCTGCCGTCAGCGGTTCATAGTTAGCGAACGGGCGCAACGGCGCTATGCTATCAGAGGCCGCGATCGCTTGAAAAAACATCGGGTCGAAATAAACAATATCAAAACTATTATTCTCACATTGCCGTAAAAAAGTCAAATGATGAATCGACACAACTTCAATGCGCCGCATCGCCTGCACCGCTTCGACCAGCGGACTTTCATAGCGTTTTAGTCCGTCGGCGACCACAGCGGCCAGAATTTGCTCCGATTCCAGACCTACCACGCGTCCCGTATCACCAGTGACAAAAGACGCAACGATCGAATCAGAGCCAAGGCCAAGCGTACAATCCAAAAACGTGTCGCCAGTTCGCAGCCCGCATGCCCGAACCATTACATCAGTATCGCCGCCAAGTATCCTTTTTATACGAAGCAAAGCCATGCTAGGATGAAAAAAAAAGGGAGCATCCGCTTTTGCGCTATAGGCGCGAAGCCCGCTGTCAGTTACGACAAGCACTTCATCATCCAGTTCATGCAGCCGATTCACGGACAAGTTTCTTCGTTCAATAAAGCGGACGCCGAACGCTTCAGCAAGCGATCGCGCCTGTGTTCGCACATCAGATCCTGCTTTATGCCGTGTGGTCACTATCATACTCTCACTCGTTCCCTTTTCTATGTATTCGTCACGCAACAATCATCATACCGCATTTTACACAGAAGGAAAACCCTATCATTTACCACTCGGCGGGGCTTGTAATACAGCTTTACCGCCACGATACCCCCGGCTGTTCAAAAAGAAAAAACGGGTCGGAAGCGAAGACGAGCGAAGAATCCAACGGGCCACACGGCGCACCATCGGCTGACGCTGAACTTTACCGTCCGATAAATACAGCCCCAAAAGCCCATCGACAATCATATTGTGAAACTTCCGGTCTGGAAGCGCCTGAATGTTCTTCTTCGCTTCTCCGACGATATAGTGAATCCGTTCATAAATTTCTCGCTCGTTTTGATAGTATGCAATAAAATTCAAGTCGCCACCGATTTCATCTTCTTCTAAATCAATTAAATAATCTAGCAAAATGTGCAACGAACATACCCAAGGGAAATACGCTTTTTTAATGAATGCGATACGGCTGGCTGATACTTCAGGATAGGACGCAATTTGAAAAAGATGAAATACCCCAAGAGTTGAACCGGTTGCGGCCGCGAATTCGTTCCATTTAAGGTCCGGCGCTTTCCCTCGATGCTCCTGCCACCAGTTCAGCAAGCGCCCTTCCCGCTCTTCCTGTACCACATGCTTGTGAACTTGCAAGTTGCAATACAACGAAGCCAATTCATATACATCATCCCGTACGAGAGCATAATTAGGCAGATGTTCAATTTCCGCATGGCAGGCCGCGACAAGCGCACGCAAATATCCCCCGTCATCTTTTTCCCTATTAAATTCATAATAATCAACCGACGAAAAGCGACCCGATACCGCGTCCAACATCGCTTGATGCAGACGGGCAAAGTTATTCGCACCGAGCGATGTGGAACGGTCGCATAAGTTATCCAAATAATCGCTAATCGTCTGATATGCGACGATTAAACGGATAAGCGGTTCTTTCCATGCCAGATGCGCGGCAGCATACACGGAACCACCCTCGCAGTGAAACCGTTTATTTTCGATGCTATCGAGTGCCTGCTTGCGCAGCTCCGGGTCCGGAATCTGCCCCGCCCGCTCGCGCCAGCGCTCCACTTCCGCCCGTACGGCGGGAAAGATATGCCGGTACAAACGATACATTAAACGCAAAGGTCCTCTAGGATACAACCCGTTCAACACCACCTTTACCAAAATCATTCTATTCCTTTCATTGTAACCTTATCCGCTCCATTTTTTACATTTTCCGTGGGATTTCTTTGAAGAGAAAGTGTTAAATCTGTGACAATCATGAAAACAAAAAAAGGAGCTAGAGAGCGGGGGTATGAAGAAAAAGAGAACCGCATAGATATGCTACACGGTTCTTTTTCTGTTCTATTATACCCTATTTTTATCTTCTGCGCATGTTGGTTCTGGATTTATACTTGACTGCCAGGATTCAAATTATTTTGCAGAAGTCCTTGCATTTCGGCAATCTGTTCAGGCGTTGCCTGCGGCACTACATAATAGCCGCTCTGCCGCATATTGTCGAAAATTTGCTTTTGGTTGTCAAGGACGGTGTCCATGCAGCGCTGATAAATCTTTCGCAATTCGCTGTGGCTTGTCTCCAAGAGCACGCTGGCAATACTGCGCGCCCGACCTTTTTCCAATTCAAGGCAAAGCTGCATAATCTCCCGATCTGTCAAACCGCGCCCTTCCATATTGTTTGGCATAATGCTCCTCCTTTGCGTCTATCCTTATTGTACATGATCAGTACGGTTAAAGTATTGGGACAGCTCAGCTACGCGCAGTTGGTGTTGTTCCGCCATTCGCTCGAGCATGGAACGCATTCCCGCGTCTTGACACTGCGAAGCACACCAGTTCATCGTTTTGGCCGTAATAGACTCCGCCCGCAGTTCGTCTTCAATCATCATTAACTCCCGTAAGGTTATCTCGTTCACTTCTTGTCACCTCCCGTTTTCTTTTCACTTTCTGTATTGTTTTCCTTTTCTGGTGTTTTATGCGTAATCTAGATTAATGTAAAGGGAAGGCATCAAAATACAGGAAAAAGACCAGAACAACGCAGGCAAGCACCACAGCCGCTTCACGGCGGCTGTCTTTTTTCGTCTTGATCAGCGGAAGCTTGACCGTCGGCGGAAAAGGATGAAAATAACGCACCCCGGCTACAGTCAGCGTATCTGCAAACAAATGGGAGGCGTATCCGATGATCGCGGCCAAAAATAAGCCGGATATATGTAACGACGCTTCCGCGTAAAACCAAATATATCCCCAAGCGATAAGCGCCCAAACGGTATGCGTGTATGTCCGATGGGCAAAGTGCGGCACAAGGGCAATAAAAAGTCCAAACCCAAGCAACCATACGTAATCAGAGCGCAGCACCTCGTACGGAACCCGGTGCAAAACAAGCGCAGAAGCGCCAGAATAGAGATAAATTGCCGTTCCCATCAACAATATGCCCAAAAGCGTCACCATCCACTTACGGGATGCATGATCCCTTAGCACAAACCCGACACCAAGGAACAAAAGTCCGATAAACGCGGTCAAAAACTGACCGTTACGCGTTTCCGGGAAATAGCTCAACAAAATAAGCGCTACGCCAATATATCCGGAGAATAGCCGGATTATGCGCAAAGGCCGATCTGTTAGCTTACGGGTTAAAAGGCCATCAGCATCCAGATCGGGAACAAGCGCCGAGAAGGCCGCAAACAGCGTCACGACGGCACCGTCAAACATACCTGTTTCCGTTACTTTTGCCACCGCAATACCGCTCAGCGCACCCAGCGTCAGATGGCTTCTGCCCATCATGTCCACTTCACCCTTTCTCGGCTTTTTTCTTCCCCTGCAATCATGATTGCTTAAGCGCTTTTGTCACGCGCAACAATTCGCAGACCATCTCTTTCAGCCTCGTCCGGCTGTCGTCATGTACCAATTCGCATCGATCGTTATAGCAACTCATATCCGTCACATATTGATCAGAAAGCACAAGCGCATACACGCCGCGTAAAACAGTGCGCAGGTTGTTCAGCGCGTTGATTCCGCCTTTTCCACCGCCGCCCACCGCGGCGATCATTACAGGCTTCCCGCGGAAATGGTCACCGTGCAGAAAATCCAATGCATTCTTTAACGCTCCGCTCATTCCACTGTGATATTCCGGCGTGCACACAAAAAAGGCATCCGCTTCTTCTGCGTATCGCTGCAAGCGCTTGACCTCCGGATGCTCCATGTCTTCTCCGCCCTTATAAATCGGCAACTCATTTATCCCAACATCAAAAAACAATACATCCACCTTTTGCTGTTCCAAATGCGCGCATACCCCCTTCGCCAATCCTCTCGTGTTGGAATTCGGTCTCGAACTTCCGGATAAAACCATTACTTTCATCACTATCATCCCTTTTTATATTGTAATTTTTACCTATTTGTAACTACTATAAATAAATAAAAAAATGATGTCAACGCTGGACTTCTGGTGGGAGTTCCCTTTGTCGTTGAAAGGGTCAACTTCATCATAAAAAACTAAAAATAGGGCATCTTATTTTTATCCAAAACGTGAATGAGAGGATAAAAATGAGGAAAAACACACTGCTCGTTCTTTGTTTATTTCTCGCTTTTTCTCTTTTTCCACACACTGCTAAGGCGGAGGAACATTCATTTTCTCCGGTGGAAGTAGATGTTCTCATCGACGCCGGGCATGGGGGTGTGGACGGAGGAGCTGCTTACGGCAAACAATTGGAGAAAGACATAACCCTTGCTGTCGCCCGCCTATTGTTCAAACATCTAAATATGCTCGGCTACAAGGTTGCGCTCAACCGTGACGGCGATTACGCTCTGAGCGACGAAAACGAATGGTTACAAACCCGTTCACGTCACCAAAAAGATTTAGCGCAACGCAAACACCTGGCAAAGGCGCTGACACCAAAAATTATGATCAGTCTGCATACCAACGCCTCGAAAAACCCGTCAATACACGGTCCTATCGTATTTTATCAGGAAAATAACCAAAGCTTTTTTCTAGCCGACACGATACAACATGCGCTTAACAATTTGTATAAGACATCTGAACTTCCACGCAAAGCGAAAACGCTTTATTTGCTTAATCATTCCATCTGTCCGACAGCATTGGTGGAAATGGGCTTTTTAAGCCATCCAATCGACCGGGCCCGCCTGACCGATCCGGAGTATCAAGCGCAAATCGTCCGCGCCCTCGTATCAGCCATTGATACATACTTCTGGTTCCTGAATACTCCTATGCACGCGCGCTGAACGGTTAAAAAGCGCGCCTATTTTTTCATGGGCCTCTTCCATATAAAATAAAAAGAGCCGCGGGCGGGTTCCCGTGACTCTTTTTCCTATTACCTTGCACCTTCTTTTTCTTAAATAATTATAGACCAAATGAAACAAACTTCGTTTCCAAAAACTCGTCCATCGCGTAATGTCCGCCTTCACGGCCAATGCCGCTTTCCTTGAAACCACCGAACGGTGCCTGTGTTTGAGTCGGCGCTCCATCGTTAATGCCGACGATGCCATATTCCAGCATTTCAGCCATCCGGAAGCAGCGCGCGTTATTCTGTGTATATACGTACGCAGCCAGGCCATAGTCCGTATCATTTGCCGCTTCTACTACAGCCGCTTCATCTGTGAATGTAATAATCGGCACGACCGGTCCGAATGTTTCTTCCCTATAGATACGCATGTCTTGCGTCACGCCGGTAATAACCGTCGGCTCGCAATAGAAGCCTTTGGCGTATTCGCCGTCCATCAAGCGGTTGCCACCGCAGGCAACAATGGCACCTTTCGCGCGCGCGTCTTCAATATGTTCGAGCACCTTATTCAGTCCTTGCTCATTGATGAGCGGCCCGATTTCCGTATCTTTGTTGCGGCCGTCGCCCACTTTTACCTGCTTAATGCGTGCAACCAGCTTATTTGTAAACGCTTCGACAACCGATTCATGCACATACAGGCGGTTCGTGCAAATACACATCTGACCAGAGTTGCGGAACTTGCTTTCGAACAGGCCGTTAACCGCAGCGTCTAAGTCCGCGTCTTCGAAAACGATAAACGGCGCATGCCCGCCTAGCTCCAGACTGACCCGTTTCACCGTCTTCGCCGCTCCTTCCATAAGCAGCTTGCCAACGCGAGTCGAGCCGGTAAACGCGATTTTACGAACTTTTTTGTTCTCCAAAAACTCTTTGCCGATCGGCTCAGGTTCCCCGATAACAAGATTGACAACACCTTTCGGAAAACCCGCCTGCTCGATGAGTTCAAATAAGCGGATCGCGCTCAAAGGCGTGCTTTCTGCAGGCTTCAGCACAACAGTGCAGCCGGCGGCCAACGCGGGCGCGATTTTGCGCGCCACCATATTCACCGGAAAATTCCACGGCGTAATTGCGGCAACAACACCAACCGGATGCTTGGTCACCATAATACGCTTATTCGGTACAGAAGAAGGAACCGTCTCGCCGTAGACTCGCTTTGCTTCCTCCGCATACCACATGAAGTTATCAGCTGCACCAAGCACTTCTCCTTTGGCTTCGCGGATCGGCTTGCCCATCTCGGCTGAGATGATACCTGCCAATTCATCGCGATTCTCGCGTACTAAATCATACAGCTTATATAAATATTTAGAGCGCTCGCGGGCGGTTAGCTGTGACCAAGCTTTAAACGCTTCCGCCGCCGCATCAATCGCCTTTCTCGCATCGCGCTCGTCCCCGGCACTCACGATACCGACCTGCTCTCCTGTAGCCGGGCTTACCACTTTCAGCGTCTTTCCGCTTTCTGATTCCACCCATTCACCATTAATGAACATCCGTTTCGTTTCCGTGATTACGTTTGCTTCCGTCATACGCGATTCCTCCTCTTTTCGATGTCTTACTCTTTGTGGTTAAATGGGCTTTAACGCCTCAAAAGGATTTTTGCACTGCTTACAATACAAAATACTGCGACAAGCCGCCGGGCCAAATAAATTATCCAGCGTTGTGTACGGCGAGCCGCAGAACGGACAATCCACTTGCCAAGGATCGCCTGGTTTGTGGTTTACAGGAGGCGGAGCGATGCCGAATTGGCGCAACTTCTCCCGTCCCGCTTCACTGATACGTTCCGACGTCCACGCCGGATCATACACGAACGTAACGCGCACCTCCTGCACGCCTTCCACGGTTTGTAACTGACGAATGATTTCGTTCCGCATAATGTCGAGCGCCGGACAGCCGACAAATGTCGGTAGCACCTGAACCGTGACAACGCCATCTTGTTCGTCGACTGCGTGAATCATTCCCATTTCCACCATGCTGACGGCTGGAATCTCCGGGTCCTTCACATCTTGGAGTTTTTCCCATACCGCGCTCTCGATTTGCGTTTCCATTTGCTGCGCCAACGGCTTTCCCTCCTTGCTTTACCAGTTTGCTGCCGGGTCAATACGGTATACTTCCGAAAGCGTATTCAGCACTTCGGTCAGATCCGGCGTATGCTGTCCTGCACGGCCTGATAATTCGGTCGTCTGCGGCATACCCGGCCAGGGCAGGACGCACGCATCAAGCGCCTGCTTCGCTTTTTCCAGCCAGCGCTGGGCCAGCGTCTGACCGCTTTCAATAAGCCCGAATTTTACCATATCCACTTCTTTCGAACCGAATACGAACAAATCTCCGGCATCCTGCCATACTTTCTCTACCCCCTGCATGATGCGGTCATACCCTTCCTGACTGCCAACCGCAAGCTGATTCATCCATACCTGCCAGTGATAAAGATGATACCCTAGTTCCGGCAGCATTTTTCTTGCTGCAAGCGTAAGCGGCTGATAGGAAGAATGAACAAGCGACTCAAGGCGCGTCTGCTTAAAGAGGCCGTATAAGTAAAAACGAGTAACAGCGTATCCCCAGTCGAAATGCGGATTTTCCTTGTAATGACCCGTGCCGTTCGGGCGTTCAACGAGGATAGCGTTACGAAACGCCGACGCTTCTCTTAGTTGCGCCAAGTCGTCCGCTTTCCCTTCTCCGAGTTCTTCCAACATCTCATAGAACATGACCGCGTGTCCCATCGTGTCCTGGGATATGGACGAAAATGCTACATCTTCTTCGATGTGAGGGCCAAGCCCAAGCCATTCGGACCCGCGGTATGCCAGAATAAAATCATCGTCTGCCATTTGATACAACAATTCTTTCAACGCCGCCAAATATTCCGGATGTTGCTTCGCCTCGTCAGCACTTGTAATTGAGTGTTGGTTTGCCATGCTGTCCCTCCGTTCTTTCCTACTTCGCCGCATTTTTTCTTTCATACTGTTCTTTGTGGTAGCGCCACTTCGCCTGAAGATCGCCGTATCCTTTCGTCTCGCGATACGCTTTGTTATCCATGCGTTCCAGATGCGGCCGCTCTTCCGGCGGCAGGACATAAATATCGTCACGCTTAACAACCCAGATGTTGACGGCCGGTTCGCGGCGCATGAAATTCTCGCGTGCCATCGTCATCGCTACTTCATGATTCGGCGCGAGCAAACTAAACTGATGTGTAAAGCTAGCCGTCGGACTTTTCTGGCTGAATACTTCGTATACGGAAAACGTTTGCTTGTTCTCGCTCATCGTTTCTTCCTCCTTATACCGCTCGGCGCCCTTTACCCAATAACGCGTCACGCACCCATTGCGTTTCTTCGTACGACATTCTCCTCAATTGCAGTCTTTCTTTAGAACAAGGGCCACCGCCTTTGATAATTCGCTTAAATTCTTCCCAATCAGGCTGTTTGTAGTGCCATTTGCCTTCCCTCTCATCGTAATGAATCGTCTCGTCCGGAAGGGTTAGACCAAGGTGGAAAATCCGCGGCACATATTTGGAGAAGAATGCTTGGCGCAACTCTTCATTCGTTTGTGAACGGATTTTGTAACGCATATTGAGTTGCTGGTTGCTCGTGATACCACCATCTTCCGGCGGTCCGAAAAACATCAGCAGCGCCGGCCACCAGCGGCTAACCGCATCCTGCAGCATTTGCCTCTGTTCTTTCGTTCCTTCCGCGAGTGCGAGCACGATACTTTCACCGTGCTGGGCATGAAACTTCTCCTCCGCACAAATTCTGTGCAGCGCGCGCGCGTACGGCGCGTACGATGTGTCCAGCGACATCGTCTGCGTAATAATGGCGGCACCATCCACTAACCAGCCAATAACGCCCGCATCCGCCCACGTGGGCGCTTCCATATGAAACACGTTATGAAATTTCAATCGTCCGGTAAACAAGTCATCCAGCAAATCTTCGCGCGTCTTGCCAAGCGGGACAAGCAAGTCTTCCGCTACGCGCATGAGCAACTGCCCGTGTCCCATCTCGTCCTGCACCTTCGCCATAATCGCCAGTTTCCGGCGCAGGCTCGGCGCTTTCGGTACCCATTCTTTTTCCGGAAGCGCCCCCATAATTTCGCTAACTGCGTGCATTGAAATAAGCTTAATTAATTGCTGGCGATAATCATCTGGCATCCAGTCGTCTGCCTCAATTTTTTCCCCGCGCTCGATTCGCGCCATGAACTGCGCTACTTTCTCTTCGTACGCTGTCCCTGTCACCGCATGTAATTGCTGTGCCATTACGTTGCCTCCCCTCAATCTTGTCCGCGTTTTTCCGCACAATGTTTATGATGGATTTCCATTTATCTTGCACTAAATATATATAATACGTTTTTATAACGTTATAATAACATAACGTTATACTCTCTTTCAATAGATTATTTAAAATTGAGGGATTACGATAAAAATTTTAAAAAGAAGGAATTTTATTTAAGCCAGGGCACAAAAAACCCCTTTCCTGCGTCCTCTCGTAAGGCGCAAAGAAAGGGGGAATATCAAAAGCAATGGCCGTACCGCCTGCCTTATTTTCCGACAGGTACAGCTTCGTATACCTCTTCAAAAAAACGGACCGCGCCAGGATGAAGCAAGTTATGGTACTCATTAAACAATTCATCCGCTTCTTTACCAAGCCATACATCCGGCAACAATTCTTCTGGAAGATCCGGGTCAATAAACAAGAATTTGCGGTAATAATGCACTAGTTCCGTCTTGGCAACGAAGCATTCGTTATCCGGAATCTCCCTTCCGGCTTTCAATTTCTTTTTCATCTCTTCGTACCGCGGATGATACATGTTGATAAATTCGCGGTATGCTTTGTTGATTTCGTCAAGATTCCAGCACTTTTCTACCAGCCTTTTCGGATCGCTCCATCCAAGATGTTCGGCCGTAAAAATTTCAACATACTCGGTCAGATTATACGCTTCGGTAATGTCCTTTACGCGCTCTTCCAAATCATTCGGGCTAATCCACGTGCTGTTGGTAAGCATGCCAAAACCCAGAAAGTTCAATTCTTTGCGTAAGTGGTCGCGCAAATTTCGCTGCGTTTCCGGAATCGTGTAGCTTGTAATGCACCATTTTCCGTTCCAGCCGCTCGCTTCCACTTTATAAATCCGGGCAGCTGCCTCATCCAGACGCTTCTGGCCGCGCGGCGACATCGAATAGTAGCTGCGGTTGCCGACCCGTCTCGATTCAAGCCATCCCTGACGCAACATTCGGGAGATTGCAGCGCGGACGGCCTGTTCGGACAAGCCGAATTCTCCCATCAGCCGTGTCAGGCTCCCCACCCAGATCTCACTACCGTAATGTCGCACATATTCCCCATATATCGTAAAAAGCATAGATTGTGGCTTCATCATTCTTCCAACTCCTATTTTCCTATTTCCCAACAGTACCGACATTATAGTAGACATGACAAAAGTCGTCAAATTATTTCTGCATTTCAGCTGTTGGACAGCAACAAAAATGTAGACCTGGAAGGGCAAAAAATAAGCCGCAGCGCAACTGGAAGCGCCGTGGCTTTCTCCTTTTCACCATTCTTCGTTTTATACGTTATACGCGCTCGATAATGGTGGCAATACCTTGCCCAACACCGATGCACATCGTGGCAAGACCGTACCGTACCTCCCTGCGTTCCATTTCGTACAATAGCGTGGTCAAAATGCGCGCACCGCTCATACCAAGCGGATGACCAAGCGCGATAGCGCCGCCGTTCACATTGACCTTCTCCATATCGATGCCAAGTTCACGCACACAGGCCACCGCTTGCGCGGCGAACGCTTCATTCACTTCGAACAAATCAATGTCATGAATCGATAAACCGGCCTTCGCCAACACTTTACGCGTCGCCGGGATCGGCCCGATCCCCATAACTGAAGGATCGACGCCCGCAACTGCGGACGCAACGATTTTTGCCCGCGGCTTAAGCCCCAGTTTACGCGCCGTCTCTTCTTCGGCCAGCAATAAAGCGGCTGCCCCGTCATTTAATCCCGACGAATTGCCTGCCGTTACCGTGCCTCCCTGCTTAAACGCCGGTTTCAACCTGGCTAATTGTTCCATCGTCGTATCCGGCCGCGGGTGTTCGTCCCGATTAAATACGATTGGCTCACCTTTACGCTGTGGAATTTCTACGGGCACAATTTCAGCCGCAAATTTGCCTGCTGCAAGCGCCGCCGCATATTTTCGCTGGCTGGCAAGCGCAAATGCGTCCTGATCTTCGCGTGAGATGCTGTATTGTTCTGCTACGTTCTCCGCCGTTTCCCCAAGCGAAATAGGCGGATACATAGCCGCCAATTTATCGTTGACGAGACGCCAACCAAGCGTCGTATCGTGCAATTGCAGGTTGCCGCGCTGATAGGCAGCACCAGGTTTCATCACCACGAGCGGGGCTCGGGTCATGCTCTCTGTTCCTCCGGCAATATATACGTCGCCGCAGCCGGCCACAATTGCATTTGCGCTCTGATTCACCGCTTCCAGTCCTGAACCGCACAAACGGTTCACTGTCACACCCGGTACCGTTACAGGTAAGCCCGCGAGCAAAAGCGACATTCTTGCTACATTGCGGTTATCTTCTCCAGCTTGGTTGGCGCAGCCAAAAATGACATCCTCTATTTTTTCAGGAGCTATCTCCGGATTACGTTCCAACAATTTGCGGATAACCACGGCGCCCAAATCGTCCGGACGTACATCTTTCAGCGCGCCTCCGTGTCGACCAATAGCCGTCCGCACCGCATCAATAATGACAGGCGTTCTCATAGCTTCTCTCCCCTTTCTCCTTGTGCCCCCACTACTATACCGTCTCTACAAGCGTCGCAAGTCCCTGGCCACCCCCAATGCATAGAGAGACGACACCATATCGTTTGCCACGACGCCGAAGTTCGTATAAAATCGTGCCCAAAAGCCGAGCGCCGCTCATCCCAAGCGGATGGCCGAGCGCAATGGCACCGCCGTTCACATTCGTTTTTTCCATTGGAAGTCCTAATTCGCGAATGCAGGCAAGCGACTGGGACGCAAAGGCTTCATTTAACTCAAATAAATCAATGTCATCAATCGAAAGCCCGGTCTCCTTCAAAAGCTTACGGATGGCGACTACCGGGCCAATGCCCATAATCCGCGGATCTACCCCGCCGCACGCAAAGTGCACGACACGGCCCAATGGCTTGACTCCATACCGCTTGATTTTGTCTTCGCTCATCACCAACACCGCAGCCGCCCCGTCATTAATGCCGGATGAATTGCCCGCCGTTACCGTTCCGTTTTTGCGGAACGCCGGCTTAAGCTTCGCCAGTGCCGCAAGCGTCGTGTCGCGGCGAGGGTATTCATCTTCCGCAAACACAACAGGGTCGCCCTTACGTTGCGGAATTTCCACCTGCACGATTTCCTCCGCAAATTTTCCAGCGTCGATCGCCGCAACTGCGCGCCGCTGGCTTTCCAACGCAAATTTATCTTGGTCTTCGCGACTAATCTCGAATTTCTCAGCCACGTTTTCGGCCGTATCCCCCATGGTTAGTTCCCCGTAGATGGATACGGGCGCCGAACGAGGGCCGCCGAACGACTCCATTAACGTCTGAGGCCCCCGTTGATACGGCTGCGAGAATTTCTCTAGAATATACGGCGAACGGGTCAGGTTTTCCACACCTCCCGCCAGCATCACATCCGCATGTCCGGCCTGAATGGATTGAACCGCGAGATTAATCGCTTCCAGTCCCGAAGCACAGACCCGGTTCACCGTAAGCCCCGGCAAAGATTCCGGTAGTCCAGCTTTCAACAGGCCGACGCGCGCAATATTAATGAATGGACCGGCCGAAATGACATTGCCCATAATCACGCCGTCGACTTGCTCGCCTGTTATCTGTGCACGGTGCAGCGTTTCTTTCATTACAACGGCAGACAAATCGTCGATCGGCACGTCTTTCAAACTGCCGCCCAGCTTACCGATCGGCGTCCGCGCGCTGGCTACTATATACGCTTCTCTTCTGGTTCCCGTTATCATGCTATCGGCACCTCTTGTCCGTCATATGTGTAAAACCCTCGGCCGCTCCGGCGTCCGATCCGTCCGGCTAACACCATTTTGCGCAGCAGCGGAGCTGGACGATAACGCTCTTCCAACATATTTTGGTGTAACCCTTTAATCACGGCATATATTTCATCCAGACCGATCATATCCGCCCACTCCAGCGGGCCGTACGGATAGTTCGTGCCTTTCTTCATGGCCGTATCAATATCTTCGGGCGTCGCCGTGCCTTCCATGACCGTGAAAATCGCTTCATTAATAATAAGCGAAAGAATGCGCGGAAATACGAGTCCGACTTCGTCTTCTACCGTTTCTACCTCTTTGCCGAGCGATTCCAAAAAAGCGGAAGCCTGTACCATAAACGTTCCTTCGGTCTGCAAAGCCGGCGCCATTTCAATCAGCTCGCGCGCCGCAAGCGGCGCAAATGTGCCAAATCCTACAATGCGCTGCGGATGCACCGCCCACGAGGCAATCTCAGTCGCCGTCACGGCAAGCGATGTAGAAAGAAGCGGCACATCCGGTGCAAGCACGCTATCCAAATCCCGCACGGCCGCCTTTTTCGTCTCCAGATCAAAATTCGTGACTTCAACGGCTACCGTAATATTTCCACCGTACTCTTTTGCTTCATCTATTGAAAGAACGCGGTACCCTTTTTCCAACATCGCTTCGCGCAACTCTTGCTCCAGGGGACTTGTGCCGGCGAGAACCACCGCCTTATTTGCTGTAATCATAAAATCCCTCCCCTGTTTTCCGGCCCAGGCTTCCCGCCTGCACCATCCGCTGCTGAATTCGACTCGGCTTAAAACGCCCTTCATAGAAGAAATTTGTGTACACCGATTCGGTCGTCGCAAAGTTAATATCAATGCCAATCATGTCCTGCAATTCGAACGGCCCCATCTTAAAGCCACCCGCTTTTTTCATAATCCGGTCGATCTGTTTCGGCCCTGCCACGCGGTCACTCATAATGCGCAACGCTTCATTATAATAAGGACGCGCCACGCGATTGACGATAAAACCAGGCGTATCCTCGACCAGCACTGGAACCTTGCCCAATTCTTCTGCAAATCGGTATACCCGATTCACGTTTTCCGTGCTTGACTTTTTCCCGCGAATGACTTCTACAAGCGGCATAACCGGCGCAGGATTAAAGAAATGAAGTCCAAGAATACGTTCCGGATGTTTCAGACCGCCTGCGATTTCCGTAATAGAAAGAGAAGACGTATTCGTTAACAGTAACGCGTCTTCCCGACAAATAGTAACGAGGGAAGCAAAAATCGATTTCTTAAGCGCAAGCCGCTCCGGCACCGCTTCAATTACGATATCGCACCCTCGGAGCCGATTCATATCTTCTACCGGGGATACTCTCGCGTACGTTGCTTCTTTTTCTTGTTCCGTCATCCGGCCTTTCTCAACATTGCGGGTCAATGTCGCCTGCAAATACGCTTGCGCTTTTTCCAGCACGTTCCGATCCGCGTCCAGCAAAAGCACGCGGTGCCCTTTGCTAGCACACACGAGGGCGATACCCGCCCCCATCGTTCCGGCGCCGATAACCCCGATCTGATACGCTGTCATATCCTCTCCTCCTTGCTATTTTCCTGTGAAAACAGGAGAGCGCTTTTCCAAAAATGCCTGCACGCCCTCTTTGTGATCCGCAGTACTGCCCGCAATGTCCTGACAGTACGCTTCATATTCAAGCGTCTCCTCCAAATTCATTTCCACTCCCTTGTACATCGCCCGTTTAATTAAACCGATGCTTTTCGTCGGCAATTTCGCTAGACGCGCGGCGTATTCTTTCACTTCGGCTTCAAAGTTTTCGGCCGAACAAATTTTGTTGGCAAGCCCGATACGGTACGCTTCCTCAGCCGAAATTTTTTCGCCTGTCATCGCCAACTCCAGCGCTTTGCCGATGCCGACAATGCGCGGCAAGAAGTAACAGCCGCCTGAATCCGGCACAAGTCCGATGTTGATAAATGCATTAGTAAAGAACGCCTTCTCTGATACAAGCCGAATATCGCATGCCAGCGCTAGACTCATGCCTGCGCCCGCCGCCACGCCGTTCACTGCGGCAATAACGGGTTTTTCGGTATTTCGGATTTGCATAATCATTGGATTATAGCGCTTGCGCAAAAACTCGCCAAAATCAACTTCTACCCCCTGCATATCGCTTAAATCCTGGCCCGCGTTAAACGCTTTTCCGGTGCCAGTAATGATAAGGCAGCGAACGTCTGAGCTTTTCCCGGCCTGTTTTAACGCGTCAATTATTTCTTTGTGCATTTTCTCGGTGAACGCATTGAATTTTTCCGGTCGATTGAGCGTAATCGTCGCTATTCCTTCCATCACATCATATAAAATCGTCTCGTACATAATCATGCGCCTCCTTAGCGTCCGCTGAATTTCGGCCTGCGCTTCTCAATAAAAGCGCGCATGCCTTCTTTTTGGTCTTCGCTCGCAAACAGCAAATAAAAACAATTGCGTTCATAATCCAATCCTTCGCTCAATGGATTGTCGATCGCTTTCAGCACGGATTTTTTAATCAACCGGGCCGCAATGGGAGGTTGCTCCGCAATTTTCCGTGCGAGTTTCATCGTTTCGTGGAAGTACATTTCTACTGGCACCACTTTATTCACCAATCCGTAGCGCAGCGCTTCGTCCGCCGAAATCGGCTCTCCCGTCAACAGCATTTCCATCGCTTTCACCTTGCCGACCGCTTTCGTCAGGCGTTGCGTACCACCTGCGCCCGGCATAACGCCAAGCTTAATTTCCGGCTGTCCTATTTTTGTCGTCTCTGAAGCGATTATGATGTCACAATTCATCATCAGCTCGCAGCCACCACCAAGCGCAAAACCGCTTACAGCCGCAAGAATCGGCTTCGAAATGCCCGCGATACGATCCCAAACAGCGAATTGATCTTTCAAAAGCATTGAAATTGCCGCTTCATCGGCCATCTCACCAATATCAGCCCCAGCCGCAAACGCCCGCTCATTTCCCGTTAGTACGATGGCGCGGATCGAATCATCCCGATCCATCCGTTCCAGTTCGGTCACTAATTCGTCGATGAGCTGCAAATTAAGCGCGTTCAACACTTCTGGACGATTCAGCGCAATCACACCGACCGCGCCTTCCCGCTCTGCTTTAATGTAGTCATACCCCATACTCCGCCCCCCTATAAAATAAAAGATTGCGAAAAAAAAGATAAATCAAACAAAAACTACGACAGTACCTTGTTACGATTATCGACGATGCGCACCGCCTTGCCTTCACTGCGCGGAATCGTATTCGGCTTTCCTAGACACAACCTGACAGACACGCCCAGCGTGTTCTTCATTTCATGACTGATTGCTTTTACAAGACGTGCTACTTCTTCATTTCCTTCCAGCGTCACAACCTGGCTCATGTATTCTGGCGTTGTTTCACAATGAATTTCAAAACTGTCCAGCGGGCCTTCGCGTTTAATAACAACCTGATAGTGTGGAGCAAGCTGTTTAAATGTAAGCAGCACCGATTCAATTTCAGTCGGAAACACGTTCACCCCGCGAATAATAAGCATATCGTCTACGCGACCTTTAATGCGGGACATACGCATGCTCGTCCGTCCGCACTTGCACGGTTCCGGATTCAACGACGCAATATCTCCGGTGCGGTAGCGAATGACCGGGAACGCCTGCTTAGTCAGCGATGTAAACACAAGCTCTCCTTGTTCACCATATGGCAGCGGCTCTCCGGTTTCAGGGTCCACAACTTCGGCAATAAAATGATCTTCCACGATATGCAGGCCATCCTGTGCCTCATAACACTCAATCGAAACGCCAGGTCCCATTACTTCGCTCAATCCGTAAATATCCACCGCTTTAATGCCGAGTTCTTCCTCCAACTGTGCGCGCATCTCTTCGGACCACGGCTCCGCTCCAAAAATGCCGTATTCCAAGCTCGTCTCGCGCGGGTTGAGCCCCTGCTTCTTCATTTCTTCCACAATGTTAAGAATATATGACGGCGTACCGGAAATGCCGCGCGGACGAAAGTCCTGAATCAGCGTAATCTGACGGGGCGTATTACCGCCAGATACCGGAACAGCAACGGCTCCCAAATATTCAATACCATAGTGCAAACCGAGACCGCCCGTAAACAAACCGTAGCCATACGCATTGTGGAATATATCACCTGGGCGGCCTCCCGCACAGCAAATGGCGCGAGCCACCATTTCCGACCAATTCTCAATATCTTGTTTCGTATAGCCAACGACGGTCGGTTTGCCTTTCGTACCAGAAGAACCGTGAATGCGCACAATATCTTCCTGTCCGACCGCGAACAGGCCAAACGGATAATTTTCGCGCAGATCGGTTTTCTTCATAAACGGAAGTCGGCGCAAATCCTCTAGCGACTGAATATCTTCCGGTTTGATGCCCGCTTTGGCAAACGCTTCCCGATGAAACGGCACGTTTTCGTACGCACGCTTTACCGTCTCTTTCAGCCTTTCAAGTTGCAGTTCTTCCATCTTTCTCCTTGACATCGTTTCCATTTCCTTATTAAAAATCATACTGCTTCCCTCCTTATTCTGCCCTTCAAACGTTTGCGCTTACAGTTTTGAATTACAAATATATTCAGTCATTTTTTGTCATATTCGCTTACTCCCCTGAGAACACGGGCTTTCTTTTTTCACGGAACGCCTCCAGCGCTTCTACTCGGTCTTTTGTCGGGATAATGACTTCATACGCTTTACTCTCCAGATCGAGCCCTGTCTGCAAATCAACGCTGCTTCCCTTATCGATCGCGTATTTCGCTTGATACACGGCGAGCGGCGCGTTGGCGATTATTTCTTCTGCCAGAACCCGCGCTCTCTCCCGCGCTTCTTCAACCGTCTCAGACACTCCGTTTAAAATCCCGTATTCATATGCTTCGGCCGCGGTAATCTTGCGCGCGGTCAAAATTAATTCTTTTGCTTTCGATGGCCCAATTAGACGCGGCAATCGCTGCGTACCACCTGCTCCCGGAATAATGCCAAGGCTTACTTCAGTCAGTCCCATTTTTGCATCCCTTACCGCAAACCGGAAATCGCAAGCAAGTGCCAGTTCAAAACCACCGCCAAACGCAAACCCGTTAATTACCGCAATCGTCGGTTGAGGCATTCGCTCCAGCGCAGAGAATACGTCTCGAATTTTACGCACATTTCGGCGCACCTGCTGTTCATTGAGCGTACGGCGCTCTTTCAAATCGGCCCCGGCGCAAAACGCCCGCCCTTCCGCCGCTACCAGCACAACACGAATATCTTTCGGATTTTGTGCAATTTCTTCTACAATTTCTCCCAGGCGGACAAGTGTGGCATAATTCAAAGCGTTCAATTCATTTGGACGGTTTAGCTTTATTGTCGCGATATACTGTTCTCTCTCAAGCACTACAGTTTCCGTTTCCATGCACACCTTCCTCTCTTCATCTTTTGTGCAGAAATCACACAAATTTTTATGACAAAAATTTATATAACGTTATTTTAACGTAAATTATAATTTTAGTATAATTGCACTGTAAATATAGCGTCAATAAATTTTTATTATTTTTGCAAGGATAAATATATTATTTTATCGAAAAATTCCACCCGATCCATCTGTTTACAACAAAAGAAACACGCTCCACATAGAAAAGGTAAAGAGTGCGCGCAACCCCTTACCCCTATCGAAAAAGCCCTTTACTTCAATAATTTTCGCAATCGTAATCAGTTTTTCAAGCATCCTTTCTGTAGGTATCCCCAAGTTCATGATTCCACAAATTTAATATCAAAAAGATTATTCTATTTTTAAAATTTAAAATTTCATTTCTACACTTGTAATAAACTGCGAGAGATTGATATAATCCTGCTATTATTTATGAGTAAAACAACAGGCAAGTTTGTTACGATTCATGTCCTCGCCGCACGGCATCAGGAGCACGCTCAAGTTATTCAATAGAAGAACAGAACAAAGAAGGTGATTGGACATTGAAGAAGTTCACGAAGAAACATCTCATATTTGTAAGCTTTATGTTGTTTTCCATGTTTTTCGGGGCTGGTAATCTTATTTTCCCCGCTTTTCTCGGCTTTTCCGCTGGCGAACATGTTTGGATTTCTCTTACCGGTTTTATTCTATCTGCGGTCGGGTTGCCGATTTTGGGAGTCGCCGCCGTCGCCAAAGCCGGCAGTTTCCAAACGCTTGCCCGCCGTGTTCACCCGGTGTTTGCCTTTATTTTTCCGCTCATTATTTATCTGTCCATCGGACCGGGACTGGCGATTCCGCGCGCGGGAAGCCTAGCGTTTGAAATGGGGGCAGGGCCGCTGCTACCTGAGGATTGGGCCACCGCTCCAGCCGTTCTGCTCATCTACACGGCCATTTTTTTCGGACTGGTGTTCTGGCTAAGTCTTTCGCCATCTAAACTGGTGGATCGTTTCGGAAAACTATTGACACCCATTGTCTTAACACTTATTTTCATCATTTTTATCAAAAGTCTAACAATGCCGACAAGTGCGACTGGTACACCGCAGGGAGATTATGGACCTAACCCGTTTTTCCAGGGATTTTTGGATGGATACTTGACCATGGACGCGCTAGCATCGCTCGTCTTCGGGATTGTGGTGGCAAACACGCTGCGAGCGAAAGGGGTAGAGAACAAGAAGACATTATCCACCTGCGTTATGTATGCCGGGTTTGGGGCCGGATTACTGCTAGCAGCCATTTATCTTATTCTTGGATTCCTCGGTGCCTACGGCGGTCCCTACGGACAGGTAGAAAACGGGGCCCAAGTCCTCACACATGTTATGGCTCACTTGTTTGGCCAGAGCGGCACGATTCTGCTGAGTGTTGTGTTTACCTTGGCTTGTTTATGTGTATCCATTGGCTTGGTCACGTCATGCAGTCAATTTTTCACAAGCGTCTTTCCGCGTGTTCCATATAAAACATGGGCCATCATTTTCTGTGTATGGAGCATGGCAACCGCAAACCTAGGGTTGACCGAAATTTTGAATGTATCCGTTCCGATTCTTGGTGCCATTTATCCTGTCGCGATCGTACTCATCGTTTTGGCACTGGTTCATGATTATATAAGAAGCTATTCTTCGATTTACATCGTAACCGTAACATTTGTCGGCCTTTTCAGTATGGTTGATATGATAAACACAGCGTTCTTGGCACATAAATGGAACATGGTACTGGTAAAATTTCCGCTGTATGCACACGGGATCGGCTGGCTTGTGCCCGCGCTTGCCGGAGTGATCATCGGCTATACCATTGACTTGATGAAGCACCCCGGCAAAAGAGCGCCTGTCGAAAAGGAAGCAGCGTGAAAAGCGGCGCATGCTCTGAACAATGAAACGTTCAATCTTGATAAACGGAAAACGTTGCAGGCAAAAAATTGCCGTAATATCCTGGATTCCAATCAATCCCGCGTATCCATTCTACAGGTTTAGAAGCAGAAAAAGATTGAAAATACAGCGAGCCAACAGGTTGTTTACTTAATGATGAACGCAGAAAGAGGAAACCTTTGCCGTCCGCGAGCGGTACCGCATGATAGTCCGTAACCGTTCGCGCGGCTGAAGTTACCGCTTGCTCATTCCCATCGCTCGTCCTTTGCCAAATGCGGCGGTTTTGGTAATCGTTCCACTTCGTGACCGGGCCACGTATAAAGAGAAGACGCGCCGGAGAGGAAGGGCTCCAAACAGGCTGAATATCCGCTGTTCCTTTCTGTCCGGCTTGTACAATCTTCCCGGATTTTGTATCAAAAATACAAAGCGCTTTATCGCTTACTGCTTCTCTCCCCTCTCCATCGATGTAAGCGAGCTGTGTGCTATCAGGTGACCAAGCAAACCAAGCGGGATATTTCAGTCCTCCCCCAAGCGCAATTCGCTGTTTCGTTTTTATATTTATTGCTTCAATGTCATTGGCATCAGCGGACATTGAACCAGAGTTCGGCCGAATAAAGTAGGCAAGATACTCTCCATCAGGCGACCATTTCATGCCAACAATAGCCGATGAATATATTTCTTCCTCCGCTTTTTTTGTTTCGCCGATATTAAATAATACACTGCTTGTTCCATCGAGCGCGACACGTTCCACCGTCATTGGGTGTTGCTCCGTTCTCATATATGATACCGTGAGGCTTTTTCCGTCCGGATGCCAAGTAAAGTCTTCTACATACGGCCTGTCAGACACAATGGCAGTAATTACAGGTTTATCCCCTTTCAAATTTGCGACTTTAATGGAGCTATACCTCTTATCTTCCGGTTTACTAAAATGGGATGTCATATAGGCAATCATAGCACCTGTGGGCGACCAAGCCTGATGCCCTTCAATGATGTCCGCATCTTTTTCTACTAAGCGCCAAATTTTTTTGGTCGGGTTGACAACCCACAGCTCTTTTGTATGATCATAGTCTTCTTTCTCTTCCCACATGTAAGCGAACCATTCTCCTGTCGATGACCAACCGATAGGGGATGCGATACCTTTTTTCGTTAATGGAACAGGTTGCGCGCCTGCCTGATACCCATTTACAAACCAAAGGGAGTGTTGATTTACAAAAACGACTTTTGCAGGAAAATACGCCTGCTGTACCCGTGCTGGACTATTTGCTGCCGCGACAGCGGAAATAGAAACCGAAACGAGTAACATGAATAAACATATAAGAAGAAATATTCGCAATTTATAAAACATGTTTCCATCTTCCTCTCTTATGATATGTTAACCTCTATAAGCCAATCTTTATAGGGTATAGATTAACACTTCATTCATTCTCCAAGTTAGAAATAAAATCCTTTTAAAAACAACATGTAGTACGCGCCTTATGAGTTTTTCTTCGTTTACAGAAAGTGCCGTCTGAAAGCCCACGGTTTTAAGCAAAAACAAAGACCGTTCTCCTTCAATCTTATTAAGGATAATACAGTAGAAGCATCTCTTAAGTATATCTATTTATCTAATTCCCTATAATAAACAATATGAAAATGCGCTCACAAAAAAGGTGAAATCATGTCTTTCTTTCGTTATTTTTTGCGGGGTAAACAAGCATTTCGCAGGCAGAAAAAGGATCATGATCTCTTACACAGTATGATCGCCTCTTCTGCCTCCATAAATCTCCAGCATGTATCCATGCTCTTTAGCGGGATTCCTGAGTTTACGATCCGTGAGATTCCATTGAAAACAGGACAGAAGTCTATTCTTGTGTATATGGATGGCCTGGTAGATAAAAACGTCATTAACACGGATATTCTGCGTCCGCTCTTATATGGAGAATATAATGAAAAAGATTCTCTGGAGTCTGCTGTAACAATAGGGCAGATCAAAAAAGTCCAGAAATGGTCGGAGATTGAACAAGCCCTCCTGATTGGAAAAAGCATTCTTTTTATTGATGGACATGACTCTGCCCTTGAACTTGAAACACAGAATTGGCCGGAGCGGGCGATTCAGGAACCACAGGCGGAATTGTCAGTCAAAAACGGCTCACATCAAGGGTTTATTGAAACAGCCGCTCAAAATATTGCCATGATTCGCCGCTACATCCCAAGCCGGGAATTAAAAGTGAAAGAATTAATGATCGGGGAACGAGGACGTGTAAAAATTTCGCTGCTTTACCTGGAAGATGTGGCAAATCCACAAACTCTTCAAGAAGTCGAAAGCAGAATTACATCGCTCCATGTTGATACGATTCTCACCACTGGAGAGTTAAAAGAACTCATTGAAGATAATCTGTATACACCTTTTCCGCAGCTTACCGTGACGGAACGTCCGGATACAGCATCCTCTCATCTCCTTGAAGGGCGAATCGCTATCGTTGTAGACCGCACGCCGGGTGTGTTAATTGGGCCGATGACCTTTTCTGCTTTTTTTCAAACGGTGGATGATTATAATATAGGATGGCTCGCCGCTTCGTTTATCCGACTCCTGCATTTCGCTGGATTTTTCATCGCGATTTTTACACCTGCTTTCTATATCGCGATCATTTCCTTTCATTACGAAGTGATTCCGCTTGAATTGCTTTTATCGGTTGCAGAATCACGGAACCGGGTTCCTTTTCCACCTCTATTCGAAGCGCTGCTTATGGAACTTGTACTTGAAATGCTTCGGGAAGCAGGGGTCCGGCTCCCGACGCCCATTGGTCAAACCATAGGCGTTGTCGGTGGAATTGTCATCGGACAGGCGGCGGTTCAAGCCGGACTTGTAAGCAATATCATGGTCATTGTCGTATCCATCACCGCAATTGCTTCTTTTATTATTCCAAATATAGAAATGTCGAATGGGATACGGCTGATTCGTTTTCCGATGATGCTTCTCGCTTCTGCTTTTGGCATAGTGGGTATCATATCTGGAATGATGGCAGTTTTCGTTCATTTACTCTCTTTAGAATCCCTTGGAGTACCGTATAGTGCCCCCATTTCGCCGTTGCGTCTTTCAGATATGAAAGACACGTTTGTTCGTTTACCGATACAGACGATGAAGAAGCGCCCTGTATCGATTCGGCCCAGCCAATTACAACGGCAAAGGAATAGAAAAAAAAGCAGGGAAGATCAATGAGCAGACTCGTCAAGAAAGAAATAACATTACTCCAGTATATTCTGGCTATTCATGGCACCCAGGTAGGAACCAGCATCCTAACTCTTCCGGCTGAAGTGGCTAAGACGGCAGGCACGGACGGCTGGATCTCGATTATTATCGGATCGATCCTCGCTACAATCGTTAGCTTATGTATTGTTCATCTTATGGCCAATCATCCAGGGGATACCATGCTTGAGCTGATGACACGGTATCTGGGAAAAGGACTGGGAAAAGCCATGATGGTGATCTGGATGTTATATTCTTTATTCGCTATCACGGTCATTCTTTTTGTTACCATATCCATTATTCAAATATGGATTTTGCCGAACACGTCCAGTTATTTAATCGTTACCCTGCTTATGATTAACACCTATATGATTATACGTAGAGGTGTACGGCTCATCGGACGTTATGCCGAGTTTGTTTTTTTCTTTACGCTCGGGCTGCCAATATTATTAATCATCCCGCTCAAAGATAGTCACTGGGTTTATCTGCTGCCCATATTGAAAGAAGGATGGATGCCGATCCTTTCTGCGGTGAAAACGACGACCGTTGCCTTCCTTGGATTTGAGTTGGCGTTTCTTTTCTATCCTTATCTAAAAAATAAAAAAGCCGCAGCCAAAGGGGTTGTGATTGCCAATGCCCTTACCCTGCTTGTTTATCTCCATATTACGTTAAGCTGTTTTGTTTATTTTAGCCCAGATGAAATTACGCAGTTTTTATGGCCCACGCTTACACTTGTCAAGCCGATCGAGTTTCCATTTCTCGAACGAATGGAAATTATCTTTGTAGCATTTTACATTTTTCTTTTTTCAACCTCGTCCATTCCCTACCTTTTTTTTGTTACGGATACCTTTTCTCAGTTGTGTAATAAAAAAGACTGGCAGCTGCCGTACCTTTTGTTGCCGCTCTTTGTGGTTGTTTTCTTCTTCTTCAAACCATCCTATAAAGTGCTTGAACTATGGGAAGAGTGGTGGGGGTGGATAAGTTATTTCACCGCCTATGCGTTCCCGGTTATCTTTCTTTTTTATGTTAAAGGTTATACACATTGGAAAAGGAGGAAAATCGATGATAAAGCAGGCTAAATTCATCCTAGCATGCCTTGACATGCGAGGATCAGCTTAATGACCCTATCTTTAGTCTAAAGAAAAAAGAGAGGGCCAATAAGAAGTTCATGAAATGAATTTTAGTCCAATTGCCGCCATAAGAACCATACTAATAAACAAAACCCGACGCCATTCTTTTGATTCCCCATATATAAACATACCGACAAGCGCGCTTCCTACCGTGCCAATCCCAGTCCAAACGGCATACGCCGTTCCCATGGAGATCGTTTTCATCGCCTGAGAAAGAAAGAAAAAGCTCAAACAAAATCCCCCAACCAGTATGGCAATTGACTGCCAATTTTTTTGTTTATGTACTTTATTTATTCCTGTTACGCCGACCACTTCGAAAGAGCCGGCTAGGATAAGATAGATCCAACCCATTATCCTCTGTCTCCTTTCATTTCCCTTCCGCTTCAGCTCCAACGTTATCTTCCGATTCTTTCGTAACAACCTTCAGCCCAATTACGCCTATCAATAATAATAAAATAAGCAACACTTTCACCCATTGAAACGGTTCGCCAAACACAAGCATCTCCATGATTACGGTTCCAGCCGTTCCGATTCCTGTAAAAACGGCGTATACGGTGCCAACCGGCAGTCTGCTTGAGGAGCGAATCAACAAATCAAAACTAACGTAAATAGCTATTATCGTCCCAACCCATGTCCAAAAATTATAAGCATGCTTGAGTCCGATAACCCATGCGACTTCAAAAAAGCCGGCAATCAATACCAATATCCAGTTTCGGTTCATTCCATTGCCTCTCCTGTGTTTTTCTTTATTATTCATATAGATAATCCGCGCCAATACAAATACCAGGAAGCATGTAACCTTCTTATGAATCGTTCCGTTCCGCCATATAACATTTCCACGAGGAGCCCGTCAAGCAAACCCATGAACGCGACAGCGGCCCGCTCCGCACCGACAGAACGAATCTCGCCTTCCTCTATCGCTTTTTCAAACACCGGAATAAGAAGACCTTCGAGTTTATCCAGATAAATGTAAACATCGTGCATGACTTCATCGTACAAGTGGGTTGGCGGAAAAAATGTGATGCGTAGCAAAAATTTCGTTCTGTCATCATGCTCATACCGTGCTTTATACTGGCTCAAAAAGTTATACAAACGCTCGTGTAAAGGAATGTTTGCATGACGCGCAAAAAAATGAGTTACAAACTCCGCTTCATCACTAATAACATCCTCGATCACCTTTAGAAAAAGATCGTCTTTTCCTTTAAAATGTGCATAGATCGATGGCTTTTTTATCCCCACCTCATCAGCAATATGTGCAAGGGAAGCCCCTTCATACCCATGTCTGGCAAAATGAGCGAGAGCGACCTTTTTTATGCGATGGATCGTCATCTCCCGTTCACCTCCCTAACGTTCGTTAGTTCATTTTTACACAGATTTTCTAGAAAGTCTACGGACGGAGAATAAAACGTTCTTGTTCCATACTACCGCTGTTCTATCTTTTACAAACCAAAAAATTCCATATGATACTTTTCACTTCTGTAATAAGATAATCGGTCATTCAAGTTACCTGTGTGAAGTTCGAATTTATGTCCATCAGGGTCTGTAAAATAAACGGAACGTTTGTCTTTTTCATCTCTGTCTCTACCCGGAAGAATATTGACGAATACCTCCCAACTAGAACTTTGAATCATTTAGTTTTTCCCTTTTTAATAGTTACGCTAAATCACTCAAAATTCCTGCTTATTAGTGAAATGGCTACGTTCATTCTGCTCCGCTTCTATACAAATCCAAGTACAAAAGCAGCTCGTAAATCAGCACTAATGACCACCACAATCACAAGCGCTTTCTTCTTCGCTGTATATCTCGGTGCTGTAGGCCGCCCCATCTTCCTTAGCGGTTCTGCTGAGCCACAAGTTATGAAAGATAAGGAATGGGTTTTCTTTTTCAATATAAAGTGGTATGATTATGTATGTTCGCCTTTCTTATGGTTGTTTGATCGTACTTACATCATATAAGAAAATGGCGAATTTTTGTTTTTTCTGATTGAGAATGATTCAACAAGTTCATTAGATAAAAAATAAAGTTTTCCTACAAGAGGTACTATGCATCCAGACATTCATTCTAATACAAATACTAAAACAATAAAAAAAATTTACATTCCTGTAAGTACAAAATTTTGGCTAAGTCATTTTATCGCTTTTTTGTGGATGTGCTTTTCCATTTATATTTCCATGCCTTGGTTAAAGGATTTATCAAGTATTATTTCTTTTCCTTTCGCTCTGCTCATTATTATAGGAATTTCATATATTCCAGGATATATGAACGCTTTTCTTGTTGCAAGCTTAGTCTTTGATCGACAGCCGCCGTTCAAGAATGAGTTTTCCACCGATTCTGTAACCGTTCTAATAGCTGCTTATAATGAAGAAGAAAAAATATTTAATACATTAAGATATCTTTCAAAGCAAGATTATAAAGGTAAAATAACTACGATGATTATTGATAACGGTTCAACTGATAATACTGTTTCCGAAATACTAAAAGCAAAACAGGAACTAGACTTGGATATTGCAATTTTTCACGAAGAGCATCCTGGAAAGTTTCATGCTTTAAACAAAGGACTACAATATGTTACGACTCCATATGTAATTACACTAGATGCAGATACATTATTGCATCCATCCGCTATTCGTTATATCGTAGCCAGAATAAAAAGTAGTTCAGAAGAGATATGTGCAGTGGCAGGCTCTATTCTTGTTAAAAATAGTCGAGATAATATATGGACAAAGATACAGGAATGGGATTATTTTTTAGGAATTGCTTCTATTAAACGGCTTCAGGGTTTATATCAGGGAACACTTGTTGCACAAGGAGCCTATAGCATATACAAAACTTCATGCCTCAAAGAAATCGGGGGATGGCCTAATGCAATCGGTGAGGACATTGTCTTAACATGGAGACTTTTACAAAAAGGGTGGAAAGTTTATTTTGAACCATTAGCAGTAGCTTTTACAGAAGTACCTACCAGTTTGAAACACTTTGTTCGTCAACGCTCTCGTTGGGCTAGAGGAATGATTGAAGGGCTAAAGGAAATTAAACCCTGGGAACAACCCCAGCTATATACAAAATACTTAACCTTTATTAATTTGATTATGCCTTATTTGGACTTTGCATACACATTCTTTTGGATTCCTGGCCTTGTTCTTGCATGGTTCGGTTACTATTGGATTGTTGGACCTATGACATTACTCGTTTTACCTCTCACTTTAATAAGCTATAGTTTCCTTTATTTCTTTCAAAAAAAATATGTTTTTACCTCCTTACATTTAAAAGTTCGTAAAAACTTTCTCGGTTTTCTTTTATTTGTTCTTTTTTATCAAATGATTATGTCACCCGTTTCAACATATGGATATATACAAGAAGTGTTCAAACTACAAAGGATATGGAAATAGCAGCTGCATTCTACAAAAGCACCCAGGGCTGAAAGTTTCGCTCTAGATGATAACCGTCTTTATGTGACGGGAAAAAATGAATCATGTAGAAAAAAGATAGCTGTAGCTGATACCGATGGTTATAGAGCAAAGCCTCGCCACCCAAATGGGCAGCGGGGCATTATTATTTTTGCTGCACTCTTCCTCTAAATACCCCGACAATGTTTTAACATGACACTACAGAGAAATCTAATTCCAATGGTAGGCATTCTAACATTTTATCTCAAACTATTTTCGTCTATCATACGCTTAATTCTCTCTTTTGCTTCTTCAATATCCAATTCAACACTACTAATGATATCTAACCAATGTTCCTTCTGTTTTTTCATCGTAAAAAATATGGTTGGTTTTTCATGTTTAAGAATAGTGATTAGTTCTATTATTGGTAATGTTTCCCCAATCGCTTTCTCTCTAAGCAGACCTTTAAAAAAACTAGTAAAGATATAATAATGCTGTGACTCATCATGGTGTTTCTCTAGAAGTTTATAAAAATCCACTATCGCATCAACAACTCGATACATTTTTCTTCTCATATATTCCTCCTGGCAACTGGCTGGCATATCTTAAAGATAGAAGCCCCTATAGTTTTGCGTCCTTATCTTTCAATAAGTTTACCTTTTTCAGCAGGAATATATTATCACTAAAAACAAAGCGATAATAGGTATAAAGACATGCAAAAATTGCACCTATCTGACACGGCCCCTTCGCTTATCTTCTGATACTATCATCATACTCCCCCTATTTCAAAACAGCGCCCATCCAATCAAAAATCAGGCCATTTATCCCCGGATTAATTTAATCAAAGATATAACAGCACCATATACCCCCTAAATCATTGAGCGGTTAACTCAAAATAGTTTTATGTCTACTTCGTAACATTTATAAACATAGACCATCCTATGCAAATATGTACTCAAGGGGACAAATGGTGAGTGATAAATGGGGTTCCAAATTATCGTTTACTGATCTTATTTTCTTAGATAAAATTTATGTATATTTTATTTAAATTCCAAAGGAGGAATAATATGTGAAAGGGGAGAAAGTCGTTATCACAGGATATGGAATCAAAGTTCCAGGTGGATATAATGTAAATCACTTTGCCGATACTCTTTTAACGGGAAAAAGCGCTCTAGACCTTTACATAGGAGAAGGAACGGAAGGAAAAAATATCGCATTCGGGGTTGTACATGATAGATTAGCAGAAATACAGAATAAAAAGTATAGAAGATACCCTAGGATCAGTCTTCTGGCTATGTCAGCCGCAAAGGAAGCGCTACAAATGACAGGAAATATCCATTTAGATCAATATAAAACAGGAATTTTCCTCGGAACGGCTTTAGGGGGAACCCTAGGATACGATGAGATTGTCGTTCTTGCCCAACAGAATAATCTGAAAGATATGCCTGTCAGTGGATGTGGGATCGTCCATTATCATAGCTTAGCTTCTTCAATAGCAGAGTTTCTAGGGGTAAATGGAGTTACGAGAACCGTAGCCACAGGATGCGCAGCAAGCATTGATGCCATCCAGGATGCCATTATGTATTTGCGTTCTGGCGAGTTAGACATCTGCATCGTAGGGGGGGCCGATGCGCCTATTTCTAAAACAGTGATATATGCCTTCGGAAAAATAAGATGTTTATCACAAGACAAAGAGCTACATATGATGGGCGTTCCATTTTCAAAAAAGAGCGGAGGATTTGTCATCGCTGAAGGAGCAAGCGTATTAGTGCTTGAAAGAGAATCGAGCGCTCTGAAAAGGGGAACAAAGATTTTAGGTGTCATTGACGAGGTCAGTACATCAAACGATGGAAAAGGAATATTTTTTTCAGACAGCGAAGGGAAACATTTGCTTCGTGATTTAGAAAAGGTAACTAAACATAGAAAGCCTACATATGTCAATAGCCAGGCACTTGGAATGAAAGAAAACGATAGGATTGAAGCTATCAACCATATGCAGTTGTTTGGTAAAGATGTTCCTATTACTTCTATAAAAAGTATAACCGGTCATACGTTTGGAGCAAGTGCAGGAGCACAAATGATTTCTTCTCTTATTGGAATGGAACGGAATTTCATTCCTAGTACAGTGAATGCGGTTCGAGAGGATTATCCGGAACTGTCTATTGTATATGATACCATTCAAACGGAAGTTGACAGTTTTGTTGTTACTTCTCATGGATACGGTGGAAATAATGCTGCTATTTTCATCTCTAAATACCCATTTTAAAAAATTCATACTTACTGAGGAAGGAAAACGAATGATTGAAACACATAAGGATAAAGAAAAATTGTTGTATTTAATTATCGAAAAAGTTCCAAACATGATCGAAGCGCATATTCAAAATATGCTACAAAAAACTGAAAACTTCCATAAAGTTATTGAAGACCTTGAAGCCTATAGAACTTCTTTATATTCAATATATACTACTGTGGCGAGAATATTATTTAAAGAGAATGAGGAATATATAGAAGCGCTACAACAGCTGGAGAAAACAGGCTATGAAGTAGGGCTTTATTTTGGAGAAGTAAAAGAAATGAATCGAGAAACATTCCTCCAGCTAACACATAGTATTCGAATACATTCTTTTGATTATGTTTGTTCTTTAATTAATGTTCATCTCTCCAAACCAGAAGAACGCTCTTTTCTGATCTCTAGGCTTTTTGAAATTCTAAATGCGAGATTTAACAGTTGTGTCAACGGCTTCCTTTCTGCAAAAGATAAACAAATCCATTATTTGCATAATCAAAAACTATCAATTATGGGGCAAATGGCAGCGGGCATGGCTCATGAAATCAGAAATCCGCTTTGCAGTATTAAAGGTTTTCAACAACTGATGAAACGAATGGTCCTTAATAAAACAGCAAATACAAATAATTTTTTGAATTACATCGATATTTGCATTAACGAAATTACAAAAATCGAAAACCTGGTGTATGATTTCCTTTTGTTAGCGCGTAAAGGAGACAGTAGAAAAAGAAGCTGGGAAAAAGTAAATATCAATCAAATTTTCCAAAAAATTCATGCGTTAGCTGCATGCTTTGCATTAGAAAAGAACGTTACTCTTCATTTATCTCTGCCATCAACTACTCTTTTCACCTATGGAATCTCTTCATATATCGAACAAATCATGCTTAACATTATCAAAAACAGTATCTCTGCGCTACATCCTGGAGGACTCTTACTCATCAATTTGTATCCTTCGATAGACAGCAAAGAAGCGATTTTAACTTTTGTCGATAATGGAATAGGGATTCCGGAAAATCACATAAATAAAATTTTTGAGCCCTTTTTTACAACGAAAGAAGACGGAACGGGATTAGGTTTGTCCATATGTAAAAGGTTAGTTGAGGAAATGCGAGGAAGTATTCTGATACAGTCAAAAGAAAAAGAAGGAACAACTGTCGAGATTCGTTTGCCCTTAGTTCCCCATGTCATGTAGATCCTTATTAATATCTTCAACTAACACATAATTCTTTTCACCTATTTATAAGCAACATTAATTTACATAACTTTAACTTGTATGTATTTTTTAACCAAATATAACAAAAGCATCCTGTTCCAAATTGGAATAGGATGCTTATGGAATAGAATTAAAATTTATTCTTGTTATCCAAATTAATCACTGAAATTTTCAAACAGAAACTTTAACTCTTTACTATCATAAATCTCTCCATTACTAATGAATTTTTCAACTTCTACTGTACCATCTTCCATAAACTCTATTTCCCACCGTTGACCTGGAACGGCTACCTCAACCATAATTGCTTCATTCCTCACTTTACCTAACTTATAGAATATATGATTTTCCTCTAATTTATTAAGAAAACGAATCAACTCTTTTAGATCCAACAAGCCTTCCCCCCATCTTAAGTATAAATTCTTACTCTTCTACTTCGTTCGTTGTTGAAGTGATGTTTTCAAACATTTTTCTTTTCGTTCCTTTTTAAGCAACAACTAAAAAAAAAATAGGCAGCACCTATTTTTTTAATGGTTACTTATATATATATCAGGAAAATATTGTGTAGTAAATACTTTTCCTGGTATAGTGTGATTTAACATAAAGTAGCGAAAAATTCCTTTTCTCTATAGGTGGGAGATGAATCGCTTCTGCTTTTTTATCTATAAAAAGTATCTTTCATATAAAAGGAGCATTCCTGTAATGAATGAAATATTCGCCAACGCAGAACGATCCGAAGAATGCACGTGTAATCGCACATCTCATAAAAGCTGGACGGTACTCCGCACCCATTTTCCGACCGGTGTTTATGCCGAACTACGGGAAGCTGTCAAAATACGAGACCACATCTCTTGCAAGATTCAACGCATTCCAGTCAAGGTGCATATCATTGCTAAAGTCCATATTCGGCACACTAGGCTCTGGCTTAACGTCCTGATAAAAAGTCATGTAGGTCAATAGTAATGAAAAACAGTGAAAAACGACAAAATAGTAAGAATAAATAGCATGATGTACGTTTTCATTAGTTTTCAATGGATATGATTGCCGCTTTCATGGAGATGGACCACCTTTGTCAAGAGAGCCCCATAAACATGATAATAAATGTAAAACATATTAACACAAACTTGGTATTTAGATAAAAAGTGAGGGAGTAAAAATGGCTTCTACATCCAATGTCATTTATTTAAGACAATATAAAGCGAGAAAGAAATTTCATCATCTAAAGAAAATTATTTTTTCCAAAGATACATTGTTCGCTATATTCTTCATTATATTTATAGTAGTATTGCTTATAGTAGCGGGTATTGCAAGTTATTATGATTATTCCTCCCCTTTATTTGATAAAATAAGTACTAATATTGCCGACATATATACCTTTGAACTAAAATAAGCAGCCGGAGAAATTTATTCGTTGCTTTAGTTTACGATTTAGTCGCAGAATGCCTCTCATTTCAATGAGGGGCATATGGTTACCTCCAAATATAAGACTTACTGTGTAAGTCACAGGTTGTCGAAAAAGTCTTGGCAACCTGACAGTCACCTTAATATAAGATGGCTGTTTTTATTTGGTTATAAAATAAACGACAAACGATAACAAAGTCTTATTTTTATTAATTCACAGCAAAATTTTTTGCATCTACTCTGTTTTTATCAAATTATAGCAAATTTTTTTGCGTCAACACGCTTAATTTTTTGCATTTCAATATATTTGGTAATATTTAACCGCATTTTTATACTCTAAATTTACTTTGTATTATGAATATTTCTGGAACGAATTTTGCATAAATTATTATTTATTATTTATATACCAAAAAGGAGGGAAACTACATGGAATTGTTAAGAAATAATTCAAAGCAAATAAGTGACCAAATTATGGACGCACCTGATAAAAAAAAGCAATTTCTATTGGGGGCGAAGCAAATCCTACCCGTCGCGTTAGCCGGTACTATCGATGGATTAGTGTTTGGTCTTCTTGCGAGGCAAGCAGGATTCAGCGTAACAGAAGCCGTGTTGTTTTCATTTTTAGTTAATGCGGCATCATCACAATTTGCCACTTTGGGCTTTATTTCCCAAGGTGTAGCAGGATTTCCTATTCTTATATCTACTATGTTGTTAAACGCACGGCAAATATTGTATGGATTATCTTTAGGACCCCACTTTCGAGATATTCCCATCTGGAAACTGATGGGTGCAGCATGGATGTTAAATGATGAAACCTATGCTCTTAAATCAACCTATCTATCACAAGGAAAGAAAACAAGTCTTCCTTTTTATTGTGGAGCTGGAGTGGTTGATTTAATGATTTGGACCCTCAGCACATTAATTGGGGCTGCTTTTGGTACATTGATTTCAGAACCTCAAAAATATGGACTTGATTTTGCTTATATTGCAACTTTTATTGGATTTCTGGCAATCAATTTAAAATCAACATTTTATGTAAAGACAGCACTTGTTGCCTCTTCTCTTGCATGTTTGGGGTATCACTTAAATGGAGTGACATTATCGGTTATTTTGGGAACTTTTAGTGCTGTAATAATGGGGGTTATTTTTGATGAACGATAAGCTAATATTATACATCTTACTAATGGCAGTAATAACCTATCTAACAAGATTTCCAATGCTTGTCTTAAGTTCTCGTGTAGAAATGCCTTCTTGGGTTCAACGTGGGCTTAGAATGGTTCCTGTCGGGGTTTTTAGTTCATTAACAATTCCGCCAATTCTCTTTCATACACCTGCAAACATATGGAATCCTGAGTATATGGTAGCTGGAGCCTTTGCTTTATGGATAGGATTATGGAAAAAACAAATTGTACTATCTTTGTTAGTAGGAGTGGGCTGTCTTGTTTTGTGGAGAATAATATAACACTATTCATGTTATCTCCTTAATATTTTAAATAATAATCATATTCGAAAGGGGAGGTGCCGAAGAGCAAAAGAAAGGAAGTGAACTTCTCCCATAAGGGAAGTAAAAATATGAAAAGTATATTGTTGGTAGATTTATGCTTGCACCTTAGAATCATCGAATACTATTAAATGTTAAATTAGCAATCTACACAAAGTAATTATTATGTAGAGGGGTGTAAGTAGTGGTAAATTATAAGTTTTCAGAGGAAATAAAGGCACAATTACTACCGCTTCATGAATCTAACAACTATAGAGCCCTTATCGGTTTACTATTTGACTTTTTAGTCATATTTGGAGCTATTATGCTTGGTACTTACAGTTGGTATCTATATCCTATTTCTGTATTAGTTATCGGCGGAAGACAAAAAGCTTTAGCAACTATTTTACACGAAGCAGCTCACTTCTCTCTAGCAAAAAGTAAAAAACTATGTATTTTTTGGGGTAAATATTTCTCAGGTTACTTAATTGGACAGGAATTTTATAATTATAGGGATTCACATGTAGCAAATCATCATCCTTTCCTTGGGGACAAAGAGAAAGATCCCGATTACAAATATCATTTAGATATCGGATTATATAGTGTAAAAGACAAAAAACATTTTTTATTTAAATTTGTATTGAGACCTTTTTTACTATTAAGTTTAGCCCACTATGCATATTATGTTTTTAAGTATAGAATGTTTAAGTTCAAAAATATAAAGCAATTTGTAAATATGAGTATATACTGGATAGTATTATTATCAGGTATTATTTATTTTGATTTATTTAACTACTTTATCTTATATTGGATTATACCTTACTTCACCTCTTTTATGGTTATAGGATGGTTTGTGGAGTTAGCAGAACATTATCCCCTGGTACATGAAAATAAAGTGAGCCTGTATATGACAAGAAATAGATTTAGTCATTGGATCGAAGCATTTTTCTTAAGTATTCATGCTGAAAATTATCATCTTACCCATCATTTGTGGCCAACGATTCCATATTGGAACCTTGCAAAAGCGCATAAGATCATGATGCAGGATAAAGCATATAGAGAGGCAAATCTACAAATGGGTGGCGTTTTTCTTTCGTCAAACCAAAATCCTCCATTTATAAAAGATTTAATTAAAAAAGACATCTGCCTATGATAATTGTCCAAACCAAAGAGAAAAGACAAACATACGATACCATAAGACTTTACTTCAAGGGGGGCATCTTTATGAATAAAGAGCCTGCAAACATAAAAAGTTTTAAAATAAAAAACAAAGCGAATAGCAAAATACATGCAAAAAAACGGATACAAACACATACACACGAATTTTTAGGTAGTACCAAGTTGGCAGAAGCAGGGGCTGACAGACATAACCATCGTTTTGCAGGAGTTACAAGCCAAGCAATCCGCAGAGGTAATAGCCATGTACATGTAATAACCGTTAATACTGATTTTTTTAATCACCTGCATCAAATTAGAATCATAACAGGTCCTGCTATTCCTGTCGGTAACGGAAAACATGTACACTTTGCCAAAGGGAGAACTACACTGAACGATGGCCATGTCCATAATTTTGAATTCTCCACCTTAATTCAAAGCCCCCTCATATAGTGGAAACTTATAACAAAGCGGCTCTCTGGTGCACTAGAGAGCCGCTTTGTACATAGCTGAGATTACGAAACATCACAGTTATCGTTCATTATTATGACATCCCATCTCTTCAAATTCCCTGTCAAACTCATCAGCATCACGCATAAACGTCTCCACTTGCTTTATGGACCTCCCCCACTTACCATAGGTTGAAGTAGGGGTTTCTGAACTATCCACTTCGATAGAACAGGCGATCAGCGGGTTGTCGCTAATCTCACAGACACGTGCCGTCTGCGAGGGGAATCATTCAGCAACACACCCTTACGGGCGTGGGTCGGAACAAACCATCTACTACTTCTCGCTTAGGCGATCCGTAGATACGTGGGTTTCTGTGGACACCTTCGACGTCTCCAAGGTAGACTTCGTTCACTTGCTGGGCGACCATTGCGTATAATCGGTCATATACGTCACCGCAGTCTCTACTTCCCGTCCGGTATACTCCTGCTTGTCTGGGTCAAACTCTTTCAATACAAGCGTATTTCCTTCTTCAAATCCCCGATCATTTTTCCAAATCTCAAACTTTTTTCGGCCATCCAGCACTGCTTGGAAATATTCAGGCCATGTTTTTTATTCGTACGTTTTCATTGTTCCTTCACCGTTTACGGCGCTTACACATAAGATATTAAATAATTTTAGTCCTAGGAGGAATTTTCTTATGAAAATCTATCCTGATTATACAATGCAGGCATATCATCTATTATATCCTTTGATGTTCCAAAACACAGTGACACCTATACAGTACCAAGCTCAATCTTCCTTGCCTTCTTCATATGCGATGTACCAAACGAATTTACAAGCCGTTCTTCCTCTTTTACAACAAGCAATACAAGGAGAACGTAACGACGAACTTTTTTACGATTACCTGATTCAAAACGCTCCATCAAATCAAGACAAAGAAATCATTATCTCCATTCGTGATGATGAAAGACGTCATCGTCAAATGTTTAGGCAGATGTACTATTCTCTAACAGGTCAAATGATTGGGCCAAGCGATAGCGAATCGTTTGAGAAACCAGCCAACTATCTTTCTGGAATCGAAAAAGCCATATTTGGTGAACTAAGCGCAGTAGAGCTTTATCGCAAAATTTACTTTATGATCCCGGGTACAGTATTCAAAAATATGGTGTTTGAGATTTTAACCGACGAGATTAAACATGCTAGTAAATATAATTTTCTGTATGCTAAAAACAAATAGGTTTGTAACGTTCCTGTGTTCTAGTCAAGGGAACCTTTTTTGTATTCCCCATCGGACTCCCGGCAGGCAACCGATTTATGCTATTTACTTCTGGTGCTTCTTCAAAAAACACTTCACTCATACTGCGATACCTCCTATATTCCAGATTTGATTTGCTACAGCCAGATAATCAATCGGTACTCGTCCTGTTCAAACCTCATAGGCGTATATCTCGAAGTCATGCAACGGAATCCTTTTTCTTCCCCGGCCACGCCGGTTTTTTTCGTGCTTGCATCCATATAAATGCATAGTCAGGTTTTGGTCTTACCCCTGTCAAGTAGACAGTGTTAAAAAAGCCTATATTTTTATGTGTCCATTTTTTCCCGATATTCGATCGGCGACAGATAGCCGAGTTTTTTCTGGAACCGTTCACTGTTGTAAAAAGTAATATATTGCCCAATGGCTTGATGAAGTTCGTCCATTGACGTATACTTATCCATGTACAACTTTTCTGTTTTGAGATGCGAAAAGAACGATTCGATGCAGGCGTTGTCTAGGCAGTTTCCTTTGCGAGAGTGGCTGCCCACCATGCCCCACTGTTCGATTCGTCTGTTGTACGAACGAGACGTGTATTGGAAGCCTTGATCGGAGTGGGTCATGCTTCCAGTCACGTTTCTTTTTCTTTTTGCTTTATCCAATGTATCCAGGACAAGCTTGAGGTCATTTCGTTCGGAAATATGATAGGCAACAATTTCGTTATTATATAAATCCTGTATGGCAGACAAGTAAAGAAACTGGTTTTGGAAAGAAAGATACGTAATGTCGGTTACCCATTTTTGATTTGGTGCTTCTGCCTTAAACTGGCGTGCTAGAAGGTTTGGGTACACTACGGATGGTTGTTTGCCAAAGAAACGTCTCTTCTTACGGATCACCGACCGAAGGTCGAGATCTTTCATTAAGCGGTAGACACGTTTGTGATTGACATCGTATCCTTCTTTTCGTAAAGCAACGGTCATACGTGGATAGCCATAAAACGGACATATGGTATGTATGGCTATGATGTGCGCCTTGAGCTCCTCTTCTAACTGTTTACGTCTCGCTTTATGTTCCCCTGGTTTCGGCCATTTATGGTATCCCTGACGGGATACCTTTGCAATCTCAAGCAACCAACATAAACGGTAGGTAGAGCGCAGGGTATGGATGATTTCAAATCGCTTCTCTTTTGGAATCACTCCTTGTGTAGATTTGGATATCGCTTTTTTAGGTAATCACGCTCCGCTTTCACATACGCCAGTTCTTCCTCTACACTTTTAAACTTCGTCTTTGGTCGTCCTTTTCTCCAGGCTGTTGATTCCCCTCTTTTATCTTTAAAATCTTCTCCGTTGCGGTACTTTTTCACCCATCGCTTCACCTGTGTATTGCTTCGAATCTCCAGTCGCTCTGCCACTGCTTGATAACTCATTCCCTCTTCTTCATACAGTCGAACCGCTTCCACCTTAAGCTCCGGTGTGTAGTGTTGAAACTTCTGTCCCTTTTTAGCCACAAAAAATCCCCTCCAGTTAACAGTGAAAATCCATTGTAACACAGGGCTTTTTTACACTGTCAACCACAAGGGAATAATATCAAGATGTGCATGGCCTTTTTTAAAATAGCATTTTCTTCTTCCAGGTAACGAATTCGTTTTTGAAACTCGGAGAGCTGGTGGTTCTCGTTACGGAATTTCTGTTTGTTTCTAATCTCAGGTTCCTGCTTATATTTTTTTACCCAGTTGTTAATCGTGTTTTTACTAATGTCCAACTCTCGTGCTGTTTGAGTAACACTTTTCCCCTTCTCCAAAATATAACGAGCCGTTTGCCGTTTACACTCTTCATCATATTGTCTTCTCATACGGACACCTCATGTATAGATTCTTATTTCTATCATAATGTGTGTCCACTTTTTAGTCTAACATCAAGAAATGTCTATCTCTGACATTGCCCGGCAGTTGGGGATTGATCGAAAAACAGTTCGTTAAATATCTTGGGGAAAACTCTCCGCCTTTGAAAAAGAAACGAACGAGCCGAGGAAGTAAACTAGACCGTTATAAAGACTACTTGCATAAACGCATGATAAAAGAATGAGAAACAGGTCATTGGAGTTGGCCGCTCTCAATCCGCTTCTCATTTTGGGGTACATACTCGTTCGCTTTCTGAATATGACGAGCTCACCGAAGGTGAGACGTCATGATGGAGAAAATCGAAAAGTACTGTCAAAGATTAAATGTACCGACCATATGCGATGTGTGGTCGGAAGCAGCAGAACAAGCTGCCAAGAATAATGTACTATACTCTGCGTTTTTATTCAGCCTTCCATATACATAGTACTTGAAGCTTCGTCATGTGTATGGTGGGATATCAAGTGTGATTTATATAGTAGGACACACTCATGTGCTAATTCATTGATGTAATATCTAGTCGAATCATTTGAATTTTATTTTCTTCACACCAAAATTCGAGCGTTATTTGATTCTTTTTATCAATGTATCCTAAAATTTCAGCTCCTTGTTCTCGCCTCTTATAGTTGTTTTTACCATATAATTTAACAACTTTTTCTGAAAAGTCTCCTAGCTTAATTCCATTTTGGGTCACTAATTTTTTTGTGTTATTATCGTTAACAATGATTCTGACAATCTCATGGCTACCTTTGTCAGTAGCAATAACTAAACCATTTTTTAGACTGAAGTAGTCATGAGAACTATTCATATTTAAATAGTGAATCTCTCCATACTTTTTTATAAAATTTGACTCTTTAATATTTTCATGTAACTTTAATCCATTTATATTTTCTTTGCTTAGGTCGGTGCTATTAGTAATTAGTAAATAAACAGGTCGTGGGGCTAGTTGCCATTGAAAGATAATTAGATAAGTTGAGGTAATAACTAATACTACTAAAAAAATTATCTTTTTCAAATTCATCTCTTCCCATTATATAGACTTCAAATGTATAATTCCCATCATTTTGATTACCATTTCAATTACCAAGGGACACATAGAAATCTTGTCCATTCCATTTTTCTTCTTTACTGCGTACTGGTGCACTTACTACCATTTCGTTTGGATCAATTAGCCATGTGCGTGATATCTATTCTGCCTCTACACCCCCTCAAGCTTTGTCTCATTTTCCATATGTACCGTATTTATCCGGAAAACCCCATTGTCAATTCTCCAAATTCCTGTTTCAATCGGCACCTCTTTCCCCTCGCTATCCACTGTACTTCTCATGCTAAAATTATATATTCCTCACTACTACTTTACTTTGTCTGCATCCATTTTCCTAGTCTTGACCTTTATAAATTCTGGAAGTTTAGTATAATTGAAAGAAAAATAAGATAGACAAAGGAAATCAAAAGTAAGCTTTTATGATACATCATCATCTTTTTGAAAGGGGATGGGAACATGAAGCAAACCACACTCATGATTGATGCAGACCAGTTGCGTGAGATTGTTGTTCGTCTAGCAAATGATGTGGTGCGCGAACTGACCCGGAACCGGAAAGAAAAGATGGTGGATAAACTTGAGTTTCATAGTGCACTGCAAAAGAAACTTCTGGAATTAGCGCCGGATTTCTGCTGCTATGGGGAAAAAGAGCACCCGATTCCTAACGTACAATCCAACGATCGAAGTGGGATAATTGATGTCGCCTGGTGGACGCTAGCCGATCGAGAATTGTTGGCCGTGTTTGAAATAGATTCCACCGTTCGCACAAAGTCTCTTCGTAAAATCCTGCATGCCAACTGTCCCTACCGCTTCTGGGTGTACTATGGAAGTTGCGAAATTCGAGACGTAATCGAAACATTGGATATAGAGCACAAAATTAAAATCATTGATTTTTCGATAGAGTTTGGAAAGAAAAAGCGAAAACCCTGAAAAATAATAAATGAACAGATTGTAGTGGAATTATGAACATAAAGAAAGAGGCGTATTTGCGCAACACGTCTCTTTCTTCGTTAACCATTACGTTTTCAACTTTTTCCCTGATGATGTTTTTGGAATTGCGCTTTTAGCTCATCTACCGTAACGCCCTTTTGTTTTGCCAGTTCTTCAAGTTTCGCTTCACGCTCTTTTTGGAATTGCGCTTTTAGCTCATCCACCGTAACGCCTTTTTGTTTTGCCAGCTCTTCAAGTTTCGCTTCACGCTCTTTTTGGAATTGCGCTTTTAGCTCATCCACCGTAACGCCTTTTTGTTTTGCCAGCTCTTCAAGTTTCGCTTCACGCTCTTTTTGGAATTGCGCTTTTAGCTCATCCACCGTAACGCCCTTTTGTTTTGCCAGTTCTTCAAGTTTCGCTTCACGCTCTTTTTGGAATTGCACTTTTAGCTCATTCACCGTAACGCCTTTTTGTTTTGCCAGCTCTTCAAGTTTCGCTTCACGCTCTTTTTGGAATTGCGCTTTTAGCTCATCCACCGTAACGCCTTTTTGTTTTGCCAGCTCTTCAAGGTTTACTTTTTGATGATGTGCAAAACGGAAATCTTTTGAAGGATGAGTTGTTTGTGTCGTTGTCTCTGCAGCAAAAACAGAGCTGAATGATGCAAGTGCGAATACAGCACCTAATGTTGTCGCAGCTACTTTCTTTTTCATTTTCATTGGTTCATGTCCTCCTATCTGCTTTTGTTTTTATCTTGCTTACATACATAATATAACCAATCAATGTGGGAAGACTGTCAAGCAATTGTGTAAAATTGTGAAAAAAAGAATGAACCAAGAGTGTTGATTATACAGTATGATCCAGGGCATCTAACTGTTGATGGCAATCAGAAAATGTACCGTTTGGCAATTAAGAGTATGCGCTTACCGTTCGAAATTTGAACTGTGTTTTCTGTTCTCAAGATACTTTTAGTAAAGAATATTATTGTATGTCGATGACATACTTAAAACATATCTTCTGCCAATAAGCATCCCCACTCCTTGGTTTCCCCATTGGAGCCACTTGTACAAAATCTTCCCTTGCAACGAAACGTAAAGAGATGATTCCCCATTATGCCTCATGATAAACTAAAGAAAAGCGAGGTGAAAACAATGAGCACACCAATGCAAAAAAATCTGGCCCAAAACTTTGATGTTGCCATGAAAAATTCTCTTAAAAAAACAAGGATAAAAACGCTTTAGTATGATAAAAGTTAGCAAAATGTTATCAAACGTAATTTTTCAGAATAAAAAAGAGCCGAAAACCCTTGATATTACTGGGGTCTCAGCTCATGCTTTTCGCTATTCAATTACACTTCCATTTTTATTTCAGATACCTTATGTCGTTAAACATTGGATAACGAAATTAAATACGTCTTATTTCTTCCTTAATTATATGCAATTCAGATAAAAAATAAAAAACCAAATAAAATAAGTATGTGGTCAAAAATGTGGTCAGTGTGGTCAAAATGAAAAACCCGGCACAAGGCCGTGTTTTCTCTTTAGAAACATCAAAAGCCCTACTATCCAAACAAAGGAGGAGTAAGTCAATTATTATTTGCGTTCAACTGTTTGTTTATACGTTTAATGAACTGTGATGACCGTCAAAGATGCAATAATACCATTATGATTTGTAATGCCATTAGTCATATTTCTTTTAGACAAAGAAAAAACTGGGTATATCCCAGCTTTTTCTAACGAATAACTTTCAGCGAATAAAAATAGCGAATAGCCATATAGCGAATAAAAAATAATGTATGTTAAGATATATATTATTCAAATTAATGATTAATGTCAATCATTCTTCTCCGGTTGCAGCTTCTGATACCGTCTGTTCAAGAAGTTGTAACCCCTTTTCTGTAAGAGAAAGACTTAACTTATTCTCTCCTTTAACAAACTTTCGTTTTTCCTCAATTAATCCTTCTAACTTCATTTTTTCTATAAGTTCACTTGATTTATTTCCTGGCAAGCTGAACTTAGAAGCATATTGCATACGTAACCAAGGAATACCTAAAAACCTGTCTGTCTCTTCGTATTTTTCTTGCCACTGCTTGATAAATAACAAACCCTCAATAATATAATCTTCAATATCATAAGATTTAACCTCAACATTTAGGAAGTCTAATAAATCCTCATGATAATGAACGAAACTTGTCATATCAATATGTTTAGGTGCTGCTTCTGATAAATAGTAAAGCTCTACCCTTTTTCCTTTATACATCATACGACTAATAATTGGAATCATATCGCTATCAGCAGTAACAAATACATAACAAGTAATCGATGAGTCCTTATATGTACTCTCAATAGCATCGATACATAATTCAATATCGGAAGAGTTTTTACGATGATCCCCATCTTTTCCATTTGAGTATACATGACGAATTTGTATTCTTTTCTTCTGAAGACTCGTTAGTTGTGTCCTGATTTTTTCAAAATCTGCATAAGCTCGGAAGGTTCTAACGTTGTCTTGTCCATATTTCCTCCATAGTTTTACGAACAGATTCTTTTGAGGATCTTCATGATCTGGATTATGAGAGTATGTATTCATAAGCGTCCAATAAACGTTATCATAATCAACAAAGACAGCAACATTATCTAATTCTTTTTGCTTACTCAAAGCTTGAAGAGTTTTTTCCGTAGAGCTAGAAAAGGCATCTGCTACAACCTTTGAAATGGCTTTTAGCTCACTAAACTTTTCCTCCATTATCTGTACATGGTCTATTGCTCCACCTTCAGATGGTACTAAATCAAGTCCATTATCCTTGAAATCTTTCATAAATATTTCCACCTCATTTCTTTTTTTGAATAATCATATAATAAATAGTTATAAAGTTCTATACCCCGCCACCAAAAAGTAACGGGGTTATTTCATTAGCCGTTCACCTTCTTCATGCCGGCTGCCGCGCGTACCTCATCAGCAAGCCGGCCGATTTCCTTTTTCTCATCCTCGCAGGTAGCTGCCTTCCATGCTGCCTGCAGATAGATAATTATTTTTTCTGCATCGGCTTGCTTCATTCGGGGTTCCTCCTTCTTTCCTGGATTCTTTAACGGTACATACTTAATACCAATTGCAGTAAGAATGCCTTTCGCAATCGTCTCGGTAAGGCCGTTAAAAAAGGACGGCTTTTTCATCAATTCCATATCTTTTGGATTATCAATGAAAAGGCACTCAAGCAGAACTGCTTTTGGCTTGCATTTCAAAACAGCTAAATCAGTTCGCACTTTAATTCCTCTATCTTTGACGTTATTGAACTTTAAAAACTCTGCCACCGCATCATGAACAGCTCTGACCCTTGCATCAATCGAGTAACAGAGTGTTTCATAGCCAGTTCCTCCGCCGCTATTCAGATGGAAACTAACGAACAAATCGGCTTCTGCTGCATTGGCAATGGCGACACGCTTATTTAAATCCTCACGTTTGTTTTGCTTTAAGTCTCTGACTGACGAAAGTGAATAAGGACCCGTTCTCGTCAGCACGACTTTGACATTATGTCGCTCCAGGTGCATTTTTACGGCAGAGCCAAGCTCCGCTGCGACTTTATATTCTTCGAGTCCACATCCGCATGCACCTGGATCAGGCAAACCGTGACCGTAATCTAAAACTACAATTTTGCTCATGATTTATGCTCCTCTCAATCGTTCACGCATATCTTTCATTTCATCTTCAAGACCAGATAAGCTACGTTCAATCTGTTGCAAAGCCGCTGTATTCTTCTCAAATTGAATAGCCATCTTGTCTACATGTTCCATGAGTTTCTGCTCGCGTTCCCGTGCTTCTTTCTTAGTGGACAATAATAACCAAACAAAAAGAGCCGCAAACGGCCCCTGTTGAAACAAAATCTTCAGTAAGCTTTCTTCCATTCTTATATTCCTCCTCACCCCCTGTTGGGGAGAATAACTGCATGAGCAGTTTCCAAAGCCAAGTGAACTATTTTGTATAAACCTTTTATTTTAGCAAACCTTAATATTGAATGAATTCTTAACCAGGGAGGTTGCCAAAGTGAATAGCCAAAATCAAAGGAAAAAAACAATGAATAATGTGGATACGGATAAAACACTCGATCTTGTTACAGACGGATTTAAACATATGATGAATCCAACCCCAGAAATAATCGAAAAGATGACCGAGTCAGATGGCGAAAATGAAAATAATGATGATAACGCAGGGAATGTAACTCTTATTTAGACATCTGCAATTAAGCATAGAACCCGCTTGTTTTATCAAGAGCAAGCGGACTTTTATTCTAAGTCACATTTGCCATCCTTTAGATAAAAATAAAGGGAGCTATGTCAGCTCCCAAAATAAAAACGCCTCCCCATTTGGAAAGACGTTTGTTATTGAGTCGTCCCTATAATTTGACTTACCTCCTCCTGTGTGATTAGTCCAAGTACGGCTGCTTCTTGTATTTGCTCTGGTGATGCCCACCCAAATTCGTATGCTGCTTTCCAGAACTCGTAATTCATAGCACACCTCCATCATTTCAACAATAGTGATGTAATACCCCTGCCCAATGCATCCAATTTGGACTTCACTATCTGTAATTCTTGCTTCGATCGTGCACTCTCTAATACTTGGACGACAATGAACTGACCTAACTTGACATCCTTCTGCTCAGCAATCTCTCGTTCTAATCCCGCTTGATTTTTTGGCTCCTTGCGAACTTCAAACCTCATTACGGCGTGACCTCCACACTTAGTATATGTGCCATCACTGGCAATTCATTTCCAGACTTGAAGTCAATGAGATATTGACCCTCATCCGGGAATGACATTGTTACGTCAATGGTATTGCTATCCATATTATACTCTGCTGAAAATATACAATCGGTTTGACATATGGACAACACCACTTCTTGATTAATATTGTTAATATCTACCAAATTTCCCTCATAATCTATTAATTCGAAATGTAGAATATATTCCGTACCTACTTTGGCATTCAGATGCGTGACATTGCATTTGAACTTCAGAAATGGGCATTTATAGAATTCAATGCCCTGTATTACTTCATATACGATATAGTCTTTCACGATAATTTCCATCCGATTGCCCCCTATTACTTACTTATGGATGCTGACCAATGAATACTCAAACAACCACCGCTACAACTAGAGCACGATGCACGACCTCGTACTATGAGAGAGGTTTTGAAATATATATTAGCACCCAATTGCACGGACGTAGGATAGTTAACGTAGTAATTAGGATTTGAACTTTCCGTCTGTTTTATTGGTGCAGAAAATACTACCGCCCCATCAGCCACTACCTCTATTGTACCGGTACATGTGTAGCTATTTGTTGGTATTACCGATAGGGCAGTCAATATGCCTGCACCACTATAATTAACTAGTATCGTGTCAGATGAGCCGGTTGATATGCTGCTTACAGTATTGACATACCCAATAGTAGTCATCTTTGGTGTATGTGTTAGCACATTTGGATTCAGTGTACCAGTTAGATAATTCTTGATGTCCGCTATTTTAGCGTGTAGAGAACCAGTACCGCTAGCTGCATCTCCAGTCTGCCCCAGAGAACCCTCTAATGTATCCACGTACGCCGCAATTTGTGCTAGTCTAGCAAACACAGTAGAAGTACCGGCAGTATCAGTATTCAATCCTAATTTTGTTTCCAGGGTATCAACAAACGCTTCAAGTTGGTCAGTATACTCGGCAATTTGAGCAAGCCGTGCAAATAGGGTCGTCGTACCCGCTGCATCGGTATTTTTCCCTGTTCGTTTGAGTAGTTCCAGCACCTGACTAAGCGTTACCGCATCCATTAAACCACACTCCTCGCTACAGATGTTAAATTATCGTTTGCATCATAATTCAGTGTCTGCGTAATGGTTTTTCCCCCAACCGTTTCCCTAACTTTTGTTAATTTACCAGACGTATAGGTAAGATCTGTTGCTTTCACAACCGTTGTTCCATCTTTTTCTTCCACCCTTGTTAAATCCCCATTGGTGTAAGTGAGAACGATCGTCCTTGTATCCGCCTGCTGAATAATGGCTTGGACAAAATTTACGTCCAGATTTGTTGTCCCGACCTTAAGGAACGCGGAAAGATTAACAGCTTTCCTTCGATCTATGGAAGTAATGACCTGAGAAGCATCCGTCGCAAAATACCAAAGGGGAAGTTTAGCGTCCGCCGTTGCCTGGGAAGTTGTCTTTTTTATCACTCCGTCAGTATCAAGATAAATATACTGCCCCTGGGTAGCGTTTAATTCAATAGAGCCTGCTTGAATTTCGAAACGTACACCATTCACGTATCCTATGCCAGCCGTCCAACTTGCAGTAAGATCGAAAGAAGAAAAAATAAACCCTGGTTCGCTTCCAGGTGGAGACGCTACAAAACTGCCACCAAGTTCCCGAGCCAAGCTTTCCGCCATAATATGGGCATCTTCAATTCCTTTCTCTATTTTATTGGCTCGTGCAGCTGTGAACCGTGTCCCTTGCTGAATGACTTTAGGTTGTCCGGTAACCGGATCGATTTCTCCTGGATCTACCACATGGTCTACCCAGTTTGTCTTTTCATACGCCATTACATTCCTACCTCCACTTTCAGCTGAAGTTCAAATTCAAAGGCAATAAGTAAACCAGTCTCTGTCTTTGTAATAGAGACTGGCTTATGTACAAGCGTATTTCCTTCACCGTTAATAAGTGATGCGCTTTGAATTTGCCCTTGAGTAGTATTATCAAGATAAACGTACTTCGTTATTTTCAGACCATGTACAGCGGTTTTAAAAATAGGAAAGGCTCGTAATTGACCATCTACATTGATAAGTGCACTGGCAACGTGATTACTCAAATCATCGCGCAACAATTCCAACAGTAACGGTTGTACGATTGGTTCATTTGCCACTCTCTACACCCCTTCCTCAGAATAGAATTCATTACATACAGGATACTCTACCGAATAATGGCGTTCTGTCGCTCCTAAAAGCAGAGTTTCTTGATAAATACGGCCTTCTAAGTCATCCTCCGGGTAAAATTCCCCGCAGATAGGATATTCGATATCATACTGACGCGCAGAGACAGAAATTACAATGGTATCTGTTTCAACTCTCCCTGAAATTGAATAGCTGAGGTGTTTTGGCCGCATCTCATATACCATCTGCGACATGCCTTCAAAATCTGCAATTTGGTCCAAGTCTGCAATAATCTCAAATCGTTTTTCACGTCCGTACTCTACAATTTGTGCTTGTTTATTTTTTGTATAATCACGAATCATTCGCTGCATTGAAAAAGGTGTGATTACGTCAGGAACATTCAATCGTGCAATAACCTTGGCACGCTGTGATTCGAGAGGTACGCTTTCCGGAGCGACCGGCAACCCTACTTCCTTCTCCCACTGGTTTAGCCCCCATGTAGCTGTTTTAGGATTACCCTGACGAATGACATCCAGGGCAAAAGCAATCAACCTCTCCGATTCCCCTTCTACTGCACCAAAAATTCCATTTGCTTCTTTATTTTTTCGATAATAAGGCGGAACGATATGAATTAATCGCTGACTCATATCATCACCTCAAGTGTTACGGTGCCAACTACAGGAATTTCAAAGGAGTCAATCGTTTGATTGGTCATTTCTCCATTGATAGTCAGTTCATCATAGTCTTCCACACCACTAACGCTATGGAGAAGAGCCCCTGTTTTCGTGCGAATGATAGTCCTTGATGCCATCTCTACATCTTCATATTCCATTAGTTCGGTAAAGTACGATTGTAGTGCTTTTTTATACGACGCTGTCACCTCTTCCATGCTGTAATTCTTTAGTAGACGTACCTTCGAATAGAAATTGAATACTTTTGGTAATGCTGCCATAACAAATATACCGTCATCACCAGGGCCAAGAGGTCGCTGAGAAAGAATATGACGGCGCGCATTTTCTACAATCGTACTATCTGGAGACGTTCCGTTTTGTCCAAGTAAAACCACACGGACCGTATTCGGCCCGTCCACATTTTCAAATACTCGCGCAGCAGCAACACCTGGAACTTCGAGTGCCCATTCAATGTAATGAGCTCCATTCCCAGAAGTAGCTCGACGACGCACCTTTTGCCAGTATCGATTTCTCAACTCCTCATCCGATTCATCGTCTGTACCCCCTTCCAAATTCCCGAGTAATTCGACACTTTGTAAACCGTTAATTGTATTTACCGGAAGAAGTGTGGTACCGGCTGTGATTTTCCATGCTGCTCCTGCTTGTTCAGCCTCCAACAAGCCAAAGCCTACACCGTTACTGTCTAACACGACTGTTTCCGGAACAACAAAAAACAGAGGGGATATTCCCTCTGTCATGAATCGGGTTCCAGCTCTAATTTCTGAGTTTGGTATGCCAACAAATTTTAATTGTGGAAGGGTAAGTTGCGCCTTTGTAGCAAGTTTTCTCTCTATTCCTGCCACACTAACCGCTAAATCTAAATTTTCCCCTTCTGCATATTCCACCCACAATGCATAATAAAGAGCCTGGATAAATTGGTAAGCATAATAAAACTCTAACGATACAGGTTTTAAAAAGTCATAGGGGATCGTTCCCTCATCCACATTCATTGGACCTGCAATCGCCAGATAGTTGCTGATAAGCCGCGAAAAGATTTCTTCCTCCGTTGGAATTGCAATCATTCCACATACACCTCCTGAGGAATGACGCCTTCATCGGTTATCATGACATAGTTAATCTTCAAACCTGCTCCTACCCATTCAAATTCGAAGTTTTCACAGCGGTCAACGCCATACAAATATTCAATCGCCTCTTTTACCAAACGCTCAGCCTCTGCTTGCTTCCATTCCCGGGTACCATCCGAGCGAATAAGTTGTTTTAATTCATGGCCATAATCAGAGGTATAAATCGGAAAGACATACCGCTCGGTACTAAGAGCTTTCTGTCCGTTTTGCTCTAACGCTTCTGCTCCATCAATAATAACCGGCTTTCCATTTGATTGGAGAATAAACTTCCCGGTATTTATATCAAATGCATAGGTGCGTAAGGAGCGTATCTCTTCCTCCTGTGGAGTTTCTTGGGCCGGCTCTGGGAATTCAGGAAAAACACTCATGTATATCTCACCGCCCGATCTAAAATGAAATATAAAGAACCACAAGAAGCCACAATAATCCGATCGCCTTTCTTAAGTTCGTCTAAAAATTCAATTTCTCCATCGATTAACTCAAATTCACTATTGCTTAGTTCTATATACTTGTAATTATGGCTGCTCTGTGGTGGTAATTTAGGGTACAGGTCATCAACGCTTTCGCTATACATTTTCGTTTTCCCCTGGTTTCGAATGCTGACTTTTCTCTTATGGCTGCACAAGTCTTCCGCAACAACGATAAACTCCTTGGTAATCGGAACTGACAATCCATCGATTTGTATAGATAAATCCGGAGGAGGCGCAAGAACAGTGCCTAATTCAAAGCGCAGCTCACCCAGATCCTGAGATGTATGATTTCCCCCTGCTTTTGGCTGGCTCTTATATGATGACTGTTGTAAAACGCCAGCTAATTGCTGAAATCCGTTCATGCTCCCGCCTTCTCCATCTGAAGCTGTAGCTTCATTTCATGATAGCCCGGCCGAATCGTATGACTGTCCGACCAAACGGTATAAATCCCTTTCAATTCTGTAAACTCTTCATATACTTCTATTTTTGTACCGGAAATCACATCATCAATCCCGAGGGAGGAAATCGAGGCTTCATCTTTTACCTTGCTCAAATTCTTCAATTCCTGCTTAGCCTGGGAAACGGCGCTGCCTTTATTTTTATCCTGTACCTCGATGACCTTAACCAGCTTCCCGTATTTTTTCATACCGGGCGCATCTGACTCTTCGTAAAGCAAAGCATTCGACTTGTCATCTCCCCCAATTACCCTTACTACGGTCCGCATACCAGCGATGGAACGCTTCCGACTGGCATCCAGTAAAGCCCCGCCTTGCTCAATCTTCCATCGCTTCGTTTGACCGCGCTGGGTGCCAATATAGGCTTTTCCGTTCTCAATCCAGCACCAATACCGAACACCGTGCGTTTTGTATACCTGGTTTAAAATATCAGCTGTTGCATCCCAAAGACTCTTACCACGAATCACCTGTTTTTCTACAGGCGGCATCAAACCAATACCTCCGATTGGAATACCTACTTGTTCGAACATACGCCGAAGCAGCCTATCAGCTGGCTCCCCTGTGGTAATAGCCACGACATCGTTATTCAACAAATAGTAGCCATAGTCATAAGCAACAGGAGAAATATCACCCTTTGCATTTTTATTTAAATCGATCACGATACCCGAAAATAAGGAACGAGGTGAGCCGGTAAAGAAAGAAACAAGTTCTACAAAGTCTCCCTCTTCCACTTTCGGATCGGGCCAAAACTTATCACGTCCCTGGTGAAGTTTAACCTCTAATGTGCGCTTGGCCTCTTGCCGCCCTCCAGACCATGTCACCTCTGAAAAAGGAAGGATGATGGTTTTTTGCCCTCGTTTCTGTAAATGAATCCTGTAATCATAGTTAGGTCCCATTTCTACCCTCACTTCAACTTAGGCTTTCCACGCGCCAAATACTTGTCTACCAGCTTTTCCTTGCTACTTTTTTCTTTCGTAGAAGAAACCTTAGCGGCTTTCGTATCTGGGCGCTTTCCCTTTTTCTTTTTACTTGTATCCTTCTCGCTTTTTTGTGCCGGTAATGGCTTCCACTTCCCGCTTGGTGCTTGAAAAACGATATTCACTTTCACAGATTCAAGATGGATAAATTGATACTCTTTCAGTGACAACGAGTATTCAATGTCAAATCCATCCCAATCATATGAAAAGTCACGTATGGTAGCAGCCGTGTTTATCTTGCTTCCGGTTACAATAAAACGTATCGGCCATCCAGTATTTTTCCACCGCTCAATGGTAGCCACAAATTCTTCCGGAGAAGGGAAGCCACTATAATCGCATAAACCTGAGTCATACATCTCCGGCCACAAGGAGGAAAAAGAGTATTCCTTTAGCTGCGGTTCCCCGATAATGGTTGATTGGCCGACAGAAACCAGGTCAATATCATGATAGGTATGCCCCATTTTTACAGAGAGCTTTGGAGGGAGAACAGGTAATCGTAATTTCTCTGCATTGTTATTCCAAGACAGCCAGAATTCAAGATGTTTTTCTTTCAAACGTCCTCACCTCCAATGCATCATTCAAGAATGACCGTTCCATGTCCGGCCATGATGTGCTGTAGCTTTTTCGCAATAATTTCCGCAATTTCATTCGCCGTCTTCTCCATATCTATTTGTCCATCTGCTCCCTGAGTAGCAAGCTGTGGCAAATGAAACTGATTTGTCATCGTAATGTATACCGCACCTCCCCCCACCGCATTACTTCCTCCACCTGACGAAGTAGCGTTAGAAGGGACAAGAGAAGGCGAGAAAGAAGGCGTATACGTAGGTGCCCTATACGGTTCTTGGACAAATTCAGTGTTGATAGAAGAAAGTTGCGCCTCTGGAATATCAGGGATACCCGAAATAGCATAGTTCGGATGAAGTGCTACATCACCGAAAGCATCATTGAGTGCATCCGGTAATACATTACTGGCATAGGCCACTCCTTCTGCCATCGTTTCTGGAATTGCCATACCGCTGTCTGTGAGACGCGAGAAAGGGCCTTTATCCGCGTCCGAGTGTGGTAGGAATTTATCCGCGATCGAAAATACTTTATTAATGGCCTCGCCCACTTTTCCAGCTACCGACATAATGCCATCAACAATTGTAGTCACGATTTTTTGCCCGCTACTGAAAAGACCGCTAATCCATCCGTCTAACCATGAACCGATCCCGGTAAATACGTTAATAAAAGATGTTTTGATATTTTGCCATATCGTTGATAGGAACGTGGCTAGTGCTTGAAAGGCTGTCATTGCCGTTGTCTTAATCGTTTCCCACGTGGTAGTAGCCGTCGTTACCATCCACTGTAACGCTGCCAGAGCCGTACTTTTAATGTACTCCCATGCTGATACTAAGAACGCCATAAGCGTTTGAAATGCCGCTATCGCTGTATCTTTAACCCATTGCCACCCAGCAGCCAACGCTTGTGTGACAACATTCCAGTTATCATAAAGCCACCATCCAGCAGCAATCAAAAGAAGAACAGCGGCAATGACAGCAAGCACAGGCCAGAGTGCAGATAGTGACGCGATTCCGAATCCACCCATCGCCACGCTCATGGCTCCAATTACGGTTTGTAACGCATAACCGATCGTAATTAAAAGTAAGAACGGGGTAGCGATTAAAAGAAGCACTCCAAGCAGCATAAAGAAAGAAACGACCACTTTTGTAAGAAATGGATGCTGTGCTGCAAAATCCCCCATTCCTTTGGCCATGTCTGCCAGCAATTTAGCTATTGGCTGCGCAATTTCTAAAACGGTATCCCCAATGGGTTGAATGGCTGTTTTTATTTCATTCGCCATCGCAATCCATTCATTTTTTGTCTTATCAATCGCTTCCTGTGACTTTCCGGCAAAATCATCAAGCGGCTTTGCGTTCATCATAGCCAATACAGCGTCGCGTCCTAAGTCCTCATATTGTGTGCCGAAGATATTACTCAACACATCATCCTGCAGCTTCTGGTCTTTAATCGAGGCAATACCAGCTGTAATTGCCATAATCGCACTTTCTGCTTCTTTTCCTCCAGCTTTAATCTGGTCAAGCATCTTGAATAGTTTATCTTCTCCAAAGATGCCTTCCAGAGCACCCAGCGCATTTTCATCCAACGCCTTATTCAATCGAATACCAAAACTTTCTTTAAATGCATCGCCCAGTTTATCGAAATTGAAGGCACCTTTTTCCGCACCGGCTATAAACATACCCATCATCTTCTCCGCACTAATGCCGGCTTCTTTAAACTGTGGGCTGTATTCCCAGATGGTATCCAGCAAGTCATTTGCTTTGTCCCCGGTACGCTGGTAGGTAGCTGTAATCATATCCAATGCTTTTACACCATCGGTTCCCCATTGCATTTGCATGGCATTGGCCGCCTTTGCAATGCTTGCTTGATCCAAATCTCCCGCTGACATTTTCTCCAATGCCAGCGCCCCCTCTGCCGTCTTACGAATCTCCTCGTCCGTCCCTTTTAGCAATTGACGGAAACGGCTAAACGCTTCTGCAGCTTCTGTGGGTGTCTCTACTAAGCCAGACATGTATAGTTTTTTTACTGAGTCAGACATACTTATCATTTGCTGATCTGTAGCATCCACTTTCGCTTGTAACATATCCAGCGAATGACTCATTTCATAGCTTGAAGCAGCAGCTCCCGCAAGTCCTGCGGTAATGGCCAATCCGCCACCCAGCGCTGCCCCTGCTAATGTTTCGGCCCCATCTGCTGCCTCTTCCATATCCGCGACAGAATCAGCCGCCTCATCGACGGCTTTCGTTGCTTCTTTCGCTGACGCTTCTAGTTCTCTCATTTTAGTAGAGCTAATGGAGGCAGCTTCCCGATCCACTTCATCTAATTCCCGTGCCAACCTATCGGCTTCACGGTACGCATCAGATGTAGCTTGTTCCAGTTGCTGTATAGCGGAATCATCCATGCTATTGAGCGCATCTTCTACATGATTGGCTGCATCTTCTACATCATCAAACGCATCAATTACATCTCCCAGGTATTTGAGGATGGAGGCAAGCTGCTTGGACATTTTCTCTTGAAATGAGAGCGTTGTTGTTACCGCCACGCTTATCGCCTCCTTCCTCTCCTAAAACGCCGCTGGTTCTGCGCTTTCTTCGCTTCTTCGTTTTTTCTCTCAATCTCCATAACCGTAGAAACGAGAATAAATTGCCTTTCTCGCTCTGGTAGAGACAAAATTTCCGACGGAAACTTCTTTTTTTCCTGCCAGATATACGAAAAGAGAGCCAGCTCTGGGCTCTCTTTAATTAGTTTTTTACGTCTTCTTCCTCTTCTTCATCCGTACTGAAATCACTAATGGATTCGATTTTTTCATACAGATCATTGATTTCACGCGGCGTAAATACACATGGTACCACATCACAAGCCGCCACTTTATTATACTTAGCCAGCACTTGGGCAGAGTCCAGATGGAAGTTTGTCCGCTCCTTATCGATAGCTGCAATAATGATTTCCGATTTTAGCTTCAACTCATCAAACTCTACCTTGCGCTCTGCGCTTTTCTTTCGACCCGTTACCGACATCTTCATCGCCGCTTTACGTGCCTTGAAGTAAATATCACCTGGAACCGAGCGAATCGGGATTACAACGTCTTTTCGCTCCCATTTCCATTCCGATTTTGTATCAACTTCCGTATTCATACCCAGAAATTCTTCCATCGTTAAAAACTGACTCATCACTTCATTCCCCTTTCTTTTTTACACAAACTCATAGTCATCCACGGTACCTTCCAGCGGTGTATCTTCATCAATTTCACCGTGTGCCCATTTAGCCAGTGTCAGAGAATCCGGAGAGAACCCGGTAACCGCAACCCCATATTTTCCGGCAACAGGATCATCCATCCGTCCCATGAAATTTACTTTTTTCTCCGGGTTCTCTGCAAGATAACGGATGAGTGCTTGTACATTGGCTGTTCTTTCGAAAGTGACCGACATCGTAACATCGGAAGCGGTAACTCGATTACTTCTACGCAGCTTACCCATCCGCTTACTTTGTGCTTTTTCAAACTCCTCTGTTAGTTCGAATTCGATTGCTTCTGTTAATTCATTCCCATTTTGGTCATAGAAATGACCATGGGTACCAGAATACGTTTCAGCCATGCTACATCACCTCATTTCGCTTTGTTGTAGGTGTAAATTTTCTCAAGTACATCCTGGTGTCTAAAGCCAGCTACAAAGTGACCAGCCGAGCGTTTTGGAGTATATATAGCATCCTGACCATAATATAGAGGGTCTTCCATATACTCGTAGTCAGGTGCAATAACTTCAATAGCGGCCAGCGGAGCAAACACCTTTTCTTTCATCATTTGACAAAAGGCGGCGCGGCGTGCAGGGCTGTTTGTATTTGGTTGTTTACGAATCCACTCTTTCCCCGCTTCTTCCTCGGCTAACAAGATGCTGTCAAACGTGTCAACCACACGAATCTTACCGAAATCACTGGACTGATCCGGCCCCGGAACAGTTAGAGTATTAACCGGCTCTTGGATGATGACTTTATCATTATCTTTGTTCAGCATCAGTGTCCCGGCTTCAATTAAATCAATTAAATCCGTATCCTGATCCCACTCAACGGTTACTTCATCAAAGTTAGTAATATATAGCGCCATTGTGTAATTAAGCGGCATAGCGGCAGCAAGAGAAGCGATATAAACAGCAACTTTGGAACTTGAGTATGTTTTTCCCCTCCATTTAACCCCGCTTCCTACGTTAATAACGGCCATATGATTCGCATCTTTTGAAGCTTGGATAATATCGGCTTTGTTTTTATCCCGGTTTGCATCACCACCAAAGACGAATTTAATGTAGTTCCCTTTATACCGCTGTTCATCTGTCCAATCCTGAGCTGCCGCATTTAATGCCGCATCTGCAACCCCGAGTGTAAAAACGCCATATTCCCCTTTTTTTGTAATGAGTTTGTCCAAGTAATCAGTATACTTGGTAGCCTCAACGCTCTTTCCGCTGTCCCCATCTGCTAGGTTTGTACCAGCGTTCGGGATAGGGAGTTCATCGGATATTTTAGTTAAAGTCACATATTCACTTCCGGCAAATGCAGCTACAAGCTCAGCATTTGTAGCACCTGTTTGGCTTTCTACCAGTTCGGCATCGAGATAAATTAAGATATCAATCAAAGCAGCATCCATAAGGTTCGGCTGCACAGCTACTTTGAGACGGTTGCCAAACTCTCCTTCATATTTAGCTTCAACTCGAATACAATCTCCGCTTGGACCAACAAGAATCAGGAAGGCTTTTTTTGCACTTGCTCCCGCTAGTCGATAAAGCAATACCTGTGTCGGACGGATAGAAATGGAAGAAGGTCGAATGGAGTCCGCCCAAATTAAGTCAAAGTCTTCTACTTCACCAAAAATATTTACAGCGGCTTGTTTATTTCGCACCCGAACAAATTCACCAATTGGCCCCCAATCGGCTACTATAGGCAATGCAAGTTTTCCGCGTAGTCCTGGGGTGGTTTGCTCCTCTATGAATGATTTGAGAAAAGAATATGCTCCAGAGAGCACCTTTTCCTCACCCGGTTGATAAATGCCCGCCATCTACTTCACCGTCCTTTCTTTAAATTTGTTTACGAGCTCTTGCGCCTCTTCAAGTGTCATTTCCTCTGGTGCATTAAAAAAGGCAGCAATCGCTTGTGTCCGTGTTAATCCGAACTTTTGCTCTGCCACCTTCATAAACTCTTCCTTTTTATGCTTAAAAGCCGTAGCTTCTTGCTTCTTTTCTCTTTTTGTCGTCACTCTATTGTCCCCCCCTTACGTAATACAGGATCATATCTACTGTAAAACTCTAATAACGGATCATACTCAATCGGGGTATACGGAATATATACCATGCATTTCAGTTCCATCGTCTGGTCTAAGCCATCCGGTTTCCCAAACGTTGGTCGGCATTCCCTTAAATAGCCGACTTGTTGACGTTCCTCATTAAATAGCGGTAAAACCCAACCTCGATCAGCTAAATCCTGTCGTACAGCTCTTACCACACTTTTTAATTGCACCGCATCCTTTGCCAGCAAAATTATATTCAGTGTGACTTTCTCCCGATAAGCATCAGGCCGGCAGGGTTCCGGTAGACGAATCGGCTCTTCCGCAAACCACATCGGCCGTTCAAAATCCTTTGGAATAGCGAGAGACTCCGTTGGTATCCCAGTTACTTTATACAACCAGTGGCGAATGGATAATGTATCATCACCCATCCTGGAACAACCTCCTTGCCAAATCTTCCAGCTCCTCATAAGCCAGATCATCAAGAACCGCCTCGATTTCGGCCAGCGAGCGAGCCAGATAACGAACCCCAGGGATACGCTGTCCAGTGAGAATGATGCCATAATCGGTTAGATTCGGATGATTGCCCTTCTTCCGCTCTTGCAGGAATTTTTTATACGCATTCGGATCATATCGAAATTCTCCACCTTTCCAGTACCCCGGCACAAACTGGCCTTTTCGCTGGGTAAACCCTTCCTCCACGTATCGGGCATATTCTACATTCGTACCCACGGTAATATCAGCATGACTCCCTTTCATGGAGAACTCAAAAACATTATCAGAACGGCCAACGGAAAGAGACCGACGCAGAACACCATCGCGCACCGGAACTCGATCCTGTGCCCCTCTTAGCACCCCATATCCAGCCGTTCTAGCTAGACGGCTCACAGCCTCTTTTACTTCATCTGCTGAGTTCTCCTTCAAGTGACGATATAGGCGTTCTAACTCTCTCTTATCGACTTTAGCCATTAGATTTCATCTTCCCCACCGGTTACAGCGTCAATTAAGCGAATAACGACCTCATAATGATGCAGGCTTTCCGCGCCATAAACCGGCACTGGCTTTCCTACTTCATAGAGGTCATCTGCAAACTCCGGCTGTTCAATTTTGACTCGCATCCCCGGCTTTAAACCAGCATACAGGGTATGCAAAAGGAAATCCTGTGCACTCACTTGCCTGCCGGTTAGCTGCTGTATCTGCGCCGGAGAGCCGCCAACGCGACAGGGGATATGCTGTGCGATAGGGACCCACTCACGACTTTCTGACTTACCGCCAGTAAAGGCGTCTTCTGCTGCTCCCTGTAAATCATATACCGTCATAGAATGGCACAGCAGGCGTTCATAGTTATTTAGATCAGCCATAGTTTTTGCTTCACCGCCACTTCCTCGGGAGTTTTCATTCCGTATTTGCGTAGAATCCCTAAGATTTGCTCGCTAAAATCCACATCAGCGTACGTTTCTGAATATGTTCCTTGTGTTGTACTTTTAAGTGTTTTTGCGTCGGCCCCATTTTTTGCAATCATCGCTGTAGCCAGCTTCAAATCATCGGGAACCGGCTCAGGCACCACCACCTGACCCGCGACATAAACATTTGCCCGCAGAACAGCCCCGTTAACCTTCGTTTCTGGCCAGGATGCACACTCCGGATAAAACCCGAGGAATTCCTCACTTGTCAGAATCGCCATCGGCATTCACCGGTTCTCTTTCGAGCTTGTATCCGAGCGTTGCATAAATGACCTCAAACGCTTTTCGGGTAACCTGCAACTTCTCTTTTCCCTTCACAATCGAAACGATATCATTGGGCTTCATGCCTCTCCTCTCCTTTCTGGGTATCTATCTTATGATGCTACGTACCCAATAGGTCGCAGCACACCAAAGGCACTCTCTTTTACGACCAAGAACGCCACCTGGAACGTTGCTTTTAAACCAACCATATCCTGCTCAGCAAGAGAGAGTGGCTTACCATCTGCTCCCAGCGTGTTCTGCAGCGTCGCTTCTTTCAGAATTTCATATTCGATATTCTGCAAGATACCGATACGTGACTTTTTGTAGTCACCCGCAATCAAATCTGCTTTTGTTTTATCCCAGGCACCGTTACGGCTGTATTCGATCGGCAAGGAGTATAAAGAGTCCTCCGTTACACCGTCCCGGATGCTGGACAAGTAAAGAGGGTCTCCATTGGAGTTTTTCAGGCCACGCAGCGATGCTTTAAGTCCGAAATGGGCCGTAAACGCGCGCGGTTCCTGGTCACTGGCTTCCACTAACGCCATTACACTGTTTACATCATCGGCAAGGTTTTGACCAGCTACCGAGCCACGGGTAAATTCATTTCCTGCGTTGACTGCTGCAGATAAAATGTTTGTCGCAAACGGAGAGTCCGTTCCCATCAGGGCCGCTGCATCCAGTTTGGTATAAAATGCTTCTGCAATGTGTGGCTTTAACTCTTCAAATACATCGATTTTCGCACGGTTCAGCGCTTCTTTTGTCATTGGGATAATGACAGCCAGCTTTTTAGCCGTAAGCGTTACCTGCGCCCAGGTTGGCTTGCTGGTGCTAATACGCTCACCTTCACCCACCCAGTAAGCGCCCGGACCATCGAGCAACACTGGGATTTTCTTTGTGGCCGTTGTCATTGGTTCTAGCTGTGCCAGCTTCATAATGGAAGAACCACGAATAACATCTTTGATGATTTCATTCGACGTTTCTTCCGGAATAAGACCCGTCAATTCGTTACTTAATTGCGCTCCAGTACCATTAAAACGCTGCAGATTCATTTTTATTTTTGATTTATACATAACCGTTATCCTCCTTAAATTCGCTGCATTTTACGCAGATCTGAAATATTAGGGATGCTTGTTTTTGTATTGCCTGGCGGCTTCTGCTCGGGCGTATGACCGGTAGGTGTACTTTCGACTTTAAGCCACGGCTTTGCAGCCACTAACTCACTCACATGCTTGTCTATGTTTTTAATTTTGCCGCCGTCTGTTACCTCTACTTTCGACAGGTCAGCCAGGCGAATCGCATCGGACAGTTTTTCCGGGTCAATCCCCTGTTTAATGGCTTCCAGAATAAACGCATTCTCCACCCGCAGAGATTGAATTGTGCTATTTGCTGTTTTTAATTCCGCATCTCGCTCTGCAAGCTTGGTTTCTGCTGTTTTATTGGCTTCCTCCTGTTGTTTATGGGCATCGATAATTCCCTTCAAATCTTCTGCTTTCTCAATGCCTAACGACTTCAAATAATCGGTGACAGCCCCCTGCAAAGCTTTGTCATAGTCCTCCTGCGTTTGGAAGGAGACAGCTGGTTGTTTATTTGTGCCATTGTCACCGCCTACATTACTACCAGCTCCACCGTTTCCGCCATTCCCAGCTCCTGTACCGTCGCCGTCTTGTCCTCCACTTCCTCCCTCACCTCCTTCATTGAATCTTTGAATGTTAAACATCCAAAATTTCTTCATCTTTGCTTTCTCCTTTCTTCTCAGTAACTTTTAATGAAACATGCTCAGGGTACTGCTCAGCGATTGCTTGCAGTCCAAGCAAAGCGGTTTGCATTATCGCAGAAACAGCAGCGCAAACAATGTCTTTGCCATGTTCTGCGTAATTGGCGTGGCCCACTGCCTCTACTTTCATTTGACCGTTAGCCATTTCCGCTGTGATATGAATCAATCCACATCTCCCTTTCAAGACAATAAAAAAACACCCTTGAAGTCGGATGTTTGATTATGCGGCTATTCCTTTTTCTTCTGCCCATTGTTCAAAGGTTCTAGCTTTCGTGTACCCTCGTTCCTTCCAGAGTTTATACGCACGTTCACGCTCAAGACTTTCTAGCACTTTCGATTTCATCACCGGCCGCCAGTACGAACGACAATTCGGGTGATTTGGGATTCGTTCTCCCTCTTTCCCCGGATTTGCCGGTGTATCATAATCCAACGGGAACTTTTTTCCATCGACTTTGCGACACACCTTAGAGGTTTTGGTATCCAGCGTGGCGCAAAACTCTTTTGCTTCGATAATGTCGCTGTTCGCCTGGTATGCCAGACTTTGTCCCTGAGCTGCAGCTCGGTTCAATTCAGTGCGTGCCAGCCGGACTGCATTGGACCAGCTTTCCGTTGTGCGAATCATGATTTCCTTTGACGTGCGTGTAACGCCCCATCCCTGCACAGAAGCACGGGTAATAACATCCTCAATAGCAGCAGCTAAAAGGTCGGTTCTGAGCCTGATTCGCTTGGAAAAATGCCGCCCTTCCCACTTATGCTCAACCGCCGCTAATATCATCGGGCCGTTTAGCATCGGTACGTTTACCGAAACCCCAAAGTCCTCCTCGATAAAGTAGAGGTGATGATATAAACTTCGCTTGTATTCTTCCCCCCATACAGCCCGTAATTGTGCTTCTTCCTGCGCACCAAGGTCGAACAGAATCTTTTGTATCATCTGCATAATTTGTTCAAGCTGAATGGCACTGTATAAGAAAGAAGGATATTCCTCGTTTGTTTCGGCATGCTTTGCATACAGCATGGCCACTTCCTTAATGATGCTATTGGTTACACTGCCGAAAAGTTTTTTCAGATGAGTCGCGTATTTAGCAATGCGCTTCTCTAAATCAATCTGATACTGCTCTTCTCGGCTCATGCCGCATCACCCGGTGAGCCATTCTCGTCCTCATCCTCTTCATTATCCACGGCCAGCGGGTCCATTAAGGCCATACGCCTTTGCGCTTCTTCTTCCTGCTCGGCAAGTAATTTCTTACGTGACGCCTGCGGATCGTCAACAAACGGCAGCAATGCCAGGCGCTCTTCATGCGATAGCTCGCCTATTAACTTCGTGATGATATCGACCATCTCTACAATATTGACCGGCATATTCTTGCTGAATTTAATATCAATGTCCTGATAGTTCCACTGCTTCCTATACTTCATATTCAACATACCTGTAAGTATACGCAGTCGATTTCGCAGTCCCTTGCCATACTGGCGCATTTTAATTCCGGCTTTAATATCTGCATGATAGAAGATGAGTTTTAATGCAATGCCAGATGGTGCATTTCCTACCTGATCCGGGCGAAGGTGCGGCGTACCGGATTGGTCAAGCAAAGACTCTATCAGGCGATTAATGGTGTTTTCCTCATGTTGATCCTGCAAATCCCATGTGATCGGTACCGCTTTGCTACCCACAAGAACATGAGAAGTCCAAAACATCTTTGCGAGATATTGCCTCTTTCTCTCTACGTCAGTAATCAGATTGCCCTCTTCGTCATAGAGAATCAACTCATCCAGATCAAGATCTTCAAACATGATTTTTGGATTTTTAAAATACTCCTGTACATTGACCTTTCCGGTAATGGCTTTGTTAATCGCATCAAACAGGTTCTTTAAATCAGCAAGGTCACCCATTCCTTCAATCATGCCGTCATCCCGTGCCGCCTGATGCTTACGTGGTCGATTCACATAATGCGTCCAGGGAACAACCGGTTTGGGCTTAATCTTTCCATCCTGATCCGTCACGAGCACTGTAATCTTATGAAGATAAGGATTATCCGGGCGGGAAGTATCCAGCACAAGGGATTCTCCCTCCTGCTTTAAATAACTAATTTCATGCTCATCATATACTTCGACACGGAGCTCGTTTCGTTTGGCCGCATCATTCCATACGTGATAGTAGCGAATGACCGCAATCAGCTTGGCTTTTACCGTTGTATCATAAACAGCTATGCATTCGTCTGCCGTAAACGGAGTCATACAAATCTGGCCATCTTCATCAAAATAATAGTATTCGAACACTTCACCATCGATGGAACCATTTTCAATGAGTTCGTACGTACTGCTTTCTTCATCATTATCAACGAATATCGCCTGTAGCTTTTCAACAAACTCATCCAGCCCTTCTTTTTCCACGTTTGGCGCATAGCGAATCGGATTGCTGGCAATATAAGACGTACTAAAATCGATAATTTTCCGTGCGAAGTTCACAACAATGCGGTTATTTGGCTTCCCTCTCTCTTCTGGCTGCTTCAGGATGTCATGCTCGCCGTCTACATACTTCCGCATAACGGAGTAATCCCGTGTTTGATGCTTTCGAATTACATCGAGCACCCATTTCCATGTGTTATTTTCTTTGTTTTCCTGATAAAACTGCTCAATCAGCATCGTTTGCATGGCTTTTCACCCCCTCTATGCAGCAATCTTCCACGGAATCATGTTAAATCGCTTAACCAACAACTGATGGAATGTTTTACTGTTCCATACAAGGTAACGCAGTGCGTCCATTGCATGGTCATCCCCCTCAGGGATTTCCGCCTTGTCCCCTGTCGCATCTTCCGGATAGCGATAGTTGGTAAGCTCCTGCAAAAATTCTTTTAGATGGTCGCTGATAAAGATGTTTGGTCGGCCGTTATCGGACTTTACCGGGAACAGCGAAGCAACGGCACGCAACCCCTCTTTCAAATGCTTCTGTGCCGCTTTAGCCGGCAATCCATTGGTCACATAAGTTTTTATATTGCTTGGGTTCTCAGAGTCACACCAAAAACGAGAAATGCGCCATTTCTTCATCAACTTTTTATCCTGTTCAACCCAGCAATCAGACGAACCAGGAATTAAAATCTCCATTCCCGGTTTATAAATCGCATCGACAATCCAAAGCTCGCCGTTTGCGGTCATGGCACCCACAATGGTCGTGCCAGGATTAGAGAAGCCCCAGTCCTTCCCGGCTTCAATGTGGACGAAATCACCATTTTTAAATTTCTCTTCACATAGCTGACGCGGAACCACATGAATAGAGCGATTAAACTCCTCGAAAACCTGTCCAAAAAACACATCAAACCGGGCATAAATCTCCCGATCCACGTATCGCTTTGGCATGGTTTCAATCATGCGCTGAATATTCTTCTGTAATTCTGGCAGCGGATTATCTTTACTCGTCCAGTAGAAGTTTTTCCATTCCGGATCATTGCGGTAATCGCCTGGTTCGCCGCCAGCATCCGTATACTGTCCGTTGAGCACCACATCCTCATAAAACCAGTTCATGCCCTCCGGCGTGGTTGTCCATATCGTCCATCCACCTTTATCCGCCAATGCATATGATAAATATCCAGACCACGTTTCCTCCTTCATCTTACTGGCCTCATCCAACCAGGCACCGTCCAGCCCTTTACCAACAAGTGTTTTAGAATTGTCAGCTGACTTAAACTGAATAAGAATGTAGCCTTTCAACCATACCCGGTTCTTGGATAAGTCCCAGCTTTCAATCATTTCTTCCGGGATCACACAGGATAATTCCTCTTGCTGAATCTCCGACATGGAATAGGTCGGTGCCACACACCAGTATTCCAGGCGTGGCTTCGGCTTTTTCATCAGCTTTAAATTCTTCGGCGGCTTGTAAGGCAGACCTTTTCCTTTTTCGATATCCTCCAGAATACGGTCAAAGAACTTACGCGCCCCTACATTCGTTTTTCCACCACGGCGGCCGCAATTTAGCACAAGGTTCCTGACGTTAGATTCCATAACTTCAATCTGCTTGGCATGCGGTGTCCAATCGGCAAAAGGATTAACTTCCAGAATGATCATCTGTCCACCTCCGCACAACAATCTGTGTAGGCTGCTCATCTTGGTCTGATTTCTTCAAGAGATGGAGTTTTTCTTTTTCTATTGCTAGTCTTTCATTGACAATGCCCCGCTTATAGTCTGCTTCCAGCATCTCATGCTTCTGCTTAATTGCTCTAAGCAGCTTATCAGTGACGCGGGTGAGTGCTTCTTCAATGTTTAAAATATCGTCGATGGCACGGAACTCCGTTTCCTCAATCTCTGTAGTGACCAATTCCTCACGCTGCACCGGAACCACTTTCGTCTGGCCAGTCTTTTCATCGTGCACAGTGACCGCATCCTTCACTTTGCGCAGTTCCTGCAGAACACGCCGCTGTTTCTCTGTCAGTCCGTTCTCCTTTTGCTTAATACGTTGCATCATCCTGTGCTCGCGCCAGGACAATTCTCGGATTTTTAAATCGATTTGAACAAGCGGATCCGTAGGAATGGCAGCGAACCGTTCCTTTTCTTCGTCATCAAGTAAATCCAACATTAAGGATTCGTACTCGCCAGTGGTTACGGCATTTTTATTTCCTGGCGGTGCGCCACCGCCACTGTTTCCTGCAGCCCGTTTGTTCCCCGGTGGAGCGCCACCATTATTCCCTATTGCGTTTTTATTTCCAGGTGGGGCTCCTTTCCTTTTGGAACGTTTCGTATTTTTTAGAGCGTTCCGTTTTTCTGATTGGAACGTTCCATTTAATCTTTCTTCCCAGTTATCTTTGTTCTTCCATCCTCGGACCGTTCCATCAGCTACGCCTAAAGCAGCGGCAATATCCTTTAAACTTAACGTTCCGCCACTCTCTTTCCACATTTCAAACGCTTTTCTGCGATTTGGATTTCTTTCTCGTCCCACTACATTCCACCCACCTCCATAATCTGGTTTGAGTTGAGTTTGTTTTTATAAGTCATCTCGCTGCAGCTCCAAATCGATTTCAATCAACTTCTTCAAATCATCCACCGTTTTAATTTCAATCCTGCCTTCCTGGAAATCTTTCACCCATCGTGCAATGCCAGCATGGATGATTTTCCGGTACTTTGACTTCGACTCTATGATGCTTTCCATAATCTCGACTTCGTGCTGCAGAAGTAGGTTTGCATCCTCATCAGAATAAGAACGTTCGTTTGCATTTTTCATTGAATATACCCCCGTGTTCCATGTAAAATGGAAACAGGATAGCAGCTTTCCCTTCCGTGGCCACGGTGTTCTGCTATCCTTCGTCGGGGGTACCCGGCAGCTTGTCAGGAGGGCGTTCGCAGCGTCCTCCTTTTGCTTTTCTACTGTTATGCCGCTTCATCGATGCGAGAAACGAGTACCGGCTCAATACCGGTTGCTTCGTAGAATCGCTGCTTAATCACATCACAAAATACCAGGTCCAGTTCAAGCGTCCGGCATTCACGTCCCATCTGTTCGCATGTCATAAGCGTCGAACCACTGCCACCGAAGAAGTCGACAACAATATCCCCTTTCTTGCTGCTGTTGCCAATCGGAATCGCTAACAAATCCAACGGCTTCTGTGTCGGATGAACATATTTCGTCACATCGCCACGCGACACTTCCCATACGGTTTCCGGTTCCGGAATCTCAACCGGTAGCCCGGCCTTCCATACCGTCGTTTGCTTCCGGTCCCCATACCAGGCTGGCGCTTTCCCTTTGATGTGCGCATAAAATACCGGCTCGTGCTTATATCGGTACTGCGCCCAACCAAAGGTCGGTGCGTTCTTCACCCAAATACACTGTGAACGTGTCACAATTCCAGCGGCATTCATCGCGTTCTCAAACTCTCGCTGATAGGAAGATGGATGAAAAATATAAATCGCCGCGTTCGGCTTCATAATCGCGGCGTAGTTCGTAAATATTTGATTTAAAAACACGACAAAATCTTCATCGGACATGTCGTCATTTAAAATCGACTCCCGACCATCTGCAGCCAGGCGTTCTGAATCACTTTCCACAGCCACGTTATACGGCGGGTCCGTGACAACCAGGTTCGCTTTCTTCCCCTGCATAAGCCGCTGCACATCTTCTAAACGTGTAGCATCGCCACAGACAAGCAAATGTCTTCCTAATCGCCATATATCCCCATACCTTGTTTCCGGCTCTTTGATCGCATCCAACGCAGCCTGTACATCATATTCATCGTCGACAACCGGCTCATCCGGTTCTGTATCGGCCGGTAAAGTAGAAAGCAGCTCGTCCAGAGCCTCTTTATCGAAACCAGTCAGCTCAATGCCAATTTCACTCTCAGCCAATTCCTGCAGCAAGATCGCCAGCTTCTCTTCATCCCATCGTCCACTGATTTTATTCAGCGCGATGTTCAGCGCCTTCTCGCGTGCTTCGTCCAGGTTAACCACAGATACTTCGATTTCTGTATAGCCTTGTTCCAGTAGAATTTTAAAGCGCTGGTGGCCACCGACCAGATTGCCGGTGCGCTCGTTCCAAACCAGCGGCTCGACATAGCCGAATTCTGTGATGGAACGCTTCAGCTTCTCGTATTCCGGATCTCTAGGCTGTAAATCCACACGCGGGTTGTACGGCGCTGGGTTGATGCTAGCAATCGATACTTTTCTTATTTCCATATCTATCACTCACCTCTGTTTTAAAGTAAAAGAAAAAGCGCCTATCGTGGCGCTTTTCAATATCCTACTTCATCCCACATATTTTGTTGTATAATTTCCATAAATTCTTTTTGTTGCTCGTATTTATTTTCTTTATTTGCATCTAGTTGTCCATCAACACCTGAGAAAAAGTGTCCTAATTCATCTATGCGTTGTTTTAAATTAAGCAAATCTATACGATATTCTTTATCCAGAGTAGGGGCTAATTTTTTGGTAATTGGATATCTAAACGTAAAAGAAGTCTTATCAAAAGCATGAAATTGATTTATGTAATCTTCTACTACTTTAATTGTTTTATCATCATCATTAGAGTTACATCCTTCTTGGATTAACGGCTTTATCTCATTCCATATTCTTAACAAATTATGACCTGCTTTGTCGATGGTTTTAACTTTATCCTCTGTGCTATGTTCAGAATAATTTAGATAAATTTCTTTCATTGAAAGCTCTAAAAATTGTCTGTAGAGAAAGACAATCGGAAAAACGTATGTATCTAAAACAGCAATATTTTCAGACTTAATAGCCAAATCTACTAAGTTATCAGCTGCTTCTTTATATCCCCTGATATATCCATGAAATTGCGAATCTTGTCCTCCCCATCCAAAATGAGCGATTTGATAATAGCTACCTGATTTAAACAGTTTTTGTCCTTCCTTAGGCCATGGATATGACATTTTAATTACTCCCTCTTTTTTCGAAGTAGTTTACCAAAATAACATCTCTTCTCTATAATTCTTCTCTAATACAAAATAAAAAGTTATGGAAGCTGTCCCCATTCCTCTAAAACAACGTTTTTATTTTCATCTTTCACTATTCTGTAAATCGCTTTGCAATTATGGTTCAAACATACATACACAGTAATCTCTCTTCTTTGTTGTTCATAAGTATCTTGTAATTGCATCATAGCACCACATTTTTTACATTCTTTAAACATACTATCCCCTCCCTCTCAATTCACATTCGACGAGAGGGACTATTTTCCTGCAACTGTAACGCAAAGTTTTAACGTTACAAGCCAACCAGCAAGCAAGGCATTAGATGAAGCACTTTTTCTGTTACACTGTTTCGCTGGCTCGTTTGTAACGTTACGCAAAAGAAAAAGCACCCTTTAGGATGCCTTTTTACTTACCTCCTAGACTTGCCCAAAATTTGATACAAAATTTACCATGTAGAAAGAACCGAAGGTTCTCCTAGGCAGCTTGTAACTGATTTTTTATCAAATCCAGCTGCGTTCCTGCCTTTGCTTCATAGTAAACAAATTCGATCCAACTCTCTGTCTTTTTGTTTTGCCAACTTCGTAGTCCTGTTAAGATATCACCGTGTCCTGTTACACTGCAGAACATGGCTGTAAAAGAAAGCAATGTCCAAAACCGCTTAATTGCAACGGTACTACGTATTTGATAACCGTTAAAGGAAAAGTTGCTTTTCATGGTACGAAAATAAGTCTCAATCGCCCAACGTTTACTGTAGTACGTTAGAATTTGCTCATTAGATAAGGAAACGTCTGTACTTAAGAATGCCCGCATAGTTTGGAGAGTCATTGGCTGGGTCGCATCCCAACACAGTAGTACCACAGCATTTTCAATGAAATTTAGCTTGCCTTCATAACGATAGACGTGATAAGAAGCGTGACCGACGGTCACAAGGTCGGTATCTTCTTTATGGATGTGCGAGGCAAATTCCTTTATTGACTGCCGAATACCATATGGATAAATAATACGATTGGTTTTTATACCGCTAATGACGTGAAATCCAGATAAAGCGCAGGTTTCGAGTACAGATTGAGCAGGATACCATGTATCCATAAGAACATAAGTAGAAAAAGAACTTTTTGGCACCATAGAAAGCAGTTCACATGCAATATCAATTTTGCTGTTTTGCTCTGATTCGTATCGGCTAAACGCATAAGGGAATGCTTTTTCACCACATCGAATGAATTCCTGAACTACTGCATGCCCCCATACTGACTTACCTTCGGTATGGGAATAGTGAAAATCTGTTCCTTGCATAGGGGACAATGCCTGTGACGAGGGCTTTGTCTTTCTACAGACCGTATCATCGATAATAACGAAAATCGGCTCTTGTGTATGTTTCGCTTCCCTCTTGATGCTCTCCCATGATTGTTGCTGAATTATACGCATCAAATGCTGCTCATTCCACTTCCCATGAGTAAGAAAATGGCTCAGTGTCCGTCGGTCTTGTGAATGGCAGCTTTCACGATGGATATCGGTTAACGTTCCAGAAAAACCTCTGGTCATCACACCATCGAGAAAATGAACCATATGGTTCATTACCGGCTTAGAAAAATAAAGTGGGAAACGCCAGGTACGTAAAATATTGTTGATTTCCTGTTGATGTGCTACCCTATACGTAAGAGGCATATAGTCTTCTCCTTTGCGTAAAAGTGGTTGGTGGTACTTCTATTTTTACACAGGGTGAAGAGATATGTCTCTTTTCTATTCAATTGTAAATTTGTGTAAGTGTTTTTGGGCAACTACAGTTACCTCTTTAATTTCCTCATTAATAATATACTGTAATAAGATACTTCGCTTTAATTGAGCAAAGTTTTTCTTTGCCCAAATTACTGATAAACCAACAAACACAACCATCCCTATCACCATCATATACCATAGTATATCAACAGAGTTATTAAATAGCATATTCATGGCTTGCTGAGTTTCTAGGTCTTCAGGTCTTTCTATAATAGACTCTATAAGCTTTTCAAACAACCCTCCTACAACACCATATAAACCTCCAACCCCCGCTATTACGAAGCTAAGTAAAATCGTTGATACTATTCCTGAGATTTGCAATAAATGCTTTGCTCTATTTTCCTCTATATTTGCAATCACCATTAATTTTTCCAATCTCTTTAGTTTATCCGAATCTGGAAGTTTATGTTGCAGATGTTGTTTTACAGCACTATAGCCGTTTTTACCTCTTACCTTTGTATCTAAAGAGTGGTAAGTATTATGTATTTCCTCTTCAAACAAAAACTTCTTCCCAAACATAAAGTCCCTCCTCTTCTCATTTAATAATAATTTACGTAGGAAAAAAGGAGAAAGATTCATGTTTTTAGCTATATTTTCCTATCTCCAAGGCAAAACAAGAAGCATCACGTGGGTGCTTTATCAAAAATTATTTTTATTAAAGGGATTGTATGATTCCAAATATTTTTTTATTTTTATACGGATATTATGTACTTCTTTTTCGATTTGAGAAATTCCACACCCTTCTTTATACAACCTCTTATTTATCTTATTTTTAATATATATTTCAGAATCCTTAATCTTATCTTTATATAGCCCCTGAGCTAGCTCTTCCATATACTTTCTTGACTCTTCAATAAATATAATATGCATAGAATTTAGCCTTTTTTCTAAATACCTTACTACTTCATTCGATATTTCTTCTGGAATAAACGGATCTGATTTGACACGATTAAGGATTTCTTCCAAAACAGCTTGTGACTTAGTATGAGGTATTCCTATACGAAAATTTTTTGAGTTCAATATTTTCTGTTCATTTTTTTTATAGACTTCTAATATTTTTGATATTATTTCTTTTTCCGGATCTAGTCTTACCCAATAATTTTCAGAGTTAGGATTAAATTCATTGTATAATGAATCTGATAATTTTTCTAAGTGATCCATTACCCTTTTTTTATATTCAGTGTTAACAGTATTTAAAAATCCCTTTTTAGCACTTCTATAAGTCAATACACCAACAATAGCTCCTACTATATAAAACAATATTTGAACTACCTTCAGTATAATATCTAGAAAATCCTTAACTCCAGTTGTATTTAAACCGATTGTTATTTTTAAACACCAAACCACAACTATTAAGAGTATAAAAATCATTACTCCAAGACTTGTATAACTTTTTACTTTTTCTATAAATCCTTTATTCATTTTAATCCCCCCTAACCTATACATCATAAGGCTAAGAGGTATTTATTGTAAACAAAAAGACCGCTCCTTGGAACGGTCTTCATTACAATCTTTATCAAGTTCGGATTTGTCTCATGTTTCTAAGAATACGACGATTCATTGCAACCGTGTTAGTAATTTCGTTAAAGGCTGTGATTGATTCTGTGTTCCTATCTATAGAAGGTACACTAAATTGATCAAGTTTTGACCTCTTTTTTGTAACAAAACCATCTTCTTCAGGATCGAAATATCTCATGGTATCGATAACTGCACCCGGAGAGTTGATCGCTGCTTTGCAGATAAGAGAGTCATTTAAACTTCCTTCAAGTGATGTCCTAAGGTGAATAAAGTCTGTTAAGGATATATCATTGTTCCAAACTGTTTTCATGGCTTCGCTCTCAGCGATATCCGCAGAAAGGATTACTTCTTCTCCTAGTAACCTTCCGTTATTAATTTCCTTAACCTTAACTTCAATAACTCTGTGGGTATCAAATAATCTTAAAAAAGACTCGTTTCCTTCTGGCAGTAGGACAGGAACAAAAGTACAGTTCGAGTTAAAAAGTTCGTTAAATGCACTATTAAATATGTCATTTAATCGGTCTAATGTTCTGCCTGGTTTTAAGTTTTCTGGTGGATACTTTTTGTTTTGGATTAAAAATGCTCTGGTACTAAAGTCGAATGCAAAAAACGTTCTGTCATACGGTTCAACATCTTCCCTAGGAACAATGCTTCTATCTTCTTCAACTTCATATATGTTTGGAACGTATTCCTGGCTAAATGTTCCTGCTATTACACCTCTATCTAATTCGATATCACTATTAATAACATAACGCAAACCATGTTCCGCTACATAAAAGCCTGTGTCTTGCAGGTAATTATAGAGTAATGCTTCTCGATTTTCTACATTCACTTCTTCATAAACTTGATACACAAAAAAATCCACCAGAACCATCCTCTCCCTTGTAAGATGATTCCATTATACTAGATATAACCAAAACGTCAAACTAGACTTTCCTCCAATTGATATACAGATTCAGAAGAAATCCACATTTTCTCCCCTGTCTTTTCTACCACAATCCTTAAATCAATTCCAAATTTGTGTTCTTCTACATCAATAACACGTGCTCGAAGTCCGTTCAACTCACCATTTTCACTATCGATAATTTCAACAAACTTTACACTTTTAAAATCCTCCACACTACATACCTCCCTGCTCATTATTAAATACACCTACCTTCTTCTATAATTATTTTGGAATTTCCTTCTAAGTGACATTTTTATTTTTTATTTTTCGCAATAAGTAAAGAGACCTGTCTTATATTGACAGGCCCCTTCGCTTATCTTCTGACACTATCATCATACCACCCCTATCTCAAAATAGTGCGCCAACTTTGCGCCAAAACTTTGCCATTTTTACGCCAAAAGTTCGCCACTCCCTAAACGGTTAATGGCTCCTCATTCTTCTCGATAACTTCCATCCTCAACATAAATGCCAGTGAATAAATAGCTCGCGCCTTCTCCCGGTCATACGTCCGGCTGGAAATGTTCAATTCGGTATACACCATATAATCAAAGTTCCGATCAACATCATCATTCAGATAGCGCATCTCAATAATTTGACGCTGGCGCTTCGGCAACCTCTTTACCGCTCTCTCTACGCGCTCTGTAAGCTCCCTGATGCGTTCCTCAGCATCCACATTCCAGGAGGCATTGTCACCTACCTGGTCACTCGTCGCGTTCGTCTGACCGTGAAAGCGAGGCTCGTATGAAGGAGTATTTCTTACCTCGCGTCTTTCAAAGCCGATGCGACGATAAATACGCGCAGTATCCAGTACGCCTTCTATTCTTTTCTGCGTAGCTTTCCGGTCAATTTTCGGCAAAAACGACATTTGCATGACGACTCCCCCTGCTCATGGTAAAATATTCTTGTGAGAGTAAGAACAGGGAATCCCTCTCCGGATGGCCGTCCAGAGAGGGGGTTTTTGTTTATTTATCAGGGAAAGAGGATATACTTAAGTAGTAGGATCTCTGTACCTTTTTTCTCTCCCTTACCCTTCTGCATTTCAGAGGGGATTTTTATTTCTGATTAGCGACCGCTATTCTCAATCGACGATTCGCTTCGCTAAACTTATCAACCAGCTTTTGAAGCTCTTCATTGTCCTTCCGCAACCGTTCAACCTCATCCAGCACCGCTTGAAAATACGGTGGTTCTGTTTTCAGCTCGTGCGTTTTCACTTCTCCTCATCCTCCCTTGCTTCATACTTTCTGCAGCTCTGCCACTTCTTCCGGAAGTCCGTTCCCGGCCCGTTGGAGTCGCCATACAACTCGCATTTGAAATACGTTCCGCCCCACTTTTTTCGATACAGGTACCGGCAAGTACCGCATGTTGTCCCTTCTGGCCCCGGACCTAAATGTTTCCGCATCTTATTCGGCTCTTTCTCCATTTCAGCCGGAGAAGGCGTAGGCATATCCGGGAATAAATCAAGCTGCTCTACCTCGTTCATACATTCTCCACCTCCAGCAGTTCTGGATTTTCGTAGATGTTGCCGATAATCTCTAGTTCGCCGGTCTAATACCGGCCTTTTTTATTTCTTCTCACCCTTTGGGTGTCTGTTCATAAAATGTTAGAGACTCTACACCCAGGAGGGAATTTTCATGAATCTATATACAAGTGATATAACGCAAGGATACAGTCCATATCCATTTGCGTTTACACCCGTACAGTATCAAGCCCAACCTGTACCACCTTCATATGCGATGTATCAAACCAATTTACAGGCCGTTCTTCCTCTTTTACGACAAGCAGTACAAGGAGAACGTAACGATGAACTTTTTTACGATTACCTGATTCAAAACGCTCCATCAAATCAGGACAAAGAAATCATTATCTCCATTCGTGATGATGAAAGGCGCCATCGTCAGATGTTTAGGCAGATGTACTATTCTCTAACAGGTCAAACTATTGGGCCGAGCGATAGCGAATCGTTTGAGAAACCAACCACCTATCTTTCGGGAATCGAAAAGGCCTTATTTGGTGAACTAAGCGCAGTAGAGCTTTACCGAAAAATTTACTTTATGATCCCGGGTACAGTATTCAAAAATATGGTGTTTGAGATTTTAACAGACGAGATTAAACATGCTAGTAAATATAATTTTCTGTATGCTAAAAATAAATAGGCTAGCAACGTTCCTTTGCTCTAATCAAGGGAGTGTTTTTTTGTGCCACCCACCGGGTCTCCCCGGCGGGCAACCGATTTATGCAATTACTTTCCACCCACGCCGCTGCCACCTATGCAACTCGTTCCAACGAATTAATTCATAGCGATAAACAACGTGAGCAGAGCCAAACCCTTTCTCTTTGCGACGAAGCAAATAGTAGCGTGCTTTCTTCATTACGCCACCAGCCTCGGCCGCCATACTTGGATAAACAGCAATAACTGATTGAACTCTGAGCGCCGCACATCACGGTAACTCGGAACAGCAAAACAATCTTTGATAGCTCGATGAATTTCACTGAATAACTTCCGGCGCTCTTTCTCCAAATCCGGCACAATCTCTTCCGTTCCATCAAAACAAAGCTGTTTAAATGCTATCTGTTCAGCCAGTTCGTACACACGCTTCGCAATTTCCTTCTGCACCTTGCGTTGCTCATGACTATTGAGTGTAATTTGCTCTTCCACTTTCCGATCCACTTCTGCCAGCTTCATTTCAAGCTGCTGTTGTCCTTGCCACAACTCTTCCTGTCCCTCCAACAAGTCTGCTGTAGTCCGCAAAACTGTTATTAACGCCCGTTCTTCCGAAAGAGGGACGACATTGTTAGATTGGACACTATAGCTTCCTGTTTTGCGGATTGAAGGTATGACCTCTTCTGCAAGCCAATCCGTAAATTTTTCTGCTTCCGGTTTTGTGCTTGCGAAAGTAATTTTATAAACACCAGCTTCGTTAATTACCGTCGTTTCTTGCACTCGACCGATGGCGTCGGTAACTCCGACGGCACGTTTCATCGAATTTTTTAATCTGGCTGTAGCGTCACGATGATTCTTAATTTCGAGCACTTCACAAACATCTTTGGCAACGAACCACGGCTCATTATTTACCATCACGACTCGTACTTCCCGATCTTTGAAATTGAAAATAGTTGGCATATTGCTCATCATTTCTTCACCTCGTAAATTTCAATTTCGGAACGTTGCTCCTTCGCTGTATCCACCTTCACCTTTTCGATTGTTAATTTGCGCACCTGCCGATCGTCGATCCAGGCAATGCCATTAAGGGAGTCCAAATATGCCTTCGCTAGATTATCTGCATCCGGCTCTCGAAGGCCATGGAGATAAGCAATTGCTTTTACTTCTACCAGCCCTTCTGCTCTCTTGATTTTCTCTGCTTTCGCAAGCCACCCGATGTAATTTTTGTACTCAAGGTAGCGCTGCGCTTGCTTATTGACAAACTTACTCCGCTGTGTCATGCGTACCGCCGGAACCGGGCGACCGGGTACAACCAACCGAATCATGCTTTCTTCCTCCGTTGCTCATTCCCAGCAAGTAGTCCCTGTTCTCTCCATCGCTTTTTCCGGCTATAAAGTCCCGACGGAGTGATATCGTACTGTATCGCGATTTGCCAATCTCTAAGCCCTTTTTCCCTATCCTGCATATAGCTTTCCGGTGTAAGCTCTTCGCGCGGTTTCGAGACAACTTCCATGAGTTTGATAGGCTTTGGTCGTACTTTTAGCACCGGTTGTACTTCAATCGACCCCGGCCGTATCTGCACTCCTTCGAGTTTCGAAGCCAGCGCATGCAGTTGTTTTCCGACCGGGCACTGCGTATTGCAGTATGCCTGCAAGCTTTGATTCGCTGCGTCCCAAGCGCTGCCGCTCTTCCCTTTCAGTGCTTGTTTCTTGGTCTCGCAGTTGCCGCAATGCTCGTCCAGTGTCCGGCATATCTGCAATCGAAGCGCTCGTTTTTCCTTCCTGGAAAGAGCTGTGTTACTCATCCGGCTCATCCTCCACTTCGATTTCAATCGCTCGTGTCTGTTTGTTAATCCGAATACCCGTGACTGTCTTGTCCAAATTCTCTGTACGGTTCATCTGCGAAAGTAAACTTTGTAGGCAGCACACCATATTCCGCACCTTTGCTTTGTCTGGAATAAGTACAAAGTATTTCATCTGGCTTCTCCTCCTAAAGATTCCAGTTGAATTTGAGTGATGAGAGTGAAAACGCAGTATTCTTGTACTTTATTCTCCTTCCATCCTAATGCTCACTTTACGCACCACTCATTTCCCTGAATCGTTTAACAGCCAGCTCACGCCGATAACTCGTCGCCTTATTTTCTATGATGATGCTTGTTCCAATGATTCGGTCATGAATCCGCTGCGCCTTGATTTTGTCCTCTTCTGTCGGCTCCAACGGCATAAAACGTATCAACAAATCGGCCGGAAAAAAGTTTGTGGTATACAGCGTCGGCTTTTTCTTGCGGTAACGGCCGTCAATAATCCGGAACATCACATCGAGTACCCAGTCTGTGATTTTCTCAGCACCGATATCGTCCAGAACGAGTAAGTCACAATCCCGAAGCGCCGTCATAATCTCGCTTTCCGTCTCTTTTTCTTTCTTGTTGAACGTGTTTCGAATACGCTCCAGTAATTCAGCCATTGTCTGAAAAACAACGGTAAATCCTTTATCTTTGACTTCGTGTGCCACTGCCGCAGCAAGGTGTGTCTTGCCGTTCCCAGGGATTCCCCAGAGCAGCAGCCCTATTTCTTCCTGGTGGTGCTCGAAGTTTTGGGCATAATCTCGTGCCATTTGATATGCCTTTTCAGCGCCAGGACGTGATTGAAACGTATAAAACTTACACTCTTCAAAGCGCTTACCCAGCTCTGAAATGTTAAACTTCCGCTCAATCATCTTTCGCTGAATAAGGGTCTCTGCTTGCTTTTGGTCATAGATGAACTTGTCAATTTCGCACTGGCAACGACTTTGTACAATACGCACTTTGCCGAACAACTCGATTTGTGTCTTTGGCACAAACCTGCCGCAAATCGGACAATAGTGATCCCCTTCTGCGTCTTTAGAAAGAGAGGGAATTAATTTCATCACGGAACGCTGGATCAAGTTCTCTGCTGGCTGCACTGCGTATGCCTCCTTTTGATTCTCTGATTTCGAACCTATTCTTGCTTTGACGGTTCAACATCCGCATTAGTTTTCTATAAGCCTCATCATCCCTTGTGTTTCTAAGAATCCCTAGCGTGTACTGCTCGCGTTTATCGTCGTGTTTTTCAAAGTGATGCCATACAGCGAAGTTAATTTGATTTGCGGAGTATTTTTTCATCTTCGCAAAAACCTGGAGCAAAACGTTTTTGGAAATCTTGCATGTACTTCTCGTTAGCCGCAGCATGTCACAATAACGAATTAAGAGTTTTCGGTTTACACCGGACGGCAAAACGTCGATGTTCTCATCGACAAAGGTTTCGATGTCTTTTTCTGAAACGAGCGACGTATTAGGTTTATTATTACTGCTGTTTATATTGCTGTTCTTATTGTTGTTACTATATATAAGTTGTCCCGTTTCTCCATTTGCTTGTGCCTTCGCTTGTACCGTTTCGCTGTTTGCTTGTTCCACTTCCATTTTGTTAGTGGGTAAATCCCAGGAAACACAAGGTTTTTCACCATCGTTTACTTGTACCATTTTGCCGCTTGCTTGTCCTTTTGCTTGTGCCATTTCCCCGTTTGCTTGTACCGTTTTTCTATATTTTGAGAGATTTTGATAAGCAGAATAGTTTACGATCATCACCCTAACACCGCGCTTCCCTCGAAGAGTTTCCATTGTGATAACTCCACCTTTTTGAAGTCGAGAAAGCGACGTGCTTATCTCTTTTCTTGACCATCCTGTTTGCTCTTCAAGTTGGGAAAGAACGAGAACAGCTTCTCCCGTATTCCAGTCAGCTTGTTCAAGCAAATGGTAGAAAAGGAGTTTGTCTCTTACATTTTTAATCGAGAGTCGGGGCAGAATCACAAACCCCGACGCTTGCATGATGATGTCTTTTTGCTCTTCCATACCCCGACATCTCCTTTGATTATTTAATAGAATAGAGTGTGAAAAATCCCGCGTATATTACCTCGCTGAGCGTTTAGTACGCGGCATTCTGTCTTCGTAGCCTAACGGGTCTTCCCACGCCCCTGAGCTATTTTCTAACCCAGGGGCTTCATCAAAAGGGAGGTCATCGTCCGATATGTCAATCGGTTTATTCATTGGAGTTGGACTGTCTCCTGCGCTTATCATAGCTAACAGTTCATCCGGACTCGTTTCTTGTAAAAGCTTGATTAAGTCACTCGCTTCTTTAGAAGTAAGCTCTGATACACTTTGCTTATTGTTTAGATATTGAATCAGGCGTTTTATTCCCTCTTCATCAAGCCCTTTCCCTTTGGCGATGGCGAAAATGGCCCTTTGCTGTTTTTCTGAGGCTATACCATTACCAGAAGATTGGTTATTGCTCCGTGAACCATGGGAAGATGAAGCTTGTTGCCTTGGCTGCTGATGCTCCTGCATCGGTATATCATCCATATCTTCAAGATCCTGTGTAAACAGTCCCGATGCTCCTGTAGCCTGCAGTGTCGCTCCAACCAACGCTCGCTTAATCGCCATTTTCTGAAGCGTATTCACCAGCATATAAGGGTCCTGATTTCGATATCGCTTTTCTTTGCTATTTGCCGAACCCTCACATTCAGCTAAAACCATTTCTGTACCATTCGGTAAGGTCTTAACGACCGTTACTTTGTAATTAAAATAAAAGAAGCCGTTATCCCAATCCTTTACCTGTTCAACAGCCTGAACACGGTGACCAAGCCCGTAAAACCTTAGTAGATTTTCAGCTCCTGGCTTTAAAAGCGACGGCTTCGGAGTGCCTGGAACAACACCGTAATCCGTTCCGTTTACGAGCACCTGCTTTGTGATTTGTTTCAGTGCCTGATAGGCTTGGAGAGCCTGCTGTGGCGTCACAGCGACTTGTGAAATATACGTCTGTTGTGGGTATTCCATGAGTTGGTTTTCTGGCATAGCCAATTCAATCACCTCTAGTTAATAAATTCCTTCCAGCAACATGAGCATATGACTCCGTATGGCTCCTCTTCTCTTGCGTGATACACCGGAGTGATTTTCTCCCCCGGCTCAATCGGTGCGCCACACATTTGGCAGTTTTCCATACTTATCACTTTCCTTTGCAAAGCTCACGGAAGGAACAATATCCGCAAGCAAACCCTTCTTCATTTGGATAAAAGACACCAGCACTAATCGCCTGCCCAACGCCCTGAATGGTTGCCTTTAAACGTTCCATTCGTCCTTTATCTATCTCCGTCTCTAATCGAGTAATCTTCGGGCCTTTCTTTAAGTTGACCACGTAATCCAGCCCAACTTTCACTTCCTTTTGCCCAGTAAGCTCTCGATAGGCAAGAGCGTAAGCTGCCAGTTGAATCGAAGAATCTACTACGTCAGCTGTAGGTGATTTAGATGCTGTCTTAAAATCTCGAATCGTTCCATCTGTTTCTGCTAAATCAATAAATCCTTGAAATGGAATGCCCTCGACTTCCATCATGAAGCCCGTTTCTACAAGGAAAGGGCTCAGATTTCGCCCATGTTCCTCATAATAAGCCATGGTCATTTTCAAGCCAGAATCCTTCAATTGACCTTTATCCTCGTCTTCCTTCCACTCCACTTCTTCCTTTTCAGTCTCCCAAGCATCCGAAAAAACATCAGCTACCTGCTCAGTTTCAAAAATTTCACCCGTTTCCATCTTGGCACGGTTTGCTTCTTCAATCGCTTTGTGAAAGGCTCGTCCCAGCAAAAAGCTACTGCCAAAAGTAGTCTTCATCCCGTAAACATACTGATATTCATACTGCTTTGGACAACGCTGGTAAGTCCGAATTTGCGATACAGACAGGTATCCACGCGGTAATTTTACTGGCACGTATATCCCTCCAATATTTGATTTTCAAAGAACTTTCGTGGTACATTGATAAAAAGTGATTTTTTAAGTGAGTGACCTGTTGCAGCAGGTCATTTTTTATTTACCCTGCAACCTTCTCAGTTGCAAAATTAGCAATGTACCCTCGAATACAATTATGTTCATCATGGAGATATCCCTCGTCTGTTTCCCAGACTTCTTCACCTTCATAGACCTCCCCACCACAACAAAGGCATTCTCCAACAACACGCGCTTCTTGTGGATCTGCAAAACCTTGTGAGAATCGGTCTAAGCTTGGCATATTCTTTTCACCACCTTTCTTCAAAGTTGCCAGCGCCCCTACCCCTACCCCTACGCTGGCTGTACAACCCCGATGGCTGCGCCTATGTAATTCTTGATGTTTGGCGACCCGTGCCGGAGTCGAACCGGCAATACCCATCGGGTCAAGAAGCCAGGGCACTTGCCCTAAAATTAGTAGGATTTTCCTCCCTTTTGTCTAATCATGTTAGATAGAGAGGAGGTGAAATTATGAAATCTTTAGGCATGAGTTATAAAGATCTTGAAACTACAGGATTTGTCGAGTATCAAACAGCCGTGCTTGATGTAATGGATGAAGAAGAAAAAGAGATTCAATTAGGTTCACCGTTATACAGTACTTTGTTATCCGAAACTCCACATGAAGCACTTATTCGAGCTGTTGCAAAGATGATTGAAGAAAACAACGCCGTGCTTCTAAAGCAGTTAAAAGCTCTTGGCGTCGTTCAGGACACTGAATGAATTTCTCAATACGTTGTTTTCTTATTTCAATTAAGGCTAGTTCGCCATCAATCCAAGCCGCCGGGCCACGGGCGGCTTCTAACTTCTTCACACGCGCTTCCAGTGCAGTGATACGTTCTTCTATGGTCAAGCTTCTCACCCCACTTTCAAGTTAGTTCTAATTCCAAATTGTGCTTTAGAGTTTCCTCCGGATGCTGTCAAGGCTCTAAGGCAGTTCAGCGAAGCCTACATGGATACAGTTGATATACTCAAGAAGACTGGCTCCTTTAAAGAGTGCTGGAGTATCTCTTTAGAAGGAAACTCTACTCTCCTACCAGGTCCTATAAACGAATTTGAACATGTGTCATTCGGTTACGAGAAAGAAAAAGAACAATCCTATTGGCAACATCGCCGCAAGCCTTATGAGGCTAAAATCCAGAATATCGATGATGAAGAACTTCTATTTTAGTTTGTTATCCGGTTCTTGTTTGCCATCACATTCAGAGCTTGTCTTAAATAGCAAGCAACGTTCTGAGCTTGTTCATAAGTAAGACCGTATGCAGAACAAACTTTAATCAATTCACTAACAACCTTGATTTCATCCGGGGTTGCCTCTTTTTGAGTGGTAACCCCCCTTTTTTCCAGCTTCTCGACCCGCGCTTCCAGCTCGGCAAGGCGTTGCTCAATCGCTTCCACATCATTCCCTCCTCTCTATGTATTGCACTTCTCGGAAGTGCTGCCGGAACCGGGGAAAAGACGTGGGTAAGAGAAAAGGTGGAGTTCAACTTCCCGGCCCCGGCAGCAAGCCCGAGAGCTTGCCGCACACACGAACATGTGTTATTCTTTTTTTGATAAGTGCTAACTAAGCTGTTTCTGTGTTGCCGCACAGGACAGCTTTTTTCTTTTCCAGCCTTTCTCGGTTCTGCCGAAGACGCTCCCTATACGCTTGACTCTGTTCTTCATCCATAAGCGACATGTCATAGGCAGCCGTTCTTTCCAATACTTCCTGTAAACGCAGGTTAATCTCCAACGCGGTTACCGCACGACCTGTCGCTTTTTGCTGCTCGGATATTTGTTCCAAAACCAATGTGCGTTCCGGCATCGTTAATTCCAGCCAATCTTTCGGTTTCATTCCCTTTCACTCGCTTTCGATAAAATGTTTCCATGTCTGCCAGTGTCAAAACACTTCTTCCCTTCGACTGATCGCCATCGCATACAATGTCAATCATGCTTGGACGTTCATCATGCTCGATAGCCATGCTTATCGCTCCCCTTGCTTGACCTGGTACTCATGCTTTTTAATCAGCGCCTCTCGATCCAAGCCAAACTCTTCTTCCAGCACGCCCATCATAATGACTCCCTTGTCTACTACATCCTTAAGCTCAAACCACACCTTCTCGGCTGCTTCCTTTCGCTTTTTCTGGCAGATATGCCTGACAAGGATGATTTCCCCTAGCGCCTGCATCCCTTCTTTCAGCTCCTTCAGCAAAAGCTCTTTCAACGCGGATGGGTGCAGGTCAAAGTTTGGAACAAGCTTTAACAGATTGGAGATAAATCCACCTGTTCGCTCATCAGCTAGCCATAACGTGAAGCGCCAGTTGATCGAAGCAAGTTTTGCATCACTGCTTTCCGGCCACTTCCTTGCCCCACTTTCCACTTTGCTCATCATGGAGCGTTCAAAGTTCAACTGGGCGGCCAGCTCACCCTGGGTGATGTTCTTTTCCTTCCGGTACTGGCGTATGAAGTCACCAATTGTCATCTCGTTTCCTCCTTTCGTCACGTTCCCTTCATTTTGTTTTGTCACTGACTCATGATACGCTTTCCTCAGGCCAGTACCGGACATGGAACCGACGTCCTCGAATCTCTACACATTCGGGCAGCTCGTAATTCACCGCTTGTCCGAAGGTAGCCCGGATGACGGAAAGGACACAATGGCCGTATACGGGTTTGCCGTTATCATAAGCAATCGGCTGGGCTTTAATTTGACGAAGGAGCGCTTTCGCTAATGCTGCATGAGGCCGACCTCTTTTTGTCAGCAAGCCGAGGGCTTCGGCAACTTCAGATGGCGTGTACATATGATTCACCCCCTTTCCAGCAAGGAAGGAATATGATTATGCAGTTGTGTTGTTCTGGCTCTTCCTGGTGAGCCATTGAAAGAACTCGTCACGCTGAACTCGACGAATGCGACCTTCAAAGGTTAGCAAAGGAAAGTCTGTGCGTTTCATAAGTTCGTATGCTGTTGGTTTGGATACACGCAAGATTTCTGCGATGTCTTTGGCTGTTAGAATCATTGGGTAATCTTGAATGGTTTTGGGTTGCGTCACAACCCTTACCTCCTTCCGATTAATTTTGCTAATTAAAATCTGCTAAATATTTTTAAGCTGTTTTATTCCCCAACTTTTTGTTGGGTTGTTTCTTAAAAAAAATTTCTTCTAATGGTACATTGAAGAGTTTAGCTATTCCCAAAGCTATATCCAATTTTGGGGTTCTTACGCCTTGCTCAATCATTCCATAATAACTCTCCGTAATTTCAATTCCATACGAATGTTTCAAAAGATAAACAACATCCTTTTGAAACATATTCCTTTCCTTACGCAAGGCGATTAACTTTAGTCGCTTATTATTCATTTTGCACCTCCCAACTTTTTGTTGTCTTTATATTAAACCAACAAAAAGTTGTATGTCAACACAAAATAACAATTTTTTGTTGTTTTTCGTTAAAAACAAGACTTCACCCAACTAATAGTTGTATAATAAATTTGAAGCATAGCTAGAAAGGATGTTTTTATGGCTGAGCTAAAACAAAAATTGCGTGAACTTAGGAAAAAACATAAATTAACTCAAAAAGAAGTGGCTGATTTCCTAGGGATTACGGAAAGTGCTTATGGATACTATGAACAAGGAAGAAACGAGCCCTCTCTAGATACTATTCGAAAATTAGCAAATAAATATGGCGTGTCGATTGCTTACTTAATAGGAGAATCGACAGACAGCTCAGCACATGAATCTTTACATTCAATTCAAGTATCTGGCCAAAACATTAAATTATCATCAGCGGAGTTCCAAGTTCTCCAAGAAATGAGGAAACATCCTAAGTTTGCAGCTATGTTTCATGACTTAGCCACTGCTCCGGAAAAGAAAGTCAAAACTTTAATCAAGATGTGGGAAGTTATCAAAGCAGACTTGGATGAAGAAGATGATTCAGAAGACATCATTGAAGATTAACATACATAGACTAACGACCTAGATTAACACCAAGAAACCCCTTCAGAAATTGTAGGGGTACTTTTTTGCATTCAGAGGTTGGAATTGTAATGCAACAGAGGGAATTATTACATAAAACACCTTTGGAGTACTGGGAAGAAAGGGCTAATCATGTTCTTTCTCACTTTAATTATCAGGAACCAGACGAAATCGACATCTATGAGATTTGCTATCGATACGGTATTAAGGTTAAGCATCACAATAAGGATACAACCTTCTCTGTTCCTAAAGAGGGGCGCAGAGGGATTATATATCTTCAATCAAATCTCCCCGCTGATGAAGAAAGAGTCGTACTAGCTGAAGAGTTTTGTCATTTGTATGCACATGCTATAGACCAGTTGAGTGCTAGTGAGTATTTCGTCGGGAAGCAAGAGAACCAGGCAAAACGAATGGCAGCATATCTGCTCATGCCTAGCTGGTTTATGGAAAATGTGTATAAGATGGCTGAGTTTAATGAAATCGGGGTTTTGATTGAAGAGATAGCTGATTATTTTGTTGTTCCTGAAGAGTTTGCTCACTATCGATTGCAGTTAGATGCTAGTCGAGAAATGGGACAAACTTTGCGGAGATGGAGAGGTGAATACGGGAGTATTGAGTGGATGGAATAAAAATATTGAGTTACTATGTCATGGCTAAAACCTATAGAAGTGGAGACATTGAAGCAGTTTTATTTCTGATGTGAAATTCTAAGGAGGGTTTTCTAGTGTTAAAAGTTTTTGTCCCAATAGATAATTTTAATATTGAAAGACAGTTTGAATTAGGGGTGTTAAAGCCGATGATAAAATCCCCAATATAGCCGGAATAAAATTCCCCAACCTACAATAAGAACCATAGACATCTGAGAGGAGCTATGGTTCATGATTACGAGAGGGGAATTTTTTATGATCAAGGAGTTATACCGGAAAGGAATGTCTATCTCTGACATTGCCCGGCAGTTGGGGATTGATCGAAAAACAGTTCGTAAGTATCTTGGGGAAAACTCCCCGCCTTTGAAAAAGAAACGAACGAGCCGAGGAAGTAAACTAGACCGCTATAAAGACTACTTGCATAAACGCATGATAGAAGATGGTGTGTTTAACAGCGAGAAACTGTATGGAGAAATCCAGAGCCTTGGTTATACAGGGGGAAGAACGATCCTGAAAGACTACATCAAGCCCTTTCGGGATACGCATAGAGCGAAGTATACCGTACGGTATGAAACGTTGCCTGGAGAACAGATGCAGGTAGACTGGAAAGAAATTGGCACCGTGATCCTACATGGCGAACCAGTCAAGCTGACAATGTTCGTTGCCGTATTAGGATACTCCAGAATGAAGTATGCAGAAGTGACAACGTCTCAAGACCAGGAGCACTTGATGCAGTGTCTCATTCATAGTTTCAAGTATTTTGGCGGTGTTCCGCAACATATCTTGTTTGACAACATGAAGACTGTGACAGATGGACGGGAACAAGGTGTGGTGAAGTGGAATGAACGATTTGCGGAGTTTGCCTCTTACTACTCCTTCACTCCGAAGGCTTGTAAGCCCTACAGGGCTCAAACAAAGGGCAAAGTAGAGCGAGCCATTCAGTAAATTATAACTAGACTTGCCCAAAATTTGATACAAAATTTACCATGTAGAAAGAACCGAAGGTTCTCCTAGGCAGCTTGTAACTGATTTTTTATCAAATCCAGCTGCGTTCCTGCCTTTGCTTCATAGTAAACAAATTCGATCCAACTCTCTGTCTTTTTGTTTTGCCAACTTCGTAGTCCTGTTAAGATATCACCGTGTCCTGTTACACTGCAGAACATGGCTGTAAAAGAAAGCAATGTCCAAAACCGCTTAATTGCAACGGTACTACGTATTTGATAACCGTTAAAGGAAAAGTTGCTTTTCATGGTACGAAAATAAGTCTCAATCGCCCAACGTTTACTGTAGTACGTTAGAATTTGCTCATTAGATAAGGAAACGTCTGTACTTAAGAATGCCCGCATAGTTTGGAGAGTCATTGGCTGGGTCGCATCCCAACACAGTAGTACCACAGCATTTTCAATGAAATTTAGCTTGCCTTCATAACGATAGACGTGATAAGAAGCGTGACCGACGGTCACAAGGTCGGTATCTTCTTTATGGATGTGCGAGGCAAATTCCTTTATTGACTGCCGAATACCATATGGATAAATAATACGATTGGTTTTTATACCGCTAATGACGTGAAATCCAGATAAAGCGCAGGTTTCGAGTACAGATTGAGCAGGATACCATGTATCCATAAGAACATAAGTAGAAAAAGAACTTTTTGGCACCATAGAAAGCAGTTCACATGCAATATCAATTTTGCTGTTTTGCTCTGATTCGTATCGGCTAAACGCATAAGGGAATGCTTTTTCACCACATCGAATGAATTCCTGAACTACTGCATGCCCCCATACTGACTTACCTTCGGTATGGGAATAGTGAAAATCTGTTCCTTGCATAGGGGACAATGCCTGTGACGAGGGCTTTGTCTTTCTACAGACCGTATCATCGATAATAACGAAAATCGGCTCTTGTGTATGTTTCGCTTCCCTCTTGATGCTCTCCCATGATTGTTGCTGAATTATACGCATCAAATGCTGCTCATTCCACTTCCCATGAGTAAGAAAATGGCTCAGTGTCCGTCGGTCTTGTGAATGGCAGCTTTCACGATGGATATCGGTTAACGTTCCAGAAAAACCTCTGGTCATCACACCATCGAGAAAATGAACCATATGGTTCATTACCGGCTTAGAAAAATAAAGTGGGAAACGCCAGGTACGTAAAATATTGTTGATTTCCTGTTGATGTGCTACCCTATACGTAAGAGGCATATAGTCTTCTCCTTTGCGTAAAAGTGGTTGGTGGTACTTCTATTTTTACACAGGGTGAAGAGATATGTCTCTTTTCTATTCAATTGTAAATTTGTGTAAGTGTTTTTGGGCAACTACAGTTATAAATTCATTCTATGTAGGGACATCTTACGATTCGGTAGAGGATCTGAACCAACAGCTTCTTCGATGGCTGGATCGCGTTGGAAACCGCAAGAAAAACGATACGACAGGGGTTTCTCCGCAAGAGCGTTGGGCAGAAGAAAAGCTTCAGCCGATTCTCCAGAAAGCGGACTATGACACAAGTTATCGTTCCTATCGCAAGACGCATTTCGACGGGACGTTCTCCTATCGTGGCGTGAAATGGATTGTGGATCCAGAGTACTCACAAAAAGAGATACTGGTCAAAGAGTCCCTAGATGGACAAGTGACAGCCTACTATCAAGGAGTGCGCATCTCGTGCAAACAGCTTCACGAGAACGTGATTTTCCTTCCGCAAAAGCAAAATGAGAAACAGGACATTGGAGTTGGCCGCTCTCAACCCGCTTCTCATTTTGAGGTACATACTCGTTCGCTTTCTGAATATGACGAGCTCACCGGAGGTGAGATGTCATGATGGAGAAAATCGAAGAGTACTGTCAAAGATTAAATTTACCGACCATATGCGATATGTGGTCGGAAGCAGCAGAACAAGCTGCCAAGAATAATGTACCATACTCTGCGTTTTTATTCAGCCTTCTAGAAGCAGAAATTGCGCAGAAGCATCAACGTACAACGGAAACGTTACTCAAGTTGGCGAAACTACCGTTTCGCAAAACGTTGGACGAGTTTGACTTCTCTGTGCAGACTTCTGTAGATGAACGGCGTATTCGAGAATTGATGACCCTTTCATTCTTGAAACACAAAGAGAACCTCATCTTTCTTGGTCCTCCCGGCATTGGGAAAACACATCTTGCCGTTTCCATCGCTCTTGAGGCAATTGGACAAGGGCATAAGGTATATTTCATTACAGCACAGGAGCTAATCTCCCAGTTACGAAAAGCGGACCAAGAAGGAAAGTTGGAGAAAAAGCTTCGCACATTCGTAAAGCCAAGTTTACTCATTGTGGATGAGATGGGTTATATGCATCTAGAGCACGGAAGTGCCCACTATCTTTTTCAAGTCATCTCTCGCCGCTATGAACGTGGTTCTATCATCATGACCTCCAACAAGTCATTTGGTGAATGGGGAGAAGTATTGGGAGATCCAGTTATTGCGACAGCGATGTTGGATCGACTTCTGCATCATTCTCGTATCTTTAACATGAAAGGTGAAAGCTACAGATTACGGGAAAAGAAGGCTGCATCACGAAAACAGAAGGGTTCGTGAGGAGCCCTTCTGGGGAATTTTAAAACGGCGATTTTGGGGAAGTTATAGCCGGCCTTGACAAGGGGGAGTTTGCTTCTTCCCAGCTCAATTTTTACATGTTGGAGAATATCAAATAGATACAATAAAAAAAGGGGAAGTCGAAGCTTTTAATGACGGAGCAATCGCCTTAACGTTCGAGGGAGAAAGTCTAAGAGATTTAAAAAGTTTGTTGACCAGGGTTACCCCTAATGAACTATTTAATATGTCTGTTGCTTCTATAGACATCGAATGGCCAGAAGAAGGCTATTTTAATAATTCAAAAGAGGAAGATGAACAATTACTTCTTTTAGCATGTAACAAAGTTGATAGGGTTTTAGACATTATCAGAGTAATGTATTGTAGAATGGATAACCCTTTGATGAATCCAGGTCTACCTGGACTAACACCCAGTGGCTACAGTGCTGTTGCTATAGTTAGACCTGATGATTCTAAAAGATATAGAATCATTGGAACACGTTTGTATGGGTTAACCTTAGTTAATGGATTGGGCCTAGAATTGGATAACTATGAAATAGATTCTATCTTTAAGAATTCTTCACTTTTAGATATCGCTCTAAATTGCTCTAATAAATACGTTCCATTATTATGTAAAAGTATATTAAAAAGATTAAGTGAAGCGATGTACATACCATTAATTGATTCTAAATTTACTTATTTAATGACTACACTAGAAATAATCGCTTCTCCTAAATACATAAATTTCAAGAAAGTGAAGTCAAAAATTACTCCTCTGATAGCTAATAATAAACAAAGTTATCATCAATTATCCGAGGAGTTACGAGTGCTTTCTGAAGAAATTCGAACAGAAATTGTACATAACGGAAAAAGCTTAGTTGAAATTCAAAAAGATAATTATAAGAAAATATTACTAAACCTACAATCGATTATTGTTAAATGCGCTATTGCTATGTCCCAATCAGGTTGCGAGTCAATTGAAAATATAGCAGAATACAGAGAAAAAAGAAAAAAAGAGCTAGGCATTTAATATCGCCTCAGGGGGGTGAAATAACTTGGTTTTCCCCCTGAGTGTTTCAATGAAAAGATACCCCTAAATTAATCGATAATTACTTTTTCTTTGCCCCCTCAAAATCTTTAATTTAGCCTATCTTGTTTCCTAATTAGTTTATTTCCATGTCTAAACTCTTCCACAAGGTGCACATTGAGCATATTATTTTCCTGCCAGATCTCTTTGGGTATGTGCTCAAGTACAATAAATTGAAATTCAGACCCAAGTTCGGTATTCATTCGTGTTATAAAATCATTTAATAGTTTAAATACAACTGTAATTTTTTCTCTATCTGTAGCCCTTTCTTCATCATTATCATAATAAGGCCTGCTTGGCTGATCAAGAAATAAGAAAGGTGGAATAAAGGGAACCTCTTGTCTGATAATTAACTCGTGTAATCCTAGAAAAAAACATAAATGTAAAAATAGTTGATTAGAGCTACTACCAATTACTTTTGTTATCTTGGCAGAGCCTTCTTTTCTTAGCCTTAAAACTTTCTCTTTATAAATAAAGGCTGCTTTATAGTTCTTATAATTCTCTAAAGCATCTCCTAATTGATTTAAGTATACTTGAATTAATTCCTCTAATAACCTAATAACAGCGTTACGTTTTTCTTCTTTGTCTCCTAGTTGTTCTAATAAGTTGTTAAGTTCCTCCTCTTTTTCGAAAATTTCTGTGACAAAATCTTCTTCTTCCCATTTTTTTTCGTAAATTTCTAATCTCGTTTTTATTTCGCCAAATAATATATATTTTTCAACTTCATTGGCAAACTCTTTACTGGTTGTAGGATACTTATCAATTTCTTTTTCTATCTTGGAAAGCTCCTTGTTCAACTCTCGAATTTTCTTCTTAATATCAGTTTGAACAGGAGACTTCTTATTAATAGCATCTTTTATTAGTAAAAATTCATTTCTGAGATTATAAATAAATTCTTTTAACTCCTTAGTTTCGATTATTTCCGAAAAGTTATCTTCGATATAATTGATTGGTTTTAGGCTATCGTAACTATTACTCAAAATCTTTTTATACTGCTCATATTCATATTCAAATTTTTTCAGGGTTTTAATCTTCCGAATCAGTTCAAGTCGAGTTTTTTCTAACTTTTCAAGTTGGTTTAACTTCGCAGATACAAAATTATAATTATCGAAAATTACTAGCATCTTCAACTTTTTTATATTCTCAGTTATATCAGTTGAAGAATCATCAATTAGCCCATATTCCTGTGATCTCTTAATTATCTGACTCATCTCTTTTTCAAACAACTCATTTTCTTTTTCATAAGCTGCTTTTTTCCTTTTTAATCTTCTAATCTCTTTTTCAATCTCTATTACTTTTTCGTTTATCAGTGTTTCTTTTACATCACTGATACCTATAGCCAAATCAAATATACGGTTCAACGCCTCTTTATATCTTGAGTTTGTTTGCTTATCAAAAAGTGTATCAGTATGCGTTATGGTGTTCTCGTCTTGTGTATTAAAAAGTAGGAAATAGCGAAAAGATATTTTACTCCCTTTTTCTATATATTTTCCCCCATAAGGGATTTTAACGTTTTCATCGATTGAAAATTCAGGTTCTATTATTTCTCTGATATCATCTTCTTTATTATTAGGAATAGGTACAGTTGGTATATCACCTGTTCCAGAGAAATAGTAATCTTTCGAAGGAGTTCCATGTGATGTAAGACTTGCTCTAGCTATTGTGTATAATTTATTATTTATAGAAAACTGTATTCCATACCAGCTAATATTTTCATTAATAACTTCTTCTGGAATCTTAGGCTTACTAGAAAAGAGACAATAATCGATTATAGACCAAATAACTGTCTTGCCGGTGTTGCTAGCACCCGTAATAACATTTACTTTATTAGGCTTAAATTCTAATGTTCTTATGTTTCCGTTTTTCGTCCATAATATTAGTTTATTTATATAAAATTTCATATTTGCACCCTCAAATGTAAATATAAATCACTAACATCCTGTTTCAATAGATTAGAAATGTTATTCGTCGCCTTCAAAATATCACTAGTTCTCTTTCCTAATGATTCATCTTCAAAATTAAATTCAATTTTTTCATTATAATAAATACTTCCATTACCAAGCTTAACGATTCCCATCTCATTTAATAGCATAATAGAATTAATAGAAACTGGTATTAATTCTATAAATCTCTCATTAAAATTTGCAAGATGATTACCTCTTCGGGCTACAAGTTGTTCTATACTTTTTATAGTAGTCTGTTCCCTTTTTAAGAAGTTAATTAATTCTTTATGTAAGGCTATGGGAAGAATTAACAATGCCTTTGCATAACTGACTTGTCTTACTTTCTTGAGAACCGCAGCAATAGAAATAACCCCAATAGCTTCATTATTATATACCATTCTCATTTTCCATACCTCTTCTCCCACTCTAACAACCAGCCTATTAATAATCTGTCTGACAATGAATAGAATTGTCCATTACTTTTTTCAATTCCTAAGTCAGTTTCATCCACTTGTAATTCAATACTCCGAATCTTATCTAGACATTTCAATGCATTTTGTTTTATCATTTCTTCTTTCTCTTGAGATGTATATTTATCACTTTTCAAAATCCTTTTACTTTCCCTATGTGCCTCTCTAAAGGCATTTTTCCAATAAGCCATGCAATTTCTTTCGAATTCCTCTTTCTCATCCTCTGTTATTAACCCGTCTTGCAGCCAACTTTCTAAAAGTGTAACAACTTGCATTTTGTAGGTTGTAAATTCGACTATTTGTATATAGTCATCCTCTTCAATATCTTCAATATCAAGCAACTGTCGGACAAAAATTTGCTCATTTAAGCTATCCGGCAAAACTATTTCTACTGTCCTTATTGGCAATTTGTTGCTTCTTCCTTTTTGAAAACATTTATGGAATCTTTTCCTAACTTCTTCAAAAGTTATTTGTAATTTTTCTCCCTTTTTTACATTTTCAAACTTCCAAATATTCATAGAGCTATTTATCCAATGGAGCACATCTTCAACTTTATCGTCATCAACATATTTTTCTCTGATTTTATCTTTAATTTTCTCAACCAAATCATCTTGTTCTAAATCAAATTTGATATTTTTAAAAAATAATGCTAACCAATCATCAGATTGCGAAAGCAATTTTTGCACATAAATTTTAGTTATATTTTTCTTTTCATCAGATTCTTTTGTCTCTCTTTCCAAATCGATCAAGTATTTTTTGATATCATCAAGACTTATTTCATTAGCTTGATACTTTTTGATGTTATTTACAAAATCATTACTTTTACTTTCAGCTTTATTAGATACTAATATAAATTCAGTGTTCCTTAGAAACTCTAGGCGACTTTTAGAATCTTTTCGTCCGGAATTTTCATCATTAATAACATTAATCCAGTTATAAATTGTTTTCCATAAATCTTTGTCTCGTTCAGTTAAATTTATAATGCTATTATCTGCTTTCTTTTGTACCGAATGTTTAATTTGCATCAATACATATTTTCCACTATCTAGTTCAATATGTACATCATCTTTAACTTCGTATCCAATAGACTGTCCTCTCTTAAGCTCCAATAAGGTATATAGGAAGTAGTAATACTGATAATCAAATCCTACAGAAGTTTTATCAGCAGAAGTTATTTCTTCATGACTTCTTGGATTACCCATTTTTCATACCTCTTACTTTACTAAAGTTAAATTATTTTTACCTATGATCTATCCCGTTTGTTATAGATATACCGGGCTCCTCTTCATATTCATAGTTAGCACGACACTTACTAACACGAATAATGAAAATATTGTAATAACTCTCCCTATTGTTATAATAAACACTGTATAGACAATATCTTTTGTTTTTGATGATTTGGACACAGTCAGTTTAGTTTCTGTTTGTGGCATAGTATCTGCACTGGCTAACGGGGCAAAAGAAGCACACACAAGTGCTGCCGACATTGTTATGACCCCTGCTTTTTTGACTATTTGTTTCATGACTCCCTCCTAATATTTATTTAATGAGTTTATATTTATATATCATTAATTTACTTTATTTGTATCTATTTTCCTAGTTTTTCTTTATAAATTTTAGGAATTTAGTATAATTTAGAATAAGGGAAGTATATAGAGGTAAACTCTGTAAATAGATTATGAAAATAGACGGAGGAGAAATAGATGGGAACATCGAGAAGGAAAACAAGTGACAAAGTAAAAAAACTGCTTGAAAAACAAAAAGAACAAGATATTAAAAAAGCATTACCTAAAGTTACTTCCGTAGTATTAACCCCTAAACTATTAGGCCACATTTTTAACGAAAAAGAATTTAAAACAATAGTATCTGTTGGTATAGCGGGACTTTCCGCTTTAAAATCAGGTTCATTTTCAGCAGATTATAATTTTGGTGAAGACCTAGTATCTTGTGACCTTCTAAAGGAAAATCCTCTGACATTGAATCAGGTGATTGATAAAATCTTAGAAGCTGCTGAGGAACTGGACCCTAACCTTTCCGAGTTATTAGTAACAGCTTTTAAACTAACTATGGCTAAGATGATTAAGGAAGAGCAAGATGTACATTCCTTTGCTCTCGAACTTTGTATATTTTTGATTTATCTGTTGTTACAACAGGAACTTATAGAAGCATTTAGTGATGTCTTTCAAGAATTCGGACACAAAGAAATCAACCAATTAATTAAAGATTTAGCCCGTAAAATCGCAAATTCCATTCAAACGGATATAAATGATTTTGTTCAAGGAAAGATGGAGCTGGAAGCACTATTGCAACTAATTTCTGATAAGGCTTCCGATACCACTCTTGGGGAGTTTTAAAAATGAAAAAAAGCTTCATGGCAGAACTAAACAGTCCTCCACACTCTTTTTTCGGCAAAGAGCACATCAACTTTGATTACTCACAACCAGAGAGCTATATAATTCTTGATCTAATCGATGTTTTTGGAAGCATCTACTACAAAGATATCACTGTAGAAAAAGATAAGAGTTTATCAGTTCCAAGGAATATTGAGCTACATATCCCGGTAACTAATAAGAAATTATGGGAAAAGACAGTTAGCACTTTGCAAGAAATCGTCAAATTCGTTAGTAAAGACAATCTAAAGATTGAGTTTTATGAAGAAGAAAAAGAATACCTTCCTGAAGGATTCCGCTTTCCATATGAAGGGTATAAAGTGGTCACACTATTGTCTGGAGGGTTAGATTCTTTCAGCGGTGCCTATATGAATATTCATAGCAATCTCAATAGCATTTACTCTGGATATGTCAATAGCAATCAAGAGCAGAAACCACAGAAAACAATAAGCGATTTTGTGAGAAAACAAGATCGCACAAGTTCTATATGTTTATTTCCCAAACTAGATGTTGAAAAGCGGGAACCTACCCAAAGCACAAGGTCTTTATTGTTTTTAACCCTGGCTTGCAGTATAGCCTGTACCAACCAAATTAAAACTGTGTACATATACGAAAATGGGGTTCTATCCTTGAATCCTACATTAAACGGAAGATTTACTACTAGAACAACACATCCTAAAACATTATTTCTGTACAACCAAATATTAAAAATGTTAAATTTAGACTTGAAGATTGAAAATCCTTTTGTTTTTGAAACTAAAGGAGAGATCATCAACAGATTAAGCGATGAATTCAAACAACAGATACGATACACTCATACATGCAGTACCAGTCGTCAAAATCAATATGTCGGTAAACATCAATGCGGTTGGTGTGTACCTTGTTTGTTAAGGAAAATTTCAATATGCGCTTACGATTTAGAACACTATGATACTGAATACCATGTGCCCTATGGTGCAAAGCTAAAAGATATTAAAGAAGAATACAGGCAAAATGAATTTAAATCATCAGTCGAATACTTCCGAGAAGTAAAAGCATTAATTGATAGTGGGGAAATCTTTCTACACATTGATGGATTCGAAAAAGAGTATTACGAATGTACCGATTACCAGGAAAAAACGTATGATATGTTGAAAAGGTTTAGCCTAGAATTCGAAAGGTTTTGGAATAAAAATGAAATTTATTGACTTTCATGTGCATATTGATCACTATGCTGATCCAGTGAAAGTTGCAAATGAGTATGAAAAACTTAATATTTACGCTCTTTTTGTGACTAATCTACCTGAATTATTTGAGAAACATCTGTCTACTTTTAACCACTATAAACATGTCCGACTTGCACTTGGGTACCACCCGGTTCTGGCTGGGGAGTACCCTTTTAACAGGCAATTGTTTGATAAGTTGGTTGTAAATACGAAGTATATCGGGGAAGTTGGTATTGATTTAACTAAAGCGAATAAAGAGTATAGAATGCAACAGATGGAAATCTTTGATTATGTAACACAACCAACATATAACAAAGGCCGTATTTATTCTGTGCATTCGAATAGTGCAGAGGATGAGGTTTTGGAAATTCTTAAGAAGAACAATGTAAAACATGCCGTTTTTCATTGGTATAACGGAAAAATTTCTACCTTGAAGCAAATCATCGATTCAGGGTATTTTTTTTCAATTAACTATCGCATGCTTACATCTCAGAAAGGACAAAAGCTCATCAGTCTAATGCCGCCTGATCGAATATTATTTGAAACCGATGGTCCATTTATTAGATATGAACGAAAAATTATTCAGCCTCAGCTGATAAGCAAGATATACGAGGAATTTAATGGCTCAACTCATAATTTTACCGAACTTGTCTTCAAAAATTTCAAACGATTGCTTCTGGAAAGAGATTTAATTGAAAAGTTAGCCACTCTCAAATAAAATAACCCTCACTTCAATTTCTTTAGAGCTATGAAGTAAGGGTTATTTTACTTTAACGTGTCAATTTTGAAGCAATATAATTTTGTTTCATTGATGGGGATTGTTCTTACTTTCAACTAACCGTTATGAGATTTTCAACTTTTCCATTAGAGCTAAACTGAAACGCTTCCTGAAGAACAGCTTGCATAAGCAGCTCACTTAATAGAAAGAGCGGCCAATTTGCCCGCTTGTCTTGTTTATTGTAACCGTCAAATGAAATCGAACATTTTTTGCTAAATAGGACTGTCTCTACCAATTTATGAAAAAACTATCATGACTGAATAACCTCTCTATCACGTTTTACGCTCACTTTGAACTTACATCGTGGATACCCTGAGCACCCCAAAAACACTCCGTATTGCCCGGTGCGCTCTACTAACGGACTGCTGCAGCTAGGACATATCCCGTTCTCCACTTGCTCTGCGCGCTTTTGAATGTCGGTGACATGCCGCTTCCGCGTTTTCTCGCTCGTAATATTCACTTCCCATAGCACATCTGCCATCTTGTGTACCTGTTCAACCGACAGCTTATGCTCGGTATGCTTCTGGATCGCGGCCAAAAGTTCATTCTCCTGCACCACCACCGCTTTTGTTGCTTCCACTTCTACATCTTTCGTTCCAACAAATACAACGATAGAGACAAACGGCAGCGTACCAACTATATCATTCAGTACGGTCTGCAACATCCTAATATGCCCCTCGTTTTGCTTAATTGGATTGTAAAACTCATGTCGCTGCCCATTCTTTAGAAACTGAACCCAGTTCTTTGCATCCTCATAACCTTTGACATAGCTACTATAGGCTTTCGTTTCGAGGACGAAGATGCCGTATGGTGACAAAACGATATGATCAATTTGTGCGGTGCGGCCGCTGCTGCCCTGGATCATGACGTCATGCAGGCTTATGTACTCGTTTCCCAACCGGGATAGAATGCTTTGTACAATCGCTTCCCCCATCTGGCCTTTGCGTTCAGCTTTTTCGTTCGAGTGGGCCGGTACTCTGTGTAACTTCCTCTTTTTCTTTCCGGCAGACTTGATTTGCGCCAGGATAAATAATAGTAAAATGATACTACCTAGTAAAATATATTCCATTAAAATCCTCCCCACTGCCAACGTTATTAATTGGCTCTCGTATTTTTCTAGCAATATATATCAATAATTTACAATAACCACATCTATTTTCCTATATTTTCATTTATAATATTTGGGAATTTAGTATAATTTAAAGAAAGACAACGGAATTTAAGTGTAATTTTTTATCATACGTCGTCATCTTTTTAAGGGGAATAGGGAACATGAAGCAAACTACACTCATGATTGATGCTGACCAATTGCGTGAGGTTGTTGTTCGTCTGGCCAATGATGTGGTGCGCGAACTGTCCCGGAACCGGAAAGAAAAGATGGTGGATAAACTTGAGTTTCATGCAGCACTGCAAAAGAAACTTCTAGAACTGGCGCCGGATTTCTGCTGCTATGGGGAAAAGGAGCACCCAATTCCTAATATGCAATCCAACGGTCGAAGTGGCCGAATTGATGTTGCCTGGTGGACACTAGCCGATCGAGAATTGTTGGCCGTGTTTGAAATTGATTCAACCGTTCGCACAAAGTCTCTTCGTAAAATTCTACATGCCAACTCCCCTCATCGCTTCTGGGTGTATTATGGAAATGGTGAAATTAAAGATTTGATTGAAACATTAGATACCGAGCACAAAATTACAATCATCGATTTCTCCATAGCATTTGAAAAGCGAAAGAAGAAACTAGAACAAAAAGAAATGGAACAACTGGTATTGGATATATAAAAAATACCTGAAAGAAACACTAAGTTCCTTCAGGCAGTTTATTAATTTCTTCTCTGGATTGTTGATGTCCAGTTGGCCCTAAAAAACACCCCACAGAATAGGGATGATTTTTCATGTATGTATAATTACAATTATTTTGATTTATATTTTATGTATTGCGTAAGAACATTTGTGAACTACCCGCCACCTACGTTTCGCTTAGAGGTGGGGGCTTCTAAGGTAATCGCACCTAACGGTACGAAATTTACTTAGCTATCGAGCCTGTTCCATGCTCTATCTATGATGATGCTAACAGTCGCAATCCTTCATGCTTGATGTTGATAGAAGCGTTCCAATCTCTATCTGCCACAAAACCACAATCACAGTGGAATGTGCGCTCAGAAAGAGATAGAGACTCCTTTACTTGACCGCAACATGAACAAGTCTTGGAAGATGGAAACCACTTATCTATTTTGATGAGTTTCTTCCCTTGCTCTTCCAACTTGTATTGGAGAAATGTCGTAAACATGCCCCATGCATTATCAGCAACGCTTTTGCCGAAATTGAGGGCTTGGGACATTCCCTTCATGTTGAGGTCTTCAATAACCACGCAATCATACCGTTTCGCTAATTTGTGCGATTCCTTATGTAGAAAGTCTTTTCGTTGATTTGCAATTTTCTCATGTAGCTTCGCTACTTTCAGACGCTGTTTGTGCCAACGATTAGAGCCTTTCTTTCTGCGTGATAGAATACGCTGTTCCTTCGCTAATTTTTCCAAGGCTTGGCGATAGAAACAAGGGTAATTGGCTGTCTTACCTTCTTCACTATCGACAAATAAGCCATTCATGGAAAAATCTAAGCCAACAACAGCTTGTACTTCTTTTTGTACAGGTTGATGTTCGTATTCGGTGAGAATAGAAACGTAGTATTTTCCTGTTTTTGTTCGAGAAACCGTACAAGACTTGATGATATGATGCGACGGAATTTCCCGATGTTGCTTCATTTTCACAAGTTTCAGTTTCGGTAATTTGATATAGCCATCCAAAAGCATAATGTTTCCGTTGACCACGTTGGTTGTGTAGGACTGTCTCGCCTTACGGCTTTTGAACTTAGGAAATTCAGCACGACCGGAGAAGAAGTTTTGATATGCCTTCTGCAAATTCAGTTGAGCGTTTGCCAACGCAAGGCTATCGACTTCTTTGAGCCATGCAAACTCCTTTTTGTACTTGGCAGGAGTCGGGTATTTTTGCTTTTTCAAGGCTTCTTTGTCGTCCTTGAACTTCTCATATGTTTCCTTTCGTTCAGCCAACATTTTATTGTAGACGAAACGAACGCAACCGAAGGTTTTCGCAAGAAGTTGCTCTTGTTCTTGTGTTGGGTATAGGCGGAACTTATATGCTTTGTTTGCCATATCGAATCACCTCACTTCATACCTTGATTTTCTATATATTTCTTTATCACTTCGGTGGGCGCACCGCCTGTTGTAAGTAAGCAAAAGCTTCTTGACCAAAAATACTCTTTCCAAAGTTTTCTTTTCACTTGTGGAAAATGCTTTTTGATAAGTCGAGAACTTGCACTTTTATAGGCATTGATGAACTTTGACATTTCAGTATTCGGATGTGCTTTGAACAAAATATGCACATGGTCAATATCGTGATTCCATTCGACTAAGGAAATATTGTAATTTTCACCCAATCGAACAAACATATCTTTCGCATAGTCAGATATGGCATCGTCAATCACTTTTCTGCGATATTTTACAACCAGAACAAGATGGTAATACAACAAAAACACTGAATGATTATTATTGTCTAATTTCATTGATACAACAGCCTTTCGCTTATCTAATACTGATTATATCATAACAAAAAAAAGAGACAACTTTAGGCTACACCTAACCGAAATTCATCTCCCACTTTCACTGGTGCTTCCGCACCTTCACGTTTAGAAGTGGGAGACTTCTTTCGGAGGTAAGTTAAAATCTGACGGCCTTAGTACGCCTCTAGGTGCCAATCTGGACGGTATTCGAATAAGCAGCTCAGAATCAAGTTCAACATAAGAGGGAGTATCTAAATTTGCATCTCTCCAAAAAAAGATTGGAACACGATGTGGAAAATGGAGCGTGGGGCCTGATTTCGTTATTTTAAGAGAAACTGCAAGAGCAGTTCCAGTTGAAGAAACAGCCACAATAAGAGCCGGGCGGATTTTACCTGCTCCCTGTCCCGGCTTGATTGGTGGCTTAAAAGGGAAAAATAAGTCGTATATTTCCCCTGGATTCATTAATCATCCAACCATTTCCTATGTTGAGGATTGTTGGGATCAAAATTCATAACCACACCGTTTTCACTGATTACTAGTGGTTCAACATCAGCAAACAGTTTGTCCACATCAATACTGGAGGAAAGTTTTTGATTTAACATTTCTATGCGTTTTTCAGAGCGAATGCGAGTAGTGCGATTACCAAGAGTAGAAGCACTGCTTTTTGCTTTTAATACTGCTCTTGTCACTCTATAATTCCTCCTTCGTTTCACCTGCATACCACCTTTATCATAATGATAATAACAGTATATGCAAGTGAAAAAACAAATAAGCTGTATAATCCAACATTTTCTACTTATATGTTACCCAATCTAATAGAGGGTGTCAAATAACCGTGACACTATCAAGTTCAGGAATCATCCTTACCACCCTTTCACGTTTCTCTGATAGTAGAAACGTTTGAGGGAGTTATTTTGAGCCACTTTTTCTAAAAAATTTTTTCCCCTGCTACTTTAATGTAACTACGATATCCTCTGCAAAAGAGTATGTCTGTGCCAGCTTCTCCATAATCGCCTCTTTAATTTCCTCCTCCATATCCTTATGGAACATGCGAGGAATCGGGGCGATCAGCTGCGTCATTTCCTCGGAATAGTTTACTTCAATCCCAACATAACAGAGCTTGTCCTTTTCATCCACGTCCAGGATTACACTGGCCGGCAGTACTTCCTGTAACACCTGCTTCTTGTACGTAATATCCGCATCCAGCTTAAACAGGAAATCGTTTTCCCTCTCCTCTACTTCTTTCACTTCGAAGCTAAATTTGAATGGCTCATAAATGAACAGTTCCCCTGGTGACACTTTGAGGAATTCACACAGTGTATTAAACGTATCGTACTGAATTCCCTTCGCATTGTGGTTCATCAGGGAGCTGATTGTCGTCCGTGACATCCCCGTTCCACTGGCAATATCGGCGATTTTTAATCCTCTCTCCGCCATTAAAACAGCTAAATTACACTTTATCATACACAAAACCTCATATTTAAAATACCATATACACTTCATAATAAATAATATATTGTTCATTTTGTCATTGACCAATTTTTTATCACTATGTACAATATAAATCGAAAATAAACAGATTATTGTTTATTATAACGATATTTTTGTTTATTGAGGTGATTCAAGTGATTCAACCGAACTTACCAATCCTGATGGCGAAGCATGGAGTGAGAACGTTAGCTGAGGTTGTAAGACAGACAGGCTTGTCCAGGACAACGCTGACTACGGTCTACTACAGCAGGGGAAAAGGGATTCAGTTCGATACGATGGATGCCCTGTGTGAGATGTTCGGGGTTGGCGTTGGGGAGCTGCTGGTATATAAGAAAACGGAGAAGGAGTTGGATAAACGATAAAGGCGGCCTTGCAGTTGAATGGAATGTCTCAAATTTGCGGGATTGATGTTTCTAACATTATTGGGGGATTCGGCCAAGATAAAAAAGCTATGCTGGTTAAACATATCGCAGAGCTACATGAAAAGAAACTCTTCAAAGTAAACGAACTTATAAATCGGAATCGTAACCGATTTATTGATGCCGTAGATATCATCGACGCCCAAAAATATCCAGAAATTGTAATCCTTTTTAGGGATAACAATGTTCTAAGTAAAATGGAAGTTTCAAAAGCAGACAATATCTACCTCCTTTCAGAAAGAGGATATGCAAAACTCATCAAAATCTTTGATGATGATAAGTCATGGGAAATGTATGACATCTTGCTGGACGAGTATTTCGAGTTAAAAGAACAGGCTCAAAAAGAAATGAATAAGCCTACTGCTGATTTAGTTGAAGTTATTAAAGAAGAATTTAGTGTCGTTGAAATTATTGCCAGATTTTCCGGGGTACAAAAAGGAATTGCTTTATCTGTTGCAATTGACCGAACTGAGAAGAGAACAGGAAAAACACTAGAAGAATATAAAAACCTTCTTCCTGCTGCTGAATATAATACAGGCTTCTTAACAGCATCACAAATTGGTGTCAAACTTAATGGTATGACAGCTCGAAATGTTAATAAGAAACTCTGTGACTTGGGACTACAAATACAAGAAGAATTAGAGTACATATCTCAGAAATCAGGGAACGTGAAAAAACAAAACAATGGCGATTAACAAGCAAAGGCAAACAGTTTGGTGAAGAGTTCCCATACACACGCAACAGCCACAGTGGGTATCAAATCAGGTGGAACGAGTCTGTGATTCCGTTGTTACAAACATTAAGGCATACGATATAAGATTTCAATGAAGAATTAGGGTTGGTTCTCTCCATGGTTATCATAACCATGGTACCCTAATCAGAAAAGGGGAGGTCATTACGCCCCCACCTTTTTATTACTCCCTGTCTCATATCCCATTTCCAGTGTGACCACTTCAGATGTTTACTCATGAAACTTGGCTGTTGTGTCACATCTTACATGTAGAAAGAGACAACGCTCTTTTTCCCCATTATTCATCTTACGGATCTTGTATGATAACGAAAAAGGAAGGTGAATGATTGTGAAAGGATACTTTCGTAAGAGAGGAAGCAAGTGGTCATTTTCCGTGGATATTGGGCGTGACCCGAAGACCGGAAAACGGAAACAAAAAACTGTATCAGGGTTTAAGACAAAAAAAGAAGCTGAAAAGGCGTGCGCCGAACTTATTGCACAAATTGAAAATGGTAACTACATCGACGAATCGAAAGAAACGTACGGGGAATACTTACTGGAATACATGGAGAACACCGCACGACATTCGGTACGTCCCTCAACGTATGACTTCCATCTCTTTATAGCAAAGAAACATATTATTCCCGAAATCGGAAAAGTAAAGCTCAAGGACTTAAAGCCGCGCCATCTTCAAAAAATGTACTCTAAAAAGGTGCAAGAAGGACTTGCAGCGAGCTACATCCGTAATATGCATGCTGTTATAAGCAAATCCCTGCGTAAAGCAGTTGAATGGGGATTAATTAAAGAGAATGCGGCATCTGCAGCTACTCCACCACGCATCGAGAAACGCCAGGTAACAACGTGGTCACTCGAAGAAGCAAATCATTTTCTCTCAATGATTAAAAAGCGAAAGACGGGGAATAGCAAATTTTATATTGCCTATGTATTAGCTATTTACTGTGGTATGCGTAAAGGAGAAATTTTAGGACTGCGCTGGCAAGATTGCGATTTAGAGAATGGGTTTATTCGAATTCAGCAAACCCTAGTAAAAACAAACGGAAAATTATCCTTTCAAGAACCAAAAACGAAAGGATCAATTCGAACAATAGTGGTGCCAGATTTTGCTCTGCAAGCGCTGAAGGCTCATAAAGTAAAACAGAACGAGGTCAAATTACGCCTGGGTGCTGCCTACAAGGATCATGACTTAGTTGTAGCAAACTGGACGGGTACTATGATACTCCCTACCGATATTAATTATGATTTCAAACTCGCCTGTGATTTTGCAGGTGTCCCTCAAATTCGCTTTCATGATTTGCGACATACTCATGCTACCCTCCTTCTACAACTAGGAGAAAACCCAAAAGTGGTTAGTGAACGTCTTGGACATGCAGATGTAAACATTACGCTAAATACGTATTCTCATGTTCTACCTACAATGCAGAAAGATCTCGCACAAAACTTTGATATCGCAATGAAGAATAAGGCCAAAAAATCACTTTAACACACTAAAGGTGGTCAAAATGTGGTCAATCACCTTATTTTTAAGATTAAAAAAGTCGTGAACCCCAGTAATATCAAGGGTTTCACGACTCAACATTCAAGTTTTAAATTACACTTCCATAATGATCGGCAGAATCATCGGGCGGCGGCGCGTCTGCTCATACAAGTAACGTCCAAGAGAGTCGCGTACATTCGTTTTCAGCGATGACCATTCGTTTACATTTTCTTCCATACAACGGTTCAGCGTCTGGCTTACAATTCGATTTGCTTCTTCAAGCAAAGCTTCCGATTCGCGGACGTACACAAACCCGCGGGAAATAATGTCCGGACCCGAAAGAATCGTTCCGTTTTGTTTGCTCAATGTAACTACAACAACTAAAATACCATCTTGCGATAAAAGCTTCCGGTCACGCAAAACAATGTTTCCAACGTCACCGACGCCAAGTCCGTCGATGAGTACGATACCGGCTTGGACTTTCGGACCATAGCGGGCCTTGCCTCCGCTAATCTCAACGGTATCCCCGTTGTCAAGCAAGAAAATGTTCTCTGGCCGAACGCCGCATTGCTCGGCCAAAATGGCGTGTTGGCGCAGCATTCTAAATTCCCCGTGAATAGGAATGAAATACTTCGGTTTCATTAAATTCAGCATCAGCTTCAATTCTTCCGCACTGCCGTGTCCGGATACATGAATATGATTGCCATATATCACATCCGCCCCGATCCGGTACAACTGATCAACCGTACGCGCCACGTATTTCTCGTTCCCCGGAATCGGCGTCGCAGCAATCAGCACAGTATCCCCTGGCAAAATATCAGCTTTACGGTGCGCCGAACGCGCCATGCGGGTCAACGCCGACATCGGCTCTCCTTGACTGCCCGTGGAAAGAATAACTACCTTTTCCGCCGGGAGTTTATTGATTTCTTCCGGCTCTACCAACATGCCCTCCGGAACACTCAAATAACCGAGATCCATCGCAATATTTACAACGTTCACCATAGAGCGTCCGATAACCGTTACTTTCCGGTCATATAATGCGGCTGCATCAATAACCTGCTGAATGCGGTGGATATTAGAAGCGAACGTAGCGACAACGATTCGACCCTTACACTTGTGGAACTGCTCTTTAATCGCCTCACCGACTTCCCGCTCTGAACCAGTAAAGCCAGGGCGTTCTGCATTCGTGCTGTCCGACAACAAAGCAAGGACGCCTCGTTCCCCGATTTGCGCCATTTTTGCCAGATCAGCCACTTGGTTATTAACCGGCGTATGATCGAATTTGAAATCTCCGGTATGTACCACGTAGCCTTCCGGTGTATCGAGGCAAATACCTACGGAATCGGGAATGCTGTGGTTCGTCTTGAAAAACGTTGCCGTGAAGCAACCAAGCTTAACTTCCGATCTGTTGTCGATAAGATGCAGCTTAGCGCTTCCAAGAAGACCCGCTTCTTTCAGCTTCACTTCGATCAGTCCGAGCGTCAGTTTCGTGGCGTACACCGGCACATTAATATGACGCAACACATACGAGAGCGCCCCAATATGGTCTTCGTGCCCGTGCGTAATCAGAATGCCGCGTACCTTTTCCCTGTTCTCCTGCAGGTACGTAATGTCCGGGATAACGATATCGATACCAAGCATTTCTTCTTCGGGGAACTTAAGACCAGCATCGATTACCACGATGTCATCCGCGTACTGGACTACATACATGTTTTTGCCAATCTCGCCCACGCCGCCCAAAGCGAAGATTGACAAAGCTTTTTGGTTAAGTTTCGACAAATTCATTCCTCCTAAATATTCAGTTGTAGTTACAGCTCAACAAACAAAATATTCATAAAAAAACCGAACCAGTCACTTGTTAATATTATACATGATGCGTCAGAGAAAAAACAAGTGCTATCATCTGTTACTATGTACGCCTAGCATGCTAAATATGTAAAACAAAAAAAGAGCAGGAAGACGTTTCATACTCTCCTGCTCCTTTTTTCTACATTATTATTTAAATAGACCTTTCACATAGTCTCTCTCTTCTTCGGTAAGTTCGACGAGTGGTAGACGTACCCCGCCGACGTCAATGCCTTTAAGAGCGAGTGCCGCTTTTACCGGAGTCGGGTTGGCTGCAATAAACAGACCTTCGAATACCGGAAGCAGCTGTCGGTGCAATTGGCTTGCTTTCACAATATCGCCGTCCACAAACGCTTCAATCATCTCAGCCATTTCCTTGCCGATGACATGGCTCGCAACGCTTACCACGCCTTTGCCACCGATGGACATGCATGGCAGCGTCATTTTGTCGTCGCCTGTGTACAGCACAAAATCATCTGCTGTGCGTTCAATAATTTCAGCCATCTGGCTTAAATCATCGCTCGCTTCTTTAATCGCGATGATATTTTCCACATCGTTCGCGAGACGAATCGTCGTCTCCGCTTTCATGTTAATAACGGAGCGACCCGGAATGTTGTATAGCATAACAGGAAGCTTTGTCGTTTGTGCAATGGTTTTAAAATGCTGATAAAGCCCTTCCTGAGACGGTTTGTTGTAATACGGCACAACCAGCATAATACCGTCCACGCCGCACTCCACCGCTTTTTGCGTTAACTCGATCGAAGCCGCTGTATTGTTGCTGCCTGTGCCCGCAATCACCGGAATTCGTCCGCCTACAATTTCCACTACATGGCGATACAAATCGACTTTTTCCTGACCTGTAAGCGTCGGTGACTCACCGGTCGTCCCCCCCACCACAAGGGCCGTCGAACCGTTGGCAATTAAATGCTCAACCAATTCTTCGGCTTTCTTTTTGTCCACATTCAACTGTGCATCGAACGGGGTGACCATTGCCGTTACTAATCGTCCTAAATCAATCACAGTTATCCTCCTCAAAATTGTACCTTATCAAGGTCAAACGCTTTGTGCAACGCACGCACCGCACGCACCATATCCACTTCGCGGACAAGCACCCAGATCGTGGTATGGGAATCGGCAGACTGCAGAATCTGGATGTCTTCTTTCGTCAGCGCTTCAACGATGCGCGCCATAACACCGGGAACGCCAGCCATTCCGGCACCGATGACAGATACTTTCGCGCAATGGCGAGTCAAAAGTGGTTCATACCCCATCTCCTGTAAAATACCAACCGCTTTCTCTACTACTTCATCGCGTACCGTATAAGCGACGCCACGCGGATTGACGTTAATGAAGTCGACGCTAATCCCATTCTCAGCCATCGCTTTAAATACCCGCATTTGCAGATCATATTCGCCCTCTCTGGCCATCACTTTAATCTGTGTTACGTTAGGTACATGCGCAATACCTGTGATCAGCCGATCGTTCATTTCACCTGCCAAACGATTGACTTCCGCCACACTTGTCACAAGCGTGCCCTCGTCATCTGAAAACGTCGAACGAACACGAATCGGCGTATTTGTCTGCATCGCGATTTCCACCGCGCGCGGGTGAAGCACTTTTGCTCCTTGGTACGCCATGTTGCAAATTTCCGTGTACGTAATGGTAGACAGCGAGCGAGCTTCCTCTACAATCCGCGGGTCCGCCGTCATAATACCGTTCACGTCTGTAAAAATATCGACCATCTCCGCTTTCAAGGCGACACCCAGCGCTGTAGCTGACGTATCGCTGCCACCGCGACCAAGCGTTGTTGTATCCCATTCGGTCGTCCGGCCTTGAAAGCCGGTTACGATAACCACTTTGCCCTGTTCCAGTTCACGCTGAATGCGCTGCGGATTAATCGTTAAGATCTGGGCATTTGTATAGTCATCATTTGTCAAAATGCCGGCCTGGCCGCCTGTAAGTACAATCGTATCAAGCCCCTTGGCGTTTAGCATACTGGCCATCGTCGCGGCCGAAATGACCTCGCCGCACGCCATCAGCATATCAAGCTCCCGCTTACCGAGAGTGTTCCCATTTTCTTTAATCAAATCAAGTAAAGTATCGGTCGCGTACGGATCGCCTTTTCGCCCCATAGCAGATACAACGACGCATACTCTGTACCCTGTTTCCAGCGCTTTAAGAATGTGGTAAATCGCACGCTCTCTTTTTTCGGCGGTCGTCAAAGACGAACCCCCGAATTTCTGGACAATTATTCTCATGCTGCTCTCATTGCTCCTTAATTAAGTTCCGTTTCACAAGTTCCTCGGCGATTTGCACTGCGTTCCATGCCGCACCCTTTAACAGGTTATCGGAAACAATCCACATATGCAAGCCCCGCGGATTGTCAAGATCGCGGCGCAGGCGACCGACGAACGTTTCGACTTTATCAGCCGCATCGATCGCCATCGGATATACCTGTTCTTCGGGATTATCCTGAACAACAATGCCTGGCGCGTTCGCAAGGAGTGAGCGTACTTCCGCCAGGTCATAATCGTTTTTAAGCTCTACATATACGGACTCCGAATGACCTTTGATAACCGGAATACGTACGCATGTCGCAGCGACCGCGATCGAGTCATCAGAAAAAATTTTCTTCGTTTCGCGCACCATTTTCATCTCTTCATTCGTAAAGCCATTATCCAAGAACACATCAATTTGCGGAATGGCATTAAAGGCGATTTGATGCTTTTTCGGCAGTGATCCGACCGGCAATACTTCTTTTTTCACTTCTTCGCCGCGAATAATCGCTTCCGTTTGGTTGCACAGTTCCTGAATCGCCTTGGCCCCTGCACCGGATACCGCCTGATAAGTAGACACAATAATACGCTCAATTCCGTATTGTTGACGCAACGGCTCCAGAGCAACCACCATCTGAATTGTTGAGCAATTCGGGTTAGCGATAATACCATGATGCTCCTTGAGCGCATCCGCGTTTACTTCCGGTACAACAAGCGGCACATTCGGGTCCATGCGGAACGCGCTTGTATTGTCGATGCAAATCGCGCCACGCTTTGCCGCTTCCGGGGCGAGCGCCTTGCTTACGCTGCCGCCTGCGCTAAACAGGGCGATTTGTACGCCTTCAAATGCGTCCGGAGTCGCTTCCTCAATAACGATATCTTCTCCTTTGAACTTAACTGTCTTACCAGCCGAACGGGCGGAAGCCAGTACCTTCAAAGACGTAAGTGGGAATTGCCTCTCCTCCAGCATCTTCAGCATCTGTTCTCCTACTGCGCCAGTAGCACCTACAACTGCAACATGATATCCATTCTTTTTCTCCATCTTCCCCACTCCTTCGCATTTTACTGAACATATTGCACAGCCTACATAATATTTTTATAGATGAAAATAGCAAAAATTACTATTGCATATAGCGGTATTTCTCCACCAACATCGGTTGAAGCTGTCTTCCTTCGAGCGCCGCTTCGCACGTCTCCTTAAGCAGTTCCATGCGGGCGACAAGAGAATTCGGCTTTTTGTCCGGCGCATCCTGGCCGTACGGCACCATGTAAATATTCTTGGTTGCAACAAGTTTTGCAATATTCGCCGCATTCAGACCGAGTCCGTCGTTCGTCGATATCGCGATGACGACCGGCCGCAAGTTGCGAAGCGTTGCTTTTGTCGCCATCATTACTGCGCTGTCCGTCATTGCATTGGCAAGTTTGCTGATGGACGTGCCCGTGCAAGGGGCAATGATCATAAGGTCCAACTTTTTCGACGGTCCGAACGGCTCCGCGTCCACAATCGTCGAGATAATTTCATTTCCGGTAATCGCGCGCAATTGCGCCTGCCAATCGCTAGAATTGCCAAAACGGGTATCCGTCGTAGCCACCGTATGGCTAATAACAGGAATAATGTTCGCGCCTGCATCTACCAACCTTTGAATCTCTGGCATTACTTCTGCAAATGTGCAATGCGAACCTGTCAGCCCGAAGCCGATCGTTTTACCCTTGAGATCCATTTTGATTCCTCCCGTTTACCATTTGTTCAAAAACGAGACGTGACAGTATATTGGCAGTAATCTGTCCCGCTGTTTTCGGAGCAACGATTCCAGGTAAACCAGGAGCAAGGATCGCTTTAATCCCCCTCTTCTCCGCATACCGGAAATCGGTGCCGCCCGGTTTGGAGGCCAAATCAATAATTAAAGCGTGGTGTTGCATATTGGCAATCACCTTTGCTGTAATGACAAGGTGGGGGATCGTATTAAAAATCAAGTCCGCGTCATCAACATGTTGGCTTAGTTCATCGATATGGAATGGGGTCAATCCCATCTCGAAGATACGGGCCAAATCTGCCGACTTGCGGGCACCCACGCGCACGTGAGCACCAAGCGCGTGCAAAACGCGCGCCATGGATAAACCAACCCGGCCCAATCCGAGAACCAGACTGATAGAGTTATGAATAGTAAAATCAGTATTTTGGATTGCCATCATAAGCGCGCCTTCCACTGTGGGAATGGAATTATAAATCGCCACATCATCACGGTTCAGAAATTCCTGCAAACTGAGATTGTGAAGCGCAGCCATGTTTCTCAGAAAGCTGCGGGCCATCCCCGTATAAATGCAGCAGCGGGAAGGAAGCACCGTCAAAAGCTCTTCCGTTAATTGCAGGGGTTTAGAACAAAAAATACTTTCAACATACCCCTTATCGTCCGACCCTACAATCGGTAGAATCAAAGCATCCACATCGCGCAAGACATCAGCAGAAAGCGGACGCTTCACCGCTCCAGTGAAGTTGCTCTCCCAATTATCAAAGCCGATGAGGGTTACCGCGGCATCCAATTCGATAAATTTCTTGATGACTTCAAGCTGGCGGGCATCGCCCCCGATGAAGGCAGCATGAATTCCTGTCAGCATAAGATAACCCCTTTCAAACCATTTTACTGCAAACCTGCGCCAAGATAAAGCACAAAACGACCGCCGCAGCCATGGTTTCCCGAAATTCGTTGCATTTCTACCCTCATCGTATTCGTAGGTGCCCGGTGTGGTGACAAATGCCCACCCATCCTTTCCACTATTCTTTTATCAACGTTCCCGGCTTCATTTCGATAATAATCATTTCGCTTCCGATTTTACGGATGGCTTTCCACGGAATCATCATCTCTTCTTTTTTCTTGCCAAATCCAAGTAAACCGCTTGCCGGAATAATAATGGACTCGATTTTGCCCGTATCTGGATCAATAACCAGATCGGATTGCCCCACTACCCCCATTCGCTCACCATTATCCAAATCAATAATTTCTTTTCCGCCAAGTTCGCTGTACCGCATTGAACCGCCTCCCCGCATGCTGAATTTGCTTTTATACAATATAAATAGATAAAACAAGGGGAGGACATTCGTCTTTTCCACAATTAAAAAAAGAGGAAGAAAAACATCTCCCTCTTTCTTTACACTCCTGTATGTCCAAAGCCTCCGCTACCGCGCTCTGTTTCTTCAAGCCTGTCCACTTGCTTCAGATGCACGCGCGGCACCCACTGAAATACAAGCTGGGCGATGCGGTCTCCCCGCTCAATCACAAACGGCTCCGATCCGTGGTTAATTAAAATAACGCCGACCTCTCCCCGGTAATCCGCATCAATGGTACCGGGCGAATTCAGTGTGGTAATTCCTTTTTTGTATGCCAATCCGCTGCGCGGACGCACCTGTGCTTCCAAGTTCGCTGGCATCGCCATCGCAAAACCGGTCGGAATCAGCGCGCGCTCACCGGGCTGAAGCGTTACGGGAGCATCTACCGCGGCTTTAAGGTCAAAGCCGCTCGCAAGCTCCGTCATTTTCTCAGGCAAACCAATGTCTTCGTTACCAGGAAAAACCGTGATCTTTACCGTTACATCTACATTAGCATCGTACAAAGATATCGCTCCTCATATAATCTGGAATTGCTTCAAGCGGACTAACAAGCGCCATTGCCATCGGCTGTGAAAAGATATCTTCCGCTACTTTTTTCACATTCTCTAGTGTAACATTTTCCACACGCTGAATCATTTCGTCCAGCTCTATATGACGCTTAAGTAAAAGCTCATTTTTGCCGAGACGACTCATGCGGCTGTTGGTGCTCTCCAAGCTCAGCATCAAGCTGCCTTTCAACTGCTCTTTCCCTTTCTTCAGTTCTTCGGCCGTAATCCCCTTGTCACGCAATTCGGCGACCGTATGTATCATTACGTTATATACTTCTTCAAGCTGCTTGGTCGCCGTTCCGGTATACAGCGTAAATGTACCTGCATTTTTAAATGCGGAATGGTAAGAATATACGGAGTAGGCCAACCCGCGTTCTTCACGTACTTCCTGGAACAGACGCGAACTCATACTACCGCCGAGCACGTTATTCATCAAAATTAACGAATAAATGTCCTTGTGTCCCACCTCATATCCGGGAAATGAAAGACAAAGATGCGCTTGTTCCGTATCTTTCTGCTTGCAAATCGCGCCAGCTGTAAAATCCGGTTTTACATCCGGTGTTAGTTCTTTAGTAACGCGCTTGTATCCGGAGAAATAGCGAGAAATTTCGCTAAGCAGCTTATCCGATACATTGCCTGCTACCGCAATCACTGTTTGCTCCGGCGTATAACGCGCCTCTATGTAACGGTGGATATCATTGCGAGTAAGACGATTCAGCACTTCCTCCGTGCCAAGAATACTGTAACCGAGCGGGTGGGTCTCATAACACGCCTTAGCCACGATATCGTGTACTAAATCGTCAGGTGTATCATCATACATGCGGATTTCTTCAATTACCACATTTTTTTCCTTTTGTAATTCCTGCTCATCAAATACCGAATTAAAATACATATCGGCCAAAATATCAAGCGCGACCGCCGCATGCTCATCAAGCACCCGCGCATAATAGCATGTATACTCTTTGGAAGTAAAGGCATTCACGTGTCCGCCAATTTGGTCAAATGCTTCGGCGATTTGTTTGGCCGACCGCGTTGCTGTGCCTTTGAAAAGCATATGTTCAATAAAATGAGAAATTCCGTTCCATTCTATGCTTTCAAATTTCGACCCTGTTCCGATCCAAACACCAAGGGCTACAGAGCGAACCGTTGGAATTTTTTCGATAATGACGCGCACGCCGTTTTCTAGCGTGTATTTTTCTATCACTACGCCTTCCTCCTCCAGATGACAAGAATGTCACATATTTTCTTACTATAGCAAACTTATGTTTTTCACTCAATAGGGGGAACGCGCCTGGTAGATAGGGTTTCGCTTACCGTGCCGAGCGCCAATTTCTTTTCTTTTATATACTGAATGAGCCGTGGAAGTGCTTCGGCGGTCGGAGACGTTGGATGCATCAGAATGAGAGCGCCATTATTGATTTTTGGGACAACTGTACGGAACCATATTTCTGGAGATGGTTTACGCCAATCCACTGTATCCGCCGTCCAAAGAATTGTCTTCAAATGATAACGCGCGGCCATATTAACGACCCGTTGGTCAAAATCTCCAGAAGGAGGTGCGAATAACGTCGGTGTAATCCCTGTCGCTTCTGTAATTACCGCGTTTGTTTTTGTGATTTCCTGTTCGATCCTTGTTAAAGAAAGCTTGCTCATATTCGGATGCGAATACGCATGACTGCCAATTTCATGGCCTGATTGGACAATTTTTTTCGCTTCGTCCGGATATTTTTTCGTCCAACTGCCGTCCAAGAAAAACGTTGCTTTTACATTTTCTTTCTCAAGCGTCTTTAAAATAGAATCCAAGTATTCATTCCCCCAAGCAACGTTAATCATAATTGAAACCATTGGCTTGGCCGGATTTCCACGATAGATAGGAGCCGGAGACAGTTGGTCAATCTGGACGGACGGCTCAACTTCGCGGTAAACAATAAGTGACTCGTCCCATTTGCCAGCATGAAGCATCCGCTTTATGCTCGCTTCTTCGTCAATAACCAATCCGTTATAGCCGGGAATCCCTTTCCAAATCGGATCAATGCGCGCGTCCACCGGAGGGACATTTTTCGTTCTCGCAAGCTCCTTTATCTTTGCCTCCCATTGCACCGTTTGGGTCTGAAGCGTCTCCTGATCCTTTTTGCGTGATGCAATATAGGAATTTACGGGTTCCGAAGTCATAACACTATATAAAAGAAAAGTAAAACAAAGCACCGCAAGCAATCTTTTCATGATATCCACCACTCCCGCACACCAATAGGTTTGTACCATCGTATGCGGACAAAGCAGAAAAATGACTATAGCTAGCAACAAATATGCTTTTTTCTGTCCTATTTGATAGAATATAAAAAATTAAATAGCGACTGACTCAGAGTCACACGTCGCTATTTTCTGGCTTACTGTTTATTGTTAACCTGAGCGGCCGCTCGTTCTTTTTGCTTTTGTTCTTTTAATACCGCTTTATGCGAAAGATTAATACGGCCTTGATTATCGATCTCCGTAACTTTTACCATTAGTTTATCCCCAATGGCTACGACATCTTCTACTTTGCCTACGCGCTCTTCCGCAAGCTGGGAAATGTGAACAAGCCCCTCTTTGCCGGAGAATAGCTCCACAAACGCGCCGAATTTCTCGATGCGCTTCACGGTGCCATTATATACTTGTCCGACTTCAACTTCACGCACAATATCTTCGATGATGCGCTTCGCCTTTTCGTTCATTTCCGAATCCACGGAAGCAATATAAACGCGGCCATCCTGTTCAATGTCGATTTTCACGCCAGTTTCTTCGATAATCTTGTTGATGACACGGCCGCTTGGCCCGATAACATCACGGATTTTGTCCGGATTGATACGCAGAGTCGTAATTTTGGGCGCATACGGTGACAGCCCTTTGCGCGGCTCCTTGATCGCCTCTTCCATTTTGTCGAGAATAAACAACCGGCCTTCGCGTGCCTGCTTGAGCGCCTGCTCGAGAATTTGACGGTTAATTCCTTCAATCTTAATGTCCATCTGTAGCGCGGTAACACCTTTACGTGTGCCTGCCACTTTGAAGTCCATATCGCCCAGATGATCTTCCATCCCTTGGATATCCGTCAAAACGCTGATATGCTCGCCATCTTTTACAAGCCCCATCGCGATACCGGCTACCGGAGCTTTAATCGGCACCCCGGCCTGCATCAACGCCAGTGTGCTTGCACAAATACTTGCCTGGGAAGTAGAACCGTTCGATTCAAGCACTTCGGACACAAGGCGAATCGTATAAGGGAACACATCTTCGCTTGGAATAACCGGCTCCAGCGCGCGTTCACCCAACGCACCATGCCCGATTTCACGGCGTCCCGGCGCGCGCAATGGACGGGCTTCTCCTACGCTATAAGGTGGGAAATTATAGTGGTGCATAAACCGCTTCGATTCTTCAAGGCCGAGGCCATCGAGAATTTGCACATCACCAAGCGCCCCAAGCGTACATACGCTAAGCACCTGGGTTTGTCCGCGCGTGAACAGACCGGAACCGTGCGTGCGCGGCAACAGGTCGACCTCGCAGGAAATCGGCCGGATTTCATCCAGCGCACGACCATCTGGACGAACTTTTTCATGCGTAATAAGACGGCGCACTTCTTTTTTCACAATGTCATGCAAAATTTCTAGCAACATCGCTTCCTGTTCCGGATAGATTTCCGCGAAATGCGTGAGCGTTTCTTCATTAATCGCCTCAATCGCGTCGTAGCGCGCCTGCTTTTCCTCAATCCGTACCGCTTCAAGCAGTCGGGCTTCCGCATATTCTTTAACGGCTGCCTCCATCTCCGGATCGATGGAATGCAGTTCCACTTCCATTTTTTCTTTACCGACTTCGGCAACCATTTTCTCAATTTCTTTTACGATTTTGCGAATTTCTTCATGGCCATACATGATCGCTTCTAACATCGTTTCTTCCGGCACTTCGTTAGCGCCTGCTTCCACCATGTTGATTGCGTCATACGTACCGGCTACAGTTAGGTGTAAATCGCTTTTTTCCATCTGTTCGACGGTCGGATTGATGAAGAACTCGCCATTTACACGGCCTACAATAACGCCGCCGATCGGTCCATGAAACGGAATGTCAGAAATGGAAAGCGCGGCGGACGTTCCAATCATGGCGGCAATTTCTGTTGAGCAATCCTGATCTACGGATAGCACCGTATTGACAACCTGCACTTCATTGCGAAAACCTTCCGGGAATAGCGGACGGATCGGACGGTCAATCAGACGGCTCGCCAACGTTGCTTTTTCGCTTGGACGTCCCTCACGCTTAATGAAACCGCCCGGGATTTTTCCAACGGCATATAACCGCTCTTCATAGTTTACTGTAAGCGGGAAAAAATCGAGTTGAGACGGCTTTTTGGATGCCGTTACCGTACTCAGTACCGCAGAATCGCCATAGCGGACGAGCACCGCTGCGTTGGCCTGCTTAGCGAGTTTGCCGTATTCGATCGACATTTTTCGTCCCGCAAGGTCAAACTCGTATATTTTCACATCCATATCCATAAACCTATAAATGCCTCCTCTCTTGCTCAACAAAAAGTATCATTTCGTCATTTTTTTAGTATCTCCTGCACTGAATAGAAATAATAAGGAAAAAATGTATCCAAACATATCCAAAATTTTCAGGCATGAAAAAAGCGGGGAAACCCCGCTTTTGCTTATCGGCGCAAGCCTAATTTGTCAATTAACTCACGGTAACGAGCAATGTCCTTATCTTTCAGATAAGCAAGCAAGTTGCGGCGTTGACCTACCATCTTCAGAAGACCACGACGAGAATGGTGGTCTTTCTTGTGCACGCGCAAATGCTCGTTCAGGTAGTTAATTTTCTCAGTAAGGATAGCGATTTGTACTTCTGGAGATCCTGTATCAGATTCATGAGTACGGAATTCCTGAATCAGCTGTTGCTTCCGTTCTTGCGTCAGTGCCATCCTGTTCACCTCCTCATAAAAATCCCCAATGCCCTAGAAAACCGTCGGTGAGTCGATCTTCCAAGCCATGGTTATTAACTTAACGAAACATATTATATCATACGCACAAGATAGAGTAAACCCCTGTCCCTACACAATTGAATATTTCGCAAACTGTTTTTTCACCGTTTCGACATCTTCGTGAATCTGCACAACCAGCGCGTCGACACTGGAAAACTTCTGTTCTTCGCGAATAAAAAACCAAAACTCTACTTCTATCGCTTTGCCGTAGATATCACCCGCAAAATCAAACAGATGCACTTCCAGCGACTTTTCTTTCCGCTCGTTTTCAAACGTGGGCTTAATTCCCACGTTCATGACACCATAATACGTTTTATCTTCCAGTTCGACACGCACACCGTACACACCGTTCCGCGGAACGATGTATGGAGCAGACAGCTGGATATTGGCTGTCGGAAATCCGATGGTTCGCCCACGTTTTTCCCCGTGCACAACAGTGCCGCGCACCCGGTATGGACGACCAAGGAATTGTGTCGCTTCAACAATTTTTCCACTGTACAAATATTCACGAATCAACGTGCTGCTAATTTTTTCGCCGAACCGGTTTACCGGTGCAATCACCTCAACGCCGTAGCGGCCGTTCGCGTGTTCTTTGAGCGTAATGGCCGTACCTTTCCCCCTATGTCCGAACGTATAATCAAATCCGACCACTACATGTTTCGGACAAAGCTGCACCAAAAACTCGTCAATGAAGTCCTCCGGATAAATGGCGGCGAACGAAATGTCGAAATAAACAACGTAAGCAATATCTACCCCCATTTTCTTCATCTGTTCAAGCTTTTCATCGATAGGCGTTAAGTACTGGGTATACCCGCTTTGACCAAGCACTTCGCGCGGGTGTGGATCAAATGTCATAACCGCCGACTTTACGCCGAGCGATTTCGCTATATCAATCGCTTTTTGAATAACGCGGCGATGTCCAACATGCACACCGTCGAAGTACCCCATAGCCAGTACGCACACCTCGCCCTGAAAATCAGGCGGCAGCGGATAATGCAAACGTTGAATTTCCATTTATGCCTCCCCCTCCGGAAACACTCTGACAGGTTTGGATTCGACACCTTTTTCTCTATCTATATCTATCACTTCGTGTAGCGCAAGAAAAGATCCATCCGGGCTGTATAAGCGAAGCCTGTCCCCGATTTGCCAGTTACCGCCCTTCAAGTGACGCTGATTTAGTCCGTTGAGGATCGCCTTGACACGGCCTGCGGGGACTGTCACTGCCGGATACTGCGTCAGCCCTTGATCAAGTGAATACAGCAGTTCCGCAAGCCTCCCCTCGGCCTGAGCCTGTTCCACTTGTTCTAGCGTTACGCACTCGTCCAAAGTAAAGGGCCCGCTTTTAATGCGCTGCAAACGAGTCATATGGGCCGGAAACCCAAGCGCAGCACCAATATCGACGCACAGCGTTCGAATATACGTTCCTTTGGAGCATGTCACGGTGAACGTAACCTCAGGTTGTTCGCGCTCAAGCGCCATGTTTTCGATTGTCATCTCATAAACGGTGACGCGGCGCGGTTTCCTTTCTACCGTTTTGCCCTGCCGCGCCCATTCATGCAATCGCTTGCCGCCCACTTTTACCGCTGAATACATTGGTGGCACCTGTTCGAATTCGCCAATAAAGCGGGCGAGTACGGCGCGAACTTGCGCTTCGGTTAACGGTGGCTCGACGCTTTTACGCTCAACGACCACTCCGCTAGCGTCCTGCGTATCGGTCGCCGTTCCTATCTTCATCGTCGCCCGATACACTTTCGGCACCTCATGCAGATAATCTGCAACTTTGGTCGCCGGGCCGATGCAAATGGGAAGCACTCCGGTGACACCTGGATCCAGCGTACCGGTGTGGCCCACTCTTTTCATGCGCGTAATTCTCCGCACTTTCATTACGCAGTCGTGCGACGTCATTCCAGCTGGCTTGTATAAAGGAAGGATGCCTGAAAGTATGCTCATGCCCGCTCACCACATTTTCGCAACACCGCGCTTACTTTTTGTGAAACGACTGCTTTAACCTCCGCAAGTGTCCCTTCCACCGTGCAGCCGGCAGCACGAATGTGCCCGCCACCGCCCAGTGATTTGGCGATCGCCGCGACATCGACTTCACTGCGCGAACGAAAGCTGACTTTCACTTTGCCGCCCGCAACTTCTTTATACAGTACGCCTACTTCCACACCTTCGATGTTACGAGCATAAGTAACAAGCCCTTCCGTATCATCATTGCCCGCGCCTGTCTTCGCCATATCAGCGAGCGTAACGGTTAGGTAAGCGGCGCGGTCGCCGTCCATTAGTTCCAGCGTTTGCAAAGCACGACGCAATAGCTCGACATGCGCCTTTGTAATGGTCTCAAGCACCTGCTCTGCGATGCGCGCAGGTTCTACCCCGTGCTTCAATAATTCGGACGCAGCTTCCATCACGCGCGGCGTCGTATTGGAATAGCGAAACCCGCCGGTGTCCGTCAACAGACCGGTATACAGGCAAGTTGCCAATTCAGCGTTAATGGTAAGCTCCATAAATTTCACCAGATCAAAGATGACCTCCGCCGTTGCGGCCGCGTCTATACGCACCAGATTTACATCTCCAAATAAATCATTTGTGGGATGGTGGTCAATGTTAAGCAATTCGCATTTCGGAGCGAACCATGCCGCCACTTCCCCGATGCGGGCGAAATCAGCACAATCGCATGTAATAACGGCATCGTATGTATCGTGCTCTGTCCGGGTGGACATGTTCACAATCGCATCCGCCCCAGGCAAAAAACTAAATTTGGCAGGAGTTTCTCCTTCATTCACAAGCGTCACCCGCTTGCCGAGCTGGCGCAAAAGCCAGCCCATCGCAAGCAGGGAGCCGGTGGCATCCCCATCAGGATTTACGTGATTTACAACGAGAAAATGCTGATGCCGATGAATAAAACGTACAGCCGCTTCCAGGGATGCCTGATAGGAACTCATTGTCTGTCTTCCCCTTTTCCCTGATTAATTTGGTTCAGCAGCGACTCAATTCGACTGCCGTACTCAACGGATTCATCGAACTTGAACACCAAATCGGGCGTATGCCGGAGAGTAATGCGGCGCCCAATTTCAGAGCGCATAAATCCTTTCGCTTTTTCAAGAGCTCGCATCGTATCTACCTTCTGTTCATCTCCGCCGAGCACACTGATAAACACTTTGGCAATCGATAAGTCGCCAGATACTTCCACGCCGGTTATAGTAACGAATCCGATGCGCGGATCTTTTATTTCCTGTTGTAAAATTTGGCTTAATTCTTTTTTAATTTGTTCGCCTACACGATTCGTACGAATGTTGCCCATCATATTCACCTCGTTCTATCTGTGCTTGCGCAGCCAAGGTTATTGGGCGACTTCCTCCATGACGAACACTTCGAGGATGTCCCCTTCTTTGATGTCATTGAATTTTTCAATCGTCACACCGCACTCGTAACCCTGTGCCACTTCGCGCGCATCGTCTTTAAAACGCTTGAGCGTGTCGATTTTTCCTTCATAAATCACAATACCATCACGAATCACACGAATGCCGGCGTCGCGCTGAATTTTGCCGTCCGTTACATAGCAACCTGCGATCGTTCCGACGCGGGATACTTTAAATGTCTGGCGCACCTCGGCCTGACCGATCACCTTCTCTTCGTATACCGGTTCAAGCATACCTTTCATAGCCGCTTCGATTTCTTCGATGACCTTGTAAATGATGCGATGGAGACGAATATCGACTTTTTCCGCTTCCGCGGTCGCACGCGCGTTCGGTTCCGGACGCACGTTGAAGCCGATGATAATCGCGTTGGATGCAGAAGCCAAAATTACGTCGGATTCCGTAATTGCCCCGACGCCTGTGTGAATAATTTTTACGCGCACGCCCTCAATATCGATTCTTTCAAGCGAGCCGCGCAACGCTTCTACCGAACCTTGCACGTCCGCTTTGATAATGACGTTAATTTCCTTCATATCGCCTTCTTTGATTTGATTGAACAAATCGTCAAGCGATACGCGTGCGGAGGCGCGCAGTTCCTTTTCACGGCGGGTCGCTGCCCGGCGTTCACCAATTTGGCGCGCCATTTTTTCGTCCTCGAATACCATGAACTGGTCACCAGCCTGCGGCACGTCATTCAACCCGGTAATCTCCACTGGGGTGGACGGCGGAGCTTCTTTGATACGGCGGCCTTTGTCGTTCATCATCGCACGAACGCGTCCATACGCCGTACCAACAACGATCGGATCTCCGACTCTCAGCGTACCGGATTGCACAAGAACGGTCGCTACCGGACCTTTTCCTCGATCAAGCTCGGCCTCGATAACCGTGCCGCGCGCGCGCTTATTCGGGTTGGCTTTCAACTCTTGCACTTCCGCTACAAGCAAAATCATTTCCAAAATGTCGTCCAATCCTTCGCGCTTAAGGGCCGAAACGTGCACAAAAATTGTGTCACCGCCCCAATCTTCCGGCACAAGCCCATGTTCCATCAATTCCTGTTTTACTCGGTCAGGGTTGGCGGTCGGTTTATCCATTTTATTTACCGCCACAATAATTGGCACGTTGGCCGCCTTCGCATGGCTAATGGCTTCTACTGTCTGTGGCATAACACCGTCATCGGCCGCCACCACAATAATGGCGATGTCTGTAACCTGTGCGCCGCGCGCGCGCATCGTTGTGAACGCAGCGTGTCCTGGCGTATCAAGGAATGTAATTTTCTTGCCGTGTTTTACAACCTGGTATGCACCGATATGCTGCGTAATACCGCCGGCTTCCGTCGATGTTACGTTTGTCTCGCGGATGGCATCAAGCAACGTCGTTTTTCCATGGTCAACGTGCCCCATAATCGTAACAACCGGCGGACGTTCTTCTAAGCTTTCCGGATCATCCACTTCTTCGATATTTTCAAAATCACTATAGTCCACTTCGATTTTTTCCTCAACTTCAATGTCATAATCGGAGGCAATCAAATGGATGGTATCCAGATCAAGTTCTTGGTTAATCGTAGCCATTACGCCAAGTCCAAACAATTTTTTAATAATTTCGGAAGGTGATTTTTTAATTTTTTTGGCCAGCTCCGCTACCGTCATCGAACCGGATACAGTGATTTTATCCACCTTCACCTCCGGCTTTGGTTGTTGTGATTTACTTGGACGTTTAAGCGCTTTATTCGATTCAGCCGATTTTTTGTTATCGTCGAAACGTTTCGGGCGGGCGTTTGACTTCTGCATTGTTTTACCGCGACTCAAATGGTGACGATCTTCACGCGGCGGTTTTGCCCCCACTTTCGGCTTGTTACCCTGCTTACTTTTTCCATTTCCTTTGTTTCCTTGACTTCCGTTTCCTTTACCTTCATTTTTTACATTCCGTTTTGCCTGTTCTTGATTTTTCTCCATCTTACCACTCTTTTCCGTATCGCGCTTTTGTTGTTGACTGTCTGCGCGTTCTTTAACTTGTTTTAAATGTTGTTTTACCTTTTGCACTATGCTGTCTTCCAGCGTGCTCATATGGTTATTAACCGATATGTCAAGTTTATGAAGCAAATTAATTAGCTGCTTGCTACTAATGTCAAGCTGCTTAGCATACTCATACACTCTTAGCTTACTCATGTATCCACCCCCGACAGTTATTGGTGAATCAACTGTGTCAATCTTGCTGCAAAGCCGACGTCAGTTACGCCGATGACGACTCGTTGCTCCTTCCCAAGCGCAGCGCCGAGCGTACAGCGGTCGCCGTACGTCTCGCAGGGGACATGGTAACTGCTGCACTTATCCATTACCTTTTTGCGAGTGTTCGGGGATGCGTCTTCCGCCAAGATGACCAAGCGCACCTGTCCCTGGCGGATCGCTTTGATGACGAATTCTTCACCCGTAATAATCTTGCGGGCCCGCTGCGCGAGGCCGAGCATTTGCTCCACTTTGTTCATTTGCGCACAAGCCTCGCAAATTCGCGTTCTAGCTCCTCATACATTTCATCCGTCACTTCTGCCTTCAAGGCGCGATTGAGAAGCTTCTTCTTCTTCACAATTTCAAAAGCTTCCCAAGAACGGGAAACATACGCGCCACGCCCGGAGGCTTTGCCAGTTGGATCAATTTTGATTTCACCCTCCGGCGTCCGCACGATGCGCAGCAAATCGCGCTTATCGAACATCTCCTGGGTGGCGATGCATTTTCTTTGTGGAGTTTTTCTCGTTTTCACGAAAATCTACTCCCTTTCATCCCCGGCATTTGAAGCAGGTGCTTCTTCCACCGGCTTGTTTTCCTCTTCGTTCTCCTGTTCGTACGCCTCGTTCTGCATCCATTCGTCTTTCGACTCATCGGCTTTGTCTTTGGATACGACGGACACCGGCTCACTGTAGACAAAACCTTCCTCTGCGGCCTGGCTCTCGCTCTTAATGTCAATCTTCCAACCGGTCAGCTTAGCAGCTAAACGCGCGTTCTGTCCACGCTTGCCGATGGCGAGAGATAGCTGATAGTCAGGTACAATGACGCGCGTCATTTTTTCCGCTTCGTATACCGTTACGTGCATGACTTTGGACGGGCTAAGAGCATTGGCTACATACTCTGCGGGGTCTTCTGACCATTTCATGATATCGATCTTTTCGCCCTTTAGCTCCTGGACAATCGTCTGCACGCGCATTCCCTTAGGTCCAACACAAGCGCCAACCGGATCCACATTTGGATCGGATGAATATACTGCAATTTTGGAGCGATCGCCTGCTTCGCGCGCTACCGATTTAATCTCTACTACACCATCAAAAATCTCCGGCACTTCCAATTCAAATAGACGCTTGAGCAAACCCGGGTGCGTGCGAGACACAAAGATCTGTGGCCCCTTCGTCGTCTTTTCAACCTTCGTAATAAATGCTTTAACGCGATCTCCCTGCTTAAATGTCTCGTTCGGCATTTTTTCATTGAGCGGCATAAGCGCTTCTACTTTGCCAAGATCAATATAATAAAAACGATGATCCTGGCGTTGGACAATACCTGTTATAATATCTTGCTCACGATCGACAAACTCGTTATAAATAATGCCACGCTCAGCCTCACGAATGCGCTGCGTTACAACCTGCTTGGCCGTCTGTGCGGCAATGCGGCCGAAATCACGCGGCGTAACTTCCATATCAATAATGTCGTCAACCATGTAGTTAGGATCGATTTCTTGGGCTTCTTCGAGTGAAATTTGCGAACGAGGGTCTGTTACTTCTTCTACCACTGTTTTGCGGGCAAAAACTCGGACGTTCCCCAGCTCGCGGTTAATATCAACACGCACGTTTTGCGCGGAGTTAAAATTGCGTTTATAACCGGAGACCAGCGCCGCTTCAATCGCTTCAATTAGCACCTCTTTGCTAATTCCTTTTTCTCTTTCTATCTCGTTTAAAGCTTCAATGAATTCGGCATTCATCGTTATCCCTTATCCTCCTTTCAAACATTAAAACACAATGGCAAGCCGGGCACTGGCCACTTTTTCCCGTGGAATGACCACGCTTGTTTTCCCTTCTTTAATCTCCAATTGTTTTCCATCGTAAGATATGAGCTCGCCTTCGAACACTTTAGCTCCGTTAATCGGTTCGTATGTGGTAACATGCACATGCCTGCCCACGGCACGTTCAAAGTCTTTTTCTTTTTTCAACGGGCGCTCAGCTCCAGGAGAAGAAACTTCGAGAAAATAAGCTCCTGGAATCGGATCCGCTTCATCCAGCTTCTTGCTTAACTTTTCGCTGACTCGTCCGCAGTCCTCGATATCCACACCTCCTTCTTTGTCGATATAGACGCGAAGAAACCAGTTAGCGCCTTCTTTTGTGTACTCAATTTCGACAAGTTCCAAGTTTTCTTCTTCAAGAATCGGTGTGACAAGTTCTTCTGTCACGGCGATTACGTGTTGGCTCAAGAACATAAACCCCCTAAGCAAAGTTCGATAGAATCGTGCAGCAAATAGCTAGAACGCTTATTTGGCTAAAAGGAAAGAGTGGGTTTCCCCACTCTTCGCGTCATTAGATACGTATACTTAGTATTACCAAAACGCATTATAGCATAATTACCGCGTTCAGGCAACAGGTGCCATCTATAACGTGCCAACAAGGAGCGTTGCCGTTCTTTAGAATAGGGACAACTGGTTCGTTTCCGGCAAACTGTCAAGGCATCCCTGTTGCTGTAGCAATTCGATAACGGAACGCGAGCAACGTGCGCGTTGCTGCAAGTCTTCAATCGACAGAAATTCGCCTTCCTCGCGTGCTTTAACAATGTTAATCGCGGCGCTTGTACCCACGCCTGCCAGCGCGTTAAACGGCGGAATCAGACTATTGCCGTCAATAATAAACCTAGTGGCGTCCGAGCGGTACAGATCAACATTTTTAAAGCTGAAACCGCGCTCACACATCTCCAGACACATCTCAAGCACCGTGTACAGCGATTTTTCCTTCGGTTGCGCGTCATTGCCTTTTTCAGCAATTTCTTTCATACGTGCACGAATCGCAGCGGAACCCTGCACTGCAAGCTCAATATCAAAGTCGTCTGCACGTACGGTAAAATACGTCGCATAGAAATGAATCGGATAATACACTTTAAAGTACGCAATCCGCACCGCCATCAGTACATACGCTGTCGCGTGCGCTTTCGGGAACATGTACTTAATCTGCTTGCATGACCAGATGTACCAATCCGGCACGTTGTGTTTCTTCATTTCTTCTTCCATCTCCGGCGTAAGACCTTTCCCTTTCCTTACGGACTCCATGATTTTAAACGCAAACGAAGGCTCAAGCCCTTTGTGCATAAGATAGACCATAATATCATCGCGGCATCCGATCACGTCTTTTAATTCACATGTACCATTGCGCACAAGTTCCTGGGCGTTGTTGAGCCATACGTCTGTGCCGTGTGACAGACCGGAAATCTGCACAAGTTCCGCAAATGTAGATGGACGGGTATCTTCGAGCATTTGACGGACAAACTTTGTTCCAAATTCCGGAATACCAAGTGTTCCGACATTGCTTTCAATTTGTTCAGGCGTTACGCCTAGCACTTCAGTGCCACTGAAAATCTTCATGACCTTCGGATCGCAGACTGGAATTTTTTTCGGATCAAGGCCTGTCAAATCTTGCAGCATCCGAATCACCGTCGGATCGTCGTGACCGAGAATATCCAGCTTGAGCAGGTTATCGTGGATGGAGTGGAAGTCGTAATGGGTTGTACGCCATTCCGCATTTTTATCGTCCGCTGGATACTGGATCGGGCAAAAGTCATATATCTCCATGTAATCCGGTACGACGATAATCCCCCCGGGGTGCTGACCCGTTGTTCGTTTAACACCTGTACACCCGGCCGCAAGGCGACTCATTTCAGCGTTGCGCCAGTTCTTTCCTTTTTCTTCTGCGTATTTGCGGACAAAGCCATACGCCGTTTTCTCAGCCACTGTACCGATCGTTCCCGCGCGATACACATAATCCTCGCCAAACAACACTTTCGTGTAGTTATGGGCGTGCGGCTGATATTCCCCTGAGAAGTTCAAGTCGATATCGGGAACTTTATCTCCTTTAAACCCAAGGAACGTTTCGAACGGAATATCGTGGCCGTCGCCTACCATCGTCGTGCCGCATTTCGGACAATCCTTAGATGGAAGGTCAAACCCGGAACCATACTCGCCTTTCGTAAACCATTCGCTATGCTTGCACTCTGGACAGCGGTAATGCGGGGGCAGTGGATTTACTTCCGTAATTTCCGTCATAGTGGCGACAAATGACGAACCGACCGAGCCCCGGCTACCAACAAGATAGCCGTCTTCGATTGATTTTTTTACAAGCTTGTGCGAAATCAAATAAATAACGGCAAATCCATGCGTGATAATACTGTTTAATTCTTTTTCCAGCCGTTTCTCCACAATTTCCGGGAGCGGGTCTCCATATAATTCTTTTGCTTTGTTATAGCTCATCGTGCGGATTTCTTCGTCCGCTCCTTCGATTTTCGGAGTGTACAAATCTTTCGGAATAATTTCCAGCTCTTCAAACTGGTCGGCCAGCATATTCGGGTTCGTAATAACAACTTCCTTCGCTTTTTCTTCGCCCAAATACCTGAACTCTTCCAGCATCTCTTCGGTCGTGCGGAAATGAGCATCCGGCTTGTACTGCTCTTTCAGCGGGCTGAAGCCGGTAATGCCGTGAATTAAAATCTCCCGGTAATCTTTTTCGTAAGGATGCACATAGTGCACATTGCCTGTCGCAATAACCGGGATACCAAGCTTCTCACCAATTTCCACGATTTTGCGGTTTGCTTCCATTAGCGCCGCCTCGTTCGGCACCAACTGTTTTTCAATCAGATGGCGATTGATCTCAATCGGCTGAATTTCCAAGATGTCATAGAAACGGGCAACTTCTTCCGCTTCTTCCTGGCTTTTATTCAAGACCGTTTCAAAAAATTCGCCTTTTTCGCAGCCTGAACTAATCAGCAAACCTTCTCGATGCTTTTGAATTTGCGCGCGCGGAATGCGCGGCGTTTTGTACAAGTATTCAGTATGAGACAAGGAAATGAGCTTATACAGGTTCTTCTTGCCTATCTCATTCAGCGCGTAAATATTGCAATGGAACGGACGCGCATTTTGCAGATCAAGCCCAACATGGTTGTTCAAATCGTCCAAGTTGGTAATATCCTGTGCCAGCACGTCTTTTAGCATATGAAAAAAGATATGACCGGTTGCTTCGGAATCATCCACAGCGCGGTGATGATTCTCTAAGCTAACATTGAATTTTTCCGCAAGCGTATTCAGCCGGTGGTTGCGCATGCCGGGGTATAGAAATCGTGCAAGTTCGAGCGTATCAAAGAACGGATTCCCGATCGGAGGCAAACCAACCTTCTTTAAGCTTGCCTGCAAAAAACCCATATCAAACTTCGCATTATGCGCTACAAGCACCGCGTCACCGACGAAGTCGACAAACTCACGAATGACTTGATCAAGTTCCGGGGCATCTTTTACCATATCGTCAGTAATGTTGGTCAGTTGCTGGATATTCAGCGGAATCGGCTCGTGCGGATTGACAAACGATTCGTAGCGGCCGATAATTTCACCGTTTTTCATTTTAACGCCAGCAATCTCAATAATCGTGTTGTTAACAACGGAAAGACCGGTCGTCTCCACGTCGAAAATAACATACGTATCGTCTGCAAGTTCCCTGCTCTGCGGCTGGTGCACGATCACTGCAGAGTCAGGCACCACGTTCGCTTCCATACCGTAGATCACTTTAATGCCGTATTTCTTCGCAGCAGAAAACGCCTCTGGAAATGCCTGCGCTACTGCGTGATCGGTGATGGCAATCGCTTTGTGTCCCCATTCAGCTGCCTGCTTGATTAACCGTTCCGCTGAAGCAACGCCATCCATCGCGCTCATGTTGGTATGACAATGAAATTCTACGCGCTTCTCCGTGGCGTTGTCCATCCGGGAAGCGGTCGGCTGCACCTGGACAATATCTTTTGCCGTCATGACAAGCTCACGTGCAAATGTATCTTCTTGGATTGTACCACGTACTTTGACCCAGATGCCGTTTTTAATCGCCATCAGCTTTGGCACGTCTTCTTTGTCGCGGGCAAAAACTTTTACCTGTAGGGAATCCGTGTAGTCGGTAATGTTAAACATACACAGCGTGCGCCCGCTGCGCAGTTCGCGAATATCCGTACCAAACACCAGTCCCTGAATAACCGTGCGGCCCATCTCTTCTTGAATCTCACGGATCGGGATTGGCTCTTCTTTGATTTCGTAACCGATTTGCAGTTCATTCCCTGCCACGGCAGCCTCTTTGCTCGCTTCGATTTTTTCTTTCTCTTTCTGCTTTTCAAGCAGCGCCTCCATCGCACGGGTTCTATCTTCTTCCTCCCGCTGCTCCACGAACTGTTGATACGTTTCTTCGTTTCGCGCCACGTAATAGGTGACCACCAACGATTCCCCGCACAGCTTTTTTACCGTCTGGTTAATCCAGTCATCCACTTTGCGCTGCTTCATTTTTTCTATCGCAAACGTGTCAAGCACGCCCAGCTTCAATTTGTTATCTTCCACCTCATAAGTAGCGTTCTTTAAATAGGTTGCCGTGGAGTTGATGTGAGGTGTTACTTTCTCCACGATGAGCGGCCAATATTCTTTGACAAAACCCGCTAACGGAACCGGCTGCGCGTAGCGCATATCGCAATCAACGGCGGCGATATTGCTGAACGTTTGCGTTAGCTTAGCATAAAATGCCTGATATACATTCAACGGCAAAAGTTCCGGAAGCTCAAAAAAAAAGTGCCAGCGCTTTTCCTGTCGGTAGACATCCACTTTATCAATCAGGCCGCCGACAAAATATTTCTCGACAAATTCAGGCGGAATGGCCAATTGTTGAAGCAAAAGGTTAAAACGCTCCTGCTTCGCCAAGTGATTCCCCATGATAGCACCTTCCTCCTGCAAGAGTAAGCAGGTACCCCAAAAAAGGAGTACCCTGTCCGCTTCTTATTTATTATTGTAGTGAAGTAGCAAAGTGTTGAATATGGGCCAAAAGTTCGTCCACATGCACATCCTGGCTTTCACCGGTTTTACGCACCTTACATTCCACAATCCCCTCACTGGCTTTGCCGCCCACCGTCACACGAATCGGCAAGCCGATGAGATCCGCGTCTTTGAATTTTACACCAGCGCGCTCCGGACGGTCATCAAGTAGCACTTCATATCCCGCTCGCCCAAGCATTTCGTAAATGGATTCTGCCAGTTGTTTTTGTTCTTCATTTTTCACATTGACCGGCACAACATGGATGTGGTACGGCGCCAGCGACCAAGGCCAAATAATACCGTTTTCGTCATGGTTCTGCTCCACGCACGCAGCCACCATACGAGAAATGCCGATACCATAGCATCCCATAATCATCGGTTGCTCTTTGCCATTCTCATCGAGGAACTTTGCGCCCATCTTCTCGCTGTAGCGTGTACCTAGCTTGAAGACATGACCCACTTCGATTCCGCGTGCAAACGCTATATGGCCGCCACAGCGCGAACATTCATCGCCCTCTACAATATTGCGCAAATCCGCATACGCTTGTACCGTAAAATCGCGACCTGGCACCACATGTGTATAGTGGTAGTCTTTTTCGTTTGCGCCCGCAACCGCACTTCCCATATCCTGCACAGCGAGGTCAGCGTACACTTCCACTCCCTCCGGCAGATGGAACGGACCGACAAAGCCGAGCGGAATGCCTAGTTTCTTCATTTCTTCTTCCGTTGCCATCGCTAGCACGTTGGCATCGACAAGATTCTTCAGTTTCACATCGTTCAGCTCATGATCCCCGCGCACAAGGGCAACAACAAAGCGATCGTCCGCTTTAAAGACGAGCGCTTTAATAAACTGACGCGCTTCCATATTGAAATGATTCATTAGTTGTTCGATCGTTTTCACGCCCGGTGTCGGCACTTTTTCCATCGGCGCTTCTGTCACAGTACGCTCTGCAACAGGCTTGTACACAACTTCGGCCTTTTCAAGGTTTGCCGCGTAGTCGCAAGACGTGCAATAGGCGATGGTATCTTCCCCGATTTCAGACAGCGCCATAAATTCATGCGTGCCCTTGCCTCCAATGGCTCCCGCATCCGCTTCGACCGCCCGGAATGTAAGCCCGGCCCGCGTAAAGATGCGGGTGTACGCATCGTACATGCTTTGGTAGCTTTTGTCCAACCCTTCCCGGCTTACATCAAAACTGTATGCGTCCTTCATGATAAATTCGCGGGAACGAATGACCCCAAAGCGTGGCCGCACCTCGTCACGGTATTTTGTTTGAATTTGATAAAGGTTAATCGGCAATTTTTTGTACGTATTCAAGTTATCCCGCACAAGGCTGGTCACAACCTCTTCATGCGTCGGACCGAGCACAAAGTCGCGATGATGGCGATCTTTGAGGCGCATTAATTCAGGGCCATAGGCATCCCAGCGTCCTGTTTCCTGCCATAATTCAGCGGGTTGAATGGCCGGCATGGAAATTTCCTGCGCACCTGCTCTATCCATCTCTTCGCGGACGATCTCCTGCACCTTGCGCAGAACTCTAAGTCCAAGCGGCAAATATGTATAAACGCCAGATACAAGCTGACGCATCAGCCCCGCGCGCACCATTAGCTGGTGGCTTGCAATTTCCGCCTCTGCCGGCACCTCCCGAAGCGTCGGGAGAAATAGTTTGGATTGCTTCACAACACTCTACCTCCTCATAAATACGACTTGTAACTTCTGTGAAAATGGATGACAGCATGAATATGTTGCTTTCATACCGGGGCTTGTAACTGACAAAACATGATGGTTTTATTAAAAGAAACGTTGAATGTCGTTCCATGTTACCACGAGAATAAGCACCATTAGGAAAGCAAAGCCAAGGAAATGAACCATGCCTTCTTTTTGCGGGTCAATCGGTCGTCCCCGCAACGCTTCAATCCCAATAAACACCAGCCTTCCTCCATCGAGCGCCGGCAACGGAAGCAAATTCATGATCCCTAAGTTCACACTAAGCGCTGCCGCCCACTGAACAAGAACGACAAGCCCGTTTTCCGCTGCTTTGTAGGTATAATTGAAAATCCCCACCGGCCCCGACAGCTCCTGTACCGGAACTTGACCGGTAAACAATTTACCAAGCATTTGGTAAATCAATTTGGAAAACTCGTATGTCGTTACCGCCCCGTACTTGGCTGCGCCGAGCGGAGATTTGGATGTCGGCGAATACACGCCGATCTTCCCGATCTCTCCCTCTTTCACCGGGGTAACAGGCACGGAAAACTGTTCTCCCTCTCGCTCAATAACAAAAGTTAGCTCTTTTCCGGGTGATGCACTCACAATTTGAACAATATCTTTCCACGTATTCATCGGCTTGCCGGCCACGGACAGCACTTTATCCCCTTGTTTCAAGCCGGCCTGCGCCGCTGGCTGATCCGGGATCGTCTGCCCGATGATCGGTTTATCTACAGGAACGCCGTAAGCCAGTCCCAATCCAGTAAGCAATACAAACGCAAGCAAAAAATTAGCCAGCGGTCCTGCAAAAATGGCAGCCGCGCGTTGTCCTACCGTTTTGCTGCCAAACTGACGATCATAAGGCGCGATCTGCGTCTCTTGGTTATGCTGCAAAATCACCGCTTTCGGATGGACAGGATAACTCACTTCTTCCCCGTCCTCTATCCCCCGGATCAACAGCTGATGCTCCAAATCAGCTTCTTTCACCGTCACTACAGTCGCTTCCGGGTGATTGCGGATGTTCGTAAGAATAATGTGCGTCACTTTCCCGTCTTTGTCAAACGTAAGGCCTACATCTTGTCCGTGATGAATCTCAATCACTTCCGGATCCTCTCCGGCCATGCGCACGAATCCGCCAATCGGCAGCAGGCGAAGCGTATACCGCGTTTCGCCCTTTACAAACGAAAACAATTTCGGCCCCATGCCAATGGCGAATTCTCGACATAAAATTCCTGCGCGTTTGGCAAGAAGAAGATGTCCTAACTCATGAATAAACACTAACAGTCCGAACACAAGAACAATGGCTAAAACTTGTACCAACGGGGTTCCACCTTTCCTGATTGTTTGACCTTTCTATTAGACCGGTTGATACTGCGTCGCTACCTGACGCGCCCACATGTCCGCCTCAAAAATCTCATCCAGGTTCGGATGTTCCGCGACCTGGTGCTTTGCCATCACGTGCGCGATCGTATCCTCAATGGCCAGAAACGGAATTTCCTTACGTAAAAATCTCGCTACTGCGACTTCATTAGCAGCGTTCAACACAGTCGGCATCGTACCGCCTATTCGGCCCGCTTCATAAGCAAAACGAAGACAGGGGTAACGCTCAAAATCCAGCGTCGCAAAATGAAGGCTAGAAATTTTTACGAGGTCTAACGGTTCCGTTTCCAGCGGCACCCTTTCTGGATAGCTAAGCGCATATTGAATCGGAATGCGCATATCGGGTGTCCCCAGCTGGGCCATTACCGCTCGATCCGTAAACTCCACCATGGAATGAATAATGCTTTCTTTATGGAGAATCGTGTCGATTTTCGAGTACGGCAAATCAAACAGCCAGTGGGCTTCGATAATCTCCAGCCCTTTATTCATCATTGTAGCCGAATCGATTGTAATTTTAGCCCCCATGCTCCAATTTGGATGGGCAAGCGCCTGTTCCACGGTTACATTCCGAAGCTGATCCCGGCTTAAATCGCGAAAAGATCCGCCAGATGCAGTAATAATCAGGCGTTTTATCGTCCTTCTATCTTCTCCCTGTAAACATTGGAAAATGGCGGAATGCTCGCTATCTATCGGAATGACGGAAACGTCACGCGTTTTCGCTTTTTGCATCACAATATGGCCGGCGGTAACCAGCGTTTCCTTATTGGCCAGGCCAATGCACTTCCCCGCTTCAATGGCGGCGAGCGTCGGCGCTAGACCTGCGCTGCCTACCATAGCAGAAATGACAAAAGTTGCGTCAGGATGAGTCGCTACAGCAAAGGCTCCTTCTTCTCCCCATGTTACCTGAATTTCAGAAGGCAGTTGCAGTTTAATGTTTTCAGCCAGTTCTTTTGTACTTACCGAAACAATACGCGGCTTAAATTCTCTGGCCTGCTCGGCCAAAAGCCCAATGTTTTGTCCCGCCGCGAGTGCCGCAACGGAAAAGCGCTCCGGATGCTGCCGTACCACATCGAGCGCCTGTGTCCCTATTGATCCTGTAGAACCTAGGATGGCGATTTTTTTCATATTTCCTCCTATGGATGGTCTACCTTCTTTCTCTCTTTTTCTCATTTTATAACAAATGAAGCAAATGCAGAACAGGGAAGACAATGATTAAACTGTCAAACCTGTCAAGCACGCCCCCATGACCGGGCAGAATTGTACCCGAGTCCTTAACGTTCAGCGTACGCTTGATGGCCGATTCCATTAGATCACCAATCTGGCCGCTTATCGAAATAATAAATGCGATCAGCACAGCGCGCGGAAGCGTCAGTGAATCTGTTACGAGGGAAAAAATAACCATCGTAAGAATAGCCAATATCACTCCGCCAAGGGCACCTTCCACCGTTTTGTTCGGGCTGATAGATGGCCATAGCTTCGTTTTTCCCCGCGCTTTTCCGACGAAGTAGGCGCCTGTGTCCGTCGCCCACGTACTGAATAAAATAGCCAGTGTCACCATCAGCCCGTTTGTAATCCGGGTTTCATTCATAAAATGGAACCCGATGCCCAAATAAAACGCGCTAAACAAAAGGTAAGCGACCTGGTGGTATTCGACACGGTTTTTAGAGGCAACGGTAATAAACAAAAACGCTAATACAAACAGGAACACGACATCGCCGCGCAACATTTTTTCATCCCATACTACATTTGGGAAAAGCAAAACCCAAAGAAAAACAAGGCCTGTCAGCCCATGCCAATCCACCAGGCGGATTCGGTTCATGCAAATGAGCTCATAATATGCAAGCGTAGCAAGAAAAAAAACAAGGGCAGTATACCAAATTCCCCCCTGATAAACAACAAGAAGAAAGCCTGCCCCTCCAAAAATCCCTGTAATTACCCGTGTTTTCAAGCGTTCCACCTCTTATCCGGCGCGCCCGCTGTTACGTTAGCGCTCCGTATCTTCTGTTGCGCTGCTGATACGCTTTAATAGCCTCAAAAAAATGGTTCCGGGAAAAATCAGGCCAATACACGTCGCTAAACCAGAATTCACTGTACGCAAGCTGCCATAGCATAAAATTACTCAGACGAAGCTCGCCGCTTGTTCTGATAAGCAAGTCAGGATCAGGCAGTCCTCTTGTAGTCAGGTAAGAGCCAAACATCTCTTCATTAATCTGCTCTATATCCAATTTACCTTCTTGCACTTCCTGCACGATTTGCTTCACGGCCGTGACCATTTCCGCACGGCTACCGTAATTCAGCGCAAAATTCAAAATCAGCCCGGTATTGTGGCGTGTTTTTTCCCTTGCTTCACGAACCGCTTTCAACGTATATTCGGGGAGACTTTCCTCATATCCCACCATGCGCACCTGCACATTGCGCTCAATCAGTTCTTTCAGTTCTGTTGCCAGATACTCCTGTGGCAGGCGCATCAAATATTCAACTTCATCCGCGGGGCGCTTCCAATTCTCCGTTGAAAAAGCGTACAACGTCAGCACTTCAATCCCAATTTCGTCCGCTGCTTTCGTAATTTCTTTCACTGTCTTCATCCCGGCTCGATGCCCAGCTACGCGCGGCAAAGCGCGCTGCTTCGCCCATCTGCCGTTTCCATCCATGATAATGGCCACATGCTTCGGAATGTTATGCGGGTTCAGATTCCATTCGCCCGGCAGAGAATCTTCTTCACTTCTTTGCATCCACCTGGTTAGTTTATTAAGCATACGTACGTTCCCCCGTACAAAGGAATATATCATAAACCCCCTCATCGAAGAGGGGGTTTACGCGTTACACTTCCATGATTTCTTTTTCTTTTTCAGAAACGATTTGATCCACCAGATTCACATGTTTATCCGTTACTTTTTGCACCAAATCCTGATTATGCTTCATGTCGTCTTCCGTAATTTCGCCGTTTTTCTCCATTTTCTTAATTGCATCGTTGGCATCTCGGCGAATGTTGCGGATGGCGATTTTCGCTTCCTCGCCCTCTTTTTTCGCCAGTTTCACCAGCTCCGTCCGGCGTTGTTCTGTTAACGGCGGAATCGCGATACGGATGACGTTTCCGTCGTTTGTCGGCGTCAATCCAAGTTCGGATTTAAGAATCGCTTTTTCAATCGGTCCCAGCATGCTTTTTTCCCACGGCTGGATAACAATCAAGCGCGGCTCCGGCGTACTAATATTCGCAGTCTGGTTCACCGGTACTTGAGAGCCGTAGTAATCAACCATTACTTTATCAAGCAAAGCCGGAGTCGCTCTACCGGCACGCAGAGTTGACAACTCGCGTTTTAAAGAAGCGATCGCTTTATCCATTCTTTCTTCGGCTTCTTTTATTACTTGCTGTGGCATCGTCGCTATTCTCCTTTCACAATCGTACCGATTTTTTCGCCCATAATCACTCGCTTAATATTCCCCTCTTCAAGAATCGAGAAAACAATAAGCGGAATATTGTTATCCATGCACAGGCTTGAAGCGGTGGAATCCATCACGCCCAATCCCTTATTTAACACTTCGAGGAACGTAAGTGTTTCGTATTTCACGGCGTTGGGGTCAAGCACCGGATCGGCAGAATATACCCCGTCCACTTTGTTTTTGGCCATAAGGATAACTTCCGCTTCAATTTCAGCCGCACGCAACGCCGCTGTTGTATCGGTAGAGAAATAAGGATTACCCGTACCGGCCGCGAAAATCACGACACGGTTTTTTTCCAGATGGCGCACGGCTTTTCTTCTTATGTAAGGTTCGGCAACTTGCCGCATTTCGATCGAGGTTTGCACGCGTGTCGGAACGCCTACTTTCTCAAGACCATCCTGCAGTGCCAAGCTATTCATAACCGTAGCAAGCATTCCCATATAATCGGCGGTTGTACGGTCAATGCCCTTAGCGCTTCCAGCAAGGCCACGCCAAATATTTCCACCCCCGACCACAATGGCAACCTGCACGCCAAGCTCCACGATTTCTTTGATTTGATGGGAAATGGATGTAATTACGTCGGAATCGATCCCATACCCCACATTTCCGGCGAGGGCCTCTCCGCTTAATTTTAATACAACACGCTTATACGCGGGAAGTGGCATTGAAAAACAACTCCAATCCTTTTTAAATTCTTCGTGAATACAAAGGCAAATTCCTGCTTTTCAGCAGTTTATAAAATAGGGAACACGGTGTGTTCCCTATTCGGTCATTAGGCATTATTGTTTTTTCGTTTGCGCCATTACTTCTTCCACGAAGTTATCAGCTTTTTTCTCGATGCCCTCGCCCACTTCATAGCGAACGAAACGCACAACTTCCGCGTTTTCAGCTTTCAGCAAATCTTTTACTTTCTTATCAGGATCTTTCACGAATGCTTGCTCGACAAGGCAAACTTCTTCATAATACTTGTTCAGGCGGCCTTCCACCATTTTTTGCACAATATTTTCCGGTTTGCCTTCGTTAAGCGCTTGCGCTGTCAAAACTTCACGTTCTCTTTCAAGTTCTTTCGCGTCTACTTGGTCGCGAGTTACGTAAGTCGGACGCGCAGCCGCGATTTGCATCGCAATATCTTTGGCCAATTCTTCATTTGTCGTGTTTGCAAGTTCAACCAGCACGCCGATGCGGCCACCCATATGTAAATATTGCCCGAACAGATTACCTTCCGGCTTCTCAAGAATTTCAAAACGGCGAATGTTCATGTTTTCGCCAATGGTAGCGATTTTCTCATTCAGCACATCTTGCAGTTTTGCGCCTTCTCCCTTGAACGGTTGTTCAAGCGCTTCCTCTACGTTCGTCGGACGCTGGCTCAAAAGATGTTCTGTAATGTCTTTTACAAAGCTTTGAAATTGTTCATTCTTAGCTACGAAATCTGTTTCAGAGTTTACCTCTACAATGCAAGCCGCATTTCCCTGAACAGCCACAGCAGTGAGACCCTCGGCAGCGATCCGGTCAGATTTTTTCGCGGCTTTTGCGATTCCTTTCTCACGAAGAATGTCAATCGCTTTTTCCATGTCTCCATTCGCTTCTTGCAGCGCTTTTTTACAATCCATCATGCCCGCGCCTGTTCTTTCGCGCAGTTCTTTTACCATGCTTGCAGTAATCGCCATGAGAAAATCCTCCTACACCTTAGTTATGTTCAGAAAATAAAAGGATACACTTATGTTGTGCTTCATGTTCTTAGTGTAACAAAAGGGTGGAGAAAGGTTACACCCTCCGCCCACCCTTACATTGCTTGCGGAACTTATACAGTAGCTGCGACCTCTTCACCAGAACCCTGGTTCGCTTCGAGCACCGCGTCTGCCATTTTTGCAGTGAGCAGTTTCACAGCGCGAATCGCGTCATCGTTACCAGGAATTACGTAATCAATTTCATCCGGATCACAGTTTGTATCAACGATACCAACGATCGGGATACCAAGCTTGCGAGCTTCAGCAACTGCAATGCGCTCTTTGCGGGGATCGATTACGAAAATCGCATCCGGAAGTTCTTTCATGTTCCTAATACCGCCGAGGAATTTCTCCAGGCGCTCTTTTTCTTTACGAAGCAAAATCACTTCTTTTTTCGGAAGAATTTCAAAAGTGCCGTCGTTCTCCATTTCTTCCAGTTGGTGAAGACGTGCTACGCGTTTTTGGATTGTAGCGAAGTTCGTCAGCGTACCACCTAACCAGCGCTGGTTGATGTAGTACATACCGCAGCGTTCAGCTTCTTCAGCTACAGATTCCTGCGCTTGCTTTTTTGTACCTACAAACAGGATTTTACCTCCAGAAGCAGCCAACTCACGAACAAAGTTGTATGCTTCCTCCACTTTTTTCACAGTTTTTTGCAGGTCAATGATATAAATTCCGTTACGCTCCGTGAAGATATAGCGGGCCATCTTTGGGTTCCAACGACGAGTCTGGTGACCAAAGTGTACACCGGCTTCCAGTAATTGCTTCATAGAAATTACTGCCATCTTCAACGACACCTCCTTAAATGGTTTTTAAAAATTCCTCCGCCCTTCGCATTTTTAGATGAGACTCACACCTGAAAGCGCAAGCACCCTCACCCAAATTGAAGAACGTGTGTATTTTTACACCGTCTGTAAATATACCATAGGTGTTAAAAAAATGCAACAAGCCGTCAAGAAAATTTTATGACAAATGAAGCAAGGCTATATTTTAGGAAAGAAAACCTTGTTTTTTCAACATTTGCAATACCATCTCAACTTCTCCGTTGCCGATCCCGAGCTTGCGGGCGATATCATGCGAAGACATCCCCTGCACGTATAGATCGGGGATGTCTTTGTAGTCATCCTTCAAAAAAACAGGAATAGAAGTCGAACCGGAAAACATTACACCACTTGAGAGACCAGCTTGATGGTGATATTGAAGCGAAGATAGCGACTGTCGCAACTGCTCATTTTGCCTCGTAAGCGCCTTTACTTGTTCCTGAAGCGTTTTCAGTTCTTCTTTCACTCCGGTCAATTCTAAATCCGTCGTCCGTTTTAACTGGGCAATCGAACGTACAAGCTCCTTATTTTCTTGATCAAACTCGGTGATCAATGTTTGAAGCCTCTCTTCATCTGCCGTGTTCTGCGATCCTCCCCCACTGTTTTTCAAAAGACGCAGCACTATCAGCAGCATAACAACAGTAAGACCGGAAAGCCAAATTTCAACCATGCACATTCACCAACTATACAAATATTCTTGGATATTTTATGAGTTCCTTTGGCGTCCCTCTGTATTTCCTCTCTCTTACTACACAACGAATATCAAAAGATTAAAGGGAATCTAAAGCGAAATATCCAAACTATGTCCTTTATAAGGATGCAGGTTTTGCTTTTCACTCTGAATGAATTTCTTTTTTCGCCTGCGCTTTTTAGCTTCGTCCTGTCCCCTGTAATCAGCTCCTTGCTTTCCGTCACGGGCCACACGGCTTTCAACCGCTTCTTCTGCTTTTGCCACACGCGTTCGGTTCACTTCATCTTTTTGTTCCCGCTCTAAACTAAGATTCATCTGCTCCTGCTGAGGTCTTTCCTTCAAATGCTCCTGAATTTTTCCAATATCCTGCATACGTGGAATCGCAATTTGCAATTCTAGGGCGCGTAACGTCATCCGAGTCCCTTCTTTCCCTTATTTGCTTTCCAACAGCGTTGAGGTAATCTGACCGTCTTCTCCAAGAATGAATGCGACTTTGCTACAATTATCCTTAATGAACCGCACCGCATTACCAAAAACTAACTTGGTTCCGCTGTACATAACATGACGACATTCCACCCGTGCATTTTCCATTCCATTTAATTTTGCTTCGATTTCATCCATTCTTTCTTTTGCCTGAGCCAGTTTCTTTTCAGCCAATAGTTTAGTGTTTTTGAGCTTGATTTGCATGGCCTGCTTCTCAGGAGTAAGCTTCCCTTGCATCGCCAATCGGTCAATAAAACGAAGCCCCTGAGCCGACTTTTCAATCGACTCCATACATTCTTTTATGTCTTTCCGCAAAGTGTGCAATTCTTCACGCAATTGAGGATTCGTCCCTACTTCAACGGTGGTCGGAGTATTCGTGGCATTGCCGATAATGTTAGCCACAACCTTCTGCCCGGCCTGCACGATCCCACCGACAATCAGACCTTTCGTCGACCTACAGATAATGTCACGACCCGCGCTCACGTTGCTGTGCATAATGACCTGTGACACAATGACATCATTTTCTGCTTTGACAACCGCACTCTGAATAAAGCTTGTTTTCACATCAACGCCTGCTGTAATTGTCCCTTTATGATGACCGATAACACCTCCCCTGATTTCAATGGTTCCTTTCGCTTCCAACGTTGCTCTTTCCACAGTACCAGCGATCCGGATATCGCCTCCCGCCCGAATGGTAAAACCAGGGTGCACGTTTCCATGTACAATCACATTGCCGATAAAGTCAATATTTCCAACGCTGAAATCCACGTCCTCTTTTACTTCAAACACCGGAAGAACATTCAGCCTTCCTCTTCCAGTCATAGAAAGCTGGCCATCTATCGCAGCGTAAGCACGCATCTTATCTTGATCAAGCAACACATTTTTTCCGATTCGAAAACGCGCTTCTTTCCCATCTTTGCTCCGCACGCTCTCCCCGCTAACATTTGTTCCCGGTTGCCCTTTGGTCGGTGGAATTTTCTTAGCAAGCAACTGTCCTTTTTTAACATTTAGCAATTCCAGAACGCTATAATAGTCGACACTTCCGTCTTCGCGCTCCTGCGGGCCTTTTTTGCCGGACGAACGCACAAGAAGTTCGATAGAACCATCTTTGCCGGCAACCGGCGGATTTCCACGCGCAACGATCAACCTTTTTCCTGTATAAAGGTAAGGATTTTCGACGACTTGCCGAAGCAGCTCATCATCAATTCCAAATGTAACACGGTTACGGTGTAAAATCGCCAGAAGTTCTTCATATGTGACATTTATTTTATCTTCCAAAAACAATTCCATGGTTGCTTCCATTTTATCTTTGGAAATCTTGATTTTCACCATATCCGCCAGCGCTTCTGAGGTAGAAGTTTGCTCTACTTTACTTTCTGATTCTTCCATATTCAAACTCCTTCTCCCCCTTTTACTCATTTAATAAGTAATCTCTCGCCCGCTGCAACGCTCCCCGCATCCGAAAAATAGCTTTGGAATGCAGCTGGGAAATACGCGAGGCGGACAGCCCCATGATTTCCGCAATCTCCGTTAAAGAGCATTCCTCATAGTAAAACAACGCGACAATTGTTCTTTCTTTTGGCGGAAGGCGATCAATGGCTTCCGCGAGAATTTGTTTCCTTTGTTCCCTGTGAAGCGCCGCCTCCGGTCTCTCTGCTTGCTCATCAATAATCACCGATTGCCGGGAATGCTTCTGATCCTCTTCGTCCTGAATCGGCTCATCTAGTGAAAACATGGAAGCGAATGCTACATCCTGCAATATCTGATTCAGTTCCTCTACGGACATATTTAGATGCCTGCTTACCTCCTCATCGGTAGCGGATCTAAGATATTGCTGCTCCAATTGTGCATACGCCTCTTCGATTTTTTTCGCTTTATCGCGGATAGAACGGGGAAGCACATCATTCTCACGCAAGCCATCAATCATCGCCCCCCGGATCCTCCACATTCCATACGTTTCAAATTGAAGCCCGCGCGTATAATCAAATCTCTTTAAAGCGTCTAACAAGCCCAAGCGACCAAAGCTAATTAAATCATCTCTGTCCACGATATCCGGCAAGCCGATGGACAACCTGTTAGCAACGTAGTTAACCAGCGGTAGATACTCCTCAATTAATTCAATTTCTGCCTGCCGATCCCCTTCTTCCCGCCACCGTTTCCATTTATTCATATCAATTTGTTTCTTAGGTTTTCGCGCCATCATACGCCCACTCCCTTCTATTCATCGGAGAATACACGCAGAGCCCGCGCGATCTCTTCCGGGTTGATATTTTCCCTGTTGCTGCGCGTAATGGTGGGGAAATCAGTAGCGGTGAATTGCGAAAAGTCCGCCCGGGACGGTTGCTTCTCCCGGCTCTCGTCTTCACCGCTCTGCTGACTGCGTTCATATTCAAGATCTTCCGGCGTTATCAAATCTACGTGCCGTCCTTTTGTCTCCGAAGGGATATGCTGCAAAGCTTCTTTGCCGACGGCTTTACCTGCTAGATAACGAAACAAAAACATAAGAAGAAAAAATAGCAAAAAAGCAAGCAGAGAACGTAAAAGGCTCTCCCAAAAGAGGTTATTCATAAGCGAAAACAATAGCGTGAAACCGCCGATCATTCCCGCAACAATAAAGTTCCATTTTATTGAACCTACCCGCATATTACAATTCCTTTACTCCTTGATTTACCGTACGAACGTTTAAAATACCGGTATAGCTATCTAGTTCAATCGTACGCCCGCAATTTCCTCCCGTATCTTCGGCAACAATTGGAATACGTGCCTCATGTAACACCTGCTTGCAAGCCTCCACATTGCGTGGGCCAATTCGCATGGTATCGCTCGCAACAGAAAACGCAAACATTTGCGCTCCTCCGGCCAGCTTTGCCACCAGCTTGCGGCGATTTGCTCCCGCTCTTTCCATATCTTCTATTAATTTTGGAATGGCCGTGTCCGCGTATTTCGCCACATTTAGCGGCCCTTTGCTCAAAGAGGAATCAGGAAGCATAATATGAGCCATACCTCCTATTTTGTTCTGTCCATCAAACAATACAACCCCTACACAGGAGCCTAGACCTGTCGTGCGAATCCGATCTGGAGATTTTGCCACGTTTAAATCCGCCATACCTACTTTAATAATATTCATTCAAAAGGAACCCCTAGCGCCTGGAAAAGTCGAGAGAAAGCGTCTGGATCAGGAATGAGAAAGAAGTGACCGGATATCTCTTCATTCCCCTGAAAAAAGGCCGTGTCAATAGTAAGGGCAAAATCTCCACTGTAACCAACTTCAAGCAAACCATAAGACAAAATTGCACCGGCCATATCAATGGCAACCGCCGGTACTGACGGTTGCATGTTCAGGTTCGTAAAATCGGCCAATGAGGATAAGTAGGAACCAGCAAGAATATTGCCGATTTCGTTAAGCATGGACAGTTCCATATCATCGAAAGAGCCTTCTTCCTTTGTTTCCATTCCCAGCAGTTCTTTCATTAAATTTTTGGCCGATTCTATAGAGATAATAAAAAACATGCTGGCCGGGACATCTCCTAACACCCGCAAAAATACGCACACGACAAGTGCCTCCGCTCCGCCGACAACATCTGCAATTTCGTCAAAAGAAATAATATTCACCTGCGGAATCTGCATATCAATTTCTTTTGAAATCAGCTTTGAAAGAGCGGTGGCCGCATTCCCGGCCCCGATATTCCCTATTTCCCGCAGGACATCAAGCTGAAAATCACCAAAACTTTCGAATTTCATCGCCCTATGCCTCAATATTCTCCAGTTGCTTGATTTCTTCAGTGCTTAATACTTTATCAAGATTAAGAAGAATCAGCAGACGGCGATCCAGCTTCGCCACACCGCGCAAGTATACCGCCTCAACGCCTCCGACCACTGCCGGTGGCGGCTCGATCGCATTGACAGGAATATCAATAACATCATTTGCTGAATCAACAATCAAACCAACTTCCACTTCCCCAACAGCCACAATAATGATCCGCGTCGCCTCGTTATAAGCGGTTTCTTCAATACCAAAGCGGCGGCGCAAGTCGACGATCGGAGTGACAACGCCGCGCAAATTAATGACCCCTTTAACAAAATGCGGCGTACGCGGAACCCGGGTAATATGTTCAAGGCGTTCAATAGACTTAACCTGACCCACCTCGACCCCGTATTCTTCATCTTTTAGACGAAACACGATCACTTTAATTTCTTCTTCAATATCTTTATGATCCAGCATGGTTATTCCTCCTCTATTTAATTAAGGCGTTACAATCGATAATAAGGGCTACCTGACCATCCCCAAGAATCGTCGCTCCGGAAATGGCAAAGACATTCGTAAGATATTTGCCAAGCGATTTCAATACGATTTCCTGCTGACCGATAAAAGAATCTACAACAAGTCCGGCCATTTTGTCCCCTTTGCGTACAATAACAACCGAAATGTCACTTTCTTTCGGCTTTCCGTTATCCGGAATGTTGAAAATCGACTTGAGCGAAACAAGCGGCACAATCCGCCCGCGAAAATCGATGACGTTCTGCTGATGTGCATGCATAATTTCATCTGGCGAAAAGATGGCCGTTTCGATAATGGAACTTAAAGGTACAGCAAATTTTTCATCTTCCACCTGCACAAGCATCGCCGAAATAATAGACAACGTAAGCGGAAGCTGAATCAAAAATGTAGTTCCTGCTCCAGGGGTTGAATCGACGCTGCATGAACCGCCAAGCGACTCGATTTTTGTTTTTACAACGTCAAGCCCGACACCGCGACCGGAAACATCGGAAATTTTGTCCGCTGTGCTTAAACCAGAAGCAAACAACAATTCATCGATTTGCTTATTCGAAAAAGAGCTTACCGCTTGCTCTGTCACAATCCCGCGCTCAATCGCTTTTTTCAGCACTTTTTCGCGATTAATGCCTCTGCCGTCATCCTTTACCTCAATAAATACATGATTGCCGCTGTGATACGCTTTAAGCTGTACTAACCCTTCCTCTGGCTTACCGGCCGCGCGCCGTTCTTCCACCGATTCAATGCCATGGTCAATAGAATTGCGTAACAAGTGAACAAGGGGGTCACCAATTTCATCAATAACGGTACGGTCAAGCTCTGTTTCGGCACCGACAATTTCGAGATTGATTTTCTTGTTTAATTCTTTCGCTAAATCGCGAACCATGCGCGGAAAACGATTAAACACCTGCTCCACCGGCACCATGCGCATCGTAAGGATGATATTTTGCAAGTCGCCGCTAATACGGCTCATGTGCTCCACCGTTTCCATCAGGGCACTTTGTCCAGATTCGCGAGCCAACTGCTCCAGCCTGCCGCGATCGATCACCAGCTCGCTAAACAGGTTCATTAATACATCAAGCCTCTCAATATCGACACGAATGGTCTTACTTGCTGCTGCTTTTTTCAGTACGGGCGTCTGCGACGTCTTCTCTTCTTTGATACTTTCCGCCCCTTTTCGTGCCGTCCGTGCAGCCGTGACTGCTGATACCTGCTTTTCTTCCTGCTTTCTTTTCTCTACCTTATGGGCTGCAAGGTCAATAACTTCCACTTCTACCGCTTCGATTTCTGATACGTTCATTACCGTTTGCTCTATTTTTTCGCGTGGTTCTTTGCTGATCAGAACGATTTCGAACGACTTATCAAACTTTTCTTCTTCAATTTCTTCGACGGGAGGCGTCGTTTTGATGACTTCCCCGAGCGATTCCAAACCGTCATATACCATATACGCACGCGCCGCTTTCAACACGCAATCATCCCGAATTAACGTTTTAATCCAATAGGCGCAAAATCCCGACTGAATCGATTGCTCAATGACTGTAATTTCGTAGGCATCCAAGCTATAGTGACTGGGCGCTGCAACTACCTCCGTTGTGGCGGCTGTTTCCCCGGTCGTCACGATATGTTCGCCTGTATTTTTCTGCGCAGTTCCTGGCGCCTCTCCCCGCAGAATCGCTTTAAGCGCGGAAACAACACGAGATACGTCTTCCTTTCCGTCACCGCCTCCCGCGATGGAATACAACATCGTTTCCAATAAGTCTACGCACTGAAAAATCACATCCATAATGTCCGTGTTAAGTACAAGCTTATGGTTCCGAGCCTGATCAAGCACATTTTCCATTTCATGAGTAAGGGCCGCCATATCTTCAAAGCCCATGGTAGCCGCCATTCCCTTCAACGTATGAGCAGAGCGAAAAATTTCGTTGATCAAATTTACATTTTCCGGCTCATTCTCCAATACGAGCAAATTGTCATTGATCGCCTGAATGTGTTCTTTTGATTCTTCAATAAACATATCTAAATATTGATTCATTTCCATAAACCATCCCCCTCCCTAACTGCTTAAACACCGCATAAGCTGGACAGAAATTTCATGAAGCGGCGCTACAATGTCAACCGTTCCAGCTCGAATGGCAGCCCTTGGCATACCAAATACGACGCATGTTGATTCATCCTGAGCAATCACAGTACAGTTTCCAGTTTCTTTTAACTTTTTTAACCCTGCTGTACCATCGCTTCCCATTCCCGTCATAATAATGGCGTATTTAGCGGGATGATGGATGCGTGCAATGGATTCAAACAACATATCAACAGAAGGTCTGTGTCCTCCACGCGGCTGTGATTGGTTCAGCGATATGTACAGCTCTCCATCAGTACGTTGCCTGATTTCCATATGATAGTTTCCAGGCGCGATGTACGCGTGACCTTCCTTAAGAACCTGATTATCTTCCGCTTCTGTTACCTCAATTTCACACAACGAGTTCAGACGCTGGGCCAACGACTTTGTAAAACCAGGGGGCATATGCTGGACGATTACCACCGCTCCTCTAAAATCGCGGGGAAAATCACGCAATAGCACCTGAAGCGCTTTTGGCCCTCCTGTAGAAGTACCGATCGCTACCAAATTATGCACATTTCTTCTTCCATCTTCTGCATGCCATATTTTTTTCTCGTTGTCGTCTCGAACCGTTTCTTTTTCAGCTAAGACAGAACCCGGATGGTGCTGACCGCCTGACCGAAGCAAGGGGGACACACGAAGCGGCGCTATTTCACTCTTAATAAGCCGGGAAACTTTTACACCCGCTGCCTCTTTCACCTTCTGTACAATCTCTGCGCCTATCTTGTGCAGATCAAGGGAAATGGCTCCAGACGGCTTAGAAATAAAGTCAACCGCTCCCATTTCAAGGGCGCGAATGGTTTCACTTGTCCCGTGCTGTGTAAGGCTGCTCAACATGACAACCGGAAGAGGAGAAACTTTCATAATTTGCTCAAGCGCCTCAATCCCACTCATCACCGGCATTTCCACATCTAACGTGATCACGTCAGGCGACAACTTTTTTACCAACTCGATGGCCTCCAAGCCATTGCGCCCTTTTCCCACTACTTGAATATCGGGATCTCCCGCAAGCAAATCGCTGATTATTTTTCTCATAAAAGCTGAGTCATCGACAACGACAGCTCGAATTGGATACACTGCATGCTCCCTCCCTTCTGCTTTATTTCCATAACACCCGTAGCCGTGAAATAAACCCTTTCATCCCTTCTGTGTTTGCCTCTTTGCCACCCGTAAGATATGCTTCTGTCAAGTTTCGAATGCAGTTCGCCGCTTTGCTTCGAGGGTAAGCAAGACAAAAAGGCTGCTGCTTTTTTACCGCTTTTGAAACATGAACATCGTCGTATATAAAGCCAAGCATGTTCATTTCTAAATTTAGAAATTCCCGGGCTACAAGCACTAATTTTTCTCCAGTCACTTTCCCTTCTTTCCCGCCTACCGCACGATTAACCACAATGTTGAAGCGAATATCATACTTTTGGCTATGCGCCATTTTAACCAAAGCATAAGCATCTGTTATGGCAGTCGGTTCAGGAGTCGTGACCAGGATCACTTCATCCGCAGCGAGCAAAAAGCGAAGCGTGTCTTTGGACATACCTGCACTCGTGTCTAAAATAATTGTATCAGCATATCCGTGCAAATGGGTTAATTGTTCGAAAAAATAATGTAATTTTATCTCGTCAAGCTCAAAAATTTGCGAGAGTCCCGATCCGCCAGCAACAAATTCTAGGTCATTAGGCCCTCTTTCAATAATATCCCAAATAGAGAGCCTCTTGTCTATTAAATCGACAATATTTCTTCGGGTCGAAATACCCATTAACACATCAATATTAGCGAACCCTACGTCCATATCAAAAAGCACAACTTTTTGCCCTTTTTGCTGTAAACACAAAGCAAAGTTAAGGGAAACATTCGATTTTCCCACTCCGCCCTTTCCGCTTGTTACCGCAATCACCCTTGTTTTTGCCGTTTTGGAAGAATAGCTTGAGGACGCGGCTGAGCGTACGCTAAGTTTCTCCCTTAAGCGCTGTGCCTGATCACTCATTCGCATAACTCTCCCAAAAGCATGGTCGCCACTTTTTCCGGGGTTGCGATTTCAATGTCATCAGGTACATTTTGTCCTGTCGTAAAATAAGAAAGAGCGAGTTTGTACTTTACCACCAAATTCAGGATCGAGCCATACGTTCCTGTCTCATCGATTTTCGTAAAAATCACCTTGTCAATCCGCGTTTCTTTAAAACTTTCAACAACAGTTTCCAGATCGCCATGTTTAGCAGTCAGGCTCAACACAAGAAACGTTTCGCTCGGCAAAGGGGACTGTAAAAGCTTGTTAATTTCATCTACATACTCTTTATTACGGTAATTGCGTCCTGCGGTATCCATAAATAGTAAATCACACCCGGCAAGACGCTCCACACTAGTAGCTAGCTCTTCCGGTGAATAAACGACTTTAAGCGGCACATTTAAAATATTGGCGTATGTTTTCAATTGCTCCACAGCCGCCATCCGATACGTATCAGATGTGAGCATTCCAATCCTTTTTTTGTCCCGAAGTACACTTTCCGCGGCCAGCTTCGCCAGTGTCGTCGTTTTTCCCACTCCGGTCGGTCCGACAACATTCACAAATGCAGTCGTATCTCGGAGCGGTCCATGGGCGGAATTGGCTTCCCTTACTATATCAATAATCGTTTCTTTTACTTTTTGGCGCACCTGCCGTTCATCTTGCAACTTTTCCAGTTCCAATTCTTTTATTACTTTTTCGAAAATCAAGCCTACGATATCTTGCGCAACATCTTGACCTATCAGGCGTTGACGAATAGGAAGAAAGGGCTTAGGAAGCGAAGCTCCGGCTGTATCCGCCATCACAAGTTTCCACAGCATGCTTCGCATCTCGTCCAACTCCCGCGAAACGCGGTTTTCCTGCTCCTCTTTTTTCCGATCATGGTTTGATGCGCTTTGCGTCCGAAAAGCCGCCGTTTGAAGAATAGCGGAAAATGGCGCTTTTTCTCCTGTTTCTTCTTTTGTTGCTGGAACGGGCGTAGAAAGCCTGGAATGTTTCGAGGGCGACAACATTGTTTTTTGGGAACGCTCGGCCCCCTTTTCTTCCTCTGGCTCGATAGCGGCGATCACTTCAAGCTGTCGCTTGCGAAACATACCTAAAAACCCACCTGTTTTGATGGGTTTTGTAGTAAGAATGACCGCGTCTTTGCCCAAATCGCTTCGGATTTGCTGTAGCGCTTCTGCCATCGAATTAACAACATATTTTTTTACGCGCATTAGATGCTCACCACCCCTACGCTTTGAATTTCAATTTGCGGCTCCAATTCGTTATAAGATAAAACAGGGACTTCCGGCATCATTCGCTCCACCAATTGGCGCAAATACATGCGAATGGCCGGCGAAGTTAAAATAATCGGCTGCTGACCCATTTGGAGCATACGGTTTACCTGTTCGGATAAAGCGTTAAAAATCCGTTGCGACGTATCTGGATCAATCGCCATATAGTTCCCCTGCTCCGTCTGCTGGATAGAATCAGAAATCGCTTTTTCCAAACTTGGACCCGCGGTAATGACTTGCAGGGGTTCACCCGGGTTAGCAAATTGTAGCGTAATTTGCCGCGAAAGTGCCTGACGTACATATTCCGTTAACAGATCTGTATCTTTCGTATATGTACCGTAATCTGCCAGTGTTTCGAGAATGGTCGGCAAATTGCGAATCGAGATCTTCTCTTTCAGCAGCTTTTGCAGTACTTTTTGTACATCTCCAACCCCCATAATGTTCGGGATTAGCTCTTCTACCAAAGCAGGGGCGGTCTCACGCACATTGTCAATTAACGCCTTCGTTTCCTGACGGTTCAGCAGTTCGTGCGCATACCGCTTAATGATCTCGGTAAGATGCGTAGCTACTACAGAAGGTGGATCAACCACCGTATAACCGGCCATTTCCGCGCGCTCTTTTACTTCTTCCGTTACCCAAAGAGCCGGCAATCCAAAGGCTGGCTCAACCGTTTCAATTCCGACAACGGATTCGTCATCAATCCCAGGGCTCATTGCCAAATAGTGGTCAAGCATAATCTCGCCGCGTGCTACCTGATTCCCCTTTATCTTAATCACATACTCGTTCGGGCGTAGCTGGATATTGTCGCGAATGCGAATAACAGGCACGACAAGACCGAGTTCAAGCGCACATTGCCGGCGAATCATAATGACCCGGTCAAGCAAATCCCCTCCCTGATTCGCATCAGCAAGCGGAATCAGCCCGTAACCAAATTCAAACTCAATCGGGTCGATATAGAGCAGGCTCACCACGCTTTCCGGACTGCGCACATCTTCCATATCCGCCTCTTCCGGCACAGACTCGAGTTCGATTTCTTTTGCTCTTATGCTTTTTTGCAGGCGAAATCCGCCAAATGCAAGCACCCCTGCCACCGGAAACGTGCGCAACACGCCAATCGGTGTAAAGATTCCCATCAAAGCGACAGTGGCCGCTACCACATACAATAATCGCGGATAAGAAAGCATTTGCTTCATTAGATCATCGCCGATATTATCCTCCGATGCCGCACGGGTTACGATAATCCCTGTCGCGGTGGATAACAGCAAAGCGGGGATTTGACTCACCAAGCCGTCACCAACCGAAAGCAAGGTAAAGGTTTTGGCTGCTTCGGCAAAATCCATCCCATGAATAACCATCCCTATGACAAGTCCGCCGATAATATTGATAATAAAAATAACAATGCCGGCAATCGCATCACCTTTGACAAATTTGGTCGCACCGTCCATCGCGCCGAAAAATTCGGACTCCTGACTGATTTTCTTCCGTCTCGCCTGCGCTTCCGCGTCCGATATCGCACCAGCGTTCAAGTCAGCGTCAATGGCCATCTGTTTTCCGGGCATCGCGTCAAGCGTAAAACGGGCCGCCACTTCAGCGACACGCTCCGAGCCCTTCGTGATAACCATGAAATTAATCAATGTTAAAATTAAGAAAACGACAAAGCCGACAATTGCATTCCCGCTGATCACAAACGAGCCGAAAGCCTCAATGACATTTCCCGCTTCCCCTAGCGATAAGATGTTACGCGTTGACGAAACGTTTAACGCCAAACGAAAAATCGTCGTAATCAGCAACAAGGACGGGAAGATCGAAAATTGAACGGGCTCATTAGTGTTCATTGCCACCAAAAGAATCGTTAGAGACAATGAAAGATTAATGATTAAAAGAAAGTCGAGGAGAGGATTCGGCATGGGAATAACAAGCATAATAACGACGCAGATAACAAATCCCATAACAAGTAAATCCTTGCGATTCATCTTTTTCTCCCCCTTTCATTCCTTAAATTTTTCCTTTTACTCTGTAGACGTAAGCCAAAATCTCAGCTACCGCCTGAAACAATTCTTCAGGAATTTGCTGGTTGATTTCTACTTGCGCGTACAATGCGCGCGCAAGCGGCTTGTTTTCTATTGTCACAACTTCGTGCCGTTCAGCAATCTCTTTTATTCGCAACGCAACAAAATCCTGTCCTTTCGCCACCACAGTCGGCGCCTGCATTGTGGTTCCATCATACTTAAGCGCCACTGCAAAGTGCGTCGGGTTCGTGATTACGACGTCAGCGTTTGGCACCTCCTGCATCATGCGCCGCATAGCCATTTCACGTTGCTTCTGTTTAATCTTTCCTTTAATTTGCGGGTCGCCTTCTATCATTTTGTGCTCATCTTTAATATCCTGCTTGGACATGCGAAGCTGCTTTTCGTATTGGAATTTTTGATACATATAATCAAGGATGGATAAAACAACGAGCAACCCGGCGACCATAAATCCCATCTGCAGTGTAAGCTTTCCTACAACGGTCAGCATGTCCCCTACGGATTTAGTCGCCAGCGTCAATAATTCCTCTTTGCCAGCCCACAGTACCAGCCATACTGCTATTCCAACAAACACGACCTTTAGAATGGATTTGATTAAATTAACCAGAGCCTGCAACGAAAAAATTCTTTTTGCTCCTTTAATCGGGTCAAGCTTATCCAGCTTCAGTTGCAAAGGCTTTGTGGTAAACAATAAACCAAACTGAAGATAATTCGCAAAAAAAGCAATGGCCATGGAAATCAAAAAAATCGGCCAGACCATCAGCGCAGCTTGGTATACCATCTCCGTCATTAATTTTTCCGTTGTTTCTTCAGTAAGTTCAAATAACAAATACCTATTAAAAAAAGCTTGAAAAAATTGATAGATTCTATCTCCCATGCTCTTGCCCATAAAGAGTAAAAACAAAAACAAACTGAACAGAACAAGGGCGGCAGGCACTTCCTGACTTTTGGCAACCTGTCCTTCTTCTCTCGCTTTCTTCCGTCTATGCGGCGTTGCTTTCTCGGTTTTTTCCCCTGAAAAAAACTGCAAGTCTACCTGAAAGCGAATCGTGTTCATGGAACTGCCCCCATTATTTCGATCATGCGTGCCATTGCGGAAAACAATACTTCCAGAAGGCGGGTCATAACAAAAAAGTAACCCGGAAAAACAACAACCAGAATCAGAAAGCCTGCGAGAATTTTGACCGGCATCCCCACTACAAAAATATTCATTTGCGGCACCGTTTTCGCCATGATGCCAAGCGCAAGATCAATGACAAACAAAGAGCTTACCAACGGTGCGGCCAGCAACATTCCCGACATGAACATATATGAAAACTTCTCGATCAAAAACGTGGACAATGTCCCATCACTCATCCCGCTAAACCAACGATCCAGCGGCACAACTTGATAGCTTGACAGTACACCTTGAATTAATAAATGGTGACCATTTGCCGATAAAATAAATAACATCGTAAGAATGTACTTAAAGTTTCCCATCAATGGTGCTTGTGTTCCCGTTAGCGGATCAACGACCGACGCCATTGCCAATCCCAGCATCATATCAATAATGGAACCCGCTACCTGGACGGCAGCCAGAAACAAGGCTGCAAGAAATCCAAGCAATAGGCCGGTTAGCACTTCTTTTATAACAAGATATACATAAGTCCAGTCAACCGGAATCACATGATTCGCTTTCACAAGCGGAAAAGCGATAAAAGCAATAAAAAAAGAAAGACCAATTTTGAATACGGCCGGAATGCTTCTTGTCGAAAAAATAGGTGCTGTTACAAAGAAAGCAGTAAGCCGAACGAATACAAGCAAAAACGCAGGCAACAACTCTAGCAATTGCATACTTTCGTTATCCTATAAATTTGTAGAGGTTCGATAGTATATTTGAGGTGAATTCCAGAATATGACTCAGTATCCACGGTCCAAAAATAACGAGTGCAATGAGTGTAGCGACAATTTTCGGGGCGAATGCCAGCGTCGCTTCCTGAATGGATGTTGTAGCCTGGAATATGCTAATAATGAGCCCGGCAATCAGCGCCACACCTACAAGAGGCGCACTTGTTAGCAGAACCGTAAATACAGCTTTTTGCGCAAGTGAAATAATAAACTCCTGTGACATATCCTATCCCTTCACCTCATTGAAAACTTAGTAACAGCGATTTTACGACAAGGTACCAACCGTCGACCAAAATAAACAATAGAATTTTAAAAGGAAGTGAAATCATAACTGGTGGAAGCATCATCATTCCCATGGCCATCAATACGCTCGCTACAACCATGTCGATCACGAGAAATGGGATGAATATCATAAATCCCATTTGCATCGCGGTTTTCAATTCGCTAATCGCATAGGCCGGCACCAGAGCAGTTAAAGGAATGTCTTTTACCGTTTTTGGCTTTGGGGACTTCACATAATCAAGAAAAAGCTTTAAATCTTTTTCTCTTGTATGTTTCACCATAAAATTTTTAAAGGGAAGTACCGCCCGTTCAATCGCCTGCTCCTGAGTAATTTGCTTTTTGAAATATGGTTGCAACGCCTGGCTATTCACCTGGGAAAACGTCGGCGCCATAATAAAAAACGTTAAAAACAGAGCAAGCCCAATTAATACTTGTGTCGGTGGCGCCTGCTGCGTGGACAGCGCCGTTCTAGTAAAGGAAAGCACGATCACGATTCTCGTAAAGCAAGTCATCATGACAAGAATAGAAGGAGCGATCGACAGAACAGTAAATAATAAGAGAATTTGCAATGTCAGCGATACATCTTCCGGTTTGTCAGATGCTCCTATCTTAATATCCAGCCCGGGAATCGATACCTGAGCGGCGGCGCTATGTTCGGGAAGAAAAAATATAAAGAGCGTAGCCAGACTCACAAATATACCCATTCTTTTCATTTCTCTTCTCCCTTTTCCTTCTCCCCATTATTGAACAATTCTTTTTCCATAGATTCCCGCCGCTGTCTTGCCTCTTTTACCTTCATTTGAAACATACTTTCAAAGGCTTCTCCTGTGCCAGCCTTCTTTCTGAACCATCGATTCACCAGCTCTCCCATAAATACAGGGTTCGATGCCGATGCTCCCCGCACTTCCAGAAGATCAAGAAGTTCATTCACTTCATCAGGGTCATCGATATAGCGCAGCAAATGAACGTTTTCTCCCACGCCTACGATATAAAGCGTCGTCCCTATTTGCACAATTTGCAGCGACTTCTGCGACCCAAGCGAACAGCCGCCCAGCATGCGAATTCCCGTTCTTCCAAACAAAGCGTTTGAACGCTTGCTAACAAAGCGAAGCAAAAAATAAATAACCGCAATGATTAACGCCAGTGCAATGATCGTTTGCAGCAACAAAGCAAACATCGAAGTCGACTCCTGCGCCGTCGTCCCCATTTCATCCAGTTTCATTGGTCGTATCCTTTCCCTTTAGAAACACTTCTTCAACATCATCTATGATCCCAACGTTTTCTTAATTGCCTCAATGACGCGATCCGCCTGAAACGGCTTTACGATAAAGTCTTTGGCCCCAGATTGAATCGCGTCAATAACCATAGCCTGCTGCCCCATTGCTGAACACATAATCACTTTAGCATCCGGATTGATTTTCTTAATTTCTTTAAGCGCTGTAATTCCATCCATCTCCGGCATGGTAATATCCATCGTTACGAGATCAGGAGATAATTCTTTGTACTTTTCAACGGCCTGTGCACCATCGCTTGCTTCCCCCACCACGTCGTACCCGTTCTTCGTCAAAATCTCCTTGATCATCATGCGCATAAAAGCTGCGTCATCCACAATGAGTATACGATTGCTCATAATGTAATTTCCTCCTTAAAATATAGATTTTTATTGCAAGTTTTGAATACGATCCCACTGGCTGATAATATCGGTCACGCGCACACCAAAATTCTCATCAATTACAACAACTTCGCCCTTAGCGATCAGCTTGTTATTTACAAGAATGTCCACCGGTTCTCCGGCAAGCTTATCTAATTCAATAATCGAACCAGGCGACAAATCTAAAATCTCCCTAATCTGTTTTTTCGTTCTTCCTAACTCCACTGTAACTTTAAGCGGAACATCCATAAGTATTCCTAGATTTTGTGGATTTCCCTGCTGGGAGAATCCCGTGTCAAACGAAGCAAACTGTACCGGTTGCACATTCGCCGGCGGCGTCTGCTTTCCTCCATAAGCCGGCTGTTGTGGCGGCTGTTGATACCCAGGTTGCTGCGGATAAGGCATTCCTCCCGGACGGCTTTGCGCTGAAGCAGGGGGCTGTGGTGGATAAGGGGTATTCATTCCATAACCTCCTGAAGCTTGAGCGGTCGTTTCGGCGTATGCCGACGCCGGCGAAGAAGTCGGCTGCTGGCTTTCTGGCGCCGATTCCGATGCCGCTGTCGTTGTTTCGTTCCCCATATTGCCCAGCAACGTCGAGACAAGAGAACGGGCAAACGGAACAGGAATCAACTGCATAATATTCGAATCAATTAATTGCCCGACTTTTAGCCGAAAAGAAACTTTTATGAGAATATCATCATCAGGAACATTTTCCACTCCCTTGCCGCGCGGCAAATCCATCATATCAATGCCCGGCGGGGAGATGTTTACAAGCTTATTAAAAACCGTCGACATGGACGTAGCAGCTGAACCCATCATCTGGTTCATCGCTTCTTGTACAGCGCTCAAATGAATGTCCGACAATTCCTCTGGCGGGGAACTTCCATCTCCGCCCATCATCAAATCAGCGATCACTTTCGCGTCTTCCGTACGGATCACAAGCAAGTTAATCCCTTGAAACCCTTCTGTATATTCAACATGTACAGCCACATAAGGTCGCGGAAACTCCGTCTGAATTTCATCGCGCCGGATAATGTCGACTCTTGGGGTCGTAATGTCTGTCACCTGCCCGAGCAAATTGGACAGGGCGGTGGCGGCGCTACCAAACGTGATATTTCCTATCTCACCGAGAGCGTCCTGTTCTAACGGTGTCAAAACTTCATTAATATCCAACGCATCGCTCTCGTTGTCATCATCCATTTCATCTTCTAAATGATTCTGCCGCAGCAAGGCGTCAATCTCCTCCTGAGATAACATTTCCCTACTCATCGTCTTCCACCTCTTCCTCCAACACGTTTTCAATCATTACCGCCACGCGGCCTCTCGATGTTCCCGGTCGCGCGAGATATTTTACCTTCTGCCCGATCCGAACTCTAATTTTATCTTCCGTACGTTGTTCCAACTGAATGACATCCCCAATTGCTAAATTCAAAAATTCACCCACGGAAATGACGGAAGTTCCAAGTTCTGCGATAAGAGGAAGTTTCGCTTTCCGCACTCTTTCTTCAAGAACTTGTTTTTCGACTTCATTGCGCGCTTTTTTCTGCGTGGACAGCCAGTAATGGGCCGAAAGCTTGACCATCAACGGTTCAAGCACGACATGCGGCAAACAAAGGTTAATCATCCCCGTCGTTTCCCCAATCTTCGTGCTAAAAGAAATGACGGCCACCGTTTCGTTTGGAGAAACAATTTGCATGAACTGCGGATTCATTTCAAGAAACTCCAATTCCGGTTCAAGTTCAATCACATCTTTCCATGCTTCCGCAAAATTACATAGCGCCCGACTAAACATCCGCTCCATAATAATGGTCTCGATTTCGGTCAGCGCGCCGAGCTTATTAGGAGCCGCTCCCTGACCGCCCAGCAGGCGTTCCAGCATAGCATAGGCGATATTCGGATTTACTTCCATGACCATTCGTCCCTCTAACGGTTCAGCTTCAAAGATATTCAGAATCGTCATTTTCGGAATGGAACGAATGAATTCTTCATAAGGAAGCTGGTCAACAGACGCAACACTTATTTGGACAAATGTTCGCAGCTGTGCCGAAAAATAAGTGGTAAGCAGTCTGGCATAGTTTTCATGAATGCGTGTCAACGTGCGGATCTGATCTTTTGAAAAGCGAAGCGCACGTTTAAAATCATACGATTTTATTTTTCGCTCCGCTTCTTCTTTTTTTAGATCTTCCGCGTTCATTTCTCCGGAAGAAATCGCTGCGAGCAAAGCATCTATCTCTGCCTGGGACAATACCTCTGTCATAAGTGTCACCCCCTTCTCCTCATCTGGTAGGCACGAAACGAATAGTATAAATCATCGTTATATACATTTTATACATCAACAATTCGATGAGTGGTTATTACATTGACTACTTTTCCTTCCTCCAAAAGCTGATTCAGTTCTTTCTTAATAGCCTCTTCCACTTTCTTCATTCCGGCCGGCCCCTGAATTTCTTCCGGCTTCATGGAGGAAAGGGTTTTTAAAATGATATGTATTACCTGCGGCTTACGAAGCTCCAGTTCATGCTTCGTTTTTTCATTTTGCGCCTGGATGGCAAATTTCGCGAGAATTAAGTCACCTGTGAGCAGGTTCGTACGGATTTCTTCCGTTTCCAGCGTGGCTTTCTCGAATTCCTCAGCGCTAACTTTTGCTTCAACCTGCTGAATCTGCATAGCCGATTCAGGTTTTTTGTAAGTCTGCCACAGGATAAAGCTGACGACAACGATAAGTGTGATCGACATCAAAATAATTAGCGTTATACTCAGCAGTCTGCTGTTAGCCATTCTCCATCCCCCCTTTTTCGATTTCTGTATGCTGTATGATGCTTGCTTTTATGGCATTGATGTCTCTGTAAAATTCTTTAAGAGTGTGAATGACCTCAGGAATCGACTCTCTAATCACGAACTTTTTGCCATTGATAAGCGTGATCATTGTGTCCGGCGTCGCTTCCAAACTTTCAATAAGCAAAGCATTGAGCACATACTCTTTTCCGTTTAACCGGGTCAAACGAATCATATCGCTCCCTCCACATAAAACAGGGGAGGAGCGGCCCTCCCCTGCTGCATCATCGTCGTTTTATCGTTTTAAATTTACGAGTTCTTCCAAGATCGAATCTGACGTAGTAATGATTCGGGAGTTCGACTGGAAGCCACGCTGTGCCACGATCATCTCGGTGAATTCCTCGGCCAAGTCAACGTTGGACATTTCAAGTTGGCCAGCAATTAAAACTCCACGCCCTGATGTTCCCGGCAAACCTACCAAATCAGTAAAATTCTTTTTGGTATCTGCTGCCGGCGCCCACTTATACATTGAATTCCCGATTTTTTCAAGGCCGCTAGGGTTTGTGATATAAGCAATTCCTATTTTTTTATCATCAGAACTCGAATTCGTTATAGTGGTTCCGTCTGATTTTTGAATAGAAACCGTTATCGTACCATCCTGACCAATCGAATAAGATTTGATATTGTCGGTACCTGCCGTTCCTCCACCTATATCATAAAGATTAATCTTGCTTCCACTCTTACTTAAAACGTACTGTCCGTTTGTTGTAACTAAATCACCTTTTGCATCAACGATAAAGTTTCCGGCACGCGTAAAATTGAAATCATTCGTTCCTGTTCCTACCACAAAAAAGCCGTTTCCTTGAATAGCAATATCCGAAGGCAATCCTGTGGTCATAGGTGCACCTTGCGTATGAAGTACATCGATTGAAGATATGGTAGCGCCCAGCCCGATTTGTTTTGGATTTACCCCTCCTACAGGCGGTGTTCCAGAAGGATTAGGTGCTGTTCCACCTGCTAACGTTTGGCTCAAAATATCCTGAAACATTACACGGCTCTTTTTAAAACCTACAGTGTTTACATTGGAAACATTATTTCCGATAACATCCAGCTTATTTTGGAAATTGCGCATCCCGCTAATACCCGAATACATGGAACGTAACATGTCTTTTACCTCCTTTATTTCGTGCGCCGCGTCAATCGTTCGGCGGCGCAGGGCTTCCCACTAAAGGTCCGGCCCTTTATCATTTTTATAAAATAATTGCGCTGTCAATGTTGGTAAACACGCTTTCCTGCATCGAGTCCCCGTCAACCGCCGTGATTACTTTTTTGTGTGGAACACTTACAATGTATGCCACATTGTTCATCAGTACGAGCGACTCTTTTGCCCCTTTGTTCTGCGCCTTTTCTACCGCGCCTGCCAGTCTGGCGATTTCTTCGCCGCTCAGCGTAATTCCGCGCTCCTCCAGTCGCTTGCGCGCATGATTCGAAAAATCGATCTCGGCTGTTGCTTCCGTCAGCTTCTGCTGCATAACCGCATCAAACGAAGTCCCGGTGTTCGACTGTTTCGGTTTTGCAACAGCATGCGTAAACGGCTGCGGATAAAAGATGTGCCCGGCTTTAATCCTGTTCATCGTCCTGCACCTTCATTCGTTTGCCGCTGTTCTCCGCTGCCATTTCCTTCTGTCTCTTTGGTCCGGCTTTCATTTTGGCCACCTGAACCCTCAGACAAACGTTGCGACTCCTGTTCTGCGGCCGGGGCGGCTTGCATCTCCACCGTTTCTACCACACCAACATCAATTTTTGAGCCGTCCGCCAATACGAGCTGCACTTTGCCATCCTTGAAACTAATCGCCTTGACAGTGCCTTCTTTCGGCGTTTCTTTTATTACTTCATTGCCATTTTCGTCCGATTCCTTTACGTGTTCTGTCCACGTGACTTTCTTGCCAATCATACTGGACAAACCATTCAAACTTTGCACTTCCATGAACCTTGTAAACATATCGTTCAGATTGACCATCTGTTCCAGCATACTGAATTGGGCCATCTGTGCGATAAACTCTCTGTCCTGCAACGGTTGGGTCGGGTCCTGATGCGTCAACTGGGTAACCAGCAAACGCAGGAAATCTTCTTTTCCCAGCGATGATTGTTCCTCGAATGTTTTTGGTTTCGCTCCATATGAAGTACGGTAATGAGTGGCATCGATAACCGTCATCTTTTTCCCTCCCTTCTTGTGCGTTTCACTACGCTTCAGTCAACATCTCCGCTCGTTCTTCTAGCAGTTCTTCTAAGTTAAAAACAGCTTCGTCCGACGTTTCTTCCTTTGGCTGCTCATGTTCCTGGCGCCCGGAACCCCCTTCTTTTTCCTGATCTAACGTACGGTTATCTGATTCGCTTGATGTGACCGAAACATGATTGACCTCTATTTTTTCCACCTGAAGCCCCTGCTGAATGAGCGCCTGTCGCAACTGGTGCAGCTGCTGTTCAATCGCTTCTTTGCCGGCGGAAGTAGCAGCCGTAAATTGTGCGGTAATTGCGCCATTTAATGCCGTAATCTTCACGTCAACTCGGCCCAAATTTTCAGGGAAGAGACGAAGCGTCGTTTCCATCGCGCCCGTACCCTGGTTCAACCGCATATGCTTCACGATATACACTTCCATCTCATTCGCGAAAAATCTTGCAGGAACAAGTGGCACATGCGCATTTCGGTTGCTAAAAACAACGCTTGCTTCTGCTTTTCCTGCTGCAGCTGTTCCCTGCATTTGGTGGTGCATAGCTTTCGTAAGCGTGCCTTCTTCCAGCGCAAATCCAGACTCCCGTTTACCGGAACCAGCCTCCGATTGTATTCCCGTACCTGGCACGTTTTGCTCACTATTGCTTCCAGCATTCAACATGCCCGCCACTTTCTGCTCACTACTGCTTCCAGCATTCAACATGCTCGCCACTTTTTGCCCGCTATCGCTTCCAGCATTCAACGCCCCTATTCCATTCATGTTTCCAGAACGTACCGTCGCAACTTCACCGCTTTGTTCTTTCAGAAACAAAAGCGCTGCTTTTAGTCTGGTTATCAGTTCTGGCGGTAAAACATTCCCTTTTGTCTCTCCTATTCCATCAAGTACATTCTGTGTTTTTTGTACCATCAAAGAAAGCTCCTGAACCTTCTCTCTGCTTCCGAATGGAATGAGATTAGGAAATTGTTTCCAGTCTGCTTCAGCTTGCGCGACACCAAGCAGATCGCTTCGGCGCTGTGTTTGTCCGGTTATCTGCTGCAATTGCTGCAATAATACATAAAGCTGCTGCAACGCCGCGAATATTTCCTGTGTTGCTTCACTGCTGTCCGTTTCTTTTGTCTTTTGAACCTGCTCTTCAATAACGGTTACCAGCTTTTCAATTTGCACAACTACTTCCGACACCGCATTTTGCTTTTCTTCTGCACCATCTGATAAAGGTTGCAAAAAGAGCGCGCTTAACGCTGTTTGCATTTCGCTCGCAAATAAACCGGAAACACTGCCCACATTGTTTGTTTTAGCAGCGCTCGGCACGTTTTTAGTAAAAAAGCTAATTCTATTTATTAGAATATCATCCATTTATTTCATTCACCCCCTTTCTAGCAAAAATACATGTATTCAGATGTATTTCTTCTTTACTATCAATATGTCAACAGCTTTTGACTAATTTTTGCGGCCACGGCTGCACCGTTCGGATTCTCTGCCAGCTTTGATAAAATTTGGCCGCGCTGCTCGGCATTCATCTGGCTCAAAACGAGCACCGCTCTTTTTTCATCCGCTTTAAACAGCTTTTCTACTAAATCAGCTGCGCTTGCCGGTTGCATGCTTGAAATAGAAGAAGCCAATTCACGCACAGAAGCGTTATATTTAAGTTCCAAAAGCTGCTGTTGTATGGCACTCGGTTCAGCCAAGTCCTCAGGTGATGCTTCTTTTAGCAACAAGGATAAGTCGGCTGCTTTTTTCGGATCCATCTTCGCCATAATGGCTGAACGTTCTTCCGCCTTCATGGTCAAAAGAAGTTGGGCCGCCTCCTCCGGCGCCATTTTTTCTAGTATCGGCGCTGCTTTTCCCGCAGACATTGACGTATAAATCTTGGCGAGATTCTTTATTTTCTTTTGCTCTTCTTCAGTCGCTTTTTTTTCTGCCGCTTTCGTCGCCTCTTGGTGCTTCTGCGCTTGCTGCAGCACCTGGTCCATTTTTTGCTTCTCTAATTCAGCTTTTCTTTTTAAGTCTGCAATTTCTCTTTCTTTCGCCTCGAGTTTAATTTCCAGTTCGCTAATTTTGCTATCTTTTTCATCCGCTTTATTCCCGTCTTCTGCTGGGGCAGATGAATCAACGGCAGCATCAGGGATCACTTTTTCCAGAACGGGAACTTTGTTCAACTCTTTCGCCAGTATGCCCATAACGTTATAACCAAACATCTGGGCAATCACAGCCGAAAGCACAAGAGTAAATAATAGCGGAATAAAAATAATGTAAAAAAACCATTCCAGTTTGCTATATTTCCGTTCTTCTGCCATTTCTTCCATAAAAACACCCCTAGCGCGGATTCACTTTTTGCCTATAATAACGAGCGACCGCCATTTCATCTAACTCTTTTTGCTCCGCCTGCCGCGTCTCCGCTTTATATCTTTCGAAAACATGATCTTTCAGTTTTTCCCATACTTTATGCTCTATCGCCCGCTCAGACAGAATAAACTGTTTTGCTTCCACTTCTTTTTCCGCCTGTGCCTTTGACTCATTTGCCTGTATAATGAGACGCTGCAAGTGCCCAATATACTCATAATTTATTTTCAATTCCGCAAGAGATATGTTTTTGCCCTGCTGCATTATACGTCGTTCCATCTCCTGTTTGTTTTTTTCAAGAGAAACAAGGCGCTGCTGCTCTTTTTGTAACAGTTGCACAGATTTACTGTAATCCATCTGCGCTTGTTCCTTCTCCTTTTCTTTCATATTCAGGATTTTTTGAAATGTATAAGTAAACGCCATGATAACCACCCGCTTACTTTGGAATAAAGTCAGTCATCAGCTGACGAATCGCTTCCTCCAAATTCGAATGTTCTTCTATACCTTGTCCGGTATACCGCATAATTGCGTCTTTATAACGGATGGCCTGATCAATGTCCCTGTTCGCACCGCTTTTGTATGCGCCAATATTAATTAAATCTTCGGCGTCTCGATATACTGCCAATAAGCGTTTCAATTCATTGGCTGCAGCGTAGTGTTCAGGCGTGACAATTTCTTTCATCACCCGGCTTACGCTCGCCAACACATCAATCGCAGGATAATGACCAGTATGAGCAATACGGCGGCTTAAAACGATATGACCATCGAGAATCCCCCGCGTAGAATCGGCAATCGGATCATTCATGTCGTCGCCCTCTACAAGTACGGTATAAAAGGCCGTAATCGAACCTTTATCTGATGTGCCTGCCCGCTCTAACAAGCGCGGCAACAAAGCAAAAACCGACGGCGTATATCCCTTTGTTGTCGGAGGTTCTCCAATCGCCAGTCCTACTTCGCGTTGCGCCATCGCGAACCGCGTCACCGAATCCATCATCATCATGACATTTAATCCCTGATCCCGAAAATATTCGGCAATTGCTGTCGTCAGCAAAGCCCCTTTAATGCGGATAAGCGCTGGTTGGTCGGATGTGGCGACCACGACGACTGAACGTTTTAATCCCTCTTTTCCCAAATCGCGTTCAATAAAATCCGCCACCTCACGTCCCCGCTCACCGATCAATCCAATTACGCTTACATCCGCTTCCGTATTTCTCGCAATCATGCTAAGAAGCGTACTTTTTCCAACGCCGCTCCCCGCGAAAATACCAATACGTTGCCCTTTACCAACTGTCAGTAAGCCATCAATAGCTCGTACCCCTACCGAAAGGGGTTCGCAAATCCGTGGGCGCGAAAGCGGATTGGGCGGCTGATTGTCAACCGGGTATTCGACCATCGCATTGGACAGTTGTCCTCCATTCATTAACTTGCCTGTCCCATCCAGCACTTGCCCGAGCAATTCCATACCTACTCGAACCGTTAACGGCTTTCCGGTAGCCACAACATCGCATCCAGGGCCAATCGCCCCTAATTCTCCCAATGGCATGAGCAATACTTTATTATCTTTAAATCCGACAACCTCAGCAGGAACAGGGGCCGGAGAAGATTCAGGATAAATATTGCATATTTCCCCTATTTTTACATTTGGCCCCATAGACTCTACCGTCAAACCGATCACTTGTGAAACTTTTCCGTTAACACGAATCGGATTTACTCTCTGTAACACATCCAAATACTTGTTAAGCTGCAGCATGATTACGACTCGCTTTCATTTCCGATCGTTTCTAGGAGCGCTTTTTTTATTTCTTCTAATTGCGTGTCCACCCGCGCATCCACACTTCCCATTGTAGTCCGAATCACTGCTCCACCGTCGGAGATTGACCCATCAGGCACGATGGTTACTTCTACTTGGCTGTCCAAAACCTCAAGCAGCTTTGCACGATTTTCCTGAACGTACGGGTAAACATCCGGGCTTACCGCCACAACCATTGATTTGTACTCTTTGGTATGGGATAGTGCCTTGTGAATAAGAGCGAGTACATTATCCTTATCCATCTCAAGATGCTCCCCGATCACTTTCCGGGCAATGGCCAGCGTCAAATTAAGCACAAAAGGTTCAGCTTCCGCTATCATTTTTCGCTTAACAGCAGGCGCCTCTTCAAGAATTGCGGCTGCTCGCCGAAGCATTTCCGCATATTCCTCGTAAATAAGGCGACGGCCTTCTTCTTTGCCTAGCTCAATTCCCTGTGCAAAACCTTCTTGCTGAATATGTGTGCGAATTTCTTCATCTTCCTGCCGTTTGGCGGCCCACCATGCATCAATGTCTCGCCGGGCTTCCTCTATGAGCTCCTTTGCCTGTTGCTTCGCTTCTTTAATGATGCAAGTTGCCTTTGCTTCCGCTTCTCTTACGATTTCGTCCCCCTGCGGGGTTGAATATTCTTGAATTGTAACGGCTGAATCATGGTGCGGTTTGTTTTCTTTCCGGTACGGCAACTCAATTACTTTCTTATTTTCGGCAGTAAGGTAGAAAGAAGATTTTATTACTCTAGACAATAATCTCATCTCCTCCGCCGCGGGCGATGATAATTTCGCCGGCTTCTTCTAAGCGACGAATGATTGCCACAATACGCGTCTGCGCTTCCTCCACATCACGCAAGCGAACAGGCCCCATATATTCCATCTCTTCTTTGAACGTATCCGCCATTCGCTTGGACATATTGCGAAATACGACGTTCCGCACTTCCTCATTTGCAACTTTAAGCGCAAGCATAAGATCGGAATTATCCACATCATGAATGACGCGCTGAATGGAACGGTCATCAAGCGAAACAATATCTTCGAATACGAACATTCTCTTTTTGATTTCTTCTGCAAGCTCCGGGTCTTGAATTTCCAATGCATCCAAAATGATGCGTTCCGTACTGCGATCCACATTGTTCAGCATATTGACCACAGATTCAATACCTCCTGCCTGCGTATAGTCCTGCACAACCGTAGAGGACAACTTCTGCTCCAGCACGCTTTCTACCTGACTAATCACTTCGGGAGATGTACTTTCCATAAGCGCAATCCGCCGCGCCACTTCCGCTTGCATCTCCTGCGACAACGCGGAAAGAATAGCAGCAGACTGTTCAGGTTCAAGATAGGAAAGAATAAGCGCAATGGTTTGCGGATGTTCATTTTGAATAAAATTCAAAATTTGCGCAGGGTCGGCTTTACGCGCAAAATCAAAGGGACGAATTTGCAAATGCGCTGTCAACCGTTGAATAATATCGTGCGCTTTTTGCTGACCTAACGCTTTTTCCAGAATTTCTTTCGCGTAACTAATACCACCCTGAGAGATGTATTCTTGAGCTACACAAATCTGATGAAATTCTGTTAACACCGATTCTTTCTCCGAGCTGTCCACTTTTCGCACGTTTGCAATTTCAAGAGTTAATTGTTCAATCTCCTCTTCACGCAAATGTTTAAAAACCTGAGCGGAAACTTCAGGCCCAAGCGATATCAAAAGGATAGCCGCTTTCTGTCTCCCGCTCCATTCTCTCGGCGCACGTGCCATTTACATCCCTCACTCCTATTCCTCTACTAACCAAGTGCGCAACAAATTAACAAACTCTTCCGGCTTCTCTTTGGCAAGCTTTTCAAGCTGCTTGCGCACAATCACGTCCTCCCCATCTTCGGCCTGCTGCAGATCCGGAATTTCAAACGATCGTTGCTCTAATTCCTCTGCTTCCACTGCAGCCGCGTTTCTTCGTCTGCGCATGACTATGAATACCACGACAGCTCCTATTACCAAAAGCCCAATGCCGCTTGCAAGCAAAATGGTGAGCCAATTATTTTTCTCTGACGCCACTTCCGGCTTACCGTTAAACGCCTGGGCAAACACTTTCACCCGTTGATCAATCTGCTCCTGCGTAAGCTGAGTGCCCTGAGACGATAGAGAAGCACGTACGACATTCCCAATAATTTGTTGAATTTCCTCCTGCACCTGCGGCGTTAAACTCGCCGGGTCGTTTGGATTTGGGGGCTCTACTCCGACACTAATGGAAATGTCTTCAATTTTATACGGCTGACCAACAATATTTTGCTTAATCCGGTTGACTTCCCGGTTTACACGTTCTTCCATCTTTTCATATTCGCTGCCTTCTCCACCTGTGGCTCCTGCATAACCCGGAATCTGTGTCTCTCCGGTTCCGGCGGTACCTCCGGCCGGGACACCTTTACCCGAGTACGTTTCCTGGATTTTTTCTGCACTAATAATAATTCCTTCATTGTTTTCCTTGTCCACAGGCTCCACCAATTGTTCTTCGCGCTGTATCTTATCAAAATTCAACTTTACATATGTATATACAAATACTTTATCGCGCCCAAGAATGGTGCCCAACATATTTTGTAAGTTTTTCTGGATATCATTTTCAATATCCTTTTTGATTTTGCGCTGTTGCTCATACTGGGTAAGAGCAAACGCATCGCCTTCATCTTCCATCATCTCTAGCATTTCGCTATACTGGTTCATAATGACGATATTTTCTTTTGGTAGATTCGGCACGCTTTTAGAAACAAGATTATACAACGCGTTAATCTGCGGCTGCGTAAGCGATTTGCCCGGTTCTACCTGAACCACGATAGAAGCGGTCGCTTTAGCCCCGTCTTCGCGGACAAACACCGTTTCTTCCGGCATCGTCAAAATGACTTTGGCATCGCTCACACCGTCGACCGTTTTCAGCAAATCCGCAAGCTGGTTTTGCATCGCGTCGCGCTCTACAACATCGAATTGGCGATCGGTCATTCCCATGCCAATATTCTGGCTAAAAATATCAAGCCGGACTCCTTCGCCTTTCGGAACCCCTTTGGCCGTCAAATCAGCCGCCAGATTGTATTTGTCTTTTTCAGGGACAAGCACACGATTGCCTTCAATTTTATATTTACCGCTGTATCCCATCGCATCCAGTTCCGTCTTGATCTGCGCCACGTCCACTTCCGTCAAGTTTCCGCCGAACAGCGGCACATAATTCGGTCTGGAGGCTATATAAATTGCTAACGTTGCCGATATAATAAGAAAAGCGGTAATTGCGCCTAGCATTATTTTTTGTTTCTTTGAAAGGCGGCCTGAAAACTCTATGATTTTCTCCCGCCATTGCTGCAATTTCTCGTTCATCCTCCACCCCGCCAATTACCTTCATAAATTACTAACTAGTGCTAGATTTGCATTCTCATTATTTCCTGGTAGGCTTCTACCACTTTGTTACGAAGCTGCATCGTCAGTTCAAGTGCGATGCCTGACTTTTGCGAGGCGATCATGACCTGGTGTAAATCTTGGATCTGCCCTGCGGCCAGCCCTTGGTTCATTTTCTCGCTTGCTTTCTGAAGTGCATTCACTTCATGGAGCGCATTTTTCAAATAAGAAGCAAACGATGTTGTGACTTCATAAGGCGTAGGGGCACCTGTTGGCACTTTATCTTGAACGGAAATTGACGGCAGCTCTGCTCCAATTCTCTCTACCATATTCCCTCTCCTTACTTACTAATCTCCAGTGCTTTCATCGCCATCGCTTTCGCGGCGTTAATCGCGGTTACATTTGATTCATACGCCCTTGTCGTAGACATCAAATCGATCATCTCTTTCAACATATCCACATTTGGAAGCGCCACATATCCTCTTTCATCCGCATCCGGATGGGTCGGATCATACATCATTTTCGGAGGCGTTCGATCCTCTACGATGCGTGTAACCCGCACACCGTTTATCGGCATCGGCCCGGTCCGTCCCACAGCCGCTTGCAAAAAATTTTCGAAACTAGAAGCGCCTGTTTTTGGTTCGATAATAGCCATTTTTCTTTTGTAGGGCTCCCACCGTCCATTTACGTATTCTCCGCGCGTCGTATTCGCGTTCGCAATGTTGCTGGATATGATATCCATTCTCAGACGGTTTGCCGTTAATGCGGAAGCGCTCGTATCAAAACTGCCAAATAGTGTCACTATGCCTTCCCTCCTATTACCGCTCTCAGTTTTGTAAACTGTCCAGCAGTCTGTTGGACTAAGGCGTTATACCAAAGCTGGTTTTTCGCCAAATTCGTCATTTCAAAGTCCAAATCGACATTATTCGCTGTATTTTGCATAGGTCCAATAGAAGAGTCGATTTGAAGTCGGGGGCGAACGTCCATCAAAGAAGATGTGCCAAAAGCAATATGTTTTTTATCCGTCCTGTATGCAGAAAAAGTAGTCTCCGTTCTTGAAAGCGCCCTTTGCAGCTCACTTTCAAAGGTCACTGACTGTGATTTATAATAAGGAGTATCCACGTTCGCAATATTGTTACTAATGGCCTTTTGACGCATGGTCGCAGCGTCCAGTGCTTTTTCCAAAATTGTCAATGTCTGTGTCATAAGCATCTTTCTTCCCCTCCCTCTTGCCATAAATTGGGTCAAATATCCCCCGTAATATTCTATAGAAAAGGATAAAAATATTGCCAATTCGACAAAATATAACATATACAGGTAACAACTTTAATATTAGCAGATTGTCTAAAATGAACAAGGCCCTATACGAAAGATAGGGCCTTTTTACCAGACGAAAGTCTTATCTGTTTTACGAAGTTTTTAATTTTTCAAGTTCAGGTAAAAGCTTTTCATTTAAGATTTTAATATAGGTACCTTTCATACCGAGGGAACGTGATTCGATAACGCCGGCGCTTTCCAATTTGCGCAACGCGTTTACGATAACGGAGCGTGTAATGCCTACACGATCGGCAATTTTACTTGCAACCAGCAATCCTTCTTTTGCATCCAATTCCTCAAAGATATGCTCCACCGCTTCTAGCTCACTGTAAGATAGAGAGCCGATAGCCATTTGCACAACCGCCTTGCTTCGAGCTTCCTGCTCGATTTCTTCAGCACGCTCCCGCAAAATTTCCATGCCTACTACAGTCGCACCCACTTCGGCCAGCACAAGATCGTCATCCGTAAATTTCTCGTTCAAGCGTGCCAGAACAAGCGTTCCGAGGCGATCCCCCCGCCGATAACCGGAACGATGGTTGTTAACCCTTTCTTAAATAAATCTTTCATTTCTACCGGAAATGCAGTATACGGACTATCGATGTCAAGGTTAGCCGACGTTTCGTCAAGGCGCAGCAGCTGTGTGCTGTAATCACCTGGGAAACGACGTTCTTCAAGCATTTTGCGGATACGGTCATTGTCTACTTCCTGCGCGATAGCATAACCAAGAATTTTTCCTTTACGGCTAAGAACGAAAATGTTTGCTCCGATAATCTCGCTCATGACCTCTGCCATTTCCATAAAGTTTACCGGATGTCCTGCCGTTTTTTGTAACAAACGATTAATGCGACGAATTTTTGATAACAAATCCATTATTATACTTCCTCCTTCAAATTTTACAGAATATAGCGACTTAAGTCTCGATCTTCTACGATGTCTTTCAATTTTTCTCTCACATATTCCGGGGTAATCACAACTTTCTCTAGCGTAATATCAGAAGCTTCAAATGATAAATCCTCTAATAACTTTTCCATGATCGTATGCAGTCGTCTAGCCCCGATATTATCTGTGTTTTGATTCACCTCGGCTGCGAGTTTAGCAATCTCTTTAATAGCTTCGTCAGAAAATTCAACTTTTATTCCTTCTGTTTCCAATAAAGAGACATATTGTTTTATCAAAGCGTTTTTCGGTTCGGTTAAAATCTGGACAAAATCTTCTACCCGCAGGCTATCTAATTCCACACGAATCGGGAACCGTCCCTGAAGCTCCGGAATCAAGTCAGACGGCTTCGCCATATGAAACGCACCGGCGGCAATAAATAAAATGTAGTCGGTTTTCACCGGACCATATTTCGTCATTACCGTCGAACCTTCCACAATCGGCAGGATATCGCGCTGTACGCCTTCACGCGAAACCTGGGCAGAGTTGGTCTCTTTACCGGCAATTTTGTCTATCTCATCAATAAAGATGATCCCGCTCTGTTCCGCGCGTTCGATTGATTCTTGGATGACTTCATCCATATCAATCAATTTTTGTGCCTCCTGCATGATCAGCACTTTACGTGCTTCCCTTATGGGGAGTTTTCGCTTTTTCATTCTTTTGGGCAAGAGGCTTCCTAGCATCTCCTGCATATTGATACCCATTTGATCCATTCCTGAGCCTGAAAACATATCAAACATCGTCGGCGCCGTATCTTCTACTTCAATTTCTATGACGGTGTCCTCCAGCTGTCCCATCGCCAGTTGATGGGCTACTTGGCGCCGCTGTTGCGATACTGAAAGATCATCCGCATCGCCAGTTGCAGATTGGTACGTATTCTGGTTTCCCCCGAATAACATCTCCAACGGGTTTTTAAAAGATTTATTGGCGTGCTTGCCTGGAACGAGAATATGCACAATCCGTTCGTTCGCCATCGCTTCTGCTTTATCTTTCACCTGTTCGGTTTTCTCCGCTTTGACCATGCGTATAGCTGTCTCTACCAAATCTCGCACCATTGACTCGACATCGCGCCCCACATAGCCTACTTCCGTAAACTTTGTGGCTTCCACTTTAATAAACGGCGCTCCGGTTAACTTGGCAAGACGTCTTGCAATCTCCGTTTTACCCACCCCGGTCGGACCGATCATCAGAATGTTTTTCGGCACGATTTCGTCGCGGATTTCTTCCGGAAGCAAACTGCGGCGGTACCGGTTCCTTAAAGCGATCGCCACCGAGCGTTTCGCTTGCTTTTGTCCCACAATGAAATGATCAAGCTGTTCAACAATTTGTTTCGGGGTTAAACGTTCAGGGTTTTTCAAGGGCACAGCCTCCTCGTCATTCATGAATTTCTTCCACAACAAGGTTATGATTTGTATAGACGCAAATATCAGCTGCCGCCGTCAATGCCGCTGTTGCAATCTCTCGTGCGGTTAAATTCGGAGCGTGCTTTTTCAGCGCGCGGCCTGCCGCAAGCGCGTAATTGCCTCCCGAGCCGATAGCCAGAATCCCGTCATCTGGTTCAATGATTTCTCCAGTTCCCGAGATTAAAAGCATATGTTCCTTATCCATCACAATCATGAGCGCTTCCAGCTTGCGCAACACTTTGTCAAGCCGCCAGTCCTTCGCAAGCTCCACCGCCGCCCGCGGCAAATTGCCGTGGTGTTCATCGAGTTTGGCCTCAAACTTCTCAAAAAGCGTAATCGCGTCAGCAACAGAACCGGCAAATCCAGCCACAACTTGACCATGATAAAGGCGCCGCACTTTTTTGGCCGTTTGTTTCATAACCACAGCGTTGCCCATCGTTACTTGCCCGTCGCCAGCCATCGCTGCTCCTCCGTTATGACGCACGGCAAAAATGGTGGTGGCGTGAAAAGTCATATCCATTGACTTCCCTCCATAATCTATTGGTTTTACGCCCGCGGATGAGCCTGATTGTAAACAAATCGCATCCTCTCCCGCGTTACGTGCGTGTAAATTTGCGTTGAAGAAATGCTTGCATGTCCAAGCATTTCTTGCACGCTTCGCAAATCCGCACCATTCTCCAGCAAGTGGGTAGCAAACGTATGGCGAAACGTATGCGGACTTACTTTTAAAAGCTCGCTTGTTTGTTTCACATATTTGTTAATTATGCGGCGCACGCTGCGGTCTGTGAGCGGCTCCCCCCGAACGTTAACAAACAAAGCATCGTTTTTCATCTGTTTGCATAAGAACGGGCGACCGCGCTGTATGTATTGTTTATAGGCAACAAGCGCGTGTTGCCCGAGCGGAACATATCTTTCTTTTGCGCCCTTTCCGAATACGAGAGCCGTACCTGCAAGTGTATCAACGGAACGGATGGTCAAGCCAACAAGCTCCGACACGCGCATTCCACTGGCGTATAGCATCTCGAGTATGGCTCGATCCCTTAGCCCGAGCGGTGTCTTTGTATCCGGCAACTGCAAAATCGCTTCAACTTCTTTCGGAAATAAAAAATTCGGAAGCTTCTTTTCCAGCTTTGGCGTTGCGGTCATCGCGAACGGATTGTGCCCCACCAGTTCTTCACGTAGTAAAAAACGGTAAAAACTTCGCAGGCTTGATAATTTTCGCGCAATTGAGCGACGAGCGTAGTTTTGCCTGTGCAATTCCGTCAAATAACTGCGAACATGAACATAAGAAACAGCAGCATATGCTGTTACGTCATGCTGCTTCATAAACGCCGCAAAAGCCCGGATGTCTTTCTCATAGTTCGCAATCGTCAGAGGCGAAGCGTTTTTTTCAATCTGCAAGTACTGTTTAAACAGCAAAAGCAGGCGATCAGACTCCAAGGCTTCCATTTGTGTACCTCCTACCCGAGCAACAATGCATACGGGACGCAGCAACGCCGCATCCCGTACACATCATTTCCAAAAATACTTTCCCCACAGGGAGAATCCAGCTTTTAACCGTCGTTAGTATAACATAACCCCATCGCTAGCTGCAACTTAAATTGTGAACGCTTCGAGAAAAATTCTGAATTTTATCTAACGCCCGCTTCGCATACTGTTCATACCGTTCTTTTTTGTTGCGGATGTTGCTTTCAAGCGGCGGAAATAAGCCAAAATTTGCGTTCATAGGCTGGAAATTGTCCGGGTTTGCCGTTGTGATATAATGCGCCATACTGCCCATCGCCGTCTCCGGCGGAAATACCAGGGGCTCAAGCCCGCGCGCAAGACGCGCGGCGTTAATACCTGCAATCAATCCGGAAGCGGCGGACTCTACATATCCTTCCACACCAGTCATCTGTCCAGCGAAAAACAAGGTATCTCTGTCTTTATATTGGTATGTCGGCTTTAACAAACGTGGAGAATTGATAAACGTATTACGGTGAATCACGCCATAACGCACGATTTCCGCATTTTCAAGCCCGGGTATCATCCGAAATACCCGCTTTTGTTCCGGCCACTTAAGGTGCGTCTGGAAACCGACAATATTGTATAATGTGCCGGCACTATTGTCCTGGCGTAACTGCACGACCGCGTACGGCTGTTTTCCGGTGCGCGGATCAATGAGCCCGACCGGCTTCAGCGGCCCGAATAACATCGTCTGTTTACCGCGCTTGGCCATTACTTCAATCGGCATGCACCCTTCGAAGAAAATCTGCTCTTCAAATTCTTTAAGCGGCACTTCTTCTGCTGTAATCAGTGCCTCATAAAATGCGTCAAATTCTTCTTCCGTCATCGGACAATTAAGATAAGCTGCTTCTCCCTTACCATAACGGGAAGCCAAAAACACTTTGTTCATATCGATCGTTTCTTTGTCAATGATCGGCGCCGCCGCATCATAGAAATACAAATACTCTTCGCCCGTCAACTCTTGCAGTTTCTTGGACAAATCAGGTGATGTTAGCGGACCGGTAGCAATAACGACAATCCCATCTGGAATCTCCGTGATCTCTTTATTGCACACCTCGATGCGTGGATGATTGCGCACGCTTCTTGTTACGGCATCGGCAAATTCGTGTCTGTCCACTGCAAGCGCTCCTCCAGCCGGCACAGAACAATTGTCGGCCGAACGAATAATAACGGACGAAAGGCGGCGCATCTCTTCTTTTAAAATGCCCACAGCATTGGTCAACGAATTGGCGCGCAGTGAGTTACTGCACACCAGCTCCGCGAATTTATCGGTGTGATGGGCCGGAGTTTGGCGCACAGGGCGCATTTCATACAGAATGACATCAACACCCTGTTCGGCGATTTGCCAGGCCGCTTCGCTGCCTGCCAACCCAGCTCCGATGACTTTTACTTTTTCCATCGCTCCGTAAAACTCCTTATTTTTATGATGTTTCTTCTTGGTAGTCGCAGGCCAAGCATTGAACAGTCGGCCCTTTATTTTTGCCTTTGCCCTTTTTCTCGACAAGCATGTTGCCGCACTTTGGACATGCACGTGGTAATGGCTTATCCCATGAAACAAAGTCACAATTCGGATAATTTGTGCAACCGTAGAAAATTCGGTTCTTCTTACTTTTACGCTCCACAATTTGTCCGGTTTCACATTTCGGGCAATTTACGCCGATTTCTTTGACGATCGGCATTGTATTGCGACACTCCGGAAACGCAGAGCATGCGAGAAACTTGCCGTAGCGCCCAACCTTATACACCATTGGGCTGCCGCATTTATCGCACATGATGTCCGCCACTTCGTCTTTAATCTCTACTTCCCGCATATATTTTTCCGCAACTTCCAGGCGTTTGGAGAATCCTTCATAGAACTCTTCCAACACCTTATCCCACTGCACTTTTCCTTCTTCAATATGATCAAGTTCATCCTCCATTTTGGCGGTAAACTTCGTATCGAGAATTTCCGGAAAGAATTCTTCCATTAATTCAAGCACAATTTCTCCAAGCTCGGTCGGAACAAAGCGGCGATCCTGTAATGCTACGTACCCACGTTTCTGAATCGTTTCAAGCGTCGGTGCGTACGTGCTCGGACGTCCGATCCCCAACTCTTCGAGCGTTTTAACAAGCCTCGCCTCGGAGTAACGCGGCGGTGGCTGAGTGAAATGCTGTTTTGGCTCTATCTCTTCCAGCGCAAGCTCCTGTTTTGCTTCAAGCGGCGGCAGCATCTTGTCTTCTTCTTTCTGAACGTCATCCGTTCCTTCTACATACACTTTCATAAAACCCGGAAACTTCACCTGCGAACCGCTGGCACGGAACACAGCGTCTCCAGCAACGATGTCCGCCGTTACCGTATCGAGCACCGCCGGGGCCATCTGGCTGGCGATGAAGCGTTCCCATATCAAACGATACAGCTTTAGCTGGTCGCGCGATAAATACGCTTTGAGCGAGGCCGGGTCTTTATGGATGAGCGTCGGACGAATCGCTTCATGTGCATCCTGTGCCCCTTCTTTTTTCCCGAACTGACGCGGTTTAGCAAGGGCGTACTCTACGCCGTATTCCTCGGTAATATATTTTTTCGCTTCCTCCTGCGCCACAGGCGAAACCCGCGTCGAATCGGTACGCATGTACGTAATCAGGCCGACCGTGCCTTCTTCGCCGATGTCAATCCCTTCATATAGCTGCTGTGCGATCATCATCGTTTTTGCAGCGCGGAAATTCAGCTTGCGCGCCGCTTCCTGCTGCAAGGAGCTTGTCGTAAACGGCGCGGCAGGGTTCCGCTTGCGCTCCCGCTTCTTGATCTCAGCAACGACATACGGCTTCCCTTCAATCCTCTGCAGTAATTCTTTGACTTCCGCTTCGGATTTCAGCTCGACTTTTTCTGTGCCGTATCCGTAAAATTTGGCTTCAAACGTTTCTTTTCCGGCTTTTAGGTGTGCGGTAACCGACCAGTATTCTTCCGGTACAAACGAGTTGATTTCCTTTTCCCTGTCAATAATAAGCTTTACGGCTACGGATTGCACCCGCCCAGCACTAAGCCCCTTTTTGACTTTCTTCCACAACAGCGGAGAAATGTTATACCCTACCAGCCTGTCAAGAATCCGGCGCGTCTGCTGGGCGTTTACCAAGTCCATGTCGATTTTGCGTGGATGTTTGAACGCCTCCTTGACCGCTTGCTTGGTAATCTCGTTAAAGACAACACGACAAGGCTGATCCTGATCTATGTTCAAACTGTGGGCCAAATGCCAGGCGATCGCTTCGCCTTCGCGATCGGGGTCCGCCGCAAGATACACATGCTTCACCTTTCTGGATGCATCACGCAACTCCTTTAGCACGTCCCCTTTGCCGCGAATCGTAATGTACTTCGGCTCAAACCCTTTTTTAATATCGACTCCCATTTGACTTTTCGGTAAGTCTCTCACATGGCCCATCGATGCTTTGACAATATATTTCTTCCCAAGATATTTTCCAATTGTCTTCGCCTTTGCGGGAGACTCCACTATCACCAGTGAATCTGCCAAGCATGTTTCCCCCTTTTGCTACAGAAAACTTGGCGTGCGCAGCCGATTTGGCATAAGCGCTGCCTTCTTCGCTTTACATGTATACGAATGTAAGAACACATGCGTTCTTATTCGTGAACAAGTGAAAAGAATTCCTCCTATTATTAATTACAAAACTTGCATTTGTCAAACGTATTATTCTTTCATCCGGATAAAAGCCGGTCCGGGCAATTGCTCAATTTTCTGTTTTACTTGCAAAGATAGCAGAAGATAATGCAAATGGCTAGAGGAAAACGCCGTTCGACATAAAATCTCTTCATACGATACGGATTCCCCCCCTATAAGCTCGAGTACGATTTTCTCTTCTTCGCTCAGCTTTATTGAGGATGATAACGTGTGATCGGTTGTATTTTCATTTGTATCCGAAACCATCCAAGGGTATTCACTTACAATATCATAAACATTGTGCACCAATTTTGCCCCCTGTTGGATCAGCCAGTGGCAACCAACACTTTTCGGAGAATAAACTGAACCTGGCAAAGCGTACACATCCCGTCCCTGCTCCGCGGCCAAATCGGCCGTAATAAGCGAACCGCTGCGCGCCGCCGCCTCAATGACAAGCACTCCCCTCGCAAGCCCGCTAATAAGGCGATTTCGCTCCGGAAAAAACCTCCGTCGCGGTTCTACACCGGGCGGATATTCTGAAATAATAAGACCCTGCCGCCGAAGTTCAGCGGCCAGCTTCCGATTTTCGTTTGGGTAAACAATATCAATGCCACATCCCAGTATAGCGATGGTAGCTCCTCCAGCTTCCAATGCGCCGCGGTGAGCTTCGCTGTCAACACCGCGTGCAAGCCCTGAAACAATGCAAAATCCTTTCGCCGCTAAGTCTCTAGCAAACTGGCGCGCCGCGTTCTTACCATATACTGTTGGCGTGCGCGTCCCGACGATAGCAAGTGCGGGATAGGACAGAAGTTCCTTGTTTCCGGTTATGTATAAGACCTCGGGAGGATCAGGAATTTCTCTCAACAACGCAGGATATAGCGGATTCAACCAGGTCAACACCGTAATTCCATGGTCACACCAACGTCTAACATAATCCATCGTTTTCTCCATGTCAAATTCCGCTTTAATTAGCTCCGCTTTTTTGGTAGAAATTCCAAGCAATTCCCTGATATCCGTGACGGAGTGCGCCGCAAAATCCAGCGCCTCTGTGAGCTTGCGAGCACGACGCACCACATTCCGCCCCACTCCACGAATATTTGATAAAGCAAGCAGTATGTATTCTCTTTCTTCCATCTTTTCCTCACCTCGCATTTTCTTTCCTTTTTATTTCGAGGAAATAAATGGAAATCCTTCTAATTCGACTTTTGATCCTACATTTTTGTATGTTCTTACCTGATAAAAAAGGAGCGCCGAATCAGCACTCCTTTTTTCTGTACGCCTCACGCGTATTATTTAACTGTCATGCATGCTTCCAACAAGCCACGTTCTTTTAAGACATCAATCATCGTTTGACCGATTTCAGCCGGCGTTCTTGCTACACGGATGCCGCACGCTTCCATTGTCTTGATTTTCTCAGCAGCGGTTCCTTTGCCGCCGGAGATAATGGCTCCCGCATGACCCATACGCTTTCCTGGAGGCGCAGTTTGGCCTCCAATAAAGCCTACTACCGGCTTCTTCATGTTCGCCTTCACCCACTCAGCAGCCTCTTCTTCGGCTGTACCGCCGATTTCACCGATCATGATCACCGCTTCTGTATCCGGATCTTCATTGAACAGTTTCAAGCAATCGATGAAGTTCGTGCCGTTTACCGGGTCGCCACCAATACCTACCGCCGTAGACTGGCCAACACCGTTCGTTGTCAATTGATGTACCGCTTCGTATGTAAGCGTTCCGGAGCGGGATACGATGCCAACTTTACCAGGCGCATGGATATATCCCGGCATGATACCGATTTTGCACTCACCAGGAGTAATAACACCAGGGCAGTTCGGTCCAATCAAACGGGTTTTGCTACCTTCCATGTAGCGTTTTACTTTTACCATATCAAGTACTGGGATACCTTCTGTAATACAAATAACAAGGTCTAGCTCAGCGTCTACCGCTTCCATAATGGCGTCTGCCGCAAAAGGCGCCGCAACATAAATAACAGATGCATTCGCTCCTGTTTCTCTTACTGCTTCAGCAACTGTATCAAAAACGGGGAAACCGTCAACTTCTGTACCGCCTTTTCCAGGTGAAGTACCTCCAACCATTTGCGTACCGTATTCACGGCAACCCTTCGCATGGAATAAACCAGTAGCACCAGTGATACCCTGGGTGATTACTTTTGTATCTTTATTGATAAGAATACTCATGACTCGTAAGCCCCCACCTTTCTTATTTTACCAAGGAAACGATTTTTTCCGCGCCGTCTGCCATCGATTCTGCTGCTACAATGTTAAGGCCGGATTCATTCAGGATTTTCTTACCAAGCTCTACGTTTGTACCTTCGAGACGCACAACAAGCGGACGATCTAGACCCACTTCTTTCGCTGCCTCTACAACACCTTCAGCGATAACATCGCACTTCATAATACCACCAAAAATATTAACGAAAATGCCTTTTACATTCTCATCAGAAAGAATTAACTTGAATGCTGCTGTAACTTTCTCGGTTGTCGCGCCGCCGCCAACATCAAGGAAGTTCGCAGGCTCGCCGCCATAAAACTTGATAATGTCCATAGTTGCCATCGCAAGACCCGCACCATTAACCATGCAACCGATGTTACCATCAAGCGCAATGTAGTTCAAATCATACTTGGAAGCTTCGATTTCTTTCGGATCTTCCTCATCCAGGTCACGCAGCTCCAAAACGTCTTTATGACGATAAAGCGCGTTGGAATCGAAATTCAGCTTCGCGTCAAGCGCCATTACATTGCCGTCGCCTGTTACGACAAGCGGATTGATTTCTGCAATGGAGCAATCTTTATCAACAAAAGCTTGATACAAGCCCATCATGAATTTCACGGCTTTGTTTACCAATTCTTTCGGAATGTTGATGGAAAACGCAAGCTTGCGCGCCTGGAACGGAAGCAGACCTACAGCCGGATCGATGACTGCTTTAAAGATTTTTTCCGGCGTTTTTGCCGCTACTTCCTCGATTTCCGTACCGCCTTCTTCAGACGCCATCATAACGACGCGACTCGTTTTGCGGTCAACTACAAGACCTACGTAGTATTCTTTTTTGATATCGCAGCCTTCTTCAATGAGCAAACGCTTTACTTCTTTCCCTTCAGGGCCTGTCTGATGCGTAACAAGCACTTTACCGAGAAGCTCCTGCGCATATGTACGAACTTCATCCAAGCTTTTCGCGATTTTGACACCACCTGCTTTGCCGCGGCCGCCAGCGTGAATTTGCGCCTTAACTACATATACGTTCGAGTTAAGAGCCTTCGCTGCCTCTACCGCTTCGTCTACCGTGAACGCTACTTTTCCGTTCGGCACGGCAACGCCGTACTGCTTAAGTATCTCTTTTCCTTGATACTCATGGATATTCATTCTCCATCCTCCTAACCTCATTTTACATAAAATAAACGCATCAAGCTTCTCCTTGTGTAAGCCTGTCTGCGCATACAGTATAGCTTATTCGTCATCATTCGGCAAATCCCTGCTTTCTTTTCGCGCTTTTCTGACGTTTTTCAACTACCGTTTTACTTTTTGTGGGAAATGAGAAAAACTTGCGAGTGTTTCCTTGTTTACTCATGAAGAAAAAATGAAAGAAGCAGACGCCTAGCATCTGCTTCTTAATGGGAAGGTAACGGCAATTCTCTTTTATTGATTTCCTCGATTAAAAGCTGAATAAATTCCTGTTCCAGACCCAAATGGACTGCTTTTAGATAAGCGTCAAGCAATGCTTCGTCTGAAAGTAGGTGCATGAATAACTCCCCCCTCATCTTCTATTTTCCATATTGTAACATCGACCCTTTTTTTAGAACAAGCATTCCATTATCCACAAGGTTCTGTGAATAAGTTGTGTACAAGAATTCAAAATGGTTGTAAAACTTTATTTCTTTCTGTAGATATAGTTATCCACAGAAATTTATGTCGAAAAATTTTTTCCAGCTTACCCTTTCCACTGCTTTTGATCCAGCGTACGATACTGAAATGCTTCAGCCACATGTGCTTCTAACACCTGTTCGCTGTCTTCCAGATCCGCGATCGTACGCGCAACTTTAAGGATTTTGTCGTATGAGCGGTTGCTAATGCCGCTCGTTTGATAAAGAACAGAAAACCAGCGTTGCGCGGAAACAGAAAGCGATACGTACTTTTCAACCCATCTGCCGAACAGCTGAGAATTAAATTGAAATCCGGTATCACGGTAACGGTGTCGCTGCCGTTCCCGCGCCACCATGACCCTCCCACGCATTTCAGCAGATGTTAATGATTTATCCCGCCCCATTTCATCAATACGAACACGCGGAACTTCCACTTGAATATCCATTCTGTCCAGCATCGGTCCGGAGAGCTTTTTCCAATATCTCTTAATTTCCCGCGCCGTACATGTACAGTATTGATAATCACTTTCAAATCTGTAAAAACCGCAAAAGCAGGGATTAAAGGAAGAAATAAGTAAAAAACGACAAGGAAAGACGAGCTTCGCTCCATGGCGGATAATAGTAATCTGTCCATCCTCAAGCGGCTGACGCATCGCTTCGAGCACCGCACGTGAAAATTCGGTCCACTCATCTAAAAACAAAACGCCGCAATGCGAAAGACTCATCTCGCCCGGTTGCGGATACATGCCGCCCCCTAGCATCCCGACAGGGGTAATGGAAGCATGTGGGGCGCGGAAAGGCGGATAAGGCGCCTGCTTCAAGCGCTCTGTAAGCAAACCGCAGGCGCTGTAAATCGTATCCACAACAAGAGACTCTTCTTCATCCAAAGGGGGCAAAATCGAAGGAAATCGCCTAGCCAACATCGTTTTTCCGGTGCCCGGTGGCCCTATCATCGCCAAATGATGAAACCCGGCTGCCGCTACCTCCATGGCTCGCTTAACGTGCCGCTGTCCCTTTACATCGCTGAAACAGTTTATCTCCGCGCGAATCGATACCGGATCGCTGGATAACATGCTTTTTCCTGCTTCCTTTCTCAGTGTTTCATCCGACCATCCAAAGCAAGCCATGCATTCCGCAAGCGTGTGCACACGAAGAACAGGAACCTTGACCCGTTTCACATCTTCTTCACACGCCGCCGGAATAACCACGCCGGAAAATCCCGCTTGCTTGGCGGCAAGAAGCATCGGAAACAGGCCATGAATCGGGCGTAACGTTCCTTCCAACGAAAGTTCACCGAGAAATAGCCAGCGCTCCAGTTTGTTACGAACCTCGACCTGGCCGCTTCCTAACAAAATTCCCACGGCGATCGCCAAATCAAGCATGGAGCCAGCCTTTCTTACATCAGCTGGCGCAAGATTTACCGTAATGCGCTGCACAGGAAAGGTAAAACCGCTATTTTTAATAGCAGACTTGACACGGTTGCGGGCCTCGCGAACAGAAGAAGCGGCCAGCCCGCCGATTTCAAAATAAGGCAACCCGTTCGAAATATCGACCTCCACTTCAACTCCGATTCCCTGAATCCCTAATACAGTAGCGCTATGTACACGGGTAAACAAAGTAACCAACCTCCTCTTTTGTAAAAAATTACCATATAATGACAAAGAAAAAAAGAGAAAACGCAAAAAAACCTGAACGACATCCAGCCGCTCAGGTACAAAAAAGGAGGTGTTACACGTCGAGTACACTATTACTATATGCGCAAAACTGCACAAGCATGTGGACAGGTGCCGCGGAAGAAATTTCTTTTCTTTGCCTATTTTTCAAAAGGCATGAGGAATATGAGTAACTTTATACGTTTTGTCCCTATAGCAAACAATTGAAATGACGTCAAAACGAACAGAAGGCGCGCTGGCTACATAACCGTACCGCTGTAAATACGCCGTTGCTACCTTGCGAATTGTTCGCTGTTTTGCCGGTGTCACCGCTTCACTGCCATGTCCAAAACGAACTGTCGTGCGCAGTTTTACCTCGACAAATACAAGAGTATCTCCTTCGCGCATAATCAAATCAATTTCCCCGTCACGTGTGCGGAAATTGCGCCGTTCAAACACAAACCCTTTCCCTTCAAGATATCGGCGAGCCCATTCTTCTCCCTCAGCACCGCGCTGCCGGTTCATTTTTTTCGGGGTCATCGGCATTCGCTCCGTCTGTCTGTCTCATAGACAAACGCTAAGATTTCAGCCACTACCTGATAAAGTTCAACAGGAATCTGTTCGTTTAACTCAAGAGTAGCTAACACTTCCACCAAAGAAGGGTCCTCCTGAATCGGCACCCCATGTTCTTTCGCCTGCTCTAGAATTTTTTCGGCGATCCTTCCTTTTCCTTTGGCAATCACGCGGGGCGCATCAGCTTCGGCAGGATTATAGCCTAAGGCAACCGCGCTTTTTCGTGTATATTTTGCTTTCATACGCGTACATCCACCCCCTGATAATGGGTAAGATTTGAAGAAAGAAAACCATGCGCTGCTGATTGGCTCCGATCGTTTTGCCGCTCAGGCAACGTCATAACTCGCAACAATGACAGTCTGTACCCTTGAGCGGCAAGATTTTTCTCCAGCGAATCACGCAACACATTCACTAGCGCGGGAAGCTCTTTCCGGTTATTGTATAGATAAATCGATACAATTTTGTTTACGACGGAAACGTCAAGCGTCGTCTCCCCAATATTTTGCATGGTCAAATAAAAAAATAGACGGCAATTTTCTGGATCGAGCTGTCCCGGGCCTTTTTTGCGTGATTCAATCTGGATCAGCGCATTTTCCTCATGCTTGCCTCCGGGCAGTGGCAACTGAAGGGCTACCTGAACAAACGAGACGTCTTCCTGTACTCCGGCCATCATTAGCTGTTGACCGGTAAGTTGCTGGACGAGCTGCTGCATTTGCTCCCGCAACGGAGCGGGTAATGCTTTCGCTTCCGGGTGCTGTAAAAGTTGAAGCAGCGAGCCTTTCACGCTTCCTGCCTGCTTCCCCCAATCCTGCGCTTCCCTATCTATCGCTTGCGCCAGGGCGCGTTCATGGAAAAAGCCAAGACGCTCAAACAACTCTATCATTAACCGCTTGATCCCTCCTTGGGTAGAAGCGGCTAAAGGGGCCTTAGAAACACTTTCGTCCCCAGATTCCTGCAACAACAAAGCCGGTTGCTCTATAGAAGAAATTGTTCGTTGTACCTGCCCCTCGAATTTTGTCGGCGATGAAACAAGCTTTTCCTGTACCTGGGCAAGAATCACCCGCGCAGCCGCAAGCTGTCCGGCCGCCTGTTGAAGCGGCTCCTTTATGCCTGCTGCAATCGATTCCGGGCGTGTAAGCAAGTCATGCATATTCTGAAGAAGATTTTTCATTCCTGCTTCCAAATTGCTGTTTCCTGCAAATGACCGTAACGCCAATATGGTTTCCTTGGTAATTGGAAGCGCTTTTTGCATGGCAAACAAAGCCGCGTCTTCCGCAGTCGTACCACCACCCACCTCCCGTATCGCTTGCATCACAGCACGCAGCGAGCCACCGGATAGAGGAATGCGAGCGTCAAGCGCTTTTTGCAAAAAGGCGAGCCATTCTTTTGTTAGCGGAACTCCGAGTCCTTTCGCCAAGCCTTCCATGCTTGCTTCCGTAGCCTGATTCTGCTTTTCCGGCTGGCTAATCACTTTCAGTGAAATTGGCCCCCCGCCTGGCTGTACTTGCAGCCATGTACGCTGTCCCAATTCTAACGGCGTTTCCAGACGCGCCGTAACCGTCATGCCCCCCAGTTGCACCATCGCCATATTATTTGGAAATAGCTTTAGTACTTTCCCCTGAAACACTTGCCCTGGAACAAGTTCTACCGCGGATAATTGCGTCCGTTGCATTTGCTGAAATACATGGTTCAGCACAAAGCTCTGTATCATTCTCTCCCTCCTTGCCCTGAAATGCATACAAAAAGACGCTATGACTGAAGTACGCCACCGAAGCTACGTCTATGAATCGGACATGGTCCCTTCTCTCGCAATGCGGCGAGATGCTCCGCCGTACCGTACCCCATGTTGGAAGCAAACCCGTATCCCGGATATTGCCTGTCATATTCTTTCATAAGCCGGTCGCGTTCCACTTTTGCAACAATAGAGGCAGCGGCAATGGAAATACTTTTTCCATCCCCGCCGATAAGCGGTCTCTGCTCCAAGGAAAGCTGTGGAATTGTGACTGCATCATTTAGCGTAATATCCGGCACAACTTGCAAACCGCGTACCGCTTCGTGCATGGCGCGAAGCGTCGCCTGAAAAATGTTCATTTCGTCGATAAGGGGCGCGTCGCTCATCGCGATTGACACCGCAACAGCCCCTTCCATAATCCGTTCGTACATAACTTCCCGTTGAGCAGGAGACACTTTTTTTGAATCGTTTAGTCCCGGCAAATAAAAATCTTGCGGCAAAATAACGGCAGCAGTAACGACAGGCCCTGCAAGCGGGCCGCGGCCCACTTCGTCCACACCTGCGATATGCCTGTACCCCCTTTTCCATAATTCGCGTTCGTATCGGCTCATCTCAAGCCAACGTTCCTGCTGTTTTCGTGCCTTCTCCTGGTTTCGCTGCCACCTTCTATATACCGCTTGCACACCGCTTCGCGCATCAGCCATAAACAGAGCCTGCACTTCTGCCGGCAACTCCTTGCAAGTCTCTAGCCATTCCTTTATTTCTTTTATCGTCATGTCGGCGATATTCAATGAGATTCCGCTCCTTTTTTATCAATATTTCTTGTGTTAACGCCATAAGAAAAACGTGTAGCCGAAGCCACACGTTTATTTTCTTCTACAAAATATAAAACAGGCAATTCATCAATAGGGCGTAAGCTCATCCATGCTCACACGTGCCATTTCAAGCGTAAACTCGTCATCCGGGCGCTCCAGCGAAATCCGACCAATCTTGCCGCCGCGCAATTCACGCAGAATCAGTTCGGCTACTTTATCATAATCAATATGGCCGCCACTCACCAGACAGCCACGTTTACGACCGATTTCCGTCAAAATCTCCAGTTTACTTTCGGGCAGTTCGGCAAGCTGGTAGCGCTCTTTGAGCGCGTTGCTGTAGTACATTCGCAAGTACGCAACAACAAACAGCGCCACTTCCTGAAAATCTATAATTTCATCTTTAATGGCGCCGCTGGCAGCAAGCCTAAGCCCCACGAGCGGATCTTCAAATTTGTGCCATAAAATTCCCGGTGTGTCCAATAGCTCTAGCACCTTGCCGACTTTCACCCATTGCTGGGCCTTCGTAACCGCCGGACGATCCCCTGTTTGCGCCACTTTGCGGCCAGCCAGCCGATTCATTAGCGATGACTTGCCGACGTTCGGGATTCCAAGAATCATGGCACGAATCGCCCGATCCTGCATCCCTTTAGCACGTCGCTTCTGCATCGTTTCCTCAACGAGCACCTCGCATTCCTGTGGCAATTTACTCACGCCGCGGCCGGAAAGAGCGTCAATCGGAATTGCCTTAATGCCGTTTTCAGCAAAATGCCGTACCCACGCCTTCGTTATCTCTTCAGCCGCCAGATCGGATTTGTTCAATAAAATTAAACGCGGTTTTCCAGAAACAATCTCATCGATCATCGGATTGCGGCTCGATAAAGGAAGACGTGCATCCAGAAGTTCGATCACGACATCAATCAGCTTCAACTTCTCCGTCACTTGTCGGCGCGCTTTAGCCATATGACCCGGAAACCATTGAATCGTCATATGCCTTCACCTGCATTTCTTGTTAGTTCAAACGAATCTTATCAAGCGGCCAGATTATCAGCTCTGAACGACCCACTACGCTTTTCACAGGCACGGGCCCAATAACACGGCTATCCGTACTGTTGCGGCGATTGTCACCCATGACGAAAATATGGCCCGGCGGCACTTTCTCCGGTCCGAAATCTTCCGTCAACACATAGCCTGCCGCTCTCGCCTCTTCTTTATACTGTTTTAAATACGATTCATCGACCGGCTTTCCATCTATGTAAAGCTGATCGTTCCTTACTTCCACGGTCTGCCCTTCCGTGGCAATGACCCGTTTAATATAATCTTTCTCCCGGGTTGCATGGAAGACAACAATATCGCCCGGTTTCGGGTCTTGAATATAATAAATTAATTTATTTACGATCAAACGCTCCCCATTTTCTAATGTCGGCATCATCGAAGAACCATCAACAAGAAACGGAGCAAACAAAAACGTACGGATGAAAAGCGCAAGCACGACGGCAACACCAAGCGCTTTCAGCCACTCCCATGCTTCGCTTTTTCCCTTTCTTTTTTTGGTTGACTCAGAGGAGGTCTCTTCAACCATCACGAATCCTCCTTACGTGCCGTAAATTCGGCCTTTTTTCCTATCCACGGCTATTCATTCACCGAAACGTAACACGAGCGCAGGAAGAAGGGGCGGATTTCTGAACCCCTAACTCTGGTTACTCATTTCCGAATCGCTAAAAAAGGAGCTTGTTACCAAGCTCCTTTTTCCCGTATTAACGGTGAATTTCTTTAATACGTGCCGCTTTACCCACACGATCGCGCAGATAATAGAGCTTCGCACGACGAACTTTACCTTGACGTACTACTTCGATTTTTTCGATTTTCGGAGAATGGAGCGGCAGTGTACGCTCAACACCGACACCATAAGAAACTTTACGAACCGTGAAAGTCTCGCTGATGCCACCTCCGCGGCGCTTAATTACAACGCCTTCGAACACCTGAATACGTTCGCGTTGCCCCTCAATTACTTTCAAATGCACACGTACAGTGTCACCGGGGCGGAAGCTAGGAATATCTTGTTTCATGTTCGCTTGCGTAATTTCACGAATAATATGATGCATGAGTTTTCCTCCTTCCAACAGATGTTCATTCCATATGAGAAGTAAGCGGCTATGTTCGAGTCTGCGAACCTCCCGATAGGAAGAGGACCATCTTAATCCGAACCAAAATGGCTCACAAGATTTATCATACCATAACCGAAAACTGGTTACAACTCCCGTTTTATCTCTTCAAGCAATTTTTTTATTTTCGGTGTCATCTCGATCGTTTCCAACAGATCCGGCCGGCGCATAAGTGTGCGACGAAGCGATTCTTTGAGCCGCCATCTTTCGATGTTTTCGTGATGGCCAGATAATAGTACATCCGGTACTCGCCAGCCGCGAAATTCGGCCGGGCGCGTATAATGCGGATGCTCCAGCAGGCCCATACTGTATGAATCAGCAACCGCTGATTGCGCATTTCCGAGCGCTCCTTCCTGCAAACGTACCACACTATCAATAATAACCATGGCAGGAAGTTCGCCCCCTGTTAACACATAATCGCCGATAGAAATCTCGTCGGTCACCAGGTGCTCGCGGATGCGTTCGTCGTAGCCTTCATAATGACCGCAAATAAAAATCAAATGTTTCTCTTCCGCTAGCTCCTCCGCCATTGCTTGATTATATCGCTTCCCCTGTGGGCACAGTAAAATAACGCGCGGCTTGCCACCCACAGAATGCTCCGCGCCTTCTTCCAGCGATCCAGTCAGCGATTCTACCGCCCGGAAAATCGGCTCCGGCTTGAGTACCATACCGCCTCCGCCACCATACGGCATGTCGTCCACTTGTCCGTGCTTATTATCTGAAAATTCACGAAAATTGATGACACGAAACGATACAATCCCTTTTTGTGCGGCTTTACCGACAATGCTCGCTCCGAGCACACCTTCGAACATCTCCGGAAACAGCGTTAAAATGTCAATTTGCATCCTATCCTCCTAGACAAGCCCTTCAAGGAGATGAACGGTAATCTTCTTATTGTTTACATCTACTTGTTTCACCACGTCATCAATATACGGAAGCAAAATATCTTTTCCTTTATCTTGCTTTACTACCCAAACGTCATTGGCTCCAGGCTGCAAAATCTCCTTGACCACGCCGAGGCGTCTTCCTTCCTCCGTAAACACTTCGCTGCCGAGGATATCCTGGAAATAAAATTCACCTTCTGAAAGCGGCTTCCTGTCTTCTGCCTTCACCTTAAGCAGCCCGCCCTTATATTTTTCCACATGCTGAATGGAAGGATGATCTTTAAATGTCAACAAATAAAAGTTTTTATGCTGGCGCGCGGACATAACCGTCAGCGGCACCGGGTCTTTCATTGCCGGATGAAACAAATACAGCACACTGCCTTTTTTATACCGATCTTCCGGAAAATCGGTTTCTGAGACAACGCGAACTTCACCGCGGATGCCGTGCGTATTTACCAGCTTACCTACGGTAAAAAATTCCTCGATCACTTAATCCAGGCTCCTTTCGCGAATTTCTTTTACAATCCCGTCCTTAAGCACGATTTCCGTTCCTGTCATTACCTTACCCCAATCGTCGCCGACTTTTACTTCCACATCACTTTCCACCGTCGTATAATGAATCTCACTGCCGAGCGGAAGGTTTTCCAACTGCTCAAGCTGAAACGAAATTTGCGAAAGCTTTTCCTCACGCACCTGCCGTTCCTTCGCAAGCCTGCGCTGAACGATATCAAGCGCTTCTCTTCCTTTACGTTGCGCCTCCTGAAGCAGCTTCTTCGCCTGGAAATTTAGTTGCTCCAGCTCTAGTTCATACCGTTTTCGCATCGATACAAACTCATCCCGCATTTTGCAGCGTGACGCTTCAGTAATAACCATCATGACCTTCACTTTACGCTTGACAATGAGCATGCCGCATTTCCTCCTTATTTGCGGACTATGTATACAATTTATCGCATAAAGACCGGATAAATGGAAGAAAAAGCTGGGAGAGGGCCCCAGCTTTCTTCTTTGTTTAATTATACAATTTCAATGGTCACGCGCTGGTTTTCTTTTGCTGCCATCGCATTGACTACGGTGCGAAGAGACTTAGCAATACGACCCTGCTTTCCGATCACCTTTCCCATATCGTCCGGATGAACGGACAAGCGGTATATGGTGCTTTGCTCTTGTGTCACCTCTTCGACCGAAACGGAATCTGGATGATCGACAAGAGCTCTGGCAATCACTTCAATTAATGATTTCACCCGCTAGTCCTCCCGCTGCAATATTCATTGCCTTACTTCTTGCTATTGCGCATTTCGTGGAACTTCTGTAATAGACCTTGTTTGCGGAACAGGCTGCGAACCGTGTCTGTCGGCTGTGCGCCTGTAGTTAGCCATTTCAGCGCTTTTTCTTCATCAATGTTAACTTGCGCCGGTTGCGCTACCGGGTTATACGTTCCGATTTCTTCGATAAAGCGGCCGTCACGCGGAGCGCGGGAATCCGCCACTACCACACGGTAAAACGGAGCTTTCTTTTGACCCATACGCTTTAAACGAATTTTTACTGCCATTTGTTCATTCCCTCCATGTTGTGATTTACACACTAATTTATTATTATAACAAAGTCATTCATATAAGAAAAGACTTAGTTTTAAAAATATAACCTGTTAGCTAAAGAACGGAAACTTGAAGCCCCCGCCTTTCTTCTTTGCTTTATCCGCCATTTTCGTAAATTGCTTCATCATTTTGCGCATATCTTCAAATTGTTTAATCAAGCGGTTCACTTCTTGAACGGTCGTGCCGCTGCCCTTGGCAATTCGCTTACGGCGACTTGAATTAATAATCTCTGGATGCCGCTTCTCTTCCGTTGTCATCGACCGGACGATCGCCTCTACCCGGTTCAACGCCCGCTCATCGATTTTCAAATCTTTCATGCCTTTCATTTTGTTCATTCCCGGCATTAAGCCCAACAATTCTTCAAGCGGTCCCATTTTGCGAACATGAGCCATCTGCTCCAGAAAATCCTCAAACGTAAATTCGGCATGGCGCATTTTGCGTTCAAGTTCTTTCGCTTTTGCTTCGTCCACTTCCATCTGCGCCTTCTCAATGAGTGTCAACACATCTCCCATACCGAGAATACGGCTGGCCATGCGATCCGGATGAAAGGGCTCAAGGGCATCCATTTTTTCTCCCATACCGACGAACTTAATCGGAGTGCCAGTAACGGCTTTAACGGAAAGAGCCGCGCCGCCTTTCGTATCGCCATCTAGCTTCGTTAACACCACACCGGTAATCGACAATTGATCGTTGAAGCTTTCCGCCACATTGACGGCATCCTGGCCGGTCATCGCGTCCACGACAAGCAAAATTTCATGCGGCTTCGTTATTTCTTTCATTTCCCGCAGTTCACCCATGAGCGCTTCGTCAATGTGCAGACGGCCCGCCGTATCGATCAGCACATAATCAAGATGCTGCTCTTTCGCATGCGCAATTGCGGCCTGTGCAATCTCCACCGGGCTTACCTGCTCACCCATGGAAAACACCGGGATGTTCAGTTGTTTGCCAAGCACCTCAAGCTGCTTAATCGCGGCCGGACGGTATATGTCGCAGGCGACAAGCAATGGGTTGCGATTCAGCTTGCCGCGCAGATAATTAGCTAATTTTCCGGTGGTCGTCGTTTTTCCCGCTCCCTGTAAACCGACCATCATCACAACGGTCGGTGGCCGATTCGCCACCGCGATTTTGCTCTGACCGCCGCCCATCAACTCGGTCAATTCATCGTTCACAACCTTAATGACCTGCTGGCCAGGCGTCAGACTCTTGAGCACTTCCTGACCTACGGCGCGCTCTTTGACACGGGCTACAAAATCTTTCACAACTTTGAAGTTAACGTCCGCTTCGAGCAGAGCCAAACGAACCTCGCGCATCGCTTTGGTTACGTCTTCTTCCGTCACTTTCCCTTTGCCACGAAGCTTGTCAAATGTGGCTTGCAGTCGGCTGGCTAAGCTTTCAAACGCCATGGTCCGCCTCCTAATCTATCTCCATTTCTAACGCGAGCAGCTGACGCGTAAGCTGAAGCGCCCGCGAATGTTGCCACGCTTTCTCCGACAATTCCCTCTCCAGCTCTTCAAGCAAGGCGCGCCGCCTCTCGTAACGAGCCAGAAGACCGAGCTTGCTCTCGTAATCTTCCATCGTCCTGGCGATCCGCTTCACCTGTTCGAACACCGCCTGGCGACTAATGTTCTCAAGCTCGGCAATCTCGCCAAGCGACAGATCTTCGCGGTAATACATATCAAAATATTTGCGCTGCCTTTCTTTCAAAAGCTTGCCGTAAAAGTCGTACAATAAATGCAGACGCGTAGTTTCCTCCAGCATGGGACCCGTCCCCCGTGTACGGAAATTCATGCGAATAAACACAAACTGTAAAGCCTGTATCCTTTACAGGAAATAATCATACAAAAGCTCGCTCTCTCTGTCAAGTATTTTCTCTTTACTCTTCTTCTTTTTCGTCAGCGATTTCTTTTTCGATGGATGTCGCGAACAGCGCGTGCACAAATTGCTCCGCGTCAAATGGCTGCAAGTCATCCATTTTCTCGCCCAGACCGACAAATTTCACGGGTACATTCAGCTCGTTACGAATCGCAACGACGATGCCGCCTTTTGCCGTACCATCCAATTTGGTAAGAACGATACCTGACAACTCAGCAGCCTGGCTAAATGCTTTCGCCTGACTCAAGGCATTTTGCCCGGTCGTAGCGTCGAGTACGAGCAGCGTTTCATGCGGAGCCCCCGGCACTTCGCGCTGAATCACGCGTTTAATTTTCGCAAGCTCTTCCATTAGATTCACCTTGTTCTGCAAGCGGCCTGCCGTGTCGCACAGCAGAACATCAGCTTCGCGGGCCCGTGCCGTGTGGATGCTGTCATAAATGACCGCGGCCGGATCGGAACCTTGCTGCTGCTTTACGACTTCTACACCAACGCGTTCCCCCCATACTTCAAGCTGGTCAATCGCTCCCGCCCGGAACGTGTCGCCCGCCGCTAGGAGCACTTTTTTGCCTCGGCTTTTAAACATATGCGCCATTTTACCGATAGTTGTCGTTTTCCCAACGCCGTTGACGCCAACAAATAAAATAATGTTCAATCGTCCATCTTCAACGTTTAAAGACGTATCCTCATCTTTGTCCTGCAACAAATTCACCAGTTTTTCCGACAGGATCGGCTGCAAATCGTGCGCATTTTCAATTTTCCGCTTGCGCGCCTCGCTTCGCAACTCATCCACAAGTTCCATAACCGTGCTGACGCCGACGTCAGCGGAAATTAAGATTTCTTCTAGTTCTTCATAGAATTCTTCATCAATCCGCTTGTAGCGACGTACGAGGTCTTCCAATTTTTCAAACGCGCTGCGCGTTTTCGTCAAACCTTCCTTAAACTTGTTTGTAATCGTCTCGGCCTGGCCGGAGATTTTTTCCTTCAGCTTTTTAAAAAAACTCATGGCGTGCTTCCTTTCTTCCTGTAATTTACGATACCATCGTCTCGTCTTCAAGACGAACGGATACGAGCTTAGATACGCCGGACTCCTGCATGGTAACACCGTATAGAACGTCAGCGCCTTCCATTGTGCCGCGCCGGTGAGTTACGACGATGAACTGCGTTTTTTCGCAAAACTCTCGCAAATACTGTGCAAAACGGGTTACGTTCGCTTCATCAAGCGCTGCTTCCACCTCATCCAGCACGCAAAATGGGACCGGCTTAACCCGCAAAATGGAAAACAGAAGCGCGATAGCTGTTAATGCTTTTTCTCCGCCGGACAAAAGCGCCAGATACTGCAACTTTTTACCCGGAGGTTGCGCCACAATCTCGATACCTGTCTCCAGCAGGTTGTCCGGATCTGACAGCTGTAGGTCTGCACGCCCGCCGCCGAACAGCTGCGTAAACACCAGTTGGAACTGTTCGCGGATCGCTTCGAACGTTTCTTTAAAACGGCGGGACATTTCCGCTTCAATATCGGCGATGACCTGATAAAGCGTCGCTTTCGCTTCGCTCAAATCGCGGTGCTGTAAAAGCAGGAACTCCTGCCGCTCGCGCAGCCGCTCATATTCTTGAATGGAGCCGAGATTGACCGTGCCAAGCGCAGCGATTTGCTGCTTAATGCTGTTCACAAGCTTGGCCGCTTCACCGACATCGTCTGGTAGCGGATATTTTGCCTTTGCCATTTCATAACTTAACTCATATTCTTCACGCAATTTTTGTAGCAGGTTATCAAGCTCCACGTCCATGCGTTCCACTTTTACTTCATGCTTATGCAAATTTTCTTCAATTTCTTTCAACTGGCGACGTTTTTCTTTGATTTCAGCTTCCTGCTCCGCAAGCTGTGCCTGCACTTCCTGACGTTTTTTTCGTTGCTCCTGAATGTGCATGCTGTATTGTTCTTTTTCCGTCCTTAAGGCGCGAATTTCCCGCTCCAGCCTTTCTTCTTCTTCGTCGCTAGTCGCGCTATCGGAATCAAGCAGCAATAGTGTCTTGGACGTCGCCTCTAATTCCGTGCTAACCTCTTTATACTCCTTTTCCAGCCGATTATATTCGGAAAGACGTGCCTCATACTGCTCCTTGCGGGTTGCAACCTGCACTTTCAATTCGGTAATGCGTGCGCTAAGCGTCTCCTTATTTGTCTCTTTTTCTTTTTTGTTACGTTCAGCCGCCTCAATTTCCTGCTGCTTTTCCTGCTCAGCGATCGCCATTTCCTCCAGCTCTTCTTCCAATACAGCGATACGATGTTTTGCCTGCTTATACTCTTTTTCCAGCAATGCCTGATCCTGCTGGAAAAACTCCCAACGTTCGGCAATGTTTTTCTCGGACGCTTCCAGTTCGCGCAGAAGGCCCTTTATTTCCTGTTCCCTTAAGCGCAGACGTTCGCCTTCAGCCCGTATCTGCTCTTGCTTTTGCATCCATGCTTCTTCGTCGGCTTTTGCCGCTTCGAGCCGGGCGTATAGCTCCTCGTTTATCCGCTTCTGACGGACGATTTCTTCCTCAAGTTGTTCAAGTTGGCGCTGGCGCCCCAGAAGATGATTTGACTTCTGCTGGATGGCGCCGCCGCTCATAGAACCACCCGGATTCACCACATCGCCTTCCAGCGTCACGACCCGGTAGCGGTACCCTAGCGTTCGGGCTACGGCATTCGCCTGTTCAAGCGTTTTTGTTACTACAACATTGCCGAGCAAATTATAAACAATATGTTCATAGCGTTCCGCGCAACTAACAAGCTCGGCCGCCACGCCGATCACGCCGTCCATTTCCATAACGCGGGTGCGCTCAGCAGCCGGAAGCTGGCGCGGCCGAATAACGTCAAGCGGAAGGAACGTGGCACGCCCGGCTCGTCTATTTTTTAAAAGCGCAATGGCTTGCCGTCCCACCGCCTCGTCCGTAACAACGACATGTTGCAGAGCGCCGCCGAGCGCGACTTCAATTGCGGTTTCGTACTGCTTATCCGTCGAGATCAGCTCCGCCACCGCGCCTTCAATCCCTTTGAACCCTTGCTGGCGCGCCTTTAGAATTTCTCTTACTCCCTGCATAAAACCGGAGAAATCGGCCTGCATCTCTTTCATCGTATCGCGCCGTGACAACAATGCATTCAATTTATGTTCACCTTCACGCAACGCTTCCAGCCAATGGGATTTTCTGTCGGTCCGTTCTTTTTGCGCGGCCGCCTCTTTTTTGAACGCTTCAATGCTTGCGGCAAGACGCGCGGAAATATCGGCCAGCTCCTGTTCAAGTTCCTCCCTGCGTGCATTCAAGCTTTCTTTCTGGTCAATTAGCTGCCGGTTGCTTGCCTCAAGCCGCTCCCATTTCTGCTTGTTCGCTTCAATCGACTGTTGCCAGTGGCGAATTTCGTTACGCATCGACGCCATTTGGTTCAAAATTTCAAAGTAATCGGCTTTCAGGCGTTCTACGTCCCCGTCGGAAAACGCGGCAAAATTCATATAGCGCCTCTGTTCAAGCGCAAGCTCTTTTTCAAGCGCCGTTACTTCTTTACCCGCCGCTTCCAGCTGCTGTTTCGCCACGGCGATTTGGTCGCGCAACGCATCCTGCTTTTCCGTTAAAGCAAAAGCCTTATTGCGCGCATCCTGCTTATTTTTGCTATAGTTGCGCAAACGTTCGCGCAGCACTTCCCTGACGCCCTCTTTTTTTTCAACTTCTTCTGTAACCATAAGCAGACGCTGCTGCAATTCTTCGAGCACTTGATCCTGCTCGCCCACAAATGCTCGTAAATCAGCGGTTTGGGCATCCATCCGATTGATGCTTGCAGCGCACTCAACCTGTTCACCCACAAGCTTATCAATGCGCGCTTTTGCTTCTTCCCACTCTGCATACAGCAAATCAAATTGCTTTACGTATAATCCGATTTCATGCTGGGCCAGCGTCTCCTTCAACGAAAGATAGGCGCGCGCTTTCTCCGCCTGTTTGGCGAGCGGCTGAATTTGCTCCTCGAGTTCTTTCATGATATCCTGCACGCGCACAAGATTTTGTTCAGTCTCATCAAGTTTTTTTACCGCCTCTTTTTTGCGTGCTTTGTATTTAACAATGCCAGCCGCTTCTTCAAAAAGCCCCCGCCTGTCTTCGGAGCGGGTGCTTAGTATTTCTTCGATTCTCCCCTGTCCGATAACAGAATACGCTTCCTTGCCCACACCGGTATCCATGAATAATTCCACGATGTCACGCAGACGGCAACTTTGCCGGTTAATATAGTACTCGCTTTCACCGGAGCGATATACTCTCCGCGTTACGGTAATCTCGGAAAAATCAATTTTAAGCTGCTGATCAGTATTGTCAAGCGTCAGCGATACTTCGCAGAAATTCAGCGGCTTGCGCGAATCGCTACCTGAAAAAATAATATCTTCCATTTTTGCCCCGCGCAGCGACTTAGCACTCTGCTCGCCAAGCACCCAGCGAATCGCGTCGGAAATATTGCTCTTGCCGCTGCCATTAGGCCCGACAACGGCCGTTATACCAGGTACAAACTCCAGCTCCGTACGATCGGCGAACGACTTGAATCCAGTAATTTCGAGGCGCTTTAGATACATAAATTCGCTCCTCATCCTCCCTTGCGCCGCACAAAAGCGCGAATGTATCCATCCTGTGCAGCTTTCTCTTTTCATCATGTATCACTGTCGTCACTCCGTGCAAAAAAGAGGAAAAAAGGTTGGAAGCAGAGCGGCCGCAAGCCAACATCTATCCAACCTCTTCTGCATCCCCATTCGTTTCCCTTTGTCTTCTAGCCGCCATGCTACAGTTCGCAAAAAGAGAGGCGCTGTTCGTGGTTTCCGCCTGTTCTCCAGCTGATTTGCCAGCGCGGACGATTCCTATCCAATACCAGCACAACCTGCTTTTCCTTTTTTTTCAGGCAAGATACAAAAGTGCGCCAGTTTCTCCCTTTGCGCCCGCGTAGCGCCGTCTCGTCCGCCGGGTGAACCGTAACTTCCACAGACGGCCCCATATCTGGCACGATCCTTTCCATCATTCGCTTCAGCAAACGGAAAAATAATTCCTCTTCAACTAGCTGGCGAAACGAAGGATGGAACGGACCGGCCAGCACGGTGCCTTCGCTGCGCAAATCATCCGAAGAATGAAGGCCCATACGGATAACAGGAATGCCAGCTCGAAGCAGCGGAGGCCACATTTCCGCCGTCCATTGCACCGCCTCTTCAAGCGAAAGCGGCTCATATTGGCGGGTAAGATACAGCCATTCCAGTTCCGTACCTGCAATAACCAAAGCTGGATAGATACGCACGAAATCCGGTTTGAGCTTTATAATCTCCTCTACTGTACGCACGCTTTTGGCAAGCGTATCTCCCGGAAGGCCCGGCAAAATTTGTAGGCCGAGCCGTATAGAGGGATATCGCCGAATGATGTCCACAGCTTTCGCTACTTGAGCAGCCGTATGCCCGCGTTTGGAGAGCGCAAGCACTTCGTCATCGAGCGACTGGCAACCTAGCTCGATGGTGGTCACTCCATAGGGAAGCAAATACTCCATAATATGAGGGGCAATATAATCTGGGCGCGTGGAAAGGCGAATACCATGAACGAGTCCCCTATCCACGTATTCTTTTGCTATCGTCAAAAGCATCGTTTGATAGCTTCGAGGCAATCCGGTAAAGCTGCCGCCAAAAAACGCAATTTCTGCGTTCTGTTCCGTGCTGACAGTTGACAGTTGTTGTTCAATCGACTGCCGCACCGCCTCTTCTGTCAGCCTGTTCTCCCGTTTCTGTCCGGTAATCCGCGACTGGTTGCAAAACACACAATCTTTCGGGCAACCTTGATGAGGGACGAACAATGCGATGTTCACATGCTGTTTCATACGTCTCATCTGCCCCTCTTATTCATTGCTTGACAGCAAGACGCTTCAGCGCCATCGCCGCCGCATGCTGCTCCGCTTCTTTTTTCGAACGACCCGTACCCTGGCCCAGTACAGTGCCGTTCAAGAGTACTTCAGACACAAATTCGCGGCTGTGTGCCGGGCCTCTCTCCTGTACGATACGATATTGAATTTCACCGAGACCATCGCGCTGTACAAACTCCTGGAGCTGGCTTTTGTAATCTGTGATACGGGTAAACTCACCTTTATTAACCCGCGGATAGACGTATTTTTCAAGGAAGCGGAACACCGCGTCAAGCCCCTGATCAAGATAAAGCGCACCGATAAACGCCTCAAATACATCCGCCAGGAGCGCTGGCCTGCATCTGCCTCCGGTCATCTCTTCGCCCTTGCCCAGCAAAATCATATCGCCAAATTTTAGCTGATTAGCAAACAACACAAGGGAAGGTTCACAAACGATAGCCGCCCGCAGCTTGGTCAATTCTCCTTCGGTCATTTTCGGAAAATGAGTATACAAAAATTGAGAAACGGTTAGTTCCAGCACCGCGTCACCGAGAAACTCCAAGCGTTCGTTATCCTGGAACAGTTTGCCACGGTGCTCGTTGACATATGAAGAATGGGTAAACGCCTGACGGAGCAGCTTTTCATTTTTAAAGCGCACCCCAATCTCTTTTTGCAAAGCTTCAAAGTCCACTCCTTATTCACCACCAAATGGGTATCAATCTACATACTTTTTAAAGACAATGGTCGCATTATGTCCTCCGAAGCCGAGCGAATTTGATATCACAACATTTACATCCATTTTTCTCGCTTCATTCGGCACGTAATCTAAATCGCACTCCGGGTCCGGTGTTTCATAGTTGATCGTCGGTGGTACAATCTGATCGCGCAACGTTAGTACGCTCGCTACCGCTTCGATGCCACCCGCTGCCCCAAGCAAATGACCTGTCATCGATTTCGTAGAACTGATCGCCACTTTGTATGCATAATCTCCTAGCGTTTTCTTAATCGCCATTGTTTCAAATTTATCATTGTAATCGGTAGAGGTGCCGTGCGCATTAATATAACTTACTTCTTCCGGCTTGAGCCCCGCGTCTTTGAGCGCCGCGATCATCGCCCGCACCGCACCTTCCCCTTCCGGAGCCGGTTGTGTTAAGTGGTACGCATCCGCGCTCATACCGTATCCGACGATTTCTGCAAGAATCGTCGCGCCGCGCTTTTTGGCGTGTTCAAGCGACTCAAGCACAATAACGCCCGCACCTTCGCCCATAACAAATCCGTCACGGTCTTTGTCAAACGGACGGCTTGCTTTCTGCGGTTCGTCGTTGCGAGTGGAAAGAGCTTTCATGTTAGAAAAGCCGGCCACTGCCAGCGGGCGAATCGGCGCTTCCGCGCCGCCGGTAATCATAACATCGGCGAATCCGCGCTCGATAATTTTGAATGCATCACCGATAGAGTGTGTTGCGCTGGCACATGCGGTAATGGCGGCGCTGTTTGGGCCTTTGGCGCCAAGGGTAATCGAGACTTGACCGGACGCCATGTTGGCGATCATCATCGGCACGAAAAACGGGCTGACACGGCGCGGGCCTTTCTCCATTAGAAGAGTACACTGTTCCTCTAAAGTAGCCAGTCCGCCAATGCCTGAGCCGATATATACCCCTATATTTTCAGCGTTTTCTTCTGTAATCTCAAGCCCCGCATCCTTCACAGCCATCTTCGCGGCGGCGATCGCAAACTGCACAAAGCGATCGGTACGCTTAATTTCTTTTTTGTCTATAAATTCTTCCGGATTGAAATCTTTTACTTCCGCCGCGATTTTAACGGGATATTCTGTCGTATCAAATGCGGTAATGTAATCAACGCCAGATTTGCCAGCCAAAAGCCCTTCCCAAAAAGCTTTTGCGTTATTGCCAAGCGGCGTTACCGCCCCTACTCCTGTTACTACTACGCGATTTTTCATCGTTTCACCTCAAGCTATAGAGATATCCTTATGTTTATATGTGCTGGCGATTTACGCTCTCGCTTTATTCTTACTTTATAATGAGGAGAAAGTCCCGCATGCACATACGGGACTTCTACCTGAAGCAGCAAAACCTACTACTTGTGGGACTCTATGTATTTAATTACATCCCCCACAGTTGTGATTTTTTCTGCATCTTCATCGGAGATTTCAAGGTCGAATTCATCTTCAAGCTCCATTACAAGTTCGACGACATCAAGAGAATCAGCGCCAAGGTCGTCTTTGAATGAAGCGTCTTCTTTAACTTCAGATTCATCAACACCGAGTCGGTCTACGATGATCTTTTTCACACGCTCAAACGTATCTGCCACAGCCTTCACCTCCTCTCAAAGCGGTGATCATTTGTTTATTATACGATTTCCTACATGTACATGCCACCATCAACATGGAAAACCTGACCGGTAATATAATCGGCTTTGTCGGACGCAATGAACGCCACAATGTGTGCGATATCTTCTGGCTTGCCAGGACGGCTAAGCGGAATTTGATGTAAGAGCGCTTGTTTCGCTTCATCGCCAAGCACTACGGTCATATCCGTATCAATGAAACCGGGAGCCACCGCGTTCACTGTAATATTACGGCTCGCAAGCTCCCTCGCCGCCGACTTAGTCATGCCAATTACCCCGGCTTTTGCGGCTACATAATTCGCCTGGCCGGCGTTGCCCATAACCCCCACAACGGATGAGATATTAATAATGCGCCCCGTCCGCGCTTTCATCATCGGTCGCGTTACCGCCTTCATGCAGTTAAACACACCTTTTAAATTGGTGGCAATCACTTCATCAAATTCCTCTTCCTTCATGCGCATCAAAAGATTATCGCGCGTGATGCCCGCGTTATTGACGAGAATGTCCAGCTTCCCCAGTTCGTCCAACGTCCGCTTCACCATCGCATCCACTTCGCCCGCATTAGCCACATTCGCCTTCACCACGATCGCCCGGCGGCCCAACTTCACGATTTCATCGGCCACTTCACGCGCCGCGGCTTCGTTTCCTGCATAATTGACGGCCACATCCGCCCCCTGACGCGCTAGTTCAAGCGCAATCGCACGACCAATGCCACGGGATGCACCTGTAACGAGCGCCACTTTTCCTTTCAGCATTCCTCTGGCCTCCTAATCTTTATGCCTGCAGTTCTGCAAGCGCTTTTTCAAGTGTCGTGATATCTTGAATGGCAAGTGTTTTTACTTTGCGATTCACTTTTTTCACCAATCCTGAAAGCACAGTGCCCGGGCCGAGTTCCACGAACAGCTCAACGCCTTCTTCAAGCATAAAATGTACGCTGTCTTCCCAGAGTACAGGCGATGCGACCTGCTGAATCAATGATTCTTTGATGTCCTCTTTCGTCCGCACCGGACGTGCGGACACGTTGGCGACAACGGGCACCGCTGCGTCTTGGATTGTATAATCATCAAGTTTGCGAGCAAGCTTTTCCGTCGCCGGCTCCATTAGCATGGAATGGAAGGGGCCGCTAACATTCAGCGGTATTATGCGCTTCGCTCCGCCTGCTTTTGCCGCTTCACCGGCTTTCGCTACGCCCTGCGCGCTGCCGGAGATTACAATTTGTCCTGGGCAATTTAAGTTAGCGAGCTGCACAGGCGCGCCTTCCTCTGTTATCTTCCGGCATACATCGGCGAGCATTTCGCGTTCCATGCCCATGACAGCCGCCATCGCGCCCTGACCTGCAGGAACAGCTTCTTCCATGTACTGACCACGCGCACGCACAATTTGCACTGCGTCAGCAAACGACAACGCACCTGCCGCTACAAGCGCCGAGTATTCCCCCAAGCTATGCCCGGCTACATAATCCGGCACAACGTTCAGTTTCTCTTCCAGCACGCGTAACACAGCTACGCTCGTGGTTAAAATAGCAGGTTGAGTATTGGTCGTCAAACGTAGCTTTTCTTCTGGCCCTTCAAAGCAAAGAGCGGAGAGGGAAAATCCAAGCGCCCGGTCTGCTTCATCAAATACGGCTTTTGCTGCACTTTCCTTTTCATACAGATCGACTCCCATGCCAACAAACTGAGAGCCCTGACCGGGAAAAATAAACGCCGTTTTACTCATGATTGAACCTCCTTTTTCTCGGTCGTACACCATTTCATAACGGAAGCTCCCCATGTTAAACCGCCGCCGAACCCTACAAGCACAAGGGTATCGCCTTCTTTGATCCGCCCTTCGCTGACCGCTTCATCCAATGCGACCGGGATGGAGGCCGACGACATGTTACCGTACCGGTTCAGGTTCACAACCACCTTGTCATAAGGCAAACCGAGACGCTTAACCGCCGAATCAATAATGCGAAGATTCGCCTGGTGCGGAACAAGAAAATCTACATCCTTTTTGGTAATACCTGCTTTTTCAAGCACCTGATCTGACGCTGTATTCATCGCACGCACGGCGAATTTGAATACTTCGCTGCCAGCCATGTAAATGTAGTTCTCACGACTACCCGGCTTCACCTTTGGTACCGGAATGCGGGAGCCGCCCGCTTCCAGCTTCAGCAGCTCCGCACCACCGCCATCAGCTCCAAGTTCAAACGACAAAAATCCCATGCCGTCTTCCACCGGACCGAGCAGTGCCGCACCTGCGCCGTCGCCGAACAACACGCACGTATTGCGATCTGTCCAATCAACGATTTTCGACAGGTTTTCTACGCCAATAACAAGCGCGTAACGATATAGACCGTTGGCGATAAATTGGGCGGCAACCGATGTGCCATACAAAAAACCGGAACATGCTGCCGACAGATCAAACGCCGCCGCACGCTTCGCCCCCAATCGCTCCTGCACAAGGCAAGCCGTGGATGGAAAGAACATATCTGGCGTAATCGTCGCAACGATAATCAGATCAATCTCTTCAGGAGCAATGCCCGCCTTGTCAAGCGCCTGGCGAGCCGCCGCCACCGCCATATCGGAAGATGTCTCATCCTCCCGTGCGATGCGCCGTTCCTTAATTCCTGTCCGGGTGACAATCCATTCATCCGACGTATCTACCATTTTCTCTAGGTCCGCATTCGTTAATACCTTCTCCGGCAAATAACGGCCCGTGGCTAAAATGCCTGCAGACCGAACTGCTTTAAACATTGCCATCCCCGCTTTCCTCTTGAATTTCTCTCGCAATCAATCCGTTAATATCCTGTTCAATAAACTTCTTCGCCTGTCTTACCGCAATATGAATGGCGCGAGGGTTGGAGGAGCCGTGCGCTTTAATGCAAATCCCTTGCACGCCCATCAAAAGTGCTCCGCCATATTCTGAATAATCCATCTGTGCTTTCATCCGCCTGAGTCCTGGGCGAAGCATCATCGCGGCAAGCTGGCTGGTAATGGTACGCGTAAATTCTCCCCTCATGACCGACATCATCGTTTTGGCCGTGCCTTCCATCGTTTTCAGCAAGATATTGCCGGAAAAACCATCGCAAACGACAACATCGCATACGTGTTCCATAATGTCCCGCGCTTCCACATTGCCAATAAAATTCAGCGAACTTTCTTTCAACAAACCGTAAGTTTCTTTCGTTAAATCATTGCCTTTTTTCTCTTCGGTACCGACGTTAAGAAGTCCAATGCGTGGCCGTTCCACGCCCATTACTTTTTCCGCGTAAATGTTGCCCATAATCGCATATTGTAGCAAATGCTTCGGATGAGCATCCATGTTGGCTCCCGCGTCAAGAATCATCACGCCCGCAGAATCCACCGTCGGTACAATCGGACTGAGCGCCGGGCGATCAATCCCTTTAATACGTCCGGTAATAAGCAAAGCCGCTGTCATGAATGCGCCCGTATTTCCAGCGGAAATGATCACATCAGCTTCCTTATTCTTCACCATCGTTACGCCAACAACCATCGAAGAGTCACGCTTGCGACGTACCGCTTTCACTGGTTCCTCGTCAGCCGCAATCATTTCGCTGGCATGTCTAATTTCAATATTTTTTGGCGCCTGGGATAGCATCGGGGCAAGCCGTGCCTCATCACCCACAAGCACGATGCGGACGTCCGGCATTTCCCGTGCAGCCTGAATGGCACCTTCCACATTCGAGGTAGGAGCGAAATCTCCCCCCATCGCGTCTATTGCAATAATCATACATCCTCCTGTTTATGACTGGCCATAGCGTCAAAATCCCGCATGCGGAACACGCGAAACGTTCCACTAAATACAAGTTCATCCTGTACCCTCGTCTCAACTCGCACTTTGCTCTGATCACCTTTCGTCTCGCGTACGGTAGCTTTGGCGACCAGCTTCTCGCCAAGGCGAACAGGACGAATATAGCGAATACGTGCCGCGGCAGTTAAAACAACGTCCGCATCAATAACCGCGACAGCCAGTGAATTAGCTTGGGCAAAAATATGATGCCCACGAGCAATTTGTGTCCGAGAAAAAATATGTTCTTCTGTAATCTCCAGCAAAGAAATACCCGAGCGATCCAGCTCGATATGAATTAACTCTCCGACGACCTCCTCAATCGGAAGAGACTTTACTTCATCCAGTTTCTTTTTCGCCATGTTTTTGATCCGTTCCCGGACTTCCGGAATGCCAAGTTCCAGCCGGTCAAGCCGGATCGTCTGGATGCTCACGCCAAAATGTGCGGCAAGTTCTTCGTCCGTATAAAACGGACTTTCCGCAAGCAAGTTGTGCAGTGCCTCCTGGCGAACTTTTTTCGCAAGGCGAGCCATCTTGCTTCACCACCTAAGTCGCTCCACAATACTCAGCCGTTCTTATTACCAGCTACTAATAGCAGTATATAAAAAAACCGCTAAAATAACAACGTTCTTTTTATGATTTTTTCCACTTATTTTCGCGTGTGGATCATAAATTCCTGCTTCATCAGAAAAGTAGTCAAAAATCGAGCAAATCAGACAAAGAAAAACCGACGGGCATAGCTAGCGAGTTTTTTACCGCCTAGCGGGTATACATCGGCCGTATCAAAGAAGTTTGCGCCTGCCTCAAACGCTTTATCCATAATGGCAAAGAAAGTTTGCTTGTCGGCTTGATTCCAAAAGTCATGGTCCCCAAACAAATTATAAATCAATTGGTCCCGTTTATCGTTCCAAATTAAATAAATATTGACAAAAAAATAAGAAAAATATAAATTGATATTGATTATCATAATCATTTAAATCCTACAAAATTCAAAGTAGAGGTGAAAAAAGGGATGGATACAAATGAAATTGTGTTAGAAAAAGTTGAATAATTGTACAAAAGTCTTTTCCAACACAATGGATTTGGCGAATTAAGGCTTTTTTGTATTAAAAAGAGGGAGTTACGCTTTTTCTAGGAGAGGTGTATTATGTTGCAAAAGAGAAAATGGCACAGGTTTGTTGGATCGCTGTTGAGTTTCGTCTTTGTTTTTACCATGCTCTTTCCCATGGGAACAGGGCTAGCCTTAGAGGCAGAGAATACCTTGGAGACAACAGCAGCTTTCGAGGAAGATAATCCTCTTGCGAACGGGGAAAAAACGACTTCCGCTGATAGCATTATCGTAGAGCCAGTAAAGCCTGGGGCTGGAACTATTGCTTCAGAAGAAGAACGTCCAGGTGAAATTATCGTTAAATATAAAAAAGGAAAAGAAAGGCAAGCAAGAGCTGCCCTTGCCACGATGGGAGTACAGGAAGTAGAGCAAGCAGACAATGGAATGACTCTATATACCCTGCAACCAGGGGAAGATATGGCGCAAGTAATAGAAGAACTGGAACAAAATCCTGCTGTGGAATATGCGGAGCCTAACCAGGAATATATGGTGTTTTCCGATGCATCCAGTCAAGAGGCAATCACAGATGAGTATTTCGAGCAGCAGTGGGCGCTGAAAAACATAAAAGCAGAAGAAGCCTGGGAAAAAACAGCAGGGCTATCGGGCACTGTTAAGGTGGCAGTCATTGACACAGGCGTAGACGATAGCCATCCGGATTTAGTCGGCCGGGTATTGCAAGGAAAAAACTTCGCTGAAAGAAAATCGGATGGTACGCTATATCCGGAGAATCGCGACAGTAAGGATGATCACGGACACGGTACCCAGGTAGCCGGTATCATTAGTGCCCTCTATAATAATCAAAAAGGAATAGCGGGAGCTGTTGGTTCTGCTGATGTTAAGATATATCCCGTTAAAGTTATGCATGATAAAGGATCCGGAAGTACTTTTGATATTGCCAACGGAATTCAGTACGCTGCCGACCAAGGTGTCGATATTATCAATTTGAGTTTGGGCGGCAAATATAGCAAAGCGATTGAGCAGGCCGTCAAGTATGCCCAGAACAAAGGAATACTTGTCGTCGCTGCTGCGGGAAATGCGGCTACCAATGTAGATGCTGTATACCCGGCGGCTCTGCCCGATGTGTTAACGGTAGGTGCCATCACACAGGATAAAGATAAAATCGCCGATTTTTCCAACCAAGGAAGCACCCTTGATGTCGTAGCACCGGGAGTGGATATCATTACTACGACGATAAAAGAAAAAGGGACGCTGGGTGATGAAAGTAAAGGATACTATGTGAAAGTAAGCGGTACATCTTTTGCTGCACCTTATGCAGCAGCGGTAGCGGCGCTATATAAGCTACAGAACCCGGGAGCGGCCGCTTCAGATATCGCTTACGCAATAACGGCGGCAGCTACCGATTTAGGTACCGCCGGACGCGATAACACATACGGGTACGGTAAGCTGAATGCGGCGAAAACACTCGATCCGATCACAGATCCCGAGCAGCGGCCCGCCATTCAAATTCTCGAGCCGACAAAAGATAGCCATGTTATGGGAGAAGTATCCATTCAAGCGCGGGTTTCCGACGAAACTATCAATTCGGTACGTTTTTATCTCGATGAAGTGAAAGAAGAGAATTTGATTTCACTTATTAATAAGCAAGGGGAACAGACGCTTTACAATACGAAATGGGATACGAAAAAAATTGCCGACGGTTCGTACACGGTATGGGCGGTTGCGTACAATGGAGAGGCGGAAATCGGGCGTACAAGCGTACCTGTCATCGTAAATAACAATCCGAAAAACGGTCTTATGCTGAATGTGTTTGACCCTGAGGGAAACAAGGCGCCGGGAGCAAAAGTAAGCATATATACAAAAGCGCCTGTTTCACAGGAAGAGACTCCGTTCCCTTCTTCTGCCACTGCTCCGTATACATATAAGTTACTATGGTCGGGCAGTACAGATAGTTTAGGAGTCGCGCGAGTGCCGGGAACGATTGTGACAGATTTAACAACTGTATCGATCGTCGTATACGGTGGGTTTGATTATGCAGATGCTGCGGAAGGAAATACCGTATTTTTATATAATAAGACAGTAGAAGGCCCCGGAGTCTTTACGATCAGGGGAGAAGAAACGGTTCCGGTTACGCTTAACACGCTTGGTGAAAATCAAAAGAAGCTGGAAAACGTAAAGTATTTTGCAACCCTCATCGATGATAACGGTATAACCGTTGGAACGACTACGGCTTTAAATGAAGAAGGTTCTTCTATCTCAACGGTTTTCATGAATAAAGGAAAATATAATTTATTTGCCTACAGTAAAGCAGCGGAGGCTACGTACTTCTTACATGAACGGGCAAAACAAATCGAACAAGCAACGACCATCGTATTCGACGGTTCAAAAGCGGGTGAAGTCGGGTTAGCGCCCGGCAATAATGAGAATAAAATTGTGAATGGCATTCTTTACATGTTTAATGAAGGAACGGAAGAAACGATCGGGATTAATGACGAAGTTCTCGTCGGCAGGAAGCTGCGGGTTACACCTGGGTCTTATGATTTTTGGGTCGATGTTGAGGTCAAAGACCCAGAAGGCGGGCAAAACTGGATTTATGTATTCGGTACCGGTGAAACCGGAGAGAAGTTAGTGGAAGTTCCGACAAACGGCAAGGTGTCCATCCCTGTAGGCGGAACGCTTACTCTTGCAGAATTTGCCCCGGATTTGGAAGAGTTGAAAAATCACCTGAAAAAGACGGGAAAAGAGTATGTGCCACAGGAAGACGAATTTACGGTTCAAAAAAGTTTCGAATATTTCTTTACAAAGCAAAAATTCACCGATGCATACGGCAATCTTCTTGTCGGTATGTATCGAGGCTCTCTAGAAGGCAGTGGACTGTGGAAAAAGCAGAATATGAACGGAGAGAATCCAACCGTCTCCCGACTTGATGAGCAAAGTAATAGCTGGCAGACGCAAGAATATTATTTTGGAAATATTTACCCTAATTTTAAAGTAACGCGTCAAGCGGATAACTTTACGATATACAATAACAAATTCCGCCAGTTTTATTATTGGGCGTTCTGGGCGGTGGTACTGCCTACCGTTACGCCGGGTAAGTATGATGTTCAATTGACGCTTCAGAACAATCCGCTGGCCGGCAAAGAGCTAACCGCTCATATGGTGAATACGGTAAAAGATGACCGGAAATACAAAACGATAAAAACCACATTGAATGGTAAGCCATTCGCAGCCAATGTAACTATTTATCATTCAGTAGAAGACGGCGGCGAAATGATATGGGAGAAGTCGTTCACAGGTAAAGCTAATGCCACTACAGGAGAGCTTGCCATTGAAGATAACATTAAGCTATCGAGTAAAGAGAACGGAAATCTGGCAAAAATCATCTATATTCTAACAGACAAAGAATATGGGGCCGCCAATAAAGGCGAGTATTTGTTCGCTTTCCGCCAATTCACAACGCTTGAAGAACTGAAAGAGATAAAGCTAGAGAATATGCAGCGGGTTGAAATCAGTGCGCAAGATCAAAACGGAAAAGCAATTCAAACTCCGATTCGCCGAGACCGCGGCATTATTTTCCCAGGGCTGGTTGAAGGAAAGAAAGTTCCTTTCTATCAATTTACCGGCAACGACTATAAAAAAGAAGTTGTATGGTTGGAGCCCGGTACGTATCACTTTGACGGTCACTACATTGTTGAAACTGGGGAAAGAAAGAAAGTGAATTATTACCTGTTCCAAAAAGATGCGGTTGTTTCCGGTAGCGAAGGAGCGGTAAACAAAGTATTGCTGGATGGTACCAAGACAGCAAAAATCACTTTTGAACCTGATACAGCGGGATATCATGATTTCAGGGGAGTAAGTCTTTTCCCGTTTAACCCATATCGTCATGAAATGAATGAACTCAACACCGTAGGTCATACTTTCTATTTAGCTGCAGATATTCCATATCATCTAGATACGAAATTAACGCTGGGAGATAAGGAGAATCCAGCGTATACATGGAATTATTTCTTGGAAGAAGCGAAAGAGCAGTCATTTGCACGCGGGGCAGAAAAAATCTGGCAGATCGGTAAGTTTGTACCGCAATTATTGCTCGATAAGACGACTATAAAAAGCACAGAAGCGGTGACCGGACGTTCCGGAATTGTGGACAAACATGGAAACAAAGTTGTCTACACATTCATTGATGAAGATAGCAGTTGGAGCGCCGCTGCAGGTGAGACAGAGGAACAAGGCTCACTTGCTGTCCGCTTGCAGGCAAATGGACAGATCAAAGTCAGTAAGGATGTAGAATATAGCGTCAACCATGAGGAAACGAAACCCACTGGCCCGTCCGTAACGGAAATCTATCCATATCTTCGTGTCTACAAGAAACAAGCAGATGGAAAAGAAACAAGAATTTTTAATGAGAGCAAGGCTGCTTACTATAATGGCTTTAGCGAATCGTTAGGAAACCTTGAGCCAGGAAATTACCGAGTAGAGGTGGCATTTGCTTCCGGGCCGAATGGACCAGTGACTACCACACTGCAAGAGGGTACATTTACTGTGCTAGGTAGCGGCAGCGGTGGATCAGGCAGCGGCGGCTCGGGCAGCGGCGGAGCAGGTGGCGGCGGTGGAAGCATGCAGCCGATGCCAACTCCGGCTAAAGAGGAGACGAAGTCAGTAAGCGATAACCAGATAAATCAAGCGGTGAAAAATGCGCTTGATAACAATGCATCTGTCATTCGTATCGAATCAGATAAAACAGCGGCCATTTCCTTGACAGTTAATCAACTTAAGACAATTAAAGACACGAAAAAAGCGTTGGAGATAAAATTCAATAATGTTACGTTTACAATTCCTTCTGCCGTACTTACTGAATTGCCGATAAAGGATACAGCCACTATTGAATTCTCAGCTACAGCTTTAAACGAGGCAGATGCGAAAAACGTGACAGACGCAGCGGAAAATGCGGCGATGGTGAAAAAAGTCGTCGGAACCATTTTTGAGCTGCGAGTGACTGCGATTACGAAAGCTGGTAAAGCTGTAGGTATCAAAACATTTACAGAGCAGTTGCAGGTAAATTTTCCCGTTCCGAAGGAGGAGCATGCCGCTGCACTGGCTGGTCAGGTTCATGCGCACCGTTTCAATCCGGATACGAAGAGATGGGATTATATCGGAGGGACGTATAATCCTACCACTCGTACGATCAGCTTCACCACCGGCAAGTTTGGCAGATTTGCCCTGTTGATTACGGATGAGGTTATGCAAACATTTGAGTTAACCGATTTGAGAGGTCACTGGGCGGAACAGGATATTCAGTTTATGGTCAGTCAAGGATACGTGAAAGGTATTGGGGGTGGCAAGTTTGCTCCGAACAGCCCGATTACCCGGGCCGAGTTCACGGCTATGCTGGCGCGTATCTTAGGATTGCAGGAAGATAAAGACAGCGCGATAACGTTCAAAGATCTCAGTCCTAAACATTGGGCTTACGAATCGGTACAGGCTGCAGCTAAAGCAGGATTAATCAGCGGTTATAAGGATGGTCGTTTCTATCCGGATCAGAAAATTACCCGTCAGGAAATTTCCGCTTTGATGGCCCGTGCTCTAAAGTATAAACAAGTGGAAAATGAAGTAAGCGAGAATGAGAAGAGCGAATTGCTTCGCAAATTCAAGGATCGAAAAGAAATTTCTCTATGGGCAGAGAAAGATGTGGCCGCAGCAGTGAAAGCAGGCATTGCGGCAGGACGAAGAAGCGATGAATACGCTCCACAGGCTTATGCCACCCGTGCAGAAGGCGCGGTGCTACTGAAACGGGCTCTGGACAAAATAAATAAAACAAAGTAGAGAAAGAGCGATTCGGTGTCAATTGGAACCCCTTGCTATTAAGGGGTTCTTTATTTTTTAAAGTTAATCAAACCAGAGATAATCAACTGCCCTGTTTCTATCCAACAAATAAAGGAGGCAGAATGAGTAAAGTATTATTCTGCCTCCCATGTGTCAACCATTAAGCATTGTTAACAACTTGTGTTCCTTTGTAAGTTCCGCAGCTTTTGCATACGCGGTGAGCAAGCTTCATTTCGCCGCACTCAGGGCATTTTACCATGCCAGGCACTTCCAGTTTGAAGTGAGTCCGACGCTTTCTTTTGCGAGTTTTTGAAGTCCGTCTAAAAGGTACTGCCATGAATCCCACCCCCTTCACAAGATCGCAATCAAAGCATCTATTTGATGGGACAAGTTATCCATCAAAGCACAACAATTATCATACCTGATTTTTGTACAAATGAAAAGCTTTTATTTATCTTGCTTTCCAAAAAGTTCACCCAGCACAGCCAAACGTGGATCAATGCGTTCCACAACGCAACCACAATCTTTTTCATTACGATTCGCTCCGCATTCCGGGCACAGGCCTTTGCAGTCATCGCTGCACACAATCGTGTGCGGTAAAGACAAGAGTACCGTTGCTTCTAGGTATGGTGTCACATCAATTTCATCACTCTCAAGCGGATGAATTTCCATCTCTTCATCGACTCCGAATTCAATCTGATCTTCATCCATAAACATTTCCTTACTACTTGCATTATAGGAGTAAGGAAATCGTTTTAAACACCGGGCACATTCTATCGTAAGCTCGCCGGACACTTGTCCTTCGATAATGAAAAGCCCCGATGTCGCATGCGCTTCTCCTATAAAACGTGCTGGCTTTGCCTCCACAATTTGCGGGTGCTTCCGCTTCAAATGCAAATCGACGGTTTCTTCAAGGGGAAGCTTTCCACCGCGTAGTTGAAGCAATTGATTTTTCCTAAACTTCACCATTTGCCACCTCATTTCGAGCAACGAAAATTATTATATCTTTCCTCTCACTATTATGTCAAGGAAACAATCTTGACAACCTTCCTCCCTTATCAGGTGCCGCTCCAGCAAGGAAAGAAAGAAGCGTTGCCAAGGGACGATTCATCCTTTATATTGAAACAAAAACGAAGGTGAATGACATGAAAACGGTAGGGATCGTTGTCGAATACAACCCGTTACATAACGGTCACGCATACCATTTTGTAGAAGCCAAAAAACGGACGGGCGCCGATGCAATCGTAGCTGTGATGAGCGGACATTTTCTCCAACGCGGCGAACCGGCCATCGTAAACAAATGGGCTCGCGCGAATATGGCGCTTCGGCTCGGCGTCGATCTTGTGCTAGAACTTCCATTCGTCTATGCGACGCAAAACGCTGAACGATTCGCATTCGGGTCCATTGCTACGTTGCACGCCACCGGAGTCGTGGACGCCGTCTGCTTCGGCTCCGAAAGCGGAGAAATCAGCTGGATGAAAGAGCTGGCGGCGCGTCTCGCGGAAGAACCATCCGCTTTTCAAACGGCACTTAAGCAAGAACTGTCACAGGGAAAAAGCTATCCTGCTGCGTATGGGCGGGCGATTAAAATGCTGTTACCAGATACCGAAGAAGCCGAAAACACCAGGCATGCAGCAGAGCCGAATAATATTCTTGGTCTAAATTATTGCCTGGCGCTTCACCGTCTGCAAAGCCCGATGAAAGCCGTTACTATTAAACGACAAAAAGCCGGATACCATCAGACAGACATCACTGATAAAAACATCGCCAGCGCTACCGCGCTACGGCGTATGATATTCGAACGAGAAAACGTCGGACTCGATGTTCTTCTGCCATACGTGCCTGCAGGTACGCTTGAAGTATTAAAGCAAGAAAAGGCAGCCGGACGCTTCCCCATGTCATGGGAACGGTTTTTCCCTTACTTGCAACACCAGTTGCTCACTCGCTGGCCAGAAGAGCTGGCCACCATTCATGAAATGAATGAAGGAATCGAACGCCGTCTGCTACAGGTTCTTCCGGGAACCGATTCGTTCTTCGAACTCATGAACGCGCTTAAAACAAAGCGGTACACATGGAATCGGCTGCAACGCTTGCTTTTGTATAGTATGCTCAACCTAACGCGCGAAAAAATGGCGCGCGCGGAATGCGCACCAGGCCCAACCTATATTCGTGTTCTCGGCTTTAACGAAATAGGACGAAAACTGCTGAAAAAAATGAAAGAAGTAAGCGCCTTGCCCGTAATTACCCGTGTTCCCAAAAACAGGCATCCGATGCTTTCGCTTGATGTACAGGCGGGCGCTATTTACGCGCTCGGCTATCCTCAATGCATAAGAAAAAAAGAAATGCAGCGGGAATTCTGGCAACCCCCACTGCAGTATGAAAACCATGTCTAGTCTTTATTGCTTAGGCGGTAAGCTTTCTAAATAGCGGATAGCATCATCCACCGTGCGCACGGGCACGATTTTCATACCGGTGTTAAGCTTTTCGGCTTCCGCTTTCGCGTCGGCATAATTGGAGCGCGCTTTGCTGCCCGGTGGCACCGGATTGTCCGGCACAAAGAAAATATCGGCTTTCATTTTGTCGGCGGCCCGCACTTTGTGCTCAACCCCGCCGATCGGACCTACCGTTCCATTCTCATGAATCTCTCCTGTGCCGGCAATGCGGTATCCTTTCGTCAAATCACCTGGCGTAAGCTGGTTGATAATTTCCAGCGTAAACATCATGCCGGCAGAAGGGCCGCCAATATTCTCGGTTTGAATGGTTACCCTTTTCGGCAACTCTACATCCCGGGCTGTTACCGCGCCATCCGGGTCAGGGTAGGCGATGCCAATGCCGCCCCGTATTTTTTCGCCTGGCGCCTGCGGCAATGCTTTTAACGTCATCTCTACGGTTTTCGCGTGTCCGTCGCGGATATATGTAAGCTTCACTTTTTCCCCGGCCTGTCTGCCTTTTAGGGAGGTGAGCAATTGCTTAGCGTTTTTGATGTTCTTTCCGTCCACCCCAATAATCACATCACCAATCTTCAAATATTTTTCTGCCGGCATATTCGGAATTAAAAAAACGACAAGCGCGCCACGCTCATTGATTTTGACTGGCAGCCCCGCTTTGCGGAACGCAACGATCATCGCATTTTCCTGCGAATGTTTCATTTCCTGCAACTCACGTCGATTGTACTGCTCATCCGTTTCATGGGGGCTGTGAATAGCCTTTTCATTAATCAGTTCCGCATACGGGCTAATTTTGGCATACAAATAGCCCAGCACGTTGGCTTTGCCCATACGAACCGTCGTCAGCATAAGCACGCCTTTTTCATCTTTCTCTCCTCCTTCGACGGTTACCATCGGTTCAAGCTCGATAGCTGAGCCTGGTTGGACAATATAATAAGGCGTTGGACTAAACGCTATTGCGGCCAGCACCGCTGCGATCAGTACGGCCACAATAAACCGTGTCCAACGGCTTGCAAAAAAACGCCGGTGGCGAATCATGCTTGTTTCCTCCATTCTTCTATTTTCTCTTGAATATGCGGTATCATCAACCGCGCCGCTTTTCGTCCTTCTTCAATAATCTGAGCGACATTCGTAAAGGAAGTCGAGCTAAACCGACCTACATCCGGGCGGATCATAATGTCCGCATGTACGGTGCGGTGGCGGAAAATTTCCCGCTCCATTACATCAATCGTCTGGAATATCACATCAAAAAGTGAACGAATCGGGCTGCCTGAAGGCGCGAGTGAAACATCGACCCCAATGGTCAAGTCTGCACCCATGCTTCGGACAAGCTCAATCGGCACGCGATCCACGACACCTCCGTCCACTAATAACCGATTTCCTATTTTATGCGGAACAAAAATACCCGGAATGGAAACGCTGGCGCGTACCGCTTCGTACACAGGCCCTTCCGTAAAAACCACGCGTTCACCTGAAATGAGATCCGCGGCAACAATGGACAGCGGGCGATCCAACTCTTCAATATTTTTGCCGCGTGTCAGCAATTCTACAATATGGCGTAACTTCTCCCCGACGACAAACCCCATGCCAGGAACACATAAATCAAGCCAATGCTTCCGTTTTAAATGAACGGCCAGCTTTTCCATCATGGAAGGCGTAAATCCGCATGCATACAGCGAAGCAACAAGGCTTCCCATACTGCTTCCAGCCAAAAAGGCCGGTCTAATGCCGTGTTCTTCCAGTATTTCCAGCACTCCGATATGCGCAAATCCGCGCGCACCGCCCGATCCCAAGGCCAAACCGATTCGCGACATCATCTTCCCTCCATTTCTCCGTTTTCTTTTCTCCGCCGTATGCCCGTATTAGGAGCAGGTCTAATTTAGAATGCAAGCTCGTACATATATAAGTGTGAGAAGAAGTTGGATAAAGTAAGGAGAATTTGCATGCGTACGATAAAACCTTATATGGTCACCCTTCTGTTCGCCCTATGCTCCTTTTTTCTTGCGGCAAGTTTACTACTCTTCCCGAAAACGTCGTTTTTGGCCGCACTACGCGGCTTGAAAATCTGGTGGGATGTCGTCTTTCCGGCATTGCTTCCGTTTTTCATCACCTCAGAGATTTTGCTCGGCCTAGGCCTCGCCAATTTCATGGGCGTTCTGCTTGAACCGCTCATGCGCCCGATATTCAACATTCCCGGATCAGGTTCATTCGTGTGGACGATGGGCTTTGCATCCGGCTATCCGATCAGCGCCAAGCTCACCGTCCGTCTGCGCGAAAAAAATCTCATTTCACGTGCCGAAGGTGAACGCCTCGTATCCTATACTACGACATCTGATCCTGTCTTTATTACCGGCGCGGTCTCCATCGGTTTTTTTCACAATGCGAAGATCGGACTTATCCTGCTAATATCACATTACCTTTCCGCCATTCTCGTCGGATTCATCATGTCTCTCCATGATCGCAAAGCTGCCCGTACACCATATAATCCAGATACATCAAGGCCAATTTTTTTACGGGCGCTCGTCGCCATGCACCGTGCCCGCTTACAGGATGGACGGACGTTCGGCAAGCTCATGGGCGATGCCGTAATGACATCGATCCAAACTCAGCTCGTTGTCGGCGGGTTTATCCTTCTTTTTTCTGTCCTGCTCGCCCTATTTATGAAGCTCGGTTTAATCGCTCTATTCTCTAATATACTTGGCGCCACACTTTCTTTCTTCGGATATCCGTTCGAAACGGCCCAGGCGTTCATCTACGGCTTATTTGAAGTCACGCTCGGCGCGAAACAGGCAAGCGAACTGTCCACCTCCCAGCCGCCCGCGCTCATAATGGCGGTGACAAGTGCCATTCTGGCTTGGGGTGGGCTTTCTGTGCATGCCCAAGTGGCCAGCCTGCTTGCAGAAACGGATATTCGCTATTTGCCGTTCCTGTTTGCCCGCCTGTGCCACGCACTATTTTCCTTCCTGTTCACGTATACCATCGGCTCATTCCTGTATAAGAAGCTACAGCAAAGCGCCAACGGAGCGCTTCCGGTATGGCTGTCTTCATTTGACCCAGCGCGCGATTCACTCTGGACATTATCCTCCCCCCAGACGCTTTCCCTGCTGGTATGTGCAACGCTTATGCTCTCTACCTGGCTGTTCCTTCTGCTCGGCGCTTTCACCTCCAAAAAATAGAAGCGAAAAACCCCGTTTTAACGGGGTTCTCCAAATTTTTCACGCAGCGCCTTTTCCACCACCGGCGGCACCAGACTGCTAACGTCTGCACCGTATTTGCCAACCTCTTTTACAATGCTGGAACTTAAGAAAGAGTACTGATTATTCGTCATCATAAAAAACGTTTCGATGTTATGATCCAACAGGCGGTTGATAGATGCCATCTGCATCTCATATTCAAAGTCCGAAACGGCGCGGAGACCCTTGATAATCGCTTTCGCGCCTTTCGTATGCATGTACTCGACAAGCAGGCCATTAAATGTGTCCACTTCCACGTTCGGCATCCCTTTCGTCGCCTCGCGCAAAAGTTCTAGCCGCTCTTCAATCGTAAAAACCGGATTCGTTTTATTGCGATTAATTAATACCGCCACAATCACCTTATCAAATACTTTCGCACCTCGCTGGATAATGTCAAGGTGCCCGTATGTAACCGGGTCAAAGCTTCCCGGGCAAACCGCAATACTCATCTATACCCACTCCTTTTTATCCCTCATTCTTATAAATGGTAATCGTCGTTTGTCCATACGTTACTTCTTTTATCTTAACGACACCGCCAATCCGGTTGCATAGCATATCTTTGGCATCGTGCTCTGCGACAATAACGGCGCCCGGCGCAAGCAACCTGTAATCAATCATCATCGCAATCTGGCTTTCGATTTGCTGCTCGGCATACGGAGGATCAAGGAACACAATACGAAACGAAAGCTTCCGCTTTTTAAGCGCATTCAAAGCCCGGTTCGCATCGTTTCGGTACACTTCTGCCTGATCGCGCAGACCGGTCGTCCCAAGATTTTGAAAAATAACGTGAACCGCCTTACGGTTTGCATCGATAAAAATGCAGCGTTCCGCCCCCCGGCTCAATGCCTCGATGCCAAGCCCGCCCGTGCCTGCGTACAAGTCAAGAACCAGTCCCCCTTCAAAATAAGGACCTATCATACTAAAAATCGCCTCTTTTACTTTATCCACCGTTGGGCGTGTACTTTTGCCGGGCACAGCTTGCAGCGGATGCCCTTTTTTCGAGCCAGCTATCACTCGCATCGCTTCCACTCCACTATTTTCCGTTTTTAACCGTCGTTAGTATAACACAAACAAAATATCTTGGTAAATAATTAAAGCCTTTTCTTACTTTTGTATGTATATTATGAGCTGAAGCCGACCAAAATAATAACAGCAGCACGGAAGCCCGTGCTGCCGACAACCGCGGAGAAGACTTACGTTTCCCCATAAGCTCTTCCTCCGGTTTCTCCTCTCCCATTATGCAAGCCAAACGATTACGCGTTTGGCTTGCCCGCCCTGTATGATTGCCGGGCGGTTTTTTTTTTATCTTATTTCCCATAGAATAGAATGTGGTAAGATAGAAAACACGGAGAGAGGTGAAGTTCATTGCAACATTTTGTAAATAGTATTATTCAAGCAGTGATTTCCCATGAGCATTGGGAAATGTACGTCCGTCTGCTGTTGAGCGCTTTTTTTGGATTTGCGATCGGGCTGGAACGTACAAGCCGTTCCAAACCTGCCGGTATTAAAACATATACGTTTGTCACGGTCGCTTCCACGCTGCTTACGCTTGTGTCCATACACACGGTGGAGCGCTACTCCGTCGCCGGGCATACAATGATGGATCCCATGCGTCTCACCGCTCAGATCGTAAGCGGGCTCGGCTTTCTTGGTGCCGGTCTTATCATTCAGCGTGGCCGTTCTGTCAAAGGGCTTACATCCGCTGCCATGGTGTTTTTCGCGGGCGGCATCGGCATCAGCATCGGAGCCGGCTATTATGGCATGACAGCGTTCGCCATGCTCCTCATGTATCTTGTCATTATTATCGGGCACCGATTGGAACACTCTCCCCTGCTTTCCACCCACCAGGAAGAAGACGAGGAAGAGGAAGAAGAACACGCAGAATCTTAGTCTTTTATTCTTTCTAGGAAATACTCATCCCGCTTTAAATATTCGCGTAGCTTCGCATACTCCGGACCAACCCAAAAAGCAGGACGGCTCACCATATCGGCCGCCTCCTGACGGGCTACTTCAAGCATCCGATAATCCTGCACAACATCAGCCACTTTAAACTCTGGCAACCCGCTCTGTTTAGTGCCAAAAAAATCTCCGGGGCCGCGTAATTCCAGATCGCGACGCGCCACTTCGAAACCGTCGTTCGTCTCAGTCATAATGCGCATCCGCTCCTTGCCGACTTCCGTTTTTGGATCGGCAATCAAGATGCAGTATGACTGTTCCGAGCCACGGCCCACGCGGCCACGCAACTGGTGCAATTGGGCGAGCCCAAAACGTTCGGCATCATATATAACCATCAAAGAGGCATTCGGTACGTTGACTCCGACTTCTACCACCGTCGTCGAAACAAGCACATGCACCTCGCCCCGGCTAAACTGCTGCATGACTTCATCCTTTTCCTTTGCGGGCAGCCGCCCGTGCATCAACCCCACCTTATACTTTCCGGAGAAATAATGGCTTAACTGCGCATGCACATCGATAGCATTCTGTAAATCCAGCTTTTCTGATTCCTCGATCAATGGGGAAATGACATATGCTTGGCGCCCTTTATCCAATTCTTTACGCATAAAGGCCAAGATCCGATCCAGCATCTCATGCTTCACCCAGTATGTTTCTACCGGCTTGCGGCCGGCCGGCAATTCATCGATGGTCGATACGTCCATATCTCCAAACGCGGTAATGGCAAGCGTCCGCGGAATCGGGGTTGCAGTCATAAACAGCACATCCGGATGCAAGCCTTTTTCCCGCAAAATACGACGCTGCTCTACCCCGAAACGGTGCTGCTCGTCCGTAATGACCAGTCCAAGTTCTCTGAAATACACATCTTCTTGAATGAGAGCATGCGTGCCAACCACAATATGAATCATCCCGGATTGTAACCCAGCCAGAATGTCGCGGCGCTGACGCGCCGTTGCACTGCCGGATAATAAGGCGATTTCAATCCGATGCGGCTTAAGCAATTGCTTAAGCGTCGCATAATGCTGCTCGGCAAGAATTTCTGTCGGCACCATCAATGCGCCTTGAAATCCCGCAGAAGCGGTGGCAAACAGGGCAATGGCTGCCACTACTGTTTTTCCGGAGCCCACGTCTCCCTGAAGCAGACGATTCATCCGGTATTTCGCCTGCATGTCATCCAGTATCTCTTTGATCACCCGCTTCTGGGCGTTTGTCAGTGAAAACGGCAAGCTCCGAACAAAAGCGCGCACCTTGTCGAGCGGTATTTTCTGCGCCATCCCATCGCTCGCTCTCCGGTTCATCGCATGGTAAGCTGCAAGCTTTAACTGAAATAAAAACAACTCCTCGAATGCCAGCCTGCGCCGACCCTGTTTTCCGGCTGCAATGCTTGTCGGAAAATGAATATTGCGAATGGCCTCCGCCCGGGAAGCAAGCTTATATTTTTGCACGAGGTAAGGCGGTAGAATTTCTTCCACCGCTCCCCCGTATTCTCTTAACGCTTCCGCCACCCAGCGGCGCATTTGTTTTACTTGAATATTGGCGGTCGTCGAATAGACCGGCTCAATGGTTCCTTCTTTCGGTACCTTTTTTCCCGTATCAAGAAAATAGTGTTCACTTACTGTTATTTGCAAACGCGCCCGCTCAAACTTTCCGGATAGCATAATCTCGCGCCCGGCACGCAGCTGTTGCTTCAAAAAGTGGCGGTTGAACCAGATGGCGGTCAGCACCACCCTGTCTACCACCACTTTCACCGACAAACGCGATTTCTTCTGGCCATAGAACCGGACGACGGGCTCGCCATATACCGTTCCGACAATCGTAATCTTTTCCCCGTCTTCCGCCTCGCTTACATCCCGCACCCGGTAGTCTTCGTAACGATACGGAAAGTGTTCGAGCAAATCTTCGATGGTGCGGATGCCGAGCGCTTCGAGATCAAGCGCCCGCTCCGCCCCGATGCCTTTGAGCGCGGTGACGGGCTGCAATAATTTGTTACTCACTTTTTCCCTTAAGCGGCCCACCGAAAATTTTCGCCTCCAATGCTTTTCCTGTCGGCGTAGCCGCTAACCCTCCTAACGCAGTCTCTCTTAAAGCATGCGGCATCGTTTTGCCGATCCGGTACATCGCATCAATAACTTCATCACAGGGAATCCGGCTCTTGATACCGGCCAAAGCCATATCGGCTGCCACGGTGGCGATCGCCGCCCCCATAGCGTTCCGCTTTACGCATGGCACTTCAACTAAACCGGCTACTGGATCGCATACAAGGCCGAGCAAATTTTTCAGCGCAATGGCGGTTGCATGCGCCGATTGTTCCGCGGTGCCACCGGCCATTTCAACAATCGCCGCAGCAGCCATAGCTGTAGCCGATCCTACCTCCGCTTGGCAACCGCCTGTAGCGCCCGCAATAAAAGCATTATTGGCAATCACATAACCGATAGCGCCCGCGGTAAACAAATAACGTACCATGGCTTCGAGAGTCGCCTGCAAACGCGGCGCAATCGAGAACAATGTGCCTGGAATAATGCCGCAGGCGCCCGCTGTCGGTGTTGCTACAATCGTGCCCATCGCCGCGTTCACTTCGTTGGTCGCAATCGCCTTGCTTACCGCATCCAACACCTCCGCTCCAGCCAGCGTTTTTCCTTTTTTGATATATGCCTGCAACTTTCGAGCATCGCCCCCGCTTAATCCGCTGCGTGAAGCCACTTTCTCCATAGTTCCGCGCTGTACCGCCTGCTCCATTATTTCAAGATTTCGGTACATTTCCTGCATAATGGCCTCCCGTGTCCGGCCTGAAACTTCTATTTCAGCCAAAATCATAATTTCTGAAATGGGTTTATTCTCGTGAGCAGACAGCTGGACAAGCTCAGCAACCGTCTTAAACTGCATCTTCTCATTCTCCTTTACGGATTTCTTTTTTCGTTTTCATGTTTGTTTCAAGTCTAAAGCGACAGCAGCGACGCTTTCAGCACATGGGGAATCGCTTCAATTTCGCGCACTGCATCCTCCGGCAAATCCTGGTCTGTTTCTATTACCATCAATGCCTCGCTTCCTTTGGATTTACGGGCCACTTCCATTGCCGCGATATTCATTTGCCATCTTGTTAACACATTGGAAACGCTGGCAATCATGCCGAATCGGTCTTTATGCAGTACAAGCAAAGCAGGAGAATTTCCTGAAAGCTTTACCGTAAAACCGTTAATTTCCGTAATCTCAATTTTTCCCCCACCGATGGAGATTCCCGTAATTTCAAGGCTTTCTTCCTTATCCTGCAACTTGATCCGCGCCATGTTCGGATGGGTAATTTCTTCTTCTTCATCTATATGAAACACTACCGACACGCCGGAGCGGCGGGCAATCTCCAGCGAATCAACGATCCGTTTATCCGATGTATCAAAACCCAGCACACCGCCGACAATCGCAATATCCGTTCCATGACCTTTGTGCGTCTTGGCAAACGAACCGAAAAAAGTAATATCGATTCTTTCCGGCGCCCTGCCGAACAACACGCGTGCCACTCTGCCAATACGAGCCGCCCCCGCTGTATGTGAACTGGAAGGTCCGATCATCACCGGGCCAATAATGTCAAATACGGAGCGATATTTCAAAACGTTTCCCCCTTACAATAAAAATATTCCTATCATCAAGCATGATAGGAACGCAATATCTATTATTCATATTATACTTTATACAGCATCAAGGCTGACAACCCCAACCTCCATAGCAAAACTATTCTTACAATTTTTGTCTTCCCGCATCCGCCTTAACCTACGACGGTTCATTCACATAGAGTGCAGGCGCATCCTCTAACGATGTAAAGGATAAACCATTGACAGATTGCTTGCTTTTAAACAGCGCGTATGATATTATGTTTAAGTATGCAAAGAGAGTCATTTTGTGTGACTGCATCTCAGGGAGGTGGAAATAAATGGCACGTGTATGTTACGTAACTGGAAAGCGGGCAGGAACCGGTAATAAACGCAGCCACTCCAACCGCGCAAACAAGCGCAAATGGGGCGTAAACGTGCAAAAAGTGCGCATCCTAGTGGATGGTAAGCCGAAGCGCGTATACGTAAGCACAAAAGCGTTACGCTCTGGTTTAGTTACCCGTGTTTAATAAAGGAAACCGTAGCGCATCAAGTTGCGTCCGGACGGGACCTGCTATTTATGGCAGGTTCTTTTTCATTGTTTGAGAAGCATCCTCCTTTCCTTCATACTCCCTCAGTTCGCCATGGCGTTGACAAGCTGTTTTCACGTCAGGACTTGTGGTTAACAGACCACGATCGTTTTCTTTCTTATTAAGACAGAAAAGCACCTGATTTATGGTGCTTTTTCATGTCTTGCGCCGCCTCATCGTTTTCCTCCGCCGAGAATCGCGCGAATCAATCCTCCGAGAAACTTCGGCAGCTTAATGGTATAAAACTTCATGATGACCCCTCCCCTTAATTCAGGTACAATTTAGTATATTCACCTTGGTTCCTCAGATGTGTATCATCTGCGATTTTCATTTATTCGCTCGATTTAACATATGATCGATTCAGGGGATTTATGAAAACCGATAAAAAAGAATAAAAAAATTCTCCTTTCTTTAACATAAAGAAAGGAGAATTTCCGGGCCTTCTGTCATTCGCACGCCTGCCTGATTTCCCGAATTGCCCGAGCGCGATCCTGCTGTCCGAAGATAGCGTTACCGGCCACAAGGCAAGTCGCGCCTGCTTCCACGACAAGCGGCGCTGTCTCTGCGTTGATACCGCCATCAATTTGAATCTCTACTTTATCTTCCAGGCCGCGCTCCACAAGCAACTCTCTCAGTTGCTTTATCTTGCGCACAACTTCCGGGATAAACTTCTGGCCGCCAAAGCCCGGGTTGACCGACATCAACAGCACCATGTCAATGTCTTCGAGTATGTGCTCAAGCGTGGATACCGGCGTCGCCGGATTTAGCGATACGGCCGCCTTCACGCCCTGATTTTTAATATGGTAGATCGTGCGGTGCAGATGCACGCACGCTTCCTGATGCACGGTAATCATATCGGCGCCGCTCTTTGCAAATTCAGGAATGTAGAAATCCGCATTCTCAATCATTAGATGAACATCAAGCGTCAGGTTCGTATGCGGACGGATTGCCTTGACAACCAACGGACCGATAGTCAGATTCGGCACGAAATGCCCATCCATTACATCGACATGAATCCAATCCGCTCCTCCCTGTTCAACCTCTTTAATTTCCTCTCCCAAGCGGGCAAAATCCGCGGAAAGAATGGAAGGTGCAATCTTAACCATATGTCTAGTACCTCGGCTTTCTATCCTTAATTTCCTGTAAAAACTCTACGTAATGCTGATAACGCGCAGGCTGGATTTCCCCCGCTTCGACAGCGGCGCGCACGGCGCAATTCGGCTCGTTTACATGCAAGCAGCCCCGGAACTTGCATTCACCAAGCCTTGAGCGCATTTCCTTAAAATACAGCCCCAGTTCGCCCGCTGCAATCGCCTGAAAATCGAGCGAACTAAAACCGGGCGTATCCGCCACCCAGCCGCCTTCCGGCAAACGGATTAATTCCACATGGCGGGTTGTATGACGCCCGCGACCCAGCTTCTGGCTAATCGGCGCCGTCTCAAGGTTTAATTCGTTGAACAACGCGTTTAAAAGCGAAGACTTCCCGACGCCGGATTGTCCGGCAAAAACAGAGAGATGTCCGCGCAGACGGGCGCGGATTTCTTCTATTCCGCTTTTGCTTTTCGAACTGGTTACAGCGACCGGATAGCCGATAGCTTCACAATAGGCCCAGACGCGCTCAATTTCGCTTATGTTCGGCACTAAATCGGCCTTTGTCAAACAAATCACTGCATCCACTCCGGCCGCTTCTGTGTGCACAAGAAATTTATCCAGCAATTGCGGATTAAAGTCGGGTTCGACAAGGGAAAATACGAGTATCGCCTGATCGATATTAGCGATGGGCGGACGGATTAATTCGCTCGTCCGCGGCAAAACTTCGGTTACTGTCCCTTCTGTTCCATTCGCTTCGTATACGACTTCGTCCCCGACAAGCGGCGTTATGCCTTTTTTCCGGAATACTCCCCTGGCTCGGCACTGCCAGCACTGATCCCCATCCTGCACATAGTAGTAACCGGCCAGCACTTTTACAATACGGCCCTGCGGCATGAGACCCCTCCAACTATGTTATTGAAAATCGCTGTATCTGACTTGTTTTTCCTGGTACAATTGTCCATCCTTGTACACCTGGATGAGTGCGTCTTTCGAAGGCGAAAGAACGACCGGGATTTGAAACTTGATGCTTTGCGTGATGGTGTAATTTTCTATGGTCTTATTCTCCCCGGTGGCATCCGTTACTTTAATCTCGATGTTTGCTTTTTCGCCTGGATTCAGATAAACATCCACTTCTTCCTTCACGCGGCGCGCTTCTTCCGGCAGGCCGGAACTTACCGTCACACGCACCCACGTGCCTCTCTCCAAGCGATTATCCGGGCGATACGACTGCTCGATAACCATTCCTTCCGGTTTGTAGCTCGGCGCCCGTTCAAGCTGAAGGCGTAAACCTAATCTTTCCATTTTTGCCTTCATTTCTTCTTCTGTCAACCCGACCAAATTCGGCATGGTTACTTTATCCTGTCCATCGCTTACGACCAGCCGAACTTCAGTTTCGCCCGCGACGATTTCTGTGCCGGCAGCTGGCGTTTGCCTGAGAATTGTGCCGGCAGGCTGTTCTTCACTCGGTTCTTTTTCAATTTTATAGTCTTTATATTTACCTGCAAGCTGGCTTTCGATTTCGTCAATATTCTGGCCGACGAAATTTGGCATTGTCGCCTTCGGCTTGCCCTTGCTGACAATAAGCTGGACTTCGGTGCCTTCTTTTACCGGCATGTTGGCCACCGGATTCTGTTTAATAACATGTCCTGCCTCTACCGTGTTATCAAACTGTTCCTGAATCGCCGGCTTCAGATGAACGGCCTCAAGCTTCTGGCGCGCTTCTTCCAGCGGTAGATTTTGCACCGACGGTACGACTACGTCAGGCGGTACGCCCAACCAAGAGAAACCGTAAAATATGCTAGCGCCTACCAGCACAAAAAACAGCAGAATACCACCCGTCCAGCCAATCGCCTTTTTCCACGGAACCGGCCTCGCCCGCTCTTCCGTCTCTTCTTCCTCTTCCTGTACGGGCGCTTTTTCCGCGGCACTCACCGCCGGAATCTCACGAATCGTATGCCCTTCTTCTTCATCCCACGAACGTTTGCGCAGCATCTCAGGTTTGATAGCCGGAATCACGCGAGTAATCTCCGGATCTTCTTCCGGCGCGTATTTCTCCGGCAGAACATAAGGCGCCTCGCTTCTCCGTTCAGAAGTCAAACACGTCCGCAAATCCTCAAGCATTTCGCGCGCCGATTCATACCGGTACATCGGCTCTTTAGCCATCGCGCGAGCGATAATGTTTTCCACGCTTTGCGGAATTTCTGGACGCAACTTGCGCGGCCGCACATACGGTTCCTGCAAATGCTTCAGCGCCACACTAATCGGCGAATCCCCGGAAAAAGGAAGTTCACCCGTCAGCATCTCGTATAATACAACCCCGAGAGAATATAAATCGGACTTGGCGCCGGCCGCAATGCCTTTTGCCTGTTCCGGCGAAAAATAATGAACAGAACCGAGTACGGAACCGGTATGCGTGATCGTGACAGATGAGACGGCCCGGGCAATTCCAAAGTCGGTAACTTTAATGCGCCTGAACTTGTTAATAAGAATATTGTGCGGCTTAATGTCACGATGAATTAATTCATTCTGATGGGCATGGTCAAGCGCATCACAAATCTGGATCGCAATGTCCACCGCTTCTTTCACATCGAGGGGAGCGTGTTCATTAATGTACTGCTTCAGCGTCATCCCTTCCACATACTCCATTACGATGTAGTACATATCATCTTCCTGACCGATATCATATATATTTACTACGTGTGGATGCGATAGGCTCGCCGCCGCCTGGGCTTCCCGATGAAAGCGGGCCACAAAATCGTCATCGTTGCCGAACTGGGAGCGCAGCACTTTAAGCGCGACCGTACGATTCAATAGCGTATCGCGCGCACGATAGACAATGGCCATGCCGCCTTCCCCAATTTTTTGCTCGATCTCATAGCGGCCTCCGATTCGTTTTCCAATCATTTGCAGGCTCCCCCCTTTCATTCTCCAGCCTCCGGTTGATTGCGCAAAAGGATAACCGTAATGTTATCTTCTCCACCCGCTTTTAATGCCCGGGCAATCAACTCGTCCGCCATTTCTTTCAGGGAACCGTTCGCGAGTACGGACGCGATCGTCTCTCCGCTGATTTTGCCGGAGAGCCCATCAGAACAAAGAAGCAGCGTATCGCCCGTATCCCAATGCAAAATGCTAAAGTCGGCTTTCACCTTTTTGTCCGTGCCAAGAGCGCGGGTCAAAATATTGCGTCGCGGGTGGTTGGCCGCTTCATCCTGCGTGATTTGGTGATTGCGCAAAAGCTCATTCACAAGCGTATGATCGTTCGTGATCTGCTGCAAAATTCCGTGACTATACCGGTAAATTCGGCTGTCTCCGACATGTGCGAGAACGCCAAGCTGCCGGTTCATGAGCGCGATAACGACAGTTGTTCCCATGCCGTGGCATTCTTCATGCTCCTGTGCGTACGCGAGAATTCGCTCGTTGGCAAGTTGAATCGCATCATTTAGTTTTTGCTGCAATTCGTTCGGCGTAAGATGGTCGGCCACTTCGCGCAGCGAGTCGCAAATGATGTCCACCGCCATCTGGCTGGCAACATCCCCTGCTTGGTGGCCGCCCATACCATCAGCCACAATTCCAAGAATCCATCCATTATCGTAGCGCTGAACTCGCCCGGAATCCTCATTTGTTTGTCTCACACAACCGATATGCGTTTGTATGACTGACTCCATCCGTATCCTCACCCCTACGTCTGTTTAGCGTGCTGGGCCCGCAGTTGGCCGCAGGCCGCAGCGATATCGCTGCCGTGTTCCCGGCGAATCGTGGCGTTAATACCTTTTGCTTGCAAAATTCTTAGGAACTTGAAAATGTCGTTGCGCGCGGTGCGTACATAGTTGCGTTCCGGGACATAGTTAACTGGAATTAAATTCACATGGCACAGCATGCCATCCAGCAATTCGGCCAGCTCTTCCGCGTGCCCGGGCTGGTCGTTAACCCCGCCAAACAAGCCGTACTCGAAAGTCAAACGGCGCCCGGTTGTTTTAATATAATACTCGCAGGCACGCATCAGTTCATCCATCGGATAGCGGCGGTTCACCGGCATAAGGCGCGTGCGAATTTCCGCATTCGGCGCGTGCAAAGAAATCGCCAGATTGACCTGCATTTTTTCGTCGGCAAACCGGTAAATGTACGGCACGATACCGCTTGTTGATACCGTAATGTGCCGCTGACCGATGTTTAATCCTTTCTTATCATTGATAATGCGGAGGAATGACAACAGCGCATCATAGTTTTCAAACGGCTCACCGATGCCCATCACAACCACATGGCTAGCCCGCTGTCCTTCCGGATCAAGCGCTTTTTGTGCCGTCAGCACCTGGGCGACAATCTCGCCCGCTTCCAGATTGCGTTTCAGGCCGCCGAGCGTTGAGGCACAAAATGTGCAACCGATGCGGCAGCCAACTTGAGTTGTAACGCAAATACTGTTGCCGTAATTATGACGCATGATGACCGTTTCAATGGCATGGCCGTCATGTAGTGAAAAAAGGAACTTCACCGTTCCGTCTTGTGAAACTTGACGTGTAATCTCGCGCAGCGCATCCATGCTAAATGATGCATCCAACTTCTCGCGCAGCGCTTTGGACAGGTTGGTCATCTCAGCGAATGAACCCACCCTCTTGACATATAGCCAATCAAATACCTGCCCGGCGCGAAACGCTTTCTCTCCATTTTGCTGCATCCATTCTTGCAATTCGGGCAAGGTTAAGCTATAAATAAAAGATTTCATGCTTTAAATCACCATATCTTCCTCAAAAAGTTCACATCATATTGTATCACAAATAATTTGCAAAAAGAAAAAGGAAGCATAAAATACGCTTCCTACTATTGTTTCATTTTCAGGCGAGAAATAAAAAAGCCGTCTGTATGGAAATGATGGGGCAAAATTTGCACATACCCCTCGACAAGCGTTGGATACTTCTCCTGCAACGCTCTGGGCATATCCTGGATGAGCGATTTGTCCAGTTCCCATTCCGGATGCCCGGCTAAAAAGCGGCGCACCAGCTCGATATTTTCTTCCGGCTGCACGGTGCATGTGCTGTAAACTATTTTGCTTCCTGGCGCAGCAAGACGGGAAGCAGCACATAATATTTCGTACTGAATTTCGCTGATGGACCGCGCGTCTTCTTGCCATTTGTACCATTTAATATCCGGTTTGCGGCGGATAACACCAAGTCCTGTGCACGGTGCGTCCACAAGAATCCGGTCAAACGTCTCACCAGCCAGCAGATGGGCCGCATCCCGCGCATCCCCATGGCGCGCGCGAATAATCGAAATGCCAAGGCGAAATGCGTTCGCTTCGATCAGCTTGATCTTATGCGGATGCACATCCAGCGCAATAATTTGTCCCTTATTGCCCATGAGCTCAGCAATATGAGTTGTCTTTCCGCCCGGCGCAGCGCACATGTCGAGCACCCTCATGCCTGCTTCCGGCGCAAGCGCCCGCGCGACCAGCATCGAACTTTCATCCTGTACCGTGCAAGAACCGCTCGTGTAGGCTGGCAATTCAGCGATATTGCCGACATCGCTTGCGATGACTCCTTCCGGAGCGATCATGGAAGGCTCTACTTCCGCATCCGTGGCCTGCTTTTCAATCTGGGCGATGAGTTCATCCCTCGTTGCACGAAGAACATTAGCCCGAAGACTCAAGCGCGGCGGCTGATTGTTTGCAGCACACATGTTCTCTGTCTCCACTTCGCCAAAGCGTCGCAGCCATTCTTCCACCATCCACTTCGGATGGGAATGGACAAGCGCGATGCGTTCCACTGGTGGTAAATCGGCCGGAATGTCAACTCTTTCTGGATGGCGCAGTCGGTTGCGCAGCACGCCGTTAACCATTCCGGCAACGCCTTTATGCCCCCACACTTTAGCAATTTCTACCGCTTCATGCACGACGGCGTGGGCCGGAATGCGATCAAGATAGGTCAGTTGATAGAAGCTGATACGCAGCAAGTTGCGCGCCCATCCTTCCAGTTTGTCGAGCGGTTGATTTACAAATTGCGCAAGCATCCAGTCAAGCGTATATAAGCGGCTTATCGTCCCGTAGACAAGCTCTGTTGCCAGAGCTTTATCCCGATGCAGCAGCTTTGTCTGCTCCAGTACGCGCTTTAGTTCCAGATTGCTGTACGCCTGCCGGTTCTCGATATCCGTGAGCACACGCACCGCAAGTTCACGGGCGTTCCCTGGTTCGGGCAGCGCTTTCTTCCGCCTACTCATCGCCAGACCCCGTCGCAAAACACATGCCCGATGCCACGCTTGCGCTTCCCCTCACATAATCCGCTACCGCCATCGCTTTCTTGCCGGCCGGTTGAATGCGTGTCAGGCGCAGCACGCCTTCCCCGGTCTGCACATCGATACCTTCCGGCGCGACCGAAAGAATCGTACCTGGCTCTTCGGCACCTTTCCCGTCTTCTTGCAGTACATACGCCTCCCACACTTTCATTACCTGACCGTCCACCTCTGTGTACGCCACTGGCCAAGGGTTCAGGCCGCGCACTTGGTTAAACAACTGACGCGCGCTTTTCGTCCAGTCAAGCCTCTCATCTTTCCGCTGGATGTTCCAGGCATACGTCACTCGGGCCTCATCCTGCGGCACCGGCTGAATTTCACCGCTTATCAGCTTCGGAATCGTCTCGACGAGCAACCGGGCTCCCGCTTTGCTCAACTTATCGTGCATTGTCCCCACATTATCGCTCTCTTCAATCGTGACACGCACCTGGCTCAAAATATCGCCCGCGTCCAATTTTTCGACCATATACATAATGGTTACACCCGTTTCTTGTTGTCCGTCAATAATGGCCTTGTGAATCGGCGCGCCGCCGCGGTACGCAGGCAAAAGAGAGGCGTGTACATTAATGCAGCCATACTTCGGATACTCAATGATCTCTTTCGGGAGAATTTGTCCGAATGCGGCGGTAACGATTAAATCCGGTTCATAAGCTAGAATGTCTTCCGTGCCGTTCCTTTTTAATTTTTCCGGCTGCAACACCGGAATCCCCAGTTTTAGAGCGGCTTCTTTCACCGGCGGCGGAGTCAGCTGCTTTTTCCGGCCCTTCGGACGATCCGGCTGCGTCACTACCGCGACGATGTTATACTTTTCCTCCGCCAACTTCTGCAAACAGGGCACCGCGAAATCCGGGGTGCCCATAAAAACGATTCGCACAAGCTTCCACTCCTTCTGCGTCCCTTCTATTCTTTTGCTGCATACGTCTTCTCTGCAATATCGATAAACAGTACACCATTCAAATGATCGATCTCATGTTGAATGGCACGCGCAAGCAAGTCTTCCCCTTCAATAATAAATTCTTTGCCATGGCGATCCTGAGCTTTCGCTTTTACCCAACGGGCGCGGCGAACATCGCCCACAAGCCCCGGAATGCTTAAACAACCTTCCGGGCCAAACTGTTCCCCCTTCATTTCGATAATTTCCGGGTTCACCATTTCGATAATCCCATCACCAACATCAATGACAATAACGCGTTTGGTAATACCTACCTGTGGCGCGGCCAGGCCGACACCTTCCGCGTCATACATTGTTTCAGCCATATCATCAAGCAATTTGTGAAGATTTGCATTAAATTTTGTTACTTCTTTACATTTTTCCCGCAAAACCGGGTTCGGATGCTTTACGATCATTCGAATACTCATTATTTTTTCCTCCTACACAAGCGGAAGCATCTTTAATTAGAAGCCACCACCTTCTTGCATTACATCATCATTTGCGGGTCTACGTCTACCGTAAGCGTAATTCCCGTTTTTTTTCGTTCCTCTTCAAATGCCCGCACGATCCTGTGTACGGCAGATGATACATACGGATCATTTTTATATTTTATCATGCATTGGAAACGATATCTATCTTTGATACGAGCAATGGGCGAAGCGACCGGCCCTAGCAAATATGCGCCCGGCGGAATGATTTCGCGGAGACGCTTCGCAAACCGCTCTGCTGTTTTAACTACCAGCGGTACATTTTCATGCGCAAACGTAAACAAGATGAGCCGATAGTAGGGCGGATAGTTTTTCTCATAGCGCTGCTTGATTTCTTCCACAAAAAAAGATTCATAATTGTGCTGGCTTGCATACCGGATGCTATAATGCTCCGTATTGTATGTCTGAAGTATGACTTCGCCCGTTTTTTCATGCCGACCTGCCCGGCCACCTACTTGAGTGATCAGTTGGAACGTACGCTCCGCGGCGCGGAAATCCGGCAAGTGCAGCATACTGTCCGCCGCCAACACACCAACAAGTGTGACGTTCGGAAAATCGAGTCCTTTGGCGATCATTTGCGTACCCAAAAGTACGTCGCCCTTTCCTTCACGAAACGCCTGCAACAACTTTTCGTGTGCGCCCTTCCGTCCCGTAGTATCAACATCCATTCGAATGACGCGAATCCCCGGAAAATAGCGGGCCAGCTCTTCTTCAACTTTTTGCGTGCCCGCGCCAAAGAAACGAATGTGTTCGCTTCCGCATTCCGGGCAAACACGCGGTTCACGTTCCGTAAAACCGCAGTAATGACAGCGAAGCGTCCGGTTGCTGCGATGGTACGTTAACGAAATGTCGCAGTGCGGGCACTGAGCGACGTAACCGCAAGAACGACACATGACGAACGTAGAAAAGCCGCGCCGATTCAAAAACATGACCATCTGCTCATGTTTGCTTAACCGATCGTGAATGGCGGCCATAAGCGGCCTGCTGAACATCGTTCGGTTTCCTTCCCGCAATTCTTCACGCATATCCACTACTATGACTTTCGGAAGCGGCCGGTTATGCACCCTGTCTTTCATTTCAAAGAAACGAATCGCTCCTCTCCTTGCCTCATGGTACGATTCCATCGACGGAGTAGCGCTGCCGAAAATAACGACCGCTTTGTGGCGCATACCACGGTACTGGGCAATCGTACGGGCATGGTAGCGCGGCGTCTCCTCCTGTTTATACGAACCTTCATGTTCTTCATCTAGAATAATAAGACCCAGATTTTGAAATGGAGCGAAAATAGCGGAACGCGCGCCGATGGCGACTTTTACTTCGCCACGCCGAATTTTCCGCCACTCGTCATAGCGCTCCCCTTGCGAAAGGCGGCTGTGCATCACCGCAACCTGGCTGCCGAACCGGCCTTTGAACCGGTTCACCATCTGCGGTGTAAGCGAAATTTCTGGCACGAGCAAAATCGCTTCTCGCCCCTGCGCAATGGTACGTTCCATAATCTCAAGATAGACTTCCGTCTTTCCGCTGCCTGTCACTCCGTGCAACAGGCACGGAAAATAAACAGGCGGATTCATCCCCTCCGTAATACCGTCGATAACGGCCTGCTGCTGGGCGGTAAACACGTGCTTCGTCACAGGCTTAAACTTCCGCCCGGCAAACGGATCGCGATAATCTTCTACCTCCTGGCTATTAAGCAAACCTTTATCCACCAAGCTTTTTATAGCGTGGTTTGAGATGCCAAGCATAGAAAGCAACTCAGGCTGCGAAATGGGGCCGTAAAAATGAATGAAGTGGGACAAAACCTCTTTCTGCCGCACCGCTGTTTTCGGAAGCTTTTCCAGCGCAGTTTCCAGCTCTTCTATGGAAACCGCAGGCGAAAGAATCGTTACGTTTTTTGTGGTGGCCCGATCACCTACCACCTGCTCCACTGTAAGCCGACCTTGCTTAATGCCTTCATCAATCCAGCCTGCGGCATCAGGGAACTCTTTTATTACTTTATTCCAAGACACAGGCTGACGTTTCGCGATATATTGGTAAAATGCTTGTTCTTCCGGAAGTACCGGCACAAACATCTCTCCTGCCGGAGTCAAAGAAATTTGCTTTTCGTAGCTTGAGCGCAAAACCGCTGGAATCATCGCTTGCAGCGCAGCATAGTATGTGCACATGTAACGCTCGCTCATACGTCTGGCCAACCATACCATTTCCTCGGTCAGCGGAGGCTCCACATCAAGCACATCGAGAATATCACGCGTTTTTTTTACTTCCGACACTTCAGACAACTCAATCACAAACCCTTGCAGTTTGCGAGGGCCAAACGGGACGGAAACGCGGCTTCCAACCTGTACAAACGGTGCAAGCGCCGGAGGAATCCGGTAATCAAACGGACGATCCGTATCTATGACCGGCACGTCAACAATAACCCGGGCATACATCACTGCCGTTTTTGCCCCCCGCGTGCCTCAAGCACTTTATCCAGCAAGCAGTCGGCAATCTCCGTTTTTCTCATCTGCGGCAGCGCCTCGCTTTTTCCATCCCGCGTATAAATGGTAACAATGTTAGTATCCACGCCAAAGCCAGCACCGCTTTGTGTCACGTTATTCGCCACGATCATATCCGCGTTTTTCCGCTCTAGCTTGCCTCGCGCGTTTTCTTCCACGTTTTCCGTCTCTGCGGCAAATCCTACAAGGAATTGATGCGTCTTGCGTTTGCCAAGATCCGCAAGAATATCGCGTGTCCGCGTAAGCTCCAGCACAAGATCACCGGATTTTTTCTTCATTTTCTGGCTATGTACAACTTTCGGGCGATAATCGGCCACCGCAGCCGCTTTGACTACAATATCCATGTCATCATAACGCGAAATAACAGCCTGGTACATATCTTCCGCCGACGTCACTTCCACAAACTCCACGCCTGCGGGCGGAGTGAGATCGGTTTTTCCGCTCACCAGCGTTACCTTCGCGCCGCGCTTGGCCGCCGCTTCCGCAATCGCGTACCCCATTTTTCCAGACGAACGGTTCGTGAAAAAACGCACAGGATCGACCGCTTCTCGGGTTGCGCCCGCCGTTACAAGCAGGCGGATGTCCTTCATATCTTGGCGCTCTACCGCAGCGAAAAATCTTTCCATCTCCTGCAAAATATCCATAGGCTCAGCCAGGCGGCCCTTGCCGATCCAGCCACACGCAAGATACCCTTCCGCAGGTTCAATAAACCGGTAGCCGTATTCCGCGAGACGGCGAATATTATGCTGAACCGCCGGATGATTGTACATGTTTACATTCATCGCGGGCGCAATCCATACCGGGGCTTTCGTAGCCAGATAAGCTGTAGTTACAATGTCGTCAGCGATGCCGTTCGCCATTTTACCGATAATGTTGGCTGTCGCAGGTGCAATCAAAAACAAATCAGCCCGATCCGCTACATCAATATGAGAAATCACCGATGGATTCGGTTCTTGGAATATGTCGGTTAGTACCGGATTTCGTACGAGCGCTTGAAAAGTAACCGGCTGGACAAACTTTGTCGCCGCCTCGGTCATCAGAACCCATACATCCGCGCCCTTTTGTGTCAATTTGCTGCATAAATCGGCAATTTTATATATCGCGATACCTCCCGCGACACCGATCACAATCGTTTTTCCCTTCATTTGTTTTCTCCCTCCGTACAGGAACCTGATGCATAAAATACATGCGTGCCTTTTTCCCTCATCATGCAGAAAAAGCGCATATCGTTCCCGCGTATGTTTTACATGAGCCCCGGTTCCGATATGCGCTCTCTTTTGTTTGCCGTCTTACTTTCTTTCAAAATCGATTTTTCCGGCGTGCAGTTCCTCCAGCGCGATGCCGACAAATTTGTGGGAAACAGGCTTTTCAAGCAAAAATTTGTTCTGCTCGCGCATCTGGCGGGCGCGTTTCGCAGCGATGCTCACCAGCGTATATTTGCTGTCCACTTTTTTAAGCAATACATCAATAGAAGGATAAATCATAGCGTCAAAAAACCTCCTTAAGCCAATCACGGTATTTCGTGATTTGTCGCTCTTTTTTCAGATGTTCGGCCGTCACGATGGCTTCGATGCGTTCGCAGGCCTTGTCCACTTCATCGTTGACAACAACATAATTATAATGATCCATCAGCTCGATTTCCGCCTTCGCCATCATCATCCGCTTGTGGATGCTTTCTTCCGTTTCCGTCCCCCGGCCGGTGATGCGGGAGCGAAGCTCTTTCAAATCGGGCGGTGCAAGGAAAATGAATATTCCCTCTGGAAACTTCTGCTTAACTTGCAGCGCCCCCTGTACTTCAATCTCCAAAATAACATCAAGGCCGCTCGCAAGCGTATCTTCCACAAATTTGCGGGGCGTGCCGTAGAAATTACCAACATATTCTGCCCATTCCAGCAATTCGTCATTCTCGATCATTGCTTTAAATTCTTCTTTTGTCTTAAAGAAATAGTTCACCCCGTCTATTTCTCCAGCGCGCGGCGCGCGCGTCGTCGCCGATACCGAATATACAAGCTCTTTCATACGCGGCCGAAGTGCGGCGCATACCGTCCCTTTTCCGACGCCGGACGGCCCTGACAAAACAAGCAACAATCCTCTGTTTTGCGTCATACAATCCCCCGTTCAATTATTCGTCAGAATCATCGTCTTTGCTGGTCAACCGGTGGGCCACTGTTTCCGGTTGCACAGCCGACAAAATCACATGGTCGCTATCTGTGACGATTACCGCACGTGTACGCCTGCCGTACGTTGCGTCAATCAGCATACCACGTTCCCGCGCTTCCTGGATGATGCGTTTAATCGGTGCAGATTCCGGGCTCACAATCGAAATAATGCGATTGGCTGAGACAATATTTCCGAATCCTATATTGATCAATTTAATGGCCATTCATTTACGCCTCCCTGTTTCAGCGGGATTATTGGATTAACTCTTATTCTACTGCTTTATTCTATATTTTGCACCTGTTCTTTCACTTTTTCTAACTCAGCTTTCAAAATGACCACTTTCTGACTGATTTCCAGATGATTTGCCTTGGCGCCAATCGTATTGATTTCCCGATGGCATTCCTGTACAAGAAAATCCAGCTTGCGCCCGATCGCTTCCGTTTCATCCGCGATCTGTCCGAACTGGGAAAAATGGCTGCGCAAGCGCGTAATCTCTTCAGAAATGTCGGCGCGCTCTGCAAACACCGCGACCTCATGGAGCAGGCGCGATTCATCAATGTCATAGCGGCCCTGTATGTATTCTTCAATCCGGGCGAAAATTCGCTCACGGTACGCTTCCGCCACTTTCGGAGCAAGCACAGCTAATTCCTCAACCAAGCGTTTCATAACATTAATGCGGCCCAGAATATCTTCGCGCAGCGCCTGTCCTTCTTTGCGGCGCATGGCAACGAGCATGGCCGCCGCTTCTTCTACCGCGACCAGCATCGGCTCCCGATAGGTCTCCGAGTCAACCGCTTCTTTGCCTACTTCCACCACATCCGGCAAAAGCAACAGCTCACGTGCCGACATCTGGTGGTCCAAGTCGAACATTTTTCCCATTTTTTCTGCCGCCTCTTTATACTGACGGGCCAATTCCCAATTCACAGTGAGCGAAGACGGGGAAACTTCCGTCTCCATCGTAATAAAAACGTCCACACGTCCGCGGCGGACATAGGAAAGAACTTTTTTACGCACCGCGTCTTCCAGCGCGGTCAACTCGCGCGGCATGCGGATCGCCACTTCGCTAAAACGATGATTAACGGAGCGCATTTCCACGGTAAACGAAACGCCTTCCCCTTTTTTCTCCGCACGACCATATCCTGTCATGCTGTGTACCATTATCCTCACCTCCTGCCGCTACCTTTTGCACCATGTTCCTGTAAATACCTCTTCGGCAGGCCCTATCATGTAAACATGGTCGTCCGTTTCAGCCCATTCAATTTCAAGATCGCCGCCTTTCAAATGAACAAGCGCACGGCGATTCGTCCGTCCGGTAAGCGCGCCAGCCACCACCGTGGCGCACGCTCCCGTGCCGCAGGCAAACGTCTGCCCGCACCCACGCTCCCAGACACGCATCTCTACTTCCTGTGGGGACGTAACAGATACGAACTCAATGTTCGCTTTGTTCGGAAATAAGGAATGCTTTTCCAGAAGCGAACCCCATTTTTCCACATCAAAGTCCAAGGCATTATCAACGAAGATGACTGCGTGCGGATTCCCCATCGAGACCCCTGTAAAGGAAAATGTCTTGCCCTCCGCTTCAATCGGATGATCGATCACTTGCTCACGGTCAATCGCAACCGGAATGGAAGGCCCGTATAAAATCGGCGCACCCATATCAACTTTTACCAAGGAAACTTTTTCGTTCTCCACGGTTAACCATACGCGCTGAATCCCGGCAAGTGTCTCCACGGTGAGCGCTTCTTTTCGCGCAATCCCGTGGTCATACGCATACTTGGCTACACAGCGCACGGCATTGCCGCACTGTTCAGCTTCCGAACCGTCCGCATTGATAATGCGCATGCATACATCCGCCTTGTCTGACGGCAATACAAACACAAGTCCGTCCGCACCAATTCCAAAATGCCGGTCACACATCACACGAGCCATATCAGATGCATTCTCCGGCAAAGTCTCAAAATGGGCAACGATAATAAAATCGTTGCCCAACCCATTCATTTTCGTAAAATTCAACTCTCTCTCACCCTTCCCTGCTTGCCGGACTTTATACGCAGCAGGGAGAAACATCCTGTCGCAAACGTCGGTATTCCGGCCAGCAGTACAATAAATAACCATTCGTATGCCGTGAGCGCCACCGTGCCAAAAATCGGCTGTAGCACCGGCAAGTAAATCACCGGTAGCACCAGCAGTACGGAAGAGAGCACCGCCAGCACAAGGTATTTATTCTGCAGCGGATTACGGCTAAAAATTGAAATCTCGCTCCGGCAGTCAAACACGTGGATTAACTGTGCCATCACGAGCGTCGCAAACGCAATTGTCTGTGCCCGCGTAAGCTCGCCGGGATACGCTTCATACGCAATCCAGAACGCCGTAAGCGTTACAAGACCGATGAGCAGGCCGCGCGATACAATTTTCCAGGCCAGTCCACGCGCGAACACATTTTCATGCCGTGAGCGCGGAGGGCGCTTCATCGTCGCTTCTTCCGGTTGATCTACTCCAAGCGCCAAAGCTGGTAATCCATCCGTAACAAGATTGACCCAAAGAATCTGAATCGGAACGAGCGGCAAAGGCAATCCGGCCAGCATCGCAAAAAACATGACCATAATTTCCCCCACGTTAGAGGCGAGCAAATAGCGAATAAACTTGCGAATGTTGTCATAAATCGTGCGCCCTTCTTCAATCGCCGCCTCAATCGTGGCAAAATTGTCGTCGGCAAGCACCAAAGAAGCCGCTTCCTTCGTCACATCAGTTCCGGTAATCCCCATCGCGATTCCGATGTCGGCCGCTTTAATCGCAGGCGCATCGTTTACGCCGTCGCCTGTCATCGCCACAACATGCCCCCTCTTCTGAAGAGCCTTCACGATTCGAAGCTTGTGTTCCGGCGATACACGAGCGTAAACGTATACATTATCCACAATCGACTCGAACTCACTATCGGACATATTATATAAATCCTGTCCATTTAATGTCAACCCGCCCGGCGGCAAAATGCTGAGCTGGTCAGCGATCGCTTCCGCCGTTGTCTGATGATCGCCCGTAATCATCACTGTCTTGATTCCGGCCTGGCGGCAGCGGCGGATGGCCGCTTTCGCTTCCGGGCGCGGCGGATCAATCATTCCCACAAGACCGACGAGCACGAGGCCACGTTCTGCCATCTGCTCGTTACCCGGCGTCTCGCCCGCGCGCAAATCGCGATATGCAATCGCCAGCACGCGCAACGCCTGCCTGGCCAGCGTTTCGTTGGCGGAAATAATATGACGGCGCATTGTCGGCGTAAGCGGAGTCGGATGTCCCTTCCATAAAACATGCGTGCAGCGGCTTAGCAGTACATCGGGAGCCCCCTTGGCGACCAACATCCTTTTGTTGTATCGATCCTGTACGATGACGGACATCATCTTTCGGGTGGAATCGAACGGAAATTCGCGGACTCTCGTCCATGTTTCCTCCATCTTCGCGCGTGTAATATCCGCTTTTCCTGCCGCCACAAGCAATGCACCTTCCGTTGGATCGCCATTTACTACCCACTGCTCTTCCGTTTTCCTAAAAAGCCCTTTTCTTTCCTCCTGCTGATGCTCTAAATGCGCATTATTGCACAAAACGCCAAGCTGCAAAAGTTTATAAAGCGTTCCATGGGCCTGAGCCCGAACCTGCTGGTTGCCCGTAAAAAATTTTCCTTCTGGCTCATAGCCAGTGCCTGTTACTCCAATAATAGAGTTCTCCAGCCACACATGAGTTACCGTCATTTTATTCTGCGTCAAGGTTCCGGTTTTGTCCGAGCAAATCACGCTGGCGCTGCCGAGCGTTTCAACCGACGGAAGCTTGCGGACGATGGCACGACGCCTAATCATGCGTTGTACGCCCAGCGCGAGCGCTACCGTGACAATTGCGGGCAATCCTTCCGGAATCGCGGCGACAGCCAAACTAACCCCGGCAAGAAACATCTCATAAGCTTTCTGCCCATGAAAAATTCCGGCCGCTACTACAAGAGCAGTAAGCGTAAGTGCGACTGCGATAAGGATTTTTCCAAGCTGTTCCAACTTAGCCTGCAACGGTGTCTGGAGCGTTTCCGTCGTTTGTAGCAAATGGGCGATTTTCCCCATTTCCGTCATCATGCCCGTAGTGAGTACTACGGCATATCCTGTTCCGGCAGTGACCATCGTGCCCATAAACCCCATGTTGATTTGATCACCGAGCGGAATCGCTTCATGAGGCAATACCGTGCTTTTTTTCATAACTGGAACCGATTCGCCTGTCAGTGTGGATTCTTCCACATGCAAACCGTTTGCGGACAGAAAACGGACATCAGCCGGGATGCGGTCACCGCCTTCCAGATAAATAATATCACCTGGGACCAATTGTTTGGCAGGAATATGAACAAGTTGCCCGTCCCTTACGCAATATGCCATCGGAGCAGTCAATTCTTTCAGCGCAGATAACGAACGCTCCGCCCGGTACTCTTGAATAAAACCGAGAATACCGTTAATGATCACAATCGCAATAATGGTGATCGCATCCACATATTCGCCCAAGAAGCCAGAAATAAGCGTAGCAACAAGCAACACAAGCACCATAAAATCCTTGAATTGCCCGAGAAACATCATAAGCGGCGAAATTTTCTGCTTCTCCGCCAGCACGTTCGGCCCGATTGTCCGAAGCCGTAACTGCGCTTCTTCTTCGGTCAACCCTTGTTTTACATCCGTTTTGAGAGTGCGCGAAAGTTCCTCTTCTGAATAGCTAAACCAATAATGCTGCCCATTCATGCAGGTGCCTCCTTTGCTCCGATCCTTGTTTTTCAAACCTAATGTATTCTGACAAGCTGCAAAAAATGCTATCTGCATTGAACTTGATATATCGACTTCGCAACAATGGTATAAGAATGTAGATACGTCAAACTATATTTATCATAGATTTACCAACACGCGTGAAAAGTTTATAGTATAATCTACAATGTTAGTCTGCATCGTTTTTCCGCCGCATACATTTGTTTCTTTTGATATTTTGATCGTTGTGCAGCGGTAAGAGAAATAGGAAGGTGAGATAACCATGGCCTTTGACGGCATTGTGACGCGCGCGGTGGCCCACGAGCTGCATGAAAAGCTCGCCACCGGCCGCATTATGAAAGTCTATCAGCCGACCGATACGGATATTGTCATGCAAGTAAGAACACGATCTGGAAACGTCCGGGTTCTGCTTTCGGCAAGCCTGAGTTTTCCGCGTATACATATCACGAATATAAGCTACCAAAACCCGCTGGAAGCGCCGATGTTCTGCATGCTACTTCGCAAATACTGCGAAGGGGCTATTATTGAAGCCATCCGCCAAACGAATATGGAGCGCATCATCCATATTGACCTTAGAAGCCGCGACGAACTCGGAGATGAGCGGCCAAAGCGAATTGTGCTTGAAATCATGGGCCGCCACAGCAACTTAATTCTTATGGACCCTGAGAGCGGAATGATTCACGACGGGATCCACCATGTCACCCCCGCGGTCAGTCGTTATCGAGTTGTTCTGCCCGGACGTCCATATGTGGCTCCGCCACCACAAAACAAGCTTAACCCGCTCGCCGCGACAAAAGAAGACTTTATGCGCAAAATCCATTTTAATGAAGGGAAAATTTCCAAACAAATCGTCGGGGCTTTCGCGGGGATAAGCCCTCTGATCGCGGATGAAATCGTGCATCGTGCAGGACTTGCGACGCAGGATCGGCTATGGTCTGCTTTCTCGGAAACGCTGGAGCCGACCCGACGCCATTCCTATACACCCATGCTTATTCGCACGGATAAAAAAGAATATTTTTCCGTCATTCCTTTAACCCACTTACCAGCGAAAGAAAGCGAAACGTTCCCTACGGTTAGCGAATGTCTTGAAGCGTTCTACCAAGGCAAAGCGGAACGCGACACCGTCAAGCAGCGTATGCACGATTTAGTACGGTTTATCACCAATGAGAGGAACAAAAACGAGAAGAAGATCGAAAAATTACTAGAAACGAAACAGCAGGCGGAAAACGCGCGCAAATACCAGATATACGGTGAACTGATTACAGCAAATCTATACCAAATGACTAAAGGCCAAACGGAAGCAAAAGTGGTAAACTACTACGAGGAAGAGGCGCCCGAGATCACGATTCCGCTTGATCCGGCACTTACGCCAGCGGAGAACGCACAGGCGTATTTTAAGCGGTATACAAAAGCGAAGAATAGCCTCGCTGTCATCGATGAACAAATCGCCGCAGCGGAAGAGGAAGTACATTATCTGGATACCGTACTACAGCAAATTGAGAATGCAGGGCTTTTGGACATTGAAGAAATTCGCGAAGAACTGTCCGAACAGGGCTATCTGCGGAAGCGCCCGGAAAAAATGAAAAAAGGAAAGCCGAAAAAACCTGTGCTTGAACGTTATATCTCCAGTGAAGGCGTAGATATTTATGTAGGGAAAAACAACAAGCAAAACGATTATCTAACTAACCGGCTGGCCTCTCCAAACGACACATGGTTGCATACGAAAGACATTCCCGGTTCGCATGTGGTCATCCGCGGAACAGATTTCGGCGAAACGACGCTGTCGGAAGCAGCAACGCTTGCCGCTTATTACAGCAAGGCGCGTCATTCCAGCCAAGTTCCTGTCGATTATACACTTATACGTCATGTGAAAAAACCGAAAAGCGCCAAACCGGGATTTGTGATCTACGAGCAACAAAAAACACTATTTGTCACACCGGACGAAGAAGTTGTCCGCAAACTAATGAAAACGAAAACTACAACGTCTTGAGGAATGAAGTATGTCAAAGAACTCATTTTTAAAAGGCACGCTGATTCTAACCTTGGCAGCCGTCATTTCGCGCGTACTGGGCGTCGGCCAGCGCGTTCCGCTCCAGCATATTATGGGGAATGACGGGATGACGCTGTACACTATTTCCTACAATATTTATAGCATGCTGCTTATTATCGCCACGCTGGGCGTGCCGAGCGCCTTAAGCAAACAAATCTCGGAATATACGGCTATCGGCCAATATCACGAGGCGTATCAGACCTATAAAGCAGCCCGCAATTTTGCGCTTGTGACCGGTTTTGTCATGTTCGCATTGATGATGATCATCGCGCCATACTACGCCAAATATACGCTCGCACCGCAGGCGGAGCTGGCGATCCGCGCCATCGCTCCAGCGATGCTCCTCTTCCCGTTAATCGCGATCATGCGGGGATACTTCCAGGGGCTGCAGTTCATGCAACCGACCGGTCTGTCGCAAATTATGGAGCAAATTTTGCGCGTCATAACCGCAGTGGCGCTGCCGCTTGTGCTGCTTCATCTAGGCTATAACAAAGACGTGGCTGTCGCCGGCGCTTCATTCGGAGCTGTAACCGGCAGCATTGCCGCCTGCGGGGTCATGATCTATTTCTATAAAAAGCGACGCCCGGAACAAAAGCGTGAACTCGCCACGCAAAAAAGGTATAAAAAACTTACGTATCGGCAAATTTACAGCAAAATGCTCCGCCTGTCGCTGCCGATTACTCTATCAGCATTGGCGGTGCCGCTCATTTACTTTATTGATTCATCCACATCGCTGCGCCTGTTGACGCCGCAGGAAGAGCGCATTTCGTTCGCGGTCGGTCATAAAGAGGCAACCATCGGCAACAAAGAAATAATTCTGCCAGTGGCTCCTTACCTGCACAACAATAATACAACGATGGTGCCGCTTGAACCGGTAGCTGAAGCGATGGGCGGCAAAGTTACGTGGGATAAAAACAGAAAATACGCCTTCTATGAGCGAGGAAAAGTAAAAATAACGCTTACGTTGGGTGAAAATATCAAACTGGACAGCAAGTCACTCGGACCGTTCCAGTATGCGGAAAACACAAACATTCCGTGCGTGCCACTCCGTTTCTTTACCGAGCAGTTGCATACGTACAAGGAAGCGATGGACACGCTCGGCATTCTCGGTGGAAGCGCCCAGTCACTGGCAGGTCTGCCGATTATTCTCGCAATTGCGCTTAGTTCGTCTATTATTCCTGTTGTCTCGTCTGCGCACTCGCGCGATGACGAACGCGAAGTGCAACGCATGAGTTCAATGGCATTGCGTGTGGCGCTCATTACCGGGGTTCCAGCGGCTCTATATTTAACAGTAGCCGCATATCCAGTAAATGGATTTCTGTTCAGCAACACGGAGGAAACGTATTCAAAAGCGGCCTGGATTATCGGTTTTCTCTGCTTTGGAACAATCTTTCAAATTTTGATGATGACCTCGTCCGGCATTCTTCAGGGACTGGGGCGTACCGACCTGCCCATGCGCCATGTCGCGATCGGCATTCTCGTAAAATGGGGCGGCAACTATGCGCTGGCACCGCTGTTTGGGATTTATGGAATTATTGCGGCGACATCGTTGTGCTTCATTGTCGTTATGGCGCTGAATTTGCGTGCAATCAGTCAATATACTCGCCTGATTATTCTCGGCGAAAAGTGGCGCGGATTTTTGCTGTCATCTCTACTGCTTAGCGCCATTGGTCTCAGTATTGTATGGCTCGGACTCAAGGTACAACCGCTCATTCCAATGCCGGCATTTCTGTTCTTTGGTATTGAATCAGCTGTCATCGCCATTTTTAGCCTTGCCGGTTATGGTATCGCGCTGTTCTGGTTAAAGGGAATTGACGTGCAGGAAATCCGCTATTTCCCACGGGTAGCACAGAAAGCATATCACCTTCTGGCACGCTACCGGATTGTCCCAGAGTATACCGCTCCTGTAAATCAACAATCAAGTAGGAGGGGGTGACTAGCCCCCGCCCTCTCATCTATGAAAAAATGCAAGTCCTTCTCGAAAAAATATTTTAATGTACACCACCACTCGGAACTTGAACCCTAGAGATGACGCTCATGCCGGGCACACGCAAAAAAAGTGGACTTCCTTAAGCAGGATGTCCACGTACTGTTCTAAAACAAAAATGAGGCAGCCCCGCTAGGTTTGTCCAGCGAGGCTTCTCATTTATCTATGATAACGACGAAACATATAAGGTTAGCCTTTATACGCTGCGGGATTTTTGCGCCATGCATGGAGTGCCTCCAGTTGCTCGGGGCGGATGGCACCTTTTTCCTGAGCGACTTCGAGCAACGTCGTATAGTTGCTTAATGTTTCAAATGGAAAGCCAGCTTCCGCAAATGCCTGCTCCGCCTGTGGGAACTGATACGAAAAGATAGCGAGTACGCCGAGCACATTTCCACCCGCTTCTTTTACTGCCCTCGCCGCTTCAATCGAACTGCCACCAGTAGAAATTAAATCCTCAATCACAACCACTTTCGCACCCGGCTCTAATCTCCCCTCAATCTGGTTGCCTTTTCCATGTCCTTTCGGCTTAGAGCGTACGTATATCATCGGCAAATTTAATTGTTCTGCTGCCCAGGCCGCATGGGGAATGCCCGCCGTTGCCGTTCCGGCAATCACTTCCGTTTCCGGGTATCTCTCTTTAATAAGCGCGGCGAAAGAAAGACAGATCAAACGGCGCACTTCCGGATAAGACATCGTCAGCCGATTATCGCAATAAATAGGGCTTTTCATACCGGATGTCCACGTGAACGGCGCGTCTGGACGTAACGCCACCGCATCGATTTCAAGCAACTTTGCCGCGATTTGTTTTGCCGTATCTATATTCGTTTGCATATTGGTTCACTCCCTGTTTACTGTCTGTTGACTGTTTCTAAAATATTGAATAGCGCCTGCTTCGGATCCTGCGCCTGCGTAATTGCCCGACCGATGACGATATAATCAGACCCAAGACGAAAAGCTTCTTCCGGAGTCGTAATCCGGTGTTGATCCCCTGCGTCCGTACCCTTAGGACGGATTCCCGGAGTTACAGTCAGAAAAGATGGGCCGCACGCCTCCTTAATCAACGGTACTTCCTTCGGGGAAGCCACTACCCCATCCAATCCTGCCTCCTGAGCCAGCCGTGCATAGCGCACGACACAGTCTTCCACCGTACCGGCAATCCCTACCTCATTATTCATCATTTGCTCCGTTGTGCTTGTTAGTTGGGTAACACCAATAAGCAAGGGCCGCTTCTTTCCTGCCGGCGTTCCTTTTTCCAATCCTTCCCGGGCTGCTTCCATCATTTTGCGGCCCCCTGCCACATGCACGTTCACCATATCCACACCAAGTCCCACAACGCTTTGCATCGCGCCTTTAGCCGTGTTTGGAATATCATGCACCTTTATATCAAGAAACACGGAATGGCCTTTTTCTTTGATTTGCCGTACATAGTCCGGACCTTCCGCATAATAAAGCTGCATGCCAATTTTTACATATACACCTGTACCTGCAAGCGACTGCAAGCAGCCATTCGCTTCTGCGGCACTCGGAAAATCAAGCGCCACCATAATCCGTCCGTTCCTGCTATTCATCGTTTCCACCCCGCTCCCGTTAATTCAGAAATCGACCCCACGTCGAATTCGTCCAGCTTCCTTTCTAGTTCATCAATGATCGTCGGGCAAATATACGGATCGACGAAGTTTGCCGTACCGACCGCAACAGCCGACGCGCCCGCCATGAAGAACTCAATCACATCATCCGCCGATTGAATGCCCCCCATACCGATAATCGGGATCTTTACCTGCTGGCTTACTTCGTAAATCATGCGAATCGCTACCGGCTTAATCGCCGGGCCAGACAATCCGCCGGAGCCGTTGGCCAGAACAGGTCGGCGGGTTTTTAGGTCAATACGCATGCCAAGCAGCGTGTTAATCATACTTAACCCATCCGCGCCAGCCGCTTCCACCGCCTTCGCAATCGTCACCACATCTGTCACATTCGGCGATAGCTTAACAAATACAGGAACTTTGCTTACTTTCTTAATCGCCGCCGTAAGCTGTGCGGCAATGTCCGGGTCTGTACCGAATGTAATCCCGCCACATTTCACGTTCGGGCAGGAAATGTTTAGCTCAATTCCTGCTACATTTGGAACTTCGCTTACCCTTTCCGCCACCTGCACATAGTCTTCCATTACCGTGCCTGCGACATTGACAATGACAGGCAGCTCTGTAAACTGTTCCAGCCACGGCAACTCATGCGCAATGACATCTTCCAATCCTGGGTTTTGTAAGCCGATTGCATTCAGCATACCGCCCGGCGTTTCTGCCACACGCGGCGTCGGGTTACCTTGGCGCTCTTCTACAGTCGTAGCCTTAACAGCGATTGCGCCAAGCCGATTCAAATCATAAAACTGCGCATATTCGCGGCCAAAGCCAAAGCAACCGGACGCTGGCATAACCGGGTTTTTCATGTGAATGCCCGCAATGGTAACCGCTAAACGGTTCGTTCTCGAAGCTGTCATGACAACCGCACCTCCCCAAGCGGAAAGACCGGGCCATCGGAACAGATTTTGCGGTATTTCCTGCCTTCTCCTTTTTCCTGTACCGGGCATACGCACGCGAGACACGCACCGACACCGCACCCCATCCGCTGTTCAAGCGAAATGTAACCTTCCTTGCCAGCTGGCTGGTATTTATCCTGCAATGCACGCAACATGGGAAGCGGTCCGCACGAGTACAGCACGTCCCAATCACTCATACCCAAACCATATTCACCTGTCAGCACATCTGTAACGAGCCCTTGGACTCCTGCCGTACCGTCAATCGTAACGACATGCACATCGCCCAGTTCCGCCAACTCCCTTTCTAAAAATACCTGCGAAGCAGTGCCAAAACCGATGACGGACGTAATGCGTACGCCGCATTGTTTCAGCTGTTTGCCAAGATAATAAAGCGGAGGAACCCCGATACCGCCGCCAACCAAAAGCGCATGCTCGCCCGCTTGACGTCCTTCCACAGGAAACCCTTCGCCCAATGGCCCAAGAATGTCAAGCGGCTGTCCAGGCACGTATTCGCTCAATACACGCGTGCCGTGCCCTTCCACCCGGTAAATCATCGTCAGTCTCTTTTTGTCCGTGTCCACATTGCAAATACTGATAGGACGGCGCAGCAGCGGATCGATGCCAGCGCCGCATTTTACGTGAACGAACTGGCCAGGCCGCGTCATGCGGCCCGCCAATTCCCCTTCCACTTCCATACGAAAAATCCGCTCTGCTATCTGTTCATTGGACACAACGCTCAGCACGCCTTTATCCATGCACGTATGCCTCCTTCGACTGCGGCGCTTCAAACCCTGGCATGGATTCCGCTGTAAACGTAATCGCTTCAAGCACTTTCAGAAGGGCGCGTGCAGTGTCAAGCGATGTCAAACATACGACGCCATTCTCCACTGATTCGCGGCGGATGCGGAACCCGTCCCGCTCCGGCGTTTTGCCTTTCGTCAGCGTGTTAATGACGAAGCTTGCTTCACCTTTGCGGATGATATCGAGCATATTTGGCGAAGCCTCATTCACCTTGCGAACGCGGGTTACGCGCATGCCCTCCGCTTCAAGGAATTTGGCCGTTCCCTCTGTCGCCAGCAGCTTAAATCCGAGTCGGTTAAAGCCTTTGATAAGGTCTTTCGCTTCTTCCTTGTCTTTATCGGCAATGGTCACTAGGAGTGAGCCGTGTGTCGGAATGCTCATGCCGGATGCAAGCAAACCTTTGTAAAGCGCTTTGGCCAGCGTTTTGTCGCGGCCCATGACTTCGCCCGTAGACTTCATTTCCGGTCCGAGCGTCGTGTCAACGCGACGCAGCTTAGCGAACGAGAACACCGGCACTTTTACGGATACGTGTTCCGTTTCTTTTTGATAGCCAGGCTCATAACCCAATTCCGGAATGGTAGCCCCGAGAATCACTTTGGTTGCAATGTTCGCCATCGGAATGTTTGTGATTTTGCTCAAGAACGGTACGGTACGGGAAGAACGCGGGTTTACTTCCAGCACGTACGCTTTGTTTTTATGGATAACAAACTGAATGTTCAACAGCCCTTTGATATGCAAACCGCGCGCGATGCGAGTCGTCATATCGACTAATTCGTCTTTTAGCGACTGTGAAATGGTCTGCGTCGGGTATACGGCAATCGAGTCGCCAGAATGGACGCCGGCCCGCTCGATATGTTCCATAATTCCCGGAATTAACACGTTTTCGCCGTCGCTAATAGCATCTACTTCTACTTCTGCCCCCATCAAATACGTATCCACAAGCACCGGGTGTTCGGGATTCACTTTTACGGCTTCGCGCATATATGTCAACAATTCCTGCTCGTTGTACACAATCTCCATTGCTCGGCCGCCCAGCACGTATGACGGACGAACAAGCACCGGATAACCGAGAGATGCCGCTGCTTCGACAGCCGCTTCGATGGATGTTACCGTTTGACCCGGCGGCTGCGCGATGTCCAGCGAACGCAACAGCTTTTCAAACTTTTCGCGGTCTTCCGCCGCATCAATGCTGGCAAGGTCGGTACCGAGAATTTTTACACCTGCTTTTTCCAGTCCTGCTGCCAAATTAATCGCAGTCTGCCCGCCGAACTGCACAATGACGCCTTCCGGCTTTTCTTTTTCAATAATGTGCAGCACGTCCTCAATATAGAGTGGCTCAAAATACAGACGATCAGATGTGCTGAAGTCAGTCGATACCGTTTCCGGATTGTTATTAATAATCACGGCTTCATAGCCCATTTCTTTGAGCGCCCATACAGCGTGAACGGTTGAGTAGTCAAACTCAATTCCCTGTCCGATGCGGATCGGGCCGGAGCCGAGTACGATTACGCGCGGTTTGCCTGAATCGACGCGTTCGTCTTCCTCTTCATATGTAGAATAGTAGTACGGTGTGGCCGCTTCAAATTCGGCCGCGCAGGTATCAACCATTTTATATACAGGCACGATGCCTGCTTCTTTGCGTTTTGCTTCAATGTCCGCAACCGGAATACCGGTTACTTCCGCAATGCGGCGATCAGTAAAGCCCATGCGCTTCGCCTGGCGCAGCATGTCGGAACTAAGCGCGCCTTCTTTTGCCGCTTCTGCCATTTCTGTTTCAAAGCGCACAATATTTTTGAACTTCGCCAAGAAGAAGGGATCGATTTTCGTCCATTCATGAATTTTCTGTTCGGTTATACCGCGGCGCAAACCTTCCATAACGAGGAACAAACGCTCGTCGTCTGCCTTTATAAGGCGGCGCTCCAGTTCTTCTTGACTAAGCTCTTTCGCCTCTGGCAAATCCAGGCTGTGCAAGCCAATCTCGAGCGAACGCACGGCTTTGTGGAGCGATTCTTCAAACGTGCGCCCAATCGCCATAACTTCGCCTGTTGCCTTCATCTGTGTGCCCAGTTTCCGGTTGGCCGAAGTAAACTTATCGAATGGCCAGCGCGGAATTTTTGTTACGATATAGTCGAGCGTGGGTTCAAAGCAAGCGTAAGTTTGCTGAGTCACCGGATTTTTCAGTTCATCAAGCGTGTAACCAACCGCGATTTTGGCAGCCATTTTCGCAATCGGATAACCGGTCGCTTTGGATGCCAGTGCAGAAGAACGGCTTACGCGCGGATTGACTTCAATAACGTAATATTGGAAGCTGTCCGGATCGAGCGCCAGCTGTACATTACAGCCTCCCTGAATATTCAAAGCGCGGATGATCTTGAGGGACGCAGAACGCAGCATATGATACTCGCGATCCGAAAGGGTTTGGCTCGGTGCTACAACGATACTGTCGCCGGTATGGATCCCAACCGGATCAACGTTTTCCATGTTACATACGACAATCGCATTGTCATTCGCGTCGCGCATGACTTCGTACTCAATTTCCTTAAAACCGGCAATGCTTTTTTCGACAAGACACTGGTGAATCGGGCTGTATTTTAGACCGCTTGCTACGATTTCGCGCAATTCTTCCTCATTGGATGCAATGCCGCCACCGGTTCCGCCGAGCGTATAGGCCGGACGCACAATAATCGGATAGCCGATTTCCTCGGCAAACGCAAGCGCCTCCTCCACTGTATGAATGATATCGCTCGGTGGAACCGGTTCGCCGATCTCCTGCATCAGGGCGCGGAACTGTTCCCGGTCTTCCGCTTTCTTGATCGCTTCAAGATTCGTGCCTAAAAGCGTTACATTTTCCTCTTCTAAAATGCCTGCTTCATGCAGTTCCATGGCGAGATTCAGGCCGGTTTGTCCGCCGAGCGTGGCAAGTAGACCGTCCGGCTTCTCCTGACGGATAATGCGCGCGAGAAAGCCTTTCGTCAGTGGTTCGATATAGACTTTGTCCGCCATGTTCGTGTCAGTCATAATGGTGGCCGGGTTGCTGTTGACCAGAATGACTTCAAATCCCTCTTCTTTCAGCGCCTGACAAGCCTGCGTTCCGGCATAGTCGAATTCAGCGGCCTGGCCGATGACAATAGGGCCTGATCCAATTACAAGAATTTTCTTGATGTTATCGAGTCGCGGCATAATTCTTCTCCTCCTTTGTGAATTTGGCAACTTGCTCTAAGAAACGGTCAAACAGATAATCGGAATCATATGGTCCTGGTGCAGCTTCCGGATGGTACTGTACGGAAAATGCCGGATATTTTTTATGTGTAAGGCCTTCTACCGTACCGTCATTGAGCGCGATGTGACTAATTTCCAAATCAGTGTCTGTCAATGATTCCTTGCTAACCGCATAGCCATGGTTTTGGGACGTAATATAGGTGCGTCCGGTCGCTAACTCTTTCACCGGGTGGTTGCCGCCGCGATGGCCAAACTTCATTTTATGCGTATCAGCGCCGCACGCCAGCGCGAGCAGTTGATGGCCGAGACAGATGCCGAACAGCGGATATTCACCCAGAATCTCCTGAATCATGCGAATCGCTTCCGGAACGTTTTTCGGATCTCCCGGTCCATTGGACAGCATAATACCATCCGGACGAATGCGGCGGATTTCGTCTGCGGTCACATTATACGGCACCACGATAACGTCGCAGCCCCGTTTGATCAGCTCGCGTAAAATACCGTATTTGGCTCCGAAATCTACAAGCACGATTTTAGAACCACGTCCTGGTGCAGCAAACATATTCTTGGTAGATACGCGGGCCACCTGGTCTTCCATCAGCGGCGCTTTTAGCTTCTCCAATAAGGATTCTACCGGCTCATCCGAGGTAGTAATGAGCCCTTTCAGCGTGCCATGCTGGCGGATAATACGAGTTAACTTGCGCGTATCGACTTCTTCGATGCCCGGAATATTGTATTCTTTCAGCAGCGAATCAACCGTTTGCTCGCTGCGCCAATTGCTGTGAACCTCGCAGTGCTCCCGGACAACGAAACCATGCACGAACGGCCTCATCGTTTCAAAATCATCGCGGTTTATGCCATAATTTCCGATTAAAGGATATGTCATTGTCACGATTTGCCCGCAATACGATGGGTCTGACAGCACTTCCTGATAGCCGGTGATCCCGGTGTTAAAGACGACCTCGCCCAGCGATTCTCCCTGTGCCCCAAACGATTTGCCAGTAAATACTGTTCCATCTTCCAATACAAGTCTTGCTTGTTTTTTCATTATTGTCTCGCTCCTTCGCTGTTCATCTCTTCCGCTTGCCACACGATACGGCCTTCTAGCATGGTCAGCACCGGCCAACCTTTTAACTTCCAGCCAGTAAACGGTGTATTGCGCCCTTTGCTCGCGAATGTTTCCGGATTCACTTCTTTTTCCGTTTCTAAGTCAATTACCGCAATATCGGCGCTCTTGCCTTCCTCCAGCGCACCCCACGGCAGGTTAAATACTTCCGCAGGAACGCGGGTCATCCGATCCACAATTTCCTGTAAGGTAAATTCGCCTGTCAATACTAGCTTCGTATATAAAAGCGGGAATGCAGTCTCCAAGCCAACGATGCCGAACGGTGCCAGTTCAATGCCACGCCCTTTTTCCTCTGCTGTATGTGGTGCGTGATCCGTTACAATCATGTCAATCGTGCCGTCCTTTAATCCTTGGAGCAACGCTTGACGGTCACGTCGTGAACGAAGCGGCGGGTTCATCTTGTAGTTAGCATCCGGACCTGGAATATCCTCGTCGCACAGCAGCAAATGGTGCGGGCAAACTTCCGCGGTTACGCGCACGCCCCGCTGTTTCGCCTCACGAACAAGCCGCACTGATTCGGCTGTGCTGATATGGCATACATGGTAGTGTGCCCCCGTCGCCTCTGCCAGCAAGATATCACGTCCGACATGAATCGACTCCGCCTCAGATGGAATGCCTTTCAAACCATGCTTTTCACTGAACACACCCTCATGCACGCAGCCGCCTTCCACAAGACTATCATCCTCACAATGTGCCACAACCGGCAGCCCAAGGGAGGTAGCTACTTTCATCGCATCTTTCATCATTTTGCTGGATTGTACGCCTACACCATCGTCTGACACTGCGATAACCCCTGCTTCTTTCAACGCGGCCATATCTGTCAATTCTTGGCCCAGTTCACGAACAGTAATCGCCCCCATCGGCAGCACCCTGGCGCTTCCTTCCTCTTTTGCTTTCTGCAGAATCAACCGAACCGTCTCGGGAGTGTCAATCACGGGACGCGTGTTCGGCATGCAAGCAACGGTCGTGAAACCGCCTCGCGCCGCGGACGCTGTTCCGGTAGCAATGGTTTCTTTTGCTTCAAAACCCGGTTCCCGCAAATGTACATGCATATCTATAAAACCGGGGACAATCAGTTTACCCGCCGCATCTAACACTTCGTGACCTGCTTCCTCTATGCTGTCGGCAATTCGTGACACGTTCGTTCCTTCGATAAGAATATCTTTCTTTACTAGCTTTCCATCTACAAGTATTTGACCGTTGCATAAAATGGTACCCATTGTTCTCCTCCTGCCCTAGAATCAAATTTGATTTATAAAAAAAGCTTCTTACCCATTTTTCTTGGTAAGAAGCCTTGTTATATACACACTGAGAAGCGAGGCCCGGTTTCTCTAAGTGTCCGGTCTGAAGCCGGGCACGAAGCCTTTTCTCCATATGCAGTATACATCATGGCATCCTTACCAGACTCACAGGACTGTTTTAAAGGATGATTATGATGCCTGTTTATGCAATTGTTCCTCTTTTGTTTTCCCAAAAGCGACCTCTTTGCCGGGCAACACCGCATGCAGGAAAATACCAAGGAACGTTGCCATTGCAATGTTGTCGATCGTAAGGTTCGCGATGAAGGTGCTAAATGTTACTTCATGGAAGTCCATTTTAAATCCTCCGATTCCGGTTACGAGCACAATGGCCGAGATAACCATATTCCGCTTATGGGAGAAATCGATGTTGTGCTCTACATACATTCGCATCCCCTGCGCCGCGATAATGCCGAACAATACAATCGTTACACCGCCTAATACCGGTTTCGGAATCGTCATCAGGAACGCGCCGATTTTTCCAATGAACGCGAACAGGATAGCAAAGCAGGCGGCTCCGGCAATAACCACGCGGCTGTATACTTTAGTTAACGCAAGAACGCCCATGTTTTCGCCGTAGGTTGTGCTCGGTGGTCCACCAAGGAACGATGCGACTATCACCGCTACCCCATCTCCCGCAAGCGAGCGGTGCAAGCCCGGGTCGCGCATCAAATCACGGTTCATAATGTTGGCTGTTACGAGCAGGTGGCCAATGTGCTCAGCCAGCGTGACAAACGCCACCGGTGCGATTACGAGCGCGGCCAGCAAGGCGCCCGGAGAAGCAAATGCGTCCAATACCTGACCTGTTATGAAATGCTCGTTCACCCACATGCCTGGGCTAATAAACCAGGGCGTTTCCTTGATTTTCGCAAAATCAATCCATTCTGGATGGCGAACCGCCGCGTACGCATAGCCGACGATCATTCCGGTTAACACCGGGAGCACCGATAAAAATCCGCGGAAGAAAATCGTCGCCACAACCGTAGCTGCCAGCGTAACAAACGCCACTTCCACCGCTCCGAGGGAGTAGGCCGGCTTCGCCGGATCGCTTAGCGGGTCATTTAGCGCCCAGCCAACCGCCACGCCGGATACGCTAAGGCCAATTACAACGATAATCGATGCAATAACAACAGGCGGCAACAAACGATTGAGCCAATGAACGCCCGTCCATTTGACAATGGCTGCCACAATTAAATATACGAGACCGGCCATAAAGCAGCCGAGCATTGCAGTGCCGACACCGTGACTGTGGCTTACCGTAAGAATTGGGCCAATAAACGCGAACGAGGAACCAAGATAGTTCGGCAGCTTGCCTTTAGTAATGAGCAGGAACAGAAGCGTTCCAATTCCGCTCGTAAGAAGCGCCACCGATACGTCAAGCCCGGTCAAAAGGGGCACCAGAACGGTTGAGCCAAACATCGCAAACAGGTGCTGCAAGCTTAGCGGAACTACTTTTTGCAGCGCCGGTATCTCATGCACATCAACATAATCCTTTTTTATCATTGAATTTCTTCTCCTTCCTTATCAGCCTCACGGAGCTGAGTTAAAGGTCACTGTTCTTTTTTCTGTGCTCTGTTACTTTTTAAATTTTTCACGAATCGTTACGCATTCGCGGTTATCAATTTCAGCCAGTTCAACAACGATAATCTCTTCCTTCGATGTCGGCACGTTTTTTCCCACATAGTCCGGGCGGATAGGAAGTTCGCGATGTCCTCTGTCGACTAACACGGCCAGTTGAATCATTTGCGGTCTTCCAATATCCATCAACGCGTCCAGCGCTGCCCGTACCGTCCGGCCTGTAAACAACACATCATCTACGAGGATGACTTTTTTACCAGTAATATCAACCTCAATCTTGCTGCCTCTGATCGTCGGCTGTTCTTGTTTATGCGTAAGGTCATCGCGATACAGCGTGATATCCAGCTCACCGACCGGGATCGTCTGTCCTTCGATTTGCTGAATACGGGCTGCAAGCCGCCTCGCCAGATAAATCCCACGCGTGCGAATGCCAACCAACACACAATTTTCTATACCTTTGTTGCGCTCGATAATTTCATGGGCGATACGGGTCAACGCCCGCCGCATCGCAGCCTCATCTAGAAGCACGTTTTTTTCTTTCCATTCGCTCGTCATTGTCACGCTTCTCTCCTTCACAAACGTACCTTTATTTTATCCATAAAATAAAACCCCGACACAAAAAAAGCTTTCTGCGGGCGGCAGAAAGCTTTTTTGTGCTCGACAAAGAATGAGTGAGCGCACAACTCCCCATCCCTATGCCAAACCTATTCGTTCTCCTTGCCAGCCTCACAGGACTGATTTAAAGGTTCCTTTGTAGTTAAAAGAAGTATGACACGAAAACGGGAATATGTCAACTACTTTTTAGAAATAAGGTAAACTCGTGGATTTTTCACTGCTCCATAAACGCTCCAAATCTTAAGCGCTTCAAAATTTGTTCCATATCATCCGGCAATGCAGCATGAAATTCTAGGTACTCTTCGGTCGAAGGATGAGTAAATCCGAGCGTTTTCGCGTGCAACGCTTGCCCCTCAATCTTAAAGAAGCTCTTGGGTCCGTACTTTGGATCGCCGACCAACGGATGGCCAATGTATTTCATATGCACACGAATCTGGTGCGTGCGCCCGGTCTCCAGTTTCAATTCGACAAGCGTATGCTCTTTAAAACGCTCCAGCACGACGAAATGCGAAACCGCCGGCTTGCTATACTCAAATACAACCGCCATTTGCTGGCGATTTTTCGGATCACGGCCAATGGGCGCATCAATGGTTCCTTTATCGTGCGAAATCACACCGTGCACGAGCGCTACGTAGCGGCGCGTCACCGTGTGATCTTTCAGTTGACGCGCCAGCGATTCGTGCGCTTTATCATTTTTTGCCACCATCAGTAAGCCGGATGTATCTTTGTCGATCCGGTGTACGATTCCGGGACGAAGTACCCCATTAATGCCGGATAAATCTTGGCAATGGTAAAGCAGCGCGTTTACCAGCGTGCCGGAGTAATGACCCGGTGCCGGATGTACGACCAGCCCACGCGGCTTATTTACCACAATGACATCGCTGTCTTCGTACACAATATCCAGCGGAATGTTTTCCGGCTCAATGTTCAATTCTCTTGCCGGCGGCACGTGCAGTACGACTTCATCATCTTCCTGTAACCGATAATTTCCTTTGACCGACTTTCCATTAACGAAAAGCAATCCGTCTTTAATCCAGCCCTGCAATTGGCTGCGAGACCAATCATCCTGCACAGAAGCCAAAAATTTATCTACGCGCTCGCCTGCATCCTCCGGCTCGATAATCCAATCATGCCGTTCATAACGTTCTTCGTTATTCATACGTTTTACCCCGTTCATTCATAAGTAGCTCCCGCAGCGCGTCTATCATAAACAGACCTACCCCAATCACAATCACTGAATCGGCAACATTAAAAATCGGAAAATGAATCAATGTAAAATCAAAGAAATCCACAACCTCCCCGGTTAGCAACCGGTCATAAAAGTTGCCGGCCGCGCCGCCCAAAATAAGCGCCAGCGCCCAGGAAACAAGCGTGCTTTCTTTCACCATTTTCCGCAAATACCACACGATCCCGACAATGACAACCAGGGTAATGATGATAAAAAAGGCGCGCTGGTTTTGAAGGATACCAAACGCTGCCCCTTTGTTCCGGTGCGAAGTAAGATGAAACACACCCTCCCACAGGGGGATAGACTGGCCGATTTCCATATAAGTTACAACCAGCCATTTCGTGAAGCGATCAACAAGAAAAACCAGCAGCGCAATCACATAATAATAAATCAACAGCCTTCCTCCCGGTTATGCGTTTACTTCCTGTTTAACTACCGTTGCACAGCGTACGCACAGCGTTGGATGGTCAGCATCATGTCCTACTTCCGGCGTAATCACCCAGCAACGCTCGCATTTTTCGCCTTCCGCAGGCGTTACGACAACCGCGAGACCTTCCAGCTGCACAGCATTTTCCGGGGCCACTTCGGAAGAGGAGTGAAGCGTCACATGCGATACAATGAACAGTTCTTTCAAATGCTCGTCCGCGCCTTTAAGCGCTTTTTCCACCTCTTCGCCTGGATAAATCGCGACGGATGCAGCCAGCGATTGACCGATGACTTTCTCGCGACGTGCCTCTTCAAGAGCCTTCAGCACTTCATCACGAATTTCCACAAGGCGATCCCACTTCGCTTCCAGCGCCTCATCGCTCCTTTCACTCCGCGCTTCCGGCATATCGGTCAGCTGTACGCTTTCCGCGTCAGTTCCCGGAATGTACTTCCACACTTCGTCCGCCGTATGCGGGATAATCGGTGCTACAAGACGCACAAGAGCCAGCAGAATGTCATACATCACAGTTTGCGCGGAGCGCCGGCGAAGCGATTTCTCCCCGTCCGCGTACAAGCGGTCTTTCGAGATATCCAGATAGAAGGAACTTAGCTCGATCGAGCAGAAGTTGTGAATCACATGGTATACCGTATGGAATTGATACTCCTCATACGCTTTACGCACTTTTTCGATGACCTTCTGGGTTTTAGCTATCATATAACGGTCAAGCTCTTCCAGTTGTTCATAAGGCACACGGTCTGCGGCCGGATCGAAGCCTTCCAAGTTACCAAGCAGAAAACGGAATGTGTTGCGGATTTTACGGTACGCTTCGGCAATTTGTTTGAGAATAGCGTCCGAAATGCGCACGTCCGCCTGATAGTCTACAGAAGCAACCCACAGACGGAGAATGTCTGCACCCAACTGATCCATAATCTTCTGCGGCACAATCACGTTCCCGAGCGATTTGGACATTTTCCGTCCCTCGCCGTCCAGCGTAAAACCATGGCTCAATACCGCTTTGTATGGTGCCCGTCCATACACAGCCACAGCGGTGGACAAAGACGAGTTAAACCAGCCGCGGTACTGGTCAGAACCTTCCAGATACAAGTCCGCCGGCCACACCAGTTCTTCCCGTTCGCGCAACACTGCTTCGTGGCTAGAACCTGAGTCAAACCATACGTCCATAATGTCTGTTTCTTTACGGAAGTGCTTGCCGCCGCATTTCGGGCAAACGGTGCCTTCCGGCATCAACTCTTCTACATCTTTTGCGAACCAAACGGAAGAACCTTCCTTACGGAACAGTTCGGAAATATGATGAATCGTATCGTCATTCACCAGCGGCTCATTACAATCGCGGCAGTAAAAAATCGGAATCGGCACGCCCCAGACACGCTGGCGGGAGATACACCAGTCACTGCGGTCCGCGATCATATTATGCAAACGCTGCTCGCCCCAATGCGGTATCCATTTCACATCTTTAATCGCCTGAAGCATCTGCTCGCGGAACCCGTCAATGGACGCAAACCATTGCTCGGTCGCCCGGAAAATAACCGGCTGTTTGGAACGCCAGTCGTGCGGATACGAGTGAGTAATAAAGCCCATATGAAGCAGCGCACCCGCTTCTTTTAACTTCTCAGTAACCAGCTTGTTGGCATCATCGTAGAATACGCCTTCGAATCCCGGCGCTTCTTTGGTCATCATCCCTTTTTCGTCCACAGGGCAGAGTACATCTAGCCCATACTTCTGGCCAAGCATAAAGTCGTCTTCCCCGTGGCCGGGCGCGGTATGAACGCAGCCTGTACCAGCATCGAGCGTAACGTGTTCACCTAACAGCACTGGTGATGTGCGATCATAGAACGGATGGCGACATACGACGCCTTCCAGCTCCGCTCCTTTGTATATAGCGGTCACCTCGTACTGTTCCCAACCGATCGTCTGCGCTACATTTTCAAGCAGTCCGGATGCGACGAGAAACTTGTCGGCTCCTACTTTCACAAGCGAATATTCCAGTTCTGGATGAACCGCAATTGCCAGGTTAGCCGGAATCGTCCACGGTGTGGTTGTCCAGATAACGACTTTATCGCCTTCTGCCAGTTTGCCCTTGCCGTCCGTCACAGAAAACGCGACATAAATGGATGCAGAGCGTTTGTCCTTGTATTCGATTTCCGCTTCCGCCAGCGCCGTTTCCGAAGACGGAGACCAATATACGGCTTTTAATCCTTTATAAATATAGCCCTTTTTCGCCATTTCACCAAAGATTTTAATCTGGCGGGCCTCATATTCTGGCTTCAGCGTAATATACGGGTTGTCCCAATCGCCGCGCACACCGAGACGTTTGAACTGTTCTTTCTGCTTATCCACGTACTTGTACGCGTACTCGGCACAACGCTCACGGAACTCGACGACGCCCACTTTATGCCGATCAATTTTCTCGTTTTTGATAATGGCATGCTCAATCGGCAGTCCATGCGTGTCCCAGCCCGGCACATACGGTGCGTCAAATCCCAGCATCGATTTCGAGCGCACAATAAAGTCTTTCAGCACTTTATTCAATGCGTGTCCGATATGGATATCACCATTCGCGTACGGCGGTCCGTCATGTAGGATAAACTTAGGCCGGCCTTTGGTGCGTGCCTGCACTTTCTCATACATTTTGTTTTCTTCCCACCATGCCTGCATTTCAGGTTCGCGTGTTGGCAGGTTTCCCCGCATCGGGAAATCGGTTTTTGGAAGCTTCAATGTTTTACTGTAATCCATCCTCGTTTCATCTCCTACAGTATAATCATCGCAAAATAGCCTTCCCAGCCCATGCAAACGGGACGAGAAGGCTACGCTATCCCTCATAAAAATCTGGTATATTCTAAGAATTATAGACCAATCAATGCCCTAACGTCAACCGACAGAGTTTTCACATGTTGCTGCTTATTCTGTCATATTTTTCGCAAGGTCTTCTTCAATTTTTTCGAAGTCTTCCCAATCGCCGTTGTCCAGCATTTCAAGCTGCGCTTCCAAGATGGAGCGGAAACGCATGCGATATACGGAAGCGCGACGCTTTAGCTCATCGATTTCGGAAACAAGCTTGCGGGACTTCGCCAACGCCTCGTTAATCAAGCGATCTGCGTTCTTTTCCGCTTCTTTAATAATGAGCTGCGCTTCTTTGCGCGCGTTTGCCTTCAGCTCGTCCGCCGCTTCCTGAGCCATAACGAGCGATTTTTTGAGCGTCTCTTCGATGTTGGAGAACTGGGACAACCTCTCGTTCAACGTAGCCACGCGCTCTTCAAGCTGGCGTTTTTCCTTTAGCAAAATATCAAACTCTTTGATAATTTGATCAAGAAATTCATTGACTTGGTCTTCGTCATACCCGCGAAACACGCGGCTGAATTCCTTATTATGAATATCCAGTGGTGTAAGCGACACGACAGTGCACCTCCCATAAATCTAAAAAGCAAAACATAGAATCAGTCAAATACAACAACTTCCATTTTAATGCGGCCTTTTTTTGTTTCTCCGCCAATAGAAGTTACTTTAAAGCGGCCAAAACCTTTAAACGAAACAATGTCCCCTTCTTCCAGATAAAAAGACGGATCGTTTATTTCACGAAAATTCACCTTCACCCGTCCGTTTTGGATCGGAGCGACCACTTTGGCCCGGGACAAGCGGTATACATCTCCAACTACCGCATCCAGTCGGGGGGATTGTACGGTAAACGACAACGGATGAAACGACTGCTCAGGTACAGAAATCCCCTCAAGTGGAACCTCCTCCACTGTTACACGAACACGGTGAACCTGATTCATATATAAACGCACGTAACCAGCAATTTCTTCCGCCACCAAAAGCTGTGCGCCATCAGTATGAACAAGTATATCTCCAAATTTTTCCCGCTTTATACCTAACCCAATCAGAGCGCCTAAATAATCCCGATGTTCCAGCGTCAAAAAACGATTTGTCCCTTTGACCTGAAGCAGGGCTAACCCAAACTCTTCCCGCGATGGTTCCACATATTCAGGGTAAAAAAGGCCTCTTACTCGCTCCGCCTTTTCGTATCCGCCATATGTTTCAAAATATACGCCCGCTTCTCGGTTCGCAATCGATCTCGCAATAAATGCTTGACGCGGATCAAGAAAATCGGTGCGGAGCACCTGATACCGAGCGCGAACGCGCTCGGTCCATTCCAGCACCCGCTCCACGAACGGATGCTCATCCCGCCGAAAGTGCTGGTATATGCTCATCTAGTTACACCAGCGACATCAGGATGCTGATAAGCCCGATCTGGGCGAAATATAGCGCAAACAGCGCCACAATCGGCGAAATGTCAATCATGCCAAGCGGCGGGATAAAGCGGCGGAAAATTTGCAGATACGGCTCCACTAGCCGTCCCAACATTTCACCAAAAGATGTTTCGCGTACCTGGGGAATCCAAGACATTACAATATAAATAATAATCATATAATAGTATACATTGAATCCAAAATGGATCAGGCTGATAATTTGCGCCATTTCCTCACCTCGACTACTTTAACCTCTATCATCATATATCATTTCCGTAATATTTCCTTGTACTTCCATATGTTCAGGTAAGCACAAAAACGTCTTGTGTCCAACCCGTTGAATGCTGCCGTTAATAGCGTACACCGTACCGCTTAAAAAGTCGATAATCCGCTTTGCCTGTTCGCCCGGTACACGCTGCAAATTGATGACAACGGCGCGTCTGGAGCATAGGTGATCCGCAATCTCCTGTACTTCTTCATAAGATTTCGGTTCAACCAGCATGACACGGGGCGCCTGCTCTTTTACGGCGTGCAGGCTGACGACGTTATTCATCTGGCGGTTTTTGCGCGGCTTTACATACGCCTCTTCCTCTTCATACTCCTCCGCCTCATCGATAATTTCTTCATACACTTCTGCCTCGCCCCCAAGCCCGAAAAACTCCTTAATCTTGCTAACGACGCCCATGTTCATCGCTCTCCTTACCTAAATAATTTCAATTTCGTTCGTCGCCGACCAGCGTGGACCCCAAACGGATAAAGGTCGCTCCTTCCTCGACAGCGATATGGTAATCGTTGGACATTCCCATGCTTAAATGATGCAGCGGCATATGTGCATACTGTTTCCGCATCCGATCGCGCAACTGACGCAGCTCCCGGAAAATCCACCTTGTTTCCTCAGGATTTTCGACATATGGGGCCATCGTCATAAATCCACATGCTTCAATGTGCGGCATGTCCTGAATAGCCGCAAGAAAATCAGGTACCTCTTGCGGCGCAAGCCCATGTTTCGTCTCTTCACCGGAAACATTTACTTGCACCATGCATTTTGTCACTACGTCGTGTTGCGCTCCGCGCTTATTTAATTCTTTAGCGAGCGAAAAACGATCCAAGGAGTGCACATATGTAAACCGGCCAACCATGTCTTTCACCTTATTGGTCTGTAAATGACCGATAAAATGCCAGGTGGCTGCTTCCGTGCCGATTGCCTGCCACTTCGGCACGGCATCCTGTGTCCGGCTTTCCCCAATATGATGGATGCCGGCCGAAATAGCCGCACGCGTCGTCTCCAAAGACACATATTTCGTAACCGCTACAATTTGCACTTCGGACGGTTTACGCCCCACACGTTCGCAGCTGGCTTCAATCATTGCTTGTACCCGTCGTAAATTTTCCGCAATATATGACAATGTCTTCCCTTACCCCTCTTTCAATGCGATAAAAGCCGTCATCCGGCCCGTTTTTCCTTTTTCTTTCCTATAGGAATAAAATACATCGCTTCGGCAACTTGTACATAAATGACTCACTTCGATATGAGATGGCAAAATTCCTGCTCTTTCAAGCAAAATTCGATTCGTTTCCTGCAAATTTAACATATACTTTCCTTCGCGCGTCTCTGTCAATACACGAAAGGCTTTTGCACCAAGCACATTTTTAATCTCATCGGCCACTATATCATTCACTTCGTAGCAGCAGGCACCGATAGACGGCCCGATTGCTGCGTATATATTCTCCGGACCAATCGCCCATATTTTCCGCATTGTCTCAACCATTTTCGGACCGATACGCGCGACCGTTCCGCGCCAGCCCGCATGCGCCACACCAATCACTTGCGCTTTTGCTTTTGGTGCATAAAAGAAAAGCGGCACACAATCGGCGTAAAACGAAGCAAGAAACACGTTTCGCTTATCGGTCAGCAGACCATCCGTTTCTGCAATCGCGTCGCTGTGCGCCATTCTGCCCGCGCCTACATCATCGTCCGTTATCACGCGAATATTGCTTCCGTGTACTTGTTCTGCGCACGTCCAAGAAGCAAAAGAAAAACCGTTTGCTTCAACAAGTTTTCGTCTATTTTGAATGACATGCTCCACTGTATCTCCAACGTGCAACCCACAATTCAGACTTTCATATTCTCTCCTACTTACGCCGCCGTTCCTCGTGGAAAAGCCGGCCACAAGCTGCGGCCACTTGCTTTCCCATCCCGTAAGGCGGAGCATAAGCCCCTTCTCCTGCATGACGAATGGCTCCATCCTCTTCCCTCCTCACAATAAGAATCTTACCATTCCCGTTCTTATAAGAAAAGAAAGAATACGGATTTATGAACGGTACGAGCCTTCGTCCATACCCTGTTTCATAAGTGCCACCCCATCATCCAGCCGGACAAGAATTACATCTTTCCCGATTTTTACGATGTTGCGCCACGGAATTGTAATTTCTTCTCCTCCGCCAAACAACCCGAAAAACTTTCCGTTCCCTTTGCCCGGGACAACAATTGCCTCGACGCGCCCCGCTTGTAGGTTAATTTCCAAATCGATCACCTGGCCGAGATTTTTTCCATCTAATATGTTTACCACATCTTTCTCCTGAAATTCTGAAATTTTTACCATTATTTGTTCACCTCGCTTTGCAGCGCCCGGCTTCTCGGTTTATATAACCAGTATATGTACGAGATTTAGTAAATGTCCTAAAAGTATTTTTTATCTTCAAAGCACTTGCCAATAACGTATTATGCTCGTATACTTATTCATGTTACCTTATGAATAAACATTTTGTATAAATCCGTTTGAAATTGCAACATCGTTCTATAGTCTAAATGAGGAAATGCACATTATGTACAAAAATATAGGAGGTCTATACACAATGGGGAAAAAGTTTTTATTCACACTTATCGCCTGCTTGCTCGCGTTTGGACTTGCAGCTTGTGGCAGCAAGGAAAGCAATGGGGGAAATGCGGCAGGGGCAGAAAAAAAGAAGCTCATAGTAGCAACGGATGCTGCGTTCCCTCCGTTTGAATCAATGTCTCCGACCGGAGAGCCGGAAGGATTTGATATTGATTTGATTAAAGCGATCGCCAAAGCGCAAAACATGGAGATCGAAGTAAAGCATACGGGCTGGGATCCGATGATGGCCGGTCTTAAAAACGGTTCCGTTGACATCGCCATCGCCGGTATTACCATTACCGATGATCGCAAAAAAGTGTTTGACTTTACAACCCCTTACTTTACAGCAGAACAAGGGATTCTCGTTAAAAAGAACGCGCCGGCTGTGAAAACGGTAGCTGACCTGAAAGGCAAGAAAATCGGCGTTCAATCCGGTACAACAGGTCAACTCCTTGTGGAAGAAAAACTCGGAAAAGGTTATAGCGGCTTAAAAGGCTACGAAGAGGTAGCGGGCGCGATTGAAGATATGAGGAACGGCCGCATTGACGTGGTTGTTGCCGACAACGCGGTTGTGAAAAAATTCATGGAAAAGCTAAAGCTTGACGATGTGAACATTATTGAAGACACTTCAGCCAAACAAGAACAGTACGGCATCGCAGTGAAAAAAGGGAACAAAGAATTGCTGGATAAGCTGAACAAAGGTCTTGCCGCTATAAAGGAAAGCGGCGAGTTCGACCAAATCTACAACAAGTATTTCAAAAAATAAAAGTAATAATTGAAAAACGGACGCGGTACAACGCGTCCGTTTCTGTTATTGATCCACTATTCACTTCTTCACTGTACGTGCTTATACATCTGCGATATGGCGGCCTTCTCCAGCCTCGATACTTGCGCCTGGGAAATGCCGATTTCTTCGGCAACTTCCATCTGGGTTTTTCCTTCAAAAAAGCGCATAGAAAGAATCAATTTTTCTCTTTCCGTGAGCCGCTGCATCGCCTCCCGCAACGCGATCTCTTCTGTCCACTGGCTATCCCTATTTCGCTCGTCGCCGATTTGATCCATAACAAAAATCGGGTCACCACCGTCCTGATAAATCGGTTCAAACAACGAGACTGGATCCTGAATTGCATCCAGAGCAAACACTACATCTTCCTTCGGAACGTTTAATTCTTCCGAGATTTCCATAATAGTAGGTTCACGGGAATTTTTATTCGTTAGCGCATCCCTTACTTGCAACGCTTTATACGCAATATCTCGCAATGAGCGGGAGACGCGGATGGGATTGTTATCCCTAAGGTACCTGCGGATTTCCCCAATAATCATCGGGACAGCATACGTAGAAAACTTGACGTTCTGGCTCAAATCGAAATTGTCTATGGCTTTCATCAGCCCAATGCAGCCCACCTGAAACAAGTCATCCACGTATTCTCCGCGATTGTTAAAGCGCTGGATTACACTTAACACTAAGCGCAAGTTGCCATTCACTAGTTGCTCTCTTGCTGCATAATCTCCATTTTGCAGTTGGACAAACAATTCCCGCATTTGTGCGTTAGTTAGCACAGGAAGCTTGGATGTGTCCACTCCGCAGATTTCTACCTTGTTGCGTGTCACGTATTTTCCCTCCTAATGGAGCCAGCGTTACTGATAAGTATCTCCGCGAAGGGAAAAATTATGCAGCATCGACATGATACATTCGCTTTCGAATTATCACGCAATTCATGCGGTTATTATAGCATTTTGTTAAACTCTTTCTTAAGCCGTTTAATAATGCGCTTTTCAAGGCGGGAAATGTAAGATTGTGAAATGCCGAGAATATCGGCTACGTCTTTTTGCGTTTTTTCTTCTTCCCCATTTAACCCAAAACGCATTTCCATAATAATACGCTCGCGTTCCGACAGTTTATCAAGCGCTTTATACAGAAGATTTTTGTCCACTTGTTCTTCCAGATCACGGTAAATAATATCGTTCTCTGTGCCTAGTACATCGGACAGCAGCAATTCGTTCCCATCCCAGTCAATATTAAGTGGCTCATCAAACGACACTTCCGATTTAACTTTGCTATTACGACGCAAGAACATAAGAATTTCGTTTTCAATGCAGCGGGATGCGTATGTTGCAAGCTTAATTTTCTTTTCCGGATCAAACGTATTAACAGCTTTAATCAAGCCAATGGTTCCGATACTAACCAAATCTTCGATATTAATGCCCGTATTCTCAAACTTGCGGGCAATATATACAACAAGTCGCAAATTTCGTTCAATCAAGATGGAGCGAACAGCTGGATCCCCGGTGTGTAAACGGCTTAGCAAATAGTCTTCTTCCTCACGGTTTAACGGAGGCGGGAGCGCTTCACTGCCGCCGATATAATGAACTTCTTCGGTTTTCGCGCCAATGCTAATAAGGAATCGGTACCACCACAATTGTACTAGCAAGCGTAGCTTTGCAATCATTGTATCCCTCCTTTTATCGTTAGGAAGCGAGCTCATCCTTTTCTGCCGTCGCTTTTGGATGTACTACCGCCTGATAGCTTCCATCCGCAGATAACGGGGAAGCTCGCAAACCAATCAACATCCGGCGTAAACGATATGTTTTGTTACCCGCATATACCCGCACTTCGTCCGGACGAATAGCAATAAGAAAACTTGCTTTGCTGGATACCGTACAGTACGGGATAAATCTCATTCTTTCTAACCACTTTTCCTCTCCGTCAGGCACGGCGCTTGCAATATCTATTTCTTCACAATATATCTGCCGCAAAATTCCATCCGGCAATACCTCTTTCCACAATTCGGCTTCCATAATAGTGACGGGGATGCGTGACAACGGATCATGCAATTGGTTGCCTGTATCAATAAAGCCGCGGCAGCGAACCGTGTGACCAAACACATCCACTTCAAGACAGACGTGCTGCACATCAACCTGCCGGTTGGCTTTCACGCTATAATACCCGTGACGTGTACACCACCAAAAAATTGGAAAACCAAAAGCAATAAATAGAAATGTCGGATTCGTTCCAGCAGAGCCTGTATGCGTCAATACGATCCCATTTACGACTTCACTCTTGGATTCCAGCATAGTGTGGGTAGCCATGAGCCCACCGCCGATAAAAAAGGAAACAGCGTAAAAGGCACCAAGAAGACGAAGCGTAGTCCATATTCTCGTCCAGCGGAACGCAAGCAAAATCATAATGCAAGAAAAAATAAATTTCGCAAGAAAAGTAAACGCGAAGGATAAGGGCGGAAAAAACAAAAAAACCGTATACGCGGCGCCAACGGCGGAAGCGAGTAACAACCTGCGTTTTCGAAGAGGCTGACGACAAATATGACCGGTTAAAAACAACAACATATAATCAATAACCATATTGATAACAAATACCATGTCGGCATACACCGTCACATTCGTTCTGAACCTCCTCTCCCATTTTCTCGTGTTCTTATTATCACATAGAAAAAGATGGCATTGTCCTTAAATCGTATGAAAAATTAAGACAAAATATGAGAGGAATTTTAGACAGGATATGACATAATAAAGGGAAAAAGAGGAAAAGTAAATCCTGAATATGCCGCACTCGCTTTTTGAAAATGTATGTTCTATAATAAAGATAAGTTATTCCCATTTTTCAAGCCAAAAGCCTTGAGTGATTGCATTTCACTCAAGGCTTTTGCTATTCCAGCTATCTTTCTTTATTTTTGCGTCTGCGATTGCGCAGGAATGTCGGAATGTCAAGATTGTCCATTCCGCTGTATGATGGAGCTTGACGCGGCTCTGGACGGGACAGAATTTGTGGCTCTTCGCTGTCTCGCTCCGGCTCAGCCTGATTTGTACGACGCAGCGGTCGCAAGTTCTGCACGCTTAGCGCCTTATCGCGACCTGCATCTATTTGTGGTCGGCGCGCCATTTGTTGTTGTGACTCTTCAAATCCGGTCGCAATGACTGTCACGACGATCTCGTCTTTCAGGTTCTCGTTAATTACAGCACCAAAAATCATGTTTACTTCCGAATCAGCAGCAGAAGCAACAATATCGGCCGCTTCATTTACTTCATATAGACTCAAATTCGTACCACCAGTAATATTCATTAGCACGCCGCGCGCGCCGTCAATCGATGTCTCAAGCAACGGACTACAAATCGCTTTTTTCGCCGCTTCGGCCGCCCGATTTTCTCCCGTAGCAATCCCAATCCCCATAAGTGCAGAGCCCCGCTCCGTCATAATCGTCTTCACATCAGCAAAGTCAAGATTAATTAATCCCGGTACGGCAATCAAGTCGGAAATGCCTTGCACACCCTGGCGAAGCACGTTATCCGCCTCACGAAACGCTTCAAGCATTGGAGTATTTTTATCAACAATTTCTAGCAGCCGATCGTTTGGAATGACAATAAGCGTGTCAACCTTGTCTTTTAGTCCGATAATCCCCTGCTCTGCTTGCACGGCGCGTTTACGACCTTCAAATGTAAATGGACGGGTTACAACGCCTACTGTAAGTGCTCCGATTTCTTTTGCGATTTCCGCGATGACTGGAGCAGCTCCTGTTCCCGTCCCACCACCCATTCCGGCAGTCACGAAAACAAGATCGGCTCCCCGTAGCGCCTGTTCGATTTGTTCACGGCTTTCTTCCGCCGCCTTCTTTCCAACTTCCGGATTGGCTCCAGCGCCAAGCCCGCGCGTTAACTTGGCGCCAATTTGCAGCTTATGCTGCGCCTTTGACAGATTAAGCGCTTGGTAATCAGTATTGACTGCGATGAATTCAACGCCCTGAATCCCGCTTTCGATCATCCGGTTTACCGCATTGCTCCCACCGCCGCCAACACCGATGACCTTTATCTGCGCTAGCGTATCCATTTCCAAGTCGAATTCTAACATGTATAAAAGTCCCCCTCACTTATCATGCACACAGTTCTAAATAAATTCACTAAACCATTCCTTAACCTTCTTGAAAACTCCCCCATGTTCCTTCAGCTCTTTTGAAGTTTTCAGTGCATTATTCGTTTTTTTGCTTTTCGGCTGAGGCTGTTTCACTTCCGGTTGCTGAGGCATCTGATTCATATAGTATTTGGACGCGTATTTGATCAGCCCCACTCCCGTTGTATAGGATGGATCACGCACACCTATGTAATCCGGAATCGCAATCCGCACAGGGGCCTGTAGCTCATAACGCGCCAACTCTAACAAACCCGGAATATTGGCCACTCCCCCGGTCAATACGAAACCATTCGGTATGCTTGTATCATAACCCATAAGATATAATTCGTCTTCTACCAAATTAAAAATTTCCGCAGCACGAGGTTCAATCACATTAGCCAATTCTAACTGGGTATATTCCTTCTCCACATCGCTCCCTATCCGCTTCACAAGAAAGCGCTCGTCCTCACTCGCTTCTTCGATAAGCGCGCACCCGCTGTTTAATTGAATTTGCTTCGCTTCTTCTGTTGTCGTCCTGAATCCGATCGCAATATCGTTTGTAATATAATCGCCACCGATTGGCAACACGGAAAAAGCGTTCAGCGTTCCTGACTCAAATACTGACACTGTCGTAGAACCGGCGCCGATATCCACAAGCACTACCCCTAAATTTTTTTCATCCTTCGTCAACGCAATCTCACTGGATGCAAGCGGCATAAGGTACATTCCGGCGATGGATAATCCCGCCCGTTCTACGCAGCGTACGAGGTTATGTATGACAGTCTTTGCTCCTGTAATGATCGTACCTTCCATCTCGAGGCGTACGCCCATCATACCTCTTGGGTCGCTGATTTCTCCAAGGCCGTCAACAATATATTGAATAGGAACCACATCGATAATTTCGCGTTCCGGGGGAACGGCTATCACCTGCGCCGCCTTCATTACACGTTCAATATCTTCGTCCGTAATCTCTCTGTTCTCGCTGGACACAGCAACCACTCCGTGGCTCGGCTGCAACTGAATATGGTTGCCTGAAATACCGACCACAACATGACGGATCGGCAAATCGACCATACGCTCCGCTTTTTCTACGGCTTCCCGAATCGATTGCACAGTCTCGTCAATATCTACAATGGCACCTTTTTTTATTCCATGCGAATCCGCCGTTCCAACCCCAATAATATTAATGGTTCCGCTGTTAATTTCTCCAATGATTACTCTGACTTTGGATGTACCAATATCTAAGCTGACAATATATTCACTGCTGTTCAAATTTGGCACCTCCTCTATTTTTATTTTTGGTAGTGTCTAGCGTAGCAATAAAAATGATGTACTGTATTTACTTCCACATCGCGCAGTATTTCCCCTCTTTTTTCAACGCGAAAATTTATAAAAAATATGCGTTAAGGGAGCGTTTTCTCCTCTTTTTCCCTGAACCAGCGCCCGATGAGTATACGGCGGATCACAGCAATATTGTTAAACAGGCGAACGCCAAAAGCAAAAATGGCCGCTAAATACAAATCGATCCCCATATACACGCCAAGAAAAGCAAGCCCGGCCGCCAGTAACGTATTAAAGAAAAAGCCCGACATAAATACTTTAATGTCAAAGGAATTCTGCAAATATGCGCGCAAGCCTCCAAAAATGGTGTCAAGGGCGGCCAGCACTGCGATGGACAAATAGCTGCTGTATTCCTCCGGTACCCGGAATTGAAATGATAGCCCGAGAATCACACCAATGACTAAACCGAGAATTGGTAACCACATTCGCTTACGACGCTCCTTTTTGTTCCATAGGCTTCATATATTTTACTCTTACAGTTCCTTGATACGCGGGAACCGTCACGCTTTCCGATTTTTGAATGATAAACTTTTTATTTAAAAATTGAAACCAGGCTTCCATTGATTCACGGTCCGAACCGGGAAGGCGCAGCGCAGCTTCCAAGCTCTGTGGTTCTCCGATTGCCTTTATAATATAAGGCATCTCAATTGGCTTTGTATCTACCTGAATGCCTTCACCGACGGTACGAATGGAACTGCTCACGATCAACCGATTCCCGTTAATGGCGATCGCTTTGGCACCGTTCGCGAATAACAGGCTTGTCAAATCGGTTAAATCTTGGTCAATAACTGGAGATTGAAGCTTGTTCATTCCTGGGGCGACAGGATTATCTTCAATCGTAATAATCACGCCAGGTCCCGTCACATCGGAAAAACCATTCTCTCTTTTAATGCGGGCAAACTCTTCCTGAATGACAGAAAGCCCCCCGCCTTCATTCATCGACGTTTCATATTCTCTCAACAGTTTTTCATACTTGGAAATGTCATTTAATAGCTTCTGGTGACGCTCCATTTCTTTTTGTACATTCTGACGCAGTTGAAACAAGTCTTGGCGTTCCGTTGCAAAAATCATCTGATTTGAGCGAAATTGGAGCGCTAGCATGAACCCAATAATAATACTTATTACTGTAATTATGAATGGGACCTGTCGATTATTTTTCATTTTTCATCGCTTCCTTACCGCTCCTATTAAATACACCTTAAGATACTAACATTCATCGACGTTATAAGGGAAAAAGTGATGTCAAACTATCATTCCCTTGATGCTTTAGGCTTCTGTCGACGCCTTCGCTTGCGTTTCACCGACATAGGCCGGCAGTTCAATTTTGTCTGAACTGTTGATGGTAATTTCAATCGTACGTTGCTTCAGCATGTCAATGACCCCACCGGGCAATTTTAGAGCTGAAAGAAGAGTTTCCTTGTCACCAATCGCCTTAATCACAAATGGAGGCGCAAGTTTTGTATCATTGACAATCACTGTCGGCCCGACACAGCGGACGCTTGAACCGCCCACCAAACGTTGATCATTGATGGCGATACCTTCCGCACCAGCAGCAAATAATTCGTTGACCACATCCCGAATATTCTGATCGTGCACAATCCCGTCGGCAACATTATTAAAGCTGCGGGCCGATTTACTGTCTTCAAGTGTGACCGTCACCCCCGATCCGACAACCGGTATCAATCCCGCCTTCATTCGCATTTGTTCCAATTCATTCAATACCTGTCGAGAAACTGCCTGTCTTTCCGACAGTTCCTTTTCTTTTTGATTCACTTCCAGCCGCAACTTTTGCAATCTTTTTTCCAGTTCCTCGTTCGTTTCTTTTTCCTGGATAAGCTTTTCATTTAGCTTAACTTTTTTCTCCCACTCACTATCGCTTGAAGCAGGAACATTGCTTGCACCTTCCATGGTCAACTGCACCGAATAAGCAACAATAAATCCAAATACGAGGAACACAAGCGCTAAGTATACGTGGATTCTACGAATCTTAAGGTTGTTTATTACCGTTTGTTTGTTGCTGCTTATACGGTTCAAACCACTTCACCTCTGATAAATTAATAATCCCTTCCGTCTTTCCTTCCCGCTTCAAGCTCTGTACAAATGAAGGGTACCATGCCATATTATCCGCAAAATCCTGGATTACGGTATGAACCTCAAAACCGTCTTTCATAAAAAGAATGAGACGATCTGGATTATTTTTCGTAGGTTCATGCCTAATCTCCGAAATTTGTCGACGAATTCCTGGATCTAACTTGTCGAGTTGCTCCGCAAATTCAGGCAACAGCTGCTCTGTCTTCCACAACCGGATAATCGGCTTGTCCACCATTTCGTCGCTCGACGGATACTGTCGCAAGACAACGCCTTTGTTTGTTACCGGATAAAGTTCGCCGCGGTTATTCATCAAAAACGCCACACGTGGGCGTTCTTTAACCACCAGTTCAATTTTCCCAGGAAACGTTTTACGCACTTCTACGCTTTCAATCGCAGGAATCGCTGATACGATAGAGGTGGCTACTTTCTCTTTATTCACCAGCAAATACTGCATATCAAAATGAAGGTGAGATTGTTTGATCACTTCTCCCGGAGACACAAGTTGGGCTCCGGTTACGGAAATATCCTGTACCCGGCTGATAGAGGATTGAAAAAAAAGAACGAGGAGTAACACGAGAAAAAATAGCAACAGCAGTATAAGCAATTGGCGGTTCGTCCTTTTCTTCCGGTTTTCCTTCCGTAAACGCGGGATTTTTTCTATATTCGCCATTCCGTATTCCTCCGCTTTTAAACCTGTAAACTTACAAAAGCGGCATACTCCCATATGCCGCTTCACATGCACAAAATATGCTTGTTGAAAGTGCCGCTTCACTGAACCCGCCGAATACGAGCCCCCAGACTCACAAGCTGGTCTTCAATCCTATCATAACCGCGATCAATATGATAGGATTGCGTCACTCTCGTTTCTCCTTCCGCAGCGAGCCCGGCAATAATCAGCGCCGCACCGGCTCGCAAATCAGTTGCTTCTACTACCGCGCCCGATAAACGCGGCACACCACGAATAAAAGCCGTATTCAAATCCACGTAAATATCAGCACCCAACCGACATAATTCATTCACATGCCGGAATCTCCCGTCAAACACCGTCTCTTTAATGATACTGCATCCTCGTGCCAGTGAAAGAAACGCCATCATCTGAGATTGCATGTCGGTTGGAAATCCAGGATAGGGTGCCGTCATAATTCGATCAATGGCGCGAAATGATCTGCTGGCCTTTACCGTAATTATATCATGCCCATATGTGATTTCAACACCGCTTTGTTTGACAACATCTAACAAAGACACAAGATGCATTGGGTTGACGTTGCGCAAAGTAATGCTTCCGCGTGTAATAGCCGCCGCCAGCATCATCGTCCCGGTTACAATCCGATCGGGAATCACCTGATAATCTGTGGCATGAAGTCGGGAGACCCCTTCGATGATAATCCGATCCGTTCCAGCGCCGCGTACGCGCGCGCCCAAACGGTTAAGGAAATTTTGCAAATCGATAATTTCCGGTTCACGCGCTGCATTGGAAAGAATGGTCTCCCCTTTTGCCAACACCGCTCCCATCATAATGTTCTCCGTAGCTCCGACACTCGGATAATCAAGAAAGATGACGCTACCTTTGAGCTTATTAGCTGTACAATGAATCAATCCGTCTTGAGTCGTAATTGTGGCTCCGAGAGCTTTCAATCCTTTAAGATGAAGATTGATGCGCCTCTCCCCGATAGCACAGCCGCCCGGACGTGAAAGCGTCACTTGCCCGAATCTCGCCAAAAGCGGCCCCATTAAAAAGATAGAAGAACGCATCTGCCCCATTAGATCTTGTGGAACAAACGAAGAAGAAAGATTCGTCGTATCTACGTGAACAGTCGTTCCTGTATGACTGCATACGGCACCAAGTTTTGTCAAAATCTTAAGCATTACATCAATATCAGAGAGACGGGGTACATCGTAGATGGTGTAGGAACCTCCGGTCAGCACGGTAGCCGCAAGAATCGGAAGTGCCGCATTCTTTGCGCCTTGAATGCGCAATTCTCCTGAAAGAGGGGTTCCCCCCTCTATTACGAATGACTCCAAGATTTCACCTCCGTTTACCCCTCGCCCACCACCAATACTTCCGGAACAAGTTTAATATTATACCGTTCATTTACGATTTTTATTACTTGTTCCATCAGGTCGAGGACATCCTGGGCCGTCGCGTTCCCTCGATTTACGATGAAATTGGCGTGCTTCTCCGAAATTTGTGCACCGCCGACCCGAAGCCCCTTAAGTCCCGCGCTTTCAATTAAACGTCCGGCGTGGTCGCCTGGCGGATTACGAAACACGCTTCCCGCGCACGGCAGCGACAACGGCTGTGTCTGGCGTCTTCTATCTTTATATGCTGCCATATGACGGGCGATCTCTTTACGGTCGCCGTAAGCCAGCTTAAACACCGCGCTTACAACAATGCCCCGCCTCTTCTGCAAGATGGACGTGCGGTAACTAAACCCGAGTTCGTCGGCGGAAAAAATCACCAATTCCCCTGTTTCGAGCAACACTTCAGCCGATTTAAGAATGCGTGAAACGTCAGAATTGTGTGCGCCTGCATTCATATAAATGGCGCCGCCCACCGTACCGGGAATGCCACCGGCAAATTCAAGCCCGGTTAATCCCTCTTTCCCGGCCATGACAGCTAATCGAATAAACGAATAGCCAGCACCCACCTCAATCTCTTCCCCATTAAAAGCGAGGTGATTAAATCCATCAGCCAGTTTAAAGACAACGCCGCGGATTCCTCGGTCCCGCACAAGCATATTTGAGCCTCTGCCCAGCACATACCAAGGTACATTATGCTTGTGAACGAGTTTCATACTGCGAGCTAACGCCATCTTGTCAGTCGGTTCAACGAGAATATCTGCCGGGCCGCCGATTTTCCATGTTGTATGGTTTGCCAGCGGCTCATTGATAAGCACTGTTCCAATGTTAGCTTCTTTCAACTCTCTGATTAGCTCCTGCATGATAGAACCTCCTTGAGTGAATCCCCTGCCTGGTACGCACTGCTTCCACGGGTCACGCGCCTAGAATAATGTATGCCCAACCCGCTCGCTGTGTTACAGCTAGGGGCAGGTGATCGCTTGTAATTCTTTGTATATGAGTGTGGCGGCATTCGGCTGACCAAGCGCTTTTGCCGCCTGGCGCATTCTATCCACTCGCGCGCTGTCACGCAGGATAGCGTCAATTTCAGCAAGAAGAAGAGAACCGTTCAATTGCGACTCAGTAATCACGCGCGATGCGCCCTGTTCTTCCAGCCACCTTCCATTTTTTTCTTGATGATTGTTTGTTACATAAGGAGAAGGAATCAAAATAGACGGCAAGCCGAGCGCAGTAATCTCCGCTAGGAAAGATGCGCCTGCCCGGTTTACGATTAAATCAATACCAGCCAGCACTTCAGGCATATTATAGATAAAAGGACGGATCGTCATATTTTCCGGCACACCGCCCTGATTTTTTATAGCTTCCATTGTTTTATCGTAGTGGACCTCTCCCGTTACATAAATAAAATGGTAAGCCGGATAATCACACAGCTTCGGTGCCATTTGAATCACTGCTTCGTTAATCGCTTTCGCCCCGCGGCTTCCGCCAACAATAAGAACATATTTTTTCCCTGATGGAACATGTAGCGAAACGAGCCCGGCCCGTCCGTCCGCGTGCGCAACTTCCGTAGCCCGTGGATTTCCGGTCACCACCGTTTTTCCCTGTGGAAAGTACGAAGCTGACCCGGAGAATGTAACCGCCACTCGATCCGCATAACGAGACAAAAATTTATTGGTCAGACCTGGAATTACGTTCTGCTCATGAATCAGCGTGGGAATACCAAGCGAACTCGCGGCGTATACAACCGGACCACAAACATAACCGCCGGTGCCTACGACAACATCCGGCTTAAATTCCCGGATAAGACGTTTCGCCCGGCGGGTCGCCTTAAAAAATCGCATGATTGTTTTTACATTCTCAAACGAAAGACTCCGCTTAAAGCCAGTAATATACACCGACTCAAACGGAATCCCTTCTTTCGGCACAATTTCCGACTCCAACCCTTTTTCTGTTCCAATATATAATACGCGGGAGCCCGGCTCGTGCCGTTTGATTTCTTTAATAAGGGCGAGAGCCGGATAAATATGTCCGCCTGTGCCGCCCCCGCTAATAACAATATCCATACTCGCACCACCTGTCTCCTCTATTGTTCATTTTCTCTCTATTTTAATCCGTGCACTTAGATTCGAGAATAGCGTGAAATATTTAGCAGAACCCCAATTCCCGTCAGCATCAGCGTGAGGGAAGAACCGCCGTAGCTCAGAAAAGGTAGGGTGATTCCCGTTACCGGAAACATACCGGTAACAACACCGACATTGATAACCACTTGAATCGCCAGCATACCAATAATCCCCGTCGCAAGCAAGCTACCGAATAAATCGGGCGCCGTAATTGCAATTCTCATACCGCGCCACAGCAGCAGTAAGAATAACAACAGCACTGTCGCACCGCCGATAAATCCAAGCTCTTCCGAAAGGATAGAAAAAATAAAATCGTTATACGGTTCCGGCAAATACAAGAATTTCTGGCGACTCATACCGATGCCAAGCCCCATTAAACCGCCAGGCCCAATGGCGTATAGAGATTGGATAATCTGGTATCCATCGCCAAGCGGGTCTTTCCACGGGTCGAGAAAGGCGGTAATCCGATTTATTCGGTACGGCGCCGCTAAAATAAGGCCAGCGAACCCGAGAACGCCGAGAAAGGCAAGCCCAAACAAATGCTTCATTTTTGCTCCAGCGATGAAAATCATCAATACTGAAGTACCAAGCAATACCGTGCCAGTTCCAAGATCAGGCTGCATCATAATAAGACCAAATGCAAGGCATACAATGCCGAGCGTTGGTGCCAAACCTTTCGTAAACGAAACAATCATTTTCTGGTTATCCGAAAGCCATTTGGCCAGAAAAATAGCCATACCTAACTTCGTAAACTCCGCTGGCTGAATTCCGAATGCACCAATTCCCAACCAGCTTTTTGCTCCGTTAACCTCCTTACCGATAAGGAGTACAATAACAAGCAAAAAGAAGCAAAAGTAAAGGCCAGGTTTTGCCCATTTTTTCCATATCCAGTAATCAATGTTCATCGTCACAAACATAGCGAAAATACCGAGAATCGCAAAAATAAGCTGCCGTTTGGTGAAAAAGAACGGGTCGCCTTTCTGTGCAGCGACAACCGCGCTCGAACTGTACACCATAACGACACCGACCGCCAGCAGTACAAGTGTAACAACAATAATAATAAAATCAGGAGTTGAACGGGCCTTTATCAACATAAACACCTCTTACAGCACAGAATTTACTGCATCCAGCTGCCTGTCCGTTCAATCCCCTGATTTTGGATCAAACGTTCAAACAGCGGTTACAGGCTTGTTTTAAGCTTATGCACGGATTGCTTAAACAAGACCCCCCGCTCTTCGAACGATTTGTACATATCCCAGCTGGCACACGCCGGCGAGAGCAGTACCACATCCCCTTCCTGAGCGATCAGTCGGGCCTGCGCAACCGCGTCAGTAACATTATCGACGCGCTTTCTGCGAATAATCCCTGCTTCTTCCGCCCGAGCCAACAATTTTTCTGCTGTTTGTCCATATGTGATGACCGCTTTAACGCGCTTTTTTAGAAGTGGCACAAGCTCTTTGAAATCAATGCCCCTGTCAAGACCACCTGCAATCCAGATAATTGGCGCGACAAACGAAGCAAGTGCCCGGCTCGCCGCCTCCGGATTGGTCGCCTTCGAATCGTTGTAGTATTTAACCCCATTAATTTCCGCCACAAATTCAAGCCGGTGCTCCACCCCGGCAAATGTGCGAAGTACGCGCCGAATCGCTTCTATACTCGCCCCGGCAGCACGCGCCACAGAGACACCCGCCAAAATATTTTCCAGATTATGTGTTCCTGGAAGCGCCAGTTCATCCAGACGAAGCACTTTCTCTATCTCCGGGGCTTCCGACAGTTTTTGCGCTAATCTTCCGTTTTGCGGGCGCTTAAATACGATTTCGTCTCCACGAACAAAGCTTCCCTGTTCCACCTCTTGCTTTGTGCTGAACCAAAGAAGAGCGGCCTTTATATCAGCCGCAAGCGCCCGACAAATCTCGCTATCATAATTCAGTACAGCCACATCTTCGGCTGTTTGATTCGCAAACAGCTTGCTTTTGCTATGTACGTAGTCTTCCTTTGTTTTATGATAATCCAAATGCGCGTCATACACGTTCAGCAGACAGGCAATGGACGGACGGAACCGTCGCGTGCCCTTCAATTGGAAACTGCTCAACTCTGCCACCAGCGTCTGCTCCGCCTTTGCCTGGGCCGCCTGTTCACTCAACGGTGTGCCAATATTGCCAGCCACAACCGGATGAAGACCGCTTTCCTCCAGCATGCGCCCAATCAGTGTAGTGGTCGTCGTTTTACCATTCGAGCCAGTGATTCCAATAATGGGCGCATCCGACAGTTCATATGCGACTTCCACTTCCGTTATTACTGGAATGCCAAGCGCAAGCGCCTTTTGAATCGGTACGACCGAATACGGAATCCCCGGATTTTTTATTACGAAATCGACGGACGGATTTACAATGTCGTCGGGATGCCCCCCGCAAATAACATCAATCCCTTCCGCCCACAAATCTCTTGCCTCCTCACATTCACTTTCCGGCTTTTTGTCATTTACCGTTACTAAGGCGCCGCAATGCTTCAACACGCGCGCCACAGCGGCCCCGCTTTTGGCGAGGCCAAGCACCAGGACTCTTTTCCCTTGATATAACGCTTTTCCCTCTTCTACTGACATTAGCTCAACACCCCAATATACACGCCCAGGCTTGCGCAAATCAGTCCGGCAAACCAAAAGGTGACCACTACTCGCCATTCGGACCAGCCGCCCAACTCATAATGATGGTGCAACGGACTCATGCGGAATACCCGTTTTTTTCGCGTTTTGAATGAAATAACCTGAATGATAACAGACAGGGCTTCCATCACAAATACCCCGCCAATAATCACAAGCAAGATTTCTGTTTTTGTTAAAATCGCGACGCCTGCCAGCGCGCCGCCGAGGGCAAGAGAACCCGTATCCCCCATAAACACTTTGGCAGGGTGCGCATTAAATACAAGAAAACCAAGCACTGCCCCGACGACCGCAGCCGAAAAAATAGCGATATTCATCTGGCTGGCTGTCCAGGCAATTACCGCATATGCGCTGAATGCAATCGCGCTCGTTCCCGCTAACAACCCGTCCAGTCCGTCTGTCAAATTGACGGCATTAGAAGCGCCGATAGTCATAAGCAATACAAGAGGCAAGTACAGCCATCCCAGCTCTATGCCCCAATCCGTACCGGGAATCGAAACAATTGTGTCATAACCGTTGCGGAGCAGCACATAATAAAATACGCCGCCAATTACGAGTTGACCAAACAATTTTTGTCTTGCGGTCAGCCCGAGATTTCGCTTCATCACGATTTTGATGAAATCATCAAGAAAACCAATTAATCCATAGCCCAGTGTAATAAAAAGCAACAGAAATATCTCGACCGACTGATTCGCGAATTTAATCACTGTAAAAGTCAGCGCAAGCAAAATAATAATTCCGCCCATAGTCGGTGTACCCGCTTTTTTTTGGTGCCCCTTCGGTCCTTCCTCGCGGATTGTCTGGCCAAACTTCAAGCGTCTTAGAATAGGAATGAAGAGCGGAGCGAGAAGAACCGCAATCAAAAAAGCTGCAGCGATCGAAAAAAACAAAACCCGTACTAGCATTGTGCGCCCTCCTTTCTATTTTCTCCTCATCCTACTTTTTCTTTTCTAGTATGGCTTGATAGGCCTCTTCTTTATCATCGAAATGAATGGTTTTGTCTTTTAAAATTTGATACGTTTCATGGCCTTTGCCGGCGATGAGCACCACGTCGCTCGGCGCTGCCCTGTGAATCGCTTCACGAATGGCTTCCCGACGGTCCACGCGCGTAAAGTAGCGCTCTTCATTTACGCCATCGGCGATAAGGCCAGCCACCATCTCGTCTATAATGGCCTTAGGATCCTCAGAGCGCGGATTGTCGGACGTAATCACAGCCACGTCCGCGTAGCGCGCTGCAATAGAGGCCATAATCGGGCGCTTTGTCCGGTCGCGGTCGCCGCCGCAACCAACAATGCAATACACTTTGCCTTCCGCAAATTCGCGGATTGTTTTCAATACATTTTCCAGACTATCCGGCGTATGAGCATAGTCAACGATAACCGTGAAGTCCTGTCCTGCATCCACTCTCTCAAAGCGGCCACGCACACCTTCCACTTTTTCAAGCGTAGCCTTAATCTGCTCAAGCGGTATGCCCTCTACAAGGCAAGCCGCAGTGGCAGCGAGCGCATTGTATATGTTGAAGTTGCCAATCATGCGAAGCGTAAGCGTCATGCTCCCAACAAACGTATCAATCGTCAAGCGCGTACCGTTGGCCGTAATCAAAATATCTCTCGCGCGTACATCCGCTGCATTACGAATACCATATGTAATGATCTGCGCCGGGGTTATCCGCGCAAACGTTTCGCTCGCCGGATCATCCGCGTTCAACACAGCGTATTTCATCCGCTCATTATCATACTCATTGCCAAGCTGTGAAAACAATAGGCCTTTTGCCTGCAAGTAATTCTCCATCGTTTTATGATAATCAAGATGATCTTGCGTTAGATTGGTAAATACGCCTGTCGCAAAACGCACGCCGCGTACACGTCCCATATCCAGTGCATGTGAAGATACTTCAATCGCCGCGTATTCTGCTCCTTTGTCTTTCATCCAGCGAAACGCACGCTGCAAGTCGAGCGCTTCAGGCGTCGTATTTTTCACTTCCCGTACTTCATCACCCAGGCGCATCTCGATCGTGCCGATGATGCCGGTTGGATGACCGGCTTCTCCCAGAATACGCTCAATTAAATACGTGGTCGTCGTCTTGCCGTTCGTTCCAGTTACCCCGATGATTTTCATGTGTTGCGTTGGATGGCCGAAAAACCGGTCTGCCAGCACAGCCATCGCGCGCTTTGTATCCGGCACGTACACAACCGGAACATGCACGCTTACCTCACGTTGGGCAAGTACGGCCACCGCGCCTCGCTCTACGGCTTTCACGGCGAAATCATGTCCGTCGACCGTAAAACCGGGCAAACATATAAACAAGTCGCCCGGCTTTACTTTACGCGAATCAACTTCAATCCCTGTAATGTTTGTTTTCACATTTCCTGTGGCGCGCCACAGGGCAAGAGGTGCCAATAACTGTTCTAGTTGCATTACCCTTCTCCTTCTTTCCGACGGAAAATCCGCTTTCTATCTCTCATGCATATCCGCATATATTTTAATGCTCTTTGTTTCATTTGTCACCCAGGTAGACGCGAATGGTCGAGCCTTCTTCTACTCTTGTTCCCGGTTGCGGTGACTGGTAAGTGACTTTACTGCCTCTGCCTGAAATATCAAGAGGGAAAGAATAATAGGAACCGGTAATATCTTTACGTTCCATGCCGATAAGATTCGGCACCTGAACGATTTTTTTGTCCGTATACTGATACTCTTTCTCCATCTGCTGTGTTCGGGGCAAAACTTTCATATAACGCAATGAAGAATCGAGAATGTTACGTACAATCGGCGCAGCGACACGCCCCCCGAACTGAATGCCCTTCGGATTGTTAATAGCTGTATACACAATGATTTGCGGATCATCCGCTGGTGCAAACCCAATAAACGATACAATATGCTTGTTCTTCGAGTAAACCCCGTTTTCTACCACCTGGGCGGTTCCCGTCTTGCCGCCGACACGATACCCGTCGATATAGGCATTGCGCCCTGTACCGTTCGCTACGACACTTTCCAGCGCACGTCGCACGTTGGCGGACGTCTCAGGCGAAATCACCTGACGCACCACCTTCGGCTTGTTTTCCTCTAGCATCTTGCCGGTTTTTGAATCATACCACGCTTTGGCAATATACGGCTTCATCAGCTTGCCGCCATTAATCGCGGCACCGACCGCCGCCACCTGTTGGATGGGCGTCACCGATACCCCTTGACCAAACGACGTGGTAGCAAGTTCCACTGGTCCGACACGGTTAAGTGAAAATAGCACACCATTTTCCTCGCCAAGCAAGTCAATCCCCGTCCGCTTGCCGAATCCGAACTCTTTAATATAGTGAAACAAGCGCTCTTTGCCAAGACGCTGGCCTAGCAGAACGAAACCGGGGTTACATGAATTTTCTACGCCTTCTAAAAACGTTTGATGGCCATGTCCTCCTCGCTTCCAGCAGCGCAATGTCGCACCCGCCACTTTGATAAATCCAGGGTCGTTGAACGTGTCCTTATCCAAATCAACCTTTTTATCTTCCAGCGCGGCCGCCAAAGTAATAATTTTGAACGTGGAACCCGGCTCATACGTTTTCCAGATCGGCAAGTTTCGGTTATATGTCTCAACCGGATATTCTTTGTACCGGCCCGGATCATAGTTCGGCCGGCTCGCCATTCCCAACACTTCCCCGGTTTTTGGCGAATAAGCGATCGCAAGCGCATCGTCCGGTTGGTATACAACCATCGCCTGGTCTAGCTCCCGCTCAATAATGGCTTGAATATTAGCATCGATCGTCAAATGCAAATCCTTCCCGTCCTCCGGCGGAGTAAATCGCTCCGAAAGACCTGGCATTTTCTGACCGGCTGCATTTGCGCCGAACGATATATAGCCCCACTTCCCTTTTAGTTGTTCATCATACACGCGCTCAATCCCGGTTAACCCCTGGTTATCCACTCCGGTGAAGCCGAGCACATGGGACAAAAACGCGCCACGTGGATAATAACGCTGACTATCTTCCGTCAATTGAATGCCAGGCAAATTCAACGCCTGCACCTGTTTGGCCACCTCCGGGGAAATGCGGCGGCCTCCCGGCACGCGCACAATCAACTGACGCTGGCTAATTTTTTTGAGTATTTCTTTTTCATTTCCTTTTAGAACCTGCGCCAGCTTGCGTGCGGTCATGGATTTGTCTTTGATTTGGGCCGGGATGGCCAAAACGGAAGGTACGCTAATATTGTACGCAAGCACTTCCCCATTCCGATCGAGAATCCGTCCCCGCTTGGCTTCAAACGGAATGTTGCGCGTCCACAATTCTTCCGCCATGTCCGTAAGCCCAGATCCTTTCCATAATTGTACATATCCAAGGCGTGTGATAAGCAATAGGAACATAAAAAACCCAAGCAGCATCGCAATAAAAATACGGCGTCGAACGGTAACTCCGGATACACGCACGTCCTTTCTCCCCCCTCATCGAATGGATACGCGGACGCGTGTATGCCCGTCCGCATATTATACTCTCAACAATAACCCTATTCGATGAAGAAAAAAGATAGAACGGGCTTTCCTTAGTTCGCCGTTTTTATGTTCTGTTCACCACTTTCTTCCTTGTGCTTTTTCGCTTTTTCTCCTTCCGGCTGCGCCGCGCCTGTCGTTGATTTCGGCGCCAGTGTCACCGCCAGCTTGTCGCCTTTTTTCACTTTTGCTCCTGGCTGTATACTCTGAGTGATGACGTAGCCTTCCCCGTTAATGCCGGTCACTTGGATATCGAGCAGCGAAGCAAGCTCCATTACTTCACGCAGCGTTTTGCCCGTCAAATTCGGCATCTGCGTTCCATCTTTAACGGTCAATATATACACAGCACTTCCTTTGGTCAACTCCGCTTTCGCGCTCGGATATTGCCTGACAATCGTTTTTCCGTTTCCAAGAATTTCGGCGCGAAGGCCGGCCTGCCCTAAGATTTGTTTCGCCTGACTAACGTTTTTTCCGATAAGATCCGGCATAACGGTCGATTCATCGCCCATGATTTCTGTCGTGTGGCCATCCGTCTCATCCGGCGAGAGCTTTAAGTATTGGAGACTGCGCTCCATAACAGACTTAAAAATCGGGGCCGCAATAATTTTGCCGCCCGCAGACGGTGTATCAATTTGCGGCTCTTCCACCATCACATAAACAAGCAGTCTCGGCTTATCTTTTGGCGCAAAACCAATAAAGGAGTTAATATATTTACCGCGCACATAATGTCCATTACGCGCTACCTGAGCAGTTCCCGTTTTACCGGCGACATGATAGCCCGGCAGCGCAAACGGTTGGCCAGTTCCATGCTTCTCGTTGACAACCGCATCCAGCAAATCGCGCACTTGCTTTGCCGTATCTTCGGACACAACGCGGCGAACCATTTGCGGCTTAAACTCCTGGATCACCTCGTTCGTTTTCGGGTCACGAATCTCTTTTACAATATATGGCTTCATCAGCTTGCCGCCATTCGCGATCGCACCAACTGCCGCCACCTGCTGAATCGCCGTAACAGTTACACCTTGTCCGAACGTGATAGACGCGATGTCACGCGGATAATATTTCCGATTTGGATCGAATGACCCCCGCGCCTCACGCGGCAGTTCAATCCCGGTTTTCCCACCGAAGCCAAACTTTTGCAGATAGCTAAACAACCTATCTTTTTTCAGTCTGTCGTATCCGAGAATAACAAACGCCACGTTACTGGAACGCTTCACACCTTCCTTAAACGTAATCCAGCCCCAACCAATGCCGCGGTTATGGTCACGAACTGGCGGACTGCCTTTGATCTTGTAAGTTCCGGACTTATAATATTCGTTCGCATTAAACTCCTTCTCTTCAATCGCCGCAGCCAGTGTGACGATTTTAAATGTGGAACCCGGTTCAAATTCCGCGCTGACAACCGGATTCGTGAAATTTTGAATATCCTTGGGAGCATTCGGATTAAAGCTAGGGCGGCTGCCCATCGCCAGAATCTGACCAGTGTTCGGATCTGCTACCACAACGCTAACGCTCTTCATTTTATATTTAGCGTCCGCCTGGTTCAGCGCGTCCTCGACATAGCTTTGGATCTGGTGGTCCAGCGTCAGCACAACTTTATTTCCGTCTTTGGCCGGCTTGTACGACTCCACGCCTCCCGGAAGCTGGTTGCCCAGCCGATCCTTTCTAAATTTCAGACTTCCTTTTTCTCCGCGCAGTTGCTCGTCCATCTGGCGTTCAAGCCCCATCTTCGCTTCTCCATCTAGGTTGGTATAGCCTATCACATGAGAAGCAAATGTGCCGTACGGATAATAACGGCGTGATTCTTCATATAATCCAATGCCTGGAAGGTTAAGCTCCTTTACCTTATCAGCGGTTTCTTTCGGAACTTTCCAACCACCTGGCCTGATTTCTACCTGGTCTACGTCTTTGCGCATAAGACGCTGTAAAATTTTTTCTTTCGGCATGTCAAGAATGGGAGCTAATTTGGACGCTGTTTCTTCAGGATTGCTCACATAGTTTGTATTTTTTTTGTCATTCGGGTACGGCTTTAGACGCGCGATAACGGTATACGCTTTTCCCTGATAAGCGAGAACTTGACCATTGCGGTCTACAATCTCGCCGCGTTTCGGGTTAAGCGCGCTACTTCTCTCCCATGTATCTTTGGCTTTGACAAGCAATTCAGGGCTATCAATATACTGAATCCAGAACGTGCGGAAAATAAGCGCAAAAAAAGAGAGCGTAAATAGCCCCCCTATGAAAAACGTACGCAGGTTAATTTTCTTTCTTATATCTTTCATTTCTATGTCCCCCTAATTCGAGGCCGTACCGCCTTTGAATACGCGAACCGTATTGTCAAGCTTGCTCAAACCCATTTGTTCGGCGATGCTGCGGATTCTTTCTGGCTTGCTCAGTTCATCGATTTTCGCTCTAAGCTCTCCGTTTTCCTCTGTCATTTTTTTCATCTCGCTCTTTGTCTCAAGAATTTGATAGTTATAGTCGGAAATTTGCGCATAGCGAGCGACGATGAGCGTGGATACACCCACAAGAGCAATAATCGCGAAAAAATAGAGCAATTTCTCTCCCGAGCTAATGCCGTAGCGAATTGTAACCCTTTTCTTTTGAATCATGCGCTGCTTCGGCTTCTGTTCGATACGCGCGGCGAGATTTCCCTGATTGTATAAACGCAATGCTACCTCTCCCCCTTTTCCTAATTTGCTAATTTTTCAGCAATCCGCAATTTCGCCGAACGAGCTCTGCGGTTTTCTTTCAATTCGGCTTCTTTAGGTACAATCGGCTTACGTGTAATAATTTTCAAAACCGGTCTATTCTCGCAAACACATTGCGGAAAATCCGGTGGACATACACATCCTTTGCTGTATTCTTGGTACGTCTGTTTACAAATTCTATCTTCCAGCGAGTGGAACGTAATAACACTTGCCCTGCCACCGGGTGCAAGCCGCTCAATCCCTGATTCCAATGCTTCCCTAAACGCGTTTAATTCATCGTTTACCGCAATGCGGATCGCCTGAAACGTTCGCTTTGCAGGATGTGGTCCGGTGCGTCTTGCCGCGGCCGGAATGCCGCGCTTAATAAGTTCAACCAAATCTCCCGTCGTTTCGATGGGACGCTTTTTGCGCTCCTGTACAATTTCTCTAGCAATACGGCGAGCAAATTTTTCTTCGCCATATTCAAAAATAAGGGTCGCCAACTCTTCTTCCGGCCACCCGTTCACAATCTCATGGGCCGTTAGCGGCTGCGTCCGATCCATTCGCATATCAAGCGGCGCGTCCGCATTATAGCTAAACCCCCGTTCAGCTTCATCAAGCTGCGGAGAGGAAACGCCTAGGTCGAACAATATGCCGTCAATTTGTTCGATATATAATTCGTCCAATATGTGCGCAATACGGCGAAAGTTGCTTTTTACCAGCGTCACATGTTCCATATACGGCGCAAGCCGCTCCTTAGCGGAAGCAAGGGCGTAATCATCCTGGTCAATCGCGATAAGACGGCCTCCTTTCGTCAGGCGCGACGCGATTAACGAACTGTGGCCAGCGCCCCCAAGCGTACAGTCCACATAAATTCCGTGCGGCTTAATCACCAGGCCGTCTACTGCTTCCTGATGCAGCACCGTAATATGATGGAACATCATATTTCCTCCTTGTATCCTGCTACAAATCAAAATCAATCATCTTTTCTGCAATTTCATTAAAATATCGCTGGAATGGGCGACATATTCCTTCCACATCGCCCGGCTCCAAATCTCAATGCTGGATACGCCAATAACGGCGCATCCTTTATCAATAAGACCATATTGAAGCAAAACGATCGGTATATTTACTCTGCCCTGCTTGTCCTGTACACATTCAGTCATTCCTGAAAAAAGGCGAGTGAAAGCGCGGACATCCACTTTGCCCCACTTTATACCACATACGTAATTCTAGCTTATAAACGAAAATCCTTCTATAAAAAAATAGGAAGTTTTGCTGAATTAGCGCTAAAATCATAAAAAAAATGTCGAATAGGTAATTACACCCATTCGACATTATAACCTTTTTCCTATTCTTCTTTCCAACTTTCCAAATACGCCTTTTGTTCCTCGGTCAAAGTGTCTATACCCAGTCCCAAAGCTTCTAGTTTGAGACGGGCCACTTTTTCGTCCAATTCATAAGGTACATTCAGTACGCGCGGACCGATTTTTTTATAATGCTCATTAACATAAGCGAGCGATACAGCCTGCAGTGCGAACGTCATATCCATAATTTCTGCCGGATGGCCGTCCCCAGCCGCCAAGTTTACGAGACGTCCTTCTGCAAGCAGATAAATTTTGCGACCGTCTTTCATCACATATTCTTCAATGTCTTTGCGTACTACGCGCTTGGATACCGCAAGCGCTTCAAGCTCTTGCTTATTAATCTCGACATCAAAGTGACCGGCATTAGAAAGAATTGCACCATCTTTCATCACTTCTATATGTTCGCCACGGATAACGTCGCGGTTGCCTGTTACGGTTACGAAATAGTCCCCATGCTTTGCGGCCTCCGCCATCGGCATGACTTCAAAACCGTCCATGTACGCTTCGATGGCCTTAATGCCGTCAACCTCCGTAACGATAACTTTGGCACCCAGCCCCTTCGCACGCAGCGCTACACCGCGTCCGCACCAGCCATAGCCTACAACGACAACCGTTTTGCCAGCCACAACAAGATTCGTCGTGCGGTTGATGCCGTCCCAAACAGATTGACCCGTACCGTAGCGATTATCAAACAAGTATTTGCAATACGCATCGTTTACAGCAATCATTGGGAATTTCAGTTCGCCGGACTTTTCCAGTGCCCGGTTGCGAATTACGCCTGTTGTCGTTTCTTCGCAGCCGCCGCGCACCTGTGCAAGCAAATCCGGACGTTCGGAATGCAGAATGGTGACAAGATCTCCTCCATCGTCAATAATCAGATCCGGCTTCGTTTCCAATGTTTTGATAAGATGCTCTTTATATTCATCCGGGTTCGGATTGTATTTAGCAAATACTGTAATACCATCTTCAACAAGCGCAGCCGCTACATCATCTTGTGTGGAAAGCGGGTTGCTGCCTGTAATCGTCACGTCAGCGCCGCCGGCTTTAATCACTTTCGCCAAGTATGCCGTTTTTGCCTCCAGGTGCAGCGAAATAGCAACTTTCAGCCCTTTGAACGGCTGCTCTTTTTCAAATTGTTCGCGAATGCGGTTTAACACCGGCATGTGTTCTTTTACCCAATCAATTTTCAGATGACCGCTTGGCGCCAGACTCATATCGCGCACAATGCTTTTTTCCATCGTGTTCAAATTGTCAGCCCCCCGTTTTTTAATCAATGCATACGACATAGTGTTCGGGCGAAATGTCGTATAGATACGAAACAAACTCCCTAAACCATGTTATGCCGTATTTATTAAGATAACCAAATATATTGTAAACTCGTTCCTGCGGTTTGTCCAATGGAAAGAGCGATGCTCTAATGCGGTCAAACTGCCGCAGCGCTGCTTCGTGCCGTTTAATAAAAGCGGAGCGGGTTTTCCCTTCGTAGTATGCCACCTGCTCAAGAATTTTCTCCAGGTTTTTCTCACCCAGCTTCTCAAGGCCGCGTTCAATGCCGGCCGCTTCCCGGATCAGCGGCTCGTACAGCGCCTGTATCTCGGCTTTCACTCGTGCAAACTTGTCTTCCAGGTGAAGCGTATCCTGTGCAGCTAGAAATTCTTCTTTTTTCTCCTCCAGCCTGTTCAATACGTCCTCTACGCTTAAACCAAACTTCCGCATACTTTTCTGTACCGCTCCTTCAAACAAACTGAAAGTCAGGCGCGGAACAAGAGGCGGCATGTTAAATCCCAGAAGCATAAAGCTGTTCCTATACAACCCCCAGTATGCAATTTCACCCGGTCCGCCGACAAATGCCAGCGTGGGCAATAAGTACTCCTGCATAAGCGGGCGAGTCACCACGTTTGCACTGAATCGATCCGGTTGTTCTTCAAGCAACGCCAAAAGTTCCTCTTTTTTATATGTTTCACTGCCGTCTCGTGTTTTAAATGTTCCGTCTGGCAACCGCGTAACGCCTATTCTTTCGTTGCCTTTATACAAGAAAAACTGTGCATTCGTCTCGTCGGTCTCTACTTGCCGATGATAACCAAGTGCTACGAGCTTATTTCCTTGCGCAGCAACCGCCTGGTTTAACTCCGCATTCTGTTCGATAACACGGGCAAACACCGGCCTTTCTAATTGGCGGACAAAGGAAAGCGCCGAATCCATAAGAACCAGTCCCTGTTCCCCAAACAGCCAAGCCATCGTTCGCGCGAAAAAGCCTGTCAACGTATCCGAAGCATCGGCAAACTCATACAGCTTTTCTTTTAGCTCATCAGAAAACTCAGTCACAATCTGCTGAATGAAATATTCGTCTACGAATGCACGCAGCGTTTCTGGCTTTATCGGTAACCGGGAAATGGAGACGCGCCCTGGCGATTCTGTCTCCAGCTTTATTTTCTTAATGTCGGAGCCGCCGCTCTGCGTATATACATGGTTCACTTCTTCATAATCATGATCTTCACCTGCGATCCAGAACACAGGAATCATTCGCTTGCCCAGAAGCCGCTCCTGCTCAGCGGCAAGCCGAATAATCGTAATCGCCTTATGAATCGTATACAGCGGCCCTGTAAGCGCGCCTGCCTGCTGACCAGCCACTACGACATATGTATCCGGCTGGCGCAGCTTTTCAATATTCTCCAGCGCACGGGCATGATTGCCAATTTCTTTGTTGAACGCAAGAAGCCCTTCTACAAGTTCGACGCGGTGCAAAATCGGATGCGCCTCGAGCCATGCCAGACGTTCTTCGTAATCCTTCTGCCGGTACGGGTGATATGGATAGAACTCCTTCACCTTTTCGTAGTTATGTATATAATCATGTACAAGTTTTTGATCGAATGATATCTTCACCTGTTTAATTTGCACGTGGCTCATCCTTTCTTCTCTTATCAAAAATAAGTATATCGCTAAACGAGAAAAAAAGAAAACAGCGGTGCGGACATAAAATATTTCTTTGTAAAAAGAGAAAACAAATCTAGGAGAAAGAAGAGATTTACCAATGAATCTTCTTATAGCACAAAAAAGAACTGCTATAGAAGCACTTCTATGCAGTTCTTTTTTTGCTTCGCTTTTTTATTTGTACTATATAGTGTCGCAGTTTTTCTTTTCCGTTAACTGAACGATATGTTGAACCAGTTCAGTCACATATTCTCGGTTCATATCTAATTGATCCGGAAAAAACACACCGATATGTGTGACCGCGGCAATATACGTCAGTACGTGGCGCTCAATCCAAGCTGAATCGTCGGTTACCATTTCGGAAAACAAGCGGCGCAAATGCTTTTTCAACTGTTCAAACGCCTGAATCTGGGCTTTATGTCCTTCATCCGGCAATTCTGCTTCGCGTTTCGAGTCTTCCATAATTTCCCGCCAAAAACTGGAGTGTTGCGATACGAATTTAAGCAAACAATCTGTAATATTGTGCAGTCTCAAAAGCGGTTCCAGTTCTCTGTCGCATGTCATCCGGAAAATAGCCTGCTCCAATTCGCTCCACTGCCCAGTAAGAATCTCCTGATACAGTACCGCTTTATTCGGATAATAGTTATAAATCGTACCGACGGCGATTCCTGCTTCTCTGGCGATGGATCGCATGTCGGACTGACGATACCCATTTTCGATGAAAACTTTATGTGCAGCCTCTAAAATCCGCTGCTGAAAAGACCGATTCATACTCCCGCTCCTCAATTGCTATCGTTATGTTCCATCATAGCACATTCGTACACATTAGAAAACGCCGGGAGCAAAGTACCAATCCTCAGTATGAAATGAAAAGAAGGGCGGAGGTGCCGCTTTACTCCCCACCCCGCTTACACCGGATACACCGGATGTTTGCGATGTGAGAACGTAAGCTGCTTACTACTGTAAGCGGCAAGACGGTCAATCAGTTCCTCGCGCAGGCGGCTTCCTTCCACAATACCATCAATAATAAGTTCCGACGCAAGACGATAAATATCAATATCCTGCTGATACTCTTTACGTTTCTCCATAATGAACGCCTGGCGCTCTTTCGGGTCTTCGATACCATTAATTTTGTTGCTATACACCGCGTTCACCGCCGCTTCCGGTCCCATAACAGCGATCTGGGCGGTTGGCAGCGCAAGGCAGCAATCCGGTTCAAACGCGGGTCCCGCCATCGCGTACAATCCAGCACCATACGCTTTGCGCACAATGATCGAGATTTTTGGCACAGTGGCTTCGGACATCGCGGAAATCATCTTTGCCCCGTGACGGATAATTCCCGCGCGTTCTACTTTCGTGCCGATCATAAAGCCAGGTACATCGGCAAGAAAAATAAGCGGAATGCCGAACGCGTCGCACAAGTTGATAAAGCGCGCCGCTTTGTCAGCCGAGTCAACGAACAAAACGCCGCCCTTAACGCGCGGCTGATTGGCGATAATGCCCACCGGTTTGCCGTTCATACGGGCCAATCCGGTAATAAGTTCTGCCGCAAACAATTTTTTTATTTCATAAAAAGAACCTTCGTCCACAATGGCTTCAATCAATTCATACATATTAAACGGCGCGTTCTGATTGGTCGGCACGATTTCTTCCACGCTGCGGACTCCTGTTCTTGGAGGCCTCGCCTCTTCTACCGGAGGCTTCTCCTGATAATTAGCAGGGAAGTAGGACAAGTATCTGCGCGCAGATGCGATCGCCTCCTGCTCCGAAGAGGCAAGCACGTCACCGCAACCACTCACCGAGCAATGCATACGGGCTCCACCCATTTCTTCCAGCGTCACTTTCTCACCGATTACCATTTCCGCCATACGCGGCGAACCGAGATACATGCTGGCATTACCTTCCACCATAATTACGATATCGCAGAATGCTGGAATATACGCGCCGCCGGCCGCAGAAGGCCCGAACAAAACACACACCTGCGGTATCATACCGGATAATTTTACCTGATTGTAAAAAATGCGGCCAGCTCCACGACGGCCCGGGAACATTTCAATCTGATCCGTGATGCGCGCACCTGCGGAATCCACAAGATATATCATTGGCACGCGCAATTTCTCCGCCGTCTCCTGAATACGAATGATTTTTTCAACCGTACGAGCCCCCCATGAACCTGCCTTAACGGTTGAATCATTTGCCATAACACAAACTGTCTGGCCGTTTACTTTACCCATGGCTGTTACGACACCGTCCGCCGGCAAATCCCCCGCCATGAAATTGGCAAACAAGCCATCCTCAAGCTGAAAATCGTCATCAAATAACAACTTCAGCCGATCGCGTACAAACAGTTTATTTTGCTCTTTATTCTTCGCATGGTATTTCTCCGCTCCGCCCCGTTGAATTTGTTCGATTCGCTCATGAAGCGTCTGTTCCAATGTTTGATTTGCCTGCTGTGTATCGCTCATTGCCGCATTCTCCTTCCTTGCCTGTCTTTTTCATCACCTGCAACACGCGTGAAGGCAGCTCTCGACCCAAAACCCGTTCCATGAATTCCCCCGCCTCCACAAGCTTCTCCAAGTCTACGCCTGTATTCAGTCCCATACCATGCAGCATGTAAACAACATCTTCCGTAGAAATGTTGCCGGAAGCGCCCGGCGCATACGGGCAACCGCCCAATCCGCCAATGGAACTATCAAACGTGCGAATGCCCGCTTCCAGCGCCGCATATACATTTGCAAGCCCCATGCCGCGCGTATCGTGAAAATGACCAGCTAACTTATCGCTTCCAAATTGTCCAATCAACGAAGTGAATCGCTCTTTTACCTGCTTAGGCGTACCTACACCAATCGTGTCTCCAATGGACACCTCGTATACGCCCATTTTCAGCAGCTGTTCCGTCACATGAGCAACTGCCGTAAGCGAAATCTCCCCTTCATACGGGCAACCAAAAGCCGTCGATACGTATCCACGTACGTCCATCCCTTTGTCCGTAGCTGCTTCGACCACCTCCTGAAGCACAGGAAATGTCTCTGCGATAGACTTGTTAATATTGCTTTTGTTATGGGATTCGCTTGCGGACATAAACACCGCGATTTCTTTGATACCGGTCTTGCACGCGCGCTCCAGTCCTTTTAGATTTGGGACGAGCGCGCTGTATACAACGTCGTCATGTATACGTACTCGGTTTAACACCTCTACGGCATCCGCCAGCTGTGGAATCCATTTCGGATTCACGAACGAAGTCGCCTCCACTTTACGAAGACCTGATCTGACTAATCGCTCAATCAGTTCAACCTTGTCAGAAGTAGAAATGACCGTTTTTTCATTCTGTAGCCCATCGCGTGGGCCGACTTCAAAAAGGGTAACCTGATCTTTCACGTTTTCCCCTCCTTACCCTTCTAATTCAATGAGCACATCTCCCTCATTGACAAAATCGCCGGGGTTCACCTTGACAACCTTCACTTTGCCAGACACTTCGGCTGCCACTGGAACTTCCATTTTCATCGATTCAATCATCACCACATCACTACCTGCCTGCACTTCGTCCCCTGTATTTACAAGGACACTGATGACCGTACCCGCCATGTTTGCTATCACTTGTTTCATAATCTACCATCCTTCTCCTTCTATTTATTTGTTGTCCGTTTCATTTGCTGCACAAACTGCGTCGTATACACGCCTGCTACAAATTCCTCGTCACGCAACACTCCAGAAAGTAGCGGCAAATTCGTCTTAATTCCTTCAATTACATACTGCGCTAACGCGTCCTGCGCCCGTTCTATCACTTCTTGCCGCGTATTTCCGCTTACAATCAATTTGCCTATCATCGGATCATAGAATGGTGTAATGACAGACCCCGATTCGACCGCATCATCAACACGAATCCCTTCCCCCTCAGGCTGCACATAACGTGAAATTGTGCCGGGAGATGGCATAAACGTTATCGGGTCTTCTGCATACACCCTAAACTCCATCGCATGTCCCTGCTGTTTCACCTCTTTCTGGGAAAATGAGAGCGCTTTCCCTTCCGCAATCGCAAGCTGCAACTCCACCAAATCAAGTCCCGTTACCGCTTCGGTAACCGGATGCTCGACTTGAAGGCGAGTATTCATCTCCAAGAAGAAAAATTCCTTGTCGCCGTTCATAATAAATTCGACCGTACCGACGCCTGTATAGTTGACCGCTTGCGCCGCGCGTACAGCCGCATCACAAATCAGGTGCCGCGTTGTCTCATCAAGGAACGGAGAAGGACTTTCTTCAATCACTTTCTGATGGCGACGCTGAATCGAGCATTCTCGTTCAAACAAATGTACAATATTTCCATGCTCATCACCAGCAATCTGCACTTCAATATGGTGTGGATTGTCCACATATTTTTCAATAAATATATCATCGTTGCCAAAGTATGCTTTCGCCCGTCCTTTAGCGGATTGGAATGCTTTTCTAACTTCTTCGTCATCCCGGCAAATCTGCATACCGATGCCTCCGCCACCCGCGCTCGCCTTCAGCATTACCGGATAGCCGATCTCCGAGGCAATACGGCAAGCTTCTTCCGCATCCGGAATGTTTCCATTATAACCTGGCACAACCGGCACGCCTGCTTGCATCATTTTGGCACGTGCGCGAATTTTATCCCCCATCTCCTCCATGACTTCCGCGCGTGGCCCGATAAACACGATTCCCTCTTCCACGCATCTTCTGGCGAAACGCCCGTTCTCTGACAACAAACCGTAACCCGGATGGATGGCGTCCGCTTCGTGTTCTTTCGCCGTTTGCAAAATCGCATCCATATTTAAATAACTTTGCGCAACAGGCGCAGGACCGATTAGGGCGGCCGCATCAGCTTCACGCACAAAAGGCATAGAGGCATCCGCTTCCGAATGAACCGCTATCGTGCGAATTCCTTTCGCTTTGCACGTCCGAATAATCCGGCGGGCAATCTCTCCACGGTTTGCAATAAGGATCGTTTTGATTTCCATTTGCTCACCCTTTCATGCATGGTATGTAAAAATAAACGACTGTTATATTACTTTCTACAAATATTTGCAAAAACCTTTTAACTTTCAAAATTTTTACCATAAAAAAAAGAGGCCCACTCCAACCGCAATGTTTGGCCGGTTCGCCTCTTGCTTTTCAAGTATTTACCTGTAGTCTACACGCTCTAAATTACCATTGGCATCCATTTTAAAGCGTGGCTTTGCATCAATATCTTCATTATCGCCAAGGAACGCCATCTTGCGGGCGCGATCCATAATTTGAATAAGCGCTTTATAATCGTCGTTTACAATCTGGTAGTCCGATTTCATAAGGTTCAATTCTTCTTTTAGACTATCGTTTTCAGCGCGTAATTCTTCGATTTTCTTACGGCTTTCCACCACTTCTTTTTCTAATTGCTTCACCCGCTTGAATGCTTCTTTCTGATTGCGTAAAAAACGGATAACAATATCAAACGAAATCTCTTCTTCTAATTCCTGCGTACGCATGATGCCTGTGCTTCCTTCTATGGCAGAAGCCCCATTTGCTAGACTTGTCTGTGCTTCCGCAGAAACAGCGACTGACTTCAGCTTGCGTTTTGCCTTTTTCCGTTCCTGGCGATGCGCTTTCGCAATTTGAATCGCGTCCTCGTAACGTTTGCGCACAGTACTGTTCCAGCGGAAGCCGCAAGCTGCCGCCGTTCTATTCAACCGTTCACCCACTTCTTCAAATGCGGATAATTGAGTACTTCCTTCACGAATATGGCGCAATGTCACTTCAGCCAACACCAAATCATCATCCGGCGTCCAAGCGTCTTGACGTGTTGCTGTCATATTGCAAATCCCTCCGTTTATTTAGCAATTTACTTTGTTATCACTATCTTTATGCACTTGCTAGAGTTCATAGACTGACTTTCTACTAAAATAGTATGTCCAGTCCAAGACATCTTTAAACGGAGAGAATAATACTTTCTTATTTTTTTCGCAAAAATTTCTGAACAATTCCATAATGCGCGTCCGAGCCCCATAACGAAGAGCACAAATCAACTTCCTCTTCAATGCATACGTCGCTTTCCAGACCTGAATCCACCATTTTCGCTACTTTCATATACGCCTCGATGCTGCATAATGGCTTCTCCGCAATCTTAGCAGCGAACCCAAACACTTCTTCACGTAACTTTTCATGCGGAAATACGCGATCGATAAACCCAACTTCCTTACCGTACGCTGCATCGAACATCTCCCCAGTTAAAAGTAACGCCAGCGCACGATTCGTTCCAATCTTCTTCATAAGACGCGTTCCACTGCCCCATCCGGTAATAATATGCATGCCAATTTGTACAAATCCCATCCTTGCCCTGTCACTAGCCATACGAAAGCGGCAAGCAACGGCGAACTCGCAACCACCTCCGATCGCCGCCCCATTTATCATCGCGATCGTCGGCTTTGGATAGCGGTCGATTTTGCTCAAGAGGCGCGCCACCCGCATCAACATCGGATGGGACTTGTCTTTCGTGCGTACGGACAAAAACTGATCCAAATCACCGCCAGAAACAAAGGCTTTATCTCCAGAACCTGTGAAGATCACAACCTTAATTTCCCGGTCAACCGCCAATTCATCCAAACATTTATCCAATTCTTCTACCATTTCAAAACTGATGGCATTGCGCACCTCCGGACGGTTCAATGTTACCAGAGCAATGCCGCCCTGTCTGTCTACTAAAATCGTATTCATCCTCTCTCCCTCCATTAAATTACGCGTTGGTAGTATATTCAACCAGCCTGTTCAACAGACGGTGAATCTCATATTCTTCGAATTTTTCGCGCGCCTGTTCTACGTCCACGCACCATACGCATGTATCCAGCGTTATCTTATGATCAACATCACAAACGATCGTGGCAAGTTCGCGAGAAAGATGCAGCATGTCCAAGCTCTCGATAATTTTCTTGCGCAATCCTGGCGTTAAATCGTCCATATTCGACAAAAGATTCTCAATCGTTCCATATTTAGTAATAAGTTTAATGGCTGTTTTCTCCCCGATACCTTTCACGCCCGGATAATTGTCCGAGGCGTCTCCCATCAATCCTTTGACATCGATCATTTGTACCGGGCTTAAACCTTTTTCTGCACGGAGTGCTTCCAGCGTGTACACTTTATAATTGGACAATCCTTTTTTCATAATTGCCACGTGCACATTTTCTTCAACTAGCTGAAGTGTATCATGATCGCCGGTCAGTATTATTGCTTGCGCGCCCTGCTTAGCAAACGTATGACTAATGGAGCCGATAACATCATCTGCTTCATATCCGGGCACCCCGACATTCGGTACATTAAGGGAAGCAATCATTTCTTTTACAAGGTCGAACTGCGGCAACAAATCATCAGGTGCTTCGCTACGGTTCGCTTTGTATCCTGCAAACTTCTCGTTACGAAACGTTTTCGCCCCCATATCCCAACAGCAAACGACATGTGTCGGTTCAAAAGTCATGATCGCGTCAAAAAAATATTGCATAAAACCATATACAGCGTTCGTTGGATACCCGTTCTTTGCGCGCATCGGCCCTCGGTTCGCCATCGCGTAATACCCGCGGAACAGAAGACTCATGCCATCGACAAGCAGTGCTTTATTCTGTTTCAATCCTATCTCCTCCCTCTGTATTGTAACACAAAAAACCGACAGGCATTCTGCCGTCGGCTTTCTTCGCTTCTATCGTCTGTTATATAAGTTCCGTACTCTATGCCAGCAATTCTTGCATCGCGTTGCGGTTATATCCAATAATCAGATTTTCACCGTCAAAAATAATCGGACGGCGCAACAATCTCGGCTCTTCGCTTACCATTTCCAACAGTTCCGAAACGGTCATCTCTTCGATATTTTTATCTAACTCTTTAAATTTTCGGCTGCGTGTAGAAAGAATATCATCCGTTCCGTTGTTTGTCATTTTGATAATTTCTAACAATTCTTCAACCGAAGGAGGATTTTTAAATAAATGGCGTTCATCGTATGGAATTCCATTCTCTTTCAAGAACGCTTTCGCTTTACGACAAGACGTACAGCTTGGATAAGTATAGAATGTCAAGTGCCCACTCATCCCCGGTCATCTCCTTGTTCACAATTTCACAATTTATATAAAAATATATAGCTGATTAAAAATGTAAAGTGATAAAATAATAAAAATTCCCATTCTTGTTAGTTAACTTAATTATATTATTGTGTTTAATTCTATGTCAATAGTGTTTACAAAAGTTTCATTTACCGCTTTCTCTATTTATACTATAATTAACCCCAGATATTTAAAAAAATAAAGAGGGGGGAATACTCGATGGACAACGAAACTTTGAAGCTAACAAGCGTGCTCGCCGATCCTACTCGCTTTTCCATTTATCAATATATCGTATCCAAGCATGGAACCGTTACCGTTCAGGAAATTGCTGAACAATTTGATATTCACCCAAATGTCGCGCGACTCCATCTAACAAAATTAGAGGACGTCAATCTGCTTACTTCCACCTCCGAAAAAACTGGAAAAGGCGGCCGTCCAAGTCGTCTTTACTCGCTATCCGATCAGATGATTAGCCTACAATTCCCACCGCGGGATTATCAGTTACTTGCCAACATCGCCATAGAAACGCTCGTAACTTTAGGAGAAGAAGGGCAGAAAGCTCTTTATGAAATGGGCCGCAAATTCGGGCATGAGGCAGCGAGACAGGCCATCGAAAAAGAACGCGTGAGCATTACCGAAATGAACATAGAGGAAAAAATCGCTTCCATTCAGCGCCTCGTGGTAGCGCAAGGATTACACCCTGAAATCGAACTCACCGACGGGCAAAATCTCCGCTTCCGCGTATTCAACTGCACATTTAAAGAAGCGGCCATTAATCATCCAGAAAGCATTTGTCGTATGCACCATGCGTTACTATTAGGAATTTTTGAAACGTATTTCGGTAAAAATATTTCTTTAATCGAAGAAAATTCCATGCTGGTAGGGTGCAAGTCCTGCGACTATACAATGCTTCGCCTGTCCTAAGGGTTTATTCGATAGACAAACCTTCACGTTTACAGTCCTTTACTGCTGGATTATAATATTTCATAGATTATCCATATTGTAGCTATAAGGAGGGGAATGAGGATGGCACGCATGTACCGTGTACTTGCGTTTTTTTGCCTGGTGATTGCTTTAATGGGGTTATGGGGTGGACTGCAAACAATGGCGCTCTTATTCTTTGCACAAACAGGGATGTTCTTAGCTCTCAGCTACGTTGATTTGTCTGAAAAAACATACATGATTATTTTCATGACTTATTTATTGTTAGCGTTTACTGGGTTTATGTTCTATGCAACCTTCGGTAATTATCAGAAAAATCTGGATGAGGTCCATGCAAGCGCAGCGATAAATACTGTCGTTTCATTTCTGTAACACGTCGAAAACGGAGCGGAGTTTTGATGCCCCCCTCCGTTTTTTGTTTATTTCAAAAATCCCACGGACGGCAACATGCAAGCTTATGATCGGTCTTTTTCGCTTGAATAAGCACGCAGAACGCCTGTCCCATACCTTCAGGCATAATTAGCTGACGAATAGCGCGGTTTCGTTTCGCTGCTTTGCTGGCAAACGGATCACCGCCCGCGTGTCCTTGAAGACGCGTCAAAATCCCCGCTTGAATTAAGAATTGCTGCTGCGAATAAAATCCTATCGTTTCCAACCCATGAAGCATCCCTGCGTCCATCAGTGCAGAAAAATTCACATGAGAAGTCATATCGCACTCTCCCGGATATTTATACGGGTTCTCGCTTACGGTATGAGCTCGGTAACAAAGCAATGTGCCCGCATTTCTTGAAGGTGCATATAATATCTTCCGTTCGTATCCATAATCCACAGTCAAAACGTATCCCTGCGTAAGCCATTCCGCCATTTCTATCATCCATTGCAAAGCCGCCAAGTTCACTTCCGTACGATATCCTTCAAGAGACGGGATGTTTTCTCTTTTAATATAGACACCCAATTCCGGAACCGAAAGCGGGCCCAGTTTTTCGCTGAATTTTTGTGTGCTGTTTTTATTTTCTGTTACATATACCTCTTGCCACTCTCCATCTCTATATTCAATAAGATGAACAGGAAATGCATCAGCAAGCTCGTTTGAAAACAACACACCTCGCAATTCTGGAATCTCTTTTTTTGCCTGCGCCATACTTTCATACCATCTTATTTCTACCATATCCCGAAACGTTTCCAGCGTTTCTTTCTGTAAACGACGGTGATAGTTGCTTGACTCAATCATGATATAGGTAATGTTTTGCAGCGGAAGAAGACACTTCTCCTTAAAATAATGAAGAATCTGGGCGCTTAGTTGTCCCGTACCGCCTCCTATCTCCACAATCGCTCGCGGCCTATCATCCGGAAGTTTCACAATCATCTCCCAAATGACATCGGCCATCACTTCACCATACACCGAGCCAACGGAAACATTGGTGTAAAAATCCCCTTTTTTCCCAATTTTTTGATTATAACGCTGATAATAGCCGCTTTGTGGATGATAGAGCGCATATTCCATATATGTGCGGAACGGAATCATTTTTTCTGGCGCATTTCGTATTTTATCTTTGATAACTGATATAACATTCATAATGATTCTTTCTTCCCCTTATATTCGTAAATCCTTCCACCACTTTTTCCATAAAAGAATTTATAGACTTTAATAAATCAAACGATGTAAAAGTAGCTATAAATTTTCACGTAGAAAAAGTGAGAGCTAAAACAAGAGTGTATGTTATAGATGATACGGCACGAAAACTCATGCTATAAAGAATATTCATTCATCCTGGTAGTTAGTTTATTAAAAAAATGATGCTGAGAGCAACAAAAAACAAATTACTACTTAACACTATTGACATAGTTTAAAAAGAGATTTATCATTTAATTAACATCCCATATGTAAAACCCAGGGGCAGTGCCCCACCCTATTAGTAGTTTAACTCTAAATTCTAATCCTCCCCCTAAAACACCACCTATACCCCAAGGTGGTGTTTTCCTTTTTCTTAATTCATTATAACATGGCATGAGATTTTTGTTAGAAAAATGACAAGTTTCCAAATAAAATATAGATGACTTATTGTCTTTCTATGCGTACATATGGTAATACATAAAAGTGCCACACGCTCCTCATGGAAAAAGGCAACGTTTGGCACACGCCTTGCAAGTGTTTCCCCGTTTACTCATAGAAAGAAAGGATATGTTACTTTATAGTGATAAAGTAACATATCCTTTCTTATACGACAAAAAAAAAGCATACTCAGGCAAGTATGCTTTTTCAACGCTTTGCATCAATTGGCGCATCCACAGCGGACTCTTCTTCAAGCATTCGATACTTTACGCCTTCTACATCGTCAAACTGTCCGCTTGTTTTGGCAGCATACCAGATCAGCAGGGCGGAGCCGGAGAAGCAAACCATAGTGATGAGTAAAATCCATGTTCCGATGGACATTCCCAACAACATTCTTTCACCATTCCCTTTCTTGACAGTAAATCACCAAACATCCATGAATATCCTCATTCTTCCAAGCCCTTCTATCTTTTAGTTTAGCAATGTTCGTGCCTTTTGTGGAAATGTAACACAACACTAGTGTGAAAAGTATGTGACAATCCTAGTATTACCGTAACGTTCCAGCAATAAACGGATTATGCATTTTCTCAAATCCGATAGTAGTCTCAGGCCCGTGCCCCGGGTATACATGCGTTTCTTCGGGAAGCGGCATGAGCTTCTCCTGAATACTGCGAATCAGTTGCCCGTAGTTTCCGCCCGGCAAATCGGTCCTGCCAATGGAATGGGCAAACAGCGTATCCCCGCTAAATAAATGCTCACCAATCAGAAAAGATACTCCACCTGGCGTATGTCCCGGCGTCTCCAACACACGTATGCTCATACCGGCCAAATCCAGAACATCTCCGTCTGCAAGTTCGTATTCCGCCCGTTCTGTCCTCATTGCATCTCCGACCATCGGCCAGTGTGAAGAACCGTTTAAATCCGGATTTTGCAGCCATTCCTGCTCATTCGGGTGAATATATACAGGGGCACCGGTTTTCTTCCGGATTTCATCCAATCCGCCCATATGGTCAAAATGAGCATGCGTCATCAAAATCGCCCGCACTTTGTATTCGGACGCTTTGTCAAGCAACGAGCCTGGATGCATCCCCGCATCAATAATAATCGCTTCGTTTGTTTCTTCGTTGGCGATAATATAACAGTTCGTTTGCAGCGGTCCTAACGGAAAAGTATAAATACGCAATCAAAACTCCCCCTCTTCTTGTTTTTTTTTAGTGTAACATCTTTCTCCATAAAACGAAAAGCAAAAGCTCTACCCGGAAGCGGATAGAGCTTTTACCATTCTCTTATAGCAAGTCGGCCGCGAGTTGCGCCAGCAAAGACCGTTCACCTTTATGCAATGTAATGTGTCCCGACATTTTCTCGGTTTTAAATATTTCTACCACATACGTCAGCCCGTTGTTTACTTCATCAAGATACGGATGGTCAATTTGCTGCGGGTCACCCATCAGGATGATCTTGCTGTTTTCTCCAACCCTTGTCAAAATTGTTTTTACTTCATGCTTTGTTAAATTCTGTGCTTCGTCAATAATGATAAACTGCTCGGGGATGCTGCGTCCGCGAATATACGTCAACGCCTCCACCTGAATACTTCCAAGACCCGCCAAAATTTTATCCAAATCCCGCGACTGTTTCGTGTTAAACAAATACTCCAGGTTATCATAAATCGGCTGCATCCAAGGACGAAGCTTCTCTTCTTTTTCACCCGGCAAATAGCCGATGTCTTTGCCAAGCGGCACAATGGGTCTTGCTACTAGCAATTTTTTGTATGCGTGTTCATCTTCCGTTTGCATCAAACCAGCAGCAAGCGAGAGCAGCGTTTTGCCTGTACCAGCCTTACCAGTAAGGGTTACAAGCGGTATCTCTTTGTTTAATAGCAATTCCATCGCCATTTTCTGCTGAGCGTTACGCGCTTTGACTCCCCAAACAAATTCGTCACCAAACACTAGAGGAAGCAAATACTTTCTGTCACCGCTGACCCGCCCGATGGCCGATGCCGATGATCCCAGTTCATCTTTCAAGATCAGGAACTCATTTGGCAAAAAAGAGCGACCGGGAAGAAAATTTTGAATTTCAAACAGGGGCATGCTGTAAAATTTTTGAATAATATCAACAGGAACATTGATGATCGTATATCCTTTATAGAGACTGGAGAACTCATGCACCACACGGTCGGATAAAAAATCTTCCGCCACAAGTCCAATCGCATCGGCTTTTACCCGCAGCAATGCGTCTTTTGACACTAAAATCACGGGCCGTGGATGCTGTTTTTGCTGTTCTTCATCATGTAGATTCATAGCCACTGCAAGAATCCGATTGTCATTCGTCATATCGTGAAATAACTCCTGCATCCTGGCAAAAGAGCGATGGTTTAATTCCACCCGTAAACGGCCGCCATTTTCCATCATGACTCCATTGTGCAGTTGTCCTTTCACCCTCAGTTCATCCAGCAACCTGGCTACATGTCGCGCGTTCCTTCCTATTTCATCCATCAACCTTTTTTTCGAATCCACCTCTTCCAATACCACGGCTGGTAATACAACATCGTTATCCTGAAACGAAAAAATCGCCAGCGGATCCTGCAACAATACATTCGTATCTAAGACATAGATTTTTTTCAATGTCTCGCCTCCCAAGGCAATATATATGGATGCTATCCAGCGGCAAACGCATAAAAAACGCTTGCTGAAAGCTTTTTTGTTTGCAAGTACAAATAAAGTGTAACCGTTAATACATTCGCTTTACTTTACTTTATGGTTTACGGAGATTTGTTGTTAGTGTATGTCACAAAAATATTCTAGAAGGAAAAATCATGTATGACTCCTTTCGGTTTGCGAAACACTACGCATAAAGCTTATGCATTTCAATACCGGAAAGGATGTGACAAGATGAAAGAACGTTTGCTCTTGCCACTCATTGTCCTTGCTCTTATATTTGCCGGATGCAGTGCAAATAAAAAGGCAAGCCCTAAACCCGCTCCACAAAGCAATGGAACCCAGCGTGTGCAACAAACAGCACCGAAACCGAAGCAACCGCAAAATGCCAAAGCAACCGCGGATAGACTGGTGAAACTCGCTTCCAGCGTGCCAAAAGTAAACAGTGCCACCGCTGTTGTATTTGGTAAGGTAGCCATCGTCGGCATCGATGTCGATGCCAGGCTTGATCGCTCGCGAGTCGGTACCATTAAATATTCGGTAGCGGAATCCCTTAGGGAAGATCCCCAGGGAGCGAGAGCTTTGATTACCGCTGACCCGGATATCGTACAGCGGCTTAAGGAAATAAACGCGGACATTCGCCGCGGCCGTCCGATTGCGGGATTCGCAGAGGAACTGGCCGATATCGCTGGCCGTATCGTTCCGCAAGCGCCGCCTCGTCTTCTAGAACGCAATCAGCTGCGAAGCACCAAGCAATAATCGAGTAGGAGGGGGTGACTAGCCCCCGTCCTCTCACACCACCGTACGTACCGTTCGGTATACGGCGGTTCATTATGTACGCCGCAAGGCGTGATATCGTTCTTTTAGACTCTTAAGTTGATACGATTCGAAGAATCGTTTATCAAGAGTCCGATGTAAAACAGGGCTTTTGGCGATACGCCAGTATCCCTTACGGGAATTTCCCCACTCATAGGCTTTTCCTCTAGGCACGCCTAAAGCGAGAAGCCTTTTCACTTTTGTTCGGGGAAGTTTCCACTCTTTCCACAAACACATACGCAGTCGCCTGCGCACCCATGCGTCGAGATGTAATCTGACGGATTTTCTGCTTCACCCGCTGTAGTGACTGTTTTGCAATGCGAATCTTTGGTTCAAGGAGAGAAGTAAAACTGAAACCGAGAAACTTGCGTTTCCATGGTCGGTCAACAGCACTCTTTTCTTGATTGACCTTCAATTTTAGCTTCCCTTTGATAAAGGCAGTGACAGACTGTTTCACCCGTTCACCTGCTTTGTGGGTTCGTACGTAGATATTACAGTCATCCGCGTAGCGAACAAATTTATGTCCCCGCTTTTCAAGTTCTTTATCCAATTCATCCAATACAATATTGGAGAGAAGCGGACTCAGTGGGCCACCTTGCGGTGTTCCCTCTGTAGGATTAAGAACTACACCGTTCACCATAACGCCAGATTGGAGGAAACGACGGATAAGCAGGAGAAGCTTCTTATCTTCTATTTTCTCCGCTATTCTTGCCATCAGTCGGTCATGATGGACACGGTCAAAGAACTTTTCAAGGTCAACTACCCATCGATAGCCTTGCTGAATGTATTGCTTTGCTTTTCGTACCGCGTCATGTCCGCGCCGTGAGGGGCGGAATCCATAACTATGTTCGGAAAAATAAGGGTCAAACACAGGGGTAAGTATCTGTGCAATTACCTGTTGGATGAAACGGTCGAGCACGGTAGGGATACCTAACTGTCGGACTCCTCCGTTCGGCTTCGGGATTTCGACGCGACGGACAGGCCTCGGTTCATAAGTTCCCGCCTCAATGGAACGACGAATGTCATGCCAGTGGTCCATGATATATCTACGTAGGGATTTTACGGACATACCGTCCACACCATGACTTCCTTTATTTCGTTCTACCTGTTTCAAGGCACGTAAGAGATTGTCCCGTGCTAACAATTGTTCCATCATTGAACGTACACTCCTTGCGTGAGCGAAAGGTTCCATTTGTGCCGAAGGCACACTCTGCCCTTCCGAAGTCCCCCGTGGAATTCACCACATCCTCCTTCGGATAAGTCCATACGGATTGTCTGCCTTCATCGCGTGTCTTCGAACGCCTGGTCTTTCGTTCTCCATAATGTTCGGCCCTTCCATGTCATGTCGTCACATGGCATGTACTATGACCTCTGCTGACTTCTGTCTGTTCAACTCATTCTCGCGAATGAGGTTACCAAGGATACTCGGCCTATCAGACAGACCTCCCCGGGTAAGAGCGCCATCTTCCCCGCCATCTACCTGCCTCATTTACCTTCGCTCGCCTTCGGCAGTATGGACTTCGCCTTGTTGTGCAGGCTCATCCAACGAACGCTGGCCTTATATGAGATTCGTGTTCCTCAGGCCGGAGGTTTGCCGCCGGCTTCCTTCAGATTCGACCTCACGGTCGACACCCTTGCCACAAGCTAATGGCTACTACTGCCTTCGCCACTCGGGACTTGAACCCTAGAGATGACGCCCATGCCGGGCACACACAACAAAATGCCTAGTCATACGACTAGGCATTTTTAAGCGCTTGCATAACCTGTTTATCCAATTTTTCCGCTGCGCGCGTATCATACGTCTTCTCATAACGCGGCTCAATGGCAATGCGCGAGCCATAAAACATAACATCACGCACTTCCTCAATGGTAATCTCCACCATCGTAAGCTTAAGCGGGACATTTTCCATACGATCCGCTTTAATCCGCGCGCGCCCATGAATCGAATATACGGAACCCTCAGCAAACACACTCAGCGTAACTAGATGATTATGCTGAATGTTTTCAACGATCACTGATTTGCTGTTCACAGCAAACAAAATAGTAGATACTTCCGGCGCATACACCCACGAAATTGCGCTTACATACGGAGCGCCGGATTGTTTGCTGATCGTGGAAAGCATGACAAACCGCTCACCCTGAAGCAGTGAAAGCAATTCCTGGCTTAAAGATTGCGCCACAACTTCTGCCATAAGCAAAACCTCCTTGGACACGAGGATACTTTTATTGTACACTGCGTAGAAACGTATCCTCAACAGCCAATTGGAAAGCAGTATGATCGCTGAAAATGGTGAAAGTCACTCCCCTCCTACACTAGTGCTCGCTTAGAGGCAGGGGGAACCTATGCGATTTTAGATGAAAATAAACTATCGCAAGATATATACCGTTCACTTGGGTTACTCTCCACTCTCTTGACGGGGTGACTTTCTCCGTTTTTTATCTTTAATTATGTTTTATTGTTTATATTGTATAAGTTTCCCACCGCGACACTTTTTTGATTGAATAATAATGTATATAATATAGTTCTCTCCAGTAAAACTTGCGATAGTTTATTTATTCATCCTCTATACTTTTTATAATAATGCAAATTCAATGCCAAATTCCACCCCAAGCTTTTTTAGCACATTTTGCGCACTTTGTTCTTAGAAAATTGATGCATATGCATCAATTTTTGCATCAATCCTCGCATCACCGATGCATATGCATCACTTTTTCTGCTGAACCCCGTACTTATTCAACCTGCGAACGACTGTCGATTGATGAACTCCAAGCACTTTCGCTACTTTTCGGGTACTGCGGTATTTTTCATACAATGCAAGCAAACGCTCTTTTTCACTCTCCTGATCCGCCGCATGAAGAACCATCTTTGAATGCATGCCCACCTCTCGCTTTTCTTCCATCGGAAAAGCGACCGAGGCAAGATTCGCCCCAAGCATCAATTTTGGAAGATGCTTTACTTCAATGATCGGGTCTACAGTCGTTACCACCAGGCGCTCGATGATATTTTCTAATTCCCGCACATTGCCCGGCCACGAATACGCTTGCATCACTTCCAACGATTCATAGGAAATACGCTTATTTGTATGGTGCTTTTCATTAAACTTGTTCAAGAAATACCGGATCATCGGGAACAAATCCTCCCGTCGCTTACGCAACGGCGGCACTTCGATGGGAACAACATTAATCCGGTAATACAAATCTTCCCGAAACGTTCCTGTCTGTACTCGTTCCAGCAAATTAGCGTTTGTTGCGGCAATTAACCGAAAATCGACGGCCCTTTCCTTCACATCCCCAATGCGGGTAACATGTTTTTCCTGCAACACCGTCAACAATTTTACTTGAAGATCAAGTGGCAGGTCTCCGATTTCGTCCAAAAATAGTGTGCCTCCATCTGCAAGTTCAATGAGGCCGGGCTTACCTTTCTGCTGTGCCCCCGTAAAAGCGCCTGATGCGTACCCGAACAATTCCGACTCCAACAAATTGCTAGGAATCGCGCCACAATTGATGGAAATGAACGGGCCGCGTCCCCGATCGCTCCGCTGATGAATCAGCTTGGCAAGCACCCCCTTTCCAACGCCTGATTCTCCGAGAATCAAAATGGACGTATCAACCGGGGCGATGCGGATACACATCTGCAGAATGTTACGCATTTCTTCGCTTTCCGCAATAATTCCTTCGATTTCCATTTGCTGCGCGCGCAATACTTCCAGCTCGGAATGGTATCGTTCAGAAAGCTGCTTCGCTTCTTCCAACTCCGCTTTTACCCGGTTCAGCTGGCTTAAGTCTCGACAATTCATAACAATCTGTAGGATTTCCCCTGTTTCATCGTCTAAAATCGGCGTTCCCGTCGATAAAAGCACGCTACCGTTCGCCGCATGCTGAATCACGCTTACCCTTTTTTTCTTTTCGATAACCAGCCTGCTAACCGCCTGGGAAATGATTCCTCGCCGCTCTAATTCTTCTTCCTTACAACCGATCGCTTCGTACGCCGGCAAGCCTGTCATTCGACTAAAGGCCTGATTAAAATGGCGAATGACGCCGTTCCGGTCGGTTACGACAATTCCATCATGAGACGACTCGATAATTGTATCTAGTTCACGGTTTAACTTTTGCATGGCAGTCAATTCCTGGGAAATCACTTCAAGCTCTGTAATGTCCTGCATGACGCTTGCCATTCCGATTTTTTTTCCCTCATCAGTCACAATCGGAGTATGGTTAATCAACAATTTGCGTCCGCCGTAGTCAAGCCGCACCATATGCTGTTTTTCAAGCGAAAGAAGCAGGTTCAACAATGTCTTATCAGATACTAATTCTGTAATGGATGTGCGGATCATATTTTTTTGCGAAATGCCCAAGAGCCTTTCAGCCGCTTGGTTAATGGATAGCACATGCCCCGTTAAATCAACAGCTACAATGCCATGATACGTAGATTGTAAAATGGCATCTAATTGTGATATGGTTTTCCGCGTCTGGTGTTCGAACGCGCGCAAAATGTCGGTACGCGTCAAAATGCCAACCAACGTGCCAGAACGGTCAATAACAGGCAGGCGACCTGCATCCAATTCTTCATCCCAGTCCTCATAAATTTGCTGATCGTCATACAATGTGACGAGCCGAGTCTGCATAAGTATACCTACCGGTGTTTCCTCAGGCAAATGGTTTTTCATCGCTCGGAATACGTGCGATTTTGTTACAAGGCCGATAAGTTTATGCGCCTCATCCACCACTGGCAGGCCATCAATTCGGTTTTCCAAAAGTAGCGACGCCGCCCGGCTAATCGGGTCTTCCTTATGCAATACAATCGGATTGGGCGTCATGTAATCCCGTACTCTCATCTATTTCCTCCTTCCCTGCTCGACCTGTGCTTTCTTTTCTATACTCTAATTATGTACGAGAATCATAAAATCAGCAAAAAGGAGAGGGGTATCCTCTCCTTACCGGCCATAACGCGGCTCCGCTTCAATCGCCGAAAGCAATTGCTCTACAGCTTCCCTATCGAAAAACTGTGTTTTGGTTTTACCGTCAGATATATATTTTATATGATACATCGTATCGTCTTTTGTAATTTCCAAGCCCTCAAGTTTATAATCTTCCTTAAGGATGGAATAGAAAAAATCACTTGTTTTCTTTGCCGCATTATCCTCAGGCCGGGCATCGGAAACGACCTTTATCTGCAAATAGTCAAACAAAGCATTTTCCAACCGCTTCATCGCACTCTCTCCTTTCCCTCTATTCTTTTATAAGAATGACGTAATCGCCCCGTTCAAGCCAGTAAGACATCCGTTCGGCCACCGGCCCGAAAATACCGAAAACAACCGCCAGCAACTTCCGCGCCTCATCTTTCAATACTTATCGTCCGGTGTCAAGGAAACAGGAGTTAACCACAGCATACTATCACCCCTTATATTCTTTTTCGCGCCACGACTTCGCAACTTTCCTGCGAATACGAACGATAGCAAGCACGGCGACAGCCACGCACAACGCTGGAATCATCGACAATCCTATAGCGTTTAAAATTGTCAGCGGAAACGCGCCAACAAGAAGTAATACATAAATGATCGCTTTTTTAAGAATCGGCAGCTTTTGTGCGAAACCGAGTTCATATGTAACCGCCGTCAATACAAAAATAAGAAAAAATTCTGGATATTTCATATATCTCCCGCCTATGAAAACTTATATATGTTCTCATCTTAAACCAGCCTGCCAGCAAAAAACAACTGCTGAAAAGCATAGATACAAAAAAGAGAGGTGTAAACACCTCTCTTTTTACGCATGAATGTAGTTCGGGTTCACTTTTGGCGTTACAATTTCCATTTCACCCATACCGCGAACTAACTTTTTCACATAGTATTTTTCCGGTTTTAAAATAGAAACCATGTAATCAATAGCAATCTGCGGATCCACTGTTTCACCGCAAGTGTAGCAGTCTAGGGCAGCAAAGCCTTTTTCAGGATAGGTATGAATCGAAAGATGGCTTTCCGAAAGCATAACAAGTACAGTCGCGCCCTGCGGTTCAAACTGTTTCGCCTGCACCGACAACACGGTCGCGCCGCAAGCTTCTGCCGCTTCTACCATATGGTTTTTTAGGAATTCGGCGTTATTCAAACGCTCAAAATCCACTCCCCAAACATCAATTGCAATGTGTCTGCCGAAAGTTAAGTATTCCATCTTCCAGCTCCCCCTTCCTAGGATGAGTATTGTAAACATCTCTAGGACCTACGTCATTCACCACGGGGGCGAGTGAGCGATGAACATTCCCACCCTTTAAGTGAATCCTGGTTCCTAATCACAAATTTTCTTAACGAGAAATAACATAACACGGTTGAAGCAAACATGCAATACTTTTTTATTCGTCTTTAGCCCCATTTTTTATCGCCAGCGCAAGCGCCTGCTTTTCTTCTTCGGACAATGCGTACAATGAAGCCCCGTTCTCAACCGGTTTCGCATATACCCGGGATTCATGACGCCCATAAATGCTTGTCATGACCATTCCGTTGTTATTTTCATCCACAAGCGCGAAAGAAAAGCTTAAGTCGCTTCCTTCGTTTTCAAATGCAGAAAACCGAAGAATGCCAAGCCGGCCTTTTTGTTCCCGGATACGCGCCCGCATACTCTCTGTCAACTGTTCAACCGCCCGCTGAGAATTCTCCAGAGTTTCCATACGATCGAACAGTTTCTCTAACATCTGCTCCAAATTTTCTTTGGAACTGCCTTGCGCCATCCTCCGGAACCGTTTCTGTAACCGTCCAAATTTTACGCTAAGTACAATGTTCCAGATGAAAAGGAGAAGGAACATAATAAGAAAAAGACCGACGATGCCCATGGCGATCTCTTTCGTGAACCATACCTCCACGGCTATACCATCCTTTCACTACAAAAAATCCACAACGTGTTTATTTTATATCAGGGAAAGCCTCATGACTACACCGAATCACCGACATTTAAATAATTATGCCAATTTTACCGGACAAAAATAAACCTAGCTTGTCCGAAACATAAGAAAAAAGCTTTCTCCTAAATAAAGGAAAAAGCTTTTTTCTTATGGTCTTTATTTTCCGCCAAAGCGGATAGCCAGTTGAATGAGCGTGCGCACCGCTACGCCGGTTGCTCCTGTCGGATTGTGACCTCTGTCCTTGTCGGTTGTAGCTGTACCTGCAATGTCAAGATGCACCCAAGGCGTATCTCCAGCAAACGCGCCGATAAAAATGCCGCCTTGGATACAACCGGCTGGACGTCCCGCATCATTCTTAATATCAGCAATTTCGCTCTGGATATATTCCTGATATTCTTCAAAGTTCGGTAACTGCCACATTTTTTCGCCTGCAATGCGCGCTGCTGCCTTTACTTCTTCAAGCCATTGTTCATTATTGGTGATCATGCCGGTTGCGACATGCCCAAGCGCGGAAATGACGGAGCCGGTAAGCGTTGCCACATCAACAAGTTTAGTTGCGCCAAGATGCTTGGCGTATGCAACCCCATCTGCCAGAATGAGTCTGCCTTCCGCATCGGTATGCACGACCTCAATGGTTTTGCCGGAAAAGGAAGTGATAACATCCGCCGGCTTCAGATTGTTGCCCGAAATCATATTTTCGCATGCGGGAATCACCGCGATTACATTGACATGCGGCTGTAGCGCACCAATGGCATCCATCGCGGCGATAACAGCTGCGGCTCCCGCCATATCAGTTTTCATCTCACCCATACCTTCATCAGGTTTTACCTGAATGCCGCCAGTATCAAATGTGACACCTTTGCCTACGTATCCGAGCACTTCTTTGCTGTCAGCCGCCCCATAATATTTCATGACAATCATTTTAGGCGCGTTGGCGCTCGCTTGACCAACAGCCAGCAATGCACCCATGCCAAGCTCTTCTAACTCTTCTCGATCCAGCACTTTAATTTCTAAATTTCGACGATGTGCCACTTCGCGCGCACGCTCCGCTAAGATTGCTGGCGTCATTTTATTTCCTGGCTCATTTACCAAATCACGCGCCAGATTCGTCGCATACGCCGCGACGTCCGCCCTGTCGAGTCCAGCTTGGATCGCGCTTTGTTCCATCTTTTCGTCTACTCCTAAGATAAACTCTTCGATAACGAAAGGCTGCTCCTCACGCTTTTTATAACCTGCGAAGGTGTACGTTCCAAGCGCAACGCCTTCCACAACATTTTGCACAATATCGACTGCATTCCAGAGTTGCTTCTCGACATAATAATTCGATACACCAAATGTAATGTTTTTAACTCCGCGCTTCTGGGCGTAACGGGCAGCGATTCCAATCGCGTCGCGCACTTTAGCCACTGTTAATTCCTTTTCTTTACCCAAACCAAGGACAAGCGTCCGCTTGGCCGGAATCTTGCCCCAGTTATGCAGCAATGTTACTTCCCCGAAGGTTCCACGGATTTCTTTTTCCGCAATCAGTAGCGAAATACGGTGTTCAAGCGCGGTGTCGACAATTTTCGCGTATCCCTTCACCGTGTCTTGATCCTCACAATATGTCACAATCAAACAATCCGTAGCGATGGAAGAAATTGTTTCTTTTGAGATTTTTACTTTCATGCTCTACCCTCCGCAAGTCAAAATGTCTTCTCTGTTAGTATGCGATATCCAAAATGCAAAAAAGCATACTCCGGGTGAAGTATGCTTTACTTATTTCTCCATGGAAAAACTATTTCCTGCTTTCCTTTACAATTATACTTCTAGCATCACCATTTCCTGATGAAGCTTGCTGAGCTTTTGCTTGCAAGCTGCAATCGTCTCTTCATCTCCCGCTTCCATCGCTTCATGCAGCACCGCCAATTCATAGTCAATTTCAAGCGTCAGCACCGGAATCCTTTCTTCAGCATCGCGCCGACAAAGCACTGCCATTACTTCTTCCATCGAGACAGAACACTCCTTCTCGAAAATAACCTCTTTAGAAGCACCGGAAATTTTTATAATTTGTTCCGCTTCTCCATAGCGAATTTTTTGAATGACAAGCTGTCCTCCGAAGAAGATTTTCACTACCGCATGCCCTTTCACCTGTTCAATAAAATACTGCAAAATCTTTTCAAAGCGCGGATCGGAAATATTATAATGGCGATCGCGCAAACGATAGCGCGCGCCCACCTTACGAAACGTTAACCAATGAGTTTTATGTTCTGTCCGGACGGAGAGGGTAAAGTATTTCTTCGTTTCTTTCCATGCGATGCTCATACCTGCTTCGACGATATGTGCCACAAGTTCGTGTATCTGCTCTTCGTTAAACCATAAAGCTACGTCGCTGTACTCAATCTGTTCAAATGTGTGCACAACTACCCCTCCATTCGTAGAATTTTCAAAATATTTAATTTATTATGTTTATTGTACTATATTCATCAAACAAAAGCAATGTGTTTCTATTACCAATCTAGCTTGTCTGCAACAATCGACTTCACTACGACAAGAGAAAAGCATACAGGCAGCCTGTGTTCACATTTTATGCATCGCATGGTACGATGAGAACAGATTTTGACGAGGAGGAACCCGAATATGCACAGCTTCACTGAGCAGGATTTTGCCGTATTTGCTGTTCCAGGGCTCGATGCGCGTATGAAAGCGCTGAGAGCTACAATTCGCCCAAAACTAGAGGAATTAGGAAAAGAAATAGCTTTGTTTTTATCAGCAGAAACAAAAGATGAGATGTTTTACCATGTCGCCAAACACGCAAGGCGTACCGTACATCCTCCAAACGACACATGGGTCGCATGGGCGGCGAACAAACGCGGCTACAAAATGCTACCGCACTTCCAAGTAGGACTTTGGGAAAGCCATATGTTCATCTGGTTCGCCATCATCTACGAATGCCCGATAAAGCCAGCGTTTGCCGAACGCTTGGAAAAAGAATGGACAACCATTGAAAAAAACATCCCCAAATCGTTCGTTTGGTCATTTGATCATACGAAGCCAGACGTATTTCAACACAGTCAAATGGATGAAGACAAAGCACAAGAAATGATACATAAATTAAAAAAGAACAAGAAATCAGAAATTCTCTGCGGCATTACCATCGACCGCGAAAAAGCAATCGTCATGTCAGGAAACGAATTAATGAAAACAGTGGAAAACACGTTCCGTACGCTGCTTCCTCTCTACCGCTTGGCAAAGGAAGCGGGCGGACGCTTACCTTCAACACAAAGCTTTCCGGTAACTGAAAAGGCTACTGACTACGTACAAGCTTAGCCGTTCAGCTTATCGACGTTTTATGATGTTCATACCTGAATCCATTCCTCTCCTTCTCTTCTCCGGCGATTTTGCCTCACTCTAACAAAGCCGTTCGGAAAGCGAGAAAAGCACTCTGTTGTCTTCCTTTCGAGATATCCGGATGTTTTGTGCGCTCCGCTTGAAGAACGAATTGGCTTCGTGGATGAAAAAGACAATAAAGTCAAAAGAAAGAAGGAGAGGATGGCCTTGTTTTTAAATAATCCTTATTAGCGATGTACCTTGGCTCCGAAAATCATCTCCAGCCGCTTGCGGCCTTCCTCCGCCTGGGAAATGATCTCATCGAATAACTCCTGAACCGTCGGAATACTGTGGATCAGCCCGATCACTTGTCCTGCCCAACCATATCCAGCCTCTTCGTTTCCGTTGTAAATATACTCACGGTTTGCTTTGCCGCTAATCATATCCTTCAAATCTTCATACGTCGCTCCTTCCTGCTCGCGTGCAACAATGTTGAGCGCATGCGGCGTCTTCAATACGCGGCCCGGAGCGCCAAGCGTACGCTTAATGATAACTGTATCGGTTTCCTTGCTGGTGAGAATGGCTTGCTTATACGCTTCACTCGCATGAATACACTCCTGAGTAGCGATAAATCGCGTTCCCATCTCAATTCCTTCTGCCCCTAGCGCAAGCGCTGCCAGCAGTCCGCGTCCGTCACCAATACCGCCGCTTGCAAGTACTGGAATCGAAACCGATTCTACCACACGGGGGATAAGTACCATTGTCCCGATATCGTCACGTCCGAGATGGCCTCCGCCCTCCTGACCGACTGCCATCACCGCGTCCGCGCCCAATTCTTCCGCTTTTTGCGCCTGCCGTACCCCAGCCACCAGCACGAGTGTACGAATATCTTTTCCTTGCAGCCGTTCAAAAATCGGCTTTGGGTTCCCGCCAGTCACAGAGATGGCCGGAACTTTTTCCTCGATCGCCACTTCCAGCAATTCTTCATACGGTCTACCATGCTGTCCAATAGCGAAATTCACCCCAAAGGGCTTATTGGTCATCGTGCGTACTTTCCGAATTTCTTCGCGCAATTTCTCCGCCGTACCTAACGTCATAGCCGTAATCTGCCCCAAACCGCCGGCGTTGGAAACAGCCGCTGCCAATTCAGCATACGCCAGATATGCAAGCCCGCCTTGCACAATAGGGTATTTAATGCCGAAAATCTCTGTTATGCGTGTTTTCATACCTTTCCCCACTCCTTCAACACAATTGTATATGATTGTATTCGCGTTCAGCTTCTAAAAATCCTTTCTGATTTTTAAGAACAATTAAAAATAAAAAAATAGATGGAAATCAGTTCCCCTTAACAAAGAAAGATTTAAATTAGAAATGCATTTTGATATACTCTAATTTGTTTGCAATGTAATGAATGATTATACCGCGTAAGGCGACATCACATACAGAAATGGGGAATGCTCTATGGATCAATCAAAAACTCCCCTGTTTACGGGGCTCCTGGAACACGCCCGGCGCAATCCAATCCAGTTTCACATTCCGGGCCATAAAAAAGGAAGCGGTATGCTTCCTGAGTTCCGCGATTTTATCGGAAAGAATGCACTATCGATCGACTTAATCAATATCGCCCCGCTCGATGATCTCCATCATCCAAAAGGGATGATTAAAGAAGCGCAGGAACTGGCGGCAGAAGCATTCGGCGCCGACTATACGTTTTTTTCCGTGCAAGGAACGAGCGGTGCCATTATGACGATGATTATGTCTGTCGTGGGACCGGGTGACAAAATCATCGTTCCGCGCAATGTGCATAAGTCCGTATTGTCTGCCATTATTTTCGCAGGCGCGATTCCGATTTTCGTGCACCCCGTTATGGATACAAACTTAGGAATTGCGCACGGCATTACAACCGAATCTGTACGCAAGGCATTGGAGCAACACCCGACAGCCAAGGCGGTACTTGTCATTAACCCGACTTATTTCGGCATTGCCGCCAACCTGAAGGAAATCGTGGATCTGGTGCACGAATACGACATTCCTGTGCTTGTAGATGAAGCGCATGGCGTGCATATTCATTTCCATAATGCTCTACCGTTGTCGGCAATGCAGGCAGGCGCTGATATGGCAGCCACAAGCGTGCACAAGCTGGGCGGTTCAATGACGCAAAGCTCAATTTTGAATGTGAAAGAAGGCCGCGTATCCGCAAACCGCGTAAAATCCGTAATCAGTATGCTGACGACAACATCCACTTCTTATCTGTTGCTCGCATCGCTTGACGCGGCACGCCGACAACTGGTAGAGCACGGCAAAGAGATGATAGACCATGTGCTTGAGCTGGCAGCGTACGCACGGGAAGAAATCAACGAAATTCCAGGCTTGTACTGTGTGGGCAAAGAAATTCTCGGCAGCGAAGCGACATATGACATGGACCCTTCAAAGCTTATTATTCAGGTGCGCGGAATTGGGCTAACAGGACACCAAGTAGAAGTGTGGTTACGCGAGAAGTATAACATTGAGGTCGAGCTAAGCGACCTGTATAACATTTTGTGTATCATTACGCCAGGTGATTCGATCTTGACCGTAACAACACTTGTACAGGCGCTCCGCGAACTGGCGCGCATTCAGCTCGGCAAAGATTCTATCCAACCACTCCCCGTGCATCTGCCAAACATTCCAGCACTATCGCTGTCACCAAGGGAAGCGTTCTATGCGGAAACAGAAATGATTCCTCTTCGTGAAGCGGCAGGACGCATTATGGCTGAGTTTATTATGGTATATCCGCCAGGTATTCCAATTGTGCTTCCAGGAGAAATCATGACACAAGATAATATTGACTATATACTTGAAAACCTGGAAGCTGGCCTGCCGGTGCAGGGACCGGAAGACGAATCAATTCAGACTGTTAAAGTCATTAAACGGGCACAAGCCATAAAATAAAAACTCGGTATCATATACGAAAACCCCCGCAAGAACCGCGGGGGTTTTTTACGCTCATTATTTCTCCTCATCACAAGTCGGACAGTTACCGCAGGATGTGTACAGCACTTCCACCTTCTCATGCTCATAGTGTTCAATAATTTGTTCGCAATGTTGGCATACGATTGTCCCCATAAATCTCACCCTCCATTTAGTAAATACGCGCTTTTAATGATGTATAATCACTAAATAAACGTACAATATGTTGTATTATTAATATAATATGACATACTAATTGTGTCAATCGTTTTTTAATTAAAAGGCGCACCTATTTTTCAAACAAATATTTGTACAAAAATAAAAAACTCGCGGGCAAGTGCCTCGCAAGTTTTTCTCTGCAACAGTAGGAAGAAAAGCATATATCACTTTATCGATTTAGAGTCATATACACTTTCCTCGCTACTTAAAAAGCCTCCAGACATTTCCTGAAGGCTTGCTTTTACGTATGCGTTTACATTTAATCTTGTCATTAAATACTAGTACTGAGGCAAGGCATGGTCTGTATCTGGAAGATGTCCCTGCAAAAACAAGGAAAGTTCCATCGCTTCCTCGTCGTCCTTAATCGCAAACTTATCTTTCAATACCTCGATGTTTCGCGCATCTTCGGCACAGAGCAGTGAAGAACGCCCCGTCTGCATGCAAATCACCAGAGGCTTTCCAAAAAATTGATTCGTGTAAATAAGCCCAAAATCGTAGCGGGACTTCTCAGATGCAAAGCCCACAAAATTCGCTTTTGTCGTCTCTGACGTCTCGTATAGGCGCTCGAACATTTTCAGAAACCCTCCTTGTAATTTGCTTGAATTTGTCATTAATCATATTTTACTGCAAAAACAATAATTTGACAATTCTGATTTAAAAAATAGTAAATCTGTACCTTCCAAGGGCAAAGGTCATAAATTATTCACTTTCTTTTCAAAAGTTCCTATGTGAAAATTTCAGTAAGTGCAACTCTATTGCTCTATAAAGAATTCAGGAAGAGAATATAAAGGAGTGTAGGCAATGAGTAAGCGCGCATTCATGCAAGTTACGATCCTTATTTTATTCTTTATTGTACCGTTGCTGGACATATTCCGGATTGATGTAACGCATCTGCACTTTTATGTGCTTACAAAAAGCTTTTCCTTCAATGAAGGATACATTCTCTTATTAACTGTTCTGGTGCTTGTTTTTACCTTCGTCTCCATCTCGCAGTGGTTCGGCCGCCAATTCTGTGGTTGGCTGTGTCCACACAACACGTTTTCCAAATACTTAACAAAAATCACTCATTCTAGAACGTTGCGCAATCATCCGGCACTGCGCACCGTTCTCGATATCGGTTTGTCACTCGTATTCGCTCCAATCATCGCTTTTAGCATGATCGCCTATTTTTACAATCCAAAAGACTTATTTCGCGAAATCACTTCTCTTGATACAGGAGCATGGGCGTTCTGGGCATACGTTCTAACAACAATCTTCTTTTTTATTATGGTTAACCGCCTGCGCCACGTGTTCTGTCGCAACGCCTGCCCATACGGGATGCTGCAAATGATTCTGTCCGATAAAAATTCGCGAACCGGCGGGATCAAAAATATGTTCCGCGGCACAGGCTTGGTGCTTACCGTTCTTATGGCTGTCATGGTGTCCATTTTGCTGTTCGCCATCTTCACAAGCACGGGATTCACCGTAAGTATTGACAAAAACTTGCAAGGTGTCCCCTCTGAAAACCATATCATTTATACGTATAATCTGCAGGTAGAAAATCTGCGCGACAAACCAGCCACTTATAAGCTGAAATACAAAAACATTCCAGAAAACTGGGATGTCATACTGCCTACAGAAATAAAAGTAGCTCCCCATTCGGTAGCGAATGAAAGCTTACTGTTCCGCATCGGCCGGAAGAGCATCGGCGAAAACACAACCATCACAATTGTTATCATAAACGAAGAAGGCAAAACAATCGAACGGAAAATCAGCATTTTTCCGATTCAAAAATGAAGGAGCGGCCTTTTCCGCTCCTTTGTCATTACATGGTAGCCATGCGACGCATCTTGTCTTCACTTTCGCGCAACCAGTGAATTTTTTCTGAACCATGAAGCTCTTCTGCTAAAAAGTCCAAACATTCGAAAAAGAGTGCAGACACATTACGACCATAGCGTTCCTCTAGGCTTTCAAGCGCCCGTGTAATGCGAAACACTTCCGGGGCCTGTACTTTACTTTTTTCGATAATTCCCTTTCCTTTTTCAGTCAAGTACACATTGACTACGCGGCCATCTTTGTCACTCTTCTCAATTGTGACGAGTCCCTTCTCCATCATCTTTTTCACATGAATGACAACAGAGGACGGATGCCAGAACGTCCATTCCGCAATCTGGGTGACACGTACTCCTTCGTAACAATACACAATCCATAAAATATTAAGCTGGACAGCCGAATCAAGCCCCAGACTTCTTGCGGCTGTTTCCCAATCCTCTTTATTGATGACGGCAATAGCGCGCAATGTGTTAAGTACTTCATGCAAATCCTGTGATTGGTTGTGGTAATCCATAATTAGCCTCTCCTTCCCCCTCCACAACATGAAAATATATCGAAAATTATTTTATCTACTATACAATAGTATATTTTTCTAAAAATTTAGTCAACAATAGAATCGGCAAAGATGTATAGAAATTCATCCGGTTTTCGGTTGTCAAAGATTGGGTACGGTGCTAAACTCAAGGTAAGATATCATAAGAACCCGGGGTGGGAGTGAGGATATATGAGCAGAAGCGCCTACATAAAATTTGTTGAAGGGTCAACTACAAAGCAAGTCACTCTTGATGATGTAAAACAGAAACTGCAACGTTATATCGAAATGACAACAAAGACAGGGGAACAGCTGGGATGGGAGTACCAGAACTCTGCGTTTCCGTATACGATCGAACAAAAGCCGGAAGCAAGCGGTCAATGGTTTTACTTAAAAGGCACGGACGAAAAGCTGTATCGTTATATTCTGATCGGCGTTGGTTCACGCCAGACGGAAAAGCACGCCATACAACCGGACCTGAAAAGCGAAGGACAGACCAATCCTAACGAAGAACACTATATACAGGTAACGCTGACCGAACAATCTACACACGGGGATAAAGGAAAAGCTAACGAATTTTGCAAATATTTGGCCAAAGAGTACAAAGCCGAACTGCACCTGTTTAATGGTCGCATCATGTACTTCAACCCGCGTAAATAACAGCGATCAACACATGCGTAAAAAAGGGCAGATGCATCTGCCCTTTTTTACCCTGCATAGGGAAGGATCCGATCGGATCGTTTCAGCGAATAGTACCGACCGTCAACCATGCGCACCCCTAATTCTACACAATACTGACGGGTGGATTCGATTCCGTACAAAAGCCAATTTGACGCCTGCACGTTGATATCAAAATCAACATACGAGTCAAGGCCATCATTTTTGATCATCCGGTCTGTTACGTCATACAGCCGAAGTACAAACGGCAATTCAGAAACCGGAATCGCAAACCGCTGCTCAATAGCCTCCTTCTGACGTTCATCAATTTCCCAAGATGCCGTGAGCGACTGTGTATCATTCCATGCGACACGTATATTCGGTCCCTCTACATCAAGCTTAGAGGTGCGCCTTTTAGGCTTCGCTTTCATCCGCTGCTCTCGTTCCTTTCTTTAATAAAATATATGCAGTTTACAACGCTACCCTGTAGTATATCCTGATTATATCACTTTTTTACATAAATATAAATACAGGGATAAGTCAAAATGCTATCGCGAATGAATGATGTTTTCGCCAACGACCTGGTAATCACCGCTGTTACCCAGCTTCATAATCATCTGAACCTTATAGTCACCAGCCTCTTTAAACTGCATCTCTTTTACATTATGCGTATATAAAAAAGCGGTGCCATTCCGGACGGTTGAATAACTCTGGGGATAACTAACGTACTCTTCGGCACCGGAAGGGTTACGAATGACAAGCTTGAATACGAGGGAGTCCGATTTTGGAGCATTGTCCACATCAACAAAAATATCAAATGAGGCTTTGCTTCCTTTGGACACGATCATAAACGGGGACTCGATGGTATAATTCCGTTGTCGCTTCTCATCGATGGATGCCGCCACAATCATATTAATATTTGGCTTGACTACCGTCGTCTTTCCGCTTTCTTCATCTTTCATAACGAAAGCGCCTAGCTGTTCAGCGATCGTCTGTAGCGGAACAACTGTGGTGCCGTTTACAGAAAAAGACGGGGTGCTTTCTTGAAGCTTGTTGCCGTTTATTTCAACAGGCACAATCGGATATTTTCCGAGATATACATTGCTTGAAGCCGCAGCCGTTACGCTGGAAGCAAGTAGCGATAATAGCAGGACTATTGCTTTGCGTTTCATTCTTCAACCTCTTTCCCGATTCTTCGCCTACTATATTTATACGCGTCATTTGTCTTTTTGTTTTGTTTTTCTTTTGTCCCATCTTCCATTTCTTTTCGCTCATCACTTTCCGGGATAAAGATAAAAGAACAATATAAAAAATATTTATGCAAAAAATCAGGCTGCCTGAGTATATCGGCAGCCGAATGCAGAAACATATCCACAACCAAAAAGGATGTAATATTTTTACAATAAAATTATAACTTATATTTTTACCTAATGCAACTTTTTTTCTATAAGTAAATTTTTTTATACGCTCATTCTTTCTTTTGCTTCTTGATAACGTTTTTCTACTTCTCTCCAATTCACCACATTCCACCAAGCAGAAACAAAATCAGGACGCTTATTTTGATACTTCAAGTAATAAGCATGCTCCCACACATCAATGACCATAAGCGGGATTTTTCCTTCCGCAAGAGGAGTATCCTGGTTAGATGTACTCATAACTTCCAACTTCCCGTTATCAAAAACAAGCCAGCCATATCCGCTGCCAAAATGGCGAATCGCAGCTTGGGATACCATTTCTTTCATATTTTTAAAATTGCCAAAACAAGCAGCAATCGCCTCGGCGAGCTCCCCGATTGGTTCTCCTCCTCCAGTTGGACTCATCACCGACCAAAATAAAGAATGATTATAATGTCCGCCACCATTATTACGGACAGCCGTTCTAATAGATTCTGGAATATGCTCTAAATTGCTTAATAGCCACTCTATTGACTTATCAGCCAATTCATGTTGTCCTTCTAAAGCAACATTTAATTGGTTCACATAATTTGCATGATGCTTACTGTGATGAATTTCCAAAGTTCGAGCGTCAATATAAGGCTCAAGTTCATCGTATGCATACGGCAAATCCGGCAAGAAAAACATCCATAAAACTCCTTTCCATTATTCGCGTAATGTATATTCAATAGCAATTATATAAAAATATTTTTCGTTGATCAAACTTTTTTTCCTAAGGGAAACTTTCTGCATAAACACATATCCATTTCCTTCTAGCGTGTCTTTCCGATTCTCTCTGTCCCGTACACTCCACATAGAAAAAGCTACGTTTGGCACACACCTTACGAGTGTTCTCCTGTTTGCTCACAAAAAAAGGATATGTTGCTTTATCACTGTAAAACAACATATCCTTTCTCATACGCCAAAAAACAAGTTCCGGTTACTCCAGAACTCTTTCTCCACAATAGATACAGGTTAAAAATATAAAAGCTTAGCTCCCCTGTTCATTATTAGGTTGAGCGTTCAACTGTCGATCACGTTCCACTTCTTCCTCGTCGCGCAAGCGATGGGCCAGTCGGCTTGAAGCGGAAGCCGCAATGCTCGCCACCAAATCATCCAGGAACGTATGAATCCCATTCCCTCGCTTCGTGTCCAACCGTTTGATAACCCCCACTTTTTGCTTGTCAAGATGACCAAAAGTGGTGACAGCAATGCTTCCATAACCGAATACAGAACCGAGCGCCAATGTTTCATCGCAACCGAATAGCCCTTCATCAGCTTCTATAATCGATTGCAACGGCTCGGATAACATTTTCTTTTCAGCGAGAATATCCAATTCGGTGCCTACGAGAATAGCATGCTGAATTTCTCTTTTTTCCAGCACCGCCCGTACACTCTCAATGCAAACATTCATTTTTAGATTCACATTGTACGGTGCCTGCATCAAATAAACGATTTCCGCGATATCTTCAACGGTAACCCCTCTCTCAGCAAGACGCTGCAATGCTGCATTTTTTACTTCTTTGCTGTGTACTTGTCTTTTCATTTTTTATCTCCTTCCCCAAACCAATAACGCTACAAGTAAAAAAAATATATAATTTCATCATATCACAACCGATCCGTAACGATGGTAATATTCTGGCTATAACAAATATTAAAGAAAAAAGATATAATTATATATATGTTCTTCTTGGTTTCTTTGCCAATAGCAAAACGCGTGAATGTTTCCTCATTTACTCATGAAAAGAAAATATATGTTGCTTTATACTGTAAAATAACATATCCTTTCTTAATAACATAAAAAAACCGGCGCTTAAGGCCGATTCTCGCCTTAATCCTCCGGTTCTTTGTCTTTAGACGCAAGCCTATATTCCGCTTTCCAATCCGCACGCGGCGGATTGATTTTGTTTAGCACGACCACCACCAGATAACTCGCACCAAAAAGCAAGAAAAGGGAAAGTAAAGACAAAATAACAATATAAAAAATAGCCAAAAAACCCCCCCTTTTTTCAATATGTATAAGGGTTTCCATCATCATAAAAAATATACAGAGAATCAATGTTACTTTACAGAAAAAGAAAAAAGGAGCTGATAAATAATGTCAATATATACTGTGAAGTGTGTACATAATGAAACCGAGAAACAGCAAGCTCTTGCTGTTAGACGCCAAGTATTTATTGAAGAGCAGAATGTGCCAGAAGAAATAGAATGGGACGAGTATGACCATCAAAGTGCTGATACACTGCACGTCCTGGCACTTGATGAGAATGGAAATGCCGTCGGTACGGGAAGGTTACGTCCTTATGGCGAGGGGATCGGTAAAATCGAACGGGTGGCTATCGTTTCTTCCTGCCGCAGAAGCGGACTCGGACGTTTGCTCATGGAGAAACTAGAAGCTGAAGCGAAAGCAAGCGGTTATCATACCTTAAAATTGAACGCGCAGGTACATGCCAAGCCGTTTTATGAACGCCTTGGCTATAAGGCACACGGGGAGACGTTTATGGAAGCGGGGATTGAACACATCGCAATGATTAAATCCATGTAACAAAAAGGAATGCTGACGAACATGTCTCTTTCGTGATTTTTATGTTTTTACCAGCTTTTGCTTAATTCACGCAGATAGCGCACGGTGTCTAGGGTGGTCGTGCATGTTCCTAAATCGGCATGAAATATAAGAGCGTTCCGCATGCCGTGAAAGTCTGAGCCTGCTGTCTTTACCAAACCGTATTCATCCGCCATTTCCCCGTATAGACGTCGATCCGCTTCATCGTTATCCGGATGGTGAATTTCAATCCCCTGTAAACCATGGCCGATCAGCCGTCTTACCATATCTGGCTTATCATACAGGCCAGGATGAGCGAGCACAGCTACTCCGCCCGCATCCTTAATCAAGTCAATCGCTTCCTCCGGTGAAATACGCGGCGGGTTCACATACGCAGCGCCAGAAAAACCAAGATATTTATCAAACGCTTCTCCCATGGATGCCACAATTCCTTTCTCCATCAATACTTCGGCAATATGTGGCCGCCCTATGTTCCCCTCTTGTTCTTTCTTGCGGCTTTCTACTTCTTCTACCGTAATATCAATGCCTAGTTCATTCAGCTTCGCAATGATCATCCGATTACGCCTGCTCCGTACCTGGCGCAGCTCTTCGAGATAGGAAAGAAACTTCTCGTCATGAATGTTAATATAATATCCAAGCACATGCACATCCTTCCCTTCATCTACAGAACTGATTTCAACACCTGGTACGATTTCCACTCCAAGGCGTTTTCCTTCCTCCAACGCTTCCGGTAAAGCTGCAACCGTATCGTGATCGGTAATGCCAAGAGCGCAAAGTCCTTTTTGCTTCGCCCGCTCTATTACCTCGCGTACTGTGAATGTTCCGTCAGACGCTACTGTATGAGAATGCAAATCCACTCTTGCCATCATGTCACCTCATCCATCCAATTGTGCATAGCGGATATTTTCCCGGCCAAGGCTAGATGCTAAATAACGCATGCCCATCTCAAGCGCCGTTTCCGCCACGTCCATAACAAAAATTTTCCTACTTTTCAGCATACTCATTCGTTTATTTTCTCCTGTTAATTTTACCTTATACAAGCATAGTCCAGCGGTAAACACTATATATTAAAAAACAAAAAGCAAACAAAAATCCACAAACTAATTTTAGGAATCATCAAGGAATGTGCGTTGCTTAAGCCAAGATACGGAAGGAGGAATTCAGATGCTTTCCTCGTATATGGAAAATACCCCGAACACAGACTTTGTCTATCAATTGGAAAATCTGCAACAAGAAATCACACAACTCCGCGAATCTATGTATAAAATCGCCAAAGAAAAGAACAGTTTATGCCATCCGGAAGTTGTGGAAATCAGCCAACTTCTAGATCAGAAGCTCAATCTTCATGCCCGTGTATCGAATCGCCGTTCACATTAATTTTTTTATCCATTGTCCATACTTTATCCCCTTATGGCAGGAACGGCACAATCATAGACAATATCAAAGAAATGGCAACAATAACCGAGATAATCACATATGCTTTTTTCATACGCATTGGCGTCACCCCTTCACAATCCGCCAACTTCCGGAAAGACAATATAAAAATATCATGTTATTCATCCCATTTCAACGCGATAAACATGATGGACTCCCAAGCGGTTCAGCGTACCATCACTTGGGAGTTTCTTTTAGGCATAGGCAGCGACACCATAAAAACAGGCGTCAGCTTTTGCTTTCATTACAGTTTAATATTTTCAATAGTCTTGCATGAAAAATTTGTTGGCATATGTCTCCATTGCGACTTGATGAAAAAATTATAGCTTTGAAAAGAAGGGAGCTGGTATTGTTTCACTGATTGGGTTTAATTTGCATAAATATAAAATACTTGATACAACTTACTCTATCCTACATGATGCTCAATTCTCAGCTTGTCCGCGACCATGGCAATAAATTCACTGTTCGTCGGTTTTGCTTTGCTGTTGCTCACCGTATAGCCGAACAGTTTGCCGATGGAATCCATGTTGCCACGACTCCATGCTACTTCGATCGCATGCCGAATAGCCCGTTCCACCCGACTTGCTGTCGTATTGAACTTCTTAGCAATTTCCGGATACAAAATTTTCGTAATCGATCCAAGCAACTCCACATCATTGTACACCATCGTAATCGCTTCACGCAGGTATAAATAGCCTTTAATGTGTGCTGGAACACCGATTTCATGAATAATATTCGTGATATTCTGATCAAGGTTTTTTCCTTTCGGCGGCAGAGAAGGCGAACGTAGATTATGGGCAGAAACAGGGGTCAGCCCTGCAACCTGCCGCAAGCGGTTCGCCAAAACTTCCATGTCAAACGGTTTCAAAATGTAATACGATGCGCCCAATTCTACTGCTTTCTTCGTAATTTCTTCCTGTCCAAACGCGGTCAGCATAATAATCTTCGGCATAGTCGGCAATTTCATGCTGCGGATTTGTTCAAGCACCGCCAGTCCGTCCAAGTGCGGCATAACAATATCAAGAATCAACACATCCGGCAACGTATGCTTCAATAAACTCAATACGTCGTTTCCGTTAAACGCAACTCCTACGACTTCAATATCAGGCTGGTCATTCAAATACTCCTGAAGCAATTCTGTAAATTCTCGATTGTCATCCGCCAAAATCACTTGAATCATTCTCAAAATGGTCTCGCCCCTTTTGCGCTACTGCTTTAATTATATTTTCATCACATTGCTTATAAATCCTCTCGTTTCATGTATATATGCGGCTAATTTCTGTATGGAAAAGCAATATGGCTCTGTCCACTTTGTAATTCGACGTTCTTCCTTTATCTCCTGCAAATAAAATCCAATGACTTTTCGACCAATATTTATCTGTTTCGACGAAACTCCAAAAAAAACGCAGGGAGTTAACTCGCCCTGCGCTTTTCTTCTGCTTGATGCCGAAGATCGATCCCCGCATCCTGCAACATCCATTCGATATACGTACCGTATCCACTGGTCGGATCATTTACAAACACATGAGTAACTGCACCAACAAGCTTACCATCTTGAATAATAGGGCTTCCGCTCATCCCTTGAACAATACCTCCGGTTTTTTTCAACAGTACCGGATCTGTTACTTTAATGATCAATCCTTTGGTGGCCGGGTATTTTTGCGGTATCGTGTTTACGATTTCAATTTTGAACTTTTCCACTTTCTGACCATTAACGACTGTATAAATTTCGGCTGGCCCGGTCTTTACCTGCTCGCTCAACGCAATCGGAATCGGCTCTGTTGTAAGTGCGTCATCCGGCAATTGCTTCATCGTGCCGAAAATTCCAAACAGCGTATTTTTTTCAATGGTGCCCAGTTTGACTCGTTCGTTGCGAAACTGCGCATACTTCTCGCCGGGCGCACCGTTTCTTCCTCTTTCAATGGATGTTACATTTGACTGCACAACATGCCCTTTACCGACCGTAATCGGCTTCCCGGTGTCCATATCGGAAATTACATGGCCAAGCGCGCCATACTTTTTGCTTTCCGGGTCATAAAACGTCAGCGTTCCAACTCCGGCAGCCGAATCACGAATATACAATCCCATCCGATATGTGTTGTCCTTATCCTCAAGAGCGGGCTTTAAATCAACGGTAAGCTTTTGCTTTCCCCGAAGAATCTTCAGTTTGATTGTTTTTCCCTGCTTCCCTGCTCCATTCACTATCTTTCCCACTTGATCCATGTTGTGGATGGTCACGTCATTAATTCCGATGATCATATCGCCCACTTTAACATCAGCAAATTCTCCAGGAGAAAACTTCTTGCCTCGGCTTTCCACCTGATGATGGCCAACGACCAAGACACCGGTAGTGTGCAATTGCACACCAATAGACTGTCCGCCCGGTATTACTTTTAGCTGAGGCAAAACCTCCACATCAACCGTTTTTACAGGAATATTGCCAAGCTTTAGCGTCACTTTAGCTTCGCCCGGTTTTCCGGGCTGAATGGTAAGGGGATTGCGTAAATCGACCTTTTTTGACGTAACGGCTTCCTTGACATGCGCCACATCAGGATCAGTCGATTCAAGCGTTGCCGTCACCGGCATGGTGAGCGAAAGCTGAGACAGAGAGCCCTGGAACATGCGGATTTTCTCAGGAAAAGAAGCAAATTGCTGAAAAGGGGTCGAAGAGAAAGTGAGAAGAGCGAGTGCAATTGTAATGCATCCAATCAGCATTTTCTTTTTGTTTCGGGTGGTCAATGGGTCATCACGCTCCTACACGTTCCCTACCTACACCTCCATATATCTGTAGTAATAATGTTGCCGTAGTTGGCTGCGTTTATAACCGCATAGCTCAAACAATCTCTTCCTGCTTACCCTTCCAGCTCCTGCTTGACTTCCTCAGCCTGCGCCAGCATTTCACGGGCATTGTCTTTCGTTGTCTCAGTTACCTGAGCGCCGCCGAGCATGCGAGCAAGTTCTACCACCCGCTCCTCGTACGACAGCGGATTGACTTTCGTCTCCGTTTCTTTCTCATTCATATGTTTCTCGATGCGCAGATGCGTATCAGCCATGCTTGCCACCTGTGGCAGATGTGTAATCGACAATACCTGACGTTTGCGGGAAACCCGCATCAATTTTTCCGCAATCGCCTGTGCGGCCCGCCCGCTTACTCCTGTATCTACCTCGTCAAAAATCATCGTATCCGTGCTCTCCGCATCGGCAAGAATCGTTTTCATCGCCAGCATAATACGGGACAATTCGCCGCCGGAGGCAATTTTGCTGACCGGTCGGAGCGGTTCGCCCGGATTCGGCGCAATCAGAAACTCGACGGTGTCGATCCCCTTGCTCGTCACACGAAAACGGTTACCGTTCACATCAAGTCCACGCTCATCTTCCTGCTGCCGAACGGCGATTTTAAACTGGGCACGGCTCATGTGCAGGTCTTTCAGTTCCTGCTCAATCGCCACGGCAAGTTTTTCTGCGATTTGCTTGCGAATTTGCGAAAGTTCTTGGGCCTCAACCGCTAAATCAAGAGCGACTTCCTTTAGCTTCTTTTGCAGTTCCTCAATGCGCGTCTCCCGATTTTCCATGCTGTCGAGTTCATCTTCAATGGAAGCACCGTATTCCAAAATTTCATCCACCGAAAGGCCGTATTTCCGCTTCAAACGATTGATTTCATCCAGCCTGCTCTCAATCTGTGTGAGGCGCTCCGGGTCGAATTCAATAGTATCGCGGTACGCGCGTATGAGTCGTGCTGCCTCTTCAATCTGGTAAAATGCGCTTTCTAACATTTGATGTGTTTCCCTTAGTTCTTCATCGTATTCAAGAATGGTTTCTAGATGGCTAACCGCATTCCCCACCCAGTCAATGCCACGCTGTTCTCCAATAAGGGAACGATACGCGTCTTCGAGACTATACACAAGCTTTTCGCCACCCGAAAGCTTTTTCTTCTCCTTCATAAGCTCTTCGTCTTCACCTGGCTTCAAGTTAGCGGATACAATCTCCTGTAATTGAAACCGAAGCATGTCCATTCGCTGTACCATTTCCCGTTCATTAGTGGATATATAATCCAATTCGGAACGGAGTTGCTGATACTGCGCGTACAGCTTAGAAAATTCACGAAAGGCGGGAACGATTCTCTCGTCACCAAATGCATCCAGCCAGTCAATATGCCGCTCACCCTGCATAAGCGATTGATGTTCGTGCTGGCCATGAATATTGATCAGCCACGGAGCCACTTCTCTAAGCATGGATAGAGTTACAAGCCGACCGTTCACCCGACATACCGTCTTGCCCGTACTCGCCAATTCACGGCGAATAATCAGCGTATTGTCTTCCACATCAATCCCCATCTCCTTGAGCATGCCAAGCACCGGGGCATCTGCTTCGAATTCGAACAGTCCTTCAATTTCCGCTTTTTTGCATCCGTAGCGAACATATTCAGAAGAGCCGCGTCCACCAAGAAGCATGCTGATGGCGTCAATCAAAATCGATTTCCCTGCTCCCGTTTCTCCGGTTAAAATCGTAAGGCCTCGTCCAAACGAAATGGAGACCTCTTTAATTACGGCAAAGTTGCGAATGTTTAATTCCAGAAGCATTAAACAGTCCCCCTCCGCCTGTTTACAGCATGTTAAGAAAACGCTGCGACATCTCGCCTGCCGCTTCTTTTGTCCGGCAAATAATTAGAATCGTGTCATCGCCGCAAATCGTACCTAAAATCTCGGACCATTCCAAGTTGTCAATCAACGCGCCGATCGCATGTGCGTTGCCCGGCATCGTCTTCATCACAAGCAGATTATCCGCCTGATCGATGCTGACAAAGCTGTCAATCAGGGTTCGCTTCAATTTATGATGGGGGTTAAAACGCTGATCAGCAGGCAAAGAGTATTTATAACGCCCATCGTTTGTCGGCACTTTCACCAGATGCAATTCTTTAATATCGCGTGAGACTGTAGCCTGTGTTACATTAAATCCTGCTTCACACAACAAATAAACCAATTCGTCCTGCGTCTCTACATCATTCCGAGCAATAATTTCTCTGATTTTAATATGTCGTTGACCTTTGTTCATATTCTTTCCTCCGGTACTGCTTTCTTTCATGTTATCCGTTCTCCCTTTGAAGTTTTTTTCGCACAACTTCGAAAAAGCTTCGCTCTTTCCATTTAATTAGCGGAGTAATGTAAGGTGAGCGGCAAATGACAATTTCATCATTAATCTTAAGCGGATATCCAAGCTGGCCGTCGATCGTTAAGCCAATATCATTATGAGTCGCATCAACTACCACATGAATTTCTTCGTTAGCTGGCAGTACAAGCGGACGGGCTGTCAGCGAATGTGGCGCCACTGGCGTTAACAAAATAACATTGATATACGGTACCACAATTGGCCCTCCTGCCGACAAGGAATAGGCGGTTGAACCCGTAGGAGTAGAAATAATGAGCCCGTCGCCGTTGTAGGTACCTACATATAAATCATCAACGTACACGCTGCATTTAATCATTCGACCGAAGCTTCCCTTTGCAATGCCAACATCATTCAGCGCAACGGATTGGTGAACCCGTTCCCCGTTACGGAATACCTCCGTTTGCAGCATCATCCTCTCTTCCACACAGTATTCACCGCTTAAGATGCGATCCACCGCACGTGGCAAATCGTCTGGCTCTGATTCAGAAAGAAAGCCAAGGTGCCCAAGATTAATCCCGAGAATCGGAATGGAATACGGAGCGATTTCGCGGGCTAAGCCGATCAATGTGCCGTCTCCGCCCAATACGAACACAATATCTACTTTTTCATGAAACTGTTCAAGCGGTAAAGATAAATCCTGCCGTCCAATATGGGCAGCAACCACATGGTCTATATATACGCCCGCTTTTTTCCCCTCCAGCAGGCGGACAAGCGCTTCGGCTACAAGCCAAGCATTGTGCTTATCTTTGTTCATTACGATGCCTATTGCCGTCACAAACAACACCTCGATTACGTAGGGTGATACTGCCTGCTCTCTTATTATACATGGTTTTATTTCCGAGTGCATAAAAATGCAAAAAAGCAGGAATCCTCTTTCAAGGCTCCTGCTTTTTACCTTTCTATTTAGAAAGCGGCATGCGCTTCTCGCACGATACGAGCAATATCTTCCGTATGGTCTTCCGGCACCACCGGCCCTTCTGTCCATTCCAAATATAGCAAAAACTCAATGTTGCCCTGGCCACCCGTAATTGGAGAAAATGATAGACCGCGCACCCGAAAGCCAAGCTGCTCGCTAAACCTCATCATTGTGGTGAGCACTTCCCTGTGCACAGCCGCATCACGAACGACACCATGCCTTCCAACTTGTTCGCGCCCTGCTTCAAACTGTGGCTTAACCAATGCTAGCACGCTGGCACCCGGATCTAGGAAATCTTTGAGGACAGGCAAAATCAACCGCAACGAAATAAAAGAAACATCAATCATGGCGAACTGGATACGCTCGCCTTCCCATTCGTCCGCTTTCAAATAACGAAAATTGGTCCGCTCCATCACGACTACTTTTTCGTTCTGACGCAACGACCAATCAAGCTGCCCATAACCTACATCAATCGCGTACACAAGACGTGCACCGTGCTGAAGTGCACAGTCGGTAAATCCACCAGTGGAAGCACCAATATCCATTACCACCGCATCCGTTACATCAATGCCGAATGTTTTGAGCGCTTTCTCAAGCTTTAATCCGCCACGGCTGACGTAAGGATGAACATGTCCTTTAACCGTAATCGACTTATCGACTTCCACTTTCACCCCTGGTTTGTCACAGCGTTCTTGCCCCACAAAGACAAGGCCTGCCATAATGGCGGCCCTTGCTTTTTCTCGGCTCGGGAAATAACCTTCCTGCACCAAGCGTACATCAATTCTTTCTTTTTTGTTCATTGACTACGCCCTCTGCCTCCTTGCCGGCCAAAGCGAACGAACCTTATGTGCTACCTTTTCAGAAGTTAAGCCTACCTCAGCGCGCTGTTCCTTCACACTGCCGTGTTCCACATAGTAATCCGGGATGCCCATTAATTCGACCGTTATATGATGATAACCGGCCTGCGCGTAACATTCGAGTACGGCGCTGCCGAAGCCGCCGTGCACCGCCCCCTCCTCAAGCGTCACAATCGTATAGCCGTCCCGCGCCAACATGAAAAGCAATTCCTCATCCAACGGTTTGGCGAACCGGGCATTGACCACCATCGGATTCATTCCTTCCGCCATCAGCATGTCCGCAGCTTTTTGCGCGATAGGCACCATGTTCCCAAATGCCAAAATCGCCACATGCACTCCTGGACGCAAAATTTCTGCTTTACCGATCGGAAGAAGCTTGAACTCTCCATCTAACGGCACCCCTTCTCCGCTACCGCGCGGATAACGGACAGCAATCGGACCGCCATCATACATAAGCGCCGTGTACAGCATATGCTGCAATTCATTCTCGTCCTTCGGCATCATAATTGTCATATTAGGCAGGCTGCGCATATATGCGATATCAAATACACCCTGATGTGTTTCCCCGTCCGCGCCGACCAAACCAGCTCGGTCAATGGCAAACGTCACATTCAGGTTCTGGCGGCATACATCGTGCACAAGCTGATCGTACCCACGCTGCAAAAATGTAGAATATACAGCAAACACCGGCTTTAACCCCTGCGTCGCAATTCCCGCCGCCATCGTTGTCGCATGTTGCTCTGCAATTCCGACATCAAAAAAGCGTTCGGGATATTTCTGCGCAAAGTGATCAAGACCTGTACCGTTAGGCATCGCTGCTGTAATTGCTACGATGCGGGAATCTTTTTCGGCCAGTTTTTCAATTGTACGTGCGAAAATACTTGTGTAACTCGGCGGGCCTTCACTTTTCAACACTTCACCGCTCTCGATCTTATACATACCCACACCATGAAATGCGTATGAGTCGAGCTCAGCCGGGGCATATCCTTTCCCCTTCTTAGTAATAACATGAACGAGTACAGGGCCTTTTGTGTGAGACGCCTGACGCAAAGCTTCCATCAACGCAGGCAAATTATGCCCGTCCACCGGTCCCAGATATGTAAAGCCCAGCTCTTCAAAAAGAATGCCGGACACGACTACATATTTCAGACCATCTTTAAGCCGCTCGACCAGCTTGGCCATTTTGCCGCCAACTGCCGGTATTTTCTTCAGCAATTGTTCAATCTCTTCCTTAGCGCGTCTGTAATTATGGTTCGTGCGCAGCTTTCCTAAGTGGTTGTGCATCGCCCCGACGTTCGGCGCGATGGACATTTCGTTATCATTCAATATAACAGTAACATCTCTGCCTTCGTGCCCCATATGATTCATCGCTTCCAACGCCATGCCGCCGGTTAGCGCACCGTCACCGATAATCGCAATGACCTTGTGCTTCTCACCTTTTAAATCGCGGGCGATTGCCATGCCCATCGCCGCGGAAAGCGAAGTGCTACTATGACCCGTCTCCCAAACATCATGTTCGCTCTCACTCCGCTTTGGATAACCGCATAATCCTTTATATTGGCGCAGCGTATCGAACCTTTCCATACGCCCTGTCAGCATTTTATGCACGTAAGCCTGATGCCCTACATCCCAAATGAGTTTATCTTTCGGGCTGTCAAAAATATAATGAAGCGCAAGCGTTAGTTCTACTACGCCAAGGTTCGGCGCCAAGTGTCCCCCGGTCACTGATAAATTTTCGATGAGAAACGCGCGAATCTCTTCCGCCAGTTCAGTTAGTTGAGATATATTTAATTTTTTTAAGTCTTGCGGGGAATTGATTGTAGATAACAAGGAAAACCCTCGCTTTCAACGTTTCATTCTAATTTTTCCATACATAGCACACATATCATACCTATTTTTTTATAAACGAATCAACAACATGGTATCACAAACGAACGATAAACTCCAATCTAAAAAAAAGGCCGCAGGTATAAACCTGCGGTCTGCGGTTTTTCTTTAATAGTCCCGTTCAATGATAAAGGCAGCTAAGGCGCGTAAAATACTATTATCTTCAAGAGCAGCTTCCACGAGCGCCAAATTTGCCTCTTCGATCAATTGTTTCAGGAGCGAGCGCGATTTCTCCATTCCGATAAGCGCAGGGTATGTTGATTTTTTGCGCTTTTCGTCACTGCCTACAGGCTTGCCCATTTTCGTTTCATCGCCCGTCACATCAAGAATATCGTCCTGAATTTGAAACGCAAGTCCGATATTGTTCGCATAGCGGGTCAAAAGCGATAACTGTCTTTCCGAAGCCCCGGCAAGAATGGCACCCGCGCGCACGCAAAAGACAAGCAAATCGGCCGTTTTATGCTGATGAATATACCGGAGTTGCTCAGGCGTTAGCGGAATATCCTCACCTTCCATATCCGCACTCTGTCCACCCACCATACCTCTTGGGCCGGCGTAAGAAGCCAGCTCCCGTACAATGCGCAACACACGCCCTGATGGCGCACCCGCTTCTTCCGCACTGCACACCGTTTCAAAAGCGTACGTCAACAGCGCGTCGCCAGCGAGAATCGCTGTTGCCTCCCCATACACTTTATGGTTCGTCGGCTTTCCACGCCGAAAATCATCGTTGTCCATCGCAGGCAAATCATCATGAATCAAAGAGTATGTATGCACCATCTCCACGGCACAGGCGACCGGAATCCCTGCATCAATCGACTTACCGAACGCTTCGAGCGTCGCAAGCACCAGCACCGGACGCAGGCGCTTTCCTCCTGCAAGCAATGAATACGCCATCGCCTGACGCAGTGTTTCCGGAATCTCCGGCGTTTCGATCAAATCCGCCAGCCGTTTCCCGACAAGATCGGCTTTGGTTTTCATATAGTCATGTAGCAGCGCCTGGTTCACTCGCCGTCTCCCTCCAATCGAAACGGAACCGCAATTTGCTCCCCTTCCTGCTCCAGCAACATTTCGATTTTTTGCTCCACATCCTCCAATTTCCGGCTGCACAGACGGGAAAGCTCCATTCCTTCCTGAAACAACGCGATCGCTCTTTCAAGCGGCACCTCTCCTGCTTCTAACTGCTGCACAACGTTTTCCAATTGTTTCATCGCTTCCTCAAATGACATATCCGCCGCTTTCTTGCTCATGACAAATCCTCCTTATGCTTATCCTCTACCTTGCACTGCAGCACCCCGTCAGACAAACGAACGGCCACCTGTTCGCCTGTTGTTGCTTCATTCACACTCTTTATCAATCTTCTCCCGTCTTCTTTAAATACAAGGGAATACCCGCGCCGCATCACCTTGAGCGGGCTTAACGCGTCCAGCCTGGCCAGCTGACGGTCAAGACGCTGTGTCTGCTCGCGCAACAAAACCTGCATCACCCTTTGTAACCGCTGCCACTGGCTTTCCGCGCGTTCTCGGGCGCGCTTGGCCGCTGCAACCGGACTCCGGGAAAGCAGGCGGCTATGCATCTCCTTCCACTCAGCGCGCTTTTGCATTCCGTATTGTCTGACGGCTCGCACCAGCCGTTCCTGCAATCGGTCTAATTCCTGTTCACACTGCATTACGCGCCGGTCAGGCTGACGTAGTACATACGAATTCCGAACCCGTTCCAAGCGCTCACGAAAGCGGTCGACTTTATAGCGAAGCGATACAGCCATCCTTTCCTTAAGCGTTTCAAGCTGACGATGCAATTCCTGAAGATGCGGCACCGCAAGCTCTGCGGCAGCGGTCGGTGTAGCCGCCCGCACATCCGCCGCAAAATCGGCAATCGTAAAATCCGTCTCATGCCCCACTGCAGAAATAATCGGAATCTGTGAACGGAAAATGCTTCGGGCTACCGCTTCCTCGTTAAATGCCCATAACTCTTCGATGGAACCGCCACCGCGCCCAACAATCAGCACATCAATATCGTGCCTTTTATTCATTTCATCTATGGCGCGGCATATGGACGGTACCGCATGCTCTCCCTGCACTTCTACCGGATAAAGCAGCACGTGCGCCACCGGATAACGGCGCCGGATCGTCGTAATAATGTCACGCACCGCAGCACCCGTGGGGGAAGTAATGATGCCAACTTTCGTCGGATAAAGCGGAAGAGGCTTTTTGTGCTTCGCATCAAACATCCCTTCTGTTTCCAACTTTTGTTTCAATTGCTCATACGCCATATACAGGCTGCCAATGCCGTCCGGTTGCATTTCTTTGGCGTACAATTGGTATTGTCCATCCCTCTCATACACAGAAACAGAACCTCGGATAAGCACCCGGGTTCCGTTTTTAGGAACAAACTTAAGATACCGGTTGTACCCGGCAAACATAACTCCTTTGATTCTGCATTCTTCATCTTTCACTGTAAAATACATATGGCCACGGGAATGGTGGACAAAATTGGACAACTCTCCCCGCACCCATACGTTTTGCAGCACTTCATCAAAATCAAACGTATCTTTAATGTAGCGTGTCAAATCTTTTACCGAAAAAATTTGCCGGGTATCCCCCACTGTTATCTTCCTTCCGTATCCTATTGCTTTTGCATGGTACGTGCAAGCTTCTTGGCCGCATCTACCGTGTTTTTCATCAGCATCGTAATCGTCATCGGCCCTACGCCACCTGGAACAGGTGTCAAGAAGCTTGCCACGTCCTTCACCGACTCGAAGTGAACGTCACCGACCAGTTTGCCAACCTCATTGCGATTCACACCCACATCAATAACGACTGCGCCGGGTTTCACATGCTCAGCACGAATGAGTTCCGCCCGGCCGACCGCGACGACGAGAATATCCGCCTGTCGCGTAATGGACGCGAGATCCTGCGTCCGTGAATGGGCGATCGTAACCGTTGCGTTTTCCTGCAATAATAACATAGCTACCGGTTTGCCGACAATATTGCTGCGGCCGATAACAACCGCATGCTTGCCTTCCATCTCGCGCCCGGAACGCTTAATCAATTCAATGATACCGTGTGGCGTACATGGAAGATAACACTCATCCCCAATCAGCATATTTCCTACGTTGACAGGTGTGAAGCCGTCCACGTCTTTCTCCGGACTGATGGCGTCAATGACCGCCTTTTCGGAAATATGTTTCGGCAACGGCAGTTGAACCAAAATCCCGTGAATGTTCGGGTTTTTGTTATATCCTTCGATCATTTTAAGCAATTCTTCTTGCGTTATGGAAGCTTCGCGGCGGATAACTTCCGAATAAATACCAATTTCCTGGCACGCCTTTTCTTTCCCTTTTACGTACGAATGGGATGCAGGATCGTCCCCGATTAAGATAACCGCAAGTCCCGGATGAATTCCCTGCTCTTTCAGTTGCGTAACTTCTTCTCTCAGCGCGGCGCGGATTTCCGCAGCCACTTCTTTGCCGCTGATAATCTGTGCTGACATTTTGCAAATCCTCCCGTCCAATTAGAAATGAGACAAAAGCTCAGCTTTTTGCTCTCTTCCTAAAGTGTAACGAATTGGGAGAAAGAAAGCAAAGGAAATTACGAAATATTCATCTAAAATTTAAAAAAATGTTCGTTTTTATTATGTAACTTCCATTTCGCCAGGCCGATCCGGGCTACGCCGAACGCGTTGTCCCCCGCGTACGCCGGATCGGCAAAATAAAGACGCGCCTTTATCGCTGGGTGTTCAAGCCGCTTGGTAAGGCGATTACGGATGTATGCATTTGCTGAAACTCCCCCGACAATCAAAATATCTTTCGGGTATCCGTCTTCCACCGCCTTGCGTAACACTTTTTCAAGCGTAATCGCCACGCACTTCTCCGCCGCGCGAGCGATATGGGATGCAGGCACCCCCTGCCGAACCGCGCGCATAAGCGCCGCCTCAGGCCCCGAAAAGCTAAACGTATAGCCGGTTACCGAAGACGGAACAAAAAAGCCCTCCCCTTCTGCTTCTTGCGCCATTTCTTCCAAGTATGGCCCTGCTGGAAATGGAAGGCCAAGCGCCACGCCAATCCGGTCGATCAACTGTCCCGCATGCAAATCTTGTGTGCCGCCGATGCATTCAATGTCATATCCTCCTGGAAGACGGGTACAACTTAGCACTTCGCTCGTCCCCCCCGACAGATGCACAGCAAGAAACTTTTCAGCGGAAATCGGCTCTGCCAGCGTATATTCTCCTGCTGCGATATGTCCTTCCTGGTGCGAAGTATAATACAATGGAACATGATAAAAGTGTGCCATCATCTCCGCCGCCATCTGGCCAGCCAGAAATACCGGCATATAGCTGCCTTCCACCGGACGGGGGGAACGGCTGACAGCAATCGCCACCACCCGGCACCCTTCCGTATTCATCCTGCGAGCCAATTCCGGCAAACGCTTCACATGCTGGAACAGCGCCTCTGACTGTTTAAGCCCCCTCTCTCCTGCTTCCACGGACAGCAGTTCTTTTTGCTCGGCGACAATCCGGCCTTGCATATCTACAAGACAAAGCGACGTACGATAGTTGCTCGTATCTACTCCAAGCACAACATCCATCAGCTACAACCCTTTTTGCTCGCTTCTTTCCAAGTCTTTCACTAGGCTGGACAGCACGCCGTTGATAAACTTCGGAGAGTCATCCGTTCCGTATCGTTTGGCTAATTCAATCGCCTCATTCAATGTTACCTTTATTGGGATGTCATCGCGGTACATCATTTCGTAACCGGCGAGGCGCAAAATCGCGCGATCCACGTTTGCCAAGCGTCCAATGGTCCATCCGCGCAAATACTGGCTAATTTTCCGATCGATTTCAGCCTGATGGGCTATGGTGCCTTCTACCAGATCAGTTAGAAAGTCAATGTTTCGCTCCTTCTGTTCGGCTTGTCCCTCGTCTTCCTCAAGCAAATTTTCTAGTACCTGTTTTGGTTCTGCCTGTGTCATATCAACTGAGAACAATACTTGTACCGCTTTTTCGCGGGATGTGCGTCGATTCATCTGTTACCACCTTTTAAATAAGTATTAAAAAAGCTGTAAGAGCGATTATACACCCAGTCAAAGTTATATAGCATATGTTTGCCTGCATGACAAATAACCATTCTCTGAGTGTATCAAATCCTTACTATGTTGGAAATACCTTGGTGTTCTTTTTTCATGGCATCAAAAAGCGCCAAATCCCGCACATACGAAATTTGACGCTTTTTTCTGTAATCTATAAGCTTGAAACTTAACTTCGTCCGGAGGGCATGGCTAACGCTTCGTAAACCTTCCCGGAAGAATGCGATCAAGCACTTCGCCTATATCTTCTTCATTGTCAAATTTGCGGCCAAAATAAAAGCCCGTTGCCACAAATACAGCGAATATAAGCGTCTTGAAAAAACCTACCCATAAAAACAGCAGTCCGAAAATAAACCCTGCTGCCAAGCCAAACACTTTTCCCCGGTTTTCGAGAATAAACTGCCAGAACATAGGCTCCCCTCTATTCTACGCGTCGAACGCGCGCTCCGCTCCCGGGCTGCGCCACTTCAGACACAAGCACCGTCACCTTGGAAATTCCGAGGCCGGCGATTGTTTCCACGCGCTCTTTAATGGTTTGCTGCACTTGTTCTACAAGGCCGGGAATTGGTGTTTCCCCATCCACCGCTACTTTGACATGAATGGAAGTCCGATTTTCTTCGGCGCGAACATGCGCCTTCAAATCGCGGATGCCCCGTATATGACGCGCCGCATTCATAGCAATGCTTTCAATCGTATCTAGCGTAATCTGCACGTCCCCGTATTCTGTTGGGTTGTGCACGGAAGCAGGTGTTCGCACTCGACCCTCACCGCGCACGCTCGTGAACAGAAATTTCAAGCTGATTAAAAGGAAGATAGCTGCCGCGGCGAAATAGGCAAGCCCCACTTCGGACGAAGAATAAATTTCATTAATTGTGTCTGTGATATAATCAGACGAAATGAGATTCAGGCCCGCCGCCATGACAAACAACGAAATGACAACAAGCGCAAGACTGTATAACGTCAAAATAAAACGGTCAAATAAATTCACAGGCGCCCTCCTAGCAACGAAATCTTACACAAAATCCGCCTATCGAACTCGGTGAACTTCTTCGGTGCCAGGTGCTTTTTTCTCTTTCTCCTGCTTTAGCTGAACATCGACAATATGCACATTTACCTGCGTGACCACAAGACCCGTCATATTCTGAATGGACTCGCGCACATTTTCTTGTACTTTGTATGCCACATCCGGAATCTGCTGTCCGTATTCTACAATGATATAAAGATCAATGGTTGCCTCTTTTTCTTTAATGTCAACCCGTACTCCACGGCTGCTCTTGCGCCCCAGACGTTCAACAAAGTCGCTAACGATACCGCTGCTCAATCCCGCGACTCCAGGCACTTCAGCGCTTGCCATGTGGGCAATGACCTCAATAACTTCAGGCGCGATTTCGATTTTCCCTAACTCCAATTGTGAAAATTCGATACCAGTATCCAAAAATAACACCTCCTCCAAAGTGCGCTTCTTTGCTTATTATAGCAAACGTATACCAAAGAATACAATTTGCGCCTTTTGAAGAAGGTATCGGATCTAGTCATTATTCTTTGATTTTTAGGTCGTATGTCTCCAGAAATTTTGTATTAAAGTTCCCTTCCACGAACATTTCATGCTCAAGCAGCTTAAGATGGAACGGTACGGTTGTATGCACACCTTCGATCACCATCTCGGACAATGCCCGCTTCATGCGCTGAATCGCATCGTTTCTATCTTTGCCCCAGGTGATAATTTTTGCCACCATCGAATCATAAAATGGCGTAATCTGATATCCTTGATACACTGCGCTGTCCACGCGTACGCCAAAACCGCCCGGCGGCAAATAAAACTTGATGGTTCCCGGAGAAGGCATAAATTTCTTGGCAGGATTTTCTGCGTTAATACGGCATTCTATTGCCCAACCGTTAATTTTAACATCTTCCTGTTTGAAAGACAGAGGGTATCCCGCGGCCACCATAATCTGCTCTTTAATCAGATCAATACCGGTAATAAGCTCTGTTACCGGATGTTCTACCTGAATGCGCGTATTCATTTCCATGAAGTAGAATCGACCATCTTTGTCCAGCAGAAACTCGACTGTGCCGGCACCATGATAATTGACAGCTTTCGCTGCCGCTACCGCTGCGCTTCCCATCTGTTGGCGCGTTTCTTCGTCCAATGCCGGGGATGGCGCCTCTTCAACAAGTTTTTGGTGACGGCGCTGAATAGAGCAATCACGCTCCCCTAAATGGCATACATTTCCATGTTTATCCGCCATAATCTGAATCTCGATATGGCGTGTATCTTCTAAATATTTTTCAAGATATACGCCCGGATTTCCGAACGCACTTTTTGCTTCCTGTTGTGCCTGGCGAACGGACGCGATCAATTCTTCTTTGGAACGTGCCACGCGCATGCCTTTTCCTCCGCCACCTGCCGTCGCCTTAATAATCACCGGATAGCCGGCCTCCTCAGCGACGCGAACCGCCTCCTCGATATCTTCAATTAACCCGTCAGAACCTGGAACAATCGGAACGCCGGCGTTTTTCATCGTCTCACGCGCAACGTTTTTGTCTCCCATCTTTACAATCGCCTGCGGATCAGGGCCGATAAACGTAATATTGCATGCGGCACAAATTTCAGCAAAATCCGCGTTTTCCGCAAGAAACCCATAGCCAGGATGAATTGCGTCTACGCCAGCTTTCGTCGCAACGCTCATTAAATTCGTCATATTTAAATAACTGTCTTTAGACGCGGTCGGTCCTATGCAATACGCTTCATCAGCCAAACGCACATGCAGCGCATCTTTATCCGCCGTTGAATATACGGCAACCGTCTGAATTCCCAATTCATGACAGGCTCGAATGACACGGACAGCAATCTCTCCACGGTTTGCGATCAAAACTTTCTTAAACATGGAAGCCCTCCTTTATTCCGGCTTCACGAGGAAGAGAGGTTGTCCATATTCTACAAGCTGACCGTCCTCTACCAACACTTTCACGATTTCGCCCGTCACTTCAGCTTCAATCTCGTTGAACAATTTCATTGCTTCCACGATACATACGATCGTATCATTTTTTACTTTGTCGCCTACCTGCACATACGGAGACGCACCCGGCTCCGGCGCTTTGTAGAACGTACCTACCATCGGCGATGTGATTTTGTGCAAACCAGTATCATCAACTGGTTCTGCCGCGACCGGAGCTGTCTGAGAAGCTGGCGCTGGAGCCTCCTCGGTTTTCGGGGCCGGAACAGGAGGAACAGCTTGCGGCGCTGGAGCTGGTACTTCCTGAGGTGCAGGAACAGCTTGTGGCGCCGATTCGACCGCTACATAGGAAACGCTTGCAGAACCACCTTTCTTAATAACAACTTTCATTCCGTCCTCTTCCACTTTAAATTCGGTGATAGAGGACTGATCCACCAGTTTGATGATTTCTCTAATTTCATGAATTTTGAACATAATTTGTCCACTCCTAACTTAATATATGCTCTATGTATGTAAAAACGCTATCATGTATTATATCACAAAGCAATCCTCTTGTTACCATTTTACTGAATTATTTATCAATTTTTGTGTGTTTTTCTCCGGATCATTCTCTTGGCAAAACTACCTGCGCGCAAAACGCCAGGCGGCTCCTTCCCATTACGTTGGACATTTCCTAAGGAGCGCAGGCCTGGCTTTCTGCGCGCTCGTATTTTACCCTATGGCTTGTAACTAACCACAATATTGTTTCCTGGCACCTTCATATGTTGCTTTACAACATTAATAATTTCGACTACTTTGTCCTTTTTCAATGTTTCAGCTTGCACAACAACACGAACCATGTCGTCTTTAGCGATAACAACGACGTCTTTAAAGCTGCCGAGAGACTTCACAAGCTCTTCTACCTGAGTCTGATTATCCTTGAGCGCGGCTAACTCTTCTAATTTTTTCTTCGCCTCAGCAATGGCTTTCGGGTTCGCGTCGCCGTTCGTCATCACTTCCATAAACCGACCCATCTCCTGTTCCTGCTGAGCATCGCGCTGCATTTTATATCCGATGAAATAGTCATCCGAAGGTGTAGTGACCGGCATACCTTCCGGCTTGGGCGCCACTTGTTTCGTCTCTACACTTACCCCTTTCATATCTGTCTTAACATCGGTCGCCAGCGAAGATTGAGGCGCCTTGGATGTATCGCTCATGTTGCCGGTCGCCACCTGAACCTGCCCGGAAGAACCCTGCACCAGATAATAAGCAGATAACACGACAAGAACGGCAAGCATTGACAGTAACCATACCGTTTGTTTTTTCAACACCATGCTTCAGCCTCCTTAAGCTTTTTTTGGTAAAATGGAGATTTTATAGGAAGGAACAGCAAGAACTTTTTGTACCGCCTCCATAATCCATGCCTTTACCTGTAGATTTTCCGCTCCGGCGGCAACGATAACGACGCCGCGCACTTTCGGTTTTACCGTTTTCGTAACGATCGGCTGTTCGCCGGCATCATCCTTCATTGTTACGACTTGCTCCTGGGTCGATTCATTGTTGATATCGCGAGTAGCACCTTTGTCAGCTTCTCTTGTCGTTTGTGTCTGGCTATTCCGATTTTTCTCTACGACGATTTCCTCTGTTGATTCCAAATTGACCATCACAGATACTTCTCCAACGCCGGTAATGTTCTGCAATACTTCTTTGAGCTTCTTCTCATACATCTCTTCGTATTCACCCATCGTGTATGATTCACGCTTTTGCTGTATGAACGCTGGTGCCTCTTGCTGTGCCGGCGGAGAATCATGATTCGTCTTCTGTTTATCAAGCTCCAGAAATGAACTGGACAGCAGGAATGCAACGCCTAATGCGCCTGCAACTACAAGCCACTGCAACGTACCCAGCTTTCCTTTTCCGTCTTTGCTCACTTTATCCCTCCTCTCCGGTGTTTCGCCAGGTTACGAGCACCGTGCTTTCAGGAACATTCCACGCATTTGAAATCGTGGTCGTAATGCTTTTTTCCATATGCGATTGTTCAGTGGTTGCAGCAACCGGTTTATCATTTGTGGAAGAGTTCGGCTTAGCCCCTAGCGAGATATCGATTTTTACAGGCTTCATCGGCTCGATACCAAGCCCTTGTTCCTGTGTACCCGTTTCCCTGGGCTTATCCAACGCTACGATGATAGAGATGCGTTCGATTGGCTGCTTTGCTTTTTGTCCGTCTGGATGCACATGCACATCCACCGTTTCTACCTTCACTCCGTGCTGGGCCTCAATCTGCTTTTTGATGAGTGCGCCGATCTGTTGCTCTACATAACGATTCGCCTGTTCATCATTGTCTGCTGCTAATCTTTTGGCCAACGCTTCGATTCTGGCAAAGTCGGGCGCTCCTTTCCCGGCTTCCCCTGCGGTAAACGACAGTTGTGTCAGCGAAATATCCTTATGAAATAAGTCAAGAATAGGCGACAGCAAAGCTAGCAAGATAATTAGACCCATTGCTAATTTTACGTACTTGCTGTACGCGCTGCTTGGAAGAAGCAAATCAAGAAACGTAGCCAAAAGCACAAGAAGAATGAGTTTTTTCAGCCAAAGAACAAGCATCGCCATCATCTGTGTTTCCCCCTTACCGCATCATAACCGAAACGTTAGCCGCCGAAATTATGATCATGATCGCCAGAAAAAACATTAGGCTGACCGTCGCCAACGCTCCGAAGATGTAAAGCAAGTTCTTTCCGATGATGCCAAGGCAAGATAACACCGGACTGTTGCCAAGCGGCTGCATCACCGCCGAAGATAAGTGATAAATGAGAGCAAGCATTAAAATTTTTAAGCTTGGAAACGCGACAAGGAAAAGCAGAATAAGCACGCCGGCTATCCCCACCGTATTTTTGACGAGCAGCGATGCGCCCACTACGGTATCCGCCGCATCCGCAAACACCCGGCCAACTACCGGAATAAAATTTCCAGCAACATATTTGGCGGTGCGAATGGCGATCCCATCAGCAACCGCCGCCGTCGCACCCTGCAATGAAAGCACGGCGAGAAAAATCGTTAGAAAACTTCCCATCACCCCCAGGCTCACCGTCCGCAACAACTGCGCAAGCTTCGTCAATTGATACTTGACGGAAAACGAGCTTACAATGCTTAAAATCGCCGAAAGAAACAGAAGTGGAAACACAATAGTGGAAATAAGCGTGCCGCTTGTATTCACCAAAAATACAACCATCGGATGGAATAAAGCCGCCGAAGTGATCCCTCCTGTCGATGCCAGAAGCACAAGTACAAGCGGCATAAGCGCCAGCATGAATCCTACCATATCTTGGATGGCGCCCTGAGCAAAATCAACCGCCACCCGGAAGCTATTGACTGCAAGAATGATTAGTACCATATAGGAAATCGCGTACGCGACCATGCTGACTGTATTTTTTTCAAATGCGGTTTGCAACGTTTCCAACACCATCGCGAACACGGTAATAATGAGAATAGCCCCAAGCAGCTTGCCGTTGATCAGCAATTCATGAAACAAAAATGCCCCCAATCCTTTCATCACTTCGGTAAAACTAAATCCTTTCTCTCCTGTCACCATTTCAAACAGGCTCCGGCCGTCGCTTTCTGGCAGATATCCGCCGTATTTTTCGAGCACCTTTTGCCAGAATGCCTCAATTTCTTTCGTGTCGAGCCGCTCCAGCTGACTTTGGACAATCGTGTCCTGCGGCGACGATACCGGGGACGTGGCTTCCGCCGCGTGTACGGGTCGCCACAAAAGCAACGAAAACAGCAGCAATGCCATGTAAAAACCAAACCGCGACCGTTTCTGTTTCATTCTTTCTCACAACCTTTTTATGACGGAAGTAGCTGGACAATCGTTTCGACAATGACGGAAAGAATCGGAATCGCCAGCACCATAATCAGAATTTTGCCGGCCAATTCAATTTTCGATGCGATCGCGCCCTGGCCAGCATCCCTCGTAACCTGCGCTCCGAATTCAGCGATATAAGCAATGCCGATAATTTTTAGAACCGTATCCAGATAAACAATGTTTACATGAGCCTGCATCGCGATCCCTTCCAGCACCCGGATAACATCAGAAATTTTGCCGATAAGAAACAGAAAAATAACAACCCCGGTAAATGTTGCAAGAATAAACGAAAACATCGGCTTCTGTTCCTTAACCACAAGGCTCAAAATGGTGGCGACAATTCCCAGCCCGACAATCTGGATAATATCCATGCGATCGTCCCCTTACTGGAATAAGAAAACTCGTTTAATTTCCTGAAACAGATCGTTAATAAATGAAGCTACCATAAATAATACGACAATGAACCCGATCAGCGTGACCCATTGCGCCCAATCATCCTTGCCTGACTGTTTCAGCACGGTATGAATCATAGCGATGATAATTCCGATGCCGGCAATCTGAAAAATGGCGTTCACGTCATATGCCATGTCCTCCACCTCTCAATAGAGTAAAATGACGATCAAAATCCCACTCAACACCCCCAAGCTCCGGCACATTTTTTCGTAGCGCCTCTGATTATCCCGGGCGTTCATTTCTTCATGTTCCAGATTGGCGAGCGCAAGTTTAAGATGTTTCTGCTGATCCTCACGATCGCTCTGACCAAGAACGGAGCCAAGCTGCAACAAAATCTCTTTCTCCGGTTCCTTCATGGCTGTATCTCTCCATACATACTGCACGGCTTGGTGCCAGCACTCACTCGCCGCTAAATCCGGCTCTTCCGCACTCAATTCCGCCGCGCGCGCGAACAAGCGGGCGACATCTCCCGTCAAGCGGCGCGAAATGGAAGCAAGCGCCTCCAGCAACGGACGAGAGCCGTACACGATCTCGGTCTCCAACAATGTTAGTCCGGCACGCAGCTGGCGAATTTGCAACGGGCGGTGGGCCAAATAGCTCCCCAGTTGCATACCAATAAACGTCCCGGCGAAAATAACAAGCGAAGCGCCAATCAGTTTAAGCATTTTTCTCACCTCCGGCACTCGGTGAAATGCTCATTATACACACCTGCTACCGTTCCCACTTTCGGACGTCGGGAAAGCACAAGATAACGCTGAAAGACGCCCGCTTGCAAAATCCGAGAAAGCGTAGGACGCCGCATAATATCTTTTAAATCGCGACCATGCACGCTTGCGATGACCGTAATCCCGGCATGTATCGCCTCCTCAAGCGCGTATCCATCTTCTGGACGCCCGATTTCGTCTGTAATCAACACTTCAGGCGACATCGAACGAATCATCATCATCATGCCTTCCGCCTTCGGACAAGCATCCAGTACATCCGTGCGCGGGCCGACGTCTTTTTGTGGTACACCAGCCACACACCCGGCAATTTCGGAACGTTCGTCCACAATGGACACCTTTTTTCCAGCCATTTCTTTTGAGCCATAGCTTATCTGTCGGGCCAAATCGCGAAGTAAGGTTGTCTTGCCGCACTGGGGCGGGGAAATAACGAGCGTGTTTTTTAACTGTCCCCCTTCTACCAGAAGCGGCAGCACACCATCCGCCACCCCTCTTTTTTCACGGGCAAACCGGATGTTAAAGCTGGTAACGTCCCGAATAAGTTTCACTCTCCCGTTTTCCAGCACCACTTTTCCAGATAGCCCTACCCTGTGTCCACCCTGGACGGTGATATAGCCGCGCCGCATTTCTTCCTCCATCATGTAAACTGAATGATGACTCAATCTGCTTAACAGTTGCATACCCTCTTCTTTCGTAAACGTTAGCGCTTCCTCGGCCCGTCTTGTGCCTCCTCCCTGCCCGCTTATAAACCAGGAGGCACCTCCCCCCACATATTCAATGGGGCGGCCTACGCGCAGCCGAATCTCTTCCATTTGTTCTATGTCCTGCCACGAAAGATTCTTAAGCTTTACACGCAAGCTGTCGGGCAACATGCGAAGAACCTCTTCCATCACCTGACTCTCCCCTTTGTCCTATCTACTTATCACATTCATATGGGAAGCCTGGACACTTTATGCCTAAGAAGATAGAGTTGGAAATGAAATGAAGGACAAATAAGAGTACCTGCGCCCTGTTTCGGGCACACTATGCATGCTTGCAGAAAAGGGAGGTGTTTACACATGCCTCATCTCAATATCCAAAACGTACCGCTCTATTACGAAGAAGAAGGAAGGGGATTTCCCGTGGTCTTCCTCCACGGAATGGGTCTTTCCCACGCGAATTGGCGCGGGCAAATTCAGCATTTCTCCAAAAAGTTCCGCGTTATCACATACGATATGCGCGGTCATGGACGCAGCGGGATTTCGCACAGGCAAGCGCCAGAAACGTATCTTGAGGTGTTAAGCCGTGATTTGCAGCTGATGCTCGAACATTTAGGCATCCAAAAAGCCCATTTCGTCGCATATTCAACTGGAACCCTGGTGCTGCTTCACTTTTTGCGCGATTTTAGCCATATGTGCGAACGTGCTGTCCTAACCGGAGCCTTTCCATGCTTAAGCGATGCCTATATGTATACGAAAGTTGGAGCCTCCTACTTACTTACACTGCTTCACGCTTCTCGATACGAAGCGCGCAAAGTGGCTCAGGCTAACGGAGCAACCAGCCGACAAGTTGATCTATTCATGAATGAAGCATTAAAAGCGCGTCGTTCGGAAATGCTTGTGCTTTTACGCGCGCTCGTTACATGTAATCTGACTTCGTTTCTGCCAAAGGTAAACATTCCGACATTATTGATTTACGGGGGGAATGAATGGTACATGAGGAAATATCGGCATATGATGCTTACTTCATTACCCCAAGCCGAGGTCTGCCTTATCCCCAAGACATCGCACGCTTGCCCGACAAAAGCGTGTCAAGTATTCAACATGCTTGTGGAAGATTTTCTGACTGGAGAGGGAATGCAATGCGGAAAAACCGTGGAGTAGAATTGCCAGCTCAAAATACGCGGAATACCGCACCGCCCGGTAGGGTGCTGTTCGCTTTAAGCCTTGTACCGCTTATTATGGTACTCGGTAATTCTATGCTCATTCCCGTATTGCCCGCCATAGCAAACGAGTATGACTTAAGCGCTCTGGAAAGCGGCTTGTTAATCACGCTGTTTTCTGTGCCAGCCGGCATGATCATTCCACTAGCAGGCCTTTTATCCGATCGGATAGGAAGAAAAAAAATTATTCTTACGGCACTGGCGCTTTATGGCACGGGCGGCCTTATTGCCGGAGGTTCGGCGCTATTTTTTGCCGAGCCATATCCCTGGATTATAGCCGGGCGTATCATCCAAGGAATTGGCGCAGCGGGAACGGCCCCCATTGCCATGGCGCTTATCGGCGATTTGTATCCGCCCGAACATCGCGGCCAAGCGTTCGGCATTATCGAATCAGCGAATGGGCTCGGAAAAGTACTAAGTCCAATTCTCGGTTCGCTTCTGGCACTTATCGCCTGGTATATGATTTTCTTCGCATTTCCATTCATGATTGCACCTGTGCTCTGGGCGATCGCGCGCTGGGTCGATGAAAAAAAACCGGAGGCCCAGCCTTCGCCTGCACAATATAAACAAGACATACTGCGCATTTTTCAAAAACAGGGCCGCTGGCTTACTCTGAGTTTTTTGCTTGGGGCTGGCCACATGTTTTTTCTGTTCGGAGCTCTATTCTTTCTCGCAGAAATGCTTGATACACGCACAACTTTCTCCGGCATCGTGCGCGGCCTGTATCTTGCGCTTCCGCTTCTTTCGCTGACTCTCGTTTCCGCCTGGGCAGGAAACGCGATCGAACGCCATCCATCCACCATTAAAATGTTCCTTATTTTAGGTACCTGTCTTTTAGGAAGCGTCTGCCTCCTGCTCCCGTTTATCGGGCAGCCATTTGTCGTAATCGCTTTGCTTTTTGTTTCCGGCATCGGCAGCGGATTGGTTTTACCTTCGCTCAATATCCTTATTACCTCCGCCGTCGGCAAGGCGGAGCGGGGTATTGTTACTTCGCTCTACAGCAGCGTACGCTTTCTTGGAATCGCGGCAGGTCCCGCGGCATTCGGCGCTTTACCTAGCCACCCGCTTTTACTGTTCTGGGGAACGGGAGGGGCCTGTTTTTTGCTTGCGCTGTTCGCAGCAAGACTGCTCCGCCGCCCGAGAAAAATCCAAAGCAAGCGAGGCCACTCCCGTCTGATTTTGCATACTTTGCCACAGGCTTCAGAAGATCCAGCATAAAAGAAAGAGCACCAGTACAATAGAATGCTGCCCAAAAGCAAAAGCCCACCGTTATAAACAGTGGGCTTTCTCTATGTTTCCGCTTACGCGCGGGATACGTATTCTCCTGTACGGGTATCGATAACCAGTTTGTCTCCTACGTTTACGAAGAACGGAACTTGTACCACAAGACCGGTTTGCATGGTAGCCGGTTTCGTACCCCCTGACGCTGTATCGCCTTTAATGCCCGGTTCCGTGTCCACAACTTCCAGTTCCACCGTATTCGGCACTTGCACACCGAGGATTTCACCTTCGAACATGACGATATTCACGATCATGTTTTCCAGCAAAAACTTCAGCTCATGCTCGATTTGGCTCGTTGGCAGACTGATTTGATCATATGTTTGCATATCCATAAATACGTGCTCATCGCCGGAAGCGTACAGATATTGCATTTCTTTCGTTTCGATTCTCGCCTTCGCTACTTTTTCGCCAGCGCGAAACGTCATTTCCTTAATGGAACCATTGCGCAGGTTGCGCAGCTTCGTGCGGACGAACGCAGCCCCTTTACCAGGTTTTACGTGTTGGAATTCAATAACAGAATAAATCGCTCCGTCATGCTCGATGGTGATGCCCGGGCGCAAGTCGTTTACTGAAATCATGCATAAACCTCCTACAAGCCAGTTATTTCTTGTTTCCTAACTTTCAAATTATAACACAATCCCCCTACTGGATAACAAGCAGTTCCTTCGGAGATTTTGTAAGAATCTCGCAGCCGTCCCCGGTAATGAGCACATCATCTTCGATACGGACACCACCCATGCCCTCTAAATAAATGCCTGGTTCGATCGTTACAACCATCCCGGGTGCAAGCGGCCGATCTCCGCGCGCCGAAAGAGTCGGTCCTTCGTGCACTTCCAAACCAAGACCGTGACCGGTACTGTGACCAAACATCGAGCCATATCCCGCCGCGGCGATAATATCACGCGTCAGCGCATCCGCTTCCTTGCCGGTCATGCCAGGCCTAATATTCTGTACGCCGTTCAGTTGGGCGCGCAAAACAATGTCATAAATTTCCCGCATTTTCTTTCCCGGCTCCCCCACGGCAATGGTGCGGGTAATATCGGAACAGTATCCTTTGTAGTACGCCCCGAAGTCAAGCGTTACCATGTCACCGTCCTCGATCACTTTATCAGAAGCGACTCCGTGCGGCAACGCAGAGCGGATGCCGGAGGCAACAATAATGTCAAATGATGAACCGGAAGCGCCGAGGGAACGCATATAAAATTCCAGCTCATTTGCTACCTCAAGTTCCTTCATACCGGGCCTTATATATGTGAGAATATGCGAAAACGCTTTATCGGCAATTGCTGCTGCTTCTTTAATAATCTGCACTTCTTCCGGCGTTTTCATGAGTCTCGCTTCTTCTACAATCCCGGCGACAGGCACCAGTTCAATATCCCCGGCCCACTCTTCCAAGCGCTGAAAAAGAGCATATGTGAGATGATGTTTCTCGAAGCCAAGCCTTCTTACGCCGTGATGCTTCGCCCGATTGACTGCCATATCCAACATATCCGCTTGATGGCGCACAATTTCAAAGAAAGGGGCCTGTTTCGTCGCCTGTTCCACATAACGAAAGTCAGTAATTAAATCGGCAGCTTCCATTGTCAGAAGACAGCAGCCGGAAGAGCCGGTAAAGCCGGACACATACCGACGGTTGTATCCGTTTGTGATCAACATTCCATCCAGCTCCTGCTCCTGCATGCCGGAACGAATCATTTGTAACCTTGTTTCCATTTTTATCATCTCCGGTTTAGATGGTTTAGATGGTGTACCAAGCCTTCAAGTGCCAGCTCATATCCATACGTGCCAAGACCGCTAATTTGCCCGACGGCAATAGGCGCGATTACCGATTCTTTACGAAACGCTTCGCGCGCGTGAATATTCGAAATATGAATCTCAACAAAAGGGATATTCACACTTGCAAGCGCATCCCGAATCGCATAACTATAATGAGTAAAAGCCCCTGGATTTATAATGATACCGTCACACAATTCGTGCGCCTGGTGAATCCGGTCGATAATCGCTCCCTCATGGTTCGATTGAAAGCATTCAATCGTGACACCAAGCTCGTGGGCGCGCCGCTTGATGCGTGCTTCCACGTCTTCCAATGTTTCGTATCCGTAAATGCCCGGTTCGCGCCGCCCAAGCATATTTAGATTAGGCCCGTTGATGACAAGAATCGCCGCCATATCTTCACCTACTTTCCTCTACTATCCTTGACATTCATTGTTTTGCTTATTGTAACACACATCATTATTTTCTGAATAACAAAAGCACCTCCCTTTTCATGCAGCGGGAGATGCCACAATGAGTTAATACATTGCTTTCTTCTATTTCTGTTCGGATAAATAGGTAGCTACCGCTTCCAGCTCCTGTTCGTCCTTAATCAAACCGGGTGGCATTCCACCACGTCCCTCTTTGATGATTTGCTTAATTTCATCCTTGGACAGTCTGCTTCCTACATTGTTAAGGGCAGGACCTGAAGCTCCTTGTAAGTTTTGGCCATGACATGAAGTACAGTTTTTCTGCTGAATAATTTTTTGCACGTCCGCTCCTCCGCCGCTTGTTGCGGTGGATTGACTTTGTTTCTGATCAGCTGGGGCTTCTGTCGCTTTATCCCCGCCTCCACAAGCGGACAAACTTACCGCCAATGCCATCAGCAAACTGAAAGTTGTAAATTTTTTCATATTTAATTCACCTCCCCTCATTCATTGTACCTATGCCTTATCACATATTTCAATACTTTCCATGCGTTCCGGAAGCATTCCCCCGTTTTTTCCGCTAGAAACCACCAAATAAATCCGGTAAAATATAGGATAAGGAAGGTGTTTAATTTGTCAAAACAAACAGTACCAGCATACGGCGGGCAAGCCGTCGTAGAAGGTGTGATGTTCAGCGGAAGACGCTATACTGTAACCGCGATTCGCCGTAAAGACAACACAATTGAATATTATGAGGAATTGAAGCATGAGAAGCCTTGGGTCAAGAAGCTGCAGAAAGTTCCATTTATCCGAGGGATTGTCGCCCTTATTTTGGCCAGTGCCAACGGTTCTAAACACCTGAACTTCTCTACTGAACGCTATGACATGGTGCCGGGCGAAGAGGAGAAAAGCGAATCGGCTTCCTCAAAATTGGCGATGATCCTTGGCGTGGCCGTCATCGGTGTACTTTCCTTCTTATTCGGAAAACTTATCTTCACCATTGTTCCGGCTATTCTCGCCGACGTACTGTTCCAAAAAATAACGAACAATGTTTTGCAGAACATAATCGAAGGCACCATTAAGATCGTCCTTCTTCTCACATATATTCTTGTGATCGCAAGAACCCCCATGATTAAAAGACTTTTTCAGTATCATGGTGCAGAACATAAAGTGATTAATGCATACGAAGCTGGGGTAGACTTAACAGTAAAGAACGTTCAACAATTTTCCACGCTACACTATCGGTGTGGCAGCAGTTTTATTATGTTTACGATTCTTGTCGGCGTGGTCATTTATTCGTTTTTTCACTATGATTCTCTCTGGGAAAGAATCTACCAGCGCATTCTTCTCCTGCCTGTTGTCATTGGCGTTTCCTACGAAACACTCCAAGTCACCAACAAGTTGCGCGACATTCCCGTTTTACACATGCTCGGCTATCCAGGGTTATGGCTCCAGAAGCTAACAACACGCGAACCGGATGATAAACAGGTAGAAGTAGCCATTGCCTCATTTATGCGCATGCGCGAACTGGACGAAGCAAGCAATCCCTCCACGACGACAGTCTCGATTAGCTAGCTTTCTAACATATCGTAATCCAATACGAAATGAGGTGTTAGGGTGTCGCGGAAGTCTCAGATCTTCACAGTTGTGTTGCTTGCCCTTGTCGGAGTCGGATTGGCCACTCAGCTTTACAACAATCCTTGGGGTCTGTTCAAGTCCATTCTCGTTTTCGCGGTAATCGCCGGAGTGATGTATTTTCTGGTAAACCGTCTGCTCCTCTCGCGCGGGACAGGGTTCACGGGGGCTCCAACGGATAAGGGATACCAGAAAGCGCTGCGCCAACAAAAACGACGCAATAAGTTAAAACAACCAGGACAGCATGCTTCAGTTTCTATGCCCTCCCCTTTAAAACTTCGGAAAATGAGCCGCCTTAAGCCTTCTCTGCGTCGAGATAATCCTTTCCGGGTCATCGAAGGAAAAAAAAACAAACAGAAAACGAATAAAAAAACCAAAACCTCTTGAGCAAGCTCAAGAGGTTTTTCTTTTGATGCGCAAAGACGGCAGGCGAACCATGAATTGCTTCGCCGCTTGTTTCCCCGATTGGTAGAGCCATTCCCGCTCTTGTTCGGTTAAATCAAATTTGACCGCCGATATACCTTCGGTCGGAATAAAAACGGTACGCGCGGCGTGTTGCTTCTCCACATAGCGCTGGTCGTGCGCCTGCATCATCGTCCGGAGCATGGCGTGCATGTATTCAGGCAACCCATTAATTTTATACGACTTCACCTCGTAACTGGCCGAGAGACGAAATCCGATCGTCGGATAAGCGGACTGGCTGTTTTCTTCAAACAGCCAGAGCGGGAATCGGCTTAAAATCCCCCCGTCCACCACATAGATCGACACACTCTTATTTCTGACAATAACCGGCTCAAAATAAAAAGGAATGCTTGCGCTCATGCGTACAGCGAGCGCCACCGGAAGCGAACAAGGATCAAGCCCGATTTTTCCTGCATCATCCGGTAACACAAGCAAACTTCCGTTCGTAATGTCAGAAGCAATGACTTTGAGCATTCCCGTCGGCAAATCAGCAAATGTGTAGATATTTTTGTTAGCAAGGCAATCTTTCATCCAGTTATATAAATAATCCCCCGTATAAATGCCTTTCTTTATCCAAAGATTCAGCCATGGCCCGATCAGTGGCAACCTCCCCACACCTTGCTTTTTTTGCAGCGCCATATAATCGAATCCACGCATTAATTCGCCCAGTTCAGCGGCCCGGTATCCCGCTGCAAGCAAGGTGGCAATCATAGCACCCGCCGAAGTTCCCGCCACTCTATGCCAGCTGAATCCCTGCCGCTCAAATTCCGCGATCGCACCTACAAAAGCGATCCCTTTAACCCCGCCCCCCTCAAACACCGCGTCAACTTTTTTCACGGTCTCTCCTCCTCAACTCTTTTCATGTTAAATGTACTCCAGCGGGCCAGGTTTCAGAATCGGAAAAATAAGTTTCTAAACAATAAAGAAATAAGGAGCAGCCATTCCAACCGCTCCTTTCCATAAGGTATATATACTATTCTATTCCTTCTTCATCGTTCTGGGCTTCGCGGAATTTACGAAGGTCTTCGATGCGCTCAGGATTTTTCTGGAAGTACTGTACAAGACATTCAATGCAAGTAATCGAATCCCAGCTTAAATGATGTTCGATGCCTTCCACATCTTCGAAAATAACGTCTTCCGAAACACCAATAAGGCGCAAAAAATCTTCAAGTAACGTGTGCCGATCCACAAGGCGTTTGCCCATTTTTTTACCTTTGCTCGTCAACACAAGGCCCCGGTATTTCTCGTATATCAAATACTGGCTCTTATCCAATTTTTGCACCATTTTCGTAACTGAAGATGGATGAACGTTAAGCGCTTCCGCAATATCGGAAACGCGCGCATATCCCTTTTCTTCAATTAGAGTGTAAATTCGTTCTAAATAATCTTCCATGCTTGGCGTTGCCATTCCGTTCCCCCATCCTTACACACTTCTCATCCGAACATTCAGCTCGCTATTCTTTTATAATACCTTACTTTAAAAAAGAAATGCAAGAAATTCAGGTAAAATACTCAATTTTTTCCTATGGAAAACAATAGGCGAGCGTTGCCTCAAGTTGTTCCAGCAAATCGCGATATCCTTCTTTCCAGCCGGCAAATCGGTACAGCGGTGCAATAATCAATCCAAGCGGATATACGGCTTGGCTTGTTTCCCATTGTTGTCTGCAAATAGCAGTAATGGCAATGACCCTTGCAGCCCGTGGAAAGTGGGATCGCATACTCGGCAGCCAGCTTGGACGTATCCAATTTCAACGCTTTGCGCACACCGACAACAAGCGTCCGCTTAGCGTTCCGATATTGTTCTAATTCCTTCTCACCAGGAATGCCTCATACTGATTATGAGACATAATCATGTGAAAAGAAAAGGTTTCACCCCCGGCATGCAACAAATGGAAGCGATAAGAAAAACCCTGACCATAACGCCAGGGCTCTCCTCGTTATCTAAAATTGACAAACTGCAAATCGATCGGCAAATCAGCCGCCTTTAGCATGGTGATAATCTGCTGCAAATCGTCCCTGCTTTTCCCTGAGACACGCAACTGATCGTCTTGAATCTGGCTTTTCACTTTGAGTTTGGTGTCTTTAATCAGCTTATTGATTTTCTTCGCATTTTCTGCGTCGATGCCCTGAGCGATCTTGGCGCGCTGACGCACCGTCCCACCGGCAGCCGGCTCGATTTTGCCGTAGGAAATGTTCTTAAGCGAGATGCCACGCTTGACCAGCTTGCCGCTCAGCACATCTTTTACCTGGCCGAGCTTAAACTCGTCGTCCGAGACAATGACCAGTTCGTCCTTTTCCAAAGTAATCTGACTTTTGCTTCCTTTGAAATCATATCGGTTCTCGATTTCCCGCATCGCTTGATTTATCGCGTTTGTTACCTCTGCCATATCAACTTTGGAAACAATATCAAAAGAGTTCTCCTTGCTCATTCTCTTCCTCCTTGCTATATACTTCCGGTTCTATGTCTTATCGTACCAGATTTTGCAACCGGATGGGAATGAGAATGTTCTTCTCTGCCCTTCAAGAGACGATCGCAAGGGATTTTTTATACAAGTTTATTCACAACATGGATAGCGTGTCCTAAAGCTGCCTCCGCCGCTTCCAGCCATCCTTCCGTCAAGGTCGGATGTGGATGAATCGTCAGGGCCAGATCTTCTACTCGCGCCGCCAGTTCGAGAGCCAGTACGCCCTCCCCGATAAGATTGGAAGCATCGGCACCAACCACATGCATCCCTAACAATACATGGCTTTCCGCATCTACAATCACTTCCACGAATCCGTCCGGCTCATCGGTAGCAAGCGCCCGTCCATTGGCCCGGAAAGGGAACTGTCCCACTTTCACATTACGCCCTTGCCGCTCGGCTTCCTCGCGCGTCAATCCAACTCCTGCAACTTGCGGATCCGAGAAGATGACGTACGGAACAAATGGAGAATCCATGGCGCTCGGCAGTCCGCCAATTACCTCTGCAGCTACCACGCCTTGCTTGGAAGCCCGGTGGGCCAGCGCCGGCCCTAACGTGACGTCGCCGATCGCAAATATGTGGCGGACATTTGTCCGGCACTCTACATCTACCGATATATAGCCGCGTTCATCTATCATAACCCCTGCCTGTTCCAAACCGATTCCCTGTGTATTGGGAACCCGGCCGATAGTGACCAGCGTCTTTTCGCTCACAATCATTTCAGAACCGTGTTTTTCGGAGTAAACACGGAGATGCACCCGATCATCATCAACAGTCACCTGCTCAACCTGTGTCGCCGTCTTAATGGCTATGCCAAGCTTCTTGGCCTTTCGGGCTACTTCTTTTGCTACATTGCCGGCAACCTGGGGAAGAATCCGCTCCGCCATTTCAATAATCGTAACCTGACACCCCAGCTTGGCAAACGCCATTCCCAATTCGATACCAATATAACCGCCGCCGATAATGGATAGGCTGGACGGAACTTCGCGCAGCTCCAGAGCCGCTGTGGAATCCAGAATGTTCGCTCCGTCCACCTTCAGAAACGAAGGGATAGACGGCCTGGAACCGGTTGCAATAATCGCCTGCTCAAACTTATACGTTTCAAAAGCTCCATCGGTTTCTACTCCTACGCGATCATCCGACAAAAAAATGGCATGACCTTTGACGACGGTGACACCATTCTCTTTGCACAAATGACCGATCCCCTTGTTCAGCTGCATGACAATCTCTTCCTTCCAATTCTGCCAAGTACGTAAATCAAAGGAAACATTGTCTGCTGGAAGCCGAATCCCCATTTTGGCAAAATCGGCCAATTTATGATAGTACCCAGCCGTATGAATGAGAGCCTTGGATGGAATACAGCCGCGGTTCAGACATACTCCGCCTAACGTATCCTTTTCAATAAGAACAACGGACTTTCCTAATTGTCCGAGACGGATTGCCGCCGTATATCCACCCGGCCCCCCGCCAATGACGACAACATCGGTTTCTACCGCTACTTCTCCTACAACCATTTATACCATCTCCGCAAATAATCGTTCTGGTTTTTCTAACAATTCTCTGATCCGATTCGTAAATTTCACCGCCGTAACACCATCGATCAGACGATGATCAAACGATAAGGATATATTCATCATCATGCGAATAACACCTTCTGCATCCCGGACAACCATGCGCGGTTCCATCTTATGCAAAGCTAAAATGGCGACTTCCGGATGATTGATAATCGGAGTTGCATACAATCCGCCGATCGGGCCTACATTGCTGATGGTAAACGTACCACCGGTAATTTCGTCCAAAGTCAACTTTCCTTCCCGGGCGCGGGAAGCAAGATCACGGATTTCCTCGGCCAGCTGGAAAATGGTCTTCCGATCCGCATCCTTAATTACAGGAACAAGAAGGCCATCCTGCGTATCTGTAGCAATACCAATATGATAGTAATTCTTTAAAACAATTTCATTCGTGGCGTCGTCAATCGAAGCATTTAATGTTCTAAACTCCTTTAAAGCAATGACAACCGCCTTAATAAAGAACGGCAGGAACGTCAGTTTGATCCCTCTTTCCTCAGCATAATCCTTCAATCGCTCCCTTAATGCCTTTAACGCATCCATTTCCAATTCATCTATATGGGTCACATGCGGAATAATGGTAACGGATTTCACCATATGCTCGGCAATTTTCTTACGGATGCCCTTTAGTGGAATCCGCTCCTCCGCTTCTTGTTCTTTGGGTACTGCTTTTCTAACGCTATCAGCAGGCTTCGCTTTAGTCACATCGTCAACGGCAACCCAATTTTCTGGAACCGTTGCAACTGTTTCGTTCTGCTTATCTTGAGCGAAACGCCGTACATCTTCTTCTGTAACCCGACCCGCAGGCCCGGTTCCCCTGATCTGTTCAATATCTATTTTCATTTCCCTTGCCAACTGACGCACATACGGAGTAGCCAACGCGCGATGTACCGTCGCGGTTGCCGGACTGGCATGGTTTTCGCTCATTTTGACAAGAGAAGCTGGCATTTTTGATTCAGCTGCGGGCGGTGCTGCAGCTTCTGTTTCCTCCTCAATAATGAGAAGAGTTGCTCCTACTTCAACGATGTCTCCTTCAGAAAACATGATTTTTTTGATAACGCCTGTTACTGGCGAACTTAATTCTGCATTTACTTTATCAGTTTGCACTTCCACAACCGGTTGATCGCGCGTGACAAGCTCCCCTTCTCTGACCAACCACTTAGAAATTTCTCCTTCATGCATACCCTCCCCTACGTCAGGAAGCTTAAATTCAACCATGCTTTTCCCCCCTATTTATCTTTCAGCTAAAACAAAACCGTTTCCACAATTCCTTGTCTAACCCTTTCGACATTTGGAAGGTAGTCATCTTCAATGCAGAATTGAGGAACAGGTACATCGAAGCCGGTTACCCGCTTTACGGGCGCCTTCAAATAAATGAGGGCTTCATCATTAATAATGGAGATAATCTCCGCGCCCAACCCTGCCGTTTTATGCGCTTCATGGACGACGAGCGCGCGACCAGTCTTCTGTACCGATTGCACAATCGTATCGCGATCCAAAGGATAAAGGGTACGCAAATCAATGACTTCACACTTCCAACCTTTTTCCTGTTCCATTCGTTTCGCAGCCTGTAAGGCTTCACGCAACATGGTTCCCCAAGCAAAAATCGACAAATCGTTGCCCTCCTGTACCACCCTTGCCTTGCCGAGCGGCACGCGATACATTTCTTCCGGCACCTCTTCTTTAAAGGCACGATACAGTTTAGTAGGTTCGAGGAAAATCACCGGATCCGGGTCTTCAATAGCCGAAATCAACAACCCTTTCGCATCGTACGGATTGCTAGGAACAACAACTTTAAGTCCCGGAGTATGCACAAAAAATGTTTCTACGCTTTCGGAATGCAGTTCAGGCCCGCGAATACCTGCCCCGTAAGGCGTACGAATGACCATAGGCACAGCGAATTGACCGCGGGTCCGGTATCTCATCCGGGCAGCATGGGAAACAATCTGCTCGAATCCAGGATAAATAAAGGCCAAAAATTGTATTTCCGCCACCGGAATCATACCGTTAAGGGCAAGCCCGATGGCTGAGCCGATAATGCCCGCTTCAGCCAACGGCGTATCAACAACGCGCTCGGAGCCGTATTTTTCGATTAATCCTTCCGTCGCCCGAAAGACCCCTCCATTGATCCCGATGTCCTCGCCAAGAAGCATCACGCGCTCATCTTCTGCAAGCTTCTGATCCAACGCTTCCGTTATGGCTTGAATAATTGTAAGTTTTCGGCTCATCATTTCTTCCCTTCCTTATCCAGGATGTTTTGCAATTCTTGTTGCTGCTCCCGAATATGCCAAGGCATCTCAGCGTAAACATGGGTAAACATATCGCCTGGCTTTGATTTCGGATAGCTCTCCGCCTTTGCTAACTCCTCATCTATCTGAATATTGATTTCCTTCAGCCATTGCTCTTCCATGATCTCGTTCCATAAACCTTTTTTCTGCAAAAATAATTGAAGACGTTTGAGCGGATCGCGCTTCTCCCGCCATTCCCGGGAAAGAAGTTCCTGGGCGCGATATTTCTTTGGATCATCCGCCGTAGTATGCGCTCCGTAGCGGAAGGTAATCGCTTCAATTAATGTCGGGCCTTCGCCTTTTATTCCCCTTTCAACCGCTTTCTTTACAGTAAGCCAAACCGCGAAAATATCGTTGCCGTCTATGCGCACGCCTTTCATATCATAGGCATCCGCGCGTTGGGCAATCGTTTTCGAAGCCGACTGTTTTTCAAAGGGAACACTGATCGCATACCCGTTGTTTTGACAGAAGAAAATAACGGGAACCTTGTATACGCCGGCAAAGTTAAGCGATTCGTGGAAGTCCCCCTCTGAAGTCGCACCATCCCCCAAATAAGCGATGCTTACACTCTGTTCGCCTTTCAGCTTGCTGGCCCAAGCCGTGCCAACAGCGTGTACCGTTTGTGTAGCGATCGGAACACATGGAGGCATAATCTTTTTCCCTTCCGGACTTATGGAACCTTCCATATGCCCCATCCAATATAAGAAGACGCGAAACATCATCTGGCCATGGGTAATCGCTGCCGCGTGATCGCGATATGTCGGAAACAACCAATCGTGAGGCGATAAAGCCATCGCACTTCCTACCTGAGATGCTTCCTGACCTTCAAAAGGCGCATAGGTTCCCATCCTACCTTGTCTTTGTAAGATGATGGACTTCCGGTCAAACATTCTAACACGCAGCATATTCTTATACATCCTAAGCATAAGCGCTTCATCAATTTTTCCTTCGATACTTTCGCGAAGCTCCCCTTCAGGAGTTAAAACCTGGTACATCTCCGCCGTATTTTCCTCGCCCGGTACCGGTGTATTCGCTTTCAATTTGCCAGCCTGCTCCGGTAATCCATTTATGCTTACCGACATTTTTACCTCTCCCTTCATAAAATGTGATGACAACTGTATACATTCCATTGGATACATTGACATCCTATTATCGTTCAAGAGTAGAGAAGAAGTCATGATACTTTCTTTAATTAGCAAGAAGTATACCAAGAAGAAGAGGTTATGTTTTCAATATTTTCAGATTTCATATCAGATTAAATGTAAAATAATGATACATTTTGTTTTTCTTTATGTATCAAAATGAGAAAACAAAGTGAGCATCTCTTATTTTTGTTTAAAAATGATACATAAATTTATCATGAGATACCATATGCTTCCATTTTTCTGTATAAAGTAGCCCGTGATATTCCTAACATTTGGGCAGCTTCCGCTTTGTTTTTGCATTTGCTTACTGCCTCTTTTATTAAAGACATTTCCATTTCTCTCAAAGTAGGGAGTTGAATGGTTGGGGAAGAATCGGATGACGCGGAAGCAATATGCTCTGGCAAATCAGCCAAATCGAGGACTTGATTGTCATCCATAATAATGGCGAGTTCCAGAATATTTTCCAGCTCGCGGACATTCCCGGGAAACGGGTAAGCAAGCAAATGCCGGATAACATCTGGATGTACCTTTTTAACCGTTTTGTTCAACTTATGTCTCATCTTCTTTAAAATATGATGAACAAACAACGGAATATCCTCTTTCCTTTCGCGCAAAGCAGGAATTTCTACCCGTACGACATTCAGACGATAATAAAGATCCTCACGAAATTTCTTTTCCTTGACCAGTTTTTCCAGGCTTTGATTGCTGGCTCCTATAATACGTACATCTACTTTTTTCGTTTTCGTTCCGCCTACTCTAATTAATTCCTTAAATTGAAGCACCCGAAGAAGCTTGGCCTGAACAGATGGAGTTAAATCCTCCAATTCATCCAGAAACAATGTCCCCCCATCCGCGAGTTCAAACATTCCCTGTTTTCCTCCCCGCCTTGCACCGGAAAAAGCGCCCTCTTCATAGCCAAATAATTCACTTTCCAACAAAGTTTCCGGAATGGAAGCACAATTTACAGCAACGAATGGCTGTTTCGCTCTCTCGCTATGGTTATGAATAAAACGGGCCAGCATTTCTTTTCCGGTTCCGCTTTCCCCTTCAATCATGATCGTGGAGTCAACCCGCGCTGCTTTTAAAGAAATTTCCACAATTTTTTTCATGGCAGGACTATTTCCGATCAGCATATCATTCCCGTCAGCTAAATCGGCAAGCGATAACTTTTGCTGGAGATCTTTTATCGTATTTTCCGCTTCTGACAATCTGTGATTCAGCCGCAATATTTCGGTTAGATCGCGGAAGATCGATACAGCTCCCAGAAGCTGTTGCGTTTCGTCATAGATAGGCACAATATTTGAAATAACGACGCTGTCTCCTGCACGCGCTGGAATATCCAGCGCCGGGTAACCAGACTGTAAGACTTTTAAAATATTTGTATCAGAAACGACATCTTTTACATATTGCCCAATGAGCTCCTGTTTTGGGATTCCTGTGATTCGCGAGCATGCTTCATTTACATATAAAACTGTTCCCCGCTGATCAACGATAACGACCCCTTCATGGAAGAGGTTCATAATAGCGCCGCCCTCATCAATAAAATTTTTTACGTTCAAAGCGATCACCTTCCTGTTTTATTCTCGGTGCAAAATGTCTCAAAATTTTTATTTTACATCTACTTTTAGAATTTTCTCTAAATCACAATCTAAAATAAACAATTCCACCTGCTCCCCAAGTTTAGTACTTATATCACTGTGGCTTGAAATCACCTGACAACCGGTAATACGTGAAATCATCTCCTCCGTTTCCACGCTGTGTGACTCACGCAAAATACGCCGCATCTCCTTAACCAGCGGCTTCCCTCGCTCAATTTTCACCAGCGTCTTTTCTTCCTGGGTCAGCACCTCTTTTAAACGTACAATCACCATATCTTTAATAATATATGTCTTCGTTTCTCTTGGTCCTCTGCCGAGAATCTCCCGTAAAAATTTGATATACGCTTCACTGATCGTTGCTTCCATCCTGTTTTTTGATGATTGTCCCATAACAACGTCCCCCCTTTTTTTTCTACCTGTTTTTCTTCATAAAAAAAACCGAAAGAAGAGGATGTCTTCTTCCGGTTTTTCGCACTACAAACAAAGCTGTCACGATAGCAAGACAACGTTCCTCCTCTCGACACGCTTACGAGGTTAGCTGACGGATTCGGGCGTGAGAGTCGCCCTACTTGAATTTGCTATTCAAGATTCACCCCGTGCGGCTTATAATTTTGAATACCGCGGTTGGTTCCCCCGTTCCCTATTTGGGACTCAGCGATCAGGTTGGATGTGAATATTTACTTTTTATCAGCACTTCGATTGCCATCATTTCAAAATACATCAATGGGATGGATTTATATTATGTGTGCTGTTCACTTTTTGTAAAGAAGGATTAGCATTTATAAAGCGAAGAAAATCTAAATTTTTTTCAAAAAAACTTTTACTTTTCTTCTATATTCTCTTTTTTTTACTCTTTTTCTTTTGTTTGCTCCACTGCATAAAATAAAAATATTTTTCTTGCATGGCCCTGCTTCAACATAAAAAAAACAGATAATACGAAGAAATCGTAAAAAATAAGGAGATATAGTAAGAATATAAATGATTTTATCATTTTATTATTTTAACAAAACGTAATTTAGCTATTTTTTGTTTAAATTTTGGGTTTTGTTTTTTGTTTCAGTCCTCTTATAATGATTCACATAAAACAATTGCAAATTCGGCCTAATTCCGGAGCATCCGGAAGCGGAGGACCCACGTATTTGGGGTTAATCCTTACTTTTGTAAGGAGGGATGAGAATCGCTCTTTCGCCATCCTACCCGTCAGCTAACTTCGTCGGCTAAAGCGAAGGAGGTCTTGAGACCGCCTATTTGAGCAGTCTTTTTTTATTGTGCTTTACCGCCAGTAAAATGAGCCGCTCTTATATTTTGCAGGTCTTTTTATTTTTGAAAAAATCAAATAACACTGTTTCAAGAAAAAGAACAGGGAGACAGAATGCAAGTCCAACCAGAAGGGATGGGCAGGCATTAGGTAGACCGATCGTGCTTTTTCTCCAGCAGTGAATCGCATGATAAACCGGACTTACATGGGAACTTTTTTATCCGTTGCCTCTAATGGAATGAAAAAGTTCTGGTGTACTGGCGTCTATTACACCCGGTTTTCTTTCATCATGCGTTTCAAACGGAGAAGAGGTATGCATCGGTCTATTTTTTTTTTTAGAAAAAACTACGCGATATCCAAAAAAGGAGGATGGAGGAATGTTTCATGATGTCATCACTATCGCTCTATTTGTAGTATCATTCCTGATTTTTTGGGGATTTGCCTGGTTTTGCGATCGAGCATAAGGAGGTGATTGATCGATGGTTGCACTTAGCATGATTGCATTCCTTGCTATTGTTTATTTAATTTTCGTCCTTATGAGACCCGAAAAATTCTAATGCTACCTCTAATGCTACCAATGTCGATGACGAGGAGGAACGAAAATGAGTATAGGAATTATACAAGTAGCTGTCACTCTATTGATTGCATTACTATTAATCAAACCGGTAGGAAGCTATCTGGTTAACGTATTTAGCTATGAAAAAACCAGACTGGATCGTGTATTTGGGCCGGTTGAACGTTTATTTTATCGGATAATGGGTGTGCATGAAGAACAATCCATGGACTCGAAACAGTATGTGACCGCTGTGCTATTCTCTAACTTCGTTATGATGATACTCATATACGCTGTACTACGTCTCCAAAAATATCTGCCGTTCAATCCGGATGGTATTGATAATATGCCAAGCGCACTGGCTTTTAATACAGCAGCATCTTTTATTACGAATACCAACTGGCAGGCCTACAGCGGAGAAAGCGGACTGTCCTATCTCTCCCAAATGCTGGCCATCACATTTCCGATGTTCACATCTAGCGCAACAGGATTTGCAGTAGCTATCGCTTTTATTCGCGGTATATCTGGCAATAAAAATGAACTGGGTAACTTCTATGTTGACCTTGTCCGTCTAATAACCCGTGTACTCCTACCGCTTTCTTTCATCGCCGCGCTCTTTCTTGTCTTTCAAGGCGTACCGCAGACGTTACATGGTGCAGTGACCGCGACAACGCTGGAAGGGGCAAATCAGGTGATTACCAGAGGGCCGGTAGCTTCTCTGGAATCAATCAAACACTTAGGTACAAACGGCGGTGGTTATTTCGGAACAAACGCAGCGCACCCGTTTGAGAACCCGACACCGCTGACAAACCTTCTGCACATTTTATTTATGCTGCTTCTGCCCACTTCGCTTATTTATGCATTTGGCGTGATGATTAAAAACAAACGTCAGGGCTGGAGTGTCTTTGCAGCGATGAGCGTTATTTTCCTCATTATGCTCGGCACTGTACTCTTTCAGGAATATAAAGGAACGCCAGCGTTACATGCAATGGGCATTCACGGCAACATGGAAGGAAAAGAAGTTCGCTTTGGCTTTTTTGAATCTGCATTATTTACAGCGGTAACGACAGCTGCTACCACCGGCTCGGTTAACAATATGCATGATTCATTGACTCCGTTAGGTGGTTTTGTTCCGCTCGCAGAAATGATGCTCAACAACGTATTCGGCGGTAAAGGTGTCGGTTTATTAAATGGCCTGCTCTATGTCATTTTAAGTGTATTTATCTGCGGCTTAATGGTTGGTAGGACGCCGGAATTTATTGGAAGAAAAATTGAAGCAAAGGAGATGAAGCTGGCCTCCATTGCCCTTCTGATCCATCCGATTCTTATCCTGGTGCCAACTGCACTTGCCTTCCTGCGTCCAGAATCCATGGCATCTATCCTAAATCCGGGTTCGCACGGTATTTCTGAAGTGCTATACGCTTTTACATCCGGCGCAGCGAACAATGGGTCTGCTTTTGCCGGTCTTACAGCAAACACAAATTTTTATAATATATCAATCGGACTTGTCATGCTGTTCGGCCGCTACATCTCCATTATCGCTATGCTTGCTATCGCTGGCTCGCTGGCAACCAAGTCGAGAGTCGCTGCCTCTGTCGGAACTTTCCGTACTGATACGCCGCTGTTTACCGTCATTCTGCTAATGATGATTCTGATCATTGGCGCGCTAACTTTCTTCCCTGCTCTGGCGCTCGGCCCTATCGCCGAACATCTGGGGATGTAAAGGAACCTTTTGTCCGTTTGACTATAAATGAGGAGGATGTTGTATGGCTATCAAGCAGAAAAAGACGCTCAGCAAAGAAATGAGCACTCAAGCCGTTATCGACTCTTTTAAAAAATTAAATCCTGTCATGATGATCAAAAATCCCGTCATGTTTATTGTTGAAATCGGGACATTCATTACTTTTGTTTTATGTGTGGTGCCAGATGCATTCGGTCCGAGCACCGTAAGCCGTGGATACAATGTTACGGTCTTTCTGACTCTTTTGTTTACCGTCCTGTTCGCCAACTTTGCTGAGGCACTTGCAGAAGGACGCGGCAAGGCTCAGGCTAATACGTTGCGAAAAACAAAATCTGATACAATAGCTAAACTCTTGCAAAAAGACGGTTCGATTAAAGAGGTATCATCCACCCAGCTGCGTAAGGGTGATATTGTCCGCGTTGACGCAGGGGAGCTTATTCCATCTGACGGTGAAATTATCGAAGGCCTCGCTTCCGTTGATGAATCAGCCATTACAGGAGAATCTGCCCCAGTAATTAAAGAAGCAGGCGGTGACTTTTCTTCGGTTACCGGAGGGACGCGCGTAGTCTCCGATTATATCATTGTAAAAGTAACGACTGACCCGGGGGAGTCATTCCTTGACCGCATGATTTCTCTTGTTGAAGGGGCAACACGTCAAAAAACACCGAACGAAATCGCTTTGACTACCCTCCTGACCGTACTAACGCTCATTTTCTTATTCGTTATCATAACGATTGTACCGCTGGCTAACTACCTGCACATTAAGCTGGATACCGCAACATTAATTGCACTTCTAGTTTGCCTGATTCCAACAACAATTGGCGGACTGCTTTCCGCAATTGGAATCGCCGGAATGAACCGTGTTACCCAGTTTAACGTGCTGGCGATGTCAGGCAAAGCGGTCGAGGCAGCCGGCGATATTGATACGATGATTCTTGATAAAACAGGAACGATTACCTTTGGTAACCGTATGGCAGCCGAGTTTATCCCTGTAGACGGTGTATCGCAAAAAGATATAACGCCTGGCAGCTCTACAATCCTCCGTTAAAGACGAAACCCCGGAAGGACGTTCTGTTGTAGAGTTAGCAAATAAGCTTGGTGTTACGTGGCCAGAAAATGAATATGCAGATGCAGAGATTATTGAATTTACCGCAGAAAGCCGGATGTCTGGCTTAAACGTAAGCAACGGCACAAAGATTCGCAAAGGGGCGGTGGATGCGATTAAAGCGTTTGTTATAACAGCCAACGGCTCGATTCCGAATGATTTAGAAGAAAAAGCAAACCAAATCGCCAAGGCGGGCGGAACACCGCTTGCCGTGTCCATTAACAATCGCATCTATGGTCTTATCTATTTAAAAGATACGGTAAAACCAGGCTTAAAGGAACGGTTTGCTGAACTGCGGGCGATGGGGATTAAAACCGTTATGTGTACGGGTGATAACCCGCTCACAGCTGCGACGATTGCCCAGGAAGCCGGGGTAGATGAATTCATCGCTGAAGCCAAGCCGGAAGATAAAATCGAGGCGATCAAGCGTGAACAGGCACAGGGCAAGCTGGTTGCCATGACCGGAGATGGCACAAACGATGCTCCTGCTCTCGCCCAGGCTGATGTTGGTCTTGCCATGAATTCAGGTACGATGGCTGCGAAAGAAGCGGCGAATATGATTGACCTGGATTCCGATCCGACAAAGCTTCTTTCCGTGATCGCAATCGGAAAACAACTGCTGATTACACGCGGCTCGCTCACAACATTTTCCATTGCCAACGATATCGCTAAATATTTCGCGATTATTCCAGCATTGTTCATCGTGGCTCTGCCGCAGTTGCAGGCACTCAACATTATGCGACTCACCTCGCCGCAATCCGCAATCCTGTCGGCGCTCATCTTCAACGCTATTATTATTCCCCTGCTGATTCCGGTGGCGATGAAAGGTGCGAAGTATAAAGCGATGGATGCTAACCGATTGCTGCGTCGAAACTTATTGGTCTATGGTCTTGGCGGTATGGTCGCGCCCTTTATCGGTATTAAAGTCATTGATATGATGATCGCCGGACTTATGTAATTTAAACAAAGACAAGGAGGAATGATGATGAAATCGTTATATACTGCCATACGAGCTTCCATTCTCTTCATGATTGTCTGCGGCCTCCTGTATCCCTTACTTACAACAGAAGTTGCACAGATTCTTTTTCCCTTCCAAGCGCAGGGGAGTTTAGTTGAAGATAATGGAAAAGTTAAAGGCTCTGTATTGTTAGCGCAAGCTTTTACATCACCTAAGCTGTTTCATCCACGCGCTTCTGCCGCTGAATACGATCCGACCGCTTCCGCTGCAACGAATGCAGCCGTAGCTTCTCCAGATTATATAAAAAGCATGAAGGAAACGGTAGATGCAATAAAAAAAGAAAATCCTTCTCTGCAGAATAAAATCCCTGCTGATCTTGTAACAACGTCTGGTTCAGGTTTTGATCCTGACCTATCACCGGAAGCTGCGAAAGCACAAGTACCACGCATCGCCAAAGCAACCGGGTTAAGCGAACAGCTGCTGCTTTCCTTGATCGACAAGCATACGAAAGGGCGGCAGCTTGGTATATTTGGAGAACCCCGCGTCAATGTATTCGAGTTAAATCGAGATTTACTTGCACAAAGCAAATAACTTACAACAAAGCCGCCTCTACTAATCTAGAAGCGGCTTTTGGAGGTTTTTATACCATGAAAACATCGGCTAAAAAAAGAAGGGAAACGCCAGAAGAACTTCTGAAACGGATTGAAAAAGAATCCAGAGGCTATTTAAAAATCTTTATCGGGGCAGCCCCTGGTGTTGGCAAAACCTATATGATGCTACGCGAAGGAAACGAATTACTAAAAAAGGGCGTCGATATTATTATTGGTGTTATTGAAACACATGGCCGAGCTGCAACTGCAGCACAAATCGAGAACCTTCCTATTTTCCCACTGAAGAAAGTGGATTATAAAAACAAACAGTTAAAAGAGTTCGATTTAGAAGGAATTTTAGAAAGGAAACCGCAGTATGTGATTGTCGATGAGCTTGCGCATACAAATGTACCAGGTTCAAAAAGTCAAAAACGCTATGAAGATGTCATGGAATTGGTGAAAGCCGGCATAAATGTGATGACTGCGGTTAATATTCAGCACTTGGAGAGTTTAAATGATACTGTAGAGCAGTTAACGGGGATAAAGGTACGGGAACGTATTCCGGACTGGATGTTGAACGAGGCCAATGAAATCCAATTAATTGATACCCCACCGGAAACATTATGCGAACGCTTAAAAGCTGGTCTCATTTATCAACCAGAGAAAATAGAACAGTCACTGAAAAATTTCTTTCGTATTGGCAACTTGAACGCATTGCGAGAAATCGCGTTACGCGAAGTAGCAGATGACGTCGACGAACGTCTCGAATCATATAAACTTGAAAAAGGCATTAATGGAATGAAAGGGGCTAATGAAAAAATTCTCGTCTGTGTTAACTATAGGCCAAATGCAGAACGTCTCATTCGACGAGGATGGCGTATTGCGAGTCGCTTAAAATGTCAGTTATACATTTTAAATATTCCGCTTGTTCCCGTTCATAAAATGGATGAAGCAACAAGAAAGCAACATCGATTGCTTGAAAAACTTGCAAAAGATCTTGATGCCGAATTCCATATTCGCGCACCGGGTAGTCGAAAACCGGAGCAGCTTATTATTGAATTTGTAGAGGAAAAGGGTATTACACAGGTTGTTCTTGGTCAGTCAGCCCGCTCTCGCTGGGAAGAAATCATAAAAGGCTCCATCGTTACTAAAATTATGAAAGGTACAAAACATGTCGATATTTTAATCGTAGCCGATGGGGTTGATCATCGGGAATAAAATTTAGTGATGAACGAATCATTATACCAATGCCCAAGTTATTTTTGTTATCCGGGGAAAGTTTGCAAAAAATAGTATTTTTATTTGAAAATCCACTTCACCTTCCTATTTGGGAAATGTGAAAATTTGGGCTCAACTTATATTTGCCTACAGCATAATCTGAATCGTGACTGTTACACAAAATAAAAAAGGAGTTAGATAGTATGTATCCTCAATCCCCTTATCAAATGTAACCATACTATTCACAGCCTTACCATTCTATAAGTGCTTTAAAAACGAGACATTAAGCATGATTGAACCCTTTGTAAGATATGGCTTACAGGAAGCGAAATTCACATCGCATGCTCATGCCTTAAGAGAAGTAGCAGCTATTAGCTATTTATTAGGAAAAGGATATGATCCAAGAACAGCTCACCGAATAGTCGAATCATGGGAAGTATCGGATTGAGAGCATACCATTGTCTTTTCGTCGAGTTTTACGCAATAGTTACTTTAAAAAATAAAGTATAATCAAATGCAGTATAGGTTCTTGTTTTTTCACCTTGGGTGAAATTACTATTTTGCAAAACGCTCAATTAAAAACCGGCATCATGGAATTATCCAAGATGCCGGTTTTCTTGTTGCTTTACTTACGAGCAACGGGAATAGCCGCATGCTTCGCAATGTTTGCAGCCTTCTTCCGCCACAAGCGCCGCGGCGCCGCACTCAGGGCAAAGATCAAGTCCTTCGCGATAGACATCGCCGTCTTCATCGCGCTCCGGTGCATTCATCGGTACATCATTTGTGGATGCAACTGATTCATCACTATTTTCTCCGTCAAGATAGAACTCAATCGCTTTCGCCACCGCGTCCGGAATCGAATCTACGCGGTTTGCACCAAAGCCAACCGCACCGGAACCCCCGATCCCTTTAAGGTGCTTAATCAACAGACGCGCTTTGTTACCGTCCGGCAGTTCACCGAAACGCAAGAAGAGCGTAGACACGCGGCCAAGCGCTTCGGACATCGCAAATACGTCGCTTCCCGCTTTGCCTACATTTACGATTACTTCAAACGGCGCTCCGTCCACTTCATTTACCGTTATGTAGGCTTTACCGAGCGGAGTCTTCATTTTGTATGTCGCGCCTTTTAGCTTAAGCGGGCGGCGGCGGTAATCTTTCGTCGGCGGTACTTCATCTACGTCTTGAACCGGAGCGGCTTTTTCTGCTTTTGATTCCCGAGCCGTTTCTTTCTTTCCTTCTTTGTTTTCATCTTTCGTTGTTAGAACTTGCACGTCACGGCTGCCGTCACGGTAGATAGTGACGCCTTTGCATCCGAGATCGAAAGCGAGCTCATACAATGCTTTTGTATCTTCAATCGTAAAGTTGGCCGGCGCATTTGCTGTTTTGCTGATGGAGCTGTCCACCCATTTCTGGATAGCGGCCTGCACCCGTACATGGTCTTCGGCAGATAGATCCATCGCGCTGACAAAGTAATCCGGTAGCGTATCGGAATTGTTTTCTTCCATCCATTTTTTCGCGATCGGTACATACTGTTTGTCGAAACCAAGGCGGCTTTGACGGTAATATTCGAAGGCATAGAAAGGCTCAATGCCTGTCGAAGTTCCTACCATCGTTCCTGTACTGCCGGTCGGAGCCTGTGTTAAAACTGTCACGTTGCGCATGCCACGCTCCCGTACCGCATTGCGTACTTCTTCATCAAATTGCTTCATGAAGCCGCTCTTAAGGAACAGCTCCGCGTCGAATGCCGGAAAACTTCCCTTTTCCGCCGCGATTTCTGTAGAAGCAAGGTACGCTTCGCGCGCGATAAAGTTATACAGCTTGTCCAAGAATTCGAGCGATTCCGGGCTGCCGTAGCGAATTTTTAAGTGGATGAGCATTTCTGCCAGCCCCATCGTGCCAAGACCGATACGTCGCTCTTTTTTCTGGTTCGCTTCATTTTCTGGGAAATGATACGGCGTTGCATCAACGACATTGTCAAGGAAACGTACAGAATGACGCACTGTTGTTCTGAGATTTTCCCAGTCTACATCGCCGTCTTTCGTGAATTTTGAAAGATTAATCGCAGATAAGTTACATACACCCCATGCAGGAAGTCCTTGTTCTCCACACGGATTTGTACAAATAATGGGGTTAAAGTACCAGCTGTTAGACATCTGGTTATAGTATTCCATAAATACAACGCCCGGTTCGGCTGATTTCCATGCCGACTCAATAATGGTGTGCCACATGTCGCGGGCGCGGACTTTTTTGTACACGCGTACCGGTTTTCCGAGTTCTTCCCACTTTTGCAGGTTTCCATCCCAAATTTCATCGTATTCCGGATCGGTCGTATCCGGGAATTTCAGCTCCCATTCCAAATCTTCTTTAACAGCTTTCATAAAACCGTTACTGATGCAAACCGACAGGTTAGCGTTTGTAATCAGGCCCATGTTCTGCTTGACTGTAATGAACTCAAGCACATCCGGGTGCCAGTCATTCATCATAAGCATTAAAGCCCCACGGCGCGAACCTCCCTGTTCAATTAACCCGGTCGTATAGCTGAACAGACCACCCCAGGACACGGAACCGCTCGAAGAACCGTTTACGCCTTTTACCTGGGCGCGACGCGGACGAAGCGAAGACAGGTTAATGCCGACGCCGCCCCCGCGGGACATAATTTCCGTCATCTGAGTGAGCGTCTCCATAATACCGCCCCTGCTGTCGTGCGGAGACGGAATCACGTAGCAGTTATACAGCGTTAGCTCATCATTCGCGCCAGCGCCCGCCGCGATCCGGCCACCCGGAACAAGCTTCCAGTCATCAAGAAGCGCGCGGAATTTCTTTGTCCATTCTTTTCTCTTCTCCGGTGTTGTTTCCACGGACGCGATCGTCTTCGCCAAGCGATCCCACATCTCTTCTGGCGTACATTCCAACGTCCGCAGCGCTTTGTCCGCTTCTGTCACCACCATCTCCCCGTTACGCAGTCTAACATGAATGGTATCGCCTTCACGCTTTTCTACAACCCCGACTTCTTTTTTCGGGAACTTCGGATCATCTTTCGTCAAAACAAGTACAGTGTCGCCGACCTGTACATTGTCTGGATTCGGATCTTTTAACGCGTAGCGGTCGAGGAAAATTTTTTCACTTAACCCTTCAAGCTTCGTTTTTCCCGCTGTTTCGGTTGTTGCCTCCATTTTTTATCCTCCCATTATGTGAAATATAAATTGACCAAACTTCTCATGTCTGATACATTTGACTAGTGCCCTCTTAGTCTAAACCAACCTTTACTATTACGTCAATATATTGAGTTTATGTTTAGATTTTACCACAATATATAGTTAATTTCCTATCTTTTTGGTAGAAAGCGTTCGACAAATTTTTTTATGTAAAATCTTTTATAAATTTCTATTTCCTCCATTGTTTTACAAGAAACAGGGAGGGTTACAAAGCATACAAAGCATTTTTCCAGTGCATGCAAAAAGGCGAAAAAACAGCAGGGAGCGGTATGACGTTTCGCTATAATATAAACTGAGGCTTTCTCAAAAGGGGAAGTGAGGAAGTTTTCTATTACTCGAAACGCTATATTTAGATTTATTGGCAAAAATGAATATTTATATGTAGGTATTGTTTCATACTAAAGGGGCTGGCTCATGACTTTTGAGACAGCCCCTCCAAGCGGCCGTTACAGGCCGCTTTTTTCTAGCGTTTGAAATTCCATTCGTCACACCCGTATTTCTCGCGCGCCAGTTGTTCAGCAAGCTCCGCTTCCTCAGCCGTTAGCGTATCGTCCACCAATTCTACACCAAACCCCTTGGCAAACCCTTCCCGAAACGCTTTCCGCGCCTCAGCAAGCGTCACCGGAGTCTTACGCACCTGATTAATCGCCACCGCCTTGTCGGCAAAATTTTTTTTAAGACGGTCTCGTACACGCTCATTCGGATGACGTATAATATCGAACAACATATCGATATCTATATCCAGCAAAATTGAGCCGTGCTGCAAAATAACCCCCTTTTGCCTTGTTTGCGCGCTTCCAGCCACTTTCCTCCCTTCCACGACCAATTCATAAGAAGAAGGGGAGTCAAAGCACGCAGCTGAAGATGGGATGGCAAACTTTGCATCGTCCGGATGAACCATATCTGCCTGAAGCCCTAGCAACCGAAACCCTTCCAGCAATCCTACGCTGATCACACGGTACGCGTCGGTTACGCTGGACGGCATGGCCGGGTGGGATTCAGACACTACGACACTGTATGTCAGCTCCTGATCGTGCAGCACGGTGCGACCGCCCGTCGCCCGGCGTACAAAGCCTAGACCATATTCGCGCACTTTATCCAAATCAATTTCCTTTTCTGCTTTTTGAAAATAACCAATCGATACGGTTGCCGGATTCCAGGTGTAAAACCGGAGCGACGGCTTCGTTTTGCCTTCGCTATGTACAATAAGCACCGCTTCATCAATCGCCATATTCATCGCAGGTGAATGTACCCCCGTATCAATAAAACGCCACTGTTCCATTTCTTTTGCCCCTTTCCGATGTTCCTCCTTACTTATTGTAGCATATTCCACAAATTCTCTCGCTTTGTTCTATTGTTTGGAAAACACCGGAAGCCGATTGAATAATTTCCCGTTTGAAAAAATAAAAGTTGAGGTAAGATATGTACATGAAAAAATTCCGAGAGTATCACAAAGGGGGAATTGCGCGATGAGGGATTTGTGTATTTATTGCGGCGAAGAGCTGGTACTCTGGGAACGAAACCGGAGCTATTGCTCCAAATGCCGGGAGGCGGCCGAAGTCGTATACGCCGATGATACGTATTATGATGACGATGAGTTACGTCATGACGACTACTACATTGATGAGTATGAAGAATTTCGCTACAAAAGATAAGCGACGATCGTTAGTGCAACAAAAAAGGAGGCCTGCTGGTCTCCTTTTTATTCTTTTACATATCCTTCATCTTCTGTATAGTCTTCCAGCAAATCTGGATTGCCTAATACAGATACGACGCGGGCGTCATCCAGCATATCTTCGTATTTTTCATGTAGCGGATCCTCTGTATTAACCCCGATATAGTTGCCCTCCATATCCGCAAGCAAAAAGCCTTCAATCTCTTCCACATAGCCGACCGATTCTTCCGATTCCACATACATATCATTATAATCCAGGCGCGCCTGTTCCCCGAAATCAGAAGGGGTATCCGAAGTACCGTATCTCGCCACTTCTTGCATCGCATCTTCCGCATCATAAAACGTGGCATCCCACGTATCATAGGCGTACGCGGCAAACGGCGGGGCAAGTATATCCTCCTCCGCCGGACGACGGCGCGATACATACTCCTCTTCTGCATGCTGCACGCAGCGCAGCGCGGTCGGCAGCACCTCCAGCCGCTCGTACGGGATATCGGCACCGCATACTTCACACATACCGTACGTCCCTTTATCCATTGCCGTAAGCGCTCGCTCTATGTCGTGTATTTCTTCCTCGCTATGTTCATGTAATGCAATGTCTTTGCCTCGCTCAAACGTTTCGCTACCATGATCGGCCGGATGGTTGTCATAGTTGGACAGATCACCCACTGTTTCCTTCATGGCCGCCCGTCCAATACCATATGCATCATCCGCTTCAAGGCGTTTTTTTATATCCTGAAGCTGGGTCTCGAGCATGGAACGAAAATGAGAAAGCTCCCGGTCTGTTAACATCCCAGAGCATCTCCTTCCTGTCTAGAAATGTAAGCCACCCAACCGCGGCCCTTCTGAATCATAGTATCTGCACTCCGACATACAAAATACCACCCGTGCCGCAAAGGCAGGGTGGTATTTCTTACATTACATATCCAGCAACCCATTTATTCCTTTGTGTACCGCAATACAGGCTTGCGCGCGGCGAGCACCTCATCCAAGCGACCGACCACCGTATTATGTGGCGCCTCTTGTACGATTTCCGGCGTCTCTTCCACCTCTTTTGCAATCTGAATCATCGCTTCAATAAATTCATCGAGCGTTTCCTTCGACTCCGTTTCCGTCGGCTCAATCATGAGGCATTCTTCTACGATAAGCGGAAAATAAATCGTTGGCGGGTGATAGCCGAAGTCAAGCAGACGTTTTGCAATATCAAGCGTACGCACGCCCAATTTTTTCTGCCGCTTGCCTGAAAGAACGAACTCATGCTTGCAGATATGATCAAATGGCAGGTCATAATATTTTGCCAATTTGCGCATCATATAATTTGCATTCAAAACCGCGTGTTCGGACACAAGACGCAGCCCTTCCGGCCCCATCGTGCGGATATACGTATACGCACGTACGTTAATGCCGAAATTTCCATAATACGCCTTAACGCGGCCGATCGATTGCGGGCGGTCAAAATCAAGGCGATACATATCGCCTTCCTTGACCACAAGCGGCTTCGGCAAGAACGGAATCAGCTCTTTTTTCACGCCAACTGGACCAGACCCCGGGCCGCCACCTCCATGCGGCGTAGTGAACGTTTTGTGCAAATTCAAATGCACAACGTCAAATCCCATATCGCCCGGACGTGCCTTGCTGAGAATAGCATTCGCATTCGCGCCGTCATAATACAGAAGGCCGCCTGCTTCATGCACAACTTCCGCGATCTCTACAATGTTTTTCTCGAAAAGACCGAGCGTGTTCGGATTCGTGAGCATCAGTGCTGCCGTATCCGGGCCGACCACCTGGCGCAACGCCTCAATATCCACGAATCCATTCTTATCGGAAGGAACGGTTACGGTCGTAAAACCTGCTACGCTTGCGGACGCCGGATTTGTGCCGTGTGCTGAGTCTGGAACAATGACTTTCGTCCGATTCTCACCCCGGCTTTCGTGATAGGCGCGGATAATCATCAAACCGGTCCACTCACCCTGCGCCCCCGCCGCCGACTGAAGCGTAACGGCATCCATACCGGTAATTGCCGCCAAATCCCGCTGTAGTTCATACATCAGCTGTAGCGCGCCCTGTACCGTCTCTTCCGGCTGATACGGATGGATACATGCAAACCCCGGATAACGGGCCACATCTTCATTAATTTTCGGATTGTATTTCATCGTGCAGGAACCGAGCGGATAAAATCCGGAGTCAACGCCATGATTGCGTCTGGAAAGCTCCGTATAGTGGCGCATGAGCTGCAATTCACTTACTTCCGGCAGTTCCGCCGGCTTCTCGCGCAAATATTCTCCCGGAATGGCAGACGCAACATCGACTTCCGGCACATCGCACGCTGGAAGCGAATAGCCCACACGACCCGGTTTGCTCATCTCGAAAATCAACGCTTTATCTTTCGCAAGCTCCGTTCTCGGCATTGTTTTAAGCATAGCGCCCTCCCTCCAATCCTTTCACCAGTCGGTCAATTTCTTCTTTCGTTCTTAATTCCGTTACAGCAATGAGCATATGCTGTCCAAGTTCCGGATAATCGCGCGACAAATCAAAACCGCCGATAATCCGTTCCTTCAACAACTCTTTATTGATCTCGCATACCGGACGCGGTGTTTTGATAACAAACTCATTAAATACCGGGGAGCTGTACGCCACTTCGTACCCTTCCAATTTTTCGATTTCCCTTTTCGCATATTGCGTTTTCTGTACATTCAAAAGGGCCATCTCCTGTACACCCTGCTTGCCGAGCGCGGTCATTGCCACCGCCGCCGCCAGCGCATTCAATGCCTGATTCGAGCAAATGTTAGATGTCGCTTTCTCCCGACGAATGTGCTGCTCGCGCGCCTGCAACGTCAATACAAAACCACGGCGCCCGCGTTCATCTTTCGTCTGGCCGACAATCCGACCCGGAATCTGACGCATCAACTCTTTTTTCACTGCGAAATAGCCGCAATGCGGTCCGCCGAAAGCCATCGGAATCCCGAACGGCTGTGCATCACCAACAACCACGTCAGCTCCGAACTCTCCCGGCGGCTTAAGGATGCCCAGCGCAAGTGGATTGGCGCTTACAACGAACAGCCCGCTATGTTTGTGTGCAATTTGCTCAATGCTTGCCAGCTCTTCGATTCCACCCAAAAAATTTGGATACTGTACAAGAACAGACGCCGTATTCTCATCAACCGCTTTCGCAAGCTCATCCAAATCAGTCAGTCCATTTTTCAAGCCAACTTCGACCACTTCCAGCCCCTGGCCTTTCGCGTATGTCCGCAAAATAGAACGGGCTTCCGGATGCACGGCGCGGGAAATGACAACTTTTTTGCGCTTCGTTTTACCGGCCGTCATCGCCGCTGCTTCCGCTAGCGCGGTCGCTCCGTCATACATGGACGAATTCGCTACTTCCATGCCAGTTAATTCGCAAATCATCGTCTGAAATTCAAAGATAGCCTGCAATTCACCCTGGCTAATCTCTGGCTGATACGGCGTATAAGCGGTATAAAACTCCGAGCGGGAAATCACATGGTTCACTACACTCGGAATATAATGGTCGTACGTGCCAGCGCCAAGGAAGCAGACGTAATCGAGCGCATTTACGTTTTTCCCTGCCAGTCGACTCATATATTTGGTTAGCTCCGCTTCCGGAATGGCTTCCGGAATGTCAAGCTCTCCTTTAAAACGCACCTCTTCCGGAATATCAGAGAAAAGCTCCGCCACATCTGAAATGCCGAGCTCCGCCAGCATTTCCTGACGATCGGCTTCCGTAGTTGGAAGGTATCGGTATTTCACGACTTACTCCTCCTCTTTGATAAACGCTTCGTACTGTTCTGCTGTCATCAATTGCTCAAGTTCTTCCGGATTGGACATTTTTACAATAACCATCCAGCCTGCGCTATACGCATCGTGATTGATTGTTTCTGGCGCTTCTTCCAGCGCACCATTTACTTCTACCACTTCTCCACTTATCGGCGAATAAATATCGGATACTGCTTTAACCGATTCGACGGTACCCATGCTCTTGTTCGCTTTCACAACAGCACCTTCTTCCGGCAGTTCGATAAATACGATATCGCCGAGCTGTTCTTGGGCAAAATGCGTGATGCCGACACGTACCTGTTCTTTATCGAGCACCTCTACCCATTCATGTTCGTTGCTGTATTTAAAAGCTGCTTTTACTTTGCTCATACTTACATCCTCCGGGTTTCTTTGTTTATTTTTTGTCTTATATTTTGGGCCGCTTATAAAACGGCGTGCTAACGACTTTAGCTTTGAGGCGTTTGCCGCGGATTTCTACGTCCACTTCCGCACCAAGATCGCTATACTCCCGCTTAATCAGCGCAAGTCCGACATTTTTCTTCAGCGTCGGCGACTGTGTACCGGTGGTTACTTCCCCGATTTTTTCTTCTCCCGCATACACCGGGTAGTGCGAGCGCGGAATCCCCCGTTCAATCATTTCGATGCCAACCAGCTTACGCGGTGCTCCGCTTTCTTTTTGCCGCTTCAACACCTCCTGGCCGATAAATGGAACCGGCTTGTCAACCTTAACCGCAAAACTGAGCCCAGCTTCAATCGGGCTAATGTCTTCGCTTAACTCCTGCCCGTACAGCGGCAAACGGGCTTCAAATCGCAGCGTGTCCCGCGCTCCAAGCCCGCACGGCAAAACGTCATCTCCGCCCACTTCCAGGATGTTCTTCCATAATACGCGCGCATCTTCCGGTTTGACATATATCTCGAAACCGTCCTCTCCTGTATATCCGGTGCGGGATACAAGCGCGCATACACCTGCTAGTTTCACCTCTGGCTTAAAGTGAAAGAAACGGATTTCAGATAAATTGGTATCTGTGAGTTTTTGGAGCACCTGTTCGGCCATGGGCCCCTGTAAAGCGAGCTGGGCCGTTTCATCTGATATATTACGCAAAATCATGTCGCCTTCCGCGTGCTGCTGCATCCAGGCTACGTCTTTCTCGATATTGGCCGCGTTAATGACCAGCAAATAATGATCTTCGCTCAACTTATATACCAGCAAATCGTCGACCGTACCACCGTTCGGATAACACATAATAGAGTACTGTGCTTGGCCTACGGCTAGCTTCGAAGCATCGTTTGTCGTGATTTTCTGTATGAATGCGAGCGTATCCTTCCCTTTCACTTCCACTTCGCCCATGTGCGACACATCAAACAGGCCCGCTTTTGTACGTACCGCTTCGTGTTCTTTTTGAATGCTAGAAAACTGGACAGGCAGTTCCCAACCACCGAAATCAATCGTTTTAGCCCCGTATTCCCGGTACAAGGGGTAAATAGGCGTTCGTTTTAAGGCTGACATCGTGTATAAGACCTCCCTTGTTTGTCGCTGGCTAATTAAGAAAAGCTCGCAGGCATTGCCACTCGCCCTTTTTCCATAAAAAAGGACAGAAATAGGGTATCATCCCCATCTCTGTCCTTTGTACCTGAGAGCTACCCGGCTTCTCAAAGCGCCGGTTTCCCCTTTGGTGGCCCGCTCAAAGCGCGAGCTCTCTCCAGAGGCGCGTCCCGCAGAGGTACTTTTGCCTGAGAGATTGATAAGGTGGGTTTGCTCCTTCGGCGACGCATCAAGCGCGTTCTCTCCCTCTGCTTTCATCCGCACGATATTTTATTATTGGCAAAAATCAAATATGTAATCCTTTTCTATGGTACCATGAATTTTAAAAAATGCAATGCTTTTTTTGATAAAATCTTAACAAAAAACAAAAAACAGCTATAAACATTTGTTTTTAAAACAAAAAAATAATATATCTCTTCTAAAAACATGAGAAAAGTGATGTAAACTCGAACATTATCATTCTTTCTTGTTCTCCGTTCCACACGCTTCTCTTCTTTGGAAATAAATAGGCAATGGAAACACCCCACGCGCCTTTCTCTTGTATTACGGTATAAACCGAAATTTGAAAAACTTACTTCTTCAACTCCCTCACCTAACAAAAAATGGAACGCACAAGCCCCGTTTCTTCTGGTGCATCTATTTCTTATTACGTCTCGGCTCGAAGACACATGTATATATAGGTTCCGTCTTGGTTAATACGATGCAATCGCCTTCCACCTCGATCTCAATCGTTCCATATCCCAGAATTTCTTGAATCTCCGGTGGCAGTACTAAATTCCCCTGTTCATCGATCCGGCCAAGCAACGGTTTTTTTTCCATTGATATGTGTGTCCCTCCTTATGGCCTGAAAGTTTCAACTGCTCCCACCCACGCTAATAGTAAAGGTAGGGAGAGCCTGTGCAATTTTAGTTATTCTACCTTTCTTATCCATTATTTCATCTCTTTCTTGCGGATTCAACACCTAAAATATAAGCCTTATATCCTGTTACTATAGAATTATTTTACTAAATCTCAGCGGAGAGCGGAGGAAAAAGTAAATAAAAAACCTTATTATAAAAGTATCCAAAAACCCTTTGTATAAGAAAAAGGAGGGGGGATAGACAGATGTTGTCAAACTGCGCCGCATGCGGCAAAGTATTTATGAAATTTTCAAAACCCGTATGTCCCGACTGCGCAAGCAAAGAGCTGGATACTGCGAAACGCATTCGCGATTATTTAAAGCAGAAAGAAAAACGGAATGCTCCCCTAATCCAGGTTTCTCAAGATCTTGACATTCCGGTTCGTTATATCGAGTACCTGATTCGCCAGAAATACTTTGATCTTGCACGCTACCCAAACTTACAATACCAATGTAAAAACTGTGATACGCTCATCTCATCCGGTGAATATTGTGCAGCATGTGCTGAAACATTGCGTAATCATTTGCTCAGCGTACAAAAAGACAAGACAAAATCCGATAAACAAAACGACGAGTCCCACGAAAATTTCTATAGATCACGGCTATAACTTTCTCGCTTCAGCATACACATGTACAAATACACTCTCTACTATGTGTATGTAACGGATGTGAGGAAATGAAATCGACAATCGCGGGACAGAAAACTTGGTATAATTTTTTATTATTATTTCTGCTCTATATGAATCTCGTGCTTTCTTTCGGTCTCGTGTACTGCGCGCTTGAATGGCTGGGACTTGGGTTTATTCTTGATCATTACGCCTCAGCAGCGCATCAAAACCAATGGTATGACCGGATTACCCGGTCCTTTTATTTTAGCGCGATAACACTTCTCTCCGTCGGGTATGGCGACTTAAGTCCTTTTGGTCTTGCGCGCGGCGTCGCAATGATCGAAGCGATGGTAGGATATGTGCTGCCGGCCGCCCTCGTCATTCGATATGTTATTCCTCCGATCGCTCCCCCTAAACGGTTTCGGCTTCCATCTCACCGCAAGCCGGAAAAGTAAAAAGACGAGGCATGCCAAAGCTTTTGCCCCGTCTTTTTGCTTTAATGAACGTTCAGCTTTTTAAAGTTTCCACCTTTTACGTTATGGATTGAGCCGACTGCAAGAAACGCCGCTTCATCTATATCTTCGATGATCGCTTTAAGCTTTGCTTCTTCCAGACGGGTAATTACGCAGAAAATGACTTTTTTATTGTCCCCTGTATATCCGCCTTCCCCATTCAAATACGTAACGCCCCGGCCCAAGCGCGCGAGCAAGGCCTCACCGATTTCTTCATATTTATCGCTAATAATCCACACCGAACGCGATTCATCCAACCCTTGGATTGTCACATCGATCATTTTAAACGCGATATAATACGCGATCAGCGAATACATAGCGCGATCCCAGCCAAATACAAATCCGGCGCTACCCAAGATAAAAATATTGAAAAACATAACCGTTTCCCCGACAGAAAACGGCATTTTTTTGTTAAACAAAATAGCGACAATTTCTGTACCATCAAGCGAACCACCGTAACGGATCACCATTCCCACACCGATGCCCAAGATGATTCCGCCAAACACAGCCGCAAGCAACGGATCAGCCGTCACTTTCTGAACCGGATGGAGAAGCGTTGTACCTAACGACATCACTGCAACGCCCAGCAATGTGGATATGGCAAACGTTTTTCCAATTTGTTTATATCCGACAAAAAGAAATGGAAGATTAAGAAAAAATAAGAAAATGCCCAGCTTAAGTCCTGTCAAATGTGAAAGAATAATAGAAACACCAACAATTCCTCCATCAATAATATTGTTCGGTACAAGGAAAATTTCCAGCCCGACCGATACGAGAGCAGCACCCAGTATGATAAACAGGGCACGTTTTAAAATTTTGGGTGTCGAAAGTCGTTTGTGCGTGCGCTTGTGTGCTTGAATATACTCCACGAATTTCCTCCTAATACGTAAATTTTTTCACTTATATTATACCAAAACTGCACTCAAAAAAGCACATAAAATACAGGCTTTACTCACATGGGTCTGACAAAAAGAAATGGAGGATGAGTGCCGGTAACTTGTATAAATGTTTGCCTTTTTGCGCATGCTACATTTGCGTAGGCATCGGAAAAAAGAGGGTGGATTTCATATGACAGACATTCCTGTTTCTTTTCAAAGAGACTGGATTGACGGATTGAAGGCGAGAATGGCAGAAGACGGACCTTGGCACCATAGAGAATTGTACCGCCTGGCATGGGAAGCGGCGCGAGCAAGCGCGGTGCATGACTTCAATGAATTGCAGTGCCTGCGTCATCTGCCATATTTTACGCCCCTGCCGCATCAAATTGAGACGGCGCAAAAGGTCATCTGCGATATGCATGGCCGCGCCCTGCTTGCAGATGAAGTAGGTCTCGGAAAAACCATTGAAGCTGGTCTTGTATTGAAAGAATATATAGTACGCGGTCTGGTCAAAAAAGCGCTAATTCTCGTGCCTGCTTCGCTTGTCGTGCAGTGGGTGCGCGAACTAAATAACAAATTTTTGATCTCAGCGGCGGCGCAACGCAAAGAATACATGTGGACTCAATATGATATTCTTGTCGCTTCGATTGATACGGCAAAACGCCCGCCTCACCGCGATATCGTGCTCAATCAATCGTATGACCTGGTTATCGTGGATGAAGCGCATAAATTAAAGAATAAAAACACAAAAAACTACCAATTTATCCAGGAACTCAAAAAGAAATATTGTCTGTTGTTGACCGCCACTCCGATCCAAAATAAACTTGACGAATTGTACAACCTGATTACGCTCCTAAAGCCGGGTCATCTCGGGCAATCAGCGCAATTCCAGCAAAGCTACGTCCAAGGAAAACGTCAAGTAAAAAACAACGAGATGCTAAAAAAAGAGTTAAAAAAAGTGATGGTTCGCAACCGGCGCGCCGATGGCAAAGTCGAATTTACAGCCCGCCACGTCATCACCGTGCCTATCGAACTGTCGCCGGAAGAAAAGCATTTATACGACAGCGTAACCCGCTTTGTACAAGAACAGTATCATAGCGAAGGCAGCGGGTACAAAAACCCGCTCGCGCTTATTACGTTGCAGCGCGAAATTTGCAGCAGCCGGGACGCGGCGCTTGTCACGCTGGTTAATATGCACAACCGTGCGCCCGAAGATTCGCCATTGCGCCAGGAAATCCGCAGACTGCTGGATATTCTTAAGCAAGTGACCACCCATAGAAAAGCGGAAAAAGTCATCGAAATTATCAAGGAAGCGGATGATAAAATTATTATCTTTACCGAATATCGGGCAACTCAACAGTATTTGCAGCATATTCTCGCCCAGCATGGCGTAACGTCCGTTCTCTTCCGCGGCGGCTTTAAACGGAGCAAAAAGGATTGGATGAGCCAATTGTTTGAACACCGAGCTCAAGCGCTAATCGCTACAGAAGCGGGCAGTGAAGGCATTAACCTGCAATTCTGCAATCGGATTATCAATTATGATATGCCTTGGAATCCAATGCGTGTTGAACAGCGGATCGGCCGCGTACATCGCCTCGGGCAGACGAGAGATGTTTATATCTACAACTTGGCTACCCAAGGAACCATCGAGGAAAAAATTCTCCATCTGTTGTATGAAAAAATCAACCTATTCGAAATGGTGATCGGTGAACTGGAAACAATCATCGACCGTCTTCATTTACAGAAGTCATTCGAGAAAAATGTCATTGATATTCTTCTATCTTCACAATGCGAAGGAGAGTTGACAATTAAGATGGACAATTTAAGCCAGGTCATCCAATCGGTACGCGAATCGGTTCAACCGGCCGTGCCGACAACCGATGCATGGAAAGGAGGGGTGCTACCTTGAACCAAGCCCAGGTCCGTTCTTTTCTTGAGCGATATTTCGCCGCCCATCAAGCCCATTATGTCGAACAGCATCCTGCCTATTTCAAAGTAGAACTTCCAATCGAGGTTGATAAAGATCTGGGAAACCGTCCTTTCTATTGGACGTACGTGGAACGGCTAAACCTTGAGCCGCAGCCAATGTGCATGACGTTTATCTTCGATAATGCCTCGCTTCCTGAAGGGGTGAACGGGGAGGATATTACCTTCGGCTCACCGCGGTTGCAGCAATTCTTCGCCTCCGCACAACGCCATGGCCGTTATATCCGCCTGTATGAGCACACTGATCCTCCGAACGGCTCTAACTTACATTTTGCCCTAACTCCATGGCTCGGCATCAACTACAAAATTTCCTTTATTTGTGATCGAAAAAAAGATCGGCTCCTTTCGCTCGGAATAAACCTTATACACGGGCAAATCAAAGAAAACTTTTTCGACTATCTTGAGGCGCGTAACATCCTTCCCGTATTGCCGGATTACGCTTATACCATGCGTCCGATTTTCAGCATTGATTCAGCCGTCCAGCATCTTGAGCGGCACGTGCAAACAGCCATTGACGCAGAAGATAAAACATGGGCCTGCGAAGCCCGCTCACGTCTTGCGGCCGAACTTGCGCAAATCGAACACTTTTACGCAAGAAAAACAGCAACCGAAGATGAAAATGAAGAACCTGTATTGAATCATAAAGAAAAACGAGCGGAAGAACTACGCTGGCAATACGAGCCACGGATTGAGGTAGAAATTATTAACGGCGGAGTGTTTTATCTGTCCCATACACCCGCGCCCCCCGCATGAAAACCCGGGCGCGGCATAGTTACGCGCCCGGGTTTTTACCTCTGTCTTGCCTTCGCTTCCGGTGAAACAACATGCCAAACGCCAGCGGCAGCACTCCGAACCAGCGATACATCCACGCTTCTTTCGGCTTTTTTACCCGCTGCTCCTTCGGCGTCTCCAGATACTCGACAAAACGTTTGGTCAAATATCGCACATATTCCTGTGAAGACATGCGCACACGCCTCCTCAATATCACTTGTTACTTATAGCGTGTCCGTTTCCCCCCGTTTTCAATCGTTCTGCGTCAAAAATCGCCGAAACGCCGGATGTGCCCATAGTTCGTCCACAATCTGAGCCACGCTTTTTCCATCGGTCACAAGCTGGACAGGGGCAAAATCGTACAATCCTTCACGTTCCTGCATAATGCGCCTGACATTCCGCTCTACATCCCCCGCAAGCAACGGCCGGGTCGCATCCGCGTGCAACCGGGCTACAATCGTTTCCGGTGTCGCGCGCAAAGCAACAGCAAGACCATGGCGGACAATCAATTCCACATTTTGCTTCCGGGTTACTACCCCGCCTCCAGTCGTCACTACCTGCGGAATCGAACCGTTCAATACCTGGGCCAACATCTTCGTTTCCAGCGCTCGAAACCCTTCTTCGCCCTGCTCCCTGAAAATATCCCGGATTTCCTTTCCGGTAGCTTCCACGATGCAATGATCAACATCTACTTGCTTCCAGCCAAGCCGCTTGGCGATAGCCTGGCCAACTGTCGTTTTCCCGGTTCCCATAAACCCAATCAGGATAATCTGAGTCGTCAATCTTATACTCACTCCACTTCGTCATGATTCCTGTTTTTTTATCAACCGTACACCATAAACGTGTACGGTGCGCATAAGCAAATGGAGCGCTTCCTACCGCCAACAACCAAAGTTCTTTCGTTCCCCACGGTTCCATTAATACTTTCACAGTTACGTCTCCTATCTGATACTCGCGCTGCGAAAAATCCTGCAAATTCTGAAGCGCTTCCTCTATTCTCAAATACAGCCCTGCTTCTGTAGCATAATGCATCTTCATTCTTTCCTCATCGTTGCGCGGTATTTGCCGCAACGTGCTAAAGACAGACAAATGATGCAGTACAATCAAGCATAAAATCTGCGTATAAACAAGCACAATAAAAAAAGCGGAACCGCGCGAATTGCCGAAACTTTTCAGCATTATATCACTCCATTCCGGCAAATTCTACCCTTTTTCCGATAAAAATGCTTCCTTTCCACTCGGCTTCCCCATTTTTCAATTCGAGGTGAAAGCGGCACCCTTGCTGCTCTGCTTCAAAGTCAAACTTTTTCACATACTGAGCCAAAAAAATATACCCATCTTTCATTTTTCGGACGACTTTATTCCCGACCTGTTGATAAACAATATCGTTCCCCTTCTCGTCCTTAAACCATAACTGATTGTTCTTTTTGTGGAAACGATCGCAGCGCCGAATTTCTTCCTCCGCATAAGCGAAAAATCCGCGCGCTTCCGCCTCCAATATGGCCGCCGCTTTTGCTTTTGCAAACTGCCGCTGCGCTTCGACAAAAGACAAAGAGGCTGCGATCAAAACCAGGCAACAAACAACGGATGCAACCAGTGTTTCCATTAAGGTAATCCCCCGATTGTCGCGGACGGTGTTCCAGGCTTGACGGGCACGAAACGGTAACCAGTAAACCGAACATACCTTCTTCCTAAGCGTCTGCTTTCCCACCGTACTTCCACCTCACATTTTTCCACCCGGTTCGTTACCCTGCCCGGGATCAGTCGCATTTCGTAAAGTGTACCGCGAAACTCTTGGCTTGTTCCGGTTATCGTCAGCCCCGCCTTCCATTGTTCAACAAGCGAATACGCGAACAAATAACCTTGCGTTTCATACATTTTCTCTTCCCGTTCCCTCGCGGTGTAATACAGCGCTTCATGGACAAAGAGAATGACTGCGGACAGTAACGCCATTGCCAGCAGAGCTTCGATATACGTAAATCCTCTTTCGCGCACCTTCGCTTCTCCCTTACTTAACCGTGCTAACCGCAACACGACCGCTAGCCATATACACCGTAAGCCGTTTTTTCATACCATCTGGATAAACAAGATAAAAACTACCTGCCTGCCCTACGTGCCCCAGTTCATTAAAAACGATGGTTCCGTTATTAAAATTAGAGTATATCGTAAATCCCCGGGGCACATTAACGATCCTTCTTCCCATCTGCCAACTTCGCCTCACTACATACTGGTTGTAATCAATAGAAAACTCTATCTTGACCTTTCCCCGCTGGCTTAACGCCTCGTTTGCAGCATATATGATATCCACGCTCAACTTTTCCATAAAACACTGTCCTTGAAGTCGCTGTACCATCTGCAAAAATGAAGGCACGGCTAATGAAAGCAATACGGCCCAGATCGCAAACACGATCGTAACCTCGATAAGACTGAAACCTTGTTCATTTCGCCGTCCCGTGTTTATCACACGTCACCGTCACTTTCTTCTCAGCGGATGAAACCTCCACTTTATACTGCCCTTTAGCAGGACATTTTGGCTCCTCATGCAGATATCCTTTCGCCACCAATTCGCCCAGCGCGTTCGCAGCTGGCGGATATTCGTTTCCATTCTCAATCGCATAGGCTTCCAAAGCCGTAAGGATTAACCGTTGGTTTGCTTCGCAACTACGCGAATACGCATTGGCAACAGCGCTTTTGTAATTGGGAAACGCGACCATTAAAAACGCTCCGATAATCGCGACAACAATCAAAAGTTCAATTAAAGTAAACCCGGCTTCCTTCTTTTTTGCGCGTCCCGAAAGCACGGCTCTTTCCTCCTTTGGCTCTATTTCAGTTCGCCCATCATTTGCAACACCGGCAAAAAAAAGGACAAAACAACGATAAGCACAACTCCTCCGACCAACAATAGAATAAGTGGCTCTAACCATCGCATTGTTTTCTCTACCTGTTGTCTTATCTGCCTCTCCATTTGTTCACTATAAAACAATAAACATTCGGCTACCTTCCCCCCTTCTTCCCCGAGTTCAACATAACGCACCAGTTCTGAAGTGAAGCAGCTATGGAATTGCAGGGCACGGCTGAGAGGATGGCCGCGCTTTAGCTCTGCCTCAATCTGCTGCATGATGTTTCTAACGAATAGCCAGGGCGCTTTCGCCTGAAACAGCTGACAAACTTCCAGCACGGAAATGCCCGCCTCAAGCAAAAGCCCACCTTGCAATGCAAAATAGTGAGTGATTTTCAATTTGAGCCAATAACGCAAAATAGGCACACGCAACATGAAAAACATAAGTGACTCTCTCTTCCAAAACAGCCAAATGACGCCCGTCCCCAATGCCGCCCCTCCCATAACGGCTATGCCGGATGCCGGCAAAACGGAGAGCACGCGGATAAACCATCCTGTTAGCGGCGGAAGCGGAAGATGCATCGTATCGTATATGGAGAACAAATGAGGCAAAGTAATATGAAGCAAAAACCAAAGACATACGCAGGATAACACCAGCAAAAGCAAAGGATAGCTGACAAGTTGACACAGCTGATGTTTCCAGATAGCGCGCCGCCTGTAATAACGCGCAGCGAACGCTAAGCTAGAATCGTAGCGACCGTGTTGCTCCCCAGCAGCCACAAGGGAAAGAAATAAAGGCGGAACGTTTATTTGTTGCAAAGCGGCGGAGAGCGATGCACCACTTTCAAGCTTTTTTTGGACACGCAGCAATTCTTCTCGTTTTCTTGGAGTGAAATGATGCAGAATCAAAGAAAGGCTTTCAAGAAGCGGAATACCGGCCGCAAGCAAGTAAGACAAATGCTGGCTCAAATACGCAAGCGAATCATCGGGCCAGCGCGCCCGTCGGAACATACGCTTGATATTGCCCCTGCTCATCTCCCTCCGTCACCCCTTCCGCCAATTTCTGTTCCAGAAGGGATGAAAGAAATACGAATCCACTTTCCTCCAGATATCGACGCATTACGGCCGCAGAACAACGGTTTAAAATATACGGCTGAAACTCTTCATCAATTTGCAGCACTTCGTAGACGCCGACACGCCCCTGAAAGCCCGTGCTGTGGCAGGCCGTACAATCCACAGCTCGACCGTAGCAACGCAGGCATCGTTTGCGGATAAGACGCTGTGCAATCACCCCGGTAAGCGCCGAACTAACAAGGTAAGGTTCAATCCCCATATCCAACAACCTCAAAACAGTACCTACTGCGTCAAGCGTATGAATGGTGGAAAGAAGCAAGTGACCAGTTAACGCGGCTCGCACTGCCACTTCTGCGGTAGGCTTGTCCCTGATTTCGCCAACCAGAATCACGTCAGGATCCTGCCGCAGCACCGCCCGCAGCCCCTCATGAAAGGACAGACCGGCCCGCGGATGAATTTGCACCTGGTTAATACCCGGGATACGATATTCAACCGGCTGCTCCAAGGACACAATGTTCCGCCCACGCTGCTGCAATTCATGCAACATCGTATACATGGTCGTCGTCTTTCCGCTTCCTGTCGGACCTGCAATCAAAACCATTCCCTGCGCCTTCGCAAGCATCCGGCGCACTCGCAACACATCCGTTTCGTTCATGCCAAGCGAAGCCAACGAGCGATACTTCGTATCATGAGGCAAAAGGCGTAGCACGATCTTCTCCCCGTAAATCGTCGGTAATGTAGCTACCCGCACATCGATAGAGCTGCTTCTACCTTCCCGACTTTTTGTCTGAAATGCGAAGCCACCGTCCTGAGGCAATCTGCGTTCGCCAATGTCCATCCCACTCATTAATTTAATGCGCGAAACAAGCGGCGGTCCCCACCCTTCTTCCTTCCATTCCATCTCCTGCAAATAGCCATCGAGACGAAACCGAACCATGATCCCTTCAGGCACTGGTTCCAAATGGATATCGCTTGCGCCATATTCGATTCCTTTTTCGATCAGTTCTGTCACATATCCCGTTACATCTTCAACCATGATTCCAACCTCCTTTTTTTATAAATTATACCATATATTGGTAAATTTTAAATAACTTTCCTAAAATTTTACACAAAAAAAGCCGCCTTGCTTTTAAGACGGCTTACGTATCGCTTATTCAAGTGAATTTACATATTCAATAAGGGCAGAAATTTCTTCGTCGGACAACCCCTTAACATTTCCGTGCTTCCCTTCTTTATTACGCGTAACAAGCACATCGTAAATCGTTTTGGCGCTACCATCGTGCAAATATGGCGCAGTAGCCCATACTCCGCGCAATGTCGGCGTATCAAACAATTCCTTGCTCCGCGGATTGGTGTAGTTGGCGCGCGGATCGCCTGGTGTACCTTTATCAAGCTGGCTTGCTGTACCAACATCATGAAGGAATTGCGTATTAGCTGTCGTCAGCTTGCCTGTCGCATCCACCGCTTTTACGCTATCGGTCATCGTCTCTCCGGCATGGCACGTAATGCAGCCCGCTTTGCCTTCAAACAACACCTTACCCTGTTGCGCTTTCACAGTTAGTGTACCGTCAGGGTTACGGTACGGACTTTTCGGCACCGGAAACGAATCCGAGTACTCCAGATATGCTTTCAAAGCGGTAAACATTTCTTCAACTTTCGGGGGTAATGGTTTGCCCGGATCATACGCTGTCAAACCGCCCATCTCCCCCTGTACGGTCAACAGATAATCCGTAAAATCATCCCGGCTGCCGTCCCACATAAACAATCCGGTACGCATCGCCAGCACATTGCTCGGTACGTTACGCGGACCTTTCGGGGTCATTAGTGTTAATCCGTTAATGTCCCCGTCCGCATGGCAAGACGCGCAACTCATCCAGTTATTCCCCGTAATCGGTGCCGCAAATTTATCGCTATTCGCGCTAAAAAATATGGTTTTCCCTTTCCGGACAAGCGGCGGCAATGAATCTTTGGCAATCAACCGCAACGTTTCAGGCTTTGCTTTCGCTTCCGCATATGCCTCATTCCCGCCCGTTTCAATGCGAGCTAAACTGTGGCTCATTGCATTGTGCACATACAGTTCGTTTCCATCGTTCGACAGCACCATCCCCCGCGGGTTATCGCCCGGAATGCGCCGCACGATTTGAGTCGCCTTACCGCCCCGGACCAAGTCAAATACAACCAAATCTTCGCTGCCCGACATAAGCACGAACGCTTTGCTTGCATCCGGCATAAATGCTACATCGGCCGGATTAGACACGATTATCGTTTCATTTTTTACATCTCGCACATCCATTTTCTCAAATAATTGTTTACGTTCCTGCTTGATTTCTTCATCTTTTTCAAGATCGATAACCGAAATCGCCGGAAAAACAGTTTCCTCAAAATGAATCGGCGTATCTGTATTTGTTACAAGATGCGGTACCCAAGCGGTCTTACCGTCAGGCGCAATCACGAATTGCTCAACCGTATTTGGAAGCCCCTGGCTCTTTTTGCGATCCTCTTTATCCGGAGAAGGAGCTAAAGCGATTATTTTTCCCACTTTTTCTTTGGAAGTATCAACCACGCTAATATGCCCGGACAAATAGTGAACCGTATACAGTTTTTTTCCGTCCGTGGTTAACGCCAGCCCGCGCGGTCGTTCCTCAACTTTTATCGTTTTTGTTACTTCTCGTTTCTCAGGGTCAATGATAGACAATGTGGAAGAACGGTAATTACTAACATATATTTTTCCTCCGTCCGGACTCGTCACGATGCCAAACGGTTCGATACCGACCGGAATCGACGCCGTCACTTTTTTGACGGCGATATCAATAACATCAACTTTGTTGTCAAACATACACGTAACGTACAACGTTTTTTCATCCGGGCTTAACGCCAATTGACGCGGTTCACGGCCTACCGCAATCTCTGCGGTAACTTTGTTCTGCTTCACATCGATCACCGATACGGTGTTAACATCAATATTAGCCGTGTACAATACATCCCCGGCCCGATTTTTGACAATGCTATTGCTTGAAACCGGGGCATTGCGCGTCACCGTTTCTTGCGTTACAGTCTCTTTCTCGCTGCATCCGCTCAGCATCATTAACAGAACGAACACGGCGGCAATCCAAATTCTCCATTTCCTCATTTTTTCTGCTCCCGCATTTTCTTTTTCTATAATAATAAACAGCAAAAATAGGAGGATAGCCTCCTATTTGCTTTTCACCTCAACCGGAACAAGTACCGGCGCGATACCATATTTACCGTGACCAGCTTGAATCTGTGGCACGTTATCACCATCTGTATTACCGGACTTGTCGCCTTCTTTATAAAAGTCTCCAGTATCCCAGAATTCGCTCGTCTGCATGCCCTGGTCAAGCGCCGGGCCATCAATTACGCGATCGTAAAAATCGACGTAGCGCGAAATAATGGTCTTGCGATCAAGTGCCGGAATCTTTTCTTTATCGGTTTCTATGTTATGCAGGGAAGCAATACCCATACGTAATGCTCCAGAAACACCGCCTGCGACAACGGCATCATACTCGTATTGATCCCCTGACGTTTTATATGCTTTCACTTTATCGTCCCACATGTATTTATCCATAGCCGCGTAAATTTTCCGTGCTGCCTCACGATATTTTGGATCTTTAGTCGCTAGAAACGCAGCCGTCAAGCCACGGATGGCGCCGGTTTGTGCCTTCAGTGTCGGCGCATCTGCGTCTTTGCCTTTGCCCACTGTCCAACCGTTAGCCACCAATCCTTTTTCATCAATCATCTTGGAAATGATAAAGTCAGCCTGCTTGCGGATCATGTCAAGCGCGGCTTTTCCTTCTTTTGTCTCCAATCCTTTGGCATCGTCCCCGCTGGCGTAGCCAACCGGTAAGCCATCAAACGCACGTTGGAAAATGCGTAACGCTTCCATAGCATATGCGGCATCAAATGTATCCATATGCATGCCCTGCTGCTTACCATCATGTTCAGCAATAAACACGCCTTCCTTATCATTCCAGTGCATCATCTGAATATTTTTGAAGATTTGCAACAACAGGTCACGGTTAATGGAATACGGATCATCCGAGCGAATATCGTTATCTGCGCGGTTATCAATATTTTGCTTCGGCGCAGCCGGGAACGGCTTTCCGTCATATACGGCACGGAATGCCGGATTCGTGTTTGCATTAGCTTCCCGCTGATCTGTCATACCAAAGTATTCAGACAAAGCCCATAACATCAGCCACTGATCCTGTAGCAAGCTGCGCGGATCTTTCACTTCAAGCGACGTAGCTGCCGTATATTCCTTATCTCCGTTTTCCGTAACGGCAATGGCATGCGGCAGGTACACAAGCTGCTTCTTCGGATCATAAGAAGCGCCTTCCGCTTTGCCTAGTTTTCCGGTTTGTGGATTATAAAACAGGGAATCCCGGATATATGCAGCCTTGTTCCACATCTGCTCGGACATGATTAAACCTTGAAGACCATCAGTAGAGTCTCCGCCAAAGGCAATGTTCGGGTTTTCGTCATCTTTATCCGTTTTTGGTTCCACTTCCTCTTCCGTGTCTATCGTGTGCATTGCTCCTAAAAAGTCGCTCGCCCATAGCGCTTGTTTCAAAAAGACGGAGCCATACGCAGCCGGAACCAGCGTTTTATCCATCTTATCGCGATCCCACCGCAGCGTTTTAAAGTCGACCTGATATTTCGGAATGTATGTACCGTTCTCACCGTCGGCAAATTTCGATGTGTCCACAGGCTGAATATAGTGCGGATCGCCTTTGCTGTACTCAATAAACGTCGGATACATGTTGCGCGGAATTTCATCCGGCTTATGTCCTGCAGCATTCGCCAACTCAATAAAGCGCTGCGCCAACATTTCATTCTCTTTCTTGCCCGCCTTCTGCGCCAATTGTTTGATCATTGGCGCGTGAATCATATGAAGACCAAGGCCTGATTTTTCCACAACTTCGTACATCGCCTCTTCCGAATACTCATACGATTCAATTCCGGCCGTGTAATCAAAGACAGTCGGCTGATCAACTTTCGCCGCATCCAGCACATCCAGATCTAAGCCAAGCGCTTCTACCATCGGCTCGCCCGACAGTTCAAATTCCGTATAGGCAAACATATTGCCGGCCGTATCAAAAGTATAATCTTTAACCGGTACGGAAACGTTTTGTTTCGCTTCCTGTTTCTTCGCCTTAGTGTCTTCCCCTGTCATGGCTGCCTTTTCATTCGTACCGCAGCCGCTCATAAATGCAAGCACGGAAGCTAAGCTTATCGACATGACCGTGCGAAACGGGTATTTTTTCTTTCTCTCTTGCAAACCCCTTCACTCCTCTATCCTCTATTATGAAAATGATTCTCATTATCTAATTTTAAGTATAATTGTCTTCCTAAAAAAAGACAAGAAAAAATCATCCCCGCTAAAAAACAGGAATGATTTCCTTTTGCTTGCATTGTATTACTTCACAATCAACACCGGGCAGGTCGCTAGCTGCGACACTTTGTGGCTAACGCTGCCGAGCATCATTTCCTTAAAGCCACTCAGCCCGCGGCTGCCGATCACGATAAGCTGATATTTATTTTTATCCGCGTAATCCACGATTTGCCGTGCCGCATCTCCCTTTAGATAGACAGGCGTTGCCGCCACCCCTTTCGCCTCGGCTTTTGCTTTCGCCTTATTTAGCAATTCTTCGGCTTCTTTTCTCATCGCTTCATTAAAATCAATATCATAATGTTTAGAAATATAAGCCATTTCTCCGACCATATACGGCGAAACGACAACTTCTTTTCCCACATGAAGCAAGCTGAGTTCAACTTGCTCTTCTTTTGCGATGGCAAGCGCCACATCTAGCGCTTTTTCTCCCATTTCAGAGCCATCAATTGCTACTAAAATTTTTTGAAACATACATTACTTCCCCCATTCTGCAAAATCCCTTCCCTATTATTTTAAAACAATGTTACACTGTTTTCCAACAAACAAAAAGGGGAACTATAACAATTTTGTTACGAAACGGAATGCTGCCTGTTCTCTCATCTATCGTTCCATTGCTCCTCCCCTGGCGATAGACAAGATTTGCGATTCTTCCATTTTATAGTCGAATTCTTTCGCTTTATCTGGCTTTGCATTATCATAATGTACCGGAATTTCATGGCGGTAAGACTTCTCCACCTTAGTAACAAAGTCAAGCCGGGAAATTCTCTCAATCGTTTCTTCTAACGTATCTGCGGCGATATACATGGATACATAATTCAACCTACGGGATATGTAATGAATATTGCCAAACTTGCGCAAGTTACGAGCCACTTTGATATTCTTGACATACACCGCAAGCCCGACACGTCGCTCTCTCATTCTCCGACTCTCCTTTTTCGTATAGTATCCATCAGCGATGATTGTTATCAAACACTGAGGCTCTAAAAAATGACAACTTTATAAGTTCCCTTAGTTCTAACTTATACGCTATAAAACCTCACTTGCTTGTATCAAGAATATAATATCATCCACTCTGACATTCCTATCTCTGCCCGCAAAAGCGCGGACATATTAAATCAAATGTACATCAGGCCGCCTGATCTCTCAAGCGGCCCTTGCAAGACAGAAGGAGCAGCCTCCCATCTTTATATCCCCTTTTTAACAGTGCAGCCACAACTACCGCCCGTCCCGCACCCGCCGCTACCACAGCCACCACCCGCCAATTCATACAGCGGATTGTTACTCGGCACTTTAATGCTCGCAGAAACCGCGTCAGCGATGGTGCGGCTGATACGGTACAACAACTCATCCAGGTCATTTTCCGCTTTTTTGAAAGCGGCGACAGTTGCTACTTTTTCCATCTCTCTTTTTTTCTGCCGAATCTCGCGAGTGACTCTATCATAATCTGGATGGTATTTTCCGAATCGCTGCACTTCCTCATACGCTTCCTTCATGCGGTTGAAGGAAGCAATCTTCGCTTCCGCCTCCGGGTCCTGTTCCATCCGCCTGCGGAATTCCAGGTACCGTTTCATTTCCTCAGAGGCCACGAGCTGCTCTCCGATGCGATGCGCTCGTTCCATCACTTCATAAAAATCAAGCGGTGATACAGTCGCTGTCTGACCTGACATATTCTCACCTCGGTATCATTGTACCATGTTGCATATTCTCTGCCTAGTCCTCGTTCCAAAGGGCGGGCAGCTCTAATTTTATTCTCCCTACATTCTCCATATTTATGTTCTCCATCCGCCCTTCCGCATCAAGCGTCAGCCGATACGCTCCGCCTTCTGCGCGTATATCAAGCACGCGGGCGTTTTCTATAGGCCGGTTATTAATTTCCAGCTTTAGTCGGATGCCAAGCGAACGCGCAGTCATAAGCAACGTGCGAAGCGTTGAATGATGATATCGTTGGAAATTTTTGTGCCATATCGTCGGTACATCTTTTAATTCAGGCAAAACATCTTCAAAAGCAGGGAATACAGATTCAATCTTATATCCGTTCTCCGCAAGCCCAATAGAATGCGAGGCGTGCGATGGAAACCGTCCCGCTTCACTCGGCTCTTTTGCCGTGCTTTTTTGGTTTATATTTATCTCGCGGAGCGTGAAAGCCTCTCGCAACGCTGCTTCCTGCGACGCATCTACAATAAAATCTTTTTCGCCGATTCTCGCACGCCAATACGGAGCAAATTCCGGCAAAGCGGCTAGCTGTTGCGCCGTTTCTGCATCCGGACAGCGCACGAGCACTACTTGTTCGAGCATGACGCTTGGTTCGCTCCGCATCCATTGCTCTAGTTGCACGCGTACATTATCCGGAACCTCAAGCTGAATTTGCTCAAGCAAACGGATAAGCGCTTCGTTCTCTTCTTCCCCCTTCACCGCCCGCACTGATTGCCGTGTCAGGCGAAACACCCATACTTCCTGCTGCTCTACCAGTTCTGCATACCTGCCAAGACGCCAGCGCACCTCATATGATGCATGCGGCAGCAGAAGCACTTCAAACGTAGGTTGGACATACCCGATACCATAATTCGCTACGGCATTTTCCTCATTGGCTGTCAAATTCATATTCCAGCGCATAGACGCGTCCATTCCTTCTCCCGTCCTAGAAATAAATCCAAAAGCGGTAAGCAAAGCGCATATATTTTCGGCAAACACCTGCCAGTGTTTGGACTGATTGGCCTGGCTTTTCTCCCGCAAAAGCCTATTTTCCGCTGCCTGCAATTCATTCAGGGAAAACGTGTTCACACCTTTCGCTTCCATCCAATCCAAAATGACAGGATTACAAGGCCCCAGCCTGCCTAGCTTTTCTTTCACTTGCTGATAAACACGGCGCTGCACATCCGCTTCCGCGCCATGAAACAGCCGGGCCGCCGCCGTTTCATGGACAATATACTCCAGCCCGGTTTCTGACTCCCGCTCACGCAATAAATCCATCTCAGCAAGCAATTCCAGAAAAAATCGTTCCCGTGCCGCACCGTCTCCACACGCTTCTGGATACAGCGGGGCGAACCATTCTTCCGCATACGGGATAACTGCCTGCCAAACGCGACGCATTTTCATTGTCATCGTTTTCTTTTTAGTAAGCGCGATCGGTTTGTGGCGATGCGTTTGCAGCAGGCGGAAAAGCACATGAACAAGCGGCGTAACAGATTGGAACTCTGCATCTACGGATATTGCTTGCGTTTCTGACAGCACCCGCGGCAAAAGCCAAGCGCGCCATGCTCTCTGCACATCATACGGCGCCAAATATACTACTTCCCCCCACAGACGCCGCAGCGTATAAATAAGTCCGCGCCGTCGTAATCCGGTAAGACCCGCGTATGCAACAATCGGCGACACTGCTTTCGCATATTCCTCCATTTGCCTGTACGTCACAATATCTTCTCCAACGCGAAACAAAAAATGCAACCATACTTCTTTTTCCTCTCTGGATAGTACCTGCCAAGTCTTCTCAATGGTGCGCGCGTCCTTTATGTAAGCTGCTATTTCATCAAGCGGCGCCTCCGCCTCCCCGAATGTGAACGGCCATGCATTCTCTTCCGCGAGTCTCCACAACAGCCGCGTATTAAGCTGCTCAAAAACATCCCTTATCTTCATCGTTCCACCTTCGCTATTTATCATTTTTCCCTCTTGCGGGAAACAAATTGATTTGTTATAATTTCAACAACTTTTCCAAATTATTTATACTCTAATATTCAGAATAACCTGTGATGAGGACACGTGATTTCCTTTCCCGTTCCCCAGAGAGCTGACGGTAGCTGCGAGTCAGTGAACGGCAGGAACATCATATCCCCTCTGAGGTGTCATCCGAACATTGCAGTAGGAGCGACCGGCTTTCCTCCGTTATCGGGAACGGCGTATGATGGTACGCTGAATAAGGTGCCGCTGTATGTAAGTATACACATTTCTGGTATGGAGTTAAAACACAGCGGAATCAGGGTGGTAACGCGAGCAATCTCGTCCCTGTATGGGACGGGATTTTTTTATTATTATTGGAGGTGGTTTCCTTGGGAATTACGAAGTTCAACTTGCACAAGTACAGAAAGCTGGCGAACGTCTGAAAGGAGTGATCCATAAGACACCGCTTCACCTTTCGCAAACATTCAGCCGGATGTGCGGCTGCGAAGTATACTTAAAACTAGAAAACTTGCAGAAAACAGGGGCCTTTAAAATCCGCGGCGCCTATAATAAGCTCGTCAGTCTATCTTTAGAAGAAAGGAAACGCGGTCTGATTACCGCTTCTGCGGGTAACCATGCACAAGGTGTGGCGCTTGCCGCCCAAAAATACGGTATCCCTGCAACCGTCGTTATGCCAGCGCATGCTCCAAAGACAAAAATACAGGCAACAGAAGGATACGGTGCGCGCGTCGTGCTGCATGGCGCCACATATGACGATGCCTGCGCCAAAGCTAGGCAAATTGCAGCGGAAGAAGGGAGTACGTTCGTGCACGCGTTTGATGACCCGGATGTCATCGCCGGGCAGGGAACCATTGCGCTCGAAATATTTGAAGCGAATCCTGATTTGGATGTCATTGTCGTCCCGATCGGAGGCGGCGGTCTTATCAGCGGTATCGCCGCAGCGGCCAAGGCGCTCAAACCTTCCGTCAAGATCATCGGCGTTCAACCTGCAGAGGCAAATTCCGGCTACTTATCCTGGAAGGCAGGAAAACAGGTGCTGATTTCACATCCCGTTTCCATCGCAGACGGACTGTCTGTAAAAATGCCGGGAAAACTCCCGCTCGCCATGATGTGCAAATTCGTAGATGATATTATTCTTGTGACCGAAGAAGACATCAAGCAAACCATGCGCTTGCTGCTTGAGCGAAGCAAAGTGTTAGCCGAGGGCGCGGGCGCTGCTGCCCTATCTGCACTTATTTCAGGCAAGCTTTCCCTGCCAAAGCAAAAAGTCGCTTTCGTAGTAAGCGGCGGCAACGTGGATCTCACCCGTCTATCTATGCTCGCCTCCCAGGCGCTCGTAGGATAGAGACTATCTCAAAAGGTCATTTGATCGCAAACGGAATGCAATATTTTCTATGCGTATATATGGTAACGCAAAAGGGTGCCCCATCATTTTTGGGACACCCTTCTTATTTTTTAGTTATAATAAAAAAAACATTCCACTATTAAGGAGATGATGCAAAATGCAGAAAGATCAGGAATCATTGCTAGAATTTATCAGAGATACATTGAAAAACGGTACGGAAGACGAACAGCAAATTCTCTACCTCGCGCGCCAAGCTATCGAATATATGCGTGATCGCAAACGCAAAACTGCTTATTTGTCCGGTTTTCTCGGATTGCAGGGAGAATATCTGGAAGATGGAACATATCGTTTTGAAGTGCCGATCACCCCGTTTATGCTCAACGGTTTAAACATTGTGCACGGCGGTATTACGGCTACATTGGCTGATGCAGTCATGGGCTCAGTTGCAAGCCGATCGACCGGATATAAAGTAGTAACAACCGAGATGAATGTTCACTATTTATCGCCAGGAACAGGGGATAAACTGATCGCTACCGCGTCCGTTCTCAGAAGGGGCAAAACATTGTGCGTGTGTGAATGCAAAATACATAATGACCAAAGCCGACTCATTCTGGCAGGTACCGGGACGTTTTATCTCATCGAGCCAAGATAGCATTCTTTGCACTCATCCATTGCTGAGCCGTCCATGTAGGTACATGCGGTGTAGCACCGTAGAACAGATGAGGTGATGACACGCCCCTAAACTTGGGTGTTGTCCAAAACGGAAACGGCTCGCGGACGCTAATACCCCAGGTATCTGACCGCTTCAGCCGTGTGGAGTGTCTGTCAAACCGGAAAGTACAGATAGTCCCTGTCCAAATCCAGCGTAAAGGAATAAAATACTACAATTTATTGAGTTTGATAAATCAAGTTTCTAATCTCGTGATCGTTTTCTAATGTTATCGTGTGCTGTCCTTTACTTGTAACATAAAAAGCAATCTCTCTGGTATTACCAACTACTTGATTTTTTGTAATTTTCACCCCGGAACTATGACCTTTAACAACAAATGATTTGTCTTGAGAAATCGTATACGATTGGTTTACTACTATGTTTTTGAAATAGAAATTAAATACTGGCTTGTTTACTGTTACGCCGTTTACTAAAGTCGGCACTGATGATTCAACTCTTACTTCGTATGCATCGCTTAATGATAAAGGAATTACATCCTTTTGAGAAGACACAACTTGGGCAGAATCCTCTACTTTGACATCTGATTTTTCTATGGTCACTTTGTATGCATCACTTAACGACAAAGGAATAGGTGCCTTTTGATTTACAGCATTTGCATCTGGGGATGATGAAGGTGTAGCGATTTCATTAGCACTAACTGATTGACCGCCAAACATCAAAAAAACTGTAAATAATGAAGAAAACATTATCGTTTTTCTCATAAAACCTCCCCTTTTCAAAAATTGTATTTTTTTCAATTTTTATACAAAATATTATAATGTACAATTATATGTTTGTAAATAACTAAAAATGACCTTCCCCTCACTATACAAGTAAAGGAAAGGTCATGGAATCATTTGTATAAGCAAAAAGGCTTTCGGAAGACCGAACAGCCTTTTTGCTTTATTTTACGCGCTGTGCCGCCGACTCGGGCAGCATCTCTTTTTCCTGCTTTGGAAATTCCACGCCTTCTACTTTCACATTGACCTCGACTACGCGCAAACCTGTCATTGATTCAACCGCATCTTTTACATTTTGCTGTAGATTCCGGCATACTTCATCTATTTTCGAACCGTATGAAACAATAACGCGCAGGTCAATGGCCGCTTCAAATTCCCCGACTTCCACAGATACTCCCTTTTGCACATTCTTACCGCTGACCCTACGCGCCAGTCCCTCGGTAATTCCGCCTGACATCCCTGCGATACCCTCGGTTTCGCTTGCTGCGATTCCAGCGATTACGGCCACTACATCGTCCGCAATGCGTACAACTCCGTTTCCTTTTACATCATCAGTCATGGGAATTCCTCCTTTGTGTACCTAGTTAGTTTTCATTTTATTCTTTCAAATGGGCAATGACAACTTGTTTGCCGAAAGCGTCGTAAAATTTTCTAAAATGCGAGCAAGAATTTTGAAAGTTCCTCCATCTTCTCCCGCCGTACGCGGTAACACACAAACGTTCCGCGCTCCTCTGTTTCCACAAGTCCGCTATCTTTCAAGATTTTCAAATGGTGTGAAACGGTGGACTGGGCCATGCCAACAAGAGAAACGATATCACCGCAATAATATTCCTCCTGCTTTGCCAGCAAATCCAAAATGTTCAGGCGTATCGGATGACCGAGCGCCTTGCACACTTTTGCCATTTCCTCAAACTGATTATCCATAGTTCCCTTAACTCCAATCATTGCCTTTTTGTTCTCTTTTCATTATACACATGTTTTTCTTTCTTATCGTTCAAAATATGGATAACTACGCTCAAACTTTGTAAATGGAGGTTCCTATGAACAGAAAAAAGGGTGCATGGCTTGTCTGCCTTTGCGTGGCGTTCGTTTTGTTATACGCAAGTTTTCCCTGGATTCCACACCAGATTACACACGCTTTTAGCAAACAAACGGTGTATGTCGGCTCGTCTGGGCCAGACGTAAAGGAAATGCAAGGTCGGCTAAAGTTTCTTGGTTTCTATACAGGAAAAGTAGACGGCGTATTTTCATGGCGCACATATAACGCGCTGCGTAACTTCCAATACGAATTCGGTTTAAAAATTGACGGTATTCTCGGACCAAAAACGAAATTGAAGCTGTGGCAAGCGACGAAAAATTGGCGTCCTGGCCCGGGTGAAACCGCTGCTTCATCTCCGTCGCCGAAACCAAGCGAAAAGCTGCCAAAAACCAATATGGCCCTATCAAAAAACGAATTAAAAATTATGGCGAATGCCGTATACGGCGAAGCGCGCGGGGAACCGTACATAGGACAAGTCGCTGTAGCTGCGGTTATTTTGAACCGTACAAAGAGCCCATCATTCCCTGATTCTCCAAGCGCCGTCATTTTTGAACCTGGAGCTTTTACGGCAGTGGCGGACGGCCAAATCTGGCTGACGCCAAACAAAACGGCGGAAAAAGCGGTTCAGGATGCTCTTAACGGCTGGGATCCTACCGGTGGCGCTCTTTATTACTTCAACCCGGATACAGCCACATCACCATGGATTTGGACACGCCCGCAGATTAAAAAGATTGGAAAACACATTTTCTGCAAATAAAAAGCAAAGACAGACGTACCTCGCGAGTTTTTTGCTACTTACATGATAAGAAAAAACGTAGCGGGTGGGAACTTAGTTGCTCACCCGCCTGCTTTATTTTTATTCCTGCATTCTTGAATCAAAGCGGCCGGAATGCTTTTTCATGTCCGTCCGCCGCCATTCCCGCCAGATGGCCGGGAAGACATTGATCAAGTAACCCCAAAATGTAATAAACGATTCGCCCGTTTCTCTCACTTTGTATGGGATGTCTACTTCAGCGAGACGATAACCCTGGCGCACAATATTCATTGTCATTACCTGGGCGTAGTTATAATCATGAATAATGTCCATATCTCGCAACACCGGACGCGAAAAAGCGCGAAAGCCGGTTTGTCCGTCCGTAATCCATTTGCGCAGAAGCAACATCTGCAGCGCGGTAAAAAAGTAATTACCAAGCCGGCGATACAATTTCATGCCGCGCACGCGTCGACGAAAACGGGAAGCGAGCACATAATCTGCCTCGCCTTTCAAAATCGGCGCTACCACACGCGGGATATGATCAGCCGGGTATTCGTCGTCCGCGTCGATCATCACCGCAAGATCGGCACCCAGCCGATATGCTTCTTTCAACCCTTCGCGCACTGCAGCGCCTAATCCTCTGTTTTTGGAAAATGTCATAATATGTTCCGCGCCAGCGCGCTCCGCTGCTTCCACCGTACGGTCAGTCGAACCGTCATTGACAACCAGTATTTCCACTTTTACATCCGGATCAAATGCATGCGGCACTTTGGCAATAACCGTACCTACGGATGCTTCTTCATTGAATGCGGGAATAACGATGATAAGCTTCTTCATCTTCTATCGACTCCTCCGCTTTGAATGCTTCTTTTAGGATCGGTCCGCGCGCGTGATCGGGCAGCGGTACGCCTAGCAAAGCGCTAATGGTCGGGGCAAGCGATACAATGCTGCGAAATTCTTCCACCCGCTTCCCACGCTGAATCATTGGACCATGCATGAGAAACGGTACGAACCGCTCGCCAACATCCAGATGACCGTGTCCGCCAATCCCGTTTCCTTGGCCATGATCCGCCATAACAATAAACGCCGTTTCATCCATTTCGCCGCGCTTCATCAGCCAGGCGTGAAAATCAGCGATAAGTTCATCCGCTTCTTTTATTTTCTCTAGATATTCCGGGTATAGCACACCCCGGCTATGTCCGGTCTGGTCTACAGCAATCATCTGTACAACAAACAAATCAGGATTTTCCCGCTCGTAAATGACTTTGGCCTGCTCCATAATCTTTCTATCAACAATATCGTTGTGCGAAACCGCAGTGAAACTTTCAACATAATCACCGAATGCATCGATCAGATGCGCGCACCCGAACAGCACTCCCTTTTTTCCCTGCTTTTTCAGTACGTCGAATATGCTTTCCACTTTCACTAATAAACTCCATACCATATTGGATTTAATGCCATGTTCGCTCGGATACGTTCCCGTAAACATAGAAGAAAAGCAGGTAACGGTGCGAGCTGGATAAATCGTTTCCATCGTTTCATACACGGTTCCTTCCTGCATCAAACGATGCAAAAACGGCGCATCCGCTTCATAAAGACGCTCTTTGCGGCAACCATCAATAACAACCACAACCACCTTTTTTGCCAGCGGCTTTTTCGGCAAATCAGCCGGATCGGTATATGTTGGGTATTCTACCGGCTTCCAATTAAATAAATATTTGTGAATCATGTATGAAGCTACAAGCAGCGCCGCTGAAAACACCACTAGCTTTCCTAGAAGTGCCGCTGGCTCTGGCACATTATAAATCGCTGAAAAAACAAGAAGCTGAAGAAAAAACTTCGGCGCTTGCTCAAAGACATTACCACTGGTGGAGTCCGTATTTTTCAAGAATAGTTTCCAGATACGCAAGAAATTCCACCAGGTTGTACCGATCCGCAAATGATAATACAATGTTCCCCAGAAAAACACGGTGAAAAAAATATACATACCAAGACTAAACAGCAACAGCCCTATATCGAGCACACCAAACAGCCAGGTCGCGGCAAGCAGAGGCAGCCATAAAAACCATCGTAAATACAATGGAAAATCATACGCATAATAAATTACAAACAACGGCAATAAGCAGAGTAGAGCCACAAAAAATTTATCTGTCTGCCAGTCGGTTGCCACATAGTAAAGAAATGCAATGCCCGTTACATATACAGGAGTAAATGTCTTCCCTTCGTTCAACACATTCCAGCAGCGGGCCGCAATAATTTCAAACGCTGACGCTTTTTTCATTGTCGTTCTCCTCTCCCGCAAAGATAAAAGCCGGCTGCGCCGGCTCTCATGCTTCTTTAATCTTTGCCTGACTCTCCTTCGCATACTCCATCCCTTCCGCCGCGTCTTTCCGTTCATTTCTGCCGCGTAAAAGCAGATACAGCCCTAGGAAGTATCCCCAGTAAACCAGGCATTCTTCCAGCGAAGGGGAGGATGCATATCCAAACAACGCTTTAAGGAAAACACCTACATCTCCGGAAATAACAGGCGTATGTCCCGTATCGCGAATATAGTGCTGCTCATCAATCGGATGCTCTGGCATAAACCACGTTAAGTCATATACATGAGGCACGAGCGATCCGAGAATGTTCATATCCTGCAAAATTGAAATCGCCTGCACGATTAATCCAGCGGCAATCAACACAATAAATGCTCCGGTTACTTTGAAGAAAGTTTTAAGCGGAATGCGCATTGTTCCGCGGAAGAACAGAAAGGAGACAACCGCTGCAAGCACGATGCCGCCAAACGAGCCCCACGTTTGCATCGCTTTTCCAATATCGCCACCCGTAATCGCCGCGAAAAAAAATACCGTCTCAACCCCTTCGCGTAAGACGACGAGAAATGCGTGAACTACCATGCCAATCACGTTGCCCGTCGTAATAAACCTATCATATTTGCCCTTCATTTCGCTTGAAATATCCTTCGCTTGCGCCGCCATCCAAAACACCATTTGCGTGAGCAAAAGACCGGAAATGATCATAATCCCCACTTTCATGTAGGTCTGTGCGCCCATCGTAGCGAAGCCATCCAACACTACCTGGAAGACCAAGGCGAGACCAAGCGAAGCAATGATCGCAAGCGCTGCACCTAACCATACGTATTTGGTGAATTCAGGACGGTTGACCCTCTTTAAATAGGAGGTAATAATTCCGACAATGAGCAACGCTTCCAGAGCTTCGCGGAACGTAATTAAAAAAGCCTGCAACTCCATGCTCGCCACTCCCTCAAAATCACTAATCAATAATTATTTTCATTCTCATTATAAGTGGAAGAACGGGTGAAATCAATTATCCATTTCGGATACAATTGCGCCATTCCACTTTCCGATCTGGACGAATCTCATACAAAATAATGCGATGATACGTCGGGTACAGCCAAGGGTTTCCCGTAAAACGTGCGCGTTCCCTGACATATTGCCGCAAGATCGGTTTATGAAAGCCTTCCAAGACCGCATCGGTCATAAACACGGATTCAGGCTGCGCTCTCAGGCTAAGAACCGATGTTTGAAACACAGGCCAGCCGCGCAAACGAACCACCTGTAGCGACGGATGACGATAACGCATCACTCGTTCTTCTTCGTATGTGTACACCACACCTGAAGCCGGCAAATGTAGCGCGGCATAATCCGCAAGCTGCACCATCGGTGACGCCTGCGTCCGCTGATCATGAATCTGTGTCCAGCTCACCGCCGCCATACATGCGGCAAATGCCAGCAAAAAGACTCTCCCTGCTCTCCGCCAGCTTAGGAAACCAAACGCAAGTCCCTGAAGCAAAGGAACAAGCAACGGCAAAATATGGCGCGGTTTCTCTACATTCTGAGCAAAAAACGCCCACCAAAAATACGGAACAATCCACATAAAAAAAAGTCCGGCTTCACGCCAACGTGTACGCGCTGTCCGACGCACTTTCTTTTGCACCATCCACCATCCGACCAGAGCTACCGGCAAAAGAACAAGCACGCCCAGACTTATCCAGTGCTGTCCCGGCCATGGCGCGCCCAGCCCCGCCGCCAGCCACTGGCGTAACATCCAATAGCCAAAACGCTCCATGATATTTCCCCCGGTGTACGCGCCACCCCAATCGGAGAAATGACCGCCAGTAAAAGCGCGCGCAAGCTCCCACAGCCCTTGCATGCTTCCTACGTTCACCGCCATTGCATACACCCATAACAACGACACAAGAGCGGCTCCAAACGCAGCATTCGCCACGTCCATCCACCGCTTTGTATCCCGCCCATATACATATCCGGCCCAAAGCGGTACAGCTCCCAGCATGATATATGACACCCGTACACCGTACAAAAGTCCAAGCAAAATCCCGCTCACCAAAAGAGCCAGTGCTCGTCGCCGTTCGCCAAGCGTTCCATCCAGCGCACGAAGACTGCTTGCGACAAGCAATGTGGCCAGCAATGTACCAAAGCTGTCTGATAACGGCTGCGTCCCGAGCACAACCGAAAGCGGCGCTACAGCCCACAACAAGCAAGCGGCATCAGCCACCCGCTTTCCGCCGCAACGTAAAGAGATGCTATATAACGGGAAAACGGTAAGCGATGCCGCCACGGCGGATAGCGCGGACAGCGCAAGAAAGGGATTGTCAGTCAAACTGCCGAATAAAAACGCAACCAGCATATATATCGGGTAACCGGGAAAATGAGGCTGCATCGCTGCCAAATCATACTCTTGCAGCCCTAGCGCAAAATCCACATCATCCCATCCACCCGGTCCTTGCGCCAAAAACGGCAGACGGACAAGCAACGCCAAGAAGGTTATCAATGCTGCGCGCTTCATCGTTTATCCGCGCCGTTTGCGCATCGTCCGAAAAATAATGAATCCAAGTACGATCACGATCACCGCGAGCGGAACCCAGTTTTTCAAGTCACTGATACCAGTGGATGTTTTTTTCGCGTTTGCCGTATTGCCCGGTCCTTCGCCCGGTTTAAAGTGGCCAACTTCTATGTCTTTCAATTGAAACTTGTCCTGTAGCGTTTTATAAATCTCTTCTTTCTTTTCCTTGTATTTGGCCTGATCCGGCTCTTTTATCCCAACGCCGAACAAGCCCGGGTTGCCAAGCGAAGCAAGCGCTTCATCGAACGCAGCGCGCACTTTTTGGTCAAGCGCTTGGTTTTTTTCTTTCACGATCGGGGAAAGTGCTTCGTATGTAGCCCTTGCTTTTGCAAGCAAAAGTTTATTTTGTTCATAATTTTTAAAGTCTTTTTCTACACTCTCCATGCGACGTGCGATGTTCAGCACGAGCACTTGATGATACGCTTTCAGGGCCGCTTCTTTATCTTTATCCTCAAGCGCCTGAATCATCACTTTCGCCGGCTCAGGCCCCATGTGCATGTCCAGTTCTCCCTTAATAGACTGGAATACTTGAATCGCTCCGCTGTAATCCGGAGGATCCTGATTCAATTTTGCCGCCACTTGTTTGTAGTTTTCCGCTACGGCCTCTTCGTTTGGATTCCCGTATGAATACGCCCACGCCGGCACCGGCGCAAGCGTAAACATAAGCAAGCAAACAAAGAGGGCGGAAATGAACGCTGATTGTTTCATAACCATGCCCCCTGCTCTTTATGATATAATTTTTCAATTATTTACCGTAGGATGTAAGCTTGTCAAGCGCTGGTGTCATTTCTTTATAAATTGCTTCCGCTTTTTGCTTATCGCCTGCTTTCACGGCATTCAAATGTTGTTGCGCCTGTTCAAGCAGCTTATCCGCCTTCGCCTTATCTCCCAGCACTTTCGGTAAATCCAATTTTATCATATCGAGAAAAAGCGCACCTTCTAAAGAAGTAATCACCGCTTTGTCTTGTCCCCAATTTTTGAATGATTCGTCATATTCACTCTTGGCTGTAGCTGTAATTGCACGAATATACGCTGCATTTATTTTGCCACCTTTGATCGTTTTCGGATCGTTGGACAGATCAAACTGTTGGTTAATATAATCCGCAGATTCCTTATCATGCTTTGACAGGTATCCCTGAAGCGATTGGAAGAACGCCCACCCCTCAGCCTGCATCTCTTTCAACTTCTCCTGCTTCTCACCTTCTTGGACGCCTTTTTCAATTTTGTAAGCGTAGCCTTTTTCACCGCCAGAAGCGAGATAGAAACCTTTCATGAGCGATTTATCAACCATTTGTTTGCCGAGATTGTACGCCAGTTTATCACCTTTATCAATAGCGCTGTTCATTTCGGAAAATCCGGTATCAATGGCGCTCAACAGCTGAGTCTGATACGCGTTATCGCGCTTCTCCATCGTGCCTTTCAAAGAAGCTTCATAAACTTCTTTTGCGGTTGCTACCGCTTTTTTCGCTTCTTCTTTATTGTCAAATCTGTCGTCCGCCTGCTTAAACTCGTAACGTGCCGTCAAAAATGCCGTTTTCTGAAGCAGTTTATCGACGATTTGGCCCACTACTGACGCAGGCATCTGTCCCGCTTTACCGGCGGTAAGCGCTGCAGTCAGCTGCTCATCAACCTTTTCTTTATATTCTCCATCCAGCATCTGAACGTGCTGCTTCAGCTTTTCGTCGTATGCTTTCTGCGCCTTATCCCAATCTACCGGCGTTTTGTCTTCACCTTTCTTCACCAAGCTAACAAGTTCTTTTAACGCGGAAGTATAAGCGGTAGCATTAAATTGCCCTTCTTGCGGCTTGTTCGATTCTGTTTTCGTTTCCGTTGCCTGCGCCTGTTTACTCTCCGTCTGCGACTTAGCTGCTTCCTGTCCAGTACCGCATCCAGATAGTACAAACATCGTCGCGACTGCTATAGTGGTCAATACTTTCCATGCTTTCATTATCGAAATCCCTTCTCCCTCTAGGTGCTTATAAAGATAATACAGATAATACAGTAAAATTTATTATCATTTCATGTTCGCTATATAGTTTAGTGCGAATGATAACTATTGTCAATAAAAAGAAAGAAACTTATTCTCCGTTATAACATTTTTTATCGCCCCATCCCTCTGTACTGAAAACCAGCGCGTTCCCAGACGCTTCTGTTATACAAATTACGAAAATCAAACAACACTTTTTTCTTCATTACTCTACCCAGCTTTTCTGCATCAAGCGCAAGAAATTCGGGCCATTCAGTCAATACCAGCACCGCGCAGGCCCCCTTTGCTGTTTCATACGGATTCTTCCCGTATGCCAGCTGTTTCCTCCACCTCTTTTTCGCATTGATGAGCGCCTCCGGATCATACACCGAGACTTGTGCGCCTTCCTTAAGTAACTGTTCGATAATGGCAACAGCCGGTGATTCGCGCATATCGTCCGTTCCCGCTTTGAACGCGAGCCCAAAAACAGCAAGCCTAATGCCTCTTAAATCAGAAAATTCTTGTTTTACTTTTTCCGCCACATAAAGTTTATGCCGTTTATTGCTTTCGATTACCGCTTCTACAATCGTAAGCGGCGCTTCTGCTTCCCGCGCGGACAAGGCGAATGCTTCCGTATCTTTCGGCAGGCACGAACCTCCGTAGCCAGGTCCTGGCGACAGATACTGGTTCCCAATGCGCGGATCGGCTCCCAACGCCTTCACCACAGCTGTGACATCCGCCCCCATCGCATCGCACAGCCGCGCGATTTCATTTATAAAAGCAACTTTCATCGCCAAAAAGCTGTTGGCGCTGTATTTAATCATTTCCGCCGTTCTGAAATCCGTGATTAAAAACGGTACCCCGGCCTTTACTAGTGGAGCGTACAGCGCTCGCATCGTTTCTACCGCTCGTTCGCTTTCCGCGCCGATAACAATCCGAGCCGGATGGAAAAAGTCTCGCAGCGCTTGCCCTTCTCTTAAGAACTCTGGGTTAGCCACCACATCGCAGGACCATCGACCTTGTGCCGTTTTACGCAGCACATCCTGCACCTTTTCACATGTACCAAGCGGAACTGTACTTTTAATAACGACAACCGTATCCGTCCCGCTATGCCGCCCGATGGTTTCAGCCACTTCCAACACCGCTGATACGTCAGCGGCTCCTTTTTCCATCCCTGGTGTTCCTACCGCAATAAAAACGATATCCGCCCATGTGACACCTTCCACAACGTTTGTTTCAAATGAAAGCCTTCCCTCCGCCACCTGCTGGTGCAGCTCTTCTTCCATCTCCGGTTCGTAAAACGGAAGGTCTCCTTCGGAAAGCAATGCGATTTTCTTTTCATCTATATCGAAACAGCGAATTTTGTTGCCGAAATGAGCCAGACCAGTAGCTACGGCTAGCCCCGCATATCCCGCTCCGATTACAGCTATTTTTTTCATTTTCCGTTTCTCCTATCGATATGTGAAAAATTTTTGCTTTTTTCTTCTTCTTTGTTTTACACTATTGTTTAGGTTATTCATCCGCAAACCAAAAATCAAGGAATCGGTGAAGAAAGCGAGGGAATTTTTTGAATCAGAAAATGTTTTTTGCGCTCGTCATCGCGCTGACAGCGCTAAGCGGCTGGGCACATTACTTCACCCAATCATCCGGCCTGCAATTTGTCACAACCTCGGCGGCCATCATTATGCTGGCTGCGCTTCTCGGCCGCGCAACGGAGAATGTCGCCCATTACGCTGGCGAACGCATCGGCGGCTTTCTGAACGCTACGTTTGGCAACGCGGCTGAACTTATTATCGCCATTTTCCTTATTAAAGAAGGTTTGTTCGACATGGTGAAAGCGAGCATCACTGGCTCCATCATCGGGAACTTGCTGCTCGTCCTTGGACTCAGCGTTATCGCTGGTGGCCTAAAATTCAAAGAACAGCGCTTTAACCCGATTCTGGCCGGCCATAACGCGTCGCTCATGCTGCTTTCCGTAATCGCGCTGTTTATTCCGGCCGTATTTCTTAAACAGTTGAAGCCGGAGCGTATCGACACACTGAGTTTGATTATCGCTGGCCTTCTTATTATCGCTTACATACTGTGGCTCATCTTCTCTATGATTACGCATAAAGAAGAACTGGCCGATCAGGCGGTTGAAGAAGAAATCGAGGAAGGTCAGCGCTGGGGGAAAGGATTCTCTATTATTATGCTGGTAGTGGCTACCGTCTTCGTCGCGATTACAAGCGAGTGGCTGGTGCATAGTATTGAAGAGGTGGCACACGCCCTCGGCTGGTCCGAAATCTTCGTCGGTGCCTTCGTGATTGCGATTGTCGGTAACGCTGCCGAACACAGCGCAGCTATCTTCCTCGCATTGAAAAATAAAATCGGCGCGTCCGTGGAAATCGCGGTCGGCAGCAGCCTGCAAATCGCGCTATTCGTGGCACCAACGCTCGTTTTTGTTAGCCTTATCTTCGGCAAACAGATGGATCTTATATTCACGGCGTACGAATTAGCTGCCATCGGCGTAAGCGCGTTTATCGCGTCGTCCATCTCCCGCGACGGAAACACCAACTGGTACGAAGGCGTGCTGCTCATTGTCGTGTATGTTATCCTTGGCGCCGCGTTTTACTTTCTATAAAAGGAGTGAGAAAATATGGCAGACGTTATTACCATCAGCGGCAATGTAAAATACAGCATTACCCTTGATCCAAGCGTCTGGATTTTCGATGATCGGAAATTCAAATTAGAGGATTTCTTTGCGAACATCGGCCAAGAAAAAACTGAAGGTGCTGATGATTCTCTTATGAAAATCGGGCAACGGTGGGATCGCGAATTAACGCAAGGTGTCGCCCCAACGCAACAAAGCGAGAAACTGTTCGCAGAAAAGAAAAAAATCGTGGGCGATTACGGTATGAACCTTGGCCCATTCCTGAAAAACGCGGAACCGAACGAAACCGCTTCTACCCTGGTTTGTAAACGGGAAAGCGGTGAAGAAATACGTATTCCTTTAAGCGAGGCATATGAAGCGGTTGTCTGTTTCGCGATCGACGGCAAACCGATCCGCAAAGATGGTCCCGTTTACCTGTATTATGGGGATGGCCGCAACATGGACAATCCCATTAAAGGGATTACCGGATTCGAAATTATATAATCTATACACAAAAACCTGGAAGAAGCATTCCTTTCTCCGGGTTTTTGTGTATATGGAAAACATCTGTATATATCACACCTGTTAATATTTATTTTCTGAGGCAAACAAACTTCTTGTCGACAAAAAAAGACTCCGCAAAAGCGGAGCCAAAAAACAACAACTCTCAACCATTTGAATAAGTTGTCATAAAAAGAATAATATAAAATTCAGCAAGAAACAATAGAAAATTTAGGAAATCCACCTGTTTTTACGCAAAAATCGACAAAAAATTAGCGCTTTGCCTCTAAAATTTTATGCGGCACCCGATGACGTTCCAAAAGTGCAAGAAACGTTTCTTCTTTCTGGAAAGATAATCGACAACTCAACGTGCTAGCAAAATAAAGATGAATCCTTTCCTCTTCTCCAGCCAAAAAACGAAGACGATACACTTCATCCAAATCCTGAAGGCCGAAGAAGTAAGTAAGCCGTTCAGGCGTAAGCTTTGTCGTAAAGGTCCGGCTCAACAACACGCCGTCCTTCCGGTATTCGCGCTGTTCTGCTTTCTGCGCGCCCATCAGCGTCAAGAATGCCACCGCCCTCTCCATTCCGGCAAACTTAACGATTTCCGCGTCATTATATTCGATCTCTACGTCTGTCAATTCATCCTGTAATGCTTGCAACATACAGTAAAACAGCTTGCGAATCACCAGATTGCCGGGAGAAAGCCTGTGATCATCAAAGCGGTATACGTATTGTGCTTCCTGCTGTTTGTTATTCGTAATTCTGTGCAAGTATAAATACTGCACGACGCTTCCCCTCCGCGTTTTACTGCCGTTCTTTAATGCGCTTTAATGCCGCGTGATCCAGGCGCTTTAACAGCGCCAGCAAAAGCTGTTTAGCCGCCTCATAATCATCGCGATGAATAATGGCTGCGTGGCTGTGGATATAGCGGGCCGGAATGCCGATAACAGCCGATGGAACCCCTTTTCCCGTCAAGTGTACTCGTCCCGCATCCGTTCCGCCCGGAGAAACGAAAAATTGATAACGAATGCCTAACTCTTCAGCCGTATCAATCATAAAATCACGCAACCCTGGCAACGTTACCATCGTCCGGTCCATAATACGCATCAATAGCCCTTTCCCGAGCTTGCCCATCCCTTCCTTGAGACCCGGAATATCCCCGGCCGGACTTGCATCCAACGCAAAGAACACATCCGGCTCGATCATGTTTGCCGCCGTCCCGGCGCCACGCAAGCCAACTTCCTCCTGCACCGTCGCTCCGCCATAAATTATGTTCGGGTGCTTCGCATCTTTCATTTCCTGCATCATTTCCACGGCAAGCGCGCAACCATACCGATTATCCCATGCTTTAGCCATCATCTTCTTCGGATTTCCCATTACCGTGAACGGACAAACGGGCAAAATAGGCTGTCCGGGACGGACGCCAATTTCCTCTGCGTCTTCTTTATTATCCGCTCCGATATCGATGAACATATCTTTTATATCCATCGGTTTATTCTTTCTGCTTTCCGGCAACACATGCGGTGGAATGGAACTGATAACGCCCATGATCGGGCCGTTGTTCGTGATAATCTGTACGCGTTGCGCCAGCAGAACCTGGCTCCACCATCCGCCCAGCGGCTGAAACTGGATAAACCCTTGATCCGTAATGCGTGTTACCATAAAACCAACCTCATCCATATGACCAGCTACCATAATTTTCGGGCCGTTCTCGTCGCCGCGCAGCACACCAAAAATGCTTCCCAAATTATCAAAAACGATCTCATTTGTCGTTTCACTTATGTACTCCTTTATAATGGCACGAACTTCTCCTTCAAATCCAGGAGCACCGCACGCTTCTGTTAACCGTTTAAACAGCGTCATTTGTTTATCCATACAATCTTACCCCTTTACCCTTTTTCGTATCTTTCTTGAGCATACCAGAAAAAAACAAAAAGACCAATTAATCAGCCTTCTGTAAAACAGCCGCCCGGCATTTGCGGGCAATTTCCGGTACGGCAATTCCAAGCAAAATCACAGCTACGCCAAACCATTGCCAAGCGCTTACGCTTTCTTTCAACACCGTATTCGACATAAATACGGCCATAGGAAGCTCTGCAGCACCTAAAATCGTAGCAAGCCCTCCACCGATATGAGGCACGCCGAGCGTAAAAAAAAGCGTCGGAATCACACCGCCGAACAGGGCCAAAAGCAGTGAATACACAAGCAGTCCTTCCGCAAACGCTCCATTAATAAGAAAGACAGGTGGGTAAACCAGAAACGTCACAAGTACCGAACCGGTAAGAATGACAGCGGAACGTGTGTAAGGATGAAGATCTTCTGAAGCTTTTCCGCTAAAAATAACAAACATCGCATACGTAAATGCGGAAAGAAGTCCGTATACCACCCCGATCAGCTTAAGCTCTCCGAATGTCGAGGAAAATATGCCACCAGCCAGTACCGTACCGATGGCAAGCAAAACGAGTGCCCCTATTTTTTCCCAGCCGGGCCGCCTCCGTTCCATTACAGCTTCTGCCAGCACACCGATCCAGGTGAACTGGAATAGCAGGACAATCGCAATCGAAGCCGGGACATATTGCAAAGATTGATAATAAAACACACCGGTCAGTCCGCTCATCACACCGATTCCCATTAGCACAGGCCAATGCTTTTTTTTCAATCTTGGCTTAGAAAATAAAAGCGCAACCGTCCACATGAATGTCATAGCCAAAAACATCTGGCTACCGCTGACTTCCGCTGGCACAAACCCCGCTTGATATGCGAGCTTAACGAATGTTGATAATATTCCGTAACTGCACGCACCGAGAAATACAAGCAGCACGGAACGCCAGTACACCATCTCTACGCCATCTCCTTTCTGCAATGTAGGCTTCTTGTCAACTCTCCACCTATGGCTAACGCTTATAGGTAGGGGGAGTCTGTGCGATTTTAGATAAAAAAACTGCCCTTTTATTGTACTACATTTCTATACAAACAATGACAAACATATCCCGTCCCCGATCAGGGAACCATGTTATCAGGAGGTGCTGGACTGATGAGAAAAGGGATTATCCCGATCGCGCTCGGAACGGCCGTTACGTTGACCGGGCTTAGCATGATGAACCGTCGCCATACGGATATTCAGCCTAACAATTCTTATGCTTGGGGACTGGCCGGCTTTGGGCTTGCTCACATCGTGCTCGGCGCTATCGACGCGGCGCGTGATAACCAAGATGAAGGGAAAGACTTTTTCTAATTGGTAACATCCTTTCTCAATCATTATACCTGTTCAAGCAAAAAAGCCAGCAAATGACTTGCTGGCTTCGCCAATTTCGACAAAAATAGTGTTAACTAAATACCGGTTCAGCAAATTTCGCCAATTTTTCAAAAGAGCTTTTGTCCACATCCGCATGCAAACTATTGCCATGCGAATCCATCGTAACAATGGCAGCAAACCCTTCTACCTGAAGGTGCCACATTGCCTCCGGAATACCAAATTCAAGGAAATCAACACCTTCTACTTTCTTCACGCAATCTGCATAGTACTGGGCTGCGCCTCCGATAGCATTGAGGTATACGCCGCCGTGTTCCTTAAGTCCCTGAAGTGTTTTCGAGCCCATACCGCCTTTGCCGATAACAACACGAATGCCGAATTTCTTCATAATATCCGCTTGATACGGCTCCTCACGGATGCTTGTCGTCGGACCAGCCGCTTTGACGTGCCATTCACCGTTCTCATCTTTCAACATAACCGGACCACAGTGATAAATAACGCCGCCATTCAAATCAACCGGACAGTCGTGATCCATCATGTACTTATGGAAAGCGTCACGCCCTGTGTGAATCAGACCGTTAATAATCACCACATCGCCCACTTTCAGGCTGCGCACTTGTTCTTCTGTAATTGGATATTGCAGGACAACCTGACGGCGCTCTTCCACCTGCACTGGCTGCTCTTGCACACCCTCATTCAGGTCAATTTTTCCTTCTTCTTTATATAACCAGTCCTTAATTGCACCAGTTGCCGGGTCAATCGTTACCCCCTGACGGCGGAACGCCCAACAGTTGTAGGCCACGGATACGAAAAAACTTGCAGGCAGACGATTTATGGCGCCGATTTTACAGCCCAATAACGTTGTTTCACCGCCGAAGCCCATCGTACCGATGCCAAGTGCGTTCGCCTTTTCCATAATGTAGTCTTCCAGTTTCGCAAGTTCCGGGTTCGGATTCACATCATCCACTTTGCGGAAGAGCTGCTCTTTTGCAAGCGCATAACCGGTCGTCCGGTCACCGCCAATGCCCACACCAATAAAGCCGGCGCTACAGCCCTGTCCCTGCGCCTGGTATACGCTATGCAAAATGCATTTACGGATACCATCCAGGTCACGGCCTGCTTTGCCAAGCCCTTCAAGCTCAGTCGGAAGGCTATACTGGATGTTTTTGTTCTCACAGCCGCCGCCTTTCAAAATCAGCTTCACTTCAATTTCGTCTTTCTCCCATTGTTCGAAGTGAATCACCGGCGTTCCCGGTCCAAGGTTTGTGCCGCTGTTCTCACCGGTCAATGAATCGACGGAGTTCGGACGCAACTTGCCGTTCTTTGTTGCGAGTTCAATTGCTTCCTGAATGGCTTTCTTCATTTCAATCTGATTCGATCCTACTGGTGTATGCACTTCGAACGTTGGCATACCAGTGTCCTGACAGATAGGCGATACATTTGTTTCCGCCATTTCAATATTTTGTGCAATCGTAGCTAGAGAAAGAGCCGCACGAGTGCCCGCGTTTTCTTTTTGTCTTGCTTTTGCAATCGCTCTGCGCACATCCGGAGGCAGATTGGTGGATGTTTCGACGATCAGCTTGTATATGCTATCCTTAAACTGTTTCATACACTCCTACCCCTTTTTGTGAAAAATCACTTTCAATTGTTTATTATATCGGACATTTCCCGAAGGGGAAAGGAATTTATCTATGCTGAATCTTTTAGGCTTTTGGGAAAGAAAATATGAAAATCACAGTCCGCCTCGTTTCATTCCCCACCATATCAATACGGCAAGCAAGATAAAGGCTCCCGCTTTTATAAATGGATTCCCTTTTTTTCGAGGCAACCCAACAATCGCTGAAGCAAGAAAACCGCCGATAAGCCCCCCCAAGTGGGCATAATTATCGATAATCTGCGGTGATAAAAAACCGATAGCCAGGTTAATTCCAAGCACAACAAGAATATTTGTCCCAAGCGTTTGAAAAAACAAGGATTTATTCTGTGTGCCAAAATATAACAGCGCGCCAAACAAGCCAAATATTGCGCCAGACGCCCCTGCGGAAAGATTGGGAGAAAACGCAAAGCTCCCTACGACCCCACTGATGCCAGCAAGCATGTAAATGATAAAGTACCTGACCGAACCATATAACTGCTCAGTCAACGTTCCCAGAGAATATAATGCAAACCCATTAAATAGAATATGCATCAAACCAATATGCAAAAACATCGGAGTAATAAAGCGCCACCATTCTCCTTCAAGAATCAGCGGTGTATATTTTGCCCCGAAAAAGAGAAGAACGCGAGGATTTTGGCTTCCTCCGCTCAGTTCCATCAAAATAAACAGCGCGATAATAATGACGAGGAAAAAATACGTAAAGCGCGGCCTGCCGTAAAAAAACGTTTCTCGCAGTTCCCGCTCCCGTTCCACTTCTGTCTGTTCGATGCGCTGCATCCAATACGAAGCCGGAGGATCATTTTCCGAAATCTCTGTTTCCGCAAACAAAGCCGAAGAATACAGCATATGATTTCCCGAGCTTTCCCCCTTGCTTATCCAGCGTCTCTCTAAAAGCGCATAAGCGGCAACATCGAGCGAAACTTGGAATTCGTCTATCCCTTGCTCGGCGCGTAGCGCTTCCCGCATACTATCCGCTACCGATTCATAACATACATATACGATCCTGCCTTTCATAGCCCGCACGCCGAACCGCCTGCGCAAATCTTCTAGGCGCGCGGCACTCTCCCGCACATCATATATCAGCGTGCCTTCCCATAAAAAGTCGGCGAGCCGAAGCTGGATGTAGTGGCACTCTTTTCCTTTCTGCCGCAACAAATGAACGATCCCTTCTTCTGAGTGAAGCACCGTATAATCTTCTTCTACCACAAGCCGATATGAAATTTTCCATATGTACTGATATGCAATGGTGTTGTTCAAAAAATTCTTCCTTTCTATGTAAATATCATTGATCCATCTCTTCCAACATCTCCCCATACTTATATATACTATACATGCATACTAAATGTAATTCCTACATATAAAGGAGGTGGTGGCCTTCATGGAAAAAAGAGCCATCATTGAGCTCTCTGATGTTTCAAAATCATATGCAACATCCGGGCATATTGCCATGCCACTATGCGGTATCACGGCTTCTGTCCCGCAAGGCGCCTTCATTACAATTACAGGCCCTTCCGGAACCGGAAAAAGCACGCTGTTCCGCCTGTTAACTCGCCTTGAAGAGCCTGACAAAGGACGTATCGTCTATCAGGGAAAACCGCTTTCTGACTGGAATCCTCCCGAACTGCGCCGAAACCTGCATTATGTCTTCCAAGTACCCATTTTGTTCCCTGGCACCGTAGCGGACAATCTCGATTATCCCACAAAAATCAGGGGCGGCAAATTAGAAAAACAAGAGATGCAAAAATTGCTAGATCGTGTCAGCCTCCCCCGTGATTACTTATCACGCAACGTTGGAGAGCTATCCGGCGGTGAAAAACAACGAGTCAATATCGCCCGGTCACTGTCGCTTGCACCGGATGTGCTGCTACTGGATGAACCAACCTCTGCACTCGATAAAAAAACAACGGAACATATCGAACAGGAAATCCGCAATTACCACGCGAAAGGACACACTATACTATGGATTACCCATTCTCCGGAACAGGCAACACGCCTCGGAAACATCCAATGGCATCTTGAAGGTGGGCGATTGAAGGAGCGTACGATCAAATGAGTATACTGGCTACCATTATGACTGTTAGTTTCGTATTTATTGCCATACTTTTATCGCTCCAGCTTAGACTAAAGCTTGAACGTGACATGTTTATCGGCACGATCCGCGCGATCATTCAATTAGTCGCTGTGGGATATGTACTGGAATTCGTGTTTTCAAGCCGGCACTGGGCGTTTATTGCTTGCATGCTGTTCATGATGGTTCTTGTTGCAGCCCATAATTCGGCCAAACGAGGCAAAGGCGTTCCGCATGTATTTGCTCGTATTTTTTTCACCATCTCGGTTGTAACTGGATTCACAATTGGTATGATGCTGGCGCTTGATCTGATTCACTGGGAGCCGAAATCCATCATTCCAATCAGCGGTATGGTGATCGGCAACTGCATGATCGTCTCTTCCCTCCTGCTTAACCAAATGCGAGAACGAGCAGAATCAATGCGGGAAGAAATTCTCGTGGCGCTTTCGCTAGGAGCTACAAGCCGCCAGGCAAGCGAACGTATGACCCGCCAGGCAATTCGCGCCGGTATGATCCCGGTTATTGATTCTATGAAAACGATCGGGCTCGTCCAGCTTCCCGGCATGATGACCGGATTAATTATCGCGGGTACAAGTCCCATTGAAGCGGTTCGCTATCAACTATTGATTATGTTTTCGTTTACGGCCGCTTCCGCCCTGACAAGCATTATTCTCGGTTTTCTCGTCTACCCCACCCTTTTCAACCGCAACCATCAATACATAGGTTGGAAATAAGAAAAACAAAGGGGACGTGTTTGTCCCTACAAAAGAGGGACAAACACGCCCCGTTTTTTTGTATGCTATATTATCTCAGTAGCTGGAAGAGCTATCGTCACGCTTATCGTAGTGAGCGGTCGGATAGCACGAAGGCGACATTGGTTGCTGTGCCGAGGCAGTCGGGTATGGCATTGCATAATAGCCTTTTTTGTAATAATGTTCATACATTTTTCTGTGGTAACAATAACGTTTATAATACTTCTTGTAGTGCTTTTTATGATGCATATGCTTATGACACTTGTACTCGTAATACTTCATCTTCTCCATGTGATAGTAACACTTAACGATTTCCACATCCGTCGTCTGAACCATGCCCATGGGATAATGAGAATACACGTGTAACTTCCTCCATTCATGTATTTTTTTAATCTGCTACACTGTATTCACCCATGAGACGGTAAGACACGACACTTGCCCAGAGGCGGCAAATTAGGTGCCTGCCTACTTTAACTTTGTGGAGGTGAACACCATTTGCAAGCGAAAAAGACAAGCGAATCCCGCACGATTATGACCGATATTGTGCTACCCCCAGACACGAACTACCATGGCACAATTTTCGGGGGCAAAGTTATGGCATATATTGATAAAGTCGCTAGCATCACGGCTATGCGACACTGCCGCAGGCAAGTAGTGACCGCATCAAGTGACAGCCTCGATTTTTTGGCGCCGATCTGCACGAGTGAAGCCATCTGCTTAGAAGCCTATGTATCATGGACACACAACACATCCATGGAGGTTTATGTAAAAGTAGAAGCGGAAAATCTGCTTACAGGAGAACGCCGTTTAACTTCACAGGCTTATTTGACGTTCGTCGCCTTAGACGAGAACGGCAAACCAACGCCCGTTCCGCCTGTGCTTCCCGAAACAGAAGAAGAACGCTGGAACTACCGCACCGCCCCTGAGCGTTTCGAAATCCGCAACCGACGTCGCACTCTGGCAAAACAACAGTACACAACCGAGTAGGAAAGAAGAGTCATCCCCGTCCTCTCACCTATGAAAAAATGCAAGTTCTTGTTTGGTCGACACCCTTGTCTTAAGCTAATGGCTACTACTGCTTTCGCCATTCGGGACTTGAACCCTGGAGATGACGCCCATGCCAGGCGCATCACCAAAAATAGCCAAAGGAAGGACTTCCTTTGGCTATTTTATGTAATCAAATGGATTATTGCTTAATGGCATAAAGGCTCAGGTACGGTTCGTCTCCGCCTCCTGTATTCGTCCTATCAAAAATGCGGAAGCCATGCGAACGCAAAACATTCTGAATCTCCTCTTCTCCATACAATTGGTGAAAGATATTGTCAATAACCACATCTCCTTCACCCAGACGGTAAGAAGAAAAAAATACACCACCCGGCTTTAATACTCGATATACTTCATCTAAAGCCTTATGTAAATCCTCTTTTGTAAGATAAATGAGTGAAGCGTTCGCCCACACACCGTCATACCGTTCGCTTCCCGTCGGAATATGGCGGAAATCCCCTTGAATAAATTCCACACCCTGGACTTTTTGTTTGGCCTGCTCAAGCATAACTTCGCTAATATCAAGCCCTTGCACCTGCAGGTCATACCGCTTGAGCCGAAGCGCATCATGCCCCGCGCCGCAACCGAGATCCAACACGCAATTACCGCCCAGAAGCATTTGAAACGCTGAAATAAATTGTATCGTCAGTTCATGATGACGCCATTTCACCCCTGTCTGATTGGCCAGTTTATCAAAAGAAGCCCGATTCCGCTCTACGTAATCCATGCTTTCACCTCCCGCCCCTTTTCCTCAATTCTAGCTAATTAAGGAATAGAATGCTACATGCTGTGAATAGAAACGAGGGATGTAGGCTCATTCACGTGCCATAAGGCACGCCTGAGTCTAGCGTAAATTCCTCTCATGACTGAAGTCACGAGCATCCTTTACGCAAAACATGAAATTTGAAACGGCTGATATACACCTGAAGCACTTCTGCTTTCTTAAAAATAATCTACTTTTTGTTTTCGGTTGAAGAAAATAAAAGCCGTTCATACATGCTAAAAAAACGCTTCAATGTGTATTGATACTTTTCTAAGGCTTGAGACCACGTATCAAGGTATTCATTTCCTACATCAGTGATAGAGTACATCCTTTTGGGAGGTCCCCCGCTGGAAACTTCCCAACGTGATTGCACAAATTTTTCACTCTCTAACTGCCGCAAGATCCGGTATACATAACCAGGATCAATAGAAGAAAATCCGAATTCTACCAAATCATGAACAATTTGATATCCATAGTTACTCATCCGGCGGAGCAAAAGCAAGACACAGGGTATCAGTAAATTTTTCGGCGCGCTCGCGCTACAGACGTAAACTTTATCTTTACTATGTTCGTTTTTGCTATTCCCCATAACATACTTCTCCCCCTTATCGTGTCCTATTCATTTCACTATACGAACAACCAAACAGAAAAATAACATATATTTTTTAATTTTTTAAAGATTTTTGTTTGTATATTTTACCTACCATACGTAATATAAAAGTGAGAGATTAAAAACAGGAGGGATTCGCGTGGCATCCAATCAAACGTTCGATCCAGTGCAAATGTGGAAGAGTTGGTACGACCTTGTGGAAAAAACTTTCGGGAAAACGATAGACGATTTCATTAAGACAACAGAATACGCGTCTATGATCGGAGAATATCAAAAATGGTTTTTTTATTCCCAGGAGCAATACAAGAAGATGGTAGACCAAATTCTCAATGAAAATAACCTGCCCAGCAAAGAAGAAATTGCCCGCGTCGCCCAACTGGTCATCCAGTTGGAAGAAAAGGTGGAAAAACTGGACGAAAGATTGGATGATGAAATATTGTCAACACTGAACGAAATCAAAGAAACACTGAAAAAGAGTAAAAACGCAAACCAAAAAGCAACAATATAAATATTCAGTAAAATTTCAGTAAGATTCTATAAATAAGGCGAGAGGTCAGGAATAGGCAACAAAAAAGACACGAGCCTTTTCTGTTACGAGCCTGACCCCTCATTTCTTCTTTCTATACTTACTGCAAAACACGCCCATTTATTTCATGCCTTAAACATCGTTGCTTCCTTCTCTTCGGTACGCCCAATGGTTGGTTGGACCGTGGCCGTGTCCGATACCGAGCGGATGACTAATAGCGGCCGTAATGAAGACCTTTGCCTGCTTTACTGCCTCCCGAACGTTTTTTCCAGAGGCGAGCCCCGCCGCGATGGCGGCCGCAAACGTGCAGCCGGTACCGTGCGTATGCTGCGTATGGAATCGTTCAGCGGACAATTCTACAAACTCGCGCCCGTCATACAACAGGTCGGTCACAATGTCGTCTGTGCCGTGTCCACCTTTAATTACTACATGTTGCGCTCCCCAATCGTGAAGCAATTTAGCCGCTTCTTTCATCTCTTCTTTCGTTTCAATCTTTTCCATGCCTGTCAACACTTTCGCCTCCGGAAGATTAGGAGTAACGACCGTCGCAAGCGGCAGCAGATGTTCCTTGACGGCAGCCACCGCTTCCGTAACTAACAAAGGGGCACCTCCTTTGGCAACCATGACCGGATCGAGCACATAATTACGCACATTATATTCCTTGAGTTTTTTTGCGACCGTTTCAATAATGATGCTATTAAATAGCATCCCCGTTTTTACTGCGTCCGTCCCGATATCCGAAAGCACCGCATCCATTTGCTGCGCGATAAACTCAGGAGGAACTGGAAACACGCCGTGTACCCCCTGCGTATTCTGTGCCGTAAGTGCGGTAAGTACGGACATGCCGTATACACCAAGCTCCTGAAATGTCTTTAAGTCCGCCTGAATACCGGCGCCGCCGCCGCTATCAGACCCTGCTACTGTTAGTGCTTTATGCACTGTCATTATACACACCTCTCTTCGCTGTCTGCTTCCTGCATTTTCCCTTCATATACAAAAAACGCCCCCCGGTGGAGTGGCGTGTGAGATGCATATATAAGCGCAGCTACGCGGCATCACCCGTCCACTTCCCTCCGCCGGCATTATCCGGATCAGGTTCTAAGGGTCGAAGCAAGCGCTTCTCTCAGCCCAAGAGCTCCCCTAGTGGCGGTTTTCGTATTGAGTTCATTCCAATGGTACTCCTTCTACGCCAAAGCGTCAAGAAGAACCAGAAAAGAATCATCCTCTCTTTTTGACTCTTTTACTCTTCCATAGTCGACAGATCACCAGTCGGCAGACCAAGCTCCCACGCTTTTAGCACACGACGCATAATTTTGCCAGAACGCGTCTTTGGAAGCTTGTCGCGAAATTCGATCTGGCGCGGTGCCGCATGTGCAGCAAGACGCTCTTTAACGAAAAGACGAATTTCTTCTTTTAGAGCGTCACTCGCCTCATATCCTGCACGAAGCGTAATAAACGCCTTAATAATCTCTCCACGCACCGGATCCGGTACCCCGATTACGCCGGCTTCTGCCACCGCCGGATGCTCTACCAGTTTGCTTTCAACCTCAAATGGACCAACACGTTCGCCGGACGTATTAATGACATCATCCACGCGCCCTTCAAACCAGAAATAGCCGTCTTCATCCATATACGCAGAATCACCAGAAATATACCAACCAGTTCTAAAGTATTCTTCATACTTAGCCGGATTGTTCCAGATTTGGCGCATCATAGCCGGCCATGGTGGCATAATCGCGAGGTTCCCCATTGTATTCGGCGGCAATTCATTGCCTTCGTCATCAACAACCGCCATCTTAATGCCGGGCAACGGCTTCCCCATCGAACCCGGACGAATCGGCATGGAACGGTAGTTTGCGCAGATGGTCGAACCCGTTTCTGTCATCCACCAGTTATCATGAATACGTAGGTTCAGCACATCCAATCCCCAGCGGATAACTTCCGGGTTAAGCGGCTCTCCCGCTGAAAGAATATGCCTCAAATGGGAAAGGTTATACCGTTTCGGCAATTCATCCCCTTCACCCATCAGCATACGAAATGCGGTCGGCGCACTGAACCACACGTTCACTTTATATTTCTCCAGCGTAGCGTACCAATCGGCTGGCTTAAAGCGTCCACCGCGCAGCACAACCGTCACACCGTTCAACCACGGCGCCCACATACCCGCTGATGTTCCGGTTACCCATCCCGGATCCGCCGTACACCAGTAAACATCACCTTCGCGCAGGTCGTATACCCATTTTCCGGACAGGTATTGATGCACCATGGCATCATGCACCTGATAAACGCCTTTCGGCTTACCGGTGGAGCCCGATGTGTAATGCAACAGCATGCCTGATTCACGCTCTACCCACTCGATTATATATTCATCGGATATGGACATTAGTTCCTGATACAACGTTTGATTTTCTGCTGTTTTTCCTTCGGCTCCGACAAGAATCACGTGTTTTAATTCCGGCAATTCCTCCACAGGAATGCGATACAGCAAGGACTGTGTCGTTACGACAGCCACGGAACCGCTGTCCAGCAAACGATCGCGCACCGCATCCTCCATAAACGCTTCAAACAGCGGACCCGCGATGGCACCGATGCGTACAATTCCAAGCAAAGCAATATACAGCTCGGGACTGCGCGGCATAAAAATAAAGACCCTGTCACCTTTTTTTACACCTTTCGCCTTCAATCCATTAGCGAATCGGCAGGACAACTGACGCAACTCCGCGTACGTGTATCGTTCTTCCCGCTCTCCATCCATATAAAGCAACGCGATCTTATCGCCATTTCCTGTATCTACATGCCTATCAATCGCCTCGTATACAATGTTTACGTTTCCTGTTTCATGCCAGGAAAAATTCTTCTCCACTTCTTTCCAATCCATGGTACGAACGGCTTCCTCGTAATTTTTTAAATTTGCCGTTTCGTCAAGCATCATAATATCCTGTAGTCCTTCTTTTGTAGCCATGATTTCTACCCCCATCCCCAAACGAATGCAATTTTCCCCAAGCCCTTATCGTTCTATCTATATGTCTTGGTGTTTGTATACATCTTGTTATATAACAATGTACTACATGTATTCGACAAAATAAAGCGTTTACCTTTTTAAAATTATGATTTTTTATATTTATTTTAGTTTTCATTGATGTTTCCTTTACGCTTAATATGCTGTTAAAAGCAGCTGTTAAAATTCACCGTTCATACGATCGAGGTGCCAGCCAAACGCTATACCTAACCGCACGCTTGCGGAAAGGAGGATAGCTATGAGAAACTTTACTCGATACGCGGTAGGCGGGCTGGCTGTCATTTTTGCGGGTGCTTGCTTTCTTCTGGCCCAGCCAGAACAAAGCGAAGCCCCTCCAAAGAAACCGGACACTTCATCTGTTTCACAACAGACAAAACCACATAAATTTTACCGCATTAACTACATCAGCGGACTGAATGAAACACGCACCAGGCTGAACAATAGTGAACACGTCATCACAATTCATCACAACAGCAATGAAACAAGCCACTACATGAAACGCGAAGTGACCGTAAAATTCAAGCGTCCGCCTTCTCCCACCGAGCTCAAACAAATGATACAGGCAATTAACGGCTGGGAAAAAGCGCGATTCGGAAGCATGTATATTTTCAAATCGCGAACCATGTCTGCCGACGAACTGATCGCATATTTCAACAAGCGGCCAAACGTGCAGTTTGCGGAGCCAAACTATCTTTTGCTTCCCAACGCAACGCCAAACGATATGCTTTATCCACGCTACCAATGGAATATGCCTGCCATTAACATGGAACAAGCTTGGGACATTAGCAAAGGGCGAGAAAACGTCATCATCGCGGTCATCGATACAGGGGTCGATCTGACGCACCCCGAATTCCAGGGCAAGCTTGTCAAAGGCCATAATGTGCTCAACGACTCCGATCGCCCTCAGGACGATAACGGCCACGGCACGCATGTCGCCGGAATTATCGCTGCCAAAACAAACAACCGTGAAGGAATTGCAGGCATTGCTTGGAACAATAAAATTATGCCTATTAAAGGTATTGGAAGCGACGGAAGCGGCTCATCGTTCGATATTGCCCGCGGTATCATTTGGGCAGCCGATCACGGAGCCAGCGTAATTAATATGAGTGTGGGCAATTATCACCCGTCTAACGTACTACATGATGCGATCAAATACGCATTTAGTAAAAACGTTGTCATGGTGGCGGCCAGCGGAAACGATCACACCTCCCAACCGAGTTTTCCCGCCGCATATCCGGAAGTTATCAGCGTCGCTGCGATTGATTGGCAAGGAAATCAGGCGAATTTTTCGAATTACGGTTCCTACATCGACGTAGCGGCGCCAGGCGTGGATATTCCAAGCACATATGTGCAGGGTGACTACGCCTCCCTTTCCGGTACTTCCATGGCGTGCCCACATGTCGCCGGGTTAGCCGGGCTTATTCGTTCGCTAAACCCGGAACTAAACAATAGCGAAGTTATGAAAATTATACGTGCAGCTACCTGGGACGCGGGTCAGCCTGGCTGGGATCATTATTACGGATACGGCATTGTAAACGTACCCCACGCCCTGCAGTTGGCCGGCACCCACACGCAAAATACCACGCCTTCAGCCACTAAACCTACACAAAAAAATACATTCTGGGAACAGCTTCAGAAATTGTTTCCATGAGAAAAGCGCGCGGGCAAACGTTTCGTAACTTTTTCTTCTCTAAACTATAAAAAAAGAAAGTATATTACTTTTTACACTTTAAAGCAAAATATACTTTTTTAAGTAATAAAAACCTCCGTCATCCCGAAAGCGGATAACGGAGGTTTTCATTTAACTGTTTAATGTGTTGCACTCATACGCTTCATAGTTACGTAATCTGTCTCATAATATTGAAGCTCGTCACGCAAATATTCGAATACCTTGGACATTCCTAACGTCAGCGCTTTCAATTCCGGCGTCACTTCTTTGTGGAAGATAATCGCATCGCGACCTGTGTACGAATTGCGTCCATCTTCCTCATACACTTCCCCTTTAGGATAGAAAAATAAGTTCACACACGTATGGTACACCAAGTAGAGGGCCTCTTCCGCAAATTCTTTGTTGAAACGGGCACGTCGCAAACAAATACCTAATTTTTCATACGCATTCTCACAATTGACGAGTAAATGGCGGAGATCTGACAGGTAATCCCGGTAATATGACTCATACTGTTCAGGGTCTGAAGACGCTTGCACAAGCTGATTTAATGTTGTGGTGTTCAAAAATTTCTCCAATTCCATACAAACCTTTTTCAGCCTGTTGTAGGACTCCTCACAGATTTCTTTCAACTGAGTCTCTGGCATAAGACACCCTCCAATCTTATAAGATTTCTCTTCCCTCTTACATTGAATTGTAACAAATTTGTTACAACTAACCTAGCATTATTTCGCTAAAAAATAATATTTAAAAATTCTTAATTGTTTATCCCGATCACTAGAATAGCTGCCGATCTTCTTTCCGTCCGCTTCTAATAATTTGCAGAATAAACAATCAATTACGAATTCATCTTCTATACTTTATTTATAAATTAAATATGTTATGATAAATAAGTCGTTCGATAAAGAACGACAAAAAATTCTGTTATTTCTGTTATCTTTTCCAAGGAGGCACTATGAAACAAGCTTTATCATTTAAAGAATTATTTGCGATCGGATTAATGACATTCTCGCTTTTCTTGGGAGCGGGTAACATTATTTTCCCCCCAACACTCGGACATGATGCAGGCTCTAAGATGTGGGAGGCTGTTTTAGGGTTTTTGATAACAGGCGTAGGCCTGCCTCTGCTCGGGGTGGCTGCCGTCGCGCGCGCTGGCGGTAATATCCAGCACATAGGACATCGTATCCATCCGATGTTCGCTACTATTTTTTCTGTACTAACCTACCTATCGATCGGGCCACTTTTAGCAATTCCACGGACAAGTGCAGTCGCGTTTGAAATCGGAGTGGCGCCGTTTTTGCCAGAAGCAGCCAAAACGTCTGCCTGGAGTCTTTTCGTATACTCTGTTGTATTTTTCGGAATTACGTACTGGCTGTGCTTGAACCCAAGTAAATTGGTAAACCGTTTTGGAAAAGTCATCACACCGTTTATGATTGCGCTGCTGGCTATTTTGCTTATCCGTGGTGCGCTGGCGCCGCTTGGCGATTACACGCCGACTACACTGGAAAAACCGTTTTCAAAAGGTTTCCTGGAAGGATATAATACGATGGATACACTGGCAGCACTCGTATTCGGCATCGTAATTGCTAACGCGGTACGTGAACGTGGTATAAGTGAGCAAAAGGCACGGGCAAAGGTAATCATGCAATCCGGTTTCATTGCGGCTATCGGCCTCAGTCTGCTCTATATCGGCCTGACCTATCTCGGAGCTACCAGCGGCCCCGCAGTTGGAGCGTATGAAAACGGGGGACAATTGATTACGCTTCTTTCCAAGCACCTACTTGGACAAACCGGGTTAACCTTGCTCGGGTTTGCGGTTACATTTGCCTGCTTAACGACAGCGGTCGGTTTAATTATAAGCTGCGCGGCATTTTTCTCAAAAATAACAGGCAATCGTTTGTCCTATCGTGCGATCATGACAATGCTTATATTATCTAGCCTGACGATCTCCAATTTTGGTCTATCTACTATTCTAAAGATTTCTGTGCCGCTGCTTGTTACGCTCTATCCAATTGCCATTGTGCTGATTGTGCTAACACTTTGCGGCCGAGCATTCCAAGAACACCGTTCTGTTTATACGGGCGGCGTTATCGGAGCGGCTCTCATCTCGGTGCTTGATGGGCTGACTGTCACCGGCGTGAAAACGGAGCGTATAACCGAAGCGCTAAGTAAGTTACCGTTAATGAGCGACCTAATGAGTCAAGGTATGGGCTGGATCATTCCCGCTCTCCTTGGGATAATCATCGGGGGAATTGTTTCGCTTTCTTCTTTCCGCAAAACAGTCACACAATAAATAGTGTGAAGCTGATGGACATGTGCAAAAACGAGCATTTGCCAGAAGCATATGCTCGTTTTTGTATCCATCTAGAAATCAGGATTCTTAAGCGATCCATTTTCATGTAAACCTGATTTTTCCAGTTCTTCCGGAGACATCATTCCTCCCTCTGCTTTGAATTCAAACCGTTTCGTCACCTTCTCCGATCCTCTCTTTACTTTTACGTACGCAATCCAGTCTCCTCCCATCGGCAGCACAGCTTGTCCCTTATACACGCCCGATTCGGTCATTTTGCCCCGAAACCCGTTTAAACCATGGTCCATATCCGCCATTTCAAGATGCACGATGACTTCTGCATCAGCAACGGGATTTCCATTTCGCGAAACATGTACCGTATATTCCGTCTTTTTTCCTGCTTCCACTTTTTTCGGCGTTGTAAAAGTAACTTGCAATCCGCCATCATTTTGCGAAACTGATTGTTCTTTCTCGTTCGCGCTACAAGCGACGAGAACAAACAAAGAAAGCAGAACAGACCAGCCTATTTTTTTCACACCCAACATATTTCCCATCCTCTTTCGCCCTTTTATTTCCTTTTTATCATAGCCGTTTCTAGTTCGTATTGGTACTCGTAAAAAAGTTCATCCAAACTTTTATTTCCTTTTTATCATAGCCGTTTCCAAATAATAATAAAAGTTTCCGACCATTATATACGGTCGGAAACTTTCGTTCGCTTTCCTTAAAACACAGGACGGACGCCGCTACGCGCTTGGCACTCCTCAGCGCTGGCATCACGGATGTTAATTTCTATCTTATCCATTTTCAAGTGCTGGGCCACTTCATTCAAAATCTCCCGTGAACGATCCACATAACGCTTTTCGATCTCTTTGTTAAAATCAAGTCCTTCATGATACTTGGCTCCAGAGATCATAACATCAGTCACCTTCACCATGCAGTTGCTGCGTTCAATTTCCCCGGATGTAGCGCGCGTAAAAATACGCAAATACACATAATCGCCGATTTTGGATGTCATAAGTGGATAATCATATGCTGCCCAATCATAGTCAAACATGCCGCCGCGATTAAACCCAATGTCATGCAATACCGTGTCAACTAAATCAAACGAAAATTCCTGGCCGATTAAGTTCGTTTCGACAATTTTCATCCGGCATTCACCCACCATACTCTTTTTTCTGTCTTCTTACGCTTTTTATTTATTATAGTAAAAAAAACATAGGGTGACGAGGGATGATTTACTTTTCTTTTACATTTATTTCTTTTTCAACAAGCATCAACATGCTATTTACCTGATTCCGGCGATCCATAAGACCTTCGATATTGATCTTCATACCAAGCACAGCGAAAAGCCCGGCGAAATACTCTTCCACCTCGGTCACCGCTCTCGCTTGCGCCGCGGCAATCTCTTCTTTAAAGGCAGGAACATAGTGACTGCGAAGCACCTCTTCGCCTTGTGCAGTGTATGCCTGCACAGGGATCTGGTATTTTCGCTCAAGATCGGCCTTCATCTTTTCCTGCCCCCCCTGCTCAAAAAACTGCTTCGGATTTTTAAAGAAATTCAATGAGCTTCTCAATTCATCAGTGGTACCTTCCGGGAAATCGGCGCTGAAATCTGGTGTATTGTAAGTTGGATGTTCCCAGGCACGCAATGTAAAATGTTCAAGTTGCATCCGATTCATTAGCTTTTCACGGATTTTTTCGCCTGTTTGTGCCATAAACCTTTCGACGCGCAGCGCAGTCGCACGCATCTCCTGTGCCAGATCAAACGCCAGAAAACGTGACAACTCTTCCAAGCTCAGCTGCAATGTCTTTTGTATCCCGCGCCCATCATCCTTAAGTGAAGCCGGGTTAAACGAATAGCGGAACGCTTCATTGAACCGAAGCATAACACGCTGTTTGACATAATAAACAAGCTCCTGAATTTCCTTTTCCAGCGCCTGAATATCAGCCGCCGTGTCCAGCTCGTGTATTGTTTGCAGCGCTTGTTCCCTGCGCGCTTCCGCCGCTTTTAATTGCTGATCACGCAAAGAAGCGTCCTGACGGGCTGTGGCGATTAAATCGTCCATCGTCTGAAGCACGCGGCGCACCTCAGCAAATGCTTCGTTCAGAGCAATCCTCGTTAGCTCTTCCAACGTAAACGCGATAAACTCATTTTCAAAATGAGAAAGGCCAGAGAAGTGGAGCGCTTCCGCCACGGACGGCAACGGCGCTTCCGCTGCGACGCCAAGTCGCTTGCGAAGAATTCCGGCAGCCGACTCGTTCAACTTCCCATGCGCCCCCATTCGTGCAAGCAACGCTGTCTGGCTGGATACGGGATAAATGCGCGGGCGCACAATACCACAAGTGGCAAGATTTTGCACGACGTGCTCCACCACACCTTCAAGTTCTTCCTGCGAACGGGCCAGATCGGCTGCATTAACGATAAAGAACATTTTATCCATCGCAAACGTATCTTTTACACGCCCAAGCTGGATTAAAAACTCCCTGTCCGCATGGGAAAACGCGTGGTTATAATATGTCACGAACAAAACAGCATCTGCATTCTTAATGTATTCAAACGCTACCCCGGTATGGCGAGCGTTGATCGAATCGGCGCCTGGCGTATCCACGAGAATAATGCCCTGTCGGGTAAGCGGGCAATCGTAATATAATTCAATCCATTCTACAAAGCACGCCTTATGCTCCTGCGCCACGAACTCCCGAAACTCTTCTAGTCCGATTATTAAATCTTGGCCAAGCTGCGACTCGATTTCGCTGTATCCTTTTTGCACTGCGCGCAAGAAACTATAGTGCGGCTTCGCGGTTGGATGCACATCTTTCGCATCCAGCGCTGACGAGCATTCAACTGCTTGTTCGATCGTTTCAGCGCTTATACCGAATACCTCAAGCGAATGCAACACATCATTTGTAATGTCTTCACGTGTTTTCAAACGTACCCGGACACTGCCGTGTGGATTGTTTTCATCCGGCGGCAAAATTTTATTAATTGCTGCCGTCGTTGGGTTCGGCGATACCGGCAGAATCAAATCACCCATCAATGCGTTCGCAAACGACGATTTGCCCGCGCTGAACGCACCGAACAGCGCGACGGTGAAACGGTTTTTCTCGAGGCGTTCAGCCCGCTGTTCCATCGCGCACGCACTTCCCGCAAGCCCTGGAATATCCTGAATAACTTGCGCGCTCCGGCGCAGCATATCAGCCATTTTTAACATGAAAGACTTATAATCTTTTTTAATTGGGGAAGAATAAGAAGCGGATGATTCTGCTTCTTCTTTTTTCACCGCTAAATGAACTGGCCTTTTTACCGTGGCCCTATCGTCTGGAGCTTGCGGCACTTCAACCCGTTCCGCCTTCTGTTGTTCATACGCTTGAAGCGGCGGAGCCTGCTCTTCGCCCGGAATTCCATTGATAAGCACATCGGTCAGGCGCGCTTCTGCCTCGCTTTCTCTTCGATTGAGCGCAACCAGCGCGTCTTGTGCTTCCTTCAACCCGCGGATTTCCTCCAATTCGCGCTTGATATCCTGCGCCTGCTCCTCCGCTTGACGACGTAGCGCCTGCGCCGCGCCTTCGATCATGGTCAGCGCCGCACGGCGGTACAGACTTTTGACCGCGTCTGCAATATCTTTTGAATAGTTCAAAACGGCTTCACCGCCTGTAAGCGCACCCGGTTTTACGGCATGTACCAGCAAGTCTTCGTCAAACTTGACACTGAATTCCATAGCATGTTTCTGATATTCGCTATCATCATATCCATACTTTTCCGGCAGCGTACGAAGCAACTCCTTAATATGCCACTCCAAGTGCGCGGAAGTGTTCTGCGACAATTCCACGTACAAATCGTTCAGCCGTTTGGCCTTTTCTTCTTTTGTTTTGCTTGCCGAAAATAGAAAACCAACTTTAAACCCCGGCTGGCGACTCTCCAAGAACAAGCGGGCCAGTTCCCGGGTTGAAAACGGAATGAGCGGCGCGTTGTCCAAGATGCTCTGCAATTCCCGCTTTCCCTCTTTTTCAAACTTCTCTGCTGTTTCAAAAAGTGAAGCAAGACGAGTAGATAATGCGGCGTATCGCGCCTGTATATTCTCCCCATCCGCTTTTTCTTCAAGCAAGCGCTCAAAAGGCTCGCGCTTAAGCGCGTGCTTTTCATGCAAAAACTTACGATGTTCAGCAATAAGATATAACGTGGCGCGAAAAATACTCGGAATGAGTAACCTTTCCTTCCCTTTGAACATCCGACCTAGTTGCGCGAGCAGCTCCTGCCATTGGTTTTCGGAATGAAACGGATCTTTTAAAGAAGTAAAGAAAACACCATCTGGCTCAATGTCCCAGTGGCGAAAAGCGTCCATTACGCTCTCGCGGTACTGGGTAAAGCTAAGCTCAAAGTCGACATGCTTATCAATCTGGTTAATAACAAGATAAACCGGCACGCCCCGATCTTTTAGTTCCTTCGTAAATTGGAAATTAACTTCTGATTGGACGTGGTTGTAGTCCATCACATAAAACACCGCGTCAGATAAATGAAGCGACGATTCGGTCGAAACTTTGTGGGCATCATCTGTCGAATCGATGCCCGGAGTATCCATAATACTAATGACCTCGCCGAGCAAATTGGACGGATGGTACAGTTCGATCGTCTCGACTTCATCCCCGTTCACCGCGTACGTTTTTAGCTCATTGATGTCATATTCCGGGCCAAAATCGATCGTTTTACCGTGCTTAAAAAAAATGCGAGCCGCTTTTTTTCCGGTTTTGATGCTGACGACGTTGGCGCTGGTCGGAATCGGACTGGAAGGCAGTACCTGACTTCCCATAATCGCATTAATCATACTTGATTTACCAGCGGAAAAATGCCCGCAAAAAGCGACGGTAAATTCTTTCTTTAGCAACTTTTCAAGCAACTGCCCTGCCTTTTTAGCATTTTTTTCGTCTCCCGCGGCAGAAAAATCTTCCTTTACTTTCTCAATACGGTAATACAATACTTCAGCAGGAACCGAAATCTGTTCCTCCTGAACCTGTGTCAGGCGTTCAATTGTCTCAATCATTCCACTCACCGTTGTTCTTCTTATTTGTGTACATTTTATGTCACTAATCTATCATCCCCTCACGCACAACGCAACCTTTGCCCCGCTTATTTTTGCCGTTTGGGATAAGTTTTCCCCCTTTTTCCTACATCATAAAAAAAATCCCTATCCGTATACCCGGATAAGGATTGGTACATGGTTATGAAACTTCTCTTACGCAGAATATGTTAAAAATCGCAGCTACTCGACTGATCCAATTGCCATTCTAGCGACGCGCGGCGCAACGGAAAATTCAGAAAGTCAAGCACAAACAACACGAATGGCAACTTGCCATCGTGTTTATCATGCAAGCGCTTCAATGTCTGTTCATCCAGCTGTTCATCAAGAAATTTCTTCATTTTTCGATATGCATCTTCTTCGTGATCACGAAACCAGCGAAGCGTCGTCGGCCCGGATTGTGCAAGACCATATTTATCCACATATTCGCGGACATCTTCAGGCACATACGTATATGCATATTGACGCGCGGCATCATACAACTCCTGTTTTTCCTCCACTGCCGACAAGCCGTCCGTCAGATAGCTGTACTTACCGCAGTGATAGCACTTCACTTCATATCGATGATTTCCTGTAACTTGTTTTCCGCAATACGGGCATGCGATTTGTTTCATCGAGTTCTCCTTTCTTCGTACCTGACACTATATAACCATTAGATTCTCCCTATACTATAATTTGCCACGTATGAGCGAGCAGATGTTTCGTGACAATATACTTACAAGGATAAATATCCTTGACAAAACTTCTCGTAAGGAGATGAACAAACCATGGCTCAAAACCAACGCACTTCCAACACCAACACTCTTGTTGTACCCAGTGCAGCGCGTGCGCTTGACCAAATGAAGTACGAAATCGCATCCGAGTTCGGTGTACAACTTGGACCGGATACAACATCTCGTCAAAATGGCTCTGTTGGCGGCGAAATTACAAAGCGTTTGGTGCAAATGGCTGAGCAACAACTTGGCGGTCGTTTTTAATCTTCCCTCTCACATAGCATTCCAATACCTTCATGGATGAAAAACAAGCCAGATCATGCAATGGTCTGGCTTTCGTCTGGAGCTTGTCCTACATCCATCTTTCTCCCCAATGCTGGATTGCCTCAATTACTTGCTTTAAGTCCCGTCCCTTTTCTGTTAATTCATATTCAATTCGTACCGGTGTTTCCGGATAAACTTTGCGCTCCAGAATCCCTGCTTCCTCAAACTCCTTCATCCGTTCGGTCAACATCCGATCACTCATCTCAGGAATTTGGGCTTTAATATCTTTAAAGCGTCTTGGACCGCCAAGCAACACGCGAATAATTAATCCTGACCATTTCTTGCCGAGAAGCTCAATGGCCGATTCATACTTCGGACACATTTTGCTGTAATCCACGACACACACCTCCTTTATCATTTTATCATGAATAAGTAACGATACAAATAAATTGACATCAAACGATGATCCATTATTTCTCCTTATGACAACGACCATAAAGGATCATGCGAGTTCCTTCTTTGGAGTACGGCCTAAAATCATAATCGCCATACACGCCCCGTACTTCGAGTCCAGCACGGGAAAGCATTTCCTCCATTTCTTCTCGCCTATACATGCGCACCCGCTCCCAGAACCGGCGCTCGTCTCCATTCTCTGTAATAATGATTTCCTTTATGACAAATCCATCTTCGATTTTGCGTCTCTCTATAATATGCTTGCCACCTACGTTTCGCTCAGATTCAGGCACAAGATGTTCTTGAATATACAACGGATTTAAATAGTCGATAACGAAATGTCCCCTTGGCTTAAGCGCTTGCGCCATTTTTTGCAGCACTTTTTCGTTTTCACTATCTTCTGCAAAATAGCCGAAGCTTGTAAACAAATTAAATAGCACATCAAACTCACTTGTAAACGGAATTTCGCGCATATCATAACGATAATATATAATGTTTCCATCTTTCGTTTTTCGACGGGCTTCTGCAAGCAAATAATCGGATAAATCGAATCCGACAACTTCATACCCGCGCTTGGCAAGCGCCCGGGAGTGCCGCCCATCGCCACAGCAAAAATCCAGCACTTTCCCCGTTTTCGGCAGCGGTAGGTTTTCAAGCAAGCTGTTAATTTCACGCTGCGCCGATGCTTCATCGCGGTGCCGATACAAAGTGGCATAATCTTCCTGAAATGATCTTACAAACCATGCAGTATCCATCACTTCGTCCCTCCGTTCCATTATCCTAAGTATAATCATACCCCAGTTATTCTGTACATTTGTGAATGTGCTTTTTTCTAAGCGCATAATGTATAAAGACCGATAAAAAATGAAGCGAGGCTGCTTCCGTATGAAAGATGTATTTCTTATTTACGCACATCGCGGCTCTTCTATCAACTATCCGGAAAATACACTTCCCGCTTTTGCGCATGCGATAAAAGAGGGGGCAAACGGCATTGAATTGGATGTTCAGCTTACAAAAGACGGACACGTTGTCGTGTTTCATGACTGGATATTGCAGCGCATTACTGGTCAAAAGGGAAAAATCAGCGACTATACGCTAACCCAGCTGCGAAAAATGGACTTTGGCGCTTGGAAACACCCCCGGTTCGCTGGCACCCCTATTCCGACACTGGAACAAGTGCTTACACGCATTGCTGGAAAAAACATTATACTAAACATTGAATTAAAAAACTTTTTCGCGATGAAAAACGGACTCGAACAAAAGGTCATCCAGCTTGTTCACAGTCATAAAATGGCCAGGCAAGTGATCATCTCTACTTTTAACCCGTTCAGCCTCGAACTGTTGCGTAAACACGACTGCAAAACCGACATCGCGTTCCTTTATTTTGGCCAGCTCCGCGAGCCATGGCGCTATGCCTTGGAATACAAGTGTGCGTATATTCACCCACCCGTTCGCGGAGTTAACGCACAACTGTTGGAAATCTGCCGTAGCCATGGACTAAAGATTGTCCCCTACCAGGTAGATACACTCGCCGAGATTAAGCAAATGATTGAACTTGGTACCGACGGAATTATCACGCCCCGTCCTGCTCTCGCCCATCGCCTGCTATACGGGACACAAACGAAAAGAAAAAGGCGAAAGCGCTAGGTACCGAATGGTTATTGCATTTCGCTTCCCGCTTATGCGAGAATAGACACGATTATATGAGCGGCTTTGCCGCCTCTTCCATTCGGGCCGCCAATGATTGTTCAACTCTCAAACCATAAATCATATTCGTACAATAAAGCAGGTGAAAACGATGAAAAAAGCTTGGCTCGCCTTCGCCATCGTTCTTGCACTTATCGGCTATTCGCTCTATAGCATCTCTGGCTCCAAAAAAGAAGAAAAAGCGAAAGTTGGCTTCCACGCTCCCAATTTCAGCCTGATCGGACTTGATGGAAAAACATACCACCTTTCTGAAATAAACAAACCGGTGCTCATCAACTTCTGGGCTTCATGGTGTGGACCATGCCGGGCAGAAACACCAGTTCTTATCCGCCTTTACAAAAAGTATAACGGAAAGTTTGAAATCCTGGCGGTCAATGTCACAGCAAACGATAAACAAGAAAACGCGAAAAAATTCGCTGCTTTCTTCCAAATTCCTTTCCCAGTACTGTTCGACAAAAATGGCGACATCACCGAAAAATATCAGGTCGCGCACTTTCCAACCAACGTATTTATAAATGAAGACGGGGAAATTATCCACATTGCGGACGGCATACTTCCTCCGGAAACACTTGAAAACATCATCCAAAAAATGGTTGGTGAATAAACCTATCCGCCTACATTGTCATCAGCTTGTCTTTCCTTCTCATAGGCGCAAATATACATAATATGGTATGATGGAAGAGCGGAGGTGAGTAAAATGACGAAGCCTAACCCTGACCTGAACCTAGACCCAAACCAAAATGATATCGTGGATTCTTCTATTGGATTCGGTGCTTCATTCGGTATTTTCATGCTCATTTTTATCGGCATGATGATCGCAGAGTATATGATGAAATAATGATTGTTTATTCAGAACTCCGTCATACATGCAGAAAAGGAAGCGCGGGTATTTCTCCGCGCTTCCTTTTCTGTTCGCAAATAAAAAGAACACTTGCATGTTCACTATAAGTGTTCTTAGCTTTTCTTAATTAAAACCCCGCCTATGCCGTTTCATCCTCATGTTTCAAAACCCGCTCTCGCAGGTGGGTGTCCGCAAAGTCATTTCCACTGTCTCATCAATGTGAGCATAGTGTCCATGGCTTAATATAAGACTCCCTTTTTATTGTTACGGTTCGAAACAAAGAAAATGAATCGAACATCGCAGGCATATCATTCACTTTACTAATAATATAATAGCCGATTGGGAAAAGCTTTGCAAGAAGAAGTTTTCGTTTGCTTTTTTACCGCTCTCCTAAAGCGCATCACTTGCATAAATAAAAATAAGTATCATAAAACATTTCATCCACGATAATGATCGTAATTTTTTACCACATTTCAATTCCGTCTAAAACTTTATTATAATGAAAAGAAATAGACATATTGGGGGATATTATGAACGCTGACACACTTGTAACACTTATCGGGCAATACGGTTACGCTGCCTTATTTTTTTGCTTATGGCTTGGAATTATCGGCATGCCGATTCCCGATGAAGCAGTGGTCATGGCCGGAGGATTCGCAGCCTCTCTTGGTCTGCTTCACCCGGTTACCGCTTTTTGTATTACGTATCTCGGAGTCATCTCCGGCCTTTCTATCGGCTATGGTCTTGGCCGAATAATGGGCCCACCGATGCTGAATAAACTCAAGAAAAAGAAAAATATAGATAAATATCTCTCAAAATCGTACGGCTTAGTCCAACGTTACGGTTCTTACTCGCTATGCATCAGCTATGCACTCCCGATTGTCCGCCATCTTGTCCCTTACCTAGTGGGGATCGGGCGCATGCCATTCATCCGTTACGCATTTTTTTCCTATACAATCGGGTTTATCTGGACGCTTGCCTTTTTTATTATCGGCCGGTTGTTTGGCAAATACATCGACAAAATTGGAATGATTGTCCATAATTACGGTCTTTTGGCTTTAGGCGTGTTGCTGGCGGGCATCGTGCTGCTCTGGGTGGCTATCCGGATGCGCAGTAAACCCGCATCCTAAGAATGAGCATATTTTAGAAAGTCCTAAGGAGATTTTGACATGATTTCGATCGTTTTCGCTATGGATCAAAACAGAGTTATTGGAAAGGAAAACAAGCTGCCCTGGCACTTGCCGGCAGATCTCGCTCATTTTAAAAGCCTTACAATGGGGCATGTCATTGTAATGGGCAGAAAAACATACGAATCGATCGGCCGGCCGTTGCCAGGACGTACAAATGTGATTTTGACAAAAAATCCGGACTACCAGGCGGAAGGTTGCGTGGTTCTACATTCCGTAGAGGAAGTGCTGTCCCGCTTTTCCGGAGATCCGATCGATGTTATCGGAGGAACGCAAATCATCACATTATTCCTTCCACTGGCTGATACGCTTTACCTCACGCTTATTAAAGCTAGCTTTCCGGGCGACACCTATCTTCCAACAATCGATATGTCAGAATGGGAACTTATCTCTAAGCGAAAAGGTGTCAAAGATGCAAAAAATCCGTATGATTACTACTTCCTTACTTATAAAAAGAGGTTGCGTCAGTAGCCTCTTTCTTCTTTCTTTGATTTATCTCCTGTAGAATGCGAGGTGAATCAATATAAGCAAGCGTTTATCAACATGCTGAAAATAGAAACTACCCCCTAAGAAGCCGCAGACCGTTTAAAATCACAAGAATCGTGCTGCCTTCATGTCCGATAACGCCGAGCGGCAATGTAAGGGACTGCGCAAAGTTGGAAAGAATCAAAAGAATAATGATGCTCAGCGAAAACGCAATGTTTTGCTTGATCACGCGACCCGCTTTTTTACCAAGACGAATTGCCATAGGAATTTTTTTCAAATCATCGTTCATCAGCACTAAGTCAGCCGTGTCAAGCGCCACGTCACTGCCCGCGTTTCCCATTGCGATGCCGACCGAAGCGGTAGCCAGCGCTGGTGCATCATTCACTCCATCGCCAATCATCGCCACTTTACCATACCGCTCACGCAGCGCTTTAATTCTTTCTACTTTTTGTTGCGGCAACAACTCCGCATATACCTCGTCCACGCCCGCTTCAGCGGCGATGGCTTCAGCGGCCGCCCGTTTATCACCGGTTAGCATGACAACAGTAATCCCAAGGTTCTTCAGCCATGCCACCGTTTCTTTCGCCTCTGGACGAAGCGTATCCTGCACCGCAAGCAGCCCAGCGAGTCCGCTCTCATTTTGTGCAAAGATGACTGTTTTTCCTTCACCCTCAAGGCGGTTTACGATTCCTGTTAGATGTGTAATATCTTCATCGTCTTCGACAAACGCTTCCTTGCCGATTTTCCACCTTTGTCCTTCAAATTCAGCCACAACTCCGAATCCGGTCACCGCCTGCATTCGCTGCGGGCGATGCAATGGTCGTCCGGCTTCTTCCGCCTTCTCAGTCACTGCGCGACCGATCGGATGTTCCGACAAGCTTTCTATAGAACCAACGATCCAAAGAAGTTCTTCCTTACTATATTCTTGCAATGGGATAACATCGGTTACCTGAGGACGTCCTATCGTTAATGTCCCCGTCTTGTCAAACGCTACCGCACGGACACCAGCCAGATTTTCCAAATGAGCCCCGCCTTTGAAAAGTACACCTTTGCGGGCGCTATTGGAAATAGCGGACAACATCGCGGGCATAATAGAAGCTACAAGCGCACATGGGGAAGCAACAACAAGAAAGACCATCGCACGATATAATGCTTCAGACCAACTCCAGCCCAGCACATAGTACGGAATGAGCATAAGCAGCAGCGTAATTCCGACCACCACTTTTGCGTATATGCCTTCAAAGCGCTCAATGAATCGCTGGGACGGCGGCATTTCACTCTGCGCTTCCTGCACAAGCCGGATAATTTTCGAAAACAGACTTGATTCGCTCTCGCTCGTTACCTCAATCACAAGTGAGCCTTCCCCGTTCAGTGTTCCGGCGTATACCGTATCCTCCACATTTTTTTCTACCGGAAGCGACTCTCCCGTAATCGAAGACTGGTTTATAGAAGACGTTCCTTCTCTAATAACGCCGTCCGCTGGAATGCGTTCACCTGGTTTCACGATAATCTTATCGCCTACCCGTAGTTCTTCAATTTTTACCTGTTTTTCCGTTCCATCTTTATACAAACGTGCCGTTTCTGGCTTTAAATCCATAAGCGAAGCGATATCCCGGTAACTGCGCATCATCGTATAGCTTTCCAGCGCGCCACTCAGTGCAAAGATAAAGATGAGAATGGCGCCCTCGAACCAGTATCCGATGCTGGCCGCGCCTACCGCCGCAAGCAACATAAGCAAATTTACGTCAAGTTCCCGTTCATTGATTAGCGTCAAAATTCCCTCTTTCGTTTTCATATATCCGCCGACACAGTATGCCAAAATATACAAAATAAAAGACCATGTGTAAGCATTGTGCTGTATTATCCAAGCTGCAAATGTAAATACGCCACACACAACTGCAGCGATTCCTTCACCATGCCGCTTAAGCGACCGTATCCAGTCTTTTTGTTTCATATCAGATTGTACGAACATAGATGATGTACATGTCGGTTTTGCTTCATTCATCTTCGTTTCCCCCCTGATAATAAATCTCAATTTTTCTGCAGAAAGCACGAATGCTGCTGTCAGGAACGACAGCAGCATAATTCTGCGTTTAGTTAAGAATGATTTTCATTTTTGTCTTAGGCTAATTTTTTTGCTTATAGGCAATTAATTTATAATTATTATAATCTAATTTTCTCCTGCTGAAAAGCAAAAAAAAACAAAAATAGGCTATTTTTTATTGACTAAGTTCCAGCACAGCTTTATAATTGAAGATAATAATTATTTTCAATTAAGGAGTGGAGAATTTATGGACATTTATACAATTGAAGCTGCATTATTTATCGTGCTGCTTATCTCATCTCCGTTCCTTCTGTATTCATTTGCAAACGTGACAAGCGGGAAGGAAAGATAATAACATATATACATATCTTTAAAAAACGCTCTGGAACCAAAAGGTTTCCAGAGCGTTCTTCGTTTTCTACCTAGCTATCTTCATCTTTGAATCGCCAACGTATTCTTAGCCTGTCGTCCACTACCCAAGGAAAGAAGTTAGCATCCAGATATGCTTTTCAAGCGAAGAATGGATGGCAAGTAACATATCGCCTGTTACTTCATCATTTTCTTTTTCTGCCAGTTCCATACCTTCTTTCAATTCCTTGTTTATTTGCTCAAAATCGTTTACAAGCGTCTGCACCATTTCACGTGCGTCTTCCTGGTTTGTTGCTTCTTTCACGGAAGCAAGTTCAAGACATTCACGCATTGTTGCAACCGGGGCGCCTTTCAAGGCAAGCAAACGCTCCGCGAGCTCGTCAATATAACCTGCTGCTTCTGTATAAAACTCTTCAAATTTTGCATGCAAGGTGAAGAATTGGCTTCCTTTCACGTACCAATGATAATTGTGCAATTTTACGTACAATACAGTCCAGTTAGCAATTTGTCGATTCAATACCTCTGTCACATTTTTCATTGTTCTTTCCTCCTTTAATTTAATAACAATAATTATTTATTTGAAACTATTACAATTAAATATATAATTATTATACTCTTTTGTGTAAAAATGTCAACACCTTATAGCTATTATGTTCAACTTTCAATTTCGTTATTTATTTGAACCTTCATATTCGGAGCAGGCGGCTTCCCCGATGCAGGATAGCCCTTTGTTGAGCAAAACGGAAGCCAGATCCCAAACTTCACCTAGAGCCTAACGGCGGTTCACAAAATCCTCCCCGTGCGCTTTCTCCATCTAACTCTTTTCCTTCCATGACGGCCTGATTTAAACGTTGCAACATATAGCCAATCCCTTTGCAATCGCTAAGCGGAAAACGGTATGTATACCCATCACCGAACACCGCAGTGACCACTCTGCGGTGTTTTTTGCCACCGAGCACGACAATTTCCGAAACCGTATCCAATTCTTTTGCTTTCATCTGTGCCTGTAACTGTCTTGTACTAATAATGCCCGGACGTTTCGAATCAAACGCAAGATCATAATTTTCTGGAACAATGTCATCCGGCAACAAAAAACCATATTTAGCCGATAAAATCACCCACCGATCAAAAAAGCGTGCCGCATATCGTCGGCATGCCTTGCCGAATGGACTAATATATGCTTCATCGGCCCGGGTCGGGCCAGCGTCTGGATATTTATCCCATATTTTTCTTGCCCCGCAGGGAACAATACATAATCTTTTCATTCTCCTGTCCCTTTCTGGAATGATCTATCTTTGGTATGAATATCGAAATTGCAAAGGAAGTGTATTATAACCTACACATGTTTTTCTTTTTTGCTATACTCAAAGTAAAGTGAGAAAAATAATCATTCTTCCGTCAGAGTAAAGTTAAACAAGGAGAAGGTGGCAACTATATGAATATTAAAACACAAGCATTAGAACTGCTCAAAGCAGAAGCCAATAAAATCGAACGTTTGATCGAGGTCCAGCGCAATAATCTAACAATGCCAAAATGTCCGCTTTATGAAGAAGTGCTCGATACCCAGTTGTTTGGCCTGTCGCGCGTCATCGATTTTCTGACACGGCTTGACCTGCTAAGCAAAGAAGAAGGAAGAGAAATTCTAGACGGATTGGAGAAGCGGATTTCAGAAAAAATAGGACAGAGCCAGTAATTAAACCGTTGCATGCTTTTTTCCGCTTTCCACACGGCTTCGGGCTTTACTGGAACGAAAAAAAAACAAAAGCCCAGGAAGAAGGAGAAATTTTCATCTATCACAGATGCGATGAAGCACGGATAGATAATACGCCCTTCTTCCTGTGCGCCTTTTTCTATGAAGAGCCCTAACTTGAATACTGCTTCTTTCACACCAAACGAGTACGAGCCTTTATTTATTATCGCGAAACAGACGAAAGCGAAAGAATATACGCTTCTTCACGTAAACCTGTCATGCTGCATAACATACCGGTAAAGAACAGTGCGAACCGTTTGGTCAGAAGCGAAGCTATGATTCTGTCTGAAGAGAACGAAATATCTCTCCAGCATGTTGCAATATAAACGAAAGACACCTCGTTTCACAAAGATAAGAAGCCACTATTTCATATATATCCGAAACTACCTGCACTTTCATGCTTGTCCTTCAAAAAGATAATGATAATCAATTTCAATTATAAAACATACTTTTTCCCTTCTCAACCTAACCTGCGCATTCGGATTCGATAAAAGCTGAAAGACGACATCAACCATATTATACCATACCCAGCTTAAGTAAACATCGAAGACCTATTTTCCCCCTGTAAAAACAAGGTTTTATATTTTCACCCGGTGGTAAAAGAAACAAGGACACCTTTGTTGGCATCCTTGTTTCTTCGTGTAACGCTAGCGCTGTATGTTGCGGTTGACCGCCTCAAGAACTTCTTCCGCCGTCATTCCCTGCGCGTTGATAACGGAGGCTTTCGTTAGCATGTCTGCCATACCCATTAGATTTATATCCTGTCCGGAAACAACGCAACAATCACAGCCCGCGATGTTTGCCTCGTTCATGGCCACCACCTGATGTCCCTGGCTCTCTAGATATTGCTTCACATCTGTTAACGTATTTTCCACTGCAATTTTTGCCATGCGATTCACTCCTTTCATTGCTCCCTCCTTTATTTTGAATTGATCATTAGCAAAATATTCCCTTTTCCAGAAAAATCATCATCTCTTTCAAAAGAGAATACCAACTAGACTTGCCGCGCCAAAGCCGCAGTCCCTCAAGAAGAGTAGAACGTCCTGTAAAAATGCAGAAGACAGCAGTAAAAGAAAGCAATAACTATAAACGAACAGGAGCCGGGAAAACAGTTTTCGTTGGAAGCGCCTCCTGCTTCAACAGCAGACCATACGTTTCCGGACGACGATCACGTAAAAATTGAAGTAGATTACGCGCAAAGTCAATTTCCTTCTTGTCAATTTCCTGAATCAAAATTCCCTCTTCATCATCCAGCGACTGCATAATCTCACCCAGCGGGTTGCTGACAAAGCTTCCACCATAAAACGTCATATTCTTTTCGCGACCCACACGATTTACCGCCGCTACAAACAAACCGTTCGAAATGCCATGCGCAGAAATTGCCTTCTCCCAGGCCCGGCGAGTGCAAAGCTCCGGATGATCCGGCTCGGAACCGATCGCGGAAGGATAGAACAAAATCTCCGCACCTTGTAGCGCCAGAATTCTGGCCACTTCCGGGAACCATTCATCCCAGCAAATCCCAATACCGATTGTTCCATAACGTGTCTTATACACCGGATAACCTGTGTTTCCAGGAATGAAATAATATTTCTCATGGTACTGCGGCCCATCCGGAATATGATTTTTTCGTGTGGTACCAAGGTAAGAGCCATCCGCATCGAATACGACCGCACTGTTAAAGTATACACCGCGCCCTGCCTTCTCATAGAATGGCACAATAAGAACAACCCCTAAGCGCCCTGCCAATTCGCCCATCTTCCGCAATGTTGGGCTATCTACAGGCTCCGCAAGGTCATACCCTTTCACAGAAACCGTTTGGCCGCAATATTGCACATTGAACAATTCCTGTAAGCAAATAATTTGCGCACCTTTCATAGCTGCTTCTTCTATTTTTTCAATCGTATAGGCTACGTTTTGCTCAATATCTTCTCCGCATTTTACTTGAATCAATCCAAGGGTCACTTTTTCACTCATCTTTGTTGCCTCCTGAAATATATTGTCTATGACAAAAATGTTATACAAAAGATTATTTCAAATATTATTCCAATATTGAGAAAATATCTTCTTGCATGCAAAGATCGCTTCCCACAGTTCCTGTGTAACCGGTCGCTCTGGAACGGAATGCGGGTCACGGAAGTCTGCTTCGCAATCCATTAGCCCTTCGATTACACCTAATGTAGCAATGGGTAAGTACGGTAGGCTATATCCGCCCTCCTGAAGGATTACCAAGCGCCCATCGCATATTCTTTCAGCTAACTCCCGCACCACTTTCGCCATATAACGGAATCCCTCACGCGTGACCACCATACGGGAAAGCGGATCCATACAGTTTGGATCTTGTCCAGCGGAAATGAGCAGCAACTGCGGCTCGTATTTCTCAAGAATCGGAAGCACAAGTTGCTCAAATGCGTATTGATATCCCGCATTCCCTGTCCCGGAAGGAAGGGGAATGTTAACGTTATAACCCTCTCCCTCTCCCTCGCCAACTTCTTCAATTTTTCCTGTATTCGCCGGAAAATAGCTATCTTCATGTACAGAGATAAATAGCACGTTTTTATCATGGTAGAAAATATCCTGCGTTCCGTTTCCATGGTGTACATCCCAATCCACAATCGCCACCCGTTCCAGGCCGTATACGTCCAGCGCATACCGGGCTGCAATCGCGACATTGTTGTACAGACAAAATCCCATTGCTTGATCGCTTGTGGCATGGTGTCCCGGTGGACGAATGAGTGCATACGCCTGTTTCACTTCATTATCCATCGCAATATCAACCGCTTTCATCGCACCCCCAGCAGATAGACGGGCAATCTCTTCTGAAACAGGGCAACCATACGCTTCCGGGCCGAACACACGGAGACCTTTACGAGCTGTTTCCTTCATATTGTCGATATGACGCTGTGTATGCACACGCAGCAAATCCCTATCGGTAGCCGGTTCCGGCACAAACGTTTTCATTTTTGCCAGCAGCCCACTTTTCTCCAACATCTCCTTGATGTAGCGAACGCGAAAATGGTTTTCAAATTCCAGACCAACATTCAGCGTTTCGTTTCCTCCTACAACATACACTTGCTCACCTGTATCATGCTTTACATAATCTTCGTGGAAAACAAAACCGATTGATTTCATCCCTGTTCTCTCCTCTAGCGTAGTAACTCAGGAAACAATGGACTGATCTTCTGTTGAATCAACAGAAGATTCAACCTCTTCAAAATGGAGTTGCGGCGGCTTTTTGGTAAAAAACTTCGTTAAATACAGCAGATACACAATTCCTGCTATAATCCAGGCGCTTCCCAGCATAATCGAATGTTTGTCCAGGTTCGTCCAAAGCCAAATAGTAAACCCGGAACCAATCAGCGGCAGTAATACATACAGAAAAGCCCCTTTTATACCGCGCTGTTTATTGCGAATATAATAGTGAAAAATAACGGACAGATTGACAAATGTGAACGCTACTAGCGCACCGAAATTAATAAAAGAAGCGGCTGTCGCTAAATCAACAACAAGCGCTGATAATGAAAATAAGCTAATTAGAAAAATATTGCGGGATGGCGTTTTATATTTCGGGTGTACATAGCCAAATAGTTTCTCTGGCAGTACGCCTTCCCGCCCCATAGCAAATAGCAGTCGCGCTGCACTTGCGTGCGATGACATGCCAGATGCAATCGTCGAAGTAATCATTCCTGCCAGAAACAAAGAAGCAAATAACGCTCCCCCAATGTATTGAGCAATTTCAAAAGCAGCAGAATCTACAACTTTAAACGAAGTAAAATCCGGATACACCACTTGTGTAATGTAAGATACAAAAGTAAAAAGTGCTCCTCCAATGAATGTCACTAGGAAAATAGCTCTTGGTACTGTTTTCTTAGGTTCAATCGTCTCTTCTGAAAGCGTTGTCACCGCATCAAATCCGAGAAACGACAAGCATAGAATCGAAGCTCCGGCCAGCACAAAAGAAAACGAAACATCCTGATTATAAAAAGGTAACACAGAAAACAGCGTGCCCAGCCCCATTCCATTTGTAATTCCTTTTACGGCTAAGGCCACAAAAATTACGGTCACAAGAAATTGAAATAAAACAAGCACTCCGTTGACTTTTGCCGTCATTCGAATCCCCAAAATGTTGATCCCCGTAATCATGGCGATAAACAAAATAATCCAGATCCACGATGGAACTGAAGGAAAGGCAGCCGATAAGAAAATGCCAGATAGCAGAAAATTAATCATCGGCAAGAAAAGATAATCCATTAATACAGACCAGCCAACCAGAAATCCAAGATGAGGGCTGATCGTTTTCTGTGTATACGTATAAGCTGAACCTGCAACAGGATATGCTTTTACCATCTTTCCGTAGCTATATGCAGTAAATAGCATAGCAAGAAGGGCTACTATATAAGCAGCTGGAACCATGCCATGTGTCGTCTGCGCCGCAACTCCATACGTGGAAAACACGGTCATCGGAGCCATGTAAGCGAGACCGAGAATAACAAGCGGAAACAACGTTAATGTTCTACGAAAATGAGGTGCCTGCTTGTTAGACATACACATCCCCCCATCTTTTATTCCTTTTCATATAAACCCTCCTCTCAATTTTTACATAATTTCTTAAATACAAATTTTATGCCAATATAAAATTTATTGAAAATAATAAAAACAGGCTGTACAATGAAGAAAATCAATGAAAAAAATCATTATATATTCAAAATTAAAGAGGGAATCTCGTTAAAAAATAGTTAAAAATCACAGGATAATGAAAAAAATCATCAGATGAATTTTTTCATTATTGTGTATAGTAGGAGGATTTTCAAAAATGATAGAAAATATGAAAGTTAATTATCATTGGAGACTACATACTATAACAAAATCAAATGAACCTCTTTTCAGCTTAAATCAGCTGGAACTTTTGCGTACATTTTTTAATGAAGAAACGCTCCATCTTCTGAAAAACATCATTCAGCAACAAGTAAACACACTGCATGAAAATGAAATTGTACAATTGAAAATATCCTCCTTTGAATTTCTGATTATAAAAGAAAAAGATAAAATATTACTGGCAATATCAAAGGACAAAGAAACAGTGCAGTATGCCAGCACAGAAAACGAAATTTCAACGATAGAAACTTCTTTTATTGCCCATTCAGCAAAAATGAAACAAATAATGGAAATTATCAAAAAAGTCTCCTACGTTGATTCCACCATCCTGCTGCTTGGTAAATCCGGGGTAGGAAAAAGTATGATCGCTAAACTCATCCACAAGTACAGCAGCCGTTCAGACAAAAACTTTGTTTCTGTGAACTGTGGTGCTATCCCTGAACCACTAATGGAAGCAGAATTGTTCGGGTATACGCATGGTAGCTTTACGGGGGGACAGCGGGGAGGAAAAAAAGGAATCTTTGAATCAGCAAATGAAGGTACTGTTTTCCTTGACGAAATTGGTGAACTTCCTTTGAATCTTCAAGTGAAGTTGCTTGAAGTTCTACAAGAAAACTGTATTCGCCCTATTGGCTCAGCTAAATTAGTCCCCATCAATGTCCGTGTTATCGCTGCTACGAATCAAAATTTATTGGAACTTGTCCAACAAAAAAAATTCCGGGAAGACCTGTATTATCGGCTTAATGTCGTTCCAATTGAAATTCCTTCATTGAAAGAAAGAAAGGAAGACATTGTATATTTAGCGCGTCATTTTCTGAACAAACTGGTGAAAAAATACGGCATTTTTAAAACGTTTCATCCAGATGTTGAAGACGTTTTTACACAATATGAATGGCCAGGGAATGTAAGGGAATTAGAAAACATAATCGAAAGAATCTTTATTACAACCGAGGACAATGAAATCCAGCTTACACATTTACCTCCATTCTTTCATTCTTTAAGTACAAAATATACTGAGCCATATCAGAAAAGCGAAATTATACCTTTAAAGGAAGCAAAAAAAAGGCTGGAAAAAGATTTAATTACAAGAGCGTACGAACTTTACAAAAGCACATACAAAGCGGCACAAGCATTAGGGGTCGATCAATCAACGATCGCCAAAAAGCTAAAAGAATTTCGTAATGAAGGAAGGTAAAACAATATCATGCTAACGATTGCACTGGCACAGTTAAAAGGAATTCCATTCGATAAAAAATCCAACCTTACCCGTACCATTTCAACAATACAAATGTGCAAAGAAAAAGGCGTGGATTATGTTCTATTTCCAGAATTGTTTCTGTCAGGGTACTTCATCCAAGATCAGATTCAAAAGTTAGCGGAAACAGCAGAGGGAGAAAGCATTCAAATCATTCAAGAAAAAGCAAAAGAAGCCGGTATCGGTGTGATTATTGGTTTCCCCGAATTTTATAAAAATCAATATTACAATTCTGCCGCCTTTATCGGGAAAGATGGGAGCTTGAAAGGGGTATATCGAAAAGTTCATCTCTTCGATAAGGAAAAAGAATTTTTCACCCCTGGTGAAGAGTTCCCTGTTTTCCGCACAGAAGCCGGAAACATCGCCATCATGATGACTTTTGATGTGGAGTTTCCTGAGATGGCAAGAATTTATGCAATGAATGGAGTAGAGATGATTATGGTGCTAAACGCGCACAGCGTTCCTTATGAGCCGCACCAAGAAGTCTTTTTACGGGCCCGGGCATTAGAAAACCAAATATTTATCGCGGCAGCCAACAAAGTAGGTCTTGAAGGAATGACGCTGTATTTCGGGGAAAGCGCCGTAATCTCTCCTGAAGGCAACTTCTTGACTAGAGGCGGAAACAACGAAGAACTTCTCATCACATCCGTTAATCTGAACGATGTGTATAAAGTAAGAGATGAGCAGCCTATGAAGTATCTTGATAATCGAAAAAATGCATTATATCGAGCTCATGGTCTATTATGAAAAGCACGTTGCTTTTATCCAGAAATTCTTTATACTACACAGGGGGATATTTTTATATCTTTAAAAACTCACTGGGTAAAAAACGAGGAGAATTTCATAGAAAGAAAGGAAGAGATTTTTTTGCATAAAGTTCGTCGTAATGTTACAGGTGCTCTGTTGCTTGCCGGAGCGATAACCCTATTCGCCGGGTGCAGTGAACAAACAGCGGCTACGTCTTCTGAAACACCAAAAACGCCACCCACCTCTTCAGCGTCCAAGTCCAGCGGCTATTCTTCAGAACCTGCCGCTTCAAAAAATCCAGCAAAAAATGAAACTGTAAATGCAAACAACAAGGCTGTGCAAGTCGTCGCCAATCCAGACAATATCGCCGTGTTGGTCAACAAACAATGGATGCTTCCAGACGGCTATAAACCTTCCGATTTGGTAGAACCAAATGTTCCGTTTATTTTTAAAGAAAAACTAGAAAAGCGGCTCATGCGTAAAGAGGCGGCGCAAGCTTTAGAAAAGCTATTCGCCGGTGCGAAGAAAGACGGAATCCACCTGAGCGGCGTCTCCGGCTACCGTTCCTATAAGACGCAAACAGCACTGTTCAACCGCTATATCAAAACCCACGGAGAAGAAGCAGCGCGAAAATTCAGCGCGGCGCCGGGTCACAGTGAACATGAAACAGGGCTTGCCATTGACGTCTCTGGCAGCACCGGCAAATGTGCGGCCGAAGATTGCTTCGCTAATACTCCCGAAGCAAAATGGTTGGCCAAACATGCCCCAGAATACGGCTTTATCATTCGTTATCCAAAAGGTAAAGAAGCAATCACCGGATATAAATACGAACCCTGGCACATCCGTTATGTAGGGATAAACATTGCCAAGGAAATCGCAAGCAAAAATATAACGTTAGAAGAATACGTACAACATATGATACTCGTATCAAAATGATGGAATACAAGGCTGTTGATGAATCATGGTGTCAACACAAAAATCTTGAATAATCAACAGCCTGACTTATCCATCAAAACAATCCCGTCTTTCCCCTTCTTGTCACAAGCGCAGTCATTATCCTGCTTCCACCCTAAACGCTTCATAAAAACGCTTACTTACTGATTTTTTTGAAAAATCCGCAGAATCAATCGCCCTTCTTCGTCCGTATAAACATCAAATGTACTTCCGATAACCCCATATAATTCCGGCGGAATAATAATATAGCCATCTTTTGTTGTCTCCCCGATAAACATCTTTTCACTCATCATATCGCACCTCCCGATACTTTGATAATTAGTCATGAAGTAACGATTTACCTGCAATTTCACGAAAAATCTTACAAAAAAATTTAAAAAATAACAAGGAAAAGCGAAAATTTGCCAAACACTTATATAACAAACTGAATCAGAAATGTTGTGAACTACCCCCCACTTAAAACCTTACGGTTTTTGAAGTGGGGGCTTCTCGACTTATCGTTGCTTTTAGTAGCCAACGAAAACTGACCGAGCTATCCCTCTCGTTCCAAGAGTTCTTTTTGCTATGCTAACGCTAATAAGCGCAATCCTTCATGTTTGATGTTGATAGAAGCGTTCCAGTCTCTGTCTGCCACAAAACCACATTCACAGCGAAAGGTGCGCTCAGAAAGAGATAGAGACTCCTTTACTTGACCACAACATGAACAAGTTTTTGATGATGGAAACCCCTTATCTATTTTGATAAACTTTTTCCCTTGCTCCTCTAACTTGTATTGGAGAAGTGTCGTGAACATGCCCCATGCATTATCAGCAACGCTTTTACCGAAATTGAGGGCTTGTGACATTCCTTTCATGTTGAGGTCTTCGATAACCACACAATCATACCGTTTCGCTAATTTATGTGATTCCTTATGAAGAAAGTCCTTACGTTGGTTTGCAATCCTTTCATGTAGCTTCGCTACTTTCAGACGTTGTTTGTGCCAACGATTAGAGCCTTTCTTTCTGCGTGATAGAATACGCTGTTCCTTCGCTAATTTTTCCAAGGCTTGGCGATAGAAACGAGGGTAATTGGCTGTCTTACCTTCTTCGCTATCAACAAATAAGCCATTCATAGAAAAATCTAAGCCAACAACAGCATGATATGATGTGACGGAATTTCCCGATGTTGCTTCATCTTCACAAGTTTTAGTTTCGGTAATTTGATATAGCCATCCAACAGCATGATGTTTCCGTTGACTACATTCGTTGTATAGGACTGTCTCGCCTTACGGCTTTTGAACTTAGGAAATTCAGCACGACCAAAGAAAAAGTTTTGGTATGCCTTTTGCAAATTGAGTTGAGCATTTGCTAACGCAAGGCTATCGACTTCTTTGAGCCATGCAAACTCCTCTTTGTACTTAGCAGGAGTGGGGAATTTTTTCTTTTTTAGCGTTTCTTTGTCATCCTTGAATTGTTCATATGTTTCCTTCCATTCAGCCAACATTTTGTTGTAGACGAAGCGAACGCAACCGAAGGTTTTTGCAAGAAGTTGCTCTTGTTCTTGCGTTGGGTACAGACGAAATTTATATGCTTTGTTTGCCATATCGAATCACCTCACTTCATCCCTTGATTTTCTATATACTGCTTTATCACTTCAATGGGCGCACCACCCGTTGTAAGCAAGCAAAAGCTTCTTGACCAAAAATACTCTTTCCAAAGTTTCTTTTTACTTGTGGAAAATGCTTTTTGATAAGTCGAGAACTTGCGCTTTTATAAGCGTTGATGAACTTTGACATTTCAGTATTTGGATGTGCTTTGAACAAAATATGCACATGGTCAATATCATGATTCCATTCAACTAAGGAAATATTATAATTTTCACCCAATCGAACAACCATATCTTTCGCATAGTCAGATATGGTATCGTCAATCACTTTTCTACGATATTTCACGACCAGAACAAGATGATAATATAATGAGAACATCGAATGATTATTATTAATTTCATTGATACAACAGCCTTTTATTTATCTAAGACTGATTATATCACAACAAAATAAGGAACCAACTTTAGGCTACGCCTAACCGAAATTCATCTCCCACTTTCACTGGTGACGAAAGCACCTTCACGTTTAGAAATGGGAGACTTCTTTCGGAGGAAAGTTAAAAATGTATAAAAATAAAAGCTATCTGCTCATACTATGAAAGGTGCTTTCACGCACAAATTTAATTATGAAAGGAGTATTCTTTATGCCTAACCAGCAACAAAATAATCAACAAGCTCAAAATGCGGCTACGAATCAGGCGGCGCAAAACGCGGTTACACAGGCCCAAAATGCAGTTACGCAAGCTCAGAGTGCATTAGCACAGGCTCAGGCCGCTGCAAACCCGCAGGCCGTTCAACAAGCACAACAGCAGCTTGAGCAGGCGCAACAACAGCTAGCCCAAGCACAGGCTACAGCTTCAGCTAGCGCAACAAACCAAACACAAGGATAAAATCCTTGTAACCTTCCCCTGCCTGGGGCCGTTTCTCAATGGCTCCAAGCAGGGTACAGGATTATTCATAGCACCTGCTCTTTGAAGATATCATAAAACAGCAGAGCCCGGACAATTTGATAAAATATGAAAATATTCTGGAGCAGGCCAAGCAATTAAATTTTGTGATGTTAAAGACAGGTGTCAGTGGTGGAATCATTACTAATAGAAAAATGATACACGATATTATTAGTGGCGCTTGGTAAGCAAAAAAGAAGGGAAGTGCACAAAGTGGCATGTGGCATGCCACTTTGTGCAAAATATTTAGAAATATATATATATTGTACTCTTCTAAGTAAATGAACGATCAGGACGAACGACAAACCATAGTCCAATAGCAAAGAGAATAGGAACAATACTGATTAATAATGTACCTTCCCACCCAATCGTTTCTGCAAGCCAGCCACAGAGAATAGGTGACAAAAATGCCCCGATGTTTCCCCATAGATTCATCCAACCGGATACAGAACCCGAATACTCATTTCCTAAATCAACTGCAGCTGCCCACGAAGTTACGACAGGGAATCCAAGAGAACCAAGTGCAAGCGTTAGCCATAGTACATTCATCCAGGGAATAGTGACATAAGCAGCTAAATACATAGTAACTGCAAAAATCACCAATCCACCAATGGCTAGAGAGCCGCGAGCAACCATCTTTGATTTCCCTTTTTTCACTAACCAATCCGAGATTGTACCACCTGTCATTACCGTTATAAAAATACATAGCCAAGGTAAACTAGCCGCAAATCCCATGTTTTGAAGGGAGAAACTCCTTGCTTCCATTAAGTACGTAGGCAACCAAACAAGGAAGAAAGTGACGATATAGAGGACGACACAATACTGTAAGCCAAGGGCCCAGAAACGACCATTTTTTAAAAATTGCCCCCACGGTGCAATTTCTTTTTTCTCCTCTTTTACTGTTCTATTCTTGACAATTAATTCAAGCTCTTCTTTACTAACCATCGGGTGCTCTTCCGGTTTATCACGGCCAATCAAGTACCAGATAAAAGCTACGAATATACCGATAAGTCCGAAAATATAAAATACTGCTTGCCATCCCCATGCTTGAAAAATAGCCACCGTGAGTATAGGAGCTATAACCGGACCAAAATACGAGCCTGCTAATAAGGCACTTGCTGCCCGCCCTTTTTCTTCTTTCTGAAACCAATACGTATTAAAAACAGCATTACCTGGATACATTGGTCCCTCTCCTACACCAAAGAGAAAGCGGACTAAAGCCAATAGACCATGAGATTTCACTATAGCTGTAAGGCCAGTGAAAACAGACCACCAAACCAATGCGAGGAATACAATCCGCCGTGCACCGAAACGTTCTGCCAATATCCCTGCCGGAACTTGAGCCAGGGCATAACCCAGGGAAAATATGGAGGCTAAAAAGCCAAATTGCACCTTATCCATATTTAAATCTTCCATCATTGGCTTTGCAATTATCGAAATATTGGAACGATCCATATACGCTATAAGACCAATCACAAAGAAAAGAAATGCTAGCCACCAGCGTATACGGGAAGCTGGTTTTACTTGTACTTGTTTCACTTCATTTACTTCAGGCACTAATCGATTCATAAAATCTTCCCCTTTATCCCTGTTATATATTTAATGTTAAGAAGGCTACAAGAACATTCTTTTAATATAAATCCAATCGTTGATCTGTCAAAACAGGAATATGTTTTCGTGTATCATCAACTTTGCTTAAGTCGATTTCTGCATAATAGATCTGCTCTGAAGAATCTCCTTGTAAAAGGATTTCACCTAACGGATCAATCACCATAGAGCTTCCGGGGAACGATGTGTTTCGACTTTCACCACATCGATTGACAGCCACAACAAAAGATTGATTCTCAATGGCTCGAGCGACCAGCAGCTTTCTCCAATGATCCACTCGTGACGTTGGCCATTGTGCTGCATTAATCAATATTTTCGCTCCTTGATTAACAAGCTTTCGGGAAAGTTGCGGAAACCGTAAATCATAACAAATCATAGTTCCGATGGTTTCGCCCTGATGTTCAAACAATCCAAAGGTATTTCCTGCCGTAAGGAACTTGTCTTCATCCATTAAACGAAATAAATGGATTTTATCGTAACGGAGAACTTGTTCTCCGTGTTCATTAAACACAAACATTGTGTTGGTGACGTTTCCACTCTGTGAATCACGGTACAATACACTTCCTCCTACAATTGCAACGTTGTTTTCTTTAGCAAAGGAGGAGAAAAGTTCTTTTGTCCTCTGACCATCAATATCTGCGATTTGCTCGGCGATTTCTAAAGCGTACCCCGTATTCCACATTTCAGGCAAAACAATAATGTCAGGCGCTTGTTCCATGGCTTGCTTCATTAATCGATGTGCTTTTTCAAAGTTTACATCCGGCTCACCAATCGTTACATCCATTTGAATAAGAGCTATTTTCATAATGCTGACACCTCTTCCACAACAATAGAATATTCATCTCGAATTACTCGGTTTAAAACAGGGTCCTCAAGTTCGTATTCAAACTTACTCCCATACACAAAACCCTCTAAAGTAGGAACAGTACCTGAAAAAATAATCGTATTGGAAAGGTTTTCATATCCGAATTCACGCAACTTATCTAGTAATTCATGTACGGGAAGTAAAGCGGTGAGGTTATTTTCCTGGTACATTCTCCTTCCTGTATTGTCCGTAATCCACGATCTTAGAATCAATTCATCCCAGTGTTGTTCAACATCTTTCAATTTCCAAAAAAGAGTAGCTAAAGGCTTGGGACACGCTTCTTTTGACTTTTGGATATCTTCTTTTTCAATCAAACGATCGGTGTGATCGCTTCCAACAGTGACGAACCACTCGTTTCCATCATTAAAAAGAACATATTCAGCTTCCCCAGAAGTTTCTCCCCCATTTACCCTGATAGAGTCATTAAATGTTAGGCTGGAAAGCTTTTGTGGATAGATTGCGGGGATAGTAGAAGGTGGCGAGACACCAATTTGTTCTAATTCATGAATATGTTCCATCACTTTTTCAATATTTCTTCCCCCATATCCAACTACGATAACATTGCTTACTTGAAAATTTTCCTGCCTTTTGTCCCCATTCCCTAAATCGATGGTCACTGAAATTTCTTTCATGGTTTCTCCCCCTTTTTTATTTTTAAGCTAGAAAGCACAGCCATTCGTGTACACTCAATGTGATCAAGGACAGCTTTCTTCGCTTTTTCAACATCTTTGTTTTTTAAACATTCAATAATTAAGGCGTGTTCCTTTAGAGTCTGTTCTGTTCTATTAGGAGAATGTAAAGCGCTAACACCAAACCATCGTATTTGATCACTTATTGTTTGCATTAATTGTACAAGTCTTCGATTACCACTTAATTCAGCGAGGTAGATGTGGAAATCCTTATCTGTAGAAATAAATGATTTATTATCCTGTTTCTCCTCTACCTGTTTACTATAAAGCTGTTCAAGTTTTTGGATATGATTTGGTGAAATGATGGGAATGAGCAATTCTATAACCAGTACTTCTATTGCTCGGCGAATCTGTATAACCTCTTCTACATCTCGCTCAGTAATGGTACTGACAAATGTTCCTTTCCTAGGTATAGAAGTTACCCATCCTTCTAACTCCAATAGTGGGATAGCTTCACGAATTGGAGTGCGACTTATACCGAGATTTTCACTCAAACTACGCTCATACAAAACTTCTCCAGGGAGAATGATATGGTTAATAATCGCATTCTTAATTCCCTCATAGGCTTGCTGTTTTAGTGATAATGGCTGTTGTACTTTAAATAAACTCATAAAATACTCCTAAATTTTAATATAATGTGTGGTATGTGGCATGCCACAAAAATATTATTAATATTTATTATATTCGTGACAAATCTCATGTCAACATCATCTTACTCTTTCTTACATAAATCTATAGTTCGTAAAAATACGCTTTAGGGAGCACTTTTCGATACAGTAAGGACGCGTGTCACATGCCCATCAAGCAAAGAAAATCGAAAAAATATCTTTTGGCTTAGCCCCTCCGTTCAGTGCAGCTCAGGCTAAGGTTGTTAATAAATCAAGAACTTGCAAAGTAGAAAAAAATCTACCTTCAAAAAAATAGCCGGAGATTTTCTCGTCTCCAGCTCCTTTCTCTTGATTACATTATTTGCGTTTGCGATACACCTTCTTCTTCCCGATTCATATTAACTTTTACTGAGTCCGGAAAGAGATACGAGAATAACACAATGGTAATGCCGCTTGTTGCCAATCCGTACAAAATGGGAACAATTGATGTTGTACCTTCTAACGCCAAACTAACCAAAATGACCACGGAGCTCGCCATAATGGAATAAAACACAGCGCGTGCGCTCACTCGCTTCCAAAAGAATCCGAGAATAATAGGGAAGAACAATGCACCGGAAAGCACCGCAAAAGCAATGTCTAATGCGACTAAAATATCTTGAATCCATAAGGCACAAATCATCGCAAAAATACCGACTGATAACGTTGTAATCCGCGAAACCACCAGGAACTTTTTTTCATTCATTTGCCGCAGAAAAAATCGTCCGATAATATCGTTTACTAGCAAAGTAGAGGATGCAATAAGCGTTCCCGAAGCGGTCGACATGAGAGCAGAAAGCACACCAGCCAACACAACCCCTAACACCCCAGCCGGAAGCGTATGAATCGCCATGCTGGCAAACGCATTTTGTGGATCCTGTAAACCCGGAAGCGCTACAAATGCGCACATCCCAATTAATGCAACCGTAATAGCATACAAAAACGAGTATCCACCTGCTGCAATCATACCGTAACGGGATGTTTTTAGGCTGCGTGCCGTAAACACTCGCTGCCACACGTCTTGTCCAACTACGATACCGAGCGCATACAATAACAAGCTTTTAAAAACATCCGTCCCGCCCATGACACTGAGATCAAAATAGGTAGATGGCAGCTTCTCCTGTAACCCAGCTAATCCACCTACTTTTGATAAACTCATTGGAAGCATAATCACGAAAATACCGATGCTCATGACGATAAATTGGACAATGTCTGTCATTGTAACTGACCACATTCCTCCCAGCACCGTGTACAACAATACAATGCCACCCGCTACTACAATCGAAAGTGTAAAATTCCAACCTAGCCATACTTTTAGAACGCTTCCGATTCCAATGATTTGTGTAACCGTAAGCATCGTCGTATACGTAGCCGCTACCAGCGAACTAATAAGCCTTGCTTCTACACTAAAACGTTTTTCTAGCATCTCGCTAATCGTCAATACCCGTAAGTTAAATATTTTTTTTGCAAGAAAAATGCTAAGTAAAATGAGACCAATCCCTTGCGAGGTGACAAACCATATGCCGGATATTCCTGACTGATACCCTAATTTGGCTGTGCCAATTGTTGCAGCTCCCCCCAATGTTAATGCGGCGATACAGCCAAAATACATCGAGAAATTTAAATTCCGACCCGCCACAATATAATCCTCTGATGTTTTCGCTCTTCTCGCTCCTAACACACCGACTAATGCGATGATAAGTAAATACAAAACGATAACTGATACATCTATACCATTCATGTAAATCTCCCCTCAAAAGCAAATTTCACGTGGCGAACACGAACTCCCCCCTGAATTTTTTATATACAACGTGTAATACATTCCATTTGTATTCCTCTTTACCACTTTCATACAGGCGTTTATTCCAGAAGTATACAGTACATACTCTCCCTTCCTGATACCGCTTTCAATTACGATAAAAACTCTGCTCCTGCTCCTGAAATAACCATGTGTATGAATCACTATATAATATCTGGAATTACTCGTAGTGATTTTTTCTACTTATCTGAATATTAACTCGTCATATTTAGACACATAAGTGTTCTTTTTTTATGATATTGTGTATTTTCTTATGCTAAAGGCTACCAATTAAGAAAAATCGGGCAGAGAACCTGCCCAGTTTCACTTTTCATTCATCCGAATTTAGTAAGCAACTCGATTTTTAACATAACTTCCCGTCAAAAACAACAATGTTTCCATTTTTTATAACTGTATTAACATGATTAATCCCAAAATGATACGGAAGATATGCAAGATTAGAAGCATTAAAAATAACCAGGTCTGCTTGTTTTCCCGCTTCAAGACTGCCAATAGTATTCGCTTTTCCAATAGCATGGGCGGCATTAATGGTGACAGCCGTTATCACTTCTTCCGGGGTCATTCCTAAATTCAGGCATCCTAATGTCATAACCAGTTGTATAGATTCAGTAGGTGAGCTACCAGGGTTATAATCTGTGGATAAGGCAACAGGTATGCCCATCTCAATCATTGTTCGTGCCCGCGCATGTTTTTTTAATCGTAAATTAAAAGAAGTGGCAGGTAAGCATACCGCAACTGTGCCCGCCCGCTGCATCGCTTCAAACCCTTCATCGCTTGCAGCAAGCAAGTGTTCTGCTGAAATGCATCCAAGTTCACCTGCAAGCTGTGCGCCTCCCATTGGCTCAATCTCATCTGCATGAATTTTAATCCCAAAACCTAATTCTTTGGCAGCAATTAAAATCTGGCGCGATTGTTCAACAGTAAATACGCCATGTTCGCAAAATACATCACAAAACTCCGCTAATCCTTGACGTTTAACCTCTGGAAGCATCTCCTGAATCACTACATCTAAATAGCCTGATGGTCGTTCTTTATATTCCAAAGGTACGGCATGGGCTCCCATAAACGTAGAAACCAGATCAACTGGATGTGATTCATTCAACTTTTTTGCCACGCGCAGTTGCTTTATTTCATCTTCTAAAGTTAAGCCATATCCACTTTTTGCTTCCACAGTGGTCGTTCCATGAAGCAGCATAATATCCAGGCTTCCCTTGGCCTTTGTAAACAGTTCTTCTTCTGTTGCCTGACGGGTAGCACGAACCGTACTTAAAATCCCGCCGCCTTGAGCCAGAATATCCAAATAAGAAACACCCTTTAATTTCAAATCTAATTCATGTTCACGTGAACCACCGTGAACCAAATGGGTATGCGGATCAATAAGACCTGGGGTAACCAACTTGCCTTTTGCATCCAGTTCTTCCTCTATTGCCAATCCTGCGATTTGGGCTCTGACCTCTTCTTCTCGGCCAACGGCAACAATCTTTCCATCTCGAACCGCTACAGCCCCCTTTTCAATTGCCCCTACATTGGACATCTCTTTACCTGTTCGAGCTTCCTGCTTTCCTTGCATCGTTACCAGCAGGCCAATATTATGAACCAATAAATCAATTGTATTTTTCTCCATTTTTACCCTCCCATGAAAATCAAGTGCCCGAAGAATTCCCCGGGCAAACTTTCGTTTACACTATGGCACTGTTTTAGATGCCGAGCATTGGTACGCGAACACCGCGCTCCTTAGCTGTTTGAATCGCAAGTTCATAACCAGCATCAGCATGGCGAATGACTCCCATCCCCGGATCTGTGTTAAGCACACGGGAAAGCCTCTCCTCTGCTTCCTTAGAGCCGTCTGCTACAACAACCATACCTGCATGAAGAGAATATCCCATTCCTACCCCACCACCATGGTGAACAGATACCCAGCTTGCGCCTGAAGCTGTATTTACAAGAGCATTTAAAATTGCCCAGTCACCTACTACATCACTTCCATCCTTCATCGCTTCCGTTTCACGATTCGGTGATGCAACAGAACCACAGTCAAGATGGTCACGGCCAATAACAATCGGAGCAGAAATTTCCCCATTACGAACCATTTCATTAATGGCCAGACCCATTTTTACACGCTCACCATATCCTAACCAGCAGATGCGTGCAGGCAATCCCTGGAACGCAACTTTTTCTTTAGCCATTGTAATCCAACGGCGCAGATGCTCATTTTCAGGGAAAAGTTTTAATACGAGTTCATCTGTTTTATAAATGTCCTCCGGATCTCCAGATAGTGCAGCCCAGCGAAACGGTCCTTTGCCTTCACAGAAGAGAGGACGAATATAGGCAGGAACGAACCCCGGAAAATCGAAAGCATCCTTTACACCTTCGTCCAGAGCTACCTGACGGATATTATTACCATAGTCAAATACTACAGACCCCATTTTTTGAAGATCAAGCATAGCCTGTACGTGAGTTGCCATTGATTTTTTCGAAAGCTTTACATACTCTTCCGGATCATTTTTACGTAATTCCGCCGCAGCTTCAAGTGAGTATCCAGCAGGAACGTACCCATTCAGCGGGTCATGTGCAGACGTTTGATCTGTCACAAAATCAGGAATAATTCTTCGTTTTACGAATTCTGGGAAAATTTCAGCTGCATTGCCAACCAATCCGATAGCAAGAGGCTGGCCTTTCGTCTGTGCGTCCTGAGCCAGCTTCAAGGCTTCATCCAAATCATAAACCATTACATCACAGTAACGTGTATCAATACGACGTTGGATACGTGTAGGATCTACATCAACGCCAATAACAACTCCTTCGTTCATCGTAACGGCTAGCGGCTGTGCCCCACCCATTCCACCGAGCCCTGCCGTTAGTGTTAATGTTCCTTTCAGTGTTCCACCTGAATGCTGGCGGGCTGCTTCTGCAAATGTTTCATATGTTCCTTGTAAAATTCCCTGTGTTCCAATGTAAATCCAGCTTCCAGCTGTCATCTGTCCATACATCATAAGTCCTTTTTTGTCCAATTCATGGAACGTATCCCAATTCGCAAAAGCCGGAACTAAAACAGAGTTCGAGATAAGTACGCGCGGTGCCTGTGTATGCGTTTTAAAAATTCCAACCGGTTTACCTGATTGCACAAGCAATGTTTCGTCAGCTTCTAAATCCATTAAGCATTCGACAATTTTATCAAAACACTCCCAATTTCGAGCGGCTTTTCCGATCCCGCCATATACTACAAGATCCTCCGGACGTTCGGCTACCTCCGGATCAAGATTGTTCATTAACATCCGAAGGACAGCTTCTTGTTGCCATCCTTTTGCATTCAGCTTTGTCCCACGAGGGGCGCGAATTGTACGTCCTGATACCTTTTTCATATTCCCTTCCCCTTTCATTATGTTTTTAGCTTCGTTTCATATATCCAGCAAGAAAACTTAATATCACATATAATGTTGTTCTAACGGTAGCTCTGCGTGGATCCTGCATAGGATCTACACAAACGATATCGAATCCTTTTACTTTTGGATTCTGACCTAGCATGAATACAGCGTCAAACAACTGCCAGGATGTCATTCCCGCCGGTACCATCGCTGGTACTCCAGGTGCATACGCTTGATCCAAAACATCCATATCTACCGTTACATAAATCGCATCCGTTCCATTTCCTGCCACTTCCATCGCTTTTTCTACTAAATGTTCAATTCCTTCTTGAAAAACTTGACGTGCTGTAAATTGTGTAATCCCCTTTGATAAAGCGTATTCCCGATAAGGCTTAGAATTTGCGAAGCTATGAATCCCAATTTGAGCGATATGGCGACCATCCACTGTCCCTGATTCGATTAATCCTCGAATGGGTGTACCATTGGAGGGCCCGCCATCCTCCAAATTTCTTACATCCATGTGGGAATCAATTTGAACAATCCCCACTTTTCCAGAAAACCTTTTCTTAAAGGCTTTGACTGAGGGGCATGTAATCGAGTGATCACCACCTGTAATGATAGGAAACAAATCGGGCAATGCTTCGTATACATTGGTTAGTCCCTGTTCAATATTTGCGTGGCAGCGCTGTAAATCAGTCACATGCATCTGAATATCGCCCATATCACGTGCCTGTAACTCCTGTAAATCAACATCATGATCTATACTATATGTCGTTACATTTGCAAATAATTCACGCAACGCGTTTGGAGTCATCGAAGCTCCTGAAATACTTATCGATGTTTTGGACAAAGGAATTCCAATAAAGCCAATATCTATCGGTTCCTCTCCATCCCATGGAGTTAACCATTGAGAAACCTTTGTCTCAAAACGATCACGCCAGTTGGAACGACGAATAATCTCAGGCGGGTTGAGTAGATCAATTTTTTTCAATTGGATTTCCCCTCTCCTATATCCCTTATATTTAAAATCAGCAGTTTTTAGGCCCCCACTCAACTTATTATATTATTTAGAAGAATAATTATTTTCCGTATTTAAATGATGTCTTTATCTTACTAGAAAGCCTTTTCATTTTATCTAGCATAACTTGTGTGAATTTAGCACAATCTTGCTGAACGATATTTTGTAGGACTATGCTGGGTGTATTTTTTAAACGTTCGACTAAAGTAATTCGCATCTGGAAATCCAACTTTGTCTGCGATTTGCTGGATAGACAAATCTGTTGTTTCTAAGTAATATATTGCTTTTTCGATTCTAATTTTATTTAAAAAATCAATAACACTTACCCCTATCTCTTTCTTAAACAAATGACTCAAATGGTACTTACTCAAGCAACAATATTGTGCTATGTCTTCTAAAGAGATCTTTTTTCGAAGATTTTCTTTCATATATCGAATCGCTTGCCGAATCACCGGAGAGACCTCCAATGTTTGGGTTAATGCTACCTGCTCTGTTAACCAGCGTACATACTCACATACTTTTTTAATAAACTTGTCATACCGAATGGTTTGATATAAATCTTGGATAAAATGGGCATTTTCCGACAGAATCGTCTCAGCACTGAATCCTGCCTCCAAAACCAATCTGGAAATCATCATGACTAAGTCCACCACTTCAGACTTGAACATGTTCACATTAAACTTATTGGCCTCTGCTAATCCTTCCAATATAATTTGTAAGATGGGAACAGTCCCATCTACATCTCCAATCCGCACCCGCGCTAATAGCTCTATTCTCTCTTTCTCTATTTTCTCTTTAAGAGAAAAATAATTTTGCCCTGACTCTTCTCTATTTTTCTCCTTTTCAAATTGAAAAATCATTCGATTCCCTTGGAAAAACCGGTTAATCATCGATTTTCTGGCTTCCTTATAAGAATGCTGAAGCATATAAGGATCGTCATAATAAGTTCCAATTCCAATGGAGACAGAAACAGGCATTTCATCTGCTGATTTTTGGATTTTTTTTGCAATCTGAAGAGTTTCTTCATTCAAGTCCTTTGTTATTCGATGTTCTGATGTAAATTCCAAAAGTAATGCCAGTACACCTTCCTCAATCCAAACCCATACAAAGGGAATGGTTACCGCCTTATATATTGCTTCTACTAACCTTTGACCGATCTCTATCCTCCAGTTTAAAGGTTTCTCTATGGATAAATCTGGATAGCGATCAATAGAAATAGCCATAACTAGATGAGGGTGAATATAGATTCCATACGTTTGCTGCATCTCAGAAAAAGACGCTTCATGTACAAACGTTCCGGAAAGCAATAGATGGGAAAAAGCTGCTTCGGCAGGATTTTGTTTCATCTTCCGTTCTCCTTAAAATTATGCCGAACGAAATTGTATTCCGTTTACTACACTTATCATAATGAGGAGTAAAATAAATAAAAAGAGTGATATAACAACCAATAAACTAATGATTGCAACCAGAAATTTTTTCATAATTATCCCTCCTATTCCGAAAGTTTACGCTGTATTTGCAATATGATCCATATGTATATACATATCCGCATAAGTAGTCGTACCTGATTTGATCATTTCTGCAATGCCAAGTAATAAGCCTCAGTAAATATCTTCTACTGTCATTCGATCTTCAGCACATTTTCTTTTCCGGCCAGTCCATTAATCTAAGATCATCATAAAACGAAATCAAAATATTCCTTGTAAAAGTTGACGGCATTTCTTCCGTCATAAGTAAAATGATTGCATTTTTAATCAGAATACTCATTCCACTTCCTATCAAACATATGTTTTTATATTATGATCAAAGTTTATTTCTATATTTCCTGGATAAAGTAAAAAAAGGGAAATCATAAAAATTACATTACTAAATTATTATCCAAACAAATAGCAATGTAAAGGATTTGGCGTAAGTAAGCCGGATAATCAGCGAAAAAGATAAAACAAAAAGCATCCCTCGTTCTAGGAGATGCTTTAAAAATAAAATGAAAATTTTCGTATTTAGTACACAAACATAATAAGAATGCTGGTCACAACTCCTACCCATATACTAAGTAAAACACAATACCCCATAATATCGCGAATACTTAATCCAACAACCCCGAGTATTGGTAATGCCCAGAATGGCTGAATTAAATTAGTCCAAGCGTCTCCCCATGCAACAGCCATCGCAATCTTTCCAGGTTCTACTCCTAATTGCATTCCTGCAGGTATCTGAAGTGGTCCTTGTAGGGCCCATTGCCCACCACCCGAAGGGGCAAAAAGATTAACCAAACCAGCTGTCCAATACGTAAATATAGTAAATGTATCTTTACTTGCCACCGAACTCATCCAATTAATAATCGCTTCCCCCATTCCTGAACTAGTAAGAATGGCGATAATTCCAGCGTAGAAGGGAAACTGAAGAATGATGGAGGAAATAGAAGTCGCAGCTTCTTTAAACGCTGCTGCAAACCGCCCCAATGATCGATGAAAAAATAAACCAGCACTCAAAAAAGTAAGATTAATAATATCAAGATTCAAATCTAGCCCTTCAAAAAACTTATAAACAACATATACAAAACCACATGCTCCCATGATTGTTCCTAACCACGGATTCATCTCTAATTTTTCTGCCGGTGTTAAAGGCTGTTCTATCGTTGCAGCCGTTTCGGTTGTAGCTACCGTATTTTTTTGCAACGGTTTATAACTAATAATATTCGTTTTCGGAGCCATGAAAGCGATAACAATCGGCATCGTAATAAACAGAGCTAGAAAAATGATGATTGTTCCAGGGTGAAAAATAGTCTCCGATGTCGGAACAACTCCCATGATCTTAGCTAAAAAATGATCCGGTGTGGCAATGGTTAACCCAATCGAGCTCGACAATCCAGCAGCATATAAAGCAGTAGGGGAATAAGCAGAAGCCACCAGCAGTGGAAAATGCGCTTTTTCATTTCTTTTCGCTACCTCTTTTGCAAAAATCGCCCCTACTACTACCGCGAGTCCCCAGTTAATGTAATAAGATATAGCAGAAATAATGAATGTCATAACATATGCCTGTGTAGGCGTCTTAGGAATGCTTGCGACTTTCTGTAATGCCTTATTAATAAATGGAACGGAAGCAAGCACCATACCTGTCATCAGTACAAGAACCATTTGCATGGTAAAGGCTAGATACTTCCAAAAACCATCTCCCCAAGCTTTAAAAATAGTCATAGGATCAGACAAGTTCATAAGAATGGCAATAATAAATACAAACAATGTCATAAGTATTGCAATGACAAAAGCATCAGGAAGATAGCGTCTAACCACTTTTGAAAATATATCCGCTATTTTTACTAGCATCTCTGTCCTCCTTGGTAGTATATTTTACTAAAAGATATCAGTCTGCAATGAGAAAATCATTGTGATGTATTTATAAAAATATGTTATTAATTTATACACTATGTATAAATTACAAATAGATTCTAAACATTATCAAACGTTGCCATCTCCGCCCAACGCCTATGAGAAAACAAAAAATAAAAGAGCTGTTGAAATTCTGACATCAACAGCTCTTTGGTTTGCGCTAGGCAAAGGCCAGAAGAAGTCCTCTTACCTCGATGTTTCCGCCTCAATTTGAATAGTTTTTTATATTATCCTCATTGCTTTTCCTACCTTTTCAAAACAAGTAAGTACCTGATCAATCTCCGATTGCGTATGCGTAGCCATCAACGTTACTCGAATTCGGCTGGAGCCTTGCGGTACCGTCGGCGGGCGTATAGCAGGAGCAAACACTCCTTCTTCTTCTAGGCGTGCGGAAAAACGCACCGCCTTTTCCGCTTCGCCAATCATCACCGCAACAATTGGCGTAATACCTTCTACTAAAGTAAATCCCAGTTTCGTGAGACCATCACGTAAAAGCCGGGCATTTTTCAGCAAACGGCGTCTTCGTTCCGGTTCCTCCCGGATAATGCGGATTCCCTCCAGGGCAGAAGCGACAACACCCGGTGAAAGGGATGTCTGAAAAATAAACGACCGGGCATGATTGCGCAAATAATCCACCACTGTCCGTGAAGCGGCTACATATCCCCCTTCTGCTCCGACAGACTTGCTTAATGTGCCCATCAGAAGTTGAATGCGATCGCTTACGCCAAAATATTCGGCCGTACCGGCCCCTGTTTCTCCCAGCACGCCGGTTGCGTGCGCGTCATCCACCATAACCCATGCGCCATGCGCTTGCGCTACTTCCACAATGTCGGGCAAAGGCGCAATATCCCCATCCATACTAAATACCCCATCGGTGACGATAAGCTTCTTCGTCTCCTGTGCGGAACGAATTTTATTTCGTAAATCGTCCATATCGGCATGGCGATATACCACTATTCGCGCTTTGCTTAAGCGACAGCCGTCAATAATGCTTGCATGATTCAGCTCATCGCTAAAAATAACATCACCCGGCCCCATCAGCGCAGAAATAACGCCCAAATTGGCCAGGTATCCGCTGCTAAAAACAATGGCGCTCTCTTTTTGTTTAAATGAAGCAAGGCTAGCTTCCAGCCTTTCATGAAGCAAAAAATTTCCTGTCGTCAGCCGCGCCCCTCCGCTTCCTGTTCCGTATGTTTCAATCGCTTGTATGGCCGCCTTTTTCAATCGTTCATCGCGCGCAAGCCCCAAATAATTATTGGAAGAGAACACACTCTTCTCTTGCTTCCAATCGATCGGGTGCAATGTTCGCAGCAACCCTTTTTCTTTCTTTGCAGATAAGGAATCGAGAAGTGAACGTTCAAACCCATCCATCATGTTTCCCCCTCATCCAATCCAAACCGGCATTTTTTCCAGGTATTCAATGTAGTCTGCAATGTTTGTCTCGGCTGTAACGAAAAAAATACGGCCGCCCGATAACTCTCCCTCTTCTTTTAAATGGAAAATACGGCAATAGCCTTTCGTCGGACTGCTAACATAACCGGTACTATATTCAGGGTCATCAGACCAGCAAAGTTCAGCGACCGTCCCTGCGGCGGAAGCGACCTTGGTCGCCAGGGCTACCGCTTCCGAAACACGGACAGATTCTAACAAGGGTTGCCGTTTTTTCCAGATCGCATGGGACATTCTCTCCCAATCCATGCGGGAAACCCGTACACCTTTTGTCCCTCTCGTATCCATACGTTCTCCGCTCTGGCTATCTAACAATACCGCTCCCCGCAAATTGTAGCTGGATGTTAAGATTTCAAATCCTCTTTCAATGGCCGCATCCGATACGGAAGACTGGCGAAGTAAATCCGCAGCCTGCTTTCTCCCTGCTTGCACGCTCGTTGTGCAATATGTAGAAATGGGAAGCGGAGCAAGCACCGGTATTTCTTCTTGTGCTACCTTTTCAATAGCAATGTTGATAAAATCTGCCGTTCCGCGGCTATGATGAAGAGCTTTACGCAGCAGTGCGCTGACCGCTTCTTCCAGCTCCTCTCTCGTGCTCAACCGCTCTCCACCAGAAATATGAAGTCCCCCATCCTCATGCGCTCTTCCTTCCGCCGCACGCATGCGCAAACTATACAGAGGTTCGTTTACCATTGAACAATACACCTTCTTCCGCCTTTCGCAATATTTTCGTTATGGGCCAGACGGTAAGAGCCGTAAATATCATGCCAGGCAAGGCAGCCACAAGCAAAGGAATAGCCGGAACGTCTAGTGTCAGCGCTAACACCCAGCGAGCAGCCGCCGATCCAATCGGTCCCGCTATAAGAAGGACAGGTAAAGAGGGGCCCAGTAAAGCTACCATCCCACCCGCCACCAGTCGAAATACCATCGAAATTTCTACATTTAAAAGATTGTGCATTCCCAATAAAAACATAATGACACTTGCCAACACACCGGCAATAATGTAGCGCTGAAATCCGAACACGGCGGCAATGGCAACCGCAATCGGAGCGGAAAGCTGAAACTCAGCCCCTGGAATGCCCAAAGGAATTTTAAACGCACCCGTAATGGCGATAATGCTCGTTAACAAAGCCAGCAACGTAATTTCTTTTGTTCTTTTTTTCATCTCTCCCTCCTATTTTGTAAACCTATTTATAAAATTAGTTAACATTTAAGATGTATTTAACCACATACGTATGCTAAACGTCAATCATGGTTCACAATATTGAAGCGAAAATACAATAAACTTTATCATTATACGTAATGTTTGAGCAGTCATAAGAAGGTGTTGCAGATTACCATCTATTCTTTTTACCTTAAAAAAGCAAACGCCACTTTATTTTTGGTGTTGTCTATCCTTATATAACGAGTCATTGTAGCGTTGTATAAATAAAAAAATAAGGCCCGCTAAAGGCTCTTTGGTATGTCCAAAGTTTCTGCTAGGCCATAAAATCCCTTGGATTTTTATTTTGTTAGCCTGATGGCGATAGGAAAATCCCCATCAACACTATCTTCCATGACGTTTTTCTTTTGCTTTTTTAAGTTTAACTTCCCTCTTATATTCTTTGATTTCTTTCCGCCTGTTTCGACTAAGGATTTGTTTCTCTTTTTTTCTTTTTTCGTACTCTAACTGGAGTGCCGCTTGAGCGTAAGTCGATATCCCTTTCGTTTTAATTTCCCGAGAAATTTGTCTTGCTAAACGTTTCGGGTTAATCTTTCTAACTTCATGGTTTTCGATAGCGACTTCTTCCGACAACCCATTAATAAAGTCCAATAATCTTCTGTTCACAAATTCAAATACTTCTTGGTCTCGTGGCTCTGGACCAAATACATACCTACCTGCTCTTAATTTTCCATCATGAATCTCTTCAACAACACCTACCCAAAACTGACCGTTAAAATAAACAGTAAACTTCATCTTAATTCCCCCTCTAAACTCATAGCTGGAACGATGGACATCCCGAGGGGGGAAGATTACTGACATTGATGATATGTAAATCCAAATCACCAATGCGCCTGGACTACCAACCAGACCGTGTTTTTACGTTCCATTGTTTATTATATTACATATCCTATATGTCTTCAACCATTTTGCCCGTTCGTTCATGAATGAGAAGCTCAACACAACTCCTGCCATCATTTCACCTCCAACCTTGGGTTGACCCAAAAAACGCATAAATTATCTTATAGAATAACAAAAGTTTTAATTTTTCTTAGCACTCGTCTGGTGAAAAAAGCCACCGATCAAAGAATGGATTTTAATTACGCTCATTTCATTTTATATAATCTCGTTATGATGACGGTTAGATATGAAGAATATTGCTATTGTAGCTATAATTCCGGCGACAACGAACGTATAAAAGCTAAATAATTCATTAAATCCCATGGATATAAACAGGCCAATCAATATCGGTCCGGATATGGCACCAATTCGACCGACACCAAGCCCCCATCCTAATCCTGTACCTCTTACAGTGGCAGGAAAGTATTTCGAAAGATAAGCATGCAATAATTGCGTATTTGCTATTGTACCAATCCCTGTTATACCAATACAACAATATACCAGTATTTCAGATTTAGTTATGGTAACAAACCACATTCCTAAAGCAGCCAGGAAATAAGAGAGACCTATAACCTTCTTTGACCCCCATTTGTCAGCTATTGCACCGCCTAAAATGACCCCTATCGCCGCAGTAAGATTGAGCGTAAGCAAGAATGATAGACTTGAACCAAGCGAGTGGCCTAATTGACGCATGATTTGCGGCAACCATGTATTTAATCCATAAATTAAGTAAAAGCTCATTACATAAGTAATCCAAAATAATATCGTAGTCCCTGCAAATTTTTTGGAAAACAAAGTTGATAACCCATACATAAGGCTCTTATAATTTTGCTTTTCAGAATCATTATTTGTATACTCTTCAGAGAAATCCATCTGGTAACGCTTACAAATATCTTCGGCTTCTTGGACACGACGATGTGAAAGCAAGAAACTTACTGATTCAGGCAAGTACCGGATAATAAACGGAACGGCCAAAATAGGTATAGCCCCTATCCAAAACAAAATTCTCCAACCGAATGCTGTAAGTAATACTAGTGACAATAATACAGCGATGACAGTTCCTATAGCATATCCTGAAAACATTATTGCATAATTTAAGGATCGACGATGCTTAGAAGAATATTCGATCGTTAACGCCGATGCTGTTGGGATAATTCCGCCGAGACCAATTCCTCCAATGAAACGAAAGACACCAAACATTTCTGCGGATGTTGCTATTGCTGATAAAGCCATAGTAATCGAGAACAGAGCGATACTCCATATAAATGTCCATTTTCGTCCAATTAAATCCGTAATTGTACCTACCGCTATAGCTCCAACTAACATTCCAATAAGGGCGTAGCTACCAATCGCCCCCGCTTGTGCAGGTGTAATCCCCCATTCTTTGCTTTCCAATAACTTAGGAAGAACAGCGCCGTAAATTCCTAAATCATAGCCTTCTGCCATAATTCCGAAGAAACAGATGGCCAAGACAAGATATGTTAATTTGGCTGGTACAGTATTGTTTCGTATATCTATTGCGTTTGCATTTTTCTTTAACTCGATTTGATTCGTGCCTATGAATTGTTCACTCATATCTCCCATCCTCCTCAGATCAGGTCTATAAATTTAAAACAGTCAATAATATCATTTTTGGTATGCAAATGATACTGCCGACTTTTTCAAGATATGAAGTGAGCATCAAACCAATTTGTGTTCCAGATGATACCCCTTTGCTTTTAAAATTAAGAAGTAACTATGTGACTATTTTCCGTTACAACACTTTTTCGTTTGATGGTATCATTTTTAAACGCAGGCATCACTTCTTTAGCCACTATTTCTATAGATTTCAACACTTCTTTATGTGGCAGCCCTCCAAAGTTCATGAGCATCATAATATGGTCACAGCCAGCTTCTTGATATTTCCTGAGTCTGTTTATGACATCTTCAGGGGTGCCAATGAGTAAATGTTCGCGTTTTTCAAGATCTTCAAATGTAGCGTTTCTTCCATACTGGCGGGTATCTAAATACAGATTTACATGTTTTTTAGACACTCGTTCCGCTTCTTCGCGTGTTTCGGCTACAAACGTGTGAACTGCTAAAGGAATATTTATTTCACTTTCGTCATGTCCGGCCTGATGATATGCTTCTTTATAGTTATCAATTATCTCTTTTAACTCTGATAAAGAGTTACTGGCGACATAAGGGACTCCCATAATGTTATATCCCATTTTAGCGACAAATTCTGCCCCCCTGCGGCTTAGTGTACCGATCCAAATCGGCACTTTTTTCTGTTTTGGCAGTACCTCTAATTTAATGTTAGAAAATTGATAATAGTCTCCTGAATGGGAAAATTTTCCCCCAGTCCAAGCTTTTTCAATAACAGCTAGAGCATCATTGAATCGAAGCGCCTTATCAGCGGGATCGACGTTGAATCCGGCAAATTCGTGAGGAAGATAGCCGCTCCCAAACCCCAAATTTATTCGACCATTGCTCAATACATCTAATAAAGCGTAATCTTCGGCTACTTGAATAGGATTTTTGAATGGCAAAGTAACTATAGAAATACCAAGGCGAATATTTTTTGTTCGCTGTGCCGCTACAGCGAGTAAAATTTGCGGAGTGGTTAAAATTCCGTATTCACTAAAATGATGTTCGGCAAACCATACTGAATTGTAACCCAATTGGTCTGCATATTCTGTTTGTTCTAAGACTTCATGAAAAAATTGTTCAGGGGTACGATTGAACATTTTTTTGTAGTTGTCAAATACTGTGAATAAACCAAATTCCATAATGATTCTCCTCTCGTTTTATTGTAAAAATAAAAGCCAGTAGCAACTAAAGTCCATAAGAAACCTATCGTTTCCAGAACCTTCGTTTCTACTGGCTACCAATTTGCTTTATTGAGACTGGGTTCATGCCCCGTCCTCGGCAAATCGCCCAGTTAACAACGTAAATATAAAGATTATACTTTAAATAAATTATATAAAAATTTTCTGTAAATTGCAATCCCTTACATCTTTGTTTTAATTAATTTTTTACATTTTCTTTATCTAATTCAATATATCGGTTATACCCTGAAAGAATGGCCTGTATGACGGCTTTTTTTGGCGGAACGATAAATCTGCGTTCGACTGTATTAATAATTTCATCGATGTCTCGTGTAATAGATTTTCCACGAAGTAGCGCCGAAATAAAGTCATTAGTAATATCTCGAATAAAAGTAAAAGTACAGTCTACGATAATATCTGTTTCTGTATCAATAACAAGAATACACCCGATTGATTTTTGCACTTCAAAAATTGGAGTCCCTTTAGGGAGCTGAGCAAATCCGGCCACTAAGACAAAACTGTCCCTTATTTCCATTTTGAATATTTACACCTCACCCTTACACAATAATTTTATCTATGCCCATCATCATAGTTGAAAAATATGTAATTCTTTTATCATGGCGATTCTACTATTAATATTATTTTACCATGGCACGCGAGAAATCCCCTTCCTCCAGAATTTATACTATATTTTGTTTATTAAGGATTTGATTTCCTTTATAATTACTATTAAAGTAACTTTTGATATTATGGGCGGTGAATACACAATGTTAGTACAAAAAAGCAAGTTTGTTATACGTACCTTTAAAATCACTGAAAATGGACTATTATATGGTTATAAACGCTTTTTCTTTAAGCATGACAAACTTATTAAATTCGAAGATATTCCTGAAAATCAGGTATCTTTCTCGGTATTCCCTAAAAAATCCTTTATTGCAGCTATCATTTTTACGTTAATAAGTGCCATGATGGCATGGGACTATTTGTTTGCAAGTTCTAACACTGATAAAGCAGAAGCGCTAGACTCTTTGACTTTTTATTCACCTATCTCATGTTTTTTTTGGATAATGTTTTGGTTTAATTATAATACTTATACTTCTTTATCTGATCATAAAACAGACATTGTCTTTTTTGAAAATATTCCTTCGTCAGAAAAAGTACATGATTTCATAAAAGAATTACAGCAAGCAAAAGAGAAATATATTAATCAAAAATACTACAACCATATTCACTATCATAATTTAGAACCTTCTTCTATTTCCGCAGAAATATTTAGGCTATCACAGCTTAAAGAACAAAATATAATCTCGGAAGAAGAATTTAATGAAATAAAGAAAGAGTTAATACAATCTAAGAAAAATGAAGAAAAGACAATTGGCTTTATGCGTTAATCCATCCATTGAAACCTAAGAATCTAAAGCCCCTCCACCTAAACGGGAGAGCACCGAAAAAGTACCCGACTTTTTTCCGTAAAGCGGAAGATGGGTGCTTTTTCTTGTATTTCCTAATAAGCAATTAAATCCCCTAGCTTTATGTCACTAAGGAAACATTTATGAGTTTAACCATTCGTTATAAATGAATCCGTATGTTAAGAAAGTGAATAGTTAAAGTTAACAAAAATAAAGAATGCCACTGGAAATAATCCAGCAGCACTCAGTTCACAGAAAATGCAATCGTTTTTCAGTGCTCTCTCTTTTAAAGAAAAGTGATTTATAAACTAAAAGTATCTGCGTACCTGTGCAAAGTGGCTTTGGCACCATGACGAACTTAGATCGGTGATTTGTACACCTCTACCTGGAGCAGGTGCATGAATCATCTGATTGTTTCCGATATATATTCCTTCGTGATAGCCGCTACGTGATCCCGAATGGAAAAAGACAATATCACCAGGCTGCATATCGGATTTGCTTACTTGGTAGCCTTGTTTCAGTTGTCCGATAGGACCAGTTGATATCGAGATGCCGAAATGCTTGTACACATATGAAGTAAATCCTGAACAATCGAATCCGGTTTGCGGGGATCTTCCTCCATGTACATACGGTATACCGATAAACTGTTTGGCATAATTAGCGATCTGAAGTCCTGTTGCTGACCCAGTAGTTAAATTAGCACTTTGCGTTGGCCTATTGTTTGTAAATGGATCTGTCTGTTGTTTGGTGCTCACCTGGTGAGGCCATGTATATGCTTCGCCTTGCTGTGATTCAACTTGCTGTGCTTGAGCTTGTTGAGGTACCAAGTTACTCATTCCGGTAAGCAAAACCCCAGTCATTCCTGCAATAGTAATCATGCGTTTTAACAAATTATTACACTCTCCCTTTCCCATGCCTCCGAGGTTAGCTGACGGGTTCGGTTGAAAGGTGCCCGATCGTATACACGATTTCACCCCATAAAATGATTCCCCCGTTCCAATTGATGGACTAGGCATTCATTGAATCCTTTCTTACCTTACCGTATAAAGACGAGCGGTACATTAGTAAAGGGATGGGTGTGTCCCCATGTATTTCCGACAATAATGAGTCCCGGTATATGCACATTAAGTTAATATATTAGACTTGCCCAAAAATAAAAAGAACCGAAGATCTTCCTAATTTTTGATAAAATCAAGCTCTGCTCCTGCTTTCGCTTCATATATGTAGTAAAATTTTTTATCAACACAAATCAATTTTCTTGAGGGAATAAAGTGTGTATCATATACTTATAGAGGTGATATTTTCTGGATGGCAGATACACAACGTGAAAAGTTGTTAAGCATAGGAGGAGATTTGATTGAACGTACGCGAGTACCTCAAACGTATTGGTGTTGATATTGAAGACATTCACGCCGATTACCAGTCGCTTCAATTCATTCAAATGCGTCACATGCTGTCCGTCCCGTTTGAAAACTTGGACATCATAAACTCCCGTCCTATTGAAATAAACCTTGAAGCAATTTACCAAAAAATTGTTGTAAGTAAACGAGGAGGATATTGTTATGAATTGAACGGACTGTTAGGTTGGCTTCTACAAAATGTGGGTTTCTCTGTGTCACTGGTTTCTGGCCGGGTTCATCACGGTGATGGTACATATGGCCCTGAGTTCGACCACATGGCTCTTTTAGTACACCTCGAAAAAGACTATATCGTCGATGTCGGGTTTGGTGATTCCGTGCGTAGCCCTCTTCAGCTTTCGGGAGACATTGTCACCGATGTCAGTGGTTCGTACCGTATCACGAGTGAGTCAAATTCCGAGACCTTATGTTTCCAGAAATTAGTGCAGAATGAATGGATTACAGAATTTAAATTCACGAAAAAACCTCGTAAACTTGACGAGTTTTATGAAATGAATCAGTACCAGCAAACTTCTTCGGAGTCTCATTTCACGAAAAAACTTATCTGTTCTCTTGCTACACCTAATGGTCGAATCACTATTTCGGGTGATTCACTAATCGAGACAATTAACTCCATAAAAACTAAACGGATGATTTTGTCTTCCGAAGAAAGAAACGAAATCTTGAAGCAGCGATTCGGAATAATATTATAACCTGATTCCATATGCAGTGGAAAATAATTCTTCCACTACTTCTCCCTTATCTCTCACCTGTTCTCAAAGTGTATCAACATCATCTACATAGAAATTAAAGCATCCAGGGGGAGGATAATTTTCATGCTCCATGATGGCAAACATGGCTCCACTTTCATTTAGTAGCCACCAAAAATAACCCGGCGCAAGGCCAGGTTATTTTTGGTGAAAATTATGTGGCACAAGTGTGTTGTAAATCATACAAACGGGTTGTTTCTGGAAGACCTGTAGCAACGAATCCCGCCACCCATTTAGATAGCGAGATTTTTCTTTAAGACTCTATCTACCATAAACCAAGTAGTTTCCACCAAAGGGAGCCAACTCCTAGCCAAATAATAATATTAATAATTGAGATGGCTAATCCTATAGCCCACCATTTTCCCTCTGATACATAACCAGGACCAAAGAGAATGGGGGCTGGACCAAAACCGTAATGAGTTATAGAACCAAACAGATTACTGAAAAACGCGAGCATTAATGCCGTAAACATTCCCGGTGCTCCTACAGTAAGAGATACCGCAAGAAATGCAGCATACATTGCACTTACATGTGCAGTTGCACTAGCAAATAAATAGTGACTATAAAAATAAGCCATACCTAATACTAACAAGGCTACCATTGGAGACATACCTGATACTAATCCCTGAATTTCCTTACTAAACCAAGAGATTAACCCAAGATTATTTAGTTGCCCTGCCATCATAACAAGTGCGGCAAACCATACAAGTGTATCCCATGCCATCTTCTCACCTTTAACATCTGTCCAGGTTAATACTTGAGTAAGAAGAAGTAAAGACACACCGACAAGCGCAGCTGTAGTAGCATCCACGCCAATCTTTTCACCAAAAATCCACAACCCTAAGACCGTTACAAATACAAAAACCATTCTCTTTTCTGCTTTGCTCATCGGCCCCATTTCTTTTAATTTTTCTATCGCAAATTTTGCCGCGTTTGGTGTTTCTTTAATTTCTGGCGGATAAATCTTGTAGATGAACCAAGGAATAATAAGTAAGCTAATGAGACCAGGGACAATAGCTGCGAGCATCCAACCACTCCAACTGATTTGTATGCCGGCTTCTTTAGCCATTGATACAATAAGTGGATTAGCTGCCATCGCCGTCATAAACATAGCGGATGTCACTACGTTGACCTGAAATGCAGTCTTTATCAAAAACGAGCCGATTTTCCGCTCTGTCCCGTCTTCAGGTTTTGAATGAAATGAATGAGCCAAAGCGGAAATAATCGGAAATACGATACCACCTGCACGAGCAGAGTTACTGGGCATGGCTGGAGAAAGTATAAGGTCAGTGAACGCCAGCGCATATGAAAGACCTAGTGTTTTCTTTCCGAATTTATTCACAAATATATAAGCAATACGAGAACCTAATCCCGTTTTTGTAACACCGCGAGAAATAATAATTGCACATACAATGATCCAAATGGTACCATTACCAAATCCTGATAGTGCAGTTTTAAGAGGTACTATATCTGTTATAACTGTCATAGTAATAGCAATGATAGAAAGACTTCCCATCGGCATCGGTTTAATAATAAAACCAACGATGGTTGCTACAAAAATAGCAAGTAAATGCCACGCATCAGGTTTTATCCCTTCCGGCGGTGTGATAAACCAGATAATTAAACCGATGGCGATAATTATGGCCAAAGGAATAAATTTAATTTCCCCTGATGTTTTGTCTGCAATGTTCTTTCCCACAATTTTTTCCTCCTATTTTACAAATCAACATTTTCTTGGTATATGTTCATCTTCATTCATGAACATATTTACAATTCATTATCTAACCCCTTTCATATTTTATTTATTCCTAAATTAATATAACGGCGGAATGGGATACTATATTAAGTTAAAACCATTCTATATATTGACAAATCATTGAACATATTGTAGCAAATGGATGGCAGAGCAATCATCTTTCATCCCACGATTGAAGCCGCGAGTTTTCATATGGAATTTTCTTCAAAAAAAACTCCACTGACCGTTTGGATGACTGCTGAAATAATGTGCACCTTCACTCACCCCTAAAAAATTCTTCTTTGACTAATTAACATAATTTCTAATCATTAAAGTTTCATTTCTTTTTTAAATCATTAAAATATTCTATAATCCCACTTTATATAAAAAAGCTAACCAATGCAGGCTAGCTTTTCCCATTTAATATCTGCATGAGGTAAATATCAATTAAAGCACCAGTTATGATTGCTAAAAAAGTTCGTCTAAGTAAAAACAAATGTTTGTCCATATCACTTCTTAGCCTGTCTTCATATGATAGTAGGAGCAGAAGGAGTAGGATTGTACCAGATCGCCTATTCTTATTATGGTTTTCTCCTCACCTTTATTTCTGGAGGCTTTCCGACCGCTCTTGCTTTTATGACGGCAAAGAATCAAAAACAGGGAAAAGTTCTTTTAAAAGCAACCACGTTTCTTTTAATGATTATCGGGGCAGCTATCGGCAGCGCATCGTATATGCTTGCACCGGCCATCGCTGATTTTATGGGAGACAGTCATCTTACTGTGCCCATCCAATATATCGCACCGGCATTATTCATTGTCCCACTCCTTAGTTTGATGAGAGGATTTCTGCAAGGGGTGGAACATTATGGTTCTATTGCCGCTTCGGAAGTGGTGGAACAGATCACTCGTGTGGTCACCATGCTGGCGCTTACGACGCTTTGGATAGGATATGGAAATGACTTTGCTGTAGGAGGAGCGGTATTTGGTGCGTTTACGGGGGCCGCAAGCGCGTTGGTATTTTTGCTTGTCATGTTTCGATTCCGTGTTTGGCAAACATATGGAAGCGAGGAAAATTTTGGGTCGCAGAGGCTTACTATACTACCTGATATATCATGTTATTTGAAAATGGCCATGGCTATTTTGGTTACCCGCCTGATTGTACCATTATCCGAATTTCTGGATGCGCTTATTATTCCGCATCGGCTACAGGATGCTGGGCTAAGCATATCACAAGCTACCAGAATCTTTGGAGAGATTTCCGGAATGGCAACCATAATCGTGTACCTTCCAACTTTAGTTACAGACGCCTTATCTCATACGCTGGTATCCAAAATTGCAGAAGAGTGGAAAGAGAAACAAAGCGCGGCAGTTTTCAGACGTATTCGGTTAGCAATCCAACTAACATGGATGTGGGGGCTGAGCTCATCTTTATTCTTATTTTTTTATGGGTATGAACTCGGGATGCTTTTGTTTGGCAACTCTTCTGTAGGAGGAGCTATTCGTTATCTTTCCCTTATTCCTCTGATTACGGGAATAAGGGAGATAACCACAACCGTTTTATGGGCGCAAGATAAAAAAAAAGAACCGATGATAGGACTTGTTGCCGGCACCGTTTGTTCGATATTGCTCAGTTACGCTCTTGTGGGCATTCCTGGCTTTGGCTACGAAGGTGTAATAATTAGCATATTGTCATTGGAATATATTGCAATGACTTGGAACTTCAGAATGGTAAGAAAGCAGAATAAAGAAATGTCCCTATCTTTCTCCATAGCAAAAGAAACGATTAGGTTGCTTTTAATCGGAATAGGTTATTTTCAACTTCTGCATCATTTAAGTGAAATGTATCTTATACATGCACCCGGATACTTACAAGAAGCTGCGGAAATGGCAGCATTTTATATTGGGATAACGATTTACACCATTTTACGTTTTGTAAAAACAAACAAAATGAAACTGTTTTTATAATGTCCTTGATCAGAACGTGTGCTGTCATGCATTTTTTCTATTTCGTGGAATCTACATTCCTGTCTTTGTAAGCGAGTAGTTGGGAAACTGTTACAAACGTGTATCCTTCTTTTGATAATTTGTTTAAAATGATATCCAGAGCCTGCACCGTTTGCGTTCGATTTCCTCCTGCGTCATGAAATAAAACGATATTGCCTGGCTTTGCGTTTTTGCAGACTTTGTCCACGATTTTTTGAATGCCCGGGTTTTTCCAATCTTTCGTGTCTTGTGTCCATGACCACATCACCAACAGATGATTTCCCTGCTTTGCGGCTTCAACAACCTTTTCGTTATATACTCCGCCTGGTGGACGAAAAAAAGTAGGGGACACTCCGGTGATAGCATAAATAATACTGTCTGTATCTTCAATTTCCTTTTTAAGTCGGGCAAAGGAAATACGATAGAGAGAAGGATGAAAATAAGTATGGTTGCCAATTTCATGACCGTTTTGCTTTAGTTCTTTGATAATCGCAAGATTGTTTTTGGCTTTTTGTCCGACCACAAAGAATGTGGCTTTTGCTTGATACTTATTTAACA